>NZ_RXZH01000012.1 GCF_003970385.1 Vibrio aquaticus | reverse complement strand
GAACGATAATGAATTGACTGTGCCAAATAACCGAAGTTATTTGTATTGGTCACTCAGTTCATTGAAATCTTTGTGCTTATCGAAATAAGCTTTGGATTATCATCAACGAGTGCCCACACAGATTGATAGGTTTATATTGTTAAAGAGCTTTTCGATTGAGCCTTGCTCAAATCGGACGGTCATTTTAGCGAGATAAAGTTAAGTGTCAACCACTTTTTTCAAACTTATTTTCAAGCGTTTCCGCTTGGCTAATTGACCTTGCTAATTCGTTCTCGTTTCTTTCGAAGCGTTCCCGTGTCAGCGAGGTGGCATTATAGAGATTGCGATCACATTGGCAAGCCCTTTTTCACGTTTTTTCTGACTTTTTTATCGTTCGGATAAATTTGCATCAAAAGAGCCCAAAAGAGCACGTTATTTCTACAGTTCTTTGAATTTATCAGCGAAAAGAGCCACTTTTTCCCAATTGGTATATTCAACTTCTTTGGTTGTATCGGTTTCGCCACCCGTCATCGACATAATGAACTTGATCATCATCTTATCGAACCAGTTATAACGTGGGTAATAGAGAGCACCAGCAAAAACACCTATGAGTTCAGGTTTCCAAGGTGACTTCTTAAGAAACGTCTTTATATACGCACTACCTTCCGGCGTGTCTTTTCCTTGGTCTTCTTTACGGGCGGTTAAATTGACACAGAAGAACGCGACTTTTGTAGATTCTAGTTGCTTTAGGTTGTTCTCGATGAATTGATAGAGCTTCTTATTGAGATGGCCATATCGAATCGACGCCCCTACTAATATTTTGTCATAAGTAGAGAAATCAACATCACCAACTGTATGTAAGTCGATAACATCACATTCAAAGTCCGCTAGATGCTTATCTATATATTGAAATATCTTCTTCGTTTGCCCTTCACGGCTAGAATACAGAAATAGAGCTTTTGACACGTTTTCTCCTTAGCTACGCCAAAACGTTGGAGTAAGTAATATAAGTAGAGTAAAGATTTCTAATCGCCCAAACAGCATAGAGACGATTAACACCCACTTTGCTTTGTCATTAACATCACCGAAATGCAATGCGACTTCACCGAGGCCAGGACCTAAGTTATTCAATGTCGCAGCAACCGCTGAGAAGGCACTCAATTCATCCATCCCCGTAGCGATAAGTCCTAGCATACAAACCACAAAGACTAAGGCATAAGCAGAGAAAAAACCCCAGACCGCATCCACTACACGTTGCGACAGTGCACTTCCTCCAACTTTAATGGTGTAAACCGCTCTAGGGTGAACCAAGCGTTTCAACTCACGCACCCCCTGTAGAGTTAGGAGCAAGATACGAATCACCTTCATACCACCACCAGTCGACCCAGCACATCCACCTATAAATGAAGAGAACAGCAAAAGTACGGGTAAGAATAGAGGCCAGTCAGAAAAACCAGTAGTCGTAAAACCCGCAGTCGTCGATATCGAAACGGTCTGGAATAACGCCTGATCAAAAGCATCATAAACGGAGTTGTAAGAATGATGATTGAGAAGGACCAGAAAACAGACTAAAAAGAGCAGTGCTTGTATGAAGAGAAACGCGCGAAACTCAGGGTCTTTCCAATAATACTTAGGATGAACACCGCCAGAAGCAAAGGCAGCAAAGTGTAAAGAGTAATTACAGGCGGAAATCAGTAGGAACACTACCGTGATCATATTGATTGCATAACTGTCGAAGTAACCCATACTCGCATCATGAGTAGAGAACCCCCCAATAGCGATTGTCGAGAAGCTATGACTAATCGCATCAAATGGGGTCATGCCCGCAAGCCAAAACGCACCGGCACAGGCTAGAGTCAGGCTCAAATAGATATACCACAGTGCTTTGGCTGTTTCGGCAATTCGAGGGGTCATCTTCGAATCTTTAACAGGACCTGGAATTTCAGCCCGATATAACTGCATACCACCGATGCCAAGTACAGGAAGAATCGCTACAGCTAGAACAATGATACCCATCCCGCCAAACCATTGCAGGAACTGACGATAGAAAAGAATGGCTTTAGGTAATTCATCCAAACCAACAATGACGGTCGCGCCTGTGGTAGTTAGTGCAGAAAAAGACTCAAAGAAGGCATCGGTTACTGACACATTAGGGTTATCAGCAATTAAGAAGGGCAATGCACCGGCACTACCTAGTACCGTCCAAAACAGGACAACAATCAGGAAACCATCACGAGCCTTCAGTTCGTGTCGATATCTGCGATTGGGAAACCAGCAGACACCACCACAGAAAAGTAGAACAAAAAAAGTTGTGACAAAAGGAACACCCGCACCGTCACGATAGATCAGTGCCACAAGTGCTGGGGCAAGCATAGATAGGCTAAATAGAGCGAGTAATAGCCCTACAATGCGTATAATAGAACGAAATTGCATGAAATGATGATGTACGAAGCGTTGCTTCTAACTTCCCAATTATCTTTATAATTTATCCAACGCGGTAACATTAACCTTCGCGCCACTTTTATTGACTACGGTCTGCGTAAAGTCATCCACTTGACGAACTTCGATTTCGACAACCATGCTTACTGCTTCGCTATAATCTGCACTGATTTCTTGCGCTCCAAATTGAGGCATTAGAGACTGAAGAATAGCCATGAACCCATAGTCTAACTCTAGTAACAGTTTTGTGGTTATTTTTTTCTCAATTGTTTGAAGCGTCTTTAAAGCTTGTTGAACGCCACCACCATATGCCTTCACCAAACCACCGGTCCCTAGTTTGATCCCCCCTGAGTAACGAGTCACTACTGCTGTGATTTCACCCACACCACTTCCAGCAAGCTGGGCTAGAATCGGCTTACCTGCGGTTCCTGATGGCTCTCCATCATCACTGAACCCCCACTTCATCGAATCTTCCGGGCGACCGGCAACGAATCCCCAACAGTTGTGCCTTGCATCTGAATGTTTCGTCTTGATCTGCTCTACAAAAGCTTTTGCCGATGCGATGTTTGGGGTATGCGCTAAATAAGTAATGAAGACACTTTTTTTAATTTCTTCTTCAAATTGCGAGGGGGCTGAAGGGATCAAATAGGGTTGGTCACTCATAATTTCACTGACTTAGGCGTAATTTTGTGAGTGTAGCATGAGAGGGATTTATGCGTCTGCAAAGATCGGTTAGAGCGCACAATGTTAAACACTTGTTTAAAAAATGTATTGAATTTAACCAACGACCGATCCAAACTAAAATCACTGGTCAAACCAGATTAAAAATATAACAGCTTTCCTGCTTATATGTTGCCAGTCAAACGCAACAGATAAACACACAATCCAAGATTGTATGTCATGGAGATAGACAATGATTTACCAAGCCGAAACCCTACAGGTAAAGGAAGTACAAGATGGAATTGTAGAGCTCAGCTTCTGCTCTCCAAAATCCGTAAACAAGCTCGATCTAGCCACATTGGAGTCACTAGATAAAGCCCTAGATGCACTAAGCGCCCATCAAGGGCTAAAAGGCTTAATGCTCACCTCAGACAAAGAGGCGTTCATCGTGGGCGCAGACATCACCGAATTCTTAGGTCTATTTGCCAAAACAGACGCTGAACTCGATCAATGGCTGCAATTTGCCAATAGCATCTTCAACAAGCTAGAAGACTTACCCGTTCCAACAATTTCAGTGCTAAAAGGTCACACATTAGGTGGCGGCTGTGAGTGTGTACTCGCGACGGATATGCGTATTGGTGACAAGACCACCAGCATTGGCTTACCAGAAACCAAACTTGGCATCATGCCAGGCTTTGGTGGATGTGTACGTCTACCACGCGTTATCGGTGCTGATAGTGCCATGGAAGTAATCACTCAAGGTAAAGCATGCCGAGCAAATGAAGCGTTAAAGATTGGCCTTTTAGATGCGGTTGTTGATACTGACGCTCTTTATGAATCAGCACTACAGACACTGACATCAGCTATCAACGAAAAGCTAGATTGGCAAGCGCGCCGCAAACAGAAAACTTCATCACTGACGCTAAGTAAGCTTGAGTCAATGATGAGCTTTACCATGGCAAAAGGTCTAGTCGCACAAAAAGCGGGGCCTCACTACCCTGCACCAATGACGGCTGTTGTGACGATTGAGAGAGGCGCTCGCTTCGCTCGTAACGAAGCACTCGACATTGAGCGTGAGCATTTCGTTAAACTGGCTAAGTCAGAAGAAGCGAAGTCTCTGGTCGGTTTATTCTTGAACGACCAATACATCAAGGGCCTTGCGAAGAAAGCGGCTAAATCGGCAAGCAAAGATACTGGTCGTGCAGCTGTGCTTGGTGCGGGTATCATGGGCGGCGGTATTGCTTACCAATCCGCACTCAAAGGCGTACCGGTACTGATGAAAGACATCGCGCAACCATCGCTTGATTTAGGCATGACTGAAGCATCGAAACTGCTCAACAAACGCTTATCTCGTGGTCGTATTGATGGCTTTAAGATGGCTGGTATTTTAGCGTCTATTACACCGAGTCTACATTACGCAGGCATCGAAGAATCAGACGTGATTGTTGAAGCCGTAGTAGAAAACCCGAAAGTGAAAGCGGCAGTTTTAGCTGAAGTTGAAGCGAATATCGGTGACGATACTGTTATCACCTCCAATACCTCGACGATTCCAATCAACCTATTGGCAAAATCATTAAAACGCCCAGAAAATTTCTGTGGTATGCACTTCTTCAACCCAGTGCACCGCATGCCATTAGTGGAGATTATTCGTGGTGAGCACACCTCTGATGAAACCATCAATCGCGTTGTAGCTTACGCAGCGAAAATGGGCAAATCACCGATTGTCGTCAATGACTGCCCTGGGTTCTTTGTAAACCGAGTATTGTTCCCATACTTTGGCGGTTTCAGCATGCTACTTCGTGATGGCGCTGACTTTACCCAAATAGACAAAATCATGGAGCGTAAGTTTGGCTGGCCGATGGGACCTGCGTACTTACTTGACGTGGTTGGCATTGATACCGCTCACCATGCACAAGCTGTGATGGCGCAAGGTTTCCCTAAGCGTATGGGTAAAGAGGGCCGTGACGCGATCGATGCGCTGTATGAAGCAGACAAGTTCGGTCAGAAAAATGGTAACGGCTTCTACAGCTACGCCATCGATAGAAAAGGCAAACCTAAGAAAACCTTCTCAGAAGACATATTGCCGGTACTCGCTGACGTTTGTGCCGATAAGCAGGACTTTGACGACCAGACCATCATCAATCGCGTGATGATTCCGATGATCAATGAAGTCGTTCTATGTCTACAAGAAGGCATCATTGCAACGCCTCAAGAAGCGGATATGGCACTGGTTTACGGCCTTGGTTTCCCTCCATTCCGTGGCGGTGTGTTCCGTTACCTAGATAGCATAGGCATTGCAGAGTTCGTTGCAATTGCGCAGCAGTACTCAGAGCTAGGTGCAATGTACCAAGTACCACAAATGCTGATTGATATGGCAGCGAAAGGCGAGAGCTTTTACGACTCACAACAGCAAGGTTCTATCTAAGGAGGGATTCTCAAATGACTAATCAAACAAGAAACGTGGTCGTAGTCGATTGTCTACGTACTCCAATGGGTCGCTCTAAAGGTGGTGCTTTCCGTCATACAAGAGCAGAAGATCTATCTGCACGCCTAATGAAAGGTATTCTGGCACGTAACCCACAAGTTAACCCAAGTGAGATTGAAGACATTTACTGGGGCTGTGTGCAACAAACACTTGAGCAAGGCTTTAACGTAGCGCGTAATGCGGCACTGCTTGCTGGTCTGCCGATTGAAATTGGCGCGGTGACGGTGAACCGCCTGTGTGGTTCATCGATGCAAGCACTGCATGACGGAACACGTGCCATCATGACTGGCGATGCCGAAATCTGCCTCATTGGAGGCGTTGAGCACATGGGCCACGTACCAATGAACCATGGTGTCGACTTCCACCCAGGTATGTCAAAAACAGTTGCTAAAGCCGCTGGGATGATGGGCTTAACCGCTGAAATGCTTGGTAAGCTGCATGGAATCACTCGTGAGCAACAAGACGAGTTTGCCGCGCGTTCTCACGCTCGTGCACATGCAGCAACAGTGGAAGGGCGTTTTAAAAACGAAATCCTGCCGATTGAAGGCCATGCGGCAGACGGTACGCTATTTACTCTCGATCACGATGAAGTCATTCGCCCTGAAACTTCGGTCGAAGGCTTGTCTCAACTTCGTCCAGTATTCGACCCTGCCAACGGCACTGTCACGGCAGGCACATCATCAGCATTATCAGATGGCGCATCAGCGATGTTGATCATGAGCGAAGAGAAAGCCAACGAGCTGGGGCTAACCATTCGTGCTCGTATCAAGGGTATGGCAATTGCCGGTTGTGATCCATCCATCATGGGGTACGGTCCGGTGCCTGCAACACAGAAAGCACTCAAACGTGCTGGCCTGTCGATTGACGATATGGATGTGGTTGAGCTAAACGAAGCGTTCGCCGCGCAATCTCTACCATGCGCGAAAGACTTAGGTCTGCTTGATGTCATGGAAGAGAAGGTCAACCTCAATGGCGGTGCGATTGCACTCGGTCACCCACTAGGTTGTTCAGGCTCACGTATCTCAACCACGCTGATCAATCTAATGGAAGCCAAAGATGCGAAATATGGCCTAGCAACCATGTGTATTGGTTTAGGTCAGGGGATTGCAACCGTATTTGAGCGCCCGTAGCTCGTTCTGTCATGAAAAATGCCCGCTGTGATGGCGGGCATTTTTATTGTCATTACTTTAATCTACAGAGCTTTTCATTAAGAAACGAAACTGGGTTTCTTATCTTCTAGTTCAATCACATCAGCATGCGGCGTTTTAAACTGGCTGTATTGCGAATAGTTAACCACTCGACTACGACCTGTATCTTTGGCCATATACAAAGCCTGATCGGCCATTTTAACCAAGGCTTCTACATCAGACGCTGGTTGAGGGTACGTCGCAACACCAATAGACACACCAAGCTGCCCCAATGATAGACCTTTGTGTTCTAGGTGCATGGAACGCACAGACTCACAAATCGTTTCGGCAAATTCAGTTGCTTGCTCCATCGTCGACTGAGGCAGAATAACCGCTAACTCCTCACCACCCAAGCGACACGCTATCTCATCATCACCCACACTGCGTTTCAGTAGGGCACTGATCTCTTTCAAGACAAAGTCACCCGCATCGTGACCAAAGTTATCATTAAATCGCTTGAAGTGATCGAGATCCAACATAAGCAAGGAAATTGGCTGCTCTGTCGTTGCAGAATTCATCGTATGTTCTTCCAGCTTCTGCTCGAAGAAACGACGATTGAATAGCCCCGTTAACGGATCGCTCAATGCTTGTGAACGCAGTTTTTCTTGCAGGCTTAAGTTAGCCAGAGCTAAACCTAAGTGCTCTGAAACACTGAATGCGAGTTGCTCTATGATCGGATCAATTCGAACTTCTCCCTGACCAAAGTAGAGATGCATAATACCAATCGTATTACCGTGCGCGGTCAAAGGAATGCATAACGTCTGGTTATGTTCAATTTCATTCATGTGGGCACAAGAAAGCGTATGAAAATCATCGTTTGATTGATGAACCCGACCTTTGCGTAATGACCAGCATTCATCAGGAGCAAAACTTGCGCTACCTGGCCAAGTATCTCCCCAATCCAATTGAGTCACCAGTTGGTTACGAGATGAGCGCATCAACGACACACTACCATTCACGTTCCCCAAAATTCTAGGCAAGATATCGGACACAATTTTTTGTGCTTCGACCATGTTATTACATGCCGCCAGCATATTTGCCAAGCGGTGCATTAACTCGATTTCATGAGTACGTTGACGAATACGTTCGTCTTGCTTCTTCTGCTCTTCTTCTACCTTAAGATTGATCTGACGGTTACTGAAATAAGAAGTGCCAATTAAGAAACTCAAGCTCAAAAACGCCATCCCGATTAAGATACCCATCAATTGGAAGTTCATCTGTTTAAGCTGGTACATCGGTGAGGAAATGACGACGACAAGTTCTTGCCCATTAATCTGCTCGACGACCGAGTGATAAATACGATCTGTCGATGTGATGGTACTAAAACGCACGTCATTACCGACCCCACTCTCTATGGCTTGAATGAACTCAGGGCGATTACTGTGATTCTCGATGTTTGCTAACGCATGATCCGACAGATCAGTGTCGCCAATAACAGCGCCATCAGAAGAGATAACTTGAATGCGTAAGTTAGTACTTGCTTGGGTCAGGTCACCGATATAGTCATCCATATCCGTTTCTGACGTTATCTGTGAGCTGTCTTCTCTTATTTCATGAATGACATCTGACATTAATGAGGTTAGGCGATCACTCTCATGGGCGACAACCAACCGTTCCAGAGTGACGTAAAACCCGTACAACCCTAGCAACATCGACAGCGATAGTATGACTATCGGTAATATCTGCCATTTTTTATCAACTAATTTCACGCCCAATCTATCCAGATATACAGAACAACAACCTAAATACTAACAATATCATTATAAAACACAATTGGGATTTGATTATTTTTCTATCAATTGGGTATTGGCTCAATATCATAATAAATTGAACTATGAGGATTGAATCCACTGCTGATACAGCTGCTCACTCGACCCTAAATAGTTCACCATCCACTCGATCATTTTATGGCTATCATCTTTTCGCCACACCAAACAACATTGGCTACGAGGTTTCTCTTCAGGCAGAACTTTTTCTACCAACAGCCCTTCTGTAATCAAGGGCTGAGCTATGTGACGAGGCATATATCCAACACCAACACCATGCTTTAAACACTCTATCGCGCTGTACCAATTGGGCAACAGTAGCCGTCTTTGTTTTGGGTAATGAACCGTATGCCTCTTGGGTAAAATACTGGAGGTATCATCCAAACAGATTGCAGGAAATTGACTGACAAACGCTTCATCTAAATTTTGCTGCCTAACACAAGGGTGTGCAGGTGACATAACGAATGCCCAATCCAGTACTCCCATGTCTTTCACTTCAAAATCCCCACCGACAGGAATGGCTGAAGTCGCACCAATCACGATATCAGCGCGCCCTTGAGAGATGGCTTCCCATGAACCATTAAATACTTCCATGTTGATTTGTAACTCTGCATGAGGAAAGGTGACGTAGAAGCGTTCAATTAGCGGCTTTAGGTGCTCAAGCTTGACCACATTATCCAACGTCAACTTGAGCGTTTTTTGCCATCCTTGCGCTGCCCGACGAGTCTGCGCTTTAGTCTCTTCCATCTGTCTGAGCATGACACGCGCTTGTTTCAGAAACAGTTCACCCGCCAGAGTGAGTTCAACTTTGCGTGGTAAGCGCCGAAAAAGCACCACATCTAGCTCTTGTTCTATTTGACGAATACTGTAGCTAACAGCCGATGGTACTTTATGCAGTATTTCCGCGGCGGCGGTAAAACTCTCTAAACGAGCAACCGTATCCACCAACTCTAGTGACGATTGTGAAAAAGCTCCCACACTCTTACCCTTCAATTTTTTTGATTGATAACCACAAATTTTAGCGTTTCATTTTATTTACCACCAACAATAAACTACGCCGAACAATAAAAAGGCAATTCAAGCCACATAAATATCAATCAATATTTTTGAACGGAATTAAGATGAATATTTCCAAACTGCAACTTTTCTATCTAGCAATGCTCTCTATGCTAGGTTTTGTCGCAACAGATATGTACTTACCGGCTTTTAAAGCAATGGAAGTCGACTTTGCGACTGGCCCAGAACAAATCGCTCTATCTCTTACTGTCTTTCTTGTCGGAATGGCTATCGGTCAACTTGCATGGGGACTGATGTCAGACAAATTTGGTCATCGTAATACGCTAGCCGCTGGCCTGGCTCTTTTCACGCTAGCCTCTTTTGGACTAGCCTTCAGTGATCAGGTTTGGCAACTACTGACTTTACGTTTCATCCAAGCGATAGGCGTCTGTGCTCCTGCTGTTATCTGGCAAGCCATGGTTATTAAGCGCCACTCAAGCCAGAGTCAGCAAATTTTTGCGACCATTATGCCGCTTGTTGCTTTGTCGCCAGCGTTAGCCCCACAGCTGGGCGTATTATTGGCAGACAACTTCGGCTGGCACAGCATTTTCATCGCACTCACCGTCATCGGCCTAATCTTAGTTGCTGCTACTTTCGCGCAAGGCAACGACTCGGTTGAAGCGAAACAGACCAGCATTGGCAGCGATATAAAATCATTACTTCGCTCTAAGTCTTACCTTGGCAATGTACTTATGTTTGCTACTGCATCCGCGGCTTTCTTTGCGTACTTAACGGGTATGCCGGAAATCATGGCACAACTAGGCTATGACGCTAAAGATATTGGCTTGAGTTTTATCCCTCAAACAATAGCTTTCATGCTGGGTGGTTACTTCGGCAAGGTATCAGTGAAAAAATATGGTGATGAAAAAGTCTTGCGCCAAATCATCGGCTTGTTCAGCGTCGCATCACTGCTTATCTTTATTGCTTCTCAATGGGCGCTCACTTCAATTTGGCCAATCTTAGCGCCATTCTGTCTGATTGCGGTAGCCAATGGTGCGCTTTACCCAATTGTTGTTAACCGAGCATTAGCGAGCGCTAAACAGAGCCCAGCAACTGCAGCAGGATTACAGAATAGCTTGCAAATCAGTATCAGCAGTCTCTCGAGTGCTCTAGTCGCTGCTTTAGCAAGCCAAGCACAAATGGTGACAGGAATTGCAATTGTGATTTGTATGGCTGGCTTATGGGTAGGTTATATTATTTCGAATAGAGAGCTATCTCAGCACTTCAGCGCGCCTGATAACTCACGTGTCGTGAGTGACGAATAAGAGATAAACAAAAAGGCCCTAGCATTTACGATGCTAGGGCCTTTTTTACATTCTAAGTATTTATTTTTGCTTAACCGGTCGCTGCCAACCAGTAATTTTGCGCTCTTTCGCGCGAGTAATTACTAACTCACCTTCTGCGACATCTTTCGTCAATGTGGTACCAGCACCCACTGTAGCGCCATCGGCTACCGTTACCGGTGCCACCAGCTGACAGTCAGAGCCAACAAACACATCGTTACCAATGGTAGTTTTAAACTTATTCGCACCGTCGTAGTTACAAGTAATCACGCCAGCACCGACATTCGTACGCTGACCAATTTCTGCATCACCAAGGTACGTTAGGTGGTTAGCCTTTGAACCTTCTCCAATACGAGTATTCTTCACTTCAACGAAGTTACCTACGTGAGAGTCATTGAGCATCTCAGCACCAGGGCGCAAGCGAGTGAATGGACCAACCGTACACTCTTCACCAACGGTCGCGCCTTCAATCACGCTATAAGGACGTACTACGGTGTTATCATCAATTTCACAATCTTTCAGTACACAGCCAGTACCGATAACAACGTTGTCCCCAAGTGATACATTACCTTCGATGATCACGTTCGCATCAATTTCACAGTCCATACCACATTGAAGTTCACCACGCAGATCAAAACGTGCTGGGTCGCGCAGCATGACACCTTGCTCTAGCAATTTCTGCGCTTGCATTGATTGGAAAGCACGTTCAAGACGAGCTAGCTGAGCTCGGTCGTTAACGCCTTCCACTTCAATTGGATTAACTGGATGAACCGCTTCTACTGCACGCCCTTCACTATGAGCAGCAGCAATTACGTCAGTTAAGTAATATTCACCCTGTGCATTTTGGTTGTTTAAGCCAGACAACCAGCGTTTTAGATCGCCACCCGTGGCGACCATCACACCCGTATTGATCTCTTTGATAAGCTTCTGCTCATCCGTGGCATCTTTTTGCTCAACGATAGCGACAACAGGACCATTTCTACGCACGATACGGCCGTAACCCATTGGGTTGTCTAGAACAACCGTCAATAACGCAATACCGCCCGTTGGCTGTGCATCAAGTAGCCCCTCGATCGTCTCCTCAGAGATCAAAGGTACGTCACCGTAAAGCACTAAGATCTTTTCGTCATCTTCAAACTGTGGAGAGGCTTGATCAACAGCGTGACCAGTACCAAGCTGATCTGCTTGCAGTACCCAGTTTACGCTTTCTTGAGCTAGCTCGGCCTGCATTTGATCACCACCGTGACCGTAGACCAGATGAATGTTCTGCGCGCCCAAGCTGCTGCATGTATCAATCACATGCTTAGCCATTGGCTTACCTGCCAACGTATGAAGCACCTTTGGCTTATTCGAATACATGCGAGTCCCTTTGCCCGCTGCGAGAATGACCGCGCTAAATTTCATGGGTTACCTATATGACGTTGTAGAAAAACTGAAAGGCATTTTAGACACTAATGCAACATTAGTTAATTGAATGAGATAAATTTCTAGTAAAAAATAAGCAAAAAGGCGACCTTACGGTCGCCTTTATCACTTTAAACAACGCTGTTAATTCTAACGACGCTGTTGTGTCAGCTCGATAACTCGAAGCTGAGCAATGGCTTTAGCCAGTTCACTAGCCGCTTGAGCGAAGTCCATATCACCGTGCTGGTTCTGAATTGCTTCTTGAGCACGACGTTTAGCTTCTTCCGCCTTAGCTGCGTCCAGTTCTTCACCACGGATAGCTGTATCAGCCAGTACAGTCGCTGTACCAGGCTGAACTTCTACCATGCCACCAGAAACATAAATGAATTCCTCGTGGCCGTGCTGTTTAACAAGACGCACCATGCCAGGCGTGATAGCGGTTAGCAGCGGAGTGTGGCCGTGGTAAATACCAAGCTCACCTTCGCTACCGGTCACCTGAAACGTTTCAACTAGGCCAGAAAAGATCTTCTTCTCTGCACTAACTACGTCTAGGTGAAAGGTTATTGCTGCCATATCGCCTCCTAGTTAGCCTTATAGCTTCTTCGCATTCTCGATAGCATCTTCAATTGCACCACAGTACATGAAGGCTTGCTCTGGAATGTCATCGTAATCACCAGCTAGTAGACCTTTGAAGCCACGTAGAGTCTCTTTAAGAGCTACGTAAACACCTGGGTCGCCAGTAAATACTTCTGCTACGTGGTAAGGCTGAGTTAGGAAACGCTCAATCTTACGTGCACGAGATACAACTTGCTTATCTTCTTCAGATAGCTCGTCCATACCTAGGATAGCAATGATGTCTTTCAGCTCTTTATAGCGCTGAAGTGTCTGCTGAACGCCACGAGCGATGTCGTAGTGCTCTTGACCAACGACTAGAGGGTCAAGCATACGAGATGTTGAATCTAGTGGGTCAATCGCAGGGTATAGACCCATAGCAGCGATGTTACGGTTAAGTACTACCGTTGCATCCAAGTGCGCGAACGTTGTTGCTGGAGACGGGTCAGTCAAGTCATCGGCTGGTACGTATACCGCCTGTACAGACGTGATAGAACCAGACTTAGTTGACGTGATACGCTCCTGAAGTACACCCATCTCTTCTGCAAGAGTTGGCTGGTAACCTACCGCTGAAGGCATACGACCTAGAAGTGCTGATACTTCTGTACCTGCTAGCGTGTAACGGTAGATGTTATCAACAAACAGTAGAACGTCACGACCTTCGTCACGGAAGCGCTCTGCCATTGTTAGACCAGTCAGTGCAACACGTAGACGGTTACCTGGTGGCTCGTTCATCTGACCGTAAACCATCGCTACTTTAGATTCTTCAGGGTTTTCAACGTTAACAACGCCAGCTTCCTGCATCTCAAAGTAGAAATCGTTACCTTCACGAGTACGCTCACCTACACCAGCAAATACTGATAGGCCCGAGTGTTGAAGTGCGATGTTGTTGATAAGTTCCATCATGTTAACGGTCTTACCTACACCTGCACCACCGAATAGACCGATTTTACCACCCTTAGCGAATGGACAAACTAGGTCGATTACTTTAACGCCCGTTTCTAGAAGTGCAATCTCGTTTGATTGATCTTCGTAGCTTGGTGCTTCACGGTGGATAGAGTAAGTCTCTTCCGCACCGATTTCACCACATTCATCAATCGCATCACCAAGTACATTCATGATACGACCAAGGGTCTTAGTACCTACTGGTACTGAAATTGGAGCGCCTGTATTTACTACTTCCACTCCACGACGTAAACCATCAGAGCTACCCATTACGATACAACGAACTACGCCACCGCCTAGCTGTTGTTGAACTTCAAGAACTAGACGTTCTTTTGAGTCCGTTACGTTTAGAGCGTCGTATACACTTGGTACATCACTCTGTGGGAACTCTACGTCGACTACTGCACCGATGATCTGTACGATCTTACCTGTAGCCATCGTTAATCCTCTAACTATTTAGTTTTACCTAAGCTTAAACCGCTGCCGCACCTGAAACGATTTCAGATAGCTCTTGTGTGATCGCAGCCTGACGGGCTTTGTTGTACACAAGTTCTAAGTCATCAATCAGGTTGCTCGCATTATCTGTTGCAGCTTTCATTGCAATCATTCGAGCCGCTTGCTCACAAGCAAGGTTCTCAACCACACCTTGGTATACTTGAGATTCCACATAACGCACTAGAAGCGTGTCTAGAAGCGCTTTTGGTTCTGGCTCGTAGATGTAGTCCCACTGGTGGGTACGCTGCATCTCTTCGCTGTCCGATTTAGGCAAAGGTAGTAATTGATCGATCGTTGGTTGTTGAACCATAGTGTTCACAAACTTGTTGCTCACAACATATAGACGGTCCAATTCACCTTCATCGTATTTCTTAAGCATTACGCTTACAGAGCCGATTAGGTCTTCAAGGCTTGGGCTATCGCCTAAACCAGAAACCTGTGCCGCTACTTTCGCGCCGCTGTTGTTGAAAAAGCCAGTTGCTTTTGAACCAATTAATGCCAGTTCAATTTCAGCACCTTTCTCTTTCCAGCTTTGCATGTCTGTGACAGCCTTTTTGAACACGTTAATGTTCAAGCCGCCACATAGGCCACGGTCTGTTGAAACGATGATGTAACCAACACGCTTAGCTTCACGCTCTTCTAGGTAAGGATGACGATACTCTAGACTTGCGTTTGCTACGTGACCGATCACTTTACGTATTGTTTCAGCGTATGGACGAGAAGCTTCCATTGCATCTTGAGAACGACGCATTTTTGAAGCTGCTACCATTTCCATTGCTTTCGTAATCTTCTGAGTGCTTTTCACACTACCGATTTTATTACGTATCTCTTTTGCGCCGGCCATCGTTACTCTCCATTAGTTGGTGGCATTACTGCCACCGACCTATTACCAAGTTTGGGTTGCTACGAAGTCGTCAGTCAGCTTCTTAAGCTGCTCTTCAACTTCATTGTTGTAAGCACCCGTCTTGTCGATCTCAGCTGCAAATTCAGCGTATTGACCGCGAGCGAACGATAGTAGAGCCGCTTCAAAATCTAGCAGTTTGCTTAGTTCAACATCTGCTAAGTAGCCGCGCTCTGCCGCAAAGATTACTAGAGCTTGGTCAAATACAGACATTGGAGCGTACTGCTTCTGCTTCATTAGTTCTGTAACTTTCTGACCGTGGTCTAGCTGTTTCTTTGTCGCTTCATCAAGATCAGACGAGAACTGTGCGAATGCCGCTAGTTCACGGTACTGAGCTAGTGCAGTACGGATACCGCCAGATAGCTTCTTGATGATTTTCGTCTGTGCAGAACCACCAACACGAGATACTGAGATACCTGGGTCAACCGCTGGGCGAACACCCGCGTTGAATAGCTCAGTCTGTAGGAAGATCTGACCGTCAGTAATCGAGATTACGTTTGTCGGTACGAATGCTGAAACGTCACCAGCTTGAGTTTCGATGATAGGCAATGCTGTCAAAGAACCTGTTTTGCCTTTCACTTCACCGTTAGTGAACTTTTCTACATACTCTTCGCTTACACGAGCAGCACGCTCTAGTAGACGAGAGTGTAAGTAGAATACATCACCTGGGAATGCTTCACGGCCTGGTGGGCGTTTTAGTAGTAGAGAGATCTGACGGTAAGCTACCGCTTGCTTAGATAGATCATCATAAACAATCAGTGCATCTTCACCGCGATCACGGAAGTATTCACCCATCGCACAACCTGCGTATGGCGCTAGGTATTGTAGCGCTGCAGATTCAGAAGCCGATGCAACAACAACGATAGTGTTTGCTAGCGCGCCGTGCTCTTCTAGTTTGCGAACTACGTTAGCGATAGTCGATGCTTTTTGACCGATAGCTACGTAGATAGAGAAAATACCAGAGTCTTTCTGGTTGATGATTGCATCGATCGCCATTGCTGTTTTACCAGTCTGACGGTCACCGATAACAAGCTCACGCTGACCACGACCGATTGGGATCATTGAGTCAACAGATTTGTAACCAGTTTGAACAGGTTGATCTACCGATTTACGGTCGATTACACCTGGTGCAATCACTTCTACAGGCGAAGTTAATTTAGCTTCGATTGGACCTTTACCATCAATTGGCTCACCTAGCGTGTTTACAACACGACCAAGCATTTCAGGACCAACTGGTACTTCAAGAATACGACCAGTACCTGTAACTTTCATGCCTTCCTTAAGGTCAGCATATGGGCCCATTACAACCGCACCAACCGAGTCACGCTCAAGGTTAAGTGCTAGTGCATAACGGCCACCCGGTAATTCAATCATTTCACCTTGCATCACGTCCGCTAGGCCGTGAATGCGAATGATACCGTCGCTTACCGATACGATAGTACCTTCGTTGCGAGCTTCACTAACAACTTCGAAAGATTCGATACGTTGTTTGATTAGATCGCTAATTTCCGTGGAATTAAGTTGCATGCTCCAATCCCCATTAAGACTGCAATGCATCGCTCAGGCGGCTTAAACGGCCACGTGCTGAGTTATCGATGACTAAGTCTCCGGCTCTAATAATAACCCCACCAAGTAGGGTCTCATCTACGCTGCAATTCAGCTGGACTTTGCGTTCAAGACGCGTTTCAAGTTTGCTGCTGATGTCTGCTTTTTGCTGTTCTGAAAGTTCCGTTGCTGAAGTCACTTCAACACTGATTTCTTTCTCATGTTCTTGCTTAAGAAGCAGGAACTCAGCACACACATCAGGAAGGGCCTGTAGTCGGCCATTCTCAGCCATCACCTTAATTAGGTTCTGACCAAACGTATCAACTTGTTCGCCACATACCGCAACAAATATCTCTGCTAGTTTGTCAGCAGAGGTTGAGCTTGTTAGAAGCTCATGAATTTGTTCGTTATTGGCAACTTCCGCTGCGAAAGACAACATTTGACCCCATTGGTCTAGTTGGTCTTTCTCAACAGCAAAGTCGAATGCTGCTTTAGCATAGGGGCGTGCGATAGTAGTCATATCCGACATATGCGCCCCCAGACTTAAAGTTTTGCAGTAATGTTGTCGAGAAGATCTTTGTGCGCATCTTTATCGATAGAACGCTCAAGGATTTTCTCAGCACCAGCTAAAGCCAGAGTTGCAACTTGTTTGCGCAGTTCATCGCGCGCACGGTTGCGTTCTGCTTCAAGTTCAGCTTCTGCTTGCGCTAGGATTTTCTGGCGTTCTGCCTGAGCTTCCTCGCGAGCTTCATCAAGAATTTGAGCTTTACGCTTGTTTGCTTGCTCGATGACCTCAGTTGCTGTGCGCTTCGCTTCTTTCAATTGAGAAGAAGCGTTAGCTTGCGCTAGGTTTAAGTCTTTCTCAGCGCGCTCAGCAGCGTGCAGACCGTCAGCGATTTTCTTCTGACGTTCTTCAATCGCTTGCATGATTGGCGGCCATACATACTTCATGCAGAACCACACAAATAGTGCGAATGAGATTGCTTGACCTAGCAGAGTTGCGTTCATATTCACAACAGCTACCCCTCTTTAATTGGACTAAGTGTTAATCAATGACAAACCGATGTTTGTCTATGAAAAGCAATGATTAACCAGCTAGTTGACCAACGAATGGGTTTGCGAAAGTAAATAGTAGAGCGATTACGATACCGATCATTGGAACCGCATCTAGTAGACCAGCGATGATGAACATCTTAACTTGTAGCATAGGAGCCATTTCTGGTTGACGCGCAGCACCCTCAAGGAATTTACCACCTAGGATTGCGAAGCCGATTGCAGTACCTACTGCACATAGACCAACGATGATTGCTACTGCGATTGCTGAAAAGCTCAGTACAGTTTCCATTACTATCTCCAAATATAACTTTTGACTAATAAGAGTTTAAAAAATTAGTGATCGCCGTCTTCGTGTGCCATCGACATATAAACAATCGTTAGCATCATAAACACGAAGGCCTGAATCAGAATTACCAGAATATGGAAAATCGCCCACGGTAGTGAACCCATCCATTGTAAATACCATGGTAACATTGCCGCACAAAGAATGAATACAACCTCACCTGCAAACATGTTACCGAATAGACGCATACCAAGTGATAGAGGCTTCGCTAGCAGCGATACCACTTCAATCAGTAGGTTAAACGGAATCATCGTCCAGTGATTAAATGGATGTAAAGCAAGTTCTTTGGCGAAACCACCTAGACCTTTCACTTTGATGCTGTAGTAAATCATCAGAGCGAATACGCCTAGAGCCATAGCCATGGTGATGTTCACATCAGCTGAAGGTACAACCTTAAGGTAAGGAATACCAAGCCAATGCTCTGCTGGGTAAGGTAAGAAGTCGATAGGAACTAAGTCCATCACGTTCATCAAAAATACCCAACAAAAGATAGTTAGTGCTAAAGGTGCAATCAATGGGTTGCGTCCATGGAACGTATCTTTGACGTTTTCCGCGACAAATTCTACGATCATTTCAACAGCACACTGAAGCTTACCTGGTACACCCGCTGTCGTTCCCTTCGCTACTTTGTAAAAAATTCCTAGGAAAATTAAACCAGTAAACCAAGAAAAAAACAGGCTATCGATATGTACGTTCCAGAAACTTGTTTCCTCCGCTACCAAGCCTAACTTAGCTAAAGAAAGGTTTGATAAGTGGTGGGCAATGTATCCGGACGATGTTAGCGCTTCACCTGGCGCAGCCATAACTCATCCTATTTTTTGTTGTTAATGAATAGCGCTGGCGCAAAGATATTAATCCCTAATACCAGCAAATAGGTTAGTTTGAGGGGAACGAGTTCCACCTCGGTATACATGTAAGCAACGGAGAAGAGTGCTATTGTGATGAGGATCTTTAGTGCTTCCCCTGTGAAGAAAGACACCGCCACCATTTTCGCAGCACGTGCTCCTACAAAAAGAAATGCACACAAGGCAAATACAGCATTGGCGACAACAAAAATGCTCCCTCCAATTAGCGCTGAAACTCCCCATTCAGTATTTACAGCAATCGATACTCCTGCTGCCACTAACGTAACCGCGCATATCTCGATCAACAACAATTGCTTTGCAAGCTCTCGTCCTGGTCTCGCTAACGCAGCTACCATGTATTCGTACCTCTAGTAATATCCACTTTGCACGACTTCACTCTGTGCTGGGAAATTGGCGAAAATTATACGGTCAGTGCACCTTAATGCAATTAAAACCCTGCAAAAAGTTACAATTTTGTTTACAAACCGACAACTTTCACACAAAAAATCGTTTTTTACATAATTGATTGAGATCAATTATCTCACTTAGCTCTCTAGCTTGGCAATCAGTAGCTCTAATTTGTGAGGCTCATCAAGACTAATCGTCACTTTAGACTTTCCGCTAGGGTTTCGCACAATAGCAACTTTACCCCCAAGCATTGCACTTAATTTTTGTGACAATTCTTGTATCTCAGTGTCTTGAGACTCATTTTTATCTTCAACCGCAGGCTGTAAGCACTTTTTCACTAATTGCTCGGTTTGACGAACGGTCAGCTGCTTTTTAGCGACTTGCTCCGCAACTTCAACTTGTTGGCCTCCTTGAAGCGCAAGCAAGGCACGAGCGTGTCCCATTTCTATCTGCTTGTCAGACACCAATGCTTTAACACTGTCTTCAAGCTGATTCAAACGCAGCAGGTTACTCACCGTTGTACGAGATTTACCGATCACCTCAGCGACTTGCTGGTGGGTCAAACTGAACTCTGTCTGCAAACGATCCAACGCCTGCGCTTCTTCGATCACATTAAGATCTTCACGCTGAATGTTCTCGATCAATGCCATCGCGATCGCTGCGCGATCTTCAACATTTTTCACTACACATGGCACTTGCTTTAAGCCCGCTTTACGAGCCGCACGCCAGCGACGTTCACCAGCAATAATTTCAAACTTATCGTGTTCCACTTGGCGAACCACAATCGGTTGAATAATACCTTGCGATTCAATCGATGCAGCCAGCTCTTCCAGAGCTTCAGGTTCAATATCTTTACGAGGCTGATATACCCCTGGCTTTAGAGCATTGATGTTAAGCTCGGTTAAGCTACCGTCTGATGAAAGCTCTTGGCTGTGTAGAGCATTTTGCTGCTTTTCGCGTGCAAGAGAACTGGTAGAAAGCAGAGCATCAAGCCCTTTACCTAAACCACGTTTAGACATGAGACAAAATTCCTTTGATCGTCGTTATGCAGGGACTTCTTCACGGCGAAGCATTTCGCCAGCGAGTGCTAAGTACGCTTTAGCGCCTGTCGAGTACTTGTCATAGTACATTGCAGGCTTACCATGACTTGGCGCTTCAGCTAAGCGTACATTGCGTGGAATAACAGTGCGGTACACCTTGTTGCCAAAGTGTTTTTTCAATTGGTCAGATACTTCATTAGACAGTCTGTTGCGAGGGTCATACATGGTACGCAGTAGACCTTCGATTTTTAGATTTTCGTTAACAACAGCAGCGAGCTTGCTGATCGTATCCATAAGCGCAGTTAAACCTTCTAGTGCGAAATACTCACACTGCATAGGAACCAAAACGGAATCGGCCGCAGCCATAGCGTTGATTGTAAGAAGGTTTAGAGAGGGAGGACAATCAATAAAGATGAAATCATAGTTATCGCGAACTGACGCCAGCGCATGCTTGAGACGAACTTCTCGAGCAAACACTTCCATCAGCTTAATTTCTGCAGCAGTCACATCGCCGTTAGCCGCAATCAGATCATAGTGGCCTGATGTTTTTCGGCATACCACGTCCTCAAAAGGAACATCTTCAACCAACAGCTCATAAGCACTCGCCTCGACCTGATATTTGTCAACACCACTGGCCATGGTTGCGTTTCCTTGTGGATCGAGATCAATCACCAAGACCTTGCGCTTAGTCGCTGCCATAGATGCGGCTAAGTTGATACATGTTGTTGTTTTACCAACCCCGCCTTTCTGATTGGCAATTGCTACGATTTTTCCCACGATGGACCTCGCTATTATTCCTTGCGCGATAAGATTACTAGATGACGCTCACCTTCCAATTGAGGAACTTTCAAAGCTTTGACATCAGTCACAGAACACCACTCAGGTAATTGTTCAATCTCACTCTGTGGTAATTGACCTTTCAGTGCTAAGAAACAGCCGGTTTGAGCTTTTGGTAAATGGTGACACCATTCAACCATATCCGTAATGGATGCGAACGCTCGGCTCAGTACACCATCAAACTTATCTTCAGGTTGATACTCTTCGACTCGACTTTGAATCGGCGTCACATTCTCAATCTTAAGTTCATGCAGAACTTGCTTAATGAAGCGAATGCGTTTGCCTAAGCTATCGAGTAGGAAAAACTGCTTACCTGGATTCATTATTGCTAATGGAATCCCTGGCAAACCAGGGCCAGTGCCCACATCAATGAAGCGCTCACCTTGTAAGTGAGTGCTAACAATGATGCTATCCATGATGTGTTTGACCAGCATCTCTTGAGGGTCACGAACCGACGTTAGGTTATACGCTTTATTCCACTTGTCGAGCATAGCAACGTAGCCAACCAACTGTTCGCGCTGCTGTTCTGATACGTCTAAATCGGTCTGTGCTATAAGTGCATCAAGTTGAGAGCGTAGCTGAGACATTATTCTTCCTCGCCTTTTTTAAGCATGCCGTGTTTCTTCAAATGAACCAAAAGAATTGAAATTGCAGCAGGCGTGATACCTGAAATGCGTGAAGCAATACCGATCGACTCAGGCTTCGCATCTGAAAGTTTCGCCACGACTTCATTAGACAGGCCACTCACCTTAGAGTAATCAAGATCAACAGGCAGCTTGGTATTCTCATGGCGAAGAGACTTTTCAATCTCATCTTGCTGTCGCTTGATGTAACCTTCGTATTTTACTTGAATTTCAACCTGCTCAGCCGCTTGAAGATCGTCCATTGCAGGCGCAAATGCATCTAGCTGAGTTAACTGATCGTAAGTCATCTCAGGACGGCGGAGAAGATCCTCACCACTCGCTTCTCGCGTCATTGGTGATTTAAGTAGCTCATTGAGTGCAGCAACACCTTCTGATTTTGGATTCATCCAAGTTTCAGCTAAGCGTTGACGTTCAGTGGTCATATTTTCCACTTTCTCGTTGAAGCGTGCCCAACGAGCGTCATCAATCAAGCCCAAATCACGTGCTTTTTCTGTTAAACGTAAATCCGCATTGTCTTCACGAAGCAACAGACGGTATTCCGCGCGTGAGGTAAACATTCGGTACGGCTCTTTCGTTCCCATGGTTGAGAGATCATCAATCAGAACCCCCATGTAAGCTTGGTCACGACGAGGGCTCCAGCCTTCTTTGTCTTGGCTGTGCAGGCTAGCATTCAGACCGGCCATCAACCCCTGCGCCGCGGCTTCTTCATAGCCAGTTGTGCCGTTAATTTGACCGGCAAAGAACAAGCCACTAATAAACTTAGTTTCATAAGTGTGCTTCAAATCGCGAGGGTCGAAGAAATCGTATTCGATAGCGTAGCCCGGACGGACGATATGCGCGTTTTCAAAACCCTTCATCGAACGAACGATCTGCACCTGTACATCAAACGGCAAGCTGGTGGAAATACCATTAGGGTAAAGTTCGTGAGTATCTAAACCTTCTGGCTCAATAAAGATCTGGTGGCTGTTCTTATCAGCAAAACGCATCACTTTATCTTCGATCGATGGGCAGTAGCGTGGACCGATGCCCTCAATCACGCCAGCATACATTGGGCTACGATCGAGGTTATTTCGAATCACATCATGCGTTTGCTCATTGGTGTGCGTGATAAAGCATGGGATCTGACGCGGATGATGTTCGCGCTTACCCATGAAAGAGAACACCGGTGCCGGGTTATCGCCATGCTGAACTTCCAACTCTGAAAAATCGACGCTACGAGCGTCAATGCGAGGAGGAGTACCCGTTTTAAGACGATCGACTCTAAATGGCAAATCACGTAAACGATCCGCTAGAGCGATCGAAGGAGGATCCCCAGCTCGACCGCCAGAAGAACTTTCCATGCCGATGTGGATTTTACCACCAAGGAATGTACCTACCGTTAAGACGACTGCTTTAGCTTGAAAACGCAGACCCATTTGAGTTACTACACCGGTGACGCGATCGTTTTCAACGATCAAATCATCAACAGATTGTTGGAATAGCGTCAGGTTTGGTGTGTTTTCTAATGCTTTACGGACGTAGGCTTTGTAAAGCGCACGGTCAGCTTGTGCTCGTGTCGCACGAACCGCTGGGCCTTTTGATGCATTTAACGTTCTAAACTGAATACCAGAATGATCGATGGCTTGTGCCATTAATCCACCCATAGCATCAACTTCTTTCACCAAATGTCCTTTGCCGATACCACCAATGGCAGGGTTACAAGACATTTGACCTAAAGTGTCAATGTTGTGAGTAAGCAAAAGCGTGTTTTGCCCTGTACGAGCTGATGCGAGTGCGGCTTCCGTTCCTGCGTGACCGCCACCGACAACAATGACGTCAAATTTTTCGTGATAAAGCATGAACCGACCTCAGGTATTCAAGAGAGAGTTGGATAGATAAAAGAGCGTTATTCTACCCTCTTTCACGAAGAGAGAAAATGGTTTTGGCTTTTTTCATTTAAAGAGAGAAACTCTTATATATATAAGATCTATATATATGATCTTTTATTAGATCTATTATTAAGATCGACCGTTTCTGTGGATAAGTGGAAAATGATCAACAAGATCATGGATCTTTTATGGATCATATCATGTGATCTTGCTTTGATCTGATCGAGGATTACCTGGGATCAAAATGGCTACTTATACACAGGGGTTAAAAAGGATCAAAGTTGTTATTGGGATAACTATAGGTTAACCACCGGAAAAATAGTATGTTATCCACAGATGGATTGGTTAAATTATCAGCAAACAGTTTGTGGTTTCGTTGATAGAGTTATTCACAATGGGGGGATTTGGGATGAAGTGGCCGTATCTACGACCACTAAAATTACGCTTTAAATAGCTCGATATGATCGTTTAGCCACGTTTCAGCGGCATCTTCTGGTACATCATGACTGAGAACATCGATAGTAAAGCAGTCTGCAAGTGGGGTTGCGCCGATGTCAGTGAGTAACTCATGTGCGTGTTGTCCAGCAGCGCAGAAGGTGTCATAACTTGAATCACCGATCGCTATTGTCGCGTACTTTACATCGCTCATACGAGGCGGGGTTGTCTGAAGAGATTGGATGAAAGGCTGAATATTATCTGGGTATTCTCCCGCTCCATGGGTTGATGTGACGATCAGCCAAATGCCTTCCTGGGTGATGTCATCGAGATTAGGTTGGTTGTGGATGGTCGTTGTGAGCCCTTTTTCAACCAATAGATCACTCAAGTGATCACCGACATATTCAGCGCTACCGAGCGTGCTACCTGTAATGATGTGGATCATTCCATTTCCTTTTCAAATGAAAAAGCGCGACCAAAGGGTCGCGCTAGAGGTTATTTTCCGATACAGAAAGAAGAGAAGATGCGTCCGAGTAAGTCATCAGAGCTAAACTCACCGGTAATTTCACTTAAATGCTGCTGAGCAATTCTGAGCTCTTCTGCCAGAATCTCACCTGCCATATAGCCTTCCAGCTGCTGTTGGCCTATATCAAGGTGTTCTGCAGCGCGTTCCAGTGCTTCTAAGTGGCGACGGCGGGCCATGAAACCACCTTCATTACCTCCGGCAAAACCCATGCACTCTTTTAGGTGTGTGCGCAGTGATTCTACCCCTTCTCCTGTTTTTGCCGACAGACGAATTAACGTTGGATCATTAACGTGACAGATGCCGAGATCTTCACCGGTTTGATCGGCTTTGTTGCGGATCACTGTCATGCCGATATTGTTTGGCAGACGATCAACGAAGTCGGGCCAGATTTCGATTGGGTCTGTCGCATCTGTTGTGGTGCCATCCACCATAAACAGTACTCGGTCGGCTTGAGCTATTTCGTCCCAAGCGCGCTCAATACCAATCTTTTCAACTTCATCAGATGCATCGCGCAGACCTGCGGTATCAATAATGTGCAGTGGCATACCATCGATATGGATATGTTCACGCAAGACATCTCGAGTCGTACCGGCAATGTCGGTCACAATCGCTGACTCTTTACCTGAAAGTGCATTAAGTAGGCTCGATTTACCCGCATTTGGGCGGCCAGCAATGACGACTTTCATGCCTTCGCGCATAATCGCACCTTGATTCGCTTCTTGTCGGACAGCCGCAAGGTTATCAATGATGGTTTGTAGATCCGCCGCGACTTTGCCATCGGCTAGAAAGTCGATCTCTTCTTCTGGGAAGTCGATAGCGGCCTCGACATAAATACGGAGATGAATCAGCGATTCGACTAAGGTGTTGATGCGCCCTGAGAAGGCACCCTGCAGCGATTGTAGTGCCGATTTAGCCGCTTCTTCTGAACTTGCATCGATCAGGTCGGCAATGGCTTCTGCCTGGGCTAAATCAAGCTTATCATTGAGGAACGCACGTTCCGAGAATTCACCAGGACGTGCTGTACGAACCCCTGGAATACTCAAAATTCGTTTGATAAGCATATCCATCACAACTGGGCCGCCATGGCCTTGCAGTTCTAGGACATCTTCACCCGTGAATGAATGTGGGTTTGGGAAGTAAAGCGCGATACCTTGGTCAATTTGGCTCCCATTTTCAGCGGTAAACGGCAGATATTCGGCGTAACGAGGGCGCAATGCTTTGCCTGTTACTTCGAGTGCGACGTTTGCTGCTAATGGGCCAGATACGCGGATAATACCTACGCCACCACGCCCAGGGGCGGTTGCCTGTGCAACAATGGTATCAGTTGTCATAGTTGTGCCTGTCTATTTTAGGTGCCATACAGTGGCAAATAAGTAATGTGTTGAATTGTAATCAGCTCAAATAAAAAAGGCGACCTTTTGGCCGCCTTTCTTGCTATTTCCACTTAAAGGTTACTTAGAGTGTAAGCCTTTTTTCTCCAGCGCTTTGTAGATAAGCGACTGTTGAATCAGTGTTACTATGTTCGATACTAGCCAGTAAAGAACCAGACCTGATGGGAAGAACAGGAAGAAGAAAGTAAACATAACCGGCATAAAGGTCATGATCTTCTGCTGCATTGGATCCGTTACAGTCGTTGGGCTCATCTTCTGGATTAGGAACATTGAAGCACCCATCAGTAGTGGCAAGATGTAGTAAGGGTCTTGCGCTGAAAGGTCGTGAATCCAACCAAAGAATGGTGAATGACGCAGCTCAACCGACTCCATCAATGCCCAGTACAGTGCGATGAAGATAGGCATCTGTAGGATAAGAGGAAGACAGCCACCTAATGGGTTCACTTTCTCTTTCTTGTACAGCTCCATCATCTCTTGGCTCATACGCTGACGGTCATCACCGATACGCTCACGCATTGCTTGCAGTTTTGGCTGCAGCATACGCATCTTCGCCATAGACGTGTATTGCGCTTTTGTCAGTGGGTACATTGCACCACGAACAATGAAGGTCAAACAGATGATTGCCACACCCCAGTTACCCACAAAGCTTTGGATAAATGACAGTAGTGTATGCAGTGGTTTTGCGATAAACCATAACCAACCGTAGTCGACTACGAGATCTAGGTTTGGTGCCACTTCAGCCATTTGGTCTTGCAGTTTAGGACCAACCCAAAGTGTTGCTTGGAATTTTGCATTGTCGCCGTCAGCAATGGTTTTATTTGGCATACGAACACCAATATCACCTAGGTTGCCGATCACGCGAGTGTAAACGTTAGCACCTGGCTCATTACGAGGGATCCATGCAGAAGCAAAGTAGTGCTGGATCATTGCTGCCCAACCTTGGCCGTTAGCCAGGTTTAGAGACAGGTTACGATCTTGCATGTCTTCGAAGCTGTACTTCTTGTAACGAGTATCTTCAGTTGAGTAAGCACCACCGCGGTATGTTGGCATTGTGATGCTACCACCAGCGTCAAGAAGGTTTTGACGAAGGTGAGCGTACATACCAAATGTCGCGTTGTTGCCGGATTTGTTTACGATGTCGTATTCAACGTCAAGCGCGTAGCTGCCACGTTTCATCACGAATGTCTTTGTGTACTCAAGACCGTTCGCTGAGAATGTCATTGGAACGCGAAGTTCGTCTTGGCCTTCAGCAAGAGTGAAGCTGTCAGCGCTGACCGCGTAAGCTGGACGATTGGTGCTGCTTAGGTCGATACCTTGTGGGCCGACTAGACCACTTTGAGCAATAAACTGGTGACCTGGTTCGTTTTTAAGTAGAACAAATGGGTCAGCAGAATCAAGCTCGTTAGAGTACTCGTTAAGATCTGCGTGAATAACATCACCACCAACCGTATCAATCGACAGAGTCAATACATCAGTTGTCACGGTAATAGTTTTTGCTGAAGCTTGCTGCGCTGGCGCAGGGTCTAGCTCATCGGCAAATGATGGGGCAGGTAAAGTGCTGCTTGATTGAGCCTGCTCAACCGGCTGAGGCGTAGGGTTCTTTGCAACTTGCCATTGTTGGAACAATAGGAAAGAAACCAGTGCTAGCGCGATTAACAGGATATTACGTTGAGAATCCATCGTTATTTATCTCTGTCTTGTTGTTGGACTGGTGGTACGGGATCGTATGTCCAACCCTTCGTATTTAAAGGATTGCATTTTAATAGACGTTTGCTTGATAACCAACACCCTTTTACAAAACCGTGAGCTTTCAACGCTTCTAGGGCATAAGTAGAGCAAGTTGGGGAAAAACGACAACGTGGTCCAAGGAGCGGACTAATAAAGCCTTGATAAAATCGAACGAATCCGATTGCTACCCGCGTGAAGGGCGAGACAGGCGCTGCCATAATTTATCAAACAGTTTGAAAATTTCTTCATTGCTGAGATCTTGCGCGCTTTTCTTGGCAATAACAACATAATCTTTGCGTGCAAGTTGATGTTGATTGTTACGAAAGCTTTCACGAGCAAGGCGCTTAAAACGATTACGGCCAACGGCTGTTTTAATCTGTTTCTTGGGAACGGCTAAACCTAGTCGAGGATGAGATAGGCTATTTTTACGAGCAATGATGGTGAAATGAGGTGAGCCAGCTCGGTGAGCTTGCTGGAAGACATTTTGATAATGCTCGGGAGTTAACAAGCGTAACTCCCGATTGAACGCGTACGTATTCAAAATAATCGAAGATTACTTAGAAAGACGCTTACGGCCTTTAGCGCGACGTGCGTTGATTGTTGCACGACCGTTCTTAGTAGCCATACGTGCACGGAAACCGTGAGTACGCTTGCGCTTTAGAACTGAAGGTTGAAAAGTGCGTTTCATGATAAATACCTTTACTGATCAGTAGTTTTAGGTCAATGTTAACCCGGCGTGGGCACTAACGTCTTCTTTATATATAAAGAGGACAAACCGACGCCTCTCAACAAAGAGGCGGAATTGTAATCACAGTCACATAAACTGTCAATCTTTGAGCGACAGTAAAATAGGTGAAAGTGAGTCAAAATTCCGGCCGAGCGATTATACGTAGTGTGAGCAAAATCTCAAGGATCAAACGATCCTCATGCGAGATCTTTATTCAGCACCGACTTGTCGAAGGAACTTCTTCAAGCGAGGATCCTGTGGATTACCAAAAATATCCTGTGGAGAACCTTGCTCTACAATGTTGCCTTCTGCCATAAAGATCACGCGATCCGCGACCTCTTTGGCAAATTGCATTTCATGCGTGACCACCAGCATGGTCTGATGTTTTGTTGCTAAGTCCTTCATTAAATTAAGAACTTCTCCAACCCATTCCGGGTCGAGTGCCGATGTTGGCTCATCAAATAACAGCAGTTCTGGTTGAAGAGCCATTGCACGTCCGATACCCACACGCTGTTGTTGGCCACCTGACAGTGCGGCTGGATAACTGTCACCTTTATCGCCCAAACCAATGTCATCTAAGATCGCTTGAGCACGAGCCAAGGCATCGGATTTTTTCCATCCACGTACTGTGATCAGGCCTTCAGCAATATTTTGTCTTGCTGTCATGTGAGCAAACAGTGCGTAGCTTTGGAAAACAAACCCAGTTTTACGTCGCAGTGCGAGCACTTCGGATTTTGTGTGCTTTTCTGCATCGACACGGACATCATCAATAGTAATGGTTCCTTTGTCGGCGCTTTCTAGGAAGTTGACCGTGCGGAGCAATGTCGATTTACCTGTGCCGCTTGAACCAATAATGACGATGATTTCACCTTGGTCAATCTCTAGGTCTATTCCTTTCAGCACTTCAGTGTCACCGAAGCGCTTATGAATATTGTCTAATTTAATCATCGTACATACGCCTTATTCAGTTTCGCTTCTGCCCAAATTTGCACGCGGGTTAGGATGACGACCACTCCCCAATAGATTAGGGCAACAGCGAGGAAAGCCTCAAAGAAGCGGAAGCTCGAAGAAGCCTCCATTTGCGCTTTAGCCATGATTTCAGCCACACCCAGTGTGAACGCGAGCGAGGTCGATTTGATCATATCGATGAAGTAGTTCATTAGCGAAGGGAGAGCGACACGTGTTGCTTGCGGTAGGATTACTCGGCGCATCGCTTGGGTGGTGGTCATGCCCACAGAAAGGCTCGCTTCCATTTGGCTGCGATCAATACCAATAATCGCGGCTCGAATACTTTCGGCCATATACGCCGCAAAGTGGAGTGTTAAACCAATAACTGCCGCACTGAAGGCATCAAGGCCGACTAAAAACGGGAAAACCTGCGGTAGACCATAGTAAAGGAGAAATAGCTGAACGAGCAGCGGTGTACCGCGGAAGAAGCTGATGTAGAGTTGGCTAAGTTGATCGAGAACAGGAACGCGAAAAACACGGATATTCGCCAAAATGACCGACAAAATCAGAGAAAAAACCAAACCCCAGGTGGCCATTTCTATGGTTGTGCCGAGATACTTAAGCAGTATCGGCATCAGGTCCAGCATGTAGTTAAAATCGAATCCCATAACGTGTTCCAAAAAAATAAATCACAAGAATAAAAAAGCAAAACCCACTGCAAAGGAAGGAGAGCAGTGGGTTAAGTAAGTCCAAGCCTAACGATAGTAAGAACGGACGTCGTGTGTCGTGAGCGACCTATTTGGTGATATCAGCACCAAACCATTTTTCAGAGATAGTTGCCAGAGTACCGTCTGCACGCATTGCTGCAAGTGCTTGGTTAACTTCTGCTTGCAGTTTCTTACCGTTTGCGTTGTTTACAAAAGGCCAAGCATTTTGAATGGTTTCAAACGGTTCGCCCGCAAGTTGCAATGGTAAGCCGGTCTTTTTGATCAACTCAAGTGCCGATAGGCGATCCATGACAAACGCATCCGCGCGGCCAAGTGCGACATCGTGCTCGATACCTGTATCGTAAGTCTTAATGTTGATCTTACCGTCTTTATCGTAGTCACGCAGTAGTTGTTCAAAGTTCGAACCTAGGTTAACCGCAACAGTCTTACCTGACAGATCATCCACACCTTTGATTTCGCTGTTGCCTTTACGAACCGTAATCTGTGCACCATCGACCACGTATGGGTCCGCAAATAGGTATTTCGCCTTACGTGCATCCGTCATGGTGATTTGGTTTGAAATCGTATCAATACGGCCTGTTTCTAGTAAGCCGAATAAACCAGAGAAGTTAGCCGTTACGTATTCTACTTGGTAGTCATTACGTTTACCGATCTCATCCCATAAGTCCACTTCAAAGCCTTGCAGTTTATCTTGCTGAACAAATGTGAATGGGAAATAACGGCCAGACATGCCGACTTTAACCTCAGTCGCCGCTTGAACAGTGGCAGCAGAAAGCGCGATAGCTGCAACGGCAGCCTTAATCCAGTTTTTCATAGTACAACTCCATATAATTATGGGGATAAATACTACTGTCTCTTTACATCATTAGATAAATAACCAAGTGCAATAACCTAGACAGTAGAGTAATAAGGTTGATTTTTTGCTCTATTTAGTTAGACGAATAGGAGCAAGAAAAGACGAAAAAAAGCGGGTAAGAAAAATTTTCATGCACAGAGTTATCACCAGCAAGACGATCTCGACGATATTGCCCATTTGTGGATCAAAGTGTGGGTAAAAATGGGGCAGGGTGTGGGGATCCACCGAATAATGTCGAAAATATTGTGAATAACTTAGATCTTATTCACTGGATCACCGATCATTTGCTGGCGATCTTGGTTATCAACAGGTAAAATTGCCAATCTTTTCCGATCAATAACTTCGAGTGGGGGCACCGTGTCATCTTCGCTTTGGTTGCAATGTTTGCAACAGCTTCAAGAAGAGCTACCAGCTACTGAATTCAGCATGTGGGTTCGTCCGTTACAAGCGGAGCTCAATGACAATACACTCACTCTTTTTGCCCCAAACCGCTTCGTGCTTGATTGGGTGCGTGATAAGTACTTAAACAGCATCAATCGTCTGCTTCAAGAGTACTGTGGCAATGATGTACCAAGCTTACGTTTTGAAGTGGGTAGTCGCCCTGTAGCGGCACCAAAGCCAGCACCTAAGCGTACTCCGGCCGATGTGGCGGCAGAATCCTCAGCACCGGCACAACTGCAAGCTCGTAAGCCTGTTCATAAAACTTGGGACGATGACGCTCAAGCGATTGCTGATATCAATCACCGCTCAAATGTAAACCCAAAACATAAGTTCACTAACTTCGTTGAAGGTAAATCGAACCAACTAGGTTTAGCGGCGGCACGTCAGGTATCAGATAACCCAGGCTCGGCTTATAACCCACTGTTTTTATACGGTGGCACGGGCTTAGGTAAAACGCACTTATTGCATGCGGTGGGTAACGCCATTGTCGATAACAAGCCAAACGCAAAAGTGGTTTACATGCACTCTGAGCGTTTTGTGCAAGACATGGTGAAAGCATTGCAAAACAACGCGATTGAAGAGTTTAAGCGTTACTACCGTAGTGTTGATGCGTTATTGATCGATGATATCCAATTTTTTGCCAACAAAGAGCGTTCGCAGGAAGAGTTCTTCCATACGTTTAACGCACTCCTTGAGGGCAACCAACAGATCATTCTGACTTCTGACCGTTATCCGAAAGAGATCAGCGGCGTAGAAGATCGTCTAAAATCTCGTTTTGGTTGGGGTCTAACCGTTGCGATCGAGCCACCTGAGCTTGAAACGCGCGTCGCGATCTTGATGAAAAAAGCGGAAGATCACCAAATTCACCTTGCTGACGAAGTGGCGTTCTTTATTGCAAAACGTCTGCGTTCAAACGTTCGTGAGCTGGAAGGTGCGCTGAACCGTGTGATTGCCAATGCCAACTTCACCGGTCGTCCGATTACTATCGACTTTGTGCGTGAAGCATTGCGTGATTTGCTTGCTCTGCAAGAGAAGCTTGTCACCATCGATAACATCCAAAAGACGGTCGCGGAATACTACAAGATTAAAGTCGCTGACCTTTTATCGAAGCGTCGTTCTCGTTCAGTGGCACGCCCTCGTCAGTTAGCGATGGCGCTTGCTAAAGAGCTGACTAACCACAGCTTGCCTGAGATTGGTGATGCATTTGGTGGTCGAGACCATACGACGGTTCTACACGCTTGCCGTAAGATTGAGCAACTGCGTGAAGAAAGCCACGACATCAAAGAAGATTACTCGAACCTGATTCGTACTTTGTCTTCTTAAGTCGCACTCTTGTGCGATAAGCAGTATTCTAAGCAACGAAATCACCAACGAATTCGGATTAAGAGCATCCTATGAAATTTTCCATTGAGCGTAGTCACCTGCTGAAACCCCTTCAACAAGTTTCGGGTGCACTGGGTGGCCGTCCTACTTTGCCTGTATTAGGTAATTTGCTGTTAAAAGTAGAAGACAACGTGCTATCAATGACGGCGACAGACCTCGAAGTTGAGCTGATCAGCCGCGTTACTTTGGAAGGCGAATTTGAAGCGGGTAGTATCACGGTTCCTTCGCGTAAGTTCCTTGATATCTGTCGTGGCCTACCAGACGATTCTGTGATCACTTTTGTTCTAGAAGGTGATCGTGTACAAGTTCGTTCTGGTCGCAGCCGATTCTCTCTATCCACCATCTCTGCGAATGACTTTCCAAATATTGAAGATTGGCAGAGTGAAGTTGAAGTATCACTGACTCAAGCTGAACTTCGTGGTTTGGTCGAGAAAACACAATTCTCAATGGCAAACCAAGACGTGCGTTACTACCTCAACGGTATGTTGTTTGAGATTGATGGTTCGACACTGCGCAGTGTTGCCACCGATGGCCACCGTATGGCGGTATCGCAAACACAACTGGGTGCGGATTTCGCACAAAAGCAAATTATCGTGCCACGTAAAGGCGTTTTAGAGCTTGTGAAATTGCTTGATGCACCAGAGCAGCCTGTGGTTCTGCAAATCGGTAGCTCAAACGTTCGTGCGGAAGTGAACAACTACGTGTTTACCTCTAAGCTGGTGGATGGTCGATTCCCTGACTACCGCCGCGTAATGCCGCAAAGCACCAGCAAAACGCTAGAAGCAAGCTGTGATGAGTTACGTTCAGCCTTTTCACGTGCTGCGATTCTATCCAATGAAAAATTCCGCGGTGTTCGTGTGAACTTAGCGGACACAGAAATGCGCATTACGGCCAATAACCCAGAGCAAGAAGAAGCAGAAGAGATGCTGGATGTTAGCTTCGAGGGAGAGCCTATTGAGATAGGTTTCAACGTCAGCTATGTCTTAGATGTTCTGAATACCTTGCGCTGTGAAAAGGTTCGCGTATCGATGTCAGACGCCAATGCCAGTGCGCTGATAGAAAATGCGGATGATGACAGTGCCATGTACGTGGTAATGCCGATTCGACTCTAGCATGCCGCTTTCTCGTCTTATTATAAAACAGTTTAGAAACATCGAAGCCTGTGACATTAACCTGTCAGCAGGCTTTAACTTTCTTATTGGGCCGAATGGCAGTGGCAAAACCAGTGTCTTAGAAGCTATTTACCTCTTGGGCCATGGCCGCTCATTCAAGAGCTCATTGACCGGCAGAGTGATTCAAAATGAGTGCAATGAACTGTTTGTTCATGGTCGTTTTTTGAACTCGGATCAATTTGAGCTACCAATTGGCATTAATAAGCAGCGTGACGGCTCAACAGAGGTTAAAATAGGCGGTCAATCTGGCCAAAAATTGGCACAACTGGCGCAGGTTCTACCACTTCAGTTGATTCACCCTGAAGGGTTTGATTTGCTGACCGATGGGCCGAAGCACAGACGTTCATTTATCGACTGGGGAGTTTTTCACACCGAGTCGGCATTCTACGATGCGTGGGGACGATTTAAACGTCTTAACAAGCAGCGCAATGCATTATTAAAAACCGCCTCTAGCTATCGAGAGCTCAGTTATTGGGATCAAGAGATGGCAAGGTTGGCTGAAAACATCAGTCAATGGCGAGCGACTTACGTTGAACAAATGAAAGTCAAAGCGGAGCAAATCTGCCAAGAGTTTTTGCCAGAATTTGATATCCAATTAAAGTATTATCGAGGTTGGGACAAAGACACCCCTTACCAAGAATTACTAGAAAAGAATTTCGAGCGTGATCAGGCACTCGGCTACACCTTCAGTGGGCCTAATAAAGCCGATTTACGCATCAAAGTGAATGGCACACCAGTTGAAGATGTGCTGTCACGAGGTCAGTTAAAGTTGATGGTGTGTGCACTGCGTGTCGCGCAAGGGCAGCACCTGACTGAGATGACGGGCAAGCAATGCATCTACTTAATTGATGACTTTGCCTCTGAATTAGATAGCCAACGTCGTAAGCGTCTAGCAGACTGCTTGAAAGAGACGGGGGCTCAAGTTTTTGTAAGCTCTATTACTGACAGTCAGATTGCTGATATGCGAGATGAAAATGGCAGGATGTTCCATGTGGAACATGGCACAATAGAGCAAAATATATAGCGGAAGATAACTCATGTCTGAAAATTACGATTCATCGAGTATTAAGGTACTAAAGGGTCTGGATGCGGTTCGTAAGCGTCCTGGTATGTACATCGGCGACACGGATGATGGCACCGGTCTGCACCACATGGTTTTTGAGGTGGTGGATAACTCAATTGATGAAGCGTTAGCTGGTCACTGTAAAGACATCATTGTGACAATTCATGAGGACAACTCAGTTTCGGTAAGCGATGATGGCCGTGGTATTCCAACGGAAATGCACCCAGAAGAGAAAGTATCTGCAGCAGAAGTGATCATGACGGTACTTCACGCTGGTGGTAAGTTCGATGACAACTCATACAAGGTATCGGGTGGTCTACACGGTGTAGGTGTTTCGGTAGTAAACGCGCTATCAGAAAAAGTGACACTTACTATCCACCGCGGTGGTCATATCCATACACAAACTTACCATCACGGTGAGCCTCAAGCGCCACTAGCGGTAGTAGGCGATACGGATAAAACCGGTACTCAAATCCGTTTCTGGCCAAGTGGCGAGACGTTCACTAACACTGAATTCCACTACGATATTCTAGCAAAACGTCTACGCGAGCTATCATTCCTAAACTCTGGTGTTTCTATCAAGCTTAAAGATGAGCGTGAAGAAGACAAGAGCGACCACTTCATGTTTGAAGGTGGTATCCAAGCGTTCGTTGATCACCTAAACACCAACAAAACACCTATCATCGAGAAAATCTTCCACTTCGATTTTGAACGTGAAGATGGTATTTCAGTTGAAGTAGCGATGCAGTGGAACGATGGTTTCCAAGAAAACATCTACTGTTTCACTAACAACATCCCTCAACGTGATGGTGGTACTCACCTTGCTGGTTTCCGTGCAGCTCTAACTCGTACCCTGAACTCGTTCATGGACAAAGAAGGTTTCTCGAAGAAAGCGAAGACTGCGACATCAGGTGATGATGCGCGTGAAGGTCTAACGGCAGTTGTTTCGGTGAAAGTGCCAGATCCTAAGTTCTCAAGCCAAACCAAAGACAAGCTGGTTTCATCAGAAGTGAAATCTGCGGTTGAATCGGCAATGGGTGAGAAACTGTCTGAGTTCCTAGTTGAGAACCCAACAGAAGCGAAGATGGTTTGTTCTAAGATTATCGACGCAGCACGTGCTCGTGAAGCCGCGCGTAAAGCTCGTGAAATGACTCGTCGTAAAGGCGCGCTCGATTTAGCGGGTCTACCAGGTAAACTGGCTGACTGTCAGGAAAAAGACCCTGCACTCTCTGAACTCTACATAGTGGAGGGTGATTCGGCAGGCGGCTCCGCAAAACAAGGCCGTAACCGTAAGAACCAAGCAATCCTACCGCTAAAAGGTAAGATTCTTAACGTTGAAAAAGCACGTTTCGACAAAATGCTGTCTTCACAAGAAGTAGCAACGCTAATCACAGCACTAGGTTGTGGTATCGGTCGTGACGAGTACAACCCGGACAAACTGCGTTACCACAACATCATCATCATGACCGATGCCGATGTCGATGGTTCGCACATCCGTACGCTGCTATTGACCTTCTTCTACCGTCAAATGCCAGAGCTTATTGAGCGCGGCTATGTGTACATCGCTCAGCCACCACTTTACAAAGTGAAGAAGGGCAAACAAGAGCAGTACATCAAAGATGAAGATGCAATGAACCAGTACCAAGTGGCTCTTGCTCTAGACAACGCTGCTCTACACGTAAACCCAGAAGCGCCAGCGCTATCAGGTGAAGCATTAGAGAAGCTAGTTCAGCAATACAATGCGGGTATTAAGCTGGTGGATCGTATGAGCCGCCGCTACCCACGTGCACTAGTACATGAGCTAATCTACACGCCTCGTCTAACGGCAGAGCAGTGTCATGATGCATCAACAGTAGAAGCTTGGACTAAGCAGCTTGTTGATCAGCTAAATGCGAAAGAAGTGGGCGCAAGCCAGTACAGCTTTGAAGTAGAACAACACGCTGAGCTAGGTTTAAGCCTACCGAAGATTGTGGTTCGTACTCACGGTGTGACACACGAGCACGTTCTAAGTATCGATCTCATCAACTCGAAAGAATATGGCAAGCTTGCTTCTCTGTCTGAAGCGTTAGAGGGCTTGATTGAAGAGGGGGCTTACATCAAGCGTGGTGAGCGTACTCAGCCTGTTTCAAGCTTTGTTGAAGCACTAGAGTGGTTAATCAAAGAGTCACGTCGTGGTCTAAGTCTACAGCGCTACAAAGGTCTAGGTGAGATGAACCCAGATCAGCTTTGGGAAACCACAATGGACCCAGAAACTCGCCGCATGATGCAAGTAACGATTGAAGATGCAGTAGGCGCTGACCAACTGTTCACGACACTAATGGGTGACCAAGTTGAACCTCGTCGTAACTTCATCGAAGAGAATGCCCTCAAGGTTGCCAACTTGGATGTATAGATTTCTTTAGTTATAAAGAATCCTAAACTATTAAAAGCACTGTCCATTGGACGGTGCTTTTTTGTATCAGTGGATATTTAACTATTTTTCAATTGGCTGGAGCGTCATCCTCAAGAGGGAGGAACGACCGAGTTGGGGATCTCTAGAAGCGTAGTGAAAATTTTTTAATCCGATCCCTTGAAACTAATTTTCCTCAACCACATATCTATTTGTGAAGAGGGAAGCTGTCTTGCTCAAGAGAGAAGAAACAGACCTCTGGATTCGCTAATAAGGCATCGCTCAAGAGAGGATGACTTTAGAGGCGCACAATTTAATCGATTTATTACTACGTCCCAGCGCTAACAGAGCCCGAGGAGTAGAGGATAAATCCCTTAGTCGGCAGCAATCTATACAAAGTAGATTCGCGCAAACTCACGACTAGGACTATTGCTTACTAAAAGGATAGCATTATGAGAACTGTAGATTTCACTCCACTTTACCGCAACGCAATTGGCTTCGATCGTCTATTCAACATGATGGAAGCGAACACATCGAAGAACACTTCTGGCGGTTACCCTCCTTACAACATCGAGCAAAAAGATGAGAACAACTACCGTATTACTATGGCAGTTGCAGGCTTTGCTGAAGATCAGCTAGACCTTACTCAAAAAGAAAATATGTTGATCGTGAAGGGGGAGCGTAAAACAGAAGCTGAAAAGACCTACGTATACCAAGGTATCGCAGAGCGTGATTTCGAACGTAAATTCCAGCTAGCAGACTACGTAAAAGTGGTGGGTGCAAGCATGGAAAATGGTCTACTTCATATTGACCTAGAGCGCGAAATCCCAGAAGCAATGCAGCCACGTAAAATTGCGATTGGTGGCAATAACCTAATCGAAGGTTAATCACCACAGGCTTTAACTAGCCAGAATATGTCGGGAATAAGAGTGAAAGAGCACCCTTACCTTGAAAAAGGCGGTGCTCTTTTTTTGTATCTAGCTCGATGGGATATACGCGACCTGTGTAGCGATTGCGGCAAGTATGCGTAGACATAGCAATTGTGCTTATCCCTAGTAATGAATCTTGCTCAAGCGACTTGGAAAGCCATCGCTATTCAGGTCACGGATAAGTGCTAACCTTGTTGGTACGCTTTCTCAACTTCTTCGGCAATCATCTTAATGCCTTTCTGCATCATCTCGTCATCTTGTACATAGTTCATGCGCAGACACTGACGTGCGTGTTCCCAATCATCTTCTTGGCCAATAAAGAAATACTCACCAGGCACAATCAATACACCACGAGCTTTAAGGCGTTTGTAGAGCTCCATTGTGGTGATAGGCAACTCATCAAACCATAACCAAAGGAAGATAGCGCCTTCGGGTTTGTGAATACGGAAGCGCTCATCGGTAATCGCCTCTTGCAGGAGCTGAACAGCACGTTGAGATTTCTGTTGGTAGAACGGCTTGATGACATTTGAACTCAGCTCTAGTAGATCGCCTTTCTCAATCATACGATTGGCAATCGCTGGACCTAAGCTTCCCGGCGCTAGGCTGATAATGCCATTCATGTTGGTCATCGCTTGGGTGACTTCTTCACGCGCAATCACAATACCGCAGCGCACACCTGGCAAACCAAGCTTAGATAGGCTCATACATAGAATGGTGTTTTCATTCCAGAACGGCTCAACATCTTCAAAAATGATATTTGGGAACGGCAAGCCGTAGGCATTATCGATGATCAATGGAATGTTGTTCTCACGCGCCAACTTATCCAGTTTATGGATTTCTTCGTCAGTCAGTACGTTACCGGTTGGGTTAGTAGGACGAGAGGCACAAATCGCTGCTACGGAGTCATCGACTTTCAGTTGCTCAAAGTCAACGTGGTATTTAAATAGGCCATTCTCGAGCAGTTCAATTTCTGGGTGATAAGAAACAAAGATGTCCTCATCGACACCTGCGTCACCGTAGCCAATATATTCAGGCGCTAGAGGCAGTAGAATCTTTTTGTGTGAACCATTCGGCTGTTGACCTGCGAGCAGGTTAAATAGGTAGAAAAAACCACTCTGGCTGCCGTTGGTTAAGCTGATGTTCTTTTCTGAGATGTCCCAACCATAGGTATCTTTCAGCAGCTGTGCGAGTGCTTTAACAAACGCATCTTTACCTTGTGGGCCATCGTAGTTGGCCATGGCCGCGACAAGTTCTCCACTGGCAAGCATCTCTTCACTGGTTTGCTGAAAGTAATCGAGCATGGCTGGAATGGCGGCGGGGTTACCTCCACCGAGCATGATGGCACCCGGAGTACGTAAACCATCATTCAAATCATCCATTAACTGAGTAATACCTGAGTACTGATTAAATTTCTCACCAAACTTAGAAAACTGCATTGCTGATTGTACCTAATTCATTATTGTCATTGCTTTAAGTGTAGAGCGATCAGAGCGTGGCTGACCAACAGAGTAATCCTTGAACATACCTCAATGACCATAAGACGAAAAGCACTAAATCGAGGTATACAAGACGAGAGATAAAGAAAAGCCCAACTCCGAGAAGTTGGGCTTTAAAGGTCTTACTTAAAGTAAGGTCTTGAGGCGTTTATCTTAAGACTTACTTTTGCAGTAAAGAGATGTCTGCGATCTGTAGGAACAGGTTACGTAGGTTGTTCAGTAGCGTTAGACGGTTCTTCTTCAGAGCTTCGTCGTCTGCCATTACCATTACGTTATCGAAGAATGCATCAACAGGCTCACGTAGACCCGCTAGCTTGCTTAGCGCTTCTTGGTAGTTACCTGTAGCGAACGCTGGCTCTAGCGCTTCTGTCATTACTTCAACGCTTTCTGCTAGTGCTTTCTCTGCGTCTTCTTGAAGAAGTGCTAGGTCGATTTCTGCAGCGAGTTCACCGTCGAATTTCGCTAGGATGTTACCTACACGCTTGTTTGCTGCGGCTAGTGCTTCTGCGGCTTCTAGCTCGCGGAAGTGAGATACCGCTTTTACGCGCTGGTCAAAGTCTGCTGGTTTGGTTGGACGGTTAGCCAGTACCGCTTGGATGATATCCACGCTGAAGCCTTCGTCTTTGTACCATGCATTGAAACGACCAAGCATAAATTCAATAACATCAGTTTCAACGTTGTCGTTAGTCAGGCGGCTAGTACCATCTTCTTGGGCAAACAGAGACTTCGCTTTCGCGATCAGGTCTGTTAGGTCTAGGTTGTAGCCGTTTTCTACGATGATACGTAGTACACCTAGAGATGCACGACGAAGTGCAAATGGGTCTGAACCCTTAGGTGCTTGGCCAATACCGAAGATACCTACGATAGTGTCTAGCTTGTCTGCCATTGCAACTGCAGAAGAAATGCCTGTGCTTGGTAGATCGTCACCAGCGAAACGAGGCATGTACTGTTCGTAAAGTGCTAGTGCAACTTGCTCGTCTTCACCATCGTGAGTTGCGTAGTGCATGCCCATTACACCTTGAGTATCGGTAAATTCGAATACCATAGAGGTCATTAGGTCACATTTCGCTAGTAGACCAGCACGCTTAGATTTTTCAACGTCAGCATCGATTTGCTCAGCGATGTAGCCAGCAAGTTCAGTAATACGGTCAGTCTTGTCTTTGATAGTACCAAGCTGCTTCTGGAAGATAGCTTGCTCTAGCTCAGGTAGACGATCGATTAAAGGACGCTTACGGTCAGTGTTGAAGAAGAATTCTGCATCCGCAAGACGTGGACGTACAACCTTCTCGTTACCTTCGATTACGTAGCGAGGCTCTTTTGATTCGATGTTTGAAACGAAGATGAAGTTAGGCAGTAGCTTCTTGTTGTCATCGTAGACAGGGAAGTACTTCTGGTCACCTTTCATGGTGTAAACCAACGCTTCAGAAGGTACTTTTAGGAACTCTTCTTCAAACTTCGCAGTTAGCACTACTGGCCACTCAACCAGAGAAGTCACTTCTTCTACTAGGTCATCTTCTAGATCCGCTGTACCACCAACCGCTGCTGCTGCTTTTTGTGAGTCAGCAAGGATGATCGCTTTACGCGCTTCGTAATCTGCCATTACTTTACCGCGCTCTTCTAGGATCGCTGGGTATTGCTCTGCAGATTCGATAGTGAACTCTTGCTCACCCATGAAGCGGTGACCACGGATAGTGCGGTCTGATGCTACGCCTAAGATCTCACCTTCGATAAGGTCAGCGCCCATTAGCATAGTTAGCGTTTTAACCGGGCGGATAAACTGAGTTGTCTTGTTACCCCAACGCATTGGCTTAGCGATAGGCAGGTTACCCAGTGCTTTTGCTGCCAGCTCAACAACGATTTCAGACGTTGCTTGGCCTTTTACTTCTTGTTTGAACAGTAGCCATTCGCCTTTGTCTGTCACTAGACGGTCAGCTTGTTCAACAGTGATGCCATTACCACGTGCCCAGCCTTGAGCCGCTTTAGTTGCATTGCCGTCAGCATCGAATGCCACAGAAACTGCAGGACCGCGCTTCTCAACCACTTTGTCTGCTTGGCCTTCAGCTAGCGCTGAAACCTTAAGTGCTAGACGACGAGGAGCGGCGTACCATTTCACACCTTCATGTGCTAGGTCTGCGCCTTTTAGCTCAGCTTCGAAGTTTGCTGCGAACGCTTCCGCTAGAGTGCGAAGTTGCGTTGGTGGTAGCTCTTCAGTACCCAGCTCAATTAGAAATTCTTTAGCCATGATTACTTCTCCTCGCCTTGAACTTTTTGTTCTTGGGTACGACACATTGGGAAGCCAAGCGCTTCACGTGATGCGTAGTATGCTTCAGCAACTGATTTAGTCAGGTTGCGGATACGAAGGATGTAACGTTGGCGCTCTGTAACAGAGATAGCTTTACGCGCATCAAGAATGTTGAACGCGTGACCCGCTTTTAGAATGCGCTCGTAAGCTGGAAGCGGTAGCGGCTTCTCTAGCTCAAGTAGCTCTTTACACTCTTTCTCGCACTGGTCGAAGAAAGTGAATAGGAAATCTACGTCAGCGTGCTCGAAGTTGTAGGTTGATTGCTCAACTTCGTTTTGGTGGAAGATATCACCGTAAGTCACGTTGCTGCCGTCTGGTGCTACGTTCCATACAAGATCGTAAACAGAGTCTACTTCTTGGATGTACATTGCTAGACGTTCGATACCGTAAGTGATCTCACCGGTTACAGGCTTACACTCAAGGCCGCCAACTTGCTGGAAGTAAGTAAACTGAGTCACTTCCATGCCGTTTAGCCATACTTCCCAACCAAGACCCCATGCGCCTAGCGTTGGGTTTTCCCAGTTGTCTTCTACGAAGCGAATATCGTGAACTAGCGGATCGATACCAAGAACTTCAAGTGAGCCTAGGTACAACTCCTGAATATTATCTGGAGAAGGTTTTAGGGCTACTTGGAATTGATAATAGTGCTGCAGACGGTTCGGGTTTTCACCATAACGGCCATCGGTAGGACGACGTGAAGGTTGAACGTAAGCTGTCGACATTGGCTCTGGGCCAAGTGCACGTAGACATGTCATTGGGTGAGAGGTGCCCGCACCTACTTCCATATCTAGAGGTTGAACAATGGTACAACCGTTTTGTGCCCAGTAATCCTGCAGCGCGAGGATCATTCCCTGGAAGGTTTTGATATCGTATTTTTGCATAGTAATTCGCGCAATTCTTTGAGTAAAAGGTCTGTTTGAAACAGAGAAAAATAACAATCAAGTATACCCAGATATTTGGCATGGGAGTAGCGCTAATCTTGATTAATTGGTAGCCAAAAATATCCTTTAGTGGAATTTTTCCGACTTATCTAACTGATTTCCACTAAAAGGGAGTTTATTTGCAGTTTGAAGGTTGAGTATCGGCCGTGAGGTGGATAAAATCACGCCGTCTTTGGGGAGTAGCTTACCTATCTATCAACACTGGGATAATAGGTTCGTCTGTCAACATAATTGATGCAAAATCATCATGGCATTCGAGACCCAATATCGGCCAACTATAACAATACGCCGATGTGGTTTAGCAAGACCTTAGACAAATCATCATGAACCGGGGTGGGGCATGAGGTTTGTCTTTGGTTAAATATACTATTCCCGCCCTATAAAGAGCATGTCGTGAGCGTTTTAGCTATTTCCATCACCACCGTAGCCTTAGCGGAAATTGGTGATAAAACCCAACTTTTATCTCTACTGTTAGCCAGTCGATACCGCAAACCGATCCCTATTATTGCCGCCATTTTTTTCGCTACGATTGCAAATCATGCATTAGCTGCATGGTTGGGTGTGGTTGTTGCCGATTACATGACGCCTGAAACCTTAAAGTGGGTGCTGGTGGTCAGTTTTATTGCCATGGCGGCGTGGGTTCTGATTCCAGACAAGTTGGATGACGATGAACAGATTTCTAACCGTGGCCCGTTTATTGCCAGTTTCATTGCGTTCTTCGTGGCTGAGATTGGCGATAAAACTCAAATCGCAACTTCGATTCTTGGCGCTCAGTATGCCGATGCCCTGATGATGGTTATTCTAGGTACCACTATCGGTATGCTTCTCGCGAACGTTCCGGTTGTTCTTATTGGTAAGTTGTCAGCTGATAAAATGCCGCTTGCGCTGATTCGAAAAGTCACGGCTTTACTGTTTGTTGGCTTGGCGATTGGTGCTGCTATTCTGTAATGAACATTCGTGATTGTGGTGTTAAATATCAATAACTGTCGGTGAAGTAGAACGCGAGTAAGGTTTGGTTGAGTATCGTGTAAAGTCGTGATCGCGGACATATTAGTGTCATCATTGTCATGGTAATTTAACCTTGTGAATGATAGCGAGAGGGCAAGGTTATGCTTACACGTTACATGGGGATGACCCCAAAAAGTCAGAGTTACTTGTTCACTTTTGGTCTAGCTTTGTGCTTGTTAGCGATGGTGCTAACCGATATGTGGTTACCTATCGTTGCTGGGTCTTTTATTTTGACTGGATTGACGGTCGAAGCTTGGATCCGTGTTGCGCACATTATCCCAATGCATGAAGAAATGCGGGCGATGAGAAAGCAGCTGAGTAAGTTGCAAAGCGAAGTCCACACCCTCGAATATGACGAATAAAAAACGGCAGCCATTTGGCTGCCGTTTTGTTTTCTGAGACAGAGATTACTCCATGCCTTTCTTGATTAGGTACTGAAAAGGTAGCTCTTCAGTTTGAGAATCTATCAGTTGATGATCCATAAAGCGGCAAAAACTAGGAATGTCGCGTGTTGTCGATGGATCATCGGCTTTCACCAATAAAACCTCACCATCTTGCATGTTTCGAATTGTCTTCCTGACCATCATCACTGGCTCTGGGCAACGTAATCCTTCTGCCTCTAGGGTTTTATCGGCCTGCTGTGGGTTGAATGTCATGGTCATATCTTCATTTACCTCAATTAGGGCTAGATGATACTTGTGGAGAAAAAATATTCAATAACCCCTTGGCAAAGTGATCATTTTGTTTTAACTTAGTTAACAAGTTGGTAACAATTAACAAGAGGCAAGCATGCTAACAGCTTTAGATCGTTTAACAATCTACTCTGTGCTGTGTTTTATTTCTTTTTGCGCACTTGTTTTACGTTCACCATCCGAACCGTCTTCGTTTATGCCATTGCTTGGTATGGGCGCGACGGTGGTAGGGATTTGGCTTGAGATGCATCGCTGGCCGAGCGCATCTGAAGAACAAGAGAACGGGTAAGAGCTCTTCCAACTGTTATCCGTTTTGCACTACGCTCAACTACATTCCGACACTATCCCCAGTTTTCTTGGGCTTCCCCGCTGAAAAGCGGGATTTTTTTTGCCTGAAAAAGGTACAATTCACGTCACCTTGATAGAAAATGAGTGACTCACGTGGAATTAGAAGACATTTATCGCCGAGATCTCAACTTGCTGGTCGCGCTTCGCGTGTTGATCGAAGAGTGTAGCGTGAGCAAAGCCGCTCATCGTTTGAATCTCAGTCAATCAGCGATGAGTCGAGTGCTTGGGCGGTTGCGAGAGATGCTTGGCGACCCTTTATTTACCCGCCAAGGCCAACACCTAATCCCGACCGAGAAAGCGCTTGAAATGGATCGCTGTTTAGGTGAACCGCTAGAGTCTTTGCGTCAGTTGCTTTCGCCATTAGAGTTTGACCCACAAAGCTTTGAGCAGACCTTTACCATTGCGACGACTGACTATGCGATGCAAACTATTTTGCCATTTGCTTTACCTCGTATTTATCAAGAAGCACCGAACGTTTCCTTTAACTTTCTGCCTTTGCAGCATGATCGATTAGCCGATCAGCTCACTTACGAGAATGCCGACTTAGCCATTTGTCGCCCGATAGGCCCAGTAGAGCCGCTGCGCAGTGAAATTTTAGGTCGTGTTGGTGTGCTGTGTTTACTCTCAAAGCAGCACCCGTTAGCCAACAAAGAAATGAGCTTGGCGGATTATCTCACTTATCCTCATGCGATGATTGCGATCAGTGACGGGGTTAAGGCATTAATCGAGGGGGCACTCGTTGATCAGCCGAAGCGTAAGATGGTGCTGCGTGCTTACCATTTAGAAGCGGCGCTGGCGATCATTGATACTATGCCAATCATTATTACTGTGCCCGCTGATTTAGCTTATTTAGTCGCCGAGCGTTATGACTTAGTGATAAAGCCACTGCCGTTCCAGTTTACGCCGTTTGATTACTCGATGATCTGGCATCCGCGTTGTGAGCATTCTCCTGCTCAGGAATGGTTACGTGGAATCGTAAAGGAAGAGTGCAGTCGCTTGATTGCCAAACGAATTGAAGATATTGGTTTGGATTGATCGAATAGAATTAGAAATGTCATTCCGGAATTGAGGAACGAAATGTCCGGAATCTCTCGCGTTTAGAGATTCCTTACTCGTTCGCTCCTCACTCTAAGGAATGACATTGTGCCGTTAATCGACTAAAGCTTGATAACAACGCGGCCTGTTACTTGACCGTTGGTGATGTCTTCCGCGTATTTTGGCGCGTCAGCGAGCTCTACTTCAGTACACGCTTGCTCGAAGTAGCTATCTGGTAGTAGCTCAACCAGTTTTTCCCATGCCGCGATACGTTTTTCGGTTGGGCATGAAACTGAGTCGATACCTTGCAGACGTACATTACGCAGAATAAACGGCATTACTGTAGTTGGTAAGTCAAAACCACCAGCCAGACCACAAGCGGCTACTGCGCTGTTGTAATCCATTTGCGCCAGTACTTTCGCTAACACTTTGCTGCCGACAGTATCAACCGCACCTGCCCAGATTTGCTTTTCAAGCGGGCGTGCTGGCTCTTCAAATTCTACGCGGTCGATGATGCGGCTAGCGCCAAGTTTTTCAAGTAGTGGGCCGTTTTGTTCAACGCGACCTGTTACTGCAGCCACTTTATAGCCTAGCTGACCCAGCAGTGTGACTGCTACCGAGCCAACGCCACCACTTGCGCCAGTCACTAGAATTTCACCATCTTCTGGTTTGATGCCTGCATCAAGTAGTGCTTGAACACACAGCATGCCAGTAAAGCCTGCTGTACCGACCATCATCGCTTTTTTGCTGTCTAGGCCTTGTGGTAGTGGTACTAGCCAGTCTGCTTTTAGACGTGCACGCTGTGCCATGCCACCCCAATGGTTTTCACCCACGCCCCAACCAGTTAGGACAACTTTGTCACCGGCTTGGTAGCGACCATCTTCAGAGCTCACTACTGTACCAGCAAGGTCGATGCCCGGCACCATAGGGAAGTTGCGGATGATTTTGCCTTTACCCGTGATTGCTAAACCGTCTTTGTAGTTTAGTGATGAGTAATCAACATCGATCAGTACTTCGCCTTCTGGCAATTGGGCTTCATCGATCTGTTCGATGGTTGCGATAGTACGTTTTTCTTCTTGGTTTAGAATCAGTGCGTTAAACATAGTGATCTCCACAAATAGAGCAGCAATTTAGAAACTGGATTTAGTGTAGACCTAAACTGGCTATGACAAAAATGAAACTTTAGCATTATATCTATGCGCATCACGCATTTTGTCTAAGAGTTATTCACGGGTGAGAGAGTGAGAAGAAGATTTTATCTATCGGAAATGTTCGATACGAATTTGTAGAGGATAGAGAAAAGCCTCTAACCCAGACGATTAGAGACTTTCAAATACGTTTACGACTGACTAGGAAAGGAAGAATTTATACGACGGGTTGTCGGTTTCGTCCTTACATTGATAGCCCAGTTCACGCAGGTGAGCAGAGAACTTCGACAGATCAGATTCGTCGAGCTCAAAGCCACACAGCACTCGGCCGTAGTCAGCACCGTGGTTACGGTAGTTAAACAAGCTGATGTTCCAGTGAGTACCGAGCGTGCTTAAGAATTTCACGAGTGCACCTGGGTATTCTGGGAACTCGAAGCTGTAAAGACGCTCTTTGAGTGGCTTTGAAGGTTTACCACCAATCATATAGCGCACGTGCAACTTCGCCATTTCATCATCAGAGAGGTCAACTACTGGGTAGCCGCCGTCACGCAGATCATGAATGATGTTATCTAACTCTTCTTGGCCACCTTGCAGACGAACACCCACAAAGATGTTCGCCAGTTGGTCGTCGTTGTAGCGATAGTTAAACTCAGTCACTGCACGGCCACCAATCAAGTTACAGAACTCAAAGAATGCACCTTGACGTTCAGGGATGGTGACAGCCAATAGACCTTCACGTTTTTCACCCAGCTCACAACGCTCAGAGACGTAACGTAGACCATGGAAGTTGGTGTTAGCCCCTGACAGCACTGTGCCAAGTTGTTTGTCTTTGAGCTCATTTTGTTCAGCAAACTTTTTCAGGCCAGCTAGTGCTAAAGCGCCCGAAGGTTCGGCAATTGCACGCGTGTCTTCGAAAATGTCTTTTACCGCTGCACAAATTTCATCGCTTGAAACTGAGATATGACCATCAATGTACTTTTCACATAGACGGTAGGTCTCTTCACCAATGCGCTTAACCGCAACACCATCGGCAAACATGCTGACTTGATCAAGCACCACCGGTTCACCTGCATCTAGCGCTGCTTTTAGACAGGCTGAATCTTCTGGCTCAACGGCGATCACTTTGATTTCAGGCATTAGCTGTTTAACCAGCACCGCAACACCAGCAGCTAGACCGCCGCCACCGACAGGAACGAAGATATAATCGAGGTGGCCATTTTGCTGCAGCATCTCCATACCAATCGTACCTTGACCTGCAATCACTAGTGGGTGATCGAATGGTGGTACAAAGGTGTAGCCATGTTTAGCAGACAGACGCTCTGCTTCAGCTTTCGCTTCATCAAAGTTGCTGCCATGTAGAACCACGTTACCGCCAAAGCCACGTACTGCCTCGACTTTGATATCGGGTGTGGTTTTTGGCATCACGATAGTGGTCTTAATGCCGAGCTTTGTCCCTGATAGCGCCATACCTTGGGCATGGTTACCTGCTGACGCGGCAATCACACCTGCGGCTTTTTGCTGTTCGGTCAGGCTCGCGACCATGTTGTACGCGCCACGCAGTTTAAACGAGTGTACCGGCTGGCGGTCTTCTCGCTTAATCTGCACATTGTTACCAATTCGCTCTGCAAGGCGAGGCATCTCTTGAAGTGGCGTTACCGTTGCCACTTCATAGACAGGCGCTCGTAAGATCTGGCGCAGGTAATCTGCGCCAGTCTGAGGCTCTTGTCCTGAGAATAAAGAGTCACTCATAAGCTAGTCCTCTAGCTTGGATTTATCTCGTACAGCACCTTTATCAGCACTGGTCGCCATACTTGCATACGCTTTCAGGGCAAAAGAAACTTCACGTTGACGGTCGACTGGTTTCCAGCCTAGCTCATCTTGTTTCGCACGGCGCTCAGCAAGCTCTTGTTCAGAAACTTCTAAAGAAATTGAACGGTTTGGAATATCAATCGCGATAATATCACCTTGTTTTACCAAACCAATTGCGCCGCCGTTTGCTGCTTCAGGAGAAGCGTGACCGATTGATAGACCTGATGTACCACCAGAGAAACGACCATCAGTCAGAAGTGCACACTCTTTACCAAGACCCATCGATTTTAGGTAAGTGGTTGGGTAAAGCATTTCTTGCATACCCGGGCCACCTTTAGGACCTTCGTAACGAATGATGACTACGTCACCGGCTTTTACTTTGCCGCCTAAAATACCTTCTACGGCATCTTCTTGGCTTTCAAACACGACTGCAGGGCCAGTGAACTTATGGATGCTTTCATCCACACCAGCGGTCTTAACAATACAACCATCAAGGGCGATGTTGCCTGACAGTACCGCGAGGCCACCTTCTTGGCTAAAGGCATTTTCTTTAGTACGGATACAACCTTCAGCACGGTCATCATCAAGACGATCCCAGCGACAATCTTGAGAGAATGCTTTCGTGGTACGAATGCCAGCAGGGCCTGCACGGAAGAACTTCAGTACGTCTTCGTCTTCTGTTTGGATGATGTCGTATTGAGCTAGTTGCTCTTTCATTGAAAGGCCAAGCACGGTGCGAGCGTCATTGTGCAGTAGACCTGCGCGATCAAGTTCACCAAGAATAGCCATGACACCACCCGCGCGGTGTACGTCTTCCATATGATATTTCTGCGTTGATGGCGCCACTTTACATAGATGAGGCACTTTGCGAGATAAGCGATCGATATCGTCCATATCGAAGTCAATCTCACCTTCTTGCGCTGCGGCTAGTAGGTGAAGAATGGTGTTGGTTGAACCCCCCATCGCGATATCTAGCGCCATCGCGTTTTCGAACGCATCAAAGGTAGCGATATTGCGTGGCAATGCAGATTCGTCGTCTTGCTCGTAGTAACGCTTAGTCAATTCAACAATACGTTTACCTGCATTGATGAATAATTGCTCACGGTCTGCGTGGGTTGCCAGCATTGAACCGTTACCAGGCTGAGAAAGACCCAGCGCTTCCGTTAGACAGTTCATTGAGTTGGCGGTGAACATACCTGAACATGAGCCACAGGTAGGGCACGCAGAACGTTCGATCTGTTCACTTTGCTCGTCTGATACTTTCGGGTCAGCGCCTTGGATCATCGCATCAACAAGGTCGAGCTTGATGATCTGGTCAGAAAGCTTAGTCTTACCCGCTTCCATTGGACCGCCAGAGACGAAAATTACTGGAATGTTAAGGCGCATTGACGCCATCAGCATCCCTGGAGTGATTTTGTCACAGTTAGAGATACACACCATCGCGTCAGCACAGTGCGCGTTGACCATGTATTCTACTGAGTCTGCGATAAGTTCACGTGATGGCAGTGAGTAAAGCATACCGCCGTGGCCCATTGCGATACCATCATCCACGGCGATGGTGTTGAATTCTTTTGCGATACCGCCGGCTTTTTCGATTTCACCTGCAACCAGTTGGCCCATATCTTTTAGGTGGACGTGACCTGGTACAAATTGAGTGAATGAGTTAACAACGGCAATAATTGGTTTACCAAAATCTTCGTCTTTTACCCCAGTTGCGCGCCAAAGGGCACGAGCACCCGCCATATTACGGCCATGAGTGGTGGTTGCTGATCTATATATAGGCATCTTCTATTTCCTTATTTCGCCGCGTTTTCTGGGTAAACGTAATCTAACCAGCCCCACTTATCTTCCGTGGTGCCGTTGAATAGGCCAAAGTAGGCTTCTTGCAGCTCTTTGGTGATTGGGCCGCGTTTGCCTGTGCCTACTTCAATTTTATCGATGGTTGAAACAGGAACAACTTCTGCCGCAGTACCTGTCATAAAGACTTCATCTGCAAGGTAAAGTGCTTCACGAGCAATGTTGGTTTCACGTACTTCGTAACCACGATCGCGTGCCAGTGTCATGATCGAGTCACGAGTAATACCCGGTAGGATTGCGCTGGTTGCTGGTGGAGTCATGATAACGCCATCTTTAATCACGAAGATGTTCTCACCCGCACCTTCAGATAGGTAACCATCTACGCTTAGGGCGATACCTTCGTCGTAACCGTGACGACGTGCTTCACCACCAACGAGTAGCGATGATAGGTAGTTACCACCTGCTTTAGCTGCGGTTGGAATTGTGTTTGGTGCTGCACGGTTCCAACTTGAAATCATCGCATCGACGCCAGCTTCTAACGCTTCTTCACCTAGGTATGAACCCCAAGGAAAGGCCGCAATGATCAGATCCATTTCTGTTTCTGCTGGCGGACACACGCCAAGGCCAACATTGCCAACAAAACCGAGTGGGCGAATGTATGCACTGTCTAGTTTGTTTTGACGCAGTGTTTCGCGCGTCGCTTCCATGATTTCTTCAACCGTGTATGGAATTGGGAAGCGGTAAATCTTCGCGGAATCTTTAAGACGTTTTGCGTGTTCTAGGTGACGGAAGACAATTGGACCTTTAGGTGTGTTGTAACAGCGTACCCCTTCGAAAACCGAAGTGCCGTAGTGCATCGCGTGAGTTAACACGTGTACATTTGCCTCTGCCCAAGGAACCATTTCACCGTTGAACCAAATGTAATCTGCAGTTTTTGTAGCCATTTATTGCCTTCCTTATGCACAAATCTTTTGTTGTAGGTTGTTATTCGGTAGTTCGTCGCGCGCAATTTGCGTCACTTCAACGGTGCGTACGTCCCAAAGCTTCTCAATCTGATTGGTGAGAAATGAAATTGGGCGATCGCTATCAACGATGATTTCTACGCTCGCGACTTTGCTTTCGTGGTTTTGCGTACCCGCCACTTGCTTAACAATAAAGCCACGGTGGCGAACAACGCGAAGAACACGCTCTAACAGGACAGGTTTATCGTCTGCTTTGATGTCTAGTAAGTATCTTTCCATGTTATGTGTTCTCCAGCATGTCATTGTTTGATGCACCTGGCGGTACAAGTGGCCATACGTTTTCTTCTTCATCAATCAAAACATGAAGAAGGTATGACGTCTTACTTTCTAGCATTTCTTTTAGGGCTGGCTCAACTTCTTCTTTCTTCGTGATGGTTTTACCAGGGATATCAAAAGCTTTCGCTAGCATTACGAAATCTGGGTTGTCATCTAGGATGGTTTCACTGTGGCGGCCGTCAAAGAACAGAGATTGCCACTGGCGAACCATGCCCAAACGTTGGTTATTCAGGAGCACTACTTTTACAGGGATTTGACGACGCTTTAATGTACCCAGTTCTTGGATGTTCATCATGAAAGAGCCATCACCCGTCACGAGGATGGATTGGTCATCAGGGCGAGCCACTGCCGCACCCATCGCAGCAGGAAGACCGAAGCCCATGGTGCCTAGACCCGCCGACGTGATGAAGTTTTGTGGATCGCGCGGCTGAATGTGTTGTGCCGCCCACATTTGGTGTTGGCCAACGTCTGTCGAGACGATAGAGCTATCTGGCATCATGTCTGACAGCTGCTTGAGTAAACCCGGAGCGTAGATAAGATCGCCTGGGTGATCGTAGCGCCATTTGAATCCACTGCGCAGGCTTTCACTGTGCTTAACCCAAGGCGTGATGTCGTGAGTTAGCTCTAAATGAGGAAGTACCGCTGGAATTTCCGCGCGAACCGCCGCATTGGCCGTGCGCAGTTTGTGCAGCTCGGCGGCATCGATATCAATGTGAATGACCTTAGCGTTTGGCGCAAAAGTATCGAGCTTGCCGGTTACTCGGTCATCAAAACGCGCACCCACTGCAATCAGTAAGTCACACTCTTGTACCACTAGGTTAGCTGCTTTGGTGCCGTGCATCCCTAGCATACCAAGGTAGTGTGGGTCGTGACGTTCAATAGTGCCTAAGCCTTTCAGTGTGCTTACCGATGGCATTGGGTTTAAACGTAGGAACTCGCGTACTGAATCGGTAGCGTGACCAAGTTGAACACCACCACCAACGTACAAGACAGGGCGACAACTTGTTGAAAGAAGCTCCTGTGCTTTTGCAATATCGCTTGCTTGTGCGACAGGCATAGGTGGCGGAGTAAATGGAGGAAGAGAGGTCACTGGCGATTGAGCAAGCTGAACGTCTTTAGCGATATCGACAATAACAGGACCAGGGCGACCGGTTTTTGCCACTTCGAAGGCTTCAGCCATGGTTGGTGCAAGTTCGTTGATGTCAGTCACTAGGTAGCTGTGTTTGGTACAAGACAACGACATACCGATCACGTCCATCTCTTGGAAAGCATCAGTACCAATGTGAGAGCTAGCAACCTGACCGGTGATCGCAACAAGTGGGATGGAATCCATAAAAGCATCAGCGAGGCCTGTGACAAGGTTTGTTGCACCTGGGCCTGAGGTTGCCATGCATACTGCTACGTCTTGAGTGGCTCGTGCCATACCGATGGCGGCCATTGCCGCACCTTGCTCATGACGGCAGAGGATATGCTCGACACCACCATCGTAAAGCGCATCGTAGATAGGCATGATTGCCCCACCCGGGTAACCAAAAACGGTCTTTATTCCTTGCTGAGCCAATGCGGCTACGACTAATTCAGCACCTGTCATCGTAAGCCTCCTTGGTGATCCATCATCATTTGTTGTGTTGCCTTGCACTTCATGTGCGCTCCCATTCTTCCTGCAGCTCTTTAATGAGCTTTTCAATTCGTTATATGCCTAAATTTACGGCGTATTAATTGTAAAAAACCCCCGGACTTTTCAGTGCGGGGGTTTTTTCTATTCTGTGGCTATCTTTCGCCCACTAGACCCCGCGTGGTGTCAATAATGACCACGATAATCAGGGCAATCAGTGCGTTGAAGCGGGCGTTAAAGTTCATCATTCTTTCTATAGTTATATTTGTGCTTAGTTAGGCACGAAAATGTTTGCGTCTCTAGTGGTAACATACAATTCCGTTAAATGACAAGCAAAAAGTCATTCTTTTTTCACATTCTTTCAGCATCTAGCCAAGCTATATAACAACCTTGATAAAGAAATGAACGAAGTATCAGGGGGATAAATGTTCAATTTAGAAAATAGGGTGTGGTTATGGGGTTAGCCGTTATCCACAGCCGAGCGTGCGTTGGGGTTGAAGCGCCTACTGTCAGTGTTGAAGTCCATATCAGTAACGGTATGCCAGGCTTTACTTTAGTTGGCTTGCCGGAAACCACAGTGAAAGAGTCTCGAGACCGAGTGCGCAGTGCCATCATTAACTCTCGCTTTGAATTTCCTGCTAAGCGTATTACGGTCAACTTAGCTCCGGCGGATCTACCTAAAGAGGGCGGGCGTTTTGATTTACCCATCGCGTTGGGCATCTTAGCCGCCTCGGAGCAAATTCCTTTACAAGAGATCGAGAAGAAAGAGTTTATTGGTGAATTGGCCTTGTCTGGAGAGCTGCGCAGAGTCAAAGGCGTATTACCTGCAGCACTGGCGGCCAATAAGGCTAATCGTAGCTTGGTGGTGCCTCATTGCAATGGTGACCAAGCCGCGTTGGTAGGAGCGGATAACCATAAATCCGCGCAGAGCTTACTGGAGGTGTGTGCAGATTTGTGTGGTCAGCAGAAACTATCGTTACATCAAAGTGGTGCTCAGCATGTTATTCGCCATCATCAACGCGATCTGCAAGATATCATTGGTCAGCAGCAAGGTAAGCGAGCGTTAGAAATTGCAGCGGCAGGGAATCACAACCTGCTTTTCCTTGGCCCTCCCGGGACCGGTAAAACCATGCTTGCATCTCGACTCTGCGATTTATTGCCTGAGATGAGTGATGACGAAGCGATGGAAACCGCTTCGGTGGCTTCATTAACTCAGCAAGAAATTAATGCTCATAACTGGAAACAGCGCCCATTTCGCTCGCCCCATCATTCAAGCTCAATGGCTGCCTTAGTGGGTGGTGGGTCGATTCCTCGTCCGGGTGAGATCTCTTTGGCTCACAATGGCTTACTCTTCCTTGATGAAATGCCCGAGTTCGAACGCAAGGTGCTCGACTCTTTGCGTGAGCCTCTAGAATCCGGTGAAATTATCATTTCGCGTGCCCAAGGTAAAACACGTTTTCCTGCTCGATTTCAATTGGTCGGTGCGCTCAATCCAAGCCCGACAGGGTATTACGAAGGCAATCAAGCGAGGGTCAATCCGCAGATGATTCTGCGTTATTTGAGTCGCTTATCGGGGCCATTACTGGATCGTTTTGATATGTCACTAGAAATACCTGCTCTGCCAAAAGGCACATTGGCTGAAGGCGGTGATCGAGGTGAAACCACCGAGGTCGTTCGTCAGCGAGTTTATGACGCCCGTGAAGTAATGTTATCGAGAAGCAATAAGGTGAACGCGTTACTTGGCAGTCGAGAAATTGAGCGCTACTGCCCACTAGACAAGCAAGACGCCCAGTTTCTAGAAAGTGCGCTTCATCGTCTTGGGTTGTCGATTCGCGCTTATCATCGAATTATTAAGGTTGCTCGAACCATTGCGGATTTAGATGGCGCTGAGCAAATCACCCGATCTCATCTGGCCGAAGCATTAGGTTATCGTGCTATGGATCGGTTGCTTCGGGAGCTCACCGCACAATCGGTATAAAAAAGCCCGCAATTTAGCGGGCGTCAATGCTTAGAATTGGTAGTTAACACCGAGTGATAAAATCACCTGCTCTTCATCGTAAAAGTCGATATTGGAGTCAGTGGTTCCGTAGCCTGCAAATGAGATTAGCGACCAGTCTTTCCAGCCCATCAAGTCTTTATACTCATAGGCGGCGAAGAAGCTTAACTCATCGTCTGATCGAACCGTGTCATACACGGGATGAGAAGCATCGTAGTCTCGGGTTGTATAACCAGCCGTTAATACAAACTGATGGCGATGAATGATTTTAAATAGTGATAATTCACCACCCCATGACGTATTGGAGTTTGCCTTACCATCTGCATCCGTTTGGATGTAGGTGATGGATGGAATCAAGAAGGTGGTACGGTCAAGGAACAGTCGGTAGTCACCTTTCACATAGAGCAAGTTTGCATCACGTCGTAGGGCATTTTGCGCTTCACTCGAAAGTGCCTGACCCGATTGTTCGCTATCAATATCTTTCACGGCGTAAGCCGTATCTAGGCTAAAACCGGACTTGGCGATATTGCTGAACTTAAGGCGGTACGCATTACCGGTCTCATCGGTTGTTGTTCTGACGACATTTTCTTGGAATGGGTTGGCCCAAGTTTCACCAGACATAATGGTTGGAAGGAAAGAGGCATCAATCACTGTTCCATTAGCCAGTTGTTGCTTATAGCCTAGCTCTAGCGCTAAGGTGCCTACGGCGATATCTTCACGGGCCGTACCGGCGTAAAACTGCTTATCTAACTGAGATCCAAAGGTATAGGCGATATTGCCTAAAGGAACCGGTATGAAGCCGCTGTCACTTTCGCCTTTTTGGGTGTTGTCAGTGATAGTTGCATTGGTGTCGGTATTAAAGTTAGAGGTGGAAGAGGTGTAACCGGCACTTAATGAGACTTCTCCGCTGAGGCCGCCGCGCTCTGACAGCTGAGCCATTGCTGGAGCAGAGGCGGCAATCGTTAGAGTGAGTGCGAGTATTTTTGTTGTCATTAATGACTCTCCATAATGTAGACCCAGCAAACGTACCTCTAACTAGGTCGGGCTTTGTTCAAACTACTCTGACCATAGCCAGATTAGTTTCAAACTTTCCAATGGCTTGTATAATTACACGCTGCTTTATCATTCATAAACGATTATTTATAAACTTTTGGTTAATTTTCTCTATTAAGCGATATGTTGGCACATCTACTTCTTGTTCTGAACAGCACATTAGTCATCCTTAACTCAGCACTCTGTTCCATTGCTATTTGTGTGGTGGCGATCTTTAAGCTTCTGCTGCCTAGTGCGGCTCTCAAAGCGAAAGGAACTCAGTTAGCGAATAAAATCATGTGGTTATGGGCTACGGTTAACTCTCTCATCCTGAATGTCTCCAACCGAGTGGAATGGGATGTCGAGGGTGGAAAGGAGCTTAAGAAGGACGGTTGGTACTTGATGATCAGCAACCACCTTAGCTGGACAGATATTGTGGTGCTGTGTTGCGTATTTAAAGACCGTATCCCAATGCCGAAGTTTTTCCTTAAGCAGCAACTGTTGTATGTGCCATTTATCGGCATGGCTTGTTGGGCGCTCGATATGCCGTTTATGCGCCGTTATTCGCGTCAGTACTTGATTCGTCATCCTGAAAAGCGTGGCCAAGATTTAGCCACCACGCGCCGCTCATGTGCTAAGTTTCAGCACACACCGACAACGGTGGTGAATTACGTCGAAGGGACACGCTTTACTTCTGCTAAGCAGGCTAAGAGCAAAGCCGGTTACGAATATTTACTGCAACCTAAAACGGGTGGCATTGCCTACACACTCGCGGCGATGGGCGATCAATTTGAGAACATCATTGATGTGACGTTAGCCTATCCAGAAAATACCGATAAACCGTTTAAAGATGTGTTGATGGGGCGTATGACCAAGATAGTGGTGCGAACTAAGGTGTTGCCTGTGGATGAGAAAGTGCAAGGGGATTACTTTAACGACAAGCCTTTTAAGCGTCAGTTTCAACAGTGGCTGGGTGAGGTGTGGCAAGAGAAAGATGAGTTACTTAAACAGCTTCATCAGCCAAAATAACATCAACAAAAAAGGGAGCATCAGCTCCCTTTTGTCTATCTGCATCGACTGATTACTTCAGTGTCAGTAGGTAGTTAACCAGTGCGAAGTACTCATCAATGGTTTTGATTGATTGAGCTTCAACAAGGTACTTGTTGTTAACGACAACAGCAGGCACGCCTGAAAGACCGCTATCTTTAAACTGCTTGTCGAAACGACGAACCATAGAATCTACCGCAAAGCCTTTGAATGCACCGTCGAATTTTTTCGCATCAACACCTTCATCTAGGAAGATTTGACGAAGCTCTTCATCGTTTTTAGGCGCTTTACGCATGTTGTGAATACGGTTAAACATAACCGGTGTCATCTTATCTTCGACTTTTAGTGCCACCATGGTCGCGTAAGCCTTGCTCATTGACTCACCCATGTTGCCGCCCATAAAAGAAACGTGGTTCTTCTGGAACTTAGCATCGGCTGGTAGCTGAGCTTTCAATTGCTGAATGATAGGTTCAAACGTATTACAGTGTGGGCAGTAGAAAGAGAAGAATTCCGTTACTGTTGGTTTTTTTGATGCTTCTAAATTTAGCACTTTGTAGTGCTCACCTTGGCTAAATTGTGCTGCGTGAGCAGAGAGGCTTAGCATCAATGTTGCAACTAGTGCGAACAGCTTTTTCATTGTTGACTCCATGTTTTGTTTTATTTACCACTGCGGCATGAGCGAAAGTGGTGGTTCTTCCAGTGCAGAGATTTGCTCTTTAATGGCCAGTACCTGGCTTTCCCAATATTTTGGATCATTAAACCAAGGGAAAGCGATAGGAAAAGCCGGATCTTGCCATCTTTTTGCTAACCATGCCATATAGTGCACCATACGTAGACCGCGCAATGGCTCAATTAGTTTCAATTCATTGACATTGAAATCATTAAACTCTTGATACGCTTCCAAGATTATATCCAACTGCATGATCTTATCGGCTCTCTCACCGTTGAGTAGCATCCATAAGTCTTGAATCGCAGGGCCATTACGAGAGTCGTCCAGGTCGACAAACATTGGCCCATCTCGCCATAAGATATTGCCCGGGTGGCAGTCACCATGAAGTCGAATGATATTGGTCGAGTTATTCCATTGGTTCTCTAGCGACTTAATCAGTAGGTCTAAATCATTAAAGAAAGCGTTCTCTAGATGCATCGGGATAAATTGCGATGACTCTAGGAGCTTGCGTGGCTGATAAAGGTATTCATCTAGACCAACGGTTGGTCGGTGTTCAAACGGGGCGCGAGAGCCGACTTTATGAATACGACCGAGGAATCGACCCACGCCTTCAAGTTGCTCAAGGTTGTCGACCTCAAATTGACGCCCACCGACACTTTCAAATAGCGCAAATAGGTAGCCTTGGTAGTAATGCAAGGTTTGACCGTTGAGCTTGACGGGGGGCGCGACTGGGATCTCGGACTCAATGAGCTCAAGGGTGAAGTCATGCTCTTCTTGAATTTGTGCTTCGCTCCAACGCTCTGGGCGGTAGAACTTCACCACATAGCGTTGACGCTCTTCATCGGTAAATTGATAAACACGGTTTTCATAGCTATTGAGCGCAAGAAAACCGGACTCAGCTCGGATACCAATGCTTTCTAATGCGTACCACATGAAATCTGGGGTAAGGGCATCAAAGTTAAATGCTTGTTGGGTCATAAAATAAAAGAGGCTCATTACTGAGCCCCTTTCCATTCTGTGGGTAGAAAGTCTAAAGCTTCTTAATAAAGCGGCTTTCTACTGAAATAGAGAAGTCTTCGCTATCCGACAGTATAAACTGAATTGTCGAAACAGGAGAGCTGAGATTATCAGGGTTTATGCCTAAACTCATCGGCAGGTTTAATACTTCGCCCGGGTCCACTTGCACGGTTTGCTTGCCGTACCAAGAGACATCACTCAAACCTTCCACATTCAGCGTGTATTGTTGCTCTTGCTGAGTTTTGTTGATGATCTTAAGTGTGTAGGTGTTTTCAATTTCACCCGCTCCATTGACTCTGAATAGCTGATTACGGTCACGAAGCACACTGAGTCCTGCTGGGTCGACACTCGCCACCTGAACGAAGAACAAGCCAATCATAACCAGTAATATGGCACCATAGCCAAGCAGTTTAGGACGAGCGACTTTGGTGTGTTTGCCCGATAAGCGGTGCTCGGTGGTGTAGCTAATAAGACCTTTCTCATAGCCCATACGGTCCATGGTTTTATCACAGGCATCAATACACGCACCACAGTTGATACATTCGTATTGTAGGCCATCACGAATATCAATCCCGGTTGGGCAGACCTGTACACATAAGTCACAATCGATACAGTCGCCTAAGCCAAGTGCTTTATGATCGGCTTTGCGTGAGCGAGGGCCACGTGTTTCGCCGCGCTTGCTGTCATAGCCCACAATGAAGGTATCTTTATCGAACATCGCAGATTGGAAACGCGCGTAAGGGCACATGTGGATACACATGATAGAACGCATCCAGCCCGCATTCGCGTAGGTACAAACCGCAAAGAACAGTACCCAGAAGACAGGCCAAAACTCAGCGCTGAAGGTAAAGAAGCCCACAACCAAATCTTGGATAGGAACAAAGTAACCGGTGAAGGTAAAACCCGTCGCAAGGGCAATGGCCCACCAGGCGACATGTTTGGCCGCTTTGCGCATGGCTAAGTTAGCGGTTAGCTTACCTGAATCCTGTTTGCGGCGTTTATTGGCGCTGCCCTCGAGCTTCTCTTCGAACCAAATATACATAAAGGTCCAAACGGTTTGAGGGCAGAGATAGCCACACCAAACCCGGCCGAGGAAGGTGGTAATGAAAAACAGCGCAAAGGCCGCGATCACAAACAGCAAAGCCAGCAAGGTAAGATCTTGCGGGTAAAGGGTGGTACCAAAAAAGTTGAATTGCTGCTGGCCGATATCAAGCAAGATCGCTTGGCGCTCGCCATAGGGAATCCATGGAATCAACGCAAAAAAGAGCAACAGAAACCATCCGCCGTAGCGACGTAATTGCTGGAATGTTCCTTTGCTTTCTCGTACATAAATACGATTGCTAGGGTTAAACCTGTCGCCCTTTGTTTTGTGCGTCTTAGGGTTAAAGGTTTTAGGAGTCACATCTTTTATATCGATCTTGTCCTGACTCATGAAGCTTCCTTCTTAGGCTTTGCGGTGTGATTTATACGTTTCACACTCTATAGACATTGCAATTTTAGTATTAACTAATGGGCGGCGATTATATACGCAATAACAATTTCATTTCTTTAAGGTTATCAACCTTTAACAACAAACATTAGGGTCTGTTGATCTTTTGAGCTGATTTTTGCAGCCGTTTGTGGGTTCTTTATACAAGGCAGAGGCTTTGAAATGTAGTTGCTCTACCTGATAAGCCGATAACGCAGTAGAAAGGAGCCACAAACGCTGCCCAAAGGGTTCGGCTAAAAGCGTTTTTCTCTTTGTTGAGAGTTTTTTGCTTAGAATGACTAGGCTACAAACCTCTCGCCGCGATTAAAACGCTTTTATCTCGAACAAAATTTAACCGCAAAAGGTCAACAGACCCTAGTACAGTTATAGAAATAAATCGCCTAACAGTTTGTCCTTCCATATCAGAATAGATATAAAAAAAGCGGCTGACGCCGCTTTTTACTTTCAATCTTTATCTAGTCGATGATGCCGCGAGCTCGAAGGATCGCTGTTTTAAAGTCATCTTCTTGGTCTTTTTTCAGGCCTGGGATCATCTCATCTTTTGCGCTGTTACGCATTTTAAGGTGGTAGATAAGTACATCGTCAGTGAGGCCTTCAAGCTTACCTTCGTAGCCTGCTTCTTGCGCCAATTTAACGATCATTTGTAGCAGGTTAAGTTCTTGATCTTTTTGCCATTCAGGTTCAAGCAGTTCAAGAAGCTCCTCAATACGGTGACACTTCACAGGGTTTCTCCATGATTTTTGTAATGATTTAACGCTAAAGGTATCAAATTGGTTGAATGAAGGTAAGAAAAAAGCGCAGTGAAGACTGCGCTTTTTAACTAAGCTGCCTGAACAACTTTGGTTGAAACTGAGGCTGTGATAGCACTCTTTTCAACGAGTGTCATTGTCGGAGCTGTTTTCTTTGCTACTGGAGCAGCTGTAAAGCCACTGCGGCGGCGCATCGCACTACGGTTAGTGTGCGAAAACCTGACGGTCATTGGGCGCATTTAACATACCTAACTGTCAGGCATATCCATTGCCAATGTAATGGCCTGATTAACCATGAGTCGATCTTCATTGCTGAAGTTTGGCTCTTTTTGGCTTTCGCCAATCCAAATAATTAATCAGGAGTAGTGATATGCACGCATATCAATAAATAGATTAGCATTATCAGTCAGATTGGTCGATATCTAATCGTTTTTCGTTGGCTACAATTATGTGAAGCAGGTAGTAGCAGTGAGACAGTAAACGAGATTAGTATGAAAGTTATTGAATCACTTTTGAAACCAAGAGGTAACTATGTCGTTATTTAAGAAAACTTTGGCAAGTTTTGGTATTGGTTCGGCGAATGTAGATTCAGTTCTGCAGCAAGAGGTATTGCACCCGGGCCAAAAGGTCAATATCACCATTCATGTCTATGGCGGATCAACGGAGCAAGAGATCGATAATATCGATTTGAAACTCTATTGCCGTTACATCAAAGAGATGCCCGCAGATCATGATAAGAGCAAACAGACGGCTGGGCGTATGCGCCGAGTGCCGGCAAGCTATGTGTTAGCCAAATGGTCATTGCCTTACGCGTTTACGATTAAGCCGGGTGAAACTCGCGACTTTGAGGTTGAGCTCGATGTCCCTTGGAATACCCCAGTGACGATTGGCGACTCCAAAGTGTGGTTGGAAACGGGCTTAGATATCGCGATGGCGAAAGATCCAACCGACAAAGACATTCTTACTGTTCGTCCTGATCCGTTGTTGGACGGCATTTTTACCGCGTTGGAAGAGCAAGGCTTGCGTATTAGGCAGGTAGAGTGTGAAGAGGTCGATGGCTTTGCGATGCCATTTGTCCAAGAATTTGAATTTGTACCGACAACAGGGCCTTTTCATGGTCGTTGGCGAGAGCTTGAAGTGGTCGCTTATCGAACCGATGATGAACTCAAGCTGTGGTTTGAAGTGGATCGTCATCGCGAAGGGGCCAAAGGGATGTTGGCGAGCTTACTCGGAGTAGGTCAGCTGAAACGAGAGTTGTCACTACCACTAAATACATCGGCGGTAGAAGCGGGTAAGCAGGTACTTGAGTATTTAGATAGCCATTCTTAACAGAAAGTTAAAATATTTCAGCTTACAAGTGTACGCTTAATGTGTAATACTCTTGAGTAATTGTTCCAATTTACTCAAGAGTGTGACACGCATGCCTACCCATCCTGCTGCCGAATACAGTGTAAAAGAAGAGTTCGCTAATACGTTGACTCATGCGTTAGGCATGCTACTTAGTATTGTTGGTTTAGTCTTACTGCTCACCAAGGCTTCTCAGCACAATGCCGACACAATGACGATTGTCAGTATGAGTGTTTATGGCGGCAGCATGATTCTGCTATTTCTTGCCTCGACGCTTTATCACGCCATTCCTAATCCTCGCGCGAAGCGTGCGTTAAAAACCTTTGATCACTGCGCCATCTACTTACTGATTGCTGGCAGTTATACCCCTTTCTTGCTTGTCACATTAAGAACGCCATTGGCTATCGGACTGATGGCGGTAATTTGGGGCATTGCGTTATTTGGGATTGTGATGAAGTTAGCCTTCGTCTATCGCTTTAAAAAGCTATCACTGGTGACTTATCTGACGATGGGTTGGCTATCTTTGATTGTGATTTACCAACTCGCAATGAACCTGTCGGTAGAAGGGCTAACCTTATTGGCCGCTGGTGGCGTGATTTATTCGCTGGGTGTGGTGTTCTATGTCATGAAGCGCATCCCTTACAATCATGCAATTTGGCATGGATTTGTATTAGCCGGATGCGCTTGCCATTTCTTTGCTATCTATCTCTACGTTGATCCGGTTTAGCGTCGCCAGAAAGCGGGGAAAAATAGCACTAACAAGGTCAGAATTTCCAGTCGACCCATCAACATACCTAAGCTTAGTAGCCATTTAGCGGCGTCAGGCAAAGGAGCGAAGTTACCCGTTGGGCCAATGACGCTACCCATGCCTGGGCCAACGTTAGCAACGGCTGTAATCGCACCTGAGATACTGGTAATTGGGTCTAACCCCATGGCACTTAGGCCACCTGCAATCACGATAATAGTGATAAAGAAGGTTAAACCGAAAGCGACTACTGAGCGGACGATGTCATCATTCACTGGTCGTTGATTGTAGCGTTGAACAAATACACCTGACGGGTGGATAAGCTTCATCATCTGTTTGTTGAGCAGAGTAATCGCAATCTGAAAGCGGAAGATTTTGATGCCGCCAGACGTTGAACCTGAACATGCGCCCGCCATCATCAAGAAGGCAAACAGCGTCGTTGGCAGTGCGCCCCAAGCGGTAAAATCTTCTAAGCCAAACCCTGTCGTAGTGACCACTGAAACGATGTTGAACATCGATACTCGCAGCGCATCCAGCACTGTGTAGCCATCACGAATCACCAGCCAAGCCGAGATAATCACGCTGCTAACCAAAAACAGATAAGTGAAGCCTCGCACTTGGGCATCATTGATCAGCTGATCGAGTCGGCGTTTTCGCATGGCGGCGACAAACAGCAAGAAGGGCAGGCCACCCAAGAACATAAACAGGGTAGCAATCCAGTGTGCCGAGTTAGCAAAGTGGTTCATTGACCCGTCAGAAGTGGAATAGCCACCAGTAGAGAGCGTGGTAAAGGCATGGTTGATGGCTTCAAACAATGTCATGCCGGTTGCTAGGTAGCCAAGCATGCAGAGACCAGTGAGCACCAAATAGACCACGACGATATTCTTAGCGACCGTTTTTGCTCTTGGGCTACTCTTATCTGACCAATCGGACGATTCGGTATGGAACAGCTTCATACCACCTACGTTGAGCATCGGCAGTACCGCAACCGCCATAACGATAAAGCCAATCCCACCAAGCCACTGTAAGATGCTGCGCCATAGCAGAATGCTCGGCGCCATATTATCTAAGCCACTGAGTACCGTAGAACCCGTGGTGGTAATCCCTGACATGGTTTCGAAGTAGGCATCGGTGAAGCTGATATGGTTGATAAAAACAAACGGCAGCGCCGCAAAGGCACTGGCAATCATCCACACTAAGCTGGTGATCAGGAACATATCCCGAACACTGAGTTTGAAAGACTTGGTTCGCCCTAGCGTGAGACAGAGAAACGCCGCAAGGTGCGTAATGATGACCGCTTGCCCAAACTCAAGAAAACCTGCGGTACCTGTGATAAAGGCAACCGCAGTCGGAACGTACATAAATAGGGCGAGCTTAGAGAGCACCAACCCTATTACAAATAGTACGGGACGAAAATTGACCATAAAGGAGCCTTACAGGAAGAACGGACTCGGTTGGAATAGCGCTTCGACATCAGGTACGTATTTTTTGTCGACAAGGAACATGACAACGTGGTCATCTTGCTCGATAACGGTTCTATCATGCGCAATCAGGACTTCTTCACCACGTACAATCGCACCAATGGTGGTACCCGGTGGCAGCTTGATGTCGCCAATCGCTCGGCCAACCACTTTAGAGGTGGTTTCGTCACCGTGAGCAATCGCTTCGATTGCTTCGGCAGCGCCTCGGCGTAATGATGATACGTTAACAATGTCGGCGCGGCGAACGTGGGTCAAAAGGGCAGAGATGGTCGCTTGTTGTGGAGAAATCGCCACGTCAATCACGCCGCCTTGTACCAAATCAACGTAAGCACCACGCTGGATAAGCACCATTACCTTTTTGGCGCCCATGCGTTTTGCCAGCATCGCAGACATGATGTTGGTTTCATCTTCGTTGGTAAGAGCAATAAACACATCAACCTGGTCGATGTTCTCTTCAACCAGCAGTTCTTGGTCTGCGGCATCGCCACAGAAAACGATGGTGTTCTCTAGTTCTTCTGAGAGTTTTTCAGCGCGTTGGTAACTGCGTTCAATTAGCTTAACGCTGTAAGACTGTTCTAATCGGCGAGCAAGGCTAGCACCGATGTTACCACCACCGACAATCATGATGCGGCGGTAAGGTTTCTCTAGACGTTGTAGCTCACTCATTACCGAGCGAATGTGGTTACTTGCTGCTACGAAGAACACTTCATCATCGGCTTCAATAATGGTCGTGCCTTGTGGGCGAATAGGACGGCCTTGGCGGAAAATCGCCGCCACACGGGTATCAATATGTGGCATATGCTCACGCAGAGCAGAAAGCGCATTACCTACTAGTGGGCCACCATAGTAAGCTTTTACTGCTACTAGGCTGACTTTCTGTTCGGCAAAGCTCACAACCTGCAGTGCGCCAGGATATTGGATGAGGCGCTCGATGTAGCTTGTTACGAGTTCTTCTGGCGCGATAAGGTGATCGACGGGCACCGCACCGGATTGGAATAGGGCTTCTTTTTCCGATAAATATTGCGGAGAACGAATACGAGCAATTCGGTTAGGGGTGTTAAACAGAGAAAAGGCAACCTGACAGGCGGCCATGTTGGTTTCATCCATATTGGTTACAGCAACCAACATATCGGCATCTTGAGCACCGGCCTCGCGCAGGACGTCTGGGTGGCTTGCGTAGCCGTTGACTACACGCAAGTCGTATTTGTCTTGCAGTTCACGCAGCCGATCGCTGTTTCGGTCTACGATGGTGATGTCGTTGTTTTCACCAACGAGGTTTTCTGCCAGTGTGCCGCCAACCTGACCTGCACCAAGAATGATGATTTTCATAGGTTTCTCTCGTCTAACTACTGAAAAGGCGGCGACAAATATTGTCACCGCCTTATTATTTATGCGTTCTTGGTTAAGACGGCATAGTAGAAGCCGTCCATGTCCTCTTCACCAGGTAAAATTTGGCGGCCAGGATGTTCAATGTCAGAGCCGACCAAGGTTGCATTACTGGTACGTTCAAGGAATGCTTTCACTTGTAGCACGTTTTCCTGTGGCGTGATTGAGCAAGTTGCGTACACCATGGTGCCGCCGGCTTTCAATTGTCCCCACATCGCATCCATGATTTCGCTCTGCAGTTCTGCCAACGCATCGATGTCGTTCGCTCTGCGTAGCCATTTAATATCAGGGTGGCGGCGAATAACACCGGTCGCTGAACATGGCGCATCCAGCAGAATGCGGTCAAACTTCTCGCCTGTCCACCACTCTTGCGGGTAACGAGCGTCACCACAAATCACATCGGCACGTAATTGCAGGCGTTCTAGGTTATCGTAGACACGATCAAGACGCTTGGCATCACAGTCAATCGCAACCACTTCAGTGTCTTCTGTATGCTCTAAAATGTGTGCTGTTTTACCGCCTGGCGCTGCACAACAATCAAGAATCAGCTCACCATCTTGTGGCTGCAAGTAGTTTACAGACAGCTGAGCTGCTGCATCTTGGACTGAAACCCAACCACGGTCGAAACCGGGTAGAAGCGTGACGTCACAAGGTGAAGCCAATTTTATGGCATCGGCTGCTTCTGGGTGAATGCTGAATTCAATGTTTGCATCTTTCAGCAGTTCTAGATATTCATCACGAGTATGGTGTTGGCGGTTAACACGCAGCCACATTGGCGCTTTGCTGTTGTTCGCTTCGACCAACTGTTCCCATTGTTCTGGGTAGCTCTCGCGCAGCATGTTCAGCAACCAATTTGGGTGACCATATTTGCCCGCGTTGTGGCTAACGGCTTTCTCATCCAGCTCTTCTTGTTCACGCAGGTAACTGCGTAAAACTGCATTGATCAGACCGCGTAGGCTTGGGCCTTTCAACGTCTTGGTGCCCTCTACGGTTTCCGCTACTGCCGCATGTGCTGGAATACGCATGAAACTCAGTTGGTACAGGCCAACTAGGATCAAGTGGTGGAAAACACGCTTTTTCCCTTTCAACGGATTATCCATCAGCTCATTAGCGATAGACTCTAAGCGAGGCAAGTAACGCAGAGCGCCGTAACAGATCTCTTGTAAGAGTGCGTGGTCTCTTGGTCTGATGGTTTTTTGCGCCGCAGGTAATGCGTGTGAAAGAGATTGGCCTTTATCGACCACTTGGAAAAGGACGTTTGCAGCAGCTGCGCGAACATTCATGTTGAATACCTTAAATAAAGGGAGGGTGTCTCCACCCTCAAAATGTACGTTTCCCTATCGGGAGAAAAATTAAATCAGTTGAGAACCAACTTCAAACCAGCTTGCGCGTGAGTTCAGGATATCTTGAACTGGCATTGCTTTTTTGCCGGGTACTTGCAGTTGCTCTAGAACCAGCACGCCGTTGCCTGTTGCCACGTAGATGCCAGTTTTGTCCGCTTGCAGAATCGTACCTGCAGGCTGAGTCGTTGTTTGATCATCAACACGGCTTTGCCATACTTTGATGCTGTTTTCAGCCGCCTCAAAGTGGCTCATTGGCCAAGGGTTGAAGGCACGAACGCAGCGCTCGATATGTTCAGCATCATCTGCCCAGTTGATACGCGCTTCTTCTTTGCTGAGCTTTTTAGCGTAGTTTGCTAGCTCATCATCTTGCTTTTCAGGCACGGCTTTGCCGTCAGCAATATCCGCTAAACACTCAACTAAAGCGTCAGGGCCAAGCTCTGCCAACTTCTCATACATAGTGGCGCTGGTATCAGTCGCTTCGATAGGCAAAGTCGCAATACTCAGCATATCGCCAGTATCAAGGCCGATGTCCATCTGCATGATGGTCACGCCGGTCTCTTTATCACCCGCCCAAATAGAACGTTGAATTGGAGCCGCGCCACGCCAGCGAGGTAAGATTGAACCGTGAACGTTGATACAGCCAAGTTTTGGCGTATCAAGCACCGCTTGAGGAAGCAGCAGACCGTAAGCCACTACAACCATGAGGTCAGCGTTGAGATCAGCAAGCTCTTGTTTTGCTTCGTCTGACTTAAAGTTCTCAGGTTGGTAAACGGGAATGTTGTGCTCTAGGGCAATGTGTTTCACTGGGCTGGCAGTCAGTTTCTTGCCGCGGCCTGCTGGGCGATCTGGCTGCGTATAAACAGCGATAACTTCATGCTCCGAAGACAACAACGCCGCCAAGTGACGGGCGGCGAAATCCGGAGTACCAGCAAAAACGATTTTCAAAGGTTTGCTCAAGGTACCTTCCTTCTAATTGATTAGCGGTTAGGCTTTGTTCGCGTTCTTCTCGTTGAAGCGTTTGATCTTAGCCAGCTTGTCTTGAATGCGCTTACGCTTTAGAGGCGAAAGGTAATCAACAAACAGTTTGCCTTCTAAATGATCAAGTTCGTGCTGAACACAGATAGCCAGTAAGTCATCCGCTTCAAAGGTGAACTCTTCACCGTCACGGTTAAGTGCTTTGACGGTGACTTCCGCTGCACGCATTACTTCCGCACGAGCGCCAGGAACAGACAGACAGCCTTCTTCAATGCCGTCTTCACCGCGCTTCTCAATGATTTCTGGGTTGATCAGAACCATAGGCTCGTCGCGAGTCTCAGAAACATCGATAACAACAATACGTTGATGGAAATCAACCTGGGTTGCTGCCAGACCAATACCTTCTTCGTCGTACATGGTTTCAATCATGTCATCAACGAACTTTTGAATCTCAGGAGTCACTTCCGCTACTGGCTTTGCCACGGTGCGAAGACGATCATCTGGGAATGTTAATACTTGTAATACAGACATATACACTCGAAATGTTGAACTGTGCCGAATCAGGATAAACCTCGTTGGCTCAATTCTAGACATTTTATATGGCAAATGACAGCATCAATGCGGCTTTTTGAACAGCTTCTCTCGCATGGAACAAGACGAAACAGAGAAGTTGGCTAAGGGTTTTAATGATTGTCAGGGATTGGCTATGTTACGTTTATTGAAGTACCCCACGCTTTTCATTGGTTTACTGCTTACCTCTTTTATAAGTAATGCCAGTGAAGAGTCGCAACCACTCACCATTAAAAAAGATGCGCCGAGCACCTATACGGTCGTCAAAGGCGATACTTTATGGGATATCTCCGCGCTTTACCTTGATAGCCCTTGGTTATGGCCAAGGTTGTGGCAGGTAAACCCGGAAATTGAAAACCCTCACCTTATTTATCCGGGCGATCGCTTAAGTTTGATTTGGAAAAATGGCCAGCCGGTATTGAGCCGAAAATCAATGAAGAAACTGAGCCCTAAAATACGCGTCGCTGAGAAACAGCCGATTCCAACCGTGCTAGAAGAGCTGGTGGTCCCCTACCTAGAATCAGACCGACTGCTCAGTGAACAAAAGCTAAAACAGAGTTCTAAAGTGTTAGGTTCCAGTAACGGAAGGCAATATTTGACGCAGCAAGAGCAGCTTTATATCTCAGGTGTGCAGTCTCAAGCGAATTGGGGAATCTATCGCCAAATGGAGACATTCACTCGTGGGGAGCATGTTGTCGTCGCGCTAAAACGCATTGCTACGGCTGAGCGAGTTGACGTGAATGACAAGATGACCAGCTTAAGCGTGACTCATCAAGTTCAAGAGATCTTGGTCAATGACATTGCTTTACCGATTGTTGAAGGTGAAATAGCTGAACTTTCTACTACCTTCCATCCAACTCCCTCTTCTCAAGGCTCTTTTGCCGATATTCTTGGCACGATTGAAGGCACGAATTATGTGGGTGAAAACCAAGTGGTGGTTTTGAACCGTGGTAGTAGCGATGATTTGGCCCAAGGCAATATGTTTGAGCTCTATCAGCAAGGGGCCGATATCGATACTTCTCTTGATAAAGAACTCGAAAAGGGTGCTCAGTTCCCTGATACCCATATTGGTAATCTAATGATCATCCGTCCTTATCAACACTTCAGTTTAGCCCTTATTACCGAGAGCAAACAGCCCGTAGCTCTGGATACAAAAGTGATTGCGCCTCAGCCTGTAGCGGGTGCGCAGTAATGCAAGACAAAGAGTTAGCTGCTTGGTTAGCTCTTTACTTTACTCCCCGAGTCGGGCCCAAAACGTTCACCCGTTTACTTGAGGTAGAGTCTCCCTCCAACATCCTCGACTCCCACCCTGATCAGCTTCATGCAATGGGCTTCTCAGATAAAGAAATCCATTATCTTCACCGAACCTCAGCGAAAGAGGTCGAACAGTGCTTTGACTGGCTTGAACAATCGCCCAATCACCATATTATTCCCTCAAATGATGTCCGCTATCCTGAGCTCCTGAAGCAAGCCGATAGCTCACCTCCTATTCTGTTTGTTAAAGGAGATGCTGAGTCTTTGTCTTCCCCTCAAGTCGCGATAGTCGGTAGCCGTAATGCCAGTATTGATGGTCTTGACAGTGCAAGGCTGTTTGGGCGTGAGTTAGCGGAAAATGATTTGGTGGTGACGAGCGGGCTAGCGCTTGGTGTTGATGGTTACGCTCATGATGGCGCTCTACAAGGCGGGGGTAAAACCTTTGCTGTCTTAGGGTGTGGGCTTAAAACGATTTATCCTGCCCGTCATCGCTTGTTGGCAGATCGCATTGTTGCTCAGGGCGGAGCATTGGTGTCAGAGTTCCACCCGTTGGCGAAACCTAAAGCGGATCATTTTCCTCGCCGTAACCGAATCATTAGTGGATTGTCTCTTGGTGTTCTCGTGATTGAAGCCGCAGAGAAGAGCGGCTCATTGATCACGGCTCGTTATGCTATTGAGCAAGGTCGAGAGGTCTTTGCTCTTCCTGGCTCCTTTCACCAAGCCAGTGCGAGAGGAGGTAACCTGCTGATAAAGCAGGGGGCTTGTTTGGTGCTTTCGGTGAAGGACATCATGGATGAAATAGAATCGCTGCGATCTTGGTCTAATGAGAATAAGCCGCCTATACAAACTGATCTATTTGAGAAAATAGAGAGTAAAGAAGAATTGCCATTTCCTTTGCTGTTAGCTAACGTAGGAAGTGAGGCTACACCAGTTGATATTCTTGCTAGCAGGACCAATATACCTGTGCAGGAAGTCATGATGCAGCTCTTAGAGCTTGAGCTTCTAGGGCATGTTGTTGCAGTTTCCGGTGGCTATATTCGAAAGGGGAGGGGCTAGCTATGATGATGGATATCCTAATGTATCTATTCGAGACTTACATCCATAGCGATGCAGAGTTACAAGTCAATCAAGATGAGTTAGAAGACGAATTACTTCGCGCTGGCTTTCATCAAAAAGACATTTACAAAGCCCTTGTCTGGCTAGAAGAGCTTGCAGCACTGCAGCAAAGTGAAACTCACTCGGCGATCTCAGTGTGCAGCACTTCGAACTCAACGCGTATTTACACGACGAAAGAGTGTGAGCGTCTATCGATTGAATGTCGTGGCTTTCTAACTTTTCTTGAGCAGGTCAATGTTCTAACAACAGAAACTCGTGAAATGGTTGTAGACCGTATCATGGGGCTCGAAACAGACGAGTTTGAGTTAGATGACTTGAAATGGATTGTCTTAATGGTGCTATTTAACGTGCCGGGCAATGAAAATGCTTATACGCTTATGGAAGAGCTGCTGTATACCAAAGAGCAAGGTATTCTCCACTAATCTTCTGAGTTGATATGAGTAGTAAGATTGACCACAGTTTGTTTTCAGCGCATGAACATGCGTTGGAACATCAATCATGTCCTAAATGCCAAGGCGAGCAGCGAGAAGGTGAACTTCAACTGCGCCACGGTAAACATGGCCCTTTCCTTGGTTGTAACCAATACCCTACTTGCGACTTTATTAAACCGCTTCATCAAAATGACGGTCACATTGTCAAAGAGCTTGGTGTGCCTTGCCCTGAGTGTGGCAATGAACTGGTGTTACGCCAAGGTCGCTATGGCATGTTCATTGGTTGTAGTCACTATCCTGAATGTCACCATATAGAATCACTGGATCAGCCGAAAGAAGAGCAGAAACCAGAGTCGCACTCATGTCCAGAGTGCAGCGAAGGGCAGCTAGTTGAGCGCAAAACACGCTTTGGTAAGTTGTTCTATGCATGCGACAACTACCCCAAGTGTAAGTTTGCCGTTAATTTACCGCCGGTGTCGGGCAGTTGTGAAAAGTGCGGTTATCCACTTTTGGTCGAGAAGAAACTCGCCAGTGGCGTTAAGCAGCAATGCGCGGACAGGAAGTGTCACCATATACAACAAAGTTAAACGAAAAAACGGCGCATAGGCGCCGTTTTTTATGGCATTGAATCTGAATTATTCAGAGAAGTTAGCAGCAAACTCATGGACTGCTGGAAAGGCTTCTTTGTCTAAGCTTTCTGCTAAAGCACACAGTTTACGTTGTAGCTCGCCGTTGTAGTCACCACAAACATTGATATGGCCCATTTTACGACCGGCACGTTTTTCTTTGCCATACCAGTGGATATGGCAACCATCCATTTTCAATACCTCTTGCGGTAATGTGTCTTCACCAAGAATATTGATCATAGAGGTTGAACGAATCAGCTTAGTAGAGCCTAACGGTAGGCCACATACTGCACGTAAGTGGTTCTCAAACTGACAGGTTTCTGCACCTTGTTGAGTCCAGTGGCCCGAGTTATGAACTCGTGGTGCGATTTCGTTGACCAAGAGAGTGCCATCAACATCAAAAAACTCGAGCGCCAAAACGCCAACATAGTCGAGCTTATTGGCCACCGCAGTGAACATTGCTTTTGCTTGTTCTTGCAGTTCAGTATCAGCAATCGCCGTCGATAGTGTGAGTACACCGTTGGTATGAACATTTTCAGCAAGTGGATAAACAGCAACACTGCCATCTTTGCCACGAGCGCCAACCAGAGAGACTTCGCGGTTAAATGGGACAAACTCTTCGGCAACGATCGCTTGGTTGTCACTGGCTGCAATACACTCGGCCATTTCCGCCCAGATTGCGTCTGCCTGATTGGCGTCTTTTAGTCGCCACTGACCTTTTCCATCGTATCCACCCAGTGCGCTCTTCAGCACCATAGGAATACCGACGTGGTTGATAGCATGGTCAAAATCTTCACGAGAGTGGATGACATAATATTTGGCATTACGTACATCCGCATCATCGAGTAACGCTTTTTCAATGCGGCGATCGCCACCGGCCTTGATGGCCTCGGTCGATGGAAGGAATTTGCCACTTTGCTCGCACACCTCAAGAATGTCATGAGGGATATGTTCAAACTCAGCCGTAATGACGTCAGCTTGAGCAATCGCATTTTCTAAACCGTGACCGATCACGGCCTGAGTTAGCGGATGAACGATGTCCTTACTGCCCACATCGTAGGCTGAGATTTCAAGGTTAAGTGGAGCACCTGCTAACGACATCATGCGAGCGAGTTGGCCGGCGCCTAGCACTAATACATGCATGGTATTAGTCCTCAGCTGGATTCGGGTTAGCTAATACAGTTTCAGTTTGCTCACTGCGGAACGCTTCTACCTTAGCCATCACTTCTTCATCATGAGTACCAAGGATTTGTGCCGCGAGAATACCCGCGTTAGCTGCACCAGCTTCACCAATAGCAAGCGTGCCTACCGCGATGCCCTTTGGCATTTGAACGATAGAGTAAAGAGAATCCAAACCGCTTAAAGCGCGAGATTGAACGGGAACGCCAAGTACTGGCAAAGAAGTAAAGGCTGCAGCCATGCCTGGAAGGTGAGCGGCACCGCCAGCGCCAGCGATGATCACTTTCAGGCCTCGCTCTTTAGCACTTGTTGCATAGTCAGCAAGAAGTTGAGGAGTGCGGTGTGCAGAGACGACTTTAGTTTCGTACTCAACACCGAATCTATCTAGCATTTCTGCTGCTAGTTTCATTGTTGGCCAATCTGACTTAGAACCCATGATGATACCGACTTTCATCTCAAACTCCTTCAAAGCTGCTTAGAACTGGTGAGCAAATAATCTGAGCGCATTATACGGGGATTTTACTAGTAAGCAAACGTTTGCGTCAGGTTTCAATCGCTCAACTAACAATCCGCATAAAATTGCTTTAGTCACAGTCAGTGATTGTTTGTACACTTAGTCGAAACGGTCAACGAATAGGATGCATGTGTGAGCAATTTTGAACAGGCACTCTCTGCATTACAGCAAGGTGAAGTCATTGCCTACCCAACAGAAGGTGTCTTCGGCGTAGGGTGTGACCCTGATAATGACTCGGCTATCAAAAAGTTACTTAAGTTAAAGCAACGGCCGAAAGAGAAAGGGCTGATCTTAGTTGCCGCGAACTATGAACAGTTACTGCCTTATATTGACGAGTCCGCGTTAACTCAAGCGCAGCTCAACACAGTGAAAAACACTTGGCCTGGCCCGGTTACTTGGATAATGCCATGCAGTGAAAAAGTCTCGGCTTGGATCTCTGGCCAACACGATTCGATTGCCGTGCGTGTGACTGATCATCCTTTAGTACAAAAGATGTGTAATGCTTTTGGAAAGCCGTTAACCTCTACCAGCGCGAATCTCACGGGTGAACCACCCTGCATGACGACAGAGCAGGTATATGCCTGTCTTGGTGACCGGTTAGTTGCGGTGCTAGAGGGTGCTACTGGAGGGCGATTGAGCCCAAGTGAAATTCGAGATGCAAGAAGCTCACAAGTATTAAGACAGGGTTAAGCCTGCGTTAAGGAAGTCGAATGTCAGCGATTGATAAGTCAGCAGTAAAACAATTTTTAATGACGCTTCAAGATTCTATTTGCCAACAATTAGAGCAAGTGGATGGAAAAGCGGTATTTGTCGAAGACGAATGGCACCGTGAACCCGGAGAAAGACTTGGTGGTGGCGGTCGCACACGAGTAATGAAAGAGGGCGCCGTGTTTGAGCAAGGAGGGGTTAACTTCTCTCATGTTCAAGGTAAAGAAATGCCTGCATCAGCAACAGCGCATCGTCCAGAACTCGCTGGACGCCGCTTTGAAGCGATGGGTGTGTCTTTAGTTATGCACCCAAACAACCCTTATGTCCCGACCTCTCATGCGAATGTTCGCTTCTTTATTGCAGAAAAAGACGGTGAAGCACCAATTTGGTGGTTTGGTGGTGGCTTTGATCTCACGCCGTTTTATCCTTTTGAAGAAGATGCTCAATACTGGCACAACACGGCTAAAGAAGTTTGTGCGCCATTTGGTAGTGAAGTCTACCCAGAGCACAAAGAGTGGTGTGATAAATACTTCTACCTTCCTCATCGTGATGAAACACGTGGTGTCGGCGGTTTATTTTTCGATGATCTAAATCACTGGGAGTTTGATAAGTGTTTCGACTACATAAAAGCGGTCGGTGAAGGTTATACCGAAGCGTACATTCCGATTGTAGAGCGTCGTAAAGCGACCGAGTACGGTGAGCGAGAGCGCCAGTTCCAGCTATATCGTCGAGGTCGCTATGTCGAGTTTAACTTAGTTTATGATCGTGGCACCTTGTTTGGTCTTCAAAGTGGTGGACGAACAGAGTCGATTCTAATGTCCATGCCTCCTCTTGCTCGATGGGAATATTCATATCAAGTGGAGCCGGGTTCCCCAGAAGCTGAGTTGTATGATCACTACCTTAAACCAAGAGAGTGGTAAGGCTTTCTTCAATATATAGATAGTGATAGGGTCAGTAGATAGCACTGGCCCTTTTTAATTTCTGTAGGTAAGGATATGACACAGCAAATAGACCGTTATGCCGTTTTTGGTAATCCGATTGGACATAGCAAATCCCCTTTCATTCATACGCTATTTGCAAGACAAACTAATCAGCCGATGACTTATACTGCTGAGTTAGCGCCTGTTGATGAATTTACCAGCTCAGCGAAGCACTTTTTCTCTACGGGAGGGAAGGGGTGTAACGTGACTGTGCCTTTCAAAGAAGATGCTTACCAATTTGCCACCAGACTAACCGAAAGAGCTCAGTTGGCTGGCGCGGTGAATACGCTTAAAAAATTGGATGATGGTGAGATCATTGGTGATAACACTGATGGTGAAGGTTTAGTTCAAGACCTTCTTCAATACTCAGTCCCATTGAAAGGAGCGCGTATCTTACTTATTGGGGCTGGTGGCGCAGCCCGCGGCGTGGTTAAGCCATTGCTCGATCAACAACCTCAAGAAATTGTCATTACCAATCGCACTTTATCTAAAGCTGAACAGTTAGCTGACATGTTCGCACCTTATGGCTCGGTTCGAGCTGCGGCAATGTCTGATATTCAAGAAGGGTTTGATGTTGTCATTAACTCGACTTCTGCAAGTTTGAGTGGCGAGCTTCCTGCTATTTCCTCAACTATATTCACCCCCCAAACTTCTGCCTACGATATGATGTATGGGTCAGGTCAAACAACCTTTAATCAATGGGCAACAGATAATGGTGTTGCTCACGCTTATGATGGGCTTGGGATGCTCGTTGGCCAAGCGGCAGAAAGTTTTATGCTTTGGCGTGGCTTAAGACCAGGTACCAAACAAATTTTACGTGAGTTAAGAAAGAACCTAGAGGGATTGTAATGAATCAATCGATCTTATTCCCAGACATACAAACATGGGATGAAGAGAAACAAGCCGTTCTCTTTCCGGCGCAACAATCAGGTGCGCTAATTCAATGTCTAGTGAGCATGAATGAACTGAAACAGCTGTCGGGGCAGGATATAAAGAACGAACAGCAAGCCCTGGAAGTCTTTTCACAATATCGATTTGATCTTGAAGAGCTTGCTGAAGAACTCATTGAAGAAGAAGAGTTCAATGGAGAAGGTAATATAGAGGTAGTTAGTTAACCGCTTTAACCTCATGAAGGTAGTCTTCTTTATTCTGCACATAGTTGTCTGCAGACTTCTGTAAGAAAGCTCGTTCCTTGTCGTTAAGAGGACGAGCTTGTTTAACTGGACTACCTACATACAGATAACCACTTTCCAAGCGTTTTCCCGGTGGCACTAAACTCCCTGCGCCAATCATGACTTCTTCTTCTATTACTGCTGCATCTAATACGATCGCACCCATCCCGACGAGTACACGGTCTTCAATAATGCAGCCGTGCAACATCACCTTGTGGCCGATAGTCACATCGTTACCAATAATAAGAGGGTAGCCTTCTGGGTTTTCTGCATTCTTATGGGTAACGTGTAAAACACTGCCATCTTGGATATTGGTTCGCTGGCCAATATGAATGTGGTTAACATCTCCTCGGGCTGCGACAAGTGGCCAAATACTCGAATCGTCGCCTATCTTAATGTCTCCGACTAAAACAGAGCTGCTATCTATATAGACTCGTTGCCCAATTTGTGGGGAAATTCCTTTGTAACTTCTAAGAGAACTCATTTTTTCTCCTTATATAGAGGGTTTTTTGCCTGGAGAGGCTAAGAAAAGTGAGGAAAATAGCTCGTTTTGAATAGAAAATACTCAAACGGCAAAAAAATCAAAAAAAACTGAAAAAAGGGCTTGCCAATGTGATGGCGATCTCTATAATGCCCCCTCGCTGACACGGGAACGCTTCGAAAGAAACGAGAACGAATTAGCAAGGTCAATTAGCCAAGCGGAAACGCTTGAAAATAAGTTTGAAAAAAGTGGTTGACACTAAACTTTATCTCGCTAAAATGACCGCCTCTTCCGAAGTGATGTGAGTCACAAAGAAGAACGCTCTTTAACAATATAAACCTATCAATCTGTGTGGGCACTCGTTGATGATAATCCAAAGCTTATTTCGATAAGCACAAAGATTTCAATGAACTGAGTGACCAATACAAATAACTTCGGTTATTTGGCACAGTCAATTCATTATCGTTC
>NZ_RXZH01000102.1 GCF_003970385.1 Vibrio aquaticus | reverse complement strand
ACCAGTTTAAGACGCTCTTTAATATCTTCAGGAATTATTTTATTGTCATATTGTATCATGCTAAATGACAATTTGCTTATGGAGTAATCTTTTAATTTTAAATAAGTTATTMTCCTGGCTTCATCAAATAAAGAGTCGAATGATGTTGGCGAAATCACATCGTCACCCATTGGATTGTTTATTTGTATGCCAAGAGAGTTACAGCAGTTATACATTCTGCCATAGATTATAGCTAAGGCATGTAATAATTCGTAATCTTTTAGCGTATTAGCGACCCATCGTCTTTCTGATTTAATAATAGATGATTCAGTTAAATATGAAGGTAATTTCTTTTGTGCAAGTCTGACTAACTTTTTTATACCAATGTTTAACATACTTTCATTTGTAATAAACTCAATGTCATKTTCTTCAATGTAAGATGAAATAAGAGTAGCCTTTGCCTCGCTATACATTTCTAAATCGCCTTGTTTTTCTATCGTATTGCGAGAATTTTTAGCCCAAGCCATTAATGGATCATTTTTTTTAGCCCAAGCCATTAATGGATCATTTT
>NZ_RXZH01000101.1 GCF_003970385.1 Vibrio aquaticus | reverse complement strand
GGCGTTATGCATATCAGAGGAATTCAGGATGAAGTTAGTAACTCCAAGGGTAGAATATCAAGAGTCGTATATTGAAATGGTACGTGAGTTCTCTGAAAGAGAAGAGGCGTTTGTTCCGTTTGTATTAGCTGAAAATTATGAAGACTTTTCTTCGTTGCTTGATAGGTTGTCTGCYTACTCAAGAGGTGAGCAGGTTCCAGGTTTTGTCGCACATAGTTCCTTTTGGCTTGTTGACGAAAATGAGCAAGTTGTYGGATGCTCGAATCTAAGGCATGAGCTGAACGATGGATTRTTGGTTTTAGGTGGTCATATTGGTTATGGGATCAAACCATCAGAAAGGCAAAAAGGGTACGCAAAGCGTATTTTAGAACTTACCTTACCGAAGGCTAAGAGTATCGGTATTGATAAAGCGCTAGTAACGGTAAACAAGGCTAACCTTGGTTCAGTCAAGGCTATAAAGCACAACAAAGGTGTTCTTGAGGTGGAAAAGGAAGTATCAGGACAAAAAGGTCTAGTTCAGTATTACTGGCTTAACACCTGCGCTTAGGCAA
>NZ_RXZH01000100.1 GCF_003970385.1 Vibrio aquaticus | reverse complement strand
CAATCGTTGACCTCTTGCCAATTGATTCTGAGTAGCTTTATCGAGATCAGAAGCGAATTGTGCAAAGGCTTCTAACTCTGCGAATTGAGCCAGTTCCAATTTTAATTTGCCAGCTACTTGTTTCATGGCTTTAATTTGRGCCGCAGACCCTACACTGGAGACGGAAATACCCACATTAATAGCAGGTCGGATTCCAGAATTGAATAGATCGGCGGATAAGAATATTTGTCCATCTGTAATGGAAATTACATTAGTAGGAATATAAGCYGAAACATCTCCTGACTGGGTCTCGACGATTGGTAAGGCAGTCATACTCCCTTCACCTAATTGAGAGCTTAATTTAGCGGCTCTTTCTAAAAGACGTGAATGTAAATAAAAAACATCTCCTGGATAAGCTTCACGACCCGGCGGTCTTCGTAATAGAAGAGACATTTGTCGATAAGCTTGTGCTTGTTTGGAAAGATCATCATAAATTATTAAAGTGTGTTGTTCACGGTACATAAAATATTTCATAAATTATTAAAGTGTGTTGTTCACGGTACATAAAATATT
>NZ_RXZH01000099.1 GCF_003970385.1 Vibrio aquaticus | reverse complement strand
GCTGTGTGCCGCATCTCACCGGGCGGCGCTTTGAGCACGGTGTGACGGACTGTTACACACTGTTCCGGGATGCTTATCATCTGGCGGGGATTGAGATGCCGGACTTTCATCGTGAGGATGACTGGTGGCGTAACGGCCAGAATCTCTATCTGGATAATCTGGAGGCGACGGGGCTGTATCAGGTGCCGTTGTCAGCGKCACAGCCGGGCGATGTGCTGCTGTGCTGTTTTGGTTCATCAGTGCCGAATCACGCCGCAATTTACTGCGGCGACGGCGAGCTGCTGCACCATATTCCTGAACAACTGAGCAAACGAKAKAGGTACACCGACAAATGGCAGCGACGCACACACTCCCTCTGGCGTCACCGGGCATGGCGCGCATCTGCCTTTACGGGGATTTACAACGMTTTGGTCGCCGCATCGACCTTCGTGTGAAAACGGGGGCTGAAGCCATCCGGGCACTGGCCACACAGCTCCCGGCGTTTCGTCAGAAACTGAGCGACGGCTGGTATCAGGTACGGATTGCCGGGCGGGACGTCAGCACGTCCGGGTTAATGGC
>NZ_RXZH01000098.1 GCF_003970385.1 Vibrio aquaticus | reverse complement strand
ACTCAATTTTGAATAGTCACTTAAAAGTGACATTCCCAAGAACACTTGAATGTGTTGTATTGGTGTTTGTCTATAAAGACAAACATTGAGAACTTTACAAACAAACTTTAAAAGTTTGTTTTGTCAGCTTTCCAAATTGTTAAAGAGCTAATCACTTCTCATGAAGTAACCATTTTTAAACATTCTCGTGAGAAACTGCTTAAAGATGGTGGGCGATACCGGGCTCGAACCAGTGACCCCCTGCTTGTAAGGCAGGTGCTCTCCCAACTGAGCTAATCGCCCACATGAGTTTTACGTCCTGTGGTAGACGTCAAGAATGGTGGAGCTAAGCAGGATCGAACTGCTGACCTCCTGCGTGCAAGGCAGGCGCTCTCCCAGCTGAGCTATAGCCCCATCTTGAGATTTCTTTCTAAGAAAGAATGGTGGGTCGTGCAGGATTCGAACCTGCGACCAATTGATTAAAAGTCAACTGCTCTACCAACTGAGCTAACGACCCAATGGTATCCCGTAGGGGAGTCGAACCCCTGTTACCGCCGTGAAAGGGCGGTGTCCTAGGCCTCTAG
>NZ_RXZH01000097.1 GCF_003970385.1 Vibrio aquaticus | reverse complement strand
AGCCAAACGGACAAAGTGCCCTGCATCTTTTTTATTTCCCCCACACCTTTTTTATATAAAATTAAGTATTTCACATTTACCGTTAATTCTAATTTATGAAGATTTTTTTCTGATTCTCTAAAAGCCTCCCTAATTCACTAATTCGTGGGACGATACTGGACTTTTGTATTTAAAAAATGTTTCAGTAGAGATCTCTGAAGTAGATGATGGTGGATAGAGTARTYCTTGATCATAATTTCCARTATGMGKACTGCGTMCAACRWRAAACTTGTGATTGGTAGTAAAACACCGATTACCCTGTTGAGGTCTAATTCGATCCTTATAGATTTCTCKAGMTATTTTCTTACGMAGYTTTGTTATAGCRTCTATAACWGCCTCYGGTTTAGGTGGACARCCCGGCAAATAGACATCYACAGGAATTAGCTTATCRACTCCTCGAACAGTACTATAAGAATCGGTACTGAACATCCCCCCTGTAATTGTACAGGCTCCCATAGCAATAACATACTTCGGTTCAGGCATTTGTTCATATAATCGCACTAAAGAAGGAGCCATTTTCATTGTTACT
>NZ_RXZH01000095.1 GCF_003970385.1 Vibrio aquaticus | reverse complement strand
GAGTGTGTGGAGGAGATAATGGTTGATTAATTGTTCGATAGAATGATTGATTTACGAACCATCTAAAATGAGCTTATGATTGCAGAAAACTTATACCTGAAACTCACCGTATGTTTTTGCAGTAGTGTCATCAAATAGGCATGATTGGAAAGAGACTGATCGTGACAGGTGTGTGTGTGTGTGTGTGTGATCGACACGTGCTTGCAACTACAACCAAGATAAATACCGATTATTCACAATGAACACAAGTGTGAATGATGTTGTGATTGTGCAAGTTAGTGACTGTGTGTGTGTGAGTGTGAGAAAACTTATACCTGAAACTCACCGTATGTTTTTGCAGTAGTGTCATCAAATAGGCATGATTGGAAAGAGACTGATCGTGACAGGTGTGTGTGTGTGTGTGTGTGATCGACACGTGCTTGCAACTACAACCAAGATAAATACCGATTATTCACAATGAACACAAGTGTGAATGATGTTGTGATTGTGCAAGTTAGTGACTGTGTGTGTGTGAGTGTGTGGAGGAGATAATGGTTGATTAATTGTTCGATAGAATGATTGATTTACGAACCATC
>NZ_RXZH01000011.1 GCF_003970385.1 Vibrio aquaticus | reverse complement strand
AGGTTGGTCGTTGTCTAATGGAGATTCCCTACTCCCTCATTCTTCGGTCTATGGAATGACAGGTAACGGCTAAGACCCAGCCACCAGTACTTCGTCATCCTCAAGAATGAGGTACGAATGAGTTGGGGATCTCTYAAGGTTGGTCGTTGTCTAACGGGGATTCCCTACTCCCTMCTTCGTCGKTCTATGGAATGACAGGTAACRGCTAAGACCCAGCCACCAGYACTTCGTCATCCTCAAGAATGAGGTACGAATGAGTTGGGGATCTCTTAARGTTGGTCGTTGTCTAATGGAGATTCCCTACTCCCTCATTCTTCGGTCTATGGAATGACAGGTAACGGCTAAGGCCTAGTCACTAGTATCTCGTCATCCTCAAGAATGAGGTACGAATGAGTTGGGGATCTCTTAAGGTTGGTCGTTGTCTAATGGAGATTCCCTACTCCCTCATTCTTCGGTCTATGGCATGACGACACGCCCTAATCCTTTGTCGCTCTGCGGAATGAAAAAGTTCTAACCAAAAAAAAGCCCCAGTCCGTCGACTGGGGCTTTATCTTTTCCCGATGTGTAGATTTAAGTGCTAGCGAAAATCTACGTCATAACTGAATCTTACTTATGCTTCAGCTTTTTCTTTCTTTGCTTTAGCAGCAGGTTTCGCTTCTTGGTCTGCTTTCTTCTTGATTACAGTAGTACCTTCGAAAGTTTCACCTTCAACGAACGCTTTACCGTAGAAAGACGCTAGTAGAACTTCTTTCAGCTCAGTGATTAGAGGGTAACGTGGGTTAGCACCTGTACACTGGTCATCGAACGCTTCAACAGCAAGTTCTTCTAGTTTAGCGATGAAGTCTGCTTCAGAAACGCCAGCCGCTTGGATAGACAGTGGAATGTCTAGGTTGCCTTTCAGCTCTTCAAGCCATGCTAGTAGACGTTCAATCTTCTGAGCAGTACGGTCACCTTCTTGGCTTAGGCCTAGGTGGTCAGCAACCTCAGCGTAACGACGACGTGCTTGTGGACGGTCGTATTGAGAGAATGCAGTCTGCTTAGTTGGGTTGTCGTTCGCGTTGTAACGTACCACGTTAGAGATTAGTAGTGCGTTCGCCAGACCGTGTGGTAGGTGGAACTCAGCACCAATCTTGTGCGCCATAGAGTGACATACACCTAGGAATGCGTTCGCAAACGCGATACCAGCGATAGTCGCAGCGTTGTGTACTTTCTCACGAGCGATTGGGTCTGCTGCACCGTTCGCGTAGCTTGAAGGTAGGTACTCTTTTAGCATCTTAAGTGCTTGTAGAGCCTGACCGTCAGAGTATTCGTTAGCAAGAACAGATACGTAAGCTTCTAGTGCGTGAGTTACGGCATCGTAACCACCGAATGCTGTTAGAGACTTAGGCATGTTCATTACTAGGTTAGCATCAACGATAGCCATGTTTGGCGTGATTTCGTAATCAGCTAGTGGGTACTTAGCACCAGTCTTGTCGTCAGTAACAACGGCGAATGGAGTAACTTCTGAACCCGTACCTGAAGTTGTAGTGATACATACAAGCTCAGCTTTCTTACCCATTTTAGGGAACTTGTAGATACGTTTACGGATGTCCATAAAGCGCATTGCTAGTTCTTCGAAGTGAGTTTCTGGGTGCTCGTACATTACCCACATAATCTTCGCAGCATCCATTGGTGAACCACCACCTAGAGCTAGGATTACGTCTGGCTGGAAGCTCTTCATTGCTTCTGCGCCTTTCTCAACAACAGATAGTGTTGGATCCGCTTCTACGTCGAAGAAAGTTTGAACTTCGATGCCTTGTGCTTTAAGCAGGCTAACTACGTCATCAGCGTAACCGTTGTTGAATAGGAAACGGTCAGTTACTAGGAATGCGCGTTTCTTACCTTCTAGGTCGCTCATTGCGATTGGAAGGCTACCACGACGGAAGTAGATAGACTTAGGTAGTTTGTGCCACAACATGTTTTCAGCTCGCTTCGCTACAGTTTTCTTGTTGATTAGGTGCTTAGGACCTACGTTCTCAGAGATAGAGTTACCACCCCATGAACCACAACCTAGAGTTAGAGAAGGTGCAACGTTGAAGTTGTACAGGTCACCGATACCACCGTGAGTAGTCGGGATGTTGATTAGGATACGAGCTGTCTTCATCTTGTCACCGAAGTAACGGATGCGGTCTGCGTTAGTATCTTGGTTAGTGTATAGACCAGATGTGTGACCGATACCACCGATTTCAACCATAGTTACCGCTTGAGCAACAGCGTCTTCGAAGTTGTCAGCGCGGAATAGACCTAGAGTTGGAGACAGTTTCTCGTGTGCGAACTCGTCATCGTAAGAAACCTTACCAAGACCTTCACCTACAAGTACTTTTGTATCAGCAGGAACTTTAACACCCGCCATTTCAGCGATTGCTGGTGCAGGTTGACCTACGATTTTCGCGTTTAGGTTACCGTCGATTAGAAGAACTTTACGTACTTTGTCAGCGTCAGCTTTAGATAGAACGTGAGCTTTATGAGAAGCAAAACGCTCTTTTACTTCGTCATAAACTTCGCTAACTACGATAGCTGCTTGCTCAGAAGCACATACTACGCCGTTATCGAAAGTCTTAGACATAAGGATAGAAGCAACAGCACGTTTGATGTCAGCCGTTTCGTCGATAACCACAGGAACGTTACCTGCACCTACACCGATTGCTGGCTTACCAGAAGAGTATGCTGCTTTAACCATGCCTGGACCACCAGTTGCAAGGATAAGTGCGATACCGTCGTGCTTCATAAGCGCGTTAGATAGCTCTACAGATGGTTGGTCAATCCAACCGATGATGTCTTTTGGTGCGCCCGCTGCTACTGCTGCGTCAAGAACAAGTTTCGCTGCATCGTTAGTCGAGTTCTTCGCACGTGGGTGTGGCGAGAAGATGATGCCGTTACGAGTTTTAAGAGAGATTAGAGATTTGAAGATTGCTGTAGAAGTCGGGTTAGTCGTTGGAACGATACCACAGATGATACCTACAGGCTCAGCGATAGTCATCGTGCCTAGGTTGTCGTCTTCTTCTAGGATGCCACACGTCTTTTCGTCTTTGTATTTGTTGTAGATGAACTCTGAAGCAAAGTGGTTTTTGATTACTTTGTCTTCAACAATACCCATGCCAGACTCTGCAACCGCTTGTTGAGCTAGCGGGATACGAGCGTGGTTAGCTGCTAGAGATGCTGCGCGGAAGATTGCGTCTACTTTCTCTTGAGAGAAAGTTGCAAATTCTTCTTGAGCCGCTTTTACGCGAGCTACCATTGCATCTAGTTCAGCCAAATTAGTTACAGGCATAGTGAATCTCCTAAAATAGATAAATATTAAAAACTTTTTATTAAGCTTACTGCTCTAACAGGCGTCTTAGTAAATTGCTTTCAGGGCTGAGTATATTATTTCAGGTTGTGAAAAAAATTGACCCAGATCAGTTACCCCAAAAGAATTACCCAATAAGTGGTACACAAATCGCAAAACTAGCCATAAGAGACTGATTTATATAGATTAAAATCACACTTTCATTTCGTTCAAAAAAACATCAAACGAACCACACCAACGACAAATCGACTACAAACTGTAAAAAAGTTTCATTTTTTGACCACATACTTACATGTAATCCATAATCTTTGTGCTACTGAGAGTATATGCAAAGCACATTTTCTCTCTATAATTCGTCATCCTTTATGTCAAAAGTGTGCGAATGTTAACGTTTATGTCAATTGAGCAATTATTCACCACCATTGTACGTAACAAAGTGTGTCATAAGTGTTTACGAATCCTTCAATAATTAGATTTTCTCAGTTATGAAATGGTTTTAACTTTAGTTTTTTTCATTCGTTACCGAGCAGAAATTGGACTATATTCCGCATGTAACCCTTCCCCTCTTTTTATTTGTGTAGGCACACCGAATGCAAACGTTCGAAATCGCAATTTTTTTGCAGTTTTTCCTTGGTTTAGTGGCTGCTGTAAACCCAGTAGGCATCATGCCGGTCTTTGTCTCTTTAACAGGGCATATGACACAGGAAGAAAAGAATAAAACCGCTGTTACCGCCAACGTTGCTGTGGCGATCATTCTTGTGGTTTCTTTATTAGCGGGTCAGATGCTATTGGATATGTTCAGCATCTCTTTAGATTCGTTTCGCGTGGCAGGTGGTTTGCTACTTCTGAGCATCGCTTTCTCGATGATGAGCGGTAAGCTGGGTGAAGATAAGCAGAACAAGCAAGAGAAAACCGAATACGTTAGCCGTGAACAGATTGGTGTTGTGCCTTTAGCTATGCCATTAATGGCGGGCCCGGGAGCCATCAGCTCGACCATTGTTTATGGGTCACGCTACCCAAGTGCGTTTGATACGGTTGGTATCATTGTGACGATTGCGCTTTTCGCACTCTCTACATGGCTATTATTTCGATCAGCACCATTGATTGTTCGCTTCTTGGGCCAAACCGGTATCAACGTGATCACTCGTATCATGGGTTTGATTCTGGGTGCGCTTGGCATCGAATTTATCGCCAACGGTCTGCGTAACCTATTCCCAGGATTAGCCTGATCATTAGAATATAGGTATGATAGAGCGACTGTTTCATAGGTCGCTTTATCATGCCACGCAATTCATTACGTCATCATTTATATGTCATCATCTTTGGCACTCATACCAAAGCAGGTCGTGCCTTCGACATCGCCCTGATTGTTGCCATCATCGCCTCGTTATTGGTTCTCATCTTAGAATCGCTGCCAAACGTGATGTCTCGATGGTCACAAGAATTACGCTACATTGAGTACAGCTTCACCGCCCTCTTTACCCTTGAGTACTTATTAAGGCTCTATTGTTCACCTAAGCCAAAATCCTACGCCACCAGCTTCTACGGTGTTGTCGACCTGCTGGCGATTCTGCCGACCTACTTGGCTTTAATCTTCCCTGGCGCTTCATTTATGGGCGTGATTCGCTTACTCCGAGTGATGCGAATTTTCCGTGTGCTTAAACTTGTGCGCTATTTGCAAGATTCGAATATTCTGTTGCGTTCTCTACTCATGGCACGCAGAAAGATCCTCATCTTCTTCAGCACGGTGGGCATTTTAGTCACCATTTTCGGTGCTTTGATTTTCGTGATTGAGGGACCGAATAATGGTTTTACTAGCATTCCTAAGAGTATCTATTGGGCTATCGTGACCATAACCACCGTTGGCTATGGTGATATGGTGCCACAAACCCACTTAGGTAAGGCGATCGCCTCTTTAACCATGTTGCTTGGCTATTCAATATTAGCGGTTCCGACGGGGATCATTACCGCCGAGCTGAGTAACGAAATGAACGCACATAAAGAGCTGGTGAAATGCCCTAACTGCAATCGTTCTGGTCACGACTCAGATGCGATGCATTGTAAACATTGTGGCAGTGAACTGGCTGATCCAGATTTACGAGTCGTCAGACAAGACAACGACTCCAAGCCATAAACAAAAAAGGCTCCAGTCTTGGAGCCTTTTTGTTGTCTCTTACTATCAAGCCTACTAACAGCCAGTGGTGAAAGCCTCTGATTGAAACACCCCACCCTCTTCCATTACGGCCGTGTACTTCACGTAACACTGAGTTTGTTCGATCGCCGTGTTGAAGTCAGTACCGGTAAAATCACCCAAGATGGCAGATTGAGTGACTAACCAGTAATCCGGCTCAGCAACAGTGCCATGATTATGCGCAGCCCATACCCACTCGGCATCTAAATCATGATATTCAGCGTCGGCATTCAGGAAATTCTCTAAACCTCCGCGCTCGACCGTTGGGTAACCAAACGCAACATGACCCGTTTCTGAACCTAGTTCGATGTGATAACTTGGGTTCGATTCTTCACCATCAACAGCGGCTTTTGAATAAGCAAGCTGAGCTGCCCCGTCCACTGCCGCTTTTATTCCCTGAATACTCGCCGCTCTCGCATCATGACTGTAGTTTAAAAACTTTGGCGCAGCTACCGCAGACAAGATGCCCAAAATCACTATCACCACCACTAACTCGATTAACGTAAAACCTTTTGATCGCATATATCCTCCACGACGACGTAGGCGTGAAGAATAAAATTACGATGTCAGCCAAAAGTTAGTGGATATAAAAAAAGCGCCGATAGCGGCGCTTTTAAGAAAAGTCTTACAACTTATGCTTTTTCAGCAAGAATGATACGCAGAGTTCTGCGTAGTGGTTCTGCAGCGCCCCATAGTAGTTGGTCACCCACTGTGAATGCATTTAGGAAGTCGTTACCCATAGACATTTTGCGTAGACGACCGACTGGTACAGACATCGTGCCGGTTACTTTGGCCGGTGTAAGCTCTTGCGCAGTAATGTCGCGTTCGTTAGGAATCACTTTCACCCAATCATTGTGAGTGGCGATGATCTCTTCAATCTCATCCATTGGAACGTCTTGCTTAAGCTTGATCGTAAGTGCTTGAGCATGACAGCGCATTGCGCCGATTCGAACACACGTACCATCGATTGGGATTGGCTGACCATCTAGACCAAGAATTTTGTTTGCTTCAACGCCCGCTTTCCATTCTTCTTTACTTTGACCGTTTTCACGCTTCACATCGATCCATGGAATCAGTGAACCCGCTAGTGGAACACCGAATTGATCTGTTGGGAATGAAGGAGAACGAATGGTATCCGCCACTTTTTTGTCGATATCAAGAATCGAGCTTGCAGGATTCGCTAATTCAGAACTAACACTGTCGTTGATTACACCCATTTGTGAAATAAGTTCACGCATGTTCTTAGCACCCGCACCAGAAGCGGCTTGGTAAGTCATGGCACTCATCCATTCAACCATACCTTTCTCGTATAGGCCGCCTAGTGCCATAAGCATTAAGCTCACTGTACAGTTACCGCCAACAAATGTGTTAGTGCCACTATGGATGCCTTGCTGGATCTGAGCCAAGTTAACAGGGTCTAGCGTAATGATTGAATCTGCGTCCATACGTAGAGTCGAAGCGGCATCAATCCAGTACCCTTTCCAACCTGCTTGACGTAGCGCTGGATAAACTTTTGATGTGTAGTCGCCACCTTGACAAGTAATCACAGCATCGAGCTGCTTTAGGCTATCAATATCAAAAGCGTCTTGAAGTAGACCTGCATCCTTACCACCTAGAACAGGGGCAGGAATGCCGATCTGAGATGTACTGTAATAAACAGGCTCAATCAGGTCGAAATCTTTCTCTTCAACCATGCGCTGCATCAGCACCGAACCTACCATGCCACGCCAACCGACTAGACCTACTCTCATACTCAACTCTCCATGTAATCAATTTTAAAAAGCAATATCTGACAATATTCAATTTTCGCAGCAAAATCTCAAGGAAAAATTGCATCAAACCTGTAACTTTTCTTTCTCAAATTGGAAAAGTCACCCCAAAGCGTCTTTTTGACCGCTTTTTATTCAAATGTTATTTAGGCAACCAAATTTACCCACCAATGAAACAATGACAAAAAACATGTGCTACACAAGCATCACATTTCAAAACATTACAAACCATTAAAATTAACCATTAACCATATATTTAACTAACTATATTTAACACAACAGATATAAATCACAGCTCAAACACATTTTCTCGAAATATTATCCTAGCTCCTGTAAAGTTCACCTCGTACCTAATAAGGAGTTTTAGCTCCTCCTCAAATTACAAATAAGAGGCTCTGTATGACGCAACTTACCCCTCGTCTGCCAAGCTTGATGCAGGTGATTGTTTCTTTAGGTTTATTCCTACTGCTCGCATTTTCATTTACTGCGCAGTTAGACTTGCCTATCCAACTGGCTTTATATATTGGCTGGTTCATCATCATGTTTCTTGGTATCCGTTTAGGCCACCAATACAAAGATCTAGAAAAGGCTGCACTAAATGGTATTTCTAACGGTCTAGGTGCTGTACTGATCCTTCTTGCAGTGGGTGCGCTTGTCGGCACTTGGATTTCTGGCGGTATCGTCCCAACTATCATTTACTATGGTCTAAAAGCAATCCACCCTTCTATTTTCCTTCTTGCTACGATGATCATCTGTTCATTGACTGCATTAGCAACCGGTACATCTTGGGGTGCAGCGGGTACAGCAGGCATTGCGATGATGGGTATCGGCCAAGGCTTAGGTGTTCCGGCACCGATTACAGCGGGTGCGGTGCTATCAGGCTGTTACTTTGGCGATAAGATGTCTCCTCTTTCTGACTCAGTGATCTTGGCCTCTTCTATGTCAAACGTAGAAGTGATGGAACACATCAAAGGCATGCTGCCAGTTGCGCTAATCAGCTACATCATTACCGGTATCATGTTTACGGCATTTGGCTTCCACTATGCGGGTAACGTTGACATGTCTCAGGTGCAGTCAGTAATTCAAGCGATGGAACAGCAGTTCTACATCACACCTTACTCGTTTGTGCCAGTGGTTATCGTTCTTGGTCTGTTAGCGATGCGTATGCCTTCATTCCCTGTGATCAGTTTCGGTTCTCTGCTCGGTATTATCTGGGCGGTGATGATTCAAGACGTAGACTTCCTACAAGCATTCAACACAGCGTGGGCACCATTTGAAATCCAGTCAGGTGTGGCATTTATTGACTCAATCCTAAACCGTGGTGGTATGTCTTCAATGCTGGGCTCAGTGGCTGTGATTGTATTCGGCCTTGGTTTTGGTGGTTTGCTTGATAAAGTGGGTGTGCTGGAAACGGTAGCGAAACTGTTCGAGCGTCGCGTACAAAGCGCAGGTTCACTGGCAACCAGCACCATTGGTACCGCGTTTATGGGTAACGTATTTGGCTCTGCAATGTACGTATCGCTTATCCTAACGCCTAAGATCTGCGCTAAAAACTACGACCGTCTAGGTTACAAGCGCAAGAACCTATCTCGTAATGCTGAGTTTGGTGGTACGTTGACGTCAGGTATGGTGCCTTGGAGTGACAACGGCATTTACATGGCGAGCATTCTAGGTGTCGCAACCCTTTCTTACGCACCGTTCATGTGGTTAAGCTTCGTGTGTATCATCGTAACCATCATCACCTCTTACATGGGTTGGTTTGTTGATAAGTGTGAGCCTACCGCTCCAGCGATAGACGCTGAACCTGACGCAGAAATAGCTAAGCAAACGGCCTAATCGAAAGCGACAGATACAAAAAACGCCTCAGTAGAGGCGTTTTTTATTGGTTCCGATTTGAGCTTTATGCTTTCTTCGCCGCGCTTCTTTTACCCAGTAAATAACCTAAGCCAAGTGGTGCAAAGAATATTGCTACGATAAACAACACGAAATAAACGATGGTACTTTTTATTAGCTCGACCAACTTATCCATGGCCAATGCAACAACGTCTTGTGACACTTTATCGATATCTTGAGTAAACTTCTCTCGTTCCGCACTAATGATCAACGCAATCTCTGCTCGTTCTCTTGCCACCATCTTCTCTAACGCTTCACGCTCTACACTTAATTGTTCAATACGTTGCGTGGTTCGCTTATCGATATCTTTCACTAATGGTTGCAGTTGAAGTGCCATCTGCTCCGCGAGGTTTTCCATGTACTCTGGGTTATTCTCAACAAAGTCTTGGAATGACTCCGACGTTGCCTGCAAGCTCTCTAATGTCTGAGTAAGTTGCTCACCACTGATCGTTGAATTAAGCGCAATCAATTGCGCTTTCCACGTCATCAGTTTTGGCGTTTGCTCGGACACTAAGCTTAATCGATCCGAGACATCCCCAAGAGCTTCTGGCATTGTGCCTAGCGTCGAGACCGCTTCATCTTCGCCGATTTGGTTCGCCTCTAGCCATGCCCGATACGCAGGGGTGCGAATGAAGCTCAAATCTTCGAATGGATGCTCCGTGGCAAATTGATTAACGAACTGCTGAGTAGATTTAAAACTGCCGCCTTTGAGTAACGATTTAGCGAGCGCTTCAATTTCATTGGCTAGTTGAGACGATGCGACTTTCGCGTTATCAGAAACAAACAGCTCTTGGCCAGCACCTTGATTAAAGAACTGGTTCATTTGCTCAGTGAACACCCAGCTATCAATCAAACCGGCCATTGGAGAGACTTGGTAAGAAGAACGTTGTAGCCCCTCTTCGGCATTAATCTTCCACAAAAGAACATAAGATTGGTGAACTTTGTCTTGAGCATCGTACTGCTCAGAAATGGTATCTGCGGCTTGTTCAACCTGAGAGAAAAATTGATGGGTGTACTCACGCGTCATCAAACGCATATTGAGTTCTTGCTGCGTAAGCGGCGTAGTCTGGCTGTCTAGCTTCACCTCTAATAGTGAGCAACCGGATAACGGGAGCAAAAAACAGATAAGCAGCAATGCTGATAAGCGGCGCAGCAACATAAGACCTCTCAGGTAGATTTTAAAAGAACGCTTAATTATAAGGCAGTTAAGTCAGAAAGAGGTCAGCACGTTGATCAACTGTTCTCTTTTAGGAAATTTCTGGCTTCTTCAACGGCATTATCGAGGCAAACCTTAAGTTCATCAAGCAATTCAGCAACTTGAGTCACATCGGTTTTAATCGCGATTTCCACTTGGCTTGCCGCTTCTCTTAGTTTACTTGCGCCTAAATTACCTCCCACTCCCTTCAAACTGTGTGCTCGCCTTTCAGCTTCCTCTGGGGAGTCGGTCAAAAGCTGGGTAATTCGTTCCACGTCACCGGTATGATCTTCAACAAACACTTCCAACAACATACAAACTGATTCTTTGTCTTGATTGAGCGATTCGAGCATTTTATCAAAATCGATATCAGGCTGGTGGTCATCTTGTTTTGGTCTTAGATCTGACATCGTTACCGCCTCCTCTTCATTTGACGGGCTTCTCTGTTTACCGTCACTCTCATCAGAGTGAACAGTGAATAGGTTGTTGTTCGCAGTGAAACTGGCCCGAACGGTCGCTGTTTTTAGTAGCCAGATATAAGCGAGTAACGTGATAAAGCTGACGAATCCCGCTAACACGACATGCTTAATAAGTAGGTCATTAAACGCGCTGCGCTGAAAAGTGATTTGGGTATGAACGTCATGGCTGATCAACTTATCAACAATATACTGCCCTTGAGCATAACCACCCAACACGGAGGAGATTTCCGCAAGGATCACTTGAAGTCCTTTACGATCGACAGATGACAGCTTAGAGGACTCAACGTAGACCTGATCTAACTCTCGAGCCAGTGTTTGCGCGGTATTGCTGTCGCTAAACATCGACTCCAATACATTGGCACTGAGTTTTAAATAGAGTATCGAAATTTCTGGGTTATCTTGATAGCGCACTCGCATAGTGCGAATTTGTTCAATCAAACTCAGAAGCTCGAAGCTGCTATTTAGATAGTTTTGGGTCTGCTCGATGAAGCGGTCGGCGGTGAAAAGGAACTGTTGGATATCTGGCAGCAGCATGTTTTGCTGATAATTTGCTTCCAACTGCAGGCGCAACGCATAAATGAGTTGTAAGTTGAGGGCTTGAGAGTCCACCATCTTCGAACGGTATGGCGCATCATAAGTTAAGGTTTCTCTTAACTCTTGAATGCTATTGCCAAGTTCATGAATCTGTTCGTTGGTTGCACTGGTTGAGCGGTAACTCATCGCAATCAAAGCGATGCAGAATAGCCATATCCCTAACAGTAACCACCCTAGTTTGAGGGGCTTGCCTACCATTATTCTGCCTGTATCGATAAAATCCCTTGAATACAAGCATATACGTAATAAAGAAGAAGTGTAGGACTAACTGCAAAAATGTTGCTGTTAGTCCTATATCAAAGAGGGGTTACTTGTTGCGAGTTAACTGATCACGCAGGTTTGGCGGAGTGCCTTTAATCGTTAGCGTGTCGGTCTCTGGATCATAGAAAATACGCTCACCCAGCAATAAACTGTCAAAGCTGACGTTAAGGCCGCCACCAGCACCGACATATTTCGTCAGTTTTCGTACCGCAGTGCGATCGCCAGGGAAGCTTTCTTCTAGCTCGTAACCTTGTTCTTGGGTGTAATCAAGAAAGCTTGTGCCATCTTGAGAAGGTGGCAGCTCACCAGACAGCTCACGTACTTGTACTTCATCGCCTGATTTAATCTGCTCGTTACAGTAGTCAGCAACTTGCTTTTTGTAGCTGATCGCTTCGTCTTTTTCTAGCTTAGAATCGGTGCAGAAATCTTCAACGGCTTGCATCAGCACTTGGTTTTGCTGTTTAGTGTCTAAGCCCACTTCTGCTTGCAGAAAATCTAAGAAGAAATCAGCCACTTTACGGCCAACACGACCCTTGATGTACGCCAAGTAACGATTCGATTCTTTATCTGTCTGGTAACTGGTTAGGTCGATGCGCGCAGCAATGTCCATTTTGCTCAGATCGAGGTAATCAGTCGCACTAATGTCTAGCCCTTCTGTCACCTTCAAGCTCTGATTCGATGGGATAATTGCGACAAACAGGTAATCCGTTGCAAGCGACTGGTACTCAGCAATAACTAAGATGCCTTCATCAGCAAATGGGTATTTTGCCAACTCATCTTTAAGACGATTCGCACTCGATTGAGAGAAGTCGTAAAAATTCTGCTTTCCTTGACGCAATTCTTGCAACCAGCTTTGAAATTCGCTGTCAGACTTAAAAGATCCAAAGCCTTTACCTGCTTTAGAGTTGAATACTCGATGAAGCTCAGCAACTAAGTTTTCTGTCGATGTATCATTAGAAAGAGATTCTGGACGAAACTTAACAATCAGTTCTTCTGAATCGTTTTTTTGCAGTTGGTGTAAGATAACGTTAGAAAGGTGAAGACTCATAATTAAAATTATCGCTGCGTAGGTTTCAGTTGCGTGGCATTGTAGGTTATCATAAGCCGCTTTACTATCATCATTAGAGTCTTTATGCCGATTACATCTAAATACAGCGACAAACAAGTAGAACAAATCCTGACTGAAGTTGCTGCTGTGCTTGAAAAACATTCAGCTGGTCCAGAGCTTGCATTAATGATTGCTGGCAATATCGCCACCAATGTCTTAAATCAGGATATTGCTGCTTCACAACGCAAAGCAATTGCTGAAAAATTCGCTGAAGCGCTTGTTTCTTCAGTAGAAGACAAAAAACACTAAAAATTATAACGGACAATAGAACACTTACATGGTTGATAACGCAAATACATACGGCGAACGCGTATCGCGCTTGGTGGGTTGGGGGCATTGGTTTGCTTTTTTCAACATCATTGCAGCAATGCTCATCGGTACACGTTATATCACTCAGTCACCGTGGCCAGAAACCCTACTAGGGCAACTCTACCTTGCGGTTTCTTGGGTTGGTCATTTTGGTTTCCTTGTATTTGCTTTATACCTACTGGTTCTGTTTCCACTGACGTTCCTCATTCCGTCACGTAAGCTGTTCCGCTTAGTGGCGGTTTGTTTTTCAACCGTCGGTCTGACCGTTCTGTTGATCGATACTCAGGCGTATCAAACCATCAATCTTCACCTCACACCGGTTGTGTGGGAGGTACTCTTCAGCGATGAAAGCTCTAGCCTAAGCGCTGACCTACAGCACTTGTTTATTGTGCTACCACTGATCTTTTTACTCCAGCTTGCCCTTTCAGAATGGGTATGGCGTAAACAACGTAAACTGTCGCACAAGCACATTGGTCGCCCTATTGCTGCCTTGTTCTTTGTCAGTTTTATCGCGAGCCACTTGGTTTACGTTTGGGCGGATGCCTACTTCTACAATCCGATTACGTCACAGCGAGCTAACTTCCCACTGTCTTACCCAATGACAGCAAAATCGTTCATGGAACGTCACGGTCTACTTGACCGAGAAGAATATCTAGAACGCTTGAAAGAAAGTAAAAACGAAACGAATTTAGTTAAGTACCCGTTAGAAGCCATTGAGTTCGACCGCCGCTCAAACCCACTTAATATTCTTGTGGTGAGCGTCAATAACCTACGTTCTGATGCCTTAAACGCCGAGTCTATGCCGTCTGCATTTACCTTTGCACAAGACAACTTGAATTTCACTAATCACTACAGCTCAAGTAATGACTCTTACGGCGTGTTTGGTCTGTTCTATGGTTTACCAAGTAGCTACTCTTCAAGTATTCAAGCTCAAGGTTCTAAACCCATCCTTATCGATACTCTGATTGAAAAAGAGTACCAGTTTGGCCTATTTAGTGGTGACAACTTCGATGAAGCGCTATACGGCGAAACGGTCTTCCGTGGCATGAACTTCAACGGTATTGCGTTTAATGACAGCACCTCTTCAGATTCACAAGCGATTGATGCTTGGTCTAAATGGGTAAAAGAACAAGGTAAGCAACCTTGGTTTAGCTACGTTGAATTGACGACCGTTGATAATTTTAATGCTTACAGCAATGACCAAGCGCAAACCGCAGGCGAGAAGCTTAAAGCAGGTTACCTTAAATCGGTAGCTCAAGCGGACAGCGAAATTTCAGAGTTACTTGAGCAGATTGAAGCTCTTGATCTCACAGAGAACACAGTGATTGTTGTCACGTCTAATCATGCGACAGAGTTTAATGAGACTAAGACCAACAATTGGGGTTCAAACTCCAATTACAGTCGATTCCAACTGCAAGTCCCTCTGGTTATTCATTGGCCGGGTAAAGTTGCTGGGGAATACAACCACCGTACAAGCCACCTGGATGTGTCAGTGACCTTGCTACAAGATCTGTTAGGTGTGTCATCAAACCCTTATGATTTTAGTAGCGGTCGTAACCTATTTGATGAACGTAAGCGCCGTTGGATTTTAGCCGGTGATGCGCGTGAACTGGCGCTGATCACAACAAAAAACACCACCGTGATTGATAAGTTTGGTAACTACAAGCTTTACGATGAAGATTATCAACGACTCAAAGAGTCAAACCCGACTCTACCGGTACTGATGCAAGGCTTAACTGAGCTGCAACGCTTCTACGTTAAGAGTAACTAAATCAACTTGTTACCAGTAGCACAATCCATATTTTCTAAAGAGAGCTTCGGCTCTCTTTGTTGTTTTTCATCCTCATAAAACGCGATGACCGAACTCAAATTGTGTTAAAAACCAACACTCGAACTAAAAAACCAACTTAAGCGCTCATTATTAAAGCAAACAGTAAAATTAGGGGTTTACAAGGTTTTCTAACCTCTATATTATTCGCTTCAACAACGGAGAGATGGCTGAGTGGTTGAAAGCACCGGTCTTGAAAACCGGCATACGTTAATAGCGTATCTAGGGTTCAAATCCCTATCTCTCCGCCACATTTAGAAAGCCCGCATTTAATGCGGGCTTTCGTCGTTTTAGCGCCAGCAAAGTTAATCGGGATTTAATAAATCCCTAGTTGAACGCAACCCCGAACTAGGCGTCCCCGAACTCCACCACATTCAGTAAAAAGGCCGCTAAACAATTAGCGGCCTTTTTCGTCTTTATCCTGACTACAAATGATTGATGTCTTCCCGCTCACCTTGAATGTAGCTGCCTAGGTGGGTTGAGAATCGTTGGCTCTCTATCAAGTCAATCAGCTTGTTTTTAAGCTCTTCTGGATAGAGTCTCTTCTCAGCAAGTTCAGGGATAGGCACCCACTCCACTTGCTGGATATAACTCTCATCATTCAAACCCTTTAGATTATCCAGATGAGGTGTCCCTAAAAAATGTTCTATCAGATAAAAGAACTCTGCATGATAGCGGTTGGTCTGCGTTTCAAGAAACTCACGGACACAAAGCAACTCTCCAACCTCAACTTGTAGGCCAGCTTCTTCCTTAAATTCCCGCGCCACACAAGCTTTGGTGCTCCTATCGCACTCTTCCAACCCTCCACCGGGCGGAATCCAATATTCACCACTAAAGTCTTTTACACGCAGCAGCAACATCGCGCCATCTTTTATCAATATCCCTGCAGAACGAATACGATGCTCCATGAACACTCCTTTTAACAACCATAGACTTCCAGTGCTGCTCGAATCAGCTGCATGTGGATTGGGACTAACGCTTCATGCTCAGTTCGATAACCACCACCGACTACACATGCAATCGGCAGTTGTCTTTGTTTCGCTAGCTCGAACATGAATAGGTCACGCTGGTAGATACCTTGCGTCGATACCTGTAGATAGCCTAGCTCATCTTCACTGTGAATATCGACACCCGCATCGTAAATGAGCAAATCAGGCTGATGGAGGTTAACGGCCATTTCCACCACCGATGTAAACGAAGCGAGAAACTCTTGGTCCTCAGTTTCCCTCGGCAAAGGCATATCTAAATCTGATTCAGGCTTACGTGCTGGGAAGTTTTTATCGCAATGGAATGATAGCGTAATGATATTTTCATCGTCCGCGCACAATGTCGCGGTGCCGTCACCATGATGAACATCACTGTCAACAATCAGCACTTTATCGATACCATCAAAAGTTAACGCTCGCTTGGCTGCCAAAACCAAATCATTAATTAAACAGAAGCCACTGCCAAAGTCATAGTGCGCGTGGTGATAACCGCCACTTAAATGGATTGCCACACCAAATTCGATGCTTTGATTCACCGTCTCACATGTTCCACCCGCAGAAGTCAGTGTGCGTTGAATCAGTTGCTCACTCCAGGGGAAACCAATACGGCGCATCTTAGGTGCAGGAAGAGTCCCTGATGAAAGTGTCTCAACATAATTCCTGCAATGAACCTGACGAACATCTTCTAAGGTCAAAGCATCCGGTTTGACATAACCTAAACCTTTATGCCAGCGGGGATCGCTCAATCTTTGTCTTTCAATCGCTTCATAGAGTAAGCGATATTTATTGATCGGGTAACGGTGCCCGTCTGGTAGAGGCAACTGTGAGTAGATCGCGTGGTAGATTAAAGGAATCATAACAACGTTGGATGATAACTGGGAGATAGATGGTAACAGCTTGACGTAGAGTTGGAAAATTAGTTAAATGATAATAATTATCAATCAATAAGTTTATTCTCATGTCACCTCGACTCTATTTACTCCTCGGTATTATTGCCGGTGCCTCTTCAGCGCTATTGTTGTTCGTATGCGCCTTTGTCAGCGCGGGGCTACTTATTCACCTTATGATTCTTTAACTACCCTTTCCGTTTCGCTTACCGAGACTCAATCCCTTTCTAAGCCAATATTTGCTACCCTTGACTGAAAAATGCATTAAGGAACAAGGAACTGACGATGAACACGGTATTTATCACGGGCGCTAACCGAGGAATTGGCTTAAGTTTAATTCAACACTACCTGAATCAAGGTTGGCAAGTTCATGCCACTTACCGCTCTGCTGCGTCATCCTCCGACTTACTCTCAATCAGTGACGCTAAACTGAGCTGCCACCCGCTTGATGTCACAGACTACTCTGCCGTGTCTGCACTGGCGCAACAATTACCTTCCATCGACTTATTGATCAACAACGCTGGCTATTACGGACCTAAAGGCTACGGATTTGGTCATACCGATGCTGAAGAGTGGCGAAAGGTTCTAGAGATTAATGCCATCGCACCTCTCAAACTGGCTGAAGCGTTTTTCCCTAACCTTCAACAAGGGCAACTCAAGAAAATAGCTTGCCTATCTTCTAAAGTCGGTAGCATGACGGAGAACACCTCTGGTGGCGGCTATATATATCGATCTTCAAAAGCGGCATTAAATTCAGTGGTAAAAAGCCTGAGTAACGATCTCACCACTCAAGGCTTCACGGTTTTGGCTCTGCACCCGGGTTGGGTTCAAACTGAAATGGGCGGGCCGAATGCATTGATTGATACCCAAACTTCAGTATCAGGACTAAGCCAAGTGATTCAAAATGCAAACCAAGAGCAAAGTGGCAAGTTCATCAACTATGATGGAAGTGAACTCCCTTGGTAATGGTACGTAATTAAAACCATCACCCTTTTTTGGAACTCACTCTATTTCAATGCGAATTGTGCGAACAGCAATCAGCCTGATCATTTTGATCCCAATATTATCGGGCTGTGACAGCGAATCTCCTGAAGCTTTCTTCGATACCTATTCGCAGAGAGTGGCTAATGTTCTGGATACGTCTTTTGATGAACCTGAGATTTCACTCGATAAACTGCCTCGTAAGCGCGAACTCCAATTAGCCATTCCTACCGTGACCCTAGGACTCCTTGACAGCTATCAGCTGCGCCAATGTGGGCTGTTCCAGCTGATCGCTGAGCGAAATTCCGTATTAGGTAAGATGGCTGACGAGTTCAGTAATTACGACTACCAAGCGGCACTGCTGAGTGGCCTAGCCGCTTGTATCGATAACCCGAATATTGATAGTGAGCTCAGCGCGACATTAAATGAGATTAGAAAACAGAAATCGGCACAGTTATCTATGCATCAATGGAATTTACTCTACGCCAGTGATGCGATGCAAAGCCAGTTATTTGGAACCCAATGGCTAACCACAGGAATGAGTGAGCAAGTACAACAGGTCAACAATGCGCTCTCGACGGTGAATGAGGCATTTAGCGCTTCCTTAGGCGCGTCAAATCTAGTGAAGGTACAAGAAACGCTCGATAAGATTTCTGTGGTGGGTGATCTTTACTATTCTTTGCATCATTCAGCGGCTCAGCTTTCATTTATCACCGAGCAATTGAACAGCAACGATCATAAAGTCATCTGTGCGCCACAAAGAGATATAACTCGCTTTAAGTACCTAAATAATGTTTTCGATCAGCAGTACATTGGCAAGGTACAGCCCTATTTAGCAGCCCTAGACAGTTACTATCAGCAACTGGCCAAGAATCTCACCATTTTTGAGCCCCAACCTCAGCTGCACCCTTATGTTTACCCACTTAAGCAAAGCCACACGGCCTTTCGTCAAGCGACCCTTGAACACATTCAGTATTGGCAGCGCCTATTCAAACGCTGTGGACGAAAAGTCGGTTAAGAGGCTTTCTTTCGGCTAGACGATGACGCTTTCTTACGATATCCGCCTTTCTTGCGCTTAAACGCAGGTCGCTCCACTTTCGGTAAATGACGCAATGATTCTGGAACCTCACCCGACTTAACCTGCCCCATTAGGCCGTCAATACGAGTTTGCAGAGAGTGCATAAATGGGCTGTACGCTTGATTTCGCTCTGCCATGCCTTGCAGTTGGTGCTCCCAATGGGCGGTCATATCTGGATAGGTCGACTCAGACGGCAGCGCATGTACTAAGCCTCGCCCAGCAGGGCTACTCATGATTGATTTACCTTGGCGAGTTAGAAGCTGACGCTTAAACAGAGTATCGAGAATACCAGCTCGGGTCGCTTCTGTGCCTAACCCATCGGTCTCTTTTAGAATTTTCTTTAGCTCTTTATCTTCAACAAAACGAGCGATACCCGTCATTGCTTGCAATAAGGTTGCTTCTGTAAAATGCTTAGGCGGCTCAGTCTTGCGATCTTTGATTTCTCCTTCACGGCAAGTTAAAACCGTACCTTTGGCCAACGGTGGAACAGTGTCGACACTTGCGTCCTCTTCATCGACTTTCCCCATTAACGCTTTCCAACCGGCCGACACAAGTTGACGCCCTTTTGCAATAAAGGTTCCGCCTGCAATATCAAACACCAACTTTGCTTCGGCGTAGACGGCAGCTGGGTAAAATTGCATCAGATATTGGCGCGCGATCTGTTGGTAGATTTTCATCTCGTTGCCAGACAAACCATTCACAGAGGCTTTCTTAGGAGTAGGGATAATAGCGTGGTGAGCATCAACCTTGCTGTCGTTCCACGCTTTAGATTTTAAACTCATATCAGCGCCGTTCACCGCTTGATTCAATTCAGAAGCGTTGTTGGCGATAGCCTCACACACGGCACCCGCTTGCCCATAATGCTCTTTAGGTAGATAACGACTGTCCGAGCGAGGGTAAGTGATCAACTTATGTTTCTCATACAGAGACTGACACGTATCAAGCACTTGTTGAGCACTCATACCAAAACGCTTGGCCGCATCAATCTGTAACGCTGATAGTGAGTATGGTAAGGGTGCAGATTGCTTGGTTTGCTTTTGTTCAGACTCAACCACATTCGCAGGTTGATTCGCTATGCGGCTGGCAACATTTTCCACCAGCTTGCGATTTAAAATACGCCCTTCTTCGTCTTGATAAGGCTTACAGGCTTCACTTGGCTTCCAGCGCGCACGAATATCAAACTGATTCGAGCCATCTTGATAAGGAATGAGAGCATGAAGAGTGAAATAGTCTTTCGGGATAAAGTTTTCGATCTCTTCATCACGGCGAACCACTAGGCCTAAGACTGGGGTTTGCACGCGACCTACCGACAAAACGCCTTGATAGCCCGCCTTTTGCCCAAGCAAGGTATAGGCGCGAGACATATTCATGCCATATAGCCAATCGGCACGAGAACGCGCCAATGCCGAAACAGAAAGGGGAATAAAGTCACGATTGCTGCGCATTTGGCTAAGCGCACGTTTGACCGCTGGTAAGTTTAAGTCGCTGATAAGCAGTCGCTGAGTCGACTCTTTTTTCGTCTTACTCACTTTGCAATAGTCTAGAACTTCATCGACTAGCAGCTGCCCTTCTCTATCAGGGTCGCCAGCATGAATGATTTGATTAGATTCTTTGAGTAGCTTTCGCACTACCGTGAGCTGTTTGCTCGCCGATTTTCTCGGCCTGAGCTGCCACTGCTCAGGAACAATGGGTAAATCGGCTAAATTCCACTTTTTGTATCTGTCATCATACGCATCCGGCTCTACTTGCTCTAATAAGTGACCAATACACCAAGTCACCACATCGCCGTTTCCGCAGCGAATAAAACCTTGGTCATTTTTTTTAGGGCCAGGAAGCGCTGCCGCAATCGCTCGGCCTAAGCTGGGTTTTTCTGCAATAAAGAGACGGGACATAAAATAGGGTCAGATAGATACAATAAGGGCCACATTATCGAATGTGGCCCTTATAAATCAATAAAAAACTGTAAATTTAAACAGTATTTTTAATTCTTATTCTTCGTCAGAACCTGCACGCTCAGCCGCTTCTTTGATTAGAGGCTGAAGTTCGCCTTTCTGGAACATCTCAAGGATGATGTCACAACCACCGATTAGCTCACCTTCAACCCAAAGTTGAGGGAATGTTGGCCACTGAGCGTAAGCTGGAAGCTCTGCACGGATGTCAGGGTTTTGTAGGATGTCTACGTAAGCGAATTTCTCACCACATGCCATAAGTGCTTGTGATGCTTGAGAAGAGAAACCGCAGCTAGGTAGTTTTGGAGAACCTTTCATGTAAAGAAGGATCGTGTTTTCTGCGATTTGCTGTTTGATTTTTTCGATAGTTTCCATTGCTTCCTCTTAATGGAGTTACTGCAAGTTATCCCGATATTCTAAACCATTGGTAGAGAATAAAAAGCCTAATCTACATGGGGTTTTAGACCATAATGAAATTTCATATAGAAATTGTCGAGCTAAGCTTTTAATAAGACGAAAAATTGCTAAACTAGAGCGCAAGTCAGCACAATGACCGTGATCTATTTTTATCTAGATCTCGAATAACAAATACATTGGAAGCAATCGAAAGAGTCTCCTCTCTTTCATATTAAACGGAGAATCGAGCAATGGCATTTGAACTACCAGCTCTTCCTTACGCAAAAGACGCACTAGAACCACACATCTCAGCTGAGACTCTAGATTTCCACCACGGTAAGCACCACAACACTTACGTTGTTAAGCTAAATGGCCTTATCCCTGGTACTGAGTTCGAAGGCAAAACACTAGAAGAGATCATCAAAACTTCTACTGGTGGCGTATTCAACAACGCAGCTCAAATCTGGAACCACACGTTCTACTGGCACTGTCTAGCACCAAACGCTGGCGGTGAACCAACAGGCGCAGTTGCAGACGCAATCAACGCTGCATTCGGTTCTTTCGAAGAGTTCAAAGCGAAGTTCACTGATTCTGCAATCAACAACTTTGGTTCTTCTTGGACTTGGCTAGTGAAGAAAGCTGACGGTTCTCTAGAAATCGTTAACACTTCTAACGCAGCGACGCCTCTAACTGAAGAAGGTACAACTCCACTTCTAACAGTTGACCTATGGGAACACGCTTACTACATCGATTTCCGTAACGTACGTCCAGACTACATGAACGCATTCTGGGCGCTAGTTAACTGGGACTTCGTTGCAGAAAACCTAGCTAAATAATCCTTCCCCTAAGGATTTAAAATTTAGTCGTTTAAAAAGCCAGCATTTCGCTGGCTTTTTTCATTTCTTACGCTGATTTTCCTAAAGTTTTTTGCCGCTGTGTCGTTATAAAAGCATCAAACGAGGAACATCATGCAAATTCACACTTTAGACAAAGCGAGCATTATCAACGAACTTCAGTTCGGCACGGGGATTAACCATGCTGTTCACGAAGGTCGTCGTGCCGATTTCTCGCTGATTTTGTCGATGTTCTCTGATGACGTTCGTGACAACACACCCGTTGAAAAAGTGGATGAAATCGACACAACCGAGCAAGCACTGCGTCAACGGTTTGAATTACAATTGCCTCAACAACTGCGCTCTGATCAAAGCTCTTATGAGATGTCGGCACAGCAAGCGTCACTTTTCCATACGTCGGGTTTACCAAGTGCGAAACTCAGCCACTACCTAAAACCAGATGCTCTCACCTATCTTCCTGAAGATACTCATGATCTTCCTGAAGAGGTTTACCACAATCTATCTGGCCACCAGCGCCGCTCTATGGGTGAAAAAGAACAAAAAGAGTTGATGCCTATTGATCTTTATAATCAGCTCATCAAAGCTCAGCGTACTTTCCAGATCCAAGCACAAGCCTAACGATCAACTCAGATCACAAATTTGATGTCTTATTTTTCGGACTTTGTTAGCAATACGGCTGCATAGTGTGAATGAGGCCAAAATTTCGCACTTTGTCATACTAACGAGCAACGTTATTTGATGTTATTCACAACTCGATAACAGTTAATCAACCATGCTATGTGGACAGTTTTTGCGCAGCATTGCTTATGGGGGGTAAGCCAATGGATATAAAAAGTGCGGTAATTTTAGTGACATCAGCAGGTTCACAAGTGGGTGGAACACTCGCTTACCATTTCGCATCATTAGGCGCGACCGTTGTCCTGTGCGACCGAATCAGCCCACAACTACAACAAAATTTTCAGCTATGTCGTGAAATTTCCGCTCACGTCTATCAATTTAAAATCCCCGATCATTCACTGCCGTCTATCCAAGATCTGTTTGAGTTTATGGATAAAACGGTTGGACGCTCCCCAGATGTTTTGCTCAATACACTTACCGCACAAGCGATGCCCAATGTTTTCGATCAAAAAGGCAGTGATTTGTTTAGTCAAAATCTGTCGTTGATGGCCGCGACCATGTTTAGCTTCGGGCAAGCGACCGCGGAGAGAATGCGCAATGAAAAAAAGAATGGCGTGATAGTGAATGTGGTCTCTAACCCCGATTATCAAGATTTTTCAGGGTTAGACAATGCAACGTCAATGGTGGCAGGGTTTACCCAGAGTTGGGCAAAAGAGCTGACACCGTTCAATATTCGAGTGGGTGGCGTTGTGCCAACGTTAGAGCATGATGAGGCGCACTGGGCAGAAGTCCAAGACGAACTGATTAGAAACACCGAATACATCGTCTCTAATGACTACTTCAGCGGCCGAGTAATGGCAGCTTAAACAATGAAAGGCTCAGAGTGAGCGAAGCACTTGCTCTGACGCCTCTTCAATCAAATCTAGCACCAATTCAAATCCATTGTCACCACCGTAGTACGGATCAGGTATCTCTGAATACCCCGAATCACCATATTCCAAAAACAGCTTCAATTTATAGTGTAAGCGTTTAGGGCATTGAGCTTTTAAGTCGGCTAAGTTGTCTGCATCTGCGGCTAAGATTAGGTCAAACTGTTCGAAATCATCAGCAACCACTTTTCGGGAACGAATCCCTCTGAAGGAATAACCTCGCTTTTCACCTGCAGCTTTCGAGCGAGGGTCAGGCGGATTCCCTTGGTGATACCCGATCGTCCCAGCAGAATCGACAGACACTGGAACCCCGAGTTCCTGAGATTTTGCTCTTAAAACAGCTTCCCCTGTTGGCGAGCGACAAATGTTACCCATACAGACAACGAGAATTTTCTTCATCTTAATCCATGTCCTAGTTGTTCGAGCTTTCCCATAGTAATCATAGGTTTTTGCCCCTATGCGAATACGCTATGATAGGCACAGTATTGTTAAATAAAAAGGATTTACCATGACCTCAGAAACCAATAAAGAAGCTCGTCACAAAGCCAGACAGCAAAAAGTGAAAGAGCAAGTGGATGCCAAAGTGGCTGCCGCTCAAGAAGAGAAAGGGTTGCTACTTATCATCACAGGTAATGGTAAAGGTAAATCAACCTCAGGCTTTGGTACGGTTGCTCGCGCGGTTGGCCACGATAAAAAAGCGGCCGTTGCACAGTTCATTAAGGGTACTTGGGCCAACGGTGAACGAAACTTACTTGAAAAGCTCGGGGTCGAGTTTCATGTTATGGCAACTGGCTTTACGTGGGAAACCCAAAACAAAACTGCGGATACCGAAGCCGCTCAAGGCGTTTGGCAAGAGTGTAAGCGCCTGCTGACTGACGAATCGATTGATGTGGTGCTGTTTGATGAGCTGACTTATATGGTGAGTTACGGCTACATTGAACTAGATGAAGTGGTTGAGGCGCTGAACAATCGTCCGAAGATGCAGTCTGTGATCATCACTGGCCGTGGCGCTCATCGCACACTGATTGAAATGGCTGATACCGTATCAGAAGTAAAGAATGTGAAGCACGCTTTCGAGTCTGGCGTGAAAGCGCTGCAAGGTGTCGATTGGTAGAACGCCAATGTCTTGGGTTATGACCATTTAGATGCGCAGACTAATCGGTCATTCCCTATAGTGAGGCACGAACGTAGTAGGGAATCTCTTGAGGCAATAGGTAATTTCAAGAGATCCCCAATTCGGTCATCCTTCCCTCTTGAGGATGACCGAATCAGAAGCTTAGTTGAACAAACCTTTCAGCAGTCCATCAACGGCTTTCTTAGTATCTTCATCTTTGATCTTGTCCGTCAGTTTTTCTACACCGCGGTCAATCTCTTTTTGCGCTTTCTGCTTGAGTACATCATCAAACACTAGCTTGAACTGAGGCTTGGCCCAAGAACCCGACACATTGATTGGAATCGTTACGTCTTTCAGCTCATCAATATTTTTGCCACCTTGACCTTCAAGTGTACCAACGATCGATGTGCTCACCGTAAAGTCGACCGTCTGGTTGATGTAGTTCGCACTGCCGTTACCACGAATACGAAGTAGCGGTGATTGCATGGTTAAATCATTGGTCGATACGTTGCCTTTGTTCAGCTTCAAGGTCGCTTTCATCGCACTGAAATCCGTCTTTTGAACGCCTTCTTTATCGTCGTACTTTTCACCTTTAATTTTGGCGTAGTTCTCACGAATAAGCTGAGCAACGTTAATGCCGTGTACTGCACCGTCTTCAAAGTTAATCGCAATCGTGCCAACTAAGTTCTTTTGGATACCTGTAGACGTTAGGCTCTTACCTTTCACGTCCACACTGATGTTACCCGTACCTTCCAACATATCGTTAGCTGCCACATCTTTCAGTAAGGGTTGAACCTGAACGCCTTTAATACGTTTTTTAGCGGTATAAGTTGCCGGTGATTTACGTGCATCTAAGCGAGCAGTTGCACTGATCGAGCCTTGGTACAGGTTAGAAGTAAACGAATTCAGCTCGGCAATACCGCGGTTAACTGTGAACACTGTTTTTACGTTCTGCATTTTGGCATTGTTAGCTTTGAACTTATCGATGGTGATATCACCTTTTACGTCCAGTGTTTTAAGCGCAGAAAGATCCGGTTCGACTTCTTGTGCTGGTTTCGCTGGTGACGTTTTGGCGGTTTTAGACTCACTGCTAGGTGCTGACTCAGAATTAGCTTTGCTTTCTTGTGCTTGAGCTAAACCTAAGAACTCATCCAAATCGATATTTGGGCTGTGAAGAGAGAAACGAACTTTCGGAATGTCTGCTAAGGTAATATCGGCTTTACCATCGAAAGCCAACGCATTGGCGGTCAACTTCTCTAACACAAAGCTCAGGTGGCTCTTGGTTAAGTCGAAAGAAAGATCCGACGCCATGTCTACTTTCATCGGAGATTGAGGAAGCGTATCACCCTTAAACGTAGCATCCAGCGTCAGTTGGTTCATCACCACTTTCGTGATTGCTTTATCAACATTCAGTGACGCAGCGCCTTTCATCTCGATATCCAAACCGGCTGCATTGCCTACAACGGCGTAAGTCAGTGCATTGGCTTTATCAAACTCAAACGTTTCTAGGCCAATTTTAGCGCTTTCAATTTGAGTCGCGGCATCACTAAAGCTTGCGTCTAGGTTGATGTTACGCAGTGCGTAGTCCTTAAAGCCTTTCGCTAGCTTAAATTCAGCATCACCTTGCGCCGCAAATTTCTGCTGATTCGCTTCGCCTTTCGCTGCGAAGTCCACTTTGGTCCATGTATCGACCGCAAATTCAGAAAGGTTTAATGACACATCGTATAACTTAGTGAACGAGCCCGCTTGCTTGTCTTGAATTTCAACCGATGCGTTAGAGACCGTCACACCTGCAAGGTTGATGCTCCAAGCCGATTCACTACTTTGTTCTGTCGGTGTTGATTCTGCAGGCTTCGAATCTGATGTGGTCGCTGGAGTTGAGTCTGTCGCCGTCGCTTGAGCAGTTTGAGCTTGCGTCAGCGCATCAATGTTCTTCGACCCATCTTTTAATGTTTCAAGCGAGAAAGCCGCACCATCTAAAGTGATGTTGCCGATTTCAAGTTGTTGACTGAACAATGGCATCACAGAGACATCGATACCAACCGTGTCCACTTTGAACATATTCAGTTGTTCAAAGCCTTTCGGGTTACGTAACTCTGTTTGGCCTAACTCGAAGCCAATCGATGGGAAGAATTGCCAGCTAATATCGCCGTCAATCACCAGCTCTAAGCCTGTGTGTGTTTTTGCTTGTTCAACAATCAGAGGTTTAAATTGGTTAGGATTAACCAATACGACAAGAGCCACTAACAGGCCAAGAATCGCAATAAGAGGAATTGCGATAAACAGGAACAGTTTCTTCATTAGCGTTATCCTTGCTTTGCGAATCGGTAAGTTGTTCTTACTTTACCAACCTCAAGTATAAATGGTCGATTTTGACTTTTCAGACCATAAAAAGAAAGTGGCACTAAAAGTGCCACTTATCTCATAAAAAATAAAGTCTTATACGTGCAATTAGCACTAAGCTTTCAGAAGTTTTGCAATGTGCGCTTTGAGTACATCAATTGCAATACGGTTTTTACCACCGCGAGGAACAATGATGTCTGCGTATTGCTTAGAAGGTTCGATGAATTGCATGAACATCGGGCGAACCGTCTCTTGGTATTGCTTAAGAACAGAGTCCATTGTACGACCACGTTCTTCTACATCACGCTTAACACGGCGAAGTAGACAGATATCAAGTGGTGTATCCATAAATACCGTCGCGTGCATTAGGTCACGTAGACGAGGGTCTGTAAGAAGTAAGATACCTTCAAGGATGATCACCTTCTTTGGTGTCATTGGCGTGGTATTTTCTGTACGAGTGTGGTCAGTGTAGCTGTACTCTGGTACTTCTACCGCTTCACCTTTGACTAGCTTTTCTAAGTGCTCGCACAGTAAGTCGTGATCAAGCGCGCTCGGGTGGTCATAGTTAGTTTTAACACGCTCTTCCATGCTGAGATGGCTTTGATCGTTGTAGTAGCAATCTTCCGTAATCACACCAATTTGATGATCGCCCACTTTCTCACGTAATTCGTTGTAGATAGTGCTAGCGATTAAACTTTTTCCAGAAGCAGACGCGCCAGCAATACCGACGATGACGCATTGATTATTATCAGACATTATTCTTGCACCCGATGATTTAGATTGGTGTTTTATGCTAATACTAGCAGTGCATCAAAAGATCAGCGCTAAGCATTAGTATAAATTGGATAAACCGCCTGATTATAGGGAGTTCCCTCGCCTGTTGCTAGCCGCGATTATGAAGAAATTCGCAAATAGAATAAAAGCCACTCACGCAATCGATTACACAGAATAAAAACAAAAAGAGCGCTCAGTAGCGCTCTTTCTTATTGAGTGAAATGTCCGCTATTCGACCATGGTAAACATAATGTTTTCAGGCTTAGTCTTGCCTCGCCAATACAAACGAGAGCTCACCGCTTCCGCCAATGCCATATATTGCTGCGCATGTTCAGATTCAGGGCGAGCCGCGACTGTCGGCTTGCCATTGTCGATATCTTCACGCATTTGAATATGAAGTGGAATTTGGGCAAGAAGATCTAATCCGTACTCGCTCGCCATTTGCTCCGCGCCACCAGCGCCAAAGATGTGTTCTTTCTCTCCACAATGGCTACAAATGTGATAGCTCATATTCTCAACGACACCAACAACCGGCACATCCACTTTGCCAAACATCGCCGCACCTTTACGTGCATCGGCTAAGGCTAAGTCTTGAGGTGTTGTCACGATCACAGCACCTGTTACCGGCACTTGCTGAGATAAGGTCAATTGAATATCGCCTGTCCCTGGTGGCATATCAATCACCAAGTAATCGAGATCTGGCCACTCAGTTTCATTAAGTAGCTGAGACAGCGCTTTGGCGGCCATTGGGCCACGCCAAATAGCGGCATCATCTTTTGATACCAAGTAACCAATCGAATGAGTATGAATACCGTGCGCACTGATCGGCTGCATCCATTTGTTATCACGAACTTCTGGTCGTGCGTCTATTTGACCGATCATGAGCGGAACCGATGGACCGTAGATGTCTGCATCTAACAGACCCACTTTTGAACCAGACTTTGCCAACGCAAGCGCTAAGTTCACCGATGTGGTCGACTTACCCACACCACCTTTAGCCGAGGTCACGGCAATGACGTTCTTAACGCCTTTAATTTCATGAGCCACATGCGTCTCTAAAGGCTTTGGCGAGACTGTGATCGTGTAATCAAAAGACTGAATATCGCCATTTTTTTGCTGAGAAGCGATCCAATCAGAAAGTTCGGTTTTTAAATGGTTGGCAGCAAAAGGAATATCAATTGAAAACCCTTCCGGCTTTACAGACACAATATTGGCTGAAGAAGCCCATTCTGAAATAAGAGATGGGTGCTCAAATTGGTTCAACCAATCACAGAAATCTTGCTTTGAAGTGAACTGACGCATAGGTCCTCCTTATGCATCTAATCGTAACACTCCATCAGCCGATACTGAACCCTGAAAAAACTAGGGTTTCCCATATTGGAAGCCTTGGAGTCACTGGTGGGATAAGGTAGTATTACGCTCTATTTTTCTATACTCCTTAAAAAGCGAATATTAAGTATGGCAAACGATCCACGCGCTCTTGACTCGAGAAAACTACTGGTAACTTGTGCCCTTCCGTACGCTAACGGTTCAATTCACCTAGGTCATATGCTTGAGCACATTCAAGCTGACATCTGGGTTCGATACCAACGCCTACGCGGCAACACTGTAAACTTCATCTGTGCTGACGATGCTCACGGCACGCCAATCATGCTAAAAGCACAACAGATGGGAATTACGCCAGAAGAGATGATCGCTGCAGTAAGTGAAGAGCACCAAAAAGACTTCGCTGGCTTCGATATTAGCTTTGACAACTACCACAGCACGCACTCTGAAGAGAACCGTGAGCTGGCTTCACACATCTACCTAGAGCTTAAGAAAAACGGTTTCATTTCTAGCCGCACTATTTCTCAGCTGTTTGACCCAGAAAAAGAGATGTTCCTACCGGATCGTTTCGTAAAAGGTACCTGTCCTAAGTGTAAGTCAGAAGACCAATACGGTGACAACTGTGATAACTGTGGTGAGACGTACAGCCCAACGGAACTGATCGATCCTAAATCAGCAGTATCTGGCGCAACTCCAGTAATGAAAGATTCTGAGCACTTCTTCTTCGATCTACCTCAGTTTGAAAGCATGCTACAAGAGTGGACTCGCTCTGGCTCTCTTCAGTCTGAAACTGCGAACAAAATGCAGGAATGGTTCGAGTCTGGCCTACAGCAGTGGGATATCTCACGCGATGCGCCTTACTTTGGTTTCGAAATTCCAGGTGAAAAAGATAAGTTCTTCTACGTATGGCTAGACGCACCGGTTGGCTACATGGCTTCGTTCAAAAACCTATGTAACAAGACTGAAGGCCTAGACTTCGATGAGTACTGGAAGAAAGACAGCACGACTGAGCTTTACCACTTTATCGGTAAAGACATTGTTTACTTCCACTCACTATTCTGGCCTGCAATGCTAGAAGGTTCTGGTTTCCGTAAGCCAAACAACGTATTCGTACACGGCTACGTGACAGTAAACGGCGCGAAAATGTCTAAGTCGAAAGGCACATTCATCAAAGCAGCGACTTACCTAGATCACCTAGATCCAGAATGCCTGCGTTACTACTACGCTGCGAAACTAAACAGCCGTATTGATGACCTAGACCTTAACCTTGAAGACTTCACTCAGCGCGTTAACGCTGACGTAGTAAACAAAATCGTTAACCTAGCATCTCGTAACGCTGGCTTCATCACTAAGCGTTTTGAAGGCAAGCTATCTGCTAACTTCGCTGAACCTGAGCTATACAACGAGTTCGCAGCTGCGGCTGATCGTATCGCAGAGCTTTTTGAGACTCGTGAGTTTGGCCGTGCAATCCGTGAAATCACAGCACTAGCAGACAAAGCAAACCAATACGTTGATGAGAAAGCACCGTGGGTTGTTGCGAAAGAAGAAGGTAAAGACCAAGAACTACAAAACATCTGTTCTGTTGGTATCAACCTATTCCGCGTTCTGATGACTTACCTAAAACCGGTAATGCCAGAACTTGCAGCACGTACTGAAGCGTTCCTAAACGAAGAGCTAACTTGGGAAGGTGTTGCAGCGCCACTGACTGATCACGAGATCACTAAGTTCAAAGCGCTATTCAACCGCATCGATCCTAAGAAGGTTGAAGCGATGATTGAAGCGTCTAAAGAAGACGCAGCAGCTGAAGTTGCAGCGAAAGAAGCGGCAGAAGCTGAAAAGAACAAAGCAAGCCAAACTGAACTAGACAAAGAACCAATCGCAGACGAGATTGAATTTGATGCTTTCGCAGCAGTCGATATGCGTATCGCACGTATCATCTCTTGTGAAGAAGTGCCAAAAGCAAACAAACTGCTTAAGTTCCAACTGGACATCGGTGGTGAAACTCGTCAGGTATTCTCAGGCATCAAGTCTGCGTACAAACCTGAAGAGCTAGAAGGCAAGCTAACCGTAATGGTAGCGAACCTAAAACCTCGTAAGATGAAGTTTGGTATGTCTGAAGGCATGATCCTAGCAGCAGGCCCTGGTGGCAGCGACCTATGGATTCTTGAGCCACATGAAGGTGCTCAGCCTGGTATGCGTGTAATGTAAGCTTGATTGCTTAGATTGAAAGCCCTGCTCTAACCCAGCAGGGCTTTTTTGTTTCACCATATTGGAAAAAATCTGCACCATGGGTGAACACCTCAACAAACACACCTAATCTAAGTCATTGATTTTCATAGAAAAGAAATTTGGCATCAAATCTGCCTACTCCTTATTTATCAACAAGATAAATCGCAAACCCAAAGGAGTTGGTTATGTTTGTAGTCATTTCAATTCTCATCTCGTGCGCTATTTTAGCCACGCTCTTTCACTATTCGAAGCGCCGACAAGTCACACTGCAGCGAAAATTCGACACGCTTGTTCTACTTCGTCAACTGCTGCTACTTAGTAGAGAGCATCGACAGGTAAGCCACCAATCCTTGCAAACAGAGACCAAAGAGTCTGCTCAGTCACAGCTCGATCAACTCTATAAGCAACTATTAGACTGCTCAAATCAGCTGGTCGCCATTGTCCCATTTGATAACAAACCTATGTTTCGTATCTTTCAGCTCAAGCTCAAAGCCATGCACAGTGATTGGCAAGATAGAACCATTGCACGTAATCAGATCATTCATGGCAAAACCATTCGTCATGCCATGTTCTTAATGGATGAGATTGCCCTTGCGTGGCTGATTGAGTCAGAACGTGAAGATCTACATGATGAATACCACCTCAACTGGCAACAAGTACTCGAAAGCATGGAGGTGCTAACGCAGCTTCGCCTGTGTATTCCTGACGGCGACTCACCAGAGGGATTTATCAGACTGAAATATTACGCGGATAAAACCAGACGCAAGTTAAACCAGCTTTCTTTGATTAGCCCTTTATCGGTCGCCTCACCAATCAGTACTCAAGCCATACTTCAGCTCACTGAGGTAGCCTCTGCCGAGCAACTGCCTATCACGTGCCAACAGCTCTATAAAGTTACCAGTGATATTTCCGTCACCATTGCTCAAGTTTATGATCAGATGTTGTCGGATATGGCAGAAAGCTTATACCTCCCTCTACCAAAAGTTAACTACGCATAACTAAGCTTAGTGAGCGGTAGGTCTACTCTATTCCTGCCGCTCTTTCGGTCCCGCTTATTAGCTATCACCACCTCTTTTATTTCTATCCCCTCACACGCATCTCTGATAAAGTCGCCCCTAATTACTGAACTTCAGTTCCTGACTAAAGAGCACCTCCTGTGACCAATAACGAAATCTTGCGCCGTATCCAGCATTCACTGAATCTGAAAAATACTCAAATCATCAAAGCATTTGAACAAGCCGACACGACTGTTGAAGCAAACCAAGTGAATAACTGGCTAAAAGCGGATTCAGACAAAGCAATGACTAAGATGAAAGATAAAGAACTGGCTCAGTTCCTAAATGGTTTCATCAATCTAAAGCGTGGCAAGAAAGAAGGTGAACAACCTAAGCCAGAGCAATCACTCACCAACAATATGATTTTCATGAAGCTACGTATCGCACTAAATATGAAAGCAGAAGATGTGTTGGATGTATTAGAAGTGGTTGGTGTTAGCCTAAGCAAATATGAAATCGGCGCTTATTTCCGTAAGCCAAACAACAAGAACTACAAAGCGTGTGAAGATCAATTGCTGTGTGATTTCTTAAACGGCGTGCAATTTACTAACCGCCCTGATTCAGAAGAGTTTGTAGCGTAACATTGCCCTTAACCCGAATACAAAAAACCTCAATCATGGTTACCCATGATTGAGGTTTTTTTCTATTAGATAGCGCCTACTTACGCACTACCCTTAAAGCATTTTACGTGCAGCTTCTACTACGACTTTGATTGAGCGTGCTTCCGTCTCTTTTAGCGTTGAGTGATCTGGGATCTCTTTCTGCGTACGGTTGATGATAACACCTGCCACACAGCCCGCTTTTAGACCAGAGCTCGCACACATTGTTAGAAGCGTTGCTGACTCCATTTCGAAGTTCAATACGCCCATGTCTTGCCATTCTTGCATAGAACCTTGGAAGCGCTTAACAACACGGCCAGAGAAAGTGTCGTAACGCTCTTGGCCTGGGTAGAAAGTATCGCTTGAAGCCGTTACACCCATGTGCACTGTCGCACCAGACTCCTCAACTGCCGCTTTCATTGCTGTCGCTACTTCAAAGTCTGCTACCGCTGGGAACTCCATTGGCGCAAAGTGCAGGCTCGCACCATCTAAACGCACCGAACCGGTAGAAACGATCATGTCGCCTACGTTTACGTGCGGTTGAATCGCACCCGTTGTACCAACGCGAAGGAAAGTACGAACACCAAGCTGCGCCAGTTCTTCAACAGCAATCGAAGTCGAAGGACCACCGATACCAGTTGAACAAACAACGACTGGCTTGCCGTCAAGCTCAGCACGGTAAAGCGTGTATTCGCGGTGACTTGCTAGGAATACTGGGTTTTCCATTTCTTCCGCAATTTTTTGAACACGCGCTGGGTCACCAGGGATAATCGCTAGAGTAGCGCCAGCAAGATCTTCTTGAGTAACACCAAGGTGGAATACAGCTTGAGACATAGGTAGCTCCTTGTTTGGCAAGTCAGGACTTATCACGTTCTGCTCGCTCTATAAATTTATCGGGTACAAGGGATACTCTAACGAACAAGTGGTGATATTGAAGTGATCATTGTCACAACTAAGATCGCAACAAAATGTCACATTACACATAAAACCGGTTTGCATCACACTTTATCGCAACAATGGGGACTCATTGCATAAAAAATCGCCCACACAGTGACTGTATGGACGATCTTCCTTCAACACGCTGCTCGGATTACACTGAATGCTTTGGTTTAAACTTCAGTAAGCGTAGAGCATTGAGCGTTACAATCGCGGTTGCACCACTGTCTGCTAACACCGCAACCCATAACCCGGTAATACCGAGTAAGCTGGTCACGAGGAACACGCCTTTTAGGCCCAGAGCCAACGCAATGTTCTGACGAATGTTGTTTAAGGTGGCGCGAGATAACTCGATCATTCCCGCAAGCTCAAGCAGTCGATTGTGCGTGATGGCGGCATCGGCGGTTTCAAGTGCCACGTCCGTACCACCACCCATCGCAATACCAATGCTCGACGCTTTCATAGCGGGCGCATCATTAATGCCATCCCCGACCATCGCAACATTGCCATTGGCCGAGAGTTGTTCAACATAGGTGACTTTATCTTGTGGAAGTAGCTGCGCCTTATAATCAATGCCGATCTTTTCACTGATCGCCTTAGCACTACGAGGGTTGTCACCGGTAAGCATAATGGAATGAATACCGAGTGAATTAAGTGCTTGGACCGCTTTAGCCGAGTCATCACGCAAGGTATCTTGCCAGGCAATCACACCGATTGGCGTGGTAGTCGATTCAATCGCCACAACAACCGTTTTACCTTGGTCTTCGAGTAGTTCAATTTGCGCAGCAAGTACTGGTTCTAACTCAAACGTCACTTTGCTTGGTGCAACGACTTGGTATTCGACCCCGTCTACAATACCTCGAACACCACTACCAACTAAGGCTTGTTTCTGCTCAGCTTCGACAATCTCAACGCCAACCGACTTGGCTTTGTTAACCAAAGAAACCGCAAGAGGATGACTTGAACCCACTTCAATTGCCGCAACTTTGGCAAGTAATGCGGATTGTTCCCAGTTGACTAACGGCACAATGTCAGTGACTTCTGGTTTACCTTTGGTCAATGTGCCGGTTTTATCAAATGCGATGGTTTCAACACTGCCGAGCAACTCTAAAGCGGCGCCGCCTTTGATCAAAGCACCTCGACGTGCCGCTGCGGCTAAGCCGGATGTAATGGCAGCAGGCGTTGAAATGACTAGCGCACAAGGACAAGCGATCAGCAGCAGAGCCAGGCCACGATAAACCCAGGTTTCCCATGGTTGAGCAAATAGCAGAGGTGGCGTGATGATCACCATCAGCGACACCAACATCATCAGCGGTGTGTACCAACGGCTGAATTTGTCTAAGAAACGTTCTAATGGCGCTTTGCGTGATTCCGCTTCTTCAATCAGGTGAAGAATACGGTCGATGGCGTTTTCGCCTTGCTTCGAGGTAATGGTAAAACGCACCACGCGGTCCACCACCACAGCTCCCGCCATAACCGATTCACCCGTGTAACGTTCTACTGGAATGGATTCGCCCGTCAAAGCGCTTTCATCAAAACTGGCATGGTCATCGTGCAGTTTTCCGTCTGCCGGTAATCTTGAGCCCGGAGACACTTCAATGATGTCACCTGGCTGCAACTCGCTCGCAGAAACTTCAATACGATCGCCATCAACGACTTTGATTGCACTTTCAGGCACAAGCGCCATCAAGGTTTGAACCCCACTTCTTGCGCGAGAGGCGGCAAATGCTTCCAGTCTTTCACCAATAAGGAACAACAAGAGAACCATGGCGGCTTCAACCGTTTCGCCTAAGTATAATGCGCCGATTGCCGCCACACTCATCAAGGTTTCGATAGCGAAAGGTGTTCCAGATTTAGCCAAAGAGAACGCTTTCTTAGCGATTGGGAAAAGGCCGGCTAAACAGGTAAGGATAAACAGCCACTCGCTGACTTGTGGGAAGCTTGATTTAAGGACTGCAGCAACAAGCATTGCGGAAGCGATCGCAATGATTTGGCCATTGTCTTTCATGACGCCAGCCCAACCTTTGGGTTGTTCAAGCGAAGCGTTGGCCTGAGTCGAGCTTGAGAATGAAAAGCCCGTTTCAATGATCGTCTGTTCTATTTTTTCAGCGATGTTCTCTTGATTGGTTTTGATGACCAATTTTTCCGTTGCAAAGAGCACCTTCGCTTCAACGATTCCAGAAACTTTATTGACCGCTGTTTCAATTTTTCTTGCACAAGATGGACAGTCCATCCCGTTCACTTTCCAGCTATAAGTGAATATCGCCTCGGATGAGGCCCCGGACTCACTCTCTTCGTCAGTCGGGTCAGCCGTGCTACTACAGCTATTTGAACTGCAGCAACCGGTATCAGCAGTCTCTACGCCTGCCATTTGAATACTGGTAATTTTAGGGCTTGAGCAAGAGCCTGATTGTGATGGGTTTGCCGCTACTTTGTCAGAGCGGCAAGCTTGATGTTTGGTGCACATATTACGATCTCCATTTGATGTACACCTTAATCATAAACCTTGGAGTCTACTCCAAGGTCAAACTTTTTCTGCGATTTCTTCAGTGACTTCTGTGGTCGCAGCCACATCATCAATAAGCACGGCATCATGGCTACAGAACGGTTGGCTATTCACACTGGTAATCGATGGATCAGCTTCGACTTGTTCAATACAAGAGCTTGTCGTTAGATCGGACAGGTGTTTGCGTAATACGAAAGTCGCGATAATACCAAAGACCACGGTCCCCACGGCTTGACCATAAAGCACGCCAAGCGCACCAAACCAAAGCGCACCAAAATGCACAAATGGCAGCGTACCTAATGTTGCTTTGCCCAAATTAAGTGCCGTTGAATAGAAAGGCTTACCCAAATTATTAAAAGAGGTATTGGCAACGAATTGCGCACCATTGAAGATAAAACTGATTGCTACATACGTACAAAACGCTGCAACAATGATTTGAGCATCCCCCTCTAGGTTGAACATACTGATGATCAAATCCTGAGAGAAGTAAAGAACGACACACACCACTAGCGTGTAAATGGTGGTCACAATCAGTGAGTTATTGAGGGTCTCTTTAACGCGATCCAAGCGCTCCGCGCCAAAGTTTTGCCCAATGATTGGACCGACCGCTCCTGACAGCGCAAAAATCACCGCAAAACAAACGGGCGTTAAGCGACCAATGACCGCGAAGCCCGCAACATAGTTCTCGCCAAACTGTGCAATCGAAGAGGTGACAATCGCATTACCAATTGGCGTCGCAATATTGGTAATAATGGCAGGAACCGCAATCGCCAAAATAATGCGTAGATTTTGTCGCCATACAGAAAAATCAAAACGCGCCGCCAGTTGATGCACTTTGATCAACGGGTATAAAGAAAAGAACAGTACTGTGAATCGAGCAAACACAGAGGCCAATGCGGCCCCCTCAACGTTCCAATCGAAGCCAAAAATAAAGATAGGATCTAAGATGGCGTTGACGATACCACCAGCCAGCGTTGCCCACATTGAGCGTTTGGCATCTCCTGCGGCACGTAAGCCTGCACCTGCAGCCATCGCGACCGCAATCACTGGGGCACTTGGCAAGATAATACGCAGATACGCTTCGGCTCGTTCAGCCGCGACGCCTTGAGCTCCGATGGCTTCTAATAGCTCTGGGATAAAGGTAAACATCACCCCCGAAACCAACACACTGATCGCCACAGCGGTAAACATAATGCTGGTACTGAGCTGCCTCGCTTGCTCTCGTTTTTTCGCACCAATGGCTTTGGAGACTAATGCCCCCATCGCGATGGAAGTACCGATTGAAATAGAGGTAGAGAAGAAAACCAATGTGCCTGCAAAGCCCACAGCAGCGGCTAATTCCACTTGGCCTAGCATGCTGATAAACAGCATATCGATCAGGTCAACAACAAACAGTGCCATCAGACCCACCGAGCCCGCACCAGACATCACCAATATATGGCGCATGGTTGACCCTTCTACGAACTTGGCGGTTTGATCTGTCATTATTTTTCTCTTCATTCTTACAATAAGAAAAGGCGCGAAATGCGCCTTTTACTAACATTTTGTAACAATATACTATACCGGATGTTTGAAACAGTCATCAAGGTTTTTGGCTACCGCTCTTAGCACATCTCGACGTGTGATAATCCCGACAAGCTTTCCTCCATCAATCACTGGATACACTTTTGGTTTACCCACTTGCATCATATCGGCAAGCTCAATGATGGAGGTTTCAGATGTGACGGAAAGAACTTCTTGGTGCATACAGTCGGCTACGATATGGGTATCTTGACAGTAATAACTGACTTTGACTAACTTATCGAGTAGATCCTGACCCGATAGAAAACCAATCACCTCTTTCTGCTCATTAATCACCGGGCCGCCCAAATACTTCGAGCCCATCACCTTATCTAATGCGGCACTTAGCGACATTTCTGGGTTAAAGGTAACCGCTTGCAATGTCATATAGTCTTTTACTTTCAATGATTCCATTTGCGTCTCCTTAACGTGCCTAGCGCGGCATGTATATTGTAATTGTTGTCTAATTTCTTGATTTTACTAAATTGAAATCGATTATTTTTCTAATAGGCATTACCTATCACTTTTTGACAAACAGCCAGAGAGTCCACCCCGCCTAGGTTAAATGAGAAATATAGAGCAAAAAGGAAATCACAGAATTACTTAAATCTGAGACGTACGTTCAACCTATTCTATTGGTATAGGGAACGGCGATTGATAGAGGTGGCGGGTGAGATTGGTAGCGTTATTCAGCCTTAAGTTTAACGAACACTCATCCAGTATCTCTATTTTTTCAACAACAGCTAAACTGTAAGTAAGTGCTTTGGAAAAGATAGGAGTGTGTGGTGTGAATTCAACTTTCTCAGCTCAAATCGCCAATAATCCAGATTTAATGCACTCGGTGTTCGAGTCGTTACCGGAACCGACTTTTCTTATCGATAAGTCCGGCACTTATATCGAAACTTGGGGAGGACGTGACATCAAACGTCACCATGACCCATCGGCCTTAATTGGGCTAAATCAGTATCAAGTCTTACCCGCCGATAAAGCCATTTGGTTTAGCCAAGTCATCGTCGATGTCATTGATAGCCAGACCGCTGCAGAAATCGAATACAGCTTAGACCCTAAACAACTCCCCTGTTTTGATGGCATTGAAGGACCAAGCGAAGTGCAACACTTTAGTGCTTTAGTGATTCCTCTCACCGAGACAGACCACGTTCTTTGGACAGTACGTAACATCACTGAATACAAAAAAGCACTTGATACCTTGGCCAAGCAACAACTAAAACTTGAACGGCTGACCTATATTGATCATTTAACCCAAGTGTATAACCGTTACGCGCTCGATTCCCTGCTGCCAGACGCGATTGAAATGACCAAGCTGAAATCAACCGGTGCAGCTCTACTCATGATTGATATTGATTGCTTTAAGCAATACAACGATACCTACGGCCATATCAAAGGCGATGACGCACTTGTCGCATTAGGCTTTACGTTACGCAATTGGGCTTTGGAAGGAACGCTGTGTTTTCGTTATGGCGGGGATGAATTTCTAGTGTTCATTCCAAACTTATCCGAAGAAGAGAGTCTTAACAAAGCGCGTGAACTGCAGTCAAAAATTCACCAACTTGCTATTCCTCATAAGACATCAGCTGTGGGTGAGTTCTTTTCAATTACCATTGGAGTGCAATACTACGGCACAGTGCCTAGCGAAATGAACGCGGAACAATTTATCGCGGTTGCTGATAAAGCTTTGTTTTATGCCAAGAGCCAGCAACGAGGTTCCATTCATCAGTTTTGTGAGAATAAAAAAAGCCCCCTATCGCTAGGGAGCCTTTAGATTCAGAATGAAACTTATTACTACTTCTGCCAGCGTTCTGCCGCTTTAGCGTCTGAGTCTCTTGATTCAACCCAGCGCGTCGCTTCCGTAGTCCTCTCTTTCTTCCAAAACGGGGCTTTGGTTTTTAGATAGTCCATCACAAACTCACACGCCTCAAACGCCGCGCCTCGGTGAGCACTGGAAACACCAACAAACACGATTTGGTCGCCAATGTCCAAATCCCCCACTCGGTGAATCACTCGAATGGTCAGTAGCGGCCAACGTTTCTCGGCTTCATTACAGATTTCGCCTAACGCTTTTTCTGTCATGCCTGGATAGTGTTCTAGAGACAATCCCGTGACGTTATCGCCTAAGTTCATATCACGAACTTTACCAACAAAAGTTACCACAGCACCCGCTGCAGTCCCTTCTGCCAGCGCATCGTATTCTGCGCCAACCGAGAAGTCTTCAAACTGAACAGAAACTCGAGTGTCCATCATTAGCCACCTGTGACTGGAGGGAAGAACGCCACTTCATCACCTGATTGAAGAGAATGATCAAGCGGTACAATCGACTGGTTCACAGCAGCAAGAAGCTTACCTTCTTCTAGGGCGATATCCCACTTACCTTCTTGTTGAACCAAATGCTGACGAACGGCCTCGACTGTCGCGAAGTCACCCTCTAGCTGAAGCTCATCCGTTCCAACTAGCTCGCGAGTTTGCGCAAAGAACAGTACTTTAATCATGCATCCACCTTAAAGTGTCCTGATTTTCCGCCTGTTTTCTCTAGTAGACGAACTTGACCGATCACCATGTCTTTTTGAACCGCTTTACACATATCGTAAATGGTTAACGCCGCAACCGAAGCCGCCGTAAGAGCTTCCATCTCTACGCCGGTTTTACCCGCAAGCTTACAGACAGACTCGATGCGAACCATGTTTTCAGACTCGATCGCTTCTAATTGCACTTCAACTTTTGAAAGCAACAGCGGGTGACACAGTGGAATCAGATCCCATGTTTTCTTCGCGGCTTGAATACCGGCGATACGCGCTGTCGCAAACACATCGCCTTTATGATGTGAACCTGAAACGATCAGCTGCAATGTTTCAGGCGCCATATGTACGAACGCTTCAGCACGGGCTTCACGCACGGTTTCAGCTTTAGCAGAAACGTCGACCATGTTTGCTTCACCAGAAGCATTGATGTGAGTAAATTCGCTCATGAGTCGTATCCTCGGTTAAACCGACAGATGCGGCATGAAGTTACATGGGCGGTGGCTTGCATCGAGCTGTTGCTTAATGATCTTCGTCCAACCCGTACGACACGCACCTGTTGAACCAGGCATAGCAAAGATGACTGTATGGTTAGCAAAGCCTGCAATCGCGCGAGATTGAATGGTTGATGTACCGATTTCTTCATAAGAAACCATACGGAACAGTTCACCAAAACCTTCTACTTCTTTATCAAATAGCGGTTTTAGCGCTTCTGGCGTGCTATCACGAGAAGTAAAGCCCGTACCACCAGTAATCATAATGGCTTGTACTTCTTCGTCAGCAATCCACTGAGAGACGATTGCACGAATCTTGTACATATCATCAATAACGATTTTCTTATCAACTACGTTGTGGCCCGCTTCTTTTGCGTGCTCAACAAGGTAACCACCTGATGTATCGTTCTCTTCTGTACGAGTATCTGAAACCGTTAGTACCGCGATGTTCGCTGGTTGGAATTTGCTTTCTGCGTGACCCATTTGTTCACCTATTATTTCAAAAGTAATGTTCGCACTAAGCCACAGGCCTAGTCAGAAGGAGTTTGATTGGAAAGATCAGCCACCAATAGACGCTAAATGCGGAGTCATGCCTGAATTTCCATCATGAAGGAAATGGCTGACCGATTTAGTTTGCAGCTGCCCTTGAATTCGTTCGATTAACGCGGCTTCTTGCGAGTCTTGTTGAAGCAAGTCTCTGAGCTCTACGCCGTGATCACCAAACAGACAAAGGTGTAGCTTACCGGTTGCAGAGACGCGCAAGCGGTTACAGCTTTCACAAAAGTCTTTTTCATACGGCATGATCAGGCCGATCTCGCCTTGGTAATCTGGATGGACAAAAACCTGAGCCGGGCCATCATTCTTGGCGCGCACTTTAAGCAGCCAACCATTGGCGATCAGCTGATTTCGAATCGCAACACCCGAAACATGATGGCGTTGAAACAGCTCATCCATTTCGCCGGTTTGCATCAGCTCAATGAATCGCAATTGGATTGGGCGGTCTTTAATCCAGTTCAGGAAAGCTGGTAATTCATGAGCATTTAAGTCTTTCATCAAGACAACATTGACTTTAACTTGCTCATAGCCCACTTCAAAAGCGCGATCGATACCCGCCATAACTTGAGTGAACTTATTCTCACCGGTAATTTGATGGAACATGCGAGGATCAAGGCTATCAATACTGACATTGATATGAGTCAGCCCTGCCTCTTTCCAATCAGCGACCTGCTTTTCCATCCGGTAGCCATTGGTAGTCGTCGCCACTTTACTGATTCCGTCCGTCGTTGCCACGGTATGAATAATGTCAGTAAAATCTTTACGCAGACTCGGTTCACCACCGGTAATACGCACTTTTGACGTACCACAATCAGCAAACGCTCGTACGACACGCTTGATCTCAGGAAGAGCTAAAAAAGACGAGTTTTTCTGCCCCGAAGGTTTATAACCATCAGGTAAACAGTAAGTACATTTGAAGTTACAGACGTCTGTAACGGAAAGTCGCAAGTAATAAAACTTGCGATGAAATTTATCTTCGAATTGTTGCGCCACGGAACACCTTTCCAAACACGGGAGGCAGAGTCATTTCCAACTGTGCCCTTGTGACAACATGTCACTGGCTCACCACGCTTATTCATCTTTTTGAACTTAGCTTACTGAGCTCGGAGTTATGGCAACTACCGCTATTGTGGGTAGTAGCTAGACTATAAAATACTTAATAATTGTGTGTGTTTCTACCTCTAAACCGAAAAAATCCTGCTTAGGGCTCATTTTACCTATTCTTGAGTAGGGGTTATTAATGCAATAATCTAAATTGTAGTTGGTTATAAATAGAAATAGAAATTCAGCATGACAATTTACTCGACAAAAAAGATCGTTGCTGTTGGTGGTGGACATGGCTTAGGTCGAATGTTGGCCGCACTGAAAGAGTTTGGATCTAACGCCACTGGTATTGTTGCAACCACAGATAATGGCGGCTCTACCGGACGCATTCGCCACTGCCAAGGCGGCATTGCTTGGGGAGATACTCGCAACTGTATTAATCAGTTAATCACCGACCCTTCGATCAGTTCCATGATGTTTGAATATCGCTTTAAGGGTGCAGGCGAGCTCGATGGGCACAACTTGGGTAATTTGATGCTGACCGCACTCGATAACCTGTCAGTTCGTCCTCTCGATGCAACCAATCTGATCCGTAATATGCTCAAGGTTGATGTGAATATTATTCCAATGTCAGAACACCCTTCCGATCTTAAAGCACTATCTACTGATGGGCGTTGGGTAACGGGAGAAACCAGCGTCGATGAAATGCCTGAGAAGCTATTGCGCTTAGATCTAGAGCCTGAAGTTCCTGCTACCCATGAAGGGGTCATGGCCATAGAACAAGCCGATGCGATTATCTTAGGCCCAGGCAGCTTTTTGACCAGTATCATGCCGCCATTGTTGCTGCATGAAGTGGGTAGAGCGATCGCCAACAACATTAAAGCTAAGTTGATTTTTGTTGAGAACTTATCGCCAGAATTTGGCCCTGCGGGACAGATGAGTTTACAAGAAAAATTAGAATGGTGTGAACGTGCTTGCCGTGGCAGAAAAGTGGATGTGGTTCTCGGTGAAACGCCTCACCCAGAGTTGTCAGAGTGGAATTGTGTCACTCTACCGCTTGCTTCACCGAACCGAGACTGGCGACATGATCGAACGAAACTGCAACAAGCGGTAGAACACCTACTAGGGCAATAACCCGACTAAACCAATTGTTGGTATCTCTGTTGGGTCTGTTCTAACAGAGATACCATTCTTGCCTTTTCCACTTCTAGGTTTAATGCAGTACCTGATTTCGCCTCCGCATCAATTTCCATCGAGCAAGCACATAATGCTTCCGCACCGAAGCTGGCTGCACTGCTTTTAAGAGCGTGACTGATCTCTTTCAAATACTCTTCTTGCTCTGAATCGGGTTTGTTAGCCAAATTATCAAGATACATCGCTAACTCACCAAGAAAGATTTCGAGTAAAACAGGAACATTGTCTTGGCCAATTTCATCCGCAAGTTTGTTGATTTTATTTTGATTTAAAATTTCCACTACTGTACTTCCTTGGCGTTCCACGCTTGGAGTTTTCGATAAATGGTTGATGGACTGACATCCAAATAGCCTGCCGCTTTCGGTATATTGCCATCACACGCTTTGATCGCTTGTTCAATGGCATTTTTTTCCGTTAGCCACAATGGAAAAATATCTTGCACTGAGACACTGTCGTTCTGCGGAAGAGTTACTCGAATCTCATTCGCTGACGGTTGGTTCAGAGGCGGGGGCAACATTTCAAGATGTATTTCACGACCATTGTTCAATACCACCACATTGCGCAATACGTTCTGCAGTTGTCGAACGTTACCTGGCCATTCATAACGAGCAAAACGCTCTACGACCTCTGGCGCTAAGCGAATAAAGTCTTTGCCCTCTTCCTTAGACATAAAGCCCAACAGCGAGTACGCAATTTCAATAATGTCGTCGCCACGCTCGCGTAAAGGCGGCAAATGAAGAGGAATAACGTATAGGCGGTAATACAAATCTTCACGGAAACGACCGGCTTCAACCTCTTTCCATGGGTCACGGTTGGTTGCACAAACAAAACGTACATCCACACTCTTCATCTTGGACGAACCGACCTTCTGGAAGGTACCAGTCTGAATAAAGCGTAGCAGCTTAGTTTGCAGCTCGAGGTCCATTTCGCACAATTCATCAAGGAACAAGGTCCCGCCATCGGCCAATTCCGCAGCGCCTTGTCGATCTGTCGCCGCACCGGTAAAGGCACCTTTAACATGGCCAAACAATTCACTTTCAATCAAGTCCTTTGGAATCGCGGCACAGTTAATGGCAATAAATGGCTTATCACCGCGCTGGCTGGTAGCGTGAATCGCTTCGGCACACACCTCTTTACCGGTACCACTTTCACCGGTAATGAAGATGCTCGCTTTACTGCTTGCGGCTGAATCTATGGTGCGATACACCGCTTGCATGGTTTGGCTACTGCCGATAAACCCTTGATAACCTTGGCTACCCGCGTTTTCGGCATCATTTTTAAGTTTCTTCGCCTTACGCAGTGCATTGTTGACGGTAACACGCAGGCGGTCAGCCTCACACGGTTTGATCAGAAAGTCTTGTGCGCCATGACGCATCGCTTCAACAGCAGTATCAATCGAGCCGTGTGCCGTCATGAAGATGACCGGGACATCAGGATTCTTCTCTTTCACGGCGTGAAGAACATCCATACCCGTCATATCTGGAAGGCGTAAATCCAATAAAATGAGATCAGGCGTTCGATAATTGAGGCTATCAATCGCATCTCTACCGGTACCCACAATATTGATATCGATTTTAAGTGGAGTGAGATAAGAGCGATATAAGGCCGCGACGGAGGCGGTGTCCTCCACCATTAGGAGATATTTGGTCTTCGCTTTCTGCGTAGTTTGTTGCATAGCCTAGCCATAGGTGTGTTTGCATTTTGTATAAAGCATTGCATCACGCTTTGCATTTTGCAATTTAATTACAAATTCTGGCTAATTAATGGTGACGGAGCACTCATTTTAAAGGGGATGTCAGACTGGCACAGTATCTGCTATATATTCATTGACCCTAACGGGTCACCTAGCCAACTGACGTTGTTAGTGAACTTAGTATTCACAAATAACAGCCAATAGATTTATGTTTCTATTGGCTATTTTTTTGTCTGACGTTCAGGACTCTGCCTTTAGCTGTTGGTAATAAACTGCTTGCGAAGTTGATCAATCTCGTCACGTTTTTGCGCTGCCAGTTCAAACTCTAAATCTTGGGCATGCTGATACATTTGAGCTTCGAGCTTACTGATCTCTTTCTCTAGCTGCTGCGGCGTCATCACATCATAGTTTTGCGAAGACTCGGCCACTTTCGACAACGGTACCGCTTTACTGGTGCGCTGTTTCTTACCCTTAGCGATGTCCCCTAGCTCCATAATGTCTTTCACATTGCGTTTAAGCGCTTGCGGCTCTATCCCCATCTTCGCATTGTATTCTTGCTGCTTTTCTCGACGGCGACTGGTTTCACCCATCGCTTTTTCCATCGACTTAGTCACACGGTCAGCGTAAAGAATGGCTTTACCCGAGAGGTTTCGTGCCGCTCGACCTATGGTCTGAATCAATGAGCGCTCTGAACGCAAGAAACCTTCTTTGTCTGCATCAAGAATCGCCACCAGCGATACTTCAGGCATATCAAGGCCTTCTCGAAGTAAGTTAATACCCACTAACACATCAAACTCACCCAGTCGTAGATCTCGAATAATTTCGACACGTTCCACGGTATCAATATCGGAGTGAAGGTAACGCACTTTCACATCATGTTCGGTGAGATATTCTGTCAAATCTTCCGCCATGCGTTTCGTCAATGTTGTCACTAACACACGTTCATCTTTGGCTGAACGAATACGAATTTCAGACAGCAAATCATCAACCTGTGTTGCCACTGGGCGCACTTCCAATTCAGGGTCGAGTAGGCCTGTTGGTCGAACAACCTGATCGGCAATTTCAGTGTCAGATTTTTCGAGTTCATAGTTACCCGGTGTCGCCGAGACAAAGATAGTTTGAGGCGCGATCGACTCAAACTCTTCAAACTTCATCGGACGGTTATCAAGCGCAGATGGTAGTCGAAAACCAAACTCGACCAGTGTCTCTTTACGTGAACGGTCACCCTTATACATCGCGCCAATTTGCGGAACAGTAACGTGCGATTCATCAATGATCAGCAGACCATCATGAGGCAGGTAATCAAATAAGGTCGGTGGCGGCTCACCCTCTTTGCGCCCACTGAGATAGCGAGAGTAGTTTTCGATACCGGAACAAAAACCAAGCTCATTCATCATTTCGATATCAAATTGGGTACGTTGTGAAATGCGTTGCTCTTCGAGCAGTTTGTTGTTCTCAAGCAAGTACTTTTTGCGGCCTTCAAGTTCAACTTTGATCTCTTCAATCGCATCTAGAATACGCTCACGTGGGGTCACATAGTGGGTTTTTGGATAAATCGTATAACGAGCAAGGTCACGTTGCTTCACTACGCCCGTGAGTGGGTCAAAAATGCTAATACAATCAATCTCATCATCGAACATTTCGATTCGAACAGCATCTTGCTCTGATTCTGCTGGAAAAATGTCGATAACTTCACCACGTACTCTGAACTGGCCTCGCTCAAAAGCCACATCATTACGACTGTATTGCAGTTCAGCGAGACGGCGAAGAATATCGCGCTGATCCATAATGTCGCCACGGCGAATGTGTAGCATCATTTTCAGATAGGAATCTGGATCACCCAGACCATAGATCGCAGAGACGGATGCGACAATGATGGCGTCTTTACGTTCTAACAAAGCTTTTGTCGCAGACAGTCGCATTTGCTCAATGTGTGCATTCACCGAGGCATCTTTTTCAATAAAGGTGTCGGTGGTCGGCACATAAGCTTCAGGTTGATAGTAATCGTAGTAAGAAACGAAATACTCAACCGCATTGTTTGGAAAGAACGACTTCATTTCGCCATAGAGCTGTGCTGCTAGCGTTTTATTCGGTGCAAGCAGGATGGCAGGACGTTGCGCAGTGGCAATAACATTCGCGAGAGTAAAGGTCTTTCCCGAACCTGTTACACCTAACAAGGTTTGATGGGCTAGCCCTGAATCTAACCCGTCAAGCAACTGCTTTATGGCGGTTGGCTGATCCCCTGAAGGTTTATAGTCAGACACCAAATCAAAAACTTTACTCATATTCCATCTCTGCTTTGCGTATAAGTCATCCGACTATTGTGTCTGTATATATATACAGACACAATAGCTGACAAAGAAATTAATTGCTGTTTTTCGTAAACTCATCATCAGTCGCTAGATCATTCTTTTTGAACCTGATATTATGCTCCGCCCGCTCGTTCTACACCCTGTAGAAACCTCTTATTTAGCTCACAGCTTATTCACATTATTTCTCATTTTTTCTACTTTACCCACACATCGGATCAGCTACCGAACAACCACACTACAGAAACAAGTTTATAACAAAACCTTGTTGAGCAAGTATTTACCTCACAGTAGAAGCGCTTCTCTCCTCGCCAAAACTCAACAGATTTTACAAAATTATGACTTACTCAAATTTAACACACACAGTTATCCACAATTTTGGTGGATAAGTAAATATAGCCCTTGCTCCATAAGGGATACAGAAAAGTAAAGAAAGAAATTCATCGAAATAGCATAATTTTTTCACGTTCGGATATTGACACTTACTGTGGCGCTTCGATAAGATTCGCCCCGCTTAAACGCAATTCCTCCTTAGCTCAGTTGGTAGAGCGACGGACTGTTAATCCGCAGGTCGCTGGTTCGAGCCCAGCAGGAGGAGCCAAATTCCAGAAAAAAGCCCAATCGTCTGATTGGGCTTTTTTCGTTTCCATTACCCAAGATTATACGCGTTAGTATTCGCCCTTCGTCCTCTGACAACTTTCTTTATCCAAACACAGACTTAATTCCTCAAATTTACGTATAAAAATTACGCATTAATGTAAAACCTTATCTTTCCTTGGTTGTTATTAGCCTTGCAAAGCACGATAATATCGGGATCGGAATTTCTTAAATAAATAACTATGACCGAATATCTTTTGTTGTTGGTGGGCACTGTCCTAGTCAACAACTTTGTACTGGTAAAGTTCTTGGGCTTATGTCCATTTATGGGCGTTTCTAAGAAACTGGAAACTGCAATTGGTATGGGGTTAGCAACCACGTTTGTGCTGACCTTAGCATCGGTGTGCGCGTACCTTGTTGAAAGCTACATCCTAGAACCACTCAATCTGCAATATCTACGAACCATGAGCTTTATTTTGGTTATTGCTGTTGTTGTGCAGTTCACTGAGATGGTGGTTCACAAAACCAGCCCGACTTTATATCGACTGCTGGGTATTTTCTTACCTCTGATCACGACCAACTGTGCCGTACTCGGTGTGGCGCTGCTTAACATCAATGAGAACCACAATTTCATTGAATCGATCATCTATGGCTTTGGTGCTGCGGTTGGCTTCTCTTTAGTACTGATTTTGTTTGCCTCTATGCGAGAGCGTATTGGAGCGGCCGACGTTCCTACGCCATTTAAAGGCGCATCAATTGCGATGATCACTGCCGGATTAATGTCTCTTGCCTTTATGGGCTTTACAGGTTTGGTGAAGTTGTAATGAGTTCAATAATAATCGCCATCATTGCCATTGCTGTTTTGGCCGCGATTTTTGGTGCGATCCTTGGCTTCGCTTCCATCCGCTTCAAAGTGGAAGCAGACCCAATCGTTGATCAAATTGACACTATCCTTCCGCAAACTCAATGTGGCCAATGTGGCTACCCAGGTTGCCGCCCTTACGCAGAAGCCATTGCCAATGGCGATGACATCAACAAATGTCCTCCAGGTGGCCAAGCGACCATTGAGAAATTGGCTGATTTGATGGGCGTTGAAGCTACTGACTCAGCTCACGACCTAGAAGACGCAGTAAAAACTGTGGCATTTATCCATGAAGATATGTGTATTGGCTGTACCAAATGTATTCAAGCTTGTCCTGTCGATGCAATCGTCGGTGGTACTAAAGCTCTGCACACAGTGATTAAGGATGAGTGTACTGGCTGTGATTTATGTGTTGCACCTTGCCCAACAGACTGTATTGAAATGATCCCCGTAGAAACCACTACGGCGAACTGGAAGTGGCAAATGGACGCCATTCCTGTTGTTGATATTACCGATGCTGCATCGAAGCAGACGATCGGGAGTTAAGGACTGGTATGTTGTCATTAATCGAACAAATTAAATCAGGTGCACTGTGGACTTTCCCGGGTGGCGTTCACCCTGCCGAGAACAAAGTCCAATCGGTAAAGACTTCGATTGCTCGTGCTCAAATCCCGGCGGAAATTATTCTTCCGATCAAACAGCATATCGGTAAGCCAGGTAACCTCACCGTAGAAGTTGGCGATAAGGTATTTAAAGGCCAAGCGCTGACCAAGTATGACATGAGCTTCATGCTGCCTGTTCATGCTCCAACTTCGGGACAAGTGACGGCCATCGAGTCGAGAACAACAGCCCACCCATCTGGCTTAAACGAGCTATGTATTGTTATTAAGCCCGACTTTGAAGATACATGGGTTGAGTGTGATGCGTGGCCAGACTTTAGCCAACGTACACCTGATGAGTTAATTGAAAAGATCCGCCAAGCGGGTGTTTCAGGTATGGGTGGCGCAGGCTTCCCAACCGCTAAAAAAATCCAAGCTGGCTTAGCTCGTACTGACATCCTAATCATCAATGCCGCTGAATGTGAGCCTTACATCACCGCTGACGATATGTTGATGCGAGAAAACGCCGCTGACATCATCCAAGGCATTGAGATTGTCGAGCATATCTTAAAGCCAAAATTGACCGTGATTGGTATCGAAGACAACAAACCAGATGCGATCAAAGCTTTACAGAAAGCCGCTGAGCACAAAGATATCGTCATTCGCGTAATACCAACAAAATACCCGTCTGGCGGCGAAAAGCAGCTCATTAAGATCTTAACGGATAAAGAAGTGCCGAACGGTGGCATCCCTGCTGATATCGGTATTTTGGTTCAAAACGTGGGTTCACTATACGCCATTAAACACGCCGTCTGTGAGGGTAAAGCGTTAGTTGATCGTGTCGTCACTTTAACAGGTGATACGTTTAAACAGCCGCGTAATGTTTGGTCGCTACTCGGTACTCCGGTTCAAGCACTACTCGATGAATTTGGCTACAAAGCAGATAAAAAGCTACCTCGCCTAATCATGGGTGGCCCAATGATGGGCTTTACGCTTCCCCATGCTCAAGTGCCAATTACCAAAACATCGAACTGTATTTTAGCGCCAACTCGTAAAGAAATTTCTCCAAATCAATACGAGATGGCCTGTATTCGTTGTGGTCAATGTGCAGAAGCCTGCCCAGCGTCATTACTTCCTCAACAGCTTGTTTGGCATGCCAAAGCCGAAGAGTTAGATAAGTGTGAAGAGCTCAATATAAAAGATTGTATTGAGTGTGGCGCCTGTGCCTTTGTATGCCCGAGTGAAATTCCTCTGGTTCAATATTACCGCCAAGCGAAAGCAGAAATTCGTACTCGTAAAGAAGAGGCCGAAGCAGCTGAACGTGCGAAGATTCGATTTGAAGAAAAGAAAGCGCGTTTAGAAAGAGATAAAGCTGCTCGCGAAAATCGCTTTAAGAAAGCCGCAGACGATCGCCGCAAAGAGATGAAATCGACTGGTGGCGATGATGCGATTGCTGCAGCGATTGCTCGAGTCAAAGCGCAGAAGTCTGAGTCAGCACCAACCGAAGAAAAAGCCGTGAAACCAGCGGTTGCGGCGGCTATTGCTAAGGCCAAAGCGAAACAAGCTGCAGCGATGGCGAGTGGCCAAGCAGAACCTGATAACTCAGAAATGGCGAAGCTGCGAGAAGAGCGTAAACGCCAAGCTCGTGAGAAAAAAGCCGCTAAAGAACAAGCGGGCGAAGTAAGCGCTTCGGATAGTAAAAAAGATGCGGTAGCCGCTGCAATCGCCCGTGCCAAAGCGAAGAAAGCGGAGCAGGCACAAGAGAGTGCTGAACCAGTAGAAGATAAAAAGGCCGCTGTCGCTGCTGCAATAGCTCGCGCAAAAGCGAAAAAAGCTCAAGCCAGCGAAGCTGATAATACCGAAGCAACTCCTGAATCCGGTGACAAAAAAGCTGCTGTAGCTGCTGCCATTGCGCGTGCAAAAGCTCGTAAAGCAGAGCAGCAAGCCGAAAAAGCGGAAGCTGAACCGGAACAAGCAGACGACACTGTTAATGAAGATCCTAAGAAAGCTGCAGTTGCTGCAGCCATAGCACGCGCGAAAGCTCGTAAAGCAGAGCAACAAGCCGAAAAAGCAGAAGCTGAACCGGCACGAACTGACGACAGTGTTAATGAAGATCCAAAGAAAGCTGCGGTTGCCGCGGCCATTGCACGTGCGAAAGCTCGCAAGGCAGAGCAACAAGCCGAAAAAGCAGAAGCTGAACCGGCACAAGCTGACGACAGTGTTAGCGAAGATCCGAAGAAAGCTGCAGTTGCTGCCGCTATAGCACGTGCAAAAGCTCGCAAGGCAGAGCAACAAGCCGAAAAAGCGGAAGCTGAACCGGAACAATCTGACGACATTGCTAATGAAGATCCGAAGAAAGCTGCGGTTGCAGCTGCCATTGCGCGTGCGAAAGCTCGCAAGGCAGGGCAACAAGCCGAAAAAGCAGAAGCTGAACCGGCACAAGCTGACGACAGTGTTAATGAAGATCCGAAGAAAGCTGCAGTTGCTGCCGCTATAGCACGTGCGAAAGCTCGTAAAGCACAGCAGCAAGCTGAAAAAGCGGAAGCTGAGCCAGTACAAGCTGATGACATTGTTGATGAAGATCCGAAAAAAGCTGCGGTTGCTGCAGCTATAGCGCGTGCGAAAGCTCGTAAGGCACAGCAGCAAGCAGAAAAAGAACAACAAAAACAAACTGAGGAGAAAGAGTAGTGGCCTTCTTTATTGCCAGCTCACCCCATGCGCACAGTCGTAGAAGCACTCCTGACCTAATGAAGTGGGTAGCGCTGTGTGCCCTACCCGGTTTAGCTGCACAAACCTACTTTTTCGGTTGGGGAACTATCATTCAATTGTTACTGGCGATTGTGATAGGTCTAAGCCTTGAAGCGCTCGTTATGCTTGCGAGAAAGCGACCTCCGATGTCAGCCCTTCGCGACAACAGCGCGCTTGTGACCGCTTGGCTATTAGCGATAGCCATTCCACCACTGTCTCCTTGGTGGGTAATCACTATCGGTCTGATTTTTGCGATTGTGATTGCGAAACACCTTTATGGTGGTATTGGTCAGAACCTATTTAACCCTGCGATGGTTGCGTACGTCGTTCTTCTGATTTCCTTCCCTGTACAAATGACAAGTTGGTTATCGCCGCAAGAACTTCAAGCAACCCCTGTAACAGGTGGCGATGCATTCTCGCTCATCTTTACTGGATTCAATCTAGAAGGCTTATCGTTACAACAAATTCGTACCGGGATTGATGGCATCACCATGGCAACACCGCTAGATGCTTTTAAAACTGCTCTGACGACAGGCAGCACTGCAAGCGAAGCGATGACACAACCTCAATTCGGTAGCCTAGCGGGTATCGGTTGGGAGTGGGTTAACTTCGCTTACCTGATCGGCGGCCTTATCCTCATTAAAGTACGCGTGATCAATTGGCACATTCCTGTCAGCTTCTTGGTGAGCTTAACCGTGATCAGTAGCCTATTTATGTTACTGACACCAGGGACAACCGCATCACCAATGGTTCACCTACTTTCTGGTGCAACCATGTTGGGCGCATTCTTTATCGCCACTGACCCGGTTTCAGCCTCTACGACCGTGAAAGGTCGATTAGTCTTTGGCGCATTCATTGGTGCCATGGTGTTTATCATTCGTAGTTGGGGTGGTTTCCCTGATGGTGTCGCATTTGCAGTCCTACTTGGCAACATGTGCGTACCATTGATTGACTACTACACCAAACCAAGAACATACGGACACTAAGGGTTTATCATGATAAATGCTATTCGAAAAAATGGTGTCATATTAGCGGTCTTTGCCTGTGCATCGACTGGGGTTGTCGCACTGACCAATTACCTGACCGCTGACCGTATTCAACAACAAGAACAAAAGCAGCTGCTGTCGGTACTTAATCAGGTGATTCCTCATGAGCTTCATGATAATGACCTTTATCAAGCATGTACCTTGGTTACTGACTCAGCACTTGGTACTGACTCTGCGATGCCTGTTTATCTTGCTTCAATTAACGGTGAACATTCGGCGATGGCGATTGAAGCGATTGCACCGGATGGTTACAACGGTGCCATCAAGTTGATTGTGGGTATCGAAAGTAGCGGCAAGGTATCTGGCACTCGAATCTTGAGTCATCAAGAAACACCGGGGCTTGGTGACAAAATTGATCTTCGTATTACCGATTGGATCCTAGGCTTCAACGGAAAGTCTGTTGAGGACAACAACCAAGGTGACTGGAAAGTACGTAAAGATGGGGGTCAGTTCGATCAATTTACGGGTGCTACCATCACACCACGCGCAGTTGTGAAAGCGGTAAAAAATACGCTGGAGTATGTGAATACTCACCGAGAAGAAATTTTGGCTCAACCATTAAACTGTGGAGGCAATAATGAGTGATCATAAGACTCTGATAAAAAATGGTCTGTGGGACAACAACCCTGCTCTTGTCCAATTACTTGGCTTGTGTCCCCTTCTTGCCGTTTCTTCTACAGTAACCAACGCGCTTGGTTTGGGTATTGCTACCCTACTGGTCCTTGTTGGCTCCAACGTGACGGTTTCTTTAGTCCGTGACTATGTACCTAAAGAAGTTCGTATTCCTGTGTTTGTCATGATCATTGCCGCGCTGGTAACCTGTGTTCAGCTGCTCATGAATGCCTACGCCTATGGCCTGTACTTATCTTTGGGTATTTTCATCCCACTGATTGTGACTAACTGTATCATCATTGGTCGCGCTGAAGCTTTTGCCTCTAAGAATGACCTCCTACCGTCTGCTCAAGATGGTTTTTGGATGGGGTTAGGCATGACAAGCGTGCTTGTTGTGTTAGGCGCAATGCGTGAAGTCATTGGTAACGGCACCCTCTTCGATGGAGCTGATCTCTTACTGGGTGAATGGGCTACGGCTTTACGTATCGAGATCTTCCATTTCGACAACAGCTTCTTACTTGCGCTTTTACCACCGGGAGCCTTTATTGGTGTCGGACTACTCATCGCACTTAAAAATATTATCGACACGAAACTCGCCGCTCGTCAGCCAAAACAACAAAAACAGGCCATTGAGCGCGCTCGTGTGACAAACCAATAATAATCTGTATTGATTAACACAAGCACTGGAAAGCAGCCTCACAATGAACAAAGACAAACGAAGATTAATCCTAGAGCGTCTTAGGGAGAACAACCCAAACCCACAAACAGAGCTGAACTGGAGTACTCCTTTTGAGCTGCTGATTGCGGTGTTACTCTCTGCTCAAGCAACGGACGTGAGTGTAAACAAGGCAACCGATAAGCTTTACCCGGTTGCCAATACGCCGCAAGGTCTGTTTGATTTGGGTGTCGATGGCGTTAAAGAATATATAAAGACCATTGGCTTATTTAACTCTAAAGCCGAAAATGTCATCAAAACCTGTAAGATTTTGCTAGACCAGCACAATGGTGAAGTCCCTGAAAACCGAGAAGCGTTAGAAGCACTACCCGGTGTAGGTCGTAAGACCGCTAACGTGGTGTTGAACACCGCTTTTGGCTGGCCGACCATCGCCGTTGATACTCACATCTATCGTGTATCGAACCGCACCAAATTAGCCATGGGTAAGAACGTCGACCAAGTGGAAGAAAAGCTTCTAAAAGTCGTACCAAAAGAGTTCAAACTTGATGTACACCACTGGTTGATTTTGCATGGTCGCTACACCTGCGTGGCACGTAAACCGCGTTGTGGCAGTTGTATTATCGAAGATTTGTGTGAGTTTAAAGAAAAAGTTTATCCAGAAAATTAGGAGAGCAGACAATGTCAAACGGACGTATTCTACATACCATGTTACGCGTGGGTGATTTAGATAAATCTATCCAGTTCTACACTGACGTAATGGGCATGCAATTACTTCGTACCAACGAAAACAAAGAGTACGAATATACTCTAGCTTTCCTTGGCTACGGAGATGAGTCAGAAGGCTCGGTTATTGAGTTGACGTACAACTGGGGTACCACAGAGTATGACCTAGGCAGCGCATTTGGCCATATTGCAATTGGTGTTGATGATATTTATACAACCTGTGATGCCATTAAAGCTGCGGGCGGCAATGTCACGCGTGAACCAGGCCCAGTAAAAGGCGGTTCGACTCACATCGCTTTCGTAAAAGACCCTGATGGTTACATGATTGAACTTATTCAAAACAAACAAGCGTCTGCAGGTCTGGAAGGATAAGATTCTCTTAGTGAGTTAAAAATGGGACAGCAAACGCTGTCCCTTTTATTATACTTTACTTGATAATGATTATCACTTAATCTTCTATCCATTCGGAATGAGGAGAACGAACCAATGGGAATAACAGAATGGGAGAAACACACGTTACTTGCTGACATTGCAATGAAAGAGAGTGACCACCTGCGCAGTATTCTTCACTACCAGCAAGCCCTAACATTGAGCGAACGTATCGGCAGTGCAGAGGAAGTCGAGGTAGAAGACCGATTAATGATCTCCGTGATTTCTTGCCACAATATGGCCATGTTCTGGCGCCAAATTGGTGATGTGAAGTATGAACTTAAATACCTTCAGCTCGCCTCTGAAAAAGTGCTGACACTTGTTCCTCAATGCCCTAATACCCACTGTGATGCCTTTGTCGATTCGATGGGGTGCTGCAAAAAAGCCCTAATCGAGTTTATGAAGCGACACCCGAATCCAAAAATCGCTCAGTTGGTGCAAGATATCGACACTGCCACCAACTGCAACCTGATTGCTAAATTCCGTCTCAACTAACTCGGTAGATTCCCCAAGATCTCAAAAGGCCAGTTCAAACTGGCCTTTTTGCTATCCGCGCTTAGACGTTAAACCTGCGTTCTTCCCAATGAAATCACAACACGGCGGTTACGATCTTTGCCAATTGGCGATGCGTTGTCATCAATAGGTCGACGCTTACCATAACCTTGAACTCGAATACGATTCTCAGGCAACCCTAAAGACTTGAAATAGTCTTGCAGCACTTCTGCACGGCGCTCAGATAAATTCTGACTGGCACTCTTACTGTCTTCGGCATCGGTATAGGTCGACACCAACACTAGGTCGATATCTTGGTTATGCTTGATGTACTCTGCAATCTGAGCCAAACGCTTCTGAGACTGTTTGTTAAGCTCTACGCTGCTGCGATCGTAATGCAAAATCGTAAACGCGATATCTTCAAAGCTGTAAGGCAATAAATTGGCGATACAGTCGCTAAATACATTGTAAGAACGCTGGAACAAGACTGAAGAGAGCGCAACTTCTACACGTTGATCGCGACTTTGCCACTCTTGATAGCTAAAGGTTGGGTAACGCCCTTTCTCTAGCTCACTTAATATATTCCAAGCCGTTTGACCACCAACATAGCCATCGAACTGTTGGAAGAAACGAATGTTAGTAATGCGGTCGGCACTGTCTCCTGGTCGCCATGCGGGTGGCATAGAAATTAGGCTCACATCACGAGTTTGCCCCATCGGGCGTTTCATCTTCAGTTCTAAATCAAGATTGATTTTTTTGCTCGCATGAGACGAGAAAACCGCATCACCAAAATTAGGGATAGGGTGAACTAAGCGACACTCAAGCGGTGTGTTGGCAACCATTTGCCATGTCGATTGTTGAGGAGTTGCAACGTACTGCTTTTCTAACGCAAACACGGATGGTGCTAACGTTATCAAAGACATAGCGACACTGGTTGCAAACAACTTCTTCATACAAACTTCTTCTCTTGGTCAGGGCAAGTCTCTGGACACTTGCCGCATATAAATGCTCTCTCTCTACAATGCAAAAACCTCGCCAGAATATTTGTATAGTACAAATCACCACTGTTTCTTTTTCAATCAGCATTTACGGTTTTTCTTAGGCTGAGAATCTGCAATAATGCCAGCCCTGTCACATTATATGAAGTACACATGACTATAGAAAACGAAGCATTGACGCTAAAAAAACGATTTCGTGGCTACTTTCCTGTCGTTATTGACGTAGAAACGGCTGGCTTTAATGCCAAAACGGACGCCCTACTCGAAATCTGCGCAGTGACCTTAAAAATGGATGAAAACGGCGACTTGGTTCCCGCTTCAACCATTCATTTTCATGTTGAACCCTTCGAAGGTGCGAACTTAGAAAAAGAAGCACTCGAATTTAATGGCATTCGCGACCCATTCAGCCCTCTTCGCGGTGCCGTGACAGAAGCGGAAGCTTTAAAGGAAATCTACAAGCTTGTCCGCAAAGAACAAAAAGCTGCAGATTGTAGCCGCGCGATCATGGTTGCTCATAACGCCACTTTTGATCATAGCTTTGTCATGGAAGCAAGCGAGCGCTGCAAGCTAAAAAGAGTCCCATTTCATCCTTTCGCCACGTTTGATACTGCGGCACTAAGCGGGCTTGCCTATGGCCAGACTGTCTTAGCCAAAGCATGTCGAACAGCAGGGATGGAATTTGACAATAAAGAAGCCCACTCTGCTCTATACGATACTCAAAAAACGGCAGAGCTCTTCTGCGGTATCGTCAACAAATGGAAAGCCCTTGGTGGTTGGCCTGTCGTTGAGCCTGAAACCGAAGATAAATAATAAAAACGTAAACACAACACACGAGTAAATTATGAACCCTGTTGTTATTTCTGTATGTATCATGCTTGCCTTAGCACTGATGCGCGTGAATGTCGTTGTTGCTTTGACATTCAGTGCGATTGTTGGTGGTGTGGTTTCAGGTATGGAACTTAATCAAGCGATTGCTGCTTTTGAAAGTGGTTTAGGTGGCGGAGCAACTATCGCGCTAAGCTACGCAATGTTAGGTACCTTTGCTGTTGCGATCTCTCGCTCTGGCATCACCGACCTACTGGCAAACAGTGTGATTAAGCGTATTCATGGTAAAGAGAATGCTTCGGCATCGACTGGCCTAAAATACGCGGTGCTAATCGCGCTTGTTCTTGTCACCATGTCTTCTCAGAACGTGATTCCTGTTCACATCGCCTTTATCCCAATTTTGATTCCACCTCTACTGGGCGTATTCGCAAAACTAAACCTAGACCGTCGCATGATCGCCTGTGTGCTAACGTTTGGCCTTGTGACTCCATATATGGTTCTTCCTATTGGTTTTGGCGGTATCTTCTTAAACAACATTCTGCTGAAAAACCTGCACGATAACGGTTTGCAAGATGTGGTTGCTAGCCAAGTCCCTGTTGCCATGCTGCTGCCTGCAGCAGGTATGATTTTTGGTCTATTGACGGCGATTTTCTTTACGTATCGTAAACCTCGTCAGTACAAAGAGACTGAGCTGACTAAGACAGACAACGCAACCAAAGAAATCGACAACAAGAACATTCTTGTTGCTGCGGTTGGTATTGTGGCTGCACTAAGCGTTCAGCTTGCGACAGGCTCAATGATCATTGGTGGTCTTGCGGGCTTTATGGTGTTCACGTTTGGCGGTGTAATCGCTTGGAAAGAGACGCATGATGTGTTCACAAAAGGTGTTCACATGATGGCGATGATCGGCTTCATCATGATTGCTGCTGCAGGTTTTGCTGCGGTTATGAAGCAGACGGGTGGCGTAGAATCATTGGTTGAAGCGCTTTCAACAAGTATTGGTGACAATAAGCCTCTTGCTGCACTTCTGATGCTCGTTGTTGGTCTACTGGTGACTATGGGCATTGGTTCTTCGTTCTCGACCATTCCAATCCTGGCGACTATCTATGTTCCTCTAGCCGCAGCATTTGGTTTTTCACCAATGGCAACCATCGCACTAGTTGGGACGGCTGCAGCGCTCGGTGATGCAGGCTCTCCAGCCTCTGATTCAACGTTAGGTCCGACATCTGGCCTTAATGCTGACGGTCAGCACGAACACATTTGGGAAACCGTTGTCCCGACATTCATCCACTATAACATTCCACTGATTGTGTTTGGTTGGATTGCCGCGATGACGCTCTAACATATAGCTAATGCTCTTTCTCAAGAGTTACAGGCACAAAAAAAGCTGACTTGAAGTCAGCTTTTTTATTAGCTCTGAGTGAGCGACCTTTGTCGAATATCGCTCATTCTGTCTTTATTTAGACTGGCGCTCTGCAACTGCAGCAAGTACTGGCACCATATCTTGCAGAAGCTGCTCTTCCACTGGCTTACCAGACGCATCCGTTACGTTGATCGAAGTACGGTTACCTAAATCACCAAATAGGAATGTGTACGTGCCAGATTTAAGGCCAATCGGCTTCACGCCAATATCATTCCAGAACTCGTCATCAGGAGCCGCGTATTTCGCCTTTACAGTACCTTGCGACTGGTTACGCTCTTCAAGCGTAAAGCCCATTGTTGGTAACAGTCTTGGTAGACGCTGCCAAAGGACATTGTAAGGTGTGCGAGCAATGATAACTGGGAATCCACTACGGTCAGAACCCATTGTAATTGGGATCTGTTTCACCAACTCTTCCGCTTTACGTGCCGCTTCTTCACGTAGATCAAGATCGTAACGAGCCGTCACTAGGTTCGTCATCAGTGCATTGTAACGCTCTTTATTGGTCGCGGTCACTGGCATCTCTTTGCCCGCTTCACGCCAATCAATTAGAGAAATTCTAAACCCATGGCGACCACCAGCAACAACACGATCAATCTCGTATCGAGCACCAATTTCGACATCTTCATCTTCAGACGTCCAAGTTACCCATTCGGTTTCAACGCGGGTTGCTGTCTGCTCACGAATCGCAATGTTTCTTTCGCTCAGCATAGTTAGCGCAGTTTGCCACACTTTATCGACTTCATTTTCACGAAGTAACCAAAGCGTTGTTTCACCTTGCTGACGCTCAGCGCGCGCACCTGGGATAAGTTCTAGCACTTGCTGTGGTGGACGAATATCGACTTCACGGCCAATACCACCTTCAAACTCACCTTGAGGGATTTTGTAGTTGGTGTAAAACTGTGGCGTTGCATCCCCAGCTAATGTCCACTCTTTTAGTGCTGGTGTATTAAGGTATTCGAAATCGTCTTTCGCTTGACGACGTTGAGTCGCACTACCTGAACATGCACTTAAAACAAAAACAGCTAGTGAACTGACGACTAGCTGATGTGACAATTTCATTGAAACTCCTGATACCTTAATGCCGGAGCCAATTTCTCGCCCCGGCAGTCCATCGTTTAATTTAGTAAATACACGCTTCGGTCATGGCTTGAGCAACAATTGGTCGCGCATTTTCAGACAACTCTGTTAACGGCAAACGTAAATCACCATGCTCAATTAGGCCCATTTTATGAGCGGCCCACTTCACTGGAATTGGGCTAGATTCAACGAAGAGGTTTTTGTGAAGAGGCATTAATCGCTGGTTGATGATTTCTGCTTCTTCAAACTTGCCCTCTTTCGCCAATCGGAACATTTTCGCCATGTCTTCCGCCGCGATATTGTTCGTTACAGAGATAACGCCTTGGCCGCCTTGCTTAACAAATTCAAGACCTGTCGAATCATCGCCACTTAGTAAGATAAAATCTTCGCCACAAAGTTCACGATGAATTGCAATTCTGCCTAAATCACCTGTCGCATCTTTTAATGCAACAATATTATCAATCTGAGCCAGACGTGCGACCGTTTCAGGAAGAAGGTCTACCGCGGTACGGCCTGGTACATTGTAAAGAATCTGTGGCACATCGCTCTCTTCTGCGATCGCTTTGTAGTGTTGGTACAAACCTTCTTGCGTTGGTTTGTTGTAGTAAGGGGTAACACTTAAGCAACCAGCGATGCCAGAGTTGTTTAGTAAGCGACTGAATGTCACCGACTCGTGAGTTGCATTTGCGCCCGTTCCAGCAATGACTTGGATACGTCCTTCCGCGAACTCAACCACTTTCGTTACCACCTTGACATGCTCTTCAATAGTCAGCGTCGCCGATTCACCAGTGGTTCCTACTGCAACGATGCCATCGCTTCCTGCTGCAATATGGTACTCCACTAGTTTTTTCAGGCTTACGTAATCTACTTCGCCATCATGATTAAACGGTGTAATTAACGCTACAATACTTCCTGAAAACATGTCTTTCTCCCTAATTTAGATACTAATCGCATGGTACTGTAAGGCGATTGATAAAGACAAGCGCTTAAACCCGCTTAAATCACCTATTTGAATGAATATTTATCAGATGTTAGAACTTTGGCAAATTACGCCTTTATTTCTTGGCAATGTCAGCGCCTAGCAAGGAATTTCAATGACCAGCAACGTCTGATTACTTTCCATTCGAACAGGCCAATAAAAAGCGTTCTAGATAGATTTTTATACGCTTCTTCTGTGCTAAGCTATCTCATTAACTAACGGAACATGATAAGTGAAACTATGACTCAACATTTAGTGATTACTGCAGTAGGAACGGATCGTCCTGGTGTGTGCAACCAAGTTGTCCATTTGGTCACTCAGTCAGGGTGTAATATCGTTGACAGTCGTATTGCACTATTTGGTAACGAGTTTACGTTGATAATGCTCCTATCGGGTAACAACGCAGCCATCACTCGCGTAGAAACCACTCTGCCACTTTTAGGTCAAGAACATGATCTCATTACGATCATGAAACGTACATCTACTCATGCTCACATAGATAACGCCTATACCTTAGAAGTGTTTGTTGAGTCAGAAGATAAACCCGGTCTAACAGAAAAATTCACCCAGTTCTTCGCTGAAAAGAACATTGGCCTGTCTTCACTAAGTGCACAAACTATCGATAAAGAAAAAATCGGTTCAGCAGCGAATCAATTCCATATTGCAATTACTGCTTCTGTCGACTCTGAGTGCAATCTAATGCAGCTCCAAGAGGAGTTTGACATATTATGCCAACACTTAGTCGTTCAAGGCTCGCTCAATTTTATTAAAAACAGTCAATAAAAAGGAATCTCCATGAATACGCTCACTGCAGGTGCTCCAGCTCCAGCGTTCTCACTACTTGATCAAAATGGCGAAACCGTTTCGTTACAAGACTTTAAAGGCAAGAAGGTTCTATTCTACTTCTACCCTAAAGCGATGACACCAGGTTGTACCGTTCAAGCTCAGGGCTTACGTGATATCAAAGCAGAGTTAGATGCTCATAACGTTGCAGTACTGGGCGTGAGTATTGACCCAGTGAAACGTCTTGGTAAATTCATCGAACGTGATGAGCTGAACTTTACTCTACTTTCTGATGAAGACCATGCGGTTGCTGACCAGTTCGGCGTTTGGGGCGAAAAGAAATTTATGGGTAAAATCTACGATGGCCTGCACCGCATCAGCTTCCTAATCAATGAAGAAGGTGTGATTGAGCATGTGTTTAACAAGTTCAAGACAAAAACGCACCATGAAGTCGTGCTAGATTACTTAAACGAAAACAAGTGATACTTGGGTTTGTTGACCTAGACATAAAAAAACGCCAGCGACTTCGCTGGCGTTTTTGTTTGTCGTAAGAAAACCGCTACACGATGAACTTATTCAAGATGGCATCTTGCTCACGTACGTTCTCTGTTTGAACTTGCATAGCCATATTGGCTTCTTCGGCTGCATCGGCAACTTGCGTTGAGAGGTCTTTGATCTTCACGGTGTTACTGTTGATCTCTTCCGCTACCAAGCTTTGTTCTTCTGCTGCTGACGCGATTTGCATATTCATATCACTGATGCGTTGAATCGCCTCACGGATACGCTGCAGTGCGCCATCTGCGGCTTGCGCTTTGTCTACCGCATCAACTGCCGTGCTCTTACTTTCATTCATCGCCGCTGATACCGAGCTTGCCCCGGCTTGAAGCTGTTCAATCATACTGCGAATTTCAGTCGTTGATTCTTGAGTACGTTGAGCCAGCGTTCTTACTTCATCCGCTACAACTGCAAAGCCTCGGCCAGATTCCCCTGCACGAGCAGCTTCAATCGCTGCGTTCAATGCAAGCAAGTTGGTTTGGTCAGCAATGTCGTTGATTACTTTTAGAATCGTTTCAATGTTCGCCGTCGCCGACTCTAACCCTTGAACTTCTTCTACCGCCTGATCAATACGAGCAGAAAGCGTGTCGATAGAGGCTGTGGTGTCGCTCACGACTGACGAGCCATCCAATGTTGCATCATCCGCTTCTTTCGCGGCGCCTGCTGCACCTTGAGCGTTGTTTGCAACTTCCGTTGCTGTCACCGCCATTTCGTTCATCGCGGTCGCTAATTGCTCTAGCTCTTCCAACTGACTACGCATTGCACCCGCCGATTGCTGGGCACCCAGTACGGTCATTTCAGTACCGCGTAGGATCTCTACCCCAATCGCTTTCGATTGCTGAATTTGCGTCTGTAGAGTCTCAGTAAAGGTATTGAAACCTTCTGCAAGCTCCGCAAACTCTTTATCAGTATTGGTATCTAAGCGTTTGGTTAAGTCACCTTGACCTGATGCAACATCTTGAATTGCTTCGTTCAATGTCGCAAGTGGGCGCATTAATGCCTTAATTAGGAAGCTAAGCACTAGAACACTCAGAACCACACCAATGATTACGTAAATAATCGAACTGTTGCGCATGTCAGAAATCGCGGCAAACGCAATATCTTCATCCACGACCGCACCCACATACCAATTCTCTGAAGGGACTTTAGTAAAACGCACCATCAGGTTTTGACCATCTAGCTCAAATCGCTGGCTTCCCTCTTGTATCTTTGCACTTGGAAGATATGTGGTCAGGTTCTCACCATTATTCGCTGCATTAGGGTGAGCGATGGTCGTCCCGTCTGCTGTCACAATGAAAAGGTAACCCGCATCAAGAAGGTTAACGCTGTTCACTAGGTCAGCAAGGCCACCCAGTTCCATGTCGTAGAACATGCCCGCCACAAATTGGCCGTTTTCTTTCACTGGAGTACCAATCGAAATAATGACCTTCTTTGAAGAAACATCCACATAAGGGTCAGTTACGACTAGGCGACCTTGCGCCTTAGCATCTTTATACCAAGGACGAACACGAGGGTCGTAATCAGGGCCAGCTTCCCAGCCATCATCATTCTCAACGACAAAGCCATCCGCTTCATAACCAAAACCTACGGCTAAAAAGCTGCTTTTTAGCTTAGGTTTTTCCAGAATTTCTTTTACTGTCTGTCGATTTTGAGGATCAAGTTCAATCACTTCCGTCATTGACTGAGCCAGTGCTTTCTTACTCTCCATCTCTGAAACGACGGTGTTTTTAACACCATTCACCATTTCAGTAAGGCTAGTGTCAACCAGCGCTTCTACTTCCTGTTTTACTGTACGTAGCTGTTGAATAGACAGCAAAGTTACTGTGACTAAGAGTAACGCTGAAGAAGCTGCTACAATTTTTTGACTAAATCTCATAGTTTCCCTCGATGGTTTAGCAAGCAATGTTGTTTTTATTATTAATATAGTTATCGTCAGCCGTAACGTTTCCTTAAGAAATTTCTTACATTTCTTCACTTAAGTAAAGCCCAAAACCTTGCTTTACTGCAAAGAAAAAGCCTCGCAGCTGCCGCAACGAGGCTTTTTATGAAAACGATATCATCTTTTAGCGCTAGGAATCAGGCACTATTTCATCATCATGACTTGGTAGTGCATTCCAAACCGCCTTAACTAAAGTCGCAAGTGGAATGGCAAAAAATACGCCCCAGAATCCCCATAAACCACCAAACACCAAGACAGCAACGATAATCGCCACAGGGTGAAGGTTCACCGCTTCAGAGAAGAGTACAGGTACTAAGACATTACCATCTAATGCTTGGATAATGCCGTAGGCAATGAGCAGCCAATAAAATTGCGGGGTCAGTCCCCACTGGAACAAGCCGACAATCGCAACTGGCACGGTCACCGCAGCCGCACCGATATATGGGATCAAAACAGAGAAACCAACCGCAACCGCCAGCAGCACGGCGTAACGCAAATCCAAAATGGCAAAGGTAATGTAACTCACCCCACCTACAATCAGGATTTCCATCACTTTACCGCGAATGTAGTTGGAAATCTGTTCATTCATTTCATGCCAAACTTTATTCGCAAGACGGCGGTTACGCGGAAGAATACCACTCGCCATTTCGATCATCTCTACCTTGTCTTTGAGCAGGAAGAAAACCAAAAGCGGGACCAAAATTAAGTAAACAGCTAATGTCGCTAAACTCACCAAAGAAGCGAGCGAGCCTTTCACGACCGTTTCACCCATACCAATCACTTGGTTTTTGGCATTAGTCACCACTGACTCTACAATTTGGAAGTTTTCCAGTTCAGGGTAACGGTGAGGAAGCTCAGCGATAAAGCCCTGCAAGCCCACATACATGGTAGGAATGTCGTTGATAAGGTTACCAACTTGCTGCCAAATGGTCGGTACTAAGCCGAAAATGGCCACGATCATTAAGCCGATAAAGCCAAGGATGACTAACATCACTGCTACTGTTCGAGGAATCCCAAAACGAGAAAGCTGAACAACTGGCCACTCAAGCAAATAGGCTAACACGATCGCCACCAGTAAAGGCGCAATCAAATCACCAAAGAAATAGATGGTAATAAAACCAAAAAGCAAGATTGCAACTAGGCTTACCGCGTGTGGATCAGAAAAGCGTCGTTTATACCAACGACTGACCATTTCAAACATTTAAAAAGGTTCCTTTATCACCTGCATAGAATAATAACCATCCATGTCTTTACACGTTAGGCTGAACAGATGTCTTTGTAGAAATCGGGTGATATCGTGCATGGAGTTTGAATCAGAGACAAAAATCTCGATTTGTTCACCAGACGTTAGCCCTTTAGTGTGACGCTTAGCAAGTAACAGCGCCATCGGGCATCGCTCTTGGCGCAAATCCAAAACTTTCGGTTCCATTCTCTCGCTCGATGCATATTATAACGGTTAGATATTGTATAGTGTTTTTTTGCATGCGTCAGTGGAAATAGTCGGTGCAACCTCACTACTCTGACCATCAGCAGGAATCAACCCAAGGATCGAAACCATCTTGACTCTACGCTGTCCAAGCGTTTACCTATCTTGTTAGTATATACCTCACCAACGGTGACATTTAATGGAGTAACACTTTTCACCTATGTTCAAACGAACTCGTTCATTAATTTGCCTGAGTGTTGCCGCTGTAATAGGAACACCCGCGCCAATCTTGGCCAATACGCTTGATCTGCCTGATATCGGAACAACGGCAAGCGGCACATTGACCATCGACCAAGAGATTCGATATGGCGATGCCTATATGCGCATGCTGCGTGCTAGTCAGCCTGTGGTGAACGATCCTGTTCTGAATGCTTATATTGATAACTTGGGCCATCGCTTGGTTGCCAATGCTTCAGATGTGAAGACTCCCTTCACTTTCTTTATGATCCGCGACCGCAATATCAACGCCTTTGCCTTCTTCGGCGGTTATGTCGCTCTGCATTCCGGGCTATTTTTGCATGCGCAAAGTGAAAGTGAATTAGCATCGGTTGTTGCCCACGAAATCGCCCACGTCACTCAGCGACATTTGGCGCGCAGTATGGAAGAGCAAGCAAGACGTTCGCCTGCAACTATGGCCGCTCTGGCCGGTGCTTTATTATTGGCGATTGCCTCTCCAGAAGCGGGGATGGCCGCGATTACCGCCACAACAGCCGGTAGCATGCAAGGTAGAATCAACTATACCCGTAGCAACGAGAAAGAAGCCGATCGCTTTGGTATCGCAACACTAGCGAAAGCCGGCTTTGAGGTGAATGCAATGCCGAGATTCTTTGGCCGCTTGGCCGATGAATACCGCTACGCAAGCAAACCACCACCGATGCTGCTGACGCACCCTTTACCAGAAGATCGAATTACCGACAGCCGAGCACGAGCGCAAAACTACCCTGCACGAAGAGTCGATCCATCACTCAACTATCACCTAGCTCGAGCTCGTATTGTTGCTCGTTATACGGGAATTGAAGCAACGGCTGCGCAAGATTGGTTTAAACGTAAAGGAAGCAAAGCAGGTCCTGGCATTCAACCCGCCTTCCAATATGGCAAAGCACTGGTTCACTTAGACAACAACCAGCTTGATGAAGCGAGCGTCATTCTGACTAAATTGCTTCAACAGCACCCTGATAACTTGTTTTATCTAGACGCCATGTCTGATTTGTACATCGCGCAAAAACAACCTGAAAAAGCCGTATCAATGCTTGAGAAAGCGCTCAAATCAGCACCCAACAATGCGGTCATCACCATTAACTACGCAAACGCATTACTCAAGCAAGAAAAGAATGAAGAAGCCGTCAAAGTGTTGCAACGTTACACCCATGACAACCCAGATGATGTCAATGGTTGGCACTTGCTGTCAGAAGCTAACATTCATCTGGGTGCAAGTGACGAAGACTTAGCTGCTCGCGCAGAAATTCTGGCTCTCAAAGCCAACTGGAATAAAGCGATCCAATACTACACTCAAGCAAGTCAACTGGCTGAGTTGGGAAGCTTAAAACAAGCAAGATACGATGCCCGCATTGACCAATTAATGGTTCAGCGCGATCGCTTCTTAGCCTTACAATAATAAATGGAGAAACTGTCATGTCAGTCGTGATTTACCACAACCCACGCTGTTCAAAAAGCCGCGAAACACTTGCTCTTCTTGAAGAGAAAGGCATTCAACCTGAAATCGTAAAATACCTCGATACGCCTCCAACGATTGATGAACTGAAAACGCTAATGGCTCAGCTAGCTCTTACCGACGTTCGTCAAATGATGCGTACAAAAGAAGCGATCTACAAAGAGTTAGAGCTAAAAACAGCTGATGAAGAAACCCTGTTCAAAGCGATGAGTGAGAACCCAAAACTCATTGAGCGCCCAATCGTTGTGAATAATGGCCAAGCAAAACATGGTCGTCCGCCGGAGCAAGTACTCGAAATTCTATGAGTTGCCAAGTAGCCGTTCTTTATTACAGCCGTCACGGGTCAACGCTAGCTATCGCTCGCCAAATTGCCCGTGGCGTTGAGTCCATTCCCGACTGTGAAGCGCTGCTGCGTACTGTCGATGAAATTGATGCGAGAGCAGATCACCAAGATCCAATCATGACGCTTGAAGAACTTAAGCAATGTGATGGATTAGCAATGGGAAGCCCAGTGTGGTTTGGTAACATGGCTGCCCCCCTGAAACATTTTTGGGATAAGACAACGCCTTTATGGCTGTCAGGTGACTTGATCGACAAACCTGCGTGTGTTTTTACTTCGTCTTCCAGTTTACATGGCGGTCAAGAAACGACACTGCAAACCATGATGTTACCTCTATTGCACCACGGCATGATGATTCTTGGTATCCCCTATTCTGAACCCAAACTCCACTCAACCACCTCGGGAGGAACTCCCTATGGTGCCAGTGCAGTTGCGGCAGGAAATGGAAAGCTCACCCAAGATGAAATCGAGTTAGCTCAACAATTGGGTAAACGACTGGCTATGACAGCACTAAAAATGAAGGGAATCTAACCCATGCAAGAGATGAACTCTAAGACAAAGCTCTATCGTCTGATGGCTTTATTCGGCAATCTCGCTTTATTGAGTTGGGTTGCTTTGTGGCAACTGTCGTTGTCGCCTCACCCGCACATTAGCAGCACAACGCTTGCGATTGTTTGGGCTATTCCTTTGTTGTTGCCGCTACCGGGTATTTTAACCGGCAAGCCTTACACCCACGCTTGGGCGAATTTCGTATTGATGCTCTACTTCCTGCATGCGTTTACAATTTTGTATGTGGATGATGGTGAACGTTGGTTAGCCGCGGTAGAACTCGTGCTCACGACCATCGCCTTCTTTGGCAATATCCTTTACGCACGTGCAAGAGGCAGCGAATTAGGTTTGAAACTAAAGCGACTGTCTAAGGTAGAAAAAGAAGAGAAAGCACGCTTCGAGTCTGAATAAGCACTTCGCTTTCGATTAGCAATTTAGCGAAAAACCGTACAATGCAAAAAGGGTCTGGAAATTCCAGACCCTTTTTTCTATCTTGTTATCACGTTCTATTTCTATTGTTCAGCGGCTTCAATAACGTCCGGAGCGCTTTCTTCAACGATGTCACCTGATGCGTCAACTTCTATCGCTTCTTCTTGCTCGGCCACTGGAGCGACATAAGGCTGACCTTGCCATTCGTAAACTAAGATCATTTCAGATTCAATCACTGGTGCTGTTGGTTCAGTGGCAATCTCAGTAAGTTCGTCGTTGTTAGCAACATCATTTGCGACACCATCCACTTCTTGATTGACATCCAACGCCGCGTCTTCAGGAGAAACCGCCTCTGGTTGTGGTAATGCTGGTTGATCGACCACACTTTCAAGCTGAGCGATAGGGCCAACCCGAAGCACTTCTTGTTTAAACTCTTCTGGCGATGACAACAGGTGGACATTGAACGTCACCTCGTTACCCTGAATTTTGAGAATATCTAATGACGCAACAGAGCTTAGTTTTTTCAGGTTATTCTCTAGGGTAAAGAAACCAACAGCATCATCAAGCTCAGTAAAACGAACTTTGATCGCCTCTGAAGATTCGTTAGCAATCACTACCGCATTTTTCTTCGCGTAGTAATCACTGATTTGATCGATCATCTTTGTCGCAGCATCGGCACCGTTGTTAGAACCAGAAAGGGGCGCTTGGCGAGTAATCCCGATAGTGGCAGGTTTTTGATCATATAAGGTCCAGCGAACGCTATTACCTTGCGCCTTAACCACTAGCACTGCATCGACAGGATAACGTTGACTTGCCTCTCCAACTGGCTGGATAAAACCGCCCCACAAGTCTGATACCGCGACACCCGTGATGTCATCGAAGTCACCAACAGGCATTGTCAACGGAAGGCCGCGGACCGTGGCTTGAGATTTTAGCAGGCTTAAAACTTGAGAGTCAGAGTGCTCCCAGACAATGTTGCGGTCCGCTTTCTCTTCAACCAACCACACTAATAAATTTGCGCGAGCAGCAGGCCACACTGGCAGTTGAGCTTGACTAAGAAGAGAACGAATATGAGGTGCGCTAAAACCCATCTTTAAGGTTTGTTCGCCGCCGACTTGACCATAGCTGATCTGAGCAAGGTACTGAGTGTTTTGTCTTAGTGCTTTTCTGACCACTTCATTTGTAACTGCGTTACGGTCGCCAGATGCACGAACAATCACCTCTTTCATACCTTCCACACGTGCTTGATCATCCGCTTTTTCAGCCGTTTGGTCTAACACAATTTCCGAGCGGTATAGGTCAACGTTCGTTAATGCCATAGCAGGCAGTGTAACCAGTCCTAAAACCAACAAAGCTAAATGACGCATACTCTTCCTAAGATCAATTTCTTACCGATTAAACGCTGATGATAAGCAACTATCGCAACCGGGGCAACTAAAGGACGACAGTCCTGTCAGAAAACTCACCCAAAGCACTGCAACATATCGTTAGATTGAATAGGTTATTCGCTATTTATTTGATCTACTTCGAATGGCAAACGTTTGGCTAAATGATAGAATCCTGCGAATTTTATTTTGTTAGGGCAAGTAACCGCACTTTGCCCTTAACTTGCCATATAAAGGAATAACAATATGAAAAACGCCATTCAAGGTGCCCAAATGCTGTTCGTTGCATTCGGTGCGCTAGTGTTGGTCCCTCTCCTTACCGGGCTCGACCCAAGTGTTGCTTTGTTCGGTGCGGGTGTCGGTACCCTTCTTTTCCAATTTGTTACTCGCCGTACGGTTCCCATTTTCTTAGCGTCTTCTTTCGCGTTTATCGCACCTATTCTTTACGGCGTTCAAACATGGGGTATTCCTGCCACGATGGGCGGACTCATGGCTGCGGGTTTTGTCTACATGGCGATGGGCGCATTGATTAAAGTTCGTGGGGTGGAAATCATCCACAAACTTCTACCACCTGTCGTAGTTGGCCCTGTCATTATGGTGATTGGTCTTGGTCTTGCGCCCGTTGCGGTCAATATGGCTCTAGGCAAAGTTGACGGCGCACAAGTCATCGATGCTGATGCGTCTATGATTATTTCGATTGCTTCTTTGCTTACAACAATCATCCTAAGTGTGTTTGCGAAAGGCTTTTTGAAACTGACGCCGATTTTAGGTGGTATTGTCGTAGGCTACTGCTTAAGCTTGGGTTACGGTATTGTCGACTTTACACCCGTTCAAGAAGCCGCATGGTTTGCACTGCCGAACTTCACCGCACCTGAATTTAACATCAACGCGATTCTATTTATGATCCCGGTTGCGATTGCCCCTGCTGTTGAGCACGTTGGTGACATGCTCGCGATCTCTAATGTGACGGGTAAGAACTACATCAAGAAACCAGGTCTACACCGCACAATTACTGGCGACGGTGTAGCAACGATTGCTGCGTCTATGGTCGGCGCGCCGCCAAATACGACTTACTCAGAAGTCACTGGTGCCGTGATGCTCACGAAAGCTTTTAACCCTGTCATTATGACTTGGGCTGCCGTTACTGCCATTGTACTTGCGCTTGTTGGTAAGCTCGGTGCCGTGCTTCAAACCATCCCTATGCCGGTAATGGGCGGCATTATGATTCTTCTGTTTGGTTCTATTGCAACGGTTGGTTTAAATACGCTAATCAAGAACAACGTTGACCTTCACAAATCACGCAACCTTGTCATTGTTGCAATCACGTTGGTATTTGGTATCGGTGGTATGGCTTTCGGTGTTGGCGAATTCAGCCTACAAGGTGTGAGCCTATGTGGTATTGTCGCTATCTTGCTAAACCTTGTTCTACCAAAAGATTTGGGTGAGAACCACGTCGTGGATAACGCTCAGATGGAAGAAGAAACAAAGTAGTTTCGAGTTTCGAGTTTCGAGTTTCGAAAAATTACGAGGGTTGGTGCTTTGTGCCAACCCTTTTTATTTTCAACACAGGGAACCCTTTAAGTGAGCTGAACGCTGGATGAGATTCCCTACTCGCTCCTTCGTCACTCTATGGAATGACTGAGAATGTTACAGACACAGCTCCGCAAACTGCCCACGAGTCAGCATCGCTAAATCTTGTGGCGCCAGCTCAATCTCCAAACCACGCTTACCCGCACTGACACAGATGGTTTGCTTGTCTTCTGCACTACGGTGAATAAAAGTAGGCAACGCTTTCTTTTGACCTAGCGGACTGATTCCACCAACCACATACCCCGTCGTCTTTTGCGCAATATCTGGATTCGCCATTTCTGCTTTCTTCGCCTTGGCAGCTTTAGCAGCTTGCTTGAGGTTCAGTTTCTGATCAACAGGGATAATCGCTACTGCTAGGTTCTTTGGCTCACCATTTAGGCTGAACAAAAGCGTTTTAAATACTTTGGCCGGATCTTGACCTAACACTTCCGCTGCCTCTAGGCCATAGCTGTCAGCCCTCGGGTCGTGTTCATACTGATGAATGGTATGAGAAATTTTTTTCTTCTTAGCGAGATTAATTGCAGGAGTCATGCTCCCTCCTGATTTCTTTAAGCAAAGGGAATAAAAAAAGCGCCACTCCGAAGAGTCGCGCTTTAGCTTAAAGAGATTTATAAGTTTGAGTCAACTTACTTGTAAACAATCTCACCAGATGGTGCGTATTTGTTAACGTCAATTGGGCTGTTTGCTTCTAGGTACTCTTTAAGTACTTCTGCATCTACGAAGCCAGTATTAACGAAACCAGGGTGGCCAGACAATTTAGGGTAACCGTCACCACCAGCAGCGTTGAAGCTTGGTACAGTGAAACGGTAAGTCTCGTCTAGACGAAGCTGTTTACCGCCGATGAATACGTTAGAGACTTCACCGTTTGCTACCGTCATTGAAATACCAGCAAACTGAGCGTAAGCACCAGAGTCAACAGGCTTAGTTGCAACAACGTTTAGGTAATCCAGAACTTCTTTACCAGACATGTCTGTGTAAGTCAGGATGTTTGCAAATGGTTGTACTGTCAGTACATCTTTGTAAGTGACATCACCCGCTTCAATAGAGTCACGAACACCACCAGAGTTCATTACTGCGAAATCTGCTTGCGCGCGTTCCATATGAGACGTGGCAATTAGACGGCCTAGGTTCGTTTGTTGGAAACGAACAACGTTACGATCACCTTCTAGCTTACCGTTAGTCTCAGAGATCTTAACGTCCAGTTGCGCTTGACCTTGCTCTTGGTAAGGACGTAGGAACTCGAGTAGCGCTTCATCTTGCTTGATTTCGTCTTCAATAAGAACACGTTGTTTCTTACCGTCAATCTTAACTTTCTTCTTCAAGTTTACTGGGATCAGATCGTAGCTTACCATTTCTAGTTCGCCGTTACGGAATTCGTAATCTGCACGACCTACGTATTTACCCCATTCGTGTGCTTGAACAATGTAAGTGCCGTTTTGCAGGTCAGGCTTACATTCGTCAGAAGGCTTGAAGTTTTTCTTAACAACGTTTGGCGCTTCCATACATACTGGCTCTTGAGAGTGACCACCAACGATCATATCTAGCGAGCCTTCGTCTAGGTAACGAGCAAGGGCAACATCACCCGGCGCATTTACACCACGCTGACCATTTTCGTAGTGACCCATGTGAGTTACCGCGAAGATAAGGTCTGGGTTTTCAGTCTTTTCAAGTTCAGCAATCAGTTTCTTTGCTTCTTCTTTCGGGTCACGGAAGTCGATACCACCGATAAACTCTGGGTTACCGATTTTCTGCGTGTCTTCTGTTGTTAGACCGATAACCGCAACTTTGATGCCTTGTAGGTCAAACATCTCGTAAGCCTGGAACATACGCTCGCCAGTCTCTTTGTCATAGATGTTTGCTGATAGCATTGGGAAGTTTGCCCACTCTTTCTGCTTCATTAGCACTTCAAGAGGGTTGTCGAACTCGTGGTTACCTAGTGCCATAGCATCGTAACCAATTTTGCTCATACCTTTGAAATCTGGTTCAGCATCTTGAAGGTCTGACTCTGGAACACCTGTGTTGATGTCACCACCAGAAAGAAGTAGTGAGCTACCACCTTCCGCTGCGATTTCAGCACGCAGTTCGTCAATTAGCGTCTTACGAGCAGCCATGCCGTACTCGCCATATTTATTCTGCCAGAAGCGACCGTGGTGGTCGTTAGTGTGAAGAACTGTCAGCTTGTAAGTTTTATCTGCTTCCCACTCCTGCTGAGGTGCTGTTGCACAACCAGCTAGAGTTGCCAGGATTGCTGCGCTAATTGCGCTTTTTACGATCAGGCCTTGCTTCATTGTCATACCTTTTGAACTTTTTGGGGGTTTCCACTGCTTTTAAAACGACCCTCTATGAATAGACATACGCGAGAAAAAACGCAGTTAGAGAGTAGTAAAACTTGAACTAGTTTAAATTAACCTAAATAACCTGACAGGGTGATTTCATATTTATGTCGGATAGATCACCTTAATCCCATACCAAATGTGTAACAAACCATCAAAATTACACATGAGTTAATAAATGATCACAGGCAAACGTTTTCATGTGCTTTTGAGTGATTTGTGAGTTTGGTTAACCATTCAACAGATTATGATAACGACAGAGAAATTCATCGTAATTTCAATGTCTTATCGTTATGATATAACATAACAAATCAAGTTCGATTCGATTCATTTCGTTTAGCCAAATCATTATATTCAGGCACAAAAAAAGCCGACTCAATGCCGGCTTAAAGATCATTAAATACGCTTATTTGATATCGATCTGGTCGAAGCCTTTGATCAGATCATCTAGGGCTTTCATTTGTGCAAGGAACGGCTCTAGTTTGTCTAGAGGCAGTGCCGATGGTCCGTCACAACGAGCTTGATCTGGGTTCGGGTGCGCTTCAATAAATAGACCAGCAATACCTGTTGCTAGACCTGCTTTAGCAAGCTCTACCGTTTGCTCACGACGGCCGCCTGAAGCCGCGCCTGATGGGTCACGCATCTGAAGAGAGTGCGTTACATCGAAAATGATTGGGCTGCCGTTTGACGCTTTTTTCATCACGCCGAAACCAAGCATATCAACCACTAGGTTATCGTAACCAAGGCATGAGCCGCGCTCACAAAGAATGATATTTTCGTTGCCACATTCACTGAATTTATCAACGATGTTGCCCACTTGGCCTGGGCTCATGAACTGAGGTTTTTTCACGTTGATCACAGCGCCCGTCTTAGCCATTGCTTCAACAAGGTCTGTTTGACGCGCTAGGAATGCTGGTAATTGAATAACGTCTACAACGTCAGCTACTGGCTGAGCTTGCGCTTCAGTGTGCACATCAGTAATGATTTTTACGCCGAACGTGTCTTTCAGTTCTTGGAAGATTTTCATGCCTTCTTCAAGACCTGGACCACGGTAAGAATGAACAGAGCTGCGGTTCGCTTTATCGAAAGACGCCTTGAATACGTAAGGGATACCTAGCTTTTCCGTTACTTTTACGTAGTGCTCACAAATCTGCATTGCAAGATCGCGAGACTCAAGTACGTTCATACCAGCAAACAGCGTGAATGGCTTGTCGTTCGCTACTGGAATATCACCAACGTGAACAATTTTCTGTTCCATTTTCTTCTCTCTATTTTGTCTAACCCAACTCAAATGAGATGGGCTTAATGTAAGGTCACCAGAGTCTGACTCATGGCGTTCACTTGATTCTTTAACAATTCAGCCGCCGGATCATCTGGGCATTGATCGATAAAGAACTGATAATCACTAAGTGCAATTTGATGGCAATCGAGCTGCTGGTAAATAAAGCCACGGTCGCGAATTTCATACGGGTCATCTGGCACAAAGGTTAACGCTAGATCGGTGCACTTTAGAGCCAAAGTATAGCGCTCTTCACGCAGTAGAGCACTTTTCAATAGGGCTAACCAACGTCCTATCACAGTAGGGTTATCCGTCGGCTCTAGATGTTTTGACTCCAATTTAGCAAGCGGGCCTTTATGACCAATCAACCATGCTCGCAAGGTATGTTCAGAGACCAGCTCCCCGTCAAACGGGTTGATATAGATCGGCTTTTCACCATACCACTCTAGCTTAAGTAAAAATTGAGTTGGAAAAGTAACACCTGATAATGGGAAGCCAAGCTTACGGGCAATGAATAACAACACAGCACCAAGGCTGACTGGAATGCCTTTACGATGCTCTAAGACTTGATCAATAAAGCCATTTTCCGAACGGAAATAGCTGTCTCTATCGCCCTGGAACTGCCAGTCGTAATAGAACAAGCGAAGCAGAGCCTCAAATCTCTGCTTTTCATTAATTTCATGAGCGAGCGCCAATTCCGCTTCATTCACCAAACGATCGAGTTCAGCTTGTGCCCAGTCAACTTGTGTGTGAGGGTTGACTGCTTTATTCAATGCCAGAGCGCCTTCGGCAAGCTCCATGGCATCAAAGTCTTCATCAAATAACTCAAGCATGTGGGTTATCAATCCTCATTAACCAAACAACACCGGAACTTTAGTGACCGCGACTTTACCCGCCATTGCAAGCCAGCCTAGCGCGCCAAAAAATGAAAACGTTCTCAGTAGCTTATTTTTACCTAGCTTAAGAGCAAAGAAGCCCAGTGCAATGTACGCCAATACACAGGTGAGCTTTTCAGTTAGCCAAGGTGCGGCAGGTGTAAAAGGAATAAAGCCAGTAATAAACACAAGGCCGACACCCGATAACAGCAAAAAAGTGTCATTGATGTGTGGGAACACTTTGAAAAACTTTTTCTCAAGCAGATTTGAGTTTGCCATCATCATTGCAAATCGAACCGATAGCAGCGTCGCACTAATAGCGATGGTCAATAAATGGAAATGCTTTAAACCTTCGTACATTGTTGTTCTCTCTTACTTCACTGGTGATTTACTTTAATGATAAGTATTGACCGATGGTAACTCGGTCGTTATCGCCATAGTCCTTGTAGGTTGCCACTTGTTCGTAACCAAGTGACTGTAATAATTCTCTTACCGGTTTGCCTTGTTCAAAACCATGTTCGAACATCAACCACCCGCTATCTTCGAGGAAAACTCGCGCTTGTGTGGCGATATGTCGAATATCTGCCAAACCTTTTTCATCAGCAACCAACGCGCTCAAAGGTTCAAAGCGCACATCACCTTGCACCAAGTGCGGATCTTCTTTCTCGATATAAGGCGGATTGGAAACAATCAAAGCAAACTTTGTTCCGCTCGCTAAAGGATCAAACCAGCTCCCAGCTAAAAATTGGGTGTTGTTCAGGTTGAGCGATGTTGCATTAGATTGAGCCAGTTGTTGAGCGTCTTCTTTGAGATCGATTCCGGTGACTTGGCGGTGAGGCAACTCAGATGCGAGTGCCAGAGCAATGGCTCCAGTACCTGTGCCTAAATCAAGAATATCGCCTTGTATATCAACCGCTTTATCTAAGGCGATCTCCACCAGCCTTTCTGTATCAGGGCGAGGGATCAACGTTGAAGGAGAGACTTTTAACGGAAGAGACCAAAATTCGCGTTCACCGGTAATATAAGCGACCGGCTCACCGATAATTCGACGTTGCAACAGCGCATCAAATTGATCAAGCTGAGCGCCGTCGAGTATTTTGTCAGGCCAGGTAAGAAGAAACGAGCGAGGCTTGTCTAGTGCGTGGCAAAGAAGCACCGCCGCATCAAGAGAGGGCGAATCGCTGCCGCTCTCTTGAAGTTGCTGTACGGCCTGCTTTAGTGTGTATTCAACACTGTTTTCAGCCGACATTGGATTAGTGGTTCTCTGCTAGAGCGGCTAGCTGGTCAGCTTGGTGCTCTTGGATAACAGGATCAACCAAGCTTGAAACCTCACCTTCCATCACGTCGTTCAGGCGGTAAATCGTCAAGTTGATGCGGTGATCAGAAACACGACCTTGTGGGTAGTTGTACGTACGAATACGGTCACTACGGTCACCAGAACCTAATAGGTTACGACGCGTATCTGACTCTTCAGCCGCACGTTTCGCTTCTTCAGCTTGGATAATACGTGCAGCAAGAACCGCCATCGCTTTCGCTTTGTTCTTGTGCTGTGAACGCTCGTCCTGACACTCTACTACGGTACCTGTCGGCAAGTGAGTGATACGGATTGCAGAATCCGTGGTGTTAACGTGCTGACCACCCGCGCCTGATGCACGGAATGTATCAATTTTCAGGTCTGCCGCTTTGATCTCTGGAATTTCCGCTTCTGGGATTTCCGCCATTACCGCCACAGTACATGCTGAGGTGTGAACTCGACCTTGAGATTCCGTCGCAGGAACACGCTGTACGCGGTGACCGCCTGATTCAAACTTAAGCACACCATACGCACCATCACCAGAAACTTTAGCGATCATCTCTTTGTAACCGCCGTGCTCGGATTCGTTTGAAGACATCACTTCAACACGCCAGCCTTTCTTCTCTGCGAATTTGCTGTACATACGGAAGAGGTCGCCAGCGAAGATACCCGCTTCATCACCACCCGCACCCGCACGAATTTCTAAGAAACAGTTACGATCATCGTTTGGATCTTTAGGAAGAAGAAGAATTTGAAGCTCATCGTTTAGACGTTCAATCGTCTCTTTTGCTTCTTTGATCTCTTCTTGCGCCATTTCGCGCATTTCTTCATCGTCTTCGTTTGCCATTTCTTCAGCGGCAACGAGGTCTTCCTGAGCTTGTTGGAAAGCTTGGAAACACTTAGTCACTTCCTCAAGCTGCGAGTACTCTTTCGATAGCGCACGGAATTTATCTTGGTCACCAATCACATCAGGGTCGCCAAGTAGGTGTTGAACTTCTTCGTAACGCTCAACCAGGGTTTCTAGCTTAGTTAAAATAGAGGCTTTCATAGTTTTCTTTAACTCAGGGGTTTGATGAAGTCTGTCACTCTTATCACTAAGAGTTGTCCAGACCTAAACTTTGTCTAATGGTCGCTAGCTTGGCTGGCTCACCCTTCTCAGCGGCGCTCTGCAACGCACGAGTAGGAGCATGAATAAGCTTATTCGTCAGCTTATTACTCAATTCTAGCAATACTTTTTCAGCGTCAGCACCAGCGGCAAGAGACTGTAAACTTTTGGCGAGCAGATCTTCACGAATGTCGTTGGCCGTCTGACGGTACTCTCGAATACTGTCCACGGCTTGAAGCGAGCGCATCCAAGACATAAACGCGGCACTTTCTTCCGTCACAATCGCTTCGGCTTGAATCGCTTCGACTTTACGCTGCTCGATGTTGTTATCAATGATCGATTGAAGATCATCAACCGTGTATAAGTAAGCGTCATTAAGCTCACCAACCTGCGACTCGATATCACGCGGCACAGCAATATCGACCAGTAACATAGGTTGGAAGCGTCTCGCTTTTAACGCCGATTCCACCATGCCTTTACCGATAATGGGTAACGGGCTTGCCGTCGAGCTGATCACGATATCGGCTCTAGGAAGGTGCTCTGGAATCTCTGGCAAACCAATAATCTCAGCGCCAAACTGCTCGGCTAAAGGCAACGCTCGTTCTTTGGTTCGGTTAGCCACAATCATCTTAGTACAACCATTGGCCGCTAGGTGTTTTGCTACGAGCTCTATCGTCTCGCCTGCACCGACCAAAAGAACGGTCGATTGTTCTAAGGATTCAAATATATGTTTCGCTAACGTACACGCCGCGTAAGCCACCGAGACTGCGTTTCCACCGATATCAGTTTCAGTCCGAACACGTTTTGCCACTGAGAACGCTTTTTGAAACAGCTTCTCAATCGCAGAGTCCACCGCTTTATGCTCACGGGAATCCGAATACGCTTGCTTCACTTGCCCTAGAATCTGAGGTTCACCGAGCACCAATGAATCCAAACCACAAGACACGCGCATAAGATGGCGAATCGCCGCCTGCTCTTCATGGACGTATAAACTGGGTTTGAGATCTTCAGGGCTGACTTGATGAAATTGGGATAACCACTCGACAATCTTTGTTTTGCTGCCACCTTTTACATCGCAGTAAATCTCGGTGCGGTTACAAGTCGAGACGACAACACTGCCATTTACAACCGGGTTTTCACCAAGCTGTTTCAATGCTTCAGGTAACTTTTCCGGGCCAAAAGCGACTTTTTCACGCAGTTCGACTGAGGCCGTATTATGGTTGATACCTATAGCAAGCAAAGACATGTATCGATGGTTCTCTGAATCAGATATGGACAAATAAGGACGGAATTTTACTTGATGACCCCGTTTAATGAAAGGGGAATCCCGATATGTTTTCTAGAGTTCGTGATTTCAGTGATATAGTAACAGCGAACTTTGGGCAAAATTGGATACTTCTTCGGCAATGATGAAAACTTTTCGTGCATTCTTTTTACTCCTTGTTACTGCTCTATTTTTGCAAGGCTGTGCGTCTATCGAGAGCACAACCAACGTAGAATGGCAAAGTCATCAACAGCGATTGGCACTCATCAAAGATTACCGGGCCGCAGGTAAACTCGGTTATATCGCCCCTCAAGAACGCCAATCCCTTAACTTTCAATGGCAGCATTCCCCTCAAGAGACTCAGCTAAGAATGAGTACTTTCCTGGGCCAAACGGTACTTAACTTAAATGCGACTCCAAGCATCGCTACCGTTGAAACCTATGATGGAAAATCGTTCAGTGCCCCAAATGCTGCTGCGCTGATTAAACAGCTGACTGGATTAAACATCCCTGTAGATCAGCTAAATGACTGGCTACTCGGCCGCCCTACCCTTGCCGATGACTATCAACTGAACCAGACCAACACGTTGGCTTCTTTAACTAAACAGCTAAATAACCAAACATGGACTCTCGATTATCAAAGCTATCAAGATGTCCAACTTTTAGGAGCGCCCCTACCGCTACCCAAAAGACTCAAGCTCACCCAGGGTGATATCTCCATCAACATTGTTATTTCAAAGTGGACGTTCAACGAATGATCTCTGAAACCACAAACTGGCCTTCTCCCGCCAAACTCAACCTATTCCTTTACATCACGGGCCGTCGAGATAATGGCTACCATGAACTGCAAACCCTATTTCAGTTTTTAGATCATGGTGATGATTTAACGATTACTGCCAATACAAGCGGTGAGATTACCCTATCTCCGGAAATTCCTGGTGTTCCGTTAAAAGATAACCTGATCTGGAAAGCAGCCACTGCGCTTCAAGAAAAGTCCCAATGTAAGTACGGCGCTCATATCGATCTTAATAAGATTCTGCCTATGGGTGGCGGCATTGGAGGGGGCTCATCGAATGCCGCTACAACACTGGTTGCATTGAACCACTTATGGGAAACCGACTTAAACGAAGAGGAACTGGCTGAAATCGGCTTAGCTCTTGGCGCGGATGTTCCTGTCTTTACCCGTGGTTTTTCCGCCTTTGCGGAAGGCGTTGGTGAAGAACTGACCCAAGCCGAACCAGAAGAAAAATGGTATCTCGTCGTCAGACCAGATGTATCAATTGCTACCGTAGACATATTCACTCACCCTGAGCTGACTAGAAACACGCCAAAACGCCCGCTAGCCACACTTCTAGAGGGCGATTACGGAAACGATTGCGAAAAAATTGTTCGAATGCTGTACCAAGAGGTTGATAAGCAACTTTCTTGGCTGCTACAATACGCGCCGTCGCGATTGACTGGCACTGGATCGTGCGTTTTTGCTGAATTTTCGAGCAAAAGTAACGCCGAATCAACGCTGGCCGAGCTGCCTGACACAGTCTCCGCTTTTGTTGCACAAGGCAAAAACATTTCGCCTTTGTACGAGAGACTGGCTAAGTATCGCTTAGCCCACACACAATCTATTTAAAACTGGACGCAACCCTGAGGTTTCCACCGTGCCTGATATGAAGCTATTTGCTGGTAACGCTACACCTGAACTAGCCCAACGTATTGCTGATCGTCTATACATCTCTCTTGGTGATGCTACTGTTTCTCGTTTTTCTGATGGCGAAGTCGCTGTTCAAATCAACGAAAACGTACGTGGTAGTGATGTTTTCATCATTCAATCTACTTGTGCACCAACTAACGACAACCTAATGGAACTTGTAGTGATGATTGACGCAATGCGCCGCGCTTCAGCGGGCCGTATTACAGCAGTTATCCCTTACTTTGGTTACGCTCGCCAAGACCGTCGTGTACGTTCTGCTCGTGTGCCAATCACTGCAAAAGTTGTTGCTGACTTCCTTTCTAACGTTGGTGTTGACCGCGTTCTGACTATCGACCTACACGCAGAGCAGATTCAAGGCTTCTTCGATGTACCAGTTGATAACATCTTCGGTACACCAGTTCTTCTTGAAGACATGGCTAACCGTGGCCTAGAGAACCCTGTTGTTGTTTCTCCTGACCTAGGCGGCGTTGTTCGTGCTCGTGCAACCGCTAAAGCACTGGGTGACGTAGATATCGCTATCGTTGATAAGCGTCGTCCACGCGCTAACGTGTCTGAAGTAATGAACCTAATCGGTGATGTTGAAGGTCGTGACTGTGTGATCGTTGATGACATGATCGATACAGGTGGCACTCTATGTAAAGCAGCTGAAGCGCTAAAAGAGCGCGGTGCTAAGCGTGTATTCGCTTACGCAACTCACGCTGTATTCTCAGGTAATGCTGCTCAGAACATTGGTAACTCGGTACTAGACCAAGTTATCGTGACTGACTCGATCACAATGTCTAAAGAAATGGCAGATACTGGCAAGGTCACCACTCTGAGCCTATCTCGCATGCTAGCAGAAGCAATTCGTCGTATTAGCAACGAAGAATCAATCTCTGCAATGTTCAGCTAATCGAACATATTTTAGCAAGAGTTTAGAAAACACCCCACTTTGGGGTGTTTTTTTATTCCTGCAGTTTTGCTAAATAAACCGCATCTCGCCCGATGTGAGATTTGTGTGCTATCATACTGCGCTTTTTGAGATTCCAAGAGAGATCCTAACCTTGAGTCAACAAATTAAATTGCTTGTCGGTCTAGCTAATCCAGGGCCTGAATACGCGAGAACTCGCCATAATGCTGGTGCTTGGGTTGTTGAAGAACTCGCCCGTGTACACAACATCACACTGAAAAACGAAGCGAAGTTTTTTGGTTTGACTGGACGCATCATGGTCAATGGTCAGGATCTTCGTCTGCTTATCCCAACAACGTTCATGAATCTTTCAGGTAAAGCGATTGCTGCTTTAGCAAAGTTTTACCAAATCAAGCCAGAAGAGATCATGGTTGCGCACGATGAGTTAGATTTGCCACCGGGTGTTGCTAAATTTAAGAAAGGTGGTGGCCATGGCGGTCACAACGGCCTTCGCGATACCATAAGCAAACTTGGAAATTGCAAAGATTTCTATCGTCTTCGAATCGGCATTGGCCATCCGGGACACAAAGATAAAGTAGCCGGTTTTGTTTTAGGCAAAGCGCCGGCAAAAGAGCAAGAGCTTCTTGATGCAGCGGCAGATGAATCTGTTCGTTGTTTAGATATCCTGATTAAGGATGGTCTATCAAAAGCACAAAACCGTCTACACACGTTCAAAGCTGAATAAGGTTACTATCATGGGTTTTAAATGTGGCATCGTTGGTCTACCAAACGTAGGTAAATCAACTCTGTTTAACGCACTTACTAAAGCAGGCATCGAAGCAGCAAACTTCCCTTTCTGTACTATCGAACCAAACACAGGCGTAGTCCCTGTGCCAGATCTTCGTCTAGACGCACTGGCGAAAATCGTGAACCCACAGAAAGTACTGCCAACTACGATGGAATTCGTCGACATCGCAGGTCTCGTTGCTGGCGCATCTCGTGGTGAAGGTCTAGGTAACAAATTCCTAGCAAACATCCGTGAAACTGATGCGATCGGTCACGTTGTGCGCTGTTTTGAAAATGAAAACATTGTACACGTAGCAGGTAAAGTATCACCAATCGAAGACATCGAAGTGATCAACCTAGAGCTAGCAATGGCTGACCTTGATGCTTGTGAGCGTGCAATCCAGCGTAACGCTAAGAAAGCGAAAGGCGGCGATAAAGATGCTAAATTTGAACTAACCGTTCTAGAAAAACTGCTTCCAGTACTAACTGAAGGTGGCATGGCGCGCACTGTTGAACTGTCTAAAGAAGAGCTAATCGCTGTTGGTTACCTAAACTTCTTGACGCTAAAGCCAACCATGTACATTGCTAACGTTAATGAAGATGGTTTCGAGAACAACCCGTACCTTGACGCAGTGCGTGAGTACGCTGAAAAAGAAAACAACGTCGTTGTTGCGGTATGTGCAGCAATCGAATCTGAGCTTTCAGAGCTAGATGACGAAGATCGCGAAGAGTTCCTTGCGGACATGGGTATCGAAGAACCAGGCCTAAACCGTGTAATCCGTTCAGGTTATGAACTACTAACTCTGCACACTTACTTCACAGCAGGTGTTAAAGAAGTTCGCGCTTGGACTATTCCTGTCGGTGCAACTGCGCCACAAGCAGCAGGCAAGATCCACACTGACTTTGAAAAAGGCTTCATCCGTGCAGAAGTTGTTGGCTACGATGACTTCATCGAATTCAACGGTGAAAGCGGTGCGAAAGACGCAGGTAAATGGCGTCTAGAAGGTAAAGACTACATCGTAAAAGATGGTGACGTGGTTCACTTCCGCTTCAACGTATAATTTCTATACAAGTCTTTGACTTAAAAGGTCAGCAGTAATGCTGGCCTTTTTGTTATGTCCCGTTTTAGTTTTCACTAAACTCCATTAAGTTGCGTCATTTTGTTATCAGTTTTCGATCATTAACACGCCTCTTTGTTTAAAAAGAAATCGAACAGTCCGTTTATCTCGATTTATTCAAAAAAACTATTGACGGTTTTATTTCAACTACGCATAATGCGCCCCGTTCCCAACAAGACGACAACGAATTGTTGAGAACAAAAACATGGTATGGCTACGTAGCTCAGCTGGTTAGAGCACATCACTCATAATGATGGGGTCACAGGTTCGAATCCCGTCGTAGCCACCATTCCTAAATACTTTCATTGAAAGTGATTAGGAATTGATGCGGAAGTGGCGGAATTGGTAGACGCACCAGATTTAGGTTCTGGCGCCGCAAGGTGTGAGAGTTCAAGTCTCTCCTTCCGCACCATGTTTTATAGCTATTTTAGCTATGCCTGCAGGTCTATCGCCAAGCGGTAAGGCAGCGGCTTTTGATGCCGCCATTCCCTGGTTCGAATCCAGGTAGACCTGCCACTATTTATAGTGTTGAGCCTAATTAAAAAATGGCTTGTCACTAAGAGCGCAACAGTTTATATTGTCTCGCTCACGAGTGGCTACGTAGCTCAGCTGGTTAGAGCACATCACTCATAATGATGGGGTCACAGGTTCGAATCCCGTCGTAGCCACCATTCCTTTTTTAGGAAACAGACATAAAGTTATTAGTTTTTACCAATTAACTAGTAACCATGTAGATTCAAGATGCGGAAGTGGCGGAATTGGTAGACGCACCAGATTTAGGTTCTGGCGCCGCAAGGTGTGAGAGTTCAAGTCTCTCCTTCCGCACCATCTTGACTCAATCTACATAAAAATAATTTGCGGAAGTGGCGGAATTGGTAGACGCACCAGATTTAGGTTCTGGCGCCGCAAGGTGTGAGAGTTCAAGTCTCTCCTTCCGCACCATTATTGAAGTCTCTTTAATTAGAGCACTGCAGGTCTATCGCCAAGCGGTAAGGCAGCGGCTTTTGATGCCGCCATTCCCTGGTTCGAATCCAGGTAGACCTGCCACTATTTAAAGGTTCAGTGGATAAACATCTTTTGATGCCTCGTCTATTGTCCCTGGTTCGGCTCTAAGTAGCCTGCCATATACAACGTCTTATTGATTTTCCAATTATCAGTAATGACTACAAATTGATGCGGAAGTGGCGGAATTGGTAGACGCACCAGATTTAGGTTCTGGCGCCGCAAGGTGTGAGAGTTCAAGTCTCTCCTTCCGCACCATTGGCTACGTAGCTCAGCTGGTTAGAGCACATCACTCATAATGATGGGGTCACAGGTTCGAATCCCGTCGTAGCCACCATTCCTTTCTTGGAATACATACAACGTCTTATCGATTATCCAATTGTCGGTAGTGACTACAAAATTGATGCGGAAGTGGCGGAATTGGTAGACGCACCAGATTTAGGTTCTGGCCGCAAGGTGTGAGAGTTCAAGTCTCTCCTTCCGCACCATTCTTTAAGTCTCTTTAGTTAGAGCACTGCAGGTCTATCGCCAAGCGGTAAGGCAGCGGCTTTTGATGCCGCCATTCCCTGGTTCGAATCCAGGTAGACCTGCCACTACAACGTCGAGTTGATTCTCCAATTATCAGCTATGACTACAAATTGATGCGGAAGTGGCGGAATTGGTAGACGCACCAGATTTAGGTTCTGGCGCCGCAAGGTGTGAGAGTTCAAGTCTCTCCTTCCGCACCATTCTTTAAGTCTCTTTARTTAGAGCACTGCAGGTCTATCGCCAAGCGGTAAGGCAGCGGCTTTTGATGCCGCCATTCCCTGGTTCGAATCCAGGTAGACCTGCCACTATTTAWAGGTTCAGTGGATAWACATCTTTTGATGCCTCATCTATTGTCCCTGGTTCGGC
>NZ_RXZH01000002.1 GCF_003970385.1 Vibrio aquaticus | reverse complement strand
ACGGCGAGTGGGTAGATGTACCCGCGAATGGTTTAGTGACGGTTCCAGCCGGTGAAGATGCGGTCAAAGTACGAGTTAAGACGGCGCAAGATAAAGTCTACGAAGGCGATGAAGACTTCAGTGTGACTGTTGAAGGCGCCGAGGGTGCACTTACGGCGACAGACCCAGCGGATCGTACTGCAGATGCTACCATCTTAGACTTTGAAGACACTCCACCAAAATCAGAAGATTTCTCTATTAGCCTCGGCGAGTCAGGTTCTTCGAAAGTAGTATTTGATACAGGCAGCGGTTCAATAGAAGGTGACACTGACGATCATATTTCTGATGAATTTGACGACAGTGACGCTTCAATTTCGCTAGGCGTTGTGATTACTGAGTTACCTGAAGGTGGTACGTTGTCTTACCAGGGCAACCCAATTTCAGAAGAAGACTTAGCCGTATTTGATGAACAAGGTAACCTTGTCAAAGAAGGTACGATCTTCGAAAACCCTAACGATATTGTTTACACACGCGACGAAGGCAAAGAAGGGTTCTTAGTAGGTGTGAAAGGTAATCCACACCCAGATGACTCAGATTCGTCTGATACTTCTTTCTATAACTGGGGTGTGGCAACGGATAACCCATCTGTTCGAACACTCGAGTTAGCTGATGGACAAGTTGTTACCATCACAGCTTCCAAAGTTGGCAACGGTAACGATGATTTAACCCAATACAACGGCAGTGCAAAGCATATTGGCTACGGTATTGGTATTGGTGATGATAACGGTATCCAAAAAGACGAAACTCTAACAATCGATTTTGCATCAAGACCAGCTGATTCAATCACACTAGGTCTAGATGGTCTCGGAGGTTGGTTCGAAGAGGGCTACGGTAGCAAACCAGGAAATAAAGCAGCCAATGAGTCAAGCGTTGTTATTGATGTTCATTGGACTAATGGTAATGAATCTGGTGTTGAGCAATTCACCTACCAAAAGACGACAAGTGGCGATAATAATCTGTTCCATGAAATCGTAATTCCTTCCGAGGCGTTTCCACTGCCAGAAGGGGCGATGATAGACAGTGTTGACTTGTCTACCGCGGGTAATGGTAACTGGGAACTTCGTTATCTTGATACACGATCTGATGACTCGTTTGATTACCGTGCCGTTGATTCGCACGAGAATTACAGCGAAGAGTCTACGGTTACTATTAATAATGCACCGGATGCTAAAGATGACCCTCAGACATTCGAAATTAACTTAGGCTCGTTCGCTGAAAATGGAAGTTGGGACTACGAGGGAGTCACGAAGACAGCTCTAGTCGGTAAGTCAACGGATGATTCAGAGGATCGTTCGGCAAATATCCTTGTTGTTGATGGAGATTCAGCAGACGATCTTCCAGGCTATGAGCTCGGTGTAGACGGAAACATTAATTCTGGTCCAGGTAATCAAATTCAATACGATCGATTAACTGGTGAATCAGAAAAAATTGCTATTGAATTACCTAAACCGGCAACAAGCTTCTCGTTCACTGTTGCACACCTATTCGCTAATGAAGGCGGAACGGGCAACCACGAGCAAGGCATGTGGACAGTTTATTTAGACGGTAAAGCTGTTCAAAGTGGTGTGTTCTCTGTCGACTCCGGTCATGAAGGTAGCTTCGATGTAGATCTCGAAGGCATCGCATTTGACACTATTGTCTTTGAAGCGACAGAGTTTGCAGGCAATCCAGCGAAAGATGAACACGGACAAAATGATTCATCTGATTATTTCTTAACTGGATTAAAAGTAGAAGGAACAGGAGCTTACGCTGTCAATCAGAGTGAAGGTGAAATCAGAATTCCAATCTCTGAGATCTTGTCAAACGACATAGATCTAGATGGCGACAAGCTAACAATCGTTGCCTTCGGGGAAACAGGTTCGCATGAAGCTAGGATTGAAGGTGACTTCGTTGTCTTTGACTTCGTTGATACGTTCCACGGTGAAACATCATTTACGTATACTATTCAAGACAGTGATGGGTTAGAAGATACAGCAACTATTAACGTCATTGTAAACCCAGATATTGTTCCAGTTACAGTCTCGTCGGTCTCTGCTGATAATAGTACTGTTGAGGAAGGTCAAGATCTTAACTTCACAGTTAACCTGTCTGGTAAATCTCAACTAGGCGAACAGATTGAAGTTAAGTTTGGTAGTGTGGGTAGTTCTGCGTCTAGTGATGATGTTGTCCTTGATAAGCTTACATTTACCAATGGTGTGACATACAACCCGAATACTGGACTATTGTTTGTTCCGCCGGGCGTTGACTCATTCCAAATTACACTTCCTACTTTCGATGACGTTATCGACGAGCCAACGGAAAACTTTGTTATTGAAGTCGGTGGTAAAGAAGCTATTGGTTCGATTATTGATAATGATGAGTCGCCACTTGCTTCTAATTCTCATGTGATTGGAGAAGAGCAATCTAGCTACACATTTACGTGGGCGGACTTTAATCTGTCGGATGCTGACTCGGCTGACTTAACGGTTGTTATTACTAGCGCACCTGGCGCAGGTAGCTTGTACTTGTATGATGCTGATTCAGATGCTTGGATTCACTTAGACAGCGACGTGATTGGCTCAGGATACCAGGTCACTCAGGATCAAATTGAAAATGGGGATCTGGTGTTTACTCCGGTGAGTTATGAATCTAGTACCTCGATGTCTGATGAAAGCAACACCGCAACAGGTAACAAGCAACCTGATTATGCCGAGTTTAACTACCATGGCTTCGATGGTGTAAATTCCAGTTCAACAGTAACTATGTCGGTAGATATTCGACCTGACACGACGCCAGCGAAATTAGATGTAGAGACTCCGGTATCTGGTCTAAATGAAGGGGTAGAAGATTCCTTTATTAGCGTGTCTAAGATCACTACTCAACTCGTTGATACAGATGGCTCTGAAACGCTTAAATTAGTCTTGGCCGGTCTGCCGGAAGGAACAGAAGTCAAGTTTGGCGACAGTACGCTTCTTGTAGACTCGAATGGTAGAGTGAATATTTCTTCTTGGTTGTCTGAAGGTGGACGGGTAGAAACTGTGCTTGACGAAATCCAGATTAAAGTTGATGTACCAGATACCTACACAGTACAAGTAAAAGCTATTTCTGATGAGATAGAAGGTGATACTAAAGAGGTAACAAGAGGTGAGTTCGAACTGATTGTTCACCCTGCACCAGTCGTTCCAGGTGCGGAAAGTAAGGATGTATTTGGACAAGAAGACACTGTTCTCATGCTCTCTCTAGATGATTTTGGTATAGAGTCAGGCACTACCGTAGCGATTACTCAGCAGCCAGTTGATGGCGAATTAGTGATTAACCTTGGTACAGCACAAGAGCCAAATTGGCAGCCGTTAAACGCTAGTCAGATCACGTCCGCTCAGTTAGCTTCGGGTGTTATTGGTTTCAGGCCAGAACTTAACGAATCTGGTTATGACGGCTTCGGTGGCGATGCAACCGGTAACAAAGAGAGTGATTACGCGGAGGTTAAGTTCAAAGCAGTTGATAATAATGGTTCGTCACAAGAGCATACTTTGACCGTTGATATTAACCCTGTTGCCGATGAGCCTGTTGTTTCCATTACGTTGGGTGATATCCAGAAAACTAATGCAGTATTTGGTCACCCAACAGATAAAGAATCGATATTGGAGTTATACACTAATGGTAAGTTGCTGAGTATTAATGGTGACTTATTCCAAGGTACGCATGACCAAGATAATGGTTTCCTCAGCGCAGATAATAGAGACAGTAACTTATTCATCGCTCAAGACAAATATGCTGGTGCTCCGGGAACTCCAGACCAACCTCTTGCTGTGCATTATACTGGTAACTATAAAGGTTCTGATGTGTTTATTGGTGGTAGTTTAGACGACACATTTAAGGGAGCTAACACAGACTCTGATCATACATACAATGATCATTTAGGTTACGACACTGAAGGTAATGAAATTAAAGCTATTGATACGGTAATCTACGAAGGTTCGATTTCTGATTTTATAATTTCGTTTGAGGAAGTAGGAGGCGGTAATAGATTTAGAGTTATCGATAAGAGTGGTCAAGAGACAAGCTTACCTAATGTAGATGGAGCCGGAGATACGCTTTACTTTATCGAGCAAATCATTTTTAGCGATGGCATTGTAGAACTTGATTACAACACTGGTCTTCCTAATGTCGTAAAAGATACTACGATTCCATTAACACTAGATGTTGAATTGCAGGACAAAGATGGTTCAGAGCAACTGGTTGACAACCGAGTTGAGATCACGGGCATCCCGGAAGGCGTAGACCTATATATTGGTGGTGAGAAAGTCGAACCAGTAGCAACAAGCAATGGCTTCCAAACCTTTAATGTCACTGTCGATCTGAATAAAGACAATAACTTCAGTGCAACTATCGACAATGCCCAATTAAAAGTTCCTGCTGACTATACGGGTAGCTTGGACTTTACCGTTACTGCCAATGCCGTAGCTGAAGATCATAATGGCAATCAAGCAACAGGCTCAGACTCCGAGTTCGCTACTCTTGCTACGGATAAGTTCATCTTAGATAACTCACCAGAAGAATTGCTCTTAGGTGATAGTGCTGATGATGTAATTATTGGTGATGTTGGTGGTATAGATACCACTATTACGCCAGCAAAAAATTACAACATTGCGATCTTAGCTGACGCGTCGGGTAGCATGAAGGATAATTTTGATAACAGTACTAGACTTGGCGTTATGAAAGCGGCGTTACTGAACTTTGTTGAAGGGCTAGATACGCACTCTGGGACGATTAATATTGCACTTATTGGGTTTGCTTCATCAGCAAGCGCTGCTGTTAGCATTTCTGATATCCAAGATAATAATTGGAGCTCTTTGGAGACCGCGATAAATGGCTTATCTGCAGATGGCGCGACAAACTACGAAGCGGCATTTGATTCGGCTAAAACTTGGTTTGACGGTGTGGGTAATTCTAACGCGAATGCAGAGAATGTGACCTTGTTCGTAACCGATGGTAAGCCGACTACTTATACCGGTGACCAAAGTGAATCAGGTGATTCAACCGATAGCTTAGACCTAAGCAAAGCACTTGACGCATACAATGAACTTTCAAGTATAAGTAAAGTAAAAGCGATTGGTATTGCGACTGATGACAGTGAAACTCAAACACTACGTATGTTCGATAACACTAATGTTATTGGTAGTGCTGATGTGCCATTCGGACAGCAAGTGAGCTCGCTTGAGCAAGAGCTTGAAGTCGAAGTTAATTACAACGAGCCAGCTGAGACAGCTTACGGTTCATCTTTCACTTTGGAACAAAATCAATCTGCAGATATTTCATTGGATTTTGAAGTGAAAGAAGGACTGGCTGATAGTGATGTGTTTAATTGGCGAATCGAGAAGCTTGTAAACGGCACTTGGGAAACGGTTTATGGTCCAATTAAAGGTTCTTCAGATACAACCCAGACGTTAAATGCTGTTGGTGAATATAGACTAGCGATCATGCTCGACAATGTTACGAATGATGAGAGTGATGCTATCAAGTTGGAAGCAGAGATTTCAATTACTGACACCACAACGGTAAATGTAGGTGAAGTCGATGTCGTAACATCCGGAAGTCAACTCGTAGCTGCACTAGAAGGAGAGATATCACATACCAACTATCGCGATATGGATGGTGATCATATCCTTGGTGATCGAGGTGACGACATTATCTTCGGTGATGCAGTCAATACGACTCACCTACCATGGGATCAAGTAGGCAGCCCTGCGGAGCAGAAACTTGGTTTTGATGGCCTTAAACAGTTCTTGAAGTTGCAAAATGGCTCTGAACCTAGTGATGAAGAGTTACATCAGTTTATTTCTGATAATCACGACACGTATAAGCTGTTTGAAGAGTCACTTGATGACAATGATAACGTGCTTGGCCAAGCTGACACTCTAGAGGGTGGTAAAGGAGATGACATTCTTTATGGTCAAGGTGGTGAAGATATGCTTATCGGTGGTTTAGGTAACGATATCCTAACTGGTGGAGAGGATGCTGATATCTTCAAATGGGTTGACAGCGACCTCGATGGTGCGACTGATGTTGTCAAAGACTTTGATCGTTCTGAAGGTGACTCTCTAGACTTCTCGGATGTGTTTGCTGACATGGATAGTGATGAGCTAGATACCATGTTACGCATTCTAGACTTGGATCCTAGTGATGTTACTGTAGGCGATTACTCGATTACATTTAATGAATCTGGGTTGGATACATCAATGACTTTAAGTAAGGGCGCAAATACGGTCACTGTAGACTTCAATGGAGTGAGCTCTTCTGATATCACGTCAAGCTTGATTGAGACTTTGAACACGTTGAAGGTTGAGTAAGTTACTAGCTAGCCCGTTAGGGCTAGCTTATTAAAGTTGACCTAATAAAAAAGACCACTTGGTATTCCAAGTGGCCTTTAAAATTATAGCACTTTACAAGCAAACCCTTTCAGGTAGAAGCCTTCAGGATAAGCGCTATCAGTCGGGTGGTCAGCTGCTTGCTCAAAACGTTCAACAAACTTCACTTGGCGACCTGAGTCTAGGGCTGCATCTGCGATGACTTTTTGAAACAAGTCTGCGCTCATTAGGCCAGAACAAGAGTAGGTTAGTAGCGTGCCGCCTGGCTTGAGGATCTGCATCGCAAGCATGTTAATGTCTTTGTAGCCATTTGCACCAGATGTCAGGTTATTCTTGCTTGAAACGAACTTAGGCGGGTCCATAACAACCACATCAAACTTCGTCCCTTGGTCACGGTATTCACGAAGTAGTTTGAATACATCGGCATTTAGGAATACAGCACGTTTCTTTGAAATATCAAACTCGTTCAGCTCTGCATTATGCTTTGCAGTATCAAGCGCTGGCTGAGAAACGTCTGCATTAATAACGCGTTTTGCACCGCCTTTTAGCGCATATAGACCAAAGCCACCAGTGTAAGAGAAACAGTTAAGAACCTCTTTGTCTTTCACATACTTCATTGACTGTAAGCGGCTATCACGTTGGTCAAGGTAAAAACCGGTTTTATGACCACCAATAATATCAACGCTGATCTTTACGCCGTTTTCTTCAATCACAACAGACTTAGGTGGTTCGTCACCATACAGTACCCCCGTCGTCTGTTCTAAGCCTTCCTTCTTACGTACGGCTACGTCAGAACGTTCGTAAATATTACACTCTGGGAATACTTCTAATAATGCTTCGACTAGAGTTTGCTTATTAAATTCAGCGCCAGCACTTAGAAGCTGACACACTAAATAGTTTTGAAACTTGTCGATTGTGATACCAGGTAAACCATCAGACTCAGCCGCGATAAGGCGGTAGCCTGTTAGTCCGTCGCGAACGATAATGTCGTCACGAAGAAGCTGAGCGTCTTGAATGCGCTTTACGAAGAATGCCTTATTGATCTCTTCTTTCTCGAAGCTCCAAACGCGAGCTCGAATTTGAGAGTTAGGAGAGTACGCAGCTTTCGCCAGCCATTTACCATCATTAGCGAACACGTCAACGGTCTCTCCCAGTTGCGGTTCACCCTCAACGCGATGAATACCACGAGAAAACACCCAAGGATGCTTACGGCGAAGGGATTTATCACGGCCTTTAACGAGATGGATAGATGGAGTCATTGCGTTACTCAATAGGTTGATTTTAAAGGAGGGGTATTTTCTAAGATGTGTATGCGAATTGCAAATAAAAGAGCCGCTATAATTAGCGGCTCTAGATATTAGGCTTTTAGGCCTGTCAGTAGTGACTCCATCTGGTCACTTTGGGTTCTGAGCTGTTCAATGTTCGAGTTTGTTGCGTTGATCATTGAGCAAACGCTGTCTGACTGTGTTCGAATCTCTTCGACGCTAGCAGCAATATTGTCAGCAACAACACCTTGCTCTTCAGCGGCTGTAGCAATTTGAATGCTACTGTCTGAAATAGATTGGTTTTTCTCTGCAAGAGAACCAATCTCTACATCAACCTCTGACATCAACTGCTGGCCCTCGGATGCGTTAGTCACAGTCGTTTCCATTAACTGAGTAAGAGACTGGCTGTTACGCTGAAGTGCTTCAATCATTGTCTGGATCTCAACGGTCGCTTGTTGAGTTCGACCGGCAAGAGCTCTAACTTCGTCTGCAACTACAGCGAAACCACGACCTTGCTCACCCGCACGAGCCGCTTCAATCGCCGCATTTAATGCAAGTAGGTTGGTTTGTTCTGAGATACCATTAATGGTGGTCACTACCTCATCAATTTGAGCGGCATTCGCGTCAAGCTCTGCCACAGCTTCGGAGGCAGAACGAATCTCGGTTGAGAGCAAAGAAATAGAGTTTAGCGTGTGGCCGACTTTCTGTTGTCCTTGAGTAGCCACGCTACGAGCGTCTTCTGTTTGGCTGCTTGAATCATGCGCTAAGTTTGCTACTTCACGGATCGTTGAAGCCATTTGCTCTGTTGCACTGGCTAGCGAGTTTAGGTGCTCTTGTTGAGACCCAGAAACCTCAGCACTTTGAACGTTGGACTGGTTCAAGTCAGAACTAATTTGCTGCATAAGAGCGATCGATTCTTGAATCGAGATAACTAAGTTTTGCTCACGCTCAGCAACTTTATCGATCGTAATGGCAATATCACTAAATTCGTCACGAACCTTAAAGTAGTTCATGCGGTTGGTTAGGTCACCGTCTGCTAGAGTATTCAAAGATTTGTTCATAGCGAACATCGCGCCACCAATGAACGTCATGATGTAGTAAACGCCGAGTGCAATGAGTGACAAGGTAACTAGAACGATGGTGATGTGTGTACCAGACATCGCAGCCCAAAGATTTTGGTCGTGTGTCGCCGCAATGCTAAAGTCTCCACCATTAATAGACACTGAGCCTTGGCCAGAAGCAAATTTAATGGTTTCAGAGTTATCGATGATAGAAGCTACTTGGCTTTGGGATAAATTGCCTGCCTCTATTAAGTTCTTCATTAAGACCAATTCATCTTGGTACAGATGGCCAAGCATTTGGTCTGCGGTGTTATCTAAGACAAGGGTGAGGACGAGTAGTGCAATAAGGGGAAGAAGAAAAAGTAAATAGAACTTTTCTTGAATTTTTAGATGAATGAGATATTTGTCGATCCAACGAAATGGTATTTCTTTCATAATTATAATATCCAGTAAAAACCCATATTTCCATCATGGGCAAAAATTAAATCCTCTCAAATATATCATTGAGTAATAACAGAGGTATATAGAATGGTCCAAAGTTGTGAGAAATTTCTGATCGAAGGTCTAGTTCAGGGCGTCGGTTTTCGCTATTCGACTTCATACGAAGGATTGAAGATTGGTTTGGCGGGGTATGCGAAAAATCTGGCTAATGGTGATGTGGAAGTTATTGCTTGCGGGACTCAAGAACAAATAGAACGGCTTGCAGTATGGCTTCAAAATGGCCCTCGAACCGCGAGAGTCGACAAGGTATCTCGAGAGCCTGTTTCATACAAACCATTTAAAGGTTTTAAAGTGCTATAAGCATTTTGCCGGTTTTGGTAATCCGGCGAGTTTCGTTGCTTGCTTAGCCGGGCCTTGTTTAAAGAGCTTGAACAGGTATTTACTGTTACCTTTCTCAGGGCCGTGTGCCTTTTCCATCGCTTTAACCAACATTCTTACTGCGGGTGATGTATTAAACTCTACGTAAAAGTCACGAACAAAGTGGATGACTTCGAGATGTGCGTCAGTCAATTCAATACCTTCTTGCTCGGCCAGGATCTCAATCATTCCTTCTTCCCATTGGGTATAGTCCAAAAGGTAGCCTTGTGCGTCAGTTTCGATTTTTTTGCTGTTGTATTCAAACATCTTACGGTCCTAATAACATCTATATTCAATAGGGTAGCGCAGCATACCGTGATTAAACAATATCGCAAGTATGAAAAAGCCCAGCAGTGAATGTGCTGGGCTTTTAAGTTTGCGTGTTGAACGAATTAGTCGTCGTTCATAATACCTAGAATGCTTAACAAGCTTGTGAACAGGTTAAGGATGTTTAGGTACATAGAAACCGTTGCACTTACGTAGTTAGTCTCTTCACCGCGCACGATACGGCTAGTGTCGTACAGAATGAAACCAGAGAAGACAAGTGCAGACACGCTGCTGATTACTAGTTGGCCAAGAGTCGAACCAACGAAGATGTTAATGATAGCAGCAACGATAACGATGATTAGACCGGCAATCAGGAAATTACGCATAAAAGAGAAATCTTTTTTGCTACTGATTGTGTAAGCCGACAAACCAAGGAATACCATACCCGTCAAGCCTAGAGCTTGAGCGATAATTGATGGGCCGCTTGGAATCGATGCGTAGTAGTTAAGCATTGGACCTAAAGCGCCACCCATAAGAGTTGTGAAGACAAACGTCCAAACAATGCCCATTGATGAATTGATGCTACGCGGTAGTGCAAAGAAAAGAATACCAATTGCCGCGACCTGCATAACAATCGCCATGATAGGGGAAATACCCATTGCCATGGTGGCCATCGCAGCGATTGCACTTGTTACAAGCGTCATCGAAAGCAAAAAGTAGGTGTTCTTTAGTGTTTTGTTAATCTCAAGTGTATTTGTAGCACTTGTTGAACGAGTAAACATAGGGCTGTTCATAATCTTCCTCGTGAGGTTTTATGTTTATATCTACATTTATGAGGTTGAATGATGAAAAGATCAAGTCCCAATTCAAAATGCAGTACATAAAATAATAATAGAAATAGAAACTTATGTATTTTGAAAGATGTAACACAATATAACAACAAAAAGGGTGACCGAAGCCACCCTGTTTTTGAAGATACATCGCTTAATGGTGCAGAATCTGAGCCAAAAAGTTTTGGGTACGATCTGATTGAGGGTTTTCAAAGAAATCAACCGGGTTGTTCTCTTCGATGATTTCGCCTGCATCCATAAAGATGACTCGATCAGCGACTTCTTTTGCAAAGCCCATTTCGTGTGTTACACACAGCATGGTCATACCTTCTTCAGCAAGCTCAACCATGACGTCAAGTACTTCACGAACCATCTCAGGGTCAAGTGCAGAAGTTGGCTCATCAAACAGCATAACTTGTGGGCTCATACAAAGAGAGCGAGCAATCGCCACACGTTGCTGCTGTCCACCGGAAAGTTGCCCTGGGAACTTATCAGCTTGATCCGGGATCTTAACGCGTTCTAAGTACTTCATCGCAATCGCTTCTGCTTCCTCTTTTGGCATCTTCTTCACCCAGATGGGTGCAAGCGTGCAGTTTTCCAATACTGTTAGGTGAGGGAACAGGTTGAAGTGCTGAAAGCACATACCGACTTCGCGTCTTACCGCTTCAATATTCTTTAGATCTTCCGTTAGCTCGTTACCCGAGACAATGATTTGGCCTTTTTGGTGTTCTTCTAGACGGTTAATACAACGAATCATCGTCGATTTACCTGAGCCTGAAGGGCCACAAATCACAATCTTTTCGCCTTTTTTAACGTCTAGATTGATGTTCTTAAGCACGTGAAACTCACCGTACCACTTGTTCATATCCTTTAATTGGATCATGTAATCTTGTTGTTGCGTCATAATACGTCCTTGAGCTTAATTATCGTTTGTGACCGGTGTGAAGTTTGTTTTCAAGCCAAATCGAATATCTCGACATGCCAAAACAAAATACCCAGAACACTAACGCGACAAATACATAACTTTCTGTAGCAAAACCTAACCATTCAGGGTCAGTATTCGCGGCTTGACCAATACCGAGTACATCAAACATACCGATGATGAGTACTAAGCTGGTATCTTTGAATAGACCAATGAAGGTATTTACGATTGATGGGATAGTAATTTTTAGAGCCTGAGGTAGGATAATTAACCCCATTTTCTTCCAATAACTTAAGCCAAGTGCGTCAGCTGCTTCATATTGCCCTTTAGGAATCGCCTGAAGACCACCACGAACAACCTCTGCCATGTAGGCTGCACTGAACATCACAACACCAACCAGAGCACGGATGAGCTTATCTGTTTCTGAACCTTCTGCTAGGAAAAGAGGCAGCATTACAGATGCCATGAACAGAACGGTAATCAGCGGAACACCACGCCATACTTCAATGTAGATTGTACAGATACTTCGGATAATGGGCATGTCAGAGCGTCGACCTAACGCAAGAGCCACACCAATAGGAAGTGAAACGACAATACCGACTAACGCGATAATTAACGTAACAAGTAAGCCACCCCATTTATGAGTTTCTACGACTTCTAATCCAAACACACCGCCATATAAAAGCCCTGCGATAATGAAAGGGTAGATATTGACGAAGAACAACCAAATCCATAGACGTTTTGGGGTTCTCTCATAAGCAAGTAGTGCAGTAAAGATAGCGAGAGTGATATAGAACAGACGAGGACGCCAAAGCTCTTCTTGAGGGTAGAAACCATACATGAACTGTTCCCAGCGCACGCTAATAAACACCCAACAAGCTCCTTCTCGACTACACGCATCACGAGTCGTGCCGACCCAATCCGCTTTTAGAAACGCCCAGTCAAAGATGTTCCAAAGCAGCATAAAGGCGAGATAGCCTAGAATTAGAGTCACGATGGAGTTAACAGGGCCATTAAACAGATTTTTTCTTAGCCAACCCACAACGCCGACAGTATTGGCAGGTGGTGGGAGGTCAGGCTGAAATTGATGTACACTCATTCTATCTCTCCACCAATGCTACTTTACGGTTATAAACATTCATCAATGCAGAGGTGAGCAGACTCAATGTTAAGTAAACGCCCATCGTCATCGCAATGATTTCAATCGCTTGACCGGTTTGGTTTAGGGTTGTACCAGCAAATACTGAAACCAGATCAGGATAACCAATCGCCATAGCAAGTGAGGAGTTCTTGGTTAAGTTCAAGTATTGGCTAGTCAATGGAGGGATGATGATTCTTAATGCCTGAGGGATAACAACAAGCTTAAGTGTGCGAGAGCGAGGTAACCCAAGTGACATGGCTGCTTCTGTCTGTCCATGGTTTACAGCATTGATACCAGAACGCACGATTTCAGCGATAAATGAAGCGGTATAGATACTCAATGCCAACATAAGTGCAGCAAGCTCAGGAATAATGCTGATACCACCGCGGAAGTTAAAGCCTTTGAGTACAGGAAGCTCTGCTGAGATAGGAGAACCCATCAAGAAGTAAATAAGGACGGGTATCGCAATACATAGACCAAAAATGATTCTTCCCATTGGTGTTTGTTGACCAGTGAGTTTCTGTTTATTTTTAGCCCAGATACCTATCACAATTGAAGCAATCACACCAATAACGAATGCAGCAATAACAACACCTGAACCTTGTTCAAACACAGGGGCAGGGAAGTAAAGACCACGAACATTAAGGAAAATAGCTTCTCCTAAACTTAAACTTTGTCTTGCTGATGGTAACGCTTGCAGAACGGCGAAGTACCAAAAGAAGATTTGTAGAAGTAGAGGAACGTTACGGAAGATTTCGATGTATACCGCAGCGAATCGACTAACCAACCAGTTAGAAGAAAGTCGAGCGATACCCATTGCAAAGCCAATAATAGTTGCAAGGATGATTCCGAAGAAGGAAACCAGTGCAGTATTCAATAGGCCAATGACGAAAGTGCGTCCATAAGAAAACGTTTCATCGTATTCAATCAGCGTTAGGCCAATCCCAAAGCCAGCTTCTTGAGAGAGAAAGTCAAAACCAGTGGCAATACCACGAGCTTCTAAGTTGGTGAGTGCATTATTGACAATGGTATAAAAGAAAAAAACAAGCGCTGAGATCGCGATAATTTGGAAAACAACAGCTCGAAAGGTGGGATTGTAAATAAGGCTAGCGCTCGAAGCCGGTCCGTTATCCGGGCTCGATGCCGTATTAGTAGGTTTCATACAACTATAACCTCAAATCCATTTTTATATTAAAAAGGGCGGCAAGTACCGCCCAATTTGGGTTGTAACTATAATAGTTAACGGATTGGTGGAGCGTACATGAAGCCGCCTGCATTCCACAGAGCGTTCACGCCGCGTGAGATTTGAAGTGGTGAACCTTCACCAACAGTGCGTTCAAAGCTCTCACCGTAGTTACCAACTTGTTTAATAACTTGGTAACCCCAATCGTCACGGATACCTAGGCCTTTCCCTTTAGGGCCATCTACACCAAGGATACGTTTGATATTTGGATCTTTAGACTTAAGCATTTCATCAGCGTTTTTAGATGAGATACCGTATTCTTCAGCATTCACCATCGCTGCAAGTGTCCACTTAGCGATGTTGAACCATTGGTCATCACCTTGACGAACAACAGGACCTAGAGGTTCTTTAGAAATGATTTCAGGTAGAACTTGCGCTGAAGATGGATCTTGAAGATTTAGGCGTAGCGCGTAAAGACCAGATTGGTCAGTAGTCAGTACGTCACATCGACCGGCATCGAAACCTTTAGATGTTTGAGCAGCTGTATCAAATACAACGGGTTTGTATGACATGCCGTTATTACGGAAGTAATCGGCTAGGTTAAGCTCTGTTGTGGTACCCGACTGAACACAAACAGACGCGCCGTCAAGCTCTTTAGCACTTGTTAGGCCAAGATCTTTCTTAACCATGAAGCCCTGACCATCGTAGTAGTTCACACCCACGAAGTTAAGACCAAGTGCTGTATCACGGTGTAGTGTCCATGTTGTGTTACGGGAAAGAACGTCAATTTCACCTGATTGTAGGGCAGTAAAGCGTTCTTTTGCCGTTAGAGGTACATATTTAACTTTTGTTTTATCGCCTAAGACAGCGGCTGCAAGACCTTGACAGTATTCTACGTCAATGCCTTCCCATTCACCTTTTGAGTTAGGGTTAGAGAAGCCTGGTAAACCGGTACTTACACCACAAGTGAGAAAACCTTGCTTCGTTACTTTGTCTAGCGTGCTATCTGCTGCAGTAGCGCTTGTAGACATCAACGCAGTAGATGCTGCTACAACTGAAGCAAGAAGTGTTAGTTTATGTGCCATTTGTATCCTTCCTGTATGATCCGTGTTAAATCGAGCTGCCTCGATACAACGATTAAGCATTGTTGTGTTTCATTATTTATTTGGTTGCAGTGCTCTTTGTTGAGCCTTTTCTAAATCAACCAGTTATAAGCGTAGAAAAGGATCTGTGATTTCACAACTCTATAATTTAAAAAGATTTTTGAAGAAACTCACATTTCTCTACAGACATTAGAATGGCGAAATGTTACCGAGTTGTAAACAGTGTGCGAGTTCACAGAATAAGACTGACAGAATAGTGTGATTAATTTATTTGCTTAATTAGCGATCAAATTGGATCAAACTAATTAAAGTAGATTATATGACTAGAGAAAGTTATAAATTTGGTTGTTAATTACTCATTCGTTCGATTGGCAGTGATGCAATCCCCTGATCTTTGGTAGTATGGCTGACATAGCAGTTATCAATTACTCAAGGAACGAAATGCAGTATTTTCCTCTATTCGTTAATCTGAATCACAAGCCCGTTCTTGTCGTAGGTGGCGGTGAAGTAGCAAGTCGCAAAGTGGACAGTTTGATAAGGGCTGGTGCAAGTGTGACGATTGTTTCACCTCAAGTGGAAGACTACCTAGCAAAATTAATTGACGACGGTGAGTGCCAGTGGATCCAAACCTTTTATTCCCAAGACTTATTACAGCAAGATTATGTACAAGTTTGGGCAACCACGGATAACCCTTCGTTGAATCACCAGGTTCACCATGATGCGAAAGAGAAGGGCATCTTAGTTAACGTTGTCGATGACCTGCCGTATTGCGATTTTATTACTCCATCAATGATAAATCGTGGTCGAATCCAGATTGCTATTTCAAGTGGTGGGGCTGCGCCTGTACTGATCCGCAATATTAGAGAAAAGCTAGAGTCTGTTTTGTCGCACAATTTGGCGCTTCAAGCTGACTTTGCAGCGTCAAAGCGTAGTGACATAAAAGTAAAATTACCGACGGTTGAAGAACGTCGGAAGTTCTGGGAAGTCTTTTTTGCGCGTCAAGATGTTGATAAAGCATCGAGCCATGCCGACTTAGAGAAAGCCTATAATGATGCGATAGTACACGGGTTCAGCCGAAAAGGTGCGGTTACTTGGGTTGAGTATGGTGAGGATGTTGAGTTACTAACGCTAAAAGCACTGCGCTTAATGCAGCAGGCTGAGCTGGTGTTATTTGACACTCAATGCCCATTTGCATTTGTAGACCTAATTCGTCGAGATGCAGAACGCATCGAGTTTTCCACTCAAGCAGATTTGTCGCACGCGCTAGAGAAAGGTAAACAAGAGGATTTACGTATTGTGGTCCTGTTTGCACCCAACTCAACCAACGTCACTTTTCTGCAAGACCAAGAAACGTTGATTTCATTAGGAAACCAAAAATAAAAAAAGGCCAGATACGTTATCGTATCTGGCCTATCTTGTTAGGTCTTCAGTGTTTAGTCACGGAAGTTTTCGTATTGGAATGGTTGACCAAGCTCAGACTCACGAAGCAGCGCGATCACTGCTTGAAGATCATCACGCTTTTTACCCGTTACACGAACTTTCTCGCCTTGAATAGACGCTTGAACTTTCATCTTCTTGTCTTTTATCAGCTTAACGATCTTTTTCGCCATTGGCGTTTCGATGCCTTGCTTGAATGCAACAATCTGATGCCAGTTTTTGCCTGAAGCTTCTTCAGTTTTAGCATCCATCGCATTCGCATCCACACCACGCTTAGCTAAATGACCACGAAGAATGTCACGCATCTGCTTTAGTTGGAAATCACCTTCCGCGTTAAGTCTTACAGATTCATCTTTTTGCATTTCAAAAGAGGCTTCTACACCACGAAAGTCAAATCGTGTAGACAATTCGCGCGTTGCGTTATCTACAGCGTTTCGAAGTTCTACTGAATCGATTTCTGATACGATATCAAATGATGGCATGTTGTAATCCTTGTAAATTATGAACGTGCTTTGACAGCATTTGCGAGAAGTTCAAGCATTGTGCTTGTGTCATCCCAGCCTAGGCAAGGGTCGGTAATAGATTGACCGTACGTTAGGTTATCTAAATCAGTCATTGGCTGGTTGCCTTCTAGAATGAAGCTTTCTGCCATGATACCAGCGACTTGATTCTTACCTGATTTGATCTGCTCACAGATGTCTTTAGCGACATCTAATTGCTTGCGATGCTGCTTTTGACAGTTCGCATGACTAAAGTCCACGACTAAACGTTCAGGTAAACCAAACTCCGCAAGTTGTTTACAGGCTGCATCAACGGATTCCGCATCGAAATTAGGTCCGGTTTCACCGCCACGCAGAATAACGTGACCGTATGGGTTGCCGCTTGTGCGGTAAACCGTCATACGACCGTTCTTATCTGGCGAGTAGAAGTAGTGAGACGCTTGAGACGCACGAATCGCATCAATCGCAATTTTAATGTTGCCGTTAGTGCCGTTCTTAAAGCCAACAGGGCATGACAGTGCAGAAGCCATTTCACGGTGGATTTGAGATTCTGTCGTACGAGCACCGATTGCGCCCCAAGTGATCAAGTCCGCAATATACTGGCCTGTGATCATGTCCAAAAACTCTGTTGCTGTAGCTAGGCCCAACTTGTTGATATCTAGCAGCAGTTTGCGTGCTTTGTTTAACCCAGTTTCAAGTGCGTATGAGCCATCTAGGTTAGGGTCTGTGATGAGACCTTTCCAACCAACAACAGTACGAGGTTTTTCAAAGTATGTGCGCATAACGATGAACAGTTCATCTTTATACTGATCTTGAATGGCAGCCAAACGCTCAGCGTAATCAATAGCTGCTTCTGTGTCGTGCACTGAACAAGGGCCGACAATCACCAATAGGCGGTTGTCTTCCCCTGAAAGAATGTTTTCAATTTGACGTCGTGACTGTGCAATGCGCTCTGCGACTTCGTCCGTGATAGGGTGTGCGCTTCCTAGTTCTGCCGGAGTAGGCATAGGACCCAAAGGTTGGGTTCTTAATTCATCGGTTTTTAATGGCATACCACAGCCTGTATTTTTATTTCGAAGCGGTAAAGATAGCGGAAACGAACGGAGGAATAAACCACTTATCGACAATCTTAGTTGTGTCGAGGTGTAAATGTGAAAAATTATGCTCATTCATAGCGTAGATATAGGTATCTATATGAACATGGGATTAATTTTCTGGTTACGCTGTCACTCGAAGTAGTGTGATATCTCTTTTTCGAGAGCGATTGTTAACATAATGTTGACAGTTGGCTCGATTCGTTATGAACTGACGTCAACTCAACTGGTCGGATTAGTTTTATGCTCTCACCGCTAACAAAAGCAAACCTTTACCTCAACGCCTTCGGTTTCTTTAAGGTTCCGTTCATTTGGCTAGCCCGGCCGAAAATATTGCATTTAGACTCGCAGCGCGTAGAGGTAAAAATTCCACTAAAACGCCGAGCTAAGAATCATCTAAACAGTATGTATTTCGGGGTGCTTGCCGTTGGTGCAGATGTTGCCGGTGGATTTATGGCGATGAGCAAAGCGCAAGAAAGTGGCAAGCAAGTGTCACTGGCATTTAAAGCGGTTGAGGGGCAGTTTTTGAAAAGACCTGAAGCCGATGTGCACTTTATTTGTGAAGACGGCGGTGTCATTGATGAGATGCTTGAGCAAACTTTTTCATCTGGTGAACGCGTAAACCAGAAAGTTAAAATCACCGCCATTTGCCCTTCATTGCATGGCAACGAGCCAATGGCGGAGTTTTATCTTACTCTTTCACTGAAGCAAAAGGGTGCATGATCTCTTCTACTTCCATCTGTTCCACAGCAACTATCTTGCTTCTGTTCAGAACAATTTTCCAACGGTAAAACTTAGGTTCACCGTTGTGGTTATCCTCGCGTGCGATCAAGTTAATTAAATGACGTTTTTCTACTGACTCGCGGCTAACTTGTCCATTGGTGTTGGTATACACCTTATTTGAACCCTTATCCATCAAGCGTGTGATAGGGCGCATGCTGACAAGTAAAGACTCGCGAGTTTCTTCATAACCACTCATGAATTTTGACGTAGACATTTCGATTTTAGAACGATAATGAAGGATTTGTTCTTCACGCTGAACGACGCGCTTTTTTCGAATTGATTTAATTCGGTCGGGCAATTTGTCTAAGACTTTATAGTCTAGCCATTCTAGCTTTTGACCTACTGCTTTCTTGGTTGTTGGATCTAAGTAAAGCTTGCGCCATTTAGGGCGACCTTTACGAATCCAACGCCACATCACGTCTCTTAAGTCATCTTTAAAAATCTCACGAAGCGCATACACGAAAGACATCAAGACGATAAAGGAAGCGGTGATTTCTCCCCAATAATCACGGGCAAGAATCGCGGTTATAGTCACAAATACCATGACAAAACCCGTGGCGCTGCCTTTAACGACACGCTTCATGTTTTTACCTAGTGACTGCGTTTTTTCTTGCAGAACGACAGGGTGTTCAATAAGGCGGCGCAATAGGCGCATTTTGTTGCTGAGACGAGTAACATCATCTCGAACACTCTTCGAGTTATAATTGTTAAGCTTTCGGTGAGCAGCTTCTTTCTCAACAATGGTGAGTAAGCTCTCTTTAAGGCTTTTATATTCGCTGTCACGAGGCATGTGAGCGACTAAAGACATCAAGCGTTGGCCTGTGTACCATGATAGGTAGTTATCGATGTTAGCGTAGTAGCGTTTTAAGCTCTCTTCGTAAGGAATACTTCGGCGCAGCTTTTTTAAAATATCTAAAGAGAGATTGATGACTTCATCGACTTCCTCAGTGGTCACCGATTCTTTGTTGTGCTTGTTTAACTCATTCACCGCTTTGTCTAGCGCGATAACGTATTGATAGGCGAACAAACTCAAACTGACACGGTATTGCGTAGATGAGAGGCGTCCACGTTTTGCGAGTCGACTGTGAACGAGAGGTAAGAGGGTTTTGTCACTGTAGTAAGCGCGTTTCTGGATAATGGACTCGTAGTAAAATTCACTCTCTTTAAGAATATCTGGAGAGAGGCCGAGTTCGCCAGGGACGAAGAAAAAGAGGTCAAGATCCGACTTTTTTGTCGCTGCCATTGCGTGAGAAATCTTGAGAGTTATGCCGTCCTGCTTATCAACGGTTAACAAATAGTGCTCCTAAAAAAAGTACGAAATATCTGGCGCAAGCATACCAGAGATTCGCTATAATCACCGCAAATTTAACAAGAGACAGTTGAAATGATTAAAGTTGGTCAGATTAACCACTTAGAAGTTGTAAAAAAAGCCGATTTTGGCGTATTTCTTGATGCTGGCGATTACGGCACGACATTACTACCAAACCGCTTTGCGCCAGAAGGCGTGGAAGTTGGGGCATTTGTAGACGCTTTTTTATACTTCGATTCTGACAGTCAGTTAGTCGCAACAACTGAAACGCCAATCGCTCAAGTGGGTGAATGGGGTTTAATGAAAATTGAAGGCGTAAACGCAACGGGCGCCTTTGCGGATTGGGGCATTAAAGGTAAAGACCTTTTGATCCCATTCAGTGAGCAGCGCGCTCGCTTCGCAGAAGGTCAAAATGTGCTTGTGTACGTTTACACCGATAAAGCGTCAGGTCGTATTGTTGGTACGACAAAGTTCAATAAGCTACTTGATAAAACACCTGCAACCTACACTCGTAACCAAGAAGTGAACTTAATCATTGCTGAACGCAGTGATCTTGGCTTTAAAGCGATTGTAGAAGGCGAACACTGGGGCATGATCTTTAAATCAGATGTCTTCGGTAAACTGTTTATCGGTAAGAAATTAAAAGGCTACGTTAAGAATATCCGTGAAGATGGAAAAATCGACCTCTCTTTACAGAAAGTCGGCGTCCAAAAAATGGATGACTTAAGCCAAAAAGTGATGGACCTGTTAGAGAAAAAAGGTGGGTTTTTACCATTGAATGACAAGTCTTCACCAGAAGCTATTTTCTCTGCGTTTAGAACCAGTAAAGGTACATTCAAAAAGACGATTGGTGGTCTCTACAAACAAGGCAAGATTGTCATCGACAAAGAAGGTATTCGCTTAGCCTAAGCCCGCCATAGGATAGATAAAAAAAGGCCCAAAGCTGATCCTGCTCTGGGCCTGGGGAAGGGCTCATCAAGAGCCTGCGCTAACTGTTTGATATTGCGTTTCGATATCTTTAATTGTAGTGCAATATCTTGAGTTTTCGAGGCCCTACTAGCATTTCATACTAACGTGTTACGGTTTAGAACAGGTTTTTATCTCTTACCAATTCTCTTGGTAATCCGTTTTTAACTCGGTTACCGACCCATTTTCCTAGACCAATCACGTCGTTACCTAACTTGACAATGACTTCCCCCTGACCAGACAGGTTCTCGGGGCGAACATCCCGACCCATAAACCACTCGCGGGCATCTTCAATAGAAAGTGCTACCGAATTAGATTCATCGCCTTGCGCTAATGCAGTAGCAACTTGATGCTGCCAACGGTAACCTTTTTTATGAGCTTCAGCGATTTTAATGCCCATTCGAGAGAAGCGGAATTCACCCAACATTGGCTCAAGTGCATTTGGAAATAGCCAAACGTCATTGTCACGCAGCCACACAGAGGCGTCTGTTGGTAAGGTAATATCAAGGGATTGTTTCAGCTGTGCGGCAATCTCGATTTCGACTTTCTTAGTGGCTTTTTCAAATGGGAACTTACCCAACCGCTTTTTCACTTTTGGCGCGGGTGCTGAGCCTAACTTACGTAATCGGGCAACGAAGAAGCCTTCACAGTCATAGACTTGTGGGAAAATATGCAAGAAGCCTTCTTCGGTGGTGGCTTTGTCTGCACCATCAAAGAGTTTGGAAAGATTTTCAAATTCAACCAAGTCACCAAACGTCTCTTTCAAGTGATGGCAGACCTGTTGGTTTTCCTCAAGGCTTAGTGTACAAGTAGAGTACACCATAACACCGCCCGGTTTTAAGGCGTGGAACGCACTCTCAATGAGATCCTTTTGAGTGTCAGAAATGGAAATGACCGATTCTTTTGTCCAGTTTTTCATGGCGTCAGCGTCTTTACGAACGGTACCTTCGCCTGAACATGGTGCATCGATTAATACAGCTTCAAATTGTTCTGGCAACCACCCGCCGAACACTCGACCATCGTAATTCGATAATGCAGCATTACGAACGCCACAACGTTCGATGTTAGCGTGCAAAACTTTTACGCGGCTCGCTGAAAACTCATTGGCAACAAGAACGCCTTTGTTTTCCATTTTAGCTGCAATTTGTGTGGTCTTAGAACCAGGCGCAGCCGCCATATCCAGAACGCTGTCGTAATCGCACTCTTCGGTGTCGAACAGGGCGGACACCGGCATCATAGAGCTTGCTTCTTGAATGTAAAATAATCCAGTCATGTGCTCTGCTGTATTGCCTAATGGGACCTGAGATTCGTCTGCCTCAATCCAAAAACCTTCTTCACACCAAGGAACGGGTTCTAACGTCCATCCTTTACTCTCTGCGCGTTCTAAGAATGCAGGGAGAGAAATCTTAAGAGTGTTGACGCGAATACTTTTTCTCAATGGGCGCTGACACGCGGCGATAAAATCATCCATGGAAAGGTGCGAGGGTAAGATCGCTTTCATTTCGTCGAGAAATTCTTCTGGAAGGTAAACGTTAGAATGCAAGGTATTGTCTCTAAGGGCATGAAGGGGCGCTGATTATAGCGAATTAATAAAGAAAACGCAGCGGTTAGGCTGCGTTTTCTTATTGGTTTATGGCTTCGGAATGGCGGTTCGCCATGTTTTCCAATTGTCTTCTGCTTTGGTGTATAGGTAGAAGGTTTGGCCATCTTTAGCCACTGACTCGAGCTGTTTTTGTTCTGGCGTAGAGAACGTAATCCCCCCGCGAACTAGGCTATCAAGTGTGCCTGCTTTGATGTTTGCGCCACCTAAACCAATCGAGACATCTACCCCTGAGGTATTCCAAAACACACTATTTTGGCGAACGAGGTAGGCGTACTCAGGTAAGATGACAATGCGAGAAACCACACGGTCAGCAAACTCTCCGAGCGCTACGCTGGTCACCTGGCCAACCTCTATATCTCGAAATAATACTGGTGTACCAATCGCAATTGAGCCTCTACTTTCGCTTTGAAGAGTAAACTCGACCCCATTCGTGGAGCGCTTAGTCGGGTGTATAGTGAAGCGCTTCTTACTCGCACCGTTACCCGGCTCTACATTAATAGACTGAGTGATCAAGTTTTGAATGTTCTTGACCCCACGTAAGCCAACCTCTGCTTTTGGTAACCAGAAGTAAGATCCTTCAACAGCGATAGTCTCACTGTATTCGGGTAAAATGCGCGCTTTGACTTCAACACCTAACTTATCGAAATTCGGGACGACTAATGTCACTTCACCAACTTTTACGCCATTGTAGTTAATGGCTGTTCCTTTTGTCAGTGCATTATCACCTTCAAGCGTTAAGGTCACGACTTGGCCGAATTTTCGAGCCGTTTTAAAGTCATCATAAAGTAGCCACTTATTGTTTTGCTTATTGTCGACTCCAGGTAATGAATCGAATGCGATACCACCTTGGATCAGTGATTTAAGCGGCGCTGCTTTAACACTGATTCCTGCTAAACTTGCGTCAACCTCAACACCAGAACGATTCCAGAATACGGTTTGTTCTGTAACTAGATGCTTGTATTGGTTCTCAATACTCGCGGTAATAATTACGCCACCATCAACCAGATGAAAATCAGCAATGTTGCCAACTTGTAGGTTGCGATAAAGTAGGGGACTTCCTTTACTTATCGATGGAAGTTCGTTGGCGAACAAAGTCAGTAATGTTGAGCCGGACATGTTGTATTTTGCCAGCTCAGCCAGAGATTTACTCGGGTAGAGAGGGTACTGATCAAGCGGTGAGCTTGTACCTTCGCTGACAAAGCTGATCGAACCTGAAAGTAGCTGTTTTGCTGGAGGAACAGAAATATTAAGGCCAGATTCTGTGAGTTCCGCACTCGCGCTCCCAGTGACGAAGAAACGGTTTTGAGATTTGATCAGAGAGGCATAATCGCTATCAATAAGCGTATCAAAAATGACATCGTCGTCTTTTAAAGAGACCTGAGTTATCGAACCAATACTAATACCTCGATAGAGAATATTGGCGCCTTTCTCTAAGCCGAAAGAGTTGTTAGCGATCAGTTGAAGTGATACCGAACGCGCTTGTTGGCGCTTAAATTCGTCCTTACGAACTGCAGAAAAGGTTCTCGCTCGCTGTCCTTCGCCGGGGATGAGAGTTAAGAAGTTGCCTTTGACGATGTTGGCAAGGTTTTCGACACCTGAAAGCGAAACTTTTGCTTCCTCTAGAATAAAGTGGCTCCCGCTCGTTAGCATATCGCTAAATGCAGGTTGAATAGCCGCGGATGCAACGATATCTTCTCTGCCTTCGCTGAGTTGTAAGTCAGTAATTTGGCCAATCTCAATGCCGCGATACATAATTGGTGAACCAGAGGCACTGATGTTGTTATCGTCAGGGAGTGTAATAGAAATAGCGATACCACGACCGGCGGTTTTTAAGTCTTTGTAGAGTCTGAACTGTGTATTGTCGGTCACAGGTTCGCCGCCATCCGGTGAATCTACAGCGATAGAACCTCCAATCAATGCACTTAAGCTCTCTAAGCGCACATCAACACCTTCAAACCCAATACTCGCCCCAAGGCCGCTTACATTCCAAAAGCGGCTATCGTCAGTGATGATGTGACGGTACTCGTCATGGATCGAGGCTTGAATAATGACGTTTTTAGACGAAGCGTCTAACTGATAACTGTACACCTCACCGATAGGGATTTTGCGATAAACAATTTGTGATCCCACTGAAATTCCGCCTAGATCACGTGATTTGAGAGAGATATTAAGCCCTTCCGACGCAAGTAAGTCAGATGGCGCACGTTCGAGTGCAGTAAACGTGGTTTCCGGTTCGGAGGGGTTATTTCCCGGAGAGATCGCAATGTAGTTACCAGAGACAAGAGCATCAAGCCCAGACACACCTGATAGACTGGCAGTAGGCTTGACCATCCAAAATCGCGCCTCTTTAGTCAGTAATTTAGTCGCTTCAGGGTAGATGTCAGCGTCCACATAAATACTTTGCAAATCTTCCGCAAGGCTGATGTTTTTAACCATACCGACTTCAAGGCCCTGATAACGGATAGTCGTGCGACCCGCGATAAGACCTTGAGCGTCTGAAAAGTAAATTTGTACGCGCTGGCCAGCATCTTGAATCGATTTGAACACCAGCCACCCTGCGAGCGCCATTGTGAGTATTGGCAATAACCAAAGAGGAGAGATCCCCTTGTTACGCTTAATCTTCGGTGAGTACGAATGTTGAGTGGAAGAGGAATTACTCATTTATAGACTCTTTCTTGTCAGTATCATCAGGGTAGTTATCCCAAATAAGCCTTGGGTCCATGCTTTCAGCGGCCAACATGGTCAAAACGACCACGACACCAAAGGCGACAGCGCCATAACCTGGCGTAAAATCGAGGACTTGTCCTCTGTCTACGAGGGTCATCATGATAGAGATAACAAATAGGTCCATCATCGACCAACGACCAATCCACTTAATGACAAAGTAGATCGACATTCTGTGCTTGTGGTAAATCTTACGTTTAAACTGGATAGCTAACAACAGATAGGAAAGCCCTAGAATCTTGGCCACGGGAACGACAATACTTGCGACAAAGATAATGATAGCAATGCCTGTCATTCCGCTGTTTACCAACGAAGCCACTCCAGAGAAGATAGTATCTTCCAATCGCTTACCGTTCGTTAACAGAATCGAGATCGGGATAAGATTTGCTGGAAAGATAGCGACGCTCGCCGCAATCAAATAAGCCCAGGTTTTTTGAATTGCATAAGGCTTACGGTGATGAATTGGGTTTTCACAGCGCACACACGTATCGCCTTCAGGCTGTGAGAGATGACACTTGTGACAGTGTAGCGTTTTCTCGCCAAGAGATAGACTGTCTTCTGGAGTGTAAGCTTCCCAATAACGGCGAACACTGAATCGGGTCACCAATAAGATGGTGGCGACTTGCAGAAGAATCAGCCCAATTAACCCAGGCCCTACATAGATGTCTGAATAGTCCTGAAGCTTGAAACAAGAAATGGCGATACTGACTAAAAATACGTCAATCATCACCCAAGGTTTTAGATGAGAGATGGTTGCGAGAGAATACTTTAAAAGAGAGAACGATCGGAACCTAAGCGCGATATGAGCCGTGACAACGGAACCACAAACCAGTAAGGGCGCGATTGAACTGCAGAATATAATTAGCGCCGAGAGCAGGACAAAACCTTCACCAAACAACGTAAAGACGCCAGAGGGTAACGTTGCTGGAATCATGACGCCAAACAAGCGAATGCTGATGAAGTCAAAAAAGTGGGAAGGAATAAAAAGCAATAGACAAGCTATAGCGACGGCTAAGTTACCAGAAAGAGAAGGTGAACCTCCACGGTAAAGATGGGTATTACAGCGCGGGCAATAGGCGCTTTTCCCTTGGGCTACTGGGGTGAGGTCGACGGGTAACTCACAGCCATGGCAAAGGCGAACTGAAGTGAGTTCAGTATTATGCGGATGAAGCTTAGAAGGGGAGCTCATCGCCACCCTCCTAGTTGCTGTGCATGAGGAACTTTACACGTGGGACTGCACGCTGCCATATAAAGTTTGATATAAGCCTTGTTGTTCAACCAACTCTCCATGCGTACCCGCTTGCGTTACTTGTCCATCTTCAAGAACATAGATTAGATCAGCTTGTTTAACGGCTGACAGCCGATGGGCAACGATCAATGTTGTGCGACCTTTTAAAAACTCGGTGAGCGCTTTGTGTAACGCCGCTTCTGTCGCAGTATCAAGTGCCGATGTGGCTTCGTCGAGGATAACAAACTTAGGGTCGCTCAGCACCATTCTCGCAATGGCGAGACGTTGCCTTTGACCACCGGATAATCGAATGCCACTGCGTCCGATTTGAGTCTCAAGTCCATCGCTTAATTGGTTGATTACGTCTTGCATCTGCGCAATTTCTAGCGCGCGCCAAAGCTGCAAGTCATCATAATCTGAACCCAGTGTCAGATTATGCCTTAAAGTGTCATTAAAGAGTATAGGTTGTTGTAATACCACGGCAATTTGTTCACGAATTATCTCGAAACTGATATCTTCGGTGGTGTGGCCATTAAACCTGATGAGTCCTGAATCTTGACGATAGACGCCAATAAGAAGTTGAATCAGGGTCGATTTTCCGCCACCACTGGCCCCAACAAGCGCTACTTTTTTCCCTGCAGGAATCGAAAGGTTTAAGTCTGACAATACGTTAGACTCTTGATTATATGCAAAGTTAACGTCTTGGATTTGTATCTCCACCTCACGATCGTCGGTAAACGGGTTGACCTTACTGATTGGTCGCTGCTCTTCTTCAAGATCCAATAGAGCATTGATGCGCTTTAATGCCGCTTTTGCGCTGTACCAAGAAAACTGGATGCCTAAGAGCTCTTGCACAGGCGACAACATAAACCATAAGTAACCGAATACAGCAAAGATTTGTCCAATGGTAAGGTCACTAAAGAGCACCATCAGCATTGCCACAGCGCGGAATAACTCGAAGCCTAATAGAAATAGAAGGAAAGAGACACGTCCAGCGGCTTCCGATTGCCAAGCGTATTTGTCTGCGTCTTGGCGGATTTGATCGGCTTGCTCTTTCAATTCACTAAGAAACTCCCGTTCTCTATTGGCCGCTCGAAGTTGATAAATGCCGTCCAACGTTTCAACCAGACGGTTTTGGAAACGCTCGAACGATTGATTTTCGCGTTTCTTAAGGTGTTTCACTTTGCTGCCAAGTTTACGAGAGAAGTAAATGACAATCGGATTGACTAAGAGGATGAAAAGACCCAAGCGCCAATCCAGCCAAAGTAAAACACCAGCGGTACCAATCACGGTAAGCAAGCTAATGATAAATTTGCTGAGCGTTGAACCAATGAATTGGTCGATGGTCTCTATATCAGTAATAAGGTGCGCGTTGATGCCGCCACTTCCGCGTGTTTCGTATTGACGAATACTGATGCGACCCAGTTTATCAATCATCTTACTTCGCATTTGGTAGGTAATGGTTTTAGAGACGAGAGTAAACTGCCTACTTTGAACAATACTTAAAGCTTGGCTCGCACTGCGCATAATAATGACTAACACCAGTGTCAATGCGATATAACCGGTAGGGGTTTGCCAAGTATTCGGTAAGAGCTTATCCATCGCGGCTAAGCCGGAACCTGGCTGATTGAGTAAGACCTCGTCAACCATTAAAGGCATAAGTAGTGGGATAGGAACGCTAATTAACGTGGCGAGCACTGCAATAAGATTCGCAAACACAAGTTTTGCTTTGTGCTTTTTTACTTGTGTTATCAACCAAGAACGGCTAATAGTGTTGGGATTATCAATCATTATAATGAGAATGCTTACTATTTATGGTTTGCGGCGATTGTACGCAGATTCATGGTAGAAGTCTCTAGTTTTCAAATGGAATAGTAGGACGTTTAACCTTATGAAAATAGAACATTATCACCGCTTAACCAAGCAAGCTGTGGCACTTATTGAGTCTGAATCTGATCTTATCGCTAATCTGTCGAACATTAGTGCGTTGCTTAATATGGAGTTAGAGCAACTCAACTGGGTTGGTTTTTACTTGATGAAAGAAGGTGAATTAGTCTTAGGTCCATTCCAAGGCAAACCTGCTTGCGTACGAATTCCGGTTGGGAAGGGGGTGTGCGGCACTGCGGTTGCTGAGAATCAAGTACAGCGTGTCCATGACGTCCATGAGTTTGAAGGGCATATCGCATGTGATGCAGCGAGTAACTCTGAGATAGTGATTCCATTTTCAATCAATGGTGAAATTGCGGGCGTTCTTGATATCGACAGCCCAAATGTGGGTCGATTTAGCGAAATTGATCAGGAAGGACTGACATTTTTGATGTGTGAAGTAGAAAAGCTGCTTAATTCACACGCTATCAAGGCATAAATTGATTATTCAGTGTGGTTTTTCGCTTGCAGGTCACTATAATACCTCAAATATTTAATTCTTAATGCTCGCGGACAGACCGCAATAACCAGGAATCCTCATGGAAAACACTGAAAAGTTAAAAAACAGCAAAGAAGTTATCGCATATATTGCTGAATGTTTCCCTAAGTGCTTTACTTTAGAAGGTGAAGCAAAGCCACTTAAAATTGGTATTTTTCAAGATCTTGCGGAGCGTCTATCGGACGACCCGAAAGTAAGTAAAACTCAACTTCGTGCAGCGTTAAGACAATACACTTCATCATGGCGTTACCTTCACGGTGTTAAACCGGGTGCGGTACGTGTGGATCTTGATGGCAACCCAGCAGGTGAGCTTGATGAAGAGCACGTTGAACACGCTAAAACAGCACTAGCTGAGAGCAAAGCTAAAGTGCAAGCTCGCCGTAAAGAGCAAGCACAAAAAGCACGTGAAGAAGGCAAGGCGAAAGCTAAGCCAGCAGCGAAGAAGCCACAAGGCCGTCGCCCACAACAGCAAAACAAAGTACAAAAGGCCAGCAAGCCAGTAGAAACGCGCGCTTTGAACGCTGACGAAGTAACCGTCGGTAATCAAGTGAACGTAAATATGGGCAAAGGAAACATGGCTGCGACTATCGTTGAAATCAATAAGGAAGATGTGCGTGTTCAGCTGACTAACGGCCTACAAATGGTTGTGAAAGCGGAGCATCTACGCGCATAAAGGAGATACTCCTACGCATGAAATGCCGTTCAAAATTGTCGCTGATTGCTGCTAGCCTAGTGCTAGCAGCTTCTTCAGCTCATGCTCTCGAAGCAAATATCACTCTCGAGGACTTACCCGTCCTTGTTCCTGAAGCGCAACATGAGACAGCCAGCAAACGTGTCACATCTCGTTTTACCCGTTCTCATTACAAACACTTCTCACTAAACGATCAGTTCTCTCAAGCAATTTTCGAACGCTATGTCGAAATGCTCGATTACAATCGTAATATCTTCACGCAATCTGATATTGATGCGCTCAACAAATGGGCGAACAATGTTGATGATCAATTAAAATCTGGCGACAACCAGATTGCCTTCGATGTCTACAATCTCTCTATTAAACGCCGTTATGAGCGCTTTCAACATGCCTTGAAACTGCTAGATACAGAGATGTATTTCGACAGTGATGAAACGATTGAACTCGACCGAAGCGAGGCAGCTTGGCCTAAAGACACCGCAGAACTCGATGAGCTTTGGCGCAAGCGTGTTAAATACGACGCATTAAACCTTAAGCTGACGGGGAAAGAGTGGGATGAGATAAAAGAGGTCTTAGGTAAGCGTTATAACAATGCACTTAAGCGTCTTAGCCAAACTCATAATGAAGATGCGTTTCAGTTATATATGAATGCATTTGCGCGTGAAGTGGATCCTCACACTAGCTACTTGTCTCCACGCAGCGCTGACCAATTTCAAACAGAGATGAATCTATCACTCGAAGGGATTGGCGCGGTATTACAGATGACAGATGACTACACCGTGATTCGTTCATTGGTTGCCGGTGGTCCAGCCTCTAAGAGTAAGCAGCTCTCTGAAGGTGACCGCATAATTGGCGTTGGCCAAGAAGGTGAAGATGTCGTTGATGTTATCGGTTGGCGTTTAGATGATGTCGTGCAGTTAATCAAAGGACCAAAAGGTACCAAGGTTAACTTACAAGTCTTGCCTGAAGGTAAAGATGCCAAAGCTGAAGTCATTACTATTGTACGTGACAAGATTCGTTTAGAAGACCGAGCGGTTAAGTCAGAAATCATCGAAAAAGATGGTAAGAAGATTGGTGTGTTAGAAGTACCAAGCTTCTACGTTGGGCTAGCTAAGGATACCGACAAGTTAATCTCTGAACTAAAAGAGAAAAACGTTGATGGTATTATTGTTGACCTGCGTAACAATGGCGGTGGTGCTTTAACGGAGGCAACAGCGTTATCTGGTCTGTTCATTACCAGTGGCCCAGTTGTGCAAGTTCGTGATAGCTACGGCCGTGTGAACGTGAACAGTGATACAGATGGTAACATTAGCTATCAAGGTCCTTTGACAGTATTGGTTAACCGATACAGCGCTTCCGCATCGGAAATTTTTGCAGCAGCGATGCAAGACTACGGTCGAGCGGTTGTGTTAGGCGAAAATTCATTTGGCAAGGGCACCGTGCAACAGCACCGTTCTCTTAACCATATTTACGATCTCTTCGATAAGGAATTGGGGTACGTTCAGTACACGATTCAAAAGTTCTACCGTATTGATGGTGGGAGTACGCAAAATAAAGGTGTCGCACCGGATATTGCATTCCCTACAGCCATCGATCCGAGTGAAACGGGAGAGAGCGTAGAAGATAATGCGCTGCCTTGGGACAGCATTGACAAAGCCAAATACGAAGTGTTACAGCGTAACGAAGTATTGATTGGTAAGTTAACGGCTAAGCACCAAGTTCGTATTGCCAAAGATCTTGAATTCCGTTTTATTGCTGAAGATATTGCAAAATACAAAGCAGAAAAAGATGACAACGCGTTGTCATTGAACGAAAAGACGAGAAAGGCAGAAAGCGACGAGGCGGATAATTTGCGTCTCGCCCGTATCAATCAACGCCAAAAAGCAGCTGGAGAAGAATCGTATAAGTCTTTGGATGATATACCAAAGGACTACGAAGTTCCTGATGCTTATCTCGACGAGTCTGTCGCGATCATGGTTGACATGACTAAGTGATGATTTTCAGTAGGTTAGAAAGCGAGCTTAAATAGCTCGCTTTTTTTTCATCAATAATTTATGTGATTTAGATCTAATTTTTCGCCAAATACAATCCCAGTGCCTAAGCTTAAAGAAAAGAGTGAGGAGTGCGCTATGAGATTGATTGGATTGATATCACTGATTTTGAGTTTCTCTATCTATGCTGAAACAAGCCGCGACAATAGCGACTTAACACAATTTGACCAGCCATTTTTGCTAGGGGATTGGTACTTAGTCAATCCGAACCCTGAAGAGTCTCAAGAGAACTTCTTGGCCATAAAACTCACCTTAGACTCCAACTATAGTTTTAACATTGATATACAAAAAAGAGACTATTCAGTCGATCATTGGGAAGGGCTCTATACGGCCAATGATGATACGCTAATCCTAGGTCTCAATACCTCTGAACCTCAAATTTACGAATACTCCGCCAACCATAATCTTTTGAACCTCAATGGTGTTGTGTTTACCAAAGCGCTGTCTAATTCACTGGCTGGAATGTGGTCAAGTGCCCACCTAACCGGAGACGATGTGTCAGCCAGTGACGTTCATCAACTCGACCTTATTTTACAACCCGACTTTGTATTTATGTTCAGAGTGAGTAACGATGATGGAGATGAAGCTGTTCATAAAGGGGTCTATTACACAGAAGGTGAGCATTTAGTTCTGCTTTATGAAAACGGTGAGCATGAAACTAAATATACTTTGAATAGTGATACCTTAACGTTAGAGATGGAGCAAGGAGCGATGTACGCAGTGTTGAATCGTATTCGGTGATCAACGGTCATTGGCGATATAGCGTGAGTTTTAATCATTATTCAGCGAAATAGTTTGGCTCTGACGCCAACATTAGACAAAAAACGAGGTATTTCGATGCAGAGCCTCGTTTTTTTGTATCTAGAGTTGTAAGCTAACACGCAATGATAAAGGGCAGTCATTGCACCTTTCGTTAATCTTATCTCAGCATGCCCAAGTCATCTTGGAGTGCGCTGCAACTCCGAAATACGTCAGAAGGATTTAGACATGGCTCAGACTCCTCAAGCCAAATACCGTAAAGACTATCAGTCACCATCTCACTCAATCAGCGATATTGATCTTACGTTTGATCTTTATGATACCAACACAACGGTTATCGCTACGTCTCAAGTTAAGCAACTGAAAGAGAGTACGACTCTTCATTTAGAAGGTGATGATCTAGAACTTAAATCCATTCAGGTCAATGGGACTGATTGGACCGATTACAACACTGTTGAAGGTGGTTTAGAAATCCACCAGCTACCTGAGCAGTTCGAACTGTCGATCACAACACTGATCAATCCAGAAGCCAACACGGCTTTGGAAGGCTTGTATAAATCGGGTGGTGCATTCTGTACTCAATGTGAAGCTGAAGGGTTCCGCCGTATTACTTATTACATGGATCGCCCCGACGTTTTGGCGAAATACACCACGAAAGTGATCGCGGATAAAGCAGAATACCCCTATCTATTGAGTAACGGTAACCGCGTCGATCAAGGTGATCTTGATGGCGGTCGTCATTGGGTTCAATGGCAAGACCCTCACCCGAAACCCGCTTATTTATTCGCACTTGTTGCCGGTGACTTTGATGTACTACGAGATAAGTTCGTCACGCAATCCGGGCGTAACGTAGAACTAGAAATCTTTGTTGATAAAGGCAACCTTGACCGCGCTCCTCACGCAATGACATCGCTCATTAACTCGATGAAGTGGGATGAAGAACGATTTGGCCTAGAGTACGACCTCGACATCTACATGATCGTTGCGGTTGATTTTTTCAACATGGGGGCAATGGAAAACAAAGGTCTTAATGTCTTCAACTCTAAGTTTGTCTTAGCGAATGAGAAGACGGCAACGGACACAGATTACCTTGGTATTGAAGCGGTAATCGGCCATGAATATTTCCATAACTGGACAGGTAACCGAGTGACATGTCGTGACTGGTTCCAGTTAAGCTTGAAAGAAGGCCTAACGGTTTTCCGCGATCAAGAGTTCTCGTCGGATCTTGGCTCACGCGCTGTAAACCGCATTAACAACGTACGTATCATCCGTGGTCCTCAGTTCGCAGAAGACGCGAGTCCAATGTCTCATCCAATTCGCCCAGAACAGGTAATTGAGATGAATAACTTCTACACATTAACCGTGTATGAAAAGGGCAGCGAAGTGATCCGCATGATGCACACCTTACTGGGTGAAGATGGTTTCCAAGCAGGTATGAAGCTTTACTTTGAACGTCATGATGGCACGGCAGCGACGTGTGAAGACTTTGTCGCAGCAATGGAAGACGCAAGCGGTGTTGACTTACAGCAGTTCCGTTTATGGTACAGCCAATCAGGTACACCGACAGTCAAAGTCTCGAGTGAATACAACGCAGACAATAAGACGTATGCGCTGACAGTAGAACAGAAGACGGATGCGACGCAAGACCAAGCAGACAAGCAACCTTTACACATTCCTTTTGACGTTGAACTGTACGCGCAAGATGGCAGTGTTATTGAGTTACATTGTAACGGAAGGGCGATTCACAACGTACTGAATGTGACTGATTCGAAGCAGACATTTGTTTTTGAAAACGTTAGCGAGCAACCAATTCCATCATTACTGCGTGAATTCTCTGCACCAGTGAAACTGGAGTACGATTACAGCGATGATGAGCTAACATTCTTAATGGTTCACGCTCGTAACGAATTTGCTCGTTGGGATGCAGGCCAAATGCTATTGGCTAAATACATTCGTTCAAACGTTGAGAAGGTTCAGAAAGGTCAAGAAGTAGAGCTTTCTGGTGCCGTCGTGGACGCTTTCCGTGGCGTACTGCTTTCAAAAGAGTTAGAGCCGGCATTCATTGCGGAAGTACTTTCACTACCAAGCTTTAATGAAGTGGCAGGTTGGTACAAACAAGTGGACGTGGATGCAGTGTCGAAAGTACTCAAAGCGACGAAGGTGATTTTAGCCACTGAGCTAAGTGATGAACTGAGTGCGATTTACCACAGTTCAAAACAAGCAGATTACTCAATCGAACATGTTGCGATTGGCCAGCGCTCTTTACGTAACACCGCACTGAGCTTCCTGGCTTACACTGAACAAGGTAATGCGCTGGCAAAAGCGCAATACGCTGATGCGAACAACATGACGGACACCATTGCAGCGATGAGTGCAGCAAACAGTGCTCAGTTGGCATGTCGTGAGTCACTGATGCAAGACTACAGTGACAAGTGGAAACATGACGGCTTGGTGATGGATAAATGGTTTGCACTGCAAGGCACTAACCCGGCAGAAAATGTACTGGATGTGATTAAACAGACAATGAGCCACGAAGCGTTCAGTTTGAAGAACCCAAACCGTACGCGCAGTTTGGTCGGTTCATTCCTCAACATGAACCCAGTACGATTCCATGCTAAGTCAGGTGAAGGCTACAAGTTTGCCGGCGAAATCTTACGCGAACTGAACAGCAGTAACCCGCAAGTGGCCTCTCGTTTGATTGACCCATTGCTTAAATTCCGTAAGTACGATGAAGGGCGTCAAGCACTGATCAAAACAGAGTTAGAGTCTCTTAAAACAATGGATAACCTAGCGAAAGATCTGTTTGAGAAGGTGACCAAAGCGCTAGAATCTTAATCATTTTGGTCAAAACAGTAGCACATTTACGTGCTACTGTTTATTTATACAGTATTTATTGATTGTCGGAAAAATCGTTACTTTTTTAATCACATGAACAGCTATTACTTTTCACTTAACGTTTCATATCAGAGTTTTCTTGCCCACTATAATGGTGCTGCGAGCAATATTCTGGTGGTCACAGAACAAGGTTTAAGGCTTCAACTTCCCGCTTCTCGATTTCGTCCTTTTCTTAGTCAAATAGGGCTGAAAGGGCGCTTTAGATTAACAACTGACCAAAATAACAAGTTTGTGAAGTTAGAACTTCTGTGAGCAACTGATTTTATAGAACTTTAAACAGTGCCTTAATCACATTCTCGAACATTTCACCTCCTACCACTCCCAAAACAATTAACCATTTATCAATAAAGCTTTTACAATAAAGCGGCATTACCCGTGTTAAGCACTATGCTTACTAAAACCCTCAAAAAATACATACAATTCTAATTGTGGAGTGTGATTATGACCGCGCGTGAAACACTGATGCCGGTTCTTCTTGAAAAAGTTTATAAGCTTATTCAAGACAAACTCGAGCTTGCTCATCAACCTTTAGTCACCCAACTTGCTCAACACCTGTTTAGCAACATCTCTCAAGACGATTTAGTCGAACGTAACGAATCTGATCTTTATGGCGCTGTCGTTTCTCTTTGGCACCATATTAATGAGAAAAAAGCCGACGATATTTCTGTTCGAGTTTTTAATCCAACCGTTAGCCGTCAAGGCTGGCAGTCAACGCACACGATCGTTGAAATCGTGGTTCCAGACGGTCCATTCTTAGTCGACTCAGTAAAAATGGCCTTAAGCCGTTTGGATCTGTCGTCGCATTTAATGTTACATGGACCGACTCAAATCGCACGCACAGACAAAGGTGAGATCACCAATATCAATGAAGGCGATGGCGCACTGCAGTCATTGTTTCATATTGAGGTAGACCGCCTGAGTGATAAAGAAGAGATGGCTTCGCTTAAAGGCGAGTTACTCAGCATTCTGAACGATACCGGTTTAGTGGTTCAAGACTGGTTACTAATGGTTGAAAAACTAGAGCAAGTAACCGGAGAAGTTGAAGCGCAACAAGGTCACATTGACATCCAACGCGATCGTTATGACGAATCAATTCAGTTCTTGCGTTGGTTGGGCAAACACAACTTTACCTTCATGGGGTACAAAGAATACGACCTCGTATCCGTTGACGGCGATACAGAGCTTCGCCCAACAGCAGACAAGGGCCTAGGACTATTTGCTAATCGTGAGCGTGTTCGTACCGTGAAGCTTTCCGATTTTCCTGATTCAGCTCGATTGGAAGCGAAAAAGCCATTCCTGCTGATCGTCACGAAAGGCAACCGCGCGTCACGTATTCACCGTCCAGCCTATACCGATTACATTGGCATCAAGAAATTCGATAAGAACGGTAAAGTGATTGGTGAACACCGCTTTACTGGTCTTTATACCTCAGCTGTGTACAACCAGAGTGTGGCGGGTATTCCACTGATTCGTGAGAAAGTTGAGCGTATTCTAGATTCGAGCCGCTACCGTGAAGGTTCATACTCATACAAAGCCCTGCACAATATTCTAGAAAACTACCCACGTGATGAGTTGCTACAAGCGAAAGAAGAAGAACTGCTTGAAGTGGGCATGGGCGTGGTACAGATGCAAGATCGCGACTTGCTACGCTTGTTCGTTCGCAAAGACCCGTTTGGCCGTTTCTTTAGCTGCATGGTCTACGTAACCAAAGATCGTTACAACACGGAACTTCGTCGCCAAACGCAACGAATCTTGAAACAGTACTTTGGCTGTGAACAAGAAGTCGAATTTACGACGTATTTCTCAGAAAGCCCTCTGGCGCGCACTCACTATATCGTTCGTGTTGATAACAACAACATGGATGTAGACGTTAAAACGATTGAGCAAAACTTAATGGAAGCATCTTCAACTTGGGATGATCGTTTATCAGAAGCGATCGTGGCAAACTTTGGTGAAAGTAAAGGTCTACCTTTAGCAAAAGATTACCTACGCGCATTCCCACGTTCTTACAAAGAAGATGTCATGCCAGGATCTGCAGTTGCGGATATTGAGCGTCTAGAAAACTTAAGTGACGACAACAAACTGGGCATGCTGTTCTACCGTCCACAAGAGCTAGGGTCAGATTCAAAAGCGGTGAAGCTTAAACTTTACCACCGTGATGAGCCTATTCACTTGTCTGATGTGATGCCAATGCTGGAGAACTTAGGCCTTCGTGTGATTGGTGAATCACCTTACGAAGTTCGTAAAGCCAACGGGCAGGTATATTGGATCCTCGATTTCTCAATGCTGCATAAGAGTGAGAAGACAGTTGATCTACGTGAAGCGCGTGATCGATTCCAACAAGCATTCGCATCTATTTGGGCTGGCGAACTAGAGAGCGACGGCTTTAACCGTCTTGTTCTTGGTGCGTCACTGACAGGTCGTGAGATTTCAATCCTACGTGCTTACGCGCGCTACATGCGTCAGGTTGGTTTCCCATTCAGTCAGCACTATATCGAAGAGACATTAAGCCACTATCCAGATCTTGCAAAAGGGCTGGTGGATCTGTTTGCTAAACGTTTCGAACCGAAATTTAAAGGTAGCCAGAAAGGTCAGAATGATCTTATCACTCAGATCACAGAGCAATTGGATCATGTAGAAAGCTTGGATGATGACCGTATTATTCGCCGCTACATGGAAATGATCACGGCAACGCTTCGCACTAACTATTACCAGTTGGATGACAACAAGCAGTTCAAGCCTTGGTTATCGCTAAAAATGAAACCAAGCGATATCCCAGAGATCCCTCAACCGGTTCCTGCATTTGAAATCTTTGTATACGCACCAGATATTGAAGGTGTGCACCTACGTGGTGGCAAGGTTGCCCGCGGTGGTCTTCGTTGGTCAGATCGTCAAGAAGATTTCCGTACAGAGATCCTTGGCCTAGTCAAAGCGCAACAAGTTAAGAATACAGTAATTGTCCCGGTCGGTGCGAAAGGTGGTTTCGTTTGTAAACGTCAACATACTTTAAGCGGCCGAGATGAGATCTTTGCTGAAGGTCAACGCTGTTACAAACGCTTTATCCGAGCGTTGTTAGACGTATCAGATAACATCATCGAAGGTGAAGTGGCCCATCCTAAGAGTGTGGTTCGCCACGATGAAGATGACCCATATTTGGTTGTTGCTGCCGATAAAGGCACAGCAACGTTCTCTGATTTGGCGAACTCTGTTTCTGAAGAGTACAACTTCTGGCTAGGTGATGCGTTTGCATCTGGTGGCTCGAATGGTTACGACCACAAAGCGATGGGTATCACCGCAAAAGGCGGTTGGGAGTCGGTGAAACGCCACTTCCGTGAAATGGGCATCAACTGTCAAACAACCGATTTCACTGCAATTGGTGTCGGTGATATGGCCGGTGACGTATTTGGTAATGGTATGCTGCTTTCTAAGCATATCCGCCTACAAGCTGCGTTTAACCACATGCATATCTTCATCGATCCAAATCCAGAGTCGGCTTCAAGCTGGGAAGAGCGCAACCGATTATTCAATCTGCCTCGTTCAAGCTGGGAAGATTACAACGCTGAGCTCATTTCAAAGGGCGGCGGCATTTTCTCTCGTCGTGCGAAGTCAATTGCGCTAACACCTGAAATTCAGAAGATGCTTGGTACTAAGAAAGCATCGATGGCACCAAACGATCTGATTAAGATGATCCTTTCAATGCAAGTGGATCTTCTATGGAATGGTGGTATCGGTACTTACGTGAAAGCGTCTACTGAAACTCACACAGATGTCGGTGACCGTGCGAACGATGTTCTACGTATTGATGGTCGTGACCTAAAAGCAAAAGTTGTTGGTGAAGGTGGTAACTTAGGTATGACTCAGCTGGGTCGTATCGAATACGCGTTAACTGGCGGTCGTGTAAACACCGATTTTGTTGATAACGTCGGTGGTGTGGATTGTTCAGATAACGAAGTTAACATTAAGATCTTCTTAAATGGTCTAGTGACGAATGGTGACTTAACGGTTAAGCAGCGCAACAAGATCTTAGAGTCAATGGAAGATGAAGTCGGCGTAATCGTATTAGATGATGCTTACTGTCAGTCTGAATCGATCTCGGTGACTGAACATCAAGGCTTATCTTTAGTTAAAGAGCAAATTCGTTTTATCCACACAATGGAGAAAGCGGGACACCTTGATCGCGCGCTAGAGTACATCCCTGATGATGAAACATTGCTAGAGCGTGAAAAGCAGGGCATGGCGCTAACTCGTCCAGAGCTATCAGTACTGGTTGCTTACGGTAAGATGGTTCTTAAAGAAGAGTTGGTTCATGAAGACATCGCAAAAGATGCTTTCCATGCCCAGCAGCTAGTTAGCTACTTCCCAACTGAGTTACGCCGTAACTATTCTTCGCAAATGGATAACCATCCACTGCGTGCAGAAATCATTGCGACGGCTCTTGCTAACCAAATGGTTAACGAAATGGGCTGTAACTTTGTGACTCGCCTACAAGAAGAGACGGGCGCAAATGTTGTAGATATTGCTAACGCTTATGCAGCAACACGTGAAATCTTTGGCCTAGGTAAAGTGTTGGATGAAATCCGCGTTCTAGATAACGAAGCGTCTACCGATGCGCAGTACGATATGATTTTCTATGTACGCCGCACACTTCGTCGTCTATCTCGTTGGCTACTGCGCAATCGTACCGGTCGTCAATCAGTGAATGAATTGATTAAACTGTATCAAGCAGATGTCGATACGATTAAAGCGAACCTTGATGAGATGCTTGTTCCTTCTGAAGTGGAAGAGCATAACGACATGGCTCAAGCTTGGATCGAGCAGGGTATCAACGCAGAAGTGGCGAACTATGTGGCTCGTTTGTCTAGCTTATACTCGGTACTGGATATATCTACAGTGTCTCGTGAGAAAGGCAAAACGGTTGAGCAAACCGCTAAGCTTTACTACAACTTAGGCGATCGTCTATCACTGCATTGGTTCTTGAAACAAATCAACGGTCAAGCGGTTGATAACAACTGGCAAGCATTGGCAAGAGCGGCATTCCGTGAAGATCTTGACTGGCAGCAACGCCAGCTAACTGGTCAAGTCCTAAGCTGTGGCTGTTCTCCGGAGGAGCTAGATGTAATGCAAGCGCTTGATGAGTGGATTGAAACGAACGAAACCTCGCTTCATCGTTGGGAAAATATTCTTAACGAATTCAAGGTCGGTTCAGTCCATGAGTTTGCTAAATTCTCAGTAGCATTGCGTGAGTTAATGTTATTAAACTTAAACTGTTCCCCTAAAGACTTTTCTACTATCTAAATATCTTACTGCTAGATATGAATATTTAGCCCTCAAGTTTGCGCTTGGGGGTTTTTTATAGCCTTCATTAAAACTCCATTTACTTATATTCAACAAACTATGTGACTCATGTCTTATTAAATCTTATCGGTACACTGTACTGTTAATGGGTTGTTTGATAGATTGACTTAAACAGCTTGTTACATGGAGAGTGCAAAATGAATAAGAGTTGGAATGCAAAAAAACTATCTCTAATTACGATGGGTATCATAAGCTTATATGGTTGTAATGATTCGATCCAAGAAGATAGTCAGGTTGTAGAATTTACTGCTATTGATGGTTACTTAAGTAATGCGGAAGTTTTCTTAGATTTCAATGATAATGGTATTGCAGATGACGGAGAGCCATTAGGTACTACTGATAGGCGTGGTAAAGTTTCTTTAGAGCTAGATCAGGGAACCCAAGAAGGAGATTACCGAGTAATGGTTAGAGCTATTGCTGGTGTGACTCGTGACGCTGACTCTGGGTTATTAAAAAAATCATTTTCCTTAACAGCTCCTCCTGGCTATAGAGAGATCACCCCGCTGAGTACACTAGTTTCCACACAGATGGAAATGGGAAAATCGGAAGAAGATGCTGTTACGGAAGTTGCAAGTATGCTTGGGGTAAAAAGCCAAGACGTTATGGGTGACTTTATCTCTAGAAGGAATAAAGATGTTGCCTTTGTCGCTCGTAATCTAATTAACGCCGATGTTATCCCTAAATCTCCTTTAGAGCTAAAAGAACAGCTAGATACCCCAGATAGTTCCGAGTTAACAAATACTAATAATGCTAGTATTGCCAAAATCAAAGAGGTTTTAGAAGACCCAAGCTTGAGTGACCAAGATTTAGATAGCATCGTAGTCGATGATAAGGGACAAAAGCTAGAAGATACAGATGGTGATCAAGTTCCCGATGTAGAAGATAAATATCCTAATGACCCAGATCGTTGGGCTGATGGCAGTGATGAAATTGAGCATGGTAGTTTGGATATTACAGCGATTAACGAAGCCAGAGCTTCAGAATACTCTGCTTACACTAACCTACATGAAAGAGCTGAGTTGGCAGTAAGTGAAGAACTTAATGAAATTGCTAGATTGCGAGCAAATGCTTTAACTGAGTCGGGGGAGTTTGTAAATTCTGATTTTAGCTCAGTTGTTATGGATGATTTCTATTTAGAACCTGAAAAAGAGTTAGCGGAAATCCGTTATCTATCGACTTCGGGGGTTCCAACAATAGAAGAAGCGGTTGCTGAATGGGAATTGCAAGGTGCCAATTTTAACATTAACGCATTTGATGAATCTAATAAGCGCTTTATTACAGCATGTGATAACAATGAACCATGCTACAACTATGCACAGCTAGTCACTGACAGAGCTGACAAAGTAGGATGTGCAACGTCTGAGTACCAAAGCGGTGAACAGGAAGGTAACTTCGCTTTAATTTGTGTATTTGACAAAACCTTCATTCCTCGTTATCGCGCTTACAATATTCATCGCCTCTCTGATATAGAACGTAAAGAGTATGTAGATACGCATAATAGCTTTAGGAGCAATCATTACTCAAATAAGCCACTACACTACAATGAATTCTTGGAAATTGAATCACAGGATTGGGCTGATGTAGCTACGAAAATGGGTTATTGGCGCCATGCGAATACTCACGGTGGCGTTAATGAGATAAACCCCGAATTACCTGTTCAAGGCGAAAATCTATGGAAGGGTGGCCAACGTCCAGAATCTATATCAAATACTATCAATGCTTACTATAGTAATGAGGTCAACAACCTTGTCTACGACGCTGCCGAAGGTCGATCTGAATGTCAAGACAGCAAGGTTTGTGGTCACTTTAATCAAGTCGTTTGGCAAGAAACAAAGCTAGTAGGTTGTTCGGTAAGCCAATATGAAAATGAAAATTGGATTTCTGCTTGTCGCTATTGGCCGGCAGGTAACTACAGTGGTAAACGCTTTGCATGCCCGACTGGAAGAGCTGGTGACATTATTGATGAAGCGCCTCACCACGATGTCCCTTTAACTAAAGAGACTATAATCCCTTTCACTGAAGATATGCTAAGTGGTACTGTTTCATTCACGGATACGAATTATAAGAATAGAAACAATACAGAAGAGTGTGAGCTTTTAGTTCAGGAGTCAGCCACGTTTGATTTAGAAAACGGTATTGTACATGATTTCTATGGACGTTTTTATCACGCCGTAGGCAACCAAATAGTAGCGGAATTCAATCAGTTTAACGTAGAGTTAGAGGGTGGCTATAGAATTAATGAAATTGGTCAATTAGAGTTTAAAGGAAATGTACAAGGTACTTTCCAAGGCCCTAGTACGATTGATATGACAATGACCATTTTATCGCAAAGAGAAGATGGGACTTATATTGTTGAATACTCATATCAAAAAGACTGTTTTAGAGAATATATAGATGGTGAAGTTAAAGGCTATTACCAGATGTCGCTATACTAAGTAGATAATTCATTGAATTATTCGGTAAAACAGTAAATAATAACGCCCCGTTTACACGGGGCTTTTTTCTTTCGGAGGCACAATGCTTTACCGTCTAGCCAGAACTGGCTTTTTCCAACTTGATGCCGAAAAGGCACATGATCTAGCAATTCAAAACTTCAAGCGTTTCACTGGAACACCACTTGATCTCCTTTACCGCCAACAGCTACCGCACCGTCCAGTAGAGTGCATGGGTTTATCATTCCGTAACCCTGTCGGCTTAGCAGCTGGCTTAGATAAAAACGGCGAGTGTATTGAAGCATTTGACGCAATGGGTTTTGGCTTCGTTGAAGTTGGTACGGTCACTCCGCGCCCACAAGCAGGCAACGATAAACCACGCCTTTTCCGTTTGGTTGAAGCAGAAGGCATCATTAACCGAATGGGCTTTAATAACCTAGGCGTTGATCACTTAGTTGAGAACGTCAAGAAAGCGAAGTACAGCTGCGTACTTGGCATCAACATTGGTAAAAACAAAGATACGCCAATTGAAAAGGGTGCTGAAGATTACCTGATCTGTATGGAAAAAGTGTATGAGCATGCAGGCTACATTGCAGTGAACATCTCTTCTCCAAATACACCAGGACTTCGCTCACTTCAGTATGGTGAAGCTCTGGATGAGTTGCTTTCTGAACTTAAGACAAAGCAAGCGGATCTTGCTGAAAAATTCGGTAAGTACGTACCACTTGCACTTAAGATCGCACCTGATCTTAGTAATGACGAAATTACTCAAATTTGTGAATCACTGATTAAGAATAAGATTGACGGTGTTATCGCAACCAATACCACATTAGATCGCACTATTGTGGAAGGTATGAAGCATGGCAACGAAGCAGGTGGCCTAAGTGGTCGTCCTGTTCAGTCGCGCAGTACAGAAGTGGTTCGTCGCCTTCACGAAGAACTAAGAGGTCAGCTACCGATTATTGGGGTAGGTGGCATTGATTCTTACGTGGCAGCAAAAGAAAAGATGATGGCAGGTGCAGAACTGGTCCAAGTTTACTCTGGTTTCATTTACCACGGCCCAGCACTTGTAAAAGACATCGTTAAAAACATCTAACATATTAATGTTACTTAAAACGTAGTGACAATGTCACGCGTAAACAGTGACAAAAAATCTGTCGATGACTAAGAGGAAATGGATATTCATTTCCTCTTTTTTTTCGCCCAACAGATTATAGAATTTCACCATTAGCTGGAAGGTAATTAAGCGTTTTACCTAATAATGTTAAAACTAACCCAGAGATGGAACGATGCTTAAACCTAGTGACAAATGGACTTGGTATTATGATGACTCAGAAGGGCACCTGATGCTCGATCTGGGTAATGAGATGATATTCAAGACAAACCTTTCACGTAAACTGATTGTCGACTGTGCAATTGGTATCAACGAATTTTCTGTCGATGACGCTTCAGCATATCAAGTCTACAAAGAACAAATTTCCTATTTGGGATTGAGCGAGCCACGCCAGGCGGAACTGGCACTTTACTGTGTCGCAGCTAAACGTTTCCATAAGCCGGTTCAGCCAAAGAGTTGGTTTTTTGACTCGGTTTCAGATGGCAGCTATCCGCCGGAAGAAGGCGATCTAGTTCGTCTATCTAATTCAACAAATGAAGGTCACTTTATTGTCCTCGAAGTAGGAGAGAGCGCCAGTCTATGCGCTTCTGTCGGCTTAGAAGAGTTTGGTCTCAATGGGTCAAAATACCTCCAGTTTGGTCAAGCGATTAAAGTCATGCATGACCGCCTAACAGTCATCAATCATCAATTTGCGGCACAACCTATCGCGATGGTGAGCTAGTTCAACTATTTATCGTTCCTTTGTTTCATTTCCCGCCAGCGTTTAGCTGGCTTTTTTTTGTCTATTATCCAAGCAGTTGAGAAGAGACGCGCCATGTTTCACCAGTCTCAATTGTGATATTGGTATAAGTTTTAATCAATTGTACCGCCCGTTTCATCCCCAAATAGCCAATCTAGTACAGTCGCTTATCCAATAAATTCCCCTTTACCTCAAGTTCTGAAACAAAATTACATCAATATACCATTCTGGTATAGACCAATTTGAAGGGGAATAAGTATTCACTTCGCATTGGGGATAAGAAAAACGTTGAATCAAGCAATGCGTTAACTGTGAGTCTGTAACTGAATAACGAGCGGGTTAATCGATGAGAAAGCATCCATTTGGCTGAGAATCAGAGGGAATATGACTATTCGGCTAACGATAAAGAGAGATGTCAGGTATAATGAGGGGTCATTTACAACAGAATTAAAAGATCACTATGCATCAATATCTTGCGGTTACATCCAACGGCCTTGAAAACCTTTTGGTTGAGGAGCTAACAAAGCTTGGCATCGAGAATGCTAAACCTGTACAAGCAGGGGTTCGCTTTAAAGCTTCCAATGAACAGATTTATCGCTGTTGTTTATGGAGCCGCTTAGCATCACGTTTTGTCCGTGTACTTTCAGAGTTCACTTGTAACGATGATATGGACTTATATTTGGCTACATCTTCTGTTAACTGGGTAAACAATTTCCACAGTTCTAAGAAGTTCGTTGTGGATTTCAATGGTACCAACCGTGAAATCAGAAACAGCCAATACGGTGCGATGAAAGTTAAAGATGCGGTAGTGGATTGCTTCGAGAAAAAGAATCTACCTCGACCATCGATCAGTAAAGATCAAGCAGATCTTCGCATTCACGTACGTTTACACCGTGACAAAGCAATTCTAGGCGTCGATATGGTTGGTGGCGGTTTACACCAACGTGGCTACCGTCCTGCTTCAGGTAGAGCACCACTGCGTGAAACACTTGCTGCAGCGATTATCTTGCGTTCGGGTTGGAGTGCAGATAAGCCTCTTCTCGATCCAATGTGTGGTTCAGGTACGTTGCTGATTGAAGCGGCGATGATGGCTGCGAATATGGCACCGGGCGTAAAACGAGAGAAGTGGGGCTTTGAATCTCTAGAAGATTTTGAACCTGAACTATGGGCAGAGATCAAATCTGAAGCTACAGTTCAAGCTCGCCGAGGCGTCAATAAAATTGACACTAAATTCTTTGGTGTCGACAATGACAGTCGCGTTATCCAAACAGCAAAAGATAACGCGCGCCGCGCTGGCGTCGAGTCTTTAATTGAGTTTAAAGTCGGTGACGCAGCACAAATCACTTGTCCAGAAGGCTTTGACGAAGGTGTTATCGTCTCTAACCCACCTTATGGTGAGCGTCTTGGCACACACCCTGGTCTTATTGCACTTTACACGGCTTTCGGCGCACAACTAAAGTCTGAGTTTGGTGGTTGCCAAGCATCTATCTTCTCTAGTTCTGATGAACTGCTAAGCTGCTTACGTATGAGAGCGGATAAACAGTTTAAGTTGAACAATGGTGCGTTACCGTGTCACCAAAAAAACTACTCCATCAGTGCTCGTCAGGCAGAAAGTAAGGGTGACAGCGTAACTCAAACTGTAATCGCGCCAGACTTCTCAAACCGCCTGAAGAAGAATATTGGCAAAATCGGCAAGTGGGCACGTAAAGAGCAGTTAGATTGTTACCGTATCTACGACGCTGATTTGCCTGAATATAACGTTGCGATTGATGTTTACCTTGATCAGCTTGTCATTCAGGAATACGCAGCTCCAAAGAATATCCCAGAAGAGACAGCAAAACGCCGCTTAACCGACATTATTCGCGCAGCCATTCAAGTAACCGGTACCGACGCAAACAAAGTGGTACTGAAGGTCCGTGAGAAGCAAAAGGGTCGCTCGCAATATCAAAAACTGTCTCAAGAGTCTGAAAAACTCCAAGTTAATGAGTATGGCGTAAAACTGATTGTTAACTTACATGATTACCTAGATACAGGTTTATTCCTCGACCATAAAATCACTCGTCGTAAATTGGGTGAAATGGCAGCAGGCAAGGATTTCTTGAACTTGTTTGCGTACACCGGTTCTGCAACGGTTCACGCCGCTTGTGGTGGTGCTAAATCAACAACGACGGTTGATATGTCAAACACCTACCTTGAGTGGGCGAAAGAGAATATGCAGCTTAATGGTCAAGTTGGCCGTCAGCATCGTTTTGAGCAAGCGGATTGTCTGCAATGGCTAGAAAGCTCGACTGCGCAGTTTGATCTTATCTTTATTGACCCGCCAACATTCTCAAACTCTAAACGTATGGAGCAGAGCTTTGATGTACAGCGTGACCACATTCAGTTAATGAAGAACCTAAAACGTCTGCTTCGTTCAGAAGGTACCATCGTATTCTCAAACAACAAACGTCACTTTAAGATGGATCTTGATGCATTAAATGAACTTGGTTTAGAAGCTAAGAACATTTCAAGTCAGACGTTGCCGTTAGATTTTGGTCGCAACAAACACATTCATAACTGCTGGGTACTGACACACAAGGATTCGTAACGCATCGTGATCACACTATACAGCACAGAAGGGTGCCATCTATGTGAGATGGCATTCGAACTTACTCAAACACTCAATATTTCCAATCAAGTAGAGGTTGTCGACATTGCATTTGATGATGACCTCTTTTCTCGTTACGGTGTCACAATTCCGGTATTAAATTATCAAGGGAATGAGCTGAACTGGCCGTTTGATTTGGAACAATTACAAGCTTGGTTAGACAATAATGGCATTACTCACAATCAATAATGGATTGCTGGCTTACGGCGATCATCCTCTCCTTGATCAATCTGATTTTGCACTTCAAGAAAATGAGCGTGTCTGTCTAGTCGGGCGTAACGGCGCTGGCAAATCAACACTGATGAAAATCTTGGCGGGTGAAGTTTTGCTTGATGATGGCAAACTCACGGTGACGCAAGACGTCGTTGTGTCGCGTTTGGAACAAGATCCCCCACGTAATGAAGAAGGGACCGTGTTTGATTATGTGGCTGGTGGATTAGCAGAAATTGGTGAGAAGCTTAAGATCTATCAAGATCAGCTCGATCTGATTGCGGTTGACGCATCCGAGAAAAACATCAATAAACTCGCGCGTATACAAGAAGAGCTAGAACACAATGGAGCATGGCGTTTTGAAGATCGCATTCAAAATGTCCTTGCGGCACTAAACCTAGATGGTCATACCAAATTAACGGATTTATCTGGCGGTTGGCAACGTAAGGCAGCCCTCGCACGAGCATTGGTTCGAGATCCAGATGTCTTACTATTGGACGAGCCTACCAACCACCTAGATGTAACGACGATTGAGTGGCTAGAGAACTTCTTAAAAGATTTTCGCGGTTCTATTATCTTCATCTCTCACGACCGTGCATTCATTAAATCGATGGCGACTCGAATTGTTGACCTGGACCGCGGTAAGCTTGCTTCATATCCGGGTAATTACGAAAACTACTTAATCGAAAAAGAAGAAGCATTGCGCGTTGAAGAAATGCAAAACGCAGAATTTGACAAAAAACTCGCTCAAGAAGAAGTGTGGATTCGTCAGGGCATTAAAGCTCGCCGTACACGCAATGAAGGCCGCGTCCGTGCATTGAAAAAACTTCGAGAAGAGCGTAGTGATCGCCGTGAGGTCGTAGGCAAAGCAAACATTCAAATTGATGATGCTTCGCGCTCAGGCAAAATCGTCTTTGAAGCTAAGAATGTGAGTTATTCGATTGAGGGTAAATCAATCGTTAAAGACTTCTCTTTCAATATCATGCGCGGCGATCGCATTGCATTAATTGGTCCAAATGGTTGTGGTAAGAGTACCTTACTTAAACTACTGCTTAACGATCTAGAACCACAGTCAGGCAAACTCCACTGCGGCACTAAGCTAGAAGTCGCGTACTTTGACCAATACCGAGAAATTCTTGATCCAGAGAAGTCGGTAATCGATAACCTTGCGGATGGTAAACAAGAAGTGATGGTTGGCGGTCGTCAGCGTCATGCGCTCAGTTACCTACAAGATTTCTTATTCGCGCCAAAACGTGCACGTACTCCAGTTAAAGCTCTGTCTGGTGGTGAAAAGAACCGCTTATTACTTGCGCGTATTTTCCTTAAGTCGAATAACTTATTGGTGCTCGATGAACCAACTAACGATCTCGACATCGAAACTTTGGAACTTTTAGAAGATTTACTTGCCAACTACCAGGGTACGTTACTTTTAGTGAGCCACGATCGTCAGTTTGTTGATAACACCGTTACGACAAGTTGGATTTTCGAAGGCGAGGGTGTCATTGAAGAGTTTGTTGGTGGTTATCACGATGCCCAGCAACAACGCAGCCAAACTCACAAAGCGCGTTTGAGTGAAAAACCGGCGAAAAGTGAGAAACAGGTTGAGGAGACTCCCAAAACTGCAGTCGTTAAGAACAAGCCGAAGAAGTTATCTTATAAACTGCAGCGAGAACTAGAAGAGCTACCTCAGAAACTTGAAGATCTAGAAGTAGAACTAGAGAGTTTGCAAGAGCAAGTGAACAGCGGTGATTTCTTTTCAAAGCCCGTTGATCAAACACAACCTATTTTAGATAAGTTGGCTGCGACTGAGCAGGAACTTGAAATTGCTTTCGAACGCTGGGAAGAGCTAGAAGCAATGCAACAGGAAAGTTAATATCTAATGAGTAGTAAAATTTTTAAGATTTCAGCAGTAGCGGCCACGGTCGCTGCTTCTTTCGCCGTGAATGCAGCGCTATATAATGTGTATTTAGAAGACCCAGAAGGCACAAGCTCTAGTATCCAAAGTTACGGTGTAGCGGTTACCGATGAAAGTACTAGCTGCTGGGGTTCGTCATGTTCTGACGCTACTTCTAAAATGGCTGTGGAAGTAAAGCGTTACCGAGAAGGTTTTAGCTACCGCGACGAAGCGCCGTTTTTCTTGCCATTCGGTTGGCAGTATCTTGATGACAACTATGATGGCTTCCGTAGTTACTGTTATCGTTACTTAGGCTATACCGACACTTTATGTGAAAACTGGGCAACAGCTCAGTATACCAATGGCTACCAAAAAGAGCAGAGTGGTAACTACGCGGGTTCAATCGCTTACCTAGATGGTGTACAGCTTTCATTCAGTGAAAATACTGTCGTAAATGCTATCAATGGAGCTGGTGATCCGGTTGGTAATGCTCGAAATGGTGGTACTAATAGAAACCTTGGCTTCATTGATACAACCAGTGATACACCAAGTGGTGGCGATTTCTTATCTTCGCATTACTCAACGAGCAAGACGCTTGCAGCCGGTGGTACTAATACTATTTTTACTACTGGTAGTATTACTCGCAACAATGTTGATACTAGCAATACTCTTATATACACATCGAAGCCGACAATATGGGTTACAGGTATTTCAACTGAGTTGAACTGGCAAGGTAACAAATCTGCGAGTGGCGATAGCCGAGCTCAGGGAAGCATACAAGACATTATCCTTGATCCTTCAGTCAACACGACCCTGTATGCAGTAGGCTACACCTCAGACTCAGATGTTCGCTTAAAAGCAGCTGTGTTTAAATCTACAGATAGCGGCTCAACTTGGTCCAACGGGAGTCTTGTACAAAGCTTCCCTTATGGTTCTTCTGAATATGCTAACCAAACGTTAAAAGCAGTCAATGATAATAAGATTGCAATCGGTGAGGCAAAGCTAAACGAAGTCCTAAACGGTGCTTATGCCAATACGTTATTCTATGTAAACAATCTTGATTCACCGACATACAAAGCGTTTAGTGGTAGCATCTTCTTTAATGGTGCGAACGGCAAAGCTGGTAACATCAATAACAATAACGATGTTGTTGGAACAATTGACTTCGAAACTCACAAAGAAACAGATGGTAAACCTCGAGCTCAACGCGGCTTTATTGCCAACTTGGGAACTGTAACTGACTCTGCACCAATTGGCGGTTCTGCACGTTATTTAGATGATCTTACATACGGCTCAAATGCTTCTACAAATAACAATCTGTACCGCATTATAGAAGCTGCAGATATTAACGACGCTGGTGTGATTGCTGCAACGGCTTACTATTGTCCTAATGGTTACAACAGTGAAGCTATTGATGCATCATGCAGTGGTTCTTCATCATTGGTTGCCGTTAAGCTTGTACCAATAAATGGGGCTACGGCATCAAATATTGAAACTCGCCCTGTGGAAACCGCTAAAGTTGAACGCCAGGGTGGCACACTAGGTTTCTTTGCTCTGACATTGCTTGGTCTATTAGGGTTCCGTAGAAAGTAGACTAAATTTCGAACAAGGGCACAGGTTCACAATTTTGAATCTGTGCCTTTTTTTTATCTTGAATAAAGCCGCTTTTTGATCGAATCTTAATCTAGAAGCAATGAAAGCTTCATATCTATCGCATACTGCGCTGTTGATAGATAGTGCTGGTGGTAGATAAAGTAGTACGTTAAGAAACATTTTATGTATGAGGACGACACTATGAAGAGACAAAAGCGTGACCGCTTAGAAAGAGCTCAATCTCAAGGTTACAAAGCAGGCCTGAATGGTCGCTCAATGGAGGCATGTCCATACCAGCAGATGGATGCTCGATCTTATTGGCTTGGTGGTTGGCGCGATGCCAGGGAAGATAAACACTCTGGTCTCTACAAATAACTCTCAATCCACATACTTTAAAAGGAACTAGCCCCGAAAGGGGCTTTAAAATGCACATTAAGTGCACTATAACTAGTCAATCAGATAATAAAAAAGCGACTATAGTTAGTCGCTTTTTAAAAATCTTAGAAACTTCTTAGAATGCAGAAGTGTCTTGGAACAGACCTACTTTAAGATCTTTTGCTACGTAGATCTCTTTGCCATCGACAAGAACACGACCGTCTGCAAGACCCATTACCAATTTACGGTTTACAACACGTTTCATGTGGATTTCGTAAGTCACTTTTTTAGCCGTTGGTAAAATCTGACCTGTGAACTTAACTTCACCTACACCTAGCGCGCGGCCTTTACCTTTGCCACCAACCCAACCAAGGTAGAAGCCAACTAGCTGCCACATTGCATCAAGGCCAAGACAGCCTGGCATTACTGGGTCACCAGGGAAGTGGCAGTCAAAGAACCAAAGATCAGGAGTAATATCTAGCTCAGCTAGGATAAGACCTTTACCGTAATCACCTTCAGTTTCTGACATCTTAGTAATGCGATCCATCATCAGCATATTTGGTGCAGGCAGTTGAGGGTAACCCTCGCCAAAAAGCTCACCTTGGCTTGATGCTAGTAGGTCTTCACGGTTATAAGAATCACGTTTGTTTTGCATTATCAATTACTCCAAATTTTGATAGGGCCATGTTAGTGAACACGTGTACGCTAAACAACTCCGATCAGTCTTTTTTTGAGAGGAATCTCACTCAAACGAACCAGTTTCTGATTCGTTCAATAATTCCTGGTGGATGTTCGTGTCGTTCAAAGTTTTCAATACGTTGCGCTATTTTACTGATAACGCTTTCGTCGTCTTCACCTCTAAACGGCTTGCCCATAATGATCGGTACCGCTTCATCAACGGTAGAGACCGACCAAATATGAAATTCATTCTTCTTGATGCTTTCAACAACATCTTTATTCAGTGCTAAGTGCTTGAGATTTGTTTTTGGCAAAATCACACCTTGCTCACCAGTAAAACCCTGATGTTTACAGACGTGATAGAAGCCTTCAATTTTCTCATTAAGACCGCCAACCGCTTGGACTCGGCCAAACTGATCAACCGCACCGGTTACTGCGATTTGCTGATTAATAGGGTATTCAGATAGGGCACTGACGAATGAACAAAGCTCGGCAAGTGTTGCACTGTCTCCGTCAACTTCACTGTAAGACTGCTCGAACACAACCGAAGCCGAGTAAGGTAATGGCTCATCAAGTTGAAGGGCACTACTGACAAAAGCTTGCATGATCATCATACCTTTTGCGTGTAAGTTGCCGCCGAGTTCGGCTTTACGCTCAACATCTGAGATATCGCCGTCACCGAAGTGAATCACACAAGAAATACGTGCGGGTTCGCCGTATGACATTGGATGCCCAGGCACATCAATAACAGTTAACCCATTCACTTGGCCAACGCATTCACCCTGAGTTTCAATGATAACCTGACCATCAGTAATATCCGCTAATGCACGTTCAGGTAAGTAAGCTTCACGGAAATATCGATTCTCAAGCGCTTGGTCAAGATCGATTTCTGATAAGAATTGGCCCGAAGAGGTTAGACGTGCTTCCTCAAATAAGGCAATGTACCAAAGGATCTCGATAGGCATATAATGCTGATCTTCGGTATAACGAGCACCGGCATTCATTAAGCGGTGAATAGCGCCAAATGTTAGTTCCGGAAGGCGATACTTTTCGATAACCCACGCAACAAAGCCAAGGTATTGTTCGATCGTCTGTTTACTTAGAGCAAACTCAGTCTCGATTTCGCTAAATAGGGCAAGTCCACTGTAGAGCTCTGGTTCAAGATACTCGAGATCGGCAATCTGATGTCTGTCACCAACCAATACGACCTTAATATCGAATCGGTGAGTAGGTTCGCTCAAAGCGATTCTTTGGGGATTTGCATTAATTGGACTGACAGATTCTCCAAGTAGCACCGACTTTAATACTTGCCAGCTCGCTGGATTAGCCAACAGCAGCGTGACCGGTATAACAAGGAAGCCGCCATTTGCTTTCTCAAGTAGCCCTGAAGATTGTGTTACAATGTCACCTTTCTCATTGCATGTGTATGAGCCGAGCAGCGTAGAAACGTTGAGAGATTCAGTCGTCAAGCTAGGCTTTGATGAATCCAGCGTTTTAAGCTGATCTGTAATGAGGTTTCGATAAAATGAATTATCGATAGAATTAATCACCAATAAGCGGCTAAACCCAGATAATCGACAGAATGTTTCTAATGATTGCTTCAGGCGAGGCTGAATATCGAAAAAATTGACTACATCCAACTCAGAGAAACGTTGGATTTGAGCGTCATAGCGAGAATATTGCGGGGTAACAGCGTGCCAGCTTTCTTGATTCATTGAATGTGATCATGTACTTAAATCGGACGCAAAGTATATAAAAAAAGTGAGCTAGTATATATAGATAATTTTATCTAATGATCTTGATCGATTTTCGAATACAATAAGGATTGTAACTGACACCTGTTACAGTTACGCTGTCACTACAACGTTATCTTAATGGCCTCGGAATGAAATATCAGCAGCTTGAAAATCTAGAATGTGGTTGGAAATGGACTTACCTAGTAAACAAATGGAAAGCGGGAGAGGTTATCACTCGCCACATCGATACAAGTGAAGCTGACGCTGCGGTTTCAGACTTACGCGCCTTAGAGCATGATCCAACCCAAGTGCTTGATTGGATTGACTCTCACATGGCACCAGAATTAGAGAACAAGCTGAAGCAAGCTATTCGTGCTAAGCGCAAGCGCCATTTTAATGCTGAGCAGATCCATACCAAGAAGAAGTCTATCGACCTTGATTATCGTGTTTGGGAAAAGTTGTCTTATCGTGCTAACGAACTAGGCTGCACGTTGTCTGACGCGATCGAATACTTGCTGTCAGAAGCGTCACGCAGTGAAAAAGCAAGCAAAGCCGTAAACAGCTTGAAAGAAGATTTGAGCAAGTTACTCGATTAAGGAAAGAAACATGCTGTACGTCATTCTAGTTGCAACAGTTGTGGTGTTTTGGCTCGTCGCTATTGACAGACCAATCCTCAAAGTGAAGTTTGTCGATGGTAAAATCGTCAGCGAAAAAGGCCACTTCCCACCAAGCTTTCGTCATAACGTATTGGAAATAGCACATCGAACGCCATTTTCGGGTGAGTTGAAAGTCTATCAGCAACGCAGTGGTACAAAACTTGTGATGTCGAAAGAGATTTCGAAGTCCGTACAACAGCGCATCCGCAATGTTTTTCCGTTCCAAGGTTTTCGATCTAAAGGTCAGAAAAAATCTCGCTGATAACCATATCATTTACATCATTACTTTAAGTCTCTCTATCACTCAATCATTGCTCTAGAGCCCATTTACTCAAGTTTGTTAACCTGCCTGCAGAGGTAGAATAAATGAAACATAACTTATTTTTATGGGCTATGCTGATCAGTATGCCCACTTATGCCGATGATTCTGAACACAACCCTTTAGCACGCAAATTGAAGTCATCGATTCAAAAACAGATATCCGACAAAAAATTAGAAGGGTACTGTGATCTTTTCATTGAGCTCGATTACTCAAACACGAAGGCGGTTGTAAAACGCGTGTCTGGCATTGGTGATCATAAAGTATGCAAAGCCAGTAAGAAGCTCGTACATAAAGGGCGAGCCCATAAATACACCGTCACTGAGAAGTACATTCGACTGCATATTGAAAATTAGAGTACGTCATACTATAGTGCCGGCACGTTAACTATCGATTGGATTGTGCCAAGTTTGCTGACTACCAATAAAAACTACAATCAAGAAGCGATTACGCTTGCTAAAAAGATCTCCGTATTGACTAGGGAAAGGCACGCTAAGTGGCTCGTAAGCCTTAAGTATGTATTAGACCAGTCTAATGTTGACGGTGTCTTAAGCCGGCAGAGCGAGTTTTGTGAGTCAGTCATTCTCGAAGAGAAAGAGCGGATTACCGACAATCAACGTCTGCTACTTGCATGCGAAACCTCTCGAGTCAAAGAGCGTAGACAGGCGTTAGAAGAAAGACAGAAGATACATAAGTTTGTCGTGAATGACGTCTCTAAGCACGCCGAAAAGCTCATTGCAGACAAGCTGTTAACAAGTCCTATCAAAAAGATCTTCAATCGTTTTCCCGATTTTAGCTACTTTATTAGTGTCGCTTATTCTCCATCGCTTAATTTCTCAAAGCTCGCGGTGCTCACGACCAATGATTCACAGCTCAAGGCTGAAGTTCTTGGTTTAACGAGCAACCCGAAATTCTGCGCTAGGATAGGGAAGTCGACCCGCACATTGCAAGACCCTAAGGTTGCAATAGGAACACTCGGCGTAGATAACTCGTGCGTGCTGTTTCCGATCCTAATGGCGCGTCCATTGTTAAAATGGCAAGACAAACCCACTAAAAATATCGCCCCTAAACTGTGGCAACATCTCATTCTTACCGCGAATGTTACCCGTATTAGAATGGAACAAGCTGGACTTAGAAACCCTGAACAAGGCATGATCCTAGGCGTACTTCGAACGCTTAGCCACTTTGCGGTCGTCAACCATTTCACTCAATGCTATGAAGATGCGTTGGTTGAGAAAATGCGTATGTATCGGGAAGACAACATGCGAGATGAGTATTACGCCTGTGCAGATATCACACCTAATTTAAGTATTATTCCAAAGCTGATTACTAAACTCGAAAAACCATTATTACAGAACTTAATCAATGAGTTGGAATGGTCACCAAATACCATTCATTTAAAGAACGCGTTACAAGAAGATGTCGATGATATTCCAATCCTAGAACGTAGCCAAGCCGGTGTTGCATTGGCACAAGCTCAAGCTTACGCAATCTACGAGAGCCTAGAACGCAGCGATGTGTTTGTTGAGAAACACAAACCGTTTTGGTTTGCGAATGTTCAAATGCCAGGTGAAGTGATCAATGAACTGCGTAAAGGAACACCTGGGAAGATTGAGTTGAGTCAGTAGAAATACAAACCGAAAGAAAAGTCTTAGGTAAAGAGTTAAGAAGTCATAATTAGAATTACCACGGCAGCAATTTTACGTTGTAGCTTTTCGTTGATGTAAGTAAGAACCTTAAATCGATAAATATCTTTTTCACTCATCGTAATCAACGCCGTTTAAATCCTCAAAAGCAAACAATATTGTTAATCTTAGGAGGACATTTTAAAGTGGCTAAGACCGGACATTACTAAACTGCTTCAACATCATAAGTGCGCATTATGTATATGTGGGTAAGTCACTGATTATTCGATACTAATTTCGGATAAAACCTTGATAACTCGTTCATTTTTCTGCTTATTTGGCAGGAGACCTAGCACAACATTTTGATCGCTTTCTCCGAGCATATCCGCGATACGAAACGCGATATCCCAGTCCATCCCACATATACCTTTTCGCCACTTCCTCAGCCGGCTTTCATTAATTTCCAACTTCTTCGCTAGTTGATACTCAGAGGTCAGCCGATACTTTGCTTTCACTCTGTTCAAAAGTGCATTTGTATAGTTGAAAACAGGCATAAACTGACTCCTCTGAATCCATTCTAGCCATCGAGATTTCAATAAGGCAATCCCGGCAACGCATTGGCGGTATGAATTACTTTTCAATAAAGTGATACGCATTCAGTTCATGATCGTGTAGGAGCGGGAATGGCCAGCAAACAGCAAATTGTGTCTGTGTTGGATGAAGCGGATAAAGAAGCCAAGCGGTCTGCAAAAGAGCAAAACACTTTGTTCAGAGACGGGGCCAGTCAACTGGATGGGTACTCACGTATCAGCCGTCACCAAACTGGCCACGCGATTGATTATGTGGTGTATGACGAGAGCGGCAAAGTGACTTGGGGGTTCAGTTACTACGAGCAAGTGAGTTGGGCATTTAAACAAGCCGCGAGGGAACTCGGCGTACCGATAAAATGGGGCGGTGATTGGACGTCCTTTAAAGACGGGCCCCATATCGAACTTGATCGTCAGGTGTACTCATGATTGGCGCACTCTTTAGCTTGTTCAATGGCGGACTTGAGACCTATAGGCAGTATAACCGCAACAAAGCAGAAGCCTTGAAGCGAAAAGATGAACTCGACAAGGAGAAACATCAGGCGAGGGTACGCAGGCTACAAAAGGGCGAAGAGCAGGCCAGTAGCCTCGATGAAGTCAGTATCAGAGAACGCGGCTTAAAAGACGAGTTCCTCATGCTCGTCGTCTTTGTCCCGCTCATTCTATCCTTTATCCCTGGCTATGCACCCTATATTGAACAAGGCTTCGAGGCACTGCAGAACATTCCCGAACCCTATTGGTATGTGGTGAGCGCTATCGTAATCGATACCCTGGGCATGCGCGCGATGCTTCGTAATCTGCTTGACATATTCTCCAATAATGTTCGATCACGCCGTTAACAAGCTTTATCTAGATAGGTAGCCAAGCACTGCCGGAAACGACGCCTAATACAACCATGGCTCTAAAGAATGCTATTGCGTTACAAATGACTTTAGGAGAAATATAAACAATCATTATTTTTACCTCGATTTTTTAAAAATATTAAACAATAACAATGTCTTCAAAAGGAATTATCTCACCAAAGAGGCAGTGATAAGTATTGTTCTAGATCAATTTCAGAAATTAATTAGGGTGGACGAATATGGTGTTTGGAGAAGCGATGCTGATTTACTCAATCACCGGCTTGGTCTCAAGTGCTGGCACCACCGCAGCAATCACAACAGACATTAACTGGATCAAGAAAGTAATACGAAAATTGGAGGACAATCATGGCTAAACGATGCTGTAAGTGCAAAGGCCGAAAGCAAAATGGCCAACTTAAGAAAGGGTACACGCTAAGAGGTGGCCGAGTCGTTAAGGCCAGAATAAACCGAAAACGGCGCAAAAAAAGGCGCAGCCGATAAATAAAACCACCCCAAGCGGGTGGGTTTTTATACACACCCGAACACTATAAAACTAAATGCATTAAAAGTCTGATGTGAATCAAAGAACTCCAAATCATTCAGTAGCTTGATATGGTCAGAATAGTGGTTATCGATTAGCATTTGAAGAAATTGGAAGGCCTGATACCGGTCTAGTTGTTTTTAAAGCTCTCAGTGATTCATCATTGAAATTTTGGAGTGTATATATGCCCTATGAATTGGGTAAAAGGTTAGTAATTGGCGTTGCTTCAAGTGCAATGTTCGATTTAACTGAATCCGATAAAGTTTTTCGTACTAAAGGTGAAGAGGAATATCGTAAGTACCAATCAGAGAATATCGATAATCCTTTAGATAAAGGGGTATCATTTTCGTTTGTGAAGCGACTACTTTCTCTAAATGATTTGAGTGATAAGCCGGAATCAGACCCACTAGTAGAAGTTGTCTTGTTGTCACGAAATGACCCAGATACTGGACTTCGTGTTATGAAGTCGATCAAGCATCATAACTTACCGATTTCGCGTGCGATTTTTATGCAAGGTAAGTCTCCGTATGACTACATTCCAGCATTGAGTATTTCTTTGTTTTTATCAGGCAATTCGTCTGATGTAAAAGAAGCCATAAGGTTAGGTTATCCGGCTGGTCATGTAATGAAATCGACGATTGTCGATGAAGATGATGATGACTTGCGAATTGCATTCGACTTTGACGGTGTTCTTGCTGACGATGAATCAGAATCCGTCATGCACAACACCAACGACCTAAATCAGTTTCATGAGCATGAAACCAAGAACGTATTACAACCTCATAATCCTGGTCCGCTGAAAGAGTTTTTAGTTAAAGTCTCAGCAATTCAGAAGATTGAAGAATTGAAGAAGCAATCTGAACCTGATTATCGAAATCGACTAAGAGTTTCAATTGTTACAGCAAGGAATGCCCCTTCACATGAGAGAGCGTTAAATACACTGAAAGAATGGGGTGTAATGACAAACGATGCATTTTTCTTGGGTGGTGTTGATAAAGGTCTGATTTTGGGTGTTCTCAAACCTCATATTTTCTTTGATGACCAGTCTGGTCATTTGAGCTCAACTAGCACTGTTGCTCCGTCAGTTCATATACCATTCGGTGTTAAAAACACCGAAGAAATTGCAGAAAAGGAGCTCTGACACTGTTTAAGAATGATTCGCAACGCGTGGCATTCTACTATGCGTTGCGTTTAGGCTGAATATTTCATGCTTTTATCAATAATAGAATATTGTGTTGAAATTTACTATATATTTAATTTAATGGGGAGTTACGGTGTAAATGATTAAAGATGCTATTGATAGTGGAATTTGGCTAATTACAGGAGACAATGGAGCAGGCAAGACTAGGTACTTAAGCCAACTAGCTTCCGAAAGTCTTTTACACCTAAATTCTGCCCAAGAAAATCGAAGCAAACTAATATGCTTATCTGGGACAGTGTATGAGAAATTTCCCAAGCCAAATAAAGAACTGTTGACCAATATTGAAAAAGGATATTATTATTTTGGGTATAAAGCAAATAATAATATGTTTTCTGAAATAACACCATTTCGAATGATTATAAGTGTTTTGCTCAATGATGAAGTGTCTAAAAACCGGTTTGAATATTCCTCAGAACTTCTTAAAGACATTGGGTTCGGAGAAACCATTAAATTAGACTTCAGATGGGCAAGAAACTATAAAGAGTCAAAAAACCACACTTTGGAAACTGTGGTGGTCAATTTATCACAACCAGAAGAGCTAAATAACAGCTTAAGAAGATATAAAAGTCTAGTGAATGAAGGAAAAATTCATTTAAACAAGATATATTTTAGTAAGGGAGAGGAGTATTTTTCTGTAACGGAACTAAGTTCTGGAGAAAGACTTTTCGTTTTAATTATCTTATCTCTATGTCTATCAATTGATAGTAATTCAATAATACTATTTGATGAACCAGAAAACTCAATGCACCCCAAATGGCAAGAGAAAGTAACTAGGACTATTTGCAATATATTTGTCAAGTTTGGTGTTGGCTCTGAACTATTCATCGCAACTCACTCCCCATTAGTTGTTTCTAGCGTCCCGAATAATATTGGTAGTATTGGGGATCTCAATGTTGGCCAGTTAGATTGGCAAAAATCTAATTATAGTGGAAATAATGCTGATTCAATTTTGAAGACTCATTTTGGTATGATTTCAGCCCGTTCAAAGGAATTTGTATTGGCTTTTCAGAAATGTATATCATCGATGGTTAACCAAGAAGATGATTTCAATGATTGCTTCAGACAACTGCAAGAACTTAATGTTAGTCTTAGCGAGAATGACCCTTTATATGATGCATATGAATCTATGTTGGAATACTCTGAGGGCTTACAATGACTCTTCTTGGACCATCCTCATTAAATATACCACACCGTAAAGTTCTAAATAGAAAAGAGAACAAAAAGCTCATTAAAAAATATCTCCAAGGAGAAATTGGTTGGTCTGATAAGTCTCTTAAACTAATGAAGGATAACATCAGAACACTACTTAGAAATGAGCAAGAAGATAGATGTATTTATTGTAGAAGAATTATTAAGATTGATCGAAGAAATGTATCAGAAGACATAGAACATTACTTGGATAAATCTCGAGACTATTATAAGAAGTGGGCGTTTTCCCCTTTAAATCTTACACTCTCATGTCGACCTTGTAATTTTGTTAAAAACACAAAGGATCTTGGAGATCCCTCAATGAGAACTACAAATAACATTCTAAATGGGGTTGGTAGATTCAAATGGATTCATCCATATTTTGATGATTACCATGCTAATATAGAAATTAAGAAAGGTTGGTTATATTCAATAAAACAAGGTGCTCCAAATCCAACAGCATCAGCACAAATGATATCAAACTGCGAGCTTGATAAAATTGAAAGAATTGAAAGGATAGGAGAAGAAATCAAAGAAAGGCAAAGCAGAATCACAGATCTTATGTTGAAGTGTATGGCAAAACAGCAACACGCGAGATCGCAAAAATTAGGAATTTGGCTCAAGTTTGAACAAGATCGTAATTGGTTCGATTATTAGTCTAATTTGCTTAGTGTTTAGTTTTGCATGACTAATTGCGGTGCTTTCTATTCCAACAAACCAAGGTTATCGCCAACTCTCAAAAGTTCAAATGGCTCCTCAAACTTTCGCTGGAGTCGGACAACTTCCTCTTGTTCAAGCCCTTTGATGTAATCGTCATAGGGCTTTTCTTCGAGAAGAGATAACAATGGTTTCTTGGCTTGCATAGGGGCCGTTTCTGCGGCTTTAATTAGGTTTACTTTTTCAGTAGCAGAGCAACGTGAGCGATTATCTAAAGACAAGTACAACAGCACGTTTTTTTGGCTTTGTTTATCGAGTCCTGAAAACCATTTCGTTGTCGGAAACGCGTCATTGTTATTTTTGGCTATGGCATGGCATTCTTCCAGTTTATTGCCGTAATCCACCAATGCTTGCTCGAAAGTTGTGGCGGTTGCGCTGCCAGTCAGAAGCAATAGAAGTAGGGCGCTATAGTGTTGCACGAGATACACACCTCCAAAATTCACCTTCTTCTCCATGTGTTTGCCAACTTAACGGCTCCGCAATCCCATTGATCCGGCCTTTAACAATGGCGTTCACAGACGTGAGAACCTCCGAAAACTCCACCCAATCATACGCGGCGATATTGATGAGCGTTTCAGCCGGTTTCTGTTTACCTAAAAACAAATCGAACAGAGGCACGGCGCCGACAGAGTAGGCGAGCAGGTTACCGTTTTCCATCACTTGCTTGATCTCGCCAACGGCGTCTTGTGATTTAGGAGAAAGCTTCAGGTTGTTGATTGAGCAATAGCCGATCTCTTCCATGACGCTGTACTCGACTCTGTTTATCGTCACTTGATGGTATCGCAATGAGCAACTGATTGACTATTTCACATTGGCAAATATGAACAAAGATCAAGTAATCCACAGAGAGAGAACGCCACCTAAGGCTTGTTAAAAGGAAGGTAGACGACATTGTTCTCATAACGTTGAGAGGTTTTCGGTTGATAAGGAAAGGCGCGAGGTAACCCATCATATAACACGATGTAATGTTCCCCCCAAATGCGGACTCCAACCAAGTAGCAAGGCGTGTCAAACTGGATCCAGGTTAGGCCTTCATCCGTGCTGTACTCAAGAAACCCAACCAATTTAACGCGCTGGTGTTGATCACACTCGTCAGCATTGATGACCCCGCGAAATAAGGCTTCATTCATGTTGCCATTTTTTAGTAAACAGGGCACGTGTATTGACCGGCCTCGGTCATCTTGTCCTTTACTGTCCACCACGCATCCCACATGGCTCTTAACGTATCTAAACTGCATAATCAGAATGACTGTATAAGTATACAGCCATTCAAACAGTGAACCTCGGAATGGGAAACCCATTGAAATCGCATCGTCGCGTGATACTCATCGAGCCACAGGACGCGATCGAGATCGGTGTCCATTCGTTCCAGTATGGTTTCAGCGTAACCGCGGTATTCACAGCACATGACGTGGACAACAGAATTAAATGTGATGCTGTCACTTTTTAATAGTCGAAACTGACGACCATACTTAGCCTCAATAGCCGCATAAGGTGACGCGGCTTATCATGCCAATTCGACACGCAATAAAGACCATGCGGTTTACCCATAACAAAACACCTAAGTAGATGACGTGTTTAGATTACGCATTGGAGACAGCCATCGCAATTGAACCGGATCGAGATCTGCACAGAGAGCCCGTGTAACAAAGAACGTCACACTTTTTTAAACTTGGTTGGGACCCAAGGCTTAAGCTCGAGGCGACGACCGCCACGAAATGGTGGCAAGTTTGGTTTCGGTGGTGCGGGATTCGGATCTTTAATGCGTCCGTAGAGCTTGACCAATTGCTGGTATTCATCGCGCCAGTAGACAAAGTTAGCCAGCTCTTTGGGGCTGAATTCACGACGTTCGGGCGTCAGTAAGGTGGCACGTTGTTCGTGGATACAAAAACCGTCCCAACGTGGATCTAGGGGTAAATAACCACGCGCTTTGATATTGAGCAGTTTTTCGGCCAGTGGATTGACCGGTGTGGAGCCTAACAGCCAGCGTTTGACCGTCACAGGTTGGACATGAAAAAAGGCGGCGGCTTCGCGTAGATCCATAAATTCCTGATGAACGAGTTGACGAAAGTTGGGTGTGAGCATGGGATTTTTCTCCAGAAAGTCGTTGCGTAACGATGGTTAATTCCTTTTTTATTTTCGTTATTGATAGACAACGACAATCAATAACGGGCTGAGAGACAAAAATTGCTTTTTGTATTTATTAACTCAATAGCTCAGTAGACAATTCAACAGGCTCATTAATCGCATAAATTATGTTTAAAGTTGAAGAGAAACAGCAAGTTATCGAAAGGAAATTCCCAGAAAAGCCGGTAATTGGCAAGAGATGGAGATTGGTAGAAATAACGATACTCAAGTGCGCATTATGTATATTATGTTAAATAAGGCGTGCGTGAGCTTAAAATCTATTGTGTTTGACTGCCCTTTGTCTTCAAGACTGAGCCTGGAATTAAACATAATTGATTTACCATAAAATACCTAATAATCAGTATTAATAATCTTACGATTCTAATACTGATTATTAGTAAAGATTTAGACCAGTACTAATGAGTTTCCTTTTATCGCAAACGCATTGTTACTCAATACATCCGAATGATGACGATTAACGGCATTACTATACTGCTGTTGGATTCCCGGAAAATTAGAATGTGCAGCAATACGATTTGATGTTGTAGTGACGATCAAGTTTTTTGCTGTGTACACCTTGTTATGCATTTTGTTATACAGCGCTTTGTTCTTTGCCATCTTTCCATATAACTCTAAGATTTGCTCCTTAGACAAACACAGTGTCGATTTCTGCTTGAACTGTGTTCCCCAGCTAGCTAATACCTTTTCTGCAAAATCACGTGTAATAAACCCCGGGCCAAGTAACAAATGTTCTCCTTTACTGCCTCCACTGGTACGTGATGCCCCCACAAGCGTTCCATGCCTGCCTGGCATCAGCGTGGTATAAAACTTCGTATTTTTATGTAAGTTTGGCATGCGTGCTTTGAAAAACAGCGACCGTTCATCTTGGGCAAATACGCAGACGATTTGCTTCACATTTGGGCCCAGTGTTTTGTAATCCTTGAATGCATTCATCCCGCCCGGAACGGGATCCAAGGCAAATATATTGACGTTGATGTTCGCTAAAGATGGGACTTTAAGTAAAGCATTGGCAAGCTCAAAGCAAGTGACGCCTCCTCTACTCCAACCTATGAGGTTGAGCTGCGTGATAGGATTCTTTTGTCGTTCTAGGGCGATGGATTGCATCTGAAAATCGAGTCCGGACTTAAGATCTGACGCGAGTTCATCTCTCTCTGACTGCCATTTAGAAAATGCGGAGCTAAATCGATTAAAAGGCTTTTGCTTATCGAGCATATCGCTGGCTCGCTGTTTATAGTCCAAACCTGTTGATGCTTTGCCAACGAGCAGATTCATTACATGGAGAATGTTGCTATTCACACCACGTCCAGCGAGTTGGCCAACCACTTGCCAGTATGTATCGTCGGCTGTCTGCTTTTTCCACTCACTCAAATTGCCGCTGCCGACGCCATCTACTTGTATATAGTCGACATTATCTCGTCCCAATACATTTTTTGCTAAAACGGAGACAAGTTCACCGGCTGCGTAACTGCTGTTAATGTTATTTTCAGAAGTCGCACCCGTACCGCTAAAAAATACTGTGACTGTAGTCATTGCCCTTCCTGTCCTTGGGTTTCACTGATTTATAAACTTTAGTTTATCAACGGTGCAATGGGATAACAGAAACAGCCATCTTTAAGCCGAATTGTTAGATACTCTCCTCATTTCTTGGTCAGAGCAGTGTATAAGCACATCATTTGCTTACGTCAAAAGACAAGAAATCGTTACGCGGTAACCTATGTAAAGCACTAAATTCTAAATTTGACGCCCGCCAAATTAGCTTGCTCAAGATCTGAAATGGTGATTTCAAACTCGTTGTTTTCGCCAGGGCTAATTACCCAGTTAGAGTCATTTTCAGTAATATTAATGTCGCTATTTTGTGGGGTAAGAACCCACTTTTTTGATGGTTTTTTAACTAAAACGTTACCTTCCACGATTTCAGCACTGAAGGCTTCATTTTTAACACTAAATGTACAGTTTGGTTTCAAATTACACTCAATAATTGTTGTTTCTGTGAATGTCACTGTTCGCCAGATAAACACGGTAATTAGAAGGGTTAACATGATGATTATTTGAACAAAACGCCCTCGCGTAAGTTTTTCGGCAGCCATTCTGCGGTGTTCTCCGTGTAACAAACTTCAAAGTTTTAAAATAAAAGGCCAAAACCAGACCGACTGTAAGGTTACTACTCTGTCATTGAATTGTTAAATGCAGTATAGTTGGCGGCTGAAAATGCCACTTTTTCTTAAAATCGGCAAGAACAAATAACTGATTGTTTCAGATTGTTTTTCTTAATGGTTTGGGTGGCATTACGACATGTGTCGTGTTGGAAGTAAAGTGTAGTTAATTAGAAATTGGAAGCATGCAAATGAGCCAAGAAAAGCAGCTTGAACAAAACTACAACTATACAGTCGTTCGTCAGTTTACCTTAGTGACCATTCTCTGGGGTATTGTCGGCATGGCTGTTGGTGTTTTGATTGCCGCTCAATTAGTTTGGCCACAGCTAAACTTTGATACGCCGTGGTTGACGTATAGTCGCTTACGTCCTCTGCATACTAATGCGGTTATTTTCGCGTTTGGTACAAGTGCCCTATTCGCAACGTCTTATTACGTTGTTCAGCGTACCTGTCAACAACGTCTCTTTGGTGGCCCTCTTGTCGCCTTTACCTTCTGGGGTTGGCAAGCCATTATCCTAGCAGCAGCAATTACTCTACCGTTAGGTTTCACCTCTGGTAAAGAATACGCTGAACTAGAATGGCCAATCGATATTGCCATCGCAGTTGTCTGGGTCTCTTACGCGATTGTGTTCTTTGGAACATTGATCACTCGTAGAACCTCTCACATCTACGTAGCAAACTGGTTCTTCGGTGCCTTTATTATCACTGTCGCTGTATTACACATCGTAAACAGCATGGCGATTCCTGTGTCTATGGGTAAATCTTACTCGATTTATTCTGGTGCAGTAGACGCGATGGTGCAGTGGTGGTACGGACACAATGCAGTAGGTTTCCTACTGACAGCTGGTTTCCTAGGTATGATGTACTACTTTGTACCTAAGCAAGCTGAACGTCCTGTTTATTCATACCGTTTGTCTATCGTTCACTTCTGGGCACTTATCTCTCTATACATTTGGGCTGGCCCTCACCACCTACACTACACCGCGCTTCCTGATTGGACGCAGTCTCTAGGTATGGTGATGTCACTGGTACTGTTCGCGCCTTCTTGGGGTGGTATGATCAACGGTATCATGACGTTATCTGGTGCTTGGCACAAACTTCGTTATGACCCAATTCTTCGTTTCCTAATCGTATCTCTATCGTTCTACGGTATGTCTACGTTCGAAGGTCCTATGATGTCAATCAAGACAGTTAATGCACTGTCTCACTACACTGACTGGACAATCGGCCACGTACACTCGGGCGCATTAGGTTGGGTTGCTATGGTATCTATCGGTTCGGTATACCACTTGGTTCCTAAACTGTTCGGTCAAGAGCGTATGTATTCTGTGAGCATGATTAATACGCACTTCTGGCTAGCGACTATTGGTACGGTTCTTTACATCGTTGCAATGTGGATTTCAGGTGTTATGCAAGGCCTAATGTGGCGTGCAGTTAACTCTGACGGTACGTTGACTTACAGCTTCGTAGAATCTGTACAAGCGTCTTACCCATTCTACTTTGTACGTTTCCTAGGTGGCTTTATTTTCCTAGCAGGTATGTTCTTAATGGCATACAACACGTACAAAACGGTAACAGCGCCAAAAGATAGCCTAAAAGCTGTCCCACAGCCGGCATAAGGAGATTAAAGAATGAGTAACAATTCGAATAATCGCCACGAAATTGTTGAACGCAATGTCGGTTTGCTCGCGATTCTTATCGTTATTGCTATCAGTTTGGGTGCTCTTGTAGAGATCACTCCTCTGATTTTCCAAAAACAAACCACAGAGCCTGTTGAGAACTTGCGTCCTTATACAGCGCTTGAGATGGAAGGCCGTGACGTTTACATCCGTGAAGGTTGTAATGTATGTCATAGCCAGATGATTCGTCCATTCCGTTCAGAAACGGAACGCTACGGTCACTACTCTGTTGCTGGTGAAAGTGTATATGAGCACCCATTCCTTTGGGGTTCTAAGCGTACTGGTCCTGACCTAGCGCGCGTTGGCGGTCGTTACTCTGATGAGTGGCACCGAGTTCACCTAATTGATCCACGCGAGTTGGTTCCTGAGTCAAACATGCCTGGTTTCCCATGGCTTGAAGAAAATGTTCTTGATGGTAAGAACACTCAGAAGAAGCTAACTATCTTCCGTGATCAGTTTGGTGTTCCATACACTGATGAGCAAATCGCAAATGCGTCTAAAGATGTAGAAGGTAAAACGGAGATGGATGCCATCATCGCCTACCTTCAGTCTCTTGGTCACGCAATGAAGTAATTAAGAGGTGAAATTATGGATATCGGTACTATTCACAGTATTTGGACCATAGTGCTTTTCGTAAGTTTTGTCGGCGTTGTTTGGTGGGCTTTTGGTAAGAATCGTAAGTCTCGCTTTGAAGAAGACGCAAATCTGATATTTGCTGACGAAGAGAACGCACCTTCAAAAGAACAAGGAGTGACTAAGCAATGACTACATTTTGGAGTCTTTGGATAATCATCATTACAGTGGGCACGCTCGTTGGCTGTGCAGCTGTCCTTTATTGGTGCCTTAAAGATAAAATGGGCGTCGAAGAAGGTGCAGATATGGGCCACGAATACGATGGTATTCGTGAGCTAAACAACCCACTACCAAAATGGTGGACTTACCTATTCGTTAGTACGTTTATCTTTGCTGCGATTTACCTAACTCTTTACCCGGGCCTAGGTAATTTCAAAGGTGTACTAGGTTGGCAAAGTTCTGACCAAACTGTCCGTTCTATCGAAGAGTCAAAAGCATCGATTGCTGCAGCTCAACAGAACAAACAATTGGTTCAGTACGCTAAAGAGCTAGATGACGCGGATACCTATTTTGGTGAAGCATTCAAGAAGCTTGCATACGTAGACGGTTCTACTGAACTGCGTGCTATCCCTGAAATTGCAGCGGATAACGAAGCAGTAAAAGTTGGCCAACGTCTGTTCCTTCAGAACTGTTCTCAGTGTCACGGTTCAGATGCACGCGGACTTAAAGGCTTCCCTAACCTTACTGATGACGCTTGGTTATACGGCGGTGAGCCAGAAGCTATCGTTACAACAGTAATGCAGGGTCGTATCGGTCAAATGCCAGGCTGGAAAGATGCGCTGGGTGAGCAAGGAGTGAAAGAAGTTGTAAGCTACACGCTAAGCCTATCCGGTCGTTCTGTTAACGCCAAAGAAGCAGAAGCTGGTAAAGCTCGTTTCGTTGTGTGTGCAGCGTGTCACGGTACAGATGGTAAAGGTAACCCAGCAGTCGGTGCACCTGACCTAACTGACCAAGACTGGTTGTTTGGCGGTTCGCGCGCTGACGTAACTGAAACAGTAATGAACGGTCGTTCAGGCGTAATGCCAGCTTGGAAAGATATTCTAGGCGAAGACAAAGTTCAGCTTGTTTCGGCGTATGTTTGGAGCTTAAGCAACTCGGAACAATAAGTTACATTTCAATAACAGCCCCTTACTTTCAATAGATGGTAATGGGGCTGTCTTTCCTTTAGAGTTAACTTCCTGATTCTATTTTATTAATTGAGAACTTTTTTATGGAAAAGCCTTGGTATAAGCAGTTTTGGCCGTGGTTTATACTCTCCTTGACGGTCGGCGTATCTCTATTAACGTTGGTTCGAGTCGCAATACTTACAAACCATTCAGTCCACCTAGTGACTGAAGATTATTATAAGAAAGGCAAAGGGATAAATATTGACATTTCTAGAGTCAACGTAACGAAAGAACTCGGTCTCAGCGCCACAGTCCGTTCGGACGGTAACACCATTGTTATCCACTTTGAAAAAGGTCAACTCGACCATTACCCTGCTATTAGCGCAATGTTTGCTCACCGTACTCTCCCTGACCACGACTTTTCCAAACTCATCACCTCTGACGCCAGTGGTCAATACAGATTCACTCTTGATGATGAACTACAAGGCCCATGGTTTGTCGAGCTAACACCTCATGATGAAAAGTGGCTAATTCAAGGACGTGTTGAGTTCCCAACATCGTCAGCAGTACAACTATCTAATTAAGAATCGAATATGTGCAAATCCTGTTACCACTGCGGTGAAGATGTACCAGCCAACACGGATTTCAAAGTCGAAATATTGGGCGACATACGTGACATGTGTTGCCCTGGCTGTGAGACGGTTGCACAAACAATCGTCGACAGCGGTTTGGTCTCTTACTACCAATATCGAACAGCGCCTGCTGAAAAGGCAGATCTGGTTCCTGAGCAGCTTCAAGCCCTTATCCACTATGACAATGATGATGTCCAAGCTGAGTTTGTTAGAAACAGCGAGAACGCCTCAGAGGTTACATTGTCACTGGAGGGCGTATCATGTGCAGCTTGTGCTTGGCTGATTGAAAAGCAAGTTTCAGCGAAATCGGGCGTCGTTTCGATTAGAGTTAATACCACGACTAACCGCGCCCTGTTAGCTTGGGACAAATCACAAACCCGTTTAAGTGAACTGCTGTCGACTATTCATCAGCTTGGCTACAAAGCCGCGCCGTTCGAAGCAGATAAACAAGAAGCGGCGTATCATGAACAAATGAAGCAGTACCTCTATCGTTTGGGTATTGCTGGTTTAGCAACGATGCAGGTCATGATGCTTGCTGTTGCACTCTACCTTGAAGTGTTTGGCGATTTAGAGCCTGAATTTAAAAACTACTTCCGTTGGGTAAGCTTAATTTTTGCTACCCCAGTTATGCTCTACTCTGCACTTCCATTCTATATCAATGCATGGCGTAGTCTTCGCAGTCGAACGCTGGGTATGGATGTCCCCGTCTCTATTGCGATGATCTTTGCTTACTTCGCGAGTCTTGTTGCGACGGTAACGGAACAAGGCGAAGTCTTCTTTGAGTCTATCTCAATGTTTGCCTTCTTCTTATTGGTGGGTCGATTCTTGGAAATGCGCGCAAGACGTAAAGCTGCGGCCGCAAGTGGCAATTTGCTCAAGCTTATTCCTGCGATTGCCAACAAGCTAGATGGTGAACAAGTCCCAGTCAAAACACTTAAAGTGGGCGATCAAATCCGCGTACTTCCCGGAGAGCATATTCCAGCGGATGGTAAAATAATTCGTGGTCGAGTACACATCGATGAATCCATGCTCACGGGCGAGTCTCTACCTGTCGTTAAGCAAGTCGATGATTTTGTTTTCGCTGGGACATTGAATGGTGAAGAGTCTTTCGAGCTTGAAGTAACATCATCGAAAGCTGACTCGATGATCTCTAATATTGTTCGCCTTCAAGATGAAGCTCAGCTATCTAAACCAAAAATTGCAGAAATAGCAGACGTTGTCGCACGTTATTTCGTAGCGGTTATTCTTATTATTGCGGCAGCGACTTGGTATTTTTGGCATTCAAGCAAACCAGACGATGCGTTTTGGATCATGCTGTCCGTATTAGTGGCAACTTGCCCTTGCGCGCTTTCTCTTGCAACACCTACCGCGCTCACTTGTGCAACGTCGCGTATGGGTAACTTAGGTATTTTGCTACGTAAGAGTCATGTATTTGAAACCTTATGCAAAGTAAAACACCTTATCGTTGATAAAACAGGTACGCTGACACACGGCGATATCGAAATCGACAATGTAACTCTGTTTTCAGACAGATCTAAAGAAGACGTTCTTGCGATTGCCGCATCACTTGAATCTCACGCAAACCACCCTATCGCTCGAGCGTTTAAACCTTATCTAAGCTCAGACGTTGTAGTAGACCAAGTTGAAAACGTCATTGGGTCAGGTATCTATGGTCAGTTTGATGGCCAAGATGTGAAGATAGGCAGTGCTCAATACGTGCTTGGTGAGGGTAAGGAAGCAGCAGCGAACACGGTTTACCTTTCCATTGGCGGCACACACGTAGCAAACTTTAGCTATCGCGACCCAATCCGCTCTGAAACAAAAGAGTTTATCGAGAAATTCCAAAAGTCAGGCGTAAAAGTCACATTGTTAACCGGTGATACTAAAGCGAACGCTGATCTCGTCGCGGCTCAAATCGGAATTGATGACGTTGTTGCTGGCGCCAAGCCTCAAGACAAACTCGCCTACCTCAAAAATGTTGATGAAGGCGATGTTACAATGATGATTGGAGATGGTATTAATGATGCTCCAACTCTCGCCGGAGCGCACCTTTCTGTCGCTATGGGCGGCGGAGCGGATGTAGCCAAAGCGTCTGCCGATATGGTTTTGTTAGGCGATCGCTTAGATCGCATTCTGGAAGCGCGGGAACTTGCACTACAAACCCGCCGAATCATCAAAGAGAACTTAGCCTGGTCGTTAGGATATAACCTGTTGATACTTCCTTTGGCGGTTGCTGGGTTTGTTGCCCCATATTTTGCTGTTGTCGGTATGTCTGCTAGTTCAATTATTGTAATATCGAACTCTCTCAGATTGCTTAAAGAAAAAGGTCGCTAGATGGAAAGCCTTTATATCCTAATTCCCATTGCTATTGTTTTGGTTTGTGTCGCTGTCGCCATATTTCTTTGGGCGGTAAAGAGCGATCAGTTTGAAGATCTAGAGCGACAAGGTCATAACATTCTGCTAGATGAAGATGAGCCAAAAGAGAATCAAAAGAAATGACTCCTGACTGGCTTGGTGCCTTTCTTATCGGTTTGATTGGCGCCGGACACTGCATGGGTATGTGTGGAGGTATCGCCTCCATGCTTACCATTGGTCAAACTCAACCTTCTAAGCTAACCCCTCTTTTTTATAACTTTGGTCGACTCACCAGTTATGCCGTCTTTGGAGGCCTGGTTGGAGGCGCAGTCGCTTCAATCAGTGAAGTAAGCGAACTTAACAATGCACTCACTTGGCTTCGACTTGGTGCTGCTTTGTTCATGATCTTCCTGGCACTTTACATTGGCCGTTGGTGGCAAGGGCTTTTGTATATAGAGAAACTTGGTCAATCTATTTGGAAATGGATTTCTCCGGCCGGTAAATCTCTTTTACCTCTCAAATCCCCTATCCATGCGATTCCTTTCGGCTTTGTTTGGGGTTGGCTTCCATGTGGGTTGGTTTATTCAACATTAACTTGGTCAGCGGTATCCGGTAGCACACTTAATGGTGCGCTGATTATGGTTGCCTTTGGCCTTGGCACACTCCCAGCTATGCTATTAATGGCATTTGGTGCAACGTATTTACACAAATTGCAACAATCACAAATCTTCCGTAACTTTGGTGCATCCATTTTATTAACCTATGGCCTTTATACGGGTTATGGTGCGTTATCATTGTTGGCAATTAGTTGGTAGATTACTGTTTTTCGGCACATTTTTTATCTACCCATTACGGATGATGAGTGCTAAAATATTGATGTATATCAAATAGTGAAAGGTTGTTATGATTTCTGAAAAGCCTGCAACAAAGCGCATTCAATCTGGTGGCTGTGCGATTCATTGCCAAGATTGTAGTATTAGCCAGCTTTGTATCCCATTTACGCTTAATGAATCTGAGCTGGATCAGCTGGATCAAATTATCGAGCGTAAAAAGCCAATTCAAAAGGGACAAGAGCTGTTTAAGGCTGGCGATGAGCTAAAGTCACTTTACGCGATTCGTTCAGGAACAATCAAAAGTTATACAATCACAGAGCAAGGCGATGAGCAGATCACTGCTTTCCACCTCGCTGGTGACTTGGTTGGCTTTGATGCAATCACTGGTGACCTTCACCCTAGCTTCGCTCAAGCACTAGAAACCTCAATGGTTTGCGAGATCCCTTACGAAATCCTTGATGACCTATCAGGTAAAATGCCAAAACTTCGTCAGCAAATCATGCGTCTTATGAGTAATGAGATTAAAGGCGACCAAGAAATGATTCTTCTTCTGTCTAAGAAAAATGCAGAAGAACGTCTAGCGGCATTCTTATACAATCTATCTACTCGTTTTTCTCAGCGTGGTTTTAGCCCTCGTGAATTCCGTCTGACCATGACTCGTGGTGACATCGGTAACTACTTAGGCTTAACGGTTGAAACGATTTCTCGCCTACTTGGCCGTTTCCAAAAATCTGAGATTTTAAGTGTTAAAGGTAAGTACATCACTATCCTTGACCATGATTCATTGATGGAACTCGCTGGCGTTTCAAAAGAATCATAATATCTTTCAATGATGTAGCTCTGTTTTCCATACGAAAATGAGCTACATCATACTTCTTCTATATTCCTTCTAATATTTCTAAACCTCTCCTAAGAACTACGCTACATTAATCATATACCCCTCCTCGCCTTTAAGGAGTTTTATATGAGCATCTACAATAAAATCTTAGTTGTGGCCGACATTAATAAAGATGAACAGCCCGCACTCGCACGTGCGATGCAGCTTGCGGCTAAGAGTCGTTCTCCTAGTCGTGTTACCTTTTTCTTATCGATTTATGATTTCTCGTATGACATGACATCCATGTTGTCGGTTGACGAACGTGATGCGATGCGACGAGGTGTCATCCATCAACGTGAACAGTGGATGCAAAAGATTGCGAAAGAGTACGTAATCGAAGGTATCGAGTTTGATGTCCGTGTTGTCTGGCATAACCGCCCTTACGAGGCGATCATTGCAGAAGTTTTCTCAGGTGAACACGATATCGTGATCAAAGGGACGCGTAAGCATGACGTCCTAGAATCCGTTATTTTTACCCCCACAGACTGGCACTTATTGCGTAAATGTCCTTGTCCAGTTTTACTGATTAAGAATGCACAATGGCCAGAGAATGCGAGTATCCTCGCTTCGGTTCATGTTGGTTCAGAAAATGAAACCCATCTCGGCTTAAACAACTCAATGGTTGAACAGCTCAACGATTTGAGCTCTCGACTTGATGCGAAACCTTATCTCGTCAACGCTTACCCAGTCACTCCAGCTAACATTACGATTGAACTACCAGAGTTTGATCCAACAACGTACACCGATGCTGTTCGTGGCCACCACTTAACGGCGATGAAAGCATTGCGTCAGAAGCACAGCTACGATGAAGAACAGACGATTGTAGAGCAAGGCCTACCTGAAGATGTGATTCCTGACTCTGCAGAAAAGCTCAATGCGGCAATGGTTATTGTTGGAACGACAGGACGTACAGGGTTATCGGCGGTGTTTATTGGCAATACAGCTGAACACATCATTGATAAAATCAACTGTGACGTATTGGCGTTAAAGCCAGCAGGCTATATTAGTCCGTTAGATCCTAAGACCGCTATTTAGCGCAGATACAAAAAAGGCAGATACACCAAGTATCTGCCTTTTTCATTGTTAGGGTCGATTAGATGTTAGTTACATCAATGAACATCGACTCATCAATATTTGTCGAAGAAACCGTCGCTTCGCTGAATTCATATTCTTCGCGATCGCCTTCACGATCTAGTGGTAAGTTTTCAAAGTCGAATAAGTTTTTATCCGCAAGTTGGCTTGGGCTAACGTTTTGGATTGACTTAAAGATTGCTTCTACACGACCTGGCGTCTTCTTATCCCAATCGATAAGCATTGCTTTGATTGACTGACGCTGAAGGTTTTCCTGAGAGCCACATAGATTACATGGAATGATCGGGAACGCTTTGTGTTCAGCGTACTTAATCAGATCTTTCTCACGGCAGTATGTTAATGGGCGAATAACGACATTACGACCATCATCAGAACGCAGTTTTGGTGGCATCGCTTTCAAGCGCGAACCATGGAACATGTTCAAGAACATAGTTTCTACAATGTCATCAAGGTGGTGACCGAGTGCCAGTTTAGTTGCACCAATCTTCTCTGCGAATGAGTAGAGTGTGCCGCGGCGTAAACGTGAACACAAACCACAGGTTGTTTTACCTTCTGGTACTTTCTCTTTCACAACTGAGTACGTGTCTTTGTCTACGATGTAGTATGGAATATTCAGCGTTTCAAAGTAATCAGGCAGGATGTGCTCAGGGAAACCAGGTTGCTTCTGATCAAGGTTAACAGCAACCACTTCGAAGTTAATCGGTGCTGCTTTTTGTAGATTCAGTAGGATATCCAGCATCGCAAATGAATCTTTACCCCCACTGATACATGCCATTACTACATCACCTTCTTCGATCATGTTGTAATCAGTAATAGCATTTCCAACATTTCTTCTAAGACGTTTCTGAAGTTTGTTGAATTCTAGGGTTTCTTTTCTTGTATCTTTTTCAGTCATTGCGAGCTCTCACATCGTCAGCAAAGCCGACAGTAGGACATCCTAACGTGTTTATTTGGGGCGTGGATTATACGAGCTTTTTGGTTTGGATTAAATGTTTGCAATGGAATCATTCAGTAAAAAAGGCTGATTGATACCCATATGGACGCAATAGAGAGAGAAAGGTTAATCACGGCGTATAAAAAAGGCCGCAATTGCGACCCTTGGTATTAGTTAGCTTTCGGTAAATAAGGCAAGACCCTTGCTGTTTCAGCAGGAAGAGTCATGGTTCCACCCTTACCTATTTCATCCAGTGCGATTTGTATTTTCCCATCGACAATCGCTTTCGTTGAGCCATTAGAGAAAGTAACTTCACCGTTTAGATTATTTGGAAACTCAATCGTTACCCCTTCTACATCTGGGGTAAAGTAGCTTGCAAACATGCCGCCCAATTGTTCTAAAATCACCTGCATCTGCGGCAGTAACACTTCCACCTCTTCATAAGAGACTTCGCCGTTCATTGGCTCTTTCGTCATAACGACCATTGAAAAGTCACAGCGTGTATCCATCGGCGTATGAACAAAGACCAACGGGTTCGCCGAGCGCAGGTTATCATCGAGAGGAACCATCACCTCGTTATACGGTGAGATGGAAAGCTCTTCGTAATGTTCTTCTTTTTCCATCCAAGCTTTTTCAATGTTACACAGTTGCTTGGTGTCAGCATCAAGGAAGAAGAAGCCCACTTTAACGTCATCATGCCCTTCTTTAGCATTCTGCTTCATGTGAGAATAGAGCTTAGAGTAAGTGAACATATATTCTTGAGCGTAACTCGGCAAAGCAACCGCACTAGAGAGCGCAGCTGCCAAAATCGCTAACGATACTTTTTTCATTAATTTACTGTCTTATTGATTTGCAAGGGGTGATTGCCAGAATTTGGTATTGTGCCTGATCATACTCTGTAAATCGTTGACGTATGCCTCACCACGCTCAGAGTATTTCAATAACCCATTGCTTAGTGCTAAGGCAGCGTCTGTATCCGTCAGGCTCTGACCATTGATATGGCGTTGATAACGAATGTCACGCAGTGCTTCGTATGCTCGATTACGGTTTACATTCATAAAGTATCCATGAATGGACTGTTGAACAGAACTGAACTTTGCCACTTCATGAGTCATGCCGGCACCACGTTGAAGAGGGATAAGTCCACAACCTTGGCTGTAACACCACTGACCAAAATAGTTATTCGCTTCGGTCGCAAAGCGAGAGGTTCCCCAAGCCGATTCATTGGCACCTTGAACCAATACTAACGCTTCTGGGATCACATCCACACGATGTAACATCACGTCCAACCACCCCTTTTCAACACCATTTGCAGGTAGCTCAACGTTATACAGCTTCCCTAACCTTTTCGCGTAGCTTTGATCAGAGGTGCTAATGGATTGTTTTTCAAATCGTTGCTCAATTTGCTCTAATCGAACACGCTCCTCAGCGACACGTTTGTTCTCCAAAGCAATTCCCGGGCGCAGATAATCAAAAAATGCTTGTTTCTTCTGATTTACATCTTTATACGCAGAGAAATCCGGCGCTTTTCCAACTGACTTGCCATCAGAGATTGGTCGAGACTGGATCTGCTTACGCTTTTCTTCTTCAACTCGAGTTTCTACTGTGCGAGTTTGGTTCTGTTCATAGCTATAAAGACTGCACCCAGCAATCACGCTCGCGGCCGCAATCGCGACAAATTCACTCTTACGCATTGAACACTTGTGGATCATTGTCATTATCATCTTCGTCTTTAGGTTTCTCTGAGGCTATGACCTTGAGCTTGATACCAAACATATGTCGGTAGATAACGCCTTTCACATGGAAGAAGAACGGCAATACGAAAATCAAGCCTAAGCCATAGAACATCATTCCGACTACAAACATAATTGAAACAAACGAGTAAATAGCAGCAAGTGCCAAAAGCTTCTTATTTACTGCTCGTAGAGAAAGAAGTAAAGATTGCATTGGCGGGATTTGCTTTTCACAGATCAATAGAATTGAGTTACTAAATGCTAAAGAAAGGTATAAAGAAAGCAGTGGGAAGATCATTCCAGCGATACCTTGCAGCAATAAGCTAAACAAAGTCGCAAGAATCACCGGCACTGTGTACTGAAGCCCTTTACCGATATGACGTGGTTTGGTCGTTAAACCTGCCGCGTGGCTCATCGCCATTAAGCTGATGCCAGCAAAAATAGGAGCACTGATCACTTCATAGCTAAAGTTAGCGACCATAATTGCACTGAAAATACTTGGATCAAACGCTTCTGGGTTCAGGACAGCATCAAGAATAATCCCAGGGTTACCCAATTGAAGTTTCAGTGCCATATAAAAGATGGCAAGTTGTAAGATGATTAAAATGACAATCGCTGGTGAGAACGATAAGAAGTTTTTCACCGTAAGCTGCCAAGCTTCTTTAAATACATCCCCGGCTTTAAGCTCGTAATCTCCTGAGAGCGCCCGCTCTACATTGCCACCTAAATTAAAATCTTTCTCAATGTCATTATTCATTATTGAATCCAGTGCTTAAGCTAAACAACCCAAGCTAACGTGTTGATAGAAAATTGCATTTATTATACTGCAACGTTTGTCTGTCTAAAATCGGATCTCGCCTTATGGCTTGCATTCTTGAATATTTGATTGATAATTAACCACTAAACGTATCAAATTGTTACCAAAACTCGCTTAACGTGTCAGAAATTCACTCTCTTTAATACCCTTTCGTCGGTGTACAGAGAGTATGGTAAGAAATGTTTACTTTTACCTGTAAAATTTTTTCTGTTTCAAGGTAAGAAAATGCTTTGATTTCACATCTTTGGTGATTATGATGCGCGCCTCTAATTTGTGTAACTACAGGCCACTTTCTTAAATATCGAACTGATGGCCGATGTGGGAGAAAAACAGACGTTGAACGCTAAACAAAAAGCAGGACAACCAGTTATTCGTTTGACTGGTATCAGTAAAAGTTTCGATGGTAAGGAGATCATCGGTAATCTGAATTTGGATGTAAACCACGGTGAGTTTCTTACGATTCTTGGCCCATCGGGTTGCGGTAAAACAACCGTTCTAAGAATGATTGCTGGTTTCGAAACCGCTGATAATGGTGACATTATTCTTGATAACCAGAATGTGACATCTATCCCTGCTGAACAAAGGCATGTCAACACTGTATTCCAGAGTTACGCTTTATTCCCTCACATGACCGTGTTTGAAAACGTAGCATTTGGTCTGCGCATGCAAAAAACACCGGCAGCCGAGATTGAACCTCGCGTTATGGAAGCATTACGTATGGTTCGCCTTGAAAAAATGGCGCAACGTAAGCCGCATCAGCTTTCTGGTGGTCAGCAGCAGCGTATCGCGATTGCTCGTGCCGTTGTAAACAAGCCAAAGGTTCTTCTTCTTGACGAATCACTGTCTGCGCTTGATTACAAACTGCGTAAACAAATGCAGATCGAGCTTAAACAGCTTCAGCGCCAACTTGGCATTACTTTCATTTTCGTTACTCACGATCAAGAAGAAGCCTTGTCGATGTCAGACCGTATTATTGTTATGCGAGACGGTGTTATTGAACAAGATGGGTCACCTCGTGAAATTTACGAAGAGCCTAAGAACCTGTTCGTTGCTCGCTTCATTGGCGAAATCAACGTATTCAATGCAACCATGCTTGAGCGTATCGACGAAAAGCGGATTCGTGCCGAAATTGAAGGCGTTGAGTCAGTGGTTTACTACGACAAAGAGGCGGCAGCTGGCGAAAAGCTTCAAGTTCTGCTTCGTCCAGAAGATCTACGTATCGAAGAGATTAAAGAGTCTGAGCAAAAAGGCATTGTCGGTCACGTTACCGAACGTACTTATAAAGGCATGACCCTAGATTCCGTGATTGAACTAGAATCTGGCATGCGTGTCATGGTAAGTGAGTTCTTCAACGAAGATGATCCTGACGTTGACCACTCTCTTGGACAAAAAGTTGCTATCACTTGGGTAGAGAGCTGGGAGGTGGTGTTAAATGATAAGCAAGAAGCTTAATCTTCAAAACGCGATCATCACGCTTATCGTAGGTTGGCTAACGCTTTTCGTTTTGGTGCCAAACCTTATGATTATTGGTACCAGCTTCCTGACTCGTGATGAAGCAAACTTAATTGAGATGACCTTCACGCTGGATAACTACATCCGCTTGATGGATCCTCTTTACGCTAAGGTACTCCTTCACTCTTTCTATATGGCAATTGTGGCGACATTGCTGTGTTTGGTGATTGGTTATCCATTCGCGTATATCGTGGCGAAGATGCCTGAAAAATGGCGTCCAATCATGCTGTTCTTGGTGATTGTCCCGTTTTGGACTAACTCTTTGATCCGTACTTACGGGCTAAAGATTGTTCTAGGTACTCAAGGGGTTTTGAATAAATCTCTCATGGCGATGGAAATCATCGATAAGCCGATTCGACTGATGTATAGCGAAACCGCGGTTATGATTGGCCTTGTTTACATCTTGCTGCCATTTATGATTCTTCCGCTTTATTCTGCGATTGAGAAATTGGACAACACATATTTTGAAGCTGCTAAAGACCTAGGTGCAAATAAGTTCCAGATCTTTACTAAGGTAACATTACCTCTAACCATGCCAGGCATTATTGGCGGCTGTTTATTGGTGCTATTGCCGGCATTAGGTATGTTCTATATCTCCGACCTTCTAGGTGGAGCGAAGAACCTACTGATCGGTAACGTGATTAAGAGCCAAGTACTTAATGCACGCGACTGGCCGTTTGGCGCGGCAACCAGTATTGCTTTAACGGTTGCAATGGCAATCATGCTTTATGCTTATTATCGAGCGGGTAAGTTATTGAATAAGAAAGTGGAGCTAGACTAATGGGACGTACAGTTAGATTTAGCTTTATGGCATTAGTGTACGCCTTTTTGTACCTGCCTATCGTTGTGCTTATCGTCAACTCATTTAATGCCAATAAATTCGGTATGAAATGGGGTGGATTTACGACTAAGTGGTACGAGACCTTAGTCAGCAACGACAGTTTAATGCAAGCAGCGTGGCACTCTCTGAACGTTGCTGTGTTTTCTGCAACCGCGGCAACCATTATTGGTAGCTTAACTGCGGTTGCCCTATTCCGTTATTCGTTTAAAGGAAAAGGCGCCGTTAACGGTATGCTCTTTGTGGTAATGATGTCACCGGATATCGTTATGGCGATTTCCCTATTGGCATTGTTCCTAGTATTAGGTGCACAGCTTGGTTTCTTTACTCTGCTTATTGCACACATCACGTTCTGTCTGCCTTTCGTGGTAGTCACGGTATACAGCCGATTAAACGGGTTTGATGTGAAGATGTTAGAAGCCGCAAAAGACCTGGGTGCAAGTGAATGGGTGATCTTAAAACAGATTATTCTTCCGCTAGCGAAACCCGCTGTTGCAGCAGGCTGGTTATTAAGTTTTACCCTATCACTGGATGACGTGATTATTAGTTCATTCGTGACAGGTCCAACGTATGAAATATTACCATTGAAGATATATTCAATGGTGAAAGTGGGCATTTCACCTGAGGTGAATGCTCTTGCAACAGTCATGCTGATTGTTTCTTTGGTCCTTGTAATCACTTCGCAGTTGCTTGCAAGGGAGAAAGTGAAGTAGAATCGCTTTCAATTTCACGAAACAGAATGGCATTTTGTCATTCTGTTTTTCTATCTACTGCCGTAAATACATCAACTTACGATGTTGGCAACGTTTGGTTTGGAGCTAACGTAAATGAAAAAATGGGCTACTCTATTAGCTGGTAGTGCATGTGCGCTTTCCCTGTTCTCTGGTTCAGTGGCAGCGGACGACAACAAAGAATTGGTTTTCATGAACTGGGGACCTTACATCAACAGTAATATCCTTGAACAGTTCACGGAAGAAACTGGCATTAAAGTGATTTACTCGACTTACGAGTCGAACGAAACTTTATATGCAAAGCTAAAAACACATAACCAAGGTTATGACTTAGTTGTTCCTTCAACCTACTTCGTAGCGAAGATGCGCGATGAAGGGATGTTGCAGAAAATTGATAAATCTAAGCTATCAAACTTCGACAACCTAGATAAGAACTATCTAGACAAACCGTACGACCTGAATAACGACTACTCTATTCCGCACGTAGTTGCTATCACTGGTCTTGCAGTAAATGCTGATATGTACGATCCAAATGACTTCACAAGCTGGGCTGATCTCTGGAACCCTGAACTTGAAGGTCAACTGATGCTGATGGACGACACTCGTGAAGTGTTCCACATTGCACTGCGTAAGCTAGGTTACTCTGGTAACTCAACGGATCCTAAGCAAATTGATGAAGCGTATGCCGAGCTGCAAAAGCTAATGCCAAACGTACTTGTATTCAACTCTGACAACCCGGGCGCGCCTTATATGTCAGGTGAAGTTGGCGTTGGTATGCTTTGGAATGGCAGCGCAGCAGCAGCACAAAACGAAGGCATGAACCTTAAACTGGTCTTCCCTAAAGAAGGCGGTATTGGCTGGGTTGATAACTTCGCAATTTCTTCAGGTGCTAAGAACGTAGAAGCGGCACATAAGATGATCGACTTCCTACTGCGTCCTGAAATCGCTGAGCAAATCTCTCGTGATACGGGTTACTTAACGGCAGTTGCTGAGTCAAACGCTAAGTTCAAAGACGTCGCGCCTCTGTTCCCTTCTCAAGAAGATCTCGATCGCGTTGAGTGGCAAGACTCTGTGGGTAACATGACAGTGAAATACGAAGAGTACTTCTTGAAGCTAAAAGCGGGTCAGTAAGACTCCATTTATAAAAAATAGGCAGCCTTGGCTGCCTATTTTCGTTTAGGCTGATATAATTACTGATTGCTAAACTTGTCATGACGATAAGTAAGTTTGAAACGATGGCTACGGCTACCAACTCGGATAACCAATAGTCACCACTAGAACAACTAAAACGGATAAAGAATGAAAAGTAAATTCTACGCAAGCGCACTTTGCGCCGCGACTTTAATCGCTTCGCCAGCAATGGCTGCTGATCAAGAGCTTTATTTCTACAACTGGTCTGAATACATTCCAAACGAAGTTCTTGAAGACTTTACAAAAGAGACAGGCATTAAGGTTATTTACTCCACCTATGAATCTAACGAAAGCATGTACGCTAAGTTAAAGACTCAAGGTTCTGGTTACGACTTAGTAGTACCGTCTACTTACTTCGTATCCAAAATGCGCAAAGAAGGCATGCTTCAGCAAATCGATAAAGAAAAGCTAACGCACTTCGCTGACTTGGATACAAACTTCCTAAACAAACCTTTCGATCCAAGCAACAACTACTCTATCCCATACATTTGGGGCGCGACGGGTATCGGTATCAACTCTGATATGCTTGATGACTCTTCTGTGACGAAGTGGGATGACTTCTGGGATAGCAAATGGGAAGGACAACTCATGCTTATGGATGACTCACGTGAAGTCTTCCACATCGCATTAACTAAGCTGGGTTACTCACCAAACACAACCAACCCAGACGAAATCAAAGCCGCATATGAAGAGCTTAAAAAGCTAATGCCAAACGTATTGGTATTTAACTCTGACTTCCCTGCAAACCCATACTTAGCGGGTGAAGTTTCACTTGGCATGCTTTGGAACGGTAGTGCATACATGGCTCGCCAAGAAGGTGCATCGATCAATATCATTTGGCCAGAAAAAGGCACGGTATTTTGGATGGATAGCTTAGCTATTCCGGCAGGCGCAAAAAATACAGAAGCTGCTCATAAGATGATTGACTTCCTTCTTCGTCCAGAAAATGCAGCGAAAATTGCGCTAGAAATTGGCTACCCGACTCCAGTTGCAACGGCACATGAGCTACTTCCTAAAGAGTTTGCTAACGACACCAGTATCTTCCCTCCTCAAGAAGTGATGGACAGCGGAACGTGGCAAGATGAAGTAGGCGAAGCAAGCGTACTTTATGACGAGTATTTCCAAAAATTGAAAGTAGATAACTAATTATTTTGGATTACACTTACTAAAGCGGCATTAGCCGCTTTAATTTTATCTGAGAATTATGTAAGTTAACGGAACGATATATGTCAAAAAAGAGTTAACATTGAAACACAAGGCCGCACTCTCTGTTATTTTTACCATACTTGCATTGTCTGTCCTGGTAATGCTTCTTCAGTACGTGGTAGAAATCGACTCCAATTACGATTTGCTGTTCGAGAGTAACACCCTGTTTATCATCGTTTATATCTATATCGTCGCAAGAGAGGCGATACTGAGTAATACGAAGCTAAAGATAGGGATGTGGATTCTAATCTTTAATAAGTTTTATGATGTAGCGACTGAAGTACAATATTTCGACCATATTTCTGACCAACATGAGTTCATCGATACTTTTCTAGAAGATGGACTGTTGCAGCTCTCCTTCCTCATTATCGCAGTCGGGCTAACCGAGATAATACGTAAGGTCACCGACAATGCGGCCAAGGATGAACTGACCGGCCTTTATAATCGAAAAAAGCTCGATGAAATCGACTTAGACGAGTTTGATTTGATATACCTCGATCTTGATGGGCTAAAGGTTGTTAACGATTCTAAAGGACACCATGTTGGCGATCTGATGATCATCCGTTTTGCTCAAGCCTTAAGTTCTGCTCTACCAAAATCGGCTCAAGCGTACCGAGTCGGTGGTGACGAATTTATTGCCATTGTTCCTGTGTCACAAGGAAAGAGCTACATCGAGAAGTTAGAGCAGACCTTAGAAGGTGAACAAATTGGTTTCAGCTATGGCTTAGAAGCTGCGACAACCAGAGCAACATTCCGACAAGCGCTGATTAAAACCGATCAGGCCATGTACAAAATGAAAAATGCCCAACGCGAAGAGAGTTGAGCATTTTCTACAAGTCCAGTTGGTTTAGCTTAGATTAAAAAGTTAAGCTTGTTTCGCATCAGGGTTTTGAAGCGCTAAGATTTCTGCGACTAGCCTCGGCACTTCGACACTCGCATTTCCGTAGCGTTTTTCCTCAAACTCACTGTCTACTGCACTTGGTTCTAGGTTGATTTCAATCGTATGAGCGCCGTGCATCTTCGCATCATGAACAAAACCTGCAGCTGGATAAACCACCCCTGACGTACCGATTGAAACAAACAAATCCGCCGCTTCTAGAGCCGAATAGATGTCACCCATTCGTAGAGGCATTTCTCCGAACCAAACCACATGAGGGCGCATTTGAGAAGGTATTTGACAGCAATGGCAAAGATCACCCGTTTTGATCTCGCCTTTTTCTTCAATAACTTGATTAGACTCACTACAACGAGATTTCAATAACTCGCCATGCATGTGGATGATATTCTCACTTCCTCCACGCTCATGTAAGTTATCAATGTTCTGAGTAATGACAGTAACCGTTCCATCAAGTTGCTTCTCGAGGTCACCTAAAGCAATGTGTGCAGCATTAGGTTCTATTGATGGGTCTTGGAGCCCTAACCTACGCTGGTTATAGAAGTCTTGGACCAAATCAGGATTGCGCTCAAAACCCTCAGGCGTTGCGACGTCTTCAATTCGGTGATTTTCCCAAAGACCATCTTGAGCTCTAAAGGTTTGAATCCCCGACTCTGCTGAGATCCCTGCACCGGTTAAAATCACGACATTACGATATGGGAAGTTCATACTACGTCCTTGTTTTTCTTTATAGTCTCAGCTTAGCATCGACCGCACCTCTACTACAGCCATTAACCTTAGACCATAGTCGAAAACCGAGAGAATTAACCTCCAAATTGTGAGGTTAAACCAAACAGCACAAACAAAAAAATAGCCTCGAACTCTTCGAGGCTATTTACTATCAGCGAAAGCTACAGGTTTGGCCCTTTAGTGAGACTAAATGGCTCATTCGCTTGTAACTTTTTCATACCTTGGACCATACGTACAAACCATATGGCGATAGCAATTAAGCCAAACACCATTCCCACATACGGGATGTAATAAGCGATCTCATCAATGATATGGCTCTTATACCAGTAGTCGTTTAAGCCGACCAGTACGCCATTAGACGTTGCTACTGTGATGATCAAAACAACAAAGTACGTTAGGTTAAGGAAGAAAGTACGAATCAGACCGTAATAGTGTGAATCGACAACTTCTCCATCTTCACCTTTATCGAGTCGGTACCCGGCATAAATGATAGCAATCACGCCAGAAATCAAACACGTGAACGGTGTAAAGAAGCTAAGAATGTACGCTATCCAAATACCTTTATTAGGCTTGCTCATTGGCTTTCGCTCCTTTTACTTCTTGAACTGGTGTTGAACTACCCTGCTCTTCACGCTCTTTTGCCATCACTTCTTGGTACCACAAGTCATGGTGTTCTTTGGCCCAAGTTTCGTCTACTTCGCCAGTCACCATGCCTTCTAGTGCGCCTTCCATGCCAAATAAACCAATATAGATATGGAACACGAAGCCACAAATCAAGATCAGTGCGGCCACCATATGGACAAGGTTTGAGAGTTCCATATCGCGACGAGTTTGATCAAAGATCGGGAAATCCAATACAAGACCACTTAACGCAACGACAATACCAACCACAATCAGTAGCCAGAATAACGCTTTCTCACCCGCATTCGAAAACTCCGCCGATGGGTGTGAGCCTTTGTGTTTGCCTACCATACCGCCAAGTTTCATAAACCAAGCGATATCGACTTTCTTGAAGATGGACTTACGCCACCATTTCACAAGAACACACATCAACAATACAAAGAAAATTGGCCCTATGTAGTTATGGTATTGCTTCGCCAACATAATGATGAAGCCCCATAAATCCGTTGGAATGTAAGGTTTTAGGAAGTGCTTTCCGTAAACCAACATCAACCCACTAAACGCAAGCGTTAAGAAGGTAAATGCCATACTCCAGTGCAACGCACGATCAAGGCGAGACCAACGTTTGATCTTCTTGCCCGTTCGAGGTGCACTCAACATCAATGGGCCAATCACTATGTACATTAAGGTAACAAAAGCGATACTACCGAAAATAGCCACAGCCCCGGCCGGTGACATCCATTTTTCTTTTAAAATGTACCAAGTTTGACCTGGGGTACTAATAAGCATTCCGTGCTCTGGGGACTGAGATGTCGTGTAGCCCACTTCACCATCACGAACTTGACGCCAAAAGTCGGCACCAGCCAACTGGGTCATTTCACGTTGTGCAACTTCAGACTCTTTTTGCTCAGCATGCGCAGGCAGCGATAAAGCAAACAGTAATGCTGCCATCATTGACAGCATTACAAGAGATGCACGTTTAAACATAGAAAACATGTATCTCTCCAGTATTAGCTTTTCGTTGCATCGTAAGACAGATCGTTTCCGTCAGTCCAACCTGCACCTTTCGCACCGCGCTCAACAACACGTTGACGGAAGATATCAGAAACTTTCTCTGCATCACCCGCTAACAGTGCTTTTGTCGAACATAGAGATGCACACATAGGTAGCTTGCCTTCAGCAATACGGTTCGCACCGTACTTCTGGCGCTCTTCCACAGAACCAGGCTCTGTTTCTGGGCCGCCCGCACAGAACGTACATTTGTCCATTTTGCCACGCTCACCGAACGCTTCCTGTTTAGGAAATTGAGGCGCACCAAACGGACAAGCAAACAGACAGTAACCACAACCGATACAAAGATCTTTATTGTGAAGTACGATGCCGTCTTCTGTGTGCTCAAAACAGTCTGCAGGACAAACTGCCATGCATGGCGCGTCCGTACAGTGCATACAAGCAACAGAAATCGAGTTCTCACCCGGTTCACCATCGTTCAATGTCACTACGCGGCGACGTTGAATACCCCACTCTAGCGCATCATCGTTTTCGTTCTTACATGCAGTGACACAGCCGTTACATTCGATGCAGCGCTTAGTGTCACAAAGGAATTTCATTCTAGCCATCTGTTGACTCCTTAAGCTTTGCGAATGTTACATAGGGTGACTTTGGTTTCCTGCATTTGTGTCACAGGGTCATAACCGTAAGTCGTTGCGATGTTAGCGGACTCACCCACTACGTATGGGTCTGTGCCCTCTGGGTATTTACCACGTAGGTCTTCACCTTGGAACTTACCGCCAAAGTGGAACGGGATAAACGCCAAGCCTGGCTTCACACGTCGCGTCACCATCGCTTTAACGTGGATGCGGCCTTTCTCTGCACCTTCAACCCAAACCATATCGCCATCTTTGAAGCCAAGATCGTTGGCATCTTTAGGGTTTACTTCAACAAACATCTCTTGTTGAAGTTCTGCTAGCCATGGGTTAGAACGAGTTTCTTCACCACCACCTTCGTACTCAACTAAACGACCAGACGTTAAGATAATTGGGTATTCGCCCGACACATCTCTGTCTTGAATCGATTTGTACATGGTTGGTAGACGGTAGATGGATTCACTGTCATCCCACGTTGGGTAATCAGCAACAAGATCACGACGAGGTGTGTATAGAGGCTCACGGTGAAGTGGCACACGGTCTGGGAATGTCCAAACAACTGCACGTGCTTTCGCATTACCAAAAGGAATACAACCATGTTTGATTGCTACGCGCTGGATACCACCAGACAGGTCAGTTTTCCAGTTCTTACCTTCCGCCGCGGCTTTCTCTTCCGCAGTAAGATCATCCCACCAACCAAGAGATTTCAGCAGTTTGTCACTGAACTCTGGGTAGCCGTCTTCAATCTCACAGTCTTTCGAATAGCTGTCTTCTGCCAGTAAGCTCTCGCCTTCAAATTCCACACCGAAACGGGCACGGAAGTTACCACCGCCAAGCGCAATAGGCTTAGACGTATCGTAAAGGATATGTGTACCTGGGTGCTTCATCTCTGGCGTACCCCAACATGGCCAAGGTAGACCGTAGGTTTCACCATGAGCTACGCCACCTTCTGCTTCCAGCGTTGTTTTGTGGAAAATATGCCAGTTTTGTTGGTGTGCTTTTAGACGCTCTGGACTTTGCCCCGTGTAACCAATAGTCCACATGCCTTTGTTGAATTCACGTGTAATGTCTTCAATTAGAGGTTGGTTGTTCTCAACTTTCACGTTTTTGAACAGCTGATCAGCAAAACCAAGTTTCTTAGTTAACAGGTACATGATTTCGTGGTCAGGCTTAGATTCGAATAGCGGATCAACTACCTTGTCGCGCCACTGAATCGAACGGTTTGATGCGGTTACACTGCCGTAAGTTTCGAACTGTGTAGTCGCTGGCAGAAGGTAAACGCCGTCAGTGCGATCGTTCATAACCGCTGCAACTGTTGGGTATGGGTCAACGATAACCATCATATCCAGCTTTTGCATCGCCTTCTTCATTTCAACGCCACGAGTCTGAGAGTTCACCGCGTGACCCCAGTAGAACATCGCGCGAATGTTGTCGTTCTGTTCGATATTGTCTTTGTTTTCTAAAACACCATCAATCCAACGAGAAACAGGGATACCCATGTTGTTCATTGGCTTTTTGCCACGGTATTCGTTTTGGTCAAATCGATTCTGAACCCACTCGTGCTCCAAATTCCATACTTTAGACCAGTGCTTCCACGCGCCGTCAGATAGGCCGTAGTAACCAGGAAGCGTATGAGAAAGAACACCAAGGTCAGTTGCGCCCTGAACGTTGTCGTGGCCACGGAAGATGTTCGCACCGCCGCCTGATTTACCCATATTACCGAGTGCTAGCTCAAGCACACAGTATGCACGTGTATTGTTGTTACCAGTGGTGTGCTGAGTACCACCCATACACCAAACCACACAACCAGGACGGTTTTCTGATAGAAGCTTCGCAGTTTGGTAAACCTCTTGTTCAGAAACGCCGGTCACACGTTCAACTTCCGCTGGGTTCCATTTCGCAACTTCTTCACGAATTTCGTCCATGCCGAATACACGCTGACGAATGAACTCTTTGTCTTCCCACTGGTTAGCAAATACATGCCATAGAATACCCCAGATGAAAGCAACGTCAGAACCTGGGCGAAGCGATACATAGTGATCAGATTTTGCAGCTGTACGCGTGCGACGAGGGTCAGCAACAACGATCTTACAGTTGTTCTTCTCCTTGGCGATAAGAATGTGCTGCATCGCGACTGGGTGAGCTTCAGCAGGGTTCGAACCAATGAACAGCATCGACTTACAGTTGTGCATGTCATTGAACGAGTTTGTCATCGCACCGTAACCCCAAGTGTTTGCTACACCCGCTACCGTTGTTGAGTGACAGATACGCGCTTGGTGGTCAACGTTGTTCGTCCCCCAAAGAGACGCCATTTTACGGAACATGTACGCTTGTTCGTTATTGTGCTTAGCACTGCCTAGCCAATAAACAGAATCAGGACCAGACTCTTTGCGAATATCGAGGACCTTGTTGCCAATCTCTTCGATCGCTTGATCCCACGATAGCTTCTTCCACTTTCCGCCTTCCAATTTCATTGGGTATTTTAGGCGGCGTTCACCATGACCGTGCTCACGCAGTGCCGCACCTTTTGCACAGTGGCCACCAGCATTGAATGGGTGGTCAAAAGCTGGCTCTTGGCCTGTCCAAACACCATTTTGAACTTCAGCATAGATACCACAACCAACTGAACAGTGTGAACAGATCGTGCGTTTGATCTCTGTTTTCGCATCGGTATCAACCGATTTCGCTTCGGCTTTTTTGATCATGCCCGGCGCAAACAAACTTGCACCAACGACCGCACCACCAGCAGCAAGCGAGCTGTTTTTCATGAATGAACGGCGTGATAGTCCCAATTGGTTCTGTTCTTTGCTCACGTTATCGGAGCGTTTGACTAGTTTCATCGGTTAGCTCCTATAGCGTCTCGTAATAGTCACGAATATGTTGAGTTTCGCGATAGCCAGATTTCTTCTCATCTTGCTTCGGCACGACAGTTTCTGAAGCACTAGCCACTTGCGTTGTGCCAGCGACTACCGCTCCAGCAACTGCTGCTGTCGTCAGACCTTTGAGAAGCTCCCTACGGCCTTGGTTTAACTCTTTGTTATCTTTCATTATTGCTTCCTTACCCTTTTAGTAGGTATTTTTATCGATGTGACGTATTAACCCTGAGATTGCTCGTACTCAGTGACGTTTTTCACATCAATTTTTAATTGGGTTTTATTGCTTTGAACATTTGCGCTGAAATGCACTTGCTCTAGAGTCATAAATGCTTGCGTCAGCTCAGCCACGGCCAAATAGAAATTTGCATGCTTCGCTTCTGATAGTTGCTTGGTCAATGATGGGAACCAAGTACCAATGTGCTTATTGAAAAACAGTTGCTGCAACTCCGCATCGTCCGTTGTCAGTACTGACATCACTTCACACAAAGCTGAAAAATGATCTTCAGGTTCTTTAACATTGGTTTCACGCTCAAGCCCAAGTAACTCAAGATCATGACGGATTGAAGCCAATGGTTTTTCCATCAATGAGCCTGTTAGGTGCCAAGAGGCAAAAGGAACCACTTCTCCACGTCCAATACCAATAAACAGCTCTTGGTACTCATCGGCCAACGCTTCTGGGTTGCTCTCTAATGCGGCTTGCTTTAGTTTGTGCCAAGCGATCTGCATCGCGCTCTCGTTACGCTCAATCTCTAGACGAGAAAGAAATTCGATCAGCTCACTCGATGGTTGTTGACGAAACAGCGCAGACAGAATGAGATAAATGTCACCGCGTAGAGTTTGTTGTTCGTTTTCCATAATACGGCTTACCTTAATAATCCAATTGTTTCGTTGGGTCTGACGCCATTGACTCAAACATATCGACCACACGACAGTCTTCGCACATAGCAATACGATTCAGAGCTGAAGGATCAGAGAAATGAGAGTGACCGCGTAACTTATTCTGTAGCATGTCGATCATTGATTGCGGTGCGAATGGCTTATGACAACGAATACATTCGGCCGCTTTTTCTTGATGAATGACTTGAGCCTCTTGACGGCTGGCTTTATCCCAATTCATTCGAGTACTCATTGTCAGAACGTTCTCAGGACACGCCTTAGTACACAGTCCACATTGAATACAATCTTGCTCAATGAATTTCAGTGAAGGTGATGCACCATCGGTATGAAGTGCACGTGTAGGACATACCGCGACACAGCTCATACACAGAGTACAGTCTTTGCTTTCACAACTTACGCTGCCGTATGGCGCATTCGCAGGAAGCTCAACAATGTTTTCAACTGGAATACGGGATTGAGCTAATGCATCAAGCGATGTAAACAAACGCTGGCGCTTATTCCCTTCAAGATCACCGAGAGCGAGATCAAAAGACTCTTCACACAAGGTTGGTTTGCCTTCACGTAGCGACTCTAGGTAAAGAATATCGATGGTTTCTTTCACAATACCCAGTTGGCTCAATAACTCTTGCGCTGTCCCGACTTCATTGTTCAAAACACGTAGAATCGTTTCTGGCATAAAACGACTTGCAGCAAACAATACTTGAGTTGCGCCATTAACCAGTGCAGCAAACCAAGAATCGATTCCGACAGAAGGCAGTTCTTCAACCACAATTGGAATGACGTTATCTGGAAGTGCCTTAAGTGCCATGACATTGTAAGATTCATGGCGAGAACTACAGATAAGAACGATTGGATTAACGCCACCCTCAGCTTCATAGTTAGCCAACGTACGTTCTACAAACTTTTGTGTTTCTTGAGGGTTTGGCAACGCGTAATGAATGGCTTCTGTAGGGCAAGCGGTAGCACACGTGCCTACGCCCTGACAAAGATATGGGTTGATCTCAATTCGATGCCCAGTTTTGTCACTGCCTTCACTTGATAGTGCACCAGCAGGACAAGCATCTACACAACGGTCACACCCTTTTACGCCACGAGAACTGTGCGCACATAAGTCTGTATCAAGTCGGAAAAACTTAGGCTTATCGAAGGTTCCCATTAAGGTAGGGATCTCTTCTAACGCTTCTGCAAGCTTTGGATAGCCGCGCCCTACTGGGTAATAACCAGGGACAGGCACTTCTTCTGTCATACAGCTGCTTAAACACAGATCAAGAACCACATCGAAACAGTCGTTATTGATCGCGACTTTCGCTAGGTTACTCTCGATACCATTGTTTTCAGTCGTGACTGTGAACGTACCTAAAAACCCTGACACTTGAACCGAACTTGCATAGTAAAGATTAGGATGCGCACCGCTCTCTCCGTCAGTAGAAAGAAGCGTTAAGCTATTCATTGAAGTGAGCTGATTTGCGGCGCTTTCAATAATTGAAGTCGGTCCGACAATCAGAGTATTACCGCCACTCTCATAGCTGACAGTTGGTGGAATAAGATTGGTCAATTCAACCGTATTCTCAAATGCATAAAGTCGAGCTTTACCATTTACCGATGTAGATTGTTGTAATAGTTGTTTTAGCATTGCTCTTGTTCCCGTTAGAACGGAATATTCACCTGCATGAGTATTAGCAAATGCTGTACCAACTTTTTATTAATTATAATTCAGTAATTTATCGTATTTTTCATACTAGGATAGGTACAAAAAAGCGGACTGAGACAAATTGTCCCACCCCGCTTATTCTTAATTTAGTCAAAATGTACCTATTCTTTGTGTGGTATATTTTGTCCCAACTCCGACTCCTCTTCTGTTTGTTCAGTATTAGCTTCACCAATAATAAGGTTTTCCTCTAGCCTATCTTCCGTTGGCTCTTTCGCAGCTAATTTAACGGTTTCATCGTCGGCCTTTTCTTCTTCAGTATCGTTCATCCAATCACGAAGTTTGCTGGCGACATCGGAACTTAAACTTTTCGCGGCTTTGTAGTCATGGTCATAGTCATTCAGGCCATCGACAGCGTTAAATTCCCCTGAAAGGAATAACTTACGCAGCGCCGCTTTCTTTACGGCAGATTCAGCCTCTGAAGCAAGTAATGCGGCGATAGTCGGTTCTGACTCTTCGGTTGAAGACGCTGCTTGATTCGAGTCTGTATCACTTGACGACTCTAGCTCTTGAGCTAACTCAGACGTTTGATTATCCAACTCGGCTTGAGTTTCTTCAACATACCCTGACTCGACCGTTTCTTCGGCTTCATCGCGTTCGAGCTTACGTTGAGACCATCGGCTTAAAAAATTAGTTGCCACTTGCTCGCCCTGCACCTTTACGCTTCTTGCGTCTTTGTTCTAATAACTCCCCGTGGCGGCCTATATACGCTTCCATCCAAGCTTGAATAGGTAGCGGCATATCATTGGAAAGTACCAAGTAATCGCCATCCATATATTGACCAGCAACACTTTGGGACGCCGTTAAAGTCACTATATTGAGATTCTCATCTGACTCGACATTATCTAGCACTAAAAACAGCTTAGGTTGGGCCGAGCTTAAGTTAAACCGGTAATCTGTTCGTTCATCACGGTGTAACTGCAGTACACTAACGAAGTCATTGATTTCAACAGGTTGTAAATTAAAGTCTTTGAGCTGCCACTGAGTTGTAGTCCACAACCCCGTTGCAATCTCATGAGCAACAAGCTTACATTCAATCGACCAGAGATCTTCTGACTTATGTAATTGAGCTGTCATCGTTTCTTGTTTTGACATTGTTCACCAACTTTATATTGTGCCGTTAAATCGTTTTAATGATTCTTAGCCTAAGTGGAAGGCATAGAAGCAATATTTATACCTAGATGGATTAATCTCTCTCAACTCAAGTTAGTGCATATCGTCTATCGTTGCGTCTTGGGTATGTTAAAGTTTGATGCTCCGCTAACTAGGAACGGTACTTGCTAGCAATCTGTAGCAAAAATAATACTGAAAGATCGAATAGGATACGTCTGTGGTTAAACCAAACATAATTAAAACCAGTGAAAACCCTTTGCAAACATTAGAAGTTGAGGTGTTTGACGAATACGGTGAACGTTTAACGAAGCAAATTGCTTGCGAACGCCCACTAACCGTTATGTTGAACTGGAAAGAAGTGGTCACCTTAATGACTTTGGGTTCACGTCCTGAATCTTTGGTATTAGGCTACTTAAAAAATCAAAGCTTCCTAAGTGACCCAGAAGCGCTCGAATCTGTGATTATTGATTGGGAAACTCACACAGCTGCCGTCATTACCAAAGAGAGCACCGAGCAAGTGGAAGGCGCGCTCAAGAAAAAGACCGTCACATCAGGCTGTGGTCAAGGTACTATGTATGGCAATGTCATGAAGCAACTAGAGCACTATCAAGTTCCTCAAACTTCCATTAAGCAGTCGGAAATCTACTCTGCTCTAGAAGCGTTAACTCACTATAATGATACCTACAAAAAAGCCGGTGCGGTGCATGGCTGTGCGGTGTGTACTGCCAATGAGGTTCTTTCATTTGTCGAAGATGTTGGCCGCCATAATGCCGTAGACACACTAGCGGGTGAAATGTGGCTCAATCAGCAAAGCGGTGACGATAAGATCTTTTATACCACTGGCCGTTTAACCTCTGAAATGGTGATTAAAGTCGCGCAAATGGGGATCCCTGTTCTACTGTCTCGCTCAGGCGTAACCCAAATGGGTTTAGAGCTTGCTCAAAAGTTTGGTATCACCACTATTGCTCGCGCAAAGGGTTTGAGGTTCCAAGTCTTTACTGGTGCCGAGAAAATCAATTTCGACGTAAAAGGCAACACAGACAAATAATTACTCCTTGCAAAACACCCCCTATAGGCTATTAGTTGTATATCTATGTAATAAAAACGACACATAACTGTCATAAATAATTTTAAGCATAGAACTCAACTTCATTTGGCTAAATTACGGGGGTGTCCATGACAGGTTCACCAAAGCAACAGCGTTTCTCTTTATCGATCAGAATGAAACTTATTCTGATCAATCTCACCCTGCTATTTGGGGTTGTTCTCTACGCGTTCTATGAACAAAACAGCCTCAACAAGTTGGCAACGCTTGAGCAAGCAGCCAATGAGAACCTAAGCAGCTCTATCGATCTTCTTATGCTCAGACGTCATGAGAAAGACTTTTTGGCACGTCTTGATAACAAGTATGTGAGTCGCTTTGATGCCACCTTTACTGAGCTATCAGAACGCTTGTCTTCACTCCAACAAATTTTGGCGAGCAATCAACTTAATCTTGATAAAGAGAGTGAGTATATTGTTCGCACACTCGAGCAATACCAAAGTCAATTTCATCAACTTGCTCAACAACTCAATTTAATCCGAGGGATTGAGTCGAAGTCGAGCTTAACCGCTCAATTAGCGCAGTCACGCGATAAGCTCAAATCAATTGCGACAGGTAAAGAAAACTTCTTGCTTAAAGTTGCCTTGCTTGAGTTGGTCGAAGCTGAGCTCCTATACCTTGCCTCCCTAAATAACGAATCCATTGAACATTATTTGGTGTCGATTGAACGTTTTGCTCAGTTCGAACCTATGTCTTCAGCCTTAACTAGAGCACTCGAACAGTATCAAGTCAGTGCCCAAGACCATATAGACAGTATCCAGACTCTCGGGTTAACGGCTTCGCAAGGTTTAAGAGGTGAATTGCGTAAGAATGTCCACGAAACCGAGTCAGCCATCGCCGATCTTCAACTGCAAATCAAAGAGGCTATCGCGATCAAAAGCGCGTCGATCAAAACACAGCTGCATGTTATTGGTCTCGCTATCGTTGGGCTTATTTCTGCGCTTTTGTTCTTGATTGGTCGCAGTATTCTAAGTCGTATTCAAGCGATTAACCGTCTAATGAGTGAAATTGCGAGTGGGAACGGTGACCTTACCGTTCGTATGAATGCTAAGGGGAATGATGAACTTGCTTCCCTAGCCCACTCGTTTGATTCCTTTATCTCGTCATTACATGGCCACATTAAAGAACTCGCCCAAGTGATGACAGTATTGAGTGAAAGCTCGTGTAGCTCAGAGAAAGCCGCAACACAAAGCATGACAAACGCCGAGCAGCAAAAACTGGAATCTGAGTCAGTGGCAACCGCGGTCAATGAATTAGTGATGACGACCAATGAGATCACCGCCAATATTGAATCCGCTGCGCACAATGCAGAGCGAGTAAAATCTGAGGCGCAGAGAGCCTTAGATAAAACTCATGCCACGGGTGATCGTATTGATGAACTGGCAGTGAGCATTGAAGAGTCGCAAGAACAAATCATGGCTCTAGAAGCGCAGAGTCGCGAGATACATCAAGTTGTCTCAACCATTCAAGGCATTGCAGAACAAACTAATTTACTCGCGTTAAATGCCGCGATCGAGGCTGCCCGAGCAGGCGAAAGCGGCCGTGGGTTTGCGGTGGTTGCCGATGAAGTTCGTCAATTGTCTCTCTTGACGAATGACTCTACACATCAAATTGAAGCGACGATACAAGGGTTAACGAACGGCATTACGCAGACGGTCAGCAAGATGTCTTCAAGTGCGGCACAAGCACGTACGACTAATGAGCACACTCATGAGGTGGTCCATGCGATAGAAGGTATTAGCGCGCAAATCAGTGAGATGTTTGATATGAATACGCAGATAGCGACCGCTTCGGAAGAGCAATCCGCCGTATCGAGCGAAATTGACCGTAACATTACCGAGATCGCTCACTTAGCGGGGAACACTTACCATGTCGTGTCTGGGTCTGTTAAGTGCAGTGAACAAGTGTCAGGCGTTAGCCACAAATTGGAGCATATCGTGGCGCAGTTTAAATATTAGTGAAATCACCATAATACTGACGAATACAAAAACGCCTCCGAACTGGAGGCGTTTCTAGTATCAAAGCGTTGGCTAATTGGTTTTAAACGCCACGTGCTTTTAGGAATTCAGCGTAGGTACCGCGGAAATCATGAATCTGACCATCTTTGATCTCTAGGATACGTGTTGCAAGAGAGTCTACGAATACACGGTCGTGAGAAACGAAGAACAGTGTACCTTTGTATTGCTCAAGTGCGTTGTTCAGTGATTCGATCGATTCCATATCCATGTGGTTAGTTGGCTCGTCCATCAACAGCATGTTTGGTTTGTGCATCTGGATCTTACCTAGAAGCATACGGCCTTGCTCACCACCAGATAGAACTTTCACTGACTTCTTGATGTCGTCTTGCGAGAACAGCATACGACCAAGGAAGCTACGCAGTACTTGCTCGTCGTCGCCTTCTTGACGCCATTGGCTCATCCAGTCCATTAAGTTCATGTCTTCTTCAAAGTCATGAGCATGGTCTTGCGCGTAGTAGCCAATGTTTGAGTTTTCTGACCACTTGTACTCACCTGTACGAGGTTCTAGCGCACCTGAAAGTGTGTTAAGCAGCGTTGTTTTACCCACACCGTTTTCACCGATGATCGCAACGCGCTCACCCACTTCGAAAATTGCATCAAAGTTGCTGAACAGGTCGTTTTCAAAACCTTGGCTTAGGTTTTCAACGATAAGTGCGTTACGGAATAGCTCTTTAGACTGTTCAAAACGGATAAATGGGTTTTGACGGCTTGATGCTTTCACTTCATCAAGCTGAATCTTATCGATCTGTTTTGCGCGAGACGTCGCCTGCTTTGCTTTCGATGCGTTTGCAGAGAAACGCGCTACGAATGTTTGTAGCTCAGCGATTTGTGCTTTCTTCTTGGCATTGTCAGACAGTAGACGATCGCGGACTTGAGACGCCGCCGTCATGTACTCATCGTAGTTACCGTGATAAACGCGAAGCTCACCATAATCTAAGTCAGCCATGTGGGTACATACTGAGTTTAGGAAGTGACGGTCGTGCGAGATAATGATCATCGTACAGTTACGTTGGTTAAGCGTATCTTCCAACCAACGAATCGTATCCATGTCCAAGTTGTTGGTTGGTTCGTCAAGAAGCATGATGTGCGGGTCAGCGAAAAGAACCTGTGCCAATAGAACACGCAGTTTCCAACCAGGTGCGACTTCACTCATTAGACCGTAGTGCTGCTCTTCTGGAATACCTACAGCAAGAAGAAGCTCGCCCGCTTTCGCGTCAGCCATGTAACCGTCCATTTCCGCGAATTGAACTTCAAGGTCCGCAACCAGCATACCTTCTTCTTCGCTCATTTCTGGTAGAGAGTAAATGCGATCACGCTCTTTCTTTACTTCCCACAGCTCTTTGTAACCCATGATAACCGTATCGATTACCGTGAACTCTTCGTATGCGAACTGATCCTGATTCAGTTTAGCAACGCGTTCATTTGGGTCGTAGCTAACATTACCGCCTGTTGGGTCCAGCTCACCACTTAGGATTTTCATGAATGTCGATTTACCACAACCATTCGCACCGATCAGGCCGTAACGGTTACCTTCACCAAACTTAACTGAAATGTTTTCAAACAGCGGCTTAGCGCCAAATTGTTGTGTGATGTTATTCGTGGAAATCAATGTCATTACCTATTTAATATGAAAATCGGCGCCACACTACTGTTTAGTGAGACTAACTTCAAGCTTTGTTTTTACTTTGCTCGATGTTGAATTCATGACATCCATATGACACTCGACGCAAAGTTAAGAATATAGTCGTCCGCCTAAAATTAGCCCCTGAGACATTCGCTTTCATAATGAAAACGGCTAAACTAACTCTAACCTTATAAGTTATAAGAGATTTCTATGCGTTCAATTATACGCTTACTCCTGCTGTCTATTGCGTTGATGTCGTCCTTTTCCTACGCGAGTTGGGAATATGATTTCCAACCCATGCCAGAAGCAAAGCAAGTAGCCAGTGATATTGCTGAGGAAGTCAGCCATCTACCTGAACCTTTGTTCATGACAGCCAAAGAGAGCCGAAAAGTAACGATGCTGTTAACCGCTGTCATTCAAGAGCAGAATAAGCAGCGTCTTATGTTCAGTGACCAACTGCGAGCCTACCGTAGCGAAGGCGGAGAAGAAGCCTGGTTTGAGGTTGAAAGCAGCTACTTAACACTGAATAGCTTGGCTCTGAGTAAGCAGCATTTACTTGAGCTTACCGATACAACAACCCGAGATCACTTAACAGGCTTTGGCCCATATGGTGTCACTCAGTTTAAACATGAGTTGCTGCTAACACAGTTAAATGCACAATATTTGTTGCACTTCCAACTGCGCAGTTTTAAAGCCTTACTGGGTGATGTCTTAATCTCGCCCATTCCGGTTATTTGGGCAGGCTTTAAAGTGCTGTTCATTTACTTTGGTCTAGTTTGGTGGCTAGCGAACAATCGTAGGTTAATCGCGCTGTTTAAAGAGGCGTTTATCGATAGCACCAACAAACCCCCTTTCTGGGTTCGTATCATTTGGTACTTGAGCAGTGCCAACCGTGCGATTGCTTGGCTAATTGCGATTACGCTATCGCTAAGAGTGCTCTCGGCGATTCCAAGCTTGCAACACCTTATCTTCCTAGAGATCTTTACTTGGTGGATATTGGGCGGCTCTATCGCCATCAGTTTTATCTTGGAACTCACCTATCGTCATAGCCGCAGTACAAGCCCTGAGGTGGTTGCACTTCGCCTATCGACCATACGCCGTTATGTGTGGAGCATTATTGTCGCAGGCGTAATCCTACAGATATCCATGCGCACATTAGGAAAAGGAACCATCTATTACTGGATCTACAGTGCACTGTTCTTCTGGTTTGTATTGGTGACTATCTCTGTGCTTAGGCTATGGAGAGAAAAAGTCTTCAATACCGTTGAACACATTTCCGAGCGACCAGTCTGGGTTCAATGGGCCGTGGCACGTAAAGATAGCTTGTTACTGAGTATTGTTGCGACTGCGACTGCGATAGCGTGGCTTATTACTCATGTGCTTAAACATAAATTGGTCGCGGCGCTGTCAAGTTTCAGCTTCTTTAGCCAAGCGTTGGCCTATCTATTCCGTATTGAAGTGGCCAAGCAGACCAACGGCAACAATCAACAAAGTCAGTTAGTGCGTGTTCGCGGCGGTGCAACCTTTAACTACGTTCAACCAGGAAACTTCGACAGTACCTTGATTGAGTATGCTAATGATGAAATCAAACAACTGTCACAATACCTTCTATCAGATAGCCCGGCCGTGTGCGTGTTATCAGGAGAGCGTGGTGTCGGCACCACTACAGCATTACGCACTCTCCTAAACAAAGTGAAAAATGCAGAGCCAATTTACTTGAGCTGTCCATATGCTGGTTATAAAGAGTTGCTAGCCCATTTGGCAGTCAGTATTGGGCTTGATGAAGAGTCGTCTGAAATTCAAGTGTTGGCGCATCTTCGTAAGAGTGACACAACCTATTTGATCGCGATAGATAATGCTCAGCGTTTGGTCAAACCTATGGTGGGTGGCCTTGCCGAACTGATTCGTATCACTAACCTACTTCGCCGTTCACGTAAGAATCACCGCGTCGTGTTTGGTATTGAAAAAGCGAGTTGGCGATTTGTCGATCGTGCTCGTGGCGAGCGTTTATTATTTGATTTAGTGAGCTTCTTACCACGTTGGTCAGAAAAACAAATTGGCCAACTGCTTGATACGCGTATCAACCAAACGGAAGCGTTCCCACTTTCTTTTGATGGACTTATGGTGCCGAAACAATGGGATCAAGATGAGTGCACTGAAGAAGAGCGGGCCAAACAAGGCTTCTACCGCATTTTATGGCACTACTCTGACGGCAATCCTACGGTCGCGTTGCGTTTCTTCCGTTTTTCATTGCAGAAAGACAAAGAGACTCAGCAGGTTTATGTCCGCTTGTTTAAAGCACCAGAATCTCAAGAACTCGAAAAAATGCCGAAACCGATGTTAGCCGTGCTTCGCTCGATTGTGCAACTTGAAATTGCCTCTCCGGAAGTCCTATCTGACTGTACGCAGCTCACCATCGCTGAAATCACCGGTACGCTAAGATATTTCCAAAGCCGTGGCTATATCGAATGGACAGAAGATCAGGCACGTATCTCTGATCACTGGTTCCGCCACATTACCAATGTACTCGACCGCCAACACTTACTGGTGAAATAATATGATTCGTATTCTATTCGTCATTTTGTCATCGTTTATCGCCCTTCCTGCACTTGCAACGGAAGAAATGGCCAATGTCGATAACATTACTCAAATCGCCAGCTTAATCCGCTGGAGTGGCGTTTTCTTCTCTTTCCTCGTCATTGCTGCTACTTGGTTGCTACTCAAGTTCATCAATTCATTAGTTGAAAGCGTCGGTAGCCAGTTTGCTCAATATCGAATGCTGCTGCAAAAGCTGCAATCTTTTATGCAGTTCTTCATTTACATGAGTGCCGGTATTCTGGTGTTTATGATGAGTTTTCGCATCAATGATCAAATCCTTGCCCTCATTGGCGGTACGCTCGCGGTATCAGTCGGTTTCGCTTTGAAAGACCTCGCGGCGTCATTCATTGCCGGTATGACCGTTATGGTTGATAGACCGTTTCAAGTTGGTGACCGCGTCACGTTTGAAGGAAACTATGGCGACATTATTACCATCGGTTTACGCTCGGTCAGAATGAGAACGTTAAATGATGACATCATTACCATCCCAAATAACAAGTTCTTAAACGAAGTCACCGTGAGTGGAAACTATGGTGCGCTTGATATGCAAGTGGTGATTCCTTTTTATATTGGCATGGATGAAGACATCACCCTTGCGCGCGATTTAATTCAGGAAGCGGCGTCATCGAGTCGTTATATTCATCTGCCTAAGCCCGTCACGGTGTTAGTGAAACAAACGATTACAGATAATTACCTAGCGATCCAGCTAACCTGTAAAGCGTATGTTGTTGATACCGCCTATGAAAAGCTGTTCGAGACCGATATTACCCTACGCGTGATGAAAGAGTTTAAGAAACACAACATCAGTCCGCCGAAGATTGCGGTTAACGCCTCTTAATAAATTCGGTTCGTTTGACCAAAGCCCTGCCCTAAACCGGTGGGGCTTTCTCGTTCTAGCGTGTCTAACTGTTATTTTTAATGTCGAAAAACTGTGAACCACGCTTCTTTCACAACAAGGGAGGTATTGTGGCGGCGTGAAATAACAATAAGGATCACTCATGAAAAAATTCATTGCTTTAAGTATTGCTGCCGCTTGTTCTTCTACTGCTGCTGTTGCCCAAACGCCAGAAACCGGTTTTGGTGGTGAAATCGGCCTAGGAATGAGCTACTTCTCAAATGACGGCAACTTCAATACAGCCAATGAAAACAACCTGACTTCTACTCAAGAAACATTAGGTGCAGAAGCGGAAATCAACCCTGAGCTACTCGGTGAGCTAAACTACACATTCGGTGAAGAAGCGAATCATCAAGTCTTTGTCGGCACAAACAATGAAGAAGTTATTCAGGGCGATATTGCACTAGAGTTTGGCTACCGCACTCAATTTGCTGATGAATCTAGCCTTTCTGTTAGCTACCTAACGTCGATGATCAATGAAGAGACGTGGAAAGACCCTTACTTAGTTAACTCAAAGCGCGAGATTACTGAAATCTCTGAATCTGGCTTTGCGGTTGAATACGCGAACATTGCCGGTTCTGCTTTTACTGTCGATACCCTTTACTACACCTCTGACGTAGAAGACGAGCAATCAGGCCAAGGACAAGTGCCAGGTGATATCAACACACTTAAACGTAGCGGCTCTGGTTTTGATCTCGGCCTTGCGTATGAAGTCGCGCTAACCACAGACTCGGTACTGATCCCTCGCCTGACTTACGGCAGCTATTCTGCGGATGGCGATGCATTCAGCAACACCAGTATCGGCGGTGAGTTAACGTACATGAAGATGGTCGACAACCACGCGTTCGGTCTGCAGGCGTACTACAATTCCGTGTCATTTGATGGTGCGAACGTAGCTTTTGATGATGTGACTCGTAGTGACGGTGAATACGGCGTTGCGGCTCTTTACGAATACGAAGGTTTCATGGGCTGGGAAGATGTCAAATTCATCGGTCTAGCTGGCTATGACGCGGTGACGTCAAACATCAACTTCTATGAAGAGACAGAGTACCAAATTGGTGCTGCATTAAGTTACAGCTTCTAAAGCGCTCTAGATTAAATAAAAAACCTCTGTACTAAAAAAGCGGCCCATTCTGTAGCCGCTTTTTATTTTCTCTATTGTTCACTTAAAGGTTCATTATCTTTAGCTCGTTTTCAGTACGTTCCGGCAAGTAAATACTAAATACACTTCCTTTACCCCACTCTGACGAGGCCTTCAATTCTCCGCCAGATTGGCTCAAAATACTCTGAGAAACCGACAAACCCAGCCCTGTACCTTCACGTTTGGTGGTATAGAAAGGCGAGAAAATACGCTTTAAGTTTTCCTCTTTGATCCCACAGCCTTCATCTTTCACGTGTATCACTGCACCCAAGGTTTTGCCGTTTTCAATCCAATCTTCACTGCTGATGATTAAGCGCCCTTTCCCTTGCATAGCATGGATCGCATTCATCTGCAGGTTAACTAAGATTTGTAGCAATTGATGCCGGTTGACCTCCACACAAGCATGGGCGGAAAACTCGGTTTCAAATACAATATCGCGTTTCTTAGCGCCGGTCTTAACAAGTGTAATACTCTCATCAATAATTGGATTGACGTGCTGCCAGGTAATCTCATCTTGCACCCCGCCTTGTCGACTGTACTGGAGCAAACTACGGGTAATATTTCGGATGCGGTCTATTTGAGCATGAATCGCTTCAATCTCTTCTTTGACTCGGTTCGACTCATCACCTAATTCAAACTGCATTAGCTCGACGTTGCCGAGGATTACCGCTGTCGGGTTGTTAATCTCATGGGCAATACCCGCGGTCAATTCTCCGAGCGCAGCGAGCTTTTCACTCACCACGAGTTTGTCTCTAGTCTGGTTCAACAGTTGGATATGCAGCTCAAGCTCTTCTGTTTTCTCTTTTAGACTCGCAGTACGATCTTGGACTTTGCACTCTAGCTGATTCGCCGCTTTCTGCAGTTCATTCTTACGTTGCTTGAGCAAATCGAGCATATTGTCGAATTGCTTAGCTAGCATGGCGAGTTCATGGTTCTCGTCCAATCCTAATGGACCAATTCGAGTATCTTTGCCTATTTGAATCATCTTCACGACTCGGTGAATGTGTTCAATTGGAATGAAAAGATCTTTTGAACCTCGATACACCAGTAAGCTTGATAGCAACAACAAGATAATCGTTGTAATGGAAATCTCAGCAATATTCGTCATATAAGTAGTGACAAACGGCCACAGAAGATAACCGGTATAGAGCATACCGATAACGTTGTCGTACTGGTCATACAATGGCTTGTAAGCGGTGATGTACCAAGCATCATAAACAAAGGCTAAGTTGACCCATTCATCTCCGCCTTTAAGCACTGACTGTTTGACTTCATCAGACACACGCGTGCCAATCGCTCGGCCCAGTCGGTCGCTGCTGTCCAACGGCACATTGGTACTGACGCGAAGATCATCAAGAAATACGGTTAGCGTTCCTACTGGGCGCAAGCTATCTTGCTTTGAAGGGTAGATTAGATCGCGGATTGTATCGACCAGTGATGTACTGTTATTAAGCAGTAAACCGCCGTCTAAAAAACCGATCAGATCGTTACTCTGATTATAAATAGGAATAACTGTGCGGCTTACCAAACCGCGCCCTTCGATCTTCTCACTGCTCAGTATCGGAGTTTGTGCCCTCGTCACCAAGTCATCGCTTAACTCTTGCAGCTCCTCTACGCTCAGTACATCAAAAAACGACTCCTTTCGCGTCAAGTCGAGGAAACGGAATTTGTTTTCGATTGTATCGACCCGATGAAATCGGAGAAAATCGAGCTTGTATGCTTGACGTTGCTCCGAAACCCATTGCTTGAACTCAGGTTCAGCCATCTTGTTTTGACGCACAAGAGTGACAAATTGGTACGAATCAGCAAACGCTTTAACGTGGTTGGCCTGTTTTTCTTGAATAAGCTCGATGCTATTTTCTGCCACGCCAAGACGCTCCGATACGTCCACTAATGCGCTTTGCCAGGTGTAATGGATCGACCAGTAAACCGTAATACCGATCAGTGCGATTAAGGTAAGAAAAATCGGCGCAGAGGTGAGGATCATTAAGCGATAACGCACCATGGTCTTAAAACGATAGCGCCATTTCCCCCAAAATGAGGTGCTATTCGGCATCGCAGCAACCCTCACCATCCCACTCTTTGTACTTCCGCTCTAATGTTTTTCTCGCGACACCTAAGTCACGCGCAGCCGCAGACTTATTCCCATCATGAAAATCCACCAGCTGTTGAATGTGCGCTTTCTCCACCTCTTTAAGCGCCCAATTGTTTGGATAACCCACACCACTCTGGTTATCGTGATCCATTTCAATCAGCTCTGCACCACTCGACACCGTCATGGTGACAGAAGGTTTGAGGTGTTCCCCATTGACCTCTCGCCAGTAATGCGCAGGCGGTTTGCCCAGTAGGATGCAACGTTCTATGAGGTTTTTGAGCTCACGGATATTGCCCGGCCAATCGTAGTCGTTCATTGCATGAATATCTTCATGGGCCCATTTTGGATCGGGCATTCCGAGCTCAGCGGTAAGGCTTTTGGTAAAGAATGGGACAAGTTCAATCAAATCTGCCTTACGTTCTTTCAAAGGCGCAACGTCGATTTTCAATACATTCAAACGGTAGAAAAGATCCGAGCGGAAGTTGCCTTTATTGACTTCTTCTTGCAGGTTTCGGTTAGTTGCAGCGACCACACGTACATCAATTGAGACTTCTTTTTCGCTGCCGACAGGACGAATCGTACGTTGTTCTAGCACTCGAAGTAACGCCGATTGCATGGTTAACGGCATTTCACCAATCTCATCTAAGAAAAGCGTGCCTCCGTTTGCCACTCTAAATAGACCTTCACGGCTTTTCTTGGCACCAGTAAACGCACCGGCAGTATGACCAAACAACTCACTTTCAAGGAGCTCTGGCGCGATCGCCCCACAGTTGATAGGAACAAAAGGCCCGGTTCGTTGGCTAGCTTCATGAACACCGCGTGCAACAAGCTCTTTGCCCGTTCCAGACTCACCTTCAATCAGTACAGACGCTCTCGATGGCGCGAATTGACTGATGAGCTGTTTTAGCTGCTTGGTTCGATCGGACTGCCCCACGATATCGGATTTGATTCGGCGGTTAAATTCGTGCTTGAGGGCGTATTGATGCCTTTGTTGTAAGCGCTTATCCATGCAACGCTGAACCGCTTGTAGCATTTGTTCTAAGTTGAACGGTTTAAGAATGAAATCTGATGCGCCGAGCTTAAGTGCAGAAATTGCCGTTTCAAGATCCGCATACCCCGTCATGAAGATCACGTCAGCTTTTTTATCTTGATCGTCAAACGCTTCTTCCCATTCGATACCTGATCGCCCAGGCAAATTAATGTCGAGCACAATCAAATCATAGTGGTTAGCCACTCGCAGCGCTTCGGCTTCTTCGATGCTACCTGCGCACTCAACTTTACCAAACCACTTGCCCAACGCTTTGTTAAGAATGGTTTGCATACCAACCTCATCATCAACGACAAGAACTGAGAATGCTTGATACTGAGAAGCCTTATTAGGATCAAATGACGCGTTCATACGGGGATACTTATTTTTTGTAATGATTGGGACAGAGTGTACCAAGTTTCATTAAGTGCGCCTCAAGTAATGTGCGACATTTTGTCTCAAATCAAACTTTAATATGCTAAGTCATTGATTAAACGTTTGAAAATAGTCACATACTTCTGGCATTAAGATTGCTTTATATGCGTGCCAGTTTATAACTCTGTCGTTGGCATAGGTATCACTCAGTCACTGAGTACCAAAACAAAATAAGAAAACGGAATATAACAATATGAAAGCTATCACTTTTACTTTAGCAACAGCGTCTTTGGCCCTAGTCAGTTACTCGGCTTCATCAGCGGGTGACAATCCTCATGTTCGCTTAGCAACCACAACCAGCACCTACCACTCAGGTCTATTGGATTACTTATTACCTCAATTCACTAAAGATACCGGTTATACGGTTGATGTTATTGCTGCCGGTACGGGTAAATCTCTCAAGATGGGTGAAAATGGCGATGTGGATTTGGTGATGACTCACGCACCAAAAGCTGAAGCGAACTTCGTTGAGAAAGGTTATGGCGTTCTTCCTAGAAAACTGATGTATAACGATTTTGTGATTGTTGGTCCACATTCAGATCCAGCAAAGATTGCTGAGCAAAAGAATGTTCCAGGCGTATTTAAGAGCATCGCGACCAATAACGTAACGTTCGTTTCTCGCGGCGATGACTCTGGTACACACAAAAAAGAGAAAGGCATTTGGGAACAGAGCCAAATTGAACCAAACTTTGGTGGTTACCGCAGTGTTGGTCAAGGCATGGGCCCAACGCTTAACATGGCCAACGAAATGCAAGGCTACACAATGACTGATCGTGGTACTTGGTTGGCCTACAACAATAAGCTTGATCTCGAGATCCTTTTCCAAGGCGACAAGCAGCTGTTTAACCCATATCAAGTGATCCTTGTAAATCCTGAGCGTTACCCAAGCATCAACTACCAAGGTGCGAAAGAGTTCAGTGATTGGTTGGTAACGCCTCGTGGCCAAAAACTGATTAACGAGTTCAAGTTAAACGGCAAACAACTGTTTGTTGCTAACGCGAACGAGAAATAACACCCTATGAGCCTATGGCAAACCACGCTTGATGCACTCAAGTTATTAGTGAGTTTTGACGCTGAACTGTGGGAGATCGTTGCGGTCTCCTTTAGCGTTTCTTTGTCTGCGATTTCAATTGTGTTGCTTCCTGCAATCCTGTTGTCGTTTGTACTCGCCTACACCAATTTTAGGGGCAAATGGCTGCTGCTTTCTTTGGTGAATACGCTTCAAGCCATTCCTACCGTTGTGATTGGCTTACTGCTATACATGATGCTGTCACGCTCTGGTCCCCTAGGCGACTGGCAAATGTTGTTCACCCAACAAGCCATGATTGTCGGGCAAATGCTCATAGGCTTCCCTGTTCTCGTTTCAATGATGCACGGCGCTTTACAATCAAGCGATCGCCGTGCGGTTGAAACCTCGATCACCTTAGGTGCATCGATCCCTCGTATTGTTGCGACTATGATTTGGGAAACGCGTTTTCCTCTTCTTGCTGCAGCCATTGCCGCTTTCTCGCGCATTGTGACTGAAGTCGGTTGTTCAACCATGGTTGGCGGCAATATTATGGGGATCACACGAAACATCCCTACTGCCATTGCAATGGAAAGTCATAAAGGCGCTTTCGCTCAAGGTGTGGCACTTGGTATCGTGCTATTGACCCTCGCTCTGGTTTTGAATTTCATGCTAACCAGCATGCGTGGCAAAGGCTATTTAAGGAGTTAGGTGCTGTATGACGATAAAAATAACCGCGCAGCAACTTTCAATGCGTTTCAAAGATCGTGTTCTATTCCATATTCCGACTTTGTCTATCGGCCCAAATGATGCCATTTATCTCAAGGGCGATAATGGCGTTGGTAAAACCACGTTATTGAAGATATTGTCTGGATTAGTCAAACCCACCACGGGCAAGGTTGAAGCCCCTAACGATACTTGGCTGCATAAGCTATTCCCTCGTACAGGCCGAAAAGACGTTATTTATCTGCATCAGTCTCCTTATCTATTTGATGGCAGTGTGTACGAAAACGTTGTTTATGGTATTCGTTATCACAGAGAAGAAGCAAAAGATAAGCGAGCTCAAGTTATCAATGCATTACGCATGGTAGGGTTAGAGACATTAGCGGATGAACATATTTCGGTTCTATCAGGCGGTGAGAAGCAACGCGTTGCTATGGCAAGAGCATGGATCTTAAGACCATCAATCCTATTAATGGATGAGCCAAGTGCTTCTCTTGATCAAGAATCTATCGAACGTTTGGTGGTGATGGCTCAAGACTTACTCGACCGAGGGTCCAGTTTAGTCATTACCAGTCACCAACAGAACGCTCTAACCGAACTATGCCGTAAACAATGGTGGATAAAAGAGGCAACTTTGATAGAGTCTCCTCTGCTACAAGTAATTTCAGATAAAGAGTTAAATAAACCATATGCTTCTTCCAAAGCAAACTAGCTGGGTAATTCTAGCTGGTGGGCAAGCAAGCCGAATGGGCGGCCAAGATAAAGGGCTCGTCCAACTCAATAATAAGCCACTCATCGAGCATGTTATTGAACGCCTTTCTTCACAAACTGATCGCATCTTAGTCAATGCAAATAGAAACATTGCGACCTATGAGAAATACGGTGTCGTATTTAGCGATCAGTTCCAAAACTTTCCTGGACCAATGGGCGGCATTCACGCCGGTCTCTGTCACGCTGATACCGAATGGGTAGGTTTTGTGCCATGTGATAGCCCGCAGATCAATATGGATCTGGTTGAGCGATTTTGCCAAGCCGTGAATGAAGAGAGTGAAATCTTAGTGGCCCACGATGGTGACCATCAACAGCCTGTTTTCACCCTTTACCGCAAGCGTGTGTTAGATCGCTTAACCGCATTTTTAGAACGTGGCGATAGAAAGATCATCTTGCTCTACAATGAATGTCACACACAATACGTTGACTTTAGTGACTCTCCGCAATGTTTTGTCAATTTGAATACGCCAGACGAATTGGCCCATTTTGGTACCATTAATTCATGAACATCCAATTACCTATTCCGATCTTAGGCTTTGCTGCGTACTCAGGCACAGGCAAAACAACGCTTCTTGAGGCCCTACTTCCTAAACTGACCAATGCTGGGTTACGTATTGGTATGTTGAAACATGCCCATCATAACTTCGACGTCGATAAAGAAGGCAAAGACAGCTACCGTTTAAGAAAAGCGGGCGCCTCTCAAATGCTGATCTCTTCTCGTAATCGTTATGCATTAATGACGGAAACCCCAGAGTCAGAATCTGAATTCGACTATCTGCTCACCCGCTTTGACACTGATAAGCTTGATATCATTTTGGTAGAGGGCTGTAAGAACATCGCCTTCCCAAAAATCGAGCTTCATCGTGAAGTCGTGGGTAAACCTTGGTTGTATCCGAGTGACAACAACATCATCGCTATTGCCGCTGACAGTAACGTGACCGATTCTTCATTGCCGCAAATGAACATCAATGACCTTGATGCCATCGCACAGTTTGTTATCGATTATGCGCAGCAGAACAATCAGCCAAAAGCTCAAAAGAGTGAAGGCGCTTGTTGCGATACACTTTCCCCTGCTTTCCTATCTGTCACACAAGGGCAAGAAAAAATCTTGTCTCTCGTTGCACCAGTACAAGAAGTGGAAGGCTGCTCTATCGCTGATACGGTAGGTCGCGTGCTCGCGAATGACGTTTCTTCACCTGTGAATGTGCCTCAGTACACCAATTCAGCAATGGATGGGTACGCTATCCGAGGTGAAGACGCAGAATTGAGCGACTTTGACGTTGTCGCAGAAGTCTTAGCTGGCCACGCTTACGATAAGCCATTAGAAAAAGGCCAAGCGGTTAAAATCATGACTGGCGCGCCAACGCCTGAAAATGCTGATACCGTTATCATGCGCGAGCAAGCACAACAAGAAGGTGACAAGGTCACGTTTAATGCAAGCATTAAGGTCGGCCAAAACGTTCGCCAAGCGGGTGAAGATCTCGCGAAAGGAAGCGCTGTCTTCGAAAAGGGCCAACGTTTTGCTTCACCAGAAATGGGCATGATAGCGTCACTTGGTTTCGGTCAGTGTGAGGTATTTCGTAAGCTAAAAGTCGCCATCTTTTCTACTGGTGATGAAGTCCAAGCTCCAGGAAGCGAACAGCAAGAAAACGCGATCTATGATTCCAATCGCTTCACCATTATGGGCATGCTCAACAATCTAGGTTGTGAGATTCTCGACTTCGGCATTATTGAAGACAATGAAGCACTCATGATTGAAGCGCTGGAGAACGCCTCCCAGCAAGCAGACGTGGTTATTACTTCTGGCGGCGTTTCGGTTGGTGATGCCGACTACATTAAGTTAGCACTGGATAAGTTAGGTCAAATTGATTTCTGGCGCATCAACATGCGTCCGGGGCGCCCTCTTGCTTTCGGTCAAATCAACAATAAGCCTTTCTTTGGTCTTCCGGGTAACCCCGTTGCAGTTATGGTGTCATTCATTAATTTCGTTGAGCCCGCACTGCGTAAGATGCAAGGTGAAGTGAATTGGCAGCCGCTTAAAGTGAATGCCATTGCGACGGAAGATCTGCGCTCTCGCCAAGGACGCACTGAATTTAGCCGCGGTATCTACGAATTAGACGCACGCGGTCAACTGACGGTTCGTACGACAGGAAAGCAAGGCTCAGGTATTTTACGCTCTATGAGTGAAGCAAACTGTTTGATTGAGGTTTCTCCCGCTGTAGATACGGTTAAAACCGGAGAAAGCGTGACAATCATCCCACTTCAAGGCAGAATCTAGCCCATCAACTCAGGCCAGCGCTGCTGGCCTTTTGTTTTATCGATTTGGAAACACTCATGGCTCGTACAATCCTGTATACCTACAAAGAAGAAGAGAAAACACTGACGTTCTCTTACCAACAACACCGTAATATTCATGAAGCCGTCGCAGAAGCGGAAGGTATTGATATCTCTGAGTATCTAAAAATGGAACAGCAGATCGAAGCGATCTCTGATACAAAATCAATGCGCAATTATCGCGACAATCACTTCAGAAAGCTTGGTTTTGGTCGCATTACGCTGGCACAGAAAGAAAACCTCGGCGTTGGTAAAAAGAAGCAATAGCCTTGCGCTTAAGCATAAAAAAGAGCTTGCCGTGGCAAGCTCTTTTTTGTTATTCATTCACCCTAGTTAAAGGGAGCATTCATTACTTAATGTTTAGGAATGCTGCGCCGCGAACACCGCCTGAATCGCCGTGCTTCGCCTTAATGATCTTTGGACATTTCGCTACTGACAGTAGGTATTTAGGAATACGTTTTGGCATCTCTTCGTAGATAAGTTCGAAGTTTGATAAACCACCGCCCAATGCCACCACATGAGGGTCATTACCAGTAAAGATGTTAGCAAAACAGATTGCGAGTAGCTCCATGAAACGTTCAACGTGCTCAACCGCTTTCTCTTCGCCTTGCTCATGAGCTTTGATGATCTCGATCGCTTTCTTTTCTTCGCCAAAGTAATGGGCGTAAAGCAGCTCAAAGCCACGGCCCGATAGATAACTATCAAGACAGCCCTTCTTACCACAGCCACAGCCAAGAAGCGGTGCGTTGTCACCAAGGTGGAACCATGCGTCAATGGGTAGTCGCATGTGGCCTAACTCGCCTGCTACGTTATTTCGACCGCCAAACACAGCGCCATCATAGATAAGGCCGCCACCGAAACCAGTACCTAGAATTAAGCCCATCACTGAAGGTTCGCCTTGAAGCTCATCATCCCACGCTTCTGACAGCGCAAAACAGTTCGCGTCATTTTCAATTTTTACGCTACGGCCAATTTTTGCTTCTAAATCAGCACGCAATGTTTTGCCTTTCGCCGCAGGAACGTTAACGGTGAGTACCGTTGCGTCATCTGCATCTTCCATTCCCGGAAGACCTAGGCCAATTTTGCCTTCACAACCAAACTCTTGGTCGTATTTATTGACTAATCCTGCAATGGTATCAACCAATTGTCCGTAATCTTCGGTTGGGGTTGGCACACGTTCCGTTGCTACCCTTTCCAACTTTTCGTTAAACGCACCGAACTCGATCTTAGTGCCACCAACGTCAAAGCCGTAGTACATTGTTTCTCTCCCAGAACAAACTTATAAAAATATGAATTAGGGCATTATCCATATTGATAGGCCTGCAAACTGTGATTTAGCACCGATTTAGCCTGTAGGTCGCCTTAACTGAACAGTCTCTGTCCAACCAAAGCCTATTTATTAGAGCCGTTTCTCTTTTTTAATCGACTTGATGATTCGGTTTCTGCGCTAGGTATCGCTGTAGCGCTGGTCTTGTCTCATCTGGTTTATGCCTTGTCTTGCTGTTCATGTAAGATTCGCGAAAGACACCAAACCAATCAGCCAGTACATTTGAAGCATGTTCACGACCTAATGCTTTTAGGACCAAAATCGCTACTTCTGCCGTTGCTAAATGTTGCTCATTGTCAGAGCGGCGCATCATGTACTTAGACACTTCACTCGGATTGATCGACATAACCGGCAAGCCATCAAGATAAGGGGACTTTTTAAAGATACGCCTTGCTTCACGCCAGCTGCCATCAAGGAAAATCATCAATGGTTTTTTGTCAGAGTTCAAGGGCTGCGTTTCACTAAACAGCAAACGCTCTTTCTGCTCAACGTACTCGTCAGGGAAAACAACGATTGGTTGATATTGAGGATCAGCAAGCACATCCAACATCTCTTGGGCGGGTTCTGTTCGGCTCCATTGATACGCATAGCCTTCTTGTACAGTATCAAGTATTAGTCGCCCAGTATTGCTCGGCTTAAACACTTCGTTTTCAGACAAGATCAGCATCACTGCCACATCGCTTTTGATGTCAGGCTGATGTTCGCACAAGCAGTCTTTCTGCGACACTTGGCAATATTGGCAACGAACAACTTTGCTGCCCCGTGCATTAAATGGTTTGGTCGATTGGGCTAAACGCTGTTGATATAAATGATGAAAGGCGTGGATTCTCATGGAGTATCGTAGATAATGAACAGGGAGAGCAAGTTTACTCACTCAACGTGGAGTTGCAAGGACTAGAACCATGTATGACCCAGATTCAATTCGACTGTTTTTTTTCATCCTAGTGCTGTGCTTATGCGGCCTTTGGGAGTGGCGGGCTCCTCGCAAATTACTCACTCAAAGTAAGTGGTATCGCTGGATGAACAATCTGGGCCTGATTGCATTCAATTCTTTGTGTTTGACCTTGTTGATGCCGCTATTGGCTTATCAAGCTGCAGTTTGGGCGCAATCGAATCAGTTTGGCTTGTTTAACCTGGTCGCAGACTTACCTATTATTCCAGTGACGATCATCAGCATCATCGTGATGGACTTGGCAATATACGTGCAGCATCTTATCTTCCATCATGTTCCCCTACTTTGGCGTCTGCACAGAATGCATCACGCTGACCAAGATATTGATGTCACGACCGGCACTCGCTTTCATCCAATAGAAATTTTGCTCTCGATGTGGATTAAGATAACGTTGATTGTATTACTTGGCATTCCTCCTATCGCCGTGGTGATCTTCGAGATCATCCTAAACGCCAGTGCGATGTTTAATCACAGCAACGCCTATTTACCTCTCAAATTGGACCGGCTCCTGCGAAAACTCATCGTGACGCCTGACATGCACCGAGTGCATCATTCCGTGATCACCAAAGAAACTCACTCTAATTTTGGATTTTTTCTCTCGGTTTGGGACCTAAGGTTCGGTACTTATCGTGACCAACCTGAACTTGGCCATAATGACGTTAAAATCGGCATCCCTCTTTTCCAATCTAGCCAAGAACAGCGCATCGATAAAATGCTTACTCAGCCGTTTAGGAACGAATAAACCTTAAGACAATAGACAAGTGTAAGTTGTCAGTTTACTCTGATTAGCGTCCGCATTTGCTCAGTTTGAGTAGGAAACTAAGGAATCGTAGTGACACCTTTAAAAAAGGTTTTTAGAGTGTCACTTTGTTCGATCAAGGAAGGGAGTAATTTGGCAATGAGCATCATCAAAAACAGGCATTTTCAGCTTGGTCTCTTGTCTTCCCTTCTTATTGGTTGCAGTAGCTCATCTCAGCACGACTTTAACCAACCGACTCCTAACGTCATTCACTCTGAACATCAAATTGCACAACAAAAAGTCACTAAATCTTCATTGCTCGATATTTATCAAGTTTGGAAGGGGGCACCTTATCGCCTAGGTGGAACAACGCTTGGTGGTGTCGACTGTTCTGCCTTTGTTCAAACGGCTTATAAGGATGGTTTAGGGCTGACTCTGCCTAGAACCACGCTGGCTCAGGTAGAAATTGGAAAAGAGATTGAGTATTCGGAAGCAATGATCGGTGATTTGGTGTTTTTCAAAACTGCGCCAAACACCCGCCATGTTGGTGTTTATCTTGGCAATAAACAGTTTATGCACGCATCGACATCAAAAGGTGTGATTATCTCTCGATTAGATAATCCATACTGGGCATCAAAGTATTGGCACTTTAGGCGAGTAAATTACTCGCCCACATCATTGTAACGGTTGAATCGATCAGTCGTACTTCGCAACGGCTGAATCAAATAGGTTTTTCAGTAGTGCTATGTACTCATCGAGAAATGAAATCTGTTCGTTTGTTGCAGGTTTAGCCCAAACACCAGCAAGCACCTCTCCAAGATCTTCAACCACAGAATCGGCTTCTTTCAATAGCTGAAAACGAACGCTAGAGTGCAACTCAGGGTTTTGTTCAAAGATCGACATAATATTACTAGCGACCATATCGGTTACAACATCTTCTACACTTTCAGAACCCGTGTCACCATCATCCGAAGCGAAAACATCAAGGTTAAAAGCTAAGTGTTCAATAAGCGCTAAATAGCCATCGGTTTCTACAACCACTGTTTATCTCCATTCTACAAACTCGGCGAGTTCGGCTTTTAGTAATAGTAAGCTATATCAGTAAGGATACACAACCAAAGCCCATTTATCTGCTGATAATTCCCACAACATCGCCAACTTACCGTACAAAAGAGTGTATGAAGAAACTGTTAGCATCAGATTTTGAACAAGTATCACAAAAGTTGACCACGGTTCGCTCCTAGCTAGAGCTGAAAATGATGAGAATCACAGTTTCGTCATTGTAAGCTGCAATATCTCTAAATGGTTGAATTTTTTGCACTATGAATCAGAATTCATTCAATCCTTCATCTACACTATAACAATATCGAACTGGGTGTGGGATAAGTTATGTGGCAAGCCATCTCTAAGCAATTATCAGAAACTCTATTGTTCTCTTATAACATAAACGAAAAAGTTAAGGTTCATGGCGGTGACATTAACGATTGTTATATGATCTCTGACGGTGAGCAGCGCTATTTTGTTAAAACGAATCGACGCGAGTTTTTGCCTAAATTTGATATCGAAGCGGAAAGTATTCGGCTTCTCCACGAAACCCGTACCGTTTTTGTTCCGGAGCTCATCCTAACCGGGAAATCAAAAGAACACTCTTTCATTGTGCTCAACTATATCCCCACTAAACCCCTCGATGACAGCAAACACAGTTACCAATTTGGGCAGCAGCTAGCGCGACTGCATCAATGGGGAGAACAGAAAGAATACGGGTTTGACAGCGACAACTACATCGGAACGACACTTCAACCCAATAAGTGGGAGAGAAAATGGGCACGATTTTTCGCTGAGCAACGTATCGGTTGGCAGCTTCAACTGTTGAAAGAAAAAGGCATCGACCTCGTCAACATTAACGATTTCACTCAGTTGATTCAAAGTCGATTGGCGAACCATCAACCAAAACCAGCCCTACTTCATGGTGACCTATGGCATGGTAATGTGGCGAATTCTGTCTTTGGTCCTATTTGCTATGATCCTGCGTGTTACTGGGGAGACCGCGAATGCGATATTGCCATGACTGAGTTGTTTGAAGGGTTCCAGCCTGAATTCTATCAAGGCTATGAAAGCATTCTTCCGCTTGATCTTGCTTATGGTGAGCGCAAAGACATTTACAACCTTTATCATTTGCTCAACCACTATAACCAGTTTGGTGGTCACTACTTAGAACAATCAGAGATCTTGATTAAGCGCATCCTATCTTACTAATCAACCGCTTAGACCTAGAATTACAACATTTGTCAAACCCTGCCCAGCTTTTTGGTGACATCACTATCGCTGGGTTTTTGTTTTCATTATCTAGGTCAACTTTCATACTTAATTCATGACTAATACTAACTTCTCAGCATATTATTACAGTGTCTAAAGGGAGACTTTCGTAAGTCAATTAGGCACTGTTTTCGAACATATTTAGCTCAGACAGTAGTGAGCCCATACTGCAGATGTTGGACTAGATATAATGATGTAAGGAAAAGAGTTATGCGAAATTACACTGAAAAAATGGTCTCATGCCCTCATTGTGGGCATAGCATTGGTATTACATTGGATGCATCAAATGGTGATCAGAACTTTTATGATGATTGTCCAGCCTGCTGTAACGCTATCCACTTAACCATGACGGTTAACGAGCAAATGGACAGTATTGAACTGCTCGTCGATGCCGATGACGAGCAGATTTTCTAACTCTTCAGTGAAGCTCGTCGCTCAGATCTGACAAATTCTTGGTCGGTAGCAGGCTTACACTTGCTACCGACTTTTTAGATCATCGCTTTTTGTGCAAGCACACGTTCAACCGTATCAACAATGGCCTGCGTTTGCGGATCAAATTCAACGTTGATCTTATCGCCTACTTGACGCTCACCAAACAGGGTACGTTGCAATGTTTCTGGAATAAGGTGAACGCTAAAACGGTTGCCTTCAACTTCACCAATGGTCAGTGAACATCCGTCTAAACCGATATAACCTTTTGCGAGTACATACTTGATCTTCTCTGCTGGGACTTCGAACCAAATCGTGCGGTTATTCGGAGTGTCGATAACTTCAGTGACTTCACCAACTAAACTGATGTGGCCAGACATAGAGTGCCCACCAATTTCATCGCCAAACTTTGCAGCACGCTCTATGTTGACTCGAGAGCCCGGCTCTAATTCACCAAGGTTGGTTAATGACAGGGTTGCCTGCATTAAATCAAAATCAACCAGCTCACCAGAGATCTTTGTAACGGTAAGGCAGCATCCGTTATGCGCGACCGATGCCCCAATGTCCAAGCCCTGGCTTAAAGCACCTGGAAGTTTCAAAGTGTGTGTCTGAAATTTGTCTCGCTTATCAATCGACACGATTTCAGCCATGCCCTGAACGATTCCTGTAAACATACGATAATTCCATTAGTTTTAAGCAGTTTTTATTGGTGCTTAGTGTGACATTTCTTTATCATCGCACACAATAATTTTCTGGTGTTCAATCTAGAAACTACCCTCCGTTCTATCACTATTTTTTGGAGTGCTCTCTTTGCATCGTTATAAAGAAGAAGCCAATACACTACTCAAACTCGCGACTCCGGTACTGATCGCCTCTATCGCACAAACCGGTATGGGTTTTGTCGATACCGTCATGGCTGGCGGCGTCAGTGCGACCGACATGGCTGCAGTCTCTATTGCTGCGAGTATTTGGTTACCATCCATTCTGTTTGGTGTTGGTCTTCTAATGGCCCTTGTGCCTGTTGTTGCTCAACTTAACGGCTCTGGCCGTCAAAACAAAATTCCTTTTGAGATTCAGCAAGGCATCACCATGGCATTGCTTATCTCAATCCCTATTGGCGCAGTTTTACTCCAAACCAAGACGATTTTGAACTTGATGGATGTCGAAGCGTTAATGGGGCAAAAAACCATCGGCTATATGCATGCTGTGATTTACGCTGTTCCTGCATTTTTGCTTTTCCAAGCCCTACGCAGCTTAACGGACGGTATGTCACTGACGAAACCGGCAATGGTGATTGGTTTTATTGGTCTATTACTGAATATTCCGCTTAACTGGATCTTCGTTTACGGTAAGTTTGGTGCACCAGAATTGGGTGGTGTGGGTTGTGGCGTCGCAACAGCCATCGTTTACTGGGTGATGTTCCTAATGCTGCTGTTCTATGTGTTAACATCAAAGCGCCTAGCGAAGATCAACCTGTTTGGTCAGTTTCATGCCCCTGAACTGAAAGCGTTAACTCGTTTATTTAAACTGGGTTTTCCGGTTGCAGCGGCGATGTTCTTTGAAGTAACACTGTTCGCGGTTGTTGCCTTACTTGTTGCACCATTAGGATCGCTCGTTGTGGCTGCGCACCAAGTGGCCATTAACTTCTCATCATTGGTCTTTATGATTCCAATGAGTATCGGTGCTGCCACCAGTATTCGTGTTGGCCACCGACTCGGTGAAGAACGCGTTGAAGCCGCTGCTATCGCGTCACGTGTTGGTCTCTTTGTTGCGGTATGTGCCGCTTCTCTGACGGCCTTGTTAACCGTGCTGTTTAAAGAGCAGATTGCCCTGCTGTATACGGACAACAGAGCCGTTATTGAATTGGCTCTTCAACTTCTTTTACTGGCGGCCATTTATCAAATTACCGATGCTGTTCAAGTGGTTGCCGCTGGCGCGCTGCGTGGTTACAAAGATATGGCAGCGATCTTCAATCGTACCTTTATCGCTTACTGGGTACTTGGCCTTCCTCTGGGTTACATCTTAGCGATGACAGATTGGATTGTAGAACCAATGGGCGCACAAGGATTCTGGCTAGGCTTTATCATCGGCCTATCATCTGCGGCGATTATGCTCGGCATGCGTTTACGTTGGATGCATAAACAGAGTGATGAGATGCAATTGAAGCTCGCGTCTAAATAAATACCGCATAAACCAATAAAGGGCCTAAATTAGGCCCTTTACTTTTATTCTATCGATTATTTTATTGAACGCGTTCGCGTAGATATCTTGCAAACTTTGGCACTCCGTTACTGGTATAGCCGTTATAACGGAATGTTATTGTCGTACCCAGTTCAGGAGGCTCTCTGCGAAGATCGTCACTCAACCCACTGCCGATATAAAACTGAAGCCCGGAATCTAACTGAACAAGCAGAGCCCCAAGCATGCCTTTGTATTTCCCGTTCCCGACTTTATAGCCAATCACCACCGCTTCGGCATCTTGGTGTTTCTTTAGCTTAAGTAAATCACTGCTTCGGCCTGCTTGATATCGACTGGTGATTTTTCTCAGCATCAGCCCTTCACCCGCTCGACCATCAACGTTATTCAGATATTCAAACAGTTCATCGTGGGATTGTATTGGGGAATGCTCAACATATTTTATGTGGTCGATTTTCAAAGAGTGCACTAGGTGGACCAAACCAAAATAGCGTTTTTGGTAGTCCCCAGCAGAATGAGGCATATCAAATAACATGAAATCAATCTTTTTCCACGCTTGGTCGTTAGGCTGACTATCAAGCACAGTTTGTTGAACCAAGTGGAAATTGCCTCGCCCAGCCCACAGCTCTCCTTCCACGGGAAAATTCGGTAACGGGTCGGTAAACCAAGTAGGCGCAATAATCGGATTACCATTGCGCGTCGTTAGGTGTTGCCCATCCCAAATAGCTCGAATGCCGTCAAGCTTTTCACTCTTCCAATAGTCTGAAACCTCTACGTCACTATCAAAGCTGGTCGCTAACACAACGGGCATAAAATGCTCAACTTTCTCAACCTGAGAAGCCATTGCTGAGGTGGATAACATAAGCGCCACGGTAAGCGCAGATAAGCGTAGTTCCATATCGGTTACTCAATAAAACATCTGCTGCTATTTACTGATCATTTAGTTATCTCCGCAAGGCGATCGATAACAACCTCCGATACATATCTAATCGTTCATTTGCTTACAAAATTATTAGTTACATACGTTTAGCTGACCAAAATCCTGTGACTTAGGCTGAATGTCAAATTGAGAAATTGAGTTTTTCAAATTGAGAAACCCGCACAACGAACACATAAGCATCTGAATTTTAACAACTTAAAATCTGGCATGCTATCTGCTCTAGTTAATACAACCCAACAAGGAGATAGCATTATGGAACTACGTAAAATTCAAGCAAACGAAACGATCACTACCCTAATCATCAACGGTAATTTAGACGCTGACGGTAGCCGATTCGCACAACCTCATATTGATGAAATCATCGCAGACGAAACCAATCGTGATATCGAAATTGATTTCAGCCAAGTGCAGTTCCTTGATTCTTCAGGTGTCGGCGCGTTGGTTTACTTATACAAACGTTTGATCGAGCGTCAACGCAATATGCGTATCGAAAACGTATCAGGTCAGCCGCTAGAGATCATGAATCTTCTACGTATTGATCAAGCAATTCCCGTTAATTCTCATACTCACTAATAACAATAATAAAAACACTAACAAAGGACGTTGGCATGAGCACTCATATTACACACATAGCCCTAATTGCGGCTGCCATAAGCTTAAGTGGCTGTAGTAGTTATCCTGAAGAAGGCCGTGGAGGGATTGGAGAGCAGTACATTCAATCTTCTTTCACTCCAGTGATGCCTGATGAACCACTCGGCCCAGAGCATGGATTACGATTCGACTGGCAACTTGCCAAGTTACAACTGGACACTCTAATCCGTGAAGGCGCTCGTTGGTGTTTCCCTGCCGCTGTGGTTCAAGCATTAGAAAAACAGAACCGTATAGCACGAGAACTAGAGGCAGGCCTATTACTTGATGCCGCTAACGACATTGTCATTCAACGCAAACGTCTTAATGAATTAGAACTACAACTGGACTATGTCACCTCTCAAGCCAAATGTGCACCACCAGCGAATGAATATTCATTCCAACAACATCTGGCCATCATTGATACCCTTTACAACTTGCTCAATGTCGACAATCAATTTGCCTTTAACTCGACCGAAATCAATCCAAAGTACATGGGCCATTTGGCTGAAGCTTCAAACCTATTAAAACAACACACCTCACTGCACTTAACCGTCACCGGCCATGCAGATTCAGTGGGTGATATGTCATACAACCAAGAACTCGCCATGGGACGCGCCCAACAAGTTAAGCGTTACCTAACCATTTTTGGCCTTTCTCCACAACGTATTGAAACCAAGTCTGTTGGTGAGTCTCTGCCACTGTATGAAGGCGATACCGATGGTGTACGTCTTACCAACCGCCGCGTAAGCATTGAAGTTATTGATACTCAAGAAGGCGAAGAAGTGCGTTTACAAGGAGGCTACCATGAAATGGACTAACCTACTGGCTATGGCCCTACTATCACTCACGCTTACCGCTGTTGAAGCAAGTGAAGAACGCGTTCAAATCGGTGACCTTGTTCAAGTCAATCTACCAGGAGAGTCAACACTCAACAAAGGCTTTCAAGTCGATAAACGCGGTCGAATCACCCTCCCTGAAGTGGGCGCACTCTACGTCGCTGGTTACACGGAAAGCCAGCTAGAAAACGCCGTGAAAGAGTCATTAGAAAAAGTCTACCGTGACCTCTCTTCGGCCTCAATTTACATTGCAGAACAGCAAATCTTAGTGTCGGTACAAGGTTACGTTAACTCTCCGGGTGAATACACCTTAGCGAAAACCGCAGACATTCAAATAGCGCTTCATGAAGCAGGTGGTTTAAGAGCCGGCGCTCAACTGAACAACCTGTTTATCAAACGTGGCAAGGACAAAATCACTTTCAATTACAAAACGTTTTTGGATACGGGTAATGAAGCCCTACTGCCAACGTTAGAATCACTCGATACTATTTTTGTTCCTGCGTCACCATTAGTGGGCAATATCGAACAAGAGTTTGACGCGAATAAGCTTGCCAACGCAGGTGACAGTGCCGATGGTCGCACAGCCATTAAAGTCTTTGGCGAAGTAAACGCACCCGGTTCGTTCAGCTTTAAGCAAAACACTGACCTTGTGGATGTCATAATGCGCGCCGGTGGTGTAACTCGTTATGCCTCTGTCGAGCAAATCCGCGTCATTTCCAATAACACGCCTAAACTATTTAACCTAAAAGCGTACTTGGACAGCGGTGATGTATCAATGCTGCCGACCCTAACGCCGGGCACAACCATCTTCGTTCCAAAGCAAGAAGAAGAGATCAAAGCCGGTGCCAATGTGGTTTACATCATGGGTGAAGTGGCCCATCCAGGCGCTTACGAAGGCAAGAACAACGCCTCATTTATGGATATTTTGGCTAATGCCGGTGGCCCAACTCGTTATGCTGAGTCTCGCCAAATCCGAGTCATTAAAGCCGATGGTCGAGTGGTTAAATTTGACCTGACGGCATTTACTGAAGGGTTAACACGCCGTAGCCCACCGTCAATTTCTCCGGGTGATGCTATTTTTGTTCCTGAAAAGACCGACATGAATGAAAAGTCATGGCTAAAAATCTCACCAAACCGTGCAGTTAGTGTGATCGGGGAAGTGGTTCGCCCGGGCCGCGTTGAGTGGTCTGACGAAATGGATATGATGGATCTCCTCGCTCACGTTGGCGGCCCGACCCTAAGAGCCGACACATCTAAAATAGAAGTTGTCACACAAAACAACCAGCTGCATATCTTTAACTTGGATGAGTTTATTCTCAATGGCGCACAACCGAATGAACTCCCAGTTATTTCGGCAGGTTCTATCATTCGCGTGCACGATCTTCCGCAAGATCCTTCTGATAATAAATCACAATGGGTACGTCAAAGCTCTGATGCGTCTATCTATGTGTTTGGGCAAGTGAATGCACCCGGTCGCTACCGTTTTACTAAAGACATGCACTTCCTTGATATTCTTTCGGCGGCAGATGGCCCAACAAAAGACGCCGACATTCACAACATTCGCATCACTCACCGCGATAAGAGCTACTCGAAAGTCAGCAAATTGAATCTATCACTGTACTTTGAAACGGGTGACGAAAGTTTACTGCCGAATGTAACCATGGGCGACACCATCTACATTCCGGAAAAAGACAAAATCTGGCTCGATCGCTCAAAAGAATCCACCGTTCGCGTGCTAGGTGCAGTCAACAACCCAGGTCGCTATGTCTTCGATGACAACATGACGATCCTTGACCTATTGGCAGAAGCCGGCGGCCCATCCGAACGAGCGTACTTAGAAAAAATCTCAATCGTGAATATGTCATGCTGCCAAGAGCAAGCAAGAACCTTTGATTTGATTGATTTCAGCAAAACCGCAAACCTATACAAACTGCCTATCCTCCGCTCTGGTGACACGATTTACGTTCCGGATAGAAGCGAAAGCTTTATGGAGAAAGCACGAGTAGGTCTTGAAGATATCCTTCGTCTAACAACCACCATTGTCTTAATAGGAGCGCTGTAATGATTATTCCTGCGACCCACACCGAAGTGGAACAGATTTATCTAGCGGCAGAAATGCAAGGCTGCCGCTCAGTGTGCGTAACCTCATGCCAACCTGGTGACGGCGTCACGTCTATTGTGACTGCGTTAGCCGAGCGTTACCTGTTTTCTGGCTACAAAACCTTGTTGGTTGACCTCAATACCTTCCACCCAGCGTTTGAAGGTGTCGAAGTAATGCCTATCGAGCAATCGGATGAACACGTTGGAACATTGATTTCTCATTCACATACGCATCAACTGTTCACCGGTTTGACCATCCCAAATACCCAAGCCGCGATATTGCCGTTCAAAGATCCAACTCACCTCTCTTCTGCCGTGAACCACTGGTTAAAAGAGTATGACCGTGTGATCTTTGATACCACCCCTATCCTGCACATCAACCGTGGCAGTATTCCAGCGCAGGTCGTTGCGAGTGCGTGTGACCAAACCATCATGGTGATTATGGGGGGCAGTACCTCTACGAGTCAGTTAGAAAAAGCGATGAACCTACTCGATAACAAGTCTATTTCTCTACTGGGCTCCATACTTAACCTCAAGCAACAAGCTTCACTCGGCCAAGAGCTGGTCCGCGAGCTCAATCGCTTTAAATTCATCCCCCAATCATGGCGTAAACGCCTTGGCGACAGAATCCTCGCCAATGATTTTCTCGCCCAAACCGCTTAGAGGAGATATTCCCATGAAGAAGTTCATCGCTGCATCTTTACTGCTAATCTCTTTGCCAAGTATGTCCACAGAGACACTGACTTTCGGTATTGTTCCCCAACAATCCGCCAGTCGGTTGGCTCAACACTGGGGGCCATTAATGGAGTACCTTTCTGAGGAAACTCAACTCAACATTGAGTTCAGTACCGCGGCGGATATTCCTACGTTCGAACGTCGCTTAGCGAATGGGGAATACGACCTCGCCTATATGAATCCTTATCACTACACCGTCTTCAGTCAAAAGTCCGGTTATCAAGCACTCGCAAAAGCGAAAAACAAACAAATCAAGGGGATACTGGTCACTCAAAAAGGCCGAAAATCAAATGACTTACAGCAGTTTGATGGCGAGACTCTGGCCTTCCCCTCGCCTGCAGCCTTCGCCGCGACACTGCTTACGCAAAGTGACTTGAATCTTGCCGGTGTGACGTACCAAGCCAACTACGTTTCTTCCCACGATTCTGTTTACCTTGCTGTTGCCAAGGGCCTTTACCCAGCCGGTGGTGGCGTTATGCGCACGTTTAACGCGATTCCCCAATCACTTCGCGACCAACTCGAACCGGTTTGGGTGACTCAACCCTATACCCCTCATGCCATCGCTTACCATTCCAATATTGAACCATCTAAACGACAGCCCATTTTAGAGGCATTAGAGCGATTGGATTCAACCGAAGAAGGGCAAGTGATTCTTGAACGGCTAAAAATTCGCGGCTTCATCCAAGCACAAGATAGTGACTGGGATGATGTACGACAACTCAATATTCAAGTATTGAAGTAGCGAGGAACCGATGATGACTTTACGTACCAAAACGATTTTAGGCATTGCATTTATAGAGATTGTCGTCTTGGCAGTGTTAGTCGTGAGCGCAATGGATTTCATGTCGACCTCAAACGAGAAACAGCTGATCCAAAGAGCCAATTCTAGCGCAACTATGTTTGCTCATGCCGCTAAAGACGCGGTGATATCAACTGACCTTGCAACACTCGATGACTTAGTTAATGAGTTCATGACATTAGAAGATGTCGCTTACGTTCGTATTCTGCGCGACGGCAATGAACTCGCCTGCGCCGGCGATAAAGCCTTACTTGAACGAGCTATGCAGAACGATGAGTCATTAGGCTCAGTGGATGATGGCATCTTCGATTCAAGAACACCGATAGAGGTTGGCGGTAAGCCTTATGCGTACGTGGATATCGGGTTTGAAACTGCCCCAATCAAAATGATGCTGCAAGACGCTAAGAAAGCGATTGTCGGCATCGCCAGTCTAGAAGTCGTTTTGGTCGCTTTCTTTTCCTTTGTCTTAGGCACTTACCTCACTCGTGGCCTATCACGCCTGACCTCTGCCGTGCATCGGGTGCGAGAACGAGGACCTGGTTACCAAATTCAGCACCATAGTAAAGATGAACTCGGCGAAGCCACACGCGCTTTTGATGATATGTCAGCTAAGCTAGAGCAGAATTACCAAGATCTCATGTCGGCCAGAGAAGGCGCCGAGCAAGCTTGTAATTCAAAGAGCCGATTCTTGGCCTCCATGTCTCATGAGATTCGTACACCAATGAATGGCGTACTTGGGATCCTTAACATTCTTGAAGAGACCAATCTCTCGAAAGAGCAACAAAAGCTTGTTACCACTGCGACTGAATCCGGCCATTTCTTGTTGTCTGTCATCAACGATATTCTTGATTTCACTCGTATGGAATCCAATACCCTGATTTTGGAACATAAAACGTTTGATTTTCGCCATTGTGTAGAGAGTGTCGCCGATTCGTTTACCCCAACGGCTGAAAGCCAAAACCTGATTTTGCACTGCTACATTGAAGGTGACGTTCCAAGCAAAGTGTGTGGGGATGAAAACCGAATCAAGCAAATCTTGCTTAACATCATCGGTAACGCCATGAAGTTTACCCACGAAGGCAGTATCACAGTCAAAGTCTCCGCAGAGCGAAAAGACGAGAACAAAGTACAGATCCATTGCCAAGTTCAAGACACAGGCATAGGTATCAATGACCAAGCACTTCGTTATCTCTTTGATGAATTTACCATGGTCGATCAAACCTATTCGCGAACCAAAGAAGGATCTGGCCTTGGGCTCGCGATCTGCCGCCGCTTGTGTAATTTGATGGACGGTGAAGTCACCGTGGAAAGTCAACCTGATGTGGGTAGCACATTCACTTTTGACATCACACTCGAGATGAGTGACGAGTTGATCTCTTCACCTATTGCTGTTCATCGCCAAGATCTGATCAATCACAATGTGCGTGTCCTTGTAGCTGAAGATAACCGAGCCAATCAACTGGTCATTAGAGAAATGTTTAAACGACTCGGAGTCGATATAGACATTGCAGAGAACGGCTTAGAAGCCGTCGAGATGTCGACACAATATCAATATGACATCATCTTTATGGACATTTCTATGCCACAAATGGATGGTATGCAAGCGTGTCAAAAGATTCGTCAATTTGAACAAGGCCAAAGTAACCAAACCACCATCATCGCCCTCACCGCCCATTCCTTAGCCGGTGATAAAGAGAAGTTTCTAGAATCGGGGATGGATGATTATCTTTCAAAACCCATTCGTCTTTCTCAACTGGTTGAAAAAATTAATCTATTCTTAACTGAAGAGCAGAACACTGCGTCAGTTCAAAAATCAGACCCTCTGCGTTTGAAAGAGCAACATGATGCACATATAACTAAAGTTACCCCACAGCATAATGAAAACAAGGAAACGTTGGATTTGGAACTCGTTGATGAAATCATTATTAAACAGGTTATCGAGGACACCTCCGCCGAAGTTCTCCCTATTCTTATCGACCATTACATCGAAGAGTCTGAGACAAGGCTGACCAAAATATACCAAGCGATGGCAGCCGCCGACAAAGATGTGCTCGAATTTGAATCGCACACACTGGGGAGCTCCGCATTGGCCTTGGGTAATCGTACCCTCTCTAATTTGGCGCGAAAAATCGAGCACCTTTGCCTTGATGGTCAACATGAACGAGCATTTACTTATAAAGGTGAACTCGAACAAATCGCCGTTGCTTCAATTGAGGCAATAAAAGAGCGAAAACAACAAGGGTTCAACGAACCAACAGCCAATTAAGTTAGGAAATCAGGAATGAAACCAAAAGTCTTATTAATCGAAGATTCCACCTCGCTGGCTATTTTATACAAACAATACGTCAAAGATGAGCCGTATGACCTTTTCCACGTAGAGACAGGTAAAGAGGCGATGGCGTTTATTGAGCGAAATGTGCCTCAGCTGGTGATTTTGGATCTTAAATTGCCAGATATGGATGGCGAAGACATTTTAGATTGGATCAATGAACGTCAGATCCCAACTTCTGTTGTGGTCGCCACGGCTCATGGCTCGGTGGATGTCGCCGTAAGCTTACTTCAGAAAGGCGCTAAGGACTTTCTCGAAAAGCCCATCAATGCTGATCGCTTGAAAACCTCCATCACCCTTCATCTCCAGCAAGTGAAGTTAGCCAACTTGGTTGACGACATCGAAAACAAATTTGACCGCAATCGGTTTCACGGCTTCATCGGTTCTAGCCTTTCCATGCAAGGTGTCTATAAGATCATTGATTCTGTCGCGCCAACCACAGCCAGTGTGTTTGTCATTGGTGAAAGCGGTACCGGTAAAGAAGTGTGCGCCGAAGCCATACACAAAGAAAGTAAACGCAAAGACAAGCCTTTCATCGCCATTAACTGTGGCGCGATTCCAAAAGATCTCATGGAAAGTGAGATCTTTGGTCATGTGAAAGGAGCGTTCACCGGTGCGACTGCGGATAGAAAAGGCGCCGCCACTATGGCCCATGGCGGTACCCTGTTTCTCGATGAACTTTGTGAAATGGAACTGGAGATGCAAAAGAAACTGCTGCGCTTTTTGCAAACCGGGACCTTTACCCCACTGGGTGCCACTAGAGAGTCTAAAGTCGATGTTAGAATCATTTGTGCGACCAACCGAGATCCACTTCAAGAAGTCGAAGAAGGCCGATTCAGAGAAGACCTCTACTACCGCGTACATGTTGTTCCCGTCGATATGCCAGCTCTGCGTGAGCGGGGTAACGACATCATTACCCTCGCCAATCATTTCCTAAAACTTTACGCCAAAGAAGATGGCAAAAAATTCAGAGCCGTTCATCGAGACGCGGAGTCGACCCTCAAGCATTACAAATGGCCGGGTAACGTTCGACAGTTACAAAATATTATCCGCAACATTGTGGTGCTTAATGATGATACCCATTTAAGGCTGTCTCACCTGCCAGCACAGTTTACTGCGAAGCAATCACCAAGTAAGGTCGCCTCAGTGGTCGCTCCTGCACAAGTCGCTGTCGCAGTCGCGCCATCAACACCAACAGTGCATGACTTTGAACCAACCACTTCTTCGGCTGAAAGAGGCCCAGTTACGATTAGACCAATGTGGCAGATCGAACGCGAAACCATTCAGCAAGCGATCGACTTCTGCGAGGGTAACGTGCTCAATGCTGCGGTTCTGCTAGAGCTTAGCCCTTCTACTGTTTATCGTAAAAAACAAGCATGGGAAGCTGAGGATGAACAGCAGCTCATCTAACGCGGTATGGCTGATCATAGATAGCCTCACATTTGGTGGCATTGAAACTCACTTGCTTGAGCTCGCAAAAGGGCTCAAGCAATTTAAAACGCCCGTCAAAGTTTGGATTTTACGCCAATATTCTGAACCGCCTTTATTACTCTCCAAACTGCAATCCGCCAATATTGACGTTGACTACTTACAAACATCAAAGCGTCATTACTTGCCCACTCTCATTAGCAAGATACGCCAGTACTCTCCTGCTGTTGTTCATGCTCATGGGTATAAAGCGAGCCTGGCTTGCAAACTCGCCAGAGTGATCACTGGTATTCGTCAGGTATCAACTTACCACGCCGGTGAAACGCCATCTGGTCGAGTCTGGCTCTATGATTGCCTCGATCGATACAGCGCATTTGTCTCCTCAGCTTCAATTGCAGTCAGTGATAAAATCGCGAACAAGTTGCCTGTCGCTTCACAGTCATTCAATAATTTTATCGATAGTAATGGTTTAGCCAACAGCAAGGGGAACGAAATCGCATTTGTTGGGCGTTTGAGCCATGAAAAAGCGCCTGATCGTTTTGTTGAATTAGCGCGGCTTAATCAGGAGTTGAATTTTCACATCTACGGTGATGGCCCGATGTCTTCGACCCTGCGGTCATCGGCTCCAACTAACCTCTCTTTTCATGGTCATCAAACGAATATGGACAAGGTTTGGCAGAATGTGGGTATTTTGATCATCTGTTCTCGTTATGAGGGCCTTCCGATGACAGCGATTGAAGCAATGGCGCGCGGCATCATCGTCATCTCACTTGATGTCGGAAATCTGCCAAAACTCATCCGTCATGGCCAAAATGGTTACATGACTCATTCCATGACCGCTTTAAGTGACGCATTGAATCAATATCTTGCATCTGATGTTCGACACCGAACTGAACTTAAGGCCCAAGCCGTTCACGCGGTCAACAGTGCGTTTTCTGTCAGCGCTGTTATCCCGCAATTACTCGCGCTTTACTTTCCACACTCGTGTCATTCTGATTATCAAATTGAGAAATAGATTTCCCACCCCCGGAAGAAACCCAACAAAACCTCTACAAAACAAAGCTTTAGTTTAGATTCAATATCTGGCACTCAGTTTGCTCTAATCACCTTATCTCCGCAATATTAATGCAATGTCAACGAGAGGGACTGGGTATGGCAAAGAAGATTTTATACGTACACTTTGGTGACAACTGGATTCGTGGTAGCGAAAAATGTTTACTCGATCAAGTGCGCTTTGTTCGCGAACATGGCTACCAAGCATTTGTCTGGACCAATAGCGAAGCACTAACCCATGAACTCGATAAGATGTATGTGCCTCACCAGCTTTCAGGGTTTCCAATGTTACTCGGTTGGCAAAAGCCCCGTTTTGACGTTTCTGCTTGGTTTGGCCTCTTTACAATGGCACGCGACCTTATCGAACAACGAAATATCGATATTGTTCACATCAATAGTGCGGCGCCTTGTCAGTGGGTGATTGCAGCCGCTCGAAGTAAACAAGTCCCCGCGGTTACTCAGTTACATTGTCACTACCCTGCCCGTGAGCGCCTGACGACAGGTGTCCATCTATCTCAACACATCATTACCGTAAGTCATCATGTTGCTGAGTCACTGCTTCAAGATGGTTATCCCATCGAACAACTGTCTACCATTCACAACGGCATTGATGTCGAGGCCCTTTCTGCGCAGAAAACCGTAAACGTAAAAAAAGAGCTAGAGATCGATGACGATGCCTTTGTTTTTGCCACCGTAGGCTCATTGATCAAACGTAAAGGCGTCGACCGTATTCTCACTGCTTTGCGTCACTTAGTGTTGGAGTACCCAAACGTTCGCTTGGTGGTGATCGGTGATGGTCCTGAGAAACATGAGCTAGAACTGCAAGCCGAATGCTTACACCTCGCTGACCGTGTTCACTTTGTCGGTGAGCAGAAAAACGTTTTAGGTTGGCTAAAGGGGTGTGATGGGTTTGTCAGTGGTGCTCGCAGCGAAGCGTTTGGACTAGTCGTTGCCGAAGCCGCATTGGCGAAGTTACCGATTGTCGCACCTTTTGAAGGCGGCATTCCGGAGTTTATTCAACATGGTAAAACAGGGGTGATTTACCCGAACCACAATGTTGCCCCTTTAGAAAAAGCGATGCGTATCGTGGTCGCAAACCCAACCGCATGTAACAAAATGGCCCAACGTGCCCACCAGCATATTCTGACGCATCACTCTGTTGAGCAGGCTGGCCAGAAGATTCTTGGCGTATATCGCGCTTTACTGCAACGTCCTGCGATTGAAAAGCGTTCTCTGTTTCACACATTTTCGCCAATCAAATCTTACCTTTCAAATCGCTTTATGACGGGAGAGCAACATGGCTAAAATCAATAAAACGCTCGTATTTGATCCTATTCCGTTTAAAGGTGGGTCAAAAATCGCCACCAGTGATGCGTTAACCTGTAGTAGTACGCAGCTGCATCAATTTGTTGTCCTCAGCGTGACACCTGACTATTGGGAATCAACCGATTTCTACGCCAAGCACGACGTCAGTGTTATCCGTTTGTTTCACTCTGGTTGGTTGATCAAGCACCATAACGGTCCCCTTTACTGGCTAAATCAATTGACGCTGCTGGTACAACTCTTCTTTGTGCTTTGCTTACAGGGCAAAATCACCAAAATAGTGGGAGCATCTGGCCCTGGCATCGACATGCCTCTCTATCTTGCCAAACGCCTGTTCTCTTTTGAGCTCATTCAAATGATCCATGGTAACGTTGGCTGTTCTCGTTCAATCGGTTACTGCTTAACCAATGCCGATTCGGTGTTCTATTTGCCGTCAGCGAGACCAAGCATGAAAACAGCACTCATTACCTATTTAAGCAGTCTAAACAACATTGCCGACACTGAGCACATCGCAGAGTGTTACCTTAAATCAGCCAACTACCAATCGTTTGTGAACGGGATTCCTGAGCACCGCTGGCCGACACAGAGCGAGCAGAGTTTGCCGATCTTTTTCTGGTCTGCGTCTCTACTCAAATGGAAAGGTCTCGATCTGTTTATTCAAGCCGCGCGAATTGCCTCAACCTTTAAGCCGTTGGCAATGAATATCTGTTTTATTCGACCTAAACAGACGTGCTTACCTATCTCTGAAGCACCGATTAACCTTAATCGACATACGCAGTGGTACGACGATCCAAGCAACCTCGATGAGATACGCGCCAATTCAAATATCTTTGTTTCTACCAGTGTTAATGAGCCGTTCGGGCTGTCGATTCTTGAAGCATTGGCGGCTGGCATGTGTGTCATCCTTCCTCAAGATGGCGCGTTTTGGGACCAACAGCTGGAACACAACGTTAACTGCATCAAATATCAGCCTAACGATCCTGAGTCTCTTTCCAATGCGTTACTGTTGGCTGCTCATGATCCCCTTTTATGCCAACTTTGTCAGACACATGCATTAGATATTGCCAAACAGTTTAAAGCGGAATATCGCTATATGAAGTTTGCTCAATGTTTGAATGGCGCTGGAGTGACACATTTGGTGAGTAGTCTCGACCACTCCTAATTGGCGGAAGGTGAAATATGAAATCAGCACAAATCAAGAGTATTAGCCTATACGCCTTCAGTGTATTCCTAATGAAAGGGTTTTCACTGATCACCCTTCCTCTTATGGCGTATTACTTGCTGCCAGAACAGCTCGGTCAGCTCGAACTTATTGGCATCACTACCGTTTTTGCGAGCCTTGTGATTGGGCTAGCAATGCATGAAAACCTGTATCGCTTTATCGGCACTGTCGATGACGAGGAACAGCAAAAAACCATTGCCTCAAAGCTCTATTACGCCACCCTGTTGATTTCCCTTGGCGCGACAACGCTGCTCGTTGCGGTTTACTATGCTGTCCCTGTTAAAATCGAGTCATTCAGCGATTCAATTCTGGGATTGATGGCATTAGTACTTTGCTATGAAGCGCCGCTTGCAATCTGCCTTGCCTGGTTACGCTTACAAGGCCAAGCAATGCGATTTTTCAAAATCTGCACCTGTACCGTTGCTTTGCAGTTCCTATTGTTGGTATGGGCGTTAAACAACAGCCCCACCGTCACGACTGTTTTCGCCATTAATGTGTTTTGTACATTGAGTCAGTACCTTTTCTTGCACTTCACCATTGGGTTTTCATTCACATTACCAACCCGTAAGGTGATTCTAGAATACGTTCGTTATAGCTCTCCCCTCATGCTGTCAGCCGTTGTTGCCTTTGGATTAAGTGGCGCAGAACGTTGGATCATTGCAGGCACCACCGACTTGGTGACATTAGGCATGTATGCGATTGCCGCGAAATTTGCCTTAGGCGTTGGTATTTTGATTCAACCTTTCCATATGTGGTGGATGCCGAAACGCTTCCACGCTTTGGAACAATTTGGACGACACTACACTGCGCAGATCACACAACAAGGCATTATGCTGCTTTGCTTTTTGGCGCTAATTGTAGCGTGGTTAAGCCAGCTGTTTATTCAATTACTCCTACCTACCAACTATCTATTGGCTGCGTCTTATGTCAGCTTAGCAATCATTACGATGCTGTTTAAAGAGCTAGTAGAACTGACCAACCTGGGCGTTTTGTATCGTAAAAAGACCACTCACCTTTTACTGATTAATCTCTCGGCAACCTTGATTGCTTTCTCACTTTGTTATTTCTTTAGCGACCTTGGTATCAAAGCGATTTTGGTCGCTCTGGTTGTCGGCCAAGTGGTGCGATTTGTGGCAACCTTTTGGCATAGTCAAACGCTCGCGCCACTTCGCTATCAGTCACCTTCGATTTTAGGGCTGATCCTCCTCACCACACTGTTCCTATTTACCAGTGGTTACCAAAACAATGTCGAACTGGCGCTGCTTATGTTGGTACTTCAACCATTAGCCTTGGTGGCATATGGACTTAAAGCCAAGCTCATCGATCCTGATACGTTCAAATCTGCGTTTTCTTATCTGCAGACTTACCTTGGTAAAGCATCATGAGCCATATTGATCGCACTAAGAGCCTTCTCACCATGACGCTCATTAGTGGCGTACTTGGTGCTGTTTGGTTTCTTGCACCTCACCCTGCTGTAGCGATCGTGCTCTGTTTTGCTCCCCTTGGCGTGCTGTTTGTTCTCAACCAAACGTTTTGGCTAGTCAGTCTGTTTGTTCTGTTCTCTTTCTTCCGCATCCATGAAGCTATCCCTGCTCTTTATTCACTGAAGATTCCACTTCTGCTATCACTTGGCGCGTTAGCAGGGCTACTATGGCATTCATTGATCAGCCGAAAAATGGATACCTATTGGCACCCTTGTTTTACGTGGCTTGCAATCTTTTGGCTGTTGGTAGTTATCGGTTCAATCTTGTCCTCTAACCCGGGGCTGGCCATCACTTATTTCAAAAACATCTACTGGAAGATCATTGTCATGACACTGGCGATTGCCTGGCTGGTGAATAGCGAAGAGGAAGTGAAGAAAATCGCCACACTGATTATCTTAGCCGGACTACTCATCGCGACGGTGGCCTTATACAACTCAGCCAGTGGCATTGGCCTAGTCGAAGGCTCTCGTGTCACCATTGGTCGAGCACTGGGTTCTGTACTTGGCGATCCAAACGACTTGTCATTGGTGTTAATGTTCCCCCTAGCCTTTGCGATCAGCTTTGCGACAACTAAGGGGATAGGAAGCGCGCGACTTCTTGGGCTAATCTGTTTGGTTTTAGCCATGGCTGCCGTTATCGCAACACAAAGCCGGGGCGGCCTGTTGGGCTCTGTCGCGGTATTTGGTATTTTTGGTCTTCGCTTGATTCGCTCTAAAACGGTGCTGTTTGTGATTGCAATTGTTGGCCTGCTCGTTCTTTTCTCCGTAGCCGGCATTTCAGATCGTCAGTCAGGAGGCGCTGCAGAAGAAGGCATTGATGCTTCAGCAATGGGTAGACTTTATGCTTGGGAAGCCGCGTTCAAAATGGCAGTGGATAACCCTTTAACCGGGGTCGGCCTCAACAATTTCTACTCAAATTATTTTTACTACAGTCCACACTGGGATGGTTTGAATCATGCTGTTCACAGCACTTGGTTTGGGGTGCTAGCGGAAACCGGCTTCTTAGGCTTAATCATCTTTATCGCGATCATTATTTCGCTCATTCAAACCAGCCGACACACACTCATTGCAATCGAAAACAGCGCTGAGCCAGTCAGCCCTTATATGTATGCGACTTCGTTGGCGGTTTACGCTGGAATCATCGGGACTATTGTTTCGGGCACCTTCTTAACCCAGGGCTTTACTTGGCCGATTTATATCCTTTCCGCTCTATGTGTGGCGCTTTCTCGAATCACGCAAAACTATTCTCAAAATGAGAAAACACCCAACTGAGTTTATTGTCTTTATTTAACTAACTGTTTTTATTAAATTATTATTTTGGCACGCAACATGAAATAGCTCTTTGTAAAATAGCAAAAGGAGCATGTTATGTTGGCAGCGCAAATATCTGAATTTAAAACTTGGCTAAAGAACAATGACAATCCATCGTATCGAAAATTGTTCGCTTTCCTTAAGGCAGTTCGCGCCTGCGACCTACCTACTCCCCACATCCTGAATCAGCTGATTGCTTTCTTGTATGGCACATCGACCAATCTATTCAACAATGTACTGCGAGTTCTTATTCATACTCCCGCTTTTAAAGGCAAACTTCGCCGTTACGGCCGCGGTCTCTATTTATTCGGAGGTGTCCCTTTTGTCTCTGGTCCACTGGCCATTGAATTAGGTAAGGATTGCCGTATATCTGGCCACACCACATTCAGTGCTCGCCCTGAGAGTCCTTCACCTGAGCTTATAGTCGGAAACAACGTTGATATTGGTTGGCAAAGTACGATAGCCATTGGTCGTAAGGTGATCATTGAAGACAATGTGCGCATTGCTGGTGGTGCCTTCTTATTTGGTTACTCCGGCCATTCATTAAACGCTAAGCTTCGCGCTGAAGGTCATGGCGATCTTGATTGCGATGTCGGTAACATCATCTTGAAAAAAGACGTTTGGTTAGGGACGAAAGTGACGGTTTGCCCAAATGTCACCATTGGGGAAGGCACCGTTGTTGCGACAGGCAGCGTTGTGACCAAATCACTGCCTCCGTTCGTTGTCGCAGCCGGAAACCCTGCAAAAGTTGTGAAACAGCTGAATCCAACGGGAGGCTATCATGCGTGATCTCATTGTCTTTGGCGAAGACTTTGGCGGTTTACCGTCAAGTACACAACACCTCATCACTCGTCTTGCTCAATATCGCAAGGTGCTGTGGGTAAACTCCATTGGTTTACGTCAGCCCAAGTGGACGACGCAAGACATCAAGCGCGCTGCGTTAAAATTGATGGGCAAAGGGAAATCTGGTTACCAAACATCAAAGCAACTGCCAAGTAACATCACAGTGGTTAATTTACGCACGATTCCTGCACCGAGCTCTATGTTCGCGCGTCAGGCAGCAAAAATGATGCTCTGCCGCCAGTTGAAGCCACTCATCAAACGGTTGAAGCTGAATAACCCCATCTTGTGGAGTTCGCTACCAACCGCTGCCGACTTATGTGGTCATCTGGGCGAATCGGCAGTCGTCTATTATTGTGGTGACGACTTCGCTTCTTTAGCAGGTGTGGATCATCAAACAGTCGCCGAACACGAGAGTAAGCTTATTGAGAAAGCGGACCTTATTTTTGCCGCGAGCAGTAAGTTAGTCAGCAAGTTTCCCCAAGCCAAAACACACTATGTTCCCCATGGCGTAGATACCCAATTGTTCAGTACACCTACTGCTCGTGCGTCCGATCTCCCTGATCCATGCCATAAAATCGCTGGCTTTTACGGTAGCCTGTCTAATTGGTTGGATTATGAAATGATTGAGAAGGTCTGCCGAACCAATAGTGACTGGCAATTCGTCTTTATCGGTCCAATTGAGCTGACAAGCAATCCGCTTCCCAAACTCAACAATGTGCATTACTTAGGGCCTCGGCCTCATCACGAATTACCAAGCTACAGTCAACATTGGGATGTGAGCTTACTGCCCTTCCTTGCTAACGACCAAATTGCTGCGTGTAGCCCACTTAAACTGCTGGAATACCTGGCTGCAAAGTCAAAAGTGATCAGCACGCCATTTCCAGCACTCACACCTTATTCCGAGCACGTTGATGTCGTGACCGATGCGGATGGCTTCTCGCTCGCACTCGCACGCATCGCCACAACAGCGTCACCCAACCGTTCCGTTTCAGAGATGTCGATTAACCGTAACAGTTGGGATGAGCGTTCACAGCAAGTGCAGCACATGTTGGAGTCTTTATGAACGAACTCAAGCTCAGATTCATTGTGATTCTTAATGGCATGTGGCGTCAGCGTTACGTGATTATCGTGCCGATCTTGATTTTCCCGTTTATTGGTTTGTTCGTCGCCAAAATGGCACCAACCAATTACGTTTCGCATACATCTATGCTGATTCAAGAGACTGCAAAGATGAATCCATTTTTGGAAGATATTGCTGTGTCGACCATGCTCAAAGAACGTCTCAATGCACTCAGCACCTTGCTCAAAAGTCGCCACGTTTTAACCGCAGTCGCCAAAGAGCATGACCTCATTAACGATCAAATGTCGGCGGCAGAGCGTGATCAAATGATTTATCGCCTCTCAAGTAACCTTAATGTCACTCAGCCAGGTAAAGATTTTTTGAAGATCACCTTTACCTCCAACAAGCCTGATGGCATGAAAGAAATGTTAGAGTCAATCAGCCAACATTTTATAGATCAGCTACTCGCCCCAGAGCGTTCATCGATACAAGACTCCTCCGAGTTTCTAGCCATTCATATCGAGAAGCGCCGTTTAGATCTGGAAGAAGCCGAAAACAAACTGGCCGAATTTAAAAACCGCTATGCATCCGTGACCCCTGAGATGCAAAGCCAAGCGTTAGGTCGCTTAGCGGCACTCAAGCAAAGCTATGCTGAGAAGAAAGCCGAGCTGGCGGGTGTAGAAAGAAGCTTAGGTTCACTCGATCAACAACTTTCTAAAACCAACCCTGTCGTCGGTAAGATAGAAGATCAGATCATTGAAATTCGCAGTGAACTTACCCTATTAAGAGCTAAATACACCGACAACCACAGCGCGGTTCAAGGTAAAGAGCGTGAATTGCGTCGACTCGAAAACGAGCGTGCCATCTTGCTGCAAACCGAACAACCGAATATCAGCAGCGATCAATTGTGGGACATCGCGAGCAGCGCGAAAGTCGAACAGTTGGGGGATGTTCAACCTCTATTGGTCACACAACTGCACAGCCTGCAACTGGTCAGAAGCCGATACGAATCGCTGTCAGAAGAAACCAAAAGCTTAGAGCGCATGATCAAAGAGCTTGAACAACAAGCGAACCGATTTGGTGATAATGCCAAAAGCATGCATCGTCTAGTTCGTGATGCCGAAATCAAACGCCAACTCTATGATGAACTCATACAACGCTATGAGATGGCCCAATTGACTGGCTCACTGGGTATTTTCGAACAAAACAAACGTGTAAAGATCATCGATTTGCCTTATACCCCAAGTCGCCCGGCTAACTTTCCAACGTTCGTTTACATTATTGCCGGAATCATTGCGGGAATGGGCCTTGGTTGTGGGCTCGCGATTGTCTTTGAGTTATTTGACTCTTCTATTCGCCGTAAAGAAGACATTGAGCGAATTACACGTGCACCTATGCTGACGCAAATTCCCAAAATTAAATCTCTAGATTCATAACGAGATTCAAATTGAAATATCACAATTCCAAACAGAAAAATCAACCCCAAACCAATGATATTAAACAACTTTAAATCTGGCACAGTTCATGCTCCATACAATTACATATACCTAATTGAGTGATTGAGAGGAGCAATATGATGCAAGGAACGACAACCATTCACGTTGTACAGCACTTGTCTCCGGGTGGACTCGAAGCGTTAGCACTGAATATGCTGCAGTTCTCAAGCCCAACCAATCAAGTGATGATTGTCAGCTTAGAAGGAAACAAGGAAGCCGCTATCAAACAATGGCCGCGATTGGCACAAGTTGAAAAGCAGCTTATCTTTCTCAACAAACCATCAGGTTACAGCCTCAATACCCTATCGAAGCTCTATCAGCTGTTCGTCATGCTTAAACCCAATGTGGTTCATACCCACCATATTGGCCCCATTTTATACGGTTCAATTGCAGCCAGGCTCGCCAATGTAAAACATCGAATTCACACTGAACACGATGCTTGGCACTTATCCAACCCAAAACATCGTTTCTTACAAGATCTCGCTTTGAAACTGGGTAAACCAAGACTCGTTGCCGATGCCAGCCTAGTGCGGGACCAAATCAAACAGTACTTTACCCATCAATCCGTTACGGTAATCAAAAATGGCATAGATAGCGCAAGCTTCAAGCCTGGGTCTCAAATACTTGCTCGTCAATCTCTAGGCTTAGCCACCTCCCCAAAATTTATTGGTACAGCTGGTCGACTTGAACAGGTTAAAGGTCACGATATTCTGATCAATGCACTCTGCTTCTTACCTAACAACATTCAACTGGTCATTGCGGGTGATGGTAGCCAACGAGAAGCGCTTCAGCAACAAGCCAGGCAGCTTGGACTCAACCATAGAGTGACCTTTCTTGGACTGGTCAATGACATGCCCAAGTTCTACCAATCTCTCGATCTATTTTGCCTACCCTCACGCAGTGAAGGTTTCCCGCTTTCTACTTTAGAAGCGCAATCTTGTGGTATCGCGACAGTAGCAACAGACGTGGGTGCAACCAAAGAAACGCTATGCCCTAAAACCGGCCAGCTCGCCCCTGCAGAAAACCCAAAACTGCTCAGTAAGGCACTGCGCAAAGCGTTAAGTTCAGCGTACCAAGAGTCACCACGCGAGTTCATCGTCAAGAACAACGATATCCGTAATATGGTTCTGGCATACGAAGCGCTAACAGAGGAGAAATGCGCATGATTGATGCAATCTTAATGGCGCTGTTTGCGCTAAGCAGTGCGCTGGTGGTCTATCACCACGTCGGCTACCCGATCCTTCTGTCTTGGTACTCTAAAAGCCACCCTATCAAGCAGCTGAAACTTAAAGTCAGAGGCTATAGAAAAGCGAAAGCAGACCGCACCTGTCGTAGCATGACTATTCTGATCCCTGCTTATAATGAAGAACAATGGATTGCAGATAAAATACGCAACGTTGCTTCTTTAGACTACCCAAAAGACAAGCTTAAAATAGTGATTGCATGTGATGGGTGCACAGATAGAACCGTACACATTGCCGAGCAAACCATCCAAGAAGCGATCTGCTGTGATGCACATATCGAAATTCGTGCTTTTGACAACAACGTCGGTAAAGTGTCGCTCATTAACCAGCAAATGAAGCAGATTGATTCGGATATTGTTGCGCTCAGTGATGTCTCTGCCCTGATTTCTGTTGATGCCTTGTGGATTGCCAACAAACACTTTAATGATCGCCATGTTGGCGTAGTGAATGGCCATTATCAGTTGTTTGCTAGTCAAAATGAGGGCGAAAACCGTTACTGGCAGTACCAGAGCAAAGTCAAAATGGATGAATCAAGCTTAGGCTCTACGCTTGGTGCTCACGGTGCGTTTTACCTGTTTAGAACCCACCTTTTTGAAGAGATGGAACAAAATACCATCAACGATGACTTTATCATTCCAATGATGATTGTACGCCAAGGTTTTAGTGCAATATATGAACCTCAAATGGTGGCACTTGAGCTTGAACCCTCTAACCAAGTACAAGATTTCAATCGCCGCTTACGTATCTCTGCGGGTAATATGCAGCAAGCAATTCGACTCTCCGATATGTTTCTTCCTAGACACCGTGGAGTCGCTTTTGCCTTCATTTCAGGAAAAGGATTACGCCTCGTCACCCCTTATTTACTGGTGTACTGCTTGCTTAGTTCCATTTACCTCATTGAATACCCTCTGTTTCAAGCAGCACTGTTAGCACAAATTGCACTCTATTCGCTTGCACTGCTGAGTTACTTTATCCCATACATTTTTAGCCACAAGCTGTGCAAATTGGTCTTGTATATCGTCGTAGGTCACTACGCCAATTTTGTCGGTGGATTACGTTATTTATTCGGATTTGAATCAGGAAAATGGTCTCGAGTGGACCAATAAGGAGTTACCATGAACAATGTAGCAAATCACACCTCAATCTGGTTAGCCAAACGTCTATTTGATCTATGTGGCGCGCTTGCTGGCCTACTTGTACTGATGCCAATGATTCCCTTCATTGCCATTGCCATTAAGGTCACTTCTCCTGGCCCTATTTTCTACAAACAACTGCGCGTGGGTAAGTCTACACCGGAGAAAATGGTGTTTTTCGAAATCATTAAGTTTCGAACCATGTACCAAGATGCAGAGCAACGTACCGGTGCTGTTTGGGCAACAGAGAATGACCCAAGAATCACACCCGTTGGACGCTTTTTACGCAAGACCCGTCTCGATGAGATCCCACAACTGATCAATGTCGTTCTTGGCGATATGTCACTGATTGGTCCTCGCCCTGAACGACCAAGCTTTTACAGTAAACTTGAGAATGCCATTCCTTACTTTGCTGACCGAACCTACGGTGTCATGCCGGGCATCACAGGTTTGGCTCAGGTGAATCAAGGCTATGATACCTGTATTGATGATGTGCGCAGAAAAGTCGGCTATGACCACAGCTATGCCCTATCTCTCTGTTCAATGAAGTCATGGCTAACAATGGATATGTCGATTATTTCTAAGACCATTATCGTCATGTTTGATGGCCGAGGCCGATAGCCTTCACGTAAAAAAGCCCACCAACTATAAGCTCCGAGACTTGTTTACTTTGCAAGATACGGAGCTTTAACGGGGGATTATCTATAATTATGCGAACCCATCCGTATTTTCTAAAAGCCTTCAAATTCCCAGTAACAAAAATCTTCAAAACACTTTCAATTAACAATACAGCATGCTAATAATGTACGATTAGTCATACACTTGAGCAACGAACACTATGCGCTTGGCCGGAAAAGCCTTAATACTTGCATGCGGTATATTTACTATTTCACACAATAGTTATGCAAGTACCAACGAAGAGAAGCACTTGAACTATGGCGTTCTCTCCTCAAAACCGAAAAAACGCATTAAAGATAGCTACCCACTGTTTTCTTATGTTGCAGAGCAATTGTCTCATCATGGCTATACCGACGCCCAGATCAAAGTGTACACATCGATTGATGAGCTGATATCCGCCATTCAGTTAGGTGACGTCGATCTCATCAGCTCAACGATTTACCCTACACTGATTATCAAAGAGAAGTCTCCCATCGAACCAGCTCTTGTTCGTTGGAAAAAAGGCCAAAGCTCATACAGCTCTATCTTTGTCACCAATAAAGATAACGGATATAAGAACCTATCGGATCTTCAAGGTAAAGTTGTTGGATTTGAAGACCGAGGTTCCACCAGCGGGTACTTTCTACCGATGGTGAGCTTGATTGAGCAAGGACTTAAAGTGCAGCACCTCACCTCACTTCAAGAAAAGCCCGATGCAGATAAAGTTGGTTATGTTTTTTTTGATGATCTGCTACGCGAAACCAACGAAGTCAACATGACCTTGTGGGTAGCCAGAGGCATGGTAGATGCTATCGCGTATAGCTCTTCGAACTGGGATAACCCGAAAGACACGCCCATCGCTCTAAAGCAAAAACTGTACACTTTTGCGCAGACACAAGATTACCCTCGTTCAATCATCAGTATCTCTCACAGCCTAGATCCTACTGTAGCTGCAGACCTCAAGCGTACTTTGCTTGAACTCGATACCAATGTTCATGGACTCGGCCTACTAAACCAATACCAAAAGACGAAGAAGTTTACTGCGTTTGATAGTCAAACAGAAAAGCAGCTCTACGATGCGCAGACACTTATCCATATACTCGATACGACTCAGTAACCAATGAAAAAAAAGGGATTTAAAGGGCATTTGATTTTTGCAACCGTTTGCGTTGTAACCCTCGTTTGTGCCCTAAACTTTGTGCTCTACAGCGCTGCCTATAAAAGCCAGTCAGAACAGATTTACGATAAGATTACTAAGAGTGTTGAAGCTTCTTTACAGAAAAAGGTTGAGCAGCAAGCCATCGCGCTCTCTCACATTCTCAGTCAACAAGCCTTTAACCCGCTTTATCACTACAACGTCTCTGAAACACTGCATCTATTGCAGACCAACCTCAGCCAACCTAATGTCGAGGTCATACAGATCATCGATCAAGAGGGTTTGATCTTCCACGATGGTACGCCCGATATTGTGAGCTTTGGCCTTCCACATAAAAAGCCAGAACTGATCGAACAAGTGCTCACAACTGGTGGGACAATAAAACGTCACGAAGATAATCTTCTGTTGGTGGCCGCCCCAATTGCGGAGCAAGATAATTTTATTGGTGTGGTTTATTTAGAGCTAAACAAGCACAGCCTAATCAATGAGGTCAATAACAGCGCGCAACAGCTAAGTACACTTGGGCAACTCGATAGCGAGCGAATGAACCGATGGCAGCTATTGTTTTCTGGTGTTGGTTTGATCTGTGGTATTGCGATGGCCTACAGTGTCGCGAGCTCATTTGCGAACCCAATTACTCAAATCATTAAGCAGCTTAAGCAAACACGAGACGGACGCTTTGAGCCCATCGAACAATCTGCGCCTTATCAAGAGCTCGATAGTTTGGTCGATGCGTTTAACGAGATGCAGCACTCCGTTTCAAAGCACAACGATCATATTCAGCATATGGCATTCCACGATCAATTAACGGGATTACCTAACCGATTTAGGTTTATTCAGCTTGTAGATGACCATATCGCCCAAAACCAAGACCAGTTACTCGCTCTGCTCTTCATCGACTTAGACGATTTCAAATTTGTAAATGACAACTATGGCCACCATGTTGGAGATGACGTCATCAAACAGGTGTGCGCACGCCTTAACAGATTGCTCGACGAACCGTTACTCGCGCCTCATAAAGATAAAGTTCTTCTCTCTAGAGTTGGCGGTGATGAATTTATCCTGATGGTGCCTTACACCCGCGATATACGAATTACAGCAATTGCAGATACTGTGCTTAAAGCGATCATTGAGCCTCTTGATCTACAACGCTTTAAGCTCAGCTGCAATGCCAGTCTCGGCATTGCCTGCTACCCTGATTTTGGCACCGATGCAGACACCCTTTGCCGTAACGCAGAGCTGGCTATGTTTGAGCAAAAGCAGAAAGGGAAAAACGCTTACAGTATTTATACTCGCGAGATGGACAAAGCGGTAGAAGAGCGCCTTTACATAGAGCAAGAGCTACGCAAGGCAATGGATGACCTGTCTCAATTTGAGCTTTGGTATCAACCTAAGTTCGACATTAAATCCCGTAGTATTAATGGGGCTGAAGCCTTAGTTCGTTGGAACCACCCTACTCAAGGCTATATCGGCCCAGACAAGTTTATTCCGGTGGCTGAATCAACCGACCTTATTTTAACGCTCGGAGAGCACCTTATTCACCTTGCAGCTAAGCAAGCGTCTATCTGGCGTCAGGAGTACGGACAACACTTCTATATCGCGTTAAACCTGTCGCCAAGGCAACTGCACAGGCAGAACTTGTCGCAGCTGTTTAAAGAGGTACTGGCCACTTATGAGCTACCCGGTTCATCTCTGCATGTTGAAGTGACTGAAACCCTCCTGCTGTCAGACAGTGCGAAAATCAAAACCGTACTCAGCGATCTGCGTAATCTCGGGCTAAAGGTGTGGCTGGATGATTTTGGTACCGGGTATTCATCACTCAGCTACCTTCAAGAATACCAATTTGATGGTGTAAAAATCGACCGTTCCTTTATTTTCTGTCTCTCACCAGAGAACGAGAATACTTCTCTGATTGAAGCGATTTTGTCGATTGCAGAAAGCATGGGAATGAACAGTGTTGCGGAAGGGATCGAAACCGAGCATCAGCTTGCTCTACTTAATCAACTGGGTTGTAAGTTAGGTCAAGGATACCTCATCAGCCGCCCACTTCCTGTCGAAGAGTTTGATAAAAGTAATGAGACTATCACCGAGCTAGCCTAAGCTAGGTAAGTGATTTAACGCACATTTTTAAATAAGATACGCGTAAAACAACACCAATTCGATTAGTTCTAAAGCAAACGAGTTCAAATCAGGTAATTTGCTCTTGCACCGAACCGAAACAGTGGGTAACATCCTTCTCGTTCTTAAGGAATGGGTCCGTAGCTCAGTTGGTTAGAGTACTACCTTGACATGGTAGGGGTCGGCGATTCGAGTTCGCCCGGACCCACCACTCCTTAAAGTCGTGTTAAAACCAAAACATGCCGAACATTAAATTTGGGTCCGTAGCTCAGTTGGTTAGAGTACTACCTTGACATGGTAGGGGTCGGCGATTCGAGTTCGCCCGGACCCACCAAATTTAGTTCCTTGTGAACAAACGCAAAGCCCAGCAGAAATGCTGGGCTTTGTTGTATTTGGAGTATACTCCTACCCTTACGCAGGCTTACAAAACTTCGATCGATTCAGCTCATCTATGCGTTTAAAGTTGCTTTGTTTCCAATCGATATAAGAAGTTCGCTATGTTCAAGAAACCCCTTTTTTTACTCCCTCTTCTCTCATTAGCGTCAGTACAAGCCATCGCCGATAGCAATATCGTCTATGAAATGTCTCACATTGGATTTGGCTACAAACATGCCAACCTAGATGCCGGTGCTACCGAACCTTACTTGAACGGTCAGTACAGTAATGATGTTGATAAGACCTATGGCGGCTTATATGTCGATCTCGGCTTGAGCATGACCGAAGCGCTATTCTTAGAAGGTAACGCAAGCTTTGTCACTCGATTCAGCTCTGAAATTGATACTTGGCAAGTGGGTGGTGGTTTTAATGTACCTGTCTCACCACTTGTCGCCCTCCCGCTCTCTTGCGGAGTGATCAATTATCGAGCAGACAGCGATTACTCGTCTTCCTACTCAGAAAACGCCCTGTACTGTAAAGGCGGCGCAAGAGCCCAAATCGCGAAACATTGGTTGATTGATGCGTCTTATCAGCATGCTTTCCTTGATGTAGCAAAAGACACCTATCGATTGAACAACGTTTTCCAGTTTGGTTCTGTGTTTGGTTTTACCGCTGGCTTGGAATATGCCAAGAGAAACAAATCAGAAACGGCATTTACTGTCGGGTTGCAGTTTACTCTCTGATTTAGAGACGAACGCCTGATCAACGTAAAACAAAAACTCCGGCACTAAGCCGGAGTAATAAATTCTTTGGATACGGTAATTCGATTAGTTAAAACGCACTGCGTCTTTATCTACGTAAACCGTATCACCAATGGTCGTTTTCACTTCAAAAAAGCCTTTGTGACGCTGCTTTATTTCACCACGACGCTTGCGATCAATCTTGCGACACTCACCCGGTAGCTTTGCCACTTTGTTACTGGCTTTCTTACGAGCTAAGAATGTCTTCATCGCTGCTTCTGTTTGGCACACAACACGCTCTTTTGGGATAACAACATCAGCACTTGCCGACGCACCAAATGATACCGAGCACATAACAGCAATTAGAGCTAATTTCTTCATAACACTCTCTCTATAAGATTCAAGTCACCGAATATCATACCAAATAAAATTATATTGTACATCGTTTTTTATATTGGCGTTTTTTTTGCTGCGGCTTGTGAGCGGTTATTCGTGCTTTGTAAGGGGAATCTTGATAGGATCTGCGGCAAATCTAGCATCGAGCAATACCATGAACCGTAAGAAAAAGATCAACAGTATTCTGAAAGCAAAGCTAAAAAAGAAAAATGCTAAGCTTCACAACAGCAACAAGCCTCGCTATATCTCAAAAGCGGAGCGAGCAAAATTAGAAGCCGAAGAACAAGAGAAAGCGTCAGAAGTTTCAGAAGCAAGCGAACAAGAACAGGTTGAAAGCACCGACATCGGTGAGACGACTAAATAGCAAAAAGTCAGCGTTAATCGCTGACTTTTTTGTATTCAGTTCATTCTGGTATCAATGTCCATCAAATGAAACGAGTTTAATTTCAAGTTGAGCACCAAAATATCTCAGGGCCAATCTTGGCTCTTGCTCATCAGACACTTTCTTGCCCAATGCTTCGAGTAGATCGGCCATAAAATCCTTAACTGGCTGATCTGCCTCTGCTAAATGTTGTTCTAGAGTGTGATTTTTCATTTTTAACCTAGCCATACTGTTAAATTTCCATCATGAATAGGTTCTCTATAACAACCAGAGGACAACTCAAATGGAAATCATTAAAACAATCTTAAATGGCAACCACTACCGCTACTCATACCACCACTGTGAAGATTCAGATCAATATGTCATTTTTTTACTCGGAGCTCTGCAGGACATCGAAAGCGTACATTCTTTTTCGTCACATTTTGCGACTAAATTTAACTGTATCACCATCGAAGTTCCGGGTACTGGACACACCGAGAATCTCGAATCAACCACAAGTATTCGTGATCAAGCAAAGATGTTGCACGATTTTATTGACTATTTAGGCGTGAACTCTGCACACATTATTGGTTTTTCTTATGCCACCGCTGTTGCTGTTGAACTTTGCGATATGTGGCCAAATGTGCAGTCAATGTCTATTTGTGGCGGAGTACCTGGCATTCCCTCTTCTGGACGTTTAGCGACCAAGCAAATGATTGCAGCTGCAATGGATAACCCAAGCCGTTTTGCAAAATCATTTACGGAGTCTCTGACCGTTCAAAATGACGCAATACCAAAGAACAAAGCCATTATCCGAGCAACAGTACGAAATATTACTGCCATGCCTCAGGAACGCATAGACGTATTCTTTGAAAACTCAGTGCGATTACTGGTACACACTCCAAGCAACATCCAAAACATCTCTATACCTTGTACGATATGCGTTGGTGAGTTTGACCCGTATGTAACCAGAGAAACCGCGGAAAGATTTGCCAAACAATTAAAGAATGGGCATCTGGTCGTGATCAAAAACGCGGATCACCTTGTCCATTTGCAGCACCCCGAAAAAGTTGCTTCTGCGATGTTAGCCCAAGCCGAGGCTAAACAACTACTGCAGAATACTTTGGCAGCCCTTGCCTAAATAAATCATCACTATTTTTATTTTTTAGGCTGATATAATCAACTCAAGTTCATGTGCAATTTGAGTTGGTTATTTTCACTTGCCACATCTATATCACGTTTTTTATGTAAATCTTTGATAATGTAGTCAGTATCTCTACTGCACGTTTCTTGCATTCAGGGTTTAGCGGACGTAGCGCTTCAACAATGAGTAAATCACGAATGTGCTGTACTTGTCGCAATTGATGAAATTGAGGAAACAACTTCATCTCACTGGTAAAGTTAACGTGAGAGCTCAGCTCAAAACCTAGCTTAACCCTAAAGCCAATGGCGACTGAAAAGTCACGGGTTTTTGAAACATCTTCAAGCTGAATGTATTGATAGTCAGAGAGGCCTAACACTCGCGCGATAAGCTCAATTGGGATGTTATGTTCTTGCCTAAAGCGTTTCACCGTAATCGCAACTGAGCGATAGTAATCAATGGCGAAAGCATTAATATCAAGCACGGGAGGTGGGAGTAGTTCATCATAACAAATGGCAGGATCGACCTGAGAATTAAGCTCTTCTCGGTAGGCTTGAAACTTCAACCTAGCGTCAGGCTCCATCAGGTTTTTCACCATATCTAAGTAGAGCTCAAACTGTTCTGTCGGCAGTCGCCCAATGCAGTAAAGCGCCTCAATCGCTTTATCGTCCATTCCGCGGTAATACTCTCGCATTTTCACCGCATAATAGAAGCTCGTCATCGGTACCATCATTACCCACGACATCGCTGCCACCATGTGAATTGGACGAACTGAAGGATAACTTTGCTGCATGTAGCGTTTAAGAGTAGAGCCATTTAAGCCAGAGACTTTCTGTTCTAGCTCTCGGAAGGACATGCCTTGCGCGCGACGGACAAATGACATAGAAACGGCCATGTCAGTATCAATGGTCTCAAGAAGCGAATCCAACATTTGAATTCTCTCTTCAGAAACCGTGACGGTAACTTGATCGGCGCTGTTATACATGGATGAGTTCTACTCTAGAAGTGACGTAAACACTCTATCACATGGTCAATAAACAAACTATCTTTGAAGAGAAAATAGACTCTGCTATTTATTGGAAATACAGGAAGTTAGGCTTAGCTAACAAATTAGTAAAGCGCTAATTGATCGGTCCAAGTGAAACCATTACTGATGTCTTGTCGACCTTCAGAGATTTCACCTTCCATTGCGTTATATAAGTAGTAAGAAGCATTATGAAGGTCGCCATCCAATTGGTAGTAATGACAATAAGATACGCCAACATTAAAACGTTGATGGATAAACACGTTATAGCCTTCATCGATCGCTTGTTGAAGATTTGATGCGCTGACTGTTTGCTTGTTTGATCCACCGAGTGTATTTCTAGGTGGATAGTCTAAGCTCGATTTAGAAAAGTAATCAGTGGCTGTCAGTGTTTCGACTAGTTCAACACAGGCTTGCGGATTATTAATATCACGCTTTATATAACTGTTGGTGTCTTTCGTATTACTGACAGGGAAGCATGAACCCGTAAAGTTAGAGCCAATTCCTTCAACATCGGTACCCTGAGTATAGCCATCAGGGCGGCCCCCTTTTTCGTCAACCACGTCCCCACCGCGAGCAAGGCATGCTCCGCGATAGATTTGTACCGCACTGGTCATGTTTCCGAAGGTGGTTTCAAATGCTGCGGTCCTTGAATCACTAGCAAAGTTTAAGAACCTTGGCGCAGCAAAGATCGCGAGTACCGCTAAGAGAACGATGACAATGATCATCTCTATCAGCGTAAACCCCTTCTCTTTTTGAATATTCTGCATAGTAGCTCACCGCACCAACCTTACAATCAGTGCAGCATACCATTAATATACAGAACTTAGAACGCTAAATTAGAGAATACACAACGACAAATGACTAATAACTCAGCACTGTCTGTTAGCGCTTGTTAATCAGTAAGTTTTCATCAATAGGGATAAAACGATCGGATGCATCAATGAGTGATTGTGCACTCAATCCGGGTACACCATAAACATCGACCTGAGTATTAAAGCGCTGCTGAATGCGCTGAACTAACACTTCAAAATCACCATCGCCGGAAAGTAAGATCACTCGATCAACCTGGCTTGCCGCTTCAAACACATCGAGGGCAATACCAACATCCCAGTCCCCTTTTGCGCTGCCATCCATACGTTGAATATATGGCTTTAGCTTTACATTAAAACCAATACCACGAAGGATGTGGTGAAACTGACGCTGTTTAGGATCATGAGAAGCGATGGCATAAGCATTGGCTTCAATAACTTGCTTACCTTCCGTCGCAATATACCAAAATTGGTTGTAATCGAAATTGCTTCGGTACTTGTCTCTGGTGGTGTAGTAGATGTTTTGTACATCGACAAAAATAGCAACGCGTTCCATGGGTATCCTATCCAATGAATGGGGCGTTGACTCTAACAAAAGTGTGAACAGAATACAGCTCTCTTTTGTACTCGAGTCAGCACATTCTCGCCAATACCCCTACCCTATGAGGAAAACCAATTTAGCTTGTCGTGTAGCGAGGTGACACTGCCGACAACAATAAGCGCTGGGCTAACGGCTTCTTTCGCCATATTGGGCAGATCTTTCAATGGGCCAGTAAATACACGTTGCTCTCGGCGTGTACCGTTTTCAATGATGGCACATGAGATCTCAGCGTCTAACCCTGTTTCCAGTAACTTCTCAGTAATGTAACCGCTCTGCTTAAGACCCATGTAAAATACAAGCGTGTTGTTTGATTGCGCAAGAGACTGCCACTCAATCTCTCTGCCATCTTTTTGTACATGGCCTGTAATGAATTGAACGCTCTGTGCATGATCTCTGTGAGTCAGTGGAATACCAGCATAGGCCGTTGCACCTGCCGCTGCGGTAATACCCGGAACGACTTCAAATCGAATTCCGTGCTCAGCAAGCTCTTCTAACTCTTCGCCACCACGCCCGAAAATGAATGAGTCACCACCTTTAAGGCGCACGACACGTTTACCTTCATTCGCTTTTTCAACCAAGATTTGGTTAATTTGATCTTGGGGAACGCAGTGATAATCGAGCTTTTTGCCTACGTAGATCATTTCAGCGGACTCATTGGCTAACGCTAAGATATCTGGCGAGACTAAACGGTCATAAACAACCACTTCCGCCTGTTGAATCACTCGGTAACCTTTCACGGTGAGTAAATCAGGATCACCTGGACCTGCGCCCACTAAAGAAACAAAACCTGAAAGAGTAGTTTGGGATAGATTCGCTGTCATATTCTCAACGCCTATAAGTCAAAATTTGGGTGTTTCGATTGTGGTTAAAGGGTCTTAATCACAACGTTGAACATAAAAAGTAACACTCGGTATATCTACCTCTGAGGAATTATTACTTTTTATAGTCAATGCAATTAACTGTTTATCGATAGTTGAGAGAAAAACGGCCCCAGAATATGGGGCCATTATTTGATTATTTCGTGTTTAGTGCCGCTTGAGCGTTCACTGTTTCTTCTGAATCAAGAGAAGGTGCTGTTTTCGCGTGAGTTAGGTAAAGCGGGATGCAAGTCATAATGAGACCACCAACAATGTTACCTAGGATTGTTGGGATTAGGTTGAAGTTCAACCAAGTCGCAATACCAAAGTCAGCACCAAGAATCATGCCCAGTGGGAATAGGAACATGTTTACTACTGTATGCTCAAATACAAGTGCGAAGAAGATGAAGATTGGGAACCACATCATGGCTACGCGGCCAGCGACAGTACGTGCTGTCATGTTACCAATCACACCTAGACAAACCATTAGGTTACAGAAGATACCGCGTACGAAACAGGTAATCCATCCGTCCATACCCATGTTTTCGAAACCTAGACTACGTGCAGTAGAAACAGCAATGAACTTCTTAGCAACTGCGTTTAGCTCTAGAGAGAAGTTACCCGTTAGTGATACTGCGACTAAGTAAGCAACAATCAAAGAACCGATAAGGTTACCTAGACCAACAAGACCCCAACAACGGAAAATGCGGTTCCAAGTAATACCTGGGCGACCTTCAAATTTAGCCAATGGCGCTAGACCAAAGACACCTGTTACCAAGTCATAGCCCATCACAGAAAGAATCACGAAGCCAACTGGGAAGACAAGAGCACCCACAATGCCCATGCCAGTTTGTACGATTGTTGTAATCGCGACGACTACCGCTAGAGATAAGATGATACCTGCCATAGTGCCACGCAAAAGCAAGTCACGAGCACTTGTCTTTGTCTTAGCTTCGCCAACGTTGATCATTGTTTGTACGAATTCAGCGGGTTTAAAGTCTGTAGACATGAATGTGTCCTTATTCAAAAAAATTGAAGGTTAAAAAGTTAAAATTGAATAGTGAAAGGCTCGCGAATTTCATGGTTTCTTCGCCAAGAAATGACGAGCCTTTAAGCTATTAAATCTCAGTTAACGGATTATTAAGCCGCAATTTCTACTGCACCTTTGGTCACTCGTGCTTTGTAAGCTTTCACGTTGAACTGCTCATTTTCCATGCACGCCCCTGTTTTAAGGTTAAAGCGCTGCTTTTTCAGCGGGCTTGCAACCCACAGCTGCTCATCATGCTCAACAATCAGGCCACGAGATAACACGTTAGATTGGAAGAAAGGGTCCATATTGTTAATCGCAAACACTTCTTCTGTCGCACGTGGGCGGAAAATTGCGACTTGCTCACCGTCTACCAAAGCCACGACACCTGTGCCTGGGATGATGTCTTCAATGTTACAAACTTTTGTAAATGCCATAATCTCTTCTCCCCTTACACGACTTCTACGTGAAGGATGTCGCCTTTCGCTTCAGGATGTTTTTCAGTGAATGTTGCCGGGCGATGCTGCTCACGGCCATCTGTTACAAACATAACGTTGTCATCTCGTTCATCAGAGTTCACAAAGTGCGCAAAACGCTTCAGCTGAGTTTCATCGTTAATGGTATCCGTCCACTCACAGCGGAACTCTTCCACCAACTTAGCCACGTCTGTTTCTAGTTGATCGTTAATGCCTAGTTTGTCTTCAATGATCACTTCACGCAGATAATCAATACCGCCTTCTAGGTTCTCGAACCAGACTGATGTGCGCTGAAGTGGCGCTGCAGTGCGGATGTAGAACATCATGAATCGGTCGATGTATTTGATGAGTGTTTCTTGGTCTAGGTCACCGGCTAGTAGCGTTGCATGACGAGGCTTCATACCACCGTTACCACACACGTACATGTTCCAACCCGCGTCTGTTGCGATGATGCCAAGGTCTTTGCCTTGCGCTTCTGCACACTCACGAGTACAACCAGACACACCAAACTTCATCTTATGAGGCGTACGGATGCCTTTGTAACGGTTCTCGATCATCACGCCAAGGCCAACTGAATCTTGAACGCCGTAACGACACCAAGTAGAGCCGACACACGTCTTAGCCATACGCAGTGCTTTTGCATACGCTTGACCCGTTTCGTAGCCCGCTTCGATAAGCTTTTTCCAGATTGCAGGAAGGTCATCTTTTTGAGCACCGAACAAGCCAATACGCTGTGCGCCAGTGATCTTAGTGTATAAGTTGTATTCAGCGGCTACGTCTGCCAGGGCAGCAAGTGCTTGTGGTGTGACTTCACCACCAGCCATACGTGGAATAACAGAGTATGTACCATCTTTTTGCATGTTACCTAGGAAGTTATCGTTGGTATCGTGCAGTTTAACCAATGACGGTTTAAGGATGTGGTCACCCCAACATGAAGCAAGAATAGAACCCGCTAGCGGCTTACATACTTCACAGCCGTAGCCAGTGCCATGTTTCTCTAGTAGCTCTTCATACGATTTGATTTCACCGATACGCACTAGGTGGAAAAGCTCTTGGCGAGAGTAAGCAAAGTGCTCACAAACGTCTGCTTTTACTTCAACGCCTGCTTTTTCAAGTTCAGCGTTAAGCACTGACGTGACAAGTGGAATACAGCCGCCACAGCCTGTGCCTGCACCTGTTACCGCTTTAATATCACCAATCGTGTGGTGACCTTGTGCAACCGCTTCTGCGATTTTACCTTTAGTCACATCAAAACAAGAACAAATAACCGCAGACTCTGGCAGTGCATCTGCGCCTAGCGTTGGTTTTTCTGCGCCTGCGTGCGCTGGCAGAATCAATGCGTCTGGGTGTTCTGGTAAGTCGATTTCATTCAACATCAGTTGTAGAAGATCGCCATAATCAGACGTATCACCGACCATTACTGCGCCAAGAAGTTTCTTGTTGTCTTCAGAAACGATGAGACGTTTGTAAACTTCTTGCTCTTCGTTCTGGTAAACGTAGCTCTTACAACCAGGAGTACGGCCGTTAGCATCACCAATAGAACCAACTTTCACACCGAGCAGTTTAAGCTTCGCTGACATGTCAGCGCCTTCAAACTTACTGTCGTTACCAACCACATGGTCAACCGCCACGGTCGCCATCTTATAGCCCGGAGCAACCAAGCCGTAGAAGGTTTCATTCCAAGAAGCACATTCACCGATCGCGTAGATGTTCTCATCAGACGTCTGACAGAAATCATTAATTGCAATACCACCACGCGGAGCAACGTCAAGCTGCATATCTCGAGCAAGCTTGTCTTGTGGACGAATACCTGCAGAGAACACGATGAAATCGGTCTCTAGTTCAGTACCGTCAGCAAAACGCATAACGTTGCGTGATTCTTTACCCTCAGGAGCGATTTCAAGTGTGTTTTTGTTTGTATGAACCTTAACACCCATGCTCTCGATTTTTTGACGAAGTTGATTGCCGCCCGCTTGATCTAACTGCTCTGCCATTAGCTTTGGCGCAAACTCAACCACGTGAGTTTCTACGCCAAGTGCTTTTAATGCACCCGCGGCTTCAAGGCCAAGTAGGCCACCGCCGATAACAACACCGATTTTACTCTTCTTCGCACACGCTTCGATCGCTTTAAGATCTTCAATAGTGCGGTAAACAAAACAATCTTTACTTTCACGGCCTTTGATAGGTGGTACAAACGGAAATGAGCCAGTTGCCATAATCAGCTTGTCGTATTGAATTTCACGACCCGTGCTTGAATGGACGATACGTTTCTCGCGGTTTACGTTAATGGCACGTTCGCCGATTAACATCTTGACACCATGCTTGTCGTAGAAACCTTCTTTAACTAAAGATAACTCGTCCGCTGTGTGGTGAGAAAAGTAAGAAGAAAGGTGGACACGGTCATAAGCGACACGTGGTTCTTCACAGAAAACAGTGATCTCATATTGAGATGCATCCGCCTTCTCGACTAAGTCTTCAATGTAACGGTGTCCTACCATACCGTTACCGATAACGACCAGCTTCAACTTGCTCATAATACTTCCTAAGGGTTAGGTTCTTATCTACGCGCATTGTTAAATATGACAAATAATTAATACATGATGTAAATCAATTACAGTTTCAAACTACCCTAAAGGGGTAGGAACATAAAATAACCACACAAATTATGTAATTATTTTTCATTTTTGACCTTTATTGTTATTTTCCGTGAAATGCGTCGAATGAACACCAACACGTATTTCCCTTCTTTTTACACATCACAGTGCTGAGTTATTTTTAATAACAGAGATTTATTAAAATAATAATTATCGATAATTTTTGTTTCTCATCGTCTGCACCTATACTTCATTTCATCGAAACAAAGCACGAAACGTATTAATCAATTTTGGAGAATGTTATGAAAATGAATCACGTTGGCATCATGGTTGGTGACATGGACAAAGCCGTTGAGTTCTACACAAAGGCACTAGGTCTGCGCATTGTAATGAATAACACCAAAGTTATTGAAGAGCGTGAATCTGCGATTGGCCGTATGTGTATCGCAGTCTTCGGCGAAGGCTTCAAAGGTTTTAATATCGCGCACCTTGTGACTTCAGACGGTATTGGTGTAGAACTGTTCGAAATGAAAGAGCGTCAGGAACGCCACGAAGTGGACTTCTCTCGCCTAGGTATCTTCCACTTCTGCCTGCAGGTATCGAAAGAGCAGTTCGAAACAGCAATCAAGCGCGTTGAAGAGTTTGGCGGTAAGGTTCGCATGGATATCCACCGTTACCACCCAGAAGACGAACTAAAACAAGCGCAAATGGTTTACCTAGAAGACCCATTTGGTAACTTATTTGAGTTTTACTCACATTCTTACGAAGAGACCTACGCGTCTGATTACGAGTAATAGCTAAAAAATAGCACTGAGGGGGCCTGGTTTTTCCAGCCCCCCTCTTTTGTTTCAGTCATTTATATATAGGGCTGACTTAGCTTAATTCTCCACCAGATCCGCACTGCACACTAACTGACCATTTCATCTCTAAGTCATTGAGTACAAATGGGTAGCATTCGGTATATATCCATGCCATTAATGTGATCTTCGTCCAGTTTTATCCTTGATTCCACCAATGAAACGAATACTATGACGTCATATTCACATTAAAGCATATACTCGTTAAGGGACGTCATGGAGCTAGACATATTCAACCCCTCGCGCCAGTTGCGAAGAGCGGTGCTGTTCTGGTTAAGTATATTGCTTGCGTTCTTAGCTTTGATCGTTGCAGCTCTCAATACCTTCTATGGTGGCTACTACCTTCTTGCTGCTGTCGAAGTCCTTTGTAGCCTATTCTCTCTTTACGTGGCGTATACTTGCTACAAACAAGAAGATATTTCCCTTTTCTGCTCCAACAGCTTTGTCTATGTTCTCGTCGGTGTGGTTTTTCTTGCGACTTATGTTCACCCAATCGAACATGGCAGCTTTCTCTGGAGCTTGCTCTTTCCCGTCTTGTTCTATCTTATTTTAGGCAAACGCTATGGCATCATCGCGACCGGCGTGGGCTTTGTCAGCCAAGTCGTACTTGTCATGCACAAAACCTATCATGAAGGGACGCTTAACTTCTTCGAGTTATCCATCAACTTTATGCTGGCCTACTTAGTTGCTTGGCTCGCGGCCCATATATTAGAAGTCAAACGCAGAACATCAGAAACGTCTCTAGGATTACTTGCTTCTCGTGATGCATTGACCGGCGTCTATAACCGACATGCACTGGTCCATAATTTCGAACGCTACCGATGCGAAAGCAGTAAAACGCCGCTTTCTTTGCTGATATTGGATCTCGATTTTTTCAAGAACGTGAACGACCAACATGGTCACGACATTGGCGATAAAGTGTTAGTCCAAACGGCTGCGCTGATTGATAGCCACTGCGACGAGCACCTAGTGTATCGGATTGGAGGCGAGGAATTTTGTATTGCGCTGCATAATACACAGGTAACGCAAGCGGCCCATAAAGCGGAACAAATTCGAATTGCGATAGAGCATTACACCTTCAATGACCGACACAACCCGATTCACCTCACAGCCAGCATTGGCATTTATCAATGTGATCAATACAAGAGCTTAGAAGACGTCTTAAAAGAGGCGGATAAAGAGCTCTATCGCGCGAAAACAAATGGCCGCAACCAAGTCATGGTATGCGGCCAACAGAAGTGTTTAAATTAATTAAGTGCGCTTGCAAAGCAAACTGTGATTACTCGGCTTCGTCAAACACCACATTATAGTTTTCTGTATAAGTACACTGTGGTTGACGGCTACAAGTAAAGAACCGTCGACCTTTGTGCTCTCCTTGACTGGCGATCTTCACTGTCATTGGGCTACCGCAACGCTTACAAAACCTGACTTCTTTGTCCGATTCGATCAAATCGATATGAGCGGCGAGTAGACGTCTTAATCTTGATACCTGATAGCTGTGCTTAATACTCGCTCCAATCAGTGGAATACCCGCAGATTTGCACACATGAATCAGTAGTTTTTGACGATCAACTTTCCCTTTATTCAGCTCTTTGCCGTTATCTAATTCAATTGCGACACGAACTTCAAGCGTTCTAGGATCGCAAACAACAAAATCAAAATAGCTCTTTGCGATTCGGTTATTGGCGATAAACCACTGCTTTTTCTCTGTCGCGAGAGGTGTTAACACATTGGCGAGGTTTACTTTAGCGAGCACAACACCATGCTGGCCTACTGCACTAATCAAGGCGTTATAGAAAGCGGTTTCTTGCGAGTTAAGCAAGGCTCCTTTTTTCTTGTACGCACTATCTTTGAGCTCATCTTGTCTTAAATAACGCTTTTGAATCACAAAGAAGAAGGCGACTAAGATGACAACGATGATAAAAACACTTTCCATTTGAGTAAAATCAACCCTTTAGCAAGCTATACATTGATTAGTTGATTCTATACGCATAGACATCAGGATGTTAGTGTTTTTGACCTCAACTTTCTGGGAGTTCAAGGTTTATCACGACCCTACGCTCTTCATTCAACCGTTTTTTACTTTCTCCCCAATATTTATCGATCAACCTATCGATCACGCCCTCTACTTTTGCTTTTTGAAGTGCGTCTTCAATGAGTTGCTGATGAGGTAAGGTGGCGCTTGATAGGTAAAATTTGAAATCACGTTCATAAACAAGTAATAGGTTTTTCTCGACCACAAGATGGCTGTTTAGATCGGCTTCGTTGCTTGCTTCGTTGATGCCTCTAGGAAAGTAATTCACCTCCCCATCCACACTTAGGGATTGGTAGAGCGAGCGCCACTCCCCATCGGCCACATACACTTTAAGATGATTGTTTTTCCATACATCCACATCAAACCAGTTCATACCAAGACCAGCGACTAGGTTAGATTCTCGCAACGCTTCAAGGGAACGAATCTCATCAAACCGTGTTTGCAGTTCAGGAGGAATTAACAGAACTCTCCGCCCTATCAATCCATTGGTTAGTGGCACAGAAATCGATGGGTAGAGCTGGTCTCTCCGTTTACTGCTGATCAGCCAAGTCAGGCTTAGCTGATTGCTTTCTACCATCTTAACCACACGCTTTTGGGGAATATGTTCACTCGGGGTTGTGATGGTAACCTTGTGCCCTGCCCTTGATAGCGATTCATACAGTAGCTCATGGTAGAAGCGGTGCCCGCCATCAACTTGTGAAGGAAGGACGAGCGTCAGTGACTCCCCAGCGACACTTTTTAGTGATACCACTACGATCATGAGTATCCATAACTTCATAGTTCACCTTACCGATATTTTGAAATAATGCGCTCAAATGGGCTTGCGGTGCCATCTTCTGTGACTTTTAACTCATCAAGCGCTCGCTGAAATTCTCCAACTAAACGACTGTCCACTTCCAAATTGAAGGCAAAATAGAGTTCGCCTTCATTTAATACGTAAACCACCTCGTAATCATCCGTATTTTGCCCTGCTTTCTTCAACCACCATTTCGCAACGTTCTCCTCGTAAGCCCATAGGTCAATACGGTCTTTGATCATCTGGTTTGCGAGAGTTTCTGGCACCGAGCTTTCAACCATCGAGTCTCTTGGTACACCGAGCTCAAGCAATAACTGTTCTCCTACGTCATCACGAATAACGCCTATCCGGTATTGCGCTAACGCCATAGAATGCTCAATTTGAATCTGCTGAGATTTTTTCGCCAGTACAACGATTCTGGTCGAGGTAATTGGACCGGCCCATTGGAAGATATGCTCTCTGAGCTGGGTACGCGTTGTAGAGAATAAAACGGTATTGGTTTTGATCAGCGCTGAACGATAAGCTCTAGGCCAAGGCTGCACTTGAATCTTGTCACGCGAAATGGTGCTTTGAACTTGCTCTCCAACCGCGGTGAGTACATCCACTGCAATCCCTTGGAGGCTCCCTTCCTCTTCAAAATTATAAGGGGGATACTGTTCAGTTAGGTAGGTTAGCTCATTAATTTGAACCGCTCGTGCAGTCTGAGCTAATACTGCAAAGCTAACGAGTAAATAAATAAAAAGTCGCATAGACGACCTCTACATGGTGTGTATGGCTTTATATAAATGTAGAGGTCGATCTCATTTACGTCTAGAAACGTGACGTCAGCGAGAGATTTTGTCGTGCCTTACGGCAAATTTAGGCGGCTTTTTATCGTTTACTGCGCTTTTTTGTAAGTGCGCTCTGGCCTGCCCACCGTTCCATAGTTTAGATCGGCTTCTAGCTCTCCTGTACTAATTAAATACTCTAGATAACGGCGGGCAGTGGTTCGACTCGCGCCTATCAACTCCCCCGCTTCATCGGCAGTCAGTAAAGTCGTTCCATTGAACAAAGCTTTAATTTTATCGAGAGTGACCCCATCAATGCCCTTTGGCAGTCGATTTTTAACGGGATCACTGCTCACTGGTGATTGCATCATTTTGTCGACCATGTTTTGGTCTAAGCCGTCGGTATGATCAAACTGATGCTTCTGAGAAATGTACTTCGTTAATGCCGCTTCTAATCTTGGGAACACCACGGGCTTTAATAAGTAATCGACCACACCGCCGCGCATAGCTTGTTGAAGTGTTTCTACATCTCGGGCAGCAGTAATCAATATCACGTCACAGCCAATATGATCTGAGCGAAGTTGGTGCAAAATCTCTAGGCCAGTGCCATCGGGCAAATAGACATCAAGTAGCAATAAGTCCGGCTTGAGAATATCGAGCTGAAGGCTGGCTTCTTGCTTCGTGGTTGCAATACCAATCACTTCATAACTGTCCATTTGCTCTAAATAACGTTGATGCAACTGAGCAATCGCCAAATCATCCTCAACAATCATGATGCGGGTTAACTCGGTCATCGTTGCTCTTCCTTCGGTAAATAAACTGTCATCCTTGCTCCATGTTGCTTATTGTTTAGCATTTCAAGTTCGCCATGATAGCGAATCGCCAGTTCACTGACTAAATAGAGTCCAACACCCCTTGTTTGGCTATCTTTACTTGAAACGCCTCGTGTGACCAACGCTTGTGTACTTAGGGTATTAGGTAGACCGCACCCTTGGTCATTCACTTCTAAAATCACTTCGTTGCCAAAGTCGCTGATCGACACTTCAATGGTCCGTCTATTAGGGGAAAGTAGCGGTTCAAGGCGAATCGCTTCTCTTGTCGCATCAAAGGCATTATCAATCAGGTTGCCTAAAATCGTCACTAAGTCTTCTGGGTTGATTCGGTTCGGCAACGGCTCAAGTCGAGAACCTTCCTCTACCACCAATACTAAGCCGAGTTCACGTGCTCTTTCAGTTTTACCGAGTAACATGCCTGCTATAAGGGGCTCTTTAATGGTCTCTCGCAAGAACTCAATAAGTGCTTGGTAATGCGCCGTTTCTTGACCAATTAAATACTGCACGGCATCCAGCTCCCCCATTTGTACCATTCCGCTGATCGTGTTGAGTTTATTGCGGTGTTCGTGGGTTTGAGAGCGCAGCATCTCTGCGTATTCTTTGGTTTTCGCTAGCTGTTCTGTCAGTTCAGTGAGATCGTCCCTTAGACGGAAGCTCGATACCGCCCCAACCACTTTGTCATTGACGATGATCGGGCTTCTGTTCGCGATGAGACGTTTATCATTCAGATACAAATTAATATCGTGATCGGTTCGAGCAGTTTCGATCACCGTATGTAAATCACTTTCGGGTAAGACGTCGCTGAGCGGTCGGTTTATACATTCCGATTTGACCAACCCTAAAATCTGACACGCACTCTTATTAATAGCGCGTAATTTGCCGCCTTCATCAATGGTGATGATGCCCTCTTTTAATGTTTCAAGGGTAACGTCAAGTTCCACATAAAAACGCCCAATTTCCTCAGGTTCAAAGCCAAGGATCTCACGCTGAAAACGGTGTGATGCATAGCTAGAAACAACGCCATTCGCCGCAACAACAAGCAGTGCCATGCCAAGAAGATAAATGAGAAATGGTTCGATTCTATCTTGAAGCCGGTCAATCAAATAACCAACTGAAACTACACCAATGATCTCTCCATTGGCATTTAGAACGGCTGATTTTCCTCGGACAGAATAGCCTAAAGAACCTTTGGCTACCGAGATGTATGCTTCGCCATTAATCAAAGCGCGGTGGTTGTCACCGCCCTTCATTGGCTTACCTACCCGCTCATCTATGGGGTGAACTAAACGTATCCCTTTATGATCGCCAATAACAATGAATGTGGCGCCAATAAGAGTGGTGAGATTCCGGTAACGCTGCTGAGACTCGTCTGACACACCGTTTTCTATCATCTCGATGACATAAGGTGATTTCGCAAGAAATGAAGCGACTCCGAGCGCCTTATTCCCCATCTCGTCTTCTTGAGCATATTTGACGTATACAAAGCCCGCTGCAACTAACAACAGTAACTCAATCAACCCAGATAAGGTCATGATAATCAGCATTCGATGTCGAAAGCTGATACGACTCCATTTCATAACGACTCCTTGTAGCGCTTACAAGATAACATCTGAATAACAATTTCATGAACGAGAGAAGCGTTGATTTGTGATAGCGAGGGGCAATAATTGATAGAAACCTCTTATAGTGGCTTAACCAACAATCAGCTAACTGCTTGTTTTTAGAACTATGCAAAAAATCTAAATATAAAACCAGTGGAATAGTTGACTTAGATCATACGATTTTTAGGTTATTTTTTACCCAATAGTGCGTTTTGTTTCGTATAATTATTGAGCACTACAATGTGTGGTTAGGTTTTTAAGTGTCTTAACAGAGATTAAAACAACAGGCACTGGCGAAAGGGAAAGACGATGAAACGGGATGTTTTTGGGATCTGCATATCAAAGAATATGCTATCAAATAATCTATCGAGTACGTTCACGCACATCAGAGCGTACCAAAAGCTTGGTAAAGGAGAAGATGTGGCTGTTTTGCATGCATTTCCTCAATTATCGGGCCAAGAGTTACTGCACAATATGAACTCCTCGCAAACGCTGCTTTGGCGCGCGGAGTTTGTGTGTTCTAGCTTAAAATAAGCATCAAAAAGGGAAGCTTAATCGCTTCCCTTTTTATTAGCTTGTTGATTCTGCGTTCACTTTGCGTAACTGAGACAAATACTTAATCCAGCTCTTCGCTTGATTTGAAGGTTGCGCTGCATCGGCGCGTTTGGCTTCAATCAACGCATTCTCTAACTGATAGAGTTTGTAGAAGGCTCTGGTTTTGGCTAAAGCCACGTCCGCTTTTCTGCCTTTCACCTTATTCAGTACCACTAGCGATTCCTGATAATGCCCTTGTTGCACCATTAGCTGAGCGACATTCCAGAGATATTTAGATTCATGTTTAGCCGCTTGCTGCCAAATTGAGATTGCCGTCTCCCACTCTTTCGCTGCTTGCCAATAGGTGGCTTGTTCAACCAACAGCGCAGCATCCTGACCCGCCCCCTCCAATTGGCTGATTTGAAGCGCGGCTCTCTCTGGGATCCCTTTTTTCGCGTAAAGCTGCGCGAGCATTCTTAGGTCGCTTTGGCTAAGCTCCAGCCCTTTTAACTTAGCTAGAGATAGCGTATCGAGCGCAGCCGAGTCTTGGCCAATTCTTAGTTGTAAACCGACTAATTGACGCCACCAGTTTGTTTGAGAAGGCTGAAGTTCAATAAGCAGCTTAATTGTTGGGATTGCTTGTCGCCACTGCTCTAACTGAAGCTGAGACGCTAACTTAAGCGATAACGGCTGTAATCGCTCTATCGATTGGTCACCTAAGGCTTTGTTTGCCGCTGCAATCACTTTTGACCACTCGCTAAGTTGGTAATGAGCTTGAGCAATACGCAACCAAAGGTCTTTCGACTTTTCTTTTGCCAATGAGTTTGAGCTTAATGCATAGTAATGCTTCAGCGCTGATTTGAACTGTTGCTGATTGAGGTAGAGGTCCGCCAACATTCTCTGAGTAAGCCAAGCTTGCTCATCTTGCAGTAATCCGCTCGACACCGCTTGCTCTAAATGACGAATCGCAAGCGCCTCTTGCCCATTCTGCCAATGAAAAACGCCTAACATTCTGGCGATAAACGCTTGGTCATAACTGCGACTGGTTTCGGTTTCTTTGAGTAAAGCGATCGCTTGTTTTACCTGTTCATTTTGCGCCATTTCATTCGCTTTCTGAACGCGTATCGCTGTGTATTGACTCAATTGTTCAGCGTGTACTGTTGCAGAAACAAACAGCACTGCCAACGTCATTAATCGTTTGATCATTGTGCTAATTTAAACTCCAGTTTCACCGTTTGACCCAGTTGAGCCATTGCCTTCCCATCCACAACTTGTGGTTGGTACTTCCACTTCTTCAATGCGCGTACGGCTTCACGTTCAAACATGCGTTTAGGCTTCGCTTCCAACACTTCAATATCGGTTGGTTTACCCGTAGGACCAATCGTAAACTTCATCACTACATAGCCCTCTGCCCCGCGTTTTAGCGCCTTAGCCGGATAACGAGGTTCAACTCGGTACAGCGGCATAGCCTGTTGGCTACCACCAAAATCACTGAATGTCGGTGCATTAATCGCAATTCCTGAGATCGCGGTATCCAAGCTTAGTGGAGAATGCGACATTGAGGTAACTTGCGTCAAGGCGGTTTCAACACTTTGCGTTGGCGCTTGATCTGGAACTTGAGGAGGTTCTGGCTGTTCTGGTACAGAGCGCTGCCTTCTTTGCACGTCTTGCTCGTTCTCAACCATCACCATATTGAAGCTCAGTGGCGCTTGCGATTCGGGCGCTCGGCGATGACCGGCATCCACCATCCAAGCCATCAAGCTGAATGTAGCGACTGCCAATAACACCGCTATTGGCATTGCGATCAATAAACGACGCACTAGATCTTCTCCGCTGCGAGCGCGATGTTCTTAACACCAGCGCCTTTGGCCGCATCCATGACTTTTACCACGGTACCGCTGTAAGCGTGCTCATCAGCTTGGATAACTAGTGAGGCATCAGGCTTATCCAGTAGGAGGTGTTCCAACGTGGCTTGAACACGCTCAACATCGACCATGCGTTTATCAATGTAGATATCGTTTGATGATGTTACCGCAACGAAAATACCGGCTTCTTTTTGGCTAACCACATTGCTGGCTGTTGGTCGATTGACCTCAACGCCAGATTCACGAACAAAAGAACTGGTTACGATAAAAAAGATCAACATGATAAAGACGATATCTAGCATCGAGGTAAGATCAATTTGCGCTTCGTCTTGTTTAGAATGACGTCGACCGAGTCTCATCGTTGACTCCTTAAAGATTTTTCTAATTTAACTTCTTGTCTTTGGCACACTTTCACCAAGCGTGCATGACAAAACATACCGGTAAGCGCTGCAACCATGCCCGCCATTGTCGGCAGCGTCGCTAACGAAATGCCAGAGGCCATTAACTTGGGATTGCTGCTGCCTTGGGCGGCCATCACATCAAACACGCTGATCATTCCCGTTACCGTGCCGAGTAGACCGAGCATTGGGCAGATCGCAACCAGTACCTTGATGATATTTAGGTTCTGAGTCAGCAACAGATTCGCTTCACTTAACCAGCCATCACGAATGGAAAGTGCATACCACGAGTGCTGTTCTTCACGCTGCTGCCAGGCTTGCACCCACTGACGTCGGTGGTTTGGGAACGAAAAGCACAGAAAGACGATACGTTCTATGATGAGTAACCAGCACAAACAGACAACCGCCAACAACCACCAAAGAACTGGTCCTCCTTGCTGCATAAATGCTTGAAGTGACAGAGCCCACGAACTGGCTGCAATCACTTCAGGCAATAAGGAGAGTACAGAATCCATTACGCTGCATTCCCAAGTGGTGCTTTTTCAGAATCCATCGCTTTTTCTGCTTGCTGCGCCACTAAAGCAATGCCCTGCTTTTCAAGAATGTTGCGAATAGACTCCGCTTGAGAGCTAAGAATGTTGTGTGCTAATAGGAGTGGCATTGCTGCAATCAAACCGAGAACCGTAGTAACAAGTGCCATCGAGATACCACCAGCCATCACTTTCGGGTCACCATTACCAAACTGAGTAATCACTTGGAAGGTTTCGATCATGCCTGTCACCGTACCCAACAAGCCAAGCATTGGCGCTAACGCAGCAAGAAGCTTCAGCATTGATAAGCCTTTTTCAAGTTTCGATTGCTCATCAACCACAGCTTCCAAGAGTCGCAGCTCGAGTGCTTCAACGGTTTGTGACTTATCTTTCGAGTACACAGATAACACACGACCTAATGGATTGTCGGTTGGGGTCTGTGGTGATTTAAGTTGACGACTGATCTTTTGACGCGCAGACATCAAGCTCAAACCGCGAACCAGTGAAATGGCTAAACCAATCAATAGAAGCGCAATGATGACTTTACCCACTGCGCCGCCCGCTTGGAGTCTATCCCAAGCACTTGGTGTTAAAGCAAGTTGTTCCAACATGATGCCGCGAGATGGGTCAACAACAACATTCTGTGTAGCGCCTTGAGTTAGAGACGTTAACTCGGTACTAACCGGTCCATTTTCTGGCTGTTTTGGGTATAGCGTCGCGATCTCTTTCGAACCATTCCATTTTAGGTAGCCCGCCTCTCCCACGAGTGCGAATGAACCTAATCTAACCGCTGATACCGTTTCTCTTTTACCGTCACCATTGAGCTGAACGATCTCTGTCTGTTCAAACTCACCAGAGGCATCAATTTGCTCTTGCATTGCTTGCCAAAGCGCCGTCAGTTGGCTCATTGATGGCAAGTGAGTAGCCGCGACAATTTGCTCAAGATCTTGACGGAAACTTTGTTTTCCAGCGCCAGTCACAGAGTCATGCAGCTCTGAATCTAACTCTTTCGCATTTTGACGAACAACGCCAAAGACTTCACCTAAGCTACCCGTTTCTAAACGAAGATCTTCTTCAAGACGAGCCAATCTGTCTTCATTTTCACTGAATGTTGCTGCGAGTTTTTCATTCTCGGCTTGTAAGGTACTACGTTGTCTTACCAGCTCCGCTTTAAGTGCTAACAGCTCTTTTTCTGTCTGCTTAAAGCCTGACTCACGAACTTGGTTATGTTGGCGTTGCTGTTTCGACTCTTGCTGCGATAACGACACGAGATCATCAGCAAAGACAGGTTGCGCTAACATCGATAGAGCGATTGCCGTGGAGATCATCAATTTTTTCATTAATTGCTCTCCGCTTGAGTAAGAGAAACTGGCAACGTAATTAGGCTTGGAGCACTTTGTTTGGTGGCAATGCTGAACGCTTTATCGATATCTGTCTTCATCGATGCATCAAGCTCTTGCCAAGCGTTACTCGCTTGATTCCACGACCAAAAATGCGTGCCGTTTAGGCTTCGTGCAACCAACGAAAGACGTCCTAGGTAAAGAACGTCCGTTTCCAAAGACTCGCCATTCACAACAATTTGACCTTGGTAGTGGCCAAGTTTCGTACCGTAATCCAGTTCAATTTGGTAAGCCTCGAGAATACGGCGATATTTCTCTGCGTCACTGACATCAGCTCGAGTCATCATTTGCTCTAGCTTTTCGACTCGTTGCTGACGCTGTTCGGCTTTAATCGGCATGTCTTGTTCAACATGCTCTATTAACCCATCAATCATTTGGTACATCAAAGGTACAATGCCTTGACGGGTTTCTTTAATCTGGTCGATTTGACGATCAAGACTGTCCACTTCCGCATTTTGGCTGTTCACCAATGCCGTTAAGTGATCTCGGTAAACAGAGAGGTTTTTCACTTCTTCCTGGAGTTGTTCAATTTCAGCTTGCAGTGCTAACGTTTTTTCTGCACTTGCATCAATACGTTTTTGGCTAGATGCAGAAGATGAGTGAGTCTGACTTTGAATTTTCTGCGCTTGGTCTAGGCTTGTTGCCATCAGCGTTGAGGAATACGTTGCGACAATAAGTGCAAAGCTGGATTTAACTAATTTCATAACTTAAGTATTCGTTTAATGAATGCAAGTGAGAACAACTCTCATTGCGAATATCACCATGATAAGATGGTTTTCTAGAATTGCAATTGTACTTACAATTTATACAAAATAGGGAGAAAAGCTAAGCTATTCTCCCTTCATCTATACTAATTGTTTATTGATAGGGTCTGTTGACCTTTCGAGATGATTTTTGCAGCAGTTTGTGGGCTTTTTATGCAAGGCAGAGGCTTTGAAGTGTAGTCGCCCTACCTGATAAGCCGATAACGCAGCAGAAAGAATCCACAAACGCTGCCCGAAGGGTTCGGCCAAAAGCATTTTATACTTTGTTGAGTGTTTTTTACTTAGACCCACTAGGCTTCAAACCACTCGCCGCGTCTAAAATGCTTTTTGCTCGAACAAAATTTAACCACGAAAAATCAACAGACCCTAGTATTTAATCTGTACTGTTGCCATGTAGTTGCGGCCCTCACCGACTACAACATCTTCAGCATACTGGTGCTTGCTTGACGTTGAACCACCACCTGCTAGGTAGTCGGTATCAAACAGGTTTTCAACGGTGAAGCGTGCAATCATGTCTAGGTCAGCATCGTACTTATATGTGTATGCTAGGCCCATATCAACACGAGTGTAAGCGTCTTTCTTGAACGTATTTGCTTCATCGCCGTAGCGAGAACCTTCGTAAATTACACCTAGGTTAACATCAACATCGTTTGTTGCTGCATAGGTAGACCAAACTGTTGCTGCAAACTCAGGTACGTCAACTGGGCGATTGCCTGCGTAAGTCTCATGGTTTTTGATTTCTGCATCAATGTACATCGCAGAACCTGACAGTGACCATTTGTCTGTCAAGAAACCTTGTGCGGCAAGCTCTGCACCACGGTGTTCTTGTTGACCGCCTTGTGTGACAACGTAATCACCTGATGCTGGATCTTCTACATCAAGCTCAATGTTCTCTTGGGTAATATCAAATAGCGCACCAGAAACAAACAAGCGTTCGTCTAGTAGCTCCCACTTTGTACCCACTTCGTAGGCTTTACCAATTGCGGCATCCAGTAGCTCACCGTCATTAATGTAAGTACGGCTGCCGCTTGATACTTGGCCTTGCGGCTCAAAGCTTTCAGAATAAGAAGCGTAAATGCTGCCGTTATCCGCAGGGTGGAAAATCACACCAAGTTTCGGCGCTACGTTCTCTTCAGCTACGCCATCTTGAACTTTACGGTCAAAACGTACACCCGCTAGAAGCTGCCACTGATCGTTCAATGTCATCATGTCTTGAGCATAGAAGCCCCAAGTGTCGTAACGGCCTTTTGGTGCTAGGTTTGTTTCGCCTGGAACTTGTACAGGTACGGTAGCACCTGGGGCGTACTCACCGCTATTAAAGCTATGCATGCCACGCTCGTAGCTATAACCTAACCAGTTGCCACCGAACAGAACCTTATGATCCATACCTGCAAAATTAGTATCTGCAACTAAGTCTAGGTAACCGGTTCTAAAACGCCATTTATCATGACGGTAGTTACCACCTTGCGTGACAGTTCCGCTGCCATCAGGGTTTAGATTGGCAAAGCTTGGGTAACTTTCAACGTCAATTCGCTCAAAGTCTTGATAGTTGAAGCCTGTGTTTAGTGTCCAAACGTCAGAAAGGTTGGCATTAACATTGAAGCCGACGTTTTCTACATCATTCTCGATCTTCGACCACTGTGCGTCCCAGATGTGCTCTTTGCTACCCACACGCTGACCATCGAGCGTGTAAAGCGCGCCTGAGTCTACGCTGCCTTCATCGTTAGTCTTATCATAATGAACAGACACAGTGACATCGTCAGTGAGGTCGTAATCAACAAACAGACCCGCAACTAGGCGTTCCGTTTGTGGTTTAGAGCCATCACCATAGGTGCGCCATGAGCTGTAGCTCTCTTTTGAGATTATAGTACGAGCACGAAGCGTCTCGTCATCGTTCAGTGCCCCACTCACATCTACTGTAGTACGCGAATGGTCATTTGAACCAATGTCTTGGCTAACGGTAACTTGTGTGTCGTATGTGGGTTTCTTAGTGACCATATTGATCAGACCGCCCGGCGCTGACACGCCGTACAGAAGACCAGATGGACCTTTTACCACCTCAACACGTTCAAGCAATTCAACCGGTTGACGGTAATGAGACCAATGTTGATGACCGTCACGCAGGAAACCAGAAGAGCTTTGAACTTCAAAACCACGCAATGAGAAACGCTCGCGATTTCGGCTTGTACCACCCGCGCTCACACTCGCGTCGTTCTTTAGTACATCACCAAGCGTACTTGCTCGCTGTTCGTCAATTAGCTGCTCGTCGATAATAGCGATTTGCCCAGGGGTCTCTAACTGAGTCGCCTCCATACGCATAGCACCGGTATTCGTATCAGCCTTGTAACCATAATCACGGCCTTCAACCACCATGTGCTCATCAGTTTTCATCGTCTCAGCAACCACTGCTGGAGTCGCGAGTACCGCACCAATAACAAGTGCTAACTGACTCTTAGTGAACATATTTCTCTCCATTTTTTTAATGGCAGCATTTATCTTCGCTGCTTCATTTTTTCAACGGATCGGAATATAAGTGATAACCAATATCATTTGCATTAAATTTACAAACTTTACGGTTTATAGAATTGTAAAGATAAGAGATGGGTTTAAGGAAAAGCCACTCGCTAACAGTCAGTATTGGAGTCATTCGGTACCATGCCTAGGCTTTCACTGGGGATGGTCGTTTCGAAACTTGGCATATCAATCACTCCACTCTCACCAATGAACGAAAGCAAAGCAACGAATCGGTAATCCATATCTTTGGCTCTTGCTCGGACAAAACGAACGTCTTCTGAATCAGGCGCGACGAGCACAGTCCCACTCCCATCCAAGTATTCTATTTCTATGTTTTCTGCGACCATGGAAGAAATATAGGCATTGTCAGAGATGAAAGTGTTGATATCGGAATCGTGCATTTGGCATACCGAAGCCATTCTAGCGGCAGCTCTGACTGACTCACTCACCGCTTGCATTGAAAACATAAAGTAACCAATCGACGCAATCGCAAGCAAAATTAGCATCAAAAACGACGACATCAAGGTAAATTCCACAATGGTAATACCACGCTCGTTTTTCATGGGTCCAACCTCATTACAGTCGTCGCATTCATTGGTAGAGCCAAAGAAAGCTCACTATTGGGTAGCGTATCTCTGAAGAGCGGTACAAAGGTGTGGGACGCGGTCACCGTAACGAATTGGTTGTTTTCGCAACTGACCGTGACATCGTTCGTCGTTAGGCTATCTATTCGCGCCGCAGCACCTGCCTCTAATGTGCCATAAACGACCAATTGTTTGATGTCACCTTGTTCGTTCATCACCGGGCCACAACCAGACATTTCACTGACGCTCATCGCATATCGAGCGCCTACTCTCACGGCCTTATTAAGCGTGTTCATTTCGACATAGATACGCGCGATTTCAATCACCGCCACTAGAAATAGCATCAGGACGGGTAATCCAATGATCAGCTCAACGGCGGCTAGTCCTTTCTGCTTATTCTTCACGTTCACGGCTAAGATCCTCCTCCTACTGACGACGGATCTTTATAAAGGACAATTCGAGTTACCCCGGTATTGGCGTCTGACGAACCGCCTTCGACCACAGAGCAATTCTCAATAAACTCACCGAAAATACTTTGTTGACCTTTTTTTCCTGATTCTTGAGATGAATCGTAACGCTGAATCATGAAAAAGCAGCCAATACTCGTTACGGTAAACTCGATTTTACCGCCAGATTTAGAGGCTGAATCACAATCCAAAATGGGAACAGGAAGGACTCGTCGCCAAGCCGAACCACCAGCGGAGTTACAGTCGCTGTCAGTCATGCAGGCATTAGTTTGGGTGACATATTCCTCGTAAGTCCACTTATCGACAGCGCTCGAGTCATTGTGATCGGCGATATTGTCGGTGGTTATGGCTGGACTCGGCTCCGTTGTCACCAAATCAGGTGGATAATAAACGCTATCTACCGTGCCACCATCAAAACGAGTATCAATATCTTCTGTCGCCCCAACTGCATTACCAGTTTCAGAATCAATATCGTCACCAATTGAAACGACCACGGTATTTTTCCCAACCAATGCATCACTTACCGCTGATTTACCACTACCTACATCCAAAAGGTGGTAGTTACCTGCACCTAATCCATCAGGATCATCCGACTGGCTGCCCGTTTTGATCTCATAGGCCTTACCGACCTCGTACCCCGACGGGCCGACATCGCTCCCTTCGCACATCCCTATCGGAAGAATGTTCGCTGTCCCATCGATATACACCGGGCCTGCGACAGCACTTGCTGAAACGGTTTTACTGATCCCAAACAGGTCGAGGAAAAAATCGTTAAGCGCGACATCAGAGACTTCTACCCTGACATAAACCATGTCAGCAGAAGCTGGGAATGTAGAAGAAAACCCACTATTAGGGGTATCGGAGTATTCAATGGAGAGGGAATTGAGGGTATCGCCCGAAGCCGTCAGTTTTATTTCATCGTTACCGTCAGAATCCGTCACTTTATTATAGGATTCAACGATCGCTGCTTGTGTTGTCGAGGCTTGCTGACTTCGATTGGCGACGGATGCACCCGCTATCGCAATCGTATCTACGGCATTCTGGAGACGAGTTTGGTTAACAACAAAGTGAGAGACATCAATCGAAAGCGCCGCAATACCAACAAACGCAATCATACTCATAGACATAAGGACTAATGTTAAGCCCTTCTGTTTCCCTTTAGGTTTTGGGTAGTCGCATGATTCCATTGCTCCCCCTCTACCGCTTATGCGGTCAATTTACTAGCCTTACACGGTAGCAATCATCACAAAGGCTGAGGTTGTTGATACTCCTCATTCTATATAATGAAAAAGCCACTCTCACTAGGTAAACTATAGTTCAAACCAATGATAGTGACTAAATTATAATCAACGGAAAATGGTAGAAAGTCACACCGCTTAATTCATAAAGACAAGCTGTATTCTCAGGCCACCTTCACTGCGGTTCGAGGCCCTTACTTCCCCTTTCATTAACTTCATCGACTCTTTGACAATCGCAAGCCCTAATCCATAGCCGCCACTCTGTTTATCTCGTGCCGATTCAAGTCGAGTAAAAGGTAGGAAGATCGTATCGAGTTGATGTTGAGGAATGCCACCACCGTTGTCCGAGACTTCAATCACTACCTTATCCATTGGGTGTTCACTCAATGGGTACATCGATACATCGATTTGGGCAGTATCACCTGCATATTTGATGGCGTTAGAAAGCAAGTTGCTCAAACACCGTAATACCAATCGTTCATCCGCCATCACTAATGGTATAGGCTCACTTCGGTTGACATTAATTTGTTGCGACTCTTTCAATTGAAGGCGACTTTGCGCGACTTGGTTCGAGATGATTCCTTCCAAGCTGACCGGATGACACTGCGACGCATAACGAGAGTTCTCTAAGCGGCTAAACTCCAATATTTCTCCCACTAACTCATCCATTTGATCGACCTCTCTCTCTAGCCTGTCGACAATGGCGTGACTAGACGAGGGGGACTTGGCTCTCAACAGGTGAAGTGCTAGGTTCTGACGTGCCAATGGTGTTCGAAGTTCATGTGAAACATCGCGTATTAAACGTTTTTGTCTTTCAGACAGAGCATGAATCTCTTTCGTCATATCATCGAAGTCACGCGCTAAATCATTAAATTCTGTGGTTTTAGAATTGAGTTCAGTAACGACATTCACGCTAAAGTCACCAGACGCTAATCGGCGGCTGGCCTCTCTAAGTCTATCGAGTGGGGTTTGTAATTTTCGCGCTAAGATCAGTGAAAAGAGCGACAACATCGCCACGACGATCACGACCTTGATGATCGCAAAATAGATAATAAACTGATGGGCTGGGTGCTGCTCACTGGGCAGTTGAACCACCAGTGTATTGCCTTTCACCAACCTGACACCAATTAGCGGCTTACTGACTCTATCGTTAAGCGGGCCATTGAGCTCTCGGAGAAAACGTAGCTTGAACTCAAAGTGAGGGTGCATTTTTCGGTGCGAGAGTGGCTGATTATGATCATTAAGTACAAATAGATAAAAAGGCTGAGCATTGCCCCAATCCGCAAGTTCATCCATGTCACCTTCTTCAATCAAGATATTGGCTTGCTGAGCAAGTGATTCGATTTGATGTTTTAGCTCGGAAGGCACTTTCAAGACTGCGCTAACCAACGCTTTTTCCGCTAGAGCTTGCAAAAGAATAATGCTGATGATCACCGCTGACATATAGCTAAAAAGCTGAAAAAACAGCGAGTCTTTGCGCTTTGATATGCTCAATGGGCACTTCAAGGTCATCATTGATCGTTAACCTACATTGCCAACAAAGCTATATCCTTTACCACGAACCGTTTTAATGTGCTGCTTGGATAGCCCAGCTTCAATAAACTTACGGCGCAAGTTGCTGACATGCATATCTAAGTTTCGGTCGAATGGGCTTAACTCTTTTTTGAGCACTTCTATTTGAAGTTCTGCTTTCGAGATGACCATCCCCTCTCTATTCACAAGATAGTGAAGCAAATCCGCTTCTGTTCCTGTTAGAGGGAGATTTGGGATCTCCGCTTGCACACCATCGCTAAAACTGAAGGAATGACGCTGCTTTTCAAGACCCACTCGGCGAAATATAGCTTTAATTCGAGTCAGCAGTTCTGGCACTTTGAAAGGCTTGGTGATGTACTGGTCGGCACCGGACTGATAACCATCTAACGTCGATGCCTCGTCACTGAGCGCGGTTAGCATTAAAATGGGGGTTGCGAAACGTTGGCAAATTTTTCGCGCGACTTGCATGCCATTGAGCTTAGGTAGCATCACGTCCAGTAGTACAAGATCGACTGGGGTCTTCTCGATGAACCTCAGAGCACTCTCTCCACAATGGACACTCTCGACTTGATAACCTTCTACTTCCAATACATCGGTAAGTAGTTCACACAGCTCGACATCATCGTCAACAACTAACACTCTAGACATGAGAATAACAGTACAATTGAAAAAGGTTCGCATTCTAATCTTGAAGCACGATAAACACAATCAAGAAACGATAGAATACCCCGCTAACTGACCGTTATTTGTTTTTGATCATAAGCTTTCATCGTGTTACTGCCGCTAGCAGGCGACTGACAGCGTTTATTTCGTTGGTGTGCGTTTAATGAATTTCAGCAGTTTACCGTCAGTGCGGTAAAAAATCAGCGCCAATAAGATCAAGCTACAGCCAATCAATTTATTTCTAGAGAGCTGCTCGCCATACCAAAGGATACTTAAGATGACGGTCCAAATCGGTTCAAGCAGCATGATAAGCGCTGCATTGCCTGGATTACATCCCTTCTGTCCTAGCGTTTGCATCACATATCTCAAACTGGTTGCGAGCAAAGCACTCAGAGCAAACCAACCCCATATTGAGGTCTCAACATGACTTGGGATGGTTTCAAAAAATGCTGACGCTATTAATGCAATCACACCAGTCACACATAGCTGAATGGCCGTTAACAAAAGTACTGGGATCTTTTGGGCAAGTTTACTGTTCACATTAAAATGCAGCGCAAGTAGACAAGCATTTGCTAAAAACCAAACTTGGCCAGTAGAGTTATTCCAACCATCGGTTAACGACAGCATGGCCAAGCCACTGACGGCGATAGGCATTGAAATCCAAAATGCCCGTTTAGGTCTTTCCTTATAGAGTACCCATGCAATGATTGGCACAATGATCATCGATAAGCTCACAATGAATGCCCCCTCACCCAAGGTTTTACTTATCGAAATCGCGTATACCCAACTGAGTAGCGCAAGCGCAAGGATCATTCCGCCCCCAACGGCTTGCGAGAGCAGTTCAAGTGTCAGTTGAGGCACTTGCTTAAAACATAGGGGGAATAGACACATAGCGGCCACTAAGAAGCGCAACCCTACGAAACCAAACGGTGGTAATCCTTGAATGGCTTCCTTAGAAAAAATCCACCCAAGCCCTGCTAATGCAGTGGTGGCGACGAGTATCCAAGCAGCTTTATTTTCAGCGTTCAAAGTCGAGTCTCTTTATTGTAATAATTTTATAATTTATGAGCCGATAGTGTCAGATTCATCAACGAATAGCTACGACATATCTACTCAAAATTTTCATTTAGAGTTACTCTATGTAGCACGACTATTCTATCGAATTTCACTATGATTATTGTTGGGCACCGAGGCGTAGCAGGACGCTTTCCTGAAAACACGTTAGCCAGCATTCAAGAGGCTGTAACACTGGGTTTAGATTGGGTTGAAGTCGACGTTCAGCCCACACTAGACAATCACTTGGTCGTTTGTCATGACCATACCGTTGACCGCTGTTCCAATGGCAGCGGAAGAGTCGATGAGCTCACCCTTGACGAGTTAAAGACCTATGACTTTGGTTCTTGGTTCAACTCATCCCATAATAATGAGGAAATACTGACTCTGCCTGAACTCCTCTCTATCGCCAAATCACACAATCTTTCCCTCAATATAGAAGTCAAAATCGATCACCACGATCCGAGTAAGGTGTGCGATTTAGTTCAGGAAGTGATTGTCCAATCCGATGTGAGCCTCGATAAACTTATTTTTTCGAGCTTTGATCATGAGGTAGTGCGTCAGTTACGAATTCGTCTGCCACAAGCACGTTTAGGCGTATTGAGCGAACGGCTCAAGTCAGCAGACAAAGCATTGCTAAGAGAAGTCGCGGCATTTAGTTGTAACTTAAACTACAAATCAGTGACCCAGCGCCAGATCGCACAGCTAAAAAAAGAGGGCTATCAGGTGTGGTGCTATACCGTGAATAACCCCAACTCTTTGCGATATAAACACGGGCTAGATGCAATCTTTAGCGACTATCCCGAACGTTTCCTCTAATTTAATTACTCCTTTCTTTTATCCAGTGTTATACAGCACTACTGTATAACACTGTATAAAACCACGTGCGCTTTATCACATTTCTACTTTTCAAATTGAATACTCCCCATCACAAGAAAATCCTCATAACTATTTACAATCAATAACTTAAATAAAAACCCATGCTTATTTTCACTTTTTTACGCTGAAAAAATACACAAAAAAACTTGATCATAAAGCCAAAAATAACTACTGTATAAGCATACAGCATGTACAAAGGAACAGTTATTATGATTCAGGCACAACAGACAGCTCGCGCATTCTCTAAGTTTAATGCTCTTGCTCAACCAACTCAGCCAATGAATATTGACCATTCTACGTTACATCGTCTTGCAGGCCTGTCCGATCAGAGCCAGTGGATTTTATTTACCTCTGAATGCCCTCGCCCTAATTACGACCAGTTTGCTGCGTCTCATATTAGCTGCCAAAAGATCATTCAGATGAAACCTTCTCATACTCAGAGCGAGTTTGAGATTGTAAAAAAAGCGATTCAATCTGGTAATGCGAGTGCTGTAGTCGCATCGACCAATATTCCAGCTGTCGAGCAGAGTTTGCTAGTCTCACTTGCTCATCAGTTTCAGTGTGAAGTCTTTTTCGTTGAGGGCAGAGTTAACCAGTACCATTAACAAGCTCAACGATAGTCACTGCCTTTTGCCCCCTCCCTACGAGGGGGTTTTCTTTTTTGGCTAATCATCAAGCGAACTTTAAGCGATAAGTAAAAAATTAAGCAAACGTTTGCTTTTTCTCTGGTAGCCACAAATAGTTCTGGTATCATGCGACTCAAATCCATTATCTCTAATGATAATTTCCACGTTGCTTTAAGATAGGAATGTCTAGATGAGTCTCGCTGACCAAGTTCTTGCCGTAAATGATGATCTTCCAATTCGTACTGATAAACCGGTTCACAGTGGCAAAGTTCGCTCTGTATATTGGCTAACAGAAGAAGACAGCAAACGTCTGATTAAAGAGAAAGGCTACGACGTAGCACCAGATGCCCCACTTGCTATCATGGTGATCAGTGATCGCATCTCTGCATTCGATTGTATTTGGCACGCTGAAGGTGGCTTACAAGGCGTACCGGGTAAAGGCGCTGCACTCAATGCTATCTCTAACCACTGGTTTAAGCTGTTTAAAGATAATGGCCTTGCTGACAGTCACATTCTAGATATCCCTCACCCGTTCGTTTGGATTGTTCAAAAAGCCAAACCGATCATGATTGAGGCAATTTGTCGCCAATATATCACTGGTTCAATGTGGCGTGCATACGATAAAGGCGAGCGTGAATTCTGTGGTATTCAACTTCCAGAAAATCTACAAAAAGATAAAGCTCTGCCAGAACTGCTCATGACACCATCAACGAAAGGCATTTTAAAAGGGATTCCGGGCGTACCTGAAGCCGATGATGTCAACATTACTCGCCAGAACATTGAAGATAACTTTGCAGCCTTTAACTTTTCAAAAGCCGAAGATATCGCATTATACGAAAAGCTACTTCGCGAAGGGTTTGTCGTGATTAGCGATGCACTCGCGCAAGTTGACCAAATCTTTGTAGATACCAAGTTTGAGTTTGGCTACGTGCATGACGCAGCTGGTAATGAAAAGCTTATCTATATGGATGAAGTCGGTACCCCTGATTCCTCTCGTATTTGGGACGAGAAAGAGTATGAAGCTGGTAACATTGTCGAAAACTCAAAAGAAGGGTTTCGTCAGTTCTTACTTAACCACTTCCCTGACCCAGATATCCTGCTAAACAAAGAGCGCATGGATGAGCGCGAAGCGCTTGCTCGCGAGAATGCCCTTCCTCTTGACGCACTACAGGCAATTTCTAAGACATACATTGGGCTCGCAGAAAAGATTACCGATGAGAAGATCACGTTAAGTGAGAACCCTAAACAAGAAATCATCGACGTTCTTGCTCGTGACTATGGCTTGATTGATTAAGCTTTACTCGCTGAGAGTATTTTAAAACGCGCTCTTTTTTTGAGCGCGTTTTTGTATTCACTATTTATCTTTGCCGCCTTTATTACTGCTCCCTCCCCCTTTATTACCACTATTCCCTTTATTACCACTATTCCCTTTATTCCCGCTGTTTCCTCTATTACCTTGGCTACTGCTTTTATTTTGCCCTTTAGACTCCGCACGATTCGAGTTCGTTTGAGCCTCTTGCTTAAGGGCTTTCAACTCCCCTGTGCCATTGCCTGGATTAGAATATTTGGGGTGGGCGGCTAGCTCTGCTTCAGTCACGACGCCGTCTCGATCCCTATCGAATGACGCAAAGGCGCTAAGGCCACCATCTTCGTCTTCCTCTTCTTCCTCACCACTTCCACGGAATAGGTTAAACTCTTCTTCTGACACGACCCCATCGCCATCAGTATCAAGTTCACCAATCGCAGGTGGTGATTTAGTTACGTCAGATTCGTCTTCGGTTTCTTCTTCTGCATAGCTGCTCAACGAAACTGCCATTACCCCAATCATCAACACTCGTAATAATCGTTCCATCATTCATTCTCCTTGCTCTTACTCTAAAAGTTTAGACCACGGATTAGCTGCTGAGGCTAATGACAGACATAAAAAAGCCCCGAGGAACGGGGCTTGGAAGTCTGTGAGTAAGAGTTACAACTTAAAGCGTTGAATCTCTTGCTCTAGCTCATGAGAAAGTTCTGAGAGCTGGGCAGCTTGTGATGCTGCATCGTGTGCTTCATCAGCCAGTTCATTTGACACATCACGAATACCAACCGTATTGCGTGTAATCTCTGACGTTACAGATGCTTGTTCTTCCGCTGCAGACGCAATTTGTGTCGCCATATCGCTAATTCGTTCAACAGCTGTCTGAATTTGAGTCAGGCTAACCGCCGCTGAATCTGCGTCAGCCACGCTCGTATCGGCAAGCTGACGGCTATCGCCCATAATGCTTACTGCTTTACCAGTCGTACCTTGCAGCGTTTCAATCATCTGTTGAATCTCTTGCGTTGAAGCATGAGTGCGTTGGCTTAGAACACGAACTTCATCGGCTACTACTGCGAAGCCGCGACCTTGTTCACCCGCACGAGCCGCTTCAATGGCTGCGTTAAGTGCAAGCAAGTTTGTTTGCTCAGCGATGTCTTGGATTGTCGACAAGATCGTGTTGATGCTGTTGCCGTGAACTTCAAGCTCTTGAATAACTTCCGTCGCCACTTGAACTTCAGTCGCTAGGTTCTGGATCGAGCCTTGAGTTTGAACAACTTGCTCACCACCATGCACACACGCAGTCACGGCTTCAGAAGAATTTTGCGCCGTGTTGTCAGCATTACCGGCAATCTCTTGGGTAGCTGCTGCCATCTCGTTGATCGCGGTAGCTACCATGTTAATCTCGTCTTGTTGTAGACGGATACGTGCACTACGTTCTTCCGCTTGTTGCGCGGTCTGCTTTGACTGCTCGGAAAGAGAAGCAGAAACCACACTCAGTTTGGTTACCATCGCATGCATATTGCCTACAAAGATGTTGAAGTTGTTTGCCAATTGGCCGACTTCATCATCACTGCGTGGTTCTAGACGTTGAGTAAGGTCACCTTCACCAGAGGCAATTTCTTCCAGTGCGTCAGAAACTCGAACTAAATCTCGGAATAGGAAGTTAACCAACCAAGAAACCACTGCGATTACAATAAGCGTAATAACGATTGCTGTGATGATTAGGCTTTGTAGTAGCTCGGTATGGGCAGCTTCTTCAGTCGCACGGTCCATTTCGATAGCAAAAATCCAATCGGTACCTTCCACTTTAGTGAAGTAATACAGTTTTTCTACACCGCCACGTTTCACAATCTCTATCGAACCAGAATTCGCTGCGTCTTCTATCGCACGTAAGCTTAATTCTTTAGACAATGCTGTAACCGGTTGTAGTGAAAGTGCTTTATCCGGGTGAGCGAGGAACGTGCCGTCTTGAGTACCGATCAGCATTGCGTAAGCATTATCACCCGCGTCTAGGTTAATAACGTCATTGATCAACTGGTCAATCAAAACATCGGCACCCACAACACCAACAAATTGTCCATTGCGACGAATCGGCTCTGCGATCGTGACAAGGAGTGCATTGGTGATCGCATCTTTATACGCGGTCGTTACGATTTGTTTGCCCGCATTGTTTGCATCGATATACCAAGGACGTACGCGAGGGTCATAGTCAGCTCGATTACGCTCAGGGTGTGAACGGTACATACCGCCTTCCGGTGTACCTAAGAAAATATCATCGAACCCACCCGCTTTGCGAGCTTGCTGTAAATAGGGAACAACATCAGCTTCTTGGCTGTAATCGTTAAATGCAGTCGCGATGTCTTTTCGAATTTCAATCCAATCAGAGATGCCTTCTGATGCCGCGGTCGCTAGGCTGTCAGCACGAGCATAAACGCCGTTTCGTGTTTGTTTATATAGCTGGTCCGCAGACAGCCAAGTCAGTGCACTTGCCATTAGCACAACAGCCAATAGGCTAGCGCCAATCAGTTTCTGTTTTAAAGAAAGTTTCATAGTGTCAATAAAAGGTTTGGGAACAGTTAGGGAGCGCTGAGTTTACAAGTAAGAAAACACTTACGCACGAAATTTCGACTATTTTTAATAAATTTAATAGATGCTTGTATTTACGGCATTTTTATGGCGTCAAGAGCCTGACAAATACTCAAAGTTGACACTTAGCCATGAAGAAATATGAATAAAAAATTCAGCTCGGTTACCGTTTGAGTAACGATTCGAATTCGTTAGGTAAGATTGGTTTTGAGAAAAGGTAACCTTGAAACTGATGGCAGTTTTCTGCTTTTAATAGCACGAGCTGCTCATTCGACTCGACACCTTCAGCAATGGCTGTTTTACCTAGGTTATGCGCCATTTGGATGATGGTACGCACAATCATGTGGTCAGTCTTATCCTGAACGCATTCATCAATGAATGACTTGTCTATTTTCACCACATCGATAGGCAGTTTCTTGAGGTAATTGAGTGAAGAGTACTCGACACCAAAGTCATCGATCGCAATGGAAACCCCAATATCTCTGAGCTGATGGCAGGTTTCAGCAACGTGGGAATACTTATCCATCATGGCAGTTTCTGTAATTTCAATCTGTAAATACTGAGGGGGGAGCTGGCAGCGTTCTAGGGTTTCTTTGATAAAGGGAAAGATATCGTCGTGAGAAAACTGAACGCTCGATACATTAATCGAAATACAGATATTGTAGCCCTTATGATGCCATTCGCACCCTTGTCGAATCGCCTCTTCAATAACCCATCGGCCGATCGGAATAATCTCAGCGGTTTTTTCAGCAATACCAATAAAGTCGAACGGCGGTACTAATCCAAGATCAGGGTGCTGCCAACGTAAAAGGGCTTCAGCGCCTATGATGCTGCCATCTTTAACATTGACCTTAGGTTGGTAAACCAAATAGAGCTGCTTATTCGCGATCGCACCTTTCAGCTCAATCTCAACTTGGTGATCTCGGATGGTTTCATTCATCAACTCATCGTCATACCATTGGATAGTGCTATCCCCTCGCTTCTTACTTTTCGCCAAAGCCACATCGACATTTTTGCCCCATACCTTGATGTTGTTCTGTGCGTCACTCAGTAACGCAATTCCCGCATAATATCTTAGGCGGTGGGAAGTATTATGAATGTTACAAATTGAATCGTAATCCAAGCGTAAGCCATCCATGATTTTCTCAACTGGTGCTAGATTCCCCGAATGTATTGGAATAATCGCGATAAGATCATCCCCTCCTAATCGATACAAGCTGATATCGTCACCAACGACACTAGCCACTTTCTGTGAAAATTTGAGAAGCAATTGGTCGCCATATCCGTAGCCAAGATTGTCATTAACATTCTTCAGGTTATCCAGCCCAATTTGCAATGCGGCATAATCAAGCTCCCCTTTGCTTTCAAGGCGTTCCACCGCAGCGAAAAATGCTTTTCTGTTAGGTAACTTGGTTAAGTAGTCGGTTAAACTTGCCCTTTTATACTGGTAAGACTGCTTTTCAGATTTTTGTTGAAAGTACGTCATGATCGTCGCAAAGACCGTAATGAAGGCGACTTCTATCGCATCTTCAATGAATTCGTCAAACTCTTCAGGTGGTAGGTCGACTAAATAGCTAACAATAAGGCCTGCACAAATCGCAATTGGCCATAGAGAGCCTGGGAATAGAATGATGTAGCAAAGTGGTAAGACAATGAATGATTCTTCTATGGCGTCGAGCTTTAATGGCTCAACAATGCCACCGCCAAATAAAACGATGAGTGAAAGAATGGAGGCGCTTAGTTTCACCTTGTGACTTTGACTAACGTAGGCCACCAGCATCGCAATAGGAAAGATGAGATAGAACCAACTAACCAGTTGATGTTCCATAATGAGTGTGTAGGAAATGAGATAGACAGCAAGGGTGTAAACCGCCATTAAGCCATACTTAATGACTTTATTCTGTGTATTTAGATGTTGCAGCTCTTTGGTTATTCTCATTAATTATTCAATTCTCCCACTGAACACGAGTTTCATCATAATACGAATGTTCTAAATAGTACCCTATAGTTTAGCGACATAAATCGCATTTTCTATGGTCGTAGGTCGACCTCTATTAAATTTAGACAAAAAAAATGCCGAACATAAAGTTCGGCATTTAAATTAGTGCTTTAGTATTACTCTTGAGAGTCTTCAGCGTTAGGAGTTTGTCCTTCCGAAGTTTCTACCGCGTTTGCTTCTGTTGCTTCCGCTTCTTCGCCTTCTGGCAATTCAAGCTCTTCAACTTCATCGATACGCTGAAGACCAACAACATTCTCATCTTCAGCAGTACGGATTAGCGTTACACCTTGTGTGTTACGACCCACTTGGCTGACTTCCGCTACACGTGTACGAACTAGAGTACCAGCGTCGGTGATCATCATCATCTCGTCGCCTTCTTCTACTTGTACTGCACCAACGACAGGACCGTTACGATCAGAGACCTTGATAGATACAACGCCTTGAGTCGCACGACCTTTGGTTGGGTACTCAGCAAGTTCAGTACGCTTACCGTAACCATTTTGTGTCACTGTTAGGATATCGCCCTCATTAGAAGGAACAATCAGTGAAACGACTTGGTCTTCGTCAGCAAGCTTCATACCACGAACACCCGCTGCGGTACGGCCCATTGCACGTACTTTATCTTCGTTAAAGCGAACAACTTTACCCGCTTTAGAGAACAGCATGATGTCGCTGTTACCGTTAGTGATATCAACACCAATCAGTGAGTCATCATCACGTAGGTTAACGGCAATTAGACCGTTTGCACGTACATTCGCGAATTGATCTAGAGACGTCTTCTTAACCGTGCCGTCACCTGTCGCCATGAAGATGAACTTCTCTGGTGAGAACTCATCAACAGGTAGGATCGCTGTAATGCGCTCACCGTCTTCTAGAGGAAGAATGTTGACGATAGGCTTACCACGAGCAGTACGACTTGCTAATGGCAATTGATACACTTTCAGACGGTAAGTCTTACCGCGAGTAGAGAAACATAAGATGTTGTCGTGAGTGTTCGCGACGAGAAGACGTTCAATGTAGTCTTCTTCTTTCATCTTAGTTGCACTCTTACCTTTACCACCACGACGCTGAGCTTCGTAGTCGCTTAGGATCTGATACTTAACGTAACCTTCATGTGACAGTGTCACTACAACATCTTCACGAGCAATAAGCTCTTCCATGTCGATGTCATGGCTGGCTGCTGTGATTTCAGTACGGCGAACATCACCAAACGCATCACGAACTGTTTCTAGCTCTTCACGAATCACTTCCATCAGACGCTCAGTGCTTGCAAGAATATGCATTAGCTCTTTGATTTCGTCCAATAGGGCTTTGTATTCGTCTAGGATCTTCTCGTGCTCTAAGCCCGTTAGTTTGTGTAGGCGTAGATCAAGAATCGCTTGTGCTTGAGTCTCTGTCAGGTAGTACTGACCGTCACGGATACCGTATTGTGCTTCTAGCCAATCAGGGCGAGCCGCATCCGTACCAGCGCTTTCAAGCATTGCAGCAACGTTACCAAGATCCCAACCGCGAGCAACTAAGCCAGCTTTTGCTTCAGCAGGTGTTGCAGCATTACGAATCAGTTCGATGATTTCATCAATGTTCGCCAGTGCAAGTGCTAGAGCTTCAAGGATATGTGCACGATCGCGCGCTTTCTTAAGTTCGAAGATAGTACGACGTGTTACCACTTCACGGCGGTGATCAACGAAGCACTTCAACATATCTTTTAGGTTGAATAGCTGTGGCTGACCATTGTTCAGTGCAACCATGTTGATGCCGAAAGTCGTTTGCAGTTGAGTTTGTGCGTATAGGTTGTTTAGAACCACTTCGCCCACTGCATCACGCTTACATTCAATAACAATACGCATACCGTCTTTATCTGACTCATCGCGTAGTGCACTGATGCCTTCTACTTTCTTATCTTTAACCAGTTCAGCAATTTTCTCGATCAGACGAGCTTTGTTAACTTGGTAAGGAATCTCAGTAACAATAATGGTTTCTTTGCCATTCTTGTCCGCTTCGACTTCCGCTTTAGAGCGCATGTAGATTTTACCGCGGCCAGTTTTGTACGCGTCTACGATGCCTTTACGACCGCTGATCAGCGCCGCTGTAGGGAAGTCAGGACCAGGAATGTAGTCCATCAGTTCATCAATAGTGATCTCTTCATTATTGATGTATGCAAGACAGCCATCGATCACTTCACCAAGGTTATGTGGTGGGATGTTGGTTGCCATACCTACTGCGATACCAGAAGCACCGTTTACCAATAGGTTAGGAATTTTTGTAGGAAGAACTGCAGGGATCTGCTCAGTACCATCGTAGTTCGGTACGTAATCCACAGTCTCTTTGTCTAGGTCAGCCAAAAGTTCATGGGCGATTTTCGCCATGCGAACTTCTGTATAACGCATTGCCGCCGCTGAGTCACCATCGATCGAACCGAAGTTACCTTGACCGTCGACTAGCATGTAACGAAGCGAAAACGGCTGAGCCATACGTACGATAGTATCGTACACAGCGCTATCACCATGTGGGTGATATTTACCGATTACGTCGCCAACAACACGGGCAGATTTTTTGTATGGTTTATTCCAATCGTTACCTAGTACATTCATCGCGAATAAAACGCGGCGGTGTACAGGCTTTAGGCCATCACGCACATCTGGAAGAGCACGACCAACGATAACTGACATCGCATAGTCTAGGTATGAACCTCGAAGCTCATCTTCAATGTTTACGGGCGTGATCTCTTTCGCTAGATCGCTCATAGAGCCATTATCCCTCTATTTATAGATCGTATGTACAATACGCTTAAGGTGCAAAAATATAACACAGTTTTCAGTGGTTCGGCATCACTTTCCCTCTCCTTTTATGAGGTTGTGAGGTTGGTTGTGAATCAAGTGCTGACAATTTGCACACTCGAAATTTATCTTGCTGATAAATGGCTATATTTTATCCACCAATTGAGAAAAGTGATCCCGTCTATGGAGTGTTAGTGTTTAACGGGTATAATGCCTTCAATCCAAGGATGCTGGTTAATAAATAGAGTTGTTATGACCCAATCACAAAATGTCGATCCTAACGAGATCAAAAAGTTCGAAGATATGGCCTCTCGTTGGTGGGATCTTGAAGGTGAATTTAAACCACTTCACCAAATCAACCCTCTTCGTCTTAATTATGTGTTAGACAATGCCAACGGCTTGTTTGAGAAAACGGTTTTAGATGTTGGCTGCGGCGGCGGTATTTTGGCTGAAAGCATGGCTAAAGAAGGTGCAATCGTCACAGGGTTAGACATGGGGAAAGAGCCTCTAGAAGTCGCCCGCCTACACGCACTAGAAACCGGAACTAAGCTCACCTATATCCAAAGCACGATTGAAGATCACGCGGTTGAAAACGCCGGTAAGTATGACGTAGTGACTTGCATGGAAATGCTAGAACACGTCCCTGACCCACTTTCGGTAATCAAATCATGTGCAGCATTAGTTAAGCCCGGCGGTCATGTGTTCTTTTCTACGCTGAACCGTAACTTAAAATCTTACCTATTTGCGATTGTCGGCGCAGAGAAGCTATTAAAGATAGTGCCAGAAGGCACGCACGACCATGACAAATTCATCCGTCCTGCAGAGCTAATCAAAATGGTCGATCACACTGACCTTACCGAGATGGGTATCACTGGTCTGCACTACAATCCTTTGAACGACAGTTACAAGCTTGGTACTAATGTGGATGTAAACTACATCGTTCATACTCAGAAATTTTAACATTTCTCACATACCATATATTGTGTCTAGATATCAGGCGGTAGCATAAGCTCACCGCCTTTTTTAGTGCTTTTTTAACCAAATTATGCGGTGTTGATTCCATTTTAACCACCCCTTTTTTCACACGAATAAATCATCAAAGATCAAGAAATTTTTTTTTTTTGTGGTTACTTATAAACCAAATATATGTCGGTAATTTTATCCATTATTGTCAGCTCTATCGCTATCAGTTAGTAGACACTTACTGTTTTTTTTAAATTTGTCACTTATCCACAAGTTCCCCAAGATCTGCGCCTTGATAATTCGTTTCGATAGCACTATCTTGTAACCCGAAAACCGATACACCCCTATATGTTGTGTTTGGTACTACAATATATAGATAGATTTTGATCACAAAGCCGGTACAAATTTTACAACAATTACACAAAAATACGGCTTTTATCAGTTTTGTTAGGGAAATGAAGCAGAATGAACCAACAACTTACCGTTACAAAGCGTAACGGACGCAAAGAAAGTATTGATCTTGAAAAGATCCACCGAGTGATCACTTGGGCCGCTGAAGGCCTAGATAACGTGTCTGTCTCTCAGGTGGAACTTCGCGCTCACATTCAGTTCTACGATGGCATTACAACCTCAGACATCCATGAGACTATCATTAAGTCTGCTGCCGATTTGATCTCTGAAGAGACGCCAGATTATCAATACCTAGCCGCACGCTTAGCTGTTTTCCACCTACGTAAAAAAGCCTATGGCCAATATGAGCCACCAAAGCTTTATGATCACGTAGCTCGTCTTATCGATATGGGTAAGTACGATCAGCATATCCTTGAGGATTACACAAAAGCTGAGCTAGAAGAACTTGATGATTACCTAGATCATAAACGTGATTTAGATTTCTCTTACGCTGCCGTAAAACAGCTCGAAGGTAAGTACTTCGTACAAAACCGTGTATCCGGTGAGATCTACGAAAGTGCTCAGTTCCTGTACATTCTGGTTTCTGCTTGTCTGTTCGCGAATTACCCGAAAGAAACTCGTCTTGATTACATCAAGCGTTTCTACGACGCAACGTCAACGTTCAAAATTTCCCTACCGACACCAATCATGTCAGGTGTGCGTACCCCTACTCGTCAGTTCAGTTCATGTGTTCTGATTGAGTGTGGCGACAGCTTAGATTCTATTAACGCGACAGCAAGTTCTATTGTTCGTTACGTTTCTCAACGTGCTGGTATTGGTATCAATGCTGGTCGAATCCGTGCACTCGGTTCTGAAATCCGCGGTGGTGAAGCATTCCACACGGGTTGTATCCCATTCTATAAATACTTCCAAACAGCGGTTAAGTGTTGTTCTCAGGGTGGTGTTCGTGGCGGTGCAGCAACGGTATTCTACCCACTATGGCATGGTGAATCTCAAGCGCTCATGGTGCTTAAGAACAACCGTGGTGTTGAAGAGAACCGTGTACGTCACATGGATTACGGTGTTCAGCTTAACCGTCTTATGTACCAACGTCTGGTCGAAGGTGGCAACATTACACTGTTCTCTCCTTCAGACGTACCAGGCCTATACGACGCGTTCTTCGAGAACCAAGATGAGTTCGAACGTCTATACGTTAAGTACGAGAACGATCCTTCAGTTAAGAAAGAGACTGTGAAAGCGGTTGAGATGTTCTCTTTGCTAATGCAAGAGCGTGCATCGACTGGTCGTATCTACATCCAAAACGTTGACCACTGTAACACTCACAGTCCATTCGACTCTGAGGTTGCACCGGTACGTCAATCTAACCTATGTCTTGAAATTGCACTTCCAACTAAGCCACTGGCTAACGTTGAAGATGACTCTGGTGAAATCGCACTGTGTACACTGTCTGCGTTTAACCTCGGTGCTATCAAGTCTCTGGATGATTTCGAAGAGCTATCTGATCTAGTAGTCCGTGCCCTAGATGCCCTACTGGATTACCAAGATTACCCGCTTCCAGCTGCGTATAAGTCAACAATGAACCGCCGTACTCTGGGTGTGGGCGTTATCAACTACGCTTACTACTTAGCGAAGAATGGCGTGAAGTATTCTGATGGTAGCGCAAACGGTCTAACTCACCGCACGTTTGAAGCGATTCAATACTACCTATTGAAAGCCTCTGTTGCTCTAGCTAAAGAGCAAGGTAAGTGTCCTTCGTTCCACGAAACGAACTACGCGAAAGGTTTGCTTCCAATCGACACCTACAAAAAAGATGTCGATCTAATTTGTGATGAAGAATTGCATTACGATTGGGACGGTCTACGCGAAGAGATCGTAACGCACGGTCTACGTAACTCAACATTGACTGCGCTAATGCCATCAGAGACATCTTCACAGATCTCTAACGCAACGAACGGCATTGAGCCTCCACGTGGCTACGTTTCAGTAAAAGCCTCGAAAGATGGCATCCTGAAACAAGTTGTGCCTGAGTTTACAGAGTACAAAGATAACTACGAGCTGCTTTGGAACATCGGTTCAAACGATGGTTATCTTCACCTAGTGGGCATCATGCAGAAGTTTGTTGACCAAGCTATCTCAGCCAACACTAACTATGACCCAACGCGTTTTGAAAGTGGCAAAGTGCCTATGAAGAAGCTTCTTCAAGACCTTCTGACCGCATACAAGTATGGTGTGAAGACGCTTTACTACCACAACACTCGTGACGGTGCGAGTGATGACCAGAAAGACGCAGTGCAACCAGCAGATGACGATTGTGCTGGCGGCGGTTGTAAGATTTAACCCATAATCCCCTATCGGATTATCAAGGCTTAACAAAATTTAACGCCCCTCTTTTATAGAGGGGCATAAAAGGAATTGAGGCATCATGGCTTACAGTACTTTTAACCGAAACAAAAACGACCAACTGAAAGAACCAATGTTTCTTGGTCAATCGGTAAACGTGGCTCGCTACGACCAACAAAAATTCGAAATCTTTGAGAAGTTAATCGAGAAGCAACTATCTTTCTTCTGGCGTCCGGAAGAAGTGGATGTATCGAGCGATCGTATCGATTACAACAAGCTACCAGACCACGAAAAACACATCTTCATCTCGAACCTGAAATACCAAACACTGCTTGATTCAATTCAAGGCCGTAGCCCTAACGTTGCGCTGCTGCCGCTTGTTTCTCTACCAGAAGTAGAAACTTGGATTGAGACTTGGTCTTTCTCAGAGACTATTCACTCTCGTTCGTACACACACATCATTCGTAACATCGTGAATGATCCAGGTCTTGTGTTTGATGACATCGTAGAAAACGAGCACATCCTTAAACGAGCGAAAGACATCTCTCGTTATTATGATGACTTAATCCAGATGACAAACGACTATCATCGTTACGGTGAAGGCACGCACACTATCAACGGTGAAGAAGTCACTGTTAAGCTTCACGACCTAAAGAAAAAGCTGTACGTGTGCCTAATGTCGGTGAACGCACTAGAAGCGATCCGTTTCTACGTAAGTTTCGCATGTTCGTTTGCATTTGCTGAACGTGAACTGATGGAAGGTAACGCAAAAATCATCAAGCTAATTGCTCGTGACGAAGCGCTACACTTAACCGGCACACAGCATATGATTAACCTGCTTCGTAACGGTCAAGATGACTTCTCATTCATGCAAATCGCAGAAGAATGTAAACAAGAGTGTTTCGACCTATTTAAAGAAGCCGCTGAGCAAGAAAAAGAGTGGGCAGAATACCTATTCAAAGATGGTTCAATGATTGGCCTGAACAAAGACATTCTTTGCCAATACGTTGAGTACATTACGAACATTCGTATGCAAGCGGTTGGTCTTGGTGCTGCTTACCCAGAAGCAACATCAAACCCGATTCCTTGGATCAATGCATGGCTATCGTCTGACAACGTTCAGGTAGCGCCACAAGAAGCGGAAATCTCATCGTACCTAGTCGGTCAAATCGACAGTGATGTACGTGCAGACGACTTCAAAGGCTTCGAGCTCTAAGGAATATTGAAAGTTATGCCTACGCTTAAAATTAACGGTTTTACCCCTATTCAGTCTCACCCGTCGAACACCATCTTAGAAACGATGGAAAACGCGGGGTTGGAACCTGAGTATAATTGTCGAGATGGTCACTGTGGTGCATGTCGCTGCAAGCTTATCTCTGGCGAAGTGGAATACGTTGGTTTTGCTATGGCCTATACAGAAGAACAAGAAATTCTGCCGTGTATTTGTAGAGCCAAGTCTGACATAGAAATCGAAGACGTAAATTATGCTCTAAAAGAGAAACGCGCGTAATATTCCCCTTCTCTATGAAAAGCCCTTTAGTGAATTGCTAAAGGGCTTTTTTGTATCAAAAAAATCACCACCAGCACGAACGTCAAGCGAAAACCTTTCGAAACAACTGAATAAGTACGCACATAAAAAATAGCCAGCATGAAAGCTGACTATTTTTATGTATAAGTTAATTAAGCTCGAGACAAGAGCTCATCGGCCGTTAACATCGAAACCGCTTTGTCTCCAATTTCACGACCATCATCGTCAAACAGTGATAAGTGATAGCCTAGGCTATTTTCTACCGGCTTCTCTTTGGGTGCTTGTCGCCATAAAGAGAGGACATCTTCACAGTCATCCCTAAGCGCCTCACCTAAAACAACTTTTTGGCTAGCAACTTGGTACCATACAAGGATTTTTGATTGACTGAACATACTCTCCCCCTGAGAACGTGGCAAAACATGCAGTCAGTTTATCGTTTAAAAACCCAAAAGTATGTTTCAGAATCGAGACATTTTCGGGTTCTATTTAAAATCATCAGGTTAAGCTTTATACGATTACGTTATTAAAAAATATTTAGTCGCCCACTTTGAAATAACTTTTGCAATCATTTGCTTATTACCGAATGGGGAACCAGTCACTTTTGACAAACACTAAAAAGCCTTCACATGAATACTTATGCACTGATAACACTGACGGGTACAAACAACTCTTTGCTCCTTGTTAATGAGCTGTATGACGCAAACATTGGCTTATTGCTGAGATAACGACGCAGCATATCGGCCGCTAAGGTTGTTATGACTAAAGTACGCTCACTGCGTGAGTAATCTCGATTAAAAGACAGGGTTTGTCCCCACTCTCCTTCTGGCGCGGCTAATGCTATGGAAAAGGTTTTATCGGTCACCTTACCGGTAACAATGGACACATCCGTAGAGCATTTGTCTTTTGTCGCTCCAGCTAACGCCAATACGGCGGCGAGCGCATCTTCGCTCCCTTCCTGCAAAGCCACTCTTTCGCCTAACACCCAGCCATGACCGCAATATTGTGCTGACAGTTCTTGTGACTGTAGCCACTGTGACAACGAGCCGTAAGTGGACTGTTCCGCAGTAGAGATAGACAGCTTTTTCTCTTCGATCAAATGGCCAACGTGCTCTTGCATTGACTCATCAATACTCACAACGTTGCTTTCAATCAGACTAAAAATGAGCTGAAGCAGCTTTACTCTGGTGTCCAAGTCATCTTTAGGGCCGAAAAGCTTTACTTCGATATACGGTAGGTAAGAACGGTATCCGAGCATGTAGCCTTGCGGTAATTGCATTCTATCAAGCTTATCTGACAACGCAGACTCTGACGTACCAAAGGTATAGAGCTTACTGCACTCCTGTCCGACAACTTGAGGAAACGTTCGACGGATATCTGGCAAGATTTGTTGATCGACCATGAGTTTAAACTCACTCGGCACGCCGGGAGTAAAGTAGAAATCACAATCATTAAAATTCAATTTAAAGCCACAAGCCGTCCCGATAGGGTTGTCTAGAATAAAAGAGCCTGTAGGCAGCATCGCCTGTTTTCGATTGCTTTCTGGCATCGTAACGCCACGTGCAGTGAAGAATTGCTCTAAACGCTGTAACCACTCTGGGTATAGCTCTAACTCAAGCTCAGCCGCTGATGCAGCAGCCTCGGCACTCAGATCATCAGATGTTGGACCCAAGCCCCCATTAACGACCACGATGTCACAGTTAAAGCTCAACATCATCAATTCTTCAACAAGCGCTGGTAGCTCATCTCCAACTGTTGAACGCTTCGTAACACTGTAACCACTTTCAAAGAAGCGTTGAGACAACCACGCTGCGTTAGTGTCAACGATATCTCCATGAAGAACTTCTTCTCCAGTACTTAGCATGGCTATTTTCAACATTTTGTATCCTTAATGGGAAATCTCACACATTTAGATGGTTAACTTATTAAATACAATGGAAATCCACAGAAAACCGTCTAAGTTTCTAATTTAGAACAAATACTGGTTCCCATTACTCCGACTTTAATAGATAATTGTGAACCCGATCATTAAAAAACCGTATCAGTGGAGTTTTCCGTGTTTAAAAAAAGCATCGCCGCTTTATTAATGTCAGCATCTGCATGTGCCAATGCCAATATTTATGATTCAAATCAGCATATTGAATTTTCGTACACAGTAGATCAAGCGGAGCTAGACACGCTTTACTACAACTCTTACCAATTTAAATCCGATCCGTATTCTCTGAGTCTAACCGAGAATGACCTAAAACTTGAAGAGCCAGGGATTCCTAAATACCTTTCTGTTTCAAGTGAGAAAGATTGGGATTACCTGATGGGTCAAACGTACACGATTTTGGGTTTAAGTGTGGCAACGGTGGGTTTGATGACACTGCTACCCGAGTCTATCACTAAATGGGACGAAGAAGATCGTAACCTCAGCGGTCTAGGTTCAAAGTGGAAAGACAACGTGACTTCAGGCCCAGTTTGGGACCGTGATGAGCACTTCCTAAACTACATCATGCACCCTTACTTCGGCGGTGTGTACTACACAGCTGCACGTCATGCTGGTTTTAACGAATTTGAGTCGTTCCTGTATTCAGCAACCATGTCGACATTCTTCTGGGAATACGGCGTTGAAGCGTTTGCTGAAGTACCCTCATGGCAAGACATTTTCATCACACCTTTCTTCGGTGCGGTTGTTGGTGAAATGATGTTTGAGGCCGAGCAAGATATCGTAGCTTCAGGTGGCGAAGTGATGGGCTCTGAAACCATGGGTGGTGTAACACTCTTCTTCTTGAACCCTGTTGGTCACATTCACGGTTGGGTGAGTGATGCTTGGGGCGGAAGCGCTGAATTCCAATACAGCAGCAACCCTTGGTTCGGTAATCAAGACGCCGCTAAATTTGCAATGGATGCTGGTGCAAGCTACGACAATGTTTTCTACGGTGTAGAAATGAAGATCAGCTTCTAACAGCCAAAAATAAGAATCCGAAAAAGCAGCGAATCATCGCTGCTTTTTTTGTGTCTGGAGCACAATAATCATAATACCGACAATAGATTAGATAAGATATTTGACCTAGCTCAAACCTAAATATTGGCAGCTTTCTACACTGAACGTAGGCACCCGTTCGTCTTTCATCGCTGTAGAGATTGAACAATCACGCCTTACTCAGCGCTAGGAGGCTCACATGAACAGTACATTTATTGTTAACTTTGTCGGGAAAGCAAACCCTGCCACAATCAAGCAACTTGCCGCCGTCACCCATGAGAACGATGGTAAATGGTTAATCAGTAAGATTAACTTTATCGAAAGCCAAGTAGCCGCTGTTATTAAGATTGAGCTACCAGAAAAAAACGCAGCACTGGTTAAAGAGTCCTTTACCCAACACCCGGATTTATTGGTACAAATCACTGACTCTGATGCACACAGTCATAGTGCCGAGACCATCTACCAAGTGCGTCTAGATTCAAGCGATCGTGCCGGTATCGTCAACGAAATTACCCATGCTCTGGATGGACAGGGGATCAGCATTCTTGATATGGATTGCCAGCGTGTCTTCATCGCTGGTGGTGGTGGGGTAAGTTCAAGCTTATTCACCGCAAACATCGCTATGAGACTGCCAAGAGAACTGCTTATTGATGATGTTGCAAAAGAGCTGGAAGCACTCAGTGAAGATACACGCGTGATGGTAGATGCCTAGTGTGGGCTCTCCTATCAACTCGATAAACAATATAAAAAACCTCGCGCTTGCGAGGTTTTTATTCATTTTAGAAGATTACTTCACTGACCACTGTGACAGTGAACGCTTGAAGTCTGAATAATCAAATTCATTCAGCTTTTGAACATCACCGTTCGAGCGTTCACAATATACTGAAGGCATTCTCAGGCCATTAAACCAGTTCAATTTCACCATGGTGTAGCCTGCACTATCAAGAATATGCAAACGTTGACCAATCTCTAGTGGCTTGTCGAAGCTCGCTTCACAGAACTGATCGCCAGCAAGACATGAACATGAACCGATCACATAGTTGTGTTCACCCTCTTCTGACGCCTCAAGAATAGAGGCTGGCTCATCATAGATAAGCGTATCTAGACGGTGTGCTTCGGTTGCTGAATCTACAATCGCGGTCTTTTTCACGTTATCTACAATATCGACCACAGTCACCACAAGATCCGTGGTCTTAGTGATGATGGCTTCACCTGGCTCTAAATACATTTGAACGCCGTGCTTCTCAGAGAAGGCTTTAAGCGCAAGACCAAGCTTTTCGATGTCGTAACCTGGCCATGTAAAGAACACACCACCGCCCATGCTTACCCAATCCAGTTTATCTAGGTACTCACCAAACTGCTCTGAGATCGCATCTAACAAACCAATGAATGCGTCTACGTCTTTGTTTTCGCAGTTCATGTGGAACATCACGCCATCAATATCTTCAAAGACTTCTGGCTTAATGTGATCAGCTTGTACGCCAAGACGTGAGAACTGTCGTGCTGGGTTTGCCAAATCTTGCCCTGCGTAACTTACGCCTGGATTTAATCGCAGGCCGATTGAAGCTTTGCCCTCTACAATATTACGGTACGCCGCAAGCTGAGACTGTGAATTGAAGATCATCTTATCGCAGATGTCAGCAACTTCACGTACATCATCTTCGCTATAGCCCACACTGTATGCATGAGTTTCACCACCAAAAGTTTCGTGACCTAGCTTTACCTCGAACGGACCAGAGCTTGTCGTACCATCTAAGTAAGGTTTGATGATGTCGAAAACACCCCAAGTCGAGAAACATTTCAGCGCTAGCACTAGCTTCACGCCAGAGATCTCTTTTAGCTGTTTTGCTTTCTCAAGGTTCTCAATCAACTTATCTTCGTTGATCATAAAGTATGGGGTTTTAAGTTCGCTCTTTTGCATTATTTATTCACCATGAAGTCGAACAAAGCCGACGCTATTGCATCGGCTTTATAAATGTAGACAAATAGAATATCCCAATACGCTAATAGAGATTCCGTATCACGCTCGTGCCTCACTGTACGGAATGACGGACTCTAGCTCGTCATTCCCGATAGGGACGAAGGACTGTAATCGGGAATCTCATGCGTGTTGTAGATTACTTGTTCAGTTCGTGGATAAGCGGTAAGCCTTGACCTGCTTCAAGCTCCTGTACATGCCAATCTAGACCAATGCCAGGCATCGTTTCTAGGAACGGGTCTGGGTTTAGCTGTTCCATGTTGAACACACCTTTGTCAGCCCACTCGCCACGGAAGAACTGAAGTGCAGCTGTGATCGCTGGAACACCTGTAGTGTAAGAGATCGCTTGGTGCTCTACATCTTCGTAAGCGACTTCGTGGTCAGCGTTATTGTAGATGAATACACTACGCTCTTTACCATCTTTCTTACCTTGAACCCAAGTACCGATACACGTTAAACCACTGTAACCCGGTGCTAGTGACGTTGGGTCAGGAAGAAGTGCTTTCAGTACGTGCAGAGGCTGAACAACTGTACCATCATGTAGTGTTAGCGGATCTGGGCTAAGTAGGCCGATGTCACGCATACAGTTGAAGTAGTTTAGGTATTTGTCACCAAAGCCCATCCAGAACTCGATTCGTTTTGCAGGGATGAACTCTTTCATTGAGCGAACTTCGTCGTGCGCCATAGAATACACTTTGTGCGTACCACAGTTTGGAAATTCAAACTCGAGCATACGAGAGTGACAAGGTACTTGTTTCCACTCTTCGTTTTCCCAGTAGAAAGAGTCGCCTTGGATCTCAAGCATGTTTGTTTCTGGATCGAAGTTAGTTGCAAACTTCTTACCGTGATCACCTGCGTTAACGTCCATTACGTCAATTGTATCGATCTCATCGAAAAGGTGCTTCACCGCGTACGCTGCGAAGACAGAAACTACGCCCGGATCGAAACCCGCACCTAGAATACCTGTGATGCCCGCTTCTGCGAACTTCTCACGGTAGCCCCACTGCCAATCGTACGCTTGTGGTACTTGCTGGCCTTCAGAGCATAAGTCAACCGCAACAGATGTATCTAGGTAAGACACCTTCGCTTGGTAACACGCTTCCATGATGGTCATGTTTACCCAAGGAGGACCAGCGTTGATTACTAGGTCAGGCTGAACTTCTTTAATAAGCGCAACAAGTGCATCAACATCATCAGCGTTCACTGCACGAGCTTCTAGTTTCTTAGATGCATCTTTCAGGTTATTTTTCTTCTGAATCGATTCAATGATTTTTTCACATTTACCCACGGTACGTGATGCGATTGTGATATCACCTAGTACGTCGTTGTTTTGTGCTGCTTTGTGTGCAACAACCCAGCCAACGCCGCCTGCACCAATCTGTAGAATTGCCATTGTTTTGTTACCTCTATTTCGCTAGCTCAGCCGCTAGAGTATGGATTTTTGTTAGTAAAGATTCGAAGTCTGAAATCGTTAAACACGGGTTCAGAATCGTAAATTTGAGCGCAGACTTACCATCCACGACGGTTTCCCCAAGCACAGCGACACCACGAGTGAGTGCCTCTAGTCTTAGAGTTTTATTCAGTTCGTCTAAATCCGTGACCTTATTCCCTAACTGATCAGGGAGTACTGCGCGAAACAGCACTGTAGACAGTGACGGCTGCGCGAGAAGCTCAAAACCTTCATGGCTTTGCACTAAAGATGCGACTCGCTGAGTTTGATCAAGCAAGTGATCGTACATTTCACCTAACGTATCCGGACCGACACTTTGCATCGTCATAAAGACTTTTAGTGCATCGAATCGTTTTGTGGTCGCAATTGATTTATCCACTAAGTTAGGCAGTTCATCATGCTCACGATTTAGGTAATCGGCATGATGCAGCAAGTACTTAAAGTTCGTTTTGTCTTTCAGTAGCACTGCACCACAACTGATCGTTTGATAGAACAGTTTATGGAAGTCAACGCTGACAGAATCGGCACGTTCAATGCCTTTTAGGCGTTCTTTGTGACTGCTTAAAATCAGAGCACCGCCGTAAGCACTGTCTACATGGAACCAAAGATCATGGCTAGACGCTAAGTCAGCAATTGCATCAAGATCATCAATTGCACCATGGTCTGTTGTGCCTGCCGTCCCAACAACGGCGAAAGGAATAAGACCATCGGCTTTCAACGCTTCAATTTCTAACTTAAGCGATTCAGCTTTGATCGTGCCATTGTCATTAGCGTCAACACAGCGTACCGCATTTTCGCCCAATCCTAACAAAGAAGCCGACTTTTGCACAGTGAAGTGAGACTTTTTAGAGCATAGGATACGTAATTTTTTAGCGTACTCAGGTAAACCTAGCTTTTGAATTGAGTGCGAGTCAGTTTTGTCTGCAATCCAGTCACGTGCCAGCAGCAGCCCCATTAAGTTACTTTGCGTTCCACCACTGGTGAAGATGCCGTCAGCCTGAGGGCCAAGGTCGTACTTGTCACACATCCAATCAATGACTTTCTGCTCAACGTAAGTCGCCGCAGAGGCTTGATCCCATGAATCCATTGATTGGTTAAGCGCTGCAATCATTGCTTCTGCGGCAACAGAAGGCATGAGCGGCGGCGTGTGTAAGTGGGCAATGCAGTCCGGGTGTTGGACAATGATGGAGTTCTTAGCTACAAGCTCTGCGGTATCACCAATCACATCAACCAGTGACGCATTCTTGTTATCTAAATCGACAGCGTTGATTGCTTGCTCTAGCAGCGCTGGCTCTAAACCAGAATAAGGGGCATCAACTTGCTCGAAGACTGACTTCATTGCTGCTGTGGTGTGGTTCATCACTTTAGCAAACTCGTTACTGCCGGCCTCACCTGCGTGAATGAAGTGCTTTTTCCAAGATTGATTCGCTTCTTGTTCTGAAACCTGGTGACCACCAGCCGCAAGAATCGCTTCTTCTAGAACTCGCAGAGCAAAATCAATCTGTTCGAATGAAATGATCAATGGTGGTAGGAAACGAATCACCGAACCATCACGGCCACCTTTCTCTACCATCAAGCCGCGTTCTAATGCAGCTCGTTGAATCTTGAGGGTAAGGTCACCATCAGCAACAGGCTCTCCAAACTTATTCAGTTCTGTACCCGGCTTGCGAATTTCAACACCTAGCATCAAACCTTTGCCACGAACATCTGCAATACAATCTACGCGCTTTTGAATCGACTCTAAGCCTAATCGTAAGTATTGACCTGCGATATTGGCGTGATCAACAAGGTTGTCTCGTTCAATGATCTCTAACGCCTTCGCACCTGAAATCATCGCCAACTGGTTGCCACGGAATGTTCCGGTGTGTTCACCCGGCTTCCACGTATCGTGTTCTTTATTAATAACCAGCAGCGACATTGGAAGGCCACCACCGATTGCTTTTGAAAGACACAGAATATCTGGAACGATCCCCGCTTCTTCAAACGCAAAGTTGTAGCCTGATTTGCCAACGCCACATTGGATTTCATCGAAGATCAGAAGGATACCGTGCTCATCACAGATTCGACGCAATTCACGTAACCAAAAAGCAGGAGCTGGTACAACACCGCCCTCACCTTGTACTGGCTCAACAATCATCGCAGCAGGTTTCATGATGCCAGCTTCGTCATCATTGAGCAGACGTTCGATGTAACGAATGCCGGCTTTGGCACCTTCGTCACCGCCAAGACCAAATGGACAGCGCAGGTCATACGGGAAAGGCATAAAGTGAACATCAGACATCAGCCCAGTACGGCGGGCCTTTGTTCCTAAGTTACCCATCATGCCCATAGTACCGTTGGTCATACCGTGGTAAGCACCGCGGAACGCAAACATGGTATTACGACCAGTGGTTTGTTTTGCGAGTTTAATCGCCGCTTCAACGGCATCGGCACCTGATGGTCCACAAAACTGAATGACGCTATTGTCAGCCAATTCTTGCGGTAAGAAATTCTTCACCGACTTGATAAAGTGAGTCTTAGCTTCTGTCGGTATATCAAGTGTTTGATAAGGCAGACCAGAGTCCAGTTGCTCTTTTAGCGCTTGATTGATTTCTGGGTGGTTGTAGCCCAATGCCAGAGTACCCGCGCCAGCTAAGCAATCTAAGAAAAGTTGTCCGCGTGTATCTTCCACCAAAGCCCCATAGGCTTGTTTAATCGCGATTGGTAGACGACGTGGATAAGAACGAACTTCAGATTCATGCAGTTCTTGATCAAGCAGCACTTGATCTGGCGTTAGGTCATACAGACCGTCCAACATTGGAGTCTGAGTAGAAAATGGGGTTGCGATCTCAGCGTTCAATGCTGAGTATTCGACTTCAAAGGCAGTGCTCATGATTTAGTCCCTTGATATGTCATTTACCCTTTCCCTCGGTCATTTCTGAGAAAAAGGTACAACAACGCCTCGCACGAGATTGCATTCAAGCGTTTAAAGAGCCCAAATGATGGATGTGCGAAAACGATCCATTACGAAAAATGGATTAGAAATCGAGGAATTAGATCAAGGTTCAGTAATACAACTGTCTTGTAAGACAGGGCATTGAGGAAGAACGAAGCTGATTAATATGTGTTTGTTTAGTGAGTTCAATGTTGGGTTTCCCATTCGTATGCCACGTACATGACATTAGTATCCCGTCTATCGACAAAAGAGCTTGCCGATACCTACCCTACGCAGTAACACTCAGCCCGAATATTACCACGCGTATCCCCCAGAATATCGAATTTCGACTCATCTCCGAGATTGCCGCGAAAATTATCATAAATTGAAATCATCTGGCAATATTTTTTCATCTATCACGATCAAATATTGATTTATTTATCAAAAAGGCCAGCCGATTGGCTGACCTCTTAGTTTAGGCTGGTAGTGTTAAACTGCGTCTGTTTTCAGCACTTGTGTCAACATATCTAACTCATTGGTAATTGAACCCGCGGCAATAAAGCCCGCATCTTCGAAGGATTCTCTGACACCTTCTAAGATAATGGTTTGCTCTCTACCTTCATCTGTCACTGTCAACACGACATCATCACCATCGACGCCTGAGTTAACAATCGCCGCAAGGTCATCAATATCCACACTGACATCATCTTCCAAAATTCCAGTTAGATCGATTTTATCCAGGTCGTCGAGACTAAAGTTGTCCACTACATCGGTACCATTGTCGATAGTCGAGTCTAACCAAGTAAAGATGTTGGCATTCTCGTCACCTAGCATCATTTGATTACCTAAATCCGCATTAAGGTCGTCACCCAATTCAGCAGACAATACTTCATATTCCGGAGATTCATCGACATCTATGGTCACAGTAGATTCGTTACTCACGACTAGTTCAGAGTCTACTGCAACGTAGTCGAAGGTAACGTCTTCGGTGATATCTTCTGTCCCTGATAGGTAACGCAACTCCCAGCTCCCACCGCTGCTTGATAGCTCCATGGAAACAATCGGGTTGTCAGGTGACGAGTAGCTAAATTCGTACAATATTTGTGAGTTACCCACATCCCCTTCGTCTTTCTGGTATTGCTCAACATGCGTTGTTCCATCAGCAAGTGTATAGGTCACTTCAACATAAACATTACTATTGGTATTGAATGCCCCACCCATCCCATCGAGTCCAAATGTTACGAGCCCAAGAGGGTTGTTAGCTAGATTGACGATTAAGGTCTCTTGCTTATTCATACCTCTACCATCGGTGTCTCCAATACCCCAGCCCACGTGAGGTTGACCACCGGTGTATTGTTTAAGAGGTTTGTCGTTATTGTCCTCTATGCTCACTGTGATGGTGTTACCGTTTTCTAGCGTAATTTCTCTTTCGGTATCTGATACATACACGCCCCAATTGTAGAAGCCATCTTCACCAAGGACGATGTCTTCAGGATCACCGCTATACCCCATTTCAAACTCGTCCCCGACGCCTGGTACATAGGTAAAGTTATCAGGGTCAAAGAGTTTGTTTGCGTCGATCTCTTCACCTAAAACGTGTAAGTCTGATTCCGTAATAACTCTTGTATCACCAAAGTCGTCCGTGTAGAGCAATGTGCCATATTGAGGTAACGATGTGATCATGACATTCAGTTGAATACCATTGAAATCATCATCTTGATCGGAGATATGATCGAGTTCCTCAACATCCGAGTCGAAGATAATCGGCACGATGATGGCATCACCCGCATCGACATTGAAGTCTTCAGTCACTGGCGCTTCATTCACATCTTGCTCATTCAGCACTACGTCAATCTGGCTGCTTAACCCCGTAGCGTCGGTCGCAATCACGGTGATGCTGTGGGAATTGTCGTCACCCCATTCAAAGTCATTGGTAAAGGTTTCAGCACCCGCTTCGGTGAGGCGAATTGTCCCGTCTGGATCGATGGAGAACAGGCCATCTAACGTTGGGTCATTAGTAAAGTCCAAACTGTAGGTGACCGTCGTTTCTTCCGGATCGTTGGCCGGGACTGAACCGACTTCTGCACCCACTTCACTATTTTCTGGATAGGTGAAGACATAACCGACTTCTTCATCTTCAGGCGGCTCGAAGATTGGGGGCTCATTGACGTTTTCTTCATTAAGAACCACGTCAATCTGGCTGCTTAATCCCGTTGCATCGGTCGCGACCACGGTAATGCTGTGGGAATTGTCGTCACCCCATTCAAAGTCATTGGTAAAGGTTTCAGCGCCCGCTTCGGTGAGGCGAATTGTCCCGTCTGGGTCGATGGAGAACAGGCCATCTAACGTTGGGTCATTAGTGAAATCCAAACTGTAGGTGACTGTCGTCTCTTCCGGATCGTTGGCTGGAACAGAGCCCACTTCTGCGCCCACTTCACTGTTTTCTGGGTAGGTGAAGACATAACCGACTTCTTCTTCTTCAGGCGGCTCGAAGATTGGTGGCTCATTGACGTTTTGTTCATTAAGAACCACGTCAATCTGGCTGCTTAATCCCGTTGCATCGGTCGCTATCACGGTGATGCTGTGGGAATTATCATCCCCCCATTCAAAGTCATTGGTAAAGGTAGCGGCGCCTGCTTCTGTTAAACGAATCGTACCGTCTGAATCGATGGAGAACAAACCGTCTAACGTAGGGTCATTAGTAAAGTCCAAACTGTAAGTGACCGTCGTTTCTTCCGGATCGTTGGCTGGAACAGAGCCCACTTCTGCGCCCACTTCACTGTTTTCTGGGTAGGTGAAGACATAACCGACTTCTTCATCTTCAGGCGGCTCGAAGATTGGTGGCTCATTGACGTTTTGTTCATTAAGAACCACGTCAATCTGGCTGCTTAATCCCGTTGCATCGGTCGCGATCACGGTAATGCTGTGGGAATTATCATCCCCCCATTCAAAGTCATTGGTAAAGGTTTCAGCGCCCGCTTCGGTGAGGCGAATTGTCCCATCTGGGTCGATGGAGAATAGACCATCTAACGTTGGGTCATTAGTGAAATCCAAACTGTAGGTGACTGTCGTCTCTTCCGGATCGTTGGCCGGAACAGAGCCCACTTCTGCGCCTACTTCACTGTTTTCAGGATAAGTAAACACATAACCCACTTCTTCATCCGCTGGTGGCTCAAAGATTGGTGGCTCATTGACGTTTTCTTCATTTAGCACCACGTCAATCTGGCTGCTTAACCCCGTTGCATCGGTCGCTATCACGGTAATACTGTGGGTATTGTCGTCACCCCATTCAAAGTCATTGGTAAAGGTTTCAGCGCCCGCTTCGGTGAGTCGGATTGTCCCGTCTGGATCGATGGAGAATAGACCATCTAACGTTGGGTCATTAGTAAAGTCCAAACTGTAGGTGACCGTCGTCTCTTCCGGATCGTTGGCTGGAACGGAACCTACTTCTGCGCCCACTTCACTATTTTCAGGATAAGTAAACACATAACCCACTTCTTCATCTTCAGGCGGCTCGAAGATTGGGGGCTCATTGACGTTTTCTTCATTTAGCACCACGTCAATCTGGCTGCTTAACCCCGTAGCATCGGTCGCGATCACGGTAATGCTGTGGGAATTATCATCCCCCCATTCAAAGTCATTGGTAAAGGTTTCAGCACCTGCTTCGGTGAGACGAATTGTCCCATCAGGGTCGATGGAGAACAGACCGTCTAGTGTTGGGTCATTAGTAAAATCTAAACTGTAGGTGACTGTCGTTTCTTCCGGATCGTTGGCCGGGACTGAACCGACTTCTGCACCCACTTCACTGTTTTCAGGATAGGTGAACACATAACCCACTTCTTCATCCGCTGGTGGCTCGAAGATTGGTGGCTCATTGACGTTTTCCTCGTTAAGTACCACATCAATCTGGCTGCTTAACCCCGTAGCATCGGTCGCGATCACGGTAATGCTGTGGGAATTGTCGTCACCCCATTCAAAGTCATTAGTAAAGGTTTCAGCGCCCGCTTCGGTGAGGCGAATTGTTCCGTCTGGATCGATGGAGAACAGGCCGTCTAACGTTGGGTCATTGGTAAAATCTAAACTGTAGGTGACTGTCGTCTCTTCCGGATCGTTGGCCGGGACTGAGCCGACTTCTGCGCCCACCTCGCTGTTTTCTGGGTAGGTGAACACATAACCCACTTCTTCATCTTCAGGCGGCTCGAAGATTGGGGGCTCATTGACGTTAGTTTCTGAAAGAACAACGTCAACGTCAACGGATTGAGGCTCACCAATGCCATCGCCCTCAGTCACCGTCACCACAAGGTTATGCACGTTATTTAAAGTTTCAAAGTCATTGGCGTAAGACTCAGCACCTGCGGTAGTTAGCGAGATTTCGCCTGTTTCTGGGTCAATATCAAATAGCGGCTCTCCACCTTCGTTTTCTACGTTGGTTGAAATGGAAAAGATGAGCACATCATTATCCGGGTCGGTTGCAGCAACCTGGCCCACTACTGTTCCTGCAGGGCTATTTTCTTCAAACTCAAAACTATAAGCACCATCTTCAAAGGCAAACGTTGAGACTTGCTCTTCACTATCGCCCCCATCAGGCACAAAATCATTTGTTCCAACAAATTGAGGTAAGTCATTAGTACCGTTGATAGTGACAGTAACGCTGCCTAACGTCCCATCTGCTGATTCAATGGTGAACACATCAACAAGTGAATCACCGATATTAAGCTCATCAAATGCGCTGTTTGCAACATATGTCCAATTACCACCTGCATCAATAGAGAAAACACCATTGTCACCCGCGACACCTTCCTGAACGACAAAGGTTGGGGTGTCCGTTTCTGTCGCTTCTACAGTGCCAGTAATCGTCCACGGCACATCGGTTTCAAACACCGTTACCGCGTCATCCCCCACAAAGATGGCTTGGGCAAGCACTTCAAGAAGCGTTAAACTCTGTGTTTCTGAGAGCCCTTGCGACTCAAGTCCACCGGTTTCAAACTCGGTTTCAGCAATAGTTTCCGCACCGGTACGATCAATATCACCACTGCCCGTCAAGCTTGACCCATTTTGACCACCAGCGGCAGTTGCGAAGTCATCGTTTTGAGTCGGGTCCACCCCTTCTTCAATTTGCGAAATGATCGAGGCGATCTCGTTATCTAAATCCAGCCCCAGATTGCTGCCATCATCCCCGACAAGCTGAGCTTGAATATCTGGCTCTGCTGATGCAGTCGCACCTTGCCCGACAATAACAATCACTTCCCCTGGCCCAGGGACCTCTCCTGGAAGCAGCTGTCTGACCTCCCCATTAATATCAATGACCACTGTTGAGTTGTTTAGCATCAATAGTGACAGACTTTGTGCATTCATAAGAAGATCCCCCTTTTTGCGTCAAACTCCCCCCTCCCCAATCAATAGGGGGAGCCACATCGCAAGCACTGCATCTCTCTAAATCTAGCCACACAATTAATGACAAACCAGTCAATAACAAAAAAGTCCTAACGAAAGTTCAGATTTTCTCACTAAAACTCATCGCTTTTATCCAGTCGCGTTTCTCACTTTCTCATTTCGTCAACTAAGCTTGCATTAACTTAAGCCTGATGTCTTAAACACGAGACTAGTCAAACCATTAACGTTCCGACTTCATACTAATTTAGGAGGCTCCCTTGAATTGGAAAAAGTCCGTTATCGCCAGCTGCATAACGTTGTGCAGTTTCTACGCCCACTCACAGACTCTTGAACAAGCTGTCGCGATTACCCTCGCAACGAACCCTGAGTTAAAAAGCACTTACAACGAGTTCCAGAGTGCCGTAAAGCAAAGTGATGCATCAACTGGCGCCTATCTCCCTAGTCTCGACTTAGATGCCGGGATTGGTTACGAAGGTATTAACCCCGCAGAATCCACCGGAAGGCCAGACACTGATTTAACGCGGAAAGAAGCGACAGTCAGTCTTACCCAGCTAATTTGGGACGGTAATGCAACGCTCAACGACATGGACAGAACAGCAGCTGACGCAGAATCCATAAGATGGCAATTACTCGCGAACGCCTCTGACTTAGCTCTAGAAGTAACGCAGATTTATTTAGATGCGGTGAAAGCGACAGAAGTTCTTGCTCTATCAGAAAGTAACCTAGCCGTTCACAAAAAGATTTATCGTGACATTAAGAAACGAGCGAGTTCAGGCATAGGATCAACCGCCGATGTCTCACAAGTCGAAGCTCGTATAGCGAAGGCTCACGGTAACTTATTGGCTGCTCAGAATAACCTCGTTGACACACACACTCAGTTTCGCAGATTGGTTGGGCAAGAGCCTTTAGGACTCATTTATCCAAGAGCCGATGAAACCAAACTGCCCCTTTCTCTTAGTGACGCGCTTGTCGAAGCATTTGATAAACACCCTGTTATCAATGTTTCTAAGGTCGATGTAGATTCCGCTCGGTTCCAATACAAACAATCTAAAGGCAATTACTTCCCTACCTTATCCATCGAAGCAAGCCAAACTTGGCGAGATGATGCCGGTGGCGATGAAGGCAGCAGCGATGAAACCCTAGCAATGCTGCGAATGCGCTACAACCTTTACAACGGCGGATCAGACAGTGACTTGTCTGAACGTGCCGCTTATCAATTGAATCAAGCCAAAGATTTACGAGACAGCGCCTACCGCCAAGTTGAGGAGAGCTTACGTCTTTCATGGAGTGCTCTGGACCTGACTCTGCAACAAAAAAACTTCCTAGCTGACCATGTGGATTCTGCATCGGAAACAGTGATTGCCTATGAGAAACAATACCGCATCGGACAACGAACATTACTTGATTTGCTTAACACCGAAAACGAGCTGTTCGAAGCTCGCAAAGACTACCTTGATGCGCATTACGCTGAACAATACGCCAAATACCGTGTAATGAACGCAACAGGTAACTTGCTAGATGCACTGTTAGTCGATACGCCTAACGAATGGACTGAGCGTGTGGAGTACTAATATGAACATGAACTATTTAATACCATTATTCGCGCTCTCTTCCCTTCACTTTAGTGCTATTGCAGAAGATGAGTATGACTACATTGAAACGCCATCAGCGACCCAAATCTCAGATCTTACTGATAATGATAAAGATGGTGTCGTTAATGCTAGGGATCTTTGCCCTGGTACTCCTCTCAGCGCTCAGGTTGACAATGATGGGTGCGGTGCATCTGTTGTTGAACAAGAAGAAAGGCAGCTAAGAATTTTGTTTGCCAATGACTCTTATGAGATCAACCCTATTTTTTCTAACCAAATTCAGACCATGGCTGACTTCCTCGATACTTACCAAAGTGCATCGATTCAGATCCAAGGATACGCAAGTAAAGTCGGCAATCCTGAATACAACCTAGAATTGTCAAAAAAGAGAGCGCATGCTGTCGAAGACGAGTTGCTCTCGTATGAAATCGATCCTAAGCGAGTCACTATTGTTGGTTATGGCGAAACTCGATTAGAGTCTGAAGGTGATGATGAAACGTCTCACGCATTAAATCGAAAAGTAACGGCAACCGTTGTAGGTCTAACCGAAACTGTTGTGGATGAATGGACTATCTTTACCGTCATTGAAAAATAACCGGATTGCCTAAACTAAAAAACCCCACAATCTTACATTGTGGGGTTTTGTTTATTTGGTACTAAAACTAGTATCGGTTGGGATCTAACTGTTCACTATTCTCTGCAATCGCCGACTTTTTCGGTAACGACACATGCAGCAGGAAGTAACCAATCAATGCCGCTGTAGTTGAGCCCATCAGAATACCTAAGCGAGCATAAGTATCGAATTCTGCGTTTACAGAACCAAACGCCAGTGAAGAGATGAAGATAGACATAGTAAAGCCGATACCACACAGAACAGAGACTGCAAAGATGTGGATAAAGTTAACGCCGTGAGGCAACTTCGCAATACCCGACTTAACCGCCAACCAGCTAAAAGTAAAGATACCTAGAGGCTTACCAACCAATAGACCCAGTGCAATCCCCAGTGGTAGCGCCGAACCTAAGCTAGACAAGGAAATACCTTCTAACGAGATACCCGCATTTGCCAAAGCAAACAGAGGAAGAATACCGAATGCTACGTATGGGTGCAGGGTATGTTCCATATGTTTCAATGGGGAATGGCCTTCTTTCTTACCTTTTAGTGGAATTGCAAAACCAATCACCACACCCGCTAACGTTGCGTGTACACCAGACTGGAGCACGGCGAACCACAAGATTGCACCAACGATGATATAGGGTGTCAATGAAGTCACTTTCTTAGCATTGAGCATAAACAGCGCTGCAGTCATCGCGAAACCAACCGCTAATGCTGTTGTCGACAAGTCACTTGTGTAGAACAATGCGATAATTACGACAACACCAAGGTCATCAATGATCGCTAGAGCCAATAGGAATACTTTTAGGCTCACCGGTACGCGATTACCCAGCAGTGCCATAATACCTAAGGCAAAGGCAATATCCGTTGCTGCTGGAATTGCCCAACCTTGAATCGCCTGTGCATCGCCATAGTTAAATGCGACGTAGACAAGTGCTGGTGCCAACATACCACCAACCGCTGCAATTGCAGGGAAAATAGCCGTCTCTTTAGATTTAAGAGCGCCTTCTAGAAGCTCACGCTTCACTTCCAGACCAATGATCAAGAAGAAAATAGCCATTAGACCGTCATTGATCCAGTATGAAACTGTCATACCGAGAACGTAAGACTGAAGAATACCTTGATAGGTGCTGTATAGATCTGTATTTGCGATTGTCATTGCTACCGCAGCAGCGATAACCAACAGAATACCGCCTGCGGATTCCATTTTGAAAAAATCGCGAATCATATCATTCATGCATATTGCCCTTATATTTATTATGTTAATAAGCGATTAACAAAGAATACAAATGAGTTTATAGAGTTACAAACCTAAGGAATAATCGCTTGTTTAGTGTTTTTAACTCGGTTTTTCCGATAAAAAACACCCAAATAGCCTTAATTTTCCTTAGTTAATTATAGGCAATTAAATGAAATTACCATATAAAAACACCAGAGCCACTTCCCATCTTATGAGAAGTGGCTCTGGCCAGTCAGTCTGTAGTCATCAGTTTGCGATTAATAACCCGTTAACTGCATAAACCCTCTCGCCTCATGGCTGCCTTGCGTTTTCACTTCACCCTCCCAATATGGAATGATGAAAGGCAACCATTGCTCCTTATGGACAGCCGACGTGGTAAGGTTAATGCCATAATCAGGAACACGAATAGACCAACGATCAGGAATCGTTTTGCCATTTTTCAATTGCACTTCGCCCAATTCACGCAGTGTTAATTGCTCTTGGCTTAGCGGTATCACCTTTCCATCATTGGTTGCGAGTGTCCCAAATACATATGGAAGCTGATGTTCGTGACGGTAGCGACTGACAGAAAGTGTTGTCTCATCGCCTAAATGAATGACAAACCAATCCCAACCTTGCTGTTCCTGAGCGAGTAAGCCACTGCCCCACTCTTTACTCATCCAGCCTTGGCCTTCTACCGAAATGCGTTCTTCGTCTCCCATTTTCAGCTCACCTCGAACGGATAAAAAAGGAGCCGTCATGTTATGAGATGCAATAGGCAGCAAGTCATGCTTGCTGACATAGCCTTTGTCACCGGGTATCACAAAAGGACCACGGGTTATCGATTTAAGGTTAACGCTGAACGTATCCGTTGCGACATCCAACTGCCCTGGGAATGGCGTTTTACCCAATGAGCGCCAATACCAGTTATCAATCCAAAGCCTAAAAGGCTTCACTGTCATCCCAGCTTGCCCGATCCCGCCTCGCGCAACACGCTGCTCTCGCCATACCCCTTCATCAGACGAAATGACAATATGAGAGACATAAAGCTGAGGATTTAGCCAACCAGAAAGGTTACTGTCATTAATCGCCACACGGAAGTAGCTCCATTGAACACCATATCGTTTTCCTTTGCTGTCTTTTACGTTAGCAAAGAAGTGCCACCAGCCGTGCTGAAACTCATCTTGAAATGAAAAATCTCGCGGTAAAACCACCGGATTATCGGGCAGAACGGGTTCAAAGACTTGGTCTTTACTAGTACGGAGAACTTGAGAGGTAGGCGTATGATTGGTATTCCAACCACCAAAGACTGAAGAATAAAGATAAAGAGCACCACTCACAACCAAGAGCAAAATAACCATGAAGGCAGTTGAAACGACTCTCTTTATCTTCCTATCCATTTACAACGCATCCCTTAGCGATTTCATTGGTGTTTGGCGAATCATCCTGATAACAGGTATCGCTCCTGCTACCATCAAGGACAACATGGCCAGCAAGCCTGTTTGCAAATATTCTGATGGCACAAACTGAATTTCTAACGTCCACCCAAATGATTGCTTAATAATGATATCGACCACCAGCCTTGCTAAAGCAATACCGAGTGGCATTGCAATGAGTAGCGAAATGGCACCAAACACGAAGAGCTGTAAACTGCCCATGACAATGAGCTCTCTTCCTGACATGCCCAAACATCTGAGTAGTGCGACATGCTTCTGACGAGAGACTTCTCCCCCCACTGTCGCGAAAAATATCCCGAAGACAGCAATAACCAAGGTGATGTTACCTAAGGTATCGGCGATAGAGAACGTCCGATCGAACACTTTCATCGCTTGGTTATGAATATGGCTATTGTCAAATACGCGGTCAGAATCAATTCTAAAGACGGATTCTAAACGTCGTTTCAGCCCTATAGGATTCACCCCTTCGTTCAATAAAGTGCCCAGAGCCACGCTGCCACTTCCTGCGAAGGCATATAACCAATTACGATGAGAGATCAATGCTTGGTTGTACGGGTTACCATAATCGTAATAGACCCCAACCACTTGCCAACCCTGACCTAACTTACCGGATAAATCGAGGTAATCGCCAGGGCGGATATTAAGCTTGAGCGCCATCGACTCACTGATCATCACCCCTTTAGAATGGTGTAAATGATACCAGTAATTCGGTACACCTAACTTCACCGTCAGAGCATCAAGCTCACCCTCCGAAGGGCCAGTACTGACAACCTGTAAAGCACCTTGTGGTGTAGAAAGTTCTTTTTCCCAACGCCACCAAACCGATTCAACTTCTGGTTGCTTAGCGAGCCAACTGCTCATTCGAGCCGCAGCACTGCTGTTTGGATAAATATAAAGGTCGGCGGCAAGACGTTGGCTTAACCACTTGTCGGTAGTATCTCGGAAGCTGCCTACCATTGTCTCTACACCGATGTTCGCTGACATCGCGAGCATGAATGCCATAGTCGCAACGCCACGATAGCTCATACTTGCCGCTGCATCAGCGAAGAACCAACGAACCTTCACCCAACGTAATGTATAAGAGAAGCTTTCGAACACTTTCCATACGATAAAAGGCGTAAAAAGCGCGACACTTAACAGCATTAAGGCAATGATGACAAAGCCCGACTCTTGCGTTTGCGGCGCTTGATAAATCGCGATAGCCGCAACACACAAGGCGCACGCTAACAAGGCTTGGATGGTAAACTCAGTACCAGTAAATCTCGTCAGTGATAGTCGAGTGGTGAGTCTGACCGGCTGCGAACGCAACAGTCGAACTAATGGCCAAGCACAAGCGACAATTGCCCCAATAGCCGATAAATAAAAGCTGTATAAGCTGGTTTGCCACGTCCAACTAATCGATAAACCAACGTTCGCGTCATACAAATCGCCTAAACTTGCCGAAACGGCTGGAATCAATTGGTTCGCAAGTAGCATCCCCAATGCATTACCACATAGCCAGCTCACAAAGACCAGAACCAGTAACTCTAGCATCAAGGCTTGCGCTAACTGCCAACCCGACACACCCGTTTGACGCAAGATGCCTACCAAACGCTGGCGTTGAGTTAATGAAAGTGACATCGCTTGGTAGAAAATAAACAGACCAACTAAAAACGCCAACATCCCCATCGCGCTCAGGTTCATGTGGAACGCTTGAGTCAATGACTCTAACTCAGCGCGAGAACTGCGCTTCAGTTCCATACCACTAGGCAGCATGCTCTTGAGTTTTGCTAGCTTCTCTTTGGGCATTTCACTACACGCAATGGTCGATATACCCGAGCTTCGTTCAAGCATACGTAATAACGACATGTCTGCGATGATGCGGGTACCGTTTAACTGACCGTTACGCTCAATGACAACAGGCCCTAGCTGACTACCATCCGCCAAAGTAATCGAATCACCATTCTTCCACTCCATGTGGCTCGCGAGATCTGTGCTGACTAAAATAGGATATGGTGGCTGCATCAACGCCAGCGAGGTGATGTCTTCAAGTAGTACCTGTGGCTGAAAACGAATCAGTGAAGCCGGATCAATGCCGACCAAAACTAAATCAGCGCCATCGGCCGTGTTCACTGTCAGAGCTTCAAAAGGCGCACACTGATTGAAGCCTTCACGTCGCAGCTGAATATAAAAACCCTGAGGAATTTTATTTGAGGTGTGCTTAGCGCGAATTCGATAAGGCAGAGGGTTAGAAAATAGCTTTTCACCATGCTCATAGCTTTGACGCGCATGATTGTTGATCGATGTAACACCAACTAAAAGAGAAACACCAAGAGTGAGGCCAAGCCAGACAAGAATGATTTGAAAAGGGTAACGTCTGTAGTGACCAAGTAGTGCTTTAACTACGGGCCATAACATGAAGTTGTCCTCCTTGAAGTCGGATCTTACCTTCCATATGTTCCGCTACACGTTCACTGTGTGTCACCAGCAACAAGGTACACTCTAGTTGTTTGGTTAATGTTGTTAAGAGCCTCATTACGGCTTCGGCATTGCGCTCATCCAAACTGCCCGTTGGTTCATCCGCTAGCAGGAGTTTAGGTTCCATATAAAGCGAACGAGCGATCGCAGCACGTTGCTGTTGACCACCAGACACTTCTTCTGGATAACGTCCTAACAGTGGCATGAGATCAAGCGCTGATAAGATCTGACGCCATAAGCCTTGATCTTCCGGCAAGCCTTTTAGCTGACGGCAGAAGCGAATGTTATCGGCAACATTCAGCGTAGGGAGTAAGTTAAACTGCTGGAAAATAAGGCCAATATTGTTTCTTCGATACGCTGTGCGTTTGTTCTCTACCACGTCATGCATCGAGAAATTAGGAAACAATACTTCACCGGAATCTACGGTATCTAGGCCAGCAATTAGGTTAAGTAAGGTACTTTTACCTGAACCGCTTTCACCCATCAAAGCAACTTGCTCGCCTTGTTTCAATGTCAACTCAGCACCTTGTAAAACGGGATGGAACTCTCCCCCGTCCACATAGCCTTTGCATAGGTCTGTTAGCTGTAACATTGTTTCTCTCGTCAACCTTTAAAATAGGAGTGTGAATCTACACTAAATCCCTGCTTCAAGAAAGCTATTTGGACTATAGATCACAAATTACGCACCCAAATGCATACCGAGTGCGTTTCATGTCTAATTTTCAATCAGATTACGTACCCATTTCCGTGTTCTCATGCGATAGCTTGAGCCAAACCACTTGATCAGCTCTTCCGTTAAAAACAGCAAGTAAATCCACTCAGGTGGCCACCCCAGACCAATGGCAGCAAATGCGGCCAAAGGAATACCAATCAACCATTGAGCCACAAGATCTTGATACAAGCAGAATTTCACGTCCCCACCCGCTCTTAACACTCCGACAATCGCCATCATTGGCAGCGAGCGCAATATAATTCCGACACACATAACCAACATGAACTTTTCAGCCAATAGTCGGGTTTCTGTCGTAAGCGCACTGAATGCGTCAAGCACTAACCCCTGAACTAGGTAAAGCAGAATTGCGACGATAATTCCGACCACTAAGCTTAATAAAGTCACACCAATTGCTTGGTAATACACTGCATCGTAGTTTTTGGCCCCGATCTGGTTACCCACCAACACCGCTGCGGCATTAGACATACCAATCAACAACGCAAGAGCAATGGATTCAACCGGGCTCATCACTGAGAGTGCCGCCAAACCTTGAACGCCTGATTGACCCATGATCGCATGATAAGCAAATAGGCCACCAGCCCAAGCAAGAAAGTTAAATGTGGTAGGAAGAGAAAGGCGCAAGAACTTACTCACACGTTGCCATTCAAGCACTTGGCGAATATCAGTAATACCAAACGCCAACAAGTGCTTCTTCGCATAAAGGTAGCCAAATAGCGTCACCACTTCGATCGTACCACTAAGCACCGTTGCGATAGCGGCCCCTTTAATCCCCATAGCAGGGACGCCGAACTTACCAAAAATAAACACCCAATTGAGGAAGATGTTCGACAGAATACCAATACCACTAAAGAAGGTACTTAACCCCGGTTTGTGCATTGCTCGAAGCCCAACCGACATACTCGCCACACAAGCAACCGCGAACATAGTGACAGAGGTAATCACTAAGTATTCACTGCCAAGTTGGTTAACTTCCGAGTCGCTTGTTGCAAGCCCCATAATCTGAGTTGGGAAGAAAATAAACAGTAAGGCAGTCAACGCGGCAAAGACCGTACAGACCAACCAGGTCAACGCGGTACTCTCTCGGACGCCTTTCTTATCGGCGGCTCCCCAATACTGCGCCGTCAATAACGCGCCACCTGTGGTGACACCAACCAGCATAATCGTCGTGACAAACGTCGCACGTGCAGCAACACCTACCGCGGCGATTTCTGCTTCACCGAGCTGACCCAGCATCAACACATCCACTAAGCTACGGCTAGAGAACATAATGCTCTGCAATGTAATTGGCATTGCAATGGCTATTAGGCGGCGGAAGAAATCACCACGAGTATGGTATAAAACTTGTGAAAGCATGTGGCGAAACACCTCTAACAGCAACAGTATGAAATTTAGGAAAAAACAGGCTGTTTATTATATGATCAGTTATCAAGTGAGACCATAAAAACTAAAGGGATTAAGATGAAAAAGGTTTTGGTTTTAGGCGCATCAGGATACGTGGGCTCCCAATTGCTCCATCAACTTTGTGATCAAGGCTATTCCGTAACAGCGGCGTCTCGTCAGCTTGATTACCTGTCGGCACGTATTGAGCCGCACCTTAACCTTTCTCTGTGTTATTTGGATCTCGCAGACCGACAAGCCACACTGGATCTTATTCCACAGTTTGATCTGGTGTATTTCCTCGTTCATGGCATGGCACACGGTCATGACTTTCTAGATTATGAAATAGGGCTGGCAGAAAACTTCCGTGATGCCCTGAAAGAAAGTTCGGTCGAACATGTTATCTACTTGAGCGCAATCCAACCTCAAACCGGTGACTCTGAACATTTAAAAGCACGCAGAATGACCGGTGACATCATTCGTCAATCGAACACTCCTATTACAGAGCTTAGAGCTGGTGTGATCATTGGACCAGGATCGGCCGCCTTTGAGATAATGCGTGACTTTGTTTATAACATGCCACTGCTCATCACACCGAAATGGGTCGAGTCTAAAGCTAACCCTATTGCGTTAACAAACTTAAACCACTACTTACTGTCGCTAGCGGAAGAGTCTCCAGCCAAATCCAACACATATGAAGTTGGTGGCCCAGACACCCTATCGTACCGTGAACAATTTCATGTCATCGCACGAGCGGTCAGCAAACCCATCAAAATATTCCCTACGAGGCTTCTTACGCCGAAAATGGCGTCCCAGTGGCTCGGCGTTGTTACTTCTGTCCCGTCCAGTATTGGGCGTGCTTTATTGTCGGGTTTAGAACATGACTTTGTCGCTGACTCAAACGATATACGACAAAAGTACCCGCAAGCGATGATCCCCTTTATTCAGATGGTAACGGAATCCATCGAAAGCGAGGGGGAGTTTGTACAAAGCAATGTTTGGGGTTTTGATCCGGCAGCACTATCTCGCTGGCAACCAGGCTACGGTTATTACCCAAAGCAAACAGGTGCTTCAATTACCACCACTCTTGAAGCTAGTCAGTTATGGAAACTGGTGCGAAAAATTGGTAGCCGTGAAGAAGGTTATTTCTTTGCCAATAGTTTGTGGCGTACGCGAGAATGGCTCGATCTCTTTTTTGGCGGCGGAAAACCTGTTCGCCGTTCCCCTGAAGGGCCAGAACTCAAGGTGGGCGACTTTATTGACTCTTGGAAAGTCATCCGCTGTGAAGAGGATCGCTTCATATCACTACTTTTTGGTATGAAAGGCCCTGGTCTTGGCCGATTAGAGTTTTCTATTGAGGATCTTGGGCAAGAAAGACGCTTAACGGTGACCGCTTGGTGGCACCCACAAGGGTTTAGAGGGTTACTCTATTGGTTTGCCATGATGCCAGCGCACCTATTCATTTTTAAAGGCATGGTCAAAGCGATTATCAGAAAAGCAAAAGAGCTTCCATAGTGGAAGCTCTTAAATAGCAGCTTAATCGTTCGTTAAACCTTTAAACCACTAAACTCAATGGGATTTCAGCTAACTGATCACCACGGTTTCCTGGGAAGATAATGTACTCACCGTGATATTTCACGTTTGATTTATAATCTGTCACCTTGTGTAGCATGAAGCCAGCCGCAGATGCCTTTTCTACAAAATCAGCATGGTGGCCACGAACAAACCAGCTCATTGGTTTGATCATGTCTTCACCATCAAAACTGCTTTCACACTGCTCAGTACACATGGCTAGAGAGTTTGGCCCTTCCGTAAAGATCTGAACTTTACCGCAATTAACCAACTCTTCAGATGTTGTCACTTCCCAGTTGTTTTCTTCCATCATATCGATGAAGGCATTGATCTCATGATCCTTAATCACTCGATCCTCTTGCCCTTCCGGAAAAAACTCAGCGTAGAACTTTGAAATTCTCTGAAACGTTTGCATCAGATTGGCACTGTTGCCTTTTGATCGACCCGTTTTCTGCCAACGAATTAAATCGTCTGCCACGATACGTGGAAATTGCTGAGACTTAATCGCCTTTGTGATCCAACGAACCAAATATAAGTTGTTCGCTGTTGGGCCATTCGTTAATTTGCCAGCCGCATGTTCTTTTGCAATTTCGTCTAATGCTTTATTAACCAGCTTTTGTATTTCTACTGTGTATTGAGACATTACGCCTTTCTTCCAAATAACCAATAACAGGCCGCAGAGACAATCGAACATGCACTCATGACGATGACCATCGGCCATGTAACACCGCCTGGCAAAAATGCCACGACAGCTCCTATAATTGAACCCGTACCAAAACGCAGTGTTCCTGCGAGCGATGAGGCTGTACCCGCCATTGACGGATAGCTACTTAATAATAAACCCATGCTATTACTGCCGATGGTCGACAGTGTGCCGATAAACATGACAACAAAGACAACCGTGCCCCACAAGCCTGCATCAAGTAGCCAAGTCACAAACAAGCCAATCCCTGCAACTAGCTGAACCGCCAAACCAAAACGCAGCATAGTGTGTGAGCCTACTTTTTTCACCAATCGGCCGTTGATGCTGGTCATGACGATCATCGCCACGATGTTCAAAGCAAATAAGTAACCAAATTGATCGGGACGAACACCATAGATATCAATATAGACAAACGAACCTGCAGTTAAAAACGCAAACATACCGGCAAATGAGAACGCACCAGAAAAGATAAGGCCCATTGCCACGGGATTTTTAAACAGGCGCATATAGTTTTGCAGCGTTGTTCTAACCCGCAGTGGCTGCTTATTCTCTTCGCTGAGTGTTTCCGGAATTTTCCAAAGCACCAATGCAATAACCACGACAGAAAACGCAGCCAATATCCAAAAAATTGCTCGCCAACCGAACCAAACCGCGACATAACCCCCAATCATAGGAGCAATTAATGGCGCAATGGTAATCACTAACGTGACAAACGACATCGCCCTCGCAAAGTCTTCGCGGTCAAACATATCTCGCACTACGGCTTGAATGATCACAGCTGCGGCTGCACCGGCAAAACCTTGCGCAGTTCGTACCCATGTTAAGGCTTCAATACCGGTTGTGGTCGCACTGACAATAGAGGCGATACCAAAGAAAAACACACCAAGAATAAGGACAGGGCGGCGACCATAACTGTCTGCTAATGGGCCATGGATAAGCTGACCAATTGCAAAACCCGCCGTATAAGCGGTTAAGGTAATTTGCACCGCCCCTTCCGTTACCCCCAAATCACGCGCAATGGTAGGCATGGCAGGTAAGTACATATCGATGGCGAGCGGGGTTAAAGCGCCGATGGCTCCTAAGACTAAAAAGAGCAAAAAGCCAATTTGAGGAGTGGACGACTCCAGAGTTCTTTCAGACATACTTCTCCGACTCGGTTGCGGATGAGTGCAGCTTCCATGCTGCAACCAAACAGAAAATCATTTCGCCGTTCATGGCGTTTCGATCCGATCTATCCTCAATCAAATCGGCCTAAAAGACTAGTTCCTAATAGGAAATAAACTAATTCCAAAAATGAGTATTACTTCCAGACAGACACCACTTCATCTTCACTGAGGTAACGATATTCACCCGGCTCTAGTGACTCGCACAGTTCAATGTCACCAATGCGCTCACGGTGCAAGTGCTCGACTTTATTACCTAACGCCGCGAACATGCGCTTAACTTGGTGATATTTGCCTTCAGTGATGGTTAGAAGCACTTCGTTCTCTTCTTCATCGACGATTTCTAGCTGCGCTGGCAGTGTCAGACCTTTTTCATTGCGAAGCTGAATGCCTTGCTCGAATTTCTCGGCATAGTCAGCCTGAATTGGGTCTGCGAGCCACACTCGGTATGTCTTTTCACACTTGTGTTTAGGTGACGTGATTCGATGAGACCATTGGCCATCGTCAGTAATCAGGACAAGACCCGTTGTATCAACATCTAAACGGCCAGCAAAATGAAGTTCTTCCATTTTCACTTCATCAAGCAACATAAATGCCGTCTGATTAAAGCCATCTTCATGCGAACAAACAAAACCATCAGGCTTAAATAACATAATGTAACGAGGCCCAGCTTTGTGAATCTCACGCCCTTGCCATTCCACCGTACAGTCATCAGTGACTTTCACTGAACCGCTTTTTTGTACAATGTCATTAACCGTTACATCACCACTTTTGATGATCTTTGTTGCTTCTTTACGTGTTGCACCTAATGCATCACACAAGTATTTATCTAAACGCATGAATACCTCATCTTTGTCAGGTCATGTATTATAGTGCGACTAAACTAAATAGTTGAGCTATTTCACACAATTTATGTATACACTGCGTCCATATCAGGCTGATTCTGTCAAAGCTGTCATCCATTACTTTCGTAAACACTCTAGCCCTGCGGTCTTAGTCCTCCCTACCGGTGCAGGCAAAAGTCTCGTCATTGCTGAACTTGCGCGCCTAGCCAAAGGGCGCGTGTTGGTTATGGCACACGTTAAAGAGCTGGTTGAACAGAACCACGAAAAGTATGAAGGTTATGGGCTAAAAGGCTCCATTTTTTCTGCAGGCCTTGGGCGAAAAGAAACCGATCAACAAGTGGTGTTTGCTTCTGTTCAATCGGTCGTGCGCAATCTTGATCAATTTAAAAACCAGTTTTCTCTGCTTGTTATCGACGAGTGCCACCGAGTGCCGGATAACAAAGAGACCAGCTATCAAAAAGTAATAACCCACCTAAGAGAACAAAACCCCGGCATTAAAGTGCTCGGCTTAACCGCCACCCCTTATCGCCTTGGAATGGGTTGGATTTATCAATACCACACCCGTGGTTTGGTGCGTACTGAAGAGCCGCGTTTCTTTCGAGACTGTATTTTCGAGTTGCCGATTCGTTACCTACTCGATGAAAAGTTCTTAACGCCTGCGAAAATGATGGACGCGCCCGTATTGAGTTATGACTTCTCTCAGCTTAAGCCTGCAAACACTGGCCGTTACAAAGAATCCGAAATGGACATGGTGATCGACAAAGCGAAGCGAGCTACCCCGCAAATTGTCGAACAAATCATTGAGCTATCAAAGAGCAAACAAGGCATTATGATTTTTGCCGCGACCGTTCGACACGCCCAAGAAATCTATGGGCTACTTCCACAAGACCAAGTGGCGATTGTGATTGGTGATACTCCCACGCCTGAACGCGATGCCATCATTCAAGACTTCAAAGACCGTAAGATAAAGTACCTTGTCAATGTCTCGGTACTAACGACGGGGTTTGACGCCCCACATGTCGACTTAATTGCGATATTACGCCCAACCGAATCAATCAGCCTGTATCAACAAATCGTCGGCCGAGGACTGCGCTTATCGCCAGGTAAAGAAGAGTGTTTAGTGCTCGATTATGCGGGCAACAGCTATGACCTCTATCAACCTGAAGTGGGTGATGCCAAACCCGACTCTGATAGCGAGATCATCACCATTCCCTGCCCCGCTTGCGGCTTTAACAACAACTTTTGGGGCAAACTCGACAGCAATGGCTTTTTGATCGAACATTTTGGCCGTAAATGCCAAGGTTTCTTTGAAGATGATGAAACTGGCGAACGAGAACATTGCAACTACCGTTTTCGCGCCAAGTATTGTGGCGAGTGCGGCGCTGACAATGATATTGCTGCTCGAATTTGTCATGAATGTGATGCCACTTTGGTAGACCCTGACAAGAAGCTTAAGGAAGCGTTAAACCTAAAAGATGCGCTTGTTTTTGAATGTTTGGAGATGGCTTTAAGTGTTCATAAAGACGATAAAGGTAAAAGCAGCTTAAAAGTCTCTTACATTGGTGAGAACCAAGCCCAAGTGAGCGAATTTTGGTCGTTAACTACCAAAAACCAAAAACAGCGATTCAAAGATCAGTTTGTACGACCTCACCTTGCCGACAAACATCGCCCTTTTGATGACGCTTCACCCACCAAGGTCGTAAACAATCAGCATCGCTTTCGTCCTCCGCAGTTTGTTATTGCGAGAAAGTCTGGCCGCTTTTGGAAAATGAGAGATAAGATTTTTGAAGATGAGCTCTCGAACTAACCATTCATTTGGTGTTCATTTTTGATTCTGTATACTGAACTACAGAAAATCTAAAAGGTATGATTATGTTCAAGCATCCACTGATTGGTACCTCCACATTACTTATGTGCCTACTGGTCGCCTTTCCCAGTTCAGCAAAAAAACATGACCACCATGAACAAGATGGCCATGCGTTAGTACAAGACGAACATCGACCAGGTGCTAAGATTGAATTTGAAGAAGACCAAGATGAAGTCTTTGAGGCCGTCAAAAAGGGCTATATTCGCCCATTTTCTGAAATGTACGCGGCTGTCGAACGCGACCTTTATGGCCGAATTATTCACGTAGAACTCGAAGAAGATGACGATGTTTGGGTCTACGAACTCAAGCTCAATTACGACAACAATATCATCAAAGTCGAATACAATGCGGAAACGCTTGAGATGATATTGATTAAAGGACGTAACTTTAAACAAGCATTAAAGAATTAAACTAATAAGAAGAAACGCTGATGAAAATTTTAGTAGTGGAAGATGAGCCTCGTCTAGGTGAACAGATCATTGAATCGTTAGAACAAACTGGCTGGGTACCAGAATTGGCGCAAGATGGTATTGACGCGCTTTACCGAGCAACCTCTGAAGAGTGGGATGCCATCGTTCTTGATCTTGGCTTACCAAAGATTGATGGCTTAACGGTGTTAAAAGGCATTCGAGATGAAAATATCAATACACCGGTGGTTATTCTGAGCGCACGAGACACGTTGACTCAACGTGTTGAAGGTTTGAATGCCGGTGCGGACGATTACCTGACCAAACCTTTTGAAATGGTTGAACTTATTGCCCGTCTTCGCTCTCAGTTGAGAAGAGCGTCAGGCAACGCTTCACCAGTGATGCAGATTGGCAACTTAAGCCTTGATACCCGTACCTCTAAAGTGATGTGGCAAGGTCAAGCGATTAGCTTAACAGCCCTTGAGTATAAAGTTGTCGCGTACTTTATGCATAATCCAGAAAAGGTCATTTCGCGCACTGAACTGGTTGAACATATCTACAAACAAGACTTCGACCGTGACTCAAACACTATTGAGGTGTTTATTGGCCGTATCCGCAAAAAGATAGCGCCTAAAGTGATCAAAACCGTCCGTGGTTTAGGGTACCAACTGAATGCCGAATAGTAAGCGCTTTATACTTAAGCGACTCAGTCTCAAAAGCCGCCTTGTTCTGGCGGCTATCGTTTGGTTGACCGCGATGGTCATAGCCGTTGGGGTGTCCGTCCCCAACCAAGTGTTTAGCTACATGGTAGGCGATACGAAATCTCAACTCTCAATCTATATGGATGAGATTTCAGCCTCGCTAGAAGCGGATGAAAAAGGCAATTTAACCCTAACCACTAACCTTTCTGATCCTCGCTTCAATCGACCATACAGTGGCCTTTATTGGTCTGCGAAAACCGATTCTGATCTTCTTCGCTCTCGCTCACTTTGGGATCAAAAAATCGCCGTTAAGAAAGGAATCAAGAAAGAGTACCTCGGCGCTCGTGATGAGAAGTTGATTTATCTCCACACCACGCTGTATTACCCTGACTATGATGGACCCATTGAGGTGTTGATCGGTATTGATGAACAGCCGATTGAAGACACGGTTCAAGACCTAATGGGGCAACTTTGGGTTATTCTTGCGCTACTCTATTTTGGTGTCCTCGCCGTCATCATGCTTCAAGTTCAATGGTCTTTGCATCCGCTGACTAAAATGCATAAAGAACTTTCTCAATTGCGTTCTGGGGATAAAACTCAGCTTGATGAAGAATATCCAAAAGAAGTCGCGCCTGTGGTCTCTGACTTAAATGCACTCATCTTTCATTACCAAGAGCTGTTAGAGCGAGCACGGCATCATGCAGGTAACTTATCTCACGCCTTAAAAACGCCTTTGTCTGTGTTAAAGAATGAGATAACAACGTTCGATGATGAGCACCGTCAGCGATTGCAGCCCCCTGTCGAGCAGATTCAAAGCCAAATTGATTATCATCTTGGTCGAGCCCGCATGGCCGGATCTAAGAACATCCTCGCCGTAAGAGCAAACCCATCTGAACGTGTGGATGCGATTTCGATGGCATTTGATAAAGTTTACGCTTCTCGTGAAGTGACGCTTATTAACGAATTAGATTCCGACATCGAAGTTGCGGTCGATAAAACCGATCTCGACGAGATGGTAGGTAACTTATTGGAGAATGGTTATAAGTGGGCCTCTTCCATTATTCGAGTTCACTCTGAGCAAACCACAACAGGTGAGATCAATATCATCATTGAAGACGATGGCCCGGGGATTCCCGAGGACAAAATTCAGCAAGCAGTCCAACGTGGAGTCCGTCTTGATGAAACCACTCCTGGCACCGGTCTTGGTTTGAATATTGTTAGTGAAATGGCGCACAGCTATCGAGGCATCTTAACCCTTAGCCGCAGTTCGATGGGCGGGTTAAGAGCTCAACTGACCTTCAAGTTATCGTAAAAACGGCTCCGTATAACAAAACACCTGACCATTAAAGTCAGGTGTTTTTGCATCAAGATAAACCTAATTTATTCCACTTGAACAATACATTGCTCACTCAGTTGTTGATACTGGGACTGCATGATTGTTACGAATTCATCTGCATTGGCAAATCCGTTTATCGCCTCTCCCAGCACAACATCGCAGTTAAAAGGCACAAACATCGCCGTCCCTTTTGGTAAGGATGCCCCAAGGCCTCTCATGACCACCGGAACAACTTCGCATTGAGAATGGTCTTTGACTAGGTGATAGATGCCCTTTTTAAGCCCACTCATTACTTCCGGTTCGCCCCGGCTACCTTCCGGAAAAATAAGTAGAATCTCCCCTTGTTCTAAAGCTTTGTGGCACTCATCAAAAATGGCCTCTTTTTGCGCTTTAGAGGGCGCTCTGCGTATGGGAATAATGCCAATAACGTTCAGTGACAGCCACGCGACAACGGGGTTAGATAAAAAGTAATCTGCCGCCGCTACAGGGCGAACCTTGTGGATTAAGCTGATTGGAAACAGAGCCAACAACACCAATGTATCTAGATGACTGTTATGGTTAGCGGCTACAACAACTGGCCCTTTTGTTGGCAAGTTTTGTCTATTAATGATGTTTAAACCTAAGCCAACAAACACCAGTGGTTTTACAAAAAAGAGTATAAACAAGACTCTGAGTATCCTTGTCATAAATCCTCAATAGTACAAGTAGTAGATGTAGTGAAAAAACAGAGGTGCGGTAAACATTAAGCTATCAATACGGTCAAGAATACCACCATGACCCGGTATGAACTGGCTCGTATCTTTAATCTTCAAATCTCTCTTCACTGACGAAATGACCAAATCACCAATAAATCCACTAAAAGCAATGATGATACCTGCGACTAGGCCTTGAACACCTGTCAGAGGCGTTAGGTACGGGGCAACAAAATAAGACGCGCCAATAACCGTTAATGCCCCACCAATGAACCCCTCCCAGGTTTTATTCGGACTGACTTTCGGGACAATCTTATGCTTACCGAACGATTTCCCCCAGACGTATTGGCAAACGTCGTTAAACTGCGTGAAGATCAGCAAAAACAACAGCATTCCCATTGAGCCAGCATCTGGGTTCAAGCTTGGCAGAACGAGCAAATACGCCATATGACTGATACAAAAGACCGTAAGCATTAAGGCCCAATGAATAACACCCGCCGAGCGAATAAAACCTTTCGTATCCCCTATCAACACTGCAACCATTGGGAGGTATAAGAACATATATACAGGGATAAAGATGATGTACATACCGTACCAACCTATTGATAACCAATAGTATTGAAACGGAATGGATAGGTAAGCCCAGAAGATTACTCGGCGGTCAGTCATTCGAGTGGGGACAATAGAAAGGAACTCTTTGAGTGCCATAAAGCTCAAGAAACCGACAAAGAAGAGCGTATATTGCAAAGGCAGGTAGAGGACGACAAAGACAATGCCAATCATCCACCACCATGAACGAATACGTAGCTTCAATTCAAGATAATCGCGTTCTTTATGTCTCCTAGATAGCCACAAGTAAACAAGTGTACCGATAACTAGAACCAAGACGATTACGGCCATGATATACAGCGAGTGTAACGGAATACCTAACATTGTGACCCCTTCTCATTAGGCTGAACGTCTTCACTCGGACTTCTTGTTTTGTAATCAGAGATAAACGCAAGGCGTCGCCAAGTCGTGTAAACGCTACCAACTAACATCACCAATAATGCAGCATCCATGCTATACACGAAGATGTCGGGCAGCCCAACGAATGTATGCTGCAGGAACAGTAGTAGATACGTTACCGTTAATAGGGCCATTCTGTGCTGCTTTGCCATGGGTCCTCGAAAATCAGCAGGCGTCCCCATAGCCACACCCAAGACTCGAACATAAGCGGTCAAAACCGCCACTATTGCACTACTCCAAGCGAGTGGCATACCAAATACCGATTCTGTCGCGAACCCTGCGGCAATGATAAAGAGAGGATCAGCAATACGATCGGGGACATCATTATAAAGCTCCCCCGCCGGAGTTTTCTTTCCACCTTCGATCGCCACCATGCCATCAAATAAATTACACAACAAGCGCATCTGAATGGTGGCCGCCGCAATAAGTAACAGATAGCTTATCGGCGAAAAATGGTAGGTAAGCATCACGCCATAGCCAACTACGGCGAACACAATGCTCATTAGTGATATTTGATTTGGTGTGACGTTTTTGTTGCTCAGCCAAATGGCTACTTTTCGGGTGAGAGCAACATCACGAACGGCAAGCGGTCTGCGGTTGCTTTCTTCAACTGGGTCCTTGTCCATAAAAGCCTCATTGAATTGGATAATTTTCGTTCAGCAATACTTGATTCAACGCCATTATAGCTAAGTATCCTGAATTAAAAGGGCATAAAGAATAGGATGAAGTGTTATTCCCATCGCATCTTAAAAATTTTTGGAAAGAGTGCAATTTTCAGCCAGTCACATTATTCGAGTTGGCTCATCACGACTTAAGTATACGTTAATTCAACTCTGTCACTTTCTCGTTTGAATACACTTTATTCACTTTATCCCATGGGATTGGATCTAATACTGCTCCAATCTCGTCTGCCCTTTTTTGGATTCTTTTAAAGTACGAACGTTCTCGATAATCTTCTGCATTAAAGCCATGGGCATCTTCTCGCATTACACTTTCGGGCTTTAACTCTGTGACGTAAATTAATTCTCCACAACCTTTTAAAAAGACTTTCGCTTGACCGTTTGGTAAAAGTCCAAAGACAATCTCAGAGCGATAACAGCTTATTTCATCTCCTGAACGCCCGACATATGAATCCTTACTCACCATTAATCTTTTTATTTCTACATTTAAGTCAAATCGGGTTACATAAAACTGAATATTGGCAAGCGAGGTCCAATATAGGTAAACGTCATCAGGTAATGACTCTCTTTTTGAAACCTGTGCCCCCCTTACCATAGTAAAAGTGTGAAGGGGTAAGCCATAGCCATCATAACTGTTTATCCATTTCATCACGTTATTCATATCAGTCTTAGACATGAATTGACTAAATGCATGTAGCTGAGATATCCAATTTTCTTGATGATTTACCCCATATACACTGGTCACTTTGGCTGGATAAAGAGATGGTGAAGAAATGCTAACTCGCCATTCCGGCAAGATATTTTTTTCTGTAGAACCACTAACACTCGTGCTCATAGCAGGCAGAAACATAGCTAAATATAATAGCGACCTTTTAAGTATCTTTTTTACACTCATAACTCGCTCTTTCAAATTGTTGCGTTGATTCATTTAATAATGGCTTCATTCCAACAGTATCACTCGAAGAATGGTGATACAAATCGGAGTCCATAAACTCTTTTAACCTCTGCGATGTACTCAATGAGTTAATAATACCCTCATAATCACCACTTTTTGCGAGCTGTAATATATTTGCATTTAACTCAGTATATTTTATCGGACGGCCATTATTCTCGTTAGGTATATCTTTTACTAACAAATAGGCATCATCTGTCCATACATACCCATCGTCATCTGTTAGTGGGACTCCATGAAATTCCGCTAAACCATACATTACCCGTAGATACAATCGCGATAAGTCTCCTTCTACTTTTCGCTTGATGAACAACTTTCCTGTTACTTTCGTCCTGTTCTCGCCTAGCTTAGCTTCCTCTAAAACAACTGGAGCATAATCTGATTCTTTCCATCCACTTTTTAAATCTAGTTTTTTGTAGTCATCCAACGCCTGAAGAATATGCTTAATAACTCTTGTCTTTTCGAACCGACCAGAATAAGAGCGACTCACTTTCTTCACTAATTTCTGTTCCAACAAAGGCAGTAGATAGTCTTCTTGAGAATATGAACTCCTCGAGTGATAACCTCCTCCTATATCTGAATGAGCGCCTGGCAAGGTCAGTTCAGCAAATGTCTCATGTTCATTGATCCTATTTAAACTAAAATTCTCCCTACATTCAGTTTTTGAATTTGCGGTTAAATGAACAACTCTTCTGACTCGCGCAGGATCAAGCCAGAGCTTTACATCTCCGTTGTCAGTATGTGTGCTAAAGTCAAAATCAAGAATTGTTTTCGAGTCTAATGAGACGAGATGGACAACAGATGCCACCGTATCAAACACCCCAACAAACGTAACCTCGCAGCTCGCATCTTCCTTATCGGCTCTGTCCCAATCAAATGTTCTAGACAATCCAATTTTCTGCTTTGCACATTCCTCCGTAAAAGCTTTCGCAAAGTCACCTTTACAGCCTTCAAGAACAACATTGACAAAATGCCTTGCAGAAGCAGCTCCTCGGCTAAACCCAAATACGTCAAATTGAAGCTTCGATATTCCGTCAACTACAAGTGGTAAATCGTTTTCAAAGATGCTTTTAAGCACTGACAGTTGATCAACCAATTTTTCGGTCCCAACATTCACCTTTTCCACAACACCATACTTGCCTATTCCACTACCTTGACCAAATATCGACTCTTTTGCTGGCTGCTCATCAATCTCATTGCCTGTACCTATACCGGTAATATAATGAGCAAAGGAATATACATTCTGGTTTTCGAAATACTTATCTTGCGAATAACGCTCGAACAATTTCTGAATATTAGTAAGCTCATTGGTCGCACTGCCTGCAACCGTTTCTACATCATCGTCCTTGCTAGAAAACAGCTTTTGAAAGAAACCCTGCTCTTCTGGAAAAGCAAAACACTCATCGGATAGTTCGGTGACTGGAATGTTGTCTTTAGATAATCCTGTACGCTCTGAGATAAGCTCACATTCCGCCTCATACTTCGGTCGCCATTTATAGTAGTACTTATCAAGCTGTTTCTTTCCCCACTGAGCACTGAAGGTATTGTTGCCTGTGCCATCAAAGAACATTCCTATGCGAAGAGTAATAAAGTTGAAACCTCGTACCTGAAGAACATAGCTGTTGTCGGTAATGAGTTTGAATGGATCGGCCTTGCCTTTTTGGTGCCTGATCGGCAAGGTTTGCCCTTGGGTAAGTTCTGTTAAGTCACCAGCGGTCACTTCTAGGAAGGTAGGATTGTCGCCCTGTTTATTTGAGTATGCTTTCGCAAAATCGGCCGTAGGTTTCGAGTCAACATTAGGTTTGTGTTGTTCCTTTTGAGACTCGAGCAACCATTCATCACTGTCCAAGTGAAGAAGCATTGGCCCAGGCGCTAAACCTTCAAGGAAAATGGGATCTTCATTTAAGCTTATAGAAAACTCGTTTCCGGCTGAATCAACCAAGATCCCAGTTACATCGAGGAAGGGCTGGTTAAACTCATCTCTGACGAATATCTCGATCCAACGAGAGCAGTTCTCACACGGCAGAAAATACGGGCTGCTTCCAGTATCTAAACTCATGATATCCATACCTTGTTGATCGTTTCTAGTGTGTTTAACTCATCAAATGTCAGTTGAAAGGGCTGGGTAAGATCGCTCAGTTGCGTTTGTGTTCGCCTAGCAATTTCGACCATCACACACGCCTCATGAATCTCTGGCTCATAACCTTGCGTTTGTGCTTTCTCCAATGTCTCGACAATCAACATCTGAGGGTTATTCAGTCGAGCCATCATCTGCGGAAAGAGATTCCACCAGCGTCGTTCGATAGATCTTGCATGGACCTCAGCATTGTAGAGTGCTGCTAGATGATGCTCTTGGATTTTCCACCAAGGTTGTGTTTGTAAGCTGTAGGAGGTGACGGAGCCATTGACATAGCACTGAAGTGCATCCGCACTCACGGCTAATTGGTCAATATTGCCAAGAAACCGGTTTCGTTCGTCCTCTTCCATTGCTCTTAACATTGGCTCAATGACGTTGTTATCGTAATAACGAAACATGACCTCTTCACCGTTAAACGAAGCAAACAATAGGCTTCGAAGGTGGTCGACAAGAGAGTTGATAGAAGCCGTGCTCGCCAAACCAATCCCTTGACCCAATGTTTCTTCTTTTAGGTCGAGGAGCTCATTTGATACCGGAACGAGCCAAGGAGAAAGGCTTGTCACTTGCTCAAATAACGCTCCAGAAAACAAAGGTAATGACTCTTCAAAACCGAAACCAAATTCCTTTACAGCACGTTGATGAGCTTGACAGTCTGCAAGCCAATACGTTTGTATTTCGCAGGATCTAAACCAACCGGACAACATGAGTTATTCCTCTTCCAATGAACATGGTTTTACCAGTGGAATGTGACTCTCTTCTGCGACAAGCAGCGCTTGATGGCGCACCGCCTTTTTGACCTCAGGAGAGTCAGGAGGAATGATCCCTTTCGGCAAAGCTGCCATCACTCCATTGTATGCCGCCCCACTGCCAGCCGAGCCACCCGCATTTAAGTTGATGGCAGGCCCAACTAGGTGAACACCACTTCCGTCAACGCTCACAAAGCTACCGCCAACCTTAAGTGTCACTTCTGCCCCGGACTCAACCACCAGTTTCGCCCCAGACTGCAACACAATTTCGCGCCCAGATTTAGCACTGAACCGGCCAGCAACTTTTTGATTGAAGCTCGCACCGATTTGCTCACTTAAGCGATCTTTTATCGTTGTGTAGCTATCAGACGTGACCTTTAAATGAGCATCTTGCTTCACTTGCGTATATTGGTCGTTTCCTACTAGCAAGTGAGCATCATGGTGAACGTGCGTTGTATGATCATTGTTGACTTGTGCTTTCAAGTCTTTCTGAGCATGCATATAAACTTGCTCTGCTCCGCTGCTATCTTCAAAGCTCAACTCGTTAAAGCCAGAGCCTTGATAGCTTTCTGAACGAATGACCATTTTGGTTTTGTGCTTAGGGAGAGAATAAGAAGGTGAGTTATTCGCGTTGTGGGTTCGACCGGTCACCAATGGCTGATCAGGGTCACCATTAATGAAAGAGACAATCACTTCATGGCCGACTCTCGGTATCGCCATGACGCCATACTCGGAACCTGCGCTACTTTGAGAAACTCGTACCCAACAAGAGCTCAGTTCATTGCCATTTGAGTATCTATCCCACAGAAAATGGAGTTTTACGCGACCATATTCATCAGTATAGATGTCTTCATTTTCTGGCCCCACCACCACCGCAATGGTCGCGCCATCAGCTACTGGTTTTGTTAATGGTTCGCGCTTCCAAGCTTTATTGGCCGGTATAAGCAATGCCTCATTGTGGTAAGTTGTGGCACCTACACCGCCCTCTTCTTCAAGCGCTTGTGGTTGCGTTGCGGTGATTGAGAGTGCGACCACTTGCCAATCTTTCGTCACCCTTTCGCCTTCGCCGTCACCGAGAGTGAAGCATAACCCTGCTCCTAATCTCATTTCGTTGCTAAGCACTTGGCCTATATGCTGACTGCGTTGCAAATAATCTAACTGAGACTGACTGCGTATCTTTCCGCTTGCTTGATTATGGTAGCGACCGGGAAAGACAAAGTGTTCATAAGGCTGCCCATCATTATTGGCCGCCTTCTGCATAAATCGATGCTCAGGCTTTTTAAAACTGTATTCTTGAAGGACAGTATCACTTGAGGTGATCTGATGAGACTCAATCAGTTGAGAGATATAGGCTGCGCCCTCACTAGAGCCGGAATTGGGGTTGTATTCAATAGGGTGTGATAAATGCTCTAATCCCACATTCGAATCAGTAAATACGATCGTATGTTTCGAGACTTGATGAGAGAAACTATAAACCATGCCTTCTTCAGCCATCAAGCGATGCAGGAACGCTAAGTCTGTCTCTCTATACTGAACGCAGTAATCTCTTTTTTGATGGTCATGTTTTAGCGAAAACGCATAATCGAATATACCCATCTCTTGTAGAAGGATTGAAACTATTTCTGGGACAGAGACACCTTGAAAAATACGACTATTTTGACGTAGAGAAAGCCGCTCTAAGGAAGGAACAAGCACCATCGAGTAAAACGTATGATGATGTCCAGTATCACCTAAGGTGCAACAGCGAACCACCCCATGAACCACACGTTCTAAGATTCCGTTGCGATACAGCGCTAAGCGAGCAGTCCGATCAACTAAGTCCTCTGGCGTAATATCATGACGCCGACTGGCAAGATCGATGGTGTAGCGATAACCAATACAACGAGCACCGAGTTGGCTAATGTCATCAGATAGGGATTCTTGACCACGGAACTGATGCACGACAAACGTATTTTTTTCTATGCCATCAACTTCAACGTTAAAGTGCAATGTTGACATACCACTCCTTTGCGCGATTCTTTCGCTTTCCCGCTTTAATGAAAGAAAAGTAATCAACGCAAAGTTAGTGCCAAATGAACCGCGCTCCATATAGCGCCACATTGAAGGCATAGGGTGGCGAAATCAGGCAATCAACTGCCCAATTTAAAGCAACAAATCACCTGCAGGCAGAATTTTATTTTCCGCTAAATCGGTAATGATCAGGAGTCGACCATCGGTAAAGTAATCGTGCTCTTCATCTAAAACCACGGGCGTTAATGCTTCGCTCAACGACACTTGATGAGCACTAAAACCTCCCGCGACTTGCGCTAACAGCCTATCTCTTTCGGCATCAACGTTAGGGTCAACACTGTGCAATACCGTCACAATTCCAGAATACGGCGTAAGCTGTAATCCATCGTCATAGCTCAATGCCCCTAACCACAACTTTTGCTTCGTTTGTGGATCTCGCCCTGCTTGCCACCAACGAATATGGCTACGCTTTACTAAGTTCCCCGGCAGCTGAAATGCCATTTCTTGTGGGATATGATTCCAATAGAGATCAGAGACTGGCGGTGTTTTATCTTTGAGCAATTGAACATAGTCCATCAACTCTAAATCGTTGCGGGAGAAAGTTTTGTTTTCAATCCAACCTAACTCGTTCATTAACGTTTTTGGCGTTTCACCGTAGTAGACAACGTTAACGGCCTGCGCATCAAACACCGAAGATTTTCCCGGATAAACCTTAAGCGTCAAATGAGCAAGTTCTGTCTCTCTTTGAGCTAACTTTTCTGTTTTTGCTACCGCTTCGAGTTGATTATCATCCGCATAAAAGAAAAAGTGTGTGTAGTTGACATAGACCATCGATAACACCACAGCGAGCGTGAGCTTCGTAAACAGAAAGCGCCAGCGAAGCTTCTTCCCTATCCAATAAAAAACAAGGCACCCACCCAGTGCAAGTAAGGTCGGGATATGCTCGATGGTAAAGATCTTCGCTTGCTCAATGATCGGAAAATGTTCGACCCCATAAGAGAGCAAATAGCCCCACGCGACAAACTGGCCGACGCCCAATATCAGACCAATGGTCGAAAACAAAGTAAAACGTTGCCATGTCACTTTCTGACTTCCAGCGATAAACGGAACAACCCAAGCCACAGGCCCTAATAAACGCGCAAATGACAAAACGTAATTTCCTTTCTTAGTCATTAAATGACGACACTTTGCAATCGGTCGTCGAACTTTAGGTTGCCACTTCACCAGTTTTTTCTGAGCAGAAAAGCCAAATTTACGCCCGATCACGTAGCTCATTTGATCGCCGAGAAATCCACCCAGCAGCACGGCAATGAGCCCGGTGTATATCCCTTGATGTAACTGATACCCAGCAGCAATAAGAAATGGCTCACCGGGCACAAATAAGTTGGGGCCGATCAAAGCATCAAGTAGCGCCCCAACAAACAGACTGAATCCTTCAAACATCTCCAATCACCTAGCCATTATTGCTCTTTGTAGTGACCGAATTTGTATTCCATTTCGTTGTTTCTCATCTCTCCGAAGAACAGACGACGTAGATTCGCTTTAAGATACGTTGCGCCCATTTTGAACACCCCATCTTGATCAAGACGACGGGGATCAAAGCCGAATGTCAGTGGTAAAAAGCGGAAGCGCCATGTTTTGCTTGCACGTTTTACGTAATCGCAGTCTTCGCAGAGTACGATCTCTTCATCGAAACCGTTCAGTTGTTCATGGACTCGTTTTGTCGAGAAAATACAGGCACCCACTGCTGTTGGGAAAACGAACTGAGTCGTGAACAAGCCCAAATTAAACAGACCGTAACCAAACTTGTGTACCAACGGCAAATCTTTCGCCCCCATGTACACACCGGCGACCTCTAGCTGCTTTTGATCTAGCTGACTCACCGCATTGGCTAGAAAGGTTGGATCAAGTTGCACGTCCGCATCTAAAAACAGTAAGCGTTCGTGTTTTGCTAATGAAGCCCCCGTGTTTCGACCTAGGCTCACGCCGCGTGTCTCCATTTTGTGAACAGTAAGTGCTGGCAAAGAGGATTCATAAGCCGCAACCACTTCTCTTGTTGCGTCATCACTGTTTGAATCAACAACGATCACTTCAAATTCTTTGTGAGTCTGCTTACTTAGATCTTCCATCAAACGACCGATTCTCTTTTCTTCGTTTAGTGTGATAACTACAATGCTAACTGGGCTCATGGTGGGCTCCTCAATTTGTTCTGAATAGACGTTTTTCGTTATGTTGACGACTAAGTTACACTCCCCTGACTTAACCGCGGGTGAGCGTTCTATTCAGATTGAGTTCATAGAGTGAAGAAGGTAGGCGAGACGGCAACTGAACTAAACTTAACCGTTTGATTCTATATGCGGTTAAATTGGCTCAGAACTGCGAATATCAGTTGCGAGTATAGGTAGAGAGTGGTAGTATCCGCGCTCGCTTACAGAGTTACTACCAATTTCTCTTGAGCGTTTACCACACATGACAAGGTCGCATTGTTAGTGTGAATATGAATATCTTAAATTTTGAGAGTAATACTATGAAATTTGAAGCAGTAGTACGTACTGAACTAGGTAAAGGTGCGAGCCGCCGCCTACGTCACGCTGGTAAATTCCCTGCAGTTGTATACGGCGGTGAAGAAGCAGCAGTTTCTATCGTTCTTAACCACGATGACGTTATGAACCAAATGGACAAGCCAGAATTCTACGAAGCAATCACTCTAGTGATCGACGGCGCAGAAGTTAAGGTTAAGCCACAAGACGTACAACGTCACGCGTTCAAGCCAAAAGTTGAGCACATGGACTTCATCCGCATCTAATTCCCTACCAGGAATTAATTCGGATTAAATCCAGCCTTTTGCATATAAGATAATCGGCCTTACCATCCGAGAAGTCTAAAAATTCGAAACCCCGATGCTACCAACATCGGGGTTTCACCGTTTTTGAAGCCTCAAAAACGCTCTCAATTTTCTTCAAATTACGGTCTCACCTAATTTGTTCTTTAACTCTAGAACATATCTGAAAGTGCCTTCAATACCAAAGTGTCCGGTTTGCACTTCCTTAAGTTGGCTACTTAAAATATTCGGAGAATCAATTTCACAATTCGCTACAACTTTGCCATAGGTCTGTACTTTAAGGCTGTCGAAGTCGATAGCTAGATTGTTCTTATAGATAAGACAATCTATTGCATACTAATTTTACGAGGAGTTTACCAAGGCCATCACACCTAACAGTATAAAAATACTACCGGACCACCTTGAGAAAAAATCAACCCAGTTACTTCTTGCTTGAAACTTTTTCTGTAGATGACTCGCCATCAAAACACTTAAAAGATCAGCGCTGCTAAACATTAAATTCGTAACAACTCCCAAAATAAGTAGTTGGAGCCAAACAGCAATACTTCCTGCTTCATTCACAAACTGTGGAAGAAAAGCAAGATAAAAAATTGCGGCTTTAGGGTTCAGAACATCTACAATGACACTATCAATGAACGTTCTTTTAGGGGAGGTAAGGTTGCTTTCAAAAGAAGTTATACGTACTTTCTTTGTTAGATAGATGCGGTGGAAACCTAACCAAATAAGATAGAGAGCTCCTAGCTTTTGAATGGCAGAATAGAGAGAAGGATTAGCTAAAAGCACCGAAGACAAGCCTAATACAGCCAATATCACATGAAAATACCCCCCTATATGAAGGCCAAAAGCTGCCATAATTCCTACTTTCTTCCCTCCTGACACTGCTTGAGCAATACTGTAAAGCATTGCAGGACCCGGCATAAACGCATATAGCAACGTAACAAATAAGTAGGTAAACAATTCTGGAATTGAAATCATTGTCCACCCTCCAAGCAATATTTAAAGTCAGAAAATGTTGAAGCTAACTCAACTACTACATTACGCGCCTCCTTCAAATTGTAATTACCTTGTAGAACGCCTGCGACTACCTCAGCTAAAACAACTATTTGACTTTGTGTGACCCCTAATCGAGTAATTTCTGTTACACCAAAACGTATCCCGGATAACAACTCTCTATCTTCAGGGAGTGGGACTGCATTAGCAAAAACCCCAACATCAGCTAGACGATAGCATGCTAAACGAGCACCTTCTTCTTGAGTCCATTTCACAACAACTTGATGAGTTTCGGTAAAGCCTTCATCAGAGCAGAGGACATCCAATCCGTGCGCCTGTAAGTTACTAGCAAGTTGCCTAGCATTAAGTATCCCCTGCGCCATATATTCATGGCCATACTCCTTTAATTCTAAGCATGAGAGCGTCAGGGCAGCAATTCGATTAAGTTGATGTGAACCAGTTAGCTTTGGGAATATAGTCGTGCTAACCGGAGAAGAAAACTTTTCCGAATTCCAACAAATCATTCCTCCCTGAGGGCCACTAAACGTCTTTCCTGTCGATGCAGTGTAGATATCAGCTCCCAAAGATAAAGGGTTTGGGTAAACCCCACCAGCTATCAACCCTGCTTGGTGTGAGCCATCAAAAAGTAACATCCCTCCCCAACGAGAAATAATGTCTTTTATCTCTTTTACAGGAAAGGGAAAAAGATTGAGACCTGCACCTAAACTCACTAATTTCGGTTGTCTAAACTTAGCCATGTATTCAAAGGCGTTTAAGTCAATTTCGAGGGTATTCGGATCCACAGGAAGCTCTGAAATGGAGTAGTTCAAGATCCCCGGGGGGCCCAAATTATGGTTACTAGAGTTACCACCATAAAATGTATTGAGGGTGGACATGTCTGATACTTTGAAGTGGTTTTTGAGAACTGCGTAGACAACTGTATTAGCATGAAGCCCTCCTAAAAGCCTAGGGTCTGCATGATTACATTCAAATAATTCCTTAAGTAATACTATGCAAAGCGCTTCTATTTCATCAGCTTGATCAAGCCCCGTAAAAAAACGGTTATTTCGTCCAATAGATCCGCCTGAGGCTCTAGACCCCAAGTCACAACTTAGTAGTCGCCGAGCTTGTGAACTCATAGGGCCTTCTGCTGCCACAAGATTTATTCCTGTCTTCACTCTCACAGTATCGTGTCGCTCTATCAGAGCTCTTAATTTTTGATAGAGCTCTTTAGAAGTCGAACACCCAAGTAAGACAGAAGCATCATTCAGAATATTCATGTCATGCATTTGTTTGTTGATAATCACTTTCTAACCTCCCTTCTCACGTATAACTATTACGTGTGTTAGAGAGATCCTTACCAGAGAGCAGTAAGCTAGAATGTTTTGTGATATCTATGTTTGAACCATCAGTAAAGTCGCCCAAATGTCGAAGTGGATAAATTTCCGTATCCGTTGTCGTCACTCTAAAATTAATGCCAAACCGGTCATTAGCAGATGTATTAGGAAGAGAGCCATGCATAGTTCTTTCTGTGAAAATAACAAATTCCCCTTTTTTCATAGGGATCGTCACTATATCTTCTTGGCTCTCGTCTACACCCAATGTTTTTTTTGCAGGTAGTTTTGCAAGCTCAGCTCGAACATAGGCTTTAACATCCTCGAATGTTTTCCCACTAATTTGATAATTTTCAAAAAGCCCGCTGGTATCAACGTCCAATACTAATGTGTAATTATTCGCCCTTTCGACAACGTCTTCGATTGTTTTACAGTCAATAAAAGGATCATGCCAGAACTCAGATTCTGTCATCGGAACCATGGTTTTAGGATATTGTTTTTTATGTGAACCACGAATGAAGCGCAACGGAGCACAATCAAGCTCAACATCAGTAAGAGCGACCCAAACTGTTAAATTCCACCAATGATCTCGCCTTTCTTGTTTGGGCCTTAAACTAGGCTTATTATTGCCAATTTCTTCACCATCGAAATCCCCCCACTCTTGGTGCCAGCCTGTACCATTCTCACCAGATTGCTTGTGAAAAATTTTTGAGCGCCAAAGAGCTAGATCACCTCCAATTAGAGACTGTAGCTGTGGGATCAAAGCTGAATCTGTGATCAACTCTTTAATTTCCGTCGATACTAAATGCCAATCCCGGACAGAGTAACGACCATACAGAGGATGAGGCTCTGGGCTTTGAGCTATCTCCCTAACTTCCTTTAAAACATCTTTAATTAATTCGACATTTGCGAACCTCGGTAATGGACCTATATAGCCATCTCGGTGAAAACGCTTGATTTGCTCTCTCGTCAATCCTTTACTCTGTTCCATGATTAGCTGCCTGCCCTGCGGTGTAAATTAAGAGCTTCCAACCTAAAGTCTTTCATTGAATAGCCTAAAATTATTAATTTATAATTTATATTTAGAGAAAAGCTTTAGTTCTCGCTAAATGAGTTTGTAACGACTTGACGAATTATTTCCAAATGGCACTACCCTAATTGCTCCACTAACCTAGAGCCTATTTAACAATTACTGTAGTGGTCTAATAAAGCCGGACACCATTTTAGATGTTAAGATACACTCTCAGCTAAAAGCGTTAAAAAAGAGGGAATTAGCCTGATGCGCAAATCAGATAAGAAGATCGAAAACCAGATTCGAGAAGTGTTAACCGATGTTTGTGAAGATACACTAAAAGGCTACGATGGTTTTCTCTGGGTGACGCATACGGTCAACTACTCTTCATTTCCACAGAGCTTAAAAATTATCTGCGTATTCGACACCAATCAAGATAGAGCAAACTTTTTGCAAGGAGAAGGCCCGCAGCATGTCTCTGCAACGGTCCAACAAGCGTTTAGTAAGGTTGGAGTTCAGCTAAAGAACGTCGCTAAACTAATCAGTTACGAAACTCAGCAAAATCGTAAGTGAAATCATCAATGAAAGTGAATTAGGTTGTTACGAGTACTAAGGCTTTATATTTCGATTTTCGATACAAAGCCTTAGGTAAAGTGCCAGTTCGCCGCTTTCAGCTGACTGGGTTGCTTTCAGTCTAAACGGGTAATAAAGCTTTGCTCGTCATCCACAAAAGCGACAAAACCACCGTGATAGATAAACACTCGACCACGCCCCTCAACTAAGCAGGCAAGCTGCGGATTCAAGTCTTCTTCGTTATCCTTTCTTTGAAAAGTACCGGTATCGGTAATTACGCCGTTGAGATTAGGTAGATATCCAAAAGTGCGTTTGGCTTGATCGATCAGGCTAAGTTCGCTGTCAATAGAGAAGCAAGAAGGGATCGGCCCAGCGTCTTCGATAAATATAGGTTTCAGTTCTTCAAAAGCGGTAATCACCAGCCAGTCAATACCGTTAACGTGATGGATGAACATAGAGTTTCTCAATAATTCTGATGCGCAGATTGTATCACCATCAGGGTAGCGCCTTGTAGAGGTTCAGTGGCTAAATCTCAGAACGCATGGCTCTCACGCCCTACCCAGTTGAATAACTTTCGCTACTCAAGTCGCTCACTAAGTCACTCACTAAGTCACTCAAACAAAAGCTTGCGAAACTCTACGCACCAAGCAATGGTAAATGCTTACGCTGCTGATAGGTTAATGCGAGCTCTAAGCAATGTTTAATGGGTGCTTGAGGTAAAGGCTCAGATAACGTTAGAACGATCGCCCTATTGCCTTGGAATCTTAGCACTTCGCCATATAACTCTCGGAACGTATCCACTAGCTTGGTCTGACAATGAAAAAACAGATAATAGTCGTTGGGCGATTTTAGCTTCCAGTCCATTCTAACAAGGCTTCCTGCCTTAACGTTGTAGCTCGGCTCGCCCCATTTTAGGGATTCGTCAACCTCGCCTGCATCGAACTCCGCAGCTATTGCGAAGAGAAGTTCTCGCAGTTCAATGAGTCTTAGACGAGCATGTTCTGGGTATTGTTCGAAGTGATTTTTGACATCCTTGTCCATTGGGTTTCCCTAATTAAGATTCTGCTCGCTCTCTGGCCCGTTTATTCATGTTACCTCTACGGACTCTTTTTATCATCTATCCTTAACGAGAATCACTTCATAAACGCTCGTTTGTTGTTTGCAAGCATGCTAAGACAACTTATCGGGTTCGCTCGGCCATTCGCTTTGTTCTCCGTTTGTAGAAAGAGGCACTAGCGCTTTGTCAGGCTTGGCGTATTCCAGTCGAAACAATCGTTGAGTCACATGGTAGCTGTCTAAGCCGCTGATCGTCACCCACTCCATCCCCTCTATATCTAAATAACCATCGGGTTGAACAATCTCTCTCGGAAGATGAATCGCCTCAATCTGACCAATCACCATTTCGGTATTATTGCTCCTAATTGTCTGGTGCTCTTTCAGACTCAATGCGATTTTTACACTGCTTTCTAAAACAAATGGCGCGGCGAATTCGTTGTCAAATTGAGGGGTCAGACCCACTGCTTCAAACTCACTTTGGTGCTTAGGATAGCGCGCTGACGTTTGGTGTGCGAGTGAGGCAAAGTCAGCTTCGACCGAATTTAAGGTAAAAGCACCAACCTGGAGGATGTTTTCCAACGTGTGCCGTTGCACCGAGTTAGGACGACTGATAAAGCCTAATAAAGGCGGATTGGAGCCGAGATGAATCACTGAGCTGACGATAGCAAGGTTGGGTTGCCCTTCCGCATCAACCGTAGCCACCATATTTGCACTTTTGAAGCCACTTAAGCTGTTGATTAACCTCGCACGATACCGGCTTTCCATATCGGCAATTTGCTTACTACTGATTTTCTGTTGCTGCATGAAGGATTCCGTCCAAAAAAAGGGCAAAGCGATGCTCTGCCCAATATGCATTAAATAGAACGATGGGTTTATTTAGGAAGGATGACTTGATCAATCACGTGGATAACACCGTTGCTCGCTTTCACGTCCGTTGCTACCACGTTGGCGTTATCAACCATTACGTTGCCATCCATGACTTTAATCATGACATCTTGGCCTTGAACGGTTGTTGCTTTGTCTAGTTTAACGACATCTGCTGCCATCACTTTGCCAGCCACAACATGATAGGTGAGAACCGCTACAAGCTTGTCTTTATTCTCTGGTAGAAGTAGAGACTCAACCGTTCCCTCTGGTAGTTTAGCGAAAGCTTCATCAGTCGGTGCAAATACCGTAAATGGACCTTTGCCCTTCAACGTATCGACCAAGTCAGCGGCTTTAACGGCAGCGACAAGTGTAGTGAACGATCCATTCTCCACCGCAACATCAACTATATCAGCCTTCATACCGTGGTTGTGAGCCTGTGCAGGTAAGATAAATGTGAAGAGTGCGATTAAAGCTGTCGCAAGTGAAAGTGTATATTTAACCATGAGTCCATCCCTTAAGTGAGGAGCTAAGCTCCATTAGCTGTTGTCTTACTTCGCTAACCTCTACGGGCTTAATTTACAAACAGATCAATGGCGGATTGTATTTAAAGTGGGAAAACACATGCGCAAATACGACAAAGGCGCACAGAGAGTGCGCCTTTGCTTTAACTAAAACTAGAGACCGAGAGTGAGACTAGTACGCCAACTCATTTCTTAATTTTTCGAAAAATGCAGGGAACTTGGTTCGAATATAACGCTGCTGATCGACCATAATTTTAAACGTTGGCCCTTTCTTCAGTTGAATGATCACTTCTTCGTTATCAAAACGTAACACCGCGCCTTCAATTTCAACCATATCCTCTTCGTTGAGATTGAGTACGCCTTTCACGCTCAATCCTTTATACATTTCCGTTAAAGGATTAGTGACCATGCGAATGCCGCCCTCAGAAACTTCTGTTACCTGAAACATCTCGTTGCCGAAGCGAACAAACGGCCGAGCTCGTTTCGGATACTTCAAGCGGTAGTATTTACGTTTCTGATCCACGCTATTCATTCTTTTGTCCTATATCTTGTCACTTACATACCAACCAAAGTAACAATCTCGTCCTTTTAAGTGGTCATAGTCAGCAAGTCATCTTGCTTAAATCTCGATGCTCATGCCTATAAGTATAGACATCACCCACTTCAATCAGGCGCTATATCATCCTATTAACGAGTATCTTACCTAATTCGACAAACTATTTCTTAAAATATTTGACCTTATGCTGACAACTTGACCACTGTTGGGTCTTTTTAAGATTGGCGGCATGGGCACTCCTTCAATGGACACGTCCCATCTGACTTTTTCTGACAAATGGTTGTTACCGCAACATCACTCTTTACATCGATGTTATGTTGCTGAGCCAATACTGCGACCGGATTGATGAACAAGGCCTCTTCTGGCGCTTCCAATTCTTCTATACCCATTGGCAGCTTAGCTTTTACGCCACCATACCCACTGCCACTTCCCGCACTTCCGCCCGAGTTAAGGTTGATGGCGGCCCCCACTAGATGGACTCCACCAGCATCCACTTTAATGAAGCTGCCTCCTGCTTTGATCGTCAAGGCGCTTCCCGCATCAAATACGATTTTGTTCCCTGCTTTTAGATGAATCTCATCACCGCTATCAATAACCGTTTTCTGGTTCACTTTCTGCTCAATAGACTGACTGACGCTGACACTCTTATTGCTTCCAGTTTGTTCATTGAAACTACCGTCAATGGAGAGGTGTCGATGTTTTTTCGTCAGTGTGTAGTTTTCTGACTCAACCGTGAAATGTTGGTCATTGTCGACATCTAACACATGATCATTTTGTACTTTGGAATCCCAATCTCGCTGCGCATGAAGGTAGAGTTTTTCTTGATTGGCTTGGTCTTCAAAACTCAGTTCGTTAAATCCATCGCCTTGGTAAGAATGAGTGCGGATAACCGTTTTGGTTTTGTTGTTAGGTAAAGGATAAGGCGGTCTGTTCACGGCATGATAGGTGCGACCTGTAATGATGGGCTGATCCGGGTCACCATTGAGAAATGTTACAATCACTTCGTGCCCGATTCTCGGGATGGTCATCATTCCATATTGGCTTCCTGCCCACCCTTGGCTGACTCGAACCCAACATGAACTCTGTTCGTTGGCGTTGGAGTACCTGTCCCAATGAAAATGAACTTTCACTCTTCCATGCTCATCGCAATAGATCTCTTCCCCGTCAGGGCCGACAACCGTTGCAATCATTGGCCCATCTACCCTAGGCTTAGTCATGGACTTAGGCTGCCAAACCAAATCGGCAGGAATCACTTTAAAGGTGTTGTGATACGTGGTGATGCCACTGCCCCCTTCTTCTTCCAACGCTTGAGGCTGTGTGCCTATGTGCTCAACTGAAACAGCTAGCCACTCTCGGTTCACTTTTGCGCTGTGATGTCCAGTGAGCTCAAACTTACTTCCCGCCGCTAAATTAGGACAATTACTTGCCCCAGACGCTGTTTTAGATTCATTCCGAAGTTGATTAAGGCGAGTAGTGGTAATCAGTTGGCTCAGTTCATCACTTTTAAATCGTCCCGGGTAGTCAAAATGCTCATACGAATCTGTTCGTTGATGATTGATTTCTTGACCACTGACAGGGTTAGAGAAAGAGTAAGAAGGCTTTTTGAAACTGCGGTCTAGAAGTGTCACATGGCTGACATCAGAACGTGTTGTCAGCGCGAAGTGGCGCACATAGGGTTGGTTGGCCAATCCTCCGCTGAGGTTATTGTAAACCAGCGGTTCAACACGCTTAGTTAGAGGTTCACTGGCATCGGTAAATATCACACTATGTTTGCCGCGTTGGTGGCTAAAGCTATACACCAACCCCTCTTCTGAAGCTAAGCGATGCAAAAAGTCCAAATCAGACTCTTGATACTGAACGCAAAACTCTCTCTGAGGGTGAGGATTCTTGAGCATAAATTGATAGCCACTCACCCCCATTTCAGACAACAACAAGGCGATGATTTCTGGCACCGTTTTAAATTGGAATGAGCGCGAATTTCTTCGCAGCGACAGCCGTTCGATGGCTGGAACGGCAACGAGCTGATAGTGCGTATGATTATGGCCAGTATCGCCCACAGAAAACCGGCGTACTATTCCGTTCAAACGTTGGACACACTCCCCATCCATAAACACACCAAAGTCGAGTTCACGATCAACAATGTCTCTTTCGTTAATGTCAGATCTGCGGCTCGCGAGTTTGAACTCATAGCGAAACCCATTACACACCTGACCTTGCTCATCCTGTGTTTGAGAGAGCGACTCTGAACCACGGTATTCGATAACACGTAGCGAATCGGGCGGAAGGCCATCAATATCGATATTGAAAGTTAAGATTGGCATTAAGAGTTCCTTCTATATGGCCCGAGCACTTAACATAAAAGAACGATGAAGCAATCTTAATACCAAGGAAAATAGACAAGATTTCAATAGCTTAAAAAGAGAAAGACTCTCTTTAAGTAATAAGTTGTTGTGATTAAGCAGTTATCTGCCCAGCTTGACGAATAACCGGTTGCCTCTCTTTAGTTAGAGACAAGACCTTGCTTTTAAAACGGTCGCCGAGGTTTGTAAAACCTGTCCGATATTTATAGGAATATTCTCTTTACATTTTGAATGAAGAAGCTTAGATTTCGCTCAATTTCTAACAACTTGAGGTCATTATGTCTGAGCAACGTTTAGGCAATGCAATGGCTGCCTTTTCCTTTTTACTTTGGGGCTTGCTGCCTCTTTATTATCAGTTCTTACCGTATGCGGCGACCGATGAACTCATCGCGATAAGATTGATCGCCTCGGTTCCTTTTGGCGCTTTGATCGTTTTAGCAATAACGAAACGCATGCCCAGCTTAAAGGCAATTTGGGCTGATAAACGGTCTTTATTGTTTTCAACGCTGGCGACCGTGATGATGTCTATTTCATGGTGTGCGTTTACTTGGGCGATGACCAACGACAGAGTGATCGATGCGAGTTTAGGCTTTTTCATTAGCCCGATCACCATGATGGCGTTGGGTGTTTTCTTTTTAAACGAAACGCTTTCGCTTGGTAAAAAGGTCGCTTTAGTATTGGCTTGTATCGGTTTGAGCTACCAGATCATTCATTACGGCAGCGTGCCATACATTGCGTTAACCATGGCCATTTTTTTCACTTTTTATGGTTGGTGTAAGAAGAAATCGTCTTATGAATGGAGTACAGGGCTGTTTGTCGAAGCGTTAGTTCTTTTACCTATCGCTTTACTTTATATCCTGTTTAAAGAGTACACGATCGGAACGGTTTCCCTTCACTCCGGTATGCAAACATTCTGGCTTTATGTCGGGTCAGCACCCGTCACATTGCTGCCATTGGTCTTCTATTCTATCGCGATTCGACTGACCTCTATGTCGACCATTGGCTTAATGCAATACATTGAACCGACCATTCAGTTTTTCTTGGCTGTCTATCTATTCGGTGAGCTGTTTGATGAGGTTAAACTGGTGAGCTTCAGCTTCATCTGGGCCGGTTTGATATTTACTATTTTTGATAGTTTGCGTTACCGATACCGAGCAAAATTCAGATAAGCCTATTGAAAAATCCCCTGCGACTTACTTATATTTAGTCGTCGCAGGGGATTTTTCAGAAATTCAAATTGATACTGCCTTGCCAGATTAGCCCTGCCGCCACAAGGGCACCCCCCCCCAAGATACACGCACCTAATTTTTCTTTTCCTTGGAACGCCGACACACCCTGCTCTTTTTTCGCTTTCACGTAGAAATAGAGCCCTGGCAAATAAAGTAGTGCCGACAAGAGTAAGTAATCTAGGCCAGACGCATACAGTAGCCAAAGTCCATAAAATGTAGCACCAATACCAATCAGCAATAAGCTGCCTTTGTCTTTTTGTTCAATGGCAATTTTCAGGACGAAAGCACCAATCAGAAAATACGGCACTAGAATCATCTCTGAGGCAATGATCAACAATGTGTCATAAGTACTGCCAGCAAACATCACGAATACAAGCGAAACTTGAATCCAAACGTTCGTCAATGTCAGTGGCCGTACTGGGCTCCCCGCTTTGTTTACCTTGGCATAAGCTTTAGGGAACATGTTTTCTTTGGCACACAAGTATGGCGCTTCTGAAGCGAGAACCGTCCAACTCAAGAATGCACCACAAACTGAAATCAGTAATCCAACGCTGATAATGTATTGACCCCAAGGACCCAATATATGAGTCAGCACCTTCGCCATCGATGGGTTTTGATAGCTTGCTAGCTCAACAGGTTTGATTACGCCCATCGACAATAAGGTGACAAATACATAAATCGCGAGTGCGGTTAATAAACCCAGGATCGTTGCGCGGCCAATGTCTTTACGATTACGCGCTCGACTCGACACCACCACAGCGCCTTCAATACCAATGAATACCCAAACGGTGACCAGCATTGTGCTCTTAACCTGTGCCATTAGGTCGTGACCTTCACCGAAATGAAGCCCAGTAAAGTCGAGGGTGAACGTGTTCCAGCTAAACGCAAACATCGTAGCCACAATGAAGATCATCAACGGAACCAGCTTCGCGTACGTAGTCACCATATTGATCAGAGCTGCGGTTTCAACACCACGAAGCACTAACGCATGCACCATCCAGAGCAAACAAGAAGCACCAATGATCGAGATGAGCGTATTGCCTTGGCCGAAAATGACCTGATCTGGCGTGTCGAACAGCATACCTAACGTACTGAACACAATGACCAAGTAAGAAACGTTGGCCAACATGGCACTTAGCCAGTAGCCCCAAGCCGAGCAGAAACCAACAAAATCACCAAAACCATCTTTTGCGTAGCCAAACACACCGCTATCAACATGCGGACGCTGAGCGGCTAGTTTTTGAAATGAGAGTGCGAGAAAGATCATCCCGACACCTGTAATCGTCCAGCCAATTATTACCGCAGCAGGGCTGGCAACAGACGCCATATTCTGAGGCAAGCTGAAAACACCAGCACCAATCATTGAGCCAATAACGATCGCAGTTAATGAGCTCAAGCCGAGTTTATTATCCATTATTATTTCCGGGATTACCGTTTAAGGGGTGCAATAGTACGCCTAATTGCGCGCAAAGGTTAGAGGCAGCGTGATCCATATCGCGCACATTAAAGTCGAATCTTACCTTTCATTGTCACCGATCAATTCAAATGGCGCATTATAGTCATTTTACGAAAGGGATTTGTGAGCAGTTCTAATTATTCACTGATATATGACGATGCCACGGAGGTTTTAACTAATCATTTCCTAATTAACAAGCATAATTATCTAACCTAAAAGTATATTAGCCGCAGACCCTGGTACATTTCTAAGCTAAGCGCACTTTTTACCTTCGTGTCTAAAAATTTGTTCTAGACTGAAAGTAATAAGAGTAAAAACGCTCTGTTACGCATCTTTTACTTCCTGCTTGTACGGCCGCATTTCGCGGCCAATTTTTTATTCTGGCAATAAAAAAGCAGCCATATGACTGCTTTAAAACTCATCTAATTAGTGACTGGCCGCATCACTGCGGGATCCAAACTCAGCTTGCTGATAGAGCTCGGCGAGCGTCTTATCTTTTCTTGTTTTGTTACTGGCAGATTTGGCTGAAGAGTGATAGCTCTTATCGTTAAGTGCTTTTTCATGAGCTTTTGCTGATTGGATAAATTCAGGATCAGCCAAAGCTTGCTGACGTAGGCGGTTAACGCGTTCAATGGTTTCTAATAACATAATACACCTCCAATTACCTGTATTTATATCCAGTATAGTTCATTCTCATCAAGGATCAAGAAGCACTGGTCTTTTATACAGTTATTTTCACTAACTCTATGAATATTGAGGTTATCAGTAATGTTTTCTTAAATAAAAATTGCAAGATCTATTTGTTTAATTGTCAAAACCTATTAAGACGCATCGTTATTGCCTATCACAGTTATACAAAAGACCGATTTTTCGAATGAGCGCCGAAGGCATAAGATCCTCTCAGATTAAAAGAAAATGACAAATCCAGAGAGTGATCATTATGAAAGCATTGGTTGTTGAAGGCGGAGCGATGAGAGGCATCTTTGCTGCAGGCGTATTAGACACATTTATTGAAAAGGACTACTACCCTTTCGACTTTGCCATTGGTGTTTCAGCTGGAGCATCCAACTTGGTCGGCTATCTCGCAAAACAATATCACCGCAGTTATAACGTGATTACGGAGTTGGCCACTGATTCTCAGTTTTATAACCCTCGTCGTTTTGTCAAAGGTGGGAATCTCGTTGATGTAAATTGGTTAGTATCCGAATCGGAGAAGCGTTACCCAGTCAATACAGAGGCACTGTTTTCCAACACTCCTATGCTCGCGACAACAACCAATATTGATACAGGCTTGGCAGATTACTACCAGGTTACCCCGTGCAACTTAGAGCAAGTATTAGAGGCAACAGCAGCCCTGCCGCTAGCTTATAAGCGTACCCCATGCTTCTCAGGTGGCTGTTATACCGATGGTGGCGTGGCAGATTCGATCCCGGTTATTGAAGCTTATCATCAAGGGGCAAAAGAGATCACGGTTATCCTCTCGCACCCATTGAGCTACGAAATGCCTAAAAGCAAAAGTTCTTGGATCATCAAACGGTTGTTAAGAAAATACCCGATGATTGGGAAAGCGATGGCAGAGCGATCCACTCGCTATAATCAAACGCTTGAATTTATCCGTAATCCGCCTCAAGGCGTGACTGTACGAGTGATTTCACCGCCTGAAACGTTTCGTATTAAGCGATTGACGATGAATACATCGCTACTCAACGAAGGGTATGACATGGGATTGAGTGAAGGGAAAAAACACCTTGCCAGTCGACAAGGCGTTTACGGTTTAACAGACGAGAATTGTCACTTTTGCCTATAGCGTTCGATCAGTGTGCGATATCTAATTGGTTGTTCTTAACACCGTTAACACGGAACCAGCCGGCAATACTGAATCGCTCGGCGTTTGTCGGCAGCACTTCGTGAGGGAACTGCTCAGAGAAAAAGACAAACAAACGCCCCGCTCTCGGAGGAATGGTTGCGATCTTATTGTCATCAAGATCGTAAACCACCAGCTCACCTGCATCTTCTTCAGACCACGATTCGTTCATATAGAACACGGTCGTTAAGCGGCGATTTTCATTACCTTTGAAGCAATCTAAATGCTTTTGGTAAAAATCGCCTTTTTCATATTTGGCAAAATGCGCTTCATACTCAAACAACCCTAAGAAGAAATGGCGGTTAGCTTCTAAGCGGATTTGCTCCATCTTATCAAGGAAACCTGCAACCGGCTGCCCCATGTCACGTGTTAGCCATTGGATTTTATCACTGCGAATGGAGCTCTCACGCATCACGTCATCATTACGACCAATACGCGCTTTGTTCCAATCTTCAGGTATTGAGTCCCTAAGCTGCGCAACTTCCTCTTCGCTTAAAAAATCATCCCAAACATAGTAGCCTTGCGTAAATAGCGCATCGATCAATTGATTCATGTCGCGTTGGTATCCAAACTTAAAAGTGAGGACGCCTTATACACAAGTCAGCCAATCTCGCACAATTCAGGTTTCTTGTCGTGACGACAAAGCAACCCTGCACGCTACAAGCTACAAGCTAGAGAGATTTAGAGGAACCGGTTCACCAAGCCAATAAGCAAAATCAGTATGATCTTTAATGTCATCACCCGTCAGCGCATGAACGAGCACTGAGAAGGTGCGTCGGTGTGCTTCTAGCCAAGGGATCAATTGCTCGAAATCTTGGTGAGTAAACGTAATCGAGAAACTCCACTTCAGATGTGGGCCGACATTTTTTTGGTTAAAGCGGCCAACCGACAGATCGAATTGTTCACTCACCGCTTGGCGGAGTTGCTGCGCTTCGTCAGAGGTTGATTCATCAAAGTAGATGTGAGCGTGATAGTCACTGTGTATGTTTTTTGGAAAGGGCATAGTTATTCGTTTTTATGAGTGTCGAAGCATTCTATCACTTGTCTTCCCCTTCCCCGAAAAGACTTACATTCATTACAAAAAAGCCAGAGCAAGGCTGCTCTGGCTAAATTATCAACTCAACGTTTAGATGTTGCTGGTTAGGAACTGGGTAATCGCCTCTTCTGCTGCCTTTCCTTCTGGACAGTGGCCTTCATCGCCATAAAACTCCACTTTACCTTGAGACGATAAGGCGGCTGTTTTCTTCATATCTTCTGGAGATGAAACCATATCATCTGATGTGTTGATCACAAGTAGTGGTGTATCCATACGCGTTTTGCCATCAAAGTAGCCCTTTGTTTTCAGTGACAGTGGCACCGTAAACTGACCAAAGCTTTCTAGGTCATTAATATCAGCACCAACACGAGTACCAAACGACTGTGACGTCATGAGCGGCAGCTCTGGGAACAAGAAAGGTTTTGTCAATAAACCATCAACAACCGTACAACGCGCGACAACTGCTTTAAGCTCTGGCTGCTTGATTGCAAATTCCATTAGCGGAATACCTGCGCCCGATGAAGAGAGTGCGCCAATACGGTCACTATTGATACGCTTATCGGCTTTGATAAATGCTAATGCGCCATCGTGAGTCAGTGTTTCAGTGCCTACTGACATCACGTTGTTACGGTTAAGGCCCGCACCCGGCATATCAAACGACAGTACAGCAAAACCACGCTCTACCACTTGGTCAATGGATTTTTTGTGTTCCACTAAGCTCTTATCTACACCACCAGTCCAAAGCACAGCCGCTAGGTTGTCAGATTTGTCTTTCGGTAAATGCAGAAGGCCAGTTGCGCTGCCGCCGTCAGCCAATGGAAACTCAACACGCTCCACCTTTTCACCTGAGGCTGTCGCGGCCAGTACATACGCATCAACGGATTTGTCTAGCGCCGCCAGTTCATGATCGGTATGCAGATTTGGGTAGCTTGCAATCATCCACAATGTTGATGCTTTGCGGTAGTTGGTTGCAGCGTCTGTACCTTTGTTCGCTAAATCAAAATGGTGTTGAGCCTGCTTAGAGAACTCGTAAGTCCAGTAACCTGCTTTGTTGTCATTGCTTTGGTCACGCAAAGTTAAACCACCATTGATATGCTCCAGTACTGCGTCAACGTCCGCCGTTGTCACACCCATTTTGTTCCAATCTTCTAGGCGAAGTTCGCGGTACCAGTTTTCTTGGTTAGCAACAATATGAGACGCACCACGAAAGTTCTCATGGTTCGCCTTGTTCGTATCTTGAGAGGTAAGGTCTGCATTCGCATGAGCGCCTGCGGCACAAATAAGTGAAACTAGAGATGCGATAAGCTGCTTTTTCATTGTTCTTTCCTTTGGACTTTTCTGTAGGGACCAGGGAAAGATACCTGACGGCATGTGAAATAGATGTTATCGACATATTTTTCATATTTATGATTAGCTAACTGACTATCCCCTGTTCGAGAGCAAATTTAGCCAGTTCAGCCGTACTATGAAGATCCAGCTTGTGTTTGATGTTTTGTCGATGAGTCTCAACCGTTCGATAACTGATATTCAGCAAGGTCGCGATTTTCTTGCTGCTGTTCCCCTCTGCCACCAGCTTCAATACCGCTTCTTCTCGGCGACTAAGTGGGTTTGGTTTTTGAATAGAGGGAATGACTTCTTGTGAGAAAAGCGTTTGTGTCGCTGATTCACAAAAATAGGTCGAGCCTAGATAGACGGTTTTTATCGCTTGAACCATGCGCTGAGCACAGATCTCTTTGAGCATATAGCCCACAGCCCCAACCTGCATCACTTTCATGATGTATTCTCGGTTGTCGTGCATGGTCAGCATCAGCACTTTGACATCTGGTTGCGCGTCTTTGATGATTTGTGTGGCATCAATACCATTCATGACCGGCATGCTCACATCCATCAATACCACATCTGGACAAAGGCGCTTAACCACATCAATAGCTTCCAATCCATTGCTTGCTGAGCCAATCACTTCAATATCAGCTTCTGTCTGCAAACGTGCAATAAAGCCATCTAATACCACTTGATGATCATCAACAATCACCACTTTAATTGGGTTATCCATACACCAATCCATCCAATTCAAGTAATACGGTAATTTCAGTGCCAAATCCTAGGTCACTTTCAATTTCAAAATCACCACCAATGAACTCTACCCGTTCACGCATGTTTCTAAGCCCGATCCCCTGCTTGCGAAGCGCAGTATTAACGTCAAACCCGACCCCGTCATCGGTAATAATCAGCTGGAGCATATTGCCCATCTGCTGCAAAACCACGCTGACTTTGTTTGCACTGGCATGCTTTTCAATGTTGGTCAGCGACTCCTGAGCCACACGGTACAAGGTGGTCGCAATTTCTGACTTCAACTTGCCTTTCTGGGTCGAAAGAGAGGCCTCAATCGACACGCCCGAGTGAGCTTTGAAATCCAAGAGCAAACTGTTGAGTGCCGCTTCAAGGCCGATATCATCAAGTGCGCTGGGTCTTAAGTTATGCGAGATATGCCTAACTTCATTGATTGCAGTCATGAGCGATTGTTGAGATTGAGAAATGTGTTGTTGTAGTGGCTCGTCATCAATTTTACTCGCTAGCAGTTCTAGGTGGCATTTACTCGAGACCAGCAACTGATTGATACCATCGTGCAGCTCTCTGGCGAGGTGCTTCTTCTCATCCTCTTGGAACATCACCGTTTTGTGGGCCAACTCTTTTAAGCTTTTATCGGCGAGTCGATGTTCGTGTAGATTGACCGCGAGAGTGATCACCACAATGACGCCCACTGTCACGCTCACAATGACAATGACCGAGAAAAAGGTCGTTTCGATGTTTTTGTTTACCTCAGACTTTAACTTCGCCACTTCATAAGCAATGTCTTCAATGTATAACCCAGTGCCGATCATCCAGTTCCATTTGTCTAACCAAGCGGCATAACTGAGCTTAGGAACGTTAACGCCCGTAGATGGTTTCTGCCATAAATATCGGTGATACCCACCGCCAGTCTTAGCTTGATAAAGAAGAGATTCAATCAGGTGATTGCCATTTTCATCTTGAATATGCAGTAAGTTTTGGCCAATTAGGTCAGGTAGAATTGGGTGGACAAGGTTGGTTCCAGACTCATCGTAAACAAAGAAGTAGCCATCTTGATCTTTGCCGTAACGCAGCTTGGAAAGAATCGCTTTAACCTCTGCTTGCGCGGCCTCTTTGGGCAAGCTGGTGTCGTTATAAATATGAGAGATGGCATCAAAGGCGAGCGAGACATGATCTTTCAGTGCGGTCTCTTTTGAACGGATTAAGCCATCTTCAAAGATCTGCACTTCTTTATCACCCAGCGTTTTCGCTTGATGAATCGCGATCCAACTCGTCATCGCTGTGACTAACAGCAATGGCAATAGGCTGAGTAAGATCAACTTGGCTTGAAGAGGCATTCCTTTCCTCCAAAATAACAGGGGCTGCTCACCACCTTGGTAAGCAGCCCCACTGTATCAGGACTGAGCCTATTTTCGTAACTTAGCGATCACATTCCATAAAATTCTGGGAACACCAACAAGCTTGCCAAGACGAGAATCTGAATCGCGATAAATGGCATCACACCGCGGTAGATGTCTCGAGTCGTCACCCCTTTTGGTGCGACTCCTTTTAGGTAGAACAAGCTGAAACCAAAAGGTGGGGTTAAGAACGACGTTTGTAGGTTCATCGCAATCAAGATCGCAAACCATGTCATGTTAATGCCCATAATTTCAGCCACTGGTGCCAAAATTGGGACGATGATGAAACAGATTTCCACGAAGTCGATGAAGAAACCTAAGATCAAAATGACCAACATCGTGATGATCAAGAAACCCCACTTCTCACCCGGAATTTGCGTCATCCAATGTTCGACTAACTCATCACCACCTGTATACGTAAAGGCCATTGAGAATGCCGTTGCACCCAACAAAATAGCAAATACCATCGCGGTCACTTTTACGGTCTCTTTTGACGCTTCATACACCATCGACCAACTAAACTGACGGTATAGCAGAGCTAGAACAATCGCCCCAGCACCGCCTAGAGCCGCCGATTCGGTTGGCGTAGCAACACCGGCAAAGATAGAACCCAGAACCACAACAATCAACGCTAGCGGCGGGATCACAGCTTTGAGTGCCGTTATCACTTCTTGTTTACGGCTAATGGTGCCATCACTTGGAATGGGCTGCGCTGCTTCAGGGTTTAGCTTCGCATAGATAAGAATGTAAATGACATACGCGCCAACCAGAACCAAACCAGGCCATACTGCCGCTTGGAAAAGATCCCCAACCGGTACACCTAACACGTCACCAAGCAGAATAAGAACAATAGATGGAGGAATGATTTGGCCCAATGTGCCTGACGCACAGATGGTGCCACAGGCTAAGCCTTTATCGTAGTTGTACTTGAGCATCACTGGTAATGAGATAAGGCCCATTGCCACCACCGACGCACCAACCACACCCGTTGAAGCCGCCAATAACGCGCCAACTAATACAGTCGAGATTGCGATACCACCGCGAACCCCACCAAACAGTTTGCCCATCGACTCCAATAACTGTTCAGCCAGACGTGTCTTCTGCAACACAAGGCCCATAAAGACGAACAACGGAACGGCCATCAGAACCGTATTTTCCATGATCGACTGGATGCGGTAAGGCATAAAGGCAAACATCTCCATGCCTTCAGCCCAAACACCAAAGATAAGCGCGATACCACCAAAGGTAAACGCCACCGGAAAGCCAAGCAGCAAAGCAAACAAGGCTACAAAAAACATGACAATACCAACCATGACTGTCTCCTTATTTCTGCTCTTGTGAATAGATGAGGTGAGGGTTGAAGATCTTATTGAGAGAGTGCAACAGCAAGCCAATGCCGCTGATCGCCATAAATAAGAACGACAAAGGGATCATGCCTTTAATGATCCAGCGATAAGGTAACCCGCCAGGATCGCCGGAAGTCTCGCCTAACAGATAACTTTCTTTAACGAAGCCAATGCCGTAGTACGAAACAAGTAAGCAAAAAGGTAACAGGAATATCAGCGTGCCTAGCAAATCAATGATTGCCTGAGCTTTGTGCGATAAACGCTCGTAGAAAAGGTCAACGCGCACATGTCCGCCCGCTTTAATCGCGTAAGGTACACCGAGTAAGAACACGGCTGAGAATAGATGCCATTCCATTTCTTGAAAGGCAATGGAAACATCGTTGAATACATAACGCATCACAACGTCATACACTACGTTCAGTAGTAATAGGATAAACAAGATGCTTGATAACCACCCGAGGAAGTCACCAAAGCGATTAAACACTCGCTCGATATAGATTAGGCTTCTCATTCCTTACTCCGTGGAATTTGAAAATGGCGCCACTTTAATGTGGCGCTCTTAGGTAATGTATTTCTTGGGCTTGAGCTGGAACAAGTGACAATGTCACTTATTCCATATTGGTTATTATTGAGCTTGGCTGTTTAAGTAAGCGCGGTGAGAAATATCTGTCCACGAACGTACCTGCTGTAGGTAGTCAGCTTGAGACTGTTGAATGGTTTTCGCCAATTCGTCTTTCTCTGCGTGCTTCGCCAATAGACGGTCATTCGCTTCTTTAAGAGCACTCATTACTGCTGGTGGGAAGTCTTTAACCTGTACATCAGGATACTCAGACTTCATTGACACCCAGTTCTTACCACTTTCGTGCGTTGCTTGAGTGTACATATCGTAAGCGGCTGTGCGCATTGCTACACGTAAGATTTCTTGTAGATCTTCAGGTAGACCTTCGTAAACACGCTTGTTAACTAGGAATTGAAGCTCTGAACCTGGCTCATGCCAACCTGTGTAGTAGTAAGGGGCAATTTTGTGGAAACCCATACGTAAATCTAGCGATGGACCAACCCACTCTAGTGCATCAATCGTGCGGCGTTCTAAAGAGGTGTATAGTTCACCTGGGGCAATGTTGGTTGGTTTAGCGCCTAGCTCCGCTAAGATCTCGCCAGCGAAACCAGGGATACGCATCTTAAGACCTTGCAAGTCTTCGACTGAGTTGATTTCTTTTTGGAACCAGCCACCCATCTGAATGTCTGTGTTACCACCAGGGAAAGAAAGAAGATTGTGTGGAGAGTACACCTGATCCATCAGCTCCATACCACCACCATGGTAGAACCATGCGTATTGTTCAGCTGGTGTCATACCAAATGGCATTGAAGTGAAGTATAGCGTGTTTGGCACTTTGCCTTTCCAGTAATAAGAACCAGAGTGGCCCAAGTCGTACTGACCTGACTTAACCATATCAAAGATGCCCAATGGCGCTTTGTGCTTGTTCGAAGAGTCAATTGTGATCACTAGGCGACCATTCGACATTTTCTCTGCCATTGCAGCCATGTTTTTCGTTGCATCACCAAAGACTGGGAAATTCGGCCCCCAAGTTTCTGCCAGTTTCAGTTTGTACACCTTGTCTGGCTGACTTGCCGCTTTTGTCTCTTGTTTTTCTTCTTGTCCACAACCAACCAATAAGGCTGAAGATGCAATGACAGCCAAACTGCCCTGTACCACTTTCTTTAGGGATGAATTCAATGATCTCATGTTCACTTCCTTTGTTATCAGACTCTACCTTCAAGTAGTGTCTGTCTCACTGATATAGGTTCTTTCTCACTGATAGAGTGGAATATCATTGGGCAAGAAGAAATCAGCGTGAACACGGAGAAAATTTAACACTGTCTTTAAAAATTAGACTAAAGGCGTACGTAGTAACACGTAAGAACAATGACCCCTTAGAAACATAATGAATTTAAAACAATATGTTAGGATAATTGGGTTCATCAAAAAACTGAGGGAAATACGTAGTGATGAGATCAGTGAATTTATTGATGAAATAGTTAGAAGTGTGACCAACGCATAAATGACAGAGATGAAAAAGCCCCGACAATGTCGAGGCTCTCAAGGTTTGTAATCCAATAAGCTGGATTGAGCTAGAGGCAATTAAACTGCTTTGTAGATAACTTTGTTGCCTGCTAGTTGCTCTTTCACTACTAGGTTTTCTTCTAGAAGTTTTTTAAGAGCGCCTGTTGCCCAAGAAGCCGCTTTTGCATCTTCTTGACCAGCTGCTAGACCGATACCTTTAGGGTTGATACCTTCAGCGTTGCTAACAACGATATCTAGCACTTGTTGCTGCTTTGGAGTAAGCGCAACGTCAGTTGTTTTAGCCGCAGCTACAACTTTCTCCGCAGCTGGTTTAGCCGCTACTTTTTTCTCAACTGCAGGCTTAGCTTTCTTTGTTGCTTCAACTTTCGCAACTGTCGCCTTAATGCGCTTTTGCAGTTTTAGCTGCACTTTACGCTTATGAGCAAGTCTCATCGAGTATTTCTCCATTTCACTGCATACGGAGCAGTGGTGAAAATTTGAAGCGCGATTTATACCAAAAATTTGGTCGTATTTACAGGGTATAAGGTGCTTTCTGCCACAAAAATACGTGATATCTCAATGTGAGGCTACAATTTAATCAATAGAGATAATGAAACAAGTTAAACTACTGATTATATAAACAGATGTCCGTTATTGGTAAAAGTGGAGTCTTGATGGAAACCATTCACCTCACCAATCAGCCCTTTATTTTCTCGACAGTGACGCTCCGTTGGTTAGCTGGAATGTCGGCGATTTCCAGTTTGGTCCTTCTACTTTATTTCCCAAGTTGGCAACAAGCGGTTCTAACCATTGTCGCCTTTGCTGCACTGATCGGCTTTGGCTATGTGTTAATACTAAAAAGCACCGTACGTTTCACGCTGACAGCGACACATTTTCAGCAACACCTGTTTAAAGGAGGATGGGTCGTACAATGGAGTAATGTCAGTAAAATTGGCGTGTGCACGTATGAGCAGGAAGGTTGGCATCAACCCCTGCCTTGGATCGGGATCAAGCTTAAGCATTATTCTCCCTACCTAACGAGCATCTGTCCACGAATTGCCACTGAAATCCTACTGAGCCAAAGAGCCCTACTCTATGTGGGTGCGAAGCAGTATCAACAGGTCGAACGTTTTGAAGATATCGTTTTAGACTCTAGTCGCTATAGCAGCAGTCAAGGCCAACAATTTACTGGGCTACAAGCGATGCTCGCCAATCGGATGGCCTACCAACGCGAATACTTCGATTACGACATCTTCATTTCAGCCCAGGACCTCGACCGAGAAGCAGAAGAGTTTGTTGGGATAACTAGACGATACTTGGCCGCAGCTAACCGAGATCCCAGCTAAAGCAGCTCCAACTTGCCTATTTCTGGCAAGATCAAAAAAGGCCGCACTGAGCGACCTTCCATTCAACTGTACACAGTGTTTAGTACAACGGCATTTCATCCGCCACAAATGGGTTAGACGCACGTTCACGACCAAACGTAGACTCAGGGCCGTGACCCGGAACAAAGCGAACGTCATTGCCCAGCGGCCATAGTTTGCTCTTAATCGAGTTAATCAGAGTATCGAAGTCCCCTTTCGGGAAATCTGTACGACCAACCGAGCCGTTAAACAGCACGTCACCAACAAATGCCAACTTAGCGTCATCGCTAAACAACACAACGTGACCTGGAGTGTGTCCCGGAGTATGAATCACATCGATAACTTGATTGCCAAATGTAATTTTATCGCCTTCGTTTAACCATTGATCAGGTTCAAACGCTTCTGTTAGTGGAAAACCAAACATTTGGCTTTGACCTTCAAGACCTTGTAACCAGAAGTTGTCGTCTTTATGAGGGCCAACAATACCAACGCCGCCAAGTTCACGAGCAAGCGGCTCTGTACCACCCACATGATCAAGGTGACCATGTGTCAGCACAAGGTTTACCACTTTAACGCCAAGTTCTTTAATCAGCATCGCCAGTTGCTTAACATCACCGCCTGGATCGACAACGATCCCTTCCATTGTTTCATCACACCAAACAATAGAGCAGTTTTGAGAAAAGGAAGTAACAGGAACAACTTGATACTGAAGAGACATACATTAACCTTGTGAGATTTCCAAACTGGCTGAACTATGACATTAGCGCCGCTTTTTGACAACTCCCAAAGCGACACTGACAGGCATTATGCCCAGTAACGAACCGGTCCAGTATCAACATGGATAAAGTTACTTCCTGGGTAGTAGCCTACTCCACCAAACTTGAGCTCACGTGCGACATCACGGACACGTTTTAGGTTTACGCCATCCAAACGAAAATCGATCGCTTGGCCTAGCATGTGATAGCTCTTTTTCGCTACACCGCTAGATTTGCCACGCAACGCTTCATTCGTTGCCGGAGAGCGGTAGCCAGAAATGATTTCAACTTCAGCTTGAACGCCGAGTTCCTGTTGAATTTGACTAATATGATCAAACAATCGCTTATCCATTGGGTGGACTTCGTTGCGTCTAAAGTCACGACACAAATGATTCAAACGACCCAACTCTTTCGCTACGTACTTGGTACCATCAAAGTAACACGTTTCTAATGCTTCTCGTGTATGCAAATTCGTTAGAGCAAGAGAGCGAGGTTGATCAGGATAAGAGGCAAACGCTACGCTTGGTGCACAAGTCGCAACAACCAAGCCACTTCCGGCCAGTTTAAGAAAATCTCGTCGGGAAAAAACCACGTTAAAATACCTTCACAAATAAGTTTCAGAACAGTGTCGAGTGGCGACACTACATAACTCTTTCATGAAGTGCAAATGCATAAAGTATGCTCAATTTGCCATTTAGTGGATAATTATCCGTTTAATTATTGAACTAAAAAGCAAAATTATTAATCTACAAAAATGTAAATTAATATTTTCCGTGAACAGCTATATCAAACTGTTTCCGTCTAGGCGGTAAATGTCTTCCCTATAGTGGACATTGCCTTCCTCATACCATGCCGTTTGATAGATGATATGTACTGGAATACGATTTCTGAGCGGGATCGCGTGATTTGATTTTGGCTCTGACGTTACGTTCTCTTCGCGGATCACGCCATAGGTATCAATGAGTCTATTGGCAAATACATCTGCGTTTTCAACACGAATGCATCCAGAACTAAATGCTCGTTGTTCTTCGCTAAATAGCCCTTTGCTTGGCGTATCGTGTAGATAGATAGCGCGGCGGTTTGGCGTGTTGAACTTGTACAGCCCCAGAGCATTGTGGTTGCCTGAAAGCTGAGTCATCCGATAAGGAAAGGCGCTTGGTGTCAAGTTATCCCAATCTATGGTGTCTGGGTTTATCTCATCTTTTGAACCCCATTTCGGAATGATCTTGATGTTCTGACGAGTAAGGTATTCCCTATCCTCTTGAACCTTCGGAATAATGTCTTCAACCATGATTTTCCAAGGCACATTCCATGTTGGGTTAAGAATCAGTGAGTCTAGGCGAGTCGTCATTAGTGGGGTTGGCCGAGCAATTTTTCCGACCACCACTTTCGACTCAAACACTTCTTGCCCGTCGTCCCAGTAGGTCATTTCAAAGCTCGGCACGTTCACGACAATGATGGTGTCTCTAGCGGTTGGCCAATATCGAATACGCTCAGCGTTAATGGCTAATGTCGACAGTCTTTGCTCTAGCGGTAAGTTAATCCATTTAATGGTATTCGGGCCAATGACACCATCAGGCTTCAGCCCATGAAGGCGTTGGAACTGTTTAATCGCAGGCTCAAGAGATTTGTCATACCAAGTGGCTTCTTTGTCTACGTCAATCAAATCAACATCAACAATCGCGAGGCGCTGCAGTAAGACGTCACGTTGCTCTATTTTGTCGCCTACTCGCTTCAATCCGTACTGCTGGTAAAGCGGCAAATCCAATTTTTGAAAACGAACAACGTTCAGATAAGTATCGATGAGGTTGTGGTAACCATCTGAGTCTGGGGTGAAAGATTCGATCAGTTCGGCCAACTCTTGGTGGATGACACTGCGTTTGAATGCGATTTGAACGCTCACTGGAGGAGGAGGAAGAGTGCCGGTTAGTCGTTGTTCAAAGAACCAATCTTTGCCCTGTGATTGCGCTAATGTGGCGTAGCTTAAATAAAGTAGCGTAGTGTCTGTCGCAAGCAAGTCATATTCATACCAACGGTTGCTTTTACGGTAAAAGTTCAGATAACTCAGTTGACGATTGAATAGCGAACTAAAGCCGGCCTGTTGAATGACTTCGAGCTGAAACTCAAGCTTACTGCTCTGTTGAAGATCAAACCAAATAAGCTGGTTATCATTGTCACGATAGATTGAATCCAATATGTCAGGATATTGCAGTAACTTGTGCACCTGACTTTCAGGCGTTATCCATCCAATTTGATTGAAGTACTGACTCGCAAAAGTGGTTGATGGTAACAAGCACACCACCAACAACCAATAAATCCGTTTGACCATCTACTCATCCTCATCGAGTCGAACTATAAGTATGGCAGAGTTATTCGATAGTCAAACGGCTTGTTTTTGAGACTGTCGTAAAGATCATAGAAATCAACGTCTGTATTAACTGATTACTGACCAGTGGTTATCCCATTGAACACCTGAGCGAATCCTGTGTTTGTCCCCCGGTCTACGTTGACTGACAACGCCCCCCGCCCCAGAACTCACCTTGAACACATCTCCTTGTACGACCACACCAGAGGCATCAGGCAGAGATGCCTGCTCAACGAGCTTCCGAGTGTGTTTAGACCAAATACCATAACAGTTCCCTCGGGGAGACGTGGCTAAAATCCACTCATCCGTCGCCGCAATGCTCGCAATGTAGTGATTAAACCGCGCCCATTGCTCTGGCTCAGCTTGTAAAGGTAATAGTTCACCGCCTAATGTGTGCATGGCCAACAGAGATGGATATTCATCCGGTTCACCGCGATATTGCTGGCCACATAGCACGGTTTTGGAGCCATCATGAGCAAGGTGACGAATGCTCAATTTATGGTCAGGCAACCCAACTTGTTCGATCAGCTCTCCATTCTTATCCAAATAGCTAAGACTTGGTGACATAGAATCTAGGTTGAGTGGCTCTCTGCCGTTAGTATGAACGCCGCCGACACCAATCGCTAAGGAGTCGTCTGGCATAAGAATCACTTCATGAGGCCCAAGACCAAAACCGGTAAATTCGGTGACTTTTTCGTAACCCGCAATCACGTCATAAACCCCAATAATGCCTCGGCTTGTGTTGCGCTCTCCTTCCGTAGCAAACAACCACTGTCCATCATGGGAGAACACGCCATGACCATAGTAATGACGATGGTGGTCTGCCGCTCGAAGCTTGATCGACTCACCCGTTACATAGTCAAAGACCTGAAAGAAGGTCCCTGGTCGGCGGCCAAACGCGACGGCATGCTGATGCTTTGAACACGAAGCCACACCATGCCCTCTCTCTGGGAGTGCGATACTTTTGAGTGGCAAGCCATTTTCATCGGCAACAACGGCTTGGAATCGGTCTCGACCGACAATCGAACACCCGATGAGCGTTGGCTGCTGAGTTTTCTGTGACGTTGTTACACACCCTGCCAAAGGATAAGCCGCCCCAAATAGAGCGGCTTTCAAGAGTGAACGTCTGGTTTGATTAGTCACCATCTGTTGCGTTAAACCCTATAATGACCCCAAGCTCTATCGCTACTTCTTCATGAATCAAGTACTTGAGTTGTTCTAGCTTATTGTACTGTGAGTAAGCATATTGATAGCCTGGTTTGGTTTGCAGCATTGAGAACAAGCTCTGTTCTGCAGGCCATGTCTCGACTGTCATCGCAAACTGATTAGCGATTCGATCAGCCAACTCCGCTTTGCCTTTTTCTCTAAGCAGCGCATCAAGCCCCTGACCATTCGCGAAGTAGAGAGCTTGCATCGCTTCAACATTGGCTTTTAGGTTTTGCATAGACGTTTCTGAGCGCCAAGACTCCGAAAAATAAGGGCGAGGCTTACCAAAATTGGCCAGAGGTCGGCTCATTTTCTTCATACTGTACTCAAGCTGGTTCGAAAGCAGCGCAATGTATTCTGACTCCCACCGTTTTTCATCCAGTTCCACCCATGGATTGGTTGACCAAGCCTGAGCAATGCTTGCCGTATTTAACTCAATATTGGTCGTAATAGAGGTTGCCGTTGAGCAAGTTTGTGCGTTATCAATCAGATCTGACCCTTTGTCATACAGCAGCCATTCAATTGAACCAAGGCCTTGTACAGTCACGCTTTGTTGGGCAATATCCTCTTGCGTTGCTGATTGATCTTGTCGAATCAAAGCACTCATCTTGCGACCCGTTGTATTCTTCTTGTCTGGCCAAAACTGGATATTCCAACTTTGCGCCAAGGCTTCTTCAGGACCTCGTTCTTGCCCCTGTAGTGCCATCCAACGAACCATGGTCTCATGCCACGTTTGTTTCACTGCCTCAATGTCAGTGTTTGAGGCACAGTAAAATGACATCACTTGAGATAACGTTTTTGACTGAGCCGCTAGAGCTTGTGCAGACCCATATTCGACTTCGTAAACACCTTGGCTAAGGTGATTGGTTTTTTCTGGTTTATCGCTGGTGTCTGAGCTAGTCTGACAACCACTAAGCGCCGTTAGAACCGCCACTGATAAGGCTAGTTGTTTGTACTTCATCACTCGATCCTATAGCGAATTTAAGAAAGCGACCAAGGCTTCTCTTTCTTTCTTATTGAACTTAAGCACTTTTTGTTTCGTAGCTTCGGCTTCGCCACCATGCCAAAGCACCGCTTCTAGCACATTACGAGCACGTCCATCATGAAGTAAATTGGTATGCCCATTTACCTCCTCGGTATAACCAAGCCCCCACAAAGGTTGAGTACGCCACTCTTGCCCATTCGCTAAATACTCAGGGCGATTATCGGCAAGGCCTGGTCCCATATCATGCAGAAGCATGTCGGAATAGGGATGAATGATCTGATTCGACAGTGCAGGTAGTCCTTCTCGTTCACCCGTTTTGACGCCTGTCTTGTGGCAACTGTCACAACCGACTTTCGCAAACAGTTCTTGACCATGTTTGACTTGAGGATCATTGACATTGCGACGGATTGGCACGGCTAGATGCTGCGAGTAGAACTCGACAAAATCGAGAATATTGTCACTGACTTCCGGTGAACCACCATTGGGTAAATCAGCACAGATCGTTTGATTCGCCGTACAATTCTCATTTGGGAAAAGGCGGCTTGTTAAACCGACATCGCCATTAAATGCCGCAGCGTTTTGCTGCATCAAATTAGGTTGCCCTGCTTTCCAACCAAAACGACCAATCGCAAAGTCGTTTGCTTGTACGTCCCAAACTACGTTTGCTTTGCCCGAGATGCCATCGCCATCTTGGTCTTGTTCATCAGCCCACGCCTTTAGCGTCTCATCAGGAATACTTTCTAGTAATCCAAGACCAATCATTGGTGGTGCAACACGAGCTGACATTTGTGTATTGGGGTTCATCTCGCCATAGCCTAAATTGGTAATGGAAAGATTCGGCTTACGGAGCATGACTTGGGTACCGTCAGCAAATCTAACTGGCACATCGTCGTATGTGATCTTAATGCTGCCTTCCGGCGTGTGATCCTGCAGTGCGAAATCTTGAAGTTGACCACCATAGGTTGGCTCTGGAATCACACCATCTTTAATAAATGCTTTCTTCTGCGCCGGTGTCATTGCTGGAATACTAAGACGCACTAACATAGACACCGCATGGCGATCGCCCGGCTCAGGGGGGTGCCCTCGTCCATCTTTGATGTGGCAGTTTTGACAACCATTGGTATTAAACAGTGGCCCTAGACCATCACGGGCGTCAGTAGACGCAGGGGCTTGGACCCAAGGGTTTCTAAAAAAACTGTTACCCACACTGAAATCCAAACGCTTGGACATTGGTAGGTTACCCGCAGGCAAAGAGAACGCATTCGCACCATCTTTCTTCACAGAAGTATTACCCCCTGACTTAACGTCATAGGCTAACACTGAAGACGACGTGCTAAAGATTAGTAAACTCGTGAGAGCGGATTTGATGTACAACTTCATTTTGATGACTCACTACCGGCCAATAACCGCAAGTTTTAAATGGGAATAATTCTCAAAAAGCTTTATCTCTAAAACATCAAAAGGGCTCAAATGAGCCCTTTGTGTTCGCTGCAGTCCAGATTAAAACTCGTGGTCTGCGGTGTCTGGATTCAGACTTGTGATGCCAACGATTTTCGCAGCACGCTCAATTTGTACTGTCTGAGCAACCAGTGACATGATGGTGTCATTAACCAACGCATTGCCTTGTGTGTTACCTGCAGCAATCAGCTGATCAAAGAACTCGCCGTCTTTTTCTGCTGATGTCACTAGCTCACCTACTTGAGAACGCGTGTTATCAAACTGCTTTTGAATTTCTTTCGCTGCTTGCTTGTCTTTCTGAGCGACTAGATCGTGTAGACTTGGGCCTGACAATAGAGTGCCATCTTCACGCTTGTACAGACCAGTGTAAACGTTGTAGATGCCTTGCTCATTGTAGTAGTGAGAGTTGTGCGTGTTATCAGAGAAACAGTCGTGCTCATCTTCTGTTGAGTTGGCTTCAAGCGCCACTTTCATACGCTCACCCGCTAACTCACCTAGAGAAAGTGAACCCATGCCAAACAGCATTTTGCGTAAGCCATTGTCTGCTGAATCATTGAGTAGCTCTTCACGGTAGTTGCCTTTCACACCTTCAGACCACTGGTTCTCCATCCACTCAAGGTCTTGGATCAGAAGCTCTGCCGCTGCTTTTAGGAAATCACCACGACGGTCACAGTTATTGTTTGTACATTCAGAGCCGACAACAAAGTCTGTGTAAGCACGTTGACCCGCACCTGCGTTAGTGCCGTTTAAGTCTTGGCCCCAAAGCAAAAATTCAATCGCGTGGTAGCCTGAAGCTACGTTCGCTTCAGAACCACCGACTTCGTTCAGGTCAGCGATCAGTTCAGGGGTAATTTTTGCCACATCAAGAGTTGATGCACCAATCGTTAGTTTTGTGTTAGCGACGATATTTGCGTTCGCACCTTCATTACCAAGCTCATATTGGTAGTCAGCAGAAACGTAATCAATTAGACCTTCATCCAGAGGCCACGCATTAAGCTGCCCTTCCCAGTCGTCGACAATAGCGTTACCAAAACGGAACACTTCAGACTGTTGATAAGGAACACGTGACTCTAACCAAACTTGCTTTACTTGCTCGAACTTTTCAGCGGTTGGGTTTGCTAGGAAAGTTTCGATTGACGCATCAAGCGCCTTTGCCGTCGTTAGCGAGTCAGCGAATACCGCGTGAGCAACATCAGCGTAGTGCTCCACTACCTGTTCTTTGGTAACGGTAGTAGCAGCAAAAGTAGAACCACTGGCAATAAGAAGTGAAGCCGCGACAGATTGGGCTAATAGCGTTTTTACATTCATGAAAAAGCATCCTTGTTGAGCTTAATAATTATTCTTCTTTGTGAGTGCTAATTATTATCATTTGCACTTATGGGTGTGAATAATACAAAGTTACAATTTTTTTGCAAGCGACAAACAAAAAAGCCTCACAAAAGTGAGGCTTTTATCAACGTATATTTTTCAGTACGTTAGACGTCTAATTGGTGCTTTCCGTGCGCAGCTTTAGCTTGCAAGTAGCTTTCGTTGCCGTCTTTTACATGGGCCAATGTATTGACAACTTCTTGAATTTCAACGCCATGTTCTTTTAGTTCACGAATCTTTTTCGGGTTGTTAGTCACAAGACGAATCGATTTAATATCGAGTGCTTGAAGCATCTGAGCCGCTTCAGTGAAATCTCGTAGATCGTCACCAAAGCCTAACTGGTTGTTAGCTTCGTAAGTGTTCATGCCTTGGCTTTGCAGTTTGTAGGCATCAATCTTGTTGTACAAGCCAATACCTCGGCCTTCTTGACGTAAGTAAAGGATGATGCCGCCTGATTCCGCCATTCGATTAATGGTTTCATCCAATTGTTCACCACAATCGCATCGGGAAGAGTGGAATACATCACCAGTCAAACATTCTGAGTGCATTCGAACCAGTGGCGCTTCTTGAGTCTTGTCAGCTTGTTTAAAAATCACAGCAACATGCTCTTTGTCCGTTTTCAATCCATGAAACGACAAAATCTCTGCGTTGATGTTACTGTTTGCACCGACTTTGAAATCGACTCTGGCTCTTACTTCCGCCATATCTATACTCACTTGAATCTCTGGTTTTGTTATATCTATCGTGGCATTCATCTAAATGCTCCGCTTTGCTGTTAACTATGGGGACTAATACTCGACAATTCAACGTTTAGTTCACAATTGTTATAATATAACATTTCTTTATTGAGGCAATAAAAAACCTCACCGAGGTTATCGTGAGGTTTTAACGGGATTCTTTCGATGTTCTAGTCTTGCTGACTTTTCCAAACAGACAGTTCAATCCAAAGCGTTTCTAACTCGCGCAGTTCTTCTTCACTAAGTAAGGACAATGTCGGCTTTGTTTGAGGCAGAGCGTAAGCTTGCACGGCTTGGATTCGCGCGTAAAAGTCATTACGTAATTGAGATACATTTAAATTCACCACACTCCCCCAAAACTCATATTCTTGCCAAAACTGACTGTTAAATTAAACTAATCGCAAAAATGATAACAAATTACAGTATAAACGTAAATAAAACTGCAATATATGGGGTTAAAGTCACATTTACACCCTTTTAGACTCTTTACAATTCATTGGCTTAGATGATCAACTTTGATCATTTAGAACAATTCCACCTCGTCTAGTCGATCATCATCATTTGATCGAGTGTTAACCTGATACATATCTTCATAGCACTTCACTTGGTTTCGCCCTGACTCTTTCGCAAAGTAGAGCGCTTTGTCAGCGTGATCCAGAATCGTCGGCAAATATTGACTGCGGGAAATTGAGCACAATCCACAACTAAAAGTAACATGGTTTACTTGTGGAAAGCGGTAGGCTTCTATCAGCAAACGGAACGCTTCCAAGGCTTCTAAGACTTGATGCTTCTCTTGAGGAGGAAACATAATGACGAACTCTTCACCTCCGAAGCGAAACAATTGCTCTTGATGACTAAAGAAGTTTTGCAGTTGCTGGGCAAACATCAATAGCACTTCATCCCCTATCATGTGTCCAAACTGATCATTAACAGCTTTAAAATGATCGAGATCTAAGATCGCAATCCACACAGCAACGGCGTCCCCTTGATCAGACTGTTCACCGAAACATTGCGAAAGCCTTTCTTCTAAAGTTCGCCTATTGAGTAACCCCGTCAATTTGTCTCGTTCACTTTCATGCAAAACAACCAGGTAGTTACGGTAGATTTTTGCAAAACCATCCATTAACAACTCATATTGCACGGGTGATTGTGTCATCGTGACGGTAAGAAGCGCTGAACTGCAATCAGAAATTGAGATAGGACATTTCCAAACGTGGTTTCCAGCCGCATCGTTCTCAATACAGATAGTTTCATTAAGGTGATCGTGACAGGAAACGTGGCTTGCTGGTATATCATAAATCCATTGGTAATCTTGCTTATCGTTATCACGAACTACGTGTGCAATCACGATGGCGGTCGTTCCAATATAGTGTGTTAAGCTCGCTTGGCAAATTGGCAGCATTTCGGAGAGCGTCGCGATCAAGCAGTGACCTAAAGAAATACTGTTTCTCTGCTCCGTAATCTCGATGACGGAATGCAGTATCTTGTCTTCCATCGCTTATCCTTGTGAAGGCGTTTGTCTGTTTGAGTATAGACACAACACCAAATAGTCACAAAGTTGCATAAAAGAATATAACCAATGGTTCTTCTCAGTGATCCCTCAAAATAAAAAAGAGCAGATAAACTGCTCTTTTCTCGGGTTTAGCTACGATGGCCTAACTTAACATTACCTTTACTGTCGAACCACAACGCTTCTTTTCGACGGCGACCGATGAGGACTGGTCCATCATCATAGAACAAGAAGTTCTTCCAATGCTTTTTGAAGATTGACCACTTAGTTTCAATCACATTGTATTTTTCGTAGCAAAAGTAAACGGTCACGTCGTCTTGCCAATCGATAAAAGCAAGCACCTCTTCCGGCAGATCAGCCTCATCCGATTCCCATTCGCTCATCCAGCTCACGGTTTCTTTCCAGTTCGACTCTTTCATTGGCCAATCTGATGAACTAAATCGATCGGCATCTGGGCTTTGAACGCTGATATTCTCTTGCCAAAGCTGCGATGCGCGCAGTTGTGTCATCGGCTTTATTGCCTCTAGATCCGCGTCAGGAACCGGCATTGACTGGTGGGTGAAGATCCATTTTCTTTGGTATTCATCCAACGTTAAGTACGACATTAATAAACCTCTAAATGCACTAGGCTTTAAGCCAACCGTTTTTGGTCGCTTCTTCAATAATTTGTTTCGCTTTGTTCCAAAGCGCTTGTGAACCAAGCTCAATCTTCTGGTTCACGGTTAACGCTTGCTCGCGTGTTACACCGTGCTCTTGCCAGCTTTGCCCTTGGTTATGGTAGTTGAGCAGCATTGGAATAATTCGATCCAGAGCTTTAGCAAATTTGGCATCATCGGACTCTGCACTTTCAAATTCTAACCACAGCTCATGGAGTTCCTTACCCTGCTCTTCAGGTAACAGGCCAAACAGTCGTGTCGCTGCAGCAAGTTCTTTCTCTTCTTGCTCGGCTGAAGCGACTGCATCATAAACAAAGGTATCGCCAGCATCAATTTCAACGATGTCATGCAGAAGCAACATTTTGACGACACGGGCAATATCAACAGGCGCATTGGCGTGCTCTTCCATTAAAATTGCCATCAATGCCACATGCCAGCTGTGCTCTGCGCTATTCTCTAACCGTTTCTCTGCACTCTTTACACGTGTGCGTCTTAGTACAGACTTAAGTTGGTCCAACTCCATTAAGAGGGCCAGTTGTTTCTCTAACCTTTCCATCTAAAGCTCCTCCCAATTTGGGTTTACCAAGGATGTTAAGTTATGGTCTTCCCATTCACCATTGATCAATAGGTATTTTTCGGCAAAGCCTTCTTGTTTAAAACCAATGCGTTCCAACACAGACTCGCTACGTTTATTACGTGGCATATAACTCGCCATGATGCGGTGCATATTCTGGATCCGGAACATATAGTTCGTGGCCAGTTTCACTGCTACCGTCATGACGCCCCGCCCTTGAGCGCCATCTGCAAGAGAATAACCCATATTACAAGCATGGAACGGAAAGCGAGAAAGGTTGCTAAACGACACGGTCCCAAGCATTTCATTGGTGTGCCTATCGATGATAAGAAGGTAGTAACCTAATCCCATTCGATGCAATTCATTCAACTTAACAAGTCGCTGAGTCCAACCGGCTTCGGTATAAAACGCCTCTTCGCGCTTTGGTTCCCAAGATTTAAGGTGCTCTTTGTTGGCAATAAAGTAATCGGAGATTAACTTACCATCTGTTGGCTCTGCAGTACGTAGAACGATCTCACCCTCTACCTCATAAACCTGCGTTGGTGTGCTGATTCTTTGCATTTAGTTCTTACGGATTCCATATTCGCGTAGCTTATTTGCCACGGAAGTGTGCGACACATTCAAACGCTTGGCGAGCTTACGGCTTGATGGGAACGATTGATAAAGTCGCTCCAGTACCTGTGATTCGTAATCCTTCATGATGTCATCAAGCGAACCATCTAGACTCAATACAGGACCGTTGGCACTCGGTGTATCGAGCTGAGGTAGGTGGAAAAGATCCGCAGTTAGGTCTTCACTTTCTAGCTCGGTTAACGCTCTAAGCACCATATTTTCTAATTGGCGCATGTTACCTGGCCATTGGTAGCTCACTAGTTGGTCTACAAGGCTATCCGCAATTTGTGGTTTCGCTATCCCCAACTGAGAAACGTATTTTGCCACAAACAACTCCAGTAATGGTGCGATGTCGTTCGAACGTTCGCGCAGCGGTGGAATCTGCAAAGTCAGAACATTTAAACGATAGAATAAGTCTTCACGGAAAGAGCCTGATTCAGCAAGGTCAGCGAGGTGATGTCGCGTGGAAGCGATCACTCGAACATCGACATGAATCTCATCTTCTTCACCAACACGTCGGAAAGTCCCATCTTGCAGCAAACGCAGTAGTTTGATTTGCAGATGCGGGCTCATTTCGCCAATTTCGTCGAGGAAAACCGTTCCGCCATTCGCTTGCTCAAAGATGCCTTTATGACCTTGCTCATGGTTGAACGAGCCCGGTGCGTGACCAAACAGTTCAGTTTCAGCAACATCGTCTGGCATGGAGGCACAGCTTAGGACAAGGAAAGGGTTCATCCCACGGTGCGAGCGATTATGGCACGCACGCGCCAGCATCTCTTTGCCCGTCCCCGTTTCACCTTGAATCAATAAAGGCTGATCAAGCATTGAGAGTTTTTTAGCCTGACTGATCAACGCTTTGTGACGGTTCGACACGCCAACAAAATGTTCAAATCCAAGATTGTTGTGCAGGGGTAAAGATTCATCAAACAGTGGTTTGTCTTGGCTTGAGCGAATAATCATTACGGTACTTGCAAGTACCGATTCGCTCGCTTCGTTGGTAATGTAAACTGGCATGATTTCCATCATGTAGTCTAAACCACGCACCACCACTTCTTCTCTCTTACGAGTGATGTTTCCCTCAACCCAGTGGGAGAAGTTGAAGTTTGGCAACAATGATGAAATCGGATGGCCGTTAATCTCGCTTTCTTCACTATCAAATAAGGTTAACGCCGCATGGTTTGCCATGTCGACATTGCCTTTAAGATCGATGGCAAGAACCGGCTCTGGGAGATTATTGAGAAGAGAAATAAGCTCATTGTTATGACGTTCAATTGGCATAAACTGAATCTTACGAACGTCTTTTACACCCGAGATACGGCGGATTTGAGCCATTAACTCGCTAAAGGTATCAAAATCGATATCTGGGCAGTTTAGGTAAATAATGCCCGTTACATCAATTTCGATGCCGCGGAGGTCGATACTTTTGGAAGCAAGAATATCGAGTAATTCACGAGTCAGACCAAGTCTGTCTTCACAGGAAACTTCTAGGCGCACAAATGAGTCCCTAACTAAGGTGTCACGAAAAGTTGACAGTAGTTTCTCTTAAGCCTAGATCCTCGTCAAGCAAACTGATATTACCTGCTTCACATTCGCACTATTTGATTGTAATTGCGGTTACTTTTTCAACGATACGTTTGCGAATCGCCCCCAGTTTTACCTGACGTTCTTTGTGCCAAGGAATTGGGCGCAGCAAAGCCATCGCTTTTAAACCAAGTCGAGCGGTTAAGATACCCACTCCCAGTCCCTGACCTGCTCTTGCTGATACTTTACCTGCCAAGTCCATTGACATCAGATCCATGCTCGCATCAACGGCCAACTCACTGGCCCCCGCTGCCGCCATGTTGATGAAGGTCGCTTTAAGCAGTTTCACTCTCGACCAATAGCCAAGTTCGACACCGTAGACATCAGCCAAACTGTCGATCATTTTGAAGTTGCGCCACGCCACCAGCAGCATATCTGCAACCGCAAGTGGACTGATTGCCACCAAAGCCGCGGACTCCGTCGCATGTTGAGACACAATCTTTGTCGCTTGTTTATCTTGTTCTGCAACCACCATTGCATCATACATATCAAGTATTTCCGCATCGCTGTGTGATTGGTTGATGCTGTTGATCCAGCGATCGTAGCTTGGCGATTCGCGCAGTATTCCAGCCTCTTGGGCAATACTTTCACAAAATACTTTACCCTTGCCGACACTGTCAGAGTGCATCAAGGTTTCACTTTGCTCTTGTACGCTAAAGTGATTGCGCAGTTTGCGTAGCTTGAATAACTCTTTACCGATCGCCCCTACACCCAGCAATGAAATGGTTGAGATCAAGCCAGCCCAACCAAGCGCGAGCCAATCAGCACTTTGTAATGCTGTCACAACCGAATCGACTGCTTGCCAACCAAGCAACACGGCGAATGTTGACACCAACCCTGTCGCTAACCACTTAGAGCCAGATTTTGGCCGAATAACCTGAGTAAGGTTATCTTCAATCGCTGCTTCACTATTCGATTCAACTTCGACCGGAGTAAAAGTTTCTTTCTGATCAAACTGCTTTTGGGCAGTGAGCTCAATCTGCTGTTCTTGGTTATCTAGATTGTCATCAAACGGCTGATCAAATTGCTGTTTTTGTTGTAATGGACGGCTATCAGATTGATTCATTTCAGCTTGTCTCCAATTAAATACTCGACCGCTTTATCAAGTCGGATATGAGGTAAAGGATCATCCATTGAGCCTTGTTTCGGTCTAAAGGCGGTGAACTCAAAGCCTTGTTGTTGCCAATAACTTTGTTCTGGGAGCTTTTTCGGCACTTCACCTGGAAAAACCGTAATGGTTTGTTCATCTAACGTCGTGCCTTTGAGTGCAGGGTACGTTTGATCGCCTTGGGAAATAAACCCAGACTGCGTCGCTTGAATTGACGCTATGGTCATACAGCTCATCTCGATGTTTTCATACGACGCGGTTTGCCACGCCGGATGAACCATCTGTTGAAGCAGCGAAACCAAATTGGTGTGTTGCTCAGGCGTGACATGATCCGCTTTGGTGGCAGCAAACAGCACTTTGTCGATTTTAGGTGCGAACAAGCGTTTGAGTATGTTGCTACGACCGTAACGGAAGCTATGCATTATTTGTTCAAGAGCTTGGCGCATATCATGGAATGACTCATAGCCCTCGTTGAGCGGCTGTAAGCAATCCACCAACACAATTTGACGATCAAAGGTCGAGAAATGGTGCTTATAAAACGCTTTAACGACTTTTTGCTGATATTCATGGTAACGAGCTTTTAGCATCGCAAGGTTCGTCCCCTTTTGTGCTTTCTCGCTGTCATCGATTCGGCAAGGGAAAAACTGTAATACAGGCGCACCTTCAAGTTCACCGGGTAACACGAATCGTCCCGGTTGTACCCAATGTAATCCCTCGTCTTTGCACGAATGCAGAAACTCCGTGTAGCTTTGGGCCACTTCAGCAATGGCTTTTTCATTCAGTGGAGCCGATAAGTCCAATGTCTGTAGTTTGTCTAACCACTCTTCAGCTAATTCTTTACGCTTACCTTTGAGCGCATCAAACTGAGTTTGAGACCATTGTTCAAAGTCCATATCGAGTAGCGGTAAATCGAGCAGCCACTCACCTGGATAATCAATAATGTCGATGTGTACTGTCGATGTGCTGCTGAACAGCTTTTTGGTTTTCTTTTTCGGCTTGTATTTCAGTGCTAAACGAATTTCGCTCACGTCTCGGGTTGGCTCTGGCCAAGATGGTGGCGTAGCATGTACCTGCTCCATCGCTTCATCATAGAAAAAGCGCGGCACCATCATATTCGCTTGAGGCTCACGCTTGGCACCGATAAGGCGCTTCTCACGGGCCGACGCAAGCAATGGCAAGTTATCGTGGGTAGACGTATGAAGTAGCTGATTGACAAGTGAGCTGATAAAGGCGGTTTTTCCTGCTCTGGATAGACCCGTCACTGCGATACGCACATGGGAGTCCATACTGCGGTGGATCAAATCGTTCACTTCTTGCTTAATGTGCTTCATTCATAATCTCTTTTTATTCAATCGATATCAGCTTAGCGGATCCAATATTAATCTTATATGAACAAAAAAGCCTCCGATAAAATCAGAGGCTTTTTAACGGATGAGGGTGAGCCCCTAATCGTCTTCAATCAGCTTATAGATAACAAACAGTGCAATTTCAAGCAGACCAAACAGCACACAAGTAATCGTGACGTATTTTTCATCAAAGATACTGATGCCGTGAAGAATGAGGTCATAACCGACAAAGGCACCCACAACCACTGCGATGATCAGTTGTAGGATTTGGATAAAACGTGGCATTGCTGCTCCTGACGTATAAATTTCAGATGAAGTGATTATATAAACAAAAGGTGCAGCTTATGCTCCACCTTTGTCAAATATTCGCTAATTAAATCAGCTATTTCTCACAAGTTTTACAATCGAATCAGCAATTACGCTTCCATCTCTTGGATTTTCACCTTCCAAGTGTCTGGGCCGATTTGGTGTGCGTTTGCCCCTTCAGAGTCAACCGCAACCGTCACTGGCATATCTTCTACTTCAAACTCGTAAATGGCTTCCATACCCAAATCTTCAAACGCAACAACACGTGCTTTCTTGATCGCTTTTGCAACCAAGTAAGCCGCACCGCCCACAGCCATTAGGTAAACCGCTTTGTGTTTCTTGATTGATTCAACCGTTGCAGGACCACGCTCAGCTTTACCGATCATGCCCATGATGCCGGTTTCTTCTAGCATCATGTCGGTAAACTTATCCATGCGTGTTGACGTTGTTGGGCCCGCAGGACCTACCGCTTCATCACCAACAGCGTCTACTGGGCCAACGTAATAGATAAACTTACCTTTGAAATCAACGCCTGCAGGTAAGCCTTCACCGTTTTGTAGCATGGTTTGAATACGCTTATGCGCCGCATCACGACCCGTTAGGATTTTACCTGTCAGTAGGACCGTTTCACCAGTCTTCCACTGTTCAACGTCTGCTTGAGTCACTTCATCTAGGTTAACACGGCGAGTGTTTTCACCTGCTTCCCAAGTGATGTCTGGCCATTCTTCCAGTTTTGGTGGCGTTAAGTCTGCAGGGCCACTGCCATCAAGAGTGAAATGAACGTGACGAGTTGCCGCACAGTTCGGGATCAAACACACTGGCTTAGATGCTGCGTGCGTCGGTGCTGTTTTGATCTTAACGTCAACAACGGTTGTTAGACCGCCAAGACCTTGTGCGCCGATACCCAACTTATTAACGCGGTTGAAGATATCTAGTCGTAACTCTTCTTCTGCGTTTTCAGGGCCACGATCGATAAGCTCTTGAATATCGATATGTTCCATCAGTGATTCTTTTGCCAGTACCGCCGCTTTTTCAGCCGTACCGCCAATGCCTATACCTAGCATACCCGGTGGACACCAGCCCGCCCCCATTGTTGGCAGTGTTTTTTCAACCCACTCTGCCACATCGTCAGAAGGGTTTAGCATCACCATTTTGGTTTTGTTCTCAGAACCGCCGCCTTTAGCCGCAATTTGAATCTCAACGTTATTACCCGGAACCATATTGATGTGAACAACCGCAGGCGTGTTGTCTTTGGTATTGATTCGCTTGCCTGCAGGGTCCATAAGTACTGAAGCTCGCAGTGGGTTATCAGAGTTGGTGTAAGCTTGACGAACACCTTCATCGACCATCTGTTGAACCGTTAGGTCAGTCGAGTCCCATTGAACACCCATACCGACATTCACAAAACACGTTACGATACCCGTATCTTGACAGATTGGACGATGGCCTTCTGCCGACATGCGAGAGTTAATCAGGATTTGAGCAATCGCATCTTTCGCTGCTTGGCTCTCTTCACGGTGATAGGCTTTTTCTAGGGCTTGAACAAAGTCTAGTGGATGGTAATAAGAAATGTATTGAAGCGCATCAGCAACACTGCTGATCACATCTTGCTGGCGAATTACGGTCATTGCGTACCTCGTTATTATTAGTGCTTCCTTTTTACAGCCGAACAAAACGTTTACTTATCTGTTTTTATGTTGGTAAACGCTGGTGTAGCGACTTTTGATGCCAATATGATACTCTTGCTTTCCTCAACACGCCACGTAATCAACGATCTCTTTGTCACAAATTAAACAAATGAATAACATCACGCCAAATTGCTTAGAAATCAAACCGATCGACTATCAAGACGATCTTGCGATCCAATATTTTGCGAACATTGAGTCACTCCCGTGGGCGATGTTGTTACGCTCCCCTTCGTCGACTCACATCGATAGCCGTTTTGATATTTTGGTAGCAAAGCCAATTGCAACCATTACAACCAAAGGCTTAGAGAGTGACATCACCACACCAGAGGGCAAAGAAACCTCTCAGACCGACCCGTTTGAGCTGATTAAGCAGCTGCAAGCTCAGTACCTAGCGGATGTTGAGTATTCAGGCGACCTGCCCTTTATTGGGGGTGTCTTAGGCTATTTTTCGTATGATTTAGGTCGCCGTGTTGAACATATTCCCACTCTGGCAGACGAAGACCTAACCACGCCAGATATGGCGATTGGTTTGTACAGCTGGGCGTTGGTTGTCGACCATCAAGAAAAGAAAGCCCATATCGTGGGTGAGAACGTTGAGTCACACTTATCTTGGTTGCGTGCGCAAAAAGCCGACGACAAGGAAACATTTACGCTAAGTGGTGACTGGCAGTCAAACATGACCAAGGAAAGCTACGCAAGCCGATTTGCTCAAGTACAAGAATACTTACTCAGTGGTGACTGCTATCAAATCAACCTTGCTCAGCGTTTTAAGGCCAGCTACGAGGGCAGTGAGTGGCAAGCCTACCAAAAACTTGAGAGCGTCAACCAAGGCCCATTTTCTGCGTTTGTTCGTACCGAGCAAGGGGCAATTTTAAGTGTGTCTCCAGAACGTTTCTTGCAGGTAAAAGATCGAGAAATCGAGACTAAGCCGATTAAAGGCACTCGCCCTCGCAGTGAAGACCAAGCGATTGATAAGCAAGCGGCTTATGACCTCGCTAATGCCGAAAAAGATCAAGCTGAGAACTTGATGATCGTTGATCTGCTGCGTAACGATGTCGGTCGTGTGGCTAAGCCTGGTACAGTGCATGTCCCTAAGCTGTTTGATATCGAGAGCTTCCCAGCGGTTCATCATCTTGTCAGTACCATTCGAGCGGAGTTAGATGAGCAATACTGCCCTGCGGACCTGCTTAGAGCCTCTTTTCCGGGCGGTTCAATTACGGGTGCACCGAAGATTCGAGCGATGGAAATTATCGAGGAGTTAGAGCCTCACCGCCGCAATGCTTACTGCGGAAGCATTGGCTACATTAGCCGACATGGCAGAATGGATACCAGCATCACGATTCGTACTCTGGTTGCGGAGCAAGGAAAGCTTCATGTTTGGGCGGGCGGCGGTTTAGTCGCAGACAGTCAGTGCGAGGCGGAATATCAAGAGACGCTAGACAAACTGAGCCGAATCTTACCGGTGCTTGCCAACTAAATTAAGATGGGCTTAACGCAGAGTTAAGCCCATTTTTCTATCATTAATCGTAAATCTTTTGCGGTATATGGCTTGGTTAGAATGTCGTCCATACCGCTTTGAATACATTTCTCACGCTCTTCCAACGTGGTACCTGCCGTCAACGCAATAATCGGTAAAGCACACTTTTGTTCTCTCAGATAAGCCGTTGCCTCGAAACCATCCATTTCTGGCATCCGGCAATCCATAAACACCAAATCGTAGCGATTGCCCCCTACCGCTTTTATCGCTTCGATGCCATTGCTCGCGATGTCTGGCGTAATGGAGAGCTTTTTCAGCATCTGGTTGATAATCACTTGATTCATGCGAATATCATCAACAACCAGTACGGATAAATGCTCGATGGGTTTTTCGCTCTCATCAAGGTGTTTCTTTTTACTTTCGGCCTGAGTGACCACCGCTTGTTTAAGCGGGATCATGACGTCAAATCGACTGCCCTTGCCGAGCTCACTGGTCAAGGAGATCGTCCCTTTCATTAGCTCGATAAGATTTTTACATATTGCCAACCCTAACCCGGTGCCTTCAAAGTTCCGTTTTGCTGTGCGATCTGCTTGCACAAAGGGCGTGAACAATGCGGCCTGAGCTTCTTTCTTTATGCCAATTCCTGTGTCTACTACCGAGATAAACATCTGATTATCTTGCCACTTGGCGGTGACATTCACCCCTCCGTCGCTGGTAAACTTCACCGCATTGCCAGCCAAGTTCACCAGAATTTGGCCAATACGTTCAAAATCACCAATAAAGGCTTGGGGAAATGCACCTTGCTCATCGATGGAAAACGTAATCCCTTTCTCTCTCGCTTTTGGTTCAAAAATCCCGTAAATCATTTCGCGGAGGTCTTGCCAATGGAACTGAGAGGGTATCAACTCCATCATGCCCGCATTCATTTTGCTGAAATCCAGAATATCGTTAATGATGTGACGTAGCAGGTCACCGGAATGTGTCAGGTTGGTGAGCAAAGTGCGTTGTTCTTCATCCAATATGGTGGCTTGCAAAAGTTCGGCACTGCCTAATAAACCGTTCAGTGGTGTACGAAGCTCATGGTTGATCATCGCGACGAACTCTTTGGTAGAGCGCTCCGACTCTTCTGCACGAGACCGTGCTTCTTGGTTATTAGTTAATATAATCTGACGACTTATGGCGTTACAGAGTAACTCTCCGACCAACAGCATTTGGCTGACAACAAACTCATCACTGATTTCAACATCGTCTTTTAAGACGGATAACTCGCCGACGACTTGGTGGTCGACTTCAATCGGCAATCTAAGCAGATCTTCTTCCCATAGCGGATAGGGTTTGACCTGCTCGCTGACTGCAACAGCATCGTCACCGAACTGATAACTCATGACGGTAGAGATTAAACCTTTCTCAATCGTGAGGTTGGCTTTGGATAAAGCAAAAGAAGATTCTAACCGTTCTAACAAACTGGAAATTAAGCCATCATCGAGTGGACGACTTAAGAAGGCACGGCCAAAATGGATCAGCGCTTCATTAATTTGCTGTTCAAATTGAAGCTTGTGTAAATCTTTATGGGTTTGTTGTTTGAGCTGAGAGAGCACGAGTTCCAAATGTTGGTTGACTTCGTAGAGTTGAAGACTTTTCTGCTCCAGCAGGCGTTCTGCCTCTTTTCTCGAAGCGATCTCGCGCGCTAGCTTACGTTCTAAGGGAGACTCACCCGACATCGATTACCCTACCACGTTAACTTTAAATCGTACTTGGTTCCCGCCATCGTTCATGCAGCTCATTTCAATGGCCAGCTGCTCATTGAAAAAGTCGGCGCACCCTTCAAGCAATCCGAGACAAACATGAGACATACATCGCGCGCTATGATAATCAAACACTAGCTCACCTTCAGTTTCTGAAATAAAGTCAAATCTTGGCGGATTGGCTTCCGAGTAGAGTTTTTTGACCTCGATATGGATGTAGTCTTCAACCAAACGAATGAACTGAAAACTCGTTTTACATCCTTGTAAGCTATTATTAGATGGTAAGGAGTTGTATAAATTACTAAAAACGGACTGGCCGAAGACGCGTTGAAGGTCTTCTGGAGAAATACCGGTAGTCTTACTAAGCTGGACAATAAGCTTAACCAGATTGCGGTGGTCGTAACTTCCCACGGCAGTATAGACACCACTATCACCAGCTTCGAGCAAAACATTGTCTAATGTTTCTAAGCCAAATTTTTGCTCAACCAGATCCATAAACTCGGTAAAAATGATGCCTTTCATAGGTGACGCCATCCTTGCGTTAAATGATGTAGTAGAAAGCATGAGCCATATTCTGGGCTTTTTCAAATAGAAACAGGAGCTAACGTGTTGTCAGAGTTAAATAAAAATCACCTCATTCAACGATTTCAGCTGCATCAGACGGTTGGTTACCATCAAGAGGCATTGCGGCGCGTCTCACACTTGGATCATTCGAAACTACGTAAGGCCTCTGTTTTGATCGGTTTTGTCGAACGTGACCACGGGCTTTGCGTCATCTTCACCAAGCGCGCTCGCCATCTAAAACACCATCCAGGACAAGTCAGCTTCCCCGGCGGTAAATATGAAACAAGCGATATCGATTTGTCAGATACTGCCTTAAGAGAAACTCATGAAGAAATTGGGATCGGACGCGAGCACATCACGATATTTGGTCAAATGCCCGAGCTCGTGACCATCAGCCAATTCACGGTCACCCCGTACCTGGCTTTTGTCGATCCCACCTACACCGCTCAAATTGATGCCAATGAAGTAGATGAAGTCTTTGAAGTCCCAATAAGAATCCTGTTAGACAGACAGCAATTACACAGTCAACGATTTCGGATTAATAATTTTTCACATCGGGTCTTCGGCATGTCATATCAACACCACTTTATCTGGGGAATGACCGCCCAAATCATCGACTCGATGCAGAAACATATTATGCATCAATGTTAATAAAAATGACGAATGTACAATTTCCATTCACATTAGCTAAATTACTTATCAATAAGGCAAACGTTTTCTTTTGAAGTGCTCTAAATAATTTCATTGTTAAATTAGATAAACTAATGCCACGCATTAGCATAAATCACCAGTGGCACGGTATTTTCGTGACCAAAAACTCCTTTTTGACATATCATGTTATAAGTCATATCAATTCATGATTTAGATCTATTTTTTGTGCAAGATTTTTATGCAAAATTGCACCTGACTTATTTCCTGTTCCCAAAAATGAGTATCACAAAATGAATACTACAACTTCTGCGGCTTCGTCCGCACAAAATCCTAGTAAGTTCTCTTACAAGGACTTCACTTGGTGTCTGTCACTTTTCGGTACTGCCGTAGGCGCTGGCGTACTTTTCCTTCCAATTAAAGCAGGTGCAGGTGGTTTCTGGCCATTAGTTATCCTTGCTCTAATTGCAGCACCAATGACATGGTTCGCTCACAAATCTCTAGCTCGTTTCGTTCTTTCTGCTAAGAACCCAGACGCAGACATCACAGATACTGTTGAAGAACACTTTGGTAAGACTGGCGCAAACATCATCACTTTTGCTTACTTCTTCGCTATCTACCCAATCGTTCTTATCTACGGTGTTGGTATCACTAACACGGTTGACTCGTTCCTAGTGAACCAAATGGGTATGGAATCAATTCCTCGCTGGCTACTTTCTGGTGCGTTAATCGCTGCTATGACTGCTGGTGTTGTATTTGGTAAAGAACTAATGCTTAAAGCAACATCCGCACTGGTTTACCCACTGGTTGCAATCCTGCTAGCGCTTTCTTTCTACCTAATCCCAGATTGGAACAGCTCAATGATGTCAGTTGCACCTGATTGGTCAGCAATGCCATCTGTTGTGTGGCTAGCAATCCCAATCATCGTGTTCTCTTTCAACCACAGCCCGGTTATCTCTCAGTTCTCTAAAGAGCAACGTCGTGTTTACGGTGATGACGCAGTTAAGAAAACTGACGCGATCACTGGTGGCGCAGCAATGATGCTAATGGGCTTCGTAATGTTCTTCGTATTCTCTGTAGTGCTTTCACTGTCTCCAGAGCAGCTAGCAATGGCGAAAGAGCAAAACATCTCTGTTCTTTCTTACCTAGCGAACGTTCACGAATCTCCACTTATCTCTTACATGGGTCCTCTAGTGGCTTTCGCAGCGATCACTTCAAGCTACTTTGGTCACTTCCTAGGTGCTCACGAAGGTCTAGTTGGTCTTGTTAAATCTCGCTCTGGTGCATCAGTAGGCAAGATTGAAAAAGCCTCTCTAATCTTCATCGTGGTAACAACTTGGATTGTCGCTATCGTTAACCCAAGCATCCTTGGCATGATTGAAACAATGGGTGCTCCAATGATTGCAGCTATCCTGTTCCTAATGCCTGTATTCGCGATGCAGAAAGTACCAGCAATGGCTAAGTACAAAACTTCAGCACCTGTGCAAGTTTTCACAGCTCTTTGTGGTATTGCGGCAATTACTTCTGTAATCTACGGCGCTCTTTAATCTAGACACTTTTATAAAGTCTGATTAATCCAAGAATATAACGATAATAATAAGCCTCCCTCTCCCCTTGGGAGGCTTTCTTTTGAGGTAATCGATATGATTAGTGTTTTTGACATCTATAAAATCGGTGTTGGTCCTTCTAGTTCTCACACAGTAGGCCCAATGAAAGCGGGTAAAGAGTTTATTGATGATTTACGCTCAATGGGAAAATTGCGCGACATCACTAAAATCACCGTTGACGTATATGGATCACTATCACTGACAGGGAAAGGTCACCACACAGATATCGCAATCATCATGGGTCTTGCTGGCAATACGCCTGAGAAAGTCGATATCGATTCTATTCCGGGCTTCATTGCTCGCGTAGAAGAAACTGAGCGCCTTCCTGTTGGCATGCACTGTCACACAGTATCGTTCCCGAAAGATGGTGGTATGAACTTCCATACGACTAACCTTGAGCTGCACGAAAACGGCATGCAGATCCACGCTTGGATCGGCGACGAAAACGCGTACTCAAAAACCTATTACTCTATCGGCGGTGGTTTCATCGTTGATGAAGAGCACTTCGGCAAAGAAGAAGAGAACCCAATTAAATCTCCTTACGAATTCACAACAGCTGAAGAGCTAGTGAACCAGTGTAAAGAGAATGGTCTTTCTATCAGCACGCTAGTAATGAAAAACCAAGCGGCGCTGCACTCTGACGAAGAGTCTCGCACTTACTTTGCAAACATCTGGAAGACAATGCGTGAGTGTATGGACCGCGGCATGAATACTGAAGGTATTCTTCCTGGGCCACTACGTGTACCACGTCGTGCTGCAGCACTTCGCCAGCAACTGCTTACTTCAGAGAAAACCACTAACGATCCAATGTCTGTGGTTGATTGGGTAAACATGTTCGCTTTCGCGGTAAACGAAGAAAACGCAGCAGGTGGCCGCGTAGTTACTGCACCAACGAACGGTGCGTGTGGCATTATCCCTGCGGTACTGGCTTACTACGACAAGTTTATCCAAACGGTAACAGAGAAAGATTACATCCGTTACTTCGCCGCTTCAGGCGCGATCGGTGGTCTCTACAAGCGTAACGCTTCTATCTCTGGCGCTGAAGTTGGCTGTCAGGGTGAAGTTGGCGTGGCATGTTCTATGGCGGCAGCGGGCCTTGCTGAGCTTATGGGTGGTAGCCCTGAGCAAGTATGTATGGCGGCTGAAATCGCAATGGAGCACAACCTAGGTCTAACTTGTGACCCTGTTGCTGGTCAGGTACAGGTTCCATGTATCGAACGTAACGGTATTGCTGCTGTAAAAGCGATTAACTCGACTCGTATGGCGCTACGTCGTTCTTCGGCTCCTACTGTTTCTCTAGATAAGGTTATCGAAACCATGCTAGAGACAGGTAAAGACATGAACGCGAAATACCGTGAGACTTCTCAAGGTGGTCTAGCCGTTAAAGTTATCTGCTAAACATTACCGTATAAAAAAGCCCGAGTCCTGTTTCAGTACTCGGGCTTTTTATTATCTGTTAGAAAACTGAATTAGATAACTTGCGACGCCAACAAGAACCCGCCAAAAGCCAGACCAAACATCATCATAATGTTGCCGCCTTCTGCAGCATAACGCTCGACTAGGGTATTAGCGAGGCGAACCTTGTACACCATCGCCAGTGGTACAAACACAGCTAGAAAAACCAAGATAATACCAGCATAAGCTAGCACCGATAGGAACTGGTCAGCGGCAAGAATAGCGCCTAGCAGCGGCAGTATAAACGTAAGAACGTAGGTCACGAGGCGGTTTTGCTTAAACATATCTTTGTTTTGGTTGAACAGAGACATCGCCACACCAAAGAATGACGTTAACAAAGCTAAACCCGTGAACAAAGATAAGAACCCGCTGACCCATGGAGCATCGTGTTCAAAGCCAGACATCAACTCAGACACACTTGAGAACTGCGTAAGCTTATCTGCCGGTAGGTTACCGACCACCGCAAACAGCCAGCATAAGTAACACGCCAGCGGAATAAGCGAACCAATGATAACCATGTTGCGAAGCTGCTTATCACTGGCTTCCGTGTTGTAGGACACAAGGCTTGGGATAACGACCATAAAACCAAAGCTCGTGAACAGAACCGCACTGGTTTTAATTAAACCAACATGATCAGGATTACCAACTTGGCCTAGGTTCTCAAATGAGAAGGTAGGAAGCAGCACCGTCAGCGTCATCAGCAGGCTAACAAGCATCACAAAAAACAGAAGCCTGTTGAGCTTATCAATCACTCCCGTACCGCAAGCGACAATCGCACCAGATAGCAATGTGAAAGCAATTTGGCTTTGCATGAAGGTCAATGAAATCCCCATCGCACTTGCCGCTTGAACCAAGAGATCCGCGGCACCTAAGATGTAGGCCATCAATAGGCAGATAAGCAATGCGTACAACAAACCATTCGTCAGCAGTTGACCGCCCTTCCCTAACGTTTTTCTCGCAATCGAGTTAAGACCTAAACCGCCACCAGATTTAATCGTTGCTTCTAATAGGAGTAATGCGGAGTAAGTGGTGCCAAACCAGATCATTAGCATCAGCATTGTGCCGTACATCAAGCCAAACTGAGCCAGAACCATAGGAATTGCAAGCATGCCAGCACCCAAAGCGGTGCCCGAAATAATAAGGGCGCTACCCAATAATTTTGTGTTCATTTTCTTTAAAACCGTAATATTTGAAATAATTTAGACGTGCGAAAGCACAAACGTATTTGTTCTAGTTGGAATCAATACGAAAAATAAAATCGAGAAAATGAACGTGGCTGAAGAGAAGCCGAGCGAAGATACGGGGAGGATAAGAGAGTCGTTGAGGTTTCACATTGTGTAGAAACGGCTTGGTGTGGCGACCCTTCCGTTGGCTCCAAGATTGGAGAAGTAATTTTGAAAAGCATTAAGGTGTCCTAATACATCAGACAATCCTTTGGACATTCACAACACATCCTGTGTTATGTCATCTCAGGTTGAGATATAACCATATTATCGACTGGGCGAACGATTGCAACGCCCTATTTTCTATATGGCTATATTTTGGCCAAATGCTCATCCCTTTATTCGAATGTCTCAGTTGTGACTCGGCCTTTAATCTCGTTACCGGCATCTCGGATCAAATCAATTGGCGACATAATGACGCCCTTAACCGCACCTTGCGTCGCTTGCTTCGCGATCTCTTGGCTTTTATCCATAATCTGATCTGTTTTGACCGCTAGGTTATCGGCTTTAACCAAAATCGGCGGAATGTCTTCTCTTAGGGCCTGAGACTCTGCAACGATCTGAGGAACAGTCTGCTCACGATAGCCTTTGCTTTCGGTGATGACCGCAGGAATCACCGTTTCGCGGTACTGCTTGGTTTCCTTCAAGACAGATGGAATAACCTGCTCTCGATACAAGCTGACCTCTGAGACGATGGACGGAATTTTCTGATCAATCGAGGCGGCGGTTTTATTGGTATCGTTGACCGCGGCAGTCACACCATTCACACTTTCAATCACACTCGGCAATAAGGTTTCGAACGTATCCACGACTTCAAGCCACTCTTCAATCTGAAGGTTGGTTGAAAGCTCACTGACATCATTGAGAACCTGCGGATAGGTTTCTATCACTTCGCCAACTTTATTGGTCATGGAGTGAATCGCAAACCCTAAATAGAAAATTGAGATGGCGAGTAGCAGTTGAATTGCTGAACCGATCTTTGCAGCCATGAGTATCCCTTGTTGAAGCTTATCCTTTATTCGATCATAGCGTAATTTGGGCACAAAAAAAGCGAAGATAACTTCGCTTTTTTCTTTCAGGGACAGAGTGTTACTCTTCGCCTTTGTAAATACAGCCTGCTGTACACGTCTCTTTGATTTCAACTTTACTTAACAATGGCAAGCTTGGCTTCAGTTCGTTCCAAATCCACTTCGCTAGCACTTCACTTGTTGGGTTTTCTAGACCTTTAATATCGTTCAAGTAATAGTGGTCCAAACGATCATAGATTGGTTTAAACGCCGCTTTAATTTCTGAAAAATCGATAACCCAGCCTGTATGCGGATCAACTTCGCCTTCTACGTAAAGACGAACGAGAAAAGAGTGTCCGTGTAAACGACCACATTTATGGCCTTCTGGTACATGCGGCAAGTGGTGCGCAGCTTCGAACATAAACTCTTTGTATAATTCTGTTTTCATCTTGGATCTCAGGCTTTTTGTGTAGACAGGCGATTCTAGAGAATTACACCAATAGTGACAAGGCTCACTGAACAGTTGTTGTACAAGTCAACGTTTGCGTTACAAGATTTTCCGTAACACGACAAAAAAACGTCATGGCGCCAAAAACCCCGTTACAGCAAATCTACATCACATTTACATTCACACCACAGATACCGCAATCACATTCCTTAATCCCCCTCCTTTATTTATGGTTTTATATATCAAATGATATGCCTGTCTATTCTTATAAGAAGATATTAATCCAATAATGCGCCTATCTATAACAACGAAACTATTAATAACACTCGTCAGCGTTTTCAGTTTGGTACTCATTGCATCAACCACCTATCAATACTGGCAACAGCGCAACTTGATCAACTCAGTGCTCAGCGAGCAACTTCACGATAAAGCGAGCAACTATTTTGATAGCTTAAACATGATGATGCTGACCGGCACAATGGCTCAGAAAGAGACATTGCGTCAAAAAGCACTGGCTCAAGATGGCATCGAGCAAGTTCGCGTTTTGCGCGCTGAAGCCGTCAGTAGATTGTATGGCCCAGGCCAAGATAACCAAGCACCGCAAGATGACATTGATAAACGCGCGCTGGCTGGTGAGTTGGTCATCGAACCCATCACATCAGACTGGGGAACCGGCATTGTTGTCGCGCTGCCGATGAAATCGAGCGAAAACTACCGTGGGACTAACTGTGTTTCTTGCCACATGGCAAGTGAAGGTGAAGTGTTAGGCGCAATTCGTTTGGAATACAATCTGTCACACATCAGCAGCATGATCAGTCAGCGCACGATGATTGCCATCACGATCATGGGAACCCTCGGCTTTATTGGCTTAGTGCTCACGCTGCTATTGATCCGTAAGTTTATTGTGCGCCCAATCCAAACCACCTCTGGATTTATGCAAAGCGTCAGCGAAACGAAAGACCTCTCGTTAAGGCTCACCAACAAGCAAGAGGATGAAATTGGTCAATTATCTGGTGCGATTAACTCGTTTATGAACACGGTTAACGCAAGCTTGGTTCAAGTACAAACTACCTCGCATAACGTAGCAAGCAGTGCAGCAGAGCTTACCCGTGTTGCTCAAGTGACTGACGCTGCCGCCAGCAACCAACAACAAGAAACCTCGGACGTACAAGACAACATTGAGCAGATGCAGGCGCAGCAACTGCAAGTGGAACAAGCAACCGAAGACGCCTCTTCACTGATCACGCACACCACCACCATCGCAGAGCAAAGCGCCACTCAAGCGCACAATGCGAGTAGCGAAATCAAAAACCTCGTAACTGATATTGAGTCAGTAAAAGAGAGCATTGTTGAGCTTAACGATCAAACCAGCGAAGTCTCTTCAATTTTAGAGGTCATTAAAGGCGTTGCTGAGCAAACCAACCTACTCGCGCTCAATGCCGCTATTGAAGCTGCACGAGCTGGTGAACAAGGGCGAGGTTTTGCCGTGGTGGCCGATGAAGTACGCCAGTTGGCCAGTCGAACCGCCGAAGCAACAGGAAGCATAGAGTCAATCATCGCTCAGTTCCAAAAAGACAGTGAAGCCTCATTGCGCTCTGTTGATGGCGTTTGCGATACCGCACATGAACGTTCAAACAATATCGAGGCGCTCTCTTTAGCGATGTCTGATGTGGTGCAAGAAATGCAGCAAGCGCTTTCACACGCCAACAGTATTCAGCAGCAAACCAGTAACAACGCTCATTTAAGTCAGCAAGTTCAAAACAAGGTCCAAGTCATCACTCAACACGCAAACGATACGACTGAGTCCGCAAGCCAAACTCGCGATATCAGTATGAATCTCGAGCAATTGTCTGAACATTTAGAAGCGCTTCTGGCTCAATTTGCCCTTTCAGGTAAGAAATAGGCGAAATAGGCGCAAATTTGTTGGTCTAATTGAGAATAAAGGTTGAAGCCTAAGATTTGAAAGGTAATATGTTCCGATGAATCTGTAGAATTCAATCCAACCCAATGTTTGCTCATGGTTAATTGTTAGCCGACACAACATTGGGTTGAATTTTTACCTCAATGGAGAATATTTCAAACATGACTTACGCGCCTGTATCAGACGTTTTGAAGGGTAAGCTAGCAGTAGACAGTGAAGTAACTGTTCGCGGCTGGATCCGTTCGCGTCGTGATTCCAAAGCTGGAATCTCTTTCCTTGCCATTTACGACGGCTCTTGTTTCGACCCGATTCAGGCCGTGGTCCCTAATAATCTTAATAATTACGAAGACGAAGTATTAAAGCTAACGACTGGCTGCTCTGTTGAAGTAACAGGTAAGATTGTTGAGTCTCCTGCGAAAGGTCAAGACTTCGAACTCGCAGCAACTGACGTTAAAGTTGTTGGCTGGGTTGAAGATGCCGAAAGTTACCCAATGGCGAAAACTCGTCACTCTATCGAATACCTTCGTGAAGTTGCTCACCTACGCCCGCGTACAAACGTAATCGGCGCAGTAGCACGTGTTCGTAACTGTCTATCTCAGGCAATTCACCGTTTCTACCACGAGCAAGGTTTCTTCTGGGTATCGGCTCCACTTATTACTGCTTCTGATGCTGAAGGTGCAGGTGAAATGTTCCGCGTTTCTACGCTAGACATGGAAAACCTACCTCGCACAGACAAAGGCGAAGTGGATTACAACGAAGATTTCTTCGGTAAAGAGACCTTCCTAACGGTATCTGGTCAGCTTAATGGCGAAGCTTACGCTTGTGCACTAAGCAAAGTTTACACGTTCGGTCCTACTTTCCGTGCTGAAAACTCAAACACAAGCCGCCACCTAGCAGAATTCTGGATGGTTGAACCTGAAGTAGCGTTCGCCGATCTAGAAGATATCGCTAAGCTTTCTGAAGACATGCTTAAGTTTGTATTCAAAGCGGTACTTGAAGAGTGTCGTGACGACCTAGAGTTCTTCGCTCAGCGCATCGACAAAGAAGCAATCACTCGCCTAGAGCAGTTTGTAACTTCTGACTTCGCGCAAGTTGACTACACTGACGCTATCCAAATCCTTCTAGATTCTGGTCGTGAGTTCGAATTCCCTGTTGAATGGGGTATCGATATGTCTTCTGAGCACGAGCGTTTCCTTGCTGAAGAGCACTTCAAAGCGCCTGTAATCGTTAAGAACTACCCGAAAGACATCAAAGCATTCTACATGCGTGCGAACGATGACGGTAAAACGGTAGCGGCAATGGACGTACTCGCACCAGGCATCGGCGAAATCATCGGTGGTTCTCAACGTGAAGAGCGTTTAGACATCCTTGACGAGCGTATGCGTGAAGTAGGCATCGACCCAGAGCACATGAACTGGTACCGCGACCTACGTAAATACGGCACAGTGCCTCACTCTGGCTTCGGTCTAGGTTTCGAGCGTCTAGTGTCTTACGTAACAGGCATGGGTAACGTTCGTGACGTGATTCCATTCCCACGTACACCACGTTCTGCAAACTTCTAAATAGAAGTTACGAATAGCAAAAAGCCTCCAATTTTGGAGGCTTTTTTGTATCCGAAGTGCCTTTTGGTATCAGCAAACTCTACCCTTATTCTATCTCGTTGGTTTTCGCTGCATAGCGAATACTCATCCAACAGAGTGCTAACATCACGAAAGGTATCGCCGCTGCGGTGTACTCTGTCCAAGCGAGTCCTGCAAATGATTTGGCCAAGATCAAATGGCCTACGATCAGTAAAAGCGCGCATACAATTGCAATGCCTATCAAACGGAACTCGTGTTTAGTTCTTTGCTTTTCCATACCCTATCCCTTTTCAATGTGAATCTAGGTATTCAAGCATGAAATAACTGACCAATAGCATTACAGTTAGGCTGAAAAATCACCGAACAGTTAGGTTATCTCCTTCTTACTCAGCCACTTACTGATTTGATTTAACGCCATTCGAATCTCTGGTTCAAAGGCAAAAGAAACGTTCAACCTAATACAGTGCTGATATTGCTGTTGTGAGCTAAACAGTCTTCCATAACCGATTGAGACGCCGTTCTTCTGCAAGTGTTCATACAGCTCGTAGCTATCTATGTTCTTCGCTAACTGCAGCCACAAGAAGTAGCCACCGTGCGGATCATTGACGGTGCATTGAGGAGGGAAAGTCTCGCGGATATAGGTCAAATACTCTTGCTGCCTCTGCTGCATTAACTTTCGCAGTTTACGTAAGTGATTATCGTAGCTTTCGAATTGAAGATAATGGGCAATACCTTGCTGAACCGGGGAGCTGCCCGATAGTGTCGAAATCAGTTGCTGCTTTTGAAGCTGCTTGCTGTACTGGCCGTTCACCACCCAACCAATCCGATAGCCCGGGCAGAGTGACTTGGAAAACGAGCCACAGGTTAACACTCGATCTTCAGTGTCCCAAAACTTCAATGGCTTGGGTTTGTCATCACCGAAATAGAGCTCAGAATAGACATCATCTTCAATTAAAGTGACATCGTAATGATTGGCAAGCTCAACCAGCTTCTGTTTTTCCGTATCCGTTAATGTGGTACCAGTAGGGTTTTGAAAATTTGGCATCAGCCAACTCGCCCTAGCCCCCTGTTGAAAAGCCTTTTCTAACGCCACTAAATCAATGCCGTTTAAAGGTTCGATAGCCACAGGAACAACGGAAAGCTGAAGCCTTTTGGCTGCTTGTAACGCACCATAAAAAGCCGGGGCTTCGATTGCTATTGTCTCTTGCGGAGAAGTGGAAACTTGTAAGCTCAAGTTGAGCCCTTCCATGGCACCTGAGGTAATCACAATATCATCGGCCGTGACGTTTACCCCCTGATTCAAATAACGTTGAGCGATCAAACGGCGCAGGTCTTCATTGCCAGGAGGCATATCTTGAATGATAGATTGAGACGACATCTTGCGTCCGGCGCTGGCTAAATGGCGCGTCAAACTGTCAAAAGGGAAAAGAGAGGGATCGGGCAACGCTGAGCCAAATGCCGTGTCTGCTTTCATGTTCACCTGCAAAAACTCATACAGCTCATCATTATAGGCAGGTCGGATTGTCGGTTGTTCGGCTACCTCTACCCTGTCCATTCTCGGCGTTACAAAATAGCCAGATTGAGGCTTAGCCACCAGCCAACCTTCAGACTCAAGCAGTTGATAAGCTTGTAGCACTGTCGCCGCACTCACTGCGTAGTTTTGACTCGCCTTGCGCACTGATGGAATTTTCTCCCCTGAACGCCAAGTGTTACTCAGGATTTGTTGTTTAATATCGTCAGCCAACGTTTGATAGCGATTCATACTTCCCTCTCATCAATCACGGCAAACATATCATAACCCGTGCCAAATTCAGCGCCAGAGCACGAAACTCCTATAGATTCTCTTTAACGAACTCTGTTTGTTGAGTTCTGTCACATTAATTATTTAATGCTTTGTTACATTTATCCTTCTTTAGTGAACTCAATAACCTTACTAAATGGATAATTATAATGACTAAGTACAACGAAACTGATATTCAGTACAAAGGCGAAAGTAACGGCGTTCACAGCTGGACCTCACCTTCAGGCCAACCTTACTACTGGCACCCTGACTGGCTGCATATTGCTGAAGACGCAACTGGCTCTCATCCTCATCAAGATCTTGAACTGCCAGAGGGCGAGCAAGCAACTGAAAAACATGCCGTAAAAGCAATTCTGTCTCACTTAAACCAATGGGCGAAAGCTAAGCTTAACGCTAACCCTGATATCGAGACTCAAGCTCGTGAGTCTGAAATCAACTTAAAGAAATAACCTACTTTCGCAATCAGTAGTTAAGTTGCGCGCCACTGTACGCGCAACTTTTTCACGTTTACCCCTCATACATTCCACCCTATTAACCTTTTGACTAATCCCACAGTAGTACTAATGTTGTAAAAATGTACCCATATGGGAAATTTAAAGATATGATTTCAGGTCTTTTATAAACGACAGATATGGATATCTAGAAAGACTATGATGGAAACAGTGACGACATAAAGGCTAGATGATGGTGAACTCGAATTATAATGGGCCACTCACGCTTAAGTTGTATGCAATTGCAGCTCTGATTTTTGGTACCTATGGTGGGCGTGTATGCCCAATGCTTGAAACACTTTCTGCATGGGAAATATTGTTTCATGTCGGCGTTACCTTCTCTGCAGTTTTCTTGGTTCGACACTTTTTGTTAAACAACCATTCTTTCGTTCAAGAAAACCGACTAGCTCGTTTGGATGCGACACTATTTTTCTTCGCCAGTCTCCCGTTAGCCTTGTTTTACAACCTACAGTATGACTTCACTCTCGACAGCAATCTTAAGGTTCTGTTTGGGATGACGTTATTTGGCTTCTTCACTGGCTTAATCTTGCAGCTCTGCGCCAAATTGAATCAACTTAGTCAGTTATCAACCTCTCAACAGTACGAATTTGAATTGAGCGGTCAAAGACAATCGATGGTTCAGCAGATGATTTTACTCGTCAGCTTGCTACTGATCACGCTCACCTCGATGCTGACCATGATTGCAGTAAAAGATATCTTTTGGCTCGAACACAACCCTATGTATGTCCTCGATGGCACTGGTAAAATCAGTATCATCAAAGAGTTCATCTACATCTCGATTGTTCTTGGCGGTTATGCGGTGACCATTATGGTGCTTTGGTCTAAAGTCATGCGCAAAATCCTCCAGATCCAAGAAGCCTCTCTCATTGCCGTCACTCAAGGTGATACAAGCGCAAGAGTGCCGGTCTTCGAGCACAACGAATTAGGCTCTATGGCATCACTGACTAACCAAATGCTGAGCAGCCTTGAAAACAGTCAAGAAGAAGTCAAAACCACCCGTGACGTAGCGATTGTTAGCCTGTCAGCGCTGGCTGAGTCTCGTGACAATGAAACGGGGGCTCATATACTACGGACTCAAGAATACGTCCGTGCTTTGGCGCAACATTTAAGCCAGTTCAACCAATATCAACCCTTGTTAACGCCTGACTACATTGAACTCTTGTATAAGTCAGCACCTCTTCACGACGTAGGGAAAGTCGGGATTCCTGACAATATTTTGCTCAAACCCGGAAAATTGACCGATGCTGAATTTGAGGTCATGAAAGGTCACCCTCAAATTGGTGCAACAGCACTTTCTATGGCAGAGAAGCAATTGGGCAGTAACTCTTTCCTTCAATTGGCGAAAGAAATTTCACTCACTCACCACGAAAAGTGGGATGGCCGAGGTTATCCAAACCAGTTAAAAGGTGAAGAAATCCCTCTTTCAGGGCGTTTAATGGCGATAGCAGATGTTTATGACGCACTTATTTCCGAACGCGTGTATAAAAAAGCGTTCAGCCATGAAAAAGCAAAAGCCATTATTCTTGACGGTAACGGTAGTCATTTTGATCCAGCGCTTGTTGACGCTTTTCTAGCCATTGAAGACGAATTTGTTGCAATTGCTGATAAATATCGCGGTATGGAAGCCAAAGAAAATCAGCAAGAAATAGAGCTTCTCGAACAAGCGGCTCGAACCTAACCGACTTGTCGCAATACTCAACCCATTGAGCTATCCCCTAGTCTACTTTGCTAAGGGATAGTTGCATTAAATGGCGTGATTTTTTCACTGGGATAGCTAAAGCTTTATATTTCACCACTTTCTTCCCTCTGGCTGTTGTCTCAGCCTGATTAGACAGGTATAAATAACTCAGTTATATATCTTCCCCTTCGATTAACACGGATGACGATTATGTTTGAAAAAGTAGTTGCTGCTCCTGCGGACCCTATTCTTGGCCTTACTGAAGAGTTTAAAAAAGACACTCGCTCAGAAAAAATCAACCTAGGCGTTGGTATTTACAAAAATGAACAAGGTGAAACACCGGTTCTTGCAACGGTTAAGAAAGCCGAAGCTGCATTGGTTGAAACGGAAAAAACCAAATCATACTTAACAATCGAAGGTACTGCAGAGTACGCATTAGCTGTTCAAAAACTGCTATTTGGTGAAGACTCTGAAATCGTTGCGCAGCAACGTGGTAAAACAGCTCAAGCCCCGGGTGGTACGGGCGCACTTCGCGTCGCAGGTGAGTTCATCAAACGTCAACTAGGCGATGCTAAAATTTGGATCAGTAACCCAACGTGGGCTAACCACAATGGTGTATTCACCGCAGCGGGTATCGAAACGGCTCAGTACAGCTATTACAATGCTGAAACGAAAGACAAAGACTTTGCCTCTATGGTTGCTGATCTGTCTAAAGCAGCAGAAGGTGATATCGTTCTTCTACACGGCTGTTGTCACAACCCTACCGGTATCGACCCAACAGCTGAAGAGTGGGAAACACTGGCTAAGCTCATTGCAGAGAAGAAACTGCTTCCTCTATTCGACTTCGCTTACCAAGGCTTTGCAAAAGGCGTTGAAGAAGACGCTCAAGGCCTACGTATCTTTGCTAAATACAACAAAGAAATCCTAGTAGCGAGCTCGTTCTCTAAGAACTTCGGTCTGTACAATGAGCGTGTTGGTGCCTTCACTCTTGTTGCAGAATCAAGCGAAGTAGCAAACACGGCGTTTTCACAAGTTAAAGCGATCATCCGTTCTATCTACTCTAACCCACCAGCTCACGGTAGTGCTGTTGTAACGCAGATCTTAAACAATGCTGAACTTCGTGCAGAATGGGAAGCGGAAGTTGCCGAGATGCGTGACCGCATTCAAGAGATGCGTGAACTGTTCGTTCGCACACTGAAAGAGCAAGGCGTAGACGCTGACTTTAGCTTCATCGAACGCCAAAACGGTATGTTCTCATTCTCTGGTCTAAGCAAAGAGCAGGTTAACCGTCTTAAAGACGAGTTTGCTATCTACATTGTAGGTTCAGGCCGTATCAGTGTTGCTGGCATGACTAAAGCGAACATGCTGCCACTGTGTAAAGGTATTGCAGCTGTTCTGTAATAGTTAACGTTAATAACGAAAAAGAGCCTGTAAATAAACCAAATGCCAGACAGTTAAAAAGTGACTGGCATTTTTTAATCGTTATTCTACTTCACCAAATGATAGGCTTATTGACCCCAAACTATCAACTGACATCAACTTCCCAGTCAGAGTCAATTTGCGCTGTGGTATATGTCCAATCATATTGACTGATTAAGCGCTTGGTCAATTCTAGACCGAGCCCAAAACCAAGGTATTCTTGCTCAGATTACGGTTTACAATCGAAAGCTCCTTGCCTTTCTGGACAATTCCTACTTCCCCATTTTGAGTATGATGAGATACGTTCATATCAGACTTGTTATCACGAAATGACATAAGCCTTCAGGAAGTTCGAGCCTTGAATCGTCTGTATTCACTTTATGTCGTCTCCACTTGCTGTGTAAGCCCACCAGCGTGAACTTGTTTAGACTTACCTTCTTGGCTGGTTCAACCAAAGCAGGGTCTCTGTGAGATCGGTCATGGTGAAACCCGCACGTTCGATTCGATCTAGTACCACGAGTTGTTTTTCCGACGGAATGCCTTTTGAGATCATCTTACACAGCAATTCCGAGTTGTTTCGGGTGACAGCTATCGGCGTTCTTAACTCATGGCTAGCATATCCAAGAAAACTCATCTCTCGTTCTAAGCTTTCTTGTACAGACCAGAGTCTTGATTGAATCAGTTAAGCCAAGGAATTTCTGTCTTTTCTAAATCGTTTTGCGATTTTTCTTGGATTCTTGTGCATTTTCAAGTTTAGCTTGTGCACTTGCTAATGGCGTCTCACGCAGCACTAATGGAAAGTTCGGTTCAGCTGTGAAACCAGAATGTTTCCATTCTGAATGCGCTTGCTCTTCTCAAGATTCTCTTGATATTGGGCCACTGTTGCTCGCGTAGACGCGGTGCTTATTTTTGCATTGTCTAACTCTTCAAGTGTACTTAGATCCACTTGATCATTCTCTAGCACCAAGGTTTTATTGTTTTCCAGAATGGCTAAGCGGCGCTGCTCAACCCTCTAGTGTTTACATATTGTCGATCTCCTACTTTTGCTCACGTATTAGCGCCAAAGAAATTGTTAAGAAGTCTAAAAAACGTTGTGTTTATTATTTACACCAAAAAGCAATGGACATTGACATGGGAATACATTAATAATATGCAATACTGTAAGATTTAAAATATGAGGAATATACAGTGAGTGCGTTGATTTCTCAGTACCCCTCGGTATTGACACAAGCTATCCCTACCGTAGGGGCCAAAAAAACGGATGTTTCACCCTTAATTGAAGCAGAGTCTCTGTTTATAGAAGCTGATGGGCACTTGAATGTAGAGCCTAAAAATATCGAGACGCATATAAGTTCACTATCTAAGGCTCACCAATCTCAAACTGACGGACTGGTGTCTATGATGTCTGTTATGAAGAGTCAATCACAACCATCTGGTGGCATGGGTATTATGAGTACTCCATCGCAACAACCAAGTGGCATGAGTATCTTAAGTTCTCCGTCGCAAACATCCGGTGGCATGGGTATTATGAGTAGTACAACCCTCGCCGAGTACGATATAGCAAAAAAATTAGCTGATAGCGTAATGGACCAATCTCAATTAGTGTCTGATATATCTGCGTGGACTCAAGGGGGAAGTGCAGTGATCAATCCCATGTTGGATATAATGCTAGATGATCTGCTGGCCACGCCGTCTCTAACACAGACTGAATACGAAGATATAATGCAACTAATGATCTTAGATATGGCACACAACGAGGCGGCCTGGGGGCTCGATATCGGTGGTATGCTAGGTCTAACTGATGCGCAATTGGAAAAATACACGGGAAACATTACTGAAAACTTTGGTAGCGGGGCTCATGCTAAGTATCAAGGTATTGGATCTGAGTCACCTGAAGATATCATTAATTGGTTTCTCGATGACCTCGTCCACACACTATCAAGTGAGGTGGGTGGAAAAATAGCAGTTGACAGTGTTACAGCTCAGGTTATAGATTTTTTTTCGAGTTCAACAGCGAATTCTAATGCGCTAAGAGTCGCTGGAACAAATTACTTGGACACATCGGGTGACGTTAACCTTAGCATACCAAACGTTAGCTTTTCTGAGCAAGGTGCAGCCGTAGAAAAAATATCTCCGGTACATAAGTTGTATATTCTCGCAGGCGCAGCAGCTGAAGGGATATCTGAAGATGAATGGTCGGGCCTACTCACAAATGATGCAGCATATATTGAAAACTTACTCAGTGTCGCTGACGGCGAGTTAGATGCTTATATTGTTGCAAAATTTCCGCATGGTGGCTCATCTTCACCAGGCTGGTCGTTTGATACAGGGGGCCAACTAGATTTCAACCAAGGAGCGAATGCTGGTATCAAAAGTAGTCATCTTGTTTTACATTTTGAAAACTTCCCATCTCGTGAGCTCACTGAAGACGAAATAGCTGAATTGAACCGAGTCGGTGATGCAACAAAAGTAATACAACAAACATTAAAATATTGGTTACAAATTATGAAGGATCAGAGGCTAGCTTCTTCAAGAAATATCTAAGGCCAAAGGCCAGTATAATAAGCTTATGTTGGTTTTTACATTAACACTTCAAATGATAATATTAAAACATTAGTTATTATGAAGAAAGAATAACGATAAGTAGACCCATATCATAGCGGTAGAGTTGTACCAAACTGCCTATAGGCATGGGAATTTAGTAGCACGTTTTAAATATGAGGAAGTAATATGAGTTTAGTGGATCAGGTTCTATCTGTCGTACTTACTAGAAGCAGTTCGAAAGAAAACCCTACAAGCCATAAATTGAGTGAAAATATCGATAAAATAAAACAAAAGATAGCTGACAACGACAAGGAAATATTAAAACTTGGGGAAAAGCTCAAGGCTCAGGACAAACTAATACAGAGACTTGAAGGGAACGATACACATAGAGTTTGCTTAGATCCAAAAACAAGAGCCAAACGAATTAAGTTCAATCAAACTGGATATGACATAACACATTCGAAACTACAAAAGCTTCTTGAGAAAGATGATAAATATCAAACGCAGTTGAAAAAATTGCCCCTGTAAATAATTCTGTGTAACTGCCTGGGTTACATGTATTCAGTGAGTCGGTCTTCGAACATAATCATAAATCGGTTTAGAGCTTGTCGCCAGTTTCTAATTGGCATCGTCCACTTCTTGGAAGCATCTCGGATAGCCAGGTAGATCACCTTTCTAGCTGATTCATCCGTTGGGAAGAGTTTGCGCTTCTTAATCGCTTTTCTAATAACGCTGTTGAGAGATTCAATGGCGTTAGTCGTGTAAATTGCTCGGCGAATATCCTCTGGGTAATTAAACAAGGTGTTGAGGTTGTCCCAATGTGCCGTCCAGGACCGGCTGATCTGAGGATACTTACTGTCCCATCGGTCAGAGAACTGCTCTAGAGCCAGCAGAGCTTCATCTTCTGTGGCTGATTGGTAGATTTTCTTCAGGTCAGTTGTCACCGCTTTGTAGTCTTTCCAAGGGACGTACTTAACTGAGTTTCGCACCATGTGGACGATACAGAGCTGTATTTGCGTCTCTGGGAATGCGGTGTTGATAGAGTCAGGAAAGCCTTTTAACCCATCAACGCAAGCGATAAGGATGTCTTTTACCCCACGGTTTTGAAGCTCAGTCAGCACGTTAAGCCAGAACTTGGCACCTTCCGTTTCAGAGAGCCACATACCGAGCAGTTCTTTTTGGCCTTCCATGTTCACGCCCAATGCAAGGTAGACAGCTTTGTTGATGACTTGCTTATCTTGACGCATCTTAACCACGATACAATCGAGATAGACGATAGGGTAAATTTCGTCGAGAGGTCTCGACTGCAATTCAATTACTTGCTCAAGCACCGAGTCGATTACTTTTGATATTAGCGTAGGAGAGACATCGGCATCATACATTTCCTTGAACGTTGCAACGATTTCACGTGTGGTCATGCCTTTCGCGTACAAGCTCAATATCTTGTCGTCCATGGATTGAAATCGAGTTTGGTGCTTGCGTACGAGTTGAGGTTCAAAGCTGGCTTCACGGTCGCGAGGGACGTCGATATCGACTTCTCCATCATCGGTGATGATTGACTTACCCGAGTAGCCATTGCGGGAGTTGGAGCTGGTTCTGGATTGGTGTTTTTGATATCCAAGGTGCTCATCGAGTTCAGCGTTTAACGCCGTTTCAACGGTCACCTTGGTTAACATTTTTCGGAAGTCATCAAGATCAGATTCAGTCTTAATTGACTTTGCTGCTTCACGAGCAAAAGCTTCGAGTGCTTTCTTATCCATATTGTCCATCCTTAGCCTTTAAGGCTTAAGTTTAGACAGTTACACAGAATTCAGGACACTCTCAGATTATTTACAGAGTCAAATACCGCCATTATCAGGACTTCTAAGCCTTATTTAGGATTCTTTAAAACTGTAATCCATGTTTATACTATGCGTGCCTGGGGATATCGGCGCCTCAGATAGGCCTTTACAACGGTCAATGACGTTTCTATATTTTCCTTCAAATTCTCGAAGCTCGTTCATTTGGCTACTAGAGAGTTCAGACTCACGACTGGCCATTAATAGTTGAACATCAGCCAAATTGTATTCATATGTAGCCTGCATAGTCTTAGTTTTTTGCACTTGTGTCAGCTGCTTGTCCATTACTTGCAGTGCTCTGTTTATAGGCAAAATATTTTCAACAGAATTAAGAGCAGCCCTAGCTTTTGCCGCATTTTCCGTACCAGGATCAACCTTAAAGGAATTTCGTACTGTTTTAATATTTGTCCTTAACAGATCAACCGAATCCATTAAATCCTTTTTATTATTTATCTCTTTAGGTGTGGTTAAAGAAATATTACTAATTGTTCCACTCATTTTTGTACTCCTACGAAGGTATTATAAATTACTGTTCAATCTCATTTACACCATCAATTGCTACTACGAACTCCCCATCTAAGTTTAATAGCGTTCCTTCAGCGACCAATTGATTACCGCTTTTAAGCTGAACACTAGATTGAGAGAAATTTTCAATATTTTTAATTTCACCTGATTGTAAATTATTTAGCTCATTTAAAGATAGTTTGCAGTTTGCAATAACAATATCAATATCAATATCAATATCAACATCAATGTCCATATTTACCCCGGTTGTGATAGTGAAATAATAGTACGACGTATTTCCTTGACTTCTTCTTGTGTCGAGGTAATTGTGGTCATTTCATTTTTAAATTCTTGTTGATAAGTATCTATATCAACTTGAATCTTGTCAGATAAAGCAGTCATTGATGCATTCATCTGTTGTAGCTGAGCATAATTAGGCGTTTCTTCTCCAGCTGTAATTTCAGTATAGTCCGCAGAAGGATCGTCTAATGCAGTGCGAATTTGTACTGTAAGCTGATTCAATATAGCTTCAATTGCACCCCCATCAGTCAAGTCAACTCTCTCACCATTGTCACTCGGGTCTGTACTTGGCAGTGCAAGAACCATAAGTTCGCCCCACAGCTTATTAATTTCAGCAATAGCTGAAGATAAAGTAACAATCTGTTGTGATAAGTCTTCCGCTACTAAGGACCGTACATTTTTATGCTCAGATAATACATCATCAATCATTGTCAATGGACAGTTGTTAACTGAACCGAAAAGTACGTTACTCATTATTCACTCTCACCTATATCATAATTATAAACTCTATTAATCTTACCAGATTTAAAAACTATTTTATCATCTAGTATCTCTTGGATAGTTCCAAATAACGGTACCTCACTTCCTATCCAATACTTTCTTTTATCATCGAAAATATATGATTCAGAAGTACTTGAATAAAAAATAGAATAAAAGAACGCTTCTCTATCGATATGCTCAATAAAATTGTGAGATTCTTTTAATTTCTTGCCATTTAAACTCACACCCTTAAACTCAATTACGTCAGAGGCAGCTTGATAATCAGAAACCAACCATGTGTCGCCTACTAACTTAAACGTTATACCTCTGGAACCAAGCGCCTCCATTACTATATTCTCCGCCCGGTTATCATTAACTATAATTTGAGTAAAGTCAGCGAGCTCAACCTTCTCATATTCCACGTTTTCATTATCGAAACTCGAGATAACAGAAATATAAAGATTTTTAATTCGATCATGGCTACTTTTTGACACTTCACTCATAGCTTTAGCAGGCTCAGATAAATAAAGAAACGCTTCTGATGACGGTAATTTTAGAACTCCATCAGAAAAATATCCTCCATTGAACAAACTGAAAGAAGATGCCAACTTTTCTGACCTCTTACTAAGCAAATAGTTATTCACTTGAAAGTGAGTAAGAACAGTTAAACTCATAAAGATGCAAAAAAAAGGCATCATAGCCTTAAATTTACTCACACTTTCCTTAGGATTTCTATCACCTGAAAAGTATACGAAAAATTTCAAACCATGGGCATTATAAATAAAGTTTGACTTTATCTTCTTAGCCTTGTTTTTTTTCTTCAATCCATAAAGATTAATAACGCCGGACTCAATCTTAAACTCCAGGTTAGTGTCATTGGCTAGAATTTCTGGTAAGAGGAGGACGTTGTCATTCTCTGATGACTCTTTACCCGACAGCGTCAAATATTCATCAATTGGAAGCTGCAAATTATTAAACTTCCCACCGATAAACTCAATAAACCACATCACATAACACTTCATCAATTAGATTAGTAAATATATTTTGACTTTTATCGATTTCCTTCATTAAAACCCGCACATCCACTGTATTTGGTATAGATCGAATAAAATAAATTGTATTTCCATTTAATGTAGATAAGTAACCATCTTTCGTCATGGAGAAATCGCCATTAAGCTGCAGAGCTTTCTTCTCGTCTATATGTTCCTCCAAAGGCTCCTTTGGCTCACAGATTAACAAGATTTGGTCTTTCTCATGTACTTTGTTTCCATCTTCGACTGAACAACTGACTTTATCATAATGACATTTTAGTACATTTCCATTTGTATAATTCGAATCTCCCATATTCATGAGCCTTGATATTTCGTATATTAACAAGCTATATCTAGAATTATTATTCACTTTTTACCAACTCCACTCTTATGATGAAACGACGCTGATTAACACGCTCCTCTGGAGAGCTTAGTTTATTTTCTACCGTACCAATTGACGACATTTTCACTCTATCTAGTCCATTTTCCTGCAGGAATTCATGTATTGTATTAGCACGCTCAGAAGCGAGAGTCTTGTTCTTTTTATATGGACCAGATGAATCAGCAACACCATAAATTTCAATTCTGCTAATAGGAAAGCTTACTAACTCCTTTGCTATACCACGTAAAACTTCAATTTTTTCAGGAATCAAAGCTGTTTCATTAACTACAAAAAGGTCACTAAATGAAAGCTCAAATCCGCCATTTACATCAGAGCCAACTTCATAATTATGATTACTACTCAGATTAATATTTTTTTGACTATTCTTTACTACGTATTGATCGATTAGACTGCTTTCATTTCTATCGATAATCGCTGTATCTGTACTAGTTTCGTTAGTAGGGGTTGAGGTTGAACCATACAAAGTCTTATGAGATATATAGTTGTCTAAAGCCCAGAAATTTTCGTTGCACTCTTTAACTTCTTGCATTCCATACGTATTAATGTTCGCAATGTAGAAAGCTTGTGGTGAATTCAATTGTTTGATTTCTATACATGCGAGCTGATGGGGAGAACCTTCTGGAAATACTGGTTCCTGACGTACCCAGTAACGCGTACTTTCGATATCATGACTGGTTACGTAAACTAAATTATAGATGTCTAATCGCCAATCGTGCTCAAAAGCTATGTAACTATCTTTGTACGTCGAAGCACAACCTTGTATAAGTGCTATAACAAATAAAACGAGACTATTTATTTTCATTTTGGTATCGCTCTAATGCATCTAATATAAATGCAATTTGTTTGTAAAATTCTTGTGGTATCTCTGCATTTCCCGTTTTCATAGACTTATAAATTGCTCTTGTTAAAGGAACATGTTCAATTACCGGAATATCTCTATCAATCAACTTCTGTTTTTCATGTTGTGCGAGAGAGTCAGTACTAATATTTAAGACATATGGTGTCTTACCGGTTGCCCAGTCATAACTTATCGGTATAAGAATGTGTGTTGGATTAGCAAGTGCAAATGTCGGCTTTCGAGATTTCGACATTGGCTCTTGCATTATATCTTTCATCAACCGCTTACGTTCAGATTTAACTTCAGGGTTCCCTTCTGTATCTTTCATTTCATTCTTTAATTCTGTGAAAGTCATCCGGTTCTTTTTCTTGAATTGAAAATCCTCAAATGTGAAATCAACAATACCGACCACCGTACCATATATAAAAAATATCACACATAGACCTATAATGTAAGACAATAATTGATAAATATAATATGTTTTATTATTAATATTACTTAATCGATCCAACTCCTCTGTCCCTATTACATCAAATATGTACTTTAATATAAATAGGAGCATCAAAGCTTCAACAAGCTTTTTAGATGACCTTGCAATCCCATCCGGCCCATAGTTATTCTTAAAACCATTAACTGGGTTTACTTTTTCAATTTTAAATTTTATCTCACTTGTGCTGAATATACCTTTCTTGATAGCAGTCCAATTTATAACACTTAGTACTATTTTTAGAAATAGAAGTACAAATGAAACGCTATATAAACCTTCCATTAGCATCGTCGTTACATTAGCGACATTATCCGACAAAACACTTTCGAATATATAGTTCCAATTATCGAAGATAAAATACAGGAAGTAGGTTGTTATTAAACAAAACCCAACAACATCGAGTGTTGGCTCAACAAGTTCACTTTTTGGTATTTGTCCCTTCTTTTTGAGGTCTAATAGCTTTTTAGCGCTAGGTGGAAATACCTTAGGTTCTGAACTATCATCAGACATTTGGCAAACTAATCGTTTCTGTACTTACAATTCTACTTTGATCTGTAATGTCTGAATAGCTACAAACATTGATCGTAAATATAAAATCTTGTATAAACCTTTTCACTATCGATAATTCTGTTGGGTTGACAAGAATTGTTGGTCTAGAACCAAACTGCTTCGTTAAACGTACGATCTCAGCTTTTGTCTTTTCACGCAGAGAGATGAGTTCTTCAAAGTCTTCATTTTCACCAGTTACAAAATCTGTTATCAACTCCGTGACAAAAGGACTAAAAATAGCAACATATATTCCGCCTTCTTTTGTTATCAGTCGAGAGGTTATATCATATTTTGCTTGTTCTCGAATTCTTTGAAACCAATTATTAGGATCATTATCAATCCTTGACCAATAAATAAGTGATTCGAAAAAACTAACCTGGTCCAAATAAAATTCTGGAGAACGTATCATCTCTTTTAATACGTCATGAACTCGGTTGATACCAATCGCCGACTCTAATTCAGATTTCATTACATCGCTTTTAACAGCTAACCCATCAACAATATTCGAACTAATTTGCAAATTATATTTATTTACAAACTGACGGTAAATGAAGTAATTAGCTATAGACGATATATTATCCTTAAGGTCACTGTATTGTATAAATATTTCATCATCAAGGATGCTCACTAATTCTTGAGAGTTACTACTATTAAATGAATAGACATGTAGGTTGGAAATATAAACTTCAATATCATTTTCGATTTCTTTATCGATAATAATTGCAGGAGTTCCTAATTTTTCTTTCCACAGTTTACTTTCTATGTCATCTAAACGCTCTTTAATGACTGGCTGAACATCTGCATCTTTGAGTACAAACTTTAGCGACTCATAGATACCGCTTCCTTTTGGTTCAAAATTCACTACAGTTTCACTTGAACTCTTCGAATACCAATGGAGGTAAAATGAAATCCCTCCCAAAATAATAGCTATAATAATAGCGATAACAGATAAGCTAGGTACAAAAATTGCCGTAATAAGAAGAATCATGGCACAAAAAGCGATAACTAACCAAGTATCTGTAATTTGAGTCGCAACTTGGGAAATATAGGATTGTTTTTTTTCTGATTGCCCTTTAATTCGAGTTAGATACACACCACAAGCAACAGACAAGAGTAGACTTGGTATCTGTGAAACTAATCCATCACCGATAGTTAGTACTGAAAAAAGATCGACACTTTCTCCAAGTGATAGGCCAAACTGGTTAATACCAACATAGATGCCACCAAAAAGGTTTACAAGGCTGATTAGTATCCCTGCAATAGAGTCACCTTTAACAAACTTCATGGCGCCATCTAACGAACCAAAGAGCTTGTTCTCTGTTGCTAAGTTTGCACGTAGAGTTTGTGCTTCTTCATTAGTGATCAGACCACTCTTCAAATCACTATCGATCGTCATCTGTCGCCCAGGCAACGCATCAAGTGAGAATCGAGCCCCTACTTCTGCAACCCTTTCACTACCTTTTGTCACCACAAGAAACTGAACAATTGTGATAATGACGAAGATCAACAGACCAGAGATCAAGTTTCCATCCATCACAAAATCACCGACAGTCGCGATTACATTGCCCACATCTTCATTTGCTATAATGTTTCGCGTAGTTGCAATTGATAATAGAAGTCTAAATGTGGTTAATAGTAGAACAAATGTAGGAAGAAAAGTTACCTTCAGTGGGTCACTGTTGTCCAACATTATAACTAAAAGTAGAGTTGAAGAAATAAAACTAATTAATATTAGCCCATCAATTATCATTCCCGGCAATGAAACAAGTATAACTACTGGTAAGAGCAACGCGATGAGTATACTGCTTAAGTTAAACGATTTAAATTTATTCATACTTCGTTTAAATTACCTAATGATTCTACTAACTTCGATACGACATCACTCGTATCGATAGTAAGAATCTTATTGTCATTCATAATAGTTAAAATCGAGTTTTTCCCTTCGCTCTTAATATCAACACTTTGAATTTCATCTATATCATTAAATTCATTCTTCAAAATATTGATTAAGAATAATATAAAGTCCTCATTATCACTTAAAGAGTGTAAGCAAAGCCTGACTCTATTTAAGATTAATTCCCTGAGTTCTTCCTTAAATTCGTTTATCTGTTTTCTTTCTTCTTGGATGAGGTTATTAATAGCCTCATAAGCTCTTTCGGACCATTCATCTTGAATAAGTGCTTGTTCAGATTGTGCATTTTCGAATAGCGCCAATACCTGTTCGTTTAGCACCTCTTCTTTTTCGTTAACAATGTATGCAACTTGTTCCTCTAGCGCTTCCTGAAGGCTCTCAATTTGATTATCTACTCCTTCAACTAACGACTGTGCGGTATAGTATTGTTTGAGCTCTTCAACCTTTATCAGGTTCGAGTGCCTTTTAGGTTTCCTCATTATACTAGGAACACCAGTAAACTCCTTATCAATAACTATATACATCGCTTCGCCCTTAATTTTACAGTTCTGCGTACTGATTGGAACTTAGACTACAACGTTAAGAGATGTTTGTCTAGTCTTAAAATTTGTGGTTTTCCCTACAATTAGCCTGCGGGATAAAGTCTCTCCCATTACGTGCGCTCAAGGTTTTATCGACTCTAAATTTGCATTGGCAATGCGTTCCTAATAGACAGTTGAGATTGAATACAAAAACGAATCTAAACGCTCAATGCGCAATATTGTAATTGCTTCAACAGATCTTAAATCCTTTGGGAAGGGCGAGTGGAAAGTTAAAAAGCATGGTTGTGATAAACGTAGGGCTTCGCACAAACCACAGCACACATTAACGACGTTACCTGTGGTGCTATCAGGACAAAAATCAGATTCGTCAATATTGATCTAGTAAGGCTCTCCTAACATTATTGAACCCACTTCTCAGAAAGATTCATTCAGTGTCAGCGAACGATGATTACGACAAAAGTTGCCATGAAGTATCGTAAAATAAGGCTGTAAACCTCTTGTCCCCCTAGAAAAATGCTGGTGCGGGGACAGCTACTTAACGATATGAATTTTTCTGTGAATGTCAAAGCGGCTTTCCTTGAAAGCCGCAATGAATCTTAATAAAGTTATACAAGATCAGCCAACATACAGTTCTGAGTCTATTCCCACGGTTCGTGGTATTTCACCTTCGTCAGATTGGAGATTTCAAGTTTCGCCTTGTAGCCTTCTCCAACAACTTTAAGATCAGAAAGTTTTGGTAATCTATATTTCTGATTTGAACGTTTTTTGGCCCAAGCATCTAATAGCAGTATCTTTTCTTCATTTCTTGCTCCAAACTGACGTTTATACTGAGCTATTCCCCCGACTTTTTTGAATTGCGCCTTTTGCTTCCTGTCCACTTCGTCCAACAAACGTTCTTTTAACTCATTAAGTTTACTTGGATCATTTCTAGCTTCTTGAACTATTTCAGGAAGCCTTACAGGAACAACAGTCACCTGGGTATCAGAAGCGAGGACTCTAGCAATAGGGGCTGCCTGCCGCTTACCAGTCATTTTTACTTGGCCTGTTGGCCTAGCGGGCTTACCCGCTCTTGAGACCGCCTTTGATGTTTGAGGACGTTTAACTACAGGCTTACCTGGATCTACAACGTACTTTGGTATTCTAATAGACGCATATTCACCTTCACTGTCTAGTAGATTCTGTAGGTTCGCATCTATCGCAGGCTCTGGCTCTTTGAGCTCTGGCTTTTTAACCTCTGGCTTTTTAACCTCTGGCTTTTTAACCTCTGGCTTTTTAACCTCTGGCTTTTTAACCTCTGGCTCTTGTGGCGACTTAGGCAGAGAAGGAAGACTCATGTCAAAAACGACAGGCTCTTCTTGCGCCGACTTAGACACAGGAGGAAGACCCATGTCAAGAACGACAGGCTCTTCTTGCGCCGACTTAGGCACAGAAGGACCATTCATGGTAAAAACGAAAGGTTCCTCTGACTCTGGTTCAGGCTGTTTTTCCTGCGGGATTCCCATATATACAGTTTGATTATTAGCCAAGTTAATTTGGAAAACCTGAGTATTCATTGAGTTAATATTATTAATTACAAAATTAACCTGTGGTGGAACTTTCCCATTAAGCTGTTGACCTGCTGCCTCTCTTAGATCGTCTTCACTCACTACTTTGCTAGACAAAATCTTAGTATTTGGATCGAGCCCGGCATGCTGAAGGAAGTAGTTGTTCGTAATAATATTAGTTGTGTGTGTACTATTATCTACATTGTTATTTGTTACATTATTGCTATTGTCTACATTGTTATTTGTTACATTATTGCTATTGTCTACATTGTTATTTGTTACATTATTGCTATTGTCTACATTGTTATTTGTTACATTACGGCTGTTATCTATGTTGTTATTTGTTATATAATTATTTTGCGTTGGACTGTAAGTAAAAATAAAGTTTTTTCCGTCACCTTTACCCTTATCTTTAACCCCTGTATCATCTGTTTCATCTGTTAGATCTTCAATCACCACAGGTTTGGTTTTCGGTTCTTCATTAGGCTTAGTATCAGGTTCTTCAGGCTTATCGTCATCGCCACCGGAAAAATATACATGACCACCGTACATGGTAAGAGCGCCTACATTAAAGAAGACTAAGAAAAACGCAGTAGGTAATAAAGATATACCCATTGTAGGAATAGCAAGCGCAGCACCTAAGGCTAAGCCAGCGCCATTAACGGCCAATTGCGTTTTTATTTTCGAGCTGTTAGAAACTTTATTAGAAAGATGTACTTCCCCTGGCCTTTTTGTTTCTTCTTTTTTTGAACGATCTGTCTCTTTTGTAGCCTTAGTTTTAATCTTTTTATCTTTAGCGCTACTTGTTTTCGATTTTTTCTCGACTTTTTTTACTTTTTTTGAGCTAGCTTTTGGTGACTTACTTTCTTTTTCAAGCATAAGCGGGGCGAATGTCGACTCATCAAGCAGAGGCTCGCGAAATTCGGCTGAATTTGGGCTAATTTGTTCTTGCCCAAGTGGAGGAGATGATTGTGTTGGTGATACTAAAGGAAGCGTACTCGTAATACTATTAGGTTTATTTATATCAGATATATTCGGGCTATCACCTAACTTTTCGGTTGAGGCGGTTTTTGCGACGGTTAGGGCCTGTTCTATCATTTTAATCTTACCAATGTATTAACATTATATAATTGCCTCATTATTTCTTCAGAATCATATAATTCAGGATTTACTGCGATAATAAGGAACCCATCAACACGAATAAAATACCCATTAAGACGTCCTTGAATCTTCGTCAAGGTATCTATCACTTGGCCGGTATTACTAGTATGTACAAGTGTGATAAATGGGAAAAAAGGACATAATATGTGTTCTAAGCACTCTTTGAACACATATCGTTCGTTTCGCTCCAACAAAGCCAAAAAAGAAATTACATAATCATCGCCCATCGTTCGCTTTCCTTTTAACAAAAACAACGTCACCTGAATCTAAATCCCTAACTTCATCCACGTTAAGTGTAGTTTGAAATTGGGTAATGTTTGCATAAAGCATAAGATTTGGCGGTAAATTAGGTTGTCTTCTTAAAGTGAGAAGATGTGTATCTATTTCCACTTCATTTACATTAACGTAACATGGGATCTGGATGTCATCGGCAGAAATAAGAGTCGCTAATACGAGTGATAAAAGATTAAAATCATGGTGTTCGACCTTTCTAATCAGTTTAATACCGTACCATCCAAAGTACCTTTGAGTTAAGTAGCTTATATAGTCTACATCAAACAACTTAGCATCGATACTGAACATGTTCCATACAATAGAACCATCAACATATACCGATATATTTATTCCATCACGTATAATCTGAAACTCAAAAAGTTCTTCAGTAGTACTTTTATTTAATATATCACTAGTATACCTTATTCTGCCAAAATCAATTTTTAATATACCATTATCTAATGACCGGCCAGCCATAACGTTGATATTACTGAAAACTTCTCTTCCTATATTAAGGCGAGGTTCAAAATTAACTATATTCTTCATTACTACCTTTTCTTCGAAAGGAGGGCTAAAACTTCTCTACTCATTGAGTAATCGTGTCCAGTTAAACAATCTTTGATGCATTCAGGTGTCGCGTCTACAAAATTAAAAATTAATTCGTAAAATTCATTTGATGGCATGTTGTAAAAGTCTTTATTTTGAGCCAACTGAAGAGTGAAAGTAATATTATGAAATTCATTGTCTAATAACCCGCGACATAATATTTTTTCTGCACTCTCATCTGAATAATCTCGTAATAAGGCAAACCATTCAATCAGTCTTCTTTTGTCGACTTTTTGCTCTACATCTATTGAACCATTCCAACTTAGTCTACTTAACTTAGAGACAATTAATGCATAAGGATCTAGTTTATTTTTATTAAGATTAAAGTGTGATATTCTTCCCATTAAATGCCAACCAAACGAATATTCTAAAATGAGTGAGTTCGAACTATTTTATATATTGACAAAATTTCAGCAATGTTATTATCTCTTGTCAATAACTCAGATAAAATATTACTGTCTGAGTAATTTTGATTTACCGTGTCTGGATATTTATTTAACGTCATATCAATTTCATCTTTCATAAACTTAGGGAATAATGATGTATTTATACGAACTGTTTCCAATACCCACTTTTGTGAAATTGATAAATCCTTCATTTCAGGAAGTTGATCTGCTGTTCCTTTCCAGTCTTGAATTGCATGCCTTTGCAGACTTAAAAACTGACGAATAGCACGGTGTTGCTGGCGTGTAGTCTGATCGCGATCCACGCTAATGATGCGCTTTTTTTGTTCTTGGCGCTTATTAGACCTTTTTACATCTTTTACACGCTTAGGAGTATTAGAGTCATCAGATGACTTTGGCTTAGTAACTTCATTGACGGATACTGTCCGCTCTGTTCGCACTGAAAATGAAACTGACTGCATAATAATTGAGATGAGCGTTTATACGCTCATCCCCTCCACTAATTATCGGTTGGTTACTGCATTAGCTCGTACGATTACATCCAACATCTCATTTAGTGCTTTACTTTCGGAGACCAGATTAGAAATGAATTGGTTTAATTGCTCATCCAGTTGCATCTTTAAGTCTTTCGTTGCTTGGGCTTCGTCTTGCTTACGAACTTCGCTCGCATGCATCATCTCACTTGCATTACCAATCAGTTTATCACCTCTCGCGGCTAAATCTGATATTGCAGAGTACTTAGCTGAGTTTGCTCTGGTTAGATCAGCCTGCAATGTGTTCTGATCACTGGTGGATAAATCGGCTAACTTGCCAGGCTTCCCATCAGGGGTCTTTACATGTTCATCTCGCGCAGCTTTACCAGATGACACCTTTGCTGCACAACAAATTGATCCTCCCATTGCAGCAACACCACTAGCTAATCCAATACCGAATTTCACCATTGCATCCTTCGCCTTGTCGCCAGCAATGGCTTCTGCAAACTCGTGTGTCGCTACTCCAGCTTCAATTCGATCGTGCATCATTTGGTTTCGCAATTCTGAGGACGATGCAATAATTTGAGAAAACAGTGCAAGTAGATCACTCATGGACATTGTCTTTTTTCCGTCTGAGCCTGAAAGAATGACGGATTGCATATTATCAGAGACCGTTAGGTCGCCGCTTTCATAAGTCCGTAACTGCTCACCTAAAGCTAAAAACTTTTGTTCCTGAGCCCCCATCTTCTGGTCTGATGGCAACATCGTTGGCTCAGCTGTATTAGTAGCCATTACGTTACTTGGTGCTGGAAATGTGATCATATTAATATTCCTTTATTTACAAATGGATTTGTAAGTTTCTTTTTTGAAATTCACTGAAGCTCGAGTTGATATTAGCTAGTGACTCAAATGCTCGAGAAGCAGCTTTCATTGCTTCATCCAATGATTTAATAATTTCGCCGATTCGAACCTCAAAAGCTTCCTGTTTTGCCTTTGATATGGTTAGGTCTTTTTGAATGGCAGATGATTTCAAAGAAAATCCAGTCTGCACAGTTAGTGTTCCTAGGTCTGCGGCGGTAGCGAAGGACTCTAAACGTGATATAATTTTCTCACTGCCACTTAAAAGTTCGTCAATGATTTTAACAAACTCATCAAATGCCGACTTAGTGAAGTCAACAGCCCCATCAGCAACCTTGCCTAAAAAGCGACCAATTGAATTAATTTTATTCATTATCGGCTGCATGACGTCCATTATATTTTGGGTCGCCTTCGACAATTTATCACTAATTGTCGTGATAGATTTGATCGATTTTAATAGCTTCAGAACGTTATTCAAAAAGTCCATTATGGTGTCTACTACCTGTGATGCCGCTTTAGCAACCTTGGCAGCTACTGCTGCTGCTGTTGCTGCTGTAGCTGATGCTGATACACTGGTCGTTGCAGTTGAGGCTGCACTAGCAACAAAGGATGTGAAGGCACCTACCTTCGTGGCTACTGCTTTGCCTGCAGCTGTAACCAACCCTTTTGGATCAAAACTTGCAATCGCATTAATAACACCAATAGCGATGGTTAGCCCCATAGTCACCCATGCCCTCGTATCTTCAGGGACATTACATGCCTTCATTATTGCATCCGCAGCTTTAGGGATGACGAGTGAGGCAACTAAACCGACAATCATAACAGCAGCAACAGTTTGACAACCTGGGACGAGTGCTAATAGCCCTGCTAATAAAAAGCCAATCGCTGTTCCGATTTTTTGAAATATATTCGATATTTTATTTGACCTTTCTTGGGATTTCATATCCTCCATTCGTTTATCAAGTTCTTGGATTTTATTATCTCTCTGAACTTCAATCATTGTTTTCTTTGTTTCATTGTTATCTGCTGAAGTACCAGACATTGATTGAACGACAAGTTGCATCTGAGCTTTTACGATTCGCCAAAGCTCTGTCAATTCAACACTGCTTCCAGGGAGCGGCTGAGTTGGCGATTGAACGAAGCTACTGACGTCGGTGTCAGCCAATTTATTAGCACTTGTATCATCGCCAATATCAAAAGGCGTTATTGTTGGAGCAGAATAAATTTGCATAATGTTCCTTTATCATTTACTAAAATAATATTCTAGCCTTGCTATCTATGGTCAAGCCAAAAAACAGGCCCCAGATAAATAAGGGTTCAGTTGCGATTTTAAATAATCGTACCTAGTTTGGTAAAATGTATTCAATGTGTCTTTTTTCACTACCATTAAAACTGATACAGCATCATCGTGCTGTTCCAACTTATAGTGACAAAGCGAAATATTTATAAATACTTCATCTAGGTGGCACGTTGGGAATGACCTTAGAATTTTTAACGTATCTAGTGCTTGCTTATAACGCCCCTGCTCTAAGTATATAGACGCTAGACAACCTGGCCCTCGATGATCGTATGGGTTAAGAACCGTATATGCTTGAAAAAGAGTCTCAGCTTCTTTAAGTTGATAACTATTATAGAGTTCTTCACCAGTCTTATACATTAATTTAAGTTGATGAATTCCAATATTTTTCTTTTTTCTTATTTGATGAATATTGTTTTCGAAAACAGATATATCAAGTTCTTCTTTGAACTCCTCAACCATTTTGTTCAGGTCTTTCTCTGAAATACGAGAGCTTGGCTTCATTTTTTTAATCCCTTTTTTATCATCATTATAAGGTAAGTTAACCTAGGTTTATTATCTACAGATAGTGATCTACTGGGCGTTGTATAGCCTAACCTACATGATATGGCGACTGCTATTTTTTCGCTATATATTGATAAAACTTCAATTCCAAGCTCTACAACGTCTATATTATTCACCATATCATCGCTGACATTTGAAATTATTACAGTTTTGCTCCAAAGAATCTCTTTATTGTTTAGTATGTTTCTAGATTGCCTAATGTAATTAGATCTTTTCTCTGAAAGCAAGGCTTCACTAACTAAAAAAATAAACCCGATCTTTCTGAGCATGAGCAACATTTCCCGTTTATTAAGTGAAAATATAAACAACACTTCATCTTCATTTAATTTTGTTAAGGATGTATACTCTTCTTGAGATAGTTTTTTCTTTGTTAGTGATTGATGCAAAAATAACTGATATTTTTTATTTTCATCCCAACTTCTATACCTCATTGACTAAATAACTCACTGTCAATTTATCACTCGGTTTAATTACACCGGTCAAGAATTGTTTGATTTCTCTTTTTCTACTCTCTGTTATAGGTTCTAAGGAAAGGATAATAACTGAGTATTGCTTCTCTTCATCACCACTAGTGACAACTTCGACTTTTAATATTCCAGGTATTACGTTTAGTTTATTAGACAACTCTCTACTGCTCAAAAGATTACTTTTTATTGTTTCTAATTTGCTTAGACTGGAAAATTTTGACTCGAGCAAATCATTGAGATCTAAGCTCTTGTAATAAAAATTAAATTCAGAAAGTAGCCTTCTCGCATTCATTTCATGCTCGGTGTTAACTTCAATATGATACATTTCTTTTTCAAAAACGATCTTAGACTCAATCCCTTTATTTTCGAGCAGAACTATAGCTTTATTTGCAACATCACCTGTTGAAAAACTTCCAACTCTCTGTCGGTCAATGTTGTCGCAGCCAGAAATAATCAGGAGGACAAATATCCATATATATTTCATTTTATTGAGCCTTCATTACATCATTTATTGCGTTCGCTGATTTAGATGCGATTTTAGAGACCGTTTCCTGATAGATCGTGTAGTGAAAAACTGATTGTTGAATAGCTAATGTATCAGCCATACTAAACTCACCTTTAGCCGCTTGCGCTTGCTTAACTGCCGCCATTATATCTTCAAACCCGCTACCAACATTATTTACTGTGGTTTCCATGACTGAGAGTTGTACATTTTCAGTTCCAAATACAGACACGATAGCTACCTCATCAATTTTCTATATTGCATGAGTTTACGATACGCCAACCCATAAAGAATGTCAAGAGACAGTACCTGCTTTGTAATCTTTTATTTACAATTCTAACCAACAGACTTGATACTGACGTTACTACTAGAACGTGGGATATAGGGTAAACTTACGGGACTAGATCTCAGTTAGCGGTGAATGAATCTGTTAAGGCCAATTGATCTATTCAGATTTGAACGGCCCTTTGCTAACCCTTACGTAACCAGTATTAATGAACGTTCAAAAGTCGTTCATGTAAAATACAAGAATAGATTGAAAGGCTCACTTCGTTACATCGCAATTGATTCAACAGGTTTGAAAATCTGCAGCGAAGGAGAATGAAAAGTTAAAATGCTTGGAGTTGATGGAGTAGGGCTTAGCGGAAACTACATCTGGCCGTTGATGTCGATACTCATAATGTGTAACTATCAAACCGTGAGCAATTACAGCAATGCATACCATAAAGTTCCGGCATTGGCTAATCTACTTTGAACATATAATGCTTAATGGTTTCAAGCAGCCATTGATAAGCTGGTAAATAGGCTATCAGAGCAATCGTTCGATGACATATTTGGGTTTCTATCAGTCTTAATTAGGAAAAAGTAACATCATTACTGAGTGTTCAGTCAACTCTTCTCGAAACCTTGATGATATACTTTGTCTCTTCAGGCAAGTCTGGGAGTGGAAGTGGAAGTAATATTATCTTAATCTACAGCTAGGTTGCCACGACAAAAAATCACTTGAGTTAGATGTGGGCTAAAGGTTAACTGAGGCAAAAAGCTTCGATATCTAGCCCTCAAAAGTGAGTAATTACGCGTTTTGTATGAGAAAGATACTGTCGCTCACCTTAACTACAAGATTCATAGACAAATTTTCGGTGAAGATAGCGTCAGTAATGAGAACTTGACGTAACAATTTCTCATAATAATGAAGTAAGAGTGTTAAATAAATACGTTATAGTGATGCCCCTCCTTCACCAAATTCGTTGTATCAAAGACATTGTGGAATTCGTTAAAAATCACATCAGATAAAGCATCAAAATCGTCTATATTTTCATTAACTATAACGTCAAATATCTGCGCTATTCCCTCACCAGACCATATTAGGTGTAAATTTTCCTTTAATGCACTTTTTATTTCGTTATGACTGTATTGACGCAATGGTTCAGGTTTAAACTTGGTTAGCGCCTCATCGATACTAGCATCCAGTTGAGATTCATAATTCGCTTTAATATTATTTATTATATCTTCAGTACTAACTTTTTCTTTATCTGCATATTTTACATCGTGATTAGTATCAGTAAGAATCGCTCTAAAAAAACACATACCATCGCTAGTAACTTGGACCTTTCTTCGCTGTGGTTCACTTGCATCAACTATAGACAATAATGAATCTGCATCAAAAACACCGTTATTGGGTTTATTGTCCCGCCACCACTGCGGTTTTTCATTATACGCATCAAATTTTTTTACACTTTCCTTGACGGTATTAGGGATATCATCGAAGGTTTGATCATGAATTTTTGTGCTTGCTAGCAATAGTAACTTAGGGTGAGAATCTATTACTTCTTGAGTAGTAACACTACTTGAAAAGTCAGTAATTAGCTTTTGACATCCAGCGCGTACTGTATTTGCTATTTCATGCGTTACTCCATCTCTCACCATCAATAATTTGCAAAGAAGGTCTTGGGAGTATGAAGCTATTTCTCCATTTCCTAAAGCTAAATTCTGAAGAAGCTCAATACTTTCTTGTGAATTTTTCTTTGAGAGTTCAAATAAAGCATTCAGATGTTCTTTTACTGTTTCATTGCCTAGTTTAAAATCTAGTTTTTTTTTGTCATTACTAGCAAACAAAAGCTCGGAAACAACTTTATTGTGTTCGCCTACTTCATATATTGATCGTGACGGTGATATGCTTGAGATGACTGAACTCATTACTACTCCTTAAAACGATATTATTTTACCTGCTTCGCTTCAGAATTAGGCAATGACATACACTTTTTTAACAACATCCACATTAAAAGTACTACTCATTAGTGTTGCCGGATTATATATCATACAGTGGAAAAATAGCGTCAAAAACAGCATATTTATTGTAACATTCTCTACGGTAAATATGCCGTTGATAGGGAAAGAACACTAAAAGTCGAAGTCTTCATCTTCTACATTTTCAATCTCATGAAGGCCTAGATCAGTATATATTTTAACCGCCTTGTCATGCACTTTGTTAGCATCTAAGTCATTAACATTCACATGTTCACCATCAATCAATTCGTCTAATATGGATTGAAACATGGGTGAGTTATAATCAGCAGCTGATATGTCACGCTCAGTAGTTGAAGCAATGCCGATAACATTGGCATTATTTATACTGTTTAGTATATTTCTATGGCCGTCGAAATGTTGTTGAGAATCAACATTAATCTGCTCTCCGTTCTTTACTGAGTTAACATTTTGATTAAAATCTTTTGTTACTTCGCCTGTTGAGTTGGTATCTAGAGGAGTAACACGCACTGGCATTACCGTGTTTAATTGGACCATATTTTTTCCTTAATTTTTGGAGGATTAGAATATAGGTTCTTATCTATACTAATTAACAATTCATTGCATGGATAACACATATCGTCTGTTAGCCCTAAAAGACTGACATTAATTTATGATGACCACTTGATCATATCTACAAGATTTGGAATTTGGTCAGCTAATGGCTTATCGATATCATGATTTAATGGAGATAATACTCTACCGTATGTTAGCATTTTATCGGCATCTTTCTGATACTCAGGTTTTATATTATTATTAATCCATCTACTAACATCGAGGCGCTTCATATCAACTGTAGTGAGCCCACCTAAATGACCTCGGTTTGAAGAAACAAATTTACCTTGAGTTGATTCAATCATAGATACAAGCAGAGCATAGTTATCAGACTGAGCCTGTCCTGCTTCAGCCCATTTATAACTAGCAGAGTTAATCATCGAATTTAAACAATCTGGTCTATATATAGGCGTATAGAGTATCGGATATATTTCATTACCACCACTATCAACACGATTGCGATCAGAAAATCCATCAGTATCTATATGACGGACCATATTCGTGCCATCTTTGATCGTCATATTTTCTGGTTTAATATCATTTGCAAACACGCGGTCTTGATGCATAGTTTTTAGATCAGCGCATATTTGCTTAAAATCTCCCAATGGCACCTTTTCCCCATCCAAAATTTTAGAGTTAAGAGTTTCACCTCCATTTTCAGCAATAACTAAATCAGGGCGTACAAAGACACTATTCGTTACAGATGGGTATTTAGTTAATGTATTGGTAGAGAACTCGTTAAATTCCTCTCCATCTCGTTCACTGGAGTCATCAGTATTTACTTTCAATTGAACGAAACGATCATCAGCTCTATCTAACGACTTAAATGAACCAGACGCTTGATTATTAGGCTCACCTTTTGGGGTTAATCCAACTAACTTATTATCAGAGTTATAGAAATAACTTGTTTCATCAGGCTTGGTATTCGAATCAACAGACTTCGACTCACGCTTAAGCTCTTTGAACCCAACTTCATTTACGGGCTTCTGTTTAAGAATTTGTTGGTGAGTTTTCCAAGCCTTCTGAATAACGCTTGCCATTGTATTTTTACATTTAATATTTCCGATATTATTTACAAACTCTGGTGTTACCTGTGAATTAGATTTCGGCTGAGCAGCATTAATATTATTTGATTGTAGTAATATAGCTGGCATTCATCACCTCCCCATCACCGAATTACATGTCAGCTAACGCTAGAGCCGCATTATTTAATGTAGTTAACGCTTCCGAAAGATCTTTACTCAAATCGCGACTCTCACAAGATACGTTAATCATTATGACTAGATTTTCACCTAAAACGTTAACAACCACATCCTTATTTTCAGTAAGAATCGAGATTATTTTTGAGGCGTTAAGTTGTAGTGAATTCTTATTTCTAAAGGGCACCTTAACTCCAGTATAAATAGCATCATTCTCTTTACTTAAGTATATTTCACCACCTTTCGTAAGCTCAATTGCTACTGGGCCGTCATCATTAATTCGACTTAACTTACCAGCAGGCACACCTAAAGTATCTACTAAACATTTAAACATTGTTTGTCTAAAATTCATAATCTAATTCCTTTCTTATAATCCAAAAAATAAACTCTGAAAGCGTTCATATATGCCTGAACCTTGTTGAGAGATCAGTAACATAAGAACGATTAACTTTGCGACGAGAGGCAAACCTGGGTCTTGAATACTTAATACTGTTTGTATTAATCCTACAGTAACCCCCGTAATTACGAAGGCTACTGAAAATAGTAGAATAGAGTCTTTCAGTAAGTCAAAACAAGCTGCTGTAATATCAAATACGCTCATCTTCGATCTCTAACTTCTCACTTCTTTTTCCGTAGCTAACTGAAACACTACTCTGTCTAAACTCAAAAAGAAAACTCTTCTTCCGATACGTCACTACATAACTATTTACCTGCTGTATCTGACTAAATACTTCATGGGATATAGCTGCATTCATTGTAGGTATTAGTTTCATTTCAGCAATAGGCGTCGAAATAATATTATTTGTTGAAGAAAATGATAAATTAACCGATTGGTTTTTCACCGCCTCTTTTGGGTTGTTCAGAGAACTAGGTGTTGTCGTTATGTTATTTATATGTCTCTTATCATCGACATCTAAGGGGCTTTTTATTTGTGAGCCGAATCGATTACTATCAACAACTGACTTCAGTAATTCTTCTCCATTGCTTTTTACAGTTGTTATGGATAAATTACTACTTTTACTGTCTGTGATCAATTTTGAAGAATCAATACTTCTGCCATCCATAGTCGGTTTTTTTGTATCATGAACCTTACTATCCGTGTCTGGCTTTAAGGTATCACCACCCTTACCTACCGTTATTATTTTCGAAGAATCAATACTTCTGCCATCCATAGTCGGTTTTTTTGTATCATGAACCTTACTATCCGTGTCTGGCTTTAAGGTATCACCACCCTTACCTGCCGTTATTATTTTTGAAGAATCAATACTTCTGCCATCCATAGTCGGTTTTTTTGTATCATGAACCTTACTATCCGTGTCTGGCTTTAAGGTATCACCACCCTTACCTGCCGTTATTATTTTTGAAGTAGCAGCGTCTTCAGTAATACCAATTAATTTCGAGTCACCACCTGTTTTTTCATCAATAGATAGTTTTATGCGCTTAAAACTATGTTTTACTAAACTTGGAAACTCGCCTTTATTTTGTAATATCTCTGAAGATTGCGCTTTACTTTCCTTGAGTGAGAGCGGGTCAGACACAGATGTAGACTTATCACCCACCCCAATATAACTGCCGCCCTCATTATGAGTATTAGATTTCTTTACATCAACTTGTTTTCTACTTGAGGCAAAATGAATATCACTGAGTCCTAATTTTGATAATAGATAACCATCGTCACTTAAATGCTTTCTACCTACAAAGGGTTTGTTTTCACTAGAGTTTTGTTGAGATTCACTTTCTGGTTTTAATGATGACTGGGTATTAGCCAGTACTATTTCACCATCTTGTGAAATTAGACCTTCGAAATTTTCATCATTATTTCTAAATCTTAAAGTTTGTGAATTATTCTTGTTTAAAGTTTCTTTATTAAATTCATCTTTGGTATTATTTAATAACTTTGAAGCTGGATATGATTGCTTACTTTCAATGTTCATGATCCTTTACCCCGCGTAGTTATGTCTAACTTCAACCAATGCATCTTTTCGCTTTTCGAGAGAAGCTTTTAGTAGTATGTGACTTTCGATATCCTGATCCACTTGTTTAATTTTCTGGCTATTAACTGAAGCATCAAAGAAAATAGATTCGATATTCGATTTCAATTTTTCCCTTGAGCCAAAATACCCTTTCAAATTATCAACATAGTTCTCGATATTGAGTTCTTTTAATTTAACCTGTTGGAAATTTATTTCATTCCAAAGTTTTTGGTCTAAATTAACCAACTTTTCTTTCTCTTTTTTTAATTTTGATAATATCCGTTGGTATTTAGCAATTTTTATATCGACGATACTAATAATTTGACCAAATTCTTTCCATTCCTTGGAGGGTTTCTTCATACTCGACACCATCAAATCCCTGCTTCAAAAATTCCATAATCTTTGGATAACAACTTATAGCTAAATCAGTTTCATGATCATTTCCTTCTTCGTACTCTCCGACTCTTATTAATAGTTCAACATTATTATATCTATAAACTGAATCTTTCACTTTTTCAGAGAGGGCAGTGTAGACAGGATCTTGTACTTTATTTTGTAATCGACTTTTACTTTTTAACACATCAATTGCGGGATATCGTCCTGTTGAAGCGATCTGTGTCGAATAAACTAAGTGCCCATCAATTAAAGATTTCACTTCGTGTGCTATTGGATCAGCATCAATTTCCTTTTCAATCAATACGGTGAAGAAACCTGTCACTGAGCCATTGACAGAATTACCACAACTTTCAACTAGTCGTGACAATGATAGCGATACGCCTATAGGAATACTGTCACTAATTGGTGTTTCATCTAGCATCGCTTGTGCCCTAGCAAAACGAGTAAGGGAGTCAAAATATAGAACAACCCTTTTCCCTTGCTCCATAAAGTGGCGTGCGATCGATACAGCAACTAACCCAGATCTTACTTTTTCGAGAGGATTAGCTTCTGAAGTTGAGACTAAAGTGATAGATTTTTCTATTACCTGGGGACCGATTTCACCTTCTAAAAATTCAACAACTTCGCGCGCGCGTTCACCTATCATAGCAAATATAACTACATCTGCTTCCATATTATTTGCCATGATGGATACAGTTGTTGTTTTACCCGCCCCCGCTGGGGCAAATAAACCTACACGTTGACCAATACCAACAGTAAATAAGCTATCAATAATTTTAATTTTTGTTGGATAAACCGTTTCAATTGGAGCCCGTTGGTTTAACGCAAGAGGTTCAATGACAATCGGTAGCTCTTTGTACTCAATATCTTGACCTAAATATTGTTCTCCATAAAGACATTCGCCATAACAGTTGATAACCTTACCGATTAATGCATCCTCATTGAGTGGAAATGTAAATCTCTTTTCCGTAATCTCAATTTTAGCTCCAATCTGAATAGTCGCTGGTTCAAGTAGCTTTATCTCTACGTTATTTCCACTAACTTTAGAGATCTCACCTCGAATTCTATTGTCACTAATTGAGTGGATAAAGCACTCTTGGCCAATGAACGTATCTTTATCTACAATTGAAGTTACCGTATCTCCATAAAGCTCTCTAACTTTATAATAAGTTCGTATCATTTAACGACCTCGTATGAAACAGATATGTATCTCTTATAGTACCTTTTTTGATCCACTTTATTTTTAAACAATTCACCAATTAAAGGAATTGAAGAGATAATAGGAACACCAGTTTCAGTCGATGTCGTACTTGTCGTTTCAAAACCGCCTAGGATAACTGTTTGGCCATTTTTTATTATAACCTCTGATTTGATCTCTTGAGAGCTTACATTAGGTAAGGTTGAGTTTGTTCTTTCATCGAAGGCTTCTTCAAGATAATTTACGGATGCTCGCACGTCTCCAGATGGCAGTATCCTTCCCGTTATATAAAGCCCATTCTCAGCGACTATTTTCTCAAGCTTGGTTTCGTTTTCTGATACAAGGCGAACACTGGCAGTATCACTTTTACCAAAGTGACTTCCTAAGTTTTCAAGGGATAATATGTTAGTGCTATAAACAGACCTTGCTAAACCATTAATATAAAGTGCATTAAAGTTTTTTAAGTATTCAGTCGTATTTTCGAAAGGAGGCACAACTATATCATATATACCTATACCACTATTAATCCAATCGCTATCAACACCAAACTCTTGAGTTCTGTCTGTAGCGACATCATAAACTCTTAAAGAAAATATTATTTGACTTTTTCTTTCATCAATTAGTGAGGCAATCCTACGTGCAAGCCTTATTTCTTGAGGGTTCCCTCGTACTAAAAGTGCATTACTTTCTGGCAGAGGGAAAACCTTAGATGTTGTCTCTTCTTCTTCGAGCTCTTGCTTATTCTCTTGTGTAAGTTTTAATCTATAGGTTTCTAATATCTGATCACCATCCGTCACGTTCTGGAATCGACCAATATTTTGAATAGCATCATCGATTAATGTTGCTGCTCCCGGAATCATTACATCCGAACCGAAGCTATTTAAATCTCTATCCATTACTGAATAGTAAGAAAAATCAATTCTAGCTAACTCAAGATTATTTTGATTATCAAAAAACTCACTTTCATCTAGAACGTTCGCATAATATTTTACATCTTTATTGAAGCGACTTGTACCCGAAAAAATTAGTACTCGATTATTATTCCTGGTCATAATACCGAGATCTTTACTCATTTTGAAGGTTCGATTGAGTTCTTTAAATAGAGTAGCAACACTCATATTTCTCGGTTTAAACACCATGTTTGAATATTTAGAGTTTGACTCAACAGTTAAAGTCCCCCCATATTCATACCAATCAAAATCAAATACACTTGAAATTTTGTTAAGTATTATACTTCCTTTTCCAGATAAGTCTTGAGTTATAACTTCGTTGTTCGATTCTTTATCTAGATGATTAACCAGCTTTAAATTCATATCTTCAGCGATTGCTTCCAATGCTTGATTCACTGTGGTGTCTGAATTTTTTAATATGATATCAGCACTCAATATTGGACTAAACAATAAGGATGCTATCATTAAAACTTTACGCTTCATCCATTGTTTCCTTTAGCCTTTCCTGCGATTCTTTTATATTATTAATGCACTGTTTGACTATATTTTCATTAATCACCTCTTCCAGAAGTTTCTCAACACTAACCAAGTCTTGATTCAAGGTTAACACACCTCCTTCGTTAACACTTAATGTACCTTGATGCTGAGGGTCAACTTCAAATTTATCAGTACCTCCCTCTGCACGACTTTGAAATTCCATGGACATGAATTCTTTATTTACAATACTCATTTACCTATCAACCTTTCATATACATAATTAACATCACTAAATAGCCATGCATTTAGTGCGATAATTACTGCAATAGCTTTTATATCGGATGTGACAAACATCGAAAATGAAGCTTTCTTAAAATAGATGTCAATTAGTGCGAATGAAAAACTTACCATTAACATGATTATTATATATTTACCTGATAACATCAATATAATTGACAAGCAGTCAATTATGAATGAATATAATTCTTCAAAACCAGGTGCTATATTAACTTCATAACTTTGTTCTATAATCAAAACTAAAGGTTCAAATATTGCTCCGCTATCAAGTGCAATCATTAAGAAAACAAGAGAGCTCATTTGTGCTATCGAATCTGTTTCCTCAATAAATCTTTTATCTTGTACTGATTGTTCATTTAACAGAAGTAACTGCTGTATGATTCCTCCTAGCATCCCTACTAAGAAATATGGTACTGATGAAAATATTGCAAAAATTGCTACCGTGATCACCCATGTAAAGTCTACTGTTGGAGCAAGCCCGCCACTCGTCCAAAACATAGCTATTACAGCTGAAATAGCTAATGACGATATGTTATTTAAATATAACCTTGTAGGGTTAAACAACTTTAGGAATAAAAAAATTCCTGAAAACAATATCCAATCAGGGAAGAGTACCCTATCTATCATCATTGCATCACGGTAAATAAAACCGTCCAACTATCAGAGAAATAAAATACCGACAATTTTAACGGAGTTGATACTACTGTTGGTGATAACATCGTCATACCAACACCACTTAGTATTACAGCCACCAGGAAGTCAATACTTACAAAAATTATATAAAGTTTCAGCCCTAATTCAAAACCTTTATATAGGTCATATATTAAACTCCCTATAAAATATTTAAATATTTTGTCTTCTGGATTAAATTGCAAAGGTAAATCTACAATTTCAAGTAGCTTTTTCGCCTTGATTTCTGATTTTTCAAATAACTCTGGAAAAAACTCTTCTGCACGAGTTACTATTGAGAACAGTGCTAGTTTATTTGAATCCTTTAATATTTCTTTAGATTCTTCTTTCTCCTCGTTAGACATTTCCGCATTAAAATACGGTTCAATTCTTTCCAACCCAAGTTGGACTTCAGGCCAAATACTATTTAGTGCCATCAGTCCCGCAAGTAGGTTAACGACCATACCTGGCGGGATCTGCTGAGTTCCTATAGCGTTTTTTATAATATTTAAAACTATACTGTATTTTATAAACCCCGAAAAGCAAATAAAGAATGCTGTCGATAATAACACTATAACGAGTAGCGTTACTAAGTTAACACCGGCATATGGGTTGTCAGGGCTTAATAGGGTTATCAAAGAAAAACTCTCAGGTTAAATATTTCTTGCCGAAGACATGATTGCATCTTTGACGGATTTAATCGTACTTGTTGATGTTTGGGCTGCGATATTTTGCTCACCCATCAAGTGCTGTAATTCTAATGAGTCTGATGTAGAAAGAATCAGCGTACCTGTAGGGTCTGGTACAAAAACACCAGAAGCATTAATAGTACCAGTATGATCTTCCAGAAACGTCTCTACTGCGTCGTCTGCTTTCTGTACGGCTGAACCAAGATGATGATCCAACTCACCTGTAGTTAATGACATATCTATTTCCTCAATATTATCGTAGATGAATTCTTACTATACAGTCATATATACTGTATGTAAACAATGGAAATTGACTTTGTTTACTTATAGACCTGTTTTTCTATCTATGTGTCATTTCAAAATTGGAGCACATCTAAGTTCATACATAAGCTTTAGCTCTCCCCCCTTTTGTATAATTTTATAAAAAAAGCACCTGAGCTACTGACGTATAATGCGGCATAATAAAAAAAGCCTGCAATCAGCGTCGATTGCAGGCTTTCACTATTCTTAAGCTTAAGCGAATTTATAACACCTCTCGAGCAACCAGACTTAGCAATAGGGTTTTTCGTTCAATGCCCATACCTTTCTTGTCACTCTGCTATTGTCTTTTCGTCGTCTGCAATCGCGCGTGCTGCGTTACGCTGAAAGACAAATTTGTCGGCAAGGCGGGTTATATCTGGTTGAATTGTCGTTTCATTCTGTCTCATTGGATTAGGCTCTCAATAATAAAAGTAATTTTCCGAGGTTCTACATTATTGAGTTCCATTCTCCGGCTAGTACTCTTAATGCGCTCTTGCTTTAGTCATGGTTCTCTCGGTATCGAGCTACCGTCGCTCGCGTAGATGCGTGCTAGTCTTCGTGTTCTCTAAGGCTTCAAGCGTGCCAAGATCCACTTGGTAGCGCTCTTGCACCAAGATTTCATTGTTTTCAAGAATAGCTAAGCGGGGCTGCTCAATCTCAAGCAGTTGTTGATTCACACCAATCTCAAGCCAAACATGCATAATATTTGGAGTTAAAAGGTCTTTGCTTTGTAGGCTTGCCTCTATTGCGGCGATGTCTTTTTGAGAAGCCGTAGTGGTTGCGCCGGTGCTGTCGCTAGGTACTGCTCAAATTCCATAATGTTAACCAGGCCAGTAAGCTGATTTGTTTGCTGAACGTTAACCTTAAAATTAGGTAACTCGGGTTGCTGATACTTCTAAATCAGCAATTCAATCGATTGGGTTCGGTTGTTAGTGGCCTGAGTCGCAAAATTTGCATCACTTGTCTCAGCACAGCCGGTCACTCCTAAAAGTAGGCCTCTCATCATCAAAGTGATTAGTGGATATCGAAATGTCATTGGTGCCCTTTCCCGCAAACTTAAAAGTCAAAACTAAGTTGCAGGAAAGATAAATTAACCGAGGTTAAGAACGGGTTAATAAACGTTGGCTATTTTTATCGTAAGAACTTGTACCAATCATGATAAGTTGGTGTTCAGATAGTTGCGTAGAAAAAATCGCTTAGAGTAAAACATATATTACTGCTAGCTGATTGCCCTAGCTACAAAATCTGTATGCGATTTTAGTTAGCAGAATGATCAGGTATTTATTCTGGTTGGTATCAAAACAGGTAACGAAGAGATATGCCACCTTCATTTGTCGTCGCATTGCCGGAGATTTCTGCGGTTTGATAATCCCCATCTCGGTGGGTATAAAACGCTCCGACACTCATTCGGGCATTAAACTGGTAGTCTGCTCTTAAATTAAAAATGGTTTCTTCAACCAAATCACTGTGGTTAAATTCGCTTTTTCCCGCTAACTCCCAATTCTTATTCAATGCATACTTCAATTCTGCACTCGCGCCCCACATCATTTCGTTGTCTTTGAAGAGCTCTTGGTCCGTAGCATCATTACTTTGAGAAGCCCATAAGTACCCTAGCTTCACGCCAGCGACAATATCGAGCTTAGGCATCAACGGATAGCGATAAGCAACACCTGGCAACAAGGTATAGAGCTCTGTCGTAGTGTCGTTTGGATGTATGAATTTCGCAGTGTAGTCGAGTGTCGCAAGAACACGGTCTGTCCAAAGGTATGTACCGCCAATCGAAAGTGCAGTCACATTGTTGTTCACGCCTATATTCTCATTGAGAGAACCTGCACTCAGATCAGCGTAAACATAGTCATACTTTATGTCATTCGTCTCTGCTGCTGCCTGTGATGGCAAAGAGACAAAAAGTGCAAGAGGGGCTAGCATCCAACCAAATTTTACTTCCATTTTAACCTCGGTATTTCCCTAACAGCGTGGTTACCTAAATCAGATTCAGGACAATGACTAAAAATATAGCGCAACTCGGCATCAACTCATGGATGAAATCGTAAGATTTTTGATCAACCGCTAGCAAATGACCTGATAAATGCACAATAAATCAGCAATCTAAATCAAGCTCGCTGAGACTTAGTGAGTTTTTGGCCTACCGATAGCAAAAAAGATCTCCGAGGAGATCTTTTTATTTAATTGGTTAAATTGAATGACGCTATCAAAACTTGATAATGAGCTCATCTTGATTATTGGTGTCTATTTCAGCGTCAAACTTAGCGCGGACTCTATCAAGTTGCTCCACTTCTAGTTCATAGGGCATGACCAACTTAAGCTCTTTAACGCCTTCTGTCTTGGCCAATTTTAGTAGCGTTATTATGTTTGATTCATCGCTACGACTTGCAGACAATGATTTCATTGCCTGATCCCACAAGCGGTCTTCAACTGTAATCGTCTCTTTGATCGTGTTTTTCCAAGCTAAGCTGAAAATCGGTGCGAACGTACTCATTGCTTCCAAGAATGTCCATTTCTTGCTGCAAGAAGCTCCGAGAAAAGAGGTATAGTCGAATACAACACTTGTCTTGCCTAGATGTTCCATATCATCCCCCGTAATGTCGGCAACACAGTGTATTCAATATCCTTCATATGGTTTTATATAGCAATAGGATATAAAACAATCGTCTTTTATACCCATAATTCTGTTTAAAACGCTATATAAAAACCGAGGATGTAACAAATGATGAACAACAACATACTGATCGGTATCTTTCATTTAATATTTTGACTACCGAATAATGCTATTTGATGTCGACTATTTTACTCGCTTTCTTGTACTGGATTCGCCAACCCCGCCACTTGGGTAACTCCCAACGTTTTGGGTAAGTTTTACGTAGACCATCACGGTGGACCACGTACACCAGCTTTTTACTCGGGTGGTAGTCAACATCCAAATTGAGATCGCCCAGCAGCAGTTCAAAAGGATAATCAGCGGCAAAGTCGTCATACTCCCAATAGGGGATCCCTTCAAACGGAAAATCCTCTTCATTAAAAAGCTCTAGTTCGTCAATGTGTTCAAGCTCTAGAAGCTCTAACTGCTCTCGGAACCAAGAATCAAACGTTAACGATCCGTCCCTCTCATTCCCTTCACCTAGCCCAAGCGAGACGTATATTTTCCAATGTTCAATTTGACGATGTCTTAACTTAGCAAAGCCGGGCATGACCTTCTCTGACTTCACTGCGTCGATCATCGGCCCAATCGCTAATGCACCTTTTGCCTGCTCATAACGCTTTGCAATCACTTTTCCAGCGTAAAGCAGCTGCATTTCCACTTGGTGTACGCCGTCTTCTTCTATCGTAGCCCCTTGTTGCCACTCACCTACAGGAAGATCCACAAGCACTTTGAGGTCAATCGGTAACGTAAACGTCGCCAAATTCAACGTCTGTTTCACGCCTCTCCCCGGTAAGCTATGTGTATCCAATACAATCGCCGCTTCATTCTTAACGTTAAAGCGACTTTCTCTTCCTAACGTGACTTCCATGTTGCCATTACTCATGGCGTCTCTGCGTTTTTCACGTCGAACAAAAATCAGTTCAGGATGAAGTACAGCAATGGCTTTAACCAACTCACTGTGTCTATAGCGAGATGCCACTTCAAGTTGTGGAAGTTCGAACGCTTCCCTCATTTGCGCCGATAATGCCCGAGCCTCTTTGAGTACATCCGCATCAACATTCACGCCTGAAAACAACTCGCCTCGCAGCAACCCAATCGCTAATTGCCCATCGCAGCCCAAAGGCTCTTCGAGTGCGAGTTTCTCTTGCTGCTCTTCGCTGTTAGACCGTCGAGACAAGTTTGCTGGAGTCGCTAAAACAGCCGTCATATCAACCATCGCTTCTTTAAGTGCCTTCGATGGCATACGAGTCACTAAATCAGCGTACAAAGCATCAATTGGTAGCGGGTAAATTCGCTTGCCATGCTCGGTCGCTAGGCCTTGTGAATCCACCGCGCCCATGGATGAAAGTATCTCATTTGCTTGCACTAAGGATTTACTCGGAAGAGGTTCGAGGAAAGCCAATGACTTCAGTGAACGACCGCAACTTGCGGCAGCTAGCATAGCCTCTGTGAGTGACTCTCGATGCATTTCTGGTGGTGTTACGGCCGCTAATGCAGCGTGCTCTCCATAGAGCTGGATACAGATCCCTTCCATCACTCGACCCGCTCGGCCCGCTCGCTGTTTTGCACTCGCTCTGGAGATGTGTTTTAAACTTAATGCGGTTCGGCCGTTTCGTTGCTCTGTGCGACGCTCTAACCCCGAATCAATCACAGCGGCAATATTGGGGATGGTTAATGAGGTTTCAGCAACGTTGGTCGCTAGAACGATTTTTTTATACGCTTGTTGGTTCAATGCTATGTTTCGTTGTTCGTCGGTCACCGAGGCATGCAACGGCACAGTTGTTACACCATCAACAGATGACAAGGCCGATAAACATTGAGTGATCTCTTTTCGTCCCGGTAGAAAAACGAGAATGTCGCCCTCAATATCGAGCAGAGATTCCACTTCTTGCTTTACTCGCTGGTCGAGATTGCGGATGTCCGGCAGCTGCCGAGAATCGAGCGCGCGACACCCTACCGAGACGGAAAAGTTCCGACCTTCCGCATGAAGACGCTGTGCACCGATATATTCCGCGAGCTTTTGCCCCTCTATGGTCGCTGATGTCACAACCAAGCGATGGGCCTGAGTCTCTTTCATCAAAGCAACGAGCAAGTCCGTATCCCAACGGCGTTCATGAAATTCGTCGACAATAATCGTCTCAAAGTCCGCTAATTGGTTTTCTGCATACCATCGCAATGCGACGCCTGGAGTGACAAACACAACCTGCGTGCGCTCGTCAAAACAGGTTTCAAGCTTGATTGCATACCCGACCGATTGACCTACAGACTCTTGCTTTTGCTCGGCGAGAAACTGCGCCAACGAAGTACAAGCGATTCGTCTTGGTTCAATCACTAACACGCGTCCTTTCTCTGCCGCCCAAAGCGGCAATCGAGTCGATTTTCCCGATCCGGTTTCGGCCTCAACAATCAAATGTGAGGTCTCCAATAAGCGAAGGAATTGCGGTTTAAGAGAATCGATTGGCAAACTAGACATGGACTTCTGTATTGATTGAGCTAAAGCACAAAATTATATACGCAAAGTGTGCCAGAATGCAGGAATATTCAGTTTACAATACGACAACGAATCCCTATCATTTTCATGTTCCTGTTCCCAAAGGTCTGTCGACCCTAACACCTTACTAAAGGCACATGATGAATAACGATAAACGCCCTCTATATATCCAATATGCAGGCCCGGCTCTTCTGAGTACTCCGCTTCTAAATAAAGGCAGTGCTTTTACTGCCTCTGAACGCAGCTCATTTAACCTAGAAGGTCTGCTACCAGAAAACACTGAAACTATTCAGGAACAAGTAGAACGTGCCTACCAACAATATCGCAACTTTGAAAGCGATATGGATAAGCACATTTACCTACGCAACATTCAAGACACGAACGAGACGCTTTTCTACCGTCTAGTTCAAAACCACATTTCAGAGATGATGCCGATCATCTACACGCCAACCGTTGGCGCTGCATGTGAAAACTTCTCTAACATCTACCGCCGTGGCCGTGGCCTATTCGTTTCTTACGCTAACCGTGACCGCATTGATGACATTCTTAACAATGCATCAAACCACAACGTTAAAGTCATCGTTGTAACCGATGGTGAGCGTATTCTTGGTCTGGGTGACCAAGGTATCGGTGGTATGGGTATTCCAATTGGTAAGCTTGCTCTTTACACCGCTTGTGGTGGTATCAGCCCAGCTTACACGCTACCTATCGTACTTGATGTGGGTACAAACAATCCGCAACGTCTTGCTGACCCAATGTACATGGGCTGGCGTCATCCTCGTATTACTGGCGCTGAGTACGATGCGTTTGTAGAAGAGTTCATGCAAGCGGTTCAGCGCCGTTGGCCTGATGCGCTAATCCAATTCGAAGATTTCGCGCAAAAGAACGCAATGCCGCTACTTGAGCGCTACAAAGACCGCGTATGTTGTTTTAACGATGATATTCAAGGTACAGCAGCCGTTACTGTGGGTTCACTGCTTGCGGCATGTCAGGCAGCGGGCAGCAAACTTTCAGAGCAACGTGTGACCTTCTTAGGTGCGGGTTCTGCAGGTTGTGGTATCGCTGAAGCGATCATTGCTCAAATGGTATCTGAAGGTATTTCTGACGAGAAAGCGCGCTCACAAGTCTTCATGGTTGACCGTTGGGGTCTGCTACAAGAAGGCATGCCTAACCTATTAGACTTCCAGCAACGTTTGGTGCAAAAGCACAAAAATACGGCCAAGTGGGAATCAGAAGGTAACGGCTACTCACTGTTTGATGTGATGCGTAACGCCAAGCCGACTGTCTTGGTGGGTGTATCGGGAGCTCCAGGTCTGTTTAGTGAAGAAGTGATCAAAGAGATGCACAAGCACTGTGATCGTCCGATTGTTTTCCCACTATCAAACCCAACAAGCCGCGTGGAAGCAACACCAAACGACATTATTCGTTGGACAAACGGTGAAGCACTTGTTGCAACGGGCAGCCCATTTGACCCAGTGGTTCACGATGGTAAAACTTACCCTATCGCTCAGTGTAACAACAGCTATATCTTCCCTGGTATTGGTCTAGGTGTACTGGCTGTTCAAGCGAAACGCGTAACTGACGAAATGCTAATGGAATCAAGCCGAGCGCTAGCAACTTGTTCACCGCTGGCTATCAACGGCCAAGGTGCACTACTTCCACCACTAGAAGCGATTCACTCTGTTTCTAAGAAGATTGCATTTGCTGTTGCTAAGAAAGCCATTGAGCAAGGTGTGGCGCTAGAAATCACGGATGAAGCGTTAGAGGAAGCAATTGATGCATCATTCTGGCAGCCGGTTTACCGCAAGTACAAACGTACAGCCTTCTAAGCCATATAAATGAGACATCAAGCCCAACGAGCAATCGTTGGGCTTTTTTTGTGGCTCCTCACCCAAACAGCCTTTGTGGTATGCTCTTTTCAGCAGAAATAATGAATGAAAAACGATGGAATACTTGAACCTACTGGGCCGCTATCTCGTCCCATACCTAAACGAAATATCGACCGCACTCATCGCTTGTGCTCTTGTTGTTGCGGGCGGTGAAATCAATGCACTATTGAGAAAAGTGTTAAGGCCTTACAACTTTGTGATCCGAACCTTTGCTTTCATATTGATTAATGCGTTTGGTTACGGCTTAATCATTGTAAAAGCAACACCTTACCTATCTCGGACACTGCGAACTCTTGAAACTGGCATCATGTTTTCTAGTGTAGTTCTGTTTTTTGTATGTATCGGTTTATGGGCTCAAAGGAATAGACAAATCTAGTGCGTAGATTATTTCACCGCAAACAAAGCTCCTTTTTAGGTTTCACATTATTGAAGCGAGCATTGGTTGCTTTACCTGTTCTTGCCATCATTTTGGCTGCCACACTGTTTGTTATTGATCGGTGGGTTTCGTTTCAGGCTCAAGACCGCCTTTACACTAACATCGAGCAAGTCGATAACTTCGACGTTGCCGTTGTATTAGGGACCAGTAAATACCTAGGCAAGATCCTCAACGAATACTATAGCCATCGTATGGGGGCTGCGATTGAACTTTATGATGAAGGTAAAGTGGAGCACTTTCTGTTAAGTGGAGACAACGCCCACCGCTCATACAATGAACCTTGGACGATGAAAAGAGACCTACTGAACGCAGAGGTGCCGGAAGAAAAGATATTTTTAGATTATGCCGGGTTTCGAACACTCGATTCCGTTGTTCGAGCGAAAGAAATCTTTGATACCGATAACTTTCTGATTATCACTCAGAAATTTCACTGTGAACGCGCACTCTTCATTGCGAATTCTCACAACATCAATGCGCGATGTTTTGCCGTTCCCGGCCCTTCCCGTCACTCAGGGTTAAAGGTGCGCGTCAGAGAAGTGTTTGCCCGAGCTAAAGCGGTATTGGACATTTACATCACTCATACCAAGCCTAAATTTCTTGGTCCTAAAGAGCCGATCCTTACCTCTAGCCAAGCCACTTTAGTTGGGGAAAAGGTACTTGAAGAAAATGCAGTTGAAGAAAGCGCACTTGAAGAACCGGAACGCAACGCACCAATTAGTGACTAACCACCACGCGGTTCCTTCCTTGTCGCTTAGCCTTATAGAGTGCTTCATCTGCGCGAGTTAGCATCTCATTCACGCGCTCATCACCTAACGACGCAACGCCAATACTGGTGGTTAACGGATCACCATGAACCCAAATGTGTGACTCAACTCGTCGGCGAACCTGCTCTGCTAGTTGACTGATTTCTTCAATGTCACGACCCGGGCAGAAAACGACAAACTCTTCCCCACCCCAACGAACTAAACGCTCACTTGAGCTGAGTGTGCTCAACACAACCATAGTGAACTCGCGTAGAATATCGTCACCCATAGAGTGACCATAGAGATCGTTGACTGACTTAAAGTGGTCGATGTCGAGATAAAGGACGGAAAGCCGCTTACCGGTCGAATCTGCATACGCTGAATCAAGCCATTCCCTAATCGAGTGCCGATTCATTGCTCCGGTTAGCGCATCACGGTTTGCCAACTCTGCGAAATGGATGTTTTGCTCTTTCAGTTCTTTATTTAGACGGCTCAAGTGATCTTGACGAAAATGAGAACGAAGAATCAGATTATGGCTGCGGCGGATCTCCACGACGCTATAAACAAGCGCCATACAAACCCAAAATGTCAGAAGACTAAACGCCAGGTTCTCAGCTGAAATGTAGTGCCCAACCAATTCAATGCTATTGATGGTCATCTTAAATTCGCCTTGAGAATGACCAGAGCCCGTGGCCAATTCAAGAAGAGTGATGTTGGTATATTCTGGGGCTGAGTGTTGAATAGGAATCTGATTGTCGGATAACCACCATGTTAATACTTGGAGGTTAGCAATAGGAATGTCGATGTCGCCATTGCCGACACCTGGGGAATACTCCAATCCATTGTATTTCAGTGTGTATTCATTGTCTGGCTTTGAATAAGCCGCGTTATAGTTACGCATGTAAAAACGTAGGCTCGCCGATCGTTCTGAATCTAACTCATCAAAATCGATATTAAGACGAACCGTGTGGAAACTCGAAAAGTCTATCCCTTTGTAGATCTTATCGGTCAATTGAATAGAAACGCCACAATATGGCCAAGCATAGTCTGGAGTTTTGCTCAGTTCACAAGACAACGTGGCTTGTTCGCCTTTGTACGCTAGCTCAGATGTTGACGATCCCCCTTGAACTTGGTCATTGGTCGCTAAAAAGCGAAAGTGCTCTGGGGAGATACGATAGACGAGGCTACCACCGTGTAACCAATACAGTTGCACGATAAGTATAGTGATGATCACTAATCCAAAGATAACCTTATGAATGACTTTCAAGACCGCTTCCTAGAGAACAATAAAACAACTTACAGAACAGGTGACCAATAAATAATACAACGTTAGTTCAATTTTATCTCTTTTTAATAAGCAATTACTCACTAAAAATTTGATTCGCGTCATAAAATTTCTTTCATCTCATCAATCTTAGTTCATATAGCCAAATCTAGGATTCCTATGCCACCGTCGGTAACGACTAGACATCACGCTTGCCCCCTTTATTTGTTATACTGCAAAAAATCGCCACTCAATGTAGGCGAGTATAATAATCAATAGAATAAGAGCACTGTCATGTCTTTAATTGCTAAAGGTACGCTAAGTAAAATGCGTGCCTCTCTAGAAGGTACCGTTCAGTATCGCTTACCCGTGGGTGAGGAACTGGTTGATCTCTCGCCGTTTATAGGCCAATCACTCACACTGACTCATACTGGTAACATTTTTTGTAGTTCTTGCGGCAAGAAGACCAAAAAGAGCTACTCTCAAGGTCACTGTTTTGTCTGTATGAGAAAGCTAGCAAGTTGCGATATGTGCATCATGAAGCCAGAGACTTGCCATTATGAACAAGGGACTTGTAGAGAACCTCAGTGGGGTGAAGAAAACTGTATGGTTGACCACTTTGTCTACCTATCAAACACCTCAAGCTTGAAAGTAGGTATCACTCGTCACACCCAGATCCCAACTCGTTGGATCGATCAAGGTGCGACTCAAGGTCTGCCAATCTTTAAGGTTAAGACTCGCCATATTTCAGGTCTCATCGAAGTTGAGCTTGCTAAACACATCGCTGATAAAACCAACTGGCGTACTTTGCTGAAAGGTGATGGCGAGCCAATGCCATTGGAAGAACGTTTTGCAGAGTTGTTGCCACTGGTAGAAGATAAAATCGCAGAGATTAAGCAACAATATGGCGATGATGCTATCGAGATCTTAAGTGAGCAAATCACCCCAATCAGCTACCCTGTCCAGCAGCACCCTACCAAGATTACGTCACACAATTTTGATAAAAACCCTGAGGTAACCGGCACGCTTCAAGGCATTAAAGGTCAGTACATGATCTTTGATACCGGTGTGATCAATATCCGTAAGTTTACATCTTACGAAGTAGAAGTTTCAGCATAATGAGAAAGACCTCCAGTTTGGAGGTCTTTTTCTATCCATTGACGATAAGTTTGAGCTCATCAATAAATGTATCGACTTCTTCAAGCGTGTTGTAATGCATAAAGCCAACTCGCACCACACCACCACTCTCTTGCAAACCAAGCTGTCGAACCAAGCCTAACGCGTAGAAATGACCATTCCAAACGCAGATGTTTCGTTTTCCAAGTTCAGACGCGACATACTCAGGCGCATGATTGACAAACGTTAAGGCGAACGTGGGTGTTCTGAGTTCTGAACTGGACTCATGACTGCCCCACAACTTAACTCCCTCAACTTCATTCAAACGAGCAAGAAAACGCTCACTGATCGCCGACTCATGCTGATTGAACTGCTTGAACGATTCGACCAAGCGATCTCGAAGTGGTGCTCCCGTTGTACCCCATTGAGCAAGATACTTAACAGCGGCAATCACCCCAGCTAAACCTTCGAAACTCTGTGTCCCTGTCTCAAAACGGCCCGGGCCAACATCTGTTGCAGGCTCAACTTTGTAAGGTTGTAAAGTTTGCAGCCACTTCGGAACGACATAAGCAATGCCAACATGAGGGCCAAAGAATTTGTAGGCAGAACACGCCAAGAAATCGCAACCTAATGCTTGTACATCAACCAGATGGTGCGGCGCGTAGTGCACAGCATCGACATAAACCATGGCCCCCACTTTATGCGCCGCATCGACCACCTTCTTAACATCCACAATCGACCCTGTGGTGTTTGAAGCAAACGTCAGTGCCACTAACGTCGTGTTTTCATTAATTAGCGAGATTAAGTGCTCAACATCCAGGCCGTAGTTTTGCTCTTCTACTTTCGCGTGATGAACAACAACACCTTTATCATCGGCCGCTTGTTGCCAACTAGAAACGTTCGAATAGTGGTCAAGTGCCGTTACTATGACTTCATCGCCTTGTTGCCAATTTCGGCTGATTGCTCTACTTAGCTGAAAGGTTAACGAGGTCATATTGGCGCCAAAGACAATGTTGTCACTGGATGGTGCATTAACGAGTGCCTGTGCATGCTCTCTCGCCTGCTTCATCAAATTCGTCGTGTGCTGACTTGAAAAATAGTGCCCACCCAAGTTGGAATTGAAGTAGCCAAGGTACGCTTGCATTGAATCCAACACTGACTGTGGCACTTGCGAGCCACCAGGCCCATCAAGAAACATCACCGGAAGGTCATTATGTGTTTGGCTAAGTGCACTAAACTGAGAACGAGATAAGTTAGGATTGAAGCTCATGCTTTGCGCCCTTTGCTGTAAGTACGAATACATCCATGTGGCCGGCCTGACCATCAATCACTGAACGGATAGGTTGAGCGTTGTGCCAAAGCTTGTCATCCGCCAACATCGCCACTTCACCGTTCAGCAGTGTTTTTCTAAAGAAAGGCGCTTCATTGAAGCTGTTGTAAAGCATGATGTCGCCACCTTCAATGTTGTGACGCCCCATACCAACTAAAGCAATATGTTCAAAGCCATCTTGGTGCACCCCTTCTGGTGCAACCTGAGTTTCATCATAAATCGCAGAGATTCGAATCTGGTGAATTTCGATCTCATGACCATCTTTTAAGTGATTCGATGCAGTAAACAACGAGCACATCTCACGCATCCCTTCACTTTCGATAATCAACTCTTCAATACCTTCAAATTGGCGAACCACATTACCTTGAAAACGGTTGATATCATCCGTTTGCATAAACTCATTCTTGTTCAAATCGATAACTTGTCCGTCCTTCATAGAAACCACGGAATAACGTCTTAGACGGTACTGACCATCAGCATGTTCCGTGTTCGGTAAGTGCATGAATGAAGGGGCAAGTTGAGCAATGGCGGCTTCACTCAACTGAGTCAATTGTAGGGTTGTTTCGCGCTGATGTAGCATCATCATCTCCTTAATGAGGTACATGCAATTTATTGTGTTTAACATCTTGTTTACAACCATTATTTGCGCACTTATATCGACCAATCAACTTTTTTTAGTATTTCAATCCGACATTTAGACAAATACAGAACTTACAACCAGAAAAATCAAATAAATCAGTCAGTATCTCCAGTTTAAAAACTTACAATTGCAGAAAAATAGAACACTTCACTAGGGCTTTTATAAATCAGCTTAATTTCAGAGACTTACAAGGTAATTTAGCCTCCACCCGGAAACGTTTGCGTTCTAATCTATAACCAATTATTACAACCTCTTGGCTTGCTAACTCTTTAAAAGCCCCCATATATTCCATACAATCTTCATACATAAATGATAAAGCGTCACCGCTAATGGAGCACAAATGAGCGACGTAAAACACAGTAACCTTCTTATCTTAGGTTCAGGCCCAGCTGGCTATACCGCTGCGGTGTATGCTGCACGTGCAAACCTTAACCCAGTTCTTGTAACGGGTATGCAGCAAGGTGGTCAGCTAACGACAACAACTGAAGTTGAAAACTGGCCTGGCGATGCAGAAGGCCTGACAGGCCCTGCGCTAATGGAACGAATGAAAGAGCATGCTGAGCGTTTCGAGACAGAGATCCTTTTCGATCACATTAACGAAGTTGATTTCAGCCAACGTCCATTCCGCCTTAAAGGTGATAGCAGTGAATACACTTGCGACGCTTTGATCATCTCTACCGGTGCATCAGCCAAATACCTAGGCCTTGAATCTGAAGAAGCATTCAAAGGTCGTGGTGTTTCAGCTTGTGCAACGTGTGACGGTTTCTTCTACCGTAACCAAAAAGTGGCGGTTGTCGGCGGTGGTAACACAGCGGTTGAAGAAGCACTTTACCTGTCTAACATCGCGTCTGAAGTTCATTTGATTCACCGTCGTGACACATTCCGCGCAGAAAAGATCCTCGTTAAGCGCCTAATGGATAAAGTCGAGAATGGCAACATTGTTCTGCACACCGATCGTACACTTGAAGAAGTGGTAGGTGACGACATGGGTGTAACGGGCGTTCGTATTAAAGATACGCAGTCTGATTCAATCGAGCAGATCGACGTGATGGGCGCTTTCATTGCCATTGGTCACCAACCAAACACAGCGATGTTTGAAGGCCAACTTGAAATGAAAGATGGTTACATCATCGTTAGATCGGGCCTTGAAGGTAACGCGACTCAAACAAGCATCCCTGGTATTTTCGCTGCGGGTGACGTTATGGATCATAACTACCGTCAAGCGATCACTTCAGCCGGTACAGGTTGTATGGCTGCCCTTGATGCAGAACGTTACCTTGATGCTCTTGCTGATAACAAATAACGCGATTAATACACTAAAAGTAAATAATATTTTTCACTTTTAGCTCAAATCCTTAAAGCCCTGCGGTATTCCCGCGGGGCTTTCTTTTGTATAATGCGCGCTTCTATTTCGTAATAATAATTCTCATTAAGCCTTCACGATGGATAAAAAGAAACAACGCAGCTTGAATCTATGGCTCAAGCAGCAGAGTAAGCTCGCCAAGCGCTGGCTTATGATTGCTGTGGGTTTGGGCGTACTCTCTAGCGCCTTCCTGCTAGTTCAAGCCGCTTTACTTGCGACGATCTTGCATCAATTGATTATTGAGCACGTAGATAAATACGAACTTGTCCCTTACTTCTTTGCTTTAGGCGGCACTATTGCCGTTCGCGCGTTATGCTCTTGGGGACGTGAAATCGCAGGTTACCGATGCGGTGAACAAATCCGCGTTTACATTCGCCAACTGATTTTAGATAAATTGCGCGAATTGGGCCCTGCTTACATCAAAGGAAAACCTGCAGGAGCTTGGGCAACCCTACTGCTAGAGCAAGTGGAAGATATGCATGACTTCTTTGCTCGTTACCTGCCGCAAATGTCACTCTCTGTTCTTGTGCCATTCGTGATTCTGATTGTCGTATTCCCAGTAAACTGGGCTGCGGGTCTTATCTTCCTGATTACTGCCCCACTTGTGCCACTCTTTATGGCATTGGTTGGCATGAAGGCCGCTGACGCAAACCGAAAGAACTTCAAAGCTTTGCAACGCCTATCGGGTCATTTCTATGATCGCCTTCAATCCATGACTACCATTCGACTGTTTGACCGCACCAAAGCAGAAACTGAAGTGATGCATGGTGCATCGGAAGTCTTCCGTACTCGCACGATGGATGTGCTGAAAATCGCTTTCCTATCCTCTGCGGTTTTGGAATTTTTCACCTCTATCTCTATCGCATTAACGGCCGTTTATTTTGGCTTCGCATTTATCGGGGAACTGAACTTCGGTGATTACGGAGCCGGCGTCACTTTGTTTGCCGGTCTGTTTATCTTGATCCTTGCTCCAGAGTTTTACCAACCACTGCGTGACTTAGGCACCTTCTACCACGCGAAACAACAAGCGGTTGGCGCAGCGGAAAGCATCGTTGAATTTATTGAAACCGATGTTGAACAAGTACGATCTGGTGACAAAACTCTACAAGACGGCCAATCTATTACCATTGCAGCCAACAATCTTGAGGTGTATTCGCCAGAAGGTAAGAAGCTACTTGGTCCTGTGAGCTTTGTACTCAATGCCGAGCAATCCACCGCGTTAGTCGGCCCTAGCGGCGCAGGTAAAACGAGCTTAATTAATGCCATTCTTGGTTTCTTGCCTTACCAAGGTTCACTGACCATCAATAGTATCGAGCGCAGTGAATTAGACCTTGCTAACTGGCGTGAAAAAATCAGCTGGGTTGGTCAAAACCCGCTACTTCTGCATGGTTCAATACGCGACAACATCACGCTTGGTAAAAACAATGTTGATGAAGCGACCATCCAGAATGCTCTTGAGAACTCCTTTTCTGCCGAATTTGTCAATCAACATGGCCTAGACTATCTCGTCTCAGATCGTTCTGGCGGTTTATCGGTCGGTCAGGCTCAACGTTTGGCATTGGCTCGCGCCATGATCCAAGGTGGCCAGTTCTGGTTATTGGATGAACCAACCGCAAGCTTAGACGCGCGCAGTGAAAAACTGGTTATGCAAGGTTTAGAAACTCAGGTGGCAGGAAAATCTTCCCTAATGGTCACCCACCAACTTACCCCATTGAAAAACGTAGACCAAATTCTCGTTATGCAAGATGGTCAAATTGTTCAATCAGGACACTACGACCATCTAGCCGCTGAAGACGGACTGTTCCAATCAATGCTTCAAGCGAACCAAGCACTAAACCAAACGAACAAGGGGAACTTAGATGCGTGATTTACTTCCCTATCTAAAACTGTATAAGAAGCACTGGTTTGGCTTATCACTCGGGATGCTTCTTTCCTTTGCAACCGTGGCTGCTTCTATCGGCTTGTTGACACTGTCAGGTTGGTTCTTATCCGCCGCTGCGGTTGCCGGTTTAACCATTGCCCGTGAAACCTTTAACTATATGTTACCGGGTGCTTTCGTTCGCGGCTTTGCGATGGGTAGAACAGCCGGTCGTTGGGGTGAGCGTGTAGTCAGCCACAACGCAACATTTAAGCTGTTGACTGACCTGCGTGTTTTCTTCTTCTCTAAGCTAGCACCCCTTATTCCTGGTCGAGTCTCAAACTTGCGTGATGCCGATCTCCTCAACCGATTAGTCGCTGATATCGACGCAATGGATCACGTCTATCTGCGATTAGTGAGCCCGATGGTTGTTGGGACGCTAGCAATTTTGGGCCTGACTGCACTGATTTGTTGGTTTGATCAAACACTCGGCCTAACATTGGGTGCCATCCTGATGACACTCGTCATTACATGGCCAGTGCTGTTCTACAAACTGGGTAAACGCAATGGTACAGAGTTAACTCAAAACAAGGCCGAGCTGCGTATTACTACGTTAGATTGGCTGCAAGGCTACAGCGAGCTCACCTTGTTTGGTGCTGAGGAGCGTTACCGCAACGCCATTTTAGACGCTCAACACAAGCTATTGCGCAACCAATCATTCAATGCGCACTTCTCAGGTCTAGCTCAAGCGCTCTTAATGTTGGCGAACGGCTGGACGGTAGTACTAATGCTTTGGCTTGCTGCTGACGGCGTAGGTGGTAATACGCCAGATCCAAGAATCGCATTGGTTGCCTTTGCGACCATGGCAAGTGTTGAGTTGCTCATGCCTATTGCCGGTGCATTCCAACACCTTGGTCAAACGCTTACGTCTGCTCGCCGTTTGAATGACATTATTTTGTCTGAGCCTGATGTTCAGTTCCCAGAAGAAACCATCGCACACAACGGTGAATACTCTATCAAGTACAATGCAGTGTCATTCCACTACCCTGACAGCGATGCCCAAGTGCTAACTGACGTAGAACTGGAGATTCCAGCCAAACACCGAGTAGCGATTGTTGGCCAAACGGGTTCAGGTAAATCAACATTAATCCAGTTGCTCAACCGCTATTGGGACGTCAATGCAGGTTCAATAGAAATTGCCGGTAAACCAATCCAGCAATGGAGCGAGAGTCAACTCAGACAAGCGATCAGTGTAGTGAGCCAACGTGTCGACATCTTGAATGGTTCACTGCGTGACAACCTTCTAATGGCCAAACCACAAGCAGACGATTTGGAACTGGCTGAGGTTCTTGAAAAGGTTGGCCTGTCTAAGCTTTTAGAAGACACCGCCCTCGATACTTGGTTGGGTGACGGTGGTCGTCAGCTGTCAGGTGGTGAAAAGCGTCGTGTAGGCATTGCTCGTGCCCTACTGCATAATGCGCCAATTTTGTTGCTTGATGAACCCACTGAAGGGTTAGATAAGCAGACAGAACAGCAAATTATGCAGCTGTTCGAACAACACTTCGAAGACAAAACCGTGGTATTCATTACCCACCGCTTAGTCGACCTCGATAAGATGGACGCTATCTGTCTGATTGAACAAGGTCAAATTGTCGAGTACGGCAATCACCAAGACTTACTAGCGCAACAAGGTCGTTACTACACGCTAAACCAGACGCTTTAGTTGTTCTAGAAGCTATTGACCTAGGCATATATTAAGCTAGACATATAGCATTTAAAGGCCCAGATGACTTCTCGTTATTCTGGGTCTTTTTGTATAGTTAAGGGGACGTGGCTTGTCAGGTGATATTTTGAATTCCTCCGCGAAGAACCCAAAGAGCGCAGTGCCCTGCCCTTGTATTCGTCATTGCTGCTTAGACCAAGAGGATATCTGTCTAGGCTGCTTCCGTTCGCTTGAGGAGATACTTAACTGGTCTCAATCTACCGATAGCGAGAAACGCAAAGTATTACGACTCTGTGAGCAAAGAAGAGCAGCCAAGAAATTTTGAATCTGTAGTAATTTTGATGAAATAGTAATTTTGATGAAATAGTAAAAAAGCAGCCGAGTTGGCTGCTTTTTAAGATTTTGCGATAAGCGATTAAGCTGTCTAATTAACGCTGCTTGTTACGTGCGTTTGGTTTGCCTGCGCTCTTCTTTGGTTTACGGCGAGCAGGGTTGTTACTGCGGCCACCACCCGTGTTTACGCGCTCTTCGTGACGCTTAACGGCGCGACGAATTTTCTGGCTACGAGAACGCTCACGCTTACGTGAAGAGTTTGCTTTGTTCTCGTCTAGCAAGGTTTCTTTCTCTGGACGAAGTTCTACTAACTCACGTAGGTAGTTTACTTCTTTCAGATCCAGTTCCATCCAACCACCACGTGGCAGTTTTTTATCTAGATAAATATCACCATAACGAACACGTTTTAGGCGGCTTACTGTCGTCTCTTGAGATTCCCAAAGACGACGAACTTCACGGTTACGACCTTCGTTGATGGCTACGTAGAAAGTATGGTTCATACCTTCACCGCCCGCGTACACAACGTCTTCGAAACGTGCCATGCCATCTTCTAGTTCAACACCACGAACTAGGTTCTTCACCTTCTGCTCTGTCACGTCGCCAAATACGCGCACTAAGTATTCACGCTCAACTTGACGGCTTGGGTGCATTAGACGGTTAGCTAGCTCACCATCTGTTGTGAATAGTAGAAGACCCGATGTGTTCGCATCAAGACGACCTACAGAGATCCAGCGAGAACCACGGATTTTAGGTAGACGGTCAAATACAGTTCGGCGACCTTCAGGGTCATGACGAGTACACAATTCACCTTCCGGCTTGTAGTACGCAAGAACTCGACAAACCACCTCTTCCTGAGCTTTCGCAGAAACAGTATGACCATCGATACGCACAACGGCGTTTTCATCTTCTAGTCGTTCACCAAGCTTAGCTACAACACCGTTCACACTCACGCGACCCGCTTTAATCAAAGCTTCAAGTTCGCGACGAGAGCCATGACCAGCTCGAGCTAATACTTTCTGTAATTTTTCGTTCATTTATCTACCTATGTGTCGTCTTCTCAGACGTCGAATAAACAATTGCGACCCAAAATCGCGGCCGCATATTATCGCAAAAACTGTGGAGGAAATCACTAACTTTCGATTACTCAAAAGGTGCTGGATCGCCTGAGCCGATACGTACAACTTTCGCTTCTTCGTCACTAAAATCGATAACGGTGGTTGGCTGCTCACCTAAATAACCGCCATTGAGAATACAGTCGACAGCATGTTCCAGTTTGTCACGGATATCTTCTGGGTCAGACTCAGTCACATCATTACCCGGCAAGATAAGCGACGTCGACATCAGAGGTTCACCCAGAGCATCCAATAGATCCAGCGCAATGCGGTTGTCTGGAACACGGATACCAATCGTCTTACGCTTCGAGTTCATTAAACGACGTGGGACTTCTTTGGTGCCTTTGAAGATAAAGGTGTAAGGCCCTGGTGTGTTGTTTTTCAATAGTCGGAAAGCAACATTATCAACACGAGCGTAAAGCGACAGCTCTGATAAATCGCGGCAAAGCAGAGTAAAGTTGTGCTTATCGTCAAGACGACGGATCTGACAAATGCGCTCTAATGCTTGTTTGTTCTCAAGCTGACAACCCAATGCGTAACCTGAATCTGTTGGGTAAACCACTACCCCGCCATTGCGTATGATTGCTACAGCTTGATTGATCAAGCGAGCCTGAGGGTTTTCTGGATGTACGTAAAAAAACTGGCTCATTGTAATTCCTCATTATCGAGTCTCACGACTCTATAGTTAATTGGTATCAATGGAATCTGCTTTAGAAGGCTCGATACCCCAATCTTTCCATACCGGTTCAACGCCCGATGGTAACCAAAGATTTCGTCCAAGTTCCATCCACGGAGATGGGTAGTGAAAGTCACTGCCTTGAGAGGCTAATAGTTTGTATTGTATAGCATAATCCGCCAAGTTGCGCCTTTCTTGTTGCGCTTGTTGGGGTTGCGCGACTTCCATTGCATCGCCGCCAGCCTCAACAAAGGCAGTAAGTAGGCGTTTTACCCACTTCGCAGTGAGATCGTAGCGACCAGGATGGGCTAATACTGCTTGACCACCAGCCGCATGAATCGCCTCAACGGCGTCTTTCATTGAACACCACGTGGGTGGAACATAACCTGGATTATTACGCGTAAGAAACTTTTTGAATACTTGCTGCATGGTTTTCGCATAGCCGTTATCAACCAACCATTTAGCAAAGTGCGCACGAGTCACAGGGGCATCACCGGCTATCTCTTTTACCTCTTCAAGTACGCCCTCTCTTGTCGCCTTTTCTAAGCGTTCGGCTATCAGCTCTGCGCGCGATACTCGATGGCTTTTCTGTTGCTCAATCAAACTCATAAGCTCATTGGACTCAGGGTCAATATTCAAGCCAACAATATGAATATCTTTATTTTGCCAAACCGTTGAGATCTCAATGCCATTGATGAGTTTTATTGGCAGTTCATTGTCATTAATGTATTGATGAGCCAAATGCAGACCATCCACCGTATCATGATCAGTAATGGCTAAAACATCGAGGTTAAAGCTTAAGGCTCTATCGATCAGTTCATTCGGAGGTAATCGTCCATCAGAGGCGGTTGTGTGGCTGTGTAAATCAATTCTCATAATTTTGTATTTTTAGTTGACTTTTTACCTCTGCACTAGTTAACTAGTACACAAATACGAAGTACCTGAATTAAGGCCCTCTATGTTACAAGACATTAACCAAAAGCAAAAAGTAAAAGTTAACGCTGATACGCTTAATCAAAGCTCAGCGGAACTTGCTTGGTGGCGCACTTGGACTAGTTCATGGTGGGCTAACGTGTACTTCTAATTTATAGATTTTACGTATACCAAGCCCGCTACGATAGCGGGCTTTTTGTTTTGTAGCCGGCCTCACATCTAAGTGCTTAAACAATCGTCATTTTTGACCAAATCTTAATTGGGTGAACGTTTGCTTTATGCGACTATGTACGGCAGGAAGAAAAAATTATTTGAGAAAAGGAGGTCTTGTGAACAAGGCCATTAATATTCAAAATTTAGGCGAGCTTGAGCTGATTCGCACCACGGCACCCTATGCTCAAGATCCAACGCAGCTTTTCCATACTTTATGTGAAAACAAAACAGACAGCCTATTGTTAGAGTCTGCAGAGATCGATTCAAAACAAGACTTACAAAGTCTATTGATTGTTGACTCCGCGGTGAGAATCGTCTGCTTTGGTCACAAGGTCACGATGACCGCTCTTACTCAAAACGGTAAGAACCTGCTTTCTCATTTAACTCATAATATCAACGAAAACATCACCCATTCTTTTGATGGTGACGAACTGGTTCTCGAGTACACCTCACCGTGTGACACGCTAGACGAAGACTCTCGTTTACGTGAAGCATCGTCTTTCGATGCTCTGCGTTTAGTGCAGCACAGCTTCAATATCGAAGGCTTACATAAACATGCTATTTTCATTGGTGGCCTTTTTGCCTACGACCTAGTCGCAAACTTTGAGCCTTTAGGTCATGCTGAAGCATCAAATCAATGCCCTGACTACGTTTTTTATGTCGCTGAAACGTTACTGGTTGTCGATCATCAAAAGCGCAGTTGTGACCTACAAGCAGCCCTATTTGCAACAGACAGCGAAAAGCCACAGCTAGAAGCTCGTTTAGAGGAGATTCGCAGCGCATGTAGCAATCTCAAACAGCTACCGAATGCAACAGAAGTGGCTGATACTACTGCGGTTCCAAGTGTGTCTGATGACGATTTCTGTCAAACGGTGCGTGACCTTAAAGAGTACGTTGTAAAAGGCGATGTTTTCCAAGTAGTTCCATCTCGCCGCTTTACCCTACCTTGCCCTTCTCCACTGGCTGCATACAAAGAGCTTAAGCAATCAAATCCAAGCCCTTACATGTTCTACATGCAAGATGAGCTGTTTACTCTGTTTGGCGCGTCCCCAGAAAGTGCACTTAAGTACGCGACGGAAACCAATCAAGTTGAAATCTACCCGATCGCTGGGACACGCCGCCGTGGCAAACGTCCAAATGGTGAAATTGATTTTGATTTGGATAGCCGCATTGAATTAGAGCTGCGCACCGATAGCAAAGAAAACGCCGAGCACATGATGCTGGTTGACCTTGCCCGTAACGATGTTGCGCGCATTTCTGAAGCAGGCACTCGCCACGTTGCTGACCTACTGAAAGTTGACCGCTACAGCCACGTGATGCACCTTGTTTCTCGTGTTGTCGGCCAACTTAGAAATGACCTAGATGCGCTGCATGCTTATCAAGCTTGTATGAACATGGGCACGCTTACTGGCGCACCTAAAATTCGTGCGATGCAACTGATTCGTGATGTCGAAGGCGCACGTCGTGGCAGTTACGGTGGTGCCGTGGGTTACTTAACCGGTGAAGGTACGCTGGATAGCTGTATCGTTATTCGCTCTGCCTATGTCGAGAATGGCATTGCGCAAGTTCAAGCAGGGGCTGGTGTTGTGTTCGACTCTGACCCTCAAGCAGAAGCGGATGAAACACGCGGTAAAGCGCAAGCGGTTATCTCTGCGATTCAAGCAGCTCACAAATCTAATAAAGCGTAGGTGATCAAGATGGCTAACATTATTTTCATCGATAACTTCGATTCATTTACCTACAACCTTGTTGACCAGTTTCGTTCACTGGGCCACGAGGTAACGATCTACCGTAACAACATCTCGGCTGACGTTATTGAGTCAGCGGTCTCTGAATTGCTCAACCCTGTCGTGTTGCTTTCTCCGGGCCCAGGCGCACCGTCAGAAGCGGGCTCTATGCCAGAGATCATTCAGCGCCTGAAAGGCAAAGTACCAATGATTGGTATTTGTCTTGGCCACCAAGCGATTGTCGAAGCGTACGGCGGTAAAGTAGCCGGTGCAGGTGAAATCATTCACGGTAAAGTGTCGATGATGGCCCACCAAAACCACCCAACTTATGCTGATTTGCCGTCGCCATTAGCGATTGCTCGTTACCATTCTTTGGTAGCGACCGAAGTATCCAGCGATCTTACTGTAACGGCTGAGGTTGATGGTTTGGTCATGTCTGTAGTACAAGAACAAGACAAGGTATGTGGATTCCAATTTCACCCAGAATCCATCATGACTACTTACGGTGCAACGCTACTCGCCAATGCCATTGAGTGGGCTCTAGAGAATAACGACAAATAAGGATTAAACGTCATGGAACAGATTATTAATAAGCTTTACGAACAACAGTCACTCACTCAAGAAGAGAGCCAACAGCTATTTGACGTCATCATTCGCGGTGAGCTAGATCCGATTCTTATGGCATCAGCATTAACAGCGTTAAAAATCAAAGGTGAAACGCCAGATGAGATTGCCGGTGCGGCGAAAGCGCTGCTTGCCAATGCAAATCCATTCCCTCGTCCAGACTATGACTTTGCCGATATCGTCGGTACAGGCGGTGATGGTCATAACACCATTAACATCTCGACGACCGCTGCGTTCGTAGCGGCGGCGTGTGGCCTAAAAGTGGCGAAACACGGTAACCGTAGCGTATCAAGCAAGTCTGGCAGCTCTGACTTACTGGACTCATTTGGTATTAACTTAGCGATGAGCGCAGAAGATACTCGTACAGCCGTTGACGAAATCGGTGTGGCTTTCTTATTTGCGCCACAATATCACGGTGGTGTTCGCCATGCGATGCCAGTGCGTCAAACCATGAAAACTCGCACTATCTTCAATATCTTAGGTCCTCTTATTAACCCTGCTCGTCCAAACATCGAATTAATGGGCGTTTATTCTCAAGAGCTTGTCCGCCCTATCGCTGAAACCATGCTACAAATGGGCATGAAGCGAGCAGCGGTTGTTCATGGTAGCGGCCTTGACGAGGTAGCGATTCACGGTGAAACAACAGTAGCTGAAATCAAAGATAGCGAAATCGTTGAGTACACACTGACTCCTGCCGATTTCGGGTTAGATGCTCACCCACTTGAAGCAATAAAAGGCGGCGATCCGGAAGAGAACAAAGCGATCATCACCAATATGCTGACAGGCAAAGGGACAGACGCGCAACTTGGTGCTGTAGCAGCGAACGTTGCTCTGTTGATGCATCTGTTCGGTCACGAAGACCTTAAGGCGAATACCCAACAAGCCATTGACGCTATGAACTCTGGTAAGGCTTACGAGCTTGTCAAACAACTTGCGGCTCACGCATAACCAAGAGCAAAAGGACACAACATGACTCAGGTTAAAAACAAGCTATCCGAACACGTTTCAGTTAAAGAAGCGCAAATGGCCGAAGTATTAGCGAAGATCGTTAAAGATAAATACCAATGGGTAGCTGAGCGCAAAGAAAGTCAGCCTCTGGAAACATTCCAAGAAGCACTGACGCCATCGGATCGCAGCTTCTATGATGCATTGAGCCAAACTCAAACTGTGTTTATCACAGAATGTAAAAAGGCATCGCCATCAAAGGGGCTAATTCGTGAAGAGTTCGACTTGGATTACATTGCTTCTGTTTATAACGACCATGCCAATGCGATTTCTGTACTAACAGACGAGAAATATTTCCAAGGTAATTTTGAGTTCTTACCTCAAGTACGTAAGCAAGCGAATCAGCCGATTCTGTGTAAAGACTTCATGGTCGATAGCTACCAAGTCTATCTCGCTCGCCACTACAGTGCGGATGCGATTCTATTGATGCTTTCGGTACTGAATGACGAAGAATATGCAGAACTTTCTGAAGTTGCCCATACCCTGAATATGGGTGTGCTAACGGAAGTCAGCAATGAAGAAGAACTTCACCGCGCTGTGAAACTCGGTGCTAAGGTCATCGGCATTAACAACCGTAACCTACGCGACCTATCCACTGACCTAGATCGTACCAAAGAGCTAGCACCAACCATTCGTGAGCTTGCACCAGACGCAATCATCATCTCTGAGTCAGGGATTTACACTCACCAACAAGTGCGTGATCTTGCGAATTTCGCTGACGGCTTCCTGATTGGCAGCTCGTTAATGGCGGAGGAAAACCTAGAGCTTGCAGTTCGCAAAGTGACATTAGGTGAGAATAAGGTGTGTGGCCTAACCCACCCAGATGACGCTGCTAAAGCGTATCAAGCAGGGGCTATTTTTGGTGGTCTGATTTTTGTTGAGCAATCAAAGCGTTTTGTTGATGAGGAAACCGCTCGTCTAACCATGAGCGGCGCACCACTCAACTTCGTTGGTGTATTCCAAAATCACCCAATCGAGCTTATTGCCGAGCGAGTTCATAACCTGGGCTTAAAAGCGGTTCAGCTACACGGTAACGAAGATCAAGCGTTTGTTGATTCACTCAAACCACTACTACCAAGCAATGTGGAGATTTGGAAAGCATACGGCGTGACCGACCAAGTACCAAGCTTGATTGAGCAACACGTTGACCGCCACTTACTCGATACCAAAGTAGGCACGCAAACAGGCGGCACTGGCCTTGTGTTTGATTGGTCGCTGATCAGCCAACCAGAACGAGTCATGCTAGCCGGTGGTATTACCCCATTCAATGCACAGCTCGCTTCGCAACAAGGCTGTTTAGGTCTCGATTTAAATTCTGGTGTAGAGCACTCTCCAGGCAAAAAAGACCAAGAGAAATTGCAGCAAGCGTTCGCCGCTATCCGAGATTACTAAGAATACGAATTTTAGAGTCGCACAGCGCCTCATACTGAATTAAAGGAATAACATCATGGCAAAACTAGATGCCTACTTTGGCGAATACGGTGGTCAATACGTACCACAAATTCTTGTCCCTGCACTTGAGCAACTTGAGCAAGCATTCATTGATGCACAAGAAGACCCAGAATTTCGTAGCGAGTTTATGACTCTGCTACAAGAATACGCTGGTCGTCCTACTGCTCTTACGCTGACTCGTAACCTAACCAAAGGCACAAAAACAAAACTGTACCTAAAGCGTGAAGATCTGCTGCACGGTGGCGCACACAAGACTAACCAAGTATTAGGTCAGGCTTTACTTGCAAAACGTATGGGTAAAGAAGAGATCATCGCAGAAACTGGCGCAGGTCAACACGGCGTTGCAACCGCACTTGCGTGTGCTCTACTTGGTCTTAAATGTCGCGTCTACATGGGAGCAAAAGACGTTGAGCGCCAAAGCCCGAACGTATTTCGTATGAAGCTAATGGGCGCGGAAGTTATTCCTGTTCATTCTGGTTCTGCAACACTGAAAGACGCGTGTAACGAAGCTCTGCGTGACTGGTCTGCAAGTTATGAAGATGCGCACTACCTATTAGGTACTGCGGCTGGCCCTCACCCGTTCCCAACCATCGTTCGTGACTTCCAACGTATGATCGGTGAAGAAACTAAGAACCAAATCCTAGCTCGCGAAGGTCGACTACCCGATGCCGTTATCGCCTGTGTTGGCGGTGGTTCTAACGCAATTGGTATGTTTGCAGACTTTATAGAAGAAGAGAGCGTGCGCCTTATCGGTGTAGAGCCAGCAGGTAAAGGTATTGATACTGACCAACATGGCGCACCACTTAAGCATGGTAAAACGGGCATCTTCTTTGGTATGAAAGCACCATTGATGCAAGATGAAAACGGTCAGGTTGAAGAGTCCTACTCTGTATCTGCAGGGTTAGACTTCCCATCAGTCGGCCCTCAACACGCTCATCTTAACGCCATTGGCCGTGCTGAATACGACAACGTAACGGATGATGAAGCATTAGATGCGTTCCAAGAGCTCGCTCGTAGTGAGGGGATCATTCCTGCTCTTGAGTCTTCTCACGCACTTGCACATGCTCTACGTATGGCTCGCGAGAATCCAGAGAAAGAACAGCTACTGGTCGTTAACCTTTCTGGTCGCGGCGATAAAGACATCTTCACTGTACATGACATTCTGCAACAAAAAGGAGCGATCTAATGAACCGTTATGAAAAGCTATTTACGAGCCTAAACGATAAAGATCAAGGTGCTTTCGTTCCATTCGTAACAGTTTGCGATCCGAATCCTGAGCAGTCTCTTAAGATCATGGAAACATTGGTTGAAGCTGGCGCTGACGCCCTAGAGCTTGGTATTCCTTTCTCTGATCCACTCGCTGACGGCCCAACGATTCAAGGGGCGAACATCCGCGCATTAGATTCAGGCGCAACTCCTGATATCTGCTTTGACCTGATCGGCCAAATTCGAGCTAAGTACCCAGACCTACCTATTGGTCTATTGATGTATGCGAACCTTGTTTACTCACGCGGCATTGATAACTTCTACGAACGCTGCGCAAAGGCCGGTATCGATTCAGTGCTAATCGCTGACGTACCAACCAACGAGAGTGCTGAATTTGTCGCAGCGGCAACAAAGCATGGTATTGAACCTATCTTTATTGCGCCGCCAACCGCATCCGACGAAACGTTAACTCAGGTAGCAGAACTTGGTGGCGGTTACACATACCTACTTTCTCGTGCTGGCGTAACAGGTGCTGAAACTAAAGCCAACATGCCGGTAAGCACCCTACTTGAGCGTCTCAACCAATTTAATGCTCCACCTGCGTTGCTTGGTTTTGGTATCTCTGAGCCAGAGCAAGTGAAACAAGCAATCGATGCTGGTGCAGCGGGTGCCATCTCGGGCTCTGCCGTGGTCAAAATCATTGAGAACAATCTAGATCAGCCAGACAACATGTTACAGCAGCTCGCAGATTTTGTTTCATCTATGAAGGCTGCAACACAGAAGTAGCGTGTTAGCCATCTAAACCTCTATGAGATCGATTTCTTAACAACATGAGAAATCGATCTTTTTTTTAACATCACGCCACTATCTCCATTCTTTTTAAAACAGCCGTTTTATAAATCCCGCACAGTAAACTCATCATTAAATTCAATGGCAAACGTTTGCTTTTGGTCAAAAAGTTATCAGACGTCAATAAATTTGCGTATTTCATTGTGGTTGATAGTGAACACATATTGCTAATTGTAAAAATAACGTGTAAAAAGCGAGACGAAATTATTAACCACTCTACGGCTTTGCGTTAGATGGTAATTCTGGATTTTTAAATTTTATTAGCACAGAGGTTATGGAAGTGTTAAAAGAAAAGAGTTTGCTAAGCAATATTGGTGTGCAAGTTGTCATCGCCATGATTATTGGTACTGCCGTTGGTGCCTTCATGGGCGAGAGCGCAACTATGTTCGCTCCTCTAGGCGCGATCTTCATCAACCTAATTAAAATGCTGGTTATCCCATTAGTCGCCGTGGCACTGATTTCTGGTGCTGCTGGTCTTGGTAATAGCCAATCAGCAGGTAAAGTTGGTGTCGTGACTTTAGGTTACTTCGGCCTAACGTCTGCACTAGCGGTAGCACTAGCCCTAGTTATGGGTGAGGTATTCAAGCCTGGCATGGGCATCGACCTATCTGGCGTTGAGGGCATGTTCTCAGCTGAATACGCTTCAAAAGGTGAACTTCCAAGTTTCTGGGCGACCATCACTGGTATGATCCCAACCAACGTTTTCCAATCACTGAATGAAGCAAACATCCTACAGATCCTAGTATTCTGTCTATTCTTCGGCATCGCAATTTCTAAGCAAGCAAAAGAAAAGCGTGACCCGATCATCAATGGCGTCAATGCTATCGTTGATGCAATGGTATGGATGATCAACAAAGTAATGATCATTGCACCACTAGGCGTATTTGGTCTGATGGCTGAAGCAGTGGGTACGTTTGGTTTTGGCGCACTAATGGTTGTGTTCAAACTATTCGTTGTTTACGTTGCTGCGATTCTTATCTTCGGTTTTGTTGCTTACCCTCTAATGGTGCATATCTTCACTAAGACTTCTGCGAAGAAGTTCCTAGTGGCAATGAAGAAGCCTCAAGCGGTTGCTCTATCAACAGCATCATCTATGGCGACGCTACCTGTAACGCTAGACACGGTTGAACACGAGCTAGGTGTTAAGAACTCTACGGCATCGTTCGTTCTTCCTCTAGGTGCAACTATCAACATGAGCGGTAACGCAATCTACTACGGTTTGGTTGCTATCTTCTTTGCTCAGCTATTCAACGTTGACCTAGGCATGGGCGCTTACGTAGCGATCATTGTAACCTCTACGCTAGGTGCTGTAGGTCAAGCAGGTGTTCCTGGTCCTTCATTCCTAGTCGTTGCAGTACTTCTAGCAGCGGGTATTCCAATCGAAGGTCTACCACTACTGTTCGCTCTTGACCGTATCTTCGACATGATTCGTACAGCACTAAACATCACTGGTGATGCTGCGTGTGCGGTTATCGTTGACTCGCTAATCGAAGACGAAGCAAAGGAAGCTGAGCTACAAAAACAACAAGCTTAAGTTCTCTTTGTTTTAGATAGACAAAAGCCACTCAATCGAGTGGCTTTTTTAATGATTGGAAACCGCAATCTACACACTCAAAAAATAGCTTAGGTAAGCCGTTTCCTTTTTATAGCCTAATGATTCATAAAGGTTTTGAGCGATAACGTTATCATGGGCCGTTTCAAGACTTAGCCCATTCGCGCCAGTGTCAATCGCATGTTGGCTAGCGGCATTCATTAATGTTCGACCTACGCCACCCGAACGGCCACTCTCGGTCACAAACAAGTCGTTTAAAATCCAACTACGCTGAGCCGACACAGATGAAAAGGTCGGATAAAGCTGAGTAAAACCCACGGCTTCCCCGTCAGCATTTACAGCTAAAAAGACCACGGATTCTTCGTTACAAAGTCTTTCGTTGATGTAGTGATGAGCGAGTTTGAGGTCACTCTCTTGACCGTAAAAAACTCGATACTGGTTGAATAGATCAGCAACTAAGTCCAGTTGCTCGACGGTGGCTCTGATGATGTTAGTAGTCAATGGTGTTCTCACATTCCCTGTTTCGAATGCTTTAGATAGTGTCAATCTACTCAATAGTTATCAACGCTCGATACCAAGTTTACAAGGCATGTCTCAAAGCTAAGTCTTTGATCTTCATATTGCCCACGCAATCAGATGGAGCGCTACCACACTGGCCGTTAGGTTTCTTCTCATTGTTGGGTAACCTTGCTCATTGTCGGCTGAAGAATCGTTGTAGATTCTGCGCTCACAAAACCAAAGTGCACCAAACCCTAGCGCTAACAGACCAATCACTAAGTGGGTACTTTGACTGCTTTGTAGCAATAGCCCCCAAACAAGCAAAGCAAACACATTGCTAATGATAAGTGCCATTTTGTTGGGCACTGTCTGCGCTTCATTACTTTGATTGTCTGTTATACCCCTTCCCCACAGCACTCCAGACAAGAAGCTCAAAATAATCACGCTGTATGAGACAAATATTTGGCTACCTGATAGTCCCCAAAAAGACACATTTGTCACCATCATTGCCACACCTGCGATAAACGGAATTAGCCCCAAATAGCCCAACTTAAGCATCACTTTTTTACTGGTATCCATATCCGTTTCCTTCGCTATAGCTGCTGCTCAATCACGCGGCGTAGTTTGGTGTCCATTGGATTGGTAGAGCTAGGAAAGGTCGCAACTACATCACCATTCTTATTGACCAAGAACTTATAGAAATTCCATCTCGGTTCAACTCCGGCTTGATCACTGATTTTCTCAAACACTGGGTTGGCATCGCTGCCCTTAACGCTCGAACGCGCCATCATCGGGAAGGTGACACCGTAATCTAAGTAACAGACTTTGGCGGTTTGCTCCTCGGAACCTTTGTCTTGGCGAAAGTCGTTACTCGGAAAGCCAACGACGACAAAGTTCTGGTCTTTATACTGTTGGTAGAGCTTTTCTAGGTCATCAAATTGGGAAGTGAAACCACATTGGCTCGCTGTGTTAACGACAAGCAGAGTTTGCCCTTTGAACTCATCACAAAGGTTGACGGTATCTGTTGAGTTTAATAGCCGTTGCTCACCTTTAAGGATCTCTGGACATTGAGACGCGAATGCAGAAGAAGCGGTGATAGTAATAAACAAACTTAAGAGTGTTAGTGATTTCATGTTTGTAAGCTCGAAAGAGTAAATAATAGCTTCGTACTCAGTCAAGCGACAAAATGATCACATTAGACGTGTAAGTATGGCGTGGCCAACGTATGAATATTAACTTTTGCGCCTAAACGGGCGGCCAACAAATACATCCCCCCGATCTTACGATGTAAAAATAGCGCGTCTGCGGGTGGAGTATGCCAGTAGTCTTGCTCCATGCTTAAAATCGTTCCTGCCTCTCGCAGACGCTGAGCCAACCCACTGGCTCTGAAATCATAATCTTCATCCACCAGCATGGGTTCACAAGCAAGCTTCACTAGGTTAAGAATGGCTTGTCGCTGCTTTGGCAAGATGTCCTGACTGAAAAAGCCGATCTGCTCCAAGGCATCATCCAAGCCCGATTCACTTCCCTGCACTACCGAAGAAAAAGCCTTACGATACCCTTCACTGAATCTGTCGCTGTATTCACGAGTTGCACCAAAATCAAGTAATCCGATTTGCTTGGTTTCTGGGATGTAAAGGTAGTTGGCAAAATTTGGGTCGGTCTGAACCATCTTAAAATCAAACAGCTCTTTGAACATCAACTCAAGCAAGCGATGCATGACAAGGTCGCGTTCAGGTTGAGCTAAGGTTTCTACACTCTCTATCGATATCCCTTCTAAAAAATCCATTGCTAAGACCGAAGACGACGTTATAGAGGTATGAATGTTCGGTACCACAAAGTGAGAGGTATTTTTTAGGGCTTGATGATATCGCTGGGCAAAAGTCGCTTCTCGCTCGTAATCCGCTTCATCATGTAACTGTTTTTTCGCTTCTTCAAGCAGGCTTTTGTAATCCACCGAATCCGGAATTAACCCGACAATGTTGAGTAATGTCCCCACATTATCGACATCACTATTGATACTTTTTCTGATGCCCGGATACTGGACTTTCACTGCGAGTTTTTCGCCATCATCGTTATAGGCTTGATGAACTTGGCCTATCGAAGCACTTGCCACTGGCTTAAAGTTAAACGCAGTAAACTGGAGCTTCCAATCTTCCCCTAGCGCACTTACTAGCACCTGATTGAGCTGCTTTGCTGGTAATGGGTCGGCATCCGAGCGAAGTCTGGCGAGAATGTCTGCCAACTCAGGCTCTAGGACATCCCCCGCATCCATTGACAACATCTGCCCGAGTTTCATCGCAGCACCTCTTAGATGCGCTAACTGCTCAGTTAATCTCGAGATGTTTTTAGGAGTGAGGATCAAATCTTTTGCTTTGGGTTTATTCCCTTGCACCAGTTGCTTTGTCCCTTCACTGATAACGTTGCCTGCCACTTTCGTCGCAAGGCCTGCTAGTTTGCTAAAGCGGGACAATCGATGGGTAGGTAACTCTCTTTCTTTCGTCGACATGAAGTTTCTCTTAGTTAAGCTCATCCATGTATACGCCCGTCAGCGGATTAAAGCTTAGTTTTCTCGCGATTAATCGCCGTTTACATGCTTAAATTGCAACTTAACCAAACGCTGATACAAGTTACAGGTTTCCATCAACTGAGTGTGATTACCCACATCGACCAACTGTCCGTGGTCAAACACCGCAATACTATCGGCATGCTGAATCGTCGATAATCGGTGAGCGATAATGATGGTGGTTCTGTTACGCATAAGTTCTTCTAGCGCCTGTTGGACATGATGCTCACTTTCGCTATCGAGGGCGCTGGTCGCTTCATCAAGAAGTAAGATATTAGGATCTTTTAAGATGGCTCGAGCAATCGCGATACGTTGACGTTGACCGCCAGACAAACGCACACCTCGCTCCCCTAAGAAGCTGCTGTAACCCTCTGGCAGGTTGATTATAAAGTCATGAGCATGAGCTTTTTTGGCCGCTTCAATCACCTGTTCATCCGTAGCATTTGGATTGCCATATCGAATGTTATAGAACACATTATTACTGAACAGCGCAGGCTGCTGCGGCACTAGCGCCATGTGATCTCTGAGTACATTTGGCGACAGTTTTTTTATGTCGGTATCACCAAGCAAAATCTGCCCTAGCTGTGGGTCGTAAAAACGTTGAAGTAGTTCAAATAGCGTACTCTTGCCCGCACCAGATGGGCCAACTAGCGCCAATACTTTGCCTTCCTCGGCTTGCAAGGTTAAGCGCTCTACCGCAGGTGTATCTGGACGCGATGGATAACAGAAATAGACATCCTCAAACTTCACTTCTGCTTTGAGCGTACTATTTGAAATAGGTTGAACAGGCGCAGTGATGTCGCTTTTAACTTGCAGAATCTCAACTAACCTTTCCGTGGCGCCAGCGGCTCTTTGTAGCTCACCCATCACCTCAGAAATCGTTGCCAGTGAAGAGGCGACCATAATCGCATAGAAGACAAAAGCACCTAAGTCACCGGCCGACATGGTGCCATTAATGACATCATTACCACCGACCCAAAGCATCCCAGAAATAGCGCTAAACACAATGACAATCACCCCTGAGATAAGGATCGCACGCTGCTTCACTCGCTTACGGCCAATCTCATACGCTTTCTCTACTTCTTCTGAGAAATAGGCTTTCTCTTGAGGTTCACGACTGAAACTTTGCACCGTTTTTATATGTTCAATCGCTTCGCCAGCATAACTACCCACATCCGCCATAGAATCTTGGCTTTGACGCGATAACGCTCGCACCTTGCGGCCATAAAATAGAATTGGAACCAGTATGAATGGAACTGAGGCGAGTACGATAAGCGTCAGTTTAATGTTGGTCGCAAACAGCATCACAATTGCGCCCACGCACATCAGCGCACTTCGCATCGCCATAGAAAATGATGAGCCAATAATGCTTTGCAGTAAGGTGGTATCGGTAGTGATGCGAGACATGATATCGCCACTACCATTGGTCTCGAAATAGCTTGGATGCAAGGTCACGACATGATTAAACACCGCTAGGCGGATGTCCGCACTGACCCTTTCCCCTACCGAAGATACCAAATAGAAACGGAAGAATGTACCAATCGATATCAGCACCGTAATGAGAAGAATAAACCCGATGGCACTTTGCAATTGTTGCGTAGATTGCTGGGCAAAGCCTTGGTCAATGAGAATACGTACCCCATGGCCAACGGTTAACGTCAGGGATGCCGTGGCCACCAGCGCAACCAGTGCTGCGCTCACTTTAAGGCGATAAGGCTTTATGAACTTGAGCAGTTCAAACAAGATTCCGAGGTTTTTCTTACCATCTTCTGGACGACTCGCGTCTGACGCTAAATTTGAGGTCGCTTGCATCAATGTTCCTTATGAGTCATCTCTATACCTATCTATAATGATTGGGGCTTTATGTAACATCACAAGCTATCATGAGCAATTGTGTGCGCTGCAGCTCAAGACGATTTACCTTCAGAACTTATTCAAGGCACAAAAAAGCCCGACCGAAGTCAGGCTTTCAAATCTTGCTAACGCGTCAATTATAGGAAGTGGAATGTCGCGTTTAGAGAGAAGTTCTTCACGTCTTCTTCTTTCATAGAGAATACGTTGTAGCTTGCACCTAGAGAGATAGGACCCATAACAAAGTATTCAGCGCCTACACCGTACATCATGTCAATTTCGTCTTCTTTAAAGCTGCCGCCACTTAGCTCGTAAGAGTGAAGACCCGCTTTCGCGTATACGTGCAGTGGACCAAAATCAATACTTGGTTTTGCTGCGAAGTAGACTGCAGAACCTTCTAGGTTGCTATAAGTTACGTTACCATAATTAACGTTGTCGAAATCGCCAAAGTTTTGGTAACCCGCTTCTAGACCGATGAAAGGAAGAATACCAGTACCTACGTGTACATTGTAAGACGTAGATGACTCGTTGCCTAAGTCAGCTTGACCCACACTTGCGCTACCGTAAATCCAAGAATCAGCAGAAGCTGTAGCAGATGCGCCGATTAGAGCTAGCGCGAGTAGTGTCTTTTTCATAATAAACCTTCTCTAGTTATGTTCGCAGAGGCTTTGGTGGCAAGCCTCTGCCATTATAGTCAAAATTCCGATTGATACTAAATAGTTAAGCAATAAACGTGCCTAGCAAGCGTCGATAGCCATTTTTACACGTTTATCAGAGACCGGATATGGCGTACCGAGTTGCTGAGCAAAGAAGCTCACACGCAGTTCTTCGAGCATCCAACGCACTTCTTTGACATTGTCTGGCACCACCATCCCTTTCGGAATCTTATTCAATAGTTCTTTGTAGTCGTTGGTCACCGACTCAATTTTGAGCATGTGCAAGCGATCTTTGTTCGGATCGATCGGCAGTTTCTCCATGCGACGTTCAATCGCCTTCATGTAGCGCAGAATATCGGGCAGACGTTTCCAGCCACATTCGGTTGCAAAGCCCTTGAATATCAAGCTCTCAATCTGCGCTTTGATGTCAGAGAGTGCGAATGCCATGGTGAAATCAATCTTACCTTTGAGCTTCTTGTTGATATTAAACGCCGTAGTCAGAATCGTCTCGACTTGCTGCGCTATTTCTACCACAGTGTCACCTAATTCGGCTCTTACGTGCTCTTTTAACGCTTCAAATTGCTCCGATTCCCACACGATACCGCCTTTCTCTTCGATCAGCTTATCGACACCACAAGCGATACAGTCGTCAATCAGGTCAAGCACCTTGCCATAAGGGTTAAAGTACAGACCTAACTTTGACTTATTCGGTAAGTTCGAGTGCAGATATTTAATCGGCGAAGGCACATTGAGCAAGACCAAACGACGTTGGCCCGCCTTCATTGCGGTAACCTGCTCATGCTCGGTTTCGTAGAGCTTGATCTCAACGCTGTCTTTGCTATCAACAATCGCCGGGTAGGCTTTCACATCGTAGCCGCCACGTTTTTGTTGGTACACTTTAGGCAGTTCACCAAAGCTCCATGTGCGCAGACCTTGTTGCTCGATATCATCATCGGCCACTTTTGATAACGTCTCTTGAACCTTATCTTTTAAGCTTTCTTTCAGCTCATGCAGGTCGCGGTTCTCTTTGAGCTTACGATTGCGATGATCGACAGCACGGTACGTCACTTTTAGGTGATCCGGCACTTGGTCAAGATTCCAATCTTCACGCAAGACTTCAACACCCGTCATGCGGCGCAGTTCTTTCTCTAGTGAGTCAAGTAGTGGCGCTTCCATCGCAGTGGCACGCGCAAGGAATGCATCAGCGTAGTTTGGCGCTGGAACAAAGTTCTTTCGAATCGTCTTAGGCAGAGACTTAATTAAGCTCACCACCAGTTCATGTCGAAGACCTGGGATCTGCCAATCAAAGCCCGCAGGCTCTACTTGGTTTAGGATCGGCAGCGGCAAGTGTACGGTCACACCGTCGTTATCTTCACCTGGTTCGAATTGGTAGCTAAGTTTTAGCTTAAGGCCGTTTTGGTGCCAGAAGTTCGGGTAATCCAAATCCGTTACGTGGCTTGCATCGCCTTTGAACAGCATCTCTTTTTCAAAGTTAAGCAGCTCTGGATTTTCTTTCGATGCTTTCTTCCACCAGGTATCGAAATGTTTACCTGAAACAACCTCTGTACCTACACGCTGATCGTAGAAATCAAACAGTTCATCATCATCAACCAAGATATCGCGGCGACGTGACTTGTGCTCTAGCTCTTCGACTTCAAGCAACAGCTTACGGTTCTGTTTGAAGAAGGCATGTTTGGTTTCCCACTCCCCTTCAACCAAAGCGCTACGTGTAAAGATCTCGCGGCTGACTGTCGGATCAATGCTGCCGTAGTTCACCAAACGTTTTGGTACGATTGGCACGCCATACAGCATCACCTTCTCATGAGCCATGACAGCGGCACGTTTCTTCGACCAATGCGGTTCACTGTAGCTGCGTTTAATGAGGTGTTTGGCAAGTGGCTCGATCCATTCTGGTTGGATCTTGGCGATAATACGGCCCCAAAGCTTAGACGTTTCCACCAGCTCTGCAGACATGATCCACTTAGGCTGCTTCTTAAACAGACCCGAGGCCGGGAAGATGTGGAAGCGAGCGTTACGCGCACCTTGGTACTCGCTCTTCTCTTGGTCTTTTATACCGATGTGCGACAACAGGCCAACAAGAATGGCGGAATGTACACCTTGGTAACTTGCAGGTTCATCGTTCAGTTTGAAATCCATTTCACGCATTGACTGGTGAAGCTGGAAGTACACATCTTGCCACTCACGAACACGTAAGTAGTTTAGGTAATCTTGCTTACACTGCTTACGGAATTGGTTGCCAGACAACTGTTTCTGCTGCTTCTGGATGTAATCCCACAAGTTTACAAACGTTAAGAAGTCAGACTCTTCATGGAAGAATCGTTTATGTTTATCATCAGACGATTGTTGCTTATCACTCGGACGCTCGCGTGGGTCTTGAATCGACAGCGCAGAGGCAATGATCATCAGCTCTTTGGTCGCACCATATTTTGGTGACTCTAAAACCATCCGAGCCAAACGAGGGTCGATAGGCAGACGAGCAAGTTGCCGACCAATGCTGGTCAGGCGCTTCTTGCTGTCCTTCGCTTCTGCGTTAATCGCCCCAAGCTCTTCAAGCAGGCGAACACCATCTTGAATGTTGCGTTTATCTGGCGCTTCAACAAATGGGAAAGCTTCGATATCACCTAAGCCCAATGCCGTCATCTGCAAGATAACCGAAGCTAGGTTGGTACGCAGGATTTCAGGATCGGTAAACTCAGGGCGTGAGTTAAAGTCGTCTTCAGAGTAAAGACGAATACAGATACCCTCTTCCACACGACCACAACGACCTTTACGCTGGTTTGCACTCGCTTGAGAGACAGGCTCAATCGGTAAGCGCTGAACTTTGGTTCGATAGCTGTAGCGGCTGATACGCGCCGTACCCAGATCGATCACATACTTGATGCCCGGAACCGTTAACGAGGTTTCCGCTACGTTGGTCGCTAATACGATGCGACGACCAGAATGAGGTTGGAAAATCTTATTCTGTTCACCAGCCGACAAACGCGCATAAAGCGGTACAATTTCTGTCGACTTAAGGTTACGTTTCCCAAGAGCATCTGCCGTGTCACGGATTTCTCGCTCACCGTTCATGAAGATCAGGATATCGCCTAACCCTTCATCACACAGCTCATCCACCGCTTCAAAGATACCTTCTAGCTGATCACGATCGACATCGTCATCACCACGCAATGGGCGGTAGCGAGTTTCAACCGGGTAAGTACGGCCTGATACTTCAATGATCGGCGCGCTGCTAAAGTGCTTAGAGAAACGCTCAGGGTCAATGGTTGCTGACGTGATGATCACTTTAAGATCTGGGCGACGAGGAAGCAGCTCTTTCAAATAACCCAAAATAAAGTCGATGTTTAAGCTACGTTCGTGCGCTTCATCGATAATGATGGTGTCATATTGATTGAGAAAACGGTCATGTTGAATCTCTGCCAGCAAAATACCGTCAGTCATTAATTTAACTTGGGTATTTTCAGAGATCTGATCGTTAAATCGAACCTTGTAACCAACAAACTCACCGAGCTTGGTTTCCATCTCTTCTGCAATGCGGTTCGCAACCGAACGAGCAGCAAGACGTCTTGGCTGAGTGTGACCAATTAAACCAAATTGACCACGACCTAACTCGGCACAAATTTTTGGTAGCTGAGTGGTTTTACCCGAGCCCGTTTCACCTGCGACAATCACGACTTGGTTTTCAGCGATCGCTTTTGCAATATCGTCTTTCTTCTGGCTAACAGGAAGAAGTTCTGGGTACTCAATGGTTGGTGTGTAGCTAGCACGTTGCTCTACATCCATCATGGACTTAGCAATGTCTAATGCGATTTCGTCAAACACAGCATTACGTGACGCTTCTTTTTTTATTTTGCTTGCGCCAGCAATACGTTTACTTAAACGAAATCGGTCTTTAATCATGCACTGGTTGAGTGCTTTACGAAGAGAAGCCGCGTTGTTCGCCTGAGCTTTTTCTTCAGGTGCGGCTGATTTTTCTGGCTGTGACGACGTCAAAGCATTACCTATTCTTTTTATTCGATAAACGGTGATGATTGTATCACAAAACTATACTAAAACGCCTACAAACCGAGGCTTGTAGGCGCTGTATCGATTGACAGTTCTAATTAGAAGTCAAACTGAACATAAATCGAGTTGTAGTTACTGCCGCCTTTGATTCGGCCGTATTGAGACGCTTGCTCAAAAATAGCACTACGGTGGTGAAGCGAGTAGCCGACCCACATATTGTCTAAATCGCGATTGTTAATTAGGTCGCCGACATTCATATCAAATGAGAAATCTAAGTAGTTTAGCAGGTTACTTGGCGTGTAACCTTTCTCTTCCATCTCGGTACCTTCAATGTAGGTGATGTTATCAATGTAAGAGACACCTTCCGCTACACCAAAGCGCCATTTGGTTGGCCAGTTGAATGTGTAGTAAGCCTTAATCGCCGCCACGTATTCTGTTGATGAAGATTGAACATCTGAAGACCAGTGATGAATGAGGCCCGGCGTCAGATAAATATCAATCGGCAAACCAAACAGCTCATCGGTCAAGGGGTGGCCATAAAACACCGAGGTAAGTTGGTTGTTATACGGATCTTTTTCCGAGTTGAACTTCATAATGTCGCCAATGTTTGATGGCGTTGCCCAACCATGAGCCAGTCGAAGATAGCGCTTATTGGTTAACTCAGACTTTTGGGCTTTCTTCTTGTCGTTGAAGAAACCAAAACCCACGTAAAATTCGCCTTGATGCCGGTCTTCAACCACATAAGAGTCATACGCTGCATCGTCTAATCGAGTCACGCTCGCCGCACCGAGTAAGTATAAGTTTTCATAGACATGGTAACGTGCACTCACACCAACGTTCACATCGACACCAGCACCGACGCGCTCATTGGTGTACTTCGAGAATGCGTAATATTCGCTGTTAAAATCAGCATCTTTATAACGAAGTGTTGCGTGAGGTTTGATCTCCCAATCGTCAAACTCAAACTGTGCAGACGCCGTTAAGTTGCCGTGAAAACGAAAATCTTTGTCTGACATGAGCTCTGTGTCTAATGCCCATTGATCATTAATGTGGTATCGCAGCTGACCACCAATATCAATCGCGTCCCCTTCATTAGCATTTTGAGACGAAGCCGGAATATCAACGAATCTCAAACGCATCAATGCGTTCAGTTCAAACTGCTCATCTTCACTCTCAAATAAGTAAGCACCGCCTTCTAAGCCGTCGATATAGACGTGCTCACCTTGAAAGAACATCATAGGAACAAATGTGCCTACCGTCTGGTCACCGTTTCCTGTCACAAATGGGATGGAAGCGGTGCGATACACCGCAGCAATGCCCCACTCTTGTTCACTTACAGGCTTGACCTCTTCGGCATAAGAAAAGGTTGAAATTGCACCACTGATCGCCATTGCCAATGTTGGAAGACGCTTATAATTTGACATTTTTTGTCCAAAAGTACCGAAGACACTCAAATAATGACCAATTAAACTGCTTAAAGCTTATGTTTCTTGGCCATTGGTCGTTAAAATATGAATATATAATCCATCAAATCAAAAAATTGTGAAAGCCTCAGACTTAAAAAGATTACTCGACACGTTACCTAATGACATCGACCCAGATATCGTGACGGGTGAAGAGTGGCTACCAGAACGTTTAGTCGACGCGTCTCATGACGGTGAACTGATGTTCTTAACGTTTGATTCTGCGCCCGAAGAGAATCAAGGTGATGAGGAAGGTCGTGGCTTTGTCGAACATGAAATTGAGATGATTCGCGAGCGCTTCGAACAGATCCTTACAGACAACGAAGATACAAAAACCAAAACGGACGCCATGCTTGCGCTATTTTTGATGGGCCATGAACTTTCTAGCTCCGAGATCATCGAAATACTCGAAGATCCCGAAGTCCCAGATTCTCCAGCCGAGTAGTAGATGAATAAGCAGTTACCTTTTCTTATTGCAGGACCAATTTTACGTAAAGCCACGCCAGAAGAATTGGTATTTTGGCTCGTCACTAGCCAACCTTTGCAAGGCCGATTTGAATTAAGCCTTGAGCCACAACAAGGGCTTATCTTTGAACAAGACTTAGACCAATGTACTCAACTGCAGCTGGGTCAGCGTTGCTACCTTACCTTGGCGAATTTTAAAGGTTCATTCCCCGCAGATGTCGCATTAAGTTACGAATTCCTTACCTCTGAGGGGCGTTTAACACAGCTGTACCCAGAGTTGCTTTATGGCGATGAGCAAGCGCTAACCATTAAAATCTCGACCAAAGCTGATTACATATTACATGGCTCATGTCGCAACCCGCACCACCCAAGTCCTGATGCGTTAGTCAGCGCAGATAACAAAGTGGCGAGCCAAGCCATTGAAGATCGCCCTGATATGCTGATGATGAGCGGCGATCAGATTTACGCAGACCACGTAGCAGGCCCAACGCTTGATGCCATCATCCAAACCATCGAACTGCTTGGCTTACCGGATGAAACTTTCGTTGATTCGCCAATCGGGTCTGGCTCAGAGCTTTATGCTCACCCAGATTGTTACTACGGCCGAGAGAAGATCTTACCCCACTACGTTGATGACGGTAGTTTACTGACAAAGCTCTTCCCACATCGCAATGTGCCTATTTTTAGTTCTCGCGAAGCCGAAAACCATTTGGTGACCTTCTCTGAGTTTTTTGCCATGTACTTATTGGTGTGGTCGCCAACATTGTGGCCATACCTCAAGACTACTAGGCTGCATGATGAGCGGTTTACCCACGCAGGTCATACGCTAGAGCCAAAATGGCAGCAACAATGGCGCGATGAAAAAGCCATCATTGATGATTTTGTAAAAGGTTTGCCCAATGTTCAGCGCTTATTTGCGCACATTCCAACTTACATGATCTTCGATGATCACGATGTCACCGATGATTGGAACTTAACCATCGGCTGGGAAAAAGCAGCCTACTCCAACGCTTTCTCAAACCGCATCATCGGTAATGCCCTGATCGCTTATTGGTTGTGCCAAGGTTGGGGCAATGAGCCCGACAACTTTAATCAAGAGTTTCTTTCGGTTGCTGACAGATTTATCTCTGATCCTGGAGCAAAGCGTCAAGACGAATTTATTCAATACCTTTACACATTTGAACGCTGGCACTACACCATTCATACCTCTCCAAAGGTAGTGGTTCTCGATACTCGAACTCGACGTTGGCGTTCTGAATCACGAATGAACAAACCGTCTGGCCTAATGGATTGGGAAGCACTGATTGAGTTCCAGCATGAGCTTATGCACCAGGATAAAGTCGTCGTTGTATCCGCTGCGCCCATGTTCGGCGTTAAAGTGATCGAAGCATTACAAAAAGGGGCCACGATTGCCCGTCAACCGCTATTGATTGATGCTGAAAACTGGATGGCTCACCCTGGCAGTGCCAACACGCTACTGAGTATCTTTACTCACACCAAAACACCGACTAACTTCGTGATTTTGTCAGGGGACGTTCACTATTCGTTTGCTTACGACATTAAGTTAAGGTTTAGACGCAATAGTCCGAATATCTACCAGATCACCTGTAGTGGATTTAAGAACCAATTCCCTGAGCCTTTACTGGCGATTTGTGATCACGCTGACCGCTTGCTCTACTCACCTCGTTCGCCACTCAACTTCTTGACCAAACGTAAGCGACTCAAGATTAAGAAAAGAGATCCTAATACCGAGGGGCGTCGTAGGTTAGTTAATACCAGTGCAATTGGTGAGCTCAAATTAGACGCTCATGGCAAGCCACAGCGAATCTCCATTTTGACTGGCGATGGAAAAGAATGGGACTTTCCGCCGATTGAAGAAAAGTAAGGTTTCTGTAAAGAGCCTTGAGTTGTGATTCGATAAGCACTATCTATATCAGAAATACATAAATAAAGGCCAACGATATGCTCAATTCAATTACTTCACTATTTAAGCAACTACTAGAAGGTAATGACCTTGGCCATTCTGCGCAAGCGGATACTAACTTAGCAATCGCCTGCTTACTCTGTGAAGTCGCCGGGGCTGACCATCAAATTGAAGCGGTTGAAGTGGAAGCGAAGAGGCACTTGTTGAGCAAACTACTCAATATTGATGAAACCGCTGCTCAAACCTTACTTTCAAGAGCGGAAGCGAGCAGCAAAGAGTCAGCATCTCTTTACGACTTTACCTCGCAGCTAAGAGAGCTGAGCCAAGAGACTCGGTTTGAGTTGATTAAAGCGATGTGGGAAATCGCCAATGCCGATGGCAACATTGACCCGCTTGAAGACTCGGTGATTCGAAAAACCGCTGAACTGCTTTACGTTGACCACAGCGAATTTATTCGAGCGAAATTAGCAGTAACGCAATCCAACGATTCTGACTAACTCAGGCCCACAATCACACTCTGACAGACACAAAAAAGGAGCATCTCAGTGCTCCTTTTTCTTCTAAAACATTGTCAGTGCCAGTTTAGCAAGGTTGTACGCGTCAACATAACCTGAATGCTGTCGCCCTTCCCATTCAATGCCTTTGGCTTCTTGTGCCGCTTTATGACCAATGCGTTTGTCTTTTAGACGATTCTGAATGCGGTACAGTGTCGCTAAGTTAATGAACTCTTTGAACGGCAATTCAATGCCCTTTTCTTGACACTCTTGAATCAACACTTGGTCGTCACGCCCCCATGCAGCATAGATTTTATTCGAGCCACCGAAGTTCTTCACCATCGACTTAAGCACTTCTTCGAGTGGCCGACCTTGCTTCTCGACTTTACGAGGAGTGATCCCCGTTAATTGAGCACAAAACAGCGACACTTCATCATGTTCTGGTTTCACGTAGTATTGAGCTCGCTTAACAATCTCACCTTTTACAAGGTCAATTTCAGCTAGCCCGACTTCAATGATTTCGCCAGTGGTACCGACACCGTTTTCATTCCAGCAGCACATCTCTAAATCGAAACAAACTACACGGTTATGGTTCATGATTCGCCTATCTTCTCAATGTTTAGAAAGCGCAAAAGTCTACATGAGATTCACGCAAAACTCGAACCTTGCGCTTTCAAATGGTCAGTTATTCTGCAATCGTGACGCAATTGCGCCCTGCTTGCTTACTTTTATAAAGCTGAGTATCCGCCTTTTGCAGGATTTGTTCTCCTGTCTCTAGCATTCGAATCGCGGCACCGATACTCAACGTGCAGCGAATACGATCGGCACCAAATTCATGGATAGACGTTGCAACAGCACGACAAATGTTGTTCAGATAGTCATACAACTCACTCGATTCTGTTTTGTCAGAGATAATACAAAACTCATCGCCCCCCATCCGAACAAACACATCGCCTTCATCCAACTGCGCTTTGACAATGTCGGCCACAAACATCAGCATTTCATCGCCCGCGACATGGCCGAAATGGTCATTGATCAATTTGAATTTATCAATATCAAAACCCACTAATGCAAAAGTCTGTTCGCTTTGTACTTTCTCAGCAAGAAAACGATTGAATGCGCGGCGGTTATAAAGCCCCGTCAAGGTGTCGTGGTCAACCATAAAACGCAGTTCTCCAGTACGCACCTCAAGAAGTTCTGCCAAGCGTTCTTTCTCTCGGACCAATAGCATTACAATAAAGCTAAGCAGTGCCGCGATAACGAAACCCGCTACCGCAATTGAAGCCAATGAAAAGCGCTCACTCTCGGTCACGCCTCTTGCCAGTTTAAAGTCAATTAACCACTCCCGATTGGGTAAGGTCACTCGTTTGGTAATTTCAATACCTTGCGTGTCTGCCCACCCTTCACTCTCAAAAAGAATGGGGTCATCTTCAGCGTCAAAACCCATGTCGATTACTTTGATCAATAGGTCTTGTTCTGTCGCGGTTCTTTTTACAATGCCTTCAAAATACTTAGTGGTTCGAATAACACCGATAACCACCCCAAGTAAACTTTGGTCGTTTTTGATATCGAAGACTGGGTGGTACACCAATAATCCCGTTTTTTGCAGGCTCCGATCCAATCCATCTTGCAATAGACGAACCTTGTCAGACACGTTTGGCTCACCGGTTGCCATCAGCGCATCGACCACCAATTGGAATCGTAAACGTGAAGAATAAAAACCTAACAACCCTTGGTTAGCCTCTGATCTTGGGTAGATGTCAGAGGCAACATAAATCGCTTCATCATTCGGCATGATGTAGCCCTTGGTTTTCGGCCCATCTTTAGGAACGGTGTAGAGTTCAAAATTAGGGAAGGTTTTACGGGTTTTAGCAATATGAGCTTCTAGATCCGCCTTTTCTACTCGCTCCATCCATTGTAAGCCGATCAAGGTGTCAGACTGAGACAAAAGCTCCTCAGCAAAAATAGGAAAACGATACCAGTGGCTTGGCTTGGTAGAGTGATAAAAGTTGGCTCCGGAGCCGATGAAATGCAGATCGCTTTCTATCACTTTTTGCAGATTCTCAGCCTGCTGCGCTGCTAAGTTCTCCACCATTGAAACAGTATGTTGATACTGGGTTTGATAGACAAATCGTAAGGCATAGGCAGTCACCAACGCTGTAAAGACAAAAGTCAGCGCTGGGTATAACAGTTTCTTGTTCATCAATTGTGGCATAGTAAAACGGGTAATTACCGTAGGTCTCAAGTCTGACCACATTGTATCCTTATCAATTTAGATACTTAAAGCACTATTGGCATTAGAGTTAATAAATACCGAGGGTGTCACTCAATTCACTGAGCGCCTCCCCAAATTCGCTCAAAAACAGACCAACCGAACGAGCAAAACCAAGATATACGCGGTTTTAATAGCAGAGAGACGACTTGATTATGGTACTATTTGCCCCAATTTATCAGAACAAATAGGCTCTTAGCTTCGTCTACGAGTCCAAGTAGAGATTGAGCTAATCTCTCAGTACATTAAACAAAAGAGAATTGTCATGATCGTCGATTTACAAATGATCCCTCAAACGTTCGATATGCTTCACGCGGGCCTTACTGCATCAAGCGTACTTCTGCTTCTAATCGCTGTTTCACGTAAGTCAAAAGTGGTTGAGAAAGTCGTAGAGAAACCGGTTGAAAAAATCGTTGAAGTTGAAAAACCAGTCGAAAAGATCGTTGAAGTTGAAAAAGTGGTCGAAGTAGAGAAAGTTATCGAGAACGTCGTGGAAGTTGAATCGAAACTGGCGACGGCTTCTACTGACTCTGCAATGCAGTTGCTTTCAATCATGCAGCAAGAAGCGCGTTTAATTGATTTCCTAAAAGAAGACCTGACTTCATTCTCAGATGAAGAAGTGGGCGCAGCCGCTCGCGTTATCCACACTGGCGGCCAGAAAGTTCTTGCTGACTACGTAACGCTTGAGCACGTTCGCAGCGAAGAAGAAGAGACTCGCATTACGGTTGAAGAAGGCTTCAACCCACAAGAAGTTCGCCTAACCGGTAACGTAACCGGCAGCGCGCCATTCCACGGTACGCTTGTGCATAAGGGCTGGAAAGCAAGCGCGATGAACCTGCCTAAGCTGGCGGAAAATTACGATGCGTCAGTGATTGCTCCTGCCGAGGTTGAGCTGTAATGGAAAATCACATTCAAGAACAGCAAGCGCCACAATTTAGTGTCGGTATTGACTTAGGTACAACCCACTGCGTGATCTCTTACGTTGATATAACGGTTGAAGAAGCTCGTGTTGAGGTAATGCCTATTCCTCAGCTAACCGCACCTGGCACAGTCGAAACTCGCAGCCAGCTAGGTTCTTTCCTGTACCAACCTCATGAACATGAAATGAACCCTTCATCTCGTGTTCTTCCTTGGTCATCGGAGCCAACAGCATTGTTGGGTGCTATCGCTCGTAACCTGGGTTCTAAAACACCAATTCGCCTAGTAGCCAGTGCCAAATCTTGGCTATGTCACGGTGGCGTAAACCGCCGCGATGCGTTCTTGCCAGCAGGCAGCCCTGAAGAAGTAGAAAAGGTTTCGCCACTTCGTGCGACGGAGCTTTACCTAGAGCACTTAAAGCAAGCTTGGGATCATGCAAACCCAAGTCACCCTCTTGCCGATCAAGATGTCACGATTACTGTTCCTGCATCATTTGACCCTGCTGCTCGTGATTTAACGGCAGAAGCGGCTCGCAACGTAGGCTTTGTTCATCTAACGCTTCTCGAAGAGCCTCAAGCTGCGCTCTACAACTGGATTGATAACAGCAACGACAAGTGGCGTGATGAAGTCAATGTCGGTGACATCGTTCTTGTTGTCGATGTTGGTGGTGGTACGACTGACCTTTCTTTGGTGGAAGTAACGGAAGACGAAGGCAACCTAACATTGAGCCGTATTGCAGTAGGTGAACATATCCTACTGGGCGGCGATAACATGGACTTAGCGCTTGCGTACCGCCTGAAGATGAAACTGGCTCAAGATGGCAAAGAGCTACAGCCTTGGCAGGTTCAAGCGATGACGCACGCTTGCCGTGATGCAAAAGAAGCCTTACTGAACGATTCAGAGCTTCAATCTGTGCCAATCGTAGTCCCTAGCCGTGGTTCTAAGCTGCTAGGTGCAACACTGAAAACTGAACTGACTCAAGAAGAAGTTCAACAAACATTGGTTGACGGTTTCTTCCCTAAAGTGGCAGTAACAGAACACCCTGTTCAACGTAACCGTGGCGCACTGACTCAAATGGGTCTGCCTTACGCTCAAGATGCGGGTATCACTCGTCACATCGCGGCATTCCTAACTAAGCAAGCAAACGCTCAAAATGGCGAAGCCGCGCCAGCGCAAGAGTTCAACCCATTTGCCAACATGCCGGGTATGCCTGGTGGTGACGCGGCGCCTGCAGCTGATTTCATCAAACCAACCGCAATTCTATTCAACGGTGGTGTTCTAAAATCAACACTGCTTGTGAACCGTTTAGAAGAAACGATTAACGAATGGTTAATTGATGCTGATTCTGAAATGGCGAAGCGCCTAACGGGTGTAGACCTAGACCTAGCGGTTGCAAGTGGCGCTTCATACTACGGCAGCGTTCGTCGTGGACAAGGCGTTCGTATCCGCGGTGGTATCGCATCAAGCTACTACGTAGGTATTGAAAGCGCGATGCCAGCAATCCCTGGTATGGCACCACCGATGGAAGCGCTATGTGTTGCACCATTTGGTATGGAAGAAGGGTCAAGTGTGGATGTACCAAGCCAAGAGTTTGGTTTGATCATCGGCCAACCGGTTAACTTCCAGTTCTTTGGCTCTACCGTCCGCCGCGAAGATCTTGCAGGTACTCACCTTGATCATTGGGGTCAAGATGAGCTTGAAGAGCTTCCAGAAATTCAAGTCACGCTCCCTGTATCTGAAGGGCGCCGCGAAGGTGAAGTGGTTCCAGTGACCCTAGCCTCTCGTGTGACTGAACTAGGTACTCTGTATCTTGAAGCTATCGCAACAGACAATGGCCAAAAATGGCACGTTGAATTTGATGTTCGCGAAGATTCAAACGCAGGTGCTGACGAACAAGCATAACGTTTAAACGGCACCCAAATGGGTGCCGTTATTTTTATTGTCTCTCCAATGGCAGCATAAGGTTTTTTATGGCTTCTCCCCGCTTTCTTGTTGGTATTGACCTTGGCACCACAAATACCGTGGTTGCTTACTGTGAAATTACTGACGATCTTCAACAGTCCGAAGTTTCCCTTTTCGACATTGACCAATTAATTGGCCCGGGTGAAGTGGTGCGTAAACCGCTACTGCCCTCTTTTCGTTATCACCCAGCGCAAGGTCAGATCTCGCCAAATGACCTCACTCTCCCTTGGGATCCTCAGCCAATTGCAGGCGACATTGCTCAGGTCATTGTGGGTGAATGGGCACGAGAGCTAGGGGCGAAAGTAGAAGGCCGCCAAGTGTCCAGTGCAAAGAGCTGGCTATCTCACCAAGCGGTTGATCGTAACTCTGAAATTCTTCCTTGGGCAGGCGCAGCAGACGTAGAGAAAGTCTCGCCAGTTATCGCCAGTGCCAGTTACCTCAATCATATTCGTTTAGCTTGGAACTACCGCAACCCGAGTAACCGCCTTGAAGAACAAGATGTCGTGGTTACGGTTCCTGCTTCGTTTGATGAAACCGCGCGTAAACTCACCCTTGAAGCCGCAGAACTGGCTGGGCTCAGCAAAATCGTCCTGCTTGAAGAGCCGCAAGCTGTTTGTTACGACTGGTATTCACGCCACCAGCAAACTGCTACGGATGAACTCAAAGAGTTACCGCTAATCTTAGTTTGCGATGTCGGCGGTGGTACTACCGACTTAAGCTTAATTGAAGCGAGTTTCTCGTCTAAAAACGGTGAACAAGACGAACTTGGCCTTGACCGTATTGGTGTGGGTGAGCACCTAATGTTGGGTGGTGATAACCTCGATTTAGCGTTAGCTCATCTGGCTGAAAGTCGCTTTAACCAGAGTAAAAAGCTTAACGCTGCCAGTCTGACAAAACTTATTCAGCAAACACGCAAAGCGAAAGAGCAACTGCTTTCAAGTGAAGCACCTGAAGAGGTGAAAATCACCATGCTGGGTAGCGGATCTAAACTACTCGGCGGCACAAAGAGTATTGGTTTAACCAAACAAGAAGTGCATCAAATCGCGTTAGATGGCTTCTTCCCTCTGTCTAACTTCGAAGATACCCCAGACAAACGCCGCAGTGCGGTGGTTGAGTTTGGATTGCCTTATGTCGCTGACCCTGCAGTCAGTAAACACGTTGCTGAATTTCTTAACCAGCACCAACAAGTCTCTTATTCTGCGCTTAAGCAAGAGGACACCTCTACACCTGCGATCCCTGTTGGCTTACTCTTAAATGGCGGTGTCTTTAACAGTGAGCTTGTCACCGAGCGTGTTACCCAATTACTTGGAGATTGGCGTGGCTCCCCTGTCACGGTGCTCGATAACCCTCACCCTGACTGGTCTGTGGCATTAGGTGCCGTGGCTTTTGGTAAAGCGCGCCGTGGTGCACAGCTGAAGATCGGTGGTGGTGCTGCTCGTTCTTACTTCTTACATCTACAAGAAAAGAATAAGATGGGTAAAGCTCTCTGTTTGCTTTCTAAAGGCACAGAAGAAGGCCAAGAGATCCGGCTAAGTGGTCGCCGATTCTCTCTAACATTGGGCGAGCCGGTACGCTTTAATCTCTTGACCAGTACCCATGACACATTGACGAACAATACCGCGATTCAAAACGGTGTGATGGTCGATGTGGATGCAGACCTGTTCGCGCCACTTCCTCCGTATATTTCGACCTTGGAAGGTGAAGGTGTTGAACTCCAAGCCAACCAGAAAGAACGTGTTGAAGTACAACTGGCTTGCCAATTGACTGAGGTCGGTACGCTCAAGATGGAATGCGTCCATGTTGATGATGACAGCAAGCGTTGGGCGCTCGAGTTTGAAGTGCGCAACCAGAAAGCCGATGAGTCTGAACAAGAGGGTCTCCACCCTCGCCTGTCGGAATGTAAAGAACTTATTTCTCGCATTTACAGCGGCAACAAGAAAAGTGGCGATTCCAAAGAGATCAAAACTCTCGCTAAAGAACTAGAGAAGAAGCTAGGCAAACGTGACGAGTGGGACTTCACTACTCTGCGTCACCTGTTTGATGCTTTTGCGCTTGGTCGAAAACGCCGTCGCCGCTCTGAACCTCACGAGAAGAACTGGTTGCGTTTAGCCGGATTTTCACTGCGACCTGGGTTTGGCGATCCAACCGACTCATGGCGTATTGAGCAAGTATGGGGACTCTACCAGCAAGGTATCCAGTTTAAGAATCACCAAGGTTGGACCGATTGGTGGGTGTTCTGGCGACGTATCGCCGGTGGCTTAAGCCAAGAGCAGCAAGAAACCATCTTGGCTGACATTGCAAAATACCTGCACCCAGGCGCGATGAAGAACCCTCAATCAGCGAAAGCGGCTCAAGATATGGGTTACGAATCGATGGTTCGTTTAGCCGCATCGCTTGAACACCTGGATGTTGAAGACAAGGTGCTGCTTGCGCAGTGGTGTCTGTCTAAAGCAATCAACCACAACCAATTTGAACAAGCGAATTGGTGGGCATTAGGTCGTTTGGCTTCTCGTACGCCACTTTACGGTAGCCAACACAACGTTATTCCTCGTGAGCAGGTTGAACAGTGGTTGCCGAAGCTGATGGAACAGAATTGGCAGAAAGAGCCAATGATTGCGTTTGCGGCGGTGATGATTTGTCGTAAGACTAGCGATCGTCTGTTTGATATTTCAGACGACTTCCGTACACAAGTGGTTGAGAAGCTCAAACAAAGCAAAGTCCCTGACTCTTGGCTGTCACTGGTGACGGAAGTTAAAGAGCTTTCAGAAAGCGAATCAAAACGTGTCTTCGGTGATGCGCTACCAAGCGGCTTAACATTGGTGAATAACTAGGGTCTGTTGATCCTAAACACACCTATCTATCGGCTGCCAGAGCATTGGCAGCCGCCTTTTTCAAATGAGATATTGGCGATGAACAGACACTCATTTTCAGGTTTGATTACCTCACTAGCTTGCTTAATGGCTTGTATCTATTTGCTAGCATCCGATACCCACTTCCCAGTCATTCAATGGCCTTATGAAGCATTTCAAGGTCTGGTTTTTTCACTGGTGTGGGGTTTTGGCGTCTCAGCGACCGTTGGCTACGTCTATGCCACACTCATTACAGTGACACTTGTCACCATCAGTTTTGCTATCGGACACAAGATCTCGCGTATAACATCAAAAACCAACAACCAATAACGAGCCCGAATGATGAAGCCTTTTCTGATTCTTTCTATTTCCTTACTTCTCAGCGGCTGTCTCGGCATGCCGAAAAGCGTCACACCCGTTGAAAACTTTCAGCTCGATCGTTATTTAGGGACTTGGTATGAGGTCGCTCGTTTAGACCATTCCTTTGAGCGTGGTCTAGACAATGTAACGGCCACTTACTCGATGAGAGAAGACGGCGGCGTTAAAGTCATCAATAGAGGTTTCTCAGCAGAGAAAAATGAGTGGAAGGAAGCGGAAGGCAAGGCGTACTTTGTTGAAGATTCTGACCAAGGATATCTCAAGGTTTCGTTTTTCGGCCCATTCTATGGCGCATATGTGGTGTTTGAACTCGATCAACAAGCTTATGAGTATGCCTTTGTTTCAGGGCCAAATAACGACTATTTATGGCTGCTCGCAAGAACGCCAAACGTGAGTGAAGAGATTACTGACCAATTCATCGCTCAAGCAAAACAGCATGGTTTCGATACCAGTCAGCTGATTTTTGTAAACCATGACTGATCGGAGAATTTACCATTGGCATTAGAAAAGTTTGACGACATTTATCAGCGCGCCGCAGAAAGAAAAGGTGGAAAAGAGCAGCTTGAATCGCTGTTGAGCCCATCGTTAAATCGCGAAGAAGTGGCTGCCATCCCCAATGATCGCTGGCTGGCTGCTTTCAGCATGAAAGTCTTTCAAAGTGGCATTTCGTGGAAGGTGGTACGCAATAAGTGGCCCAACTTTGAAGAGGTCTTTTTTGGTTTTAATATTGGCCCACTGCTGATGCTCTCAGATGAGCAATGGGACAATAAAGCCGCTGATACGCGCATTATTCGTCACCATGCGAAGGTGAAATCCATTTTGGCTAACGCGCAAATGATCCATGAAGCCAGCTTAAAACACGGCTCGTTTGGTGAAATGGTGGCTAACTGGCCAAGTGAAGAGATCACCAGCCTTTGGTTATACCTTAAAAAGCATGGTAACCGACTCGGTGGTAACACCGGCCCTTACAGCTTACGCCAAATGGGAGTGGACACCTTTATCTTGTCGGGAGACGTCGAAAGTTATCTGCGCAGCTATAAGATTATTGAAGGTGGCCGTGACACCAAACGCTCACTTGAAGCAGCAAGTCATGCCTTTGCTCACTGGCAGCGAGAGAGTGGTAGAACACTAACACATATCAGCCAAATTATTGCTTACAGCACGGGTGATAACCGAGTTCTGTAAGCTCTACTATTGTTGTTGTTCTAGCCACTGATTGGAGGTGATTCGATACAAGCAGTGGTGCTCAAGTTCATGGCCTTTAGGTAACTTAGGATGACGGAAGTTCTGCCCAGTGTTTTTCATGCCGATCTTCTCCATAACTCGGCGAGATGGCTCGTTTTGCAAGGCAGTAAAAGAGTACACCTCGCTCAATTTGAGCTCAGTGAACGCAAATTTTAAAGCGGCACGCGCAGCCTCTGGCGCGTAGCCCTTTCCCCAATGTTTCGAGCTCAGACGCCAGCCAATCTCAACCAGCGGCGCATTTGGGAACCCTGACTGAGCATCTTGTCCTAGCAGTCCAACAAATCCAATAAACTCATTGGTTGATTTCAGTTCTACTGCCCAAAACCCCCAGCCATGCTTTTCAATGTACGCATGAGCTCTGCCAATCTGCGCCAACGTCTCTTCTCGGTTTAACGTCGAGGGGAAGAAGCGCATCACTTTCTCATCTGCGTTCATCGCGATGTAGGCTTCTGTATCTGAAGGTTGCCATTGTCTTAGGCGTAGTCTGTTCGTTTCAAGCATTTCCATTCCTTTGTTTCTACGTTGCTAGTTCTAAGCTCTAAGCTTTAAGCTCTAAGCTCTAAGCTCTAAGCTCTAAGCTCTAAGCTTTAAGGTTGAAGTGTTTTGATGAGTTTCTCACACAAAGTTTTCAGCTGGATAAGTTCATCAAGCTCAAGTTGAATGTGACACTTCATACTTTCAGGAACGGCGAACGCTTCTGATTTCAAGTTTGCTCCAGCTTCGCTCAGTTTAAGCACTCGTACTCGTTCATCTGTCTCACTACGGCCTCTAACAACAAAACCTTTCGATTCTAGCCGTTTCAGTAACGGGGTTAGCGTTCCTGAATCTAGGTGTAGCCTTGCCCCCAAATCTTTTACGCTGATGCCATCCGTTTCCCAGAGCACCATCATGACCAAGTATTGCGAATAAGTCAGGTCTAACTTATCAAGCAACGGTCTATACGTGCGAATAACCGCGTTTGCTGCGCTGTACAATGGAAAACAAACCTGATTGTCCAACAGTAAACGTTCGTCGCCATTCACCTTTCTATCCTTTTCACACGCCGCCATCTTCAACCCCAATACTTCACATCAAAAACAAATTGCGCACAATATACTTGCATTCAACCTTTACTTCGATCTAATATTGCAAACAATTCAATTGCGCACAATATAAATTACAAAAGGAAGATACCATGACTACTCTATACAAAACACAAGCTACTGCTCTCGCTGGTCGTAACGGTCAAGTAAAAACGGACGATGGATTATTAGACTTAGAGCTTTCTTACCCTAAAGAGATGGGTGGTAGTGGTGCAGCAACCAATCCAGAACAGCTATTCGCAGCAGGTTACTCTGCGTGTTTTTCTAACGCGATTCTACACGTTGCTCGTGAATCAAAAGTAGAGCTAAAGCAAGCACCTGTGACCGCTGAAGTAGGTATCGGTCCAAATGAAAATGGTGGTTTTGCTCTAACAGTTAGCTTAGCGGCAACCGTTGAATTGCCACAACAACAAGCACTTGAACTTGTGCGTGTCGCTCATCAAGTATGCCCTTACTCAAATGCAGTAAAAGGCAACATTGATGTTCAAGTCACTGTGAATGGTGATGCTATCTAATCAGCTTTGTTCTTGCCTAACAGAAAATGCCGACCTCAAGAGAGTCGGCATTTTGTATCACGGTTAAAGAATATGAAACGTTCCACGTTGAGCATGTTTAGCTTGATATAAGGCTTGGTCAGCCATCGCGACCACACTTTCGATATCCTGCCCTTTTCGTAAGGCTTGAATATGAGTCACCCCTAACGTCACGCTAAGGTCAGTTGGCGTCTGATGTCTGATGCCTTCTTCTTGCACAGCCTCAATGATCGCTTTTGCCAACTCTTCAACCTCAGCCAGTTGATACTGTTCTAGGTAGAGTAGGAACTCATCGCCACCATAACGATAAACGTTCATACAGAACTTCATTAAGCACTCAGAAATCAGTTTAAGAACCAGATCGCCATAGAGATGTCCATATTCATCATTAAGCTGTTTGAACTTATCGAGATCGACCATCACGATCGTCACAGAACGCCCTAACTGACAAGCCTGATGCAATTTTTCAGGCAGTAACTTATCCAATGCATAGCGGTTATAGCATTGCGTCAGGTGATCAATCACGGTCAAACGTTCTAACTCTTTGGCTTGTCTTTCTATTTTCGCCATCATTTGCTTGTGCGCCGTGATATTAGTCACCGTATAAATCGCTTGTTTCTTGCCACTGACAGGAGAAATCGATGCGGTGAAATACTGAATATGCTGCGGACCGGTAGAATGATCAACGTGTTTGAGGTCGGCGGGATTGATGGCGTATTGATGCTCAACTAGACGGTGTTCATCAATGGACAGGCAAATTGCCTCGCTTAAACTATCTGCAACATCATGTGGTAATACATCATGATGTGTTTTACCGATTAACGTATGCAGATCATGGTGTTTCGTAGAGTCACTACCACCTAAGCAATTTAAGTAGGTCCCTTGGTAATTAACCACAAGCGCAGGTTCTGGTAAAGCATTGAGATAAGGCTCTATTTTTTCTTTTGTTTGTGCGGCCACATCATCTAAATTCAATTCCATTTCATCGTTATACTTTCAGAAAAAGTTAACCTAGTATGACATACTATATAATGCGTTACACGGATTTCATCGAACCTGAAGCGTGGTCGTACCAAGCCGGTGATTGAGTCACCGGCTTGTTCTTATGTTAGGCGCTGAACTCCTCTCGTAACGCCTTAGCCGCTAACACCATGTTGGATAACGAGGCCTCCGTTTCAGCCCAATTTCGGGTTTTCAGACCACAATCTGGGTTAACCCACAGACGCTGCGGTGGGATCTTCTCTGCCGCTTTATTGATCAAGCCTTCAATCCATTCTTTACTTGGCACGTTTGGCGAATGAATATCGTAAACACCCGGGCCAATTTCATTCGGATAGTTAAACTCTTCAAAGGCTTTAAGCAATTCCATATTCGAACGAGAGGTTTCAATGGTGATTACATCGGCATCAAGCGCGGCGACCGAATCAATGATTTCATTAAACTCGGAATAACACATATGGGTATGAATTTGGGTCTCTGGTTTGGCACTGGCAGCTGAAATCTTAAACGCATCGACGGCCCATTCTAGGTAAGCTTTATGGTCACGTTTTTTCAGAGGCAGACCTTCACGAATCGCTGGTTCATCAATTTGAATGATGTTGATTCCAGCATCTTGCAAGTCAGAAACTTCGTCACGCAGTGCCAATGCTAACTGGTCTGCAATCTCTTTACGGGTGATGTCTTCTCTAGGGAAGGTCCAACACAAGATAGTCACTGGCCCTGTCAGCATCCCTTTCATTTGCTTTGACGTCAGTGATTGCGCATAGGTTGACCACTCTACCGTCATTGGTTTCTCTCGCTCAATATCGGCAACAACTATCGCAGGTTTTACACAGCGCGAGCCGTAACTTTGCACCCAACCAAATTGAGTGGTTTGGAAACCGGCAAGATTCTCAGCAAAATATTCAACCATGTCATTGCGTTCAGCTTCACCGTGTACCAACACATCGAGATCTAACGCTTCTTGTCGTTTAACGGCATCGGCTATATGCCCTTTCAACGCATTCTCATAGTCGGCTTGCGTCAACTTACCCGCTCGATAAGCGCTGCGTTGTACTCGTATTTCGCTTGTTTGAGGGAAAGAACCAATGGTTGTGGTTGGAAACAGCGGCAAGCCTAACACTTCACTTTGATGTGCTGCTCGCTCAGCATAGGGGGCACTGCGCTCAGTTAAGGATTTGGTTATTTGACTTAAACGCGCCTGAACTTGAGGCTTGTTTACATGACTTGCCGTTTTTCGCGCTTGGATTGGCGCACTGTAAGTATCACAAGCCAGAATTGCATTTTGGTCTCCATCGAGTGCTTTACCGAGCAACGCCACTTCCGTCACTTTCTGTTTGGCAAAAGCAAACCAACTTTGTACTTCTTCACTCAGGCCCGGCTCCAACTCTACATCGACAGGGCTATGCAAAAGCGAGCACGAGCTGGCTACCCAAAGTCTATCACCCAACACTTTTTTGAGCGGTTGAAGCAGAGCAAGTTGCGCGCTGAGATCGGCACGCCACACATTACGACCATTAACAATACCTGCGGATAACACCCAGTGTTTGGGAAGCTTATCAGTCACTTGAATTAGCTGTTCTGGCGCTGCCGCTAAATCGATATGAAGGCCGTCAACCTCAAGCTCTACAATCTTATCAATCGAGTCCACAATCGAATCAAAGTAAGTGGTTAGCAGCACTTTCACATCACTGCGAATCACCTGATACGCCAATTTGAATGAGTCTCGCCAAGGCTTTTCTAATTCTAACGCTAAGATCGGCTCGTCAATTTGAACCCACTCCACCCCTTGTTTGGCAAGTTTCGCGAGGATCGCTTGGTAAGCCGTTAATACTCTTGGTAACAGAGTGAGACGGTCAAAACCTTCTTCAACTTCTTTTCCTAAGTACAGGTAGCTAAGTGGCCCTAATAAAACGGGTTTTACGTTATGACCTGCTTTTACGGCTTCGTTAACCTCTTCAAACAGTTGAGGCCAACTCACTTCGAATGTGTCGTCTTGGCTAAACTCAGGCACAATGTAGTGGTAATTAGTGTTGAACCATTTCGTCATATCCGAAGCTGCATGGCCACTGCAATCACAACTCGCTTGTGACTGGCCTCGACCAATTTTAAATAGGGTGTCCAAGTCAGGGAAACCGTTGCGATGACGCTTAGGTACATGGCCTAGCAGCAACGTAGTAGTCAGCACATGGTCATACCAAGCAAAGTCACCGGCAGTCACATAATCGAGTTCCGCCTGATTCTGCACCTTCCAATTACGCTGGCGCAGTTCGCTGCCCACCGCTTGCAGTTCCGCTTGGCTGATTTCACCGCGCCAATACTTCTCTAAGGCAAATTTCAGTTCGCGTTGTTCGCCAATGCGTGGGTAGCCGAGTATATGTGTGGTTGTCGTCATCGTGTTTATCCTTAAATTATCCAATTCATTTTTCATTCAGGGCAGACTCTCTGGGAAGTCTGGATGGCTAAAGCATCTCGCTATTCAATGGATTGAACAATCTCCAAATACTCAACTTGTTTATTAACTTTTTTCATGTAGAGGAATCGCATCATGTAGAAGTCTTATTTATAAAAACCACTAAACTTTAGACGTCTAGATGTTTACACTCCTATTAAATCAGTGTTAGGTTAATTGAATTCATACTTAGTGATGATCGATTGAAGGGAATTCATGGTAGAACTGAAGCACTTAAGAACACTGGCCACTCTTAGAGAAACAGGCTCTTTGACGGCAACCGCAACCACATTGCATTTAACGCAGTCAGCCCTTTCACATCAAATTAAAGATCTGGAAGCACGCATTGGTGGCCAGCTTTTTCTGAGAAAAACCCGGCCAGTAAAGTTCACTTCAGAAGGAGAGATCTTGCTGAGATTGGCTGACGATGTGCTACCACGTTTGGCAAAGGCTGAAAATGAAATCGCGAGCTTAAAAGAAGACGTCAATGGTCGCTTGCACATGGCGATCGAATGTCACTCTTGTTTCCAGTGGTTAATGCCCGCGCTGAAAGAGTATCAAGTGGCTTGGCCTAGCGTGACATTGGACTTCTCGTCCGGTTTTGGCTTTGAGCCTTTACCTGCCTTGCTTGCGGGGGATTTGGATCTGGTAATTACCTCAGACATTCAACCCCGCTCTGAAATTCACTACGAACCACTGTTTGATTTTGAGATGCGTTTGGTCACTGCCATCAACCATCCATTGGCACAAAAAGCGTGTATTGAGCCAGAAGACCTCGCTGACCAAACCATGCTCTCTTATCCTGTGCAGAAAAATCGACTTGATGTGGTCAAACACTTTTTGCAACCCGAAGGCATTGAACCCGCTAAGTGGAAGCAGGCCGACAATACGTTGATGCTCATTCAGATGGTTTCTGCGGGCTTAGGGGTCGCTGCCCTGCCCAACTGGGCGATCAGTGAGTTCTCACGCCAAGGGTTAATCAGTAGTATTCCGCTAGGAAGTGGATTGTGGCGACGTTTGTTTGCCGCGACTCGCCATGCAGATAAAGACAAACGCTACCTGCAAGCTTTCTTTAGTACCGCAAGGCAGCAGTCAAAGAGCCATTTAGATGGCATCAAAACGGTATAAACAGAAACGAAAAAGGAGGCATCACGCCTCCTTTTGCTATCGTTCGTAAGATTTGAATTGATTGGTGAGTGGGTCATATTGGTAGCCAAGTACATCTAGCTTTCCGACTACCGCTTCAACGTCCATCTCATACATAGACACAAGCTCTTCAAAAGAGCCGCATTCTAATCGCAGTTTTTCATTTACTATCCCAAGCAGAATAATACTGTCAAAACTGGTCACATTACTTAGATCCATGTTGGTCTCCTAGTTCCACACCCTCTTACTCAAGCGTAGCTACAAAACCACCATTGTGAAGTGAACTGGATCTAAAACTTTGGCCCTTTATAGTCCAAACAATGCTTGGTTTGAGGTCGTCGACAGCAACAAAAATGCCAACGCTATCGCAAGCTGACCTTTGTTGATCTCTTTGCTCGATAGCAAGTGCCAACACCACACAACCACAGCCGTAATCAGTAACGCAAAGCCTGTTAGCAGTGGTTGCGTCACAGATTCTAGAACACCACTGTCTAGCCCGTAAGATTTAAGCAAAATCGCGATACTCATCAACATGGCAGACAAAACCCCAACGACCGGTAAGATACGATGGAAAGCTTGTAAGCGAGTTCGTGCAATCGTGAGTAGTAGGTGTGCGAATAAACTCCCCAATAGGAAGATTTGAACAAACACACTCAGACCTGCCGCTAACGAAGTTTGAGCCATCATTTCGATTGCCACATACGACAGCGCCAGACCGTTAGCCAAGTACATTACCCATATCGGACCTTGGTCTCGTGTCTTTTTGGTTTGAACTTGAGAGTAGAAGTAAGCAATTGCAAACACCACCATCATCGCTTCAATACGCAGTGACGCGACCGCTAACCAAAGGATTGCCAGTGATGGCAGCATTTTGTGAATACGCCCACGTTGTCCAGGACAGATGTCCCCTTTAACAAGAATTAAGGTCAGAATAAGTTGTGCGCCCAATAGCATCGGAGCACATACGGCAAGTAACTGCTGAATCATGGTGTTATTAACGAAAATTAGTATAGGTTGCGGATGATAACAGACTGATTGATTTTAGCTATCAGTGAAGTGCTTCAAAACATCTTCCTGAGTGACCACACCCAAATACTCCCCTGCGCAGTTTACAATCACCCAAGGAGGCCGAACACCTTGCTTGAGTGTTTCACTGACTTGGTCGACGTTCTCTTGTAATTGAAGTGAGAAGAAGGTGCGTCGCACCACTTGATTGAGCGTTTTTTTACTGCTGAGCAGATCGCTGCGCGTTTCGAATTTCGTGGCATACGTCGGCGATAAATGAAGATTTATGTCTTCTAAGGTGACCAACCCAACGCACTTGGTTCCGTCTAATATCGGAATCACTTCAAGGTCGTACTGTTCATCATTGAACAGCTCGCTGGCTTTTTCAATTGTGTCACTCAAGCCGAGGCAAGGTAAATGAATCTGTGTTAATGCTAGAATGTTATGTTGCAGATCGCGCCCTTTATCAGCAAGGTGCGCATCGAGTTTTTCACAATAAGCCCAAGCTTGTTCTAGTTCGTGAATCGGCAGTGGTTTCGAAAAGTAATAACCTTGGATATAGTCGACCCCTAACCGACAGACCATATCCAGTTCACGGCTCGTTTCGACCCCCTCAGCCACCACTTTTACGTTCAAAGTATGAGCCAATTGAATCACCATCTGAACGATAAAGTAGTTATTGCTTCCTTCCGTTAAATCACTGACAAAACACTTATCAATTTTTACTAAATCGAAATTACTGTCACTCAAGTAGGAGAACGAACTGTAGCCAGTTCCAAAATCATCAATGGCGACTTTGACGCCTCGATTGCGGATATTTCTGATTAACGAGGATTGCTGAGATTCACTGTCAAAATAGGCGCTTTCTGTCAGCTCAATGGTGACCGATTCTGGGTTCTTTGCGTATTGATGCACTAGGGAATCCGCGCTTTGCAGTACTTCATTAGGGTCGAGTTTGGTATTGAGTGAACGATTGATGGTTATCCCTAAATGGTCGCCAAATCGTTCTTGAATATACGTGAGGTCTTTAAGTGCTCGGCACCCCACGCACCAATCCAAATCAGAGACTAGATCAAGGTCTTCAGCGATGCTAACCATCTCTTGGGTATTGAGCATCTGTCCGTTTGAACCTTTAAATCGACTTAACGCTTCAAACTTGACCACATCCCAATTATCAGTGGAAATGATCGGTTGATAATATACGTCGACGGCACTCGCTTTAATCAGGTGTTCGGCACACTCTTCCAGTTCTTTGCGTCTCAACACTTGCTTATGCAGTGCTCCATGATAAAAAGCAATATGCCCTCGTCCTTTGTTGCCATGCTCTAACATCGCTTGCACCGCATGAGGCACCAACAACTTAACATCGTGCGCATCTTGGCCCAATACCGACACACCTACTCGGCCTTCAACAATCGAATTGTGAATGTCGACGCCACCTTGACGGTCAACCCAGCTAAAGAAACGGCGTATAGCCTGATGGATCATGCGAATCTGACTGGGCCCTTTGGCTCTCATACATTCAACACAGACAACAAAGTAATTGTTGCCTAAATACCCGACTTCCGAAGTCATTGTATTTTGATACAGATAATCAGAGAGACGAGACTTTAAGTCAAAATCGTCCTCCTCTTTAAAATCCGGATTAAAGGCCACCACCATCGCGACTTTATCTTCTGACTCTGGATATTTTTTCTGAGTGAGCGACCGCGTAAACTGACGCTCTGTCGGCAATTGGGTTAGGAGCTCAATTCCCCCATGTTCTATATCGGCCAATCGGTAAAGATTATCGGATAAGTCTAAAAGTGTGATGATGTAAAAAATGCCCTCTTCAATCGTGACCGTTTGAATCGTGACATCTTGAGGGCATGATCGCTTATTCGCATTTTGGACTAACATGACGCCAGACCAATGAGCGCCCTGCTCTACGTGGTACCATATTTTTTGATAAAAGTGAGGGCTGTGTTTATCGGATTGAAGTCGTGATAAGGGTTGCCCTTTAAGGTCCACATTGTTGTATTTGAGCAGTGAAAGAAGATAGTCATTTGCCACAACGATGTGTTGACTCTCATCGACCACCAGCACTCCGTGATGAGTGTTATTAAACAACTGGCTAAACAGTGCCCCAATACTCAGTGCCGACGCTTGGAAAAAGAACAGTGGTGTCAAGGTCCCCGATACATGCTGATAGTTTTCAGCGTGAAAAGTGAGCTCAACATAACAACACTGACCGCCATCAAGTCTTAAGCAGCAGTTGAAATGCCGTTCATCTTGTTTCGGTTGAGTCTGAGTCAACATTTGAATCAAGCGCGTCTGATCCACGTAACTCATGCACGGTAATAACGGATTCCCGGTCAGTTGTGGTAGCTCAGCCCTCAGTAGGCTGTGGCACTGAGCGTGATCAATGGATAAATGATGATGTGCCGTGTCCCATCGCCACGAAATGCTCTTTGCGTCACGAGCTTCCGTATCAAAGGCCTTAGATGTTACGTCACTGCCGGGCATTACATCCATTTACCCTCCATCTTTAGTTTATCTGTTACTACAACTAAAGATTAGGACACCTTGAGCTAATTGATATATTTATTATTAGTAAAATACGTTAGCACGCCTTTCTGAGTAACGAGCCCTTTGAACTCGCCCTCATCATCGACTAAGCACCAAGGAAACTCGACGCCATCACTCAACAGATTTGGGATTTGGTTAAGCGCAGTATGCCAATGTAACGTACTGTTCACTGGCTTCATGAGTCGATTAGCCGGTTTGTGCCAGTAATGGTTTTCTTTGGTCGACTCTAGATCCGTTCCCATCGCAGGCGTAAGGTGCAAGTTCATTGTATACACGTCCACCACACCCACGCAGACTTTTCCATCAATGACAGGCAATGCATCACTTTTAGATTGCTCAAATCGCTGGTAAATCAGAGAGAGCGGATCGCCGGGGTCAAGGTGAGGAGCAGCTTCCACCAGCTTACCTAGGCCACCAACACATTCTGTCTGCACCAACGAGGGCACTTCACAGTAGTGGTCCATTTTCTTAAGTTCGTTGAGCGGTAACGGCTTAGAAAAAAAGTAACCTTGGATATAACGAACGCCAAGTTGATGAAGATTCGCAAGTTCTTGCTCCGTTTCAACCCCCTCTGCAACCACTTCCAAATTCAGTTTATAAGCGAGTTGAATCAAAGATTGAATGACATCGAACTGGCGAGAGGGTTGTTGTAGGTTTTGGATAAACACCCGATCGATTTTCAGAATATCAAACAAGCATTCTTTGAGGTAACGAAATGAGGTACTCCCCGTTCCAAAGTCATCAACCGCGATCTTCACCCCCGCATTTCTTAACTCTGACAGCAATGCCTTGTTCTTTTCGTCATTTTCAAAATAAGCACTTTCTGTAAACTCTAGTACCACTGAACATGGCTCAGCCTGTTTTGAATCCAACACTTTAGCCGCACTTTGCAAAATGGTAGTTAACTCTTCTTTAGCGTTGAGTGAGCGATTCACTGAGAGGCAAATATGCGCACCAAATTTCTCACGCAGTTCAGGTAAGGCTGTAATCGCCTTTGAAAGCACTAGGTCATCTAACTCGATAACCCGGTTGAGATCTTCAACAGCAGTGACGAACTCTTCTGTCGTCGCAACAAAAGCTCCATTAGCAGGGAAACGACATAGGGCTTCAAACTTATCAATTCTTCGACTCTCCAGATCCACAATAGGTTGGAAGTAAACATCGATACATCCCTGATCTAGCGTGTCGAGGACATGTTGCTCAATGTTCTTTTTCCGTTCTAGCTGATTGTGAATTTGGCGATCATAGAAGTTCACTCTTCGCTCATGCCCTGCGTGGACTTCCAATACGGCTTGATACGCATGAGAGACGAGTTGCGCTGGCGATCTGGCATCCGCCTGATAGACAGACACACCGGTTAATCCTCGTTTTAGTGATTCGGCCACTGAGGTTTGTGCGTGCTTAAAACTATGGAAAAACCTTGAAATTGAACGGCTAATTTGTCCCACTGCGCTTTGCCCTTCAGTGAAAGTAAAAGGTACGCACACGACAAAGCAGCCTTGCCCTAAGTAGCCGCACGTTAAAACATGGGTCGTGTCTTTTAGGTAGCTGGCGAACTGGCGTTTAATTTCTCGATCGTCACTGGGTAGATCTGGCAGTAAGGCTAACACCACGATGCCTTGACCTTGCTCTAGTTCGTCACAATATTTCGCCAAACGAGACACAAAACGTTCTTTATTAGGAAGTTGGGTAAGCAGCTCCACTCCACCACTTTCGACGTCTTCTACCCGTTCTAACTTGCCCGATAGATCCGATGACACCGCCAGATAAAACCCTTTGTTAGTGGAGGATGTCACTTTCTGTATGGTCAAATCTTGTGTAAAGGTGCCACCGCTGGCGTGTCGTGACAGTATCGTTCCGTTCCACGAGTCATTGTTCGATAGCGCTTGCCACAGCTGTTGGTAATACGCTTTGTTATGGTTTTGAGAGTTAAAGATTGCGGTACGCTGACCAAGGATCTCTGGTAGTTGGTAACCACTCAATTTCTCATATGTCGAGTTGCAGGCCATCACTTGTGTCCGCATATCGGCGATTAGAATGCCATGATGAGGATTATCAAACACCGAGCTAAAAATGTTAGCAAGGTCGTGTGTATCTTCTATTTGGATTAACGGCAGCAAGGTTCCGTACAGCTGGTGCTCGTTGCATTTTGAAATGGTAATGTGAGCGTAAACTAACAAGGTGTTTGGAGTGTGTAAGCAACATTGAATGCTTTGCGTTTCTCCGCTATCAAGCGCGATTTGAAAGGCGCGTTTGATCTGTTCTCTTTTATTTGGCTGTATCAACTCAAGTAATGAGGATGCTTTGATCACCTGATGACTATCGAACAAACGTTTTTTTAAGGCCTCGTCACAATCTAATCGTTGGTGTTGTAAGTCAATTTTCCATTCGTGCTGAACAAAGGGTTGCCACTCTAGGCCCTTCTCACCTACCCCTCGGCTGTTTTTGTCTTTTAAACCTAGCATGCCGGCATCCTTATCAATAGCCGCTTTGTTTCATAGTATAGAACAGCAAATAAGCAATTTTTCCAATTGAGTTAACAGTTTAAAATCCCTATGGAATTTAAGGGAAAATTTACCTGAGTACCAAGTCAATATTGAGGTAGATAGTCATCGCCCAAGTCGCTATAATTCGCGCTCCCTGGAACAGAGAGCAAAATATGTACAGCAACGTGACTCCTATTCATGAGCATAAAAAATATTGGGCAGAATGCTTTGGCACTGCACCATTTCTTCCTACCACTCGCAAAGAGATGGATGCCCTAGGATGGGATAGCTGTGACATCATTATCGTCACCGGTGACGCATACGTCGATCACCCAAGTTTCGGTATGGCGATCATTGGTCGACTTCTTGAAGCTCAAGGATTTCGAGTCGGTATCATTGCTCAACCAGAGTGGAACAACAAAGACGCGTTCATGAAACTGGGTAAACCAAACCTATTCTTTGGCATTACCGCAGGTAACATGGACTCGATGATCAACCGCTATACAGCGGATAAAAAACTGCGCCACGATGATGCCTACACACCAAACAACGAAGGCGGTAAGCGCCCGGACCGTGCAACCTTGGTGTATTCGCAGCGTTGTCGTGAAGCGTACAAAGGTGTGCCCATTGTTCTAGGTGGCATCGAAGCCAGTCTTCGCCGCTTAGCTCACTATGACTACTGGTCTGATAAAGTTCGTCGCTCGGTGCTGTTTGATGCCAAAGCTGACATCTTACTGTTTGGTAACGCAGAACGTGCACTGGTTGAAGTCGCACACCGCCTCGCAGATGGTGAAGAGATTGCCTCTCTGACTAACATTCGTGGCACAGCGGTTAGCCTAGCTGCAGCGCCAGAAGGCTACAATATTGTTGACTCATCGCGTATTGAGAAACCGCGTAAAGAAGCCTTCATTCCACCAAACCCTTATGTGGTTGAAGAGCAATGTGATACCAAGGCAAAAACGCAAGAACCAGAAGCCAAGCCCATTGCCATTCGACCATCTCGTCACGATGCAGCAACGACAGCCGTTCGTATTCCACCGTTCGAGAAGCTGAACAACGACCGTATTCTTTACGCTCATGCCAGCCGCATCATGCACTTGGAAACCAACCCATATTCTGGTCGTGCATTAATTCAACGCCACGGTGATCGTGAGCTGTGGGTAAACCAAGCCCCAATCCCGTTGACGACCGAAGAGATGGATTACGTATTCGGTCTTGGCTACGCTCGTGTACCGCACCCAATGTACGGCAAAGCGAAGATCCCTGCGTACGACATGATCAAAACCTCGGTAAACATCATGCGTGGTTGTTTCGGTGGTTGTTCATTCTGTTCGATTACCGAACACGAAGGTCGTATCATCCAGAACCGTTCAAAAGAATCGATCTTGAACGAACTTGAAGAGATCCGCGACAAAGTACCGGGCTTTACGGGTACGATTTCCGATCTTGGTGGTCCAACAGCGAACATGTATCGTCTTGGCTGTAGCGATCCTAAAGCAGAAGCAAACTGTCGCCGACCTTCTTGTGTTTTCCCAGGCATCTGTAACAAGCTGAATACCGACCATAAACACACCATCGACCTTTACCGTGAAGCACGTAAAGTGAAAGGCGTAAAGAAAGTAATGATCGCATCGGGCGTGCGTTACGACTTGGCCATTGAATCACCAGAATACGTACGTGAACTGGTGACACACCACGTTGGCGGCTATCTAAAAATCGCGCCTGAGCACACGGAAAAAGGCCCACTGGATCTGATGATGAAGCCGGGCATGGGTACTTACGACCGCTTCAAAGAGATGTTCGAGAAGTACAGTGCTGAAGCAGGTAAAAAACAGTACCTGATCCCTTACTTTATTTCGGCGCACCCGGGCACTGAAGACGAAGACATGCTGAACCTTGCCTTATGGTTGAAGAAAAACAGCTTCGAGTGTGACCAAGTCCAGAACTTCTACCCATCGCCGATGTGTAATGCGACGTCAATGTATTACTCAGAGACGAACCCACTGAAACGTGTGAAATACAAGAAGCGTGAAGATCTGCCTGTTGCAAAAGGTGAGCGCCAACGCCGCTTACACAAAGCACTGCTTCGTTACCACGATCCAGACAACTGGCCGATGATTCGTGAAGCCCTTATTTCGATGGGCAAGAAACACCTTATTGGTGACAAGCCTAGCTGTCTTGTTCCTGAAGAAGACATCGATGCGAAAACACCCGCTCAACGCCGTAAGTCAGGCCGTCATGGTTCTCAGCGTTTCGCTACCAAACACACAAAGAGCCAACCAGGCTTTGAGAAGATGAATGGTGAGCAACGCGGTAATGGCCGAGGAAAGCCGAGCAACAATCAAAACGGCAGCGGTCCAAAAGGCGGCAATACCGGTAATCGCAATGGTAAGCCAGGCGGAAAACCAAACGGCAAGCCTTCAGGTAACCTTAACGCGTCTGGAAATGGTAAGCCACCAGCAGGTCGTAAACCAAAACGCCGTTAAGCCGTTGAGTTAAGAAGACAAACCAAAATCGCAGCCTAGAGCTGCGATTTTTTATTTTTACCCGCGCAATCTATCGGCGAGCCAACATATATTCGATGAAGTCAGATTCAGTCAGTGGCTTACTAAAATAGTACCCTTGGATATACTCCACCATTTTAGCTTTGGCATAGATAAGTTGTTCGACCGTCTCGACCCCTTCTGCAACCACAGGCTTGTTTAAGTTTTTCGCTAACGACGCGACCGAGTTAAACACCGTCTGCAATTTAGCGTCTTCCACCACATGAGTCACGAATGCGCGATCAATTTTGATCTCATCAAAACTAAGGCGACACAGATAACTCAAACTGGAAAAGCCTGTCCCGAAATCATCAATGGAAATTCTAAAACCGTAACCTTGCAGCCGCTCTAAGGTTTGATTGACGTAGTTAAAGTTGTCGATCAAGGCTGACTCCGTCAATTCTAGTTTGATTTGCATTGGCGACAATTGATGGTTCGAAATGGAGGTCATCAACTTATCAATGAAATCAACATCGAGAATCTCTACCACACTGATGTTTAGGGCAAACAACAGAGTTTGGGTCTCTATACCTTGAGCTTCCAGTTTTTTCACCAAGTTAGCGAGCTGGCCAATATTGAACTTAGTGAGCAGTCCAATATCACCTATACGTTCGGCAATTGGAATAAACTCCACTGGCGAGACAAACTCGCCATTGAGTGTCCAACGGATCAGGCACTCTGCCCCGGCGACGCTTTGTGACTCGGTCTCGTGAATCGGTTGAAACAAGACATAGAAATCTTGATCCAACTTATCTCGACTGAGGGCAGCACGAAACTCAGTTTCCAAGTTATTTTGATGTTCGATTTGACGAGCCAGTTCTTCTTGAAATTCAGCCAGCCGCACTCGCTCGCTGAGAACATCAAGAATCGCCATTTCTGCCTTGTTTAGACTTAACTCATGCGCATCACCAGGTTGTTCAACGTAATAACCAAGTGCGACGTTACTGAAAAAGTGGCGCTGATTAAAATGGAACGGTTCATTGAGCAAGGCGTAGAAACGCTCAACATTAAAGTTAATCTCAGGAGGAATAAACACATTAAAACTGTCGGTTGAATGTTTACTGCAAATCGCATCGGGGATGTCACTCATCACCCTTGATAAGACTTCCATAAACACAAGGTTTGCAACCGCGGTTCCCCATATTTCATTGATGCGTTGATAATTACAAATACGCACGCAGCAGACCGTACCGCATTGATCTTTCGCATTGAGATTAGAAAGAAAAGCCTCTCGGTAGAACAAACCGGTATGAGGGTCTTGCGTCGACAATTGACGATTCAGCCGACGAGTGGCGATCAGTTCGCTGTGCTCGATCAGGTACAAGATGTAATAATCTTTATATTGGATCAGTGACAAAACTGCCCATTCAACATTTTTGTCAGGGTAGCTTAACCCAATCTCCCACTGAGCATCTTGATGGGTGGCCATTGAATGACGCAACTTTGCCTGCAGATCAAAGCCCTCAAAGCTTTCATCAATCACTCTGACATTGCCTGCAAAAAGGTAATCGCCTTTCGATACACGAAATAGCTCCGAAGCTTGAGTCGAAATTTCGCAAACCTCTAACGACTCTTCCACAACCACATAAGCGATGTGCATGGCTTCAATTTGATCACTCAAGTTATTCATCGCGCCTCCAGCGATTTTATTACCTGATAAGGCAATAGCTCCAACGCATACACCCCATCCACTCCACCTTTCTCTATCGCTTCTTTCGGCATCCCATAGATTAAGCAGCTTGCTTCACTCTGAGCGAATGTTCTTGCGCCAGCATGATGAAGTTCAAGCATGCCTTGTGCTCCATCATCCCCCATACCCGTCAAGATGACACCAATCGCATCTCTACCCGCGGCTTTTGCTGCCGAGCGAAACAGAACATCAACCGATGGTTTATGCCTTGAAACCAACGGACCGTCTTTTAATTCTAGGTAATAATGCGTTTGTTTGCGTTTTAACAGGGTATGCACACCACCGGGAGCGATGTATACCCAGCCTGCTTTCAACTCTACTCCCTCACTCGCCTCTACCACGGTTTGCTCTATTTCATTGTTTAGCCGCATCGCAAACGCACGAGTAAATTTTTCAGGCATGTGCTGAACCACCACAATTGGCGGGCCAGATATAGGCGTATGGTGCAAAAAATGGCGTACCGCCTCTGTCCCACCTGTTGATGCCCCTATCACGATAACTTTGTCTGCGCCTTCGGTCGGAGAACATGACTTATAATCCAACACCACATCCGCATTGTTATGCGTCCGGTAGCTGTGTTCACCGATGTACTTGAGTGTTTTGACCTTCGCTTTGGCGGCTTGTTTGATTGCATTTAAAATCACCACCACTTGTTGAGAATGCAGATAGTCATTGAGCTGAGATTGAGGTTTATTGATCACTTCAATCGCCCCAGAGGACAGCGCCTCAAGACTAAGCTGTGGATCGGCTTCAGTTTTCGCGGAACATATAACGATCGGGGTTGGGTGGGTCGACATAATATGGCGTAAGAAAGCGATGCCATCCATTTTCGGCATCGCAATATCTAAAACCACTACGTCCGGCCAGTCCTTCACCATCTTGCGTTCAGCAATGAGTGGGTCCGGTGCTGAACCACAAACGGTCAATTGAGGATCGCTTTCGATGACCTCTCCAAGAACCTGACGCATAACAGCGGAGTCATCAACGATGAACACTCGAATCTTATTCATGCTGACTCCTTCCGATAGACGCAGTTGTCGACAAACCGCATCTTCGGGTGCTGTTTTAGGACATTCTCACTATGACCTAGAAACAAGTAGCCCCCGTGATGCAATTGATTTATCACACCATCAACAATTTGGTTCTGTTTCTCAACATCAAAATAAATAAGGACATTGCGCAGGAATATGGCATGAAACGGTTGATCAAATTTTGGTGACAGGAGGTTCTGCTTAATGAAGTGGCAACGTCGGCGTAACTGATTAGATATAGTGAAGTAACCGTCAAACTCCCCGACCCCTTTAAGACAATACGCCCTTTTTAACTCAGTAGGAATCTGCCCAACCAAGCTAATATCATACTGACATGCTTTAGCTTGAGTCACTGCGGCTTGAGAAATGTCGCTGCCCGTAATGGACCACTGTCTTGCGCCCAAGCTCTGATCCAATACCATTGCAAGGCTATAGACCTCTTCACCTGTCGAGCATGCTGCACTCCACACTCTTATTGGCGCACTGGTTGGCCACTCTTGAATCACATCGCTGAGTTGCTCAAACTGCTGCGATTCACGGAAAAACCGGGTTTCATGGGTGGTCAAACGGTCGATAAAGTAATCCAGCTCCTCACCATTTTTTGGTGTATACAAGAGTTGAATGTAGTCATCAAACGTTGTGCAATCTCGGTAAGGTAACCTGGTCTTCAAGCGGCTTTCAACCATCACTCGTTTATGCTCGCCGAGGTGGATACCGGTGTGGGTTTCCATCAGTTTTTGTATCGATTTAAATTGAGCCTTGTTGATGATGCCATTCATATCAGGCTTTCCACTGCATAAGAGCGGCTCGTTGATGGGCTAGCATCCCTTGATTAATCTGGCGTCCGTCGAGTAGTGCTTCCATCGCCAGCAAAGGGATGGTCTCTTGATCAACCTCAATCATGTTAGTGACATATTGCTCTGGGATGTGAACGCCAAACGCCGGCTTATCCATGATCTGTGCGTTAGAAATTGTTTGTATGGAACGGACCCTAGAGACGACTAACCCTATCATGATGTTCTCTTGTAACTTTTCATCCATCGATTCATATAAAATGATGCAGCTGAATTTGTCGTATTGATATTCTGTCTCCATCCTTAATCGAATGGCTGCGTCCACGACGGGAACGACACTGCCTCGCACATTGATAACGCCACTCACCTCTTTGAAACACATCGGAACGGACGTAATTTTCGAGTACTCAATCACTTCGTTGACCGCTGAGATAGGAATGGCGACAAGCTCGTTCGAAACATCCACTAACAGGACTTCAAACCCATTGACGGTTTCTTGTTTTTCTAACTCACCCATGGTTTAGCTCCTGCTGTGCTTGTGCCTCCGTTAACCAAGACCATTGTTGATGAGAGAGAAGTCGCTCGACATTCAGGATCGTCAATAGACGTTCATCCAGCTTTGCGACGCCTTGTACCATTGGAGATTCAAAGTGACCGCCGAGTTTTGGTACTTCTTCCATCTCTTGCTGCGAAATATCGATGACTTGCCTAACCAGATCGACTTTATTAGCCACAACATAAACCACGTTTTCTTTCAGCACTTCCGTCACGATGACACAGGTTTTAGTCGTCACCGGCGTTGTCGGCTCACCAAGGCAAGAGGCGATATCAAACACCACCACTAAGTTCCCCCTAAGGTTCATCACGCCCAGTAATTGCTGAGGTGCCCCTGAAATCTGTTCAATGTTCGGGTATTCGATAATTTCACGAATCGAGTGAATCGGATAAGCGAAATATTTATCTGCGACCTTAAACTCTAGATATTTCTCTTTCATAACGGCCTGCTCTATTCATCAAATGGAACATAGCCAGTTTCACGCTTGGCATTGTTACTTACTGCGGCTTGTCTGCGTGCCGTCTTTGGCTCATCTCCTTCATTAGTGAGTTTAAAGAAGCTCACCGTGCTACGAATGTCGTTGGTTTGGTCTTGTACCATGGCCGCTGTTGATGCCAATTCCTCAGATGCAGAGGCGTTCTGTTGCGCGATTTCATCAAGTTGTGAAACCGTGCGATTTATTTCAGCCACACTGGTGCTTTGCTCTGTCGATGCTGCCGTGATTTCTTGTACTAAGTCGGCGGTTTGTTGAATGTTGGGAACCATGCGGTTGAGCATATCGCCTGCGTGTTGAGCGACTTTCACGCTGCTGTCTGCAAGCGTACTGATTTCTTGCGCCGCCACTTGGCTTCGTTCTGCTAACTTACGCACTTCATCCGCTACCACAGCGAACCCTTTACCATGTTCACCTGCCCTCGCCGCCTCAATCGCAGCATTCAGGGCAAGTAAGTTCGTTTTGTAAGCGATGTCTTCAATGATGCCGATTTTCTCAGCGATCGCCGTCATCGCATCCACGGTATCATTAACTGCTTTACCCCCTTCATCCGCTTCAGAGCTTGATTGGGTGGCAATGCCATTCGTCACTTTTGAGTTTTCGGTATTCATGGAAATAGAAGAGCTCATCTGGTCCAAAGAGGCACTGGTTTCTTCAACACTGGAAGCGAGTTGGCTGGACGTGGTACTCAGCATTTGCGAGGTCGTGGAAACCTCATTGGTACTATGAGCAATCGCTTCGACCGAGCGTCTAATATCGAGCATGATGTTTTGTAGCTTATCGAGGAAGCCGTTAAAGCTTTGCGCTGTTTCACCGATTTCATCGCGGCCAAAATCGGGAATACGACGAGTAAGGTCACCTTCCCCTGAGCGAAGATCCTCTGCCGCTTCAGAGAGCGCTTTAATGGGCAATACGATCCCTTTGATTAAGAACATCGCGGTCACAAACGCAAGCAATACCGCTAAGCCAAGTAGCCCCCAAACTAGCGAAATACTTTCTCGCGCCGCTTCTACCAGTTGGTCCAAAGAGTCCCCACTTTGACGATCGGCCGTGTTACTGATGTCATCTAGGATGGTTTCCAGTTTGCTAAACACTTCATGTTCAAGTTTGTCGATTTCTAACGCTGCTTCAAGTTTGTCTCTTGGCCGATACAAAGCGAAGATGTCTTTGCCACCTTTGTAGAGCTCTTGATACATTTGCTCGACTTGCCCTAGGCTCTTAATCTCTTCTGGCTTTCTTTCTAACGGCTTTATCAGTTCTAGGTATTCAGCAAAGTTACGAGATTCTTGTTCAAAGACATTGATCGCCCCTACCTCGCCACGCATGTAAGCGTTGAGGGCAGACATCATATCGCCCTCTTCATCTATCAGCTCAAGATAGTAACGCACCCCTGGCAGGTCATCATTGACCACATCTTCAAAATCACCCCGGCCCGCATCCGCGACTTCTTCTTCTTTCAGCGTATCGAGCATTCTTTCTAGTGGGTCGGCAAATTCACTGATCAAGTAGTTGTACTTATCTACGGCTTGGCTCTCTAAGGTTGGATCAAACTGCTTAAACACCAAGTTCAGCATGTCATCGTAGTAACGTCGGGATAGGTCATCGATTTGACGAACTAAGATGGGGTCAGCCGACTCTAACTGCTTCAAGCTTTCAAAGTAGGCCACAAAGGCGGTGTAGTTTTCTTGGAAGTTATCTTTTTCTTCCGCTTCCCCGGTAATAAACTCCAAGACATTCGAGTTCATATCGGCGAGCTCATCCAGCATGTTGAGTGACAAAATCACTTTAGGAATTTCTTCACTGCCGACGCTGATTGCATAGGTTTCAATCGTCCGATTTTTTAGCTGCACCGATACCGCAATGACTAACAACAGAAACCCCATTGTGCACATTGCGACAATGATCTTGTTCTTTATCGATAGTTTACTGATCATGCCCCTCTCCCTAGTGTGCCGATGTCTCTCACCGACTCGCACCCAAATTGCGGAACGTTTCAAACGCTAATTGAAACGTTCGGTATTCACTCGATCTGATGGATTCAAAGCGGTCTGAATTAAAGCAAAAATGTCCAAAATAATGGCCACCTCTCCGCTTCCTAAAATTGTAGCCCCGCTGATCCCTTGTAATCCTTCAAACAGTGGTCCTAATGGTTTCACCACGGTTTGGAACTCTCCGCTCAAGCTGTCTACTACAAGGCCCGCCCTTAAAGAGCCCAGCTGAATAACGATGAGTGCTTCTTGCTCTGAGTCGACTGTTCGTTGAATCCCAAACCATTCAGCCAGCCTCAAGAATGGCAACACCTCATCCCTCAGGTGGACGTATCGCTTACTGGTGCTTTGAGCCCCTTGTAGCACTTCACTGAGTTCCAAACATTCGACAACGTTATCCAGTGGAATCACATAATCTCCACCTGCGACTTTGAACATGAACCCATCCACAATCGACAGGGTAAGTGGTAAGCGGATAATGAAACGGCTTCCTTTACCCTGTTCGCTGCTGATCTCGATATTGCCGCGCAGCAGCTCAATGTTCTTCTTAACCACATCCATACCAACGCCTCGGCCAGATAAGTCGGTGACCGTTTGGCTTGTCGAGAATCCTGGCTCAAAAATCAGATTCCAGATCTCTCTCTTGGTTAGGACTTCCTCGCCATGAACCAACCCCAACGCTTTGGCTTGGCTTAGCACTCGCTCTTCATCAATGCCTTTGCCGTCGTCACTCACTTCAATCACAATCGATCCCGAGTCATGGTAGGCGTTAAGGCGGATGACCCCTGAATTGGGCTTTCCCGCTGCCACTCTGTCTGCCGCAAGTTCAAGACCATGATCGATGGCATTTCTAACTAGGTGGGTTAACGGGTCGCTGAGTTTTTCAACAAACGTTTTGTCCAACTCAGTTTCAGCACCACTGACAATCAACTCGACGTGTTTACCGAGCTCTTGAGCCGTGTCTCTGGCGATTCGCTTAAACTTATTGAACGTGTCCCCTATTTGAACCATCCTCAGTTGCAACGAACTATCACGAATCCCCTCAACTAATCGTTCCAGCATCGCCATGGATTCAATCAGTGGCTCGTTACCCGTTTGATGCGCCAATAGATTGGTTCGAGCACCCATGATCACCATCTCACCGACTAAGTCGATCAACCTGTCTAGTTTTTCTGCTTCGACACGAAGCGTTTTGGACGTCACAATATTGGGGCGGTAGGTGGGCTCAGAATCGGGTTCACACTGGTGACTTTGCCAATTTCGATATTGTTCAGGAGTGATGACGGACATCCCCGCCCACAGGCTCATCAAATGGTCAGTGCTACCTGTTAACCGCTCTGCCAGCGCGACATAATCATCAAATGAGCTCTCAGGTGACAACACCTCAACCTGTGCGTCATTGAGAAGAAAGTCAAACGCATCCAATATCTGATTTTTGTTAGTAAATGCATTAAATCGAATCTCATAACCCAAGTAGCTTTTCTGAGGCTGAAACGACTCTTCTTTGATGCTGACATGTAACGATTCCGTGACTAACTCGATATGTTCCAACTCCCCTTTTGTGCCCAAATAATGAATAAAGCGAATCGGATCGAGTCCATCTTCCAATACGTGCGGCTCTGGACGTAAGGAGATATGCCAAACCCCAGAGCAATCATCGACGCTTTTTTCAGGTTCAGGCGTATGAATTTCGGTGCTGCTAGTGATGACTTGGATGAGATAAGGGGTAAGCCTTGCGACTACAGATTCGGTATTAGGCAGAGGCTGCGCTTGGCTGAGGGCGCTTACTTGTTGGCGGACAACGTCATTACTTTCGATCAGAGTCGCTAGTAAGCCATCATCAAGACGAGTTTGCCCATCCCTCATTTGAGCTAGCAAGGACTCGAGCAAATGCGTCAACGTAGTGATTTCATCAAAACCGAATAAGCCTGCGCTGCCTTTAATGGTGTGAATGGCTCGAAACAGTTCGTCAATCCATTCTGAAAACTGCTCATCTAACAAGGTTTGATTGAGCAGCAGTTGTTCAACGTCATCCGTCAATTCTAATGACTCATTTATAAACACTTGAACAGCTCGATCAAACTCTGTCATTTTTAGCCCACTGATTGAAGTGTCTTGATGGAAAACAGCGCCATCTGCTGCTCAAGAAACAGCGGAACATTGAAGATGTTTACACCTGATTCGGAAACATCTGGCTGAGAAAGGTACCAAACCAACAACTGAAAGCCGGCGGTATCGAGTTCAATCAAATGTTGGCAGTCTAACTGAACAAAGTCATGATCTTGTATCGCTAAGCACAACTCTTGGTAGGTTTCTTCTACCTCATAGATGGTCAACTCTTGGGGAAGCACATAGCTAAATCCACTCATCGTCTACCTCAATTTAGCAGTTTGTTGACCGCTTCAAGCATCTGCTCAGGTCTAAATGGCTTGACCATCCACGCTTTTGCCCCTGCTTTTCTTCCCTCCTCGATAAGATATTGTTGGCTTTCTGTGGTCAGCATAATGACAGGGGTGAACTTATATTTGGCCAGTGATTTAAGTTGCTTCACGAAGTCAATGCCGTTCATGTTCGGCATATTGACATCACTGATGATCAGGTGGATTTTAGCCCCATCTAATTTCGCAAGACCGTCGACACCATCTCTTGCTTCGAGCACTCGATACCCTGCTCCACCTAAAGCAATACTCACGACTTGTCGTAACGACTCAGAATCATCCACAACCATAATTGTCTTCTGCATGTTTACTTCCTAAAAAAAGGTCACACTTCCTTCATCTTCCGGTGAGCGTCCGGGCTCGACTTTGGTCGTCTGTTCAATAAGCTCCAGTTCTTCCAAGAGAGTCACTTCATCCCAACCAAGTTGTTCTATATCGTTTAACGCTTCCTCTACCATGCTCAGCCCTTCTTTTAGCCCTTCTTGCTGCTGGTGTAATCGGTCCCCAAATTGAAGCACGACCAGTATATCTTTATAGAGCTGTTCCATTTGGTCACGGTACTGTTGGATCTCGTTACAGGGGTCAGCATCAACCTGTTTAATGTGGCTGGCAATGTTTCGCATCGACTCAACTTTGGTACTAAGTTGTATCACCGCTTGATAAGAAAATTCCGAAGAAGTCACCACTTGCTGACGCAGTTTGGGTAATAAGCGTAACGCTAATGATTGGAGGCTTTGTTGATAGAGATGTGAGGTCGATTTTCGGGTCTTTAGGAAGACGATAAAAGTAAGTGTTGTGATAAGCGCAGCGGATAGCATCGCCGGCGCAGTCACCCCGACAAGCAGAGCCTGGATTAAGAAAATAGTCGCTCCAAGACCAATTAAGTACATATAGCGCCCCACTTAAATACCCTTTTATCAATAGCCTAGTTTTTAGACTAGTTCATAAACAAACTAGGAGCGCAGTTTTATAATAAAAAAGGTCTAAACGTTGCCGCTTAGACCCTTTAAGATACAATGTAGAAGACGTTATGCGTTGTTCGCTTCAAACTCTTGCATAAATGCCACCAAGGCTTGAACACCTTCCAATGGAACAGCATTGTAGATCGACGCTCGCATGCCACCCACAGCTCTGTGACCTTTCAATGACACCAAACCTTTCGCTGCCGCTTGCTCTAGGAACAAAGCATCAAGTTCTGGCTTCGCTAACTGGAATGGGACATTCATGCGTGAGCGGTTATTCGGATGAACATTGTTGATGTAGAAATCTGAGTCATCGATTTGTTGATAAAGCAGTTGTGCTTTTTCTTTATTGATTTGCTCCATCGCTGCTACACCACCTTGCTCTTTCAGCCATTTAAAGACCAAACCTGATAAGTACCAAGCAAACGTTGGTGGCGTGTTAAACATGGACTCTTTCTCAGCCAAAATTTTGTAGTTCATGAAACTTGGCAGTAAGTCATGCGCAAACTCAAGTAAATCATCACGAACAATCGCAATACACAAACCAGCTGGGCCAATGTTCTTTTGAGCACCGGCGTAGATGACGCCATATTTAGCAACATCAATCTCGCGAGACAAAATAGTTGAAGACATGTCAGCGACGATTGGCTTATCGGTTACTGGAAGATCTGCGATTTCAACACCATCAATGGTTTCATTCGGACAGAAATGAACGTATGCCGCTTCTGGATCCACTTGCCAGTCTGACGCACTCAATACGGCTGTTTTGCCATCAATCTCAGACTTCGCATTAAAGGTATCAACCTGACAGTATTTGCTGGCTTCACTGATGGCACTTTCTGCCCAGTAGCCAGCGTCAATATAAGTTGCCTTTTTCGCCGAGCCCAAAAGGTTCATAGGTACCGCGGCAAACTGAGCGCGAGCACCACCTTGGCAGAATAGCACTTTATAGTTGTCAGGGATGTTTAGAAGATCTCTTAAGTCTTGCTCAGCGTCTTCAGCAACTTTAATAAACTCTTTGCTTCGGTGGCTGATTTCCATGACGGAAGTGCCTAAGTTGTTCCAATCAACCAATTCCTTTTGCGCTTTTTCCATCACCGCTTTAGGCAGACCAGCCGGTCCTGCACTAAAGTTAAAAACATTGTCCATTTTGTTTCCTTGCACACGATTTATTAATCTAACTACCCGATTAATACCATGTTTTTCGATGTATAAAAAGCAAGAAAAGAGGTCTTACGACCTCTTTTCATTTTAAAACCATCAAATAGAACAGTTAAGGCTGAATTAGAGCAGGCAGAATCAAAGCCATTAAAGGGATCTGTTGGCCATTTTCAAACACTAAGTTGCCTTCTTTTAGCTCCGCATGGATTTGATAACCCTTATCTGTCTCTTGAATCAATTCCATGATCATCGCTTCATCAACGCCTTGTTGAATAAACGGGTACTCCTTTACAAGACCACTCGAAAAGAAGGTATCTAACTGCCCTGTTAGGGCCGGCAAGATCATCATTGGGTTTTGAGCTACGTTGCTTGTGCCTTCTGGAACCGTCAACTTCCAGCGAGATTCAAACTCACTTTGATCACTTAACTTCACCGCCATTTTATTCATCGCTAGGTAAAAACCTTTTGAGAATAGGTTCTCGACATAAGGAATCGCAGACTCGATATCCGCACTCGTCAACATCGGATTGTTTTGGTAGAGGTTCACTAGATGCTCAAAAGACTCGCTATCTAAGTCACCGAAAGAAAGATCAATGGAAACGCTATCCACTTCACCGTCCGCTGTCAGCAGATTATTCAGTTCTACTTTGTGGCCGCTACTGACGGTTTTAGCCAACTCATCAAACGAACTGTTGAATGAATATTGACTGTCACTTAATGCAAACAAAGGCTGCTGGGAAACATCAAGGATTGATGCCTTACCCACTTTCATTGTCTGCTCACCAAGCCAGAAGCTGTTCATTTTTTTGCCTTCACCTTGGCCGGTTAACCCAGAAAGCAGCACTTTTTCACCAGAGTTGAAGTCAATTTCTACCGAAGGAATATCAAGGTCATAGGTAATATCACCTAGCACACTCACATGGCCTTTCAGAGTCGATGGAGAAACCGAAACAATCGCACCTTCAGCGCCTTCTGTTACCTGATTCCAATTGCTCAATGTTAGCTCGTAATCCGTATTACCATTGAGCTGAGTGGTGGTATTGAGAGTCAATGGAAACTCGGGCATGTCTTTTAGCGTCGATACTGCACTTAAGCTGAGTAGGCCATGCGACAAATCACTGTGAACAAGAATAGTTGAAGGTAAGCCATCAATCGCAAACTGTTCCGCTAAGGTTGGATCCGTGACTGTGTAACGGGTAGTCACCGTTGACGAAAAGTAACCACGGTCGTATTCAACAATTTCAGCCTGAACTGACTCGTTGTTTAAACTGACTACGCCGTCTTCAATCACTTTTTGACCAATATGGCCAACCGCTAAAGGCCAACACAACGCAAGCGAAATTGCGCCACCGATGGCGCCGATTTTTTTAAGTTCCATGGATTTACTTTCTTATATTCGGGTTTCTTTCAGTCTACACGAAAAAACATTGAGTTAAATCAGTGTATTGGCTTTCTACAAATTTCATTCAAAATTCTCGTAGCTAGCTCTCAGCAAGCCTAGTAGAAGATTGTTAAATTGATAGGTAATGATCAATAGAGTGTAGCCTAGTTGTGAATCAATTTTCCGTCCTTTGCCTTGACAGTAACCCTATCAGCAATGAGCAATTGCGGCGTGAGCTTAGCCCTTTTGCCAGCAAGTTTGATCTTCACTGTCTAGAGTCGATAGCAGAAGCCAACGCCGCTTTAGAATTTTGTACCGAACGTCACCAAACCATTGCTCTTGTTATTGCTAGCCATCACGAAACCTTTAATGGCGCTGATTTTCTCATTCACCTCGACAAGCACCGCCACACTCAAGACGCGCGGAAAATATTAATCAGCTGCGGTCAGGATATCCAAGCCATTCTATCCGCGGTCAATGACGGTCGACTCGATCACTGTTTGACAAAACCGCTACAAGATAACTTGGTACGAAAAACCGCAGAGAAAGAGCTCACTACCTTCATTATTGAACATGACCAAGATAACCTGCTCTCATACAGCCACATCCTTGATCAACATCGCTTACTTCGGACTCACATTGATCTCAAAATGCGTCACTACCGCGAGGGGTTTATTACTGATCACCATAGCCTCTCAGACCAACAACTTGCCAAACAAGTCAGTAGTGCGTTGCTGACCTTCTTCGACCAAGAAGACGATACCCACGCCAAACGTGTCTATTCCGCCGATCATCTTTTAACCCAAGAAGGGGAAGAAAATCAGTTCTTGTGGTTCATCACCAAAGGGGTTGTCGCGCTCTACAAAAAGGATGAAGAGGGACGTCAACGTGAAGTGGTTCGTCATACGCAAGGGAATATAGTCGGAGGCATGTCGTTTGTTACCGGTGAACCGTCATTTTCGACAGCCATAACATTGACCGATACCGAGGTCATTAAATTGGATAGAGCGGTGTTTGCCAAGGTCATGCACTCTAATACAACCTTGCTGCCCCTCTTTACTAACTTGCTGTTACGTCACTTCAATCGCCGCTTGCAACGAAGTATTACCACCAAATTAGAGCTGCAAAAAACCATTGAATCCCTTGAAGACGCCCACCAGCAATTGATCGAACGTGAGAAGATGGCAATGCTTGGTCAACTGGTCGCAGGGGTCGCTCATGAGCTGAATAACCCGATAGCCGCCATATTACGTGGCACTGAAACCCTGACCAATAAGATTCAGCCTCTTCTTGATGTCCGTTCCTTGCAACACGCCGGAGAATCGGCAGAGCACATGTTGCAGCGTGGATTAACGCAAAGGCCCCGCTCTACCGCCAATGAACGGGAACTAACCCGAGAAGCAGAAAAAGTCACACACAATCGAAGAATTGCCAAAAAGCTCGTCAAGCTAGGGTTAACTAAAGAACAACATTGGCAAGCACGTTCGGTGGAATCACCCGAAGCGACCTTAGCGCAGCTAGAACGGTTAGAAGAGTATTTCTTGACGGGGTCGACGCTACGTTCGATTAATGTTTGTGCTGGTCGTATTGCCGATATGGTAAAAAGTTTAAAAGGCTATTCGCGTTCAGACGATGAAAAACGCAGAGAAGTCGACATACATGAAGGGATTGAAGACACCCTAGTGATCTTTGAAAACAAGCTTAAATTCCATCGAGTCGAGCGTCACTACTCGTCACTACCCCGCATACTCTGCTTACCGATTGCTCTACAACAGGTTTGGACCAATCTCATTTCCAATGCGATTGATGCGTTCCCTGAAAAGGGGCAACTCAAGATCCACACCGAGCAATGTGATCATGAAGGGCTACCAGGGGTCCGGGTCTCCTTTAGAGACAATGGCTGCGGGATTCCTGACGCAATAAAAGAGAAGATCTTCTCACTTAACTTTACCACCAAGAAAGAAGGCAATTTTGGCTTAGGGATCGGCTTGTCGATCTGCCAACAAATTATTCATCAACATGGCGGAAACATTGAAGTGGAATCGCAGCCAGATACGTTTACGGACATTTCAGTTTGGCTGCCTCTTAGCGCAACGCCAACCATAAGGAGTTATGAATGAACAAATACCTCATTTTATGCGTCGATGACGAACGTGAAGTACTCGACAGTGTCATTCAAGATCTTGACTGTTTTGAGGAGCACTTCTTGCTTGAAGCTGCGGAATCAGTGCAAGAAGCAAAACATCTGATTGATGAATTTGAACAACAAGACGTAAAATTGGCGCTTATTGTTTGCGACCACATTATGCCAGAGACCACTGGCATTCAGTTTCTTATCGATCTCAATCAACAAACATCAACTCAGGCAACAAGGAAGCTACTTCTGACAGGGCAAGCGGGGCTCGAAGATACCGTGGAGGCGGTCAACCACTCCAGTTTGGACTTTTATATCTCCAAACCATGGCAAGGGGACGAACTGCGCGCAGCAGTGAAACAGCAGCTGACCCAATATGTACTAAAAAATGAGAAAGATCTCATGCCTTGGGCGTCTATTCTTGATACAGAGAAAATTTTCGAGGCTGTCGCACAAAATCGGCTCAGCTATGGCGAATAATTACACAGCCCTTGGCACACGAGTTGCATTAATTATTAAATAACGACAAAACAATGACATTTCTATAGTGGCTACCGCTATGATGCATTATCATGTCGTCTTAAACGTCATGGCGCACGTCGCTTAAGACCAAGGAAATTTACAAGACATAGGTTTATCGTCAATATGCGTAAAACAATCTTAGCTGCAGCATTAGTGCTTGCATCTGGTCAATCTTTTGCTCAAACCGACCCTAACAGCCCGGCGGTAATGAGCAACTTCAGTTATGACTACCTAGAAGCTCGTATCGGCGCAAGCCCGGTTACTTTTGGTGCCGCAATGAGCAAATCAATCCACCCTAACGCGCACGTTATTGGTCGTATCGATTCTGAATTCGAAGGCGATTACGATGCTGCAGCAGGTTTCGGCTTCCATGCTCCTATCAATAACTGGGCTGACTTCACCGGTGAAATGCTACTTCGCTTAGTCGATGATGGTGGGGCGAAAGGCACGGACACAGGTATGGAACTGAACTTGGGCGTTCGCCAATGGTTAGGTCCACAGCTTGAAGTTGGTGGTAAAGGCGGTTACGTCTCAATTGATAATGAAGATGACTGGATTGGTTCTGCGTATGCACGCTTCCACTCAACAGAGCTATTCTCAATCGGTGGTGAAATTCGCATCAACGATTTCTACGGTGATCAGCTTATGTTCACAACTCGCTTTAAGTTCTAATTGCTAGCGAGAGTCGCAGACACTAAAAAACCGAGGTTTCAGGCCTCGGTTTTTTTATGCAATTCCGTTTGCAATGAGCATTTCGTTTACTTTTTCGATCAGTGACAATTAGCCAACAGTTGACGCTTACGTGGCTCTTGGATCAGCTTCCAGTGAATGCCTTCAATTGCGCCAGCAAACTTCCATAACAGCTTCACATCCACATCGCTGCCGTAGGCTTCTCTTACACGAGAAAACACAGCTGGTGCACCCATTTCAAGGAAGCTGTCTACGTCTTCGATACCCGCTTTTTTCACCATGCGCTCTAACGTTAGCTGCATGTTTGGAAGATCTCTTAAACGGCGGTTCGCTGATGAACGTTTGTATTGACGCTGAGAGACTGAAAATTGAATAGACTGCTCAACCAGCTCTTCTAAGCGATCATGTTTTTCAGTAAACAGCTCGGTAATATCATAGTAGTTAACCGTAGCCGTTGTTTGTTTCTTTACGTGGCGATATTTTTCACAATTCAGTTCAATCAATTGTTCATCGAGTCTGTCCCCACCACGGATAAAGATTCGATCGGCACTGAGTAGCGCGAACATTGCTTCGTCTTTAAAAAGGCCCGTACCACCAAACATCGAACGCTTTTGAAAGTCACCGAATTTCGTTACGTATTGAATAAAAATTTGCTCTGTCATATCCATTGATCCTTAATCTTTAACCCCGATTAGTTATGATCACCAGATAGCAGCATTTATAAGCGAAAAAAGTAATAAAACCCACTTAAGCCAATATTTTATTTTTTTAACTTAAGTAGTAACAAGTACCGTAAATCATAGTTAACGAAACAAAATAAGTCTGTGCATATGTCACATGAATCGCATTTCATAATCAACGTAACTTGACCGAAGTCACAACAATGGACTTTTGGGTATTTCCTTACTCGGTTACATCCTGACATAAAACGCTACGCAAATTATCAATAATATGATTTCCATTGATTGCTAATATACGGCTAGAAACGTTACACTGTAAAAAGTAGCATAATTAGAAAGCGTATATGAGCCACCTATCTTTTTACTGGTTACCAGAAAATGGTGACCTTCTGGTTAAGGGCATCGAGTCTGAGTTTTTCAGCTTGATAGAACATTCGATCAAATCAAGAAAGATATCCCTTCCTCCTATTCCCGATGTTGTCTTGAAGATTCAGCAGCAATGTACTGAAGACACCACCACCATTTCTGATATCGCGGATCTGTTAATTGAAGACCCAAGTCTTGCGGCGATTGTGATTCGCGTTGCTAATTCGGTTATTTTTAACCGACGCAACATCACATGTACGGATCTGCTTACCGCCGTCTCTCGTTTAGGTATCTTCCGAGTGCGTGACATCGTGACGGCTCAAGCCATCGAACAACTGAAGCACTCCGTTAATCTAAGTCAGTCCTGTAACCGTATCCTGGTTCAAAGTGCGGCGAATTCTCGTGAGTTGGCGGCAACTATGGTGCTCGTTACTCGTGGGTTTAAAGAAACTCAAAGCGAAAAGTATCGTCATCTGGAAACGGATAAAGCACTTCTATGTGGCCTTCTGGCAGATATCGGCTTGTTCTGCATTGTTGAGGAGTACCACAACTATCTAGAGCAAGGTAACTATCTTGATGAGTCCATCGCATTTCAAATTTTTGACCGCCAATGTGCGAACGCCAGTCGATTGGTGCTAAGTACTTGGGGGTTTGACAACGATTTCCTTGAGGTTTCCGCGAATCAATCTTTGTCAAAAGGTAGTGCTGACGTTAGCTATTTAGATGTGGCTCGTATCGCCAATCACATTCTAATGTTCCGCCGTCAAGACGAAAGCCTAGATGAACATAGTGTTGAAATTGATGTCACCGGAGCAGATATACTGTACAAACTCAGTAATTTAAGTGATAGTGAGTTCAGTACACAGATAGACGAGCTTATTAGTGCGAGTGGCCTATAACCACTCATAACAGGATGCAGTATGTTCTCAGGGATGATCTTTATCTTTGCCCCACTTGTGGTGGGGTATCTTATTTCTATTTCCAAGAAATCAACACTTAATACGATTAATACCACAACCTCGAACCTTATCTACGTCATTTTGGCGTTGATGGGATTGAGCTTGGCGGGTCTTGATAACTTGGGCCAAAACATACAGCTTATCTTGAAAACAACCGCCGTCTTCTTTGTGGTGTTAAGCTTAGCTAACCTTGCCACCCTCCCACTCGTCGATAAATTGTTGCCTATCGAAACTGACACCAATAATGCCAAGCTTCCTCTGTCCTCTATGGCAATGGAGTCAGCAAAGCTAATTTTGGTGGTTGGTGGTGGACTATTAGTTGGCCTGGCCCTTCCTTTCGACCTTAGTTGGGTGGATACTGCCAGCGAGTGGATCTTATTCCTTCTACTGTTTTTTATTGGCATCCAACTTCGTAATAGTGGTTTAACTCTTCGTCAGATTCTGCTGAACAAACATGGCATGGTCATCGCCTTGCTCGTGATCATTAGCTCTATGCTCGGTGGCGTCATCTCTGCTCTGATTCTTGATATTAATGTCTATCAAGGCTTAGCGATGGCCTCAGGTTTTGGTTGGTATTCGCTAGCAGGGATATTAATGGGTGACGCGTTTGGTCCAGTCTACGGCGGTGCATCATTTATGATCGAATTGCTACGAGAACTCATCGCGCTCATTCTAATCCCACTATTTATCCGCACTAAGCCTTGCACTTCCATCGGTTATGCCGGAGCGACAGCAATGGACTTTACGTTACCAGTTATTCAAACAACCGGTGGCGTACGTTGTGTACCCATTGCGATTGTGAGTGGCTTTATCTTAAGTCTTCTCGTGCCCGTATTGATGCTGTTCTTTGTCTCTCTTGCAGGCTAGATCGCAGGAAAACGACTTCAAATTCAGTATTATCTACGGCCGATAGTTCGGAACGTTTAACGACAACTCATTTAGACAACTATAATAAGACACATTCAAAAGGAATCACTATGAAACGCATGATTGCAGCTCTGCTACTAAGTACGACGTCTACTTTCGCCGCAGCCGCTGATAACGCTTGTCTTTCTAAAAAGTACGATGCTTACATTGATGCCTCTCTGCATTGGTATGAAGATCTTGCCCAGCTGACATCTGAGCAATACCCAGATTTAAAAGAAGTGAGCGAGTGGTTCCTTGAAGGTCGTAAACACCACTTTGAACTTAACCGTGCAGCTGTGCATTACTACCTTGTTGAAGACCAAACCAAAGTGGCCACTGCACAACCTGTTGAAGCTTGGTTGCAGCTAGAACAAAAAGACATTAAAACCTTGTCAACGCGTGGTGACGAACTTGGCCAACTTGCGAAAGTAACGTTTGATGATCGTCAATCAAAGCCGCATGAGAAGAATTACGAGCTTCGTTCAGCGTTCGCTGACCTACTCAGCCACCCAACGAAAATTGATTCTGCACTGAAGCGTTACAACGCCTCAATTAAACAACTTGAAGCAATCAATTGTCAGTAAACCTATAGCTCATAGGGTTACTCTGTCATTCTGCGACTCTCGTATTACTAAATCTAAGATTCGTTAATTAAGACGGGACTTTGGTCCCGTTTTCGTTTAGATTGTCGCGCTGCAATAAAAAAGATTAGAGCAATGTAGCTGTATGAAATCGGAACAGAAAACGGCTGATGTGAGCTTCGAAAGTTTACTTCGAATTTTCACAATTCCTGAAGGGCCAGACTCAACGCTAACCAAAATCGATGAAGAGCTTTCACGTAACCTGAATAAGTTCCTAAAAGAACATATTGTTGCGGAAGAAAAGCCGCTGCGAGAGATTGAAAAAGACTTCTCTAACGCATCGATCCCTGAACAACCAGAATTTGTTTCTGATCATACTCAGCACCTGCTCGATACACTGGTTTCCCACTCCGTTCATACCTCTGCGCCAAGCTTTATTGGCCACATGACCTCGGCTCTCCCTTACTTTTTGATGCCGCTGTCAAAGATCATGATCGCCCTGAACCAAAACTTGGTAAAGATCGAAACCTCGAAAGCGTTTACCCCTTTGGAACGTCAAGTTCTTGGCATGCTTCATCGCCTTATTTACTCTCAGGACGATTCGTTTTACGGTCAATGGATGCACAGTGCCAACCACTCTCTTGGTGCGTTTTGCTCTGGCGGGACCATCGCCAACATCACGGCACTGTGGGTCGCTCGCAACAATGCATTGCGCGCTCAAGGTGATTTTAAAGGGGTTGAGAAAGAAGGTCTGTTCAAAGCGATGAAACACTATGGCTATGAAGGTTTAGCCGTATTAGTTTCTGAACGGGGTCACTACTCGCTCAAAAAAGCCGCTGACGTTCTTGGCATTGGTCAAGAAGGACTGGTGGCCGTAAAAACCGATAACAACAACCGCATTTGCCCTCAAGCACTGCAAGAGAAAATCGTCGAGCTAAAAGCGCAGCGCATTAAACCCTTTGCCGTTATCGGCGTAGCAGGTACCACCGAAACAGGTAGCATTGACCCACTGACTCAAATTGCCCAAATTTGTCAGGAAGAAGAGTGTCATTTCCACGTCGATGCTGCTTGGGGCGGTGCAACATTGATGTCGAATAACTATCGTCACCTCCTTGATGGTGTTGAACTCGCTGACTCAGTCACGATTGATGCGCATAAACAGCTCTACATCCCTATGGGCGCTGGTATGGTTCTGTTTAAACAGCCAGATGCGATGAAATCTATCGAGCATCATGCGCAATACATCTTGCGTAAAGGGTCGAAAGACTTGGGTAGCCACACGTTAGAAGGCTCTCGTTCAGGTATGGCGATGCTAGTCTATGCGGCAATGCACATCATCAGTCGCCCTGGCTACGAGCTTCTGATCGACCAAAGCATCGAGAAAGCTAAGTTCTTTGCGAACCATATTGAACAGCAAGCCGACTTTGAGTTAGTGTCCGAACCTGAACTTTGCCTACTCACGTACCGCTACGTACCGCAATCAATTCAAGAAGCGTTCACTCAAGCGACGGAAAGTCAAACTGAGAAGCTAAATGAATTACTCAATGAACTGACGATGTTTATCCAAAAACGTCAACGTGAAACCGGCAAGTCTTTTGTTTCTCGAACGCGACTTAACCCTGAGCGTCTGCATCACCTGAACACGATTGTCTTCAGAGTGGTATTGGCGAATCCATTAACCAGCTGTGACATTCTTGGCTCGGTATTAAAAGAGCAACGAGAAATAGCCAAACAAGCACCAAAGTTAATGGCGAAGATTGAAAAGCTGGCAGAGCAGATTCGTCATTCATAGGAAGAAAACTGAAATTTTCTTTCTAGAAAAATGTAATTTCTCTATCAACGACAAGCCCAACGTTCAAAATTTTAGCGAAGCTCAGTCTAATTCTGTAGTTTAGACAAAATTTAGTTTGAGGCTTGTCATATATTAGCTAATTCCCTAGTAGAAAAGTTGCCGTAAACCTTTTGCTTAGGTTTATACTGGCTTCATGGCACTGGAAGGTATTTACCCTATTTGGGAACAGGTTGTTTCCTATCATTACTATCGGGTATTTCCAGTGAGTTGTTCTCTATACCCTCGTGAACACTATGAACACATTAGAAAAAATTCAAAAAAACCTAGAAAACTTTAGCAAGTCTGAGCGTAAAGTTGCAGAAGTCATCATGGCGTCTCCTCAAACGGCTATCCATTCTAGTATTGCTACACTGGCTAAAATGGCCGATGTAAGTGAGCCAACTGTTAACCGTTTTTGCCGCCGCCTTGATACCAAGGGCTTTCCTGACTTTAAACTTCACTTAGCTCAAAGCCTCGCCAATGGTACACCTTATGTGAACCGTAACGTCGAAGAAGACGATGGCCCAGATGCGTACACGCATAAGATTTTCGAATCGACTATGGCGTGTCTTGATGTCGCTAAAAATAGCTTAGACGCAATGCAAGTTAACCGTGCTGTTGACCTGCTTACTCAAGCAAAGCGCATCTCTTTCTTTGGCTTGGGGGCATCTTCTGCAGTTGCCAAAGACGCTCAAAACAAATTTATTCGCTTTAACATCCCAATTACCTGCTTTGAAGATGTAGTCATGCAGCGTATGAGCTGTATTAACTGTACAGACAATGATGTGATCGTGCTTATCTCACACACGGGTCGTACAAAGAGCCAAGTAGAGATCGCAAACCTTGCTCGTGAGAATGGCGCAACGGTTATTGCAATTACGGCTAAAGACTCACCACTCGACAAAGCAAGTTCTCTGTCTATTTCTTTAGATGTACCTGAAGACACTGACGTTTACATGCCAATGGCAAGCCGCGTGGTTCAAATGACAGTCATTGATGTATTAGCGACCGGCTTTACACTTCGCCGCGGCACAGGCTTTAGAGAAAACTTAAAGCGTGTAAAAGATGTTCTGAAAGACTCTCGCTACGATAAGCTGTCTCAATTCTAAACAAAAACGGAGCAACGATTGCTCCGTTTTTTATTGCATTTCATACGTATCTAGCTATTTTGAAATCGACTCTCGCCCTCAACATCCCCTGACAAGATAACCTCGGCTCTCCCCACGTCCATTGAGGTTTGAGACTGCTCACAATCACTTTGGCACTGACAGACTTGATTTAAGATATACGTCAGGCGATCTTTGGTTAGCGGTAGCGGGTTACCTTTGATTGCGACAGACTTCAATGCATCCTCTGCCACCGCATCAAACGAAGTGCAACACACACCGAATTGCGCCAACTGCGGTATCGCTAACCGTTCAAGCATCATGTTAGCCCATAGCACGGCATCGTCACGGTGAGCATTGACTCGTCCCGTTAAGATGTGGGCTAATTGACGGTAGCGAGCCAACACATCACTTCTTCCGGCGGCGTTCGCAGCTTTCATGTTTTCCTGCATCACGAACGGCGCTAAGCGAGCGGTAATAACACTATGAGGCGCTTGTAATTTACCACCCAATGCTGAGGCTAAGCCATGAGCCGCCCCCAGTTTCGCGTTCGAAATCGCCATCCCACCGAGCATCGCCGCAAAGGAGAGATCGGAGCGCGCTTTATGATCATCTTGCAAACAACCAGCGATCATCGATGAAGACAGTCGTCTTAGCCCCTCTTCACATATCATGTCAGTGAGCGGATTAGGCTCACCGCAGACATACGCTTCCATCAAGTGGGTAAAAGCATCCATTGCCCCTCGACCTGACAAATAAGGATCAGTGCCATAAGTGAGTGAGGGATCGACTATCGCTACATCAGCTAACATATCAGGGCTACGTAAGCTGACTTTTACCCGATCTTGACCAGAACGAAGCACCGCGTTTTTGGTGACTTCAGAGCCAGTGCTCGCAGTGGTGGGAATAGCAATAAAAGAAATAGGCTTTGACTTTAAAGGGACGTTTCTACCGACGACTTCAACGTAGTCATACACATCGCCTTGATTGGGAATAATCGCAGCTAACGCCTTGCCCATATCTAACACGCTACCACCACCAATCGCCACGACCATATCCGGACGAAACTTTCGCCCAAGTAATGCCGTTTCTTCGATCATAGTGATGTTTGGCTCACCACTCACGGCCACATGCTGGTAACGCATGTTTTGCTGCTTTAAGTATTGAATGATCGGCGATGCTCGCTCGGTATTCTTTCCTGACACTAATAATACACTGTAACCAAACTGCTTTAATACCGACAAGGATGACTGTAATGCGCCTTCACCAAAAATAATCCTTGTGGAGGTCATAAACTGAAACATGCTGATGGGCTCCTTTTACGGTGATCGATAGGTCTGCGTATTAAGCTTGCACCCTGTTGAAAATAAATAAGGTGACATACTGCAACTTGTGAGAAATAGCCTGATCTTTTCTACGGCTTTTCGACCTAAAGCACGTCATAAAACGCATTTTCTCCTATTTAGGTTCATTTTTTGTTCGATAGATTTCACCTATCGGAACAAGTGGTAAATGCCACTTTATTTCCGAGATTGATTCGGGCATAGTTGCAGATAACAAATTATAGGAGAAAGAAATATGTTCGTTGTTATCTTTGGTCGCCCAGCTTGTCCTTTCTGTGTTCGTGCAAAAGAGCACGCTGAAACACTTAAAGCAAAACGCGATGATTTCAACTACCGCTATGTAGATATTCACGCAGAAGGTATCTCTAAAGCTGACCTAGAAAAAACAGTAGGTAAGCCAGTTGAAACTGTACCTCAAATCTTCATCGACCAAGACCACATCGGTGGTTGTGATGACTTCGAAGCGTACGCGAAAGAGCACCTAGGTCTATTCGACGAGTAATCGCTCCCCCCCATTTTTTAAAATAGCCGCTTTCAACAGCGGCTTTTTTTCGTCTGCCATTCGGCTACCCTGCTGTTTTAGGCTTAGGTAAGATAATGGTAAATTATTAAAATTTTCACTTATCTTTTTGCAATATTCAGATACAATTCGCACACTTAACTTACCCTCGGCATCAACATAAGAATTGCCCGTGAACATAGACGTCGTACTCCTGCTCGAACAAAACCCTATCTTATTGATTTTCGTTGTATTAGCGATTGGCCTTGGTATCGGTAAAATCCGATTCGGCAACCTTCAGCTTGGCAACTCTATTGGCGTGTTGATCACCTCTCTGGTGATGGGACATCTCGGCTTCTCGTTCAATGCAGATGCGCTGACCATTGGTTTCATGCTGTTCATCTACTGTGTTGGTATTGAAGCCGGCCCGAACTTTTTCGGTATCTTCTTCCGTGATGGTAAGCACTACTTCATTTTAAGTATGGTGGTGTTATCCACCGCCCTATGTATTACCTATTTCGCTAGCCACCACTTCGGTCTCGATTTCGGTTTATCGGCAGGTATGATGGCAGGTGCGTTAACCTCGACACCGGTTCTGGTAGGTGCGCAAGATGCGCTTAACTCTGGCTTAGCCACTACGCCTCGCAACATGGATTTCGCTCAAGTGATTGAGAACTTATCGGTCGGTTATGCGATGGCGTATTTGGTTGGCTTAATCAGCATGATTATGTTCGCTAAACTACTACCGAAACTGCAAAAACAAAACTTATCTGATTCGGCGCTGCAAATCGCTCAAGAGCGTGGGTTAGGCAGCTCAGGTCAACGTAAAGTCTATCTGCCGATTATTCGTGCTTACCGTGTAGGTCAAGAACTGATTGACTGGATTGATGGCAAGAACCTGCGAGAGCTGGGTATCTATCGTCAAACGGGTTGCTACATTGAGCGCATTCGCCGTAACGGCATCTTGGCCCACCCTGATGGTGACGCTATTTTGCAGCAAGGTGACGAGATTGCTTTAGTCGGCTTCCCCGACAGCCACGCGCGTCTTGATCCTAGCTTTAGAAACGGTAAGGAAGTATTCGACCGCAACCTGCTTGACCTTCGCATTGTTGAAGAAGAGATCGTGGTAAAAAGTGACTCTATCGCTGGTAAACGCCTATCAGATTTAAACTTATCTGAGTATGGCTGTTTCCTAAACCGAGTTGTTCGCGCACAGATTGAAATGCCAATGGACTTAGACATCGTGCTTGCCAAAGGTGACGTTCTGCAAGTCAGTGGTGAAAAGAGCCGTGTTCATGGGCTTGCTGAAAAAATCGGTTTCATCTCGATTCATAGCCAAATGGCTGACTTATTGGCGTTCTGTAGCTTCTTCATTCTCGGCATTATGTTCGGTTTGATCACCATGACGTTCGGCCAAGTTTCATTCGGTCTTGGCAACGCGGTAGGCCTACTGCTGTCAGGCATCACTCTTGGTTTCTTACGAGCAAACCACCCGACTTTCGGTTACGTTCCTCAAGGGGCACTTAACATGGTCAAAGATTTGGGCTTAATGTTCTTTATGGTCGGCATTGGGTTAAGTGCGGGCGGTAAGATGTTTGAGCACTTGTCGCAGGTTGGCCCGCAGGTGATTGGTCTTGCTTTCGTCGTCAGTGTTGTGCCTGTGGTATTGGCTTATTTAGTGGGCGCTTACCTGCTTAAGATGAACCGCGCACTTCTGTTTGGTGCGATCATTGGTGCTCGTACCTGCGCACCCGCAATGGACATCGTGAACGATTATGCGAAATCAACTATTCCTGCACTGGGTTACGCAGGCACCTATGCAATTGCCAATATTTTGATGACACTTGCTGGTACTGTCTTAATCATTTTAAGTTAGTGGTTCACTCACTATCAGACACAAAAAAGGCTTCCAAATCGGAAGCCTTTTTAGTGTAGAGTGTGTTAAACGAATTAGCTTAAAGGTCGCATGTAAGCTAGGAATCGCTTCTCAGCAAACTTAAAACAACCAAGAATAATAAAGGTCAAAGCCATGTAGAAAAGGCCTGCCGTTAGGAACGACTCAAAGGGTGCATAGTAGCGAGAGTTCACTAAGCGAGCGGCGCCTGTAAGATCAACAATCGTTACAATACCTGCGACCGCACTACCATGAAGCATAAAGATCACTTCGTTACTGTACGCTGGCAATGCACGACGTAATGCACTTGGTAGAATGATGCGACGATAGGTCTTAAACGTGCTCATACCATACGCTTTGGCCGCTTCAACCTCACCTTTCGGTAAGCCATTGATAGCACCACGAATAATTTCTGCTGTATACGCTGACGTATTTAAAACAAAGGCGACAAGCGCACAAAACCAGGCATTTTCCCATAACGTGTCTTTTACTGGGAAGAATTGGTCCATGCCGTAGTAGATTAAGTACAGTTGAACAAGTAACGGCGTTCCACGGAAGAAGTAGATAAACGCCCAGCTTGGCCCATTAAATAAATAGTTCGGACTGTTACGCGCCACACCTAATGGAATCGCGACGATAAGGCCAAGAATCAGTGCCGAGCCAACTAGCCATACGGTGGTCCACAAACCATCTAGGTATATTGGCAAGCTTTCTAAAATCAACGAAAAGTCCATTCTTTACCTCGCATGAATACTGAATTTGCGCTCTACCATCTTCAAGAACCCTGTCGAGACACTGGTAAAGAATAAGAAAATCAAGGCAACAGCCATATAGAAGGTAAATGGCATTTTCGTCGAGCCTGCCGCCAATGCACTCACTCGAACCATATCTTCTAAACCAATGATAGAGACAAGTGCCGTAGTCTTTAACAGGACTAACCAGTTGTTACCAAAACCCGGTAATGCATGGCGAATCATTTGCGGTAGAAGAATACGGCGGAACGCTAGGAATGAGCTCATACCATACGCTTTTGCTGCTTCTAGCTCACCACGGTCAACGGCCATAATCGCACCACGGAAGGTTTCAGCCATATAAGCGCCAAAGATAAAACCAATGGTCAATACACCAGCCACAAACGGGCTCACGTCAATGTAATCCGGTAAATAGGATGTCCACTCATGCTCAGGGTTGCTTGATGCAAACCACTCGTTGAGCCATTCATTGATTGAGTAAAGGCTGTTGTTGAGAAGAATTTGTCCACCAAAGAAGATCAGCATCATCAGAACTAAGTCCGGAATGCCACGAATAACGGTGGTATAAAGTGTCGCAATAGCTCTTGCCCAGCGATAGGGGGCCATTTTTGCGAGTGCACCAAGCATGCCTAAAATCATCGCCACCAGCAGTGACAACAAAGCAACCTCTATGGTCACAACGGCCCCTTTCAAAATAGAGGCTTCATATCCTTGTAAATCCAGCATAGGTCTGTTCCTAATCCCTAAACTTTAAAAAGGCCGTCAGTCATACTCCTAGGAACAAAAACTGACGGCCATTACTCAACGTTTACTGACCGTAAACGTCGTAGTTGAAGTACTTAGCAGCGATATCTTGGTAAACACCCTTCTCACGCAGAGAAAGAATCGCAGCGTCTAGTTTCTTCGTTAGGTCTTTGTCTTGCTTACGTACCGCAATACCAAAACCTTCACCGAACCATTTAGGATCCGTTAGTGATGGGCCGACGAATTCGTAAGCATCACCACCCGCTTTGTTAAGAACACCTTCTTCTAGAGCAGATGCATCACCTAGTACAGCCGCCACACGGCCGTTTGCTAGGTCAAGGTAAGCTTCGTCAAAAGAGCCGTAACGTACGATAGATACTTTGTCACCGTAGTTATCAGTTAGGTATTTGTCGTGCGTTGTTGCACGTTGAACCGCAATTTTTTGACCGTCTAGGTTGTCGAAATCTAGACCAGCGCCTTTCTTAGCGATGAATTTGTTTGGAATAAGTGCGTATTTGCCAGTGAAGTCGATTTTCTTTTTACGTTCTTCAGTAATAGACATCGCCGCGATGATTGCATCGTACTTACGTGCTAGAAGCGAAGGAATGATGCCGTCCCAGTCTTGAGGAACGATCTTACATTTCACTTGCATCTCTTCACACAGTGCGTTTGCCATATCTACGTCAAAACCTTTCAGAGAACCATCGGCCTCTGTCCAGCTAAATGGAGGGTAAGCACCTTCAATACCGAAGCGAACTGTTTTCCAATCCTTTGCTTGAGCCGCACCTGTTACTGCTGTAGCTGCTAATGTTGCTGCTAATAACCACTTTTTCATTTCCATACTCCTGATTGTGATTTTTATTTGTGCTTTTGTTGTGTTTGCCGTTACCGGCGATTAGTAAATCGATGAGATGAACTGCTGTAATCGTTCAGAGTCCGGGTTTGTAAATAGTTTAGAAGGGTTTCCTTGTTCTTCAACGAGTCCTTGATGTAAGAACATAACGTGGTTAGACACATCGCGAGCAAATGCCATTTCATGTGTTACAACCAACATGGTGCGCCCTTCTTCTGCGAGATCTCTCATTACCCCAAGAACTTCACCCACTAACTCTGGGTCTAGCGCAGAAGTTGGTTCATCAAACAGCATTACTTCTGGGTCTACCGCAAGCGCACGAGCAATCGCCGCACGTTGTTGCTGACCACCGGAAAGGTGCCCTGGGTAATAATCTTTACGCTCATACAAGCCGACTTTTTTCAGCAGCATTTCAGCGTTTTCAATCGCTTGTGCTTTTGGGACACCCAGTACGTGAATGGGTGCTTCAATCACATTCTCCAAGACCGTCATGTGTGACCAAAGGTTAAAACCTTGGAAAACCATCGCTAAGCGAGAACGAATACGTTGAACTTGTTTTTCATTGGCAGGAACAGCTTCACCTTGACGGTTGTTTTTCATTTGGATCAATTCGCCATTGACCCAAATCTCGCCAGCGGTAGGTGTTTCAAGAAGGTTGACGCATCGAAGGAAGGTACTCTTACCAGAGCCTGATGAACCAATGATTGAAATAACGTCCCCTTTGTGGGCTTCTAATGAGATGCCCTTTAGAACTTCATTCTGTCCGAATGTTTTGTGCAGATCTTTGATATCCAGCGCTGGTACATCATTCATGCGCTTTAGCTCCCTGTAATTATTATCACCAAGTGTTTATTGTCATTTATTCTTGGCTTACTGCTGGGTTCCACCCATATAGCGCTACAAATTATCACTACACAGCGCAACATGCAACAAATCATTAACCTGCAAATTCAGGATATACAGTCACTTTATATGACTAAAAATGCTCATGATAGAGAAATAATCTTTCATTTCCGCATAAAACACATTCAGCACACTTCTTATTGCAGTCATAAATAATTAACAATTTTATAAAAACAAGATCTCTCTCAAATTATCGTCTTAACAATGATACCTGTTGCTATTTTCACCTTGTTTTCATTTCTAATTTTGCTCGCAATATGAAACTTTATTTCATCATCAGATTCTCTAAAAATGTTAAGCGCGCTCAGTTGTGTAGTTTTCTTTCACAACCTTTCATAAAGTGATCTAAATCAATCACTCTTAAGGGTTAGCACGTTACACTCGCCTCAAAGATAAAAGCCTCAATAGCCTTATTTTTGTCTTTTAAATCCTCTACGCTTAAGCTCACTAACATCGTGCTACAGCGAAGATGACCAGGATTCAAATGCAGGACGCTAAACCAGGTTATAAATAGAGTGACCGTCATAGAATAATAATCGGGTCACATTTTAAAGAGTCATTAACATTTTTGAATATGAGGAATCTATGTCAGACGCAGTAAACAAGCCGCACTCTGATTCGGATATCGAAAACAAGAGCTATCAAGAGCTGCATCGTCCAGCTTCTGAGTTTGAAAGCCGTTCAGACTACCTTGACCACGAACTACAGATCATGAAGCCACGCCGCTTTGGTTTGAACCTTCCTGGTCGTGACTTCCGCTTTGAGCTTGAAGACCTTGTTCCTGCACTTGCTGGTACAATTGGTATTATCGCAATGTACTCTGCGGTAATGATGTCTTGGGCTGAAGGCCTAACCGCAGCATGGGACCACGTAAACTTAGGTAAAGAGTTTGCTATCGAAGTTGCTCGTGTTGAAATGCTTATCCCTGCACTTCTTTTCTGTGTACTGGCTTCTGGCTTTATTAACCCTAAAGCAAACCTTGCTGGTAACCACGGACCAATGATCCCCCTTATCGGCACTATCGCTTTGGCAGGTGCTCACCCTCTTGCATTGGCAATCCTGATTGGTGTATTCGGTTTGATCCTGAGCTTGCTTAAAGGTGGCTCTAAACTGGTAAACCTAACCTCGCAAGGTACAGCCGGTGGTTTACTTATCTTCCTTGGTTTAACCGGTACGATGAGCCAAATCAACTCAATCCAAAGTTGGGCGGTTGGCCTACAGTCTGACACTGTAGCGGCTGGTAGCATGGGTTACATCGGTTTAATCGTACTTGCCGTAACCATTGGCCTATACGCATTCCTTGCAAAAGTGAACAAGCGTTGGTTAGCGATTCCAGTGTGTGCGTTTACCGGTCTTGCGATTGCTCTTGTTCTAGGTGCGGGTTTTGACATCAAATTCGTGACTGAAACAGGTCTACCAAACCTAAACCCAGTGTACTGGTGGGGCAGCACTGAACAAGGTTGGATGCTTGGTCTACCAAATGTTCAGCACTTCATCGCTTCGCTTCCATTCGCTATCTTAGCGGTTGCGATGTGGTCACCAGACTTCCTTGGTCACCGTATCTTCCAAGAACTGAACTACCCTAAAAAGTCTGAAAAAGTTCTGATGGACGTTGATGACACAATGACTATGTGTTCGGTTCGCCAGATGGTGGGTACTGCAGTCGGTGGTGGTAACATCACGTCTTCTTGGGGTACTTACATGATCCCAGCGGCGATTGCGAAACGCCCTATCCCAGCGGGTGCAATTCTTCTAGGTTCACTGTGTATCATCGTGGCAATCCTTGGTTTCCCTATGGATATCGCGGTCTGGCCACCAGTCATGCGTGTTGCTCTTCTTGTTGGTGTATCTCTACCACTACTTGAAGCGGGTATGCAGATGGTGAAAGACAGCAAAGATTCACAAGCTGCAGGTATCTGTATCTTTGGCTCAGCAGTTGTGAACCCAGTACTGGCTTGGGCACTAACGATGCTTCTTGATAACAACGGTCTAATCGGTGACAAAGAGCGTGCAGCGCGTCTGTCATTCGTAGACAAAATTGTTATCCCTGTGGGTGTACTTGTTATCTGTCTTGTTGCTATGCTTGCAGTTGGTATGCTAGAGGGTCAATACGGAATCCCTGCATTCCTATAATGCAAAATATGTTGAGAGCCAGCTTCTGGCTCTCAAATTTTTTTTAGTTTCAAACCTTTTTTTAAAAAATAATTTAGTAAAGTTACCATTTATTGATTTAGTTTAAGGTTTACAGTTTTTTTTTAGTTTACTCTTGAAAGCAAGTTAGTAAGCAACCATATAGAAAGTAGTGACAATATTTATCGTTTTATTACAACGTAATTGATCGATTTTTAAGACTATACATATTGTTATTCATAAGAGTGTACCGCCCCAGTGATGGGAAACTAACTGGCTCAACAGTTAGCAAGGTACGTGTTTTTTCTACTAAAAAGGTAGGTATGTCATGGCAGAGCAATTTGCTAAAGCTTGGGAAGGTTTTGCTGAAGGTGATTGGCAAAACGCAGTAAACGTTCGTGATTTCATTCAAAAGAACTACACACCGTATGAAGGCGACGAGTCTTTCCTAGTTTCTGAAGGCACTGAAGCAACTAACGTACTTTGGGCTAAAGTAATGGAAGGTATCAAGCAGGAAAACGCGACTCACGCACCTGTTGATTTCGATACTTCTGTTATCTCTACCATCACTTCTCACGATGCTGGTTACATCAACAAAGATCTTGAGACTATCGTAGGTCTTCAAACTGAAGCTCCGCTTAAGCGTGCAATCATGCCAAACGGCGGTGTACGTATGATCGAAGGTTCTTGTAAAGCATACGGTCGTACGCTTGATCCTCAAGTATCTAAAATCTACTCTGAGTACCGTAAAACACACAACCAAGGTGTTTTCGATGTTTACTCTCCAGATATCCTAAAATGTCGTAAGTCTGGCGTTCTAACTGGTCTTCCAGATGCGTACGGTCGTGGCCGCATCATCGGTGACTACCGTCGTGTTGCACTTTACGGTGTAGACTTCCTAATGAAGGACAAAGTTGCTCAGTTCCACTCAACTCAAGAGCAACTAGAAGTTGGCGACAACCTTCAAATGACTATGCAGCTGCGTGAAGAGCTTCAAGAGCAACACCGCGCACTAGGTCAAATGAAAGAAATGGCGGCGTCTTACGGCTACGACATCTCTGGTCCTGCGACTTCAGCTCAAGAAGCTATCCAATGGACTTACTTCGGTTACCTAGCGGCTGTTAAATCTCAAAACGGCGCAGCAATGTCTCTAGGTCGTACTTCGACTTTCCTAGACGTTTACGTTGAGCGTGACATCGCAGCTGGCATCATCACTGAAGAACAAGCTCAGGAAATGATCGACCACTTCGTAATGAAACTGCGTATGGTTCGCTTCCTACGTACTCCTGAGTACGATGAGCTATTCTCTGGCGACCCAATCTGGGCGACAGAATCTATGGGTGGTATGGGTGTTGACGGTCGTACACTAGTTACACGTACGAACTTCCGTTTCCTAAACACGCTATACACTATGGGTCCTTCTCCAGAGCCAAACATCACTGTTCTTTGGTCTGAGCAGCTACCTGTTGGCTTCAAGAAGTTCTGTGCGAAGGTATCGATTGATACGTCTTCTATCCAGTACGAAAACGACGACCTAATGCGTCCTGATTTCGACAACGATGATTACGCTATCGCGTGTTGTGTATCTCCAATGATCATCGGTAAGCACATGCAGTTCTTCGGCGCTCGTGCAAACCTTGCTAAAACTCTACTTTACGTTATCAACGGCGGTGTAGATGAGAAGCTTAAGATTCAAGTAGGTCCTAAGACTGAAGCAATGACTGACGAAGTTCTAGACTTCGACAAAGTTTGGGCTGGTCTAGACAACCTAATGGATTGGCTAGCTAAGCAATACGTGACAGCACTGAACGCTATCCACTACTCACACGACAAGTACAGCTACGAAGCTGCACTAATGGCACTTCACGATCGTGACGTTCGTCGGACTATGGCTTGTGGTATCGCGGGTCTGTCTGTTGCAGCTGACTCACTGTCTGCAATCAAATACGGTCAAGTTAAACCAATCCGTGACGAAGATGGCATCGCAATCGACTTCGAAATCTCTGGTGACTACCCGAAATTTGGTAACAACGACGCACGCGTAGATGACATGGCTTGTGAACTTGTTTCTAACTTCATGAACAAGATCCGTAAGCTTAAGACTTACCGTGATGCAGTACCAACTCAGTCTATCCTAACTATCACTTCAAACGTGGTTTACGGTAAGAAGACGGGTACTACACCAGACGGTCGTAAAGCAGGCGCGCCATTCGCACCAGGTGCAAACCCAATGCACGGCCGCGATGAGAAAGGTGCAGTAGCCTCTCTAACGTCTGTAGGTAAACTACCGTTTGCTGATGCGAAAGATGGTATCTCTTACACCTTCTCTATTGTGCCGAATGCACTAGGTAAAGAAGAAGGTTCACAGCGCGCTAACCTTGCTGGCCTTATGGATGGTTACTTCCACCATGAGCAAGGCATTGAAGGCGGTCAGCACCTGAACGTTAACGTTCTTAACCGCGAAACTCTAGAAGACGCCGTTAAGCACCCTGAGAACTACCCTCAGCTAACAATCCGTGTATCTGGTTACGCTGTACGTTTTAACTCTCTAACTGTAGAGCAGCAAAAAGACGTAATCGCACGTACTTTCACTGAGTCTCTATAATCTCAGCTGAATGATTGACAAAAGCCCCGCTAATGCGGGGCTTTATTGTTTCTATCAATCGGAATCTTCCTATTTAAGCGATACAGTGCTCACTTCACCTGTTTGGTATATTTATTGCTAACATTGGTATCGAATAATCCTGTACTATCAGCCCACTACTTTAGTGAAGCAAATCAATATGAAGTTAAAACACGCACTGATTTTGCCATTAGTCATGGCATCAACCGTCGCTCTCGCGTCAGACAAATCAACACTTTCATTCGCTCTTGATAATGATGGTGTCTTTGGTGTTGACCAAGACTATACCAACGGCCTATTTCTAAGTTACACCAGCGGTGCGATTACCCCTTACCCAATTTTCAGCCCTCTGAGCCTCTCATTTTGGGGCGGTTCAACGCTCGATAAATTTGAGTTCAGTATCGGCCACAAGATGTACACACCCTCTGATATTGAAGCAACGACTCCCCTACCGAATGATCGTCCTTATGCCGGCTATCTGCATAGTGAGTTCAATTACATCAGCCTTCACCCGCAACAAGCACATCGATTCAACCTCACATTAGGAACGACCGGTGAAAGCGCGTTGTCGGAAGAAGCCCAAAAATTGGTTCACTCAATTACAAAATCCGATGAACCACAAGGCTGGGGATACCAAGTTGATGAAAAATTTGTCGGCAGTGTCGGCTATTTAAGCCATTTTAACCTATGGCGTCAGCGCTCGATTGCCAACACCGACTGGGAAATTTCAAACGTATCTGAAATCAATGCAGGTAATTTCCGAAGTGATGTTTCAACCGGTTTCATGCTGCGTTGGGGTTCTGACCTTGGCGGCAGTATGGGCGCGGCAAACATCGACAATGAAAACCCGTTCCGTGCAGGTATGCTTGGTGGCTCTCAAGGTGGGTGGTTCATCTTTGCTGGTGCAGAAGCGCGTTATCGCTTCAACGACATCACCATTGAAGGCGACCGCTCAGGCGTTGAGCAGTACGCTATTGATAACGGCGAAGACCCAAGCCTCTATGATGTTGAACTAGAAAATGTTCAAGCCACCGGTGTCGCTGGCTTTGCTTGGTATAACCAGAGCTTTGGCGCAACATTAACGGCTACGGCCAAAACTCCTGACTATAAAAACGCAGCCGAGTCCATCTATGGGACTGGTGCATTTACGCTGTACGCGTTCTTCTAAATCGTAAATTTCTGGCAGTCTTGATTGAGGCTGCCAGCTCTTTGTTCTACGGCTCCACTGACACTCTTCAATTGCTCATTGTTCTCTTCAAGCTCCTTCATTGCTGATGATATCTGCGTCATGCTATCCGCCATCGATTGACTGGTCGTCGCAAGTTCTTTGATTGAAGAGAAAATCACTTCCGTTTGATGTGACGCTTCATCCGCTTTTTCTGTAATGGTTTTCAGTGCACCCATCGCTTCATGCCCTTTCTCCCGACCCGTTGTCATCGAGGATTCTGATTGACTGATATATTGGATAACTTCCGCACTCTCTTTTTTCATTGTATCAATCGTTCCTGAAATCTCGGTAACAGCATCCACCGTACGGACTGCGAGGCTTCGAACTTCATCAGCAACAACCGCAAACCCACGCCCTTGTTCACCAGCCCTTGCTGCCTCGATAGCGGCATTAAGTGCTAATAAGTTCGTTTGTTCAGCGATGCCGTTAATGATCTCCATAACAGAGTCCACTTTAGAGGAAGCTTGTTCGAGTTGCTGAATATGCCCTGCTGCAGAAGTCATGATCGCGCCCACTTCTTCAAGCGAGCCGATGGCAGAGCCTATGACTTTTGCCCCCTCTTCTGCCGCGTGAGTGGAGGAGCGGCTAATCTCTGCCACAAATTCCAGCGAGTTAGACACTTCTTGTGTCGTCACACTGACTTCTTCGGTGGCGGAAGCCAATAGTTGAGTTTGACCCAAAACTTCACTTTGATGGTGAGCCAACATATCCAAACCTTGATTCAGTTCCGCGGCATTACCAGACAACTCCTGACAGCTTGTTTGAACACCAGAGACAAGCTCACCCAGATTTTCACAGCTTTGATTGATGCTACTGGCGAGTTGATTAAATTCGTCATTTCGATTTTTGGTTTGCGCCATGCGCTGAGATAAATCGCCCGTGGATACACTATGCAGTACCTCTTTGGTTCGATTCAAAGAACGAGACATAGAGACGCTTTGCATACTAAAGATGGTAATGGTGAAGATAGCAAGCACAGCACACGCAATGAGAATTGACCATAAGGTTTGAGTTGAGTCTCTCTCTGCGACACTTTGGTACTGCTGACTGATGCCACCCAACTCAGCCGTAATATCACTAATCAGCTGCGTCATTTGGACTTGGGTTTGTTCTAACTGTTTTTCGACACTACCAAGTTGCTGAGAGAGTTGCGCGACACGACTGAATGTTTGCTTGTATTGCTCTATCTCTTTCTCGTAGAGCTCGAGCATGGCATAAACATTAGACATGCTCTCAAAGCTGCCCATTGCTCGATTAAACAGCTTCAAATTTTCTTCGGTGGGCTGCAGCAAATAGTTCTGCTGTGATTTGACCATTGCTTGGAAATCAGAGTTAAGGGTCACCATACCGGTTTCAGCGATCTTTTGTTCTATCACAACAGAGAGCTGCTTAAGAACGCCTAACTTCCCTTCATCAATGTTGAACCCAAGTTCTTGTTTAATCTGAAGCCAAGGTGTAACTGCACTGCGAAAGGCAGTGACGCTATCGGTGAGAGACTGTGCTTTCGCATTCAGCCCGACTTGCGAGAGAAACTCGGCGTCTTGCTCAATTGCAGTCGCGATCTCTTCTATCTTGATCTGCGTTTCATTAACTCTGCCCCCCGTCATCACATCCAGGTCGCCGCCCAACGTCAATATTTGACTTTGGGTTTGATAGATCGACAGTGACCCCTTAGCGATATCCCCGCTACTGTGGTACTGCTCAGTCATGTGTGACAAACGAGTAGAAGTAAAAATGGCGAGGGAAACGAATCCCACCGTCAGAACGAGCAAAAAAACAGTGACTTTCTGTCTTTGCGAGAGCGCAAGCATATCCATAAAAAATCCCTTTGTATCAAGTGGATGTAAAATACCTTGCCTAGACGTTGTTAATTATTTTTATTGATTTTTATATTAATTAAACATTTTTATAACATAGATTTTAGCAAATATGCGCATTTTTTCTTAAAACCACTTTTCTCGTGCAGAAATCGCCGAAGTGCTACTTTGTCCCTACATTTTGTAATAAAATAACGCACAAATTACTAATACGAGATGAGCTCATGTCAACAACTGGTCGTATTCATTCTTTCGAATCGTGTGGAACCGTAGACGGACCTGGAATCCGCTTTATAGTCTTTCTACAAGGTTGCTTAATGCGTTGTAAGTATTGTCACAACAGAGATACTTGGGATACCCATGACGGCAAAGAAGTGACCGTTGACGAGATCATTAGTGAAGCGAAATCTTACCGTCACTTTATGAACGCCTCTGGCGGCGGTGTGACATGTTCAGGTGGTGAGGCCATGCTTCAGCCTGAATTTGTTCGTGATTTTTTCCGCGCCGCTCAGAACGAAGGGATCCATACTTGTCTGGATACTAACGGCTACATTCGTAAACACACCGAAGTGATCGATGAAGTATTAGAAGCCACTGACCTCGTCATGCTTGATCTTAAACACATGAAAGATGAGATTCACCACGATTTCATTGGTGTTTCTAACAAGCGTACACTTGATTTTGCTCGCTACTTACAGAAAGTGGGCAAGAAAACTTGGATTCGTTATGTGGTTGTTCCGGGCTACACTGACGATGCTGAAGCTGCGCATTTGCTCGGCGAGTTTATCAAGGACATGGACAACATTGAGAAAGTGGAGCTCTTGCCATACCACAAACTCGGTGCTCATAAATGGGAAGCGCTAGGTCTTGAATACCCACTAGAGGGGACAAACCCGCCGTCAAAAGAAGTCATGGACTCTATCGTATCAATCCTTGAGCAGTACCACTCAAACGTAAAATACTAGTCTTTCCATCAATTAGACTTTCTTGCTATGCCAGCCTTTGAGGTTGGCATTTTTGTTTCTAGAGCATTGCTTTCATTTTTGAAAAATTTTGTCAATTTTCATATTAAATATGTGTTGAGATCATGTTTCAGACCACAGGGAAAAGATAACCTAAGCACATTAAAAATGTATTAGATGATTTAGTGAGGCCCCCATGGAAATGACAAACGCTCAACGTTTGATCCTATCAAATCAGTACTACTTGATGTCGCAGATGGATCCTGAAAACGCGTCAAAGTATCAACGTATGCAGACGATTGTAGAACGTGGCTATGAACTGCAAATGCGAGAGCTCAACAAAGACTTCGGTTGTCTAGTTGAAGCGGAATGTCGCGAAGTGATCGATATCATGGAGATGTACCATGCGATGCAAGAATCAAACAACATGCTAGCAGCCGACGAGCAGCAAGATGTTGATCAGCGCCGTTTAACTTTCTTAGGTTTCGATATTGCTACTGAAGCACAGATGGTGAATTACGTTCGCTTCTTGGTGGACTCTGAAGGCCTCTACCCGCAATTTTCTAAAGGCGACCACCACTTCAATGCTCAAATGCCAATGCTAGATAAGTACCGCCGCATGTTAACAACATGGCGTAACTGCCCTCGTCAGTACCATCTATGTGCCAACGAACTAAAGCAAATCTTTAACGCGTAATAACCTTACCCAAATAAAAATATGCTCACATAAGCACATGGCTCTGAAAAACACATTTCAGGACGACACAAAAACAAAAAAGGGGGGATTCACATTGAATCCCCCCTTTTTTAAATCTTAATTAGAATACGTAAGCCACACCAATGTTTGCTGTGGTATTTACGCCGCTTTCAATCAGCGGGCTACCTTCAATGTCCCCTTCCAGGTTAGTGTATCGAACACCACCGGTCAGACGAACGTTTGGCGTTAGGTGCATGTAGGCCGATGCACCAATAAAGAACTGACCATCCCAATCTGCGTCAAACTCCAAACTAGGGTCACCAGCTCTTAATGCTTCTTCCGCACTCACACCATACAAGTGGTTGTTTAGTCGCTCACTGTTGTATGCATAACCCATTGACGGGGTGACTGCCCAACCTTTGCGGCGAATTGGTAATCGCCAAGCCGCTTCTGCATAAACGCCATTGTGAGTACGACCTAAATCACTACCCGCAGTCGCTTCAAACATACCCACTAAGGTGATCAATTGGTAACTCACACCACCCATAATGGTCGCTTTACGCTCGTCCATCTGCTGGATATCTGGATTACTTGAATCTTCTGGCTTTAGTGTTCTTGGATCGTAAACCGCTCGGAATACGATATTTTGAGGAGAACCCACTGGAAATAGTCGGTAACCCGCACTAAATCCACGCAAGAATAGATGTTCACCTTCATAACCAACGACTGGAATCACGGTTTTGTTTGATGGCGTATCTTTATAGACCGCTGGAGAATAAGAAGCCGCAACACCAAGTGACCACTGAGAGATTTTCGCGTTTGCTACAGGAGCCGCGATAACTGCTGATGCTACAGCCGCTTTTAACCAAGAAGATTTCAACATAATACCCGACGAGACTATAAGTAGAATAAATGACGAGCACATTATATAGAACGCCATACAAAATGCAATGCTAGTGCTCTAATCTCATATTCACCAAACAAAGAAGCCTGTGACTGACGGGTTGCCAACATCCAAACGCACTCACACCTATCAATGTGAGGCACATTTGCTCAATTGATAGTTCCCATAAATAGATGACGTACACCTCAATCAGCAGAGTGGTCGGATAAGTAGGCCATGCTCACAGATTGCAATTAAACACATATTTTTTAAGCAGAATTTGAAAAACCAACTAGGCTTAAATTAGAAAGGATTTGCTTTTCTATGCGGGTTTATTGTCAGTTAGACAGGTTCAAAGGGGAATTCATTATGAGTATTTTCGACCATTTCCAAGCACGCTACGAAGCCTCAAAGGATGAGGAACTCTCCCTTCAAGACTTCCTTGGCCTATGTAAGGATGACAAAAGTGCATACGCGAATGCAGCAGAGCGCCTTCTCATGGCGATTGGTGAACCTGAAGTGATTGATACCGCTCAGGATCCACAGCTCAGCCGCATTTTCTCAAACCGCGTCATCTCTCGTTATGAAACCTTCAAAGATTTCTATGGGATGGAAGATGCGATTGAACAGATTGTTTCTTATCTTAAACACGCCGCTCAAGGTCTTGAAGAACGCAAACAGATTCTCTACCTTTTGGGGCCAGTAGGGGGTGGTAAATCATCGCTTGCCGAAAAACTCAAAGCATTAATGCAACAGGTGCCCGTTTACGTGCTTTCAGCCAATGGTGAACGGAGCCCGGTGAACGACCATCCTTTCTGTCTGTTTGATGTGAATGAAGACGGCGACCTGCTCAAACAAGAATACGGCATCGAGAAGCGCTACTTACGTTCTATTATGTCTCCATGGGCGGCAAAACGCCTGCATGAGTTTGGTGGTGATATCTCCAAGTTCAAAGTGGTGAAAGTACGCCCGTCAATCCTGGATCAGCTTGCGATTGCGAAAACAGAACCGGGCGATGAAAACAACCAAGATATTTCGTCTTTGGTGGGTAAAGTCGATATCCGTCAACTGGAGCATTTCTCACAAGATGATCCAGATGCCTACAGCTACTCAGGCGCGCTATGTCGAGCGAACCAAGGTTTGATGGAATTTGTGGAAATGTTTAAAGCGCCAATCAAGGTGCTACACCCTCTCCTAACTGCGACTCAGGAAGGTAACTACAACGGTACCGAGGGCTTATCCGCTTTACCATTTGACGGGATGATCCTCGCCCACTCTAACGAATCTGAATGGCAGACCTTCCGCAATAACAAAAACAACGAAGCTTTCCTCGATCGTGTTTACATCGTAAAAGTGCCTTATTGTCTTCGCGTTGCCGAAGAAGTGAAAATTTACCAGAAACTGCTTGACCACTCAGAGCTGTCAAAAGCACCGTGTTCACCAAGCACGCTCGAACTGCTATCGCAATTTAGTATTCTGTCTCGACTAAAAGAGCCAGAAAATTCTTCGATTTTCTCTAAGATGCGCGTTTACGATGGCGAAACCCTGAAAGACACTGACCCTAAAGCGAAGAGCTACCAAGAATATCGAGATTTCGCCGGTGTGGATGAAGGAATGTCAGGTCTATCAACCCGTTTCGCCTTTAAGATCCTCTCCCGTGTATTTAACTTTGATCAGACTGAAGTAGCTGCAAACCCAGTACACCTCTTTTATGTGATTGAACAGCAGATTGAGCGTGAGCAGTTCCCTCAAGAAACAGCCGAGAAATACTTGGAGTTCCTAAAAGGTTACCTTGTTCCTCGCTACGTTGAGTTCATCGGTAAAGAAATTCAGACGGCGTACCTAGAGTCTTACTCTGAATACGGTCAGAACATTTTTGATCGTTACGTCACTTACGCTGACTTCTGGATTCAAGATCAAGAATACCGCGATCCAGAAACTGGCCAACTGTTCGACCGTTCAGCGCTTAACAATGAACTTGAGAAAATTGAAAAAACCGCTGGTATTAGCAATCCAAAAGACTTCCGTAATGAAATCGTCAACTTTGTGCTGCGTGCCCGTGCCAACAATAATGGCACTAACCCAGTGTGGACCAGCTACGAGAAGCTCCGCACCGTGATCGAGAAGAAGATGTTCTCTAATACGGAAGAATTGCTACCTGTTATCTCATTTAACACCAAAACATCTTCTGAAGATCAGAAGAAACACGATGACTTCGTTGCTCGTATGATGGAGAAAGGCTACACCGAGAAACAAGTTCGATTGCTGTCTGAGTGGTACCTGCGCGTACGCAAGTCATCGTAGCAGCAGTGTTTTAGCCCATGATTAACCTACCAGAACCTTTGTTCTGGTAGGCGATAGGATGCAAATATGGCCCGACTTAACGATTCGGTCGGGCTATGTACGAGATGAGGGGGAACTCATGGCGCAATTTATTGACCGACGACTGAACGGCAAAAATAAGAGTGCTGTAAACCGCCAGCGCTTTCTACGTCGTCATAAAGAACAGATTAAAGAGTCTGTGGCTGATGCGGTAAATCGCCGTTCGATAACCAACACAGAAACAGGTGAAGATGTTGCTATTCCACATAAAGACATTAAAGAGCCAGTGTTTCACCAAGGCAAAGGTGGGTTAAAGGAACGTGTTCACCCTGGTAATGACCAGTTCATTACTGGCGATAAAATCGAACGCCCGAAAGGAGGTGGCCAAGGTGGTGGCTCTGGTGAAGGTGATGCGAGCGCAGATGGTGAAGGCCAAGACGATTTCGTTTTTCAGATCTCTAAAGATGAATACCTCGACATTCTTTTTGAAGATCTAGAACTCCCTAACCTAGAAAAAAATCAAATCAACAAGATCACCGAATGGAAGACCCACCGAGCGGGTTACCAAACAGCCGGTGTTCCTGCCAACATCGCCATCGTAAAATCCTTACAACAATCTTTAGCACGTCGTACCGCAATGACCGCAGGTAAGAAACGTATGCTTCGAGAGCTCGAAGAGGAGCTTGACCAGGTAAAAATGAGTGAGCCTGCGCAAATGCTAGAGGAAAAACGCTTACAAGATGAAATTAAGAGCTTACGCAGAAAAATAGACAGTGTTCCATTTATCGATACCTTCGATTTACGCTTCAAAAATTACGAACGCCGCCCAATTCCATCTAGCCAAGCCGTTATGTTCTGCCTTATGGATGTGTCGGGGTCAATGGATCAGGCAACCAAAGACATCGCAAAACGCTTTTATGTTCTGCTTTACTTGTTCCTGACCAGAACCTATGAAAACGTCGAAGTGGTCTTTATTCGCCACCATACCCAAGCGAAAGAAGTCGATGAGCATGAGTTTTTCTACTCACAAGAAACCGGCGGTACGATTGTGTCGAGCGCACTGAAATTGATGAATGAAATTGTTGCCGACCGCTACCCTGTCGGCGAGTGGAACATCTATGCAGCGCAAGCATCCGATGGTGATAACTGGGCAGATGACTCCCCACGCTGTAAAGAACTCTTAACCAAGCACCTACTACCTAACTGTCAGTACTATTCTTATATCGAAATCACTCGCCGCTCTCATCAAACTTTGTGGCATGAGTATGAAAAGCTCGAAGGCGCCTTCCCGAACTTTGCGATGAAGAACATTCGCAGCGTAGAAGACATCTTCCCTGTATTCAGAGAGCTTTTCAAAAAGGAAACCGCTTAGGAGGCCTAATATGACTACAAAAACCAAAAAGCCGACCAAATCCAAAGCATTGCCTGACGGACCAGACTGGACGTTCGATCTATTAGAGCGTTACCACGTCGAGATCAAACGTGTCGCAGACCACTACAAACTCGATGCCTACCCAAACCAAATTGAAGTGATTACGTCAGAACAAATGATGGACGCCTATTCAAGCATTGGCATGCCCATCAACTATAATCACTGGTCATTTGGTAAGAAGTTCATTCAAACTGAACAGGGCTACAAACACGGTCAAATGGGCCTCGCATACGAGATTGTCATCAACTCTAACCCATGTATTGCCTACTTGATGGAGGAGAACACCGTCACCATGCAAGCATTGGTTATGGCACACGCTTGTTATGGACACAATTCATTCTTTAAAGGCAATTACCTATTCCAAACCTGGACCGATGCGAGTTCAATCATTGATTATCTGCTGTTTGCTAAAAACTATATCGCGGAGTGCGAGCAGAAGTATGGCGTGCAAGAAGTCGAAGATTTGCTCGACTCATGCCATGCGCTAATGAACTTCGGCGTAGACCGCTATAAACGACCAGAAAAGATCTCCATCGCCGAGGAGAAATCTCGCCAAGAAGAGCGTGAAACGTATCTTCAATCACAGGTGAATGATTTGTGGCGAACCGTTCCCAAATCTAAAGTTGAACCTGAGAGTGAAAAGATACGTTTCCCGAGCGAACCGCAAGAGAACATACTCTACTTCATTGAGAAGCACGCTCCCCTGCTTGAATCCTGGCAACGTGAAATCGTCCGTATCGTGCGTAAAATAAGCCAATACTTCTATCCTCAAAAGCAGACTCAAGTGATGAACGAAGGGTGGGCGACGTATTGGCACTACACCATCTTAAATCACTTGTATGATGAAGGTATGGTCACTGACCGCTTCATCTTGGAGTTCCTACACAGTCATACTGGTGTTGTTGCTCAACCTGCCTATAACAGCCCATACTTCAGCGGCATTAACCCTTATGCCCTTGGATTTGCGATGTTCCGAGATATAAGACGTATCTGTGAGGAACCGACCGATGAAGACAAAGAATGGTTCCCTGATCTTGCCGGTTCAGATTGGTTAGAAGCCGTCCATTTTGCGATGAAGAACTTCAAAGATGAGAGTTTCATTAGTCAGTATCTGTCACCTAAGTTAATGCGTGACTTTAAGTTGTTCGCCATCGTCGATGATGACCGAAAAAACTATATCGAAGTGAGTGCGATCCATGATGATAGCGGCTATCGAGCAATACGAGAAAAGTTAGCCGCGCAATATAACCTGAGCAACTTAGAGCCAAACATTCAGGTATTCAATGTCGATGTCAGAGGCGACCGTTCATTAACGCTTCAATATGTCCCACATGATCGCATTCCTTTAGATGACAGCTATGACGAGGTTTTGAAGCACATGTACCGTCTTTGGGGGTTCGACGTTATTTTGGAAGAAGTGAAAGAGACAGGCCGTCGCGAGATTCTAAGCACCTGCCCTAAGCGCAGCGATTATGATGCCAAAATCTAGTAACTTATTGAGATTGCAGCTTTGAAAACGGCTGTAATCTCAACTTTACAATACATCAATCCTTTTAAATTTAAATAATCATTTCATCAGTTTCATTTATTTTATAGTATATCAACCGATAAAGTCAGCTCTCACTATGTGATATACAATGAAATCAATAAAAACCGTCATCTCAGCCACAATGTCAGTCATGATGCTGTTGCTCTGCGCGATCTTGGTGTCTTACGCAACTAACGCGCTCTACCAAGAAAAACGCACCGACATCACGATCCAAGCAAAACAGTCTCTTACGTCACTCAACACGTTGACCAGTTTTTGGCAGAAAAACAAAATCGTCGAACTCGAGTACATTCACGCTATGGTTTCAGACAACTCTTTGTCAGAAGAAGAAGTCCGTAATGTCCTGATCAAATCCCTGACGGACCAAAGCCTAATCAATGCTTATGTCGGTTACTCAGACGGTCGTTTCATCCTTAACGACAAAGCGGCACAGTTAGACGCACTTTCACATGGATACGATCCGAGACAGCGCAGCTGGTATCAAATGGCGATCAATGCAGGCAAACCCGTATTAGTCTCTCCTTATGTATCCAGTGACGGCAGCCAACAGGTTGTGGTTTCAATGGTTATGCCTTTGGTTATTGATGGGAAAGTGCAAGGTGTGATTGGTATCGACTCGTCCGTAACCTTACTTCAAGACTTACTGCGCAGTATCCCTGCTCCTCCAGATACGCAGATGATGATCTTAGATGATGAGCAACGTATTCTTGCTCACACAAATGATGGTTTTCAGCTAAAAGAGTCAGAGTCTATCTCGAAAGATATTGCTCCATTAGTGAGAGCCGCTCATACAGCAACATCGATCAGAGCGATGGTCAATGATGTAGATTCCCATATTGTAAGCGCACCAACCCTGCAGTCTTGGTCGTTAGTGATGCTGCTTAATCGTGATGCGATGGTTGAGCCACTGAGAACACGGGTTCGTTCTTTGATTATCTTTGCTTTAGTGACCATTGTTCTAGCCATTGTCGCTATCAGCTTTACAACAAAAAAATTGGTTGCGCCGCTGACGATTGTCAATCATCACCTAGAACAAGCTTCAAAAGGCGCTGGCGACCTGACCATTCAACTTGAACCGAAATCTAACGATGAAGTTGGTCAAATTTGCCATAGCTTTAACGATTTCAACGGTACGTTACGAGAGATGGTGCTCAACCTGCTGACATCGATGAACCAGGTTACGCAAACGTCAACTCAGGTAAAAGAGATCGCAACACAAGCTTCAAAAAATGTAGAGTTCCAACAAATCGAAATTGAAAAAGTCTCGACTGCCGTTCACGAGATGAATGCTGCTGCGTTCGAAATTGCTCAGAATATCGCAAATTCAGCCCAAGAAGCGGACTCCGCACAGAAGTACATTATGGAGAGTAGTTCTGAGGTGACAGCCACATCGGATCAAATTAAAAGCGTGGCACAAAAGACGCTTGAAACCTCGGATATGGTTCAAGAACTTAGCAAACGAACTGACCAAATTGATACGGTTGTTGAAGTCATCAACAATATCGCAGAGCAAACGAACTTACTTGCACTGAACGCGGCGATTGAAGCAGCACGTGCCGGTGAGAATGGTCGTGGGTTTGCCGTTGTAGCTGATGAAGTACGCAACCTAGCGCAAAAGACACAGAACTCGACAGAAGAAATTCGAACCACAATCAAAGGGCTACAAGATGAGTCACGTAACCTTGTGGAGATGATGAAACAAAACAGCATGCTCACCCATGAAACGGTAGATCAGGCAGATAAGGCAAACGCTAAGTTGGAGTTGGTTGTTGCCTCTATTCGACAGATCTCAGATATGTCAGCACAGATTGCCTCAGCATCTGAAGAGCAGCACATTGTCTCTGAAGATATTGGTAAGAACATCGAATCCATCCATGTTCTTTCAAGAGAAGTGACTTCTCAGGCTCAAGGCACTAATGAAGCGAGCCTAGACCTAAAAGAGGTGGTCGGTATCGCAGAGCAGCAATTGGCTCAATTCAAGGTGTAACCATTTAAAAATAACAATATAAAAGTAACGATCTAAAAAAGGCCCGAACGGGCCTTTTTAGTTGCAGTCTGATTATCACTATTGCTGGGCAATAATCTTTCTAACCACTTCCAAGTCTTCTGGTGTATCAACACCCGCGGCTGGCGCTTCTTTCGCGACTTCGACATGAATTTTTTCACCATACCAAAGTACGCGTAGCTGCTCTAAACACTCAATCTTTTCGAGAGCGGTTGGCTCCCAGTTAATATAAGTATTAATAAAGCCCGCTCGGTAAGCATAGATGCCAATGTGACGCATTAGAGGTTGGGCAATGGTTTTGTCTTGCTTAGCGAAGTTGTCACGATCCCAAGGGATTGTGGCACGGCTAAAGTACATCGCATAACCCTCTCTATCCGTCAGCACTTTAACCGCATTAGGATTAAAGACTTCCGCTTCATCACTGATTTCAACCGCTAACGTGGCCATTGGGGCTTGGCTGTTCGCGAGGTTGTTAGCAACCTGGCTAATAATCGCCGGTGGGATCAGTGGCTCATCACCTTGAACATTCACAATGATATGGTCGTCAGGGATGGCCATTTTATCAACCACTTCAGCCAATCGCTCTGTCCCAGACTCATGGTTAGGAGAGGTCATACACACCTGACCACCAAATGCCAATGCCGCTTGCTCTACTCGGCTGTCATCCGTTGCAATGATCACCTGTTCAGCACCTGCTTGGATAGCCTGTTCGTACACCCACTGGATCATTGGCTTTCCACCAATATCAGCCAATGGTTTTCCCGGAAGTCTCGTCGATTGGTAACGAGCAGGAATAACAACAGTAAAAGACATTACTTGCCCTCATCCATACCAATTTGGCGTGCTTCTGGCTCAAGTAATACTGGAATACCTTCTTTAATCGGGTACGCCAAACGGTCAAGCTTACACACAAGCTCTTGCTTATCCTTATCAAAAGTTAATTTACCTTTACATACCGGACAGGCAACAATCTCAAGCAGACGGTGATCCATACTTTTCCTTAACCTCTTTAATCTTATCTAAAATGCGCTTTTCATCAGCAATACTAAACTCCGCACTCACGGGTAAATACCACCAATTCTCTTTAGCGTAATTTGCGCATTTTACTGCGTCTTTTTCCGTCATAATCAAGTGACTACCCTTGGCAGCCAATTCATCAAGCTGTGACGGTTCAAAATCTTTATGATCGGCAAAGCCCTGCTCTACACAAGGCGCTGCACCTAATTTCGTTAGCGTAGCAAAAAAACGAGGGGGATGCCCTATCCCGGCCATTGCGACTAAGCCTTGTTTTAGCTCTGTCACATCAACCTTTTGACCGGTAATCAGGTTCACCGCTAGGGTTGGAACCAATGACATCGCCGCTTCATTCTTTTGAGCTTGACCACCGTTAGTGATCAATAAGTCAACATCTGAGAGTCTCTCTACAGACTCTCTTAACGGGCCCAGTGGAATAAGAGATTCGTTACCGAAACGGCGTTGACCATCGATGACGACAATCTCAACATCTCGCTCTAACGCATAATGCTGCAATCCATCATCGGTAATAATAATATCCACACCGATTGGCAATAACGCTTTGACTGCGTCGCTACGCACTGGGGAAACCGAAACCGGTGCCCCGGTTCGCTTGTGAATCAATTTAGGTTCATCACCACAATGTTTGGTTGATGTGCCCTCTTCCACAAGCAGCGGATAGCTAGGCGCTTTTGCACCATAACCACGAGAAACAACACCTGGTGTGAAGCCAAGTGCTTGCAGTTTTTCAACCAACCAGATCACAACCGGCGTTTTACCGTTACCACCCGCAGTGATATTCCCCACAACGATAATAGGAACGGGAGCTCGATAACTCTCTTTCTGACCATTTTGGAATTGCTGGCGGCGTTTGCGGCTAATTACACCAAACAAAATGCTGAGTGGCCAAAGTAATGGCCACAACAGGAATTTTAAAGGGTGATTCTCAAACCAGATTTTCTCAATCAAGATTAGGCACCAAATTGAATGCGATGCAGTTGTGCATACGCCCCATCTTGTTCGATCAACTCACTGTGATTGCCGCGTTCAACAATCTCACCTTCATCAACCACTAAGATTTCATCGGCGTTTTCGATTGTCGACAATCGGTGAGCAATCACTAACACCGTTTTATCTTTCTGCAGTTCATCTAAAGCTGATTGGATCGCTTTTTCAGATTCGGTATCAAGTGCCGATGTCGCTTCATCAAGAATCAGGACTGGGGCATCACGCAGCAAAGCACGAGCGATAGCAATGCGCTGACGTTGACCACCAGACAGACTCGCACCATTTTCACCAATGACGGTATCTAGGCCATCATCCATTTTATCAATGAAGTCCATCGCATGAGCGAGTCGAGCCGCATGTTCAATTTGCTCGCGGCTGTACTGCTCGGTTGCCGCATAAGCTATATTGTTCGCGATAGAGTCATTGAATAGATGGACATTCTGAGAAACCAAACCAAAGTGGCTACGCAGATTAGTTAGCGCATACTCTTTAACATCATGACCATCGAGAGCAATAGAGCCTGAATCCACGTCATAGAATCGAGTAAATAAATTGGCGATGGTGCTCTTACCTGAGCCAGAACGACCAACCAGTGCCACTGTTTTCCCTTGAGGGAGATCAAAACTGACACCATTTAGTGCTGGTTTTTCTTTGCCTTCATAAGTAAACACTACGTCTTTAACCGCTACATCACCACGTACTTTTTCTACTTCTAACTTGCCGTTATCTTGCTCTGTTTCTAGGTCAATTAAAGCAAACAACGTTTGGCTCGCCGCCATACCACGTTGGAAATCTGAGGTCACGTTAGTCAACGCTTTTAACGGGCGCATAAGACCAAACATTGCAGAGAAAACTACCGTAAAAGTACCTGGGGTCAGGTCGGCACGAATTGAATCGACGCTGGCTAAGAAAAGAACAACCACTAGAGCAATAGAAGCGATCACCTGAATGACAGGGTTAGCAATGGCTTGAGCGGCCACTAACTTCATCGATTGCTGACGCATTTGGTTGCTTACTCGGTCAAAGCGCGCGCGCTCAACCGTTTGGCCACCGTAGCTCAGAACCACTTTGTGACCTTTTAACATCTGCTCAGCAGAAGAAGAGACATGGCCCATCGCCTCTTGCATGTTCTTAGATATTTTGCGGAAACGCTTAGAAACAATACCAATTCCCCAAGCAACCAACGGTGCGACGACGAAAAGTACCAAAGAAAGCTGCCAACTGTTCCAAAACATCAAGACCAATAGACCAATAATGCTCGCCCCTTCACGAACGATACTCACTAATGCACGGCTCGTTGCTCCGGCAACCTGCTCTGAGTCATATGTAATGCGCGAAAGTAGGCCACCAGCTGATTCTTTATCAAAGTAAGACACGGGCATGTGCATGAATTGGTTGAAGATGGCTCTACGCATCTGCATAACCACGTTACCTGATACCCAGCTTAAGCAGTAAGTCGAGACAAACCCACTGAACCCTCGAACCACCATCATGCCGAAGATAATGAAAGGAAGCGTACGAAGGAAGTTCGATTCAGCGTTACCAAAACCCTCATCAAGAAGTGGCTTAAGTAAAGAAACCATGTAAGTATCTGCGACCGCGTTAATGATCAATGCAACAACCGCTACTGCTAATCCTGCTTTATATAAACGGATGTAAGTCCACAGGCGCTTGAAGGTTTTCCAAGTCGTTTCGTCTTGATTCAGTGACATAGAAATGCTTATTTTCTTTTGAAATATTCCTTCTATTCTACTCCCTTACGTAGCATCTGCCTATACCAATGGTGACCTTTGCTGTCCCTAAGTCCGCCTACATCTATGCCATCTGAGTAAAACTTCACCACAACTTGGCCAGATGTCCCTGTATCTCGCCAATTAGCCCCCTCATTTTGGTATCTTTCCACCACCTCTTGATTGGGCAGATTCCAGCGCCCACCTTTGGCTGTCGAAGCAATCGCATAATCGGGTTGAACCACTTCAACAAACCGCGCAATGGAGGAGGTCTTACTGCCATGATGTGGGACTAGCAGAACATCTGCGTGTATCTTTTCAGGTTGGCGAACTAAATGCCATTCGGCGATGGTTTCAATATCACCAGTCAAAAGAACTCGAAAAGGCGATGTTTCATCGGTGATCAGTACGACACAAGAATGGGGGTTATATGCTCTAGTCACTCGTTTTGGCGGCCACAGGACCTCTAAGTGAATCTCTCCCAACTTGATTTTTTGCCCCATCACACACGCTTGACCACCTATCTCTTTTTGGCTACTCATCACCGTTTTGGGTCGCCATTTTTCAACTAATGTCTGCCACCCTCCTGAATGATCATTATCGAGATGACTCAGTAATAAAAAGTCCAATGAATCCACACCTGACTTAATCATATAGGGCGAGATAATTTGTTCAGCAATGCTTGAGGTACTCCAAGCCGCTCCAGTGTCATAAAGCAGCATTCTGTCTTGCTGTTTTGCGGCAACCGCTAAACCATGCCCAACATCGAAGACCACCAGTTCCCAGTGCGGTGCCTTTTTCCAATCTACTAGATAGATACTGGACACAACCCCGACCAACATCACACCGACACGATTGAGAACGAGGGATGAAAACGTCAGGACAAGTAAAAGAGATCCCACTACAACCATTTGCCGCGAAACATCAATCCAGCCCCACTGCGCAAATTCAATCAGATAGACAACCGGCGACAAACTTAAATCGACCAGTTCCCATAGCACTGCTCCCCCATAGCCTGTATAGCTCCACACAAATGAAACTAAAATCAGCGGCACAACCACAAAGCTGAACCAAGGCACAAAAATCAAGTTGTAAAACACAGCGCCAAGCGCCACACCGTGAAATAGAAAGGCTGAAATCGGCATCATCAAGAGAACTAAGACTAGCTGCATCATGAACGCTTTTCGCCACAAAGATGAGGCACCTCGTTGAAATGACAAGAAGAGGAAGACGACTCCAACCGCATACATCGACAGCCATAGACTTGTGCTAACACTAGAGAAAGGATCAATAAACAACAAGCTTGCGAGAACCAGCCACCACTTATAGGGGTAAGATACTCTCCCCGGAAGCGACTGGACAACACAAAGCAACACACACATCAACACTGCTCGTTGAGTTGGGATTGAAAAACCCGCCAACCACGCATAAGTCAACGCCACCAGCAAACCGAATCCAATCGGCACTATGGTGAAACACCAGTGAAAGCGTAACAAGAGCTTGCCGAATCCCCAGCCCAGCCCAAAAGCGATGCCAATGTGCAAACCTGAAATCGCAATCAAATGGCTTAAACCACTGTACTGAAGTTTTGACCAAGTCTGCTGGGAGATCTCATCGCGAATACCAAACAACAGCGCGAGAGCGAGATCCCGATGTGTTAGGTCTAGGCTGTGTTGGTTAAATTTAACCAACGCTGCGCCTCGTAATGAACGGGAAGAGATAACAAAAAAGCTTTCATTTATGACACGGGCAGAACCCACGATACTTTGTGACAAAGCGTAAGTTTCTGCGTCAAATCCTACATCATTAAATAGCCCGACAATTGGCTTAACTTGGACTTTACCGTTGAATTTATCGCCTAACTGCATAGGAACCGGCGAGGTTAAACGAATTTTGGGTTGGACAAGTCGGTTCAAGGAGTAACCATTCATTGATCTAACTACAACTCTGCCTTGAAAGCCTCGACTTATTGGTTTAAAAAGGCTGTCAACGTCAGCAATTATGTTAATATCCTGACCTGCTTTAAAAAGTTTTTCTGTTTGGTATTGAAGCAAGTTGCCATTCACGTATATGACGACAAACGCTAACGCTATACCCAAAGCGAATCGAGCTTTCCTATACTTGATGGAGACAACCATCACTACTATAGCGATTGCAAGAAAATGCCCACTCGGCATAATTGGCCAATATGGGCAAGTGATGATCAATAAACAAAAAGAAATTAGCGACCAGTAATTTAAGTAGAGAGTCATATTTCCCTATGCCAAGAAAATTTATCCAACGCTTTATGCCTGACCACGAAGTAATTAAGCGTCAGAAGGCACTAAAGGTTTTTGGCAATGTGCTTTACAACCCTAATTTATGGTGCCTTAACCGCCGTTCCGCTGCTGGTGCATTTGCGGTTGGCCTATTTATGGCCTTCGTTCCCCTTCCGAGCCAAATGATCATGTCAGCAGGCCTGGCGATTGCTTGTGGCGTAAACCTACCGCTTTCCGTCGCTCTCGTATGGGTCAGCAATCCCGTTACCATGCCGGTGCTGTTCTACTTCGCCTATAAGGTAGGGGCTTGGGCAATGCATGTCCCACCGCAACATTTCCACTTCGAGCTTTCATGGGAGTTCCTACTGCACCAAATGAGTACAATTGGTCCCCCATTCTTACTTGGTTGCCTGATTTGCGGAGTGATTTCAGCCATGATTGGCTACTTTGGTATTAAAGCTCTGTGGCGCTACTCTGTCGTTCGCAGTTGGCAAAAGCGTCAAATCAGAATAAAGGGCTTACTGAAGAAGTAAATGACCATCTTGATTGCTACAAACAAGTTCTAAATATGATGTAATGAGCTTGTAAGACAAGAATGAAAAAAGGACCTACCCAGGTCCTTTTTTTGATCTTGATGGCATGTCGCTATTTCGAACTGAGCACTGCCGCTGGGTTGAGTTTGCTTGCTCGTGAAGCCGGATACCAAGTCGCTAATAGACTCAGTACAATAGCGGTAATCGATACAACAGCGACATCAAACACTTCAACTTGTGATGGCAAGAAGTCGACAAAGTAGATATCACCCGATAAGAACTTGTGGCCAATCAGGTTCTCAAGGCCAGAAATCATCGGCGTAAGATTCAGGGCGACCAAAACACCAACTAAGCTACCAACAACACTGCCGAATGCCCCAGAGAAGACACCTTGCCAAACAAAGATACGTTTAACGAGCCCATCGGTAGCGCCCATTGTGCGTAAAATCGCAATCTCCGCAGCGCGATCTTTTACCGCCATCATCAATGTTGAAACAATATTAAAGCTCGCCACCCCAATCACTAATACCATCACCAAGTACATGATGGTTCGAACAAGCTGGATATCTCGGTACAAGAATCCATATTTTTGTTGCCAACTGCGCAGATAGACATACACATCTAATGTATTGCCTGCCTCTCTGACAATTTGAGTCGCTTGTAAAACATCACTCACTTTCACCGCAACACCCGTCACTGACGCGCCAAGCTTAGCGTAGCGTTGTGCATCCGCCAGAGGAATCAAAGCAAGACTATGATCGATCTGACCATTTAAAGAAAGCAAACCGGCCACTTTGACACGTACGCGTTTAGGCGCTTGAACGGAAGTTACCGCACCACTGGTTGGAATCATCAGAGTCAGGAATTCGCCCTGCTTCACGTTGAGAAGATCCGCAATGCCTTTACCTAAGATGACTTGCTGACCGCCTGCGGTGAAGTTTGCCCAAACTTTCGGATCAATAAAGTCACTCAGATTGGATACACGAGATTCTTGTTCTGGGTCCACACCTCTGACTTCAATCGCCTTGAGCTGAGCTCCTTTTTCAGCCAGCGCGGTCATTTTTACATACGGCGCTGCGGCTTCAATTTTCGGGTGTTTCTCTGCTTGTTTAACAACGTTCTGCCAATCAAGCAAAGGCGCTCTGACCCCTTCAAACTCACCATGAGAGATAACGGAAAGCACTCGGTTATTAAGCTCTCGCTCAAAACCATTCATCGCAGATAAACCAATAATGATCACCGCAACGCCAACAGCAATTCCGATAGTGGACGACATCGAAATAAACGACACCATTGTGTTTCGCTGTTTACCACGACTGAAACGACGCGCAATAAAATGAGACAGGGAGGAAAACACTTACACCCCCTCAACATTAAGCAACAAGCCATCTTGCATATGCAGTTGACGATCCATCTTTGCCGCCAACTCACCATCGTGTGTCACTACCAAAAATGCCGTTTGTGATTCTTGGTTCAACTCGCGCATTAAATCGTATATAGCCAAGGCGGTTTTATGATCCAGGTTACCTGTCGGTTCATCAGCCAACACTAAAGAAGGGTTATTGACCAAAGCTCGGGCGATCGCAACACGCTGACGTTCACCACCCGATAATTCGGATGGACGGTGGTCTAAGCGGTGGCTCAAGCCGACTTTATCCAGCAATGCGGTCGCCGCTTGTTTCGCAGTGGCCACTTTCGTACCACCAATCAATAACGGCATAGCGACATTTTCAACGGCACTAAAATCAGACAATAAATGGTGGAACTGATAAACAAAACCAAGATGTTGATTACGTAATTTCGCTTGTTTGTTCGAACTGAGCTTAGACAGGTCTTGGTCTAGAAAAGTAACATGCCCTTCTGTCGGGTCATCCAATGCACCAAGAACATGCAGCAGCGTGCTCTTACCCGAACCGGAGCTGCCAATGATCGAGGCTAACTCGCCTTTTTTGAGATCGAAGCTGACCCCTTTTAAGACTTGAGTATCAAACGAACCCTCTCGGTACGTTTTACAAACGTTATGACATTGAAGAAGGTTACTCATATCTTAAAGCCTCAGCTGGTTTCACAGAAGATGCGCGGTAGGAAGGAAATAGAGTTGCCACTAGGCTTAGCGCAATAGCCAAAACAACAACAATCGAAATTTGAACAGGATTAATCAGTACAGGTAACTCGCCACCAACAGAGAAAAGTGCCACGCCCATTGAATCCAAAATCGTATTCAGGTTTGACGCGAGCAACACACCAAGTGCGCCACCAATCAACGCACCGATCACACCGCTGCTTGCCCCTTGCACCATGAAAATCGCCAACACTTGCCTATCGGTCATACCTTGTGTTTTTAAGATGGCGACTTCGGATTGCTTCTCCATCACCACCATGATTAAGGCAGAGATGATGTTAAAGGCTGCTACACCAATGATAAGGCCTAGCATCAATCCCATCATGTTCTTTTCCATACGAACTGCTTGGAACAGTTCACCACGCTGGTCTCGCCAATCTTGCCATTTCCAACCGTCAGGTAACGGTTGATTGCTTAACTCGGACACCACAAACGGGTCATTGAAGAACAAACGCCAGCCAGTCATCGTGTCTGGTTTCAGTCGCATTAACTTCGCCGCATCATCAATATGAGTCAGCATCAGCTGTCCATCGACATCAGAGCCGGTATTGTAAATGCCTGCGACTGTGAACAAACGTTGGCTCGGGATACGGCCTAATGGTGTGAATTGACTTGCACTGGTGACCATCAATCTCACTTTATCACCAATAGACACATCCATTGATCTCGCTAAAGTATGGCCGATAAAGATTTGATACTTGCCCGATTGCAGATTCGATAACCGCCCAGCGATGAGGTGCGTTTCAATCGGATCATGGTCGGTTGGTTTAATACCAATCAGTAGTCCGGCGCTGAGTTGGCTAGCACTTTGTAACACAGCCTCACTTTGCACAATCGGCTCTGGGTGACCAGCATCAGAAAAATCGCTGATAAATTGGGGAGGTATGTCTGAGCGCTCTGTCTTTCCATCGTGCTGGGAGACAATCGCTTGAGGTAATACCCCTAAAATTCGACCTTTAAGCTGCGCTTCAAAGCCATTCATCACCGAAAGAACCGTGACTAAAGACATGACACCAATGGTAATACCTGCGGTTGACATGTAAGAGACAAAGCGACTGAACCGATCACCCGAGCGCCCACGTAAGTAGCGCAATCCGATAAAGGTTGAGACTGGATGAAACATAGAAGAAACCAATGTTGAGTCTAGTGAGCTGAGAATTGACTGATTTAAAAGTGGTTGCCACACGTAGAAACAGACAAAACCCAGTTAATGGGGTTACTCTACCGATTAAATGATGCTCCGTGTAGTGTTTAATTGCCAATTACTCGTTAAATTGTGTAATAAACAAAGGGATATCTTGATTCCTAGGCAGGTATAACGATAATCAAATCTAGATAAAGAAGGAATTGAGCATGTCAGACCAAGAATTTTTCACTGTGAACCATACAATGACGGTGAATATCGAACCATTAGAAACCGGTGAGGTGTTCCCTAACCCTGAAAACTTCGAAGGTGAGATCCCTGCGCCATTCTTGGTCGCCAGTGAGTTTAGCCACCTAGACTTGCTTAATGACAGTGCTCGAGCAGAGCTCAAAAACAACGATTTTAAGCACGTTATTCAGTTGCTCGACACGCAAAACTCTAAGCTAAACCTATTGCTGACTTTTATGCTTTCTCAGCAAGATGATCCGTCATTTCGCCACCAAACTCGCTCTTTCGGAGCCAGTCAATTTAGCTACCTAAGCCAAGAGACACTAGAGCCTGGGACTAAGGTGCGCGCAAAGATGTTTTTGGATCACCCAGCAGCCGCTATCTATTGCTATGGTCACGTTGAGAAAGTCGAAGCAGATGGCGATCACCACCTCGTGACCATTAAATATGACCTGCTGCGCGATCTCGATCAGGATCTACTGATCAAAGCCGCCCTTTTCCAACAACAGAAATTACTTCGTCAGCGTTCGCTCAACCGCGATAAATAATCAAATATTATGTCTAACAAATCTCTTTTTAATCTCACTTGTGCCAATGGCGCTGGCGACAAAAAACACATTGGTAACCTGCAAGGAGCTAGCCTTGCCCTCGCGATTGCTGAACTGGCTCAGTCCCATAATGGGCACTCCTTGCTAGCGGTGCCTGATCCTCAGACCGCTTTAAAACTGCTGCAAGAAATCGAGCAATTTACCACTCAAGAAGTCTCACTGTTTCCAGATTGGGAAACACTGCCTTACGACAGTTTTTCTCCTCATCAAGAGATCATATCAGACCGTATCTCTAGACTTTACCAACTGCCAACAGTTAACAGTGGCATTACTATCATTCCAGTGAGTACATTACTGCAACGTCAATCGCCGCGTGATTACTTATTGCAACACACCTTGATGGTCAAAGTGGGCGATCTGTTTTCACTCGAAAAGCTAAGACTCCAACTAGAAAAATCAGGCTATCGCAATGTCGATCAAGTTTTTGGGCCTGGTGAGTATGCTAGCCGAGGTTCGATTCTCGATCTCTTCCCTATGGGCTCAAAAGATCCCTACCGAATTGACTTCTTTGATGATGAAATCGACACGATTCGTACGTTCGATCCTGAAAATCAGCGCTCCATTGAAGATACCAAAGAGATCCGCTTACTGCCTGCCCATGAATTTCCGACCTCAGAGAGTGCGATTGAAGATTTCCGTATTCGTTGGCGCCAACGCTTTGAAGCGCGTAGAGAGCCAGAATCCGTGTATATGCAAGTCTCAAAAGGAACTTGGCCGGCTGGTATCGAATATTGGCAGCCGCTGTTCTTTGAAAAAACGGAAACTCTGTTCGACTATATTCCAGAAGATAGTCAGTTACTGACTGTTGGTAACATTGAACAAGCCATCGACACCTTTTTGAACGATGTGGAATACCGATACGACCAACGAAAGGTTGACCCGCTTCGTCCACTGCTGCCACCCGAAGAACTGTGGCTGAAAAAAGATGAACTGTTTAGCCACTTTAAGCAACTACCACAAGTTCAGCTCTCTATCGATCCTGTCACAGAAAAGCAGGGGCGTTGTAACCCTAACTTGTCGCCTCTGCCGGATCTTGCCGTTCAGCATCAACACAAAGAGCCGATGTCGGCCCTGCGTCAATTCGCAGAATCTTTTGCGGGCAAGATCGTCTTCTCCGTAGAATCAGAAGGCCGAAGAGAAGCACTGTTAGAGCTACTGCAACGCATCAAGCTACGCCCTGAAGCCGCAGACACCCTTGAGCAGGCAGTCAATGGTAAGGCTAAGTTCAGCCTTGTATTGGGCGCTGCTGAACATGGTTTTGTTTTCGGTGATGACCAAGTCGCCTTTATCTGTGAGAGTGACCTACTTGGTGACCGCGTTATTCAGCGTCGCCGCAAAGATCGCAAGTCGACCAACAGCGATGCCGTCATCCGCAATTTAGCAGAGCTTCAACCTGGTCAGCCCGTTGTTCACATTGACCACGGTATTGGCCGCTATATAGGCCTGCAAACGCTCGAAGCTGGCGGCATGACCACAGAATATGTCACGCTCGAATATCAGAATGAAGCCAAGCTTTATGTACCGGTTGCTTCACTAAACCTCATCAGCCGCTATTCTGGTGGTGCCGAAGATGGTGCACCAATCCATAAGCTAGGCGGTGAAGCCTGGGCAAAAGCGCGCCGTAAAGCCGCAGAAAAAGTGCGAGACGTTGCTGCTGAACTTCTTGATGTCTACGCCAAGCGTGAACTTAGACCTGGCTTTAAGTTTGCTCTCGATCGCGGTCAATACGCGACATTCAAAGCGGGTTTCCCATTTGAAGAGACGGATGACCAGTCAATGGCAATCAACGCGGTCATGTCGGATATGTGTCAAGCTAAAGCCATGGACCGCCTTGTGTGTGGTGATGTGGGTTTTGGTAAAACAGAAGTGGCCATGCGAGCTGCATTTGTTGCAACAGACAATGGCAAACAGGTAGCAGTGCTAGTACCGACGACCCTACTCGCACAACAACACTTCGAGAACTTCCGAGACCGTTTTGCCAACCTACCCATTCGTGTCGAAGTTCTATCGCGCTTTAAAACCGCGAAAGAACAAAAGCAAGTTCTGCAAGATATTGAAGAAGGTAAAGTCGACCTCGTTGTGGGTACGCACAAACTGCTGTCTAATGATATCAAGTTCAAAGATCTTGGCCTTCTCATTGTCGACGAAGAACACCGCTTTGGTGTGCGTCAAAAAGAAAAAATGAAAGCGATGCGCGCGGATGTGGATATTCTGACGCTCACCGCTACGCCTATCCCTAGAACCCTCAATATGGCAATGAGTGGCATGCGTGACCTTTCGATCATTGCGACTCCACCAGCTCGCCGTTTAGCCATCAAAACTTTTGTGCGCCAAAAAGACGATGCCGTGGTACGTGAAGCGGTACTGCGTGAGATTATGCGTGGTGGTCAGGTTTACTTCCTGCATAACCAAGTCGAAACGATCGAGAAAGTTGCGGCTGATCTAGAAAAGTTGGTACCAGAAGCCCGAGTCACCGTCGCTCATGGTCAAATGCGTGAACGCGAGCTTGAACGCATCATGAATGACTTTTACCACCAACGTTTTAACTTACTGGTGTGTACGACCATCATCGAAACCGGTATTGATGTCCCAACGGCCAATACCATTATCATGGATCGCGCTGATAACCTCGGTTTAGCACAGCTTCACCAGTTACGTGGTCGTGTTGGGCGTTCGCACCACCAAGCCTACGCTTATCTGCTTACCCCACACCCGAAAGCCATAACCAAGGACGCGGTTAAACGCCTTGATGCCATCGCCTCATTGGAAGACTTGGGGGCAGGCTTTACGTTAGCGACTCACGACTTAGAAATTCGTGGCGCCGGTGAGCTACTAGGTGATGAGCAAAGTGGCCAAATTCAATCTGTCGGCTTTACGCTCTATATGGAGATGTTAGAGCAAGCAGTCGAAGCATTAAAAGAAGGGAAAGAACCTTCCTTAGATGATTTACTGCGAGACCAAACGGAAGTGGAAATGCGACTTCCTGCACTTCTCCCTGATGATTACATCCCTGACATCAACACTCGTCTGTCAATGTACAAGCAGATCGCTAGTGTGAGCAGTGAAGATGAATTGGGCGAGCTGAAAATTGAATTGATTGACCGATTTGGTTTATTGCCTGACGCCACTAAGAATCTGCTTTCAGTCGCTAAACTGAAACTGCAAGCGGCAGAACTGAAAGTGAAGAAGATTGAAGCCCACGATAAAGGCGGGTTTATCGAATTCTATCCAGATGCTGACATTAACCCAATGTATTTGGTTAAACTATTGCAAGCTCAGCCACAAAAATTCGCAATGGATGGACCAACTAAGTTCAAGTTTACGATACCATTGGTTGATAGACGCAAACGCGTCCAATTTGTTAATGACATGCTGGGTGAGTTCCAGCAAAATCTATTACCGAAAGCCTGATTGTTTACCTTATTAAATTGAGGTGCTTAAGTACCTCTTCATGGAGTTGTAATGAAGAAACTCATCCCGCTGTTGCTTATGCTTGTTGCAATGCCGTCAATGGCACAGCGTCAGTTCGATATTGAAGTGATCATTTTTAAGCGTGCCGTTGATGCGGAGCAAACTGCGGAATCTTGGCCAAACAAACTGCCAGAGATCAACCTTGAACGTGCGGGCTCATTTTCTGATACCAGTTACCGCGCAAAAAAAGGGGTTCAGATGCTGCCGTACTCCGCTTATGAGTTAACCGGCGAAGTGGATAAACTCAAGCGTCATGCCGGTTTTGAAGTCTTAATGCATAAAGCTTGGCGTCAAGGTGACCAAGGTCGATTTGGTGCACCTACCTTCCATATTCAGGCAGGTAAGGACTACTCAAAACAGTTCCATAAAGACGGTTCGATGATTGGTTCAAAGTCTGACTACGAAGTGCTCGATGGCATCACAGAAGAAAGCATTCCGCAGGCTCTTTACCAGCTAGATGGCAAACTCCAGATCTACGTTGAGCATTACCTTTACGCCGACGTAGAGCTTGACCTCAAAGCGCCAAGTGTTCGTGAAGTGGTGTTGGAAGAAAAAAGCCCAGAAGAGTTAGATAACGAGCTCAATGGTCAAGACCAAGTGGTTCAGGTTGGCCTAATGGAAGACGTCACACCAACGGTACACAAAGAAGAGTTTCTTAAAAGCTACCGCTTAGACCAGAAACGCCGCATGCGCAGTACCGAAACTCACTACTTAGATCACCCTTTGATGGGCATTATCATCCAAGTACGTCGAGTAAACTCATAGTGCAAGGAGCCCTCTATCAACGAGGGCTCTATTTTTATGACGCCTGATTATCAAATCATCACCTCAACGTTAACACTGCGTTTGATCACCCTTGACGATGCCGAGCCCCTACTCGACTGCATTATGCAATCTGCAACCCTTCATCAATGGGTTGATTGGTGTCACCCCGATTTTTCTCTTGATGATACTGAACGCTTTATCCTTGCAACACGACTGAATTGGGTTAAAGGGCAAGCGTATGGCTTTGGCGTGTTCTGTCGAGAAAGTGACGAGTTGCTTGGAATGGTCGCCATCAATGAGCTGTACCATACGTTCAACATGGCCAGCATCGGTTACTGGGTTAGCGACAAACATCAAGGACAGGGCATTGGTAAGAAAGCCGTGTGCGCCTTGGTTGAATTCTGCTTTGATATGCTCAAACTTAGCCGTGTTGAGATAGTCTGCGACCCAGATAATGTTCCTAGCCAAAGGCTGATTGAAAGCTGCGGTGGACAATTTGAATGCCAAGCGCCCAATCGATTTATCTTTCGAGGAAAGCCCAAAACGGGGCTGGTTTACGCCATCATTCCCCAATAAAAAAGAGCGCCGAAGCGCTCTTTTTATCTATCTCGATTTTTGAATTAGTGAAGCTTCAAGTTAGGACGAAGTACACGGTTGATTCGGCCCATCAAAATAATCAAGCCGGTCTTAAACATGCCATGCAGCGCCATCTGATGAAGACGATACAGAGAAATGTAAACAACGCGTGCAATACGACCTTCAACCATCATTGAGCCTTTGGTCAAGTTACCCATTAGGCTACCCACTGTAGAGAAACGGCTTAGAGAAACCAGTGAACCTTTATCTTTATAGATATAAGGCTTCATCTCACGACCGTTTAGCTTAGCAACGATGTTTGAGAATGCGCAGCTCGCCATTTGGTGCGCAGCTTGAGCACGTGGTGGTACAAAGGAACCATCTGCTTGCGTGCACTGTGCCAAATCACCAATAACAAAGATATTGTCATCAAGCGTCGTTTGCAGCGTCTCTTTTACGATAAGCTGGTTAATACGGTTTGTTTCAAGCCCTGCGATGTCTTTGATGAAGTCAGGTGCCTTGATGCCCGCAGCCCAAACCATAATCTGTGCTGGAATCTTTTCACCGTCTTTCGTTGTTAAGCCGTCTTTCTCTGCTTGAGTCACCATCGTTGCAGTACGAACGTTCACACCAAGCTTTGTCAGCTCTTGGTGCGCAGCGCCTGAAATACGTGGTGGAAGAGCAGGAAGAATACGTTCACCCGCTTCAACAAGGTTTACGTTTAGCTTGCTAGAATCAAGATCGCCAAAGCCGTAAGTGCGCAGCTCTTTAACCGCGTTATGTAACTCTGCAGAGAGTTCTACGCCAGTCGCACCTGCACCCACAATCGCAATATCTACGGTGCCGTTGCCATTCTTAGCATGAAGCTTAAGGAACTGATTGTTCATTTCAGTACGGAAACGGTGCGCCTGCTCTGGGCTATCAAGGAAGATACAGTTTTCGCGAACACCTGGCGTGTTGAAGTCATTAGAGGTTGAACCGATCGACATCACTAGAATGTCGTATTCGAGCTCGCGAGTAGGCATGAGGAGCTCGCCGTTTTCATCTTTCAACTCACGCAGTTTGATAACTTTACGTTCGCGATCAATGTCTTCTAGGCTGCCCATTTGGAAATCAAAGTGGTGGTTTTTTGCGTGTGCGCGGTAACTTAGTGCATCCACACCTTCATCCAAAGAGCCCGTTGCTACTTCGTGCAAAAGTGGTTTCCATAAGTGACTCGCTTTACGGTCAACAAGCGTGACCTTCGCACGTCCTTTACGGCCAAGTGTACGACCTAATTTAGTCACAAGCTCAAGACCGCCTGCACCGCCGCCTACTACGATAATTCGTGTCACAGCTACATTCCTCAAAAAAGTTAATAAATATGTTTCGATATGACCGAAATCACACCGATAAAATTCTGATCTTTTTGTTTCGTTACCTACCTTCACGATTAGGTGGGTGGCAACGTGTAGAGGTGTGTTTGAAATACGACACGCTTATTGGATAAAAATGCCTAATGGCTAACAACCAAACCGCAACAGGATTGGTAAATATTGGGCAAGTTTTTCACTCGCTCTCAATTTTTTTTGATGTTAATCAAAAAATTTGTAATGAGGTCATTATATATGGCAATAAACGCAAGGCAACTAAAGATTGTGCCAATACCACTTAAACTTGTAAGGAAAATTCGTTGATTGAGCGAATAGCAAGCAATACCGATTTTGTCCCACAAAAAAGCGGCGCTACAAAGAGCACCGCTACTATCTAGTCATTACCATTAGCTTTTACACTAACTGTTCTTAAACGCCTTCATCGTTTGGAGGTGCTGAGAAATCTTTTTAAATTTGTGCGTTTGAGTCTCGTCCCACACAATATCGTAGTAATCTTCTAGCTCAGCAGCACTCTTACTGTTGTCATGAATTTCATCTTCTTTAGACAACACCACTAAACAGCGGCCTTTATTTTTGGTGCGGAATTCCGTTACGCATTTTGTCGCAATATCTTTGTATTCTTCTGGTCGATCAATGCGCCCTTCCATCGTCAGCTCAGGGTGTAAGTTTGGATTGAAAATCACTTGCTTAATACCACACAAAAAACCGATCCGCTCAGACCAATACCCACCAAGGCCTACGCCACAAATGAGCGGTTCTTTGTCTTCGGACTGCTCAATCACCTTATGAACTTCTTTAAGAAGGTGCTGCATATCGTGCTTTGGATGAAGTGTACTGTAGTTGACGAAACGAACGTCGTCGTCAATGAATTGCAGTTGAAGCACTTTTTCGTGGTTGCCTGGGCTGGTTGAATCAAAACCGTGTAAATAAATAATCATCGTATATCCCCCGATCCTTATACGGTTAATCTACCACGAAAAACAAGGTTTAAAAGTAACGAAAAGAAGAATGGAGTCACCGAAAGACTAAACAGTGATCTTAGCTGCAAAATGTCTGGCGCAACTGCTCGGCTTGGGTTAAATATTCATCATCTCCCCAGAGTTTATGCGCGAGTAAATACCAAAGCATCGCCATCATGGTTGCCCTTGGTTTCCACGCCATTACCCCTTCAACCCAGTCGTCAACGCCCTCAACACCGCGCAACTTGCAATACTGATAGACTGCATCGAGCGGTTTTTCATCCATCACATCAATACTCAGTGTTAAATCGAGTCTAGGATCAGCGAGCGCTGCATATTCCCAGTCAATCACTTTATTACCCTGCTCTGTTTTCACCATGTTGTATCCGGCAAGATCAAAGTGACACAGCGTCAACCCGACATCGGCTAAATTAGGCGCGACTCGCCAGCGGTTGTAGAGCGATAAATAAGGTTCTACCTTACTCTCTTCAGGTAACAGCATCCAATAATGGTCTACACGCGCAGTATAATTGAACGGTGCAACTGGTACTCGTTGGGTGTCGAGATCATGAATCTTAATCATGGTTTTGAGCAAAGCGTCAAATGAAAGATCATTGGTTAACGAACTGCCTTCAATCCAATCGACAAGCAAACCTTGGTCGTTGATATAAACAGCGGCAGGAGACAAGTGACTCGTCCCGATAGCTGATAGGATTTGATATTCTTGAAAGCGTGAGATGGAAAACGCTTTAGTGATGGGGGTGGTTGGTCGCCAGACATACGCTTTACCATCGGTCGCAACGACTTTCCAACAACGGTTAGTCAGCCCCCCCGTTAGCGTTTGAGCATAGTCGGGGGGCATAGAGAAAAAGTGATCCAGTGACAGTAGTGAACGGTCCAAGTGACAAGCTTCACTCCAAGACATTCTTGCCATGTTTCACTCCTTCTCTTATTTAATAGGCTCTATAGATTAAAGACCTAAGAAGCTCTTTGATTCTTGCTTACGAATTTCTGTTTCGTCAGCCCACTCAATCAAGCCCGTCTCCAAATCCATTAAGCGCATTGTCATCTTGTAGTAAACGTCTTTGTCGCTGCCTGCATTTTTCGCGATGCTTGATAGGTTGCCATACAGCATGTACTCGGCGCCAACCATTTTACCAAACTGAATCGCTGTGCTTTGATTCACTAGCTCATCATTGTTTTGGAAGTTAAGTTGCTCGCGAACAGACTCAACGCGGTCCATATCAACAAAGCGGAATTTGCCAGAGTTAAGCATCTTTGTGCTGATGCTGTCTGTGATTGATTCCGTATCAATGTGTTCGCTGGTTTTGTTCTTAATGCGCTCAACAAAAACGATTGGACGTGAATCACGAGTGATCGCCGCGACAGAGCCAGACATCATCATGCTGTCGACCATTTCGCCTGCAATTTTCTGTAGATCCGTTGACCCAAAATCGATAGTCGTTGTTTCAACCGCTTGAGCATCACCATAGCTCACTTGGTTAGAACAACCCCCTAATACAACAGCCAAACCAAGTAATGCAATTACACTTTTTTTCATTGTTGGTTCCTCAAATTTCCTTTCTTAGTCTTATTTAGTTATCGAGTTGACGGATCTGAACACGGAATTGTGTCCCATTCGGGTTAATCGACACCTCTGAAATCGAGATCTCTTCTGTACCTCGAATAATAGCCTGTCTCCAAGGACTTAGCTTAGTGTTCACTTCTAACCCTTGATCGTCATACCAATAGAAGCGGTACTGAACATATTGGTCACCCGTGTACTGGCTGACTAAACGCACCACACCACGAGCTCGGCCATCAACCTCTGCCGTAGCAATGTCTTCAATTTTCAAACGACCCGCTAATACGTTGTCACCAAAAATCACCGTCTGAGAAGCGCCATCAATGCGCAACCCTGCCGTATTGTCTGCACACCCCATTAAAACAAGGGCAGCCGTCATCGCAATCAGCCATTTTTTCATCGTATGTTTCCTAACTGTTTATGCCAAATAGTGGCACTGTTTCCTTGACGTGATAACCAAACAAGCACTGTTCGTCCGGCTTCAACTTCAAATTCGTACGGTTCACCGTTTAGCATCATTGTTTGCGCGCCCGGTTCAACCACGATGCTTGAACTATAAATTTCACTTGGCAAAGTCAACCAACTGCGAGTATCTGGCTGCTCTGTTAACGTATTCCACACATTAAAGAGCAGATTACCCACATCGTCACCTTGTGCGGCTTCTTTGCGTAAGCGATCTTTCGCCCACACTCTTAACGCTTGTCTAATGATGATACTTGGCATTCTCTCGGAAAGATCCTGCTGAGCCATCAAGTTTACGTCTGTGAGCATGTCTGAAGAAACAGACTGACCATTTATCGCTAAAGGCGAAAACTTCTCGGCATTAGTTGGCGGATAGTAAGGTAAAGAAACACTGTACCAAGCCATGTCATCTCTGCTGTCATAAATAGGTAAAGCTTGTTTCCAACCTTGCATTGAATCCACAACACCACGTTCGTCAATCACGATCACACGGCTTTTGCTTTTCTCTAGATACTCTGCTTTGCCATAGCGCTTTTCAAGCTGGCTCAAGTCTTGGCCCATTCCCAAGCGTTTTGCGACACGTTTCGTCCCATCAATCACTGGTTGGTTACTAGGCATGACAGCAAGTGCTCGGCGATAGTCAACATAAGCACTGTTCAGATCGTTATCAGCTTCATACAACAACGCAGAAAGATACAGCAAATAGCCATTTTGCACCGCTTGAAGCTTTTCGCCTGCATCCGGGTAATTGGATAAAATGCTACCCAAGTTCGGCGTTAAGCCTTGCTGTTCCATTTGATTTTGCGCTGCTTGAAGCTCCTTTTCACGATCGGCTCGTGCTTTTTCCTGAACTTGGTTCGCACGGCGCATTTCAATCAATGCGCCTTCTAAATCATTACTTTGAAGATAATTAAGACCAAGGTAAAGGTGAAGGAAACCCAGCTCATAGTCTGCAGGATGATACGTTTTAAGATTGTCATTGACCGCCAATGCACCAAGACTCATTGCATTCTCTGAAATGGAAACCGTCGCTTGGTCTTGCTGAACACGAACGGCGCCATCACTGTTTTCAAACGCGCTTTTGCTCTCGGTATATTGCTGATTGAGTAGATAAACCCGACCTTTTTCGAAGTTATCTAGAATATCACCAGCAACTTGTTCTTGCAGTAGCTGCTCAGCTTGTGCGTAGTCACCTTTCTGAACGCTCTGATGAAGTTCATCATTCTGCGCGCTGTAATGACTAAATAGATTGCCAGCAGATAAATTGGCACAAGCAGAAAGAGTGAGAGAGCTCAGAAGTATGAATGTGAGTCGAATGTGTTTTTGCACTTCGTACCCCATGTTTGTGTTAGTAGGCATAACACACGTGCTATGCCTAATTTCTTACTGTTCTAGGACAGCAAGGTTTTATATTCGTTCGCTACTAATTGTTTCGCGGATTAGCTCATTAACATTGGGCCCAAAGGACGGCCACCGACTAAATGCATATGAATGTGGTAAACCTCTTGGCCACCATGCGAATTACAGTTCACGATCAGACGGTAACCGTCCTCATCGATCCCTTCTTCTTTCGCCAGTTTGCGAGCAACGGTAAACATTCGGCCCATCACTAGCTCATCTTCTTCTTTAATGTCATTCACTGTTGGGATCAGCGTATTGGGAATAATAAGAATGTGGCTTGGAGCGCGTGGGTTGATATCACGAAAAGCGGTCACTAAATCATCTTGATACACAACGTCGGCAGGGATCTCTTTGCGAATGATCTTACTAAAAATGGTCTCTTCAGCCATGAAGTACTCCATCTATCAATTATTTTTTGAATGAATTCATTCGAGTATGCTCCAAGCTTCGCAAGATCACAATAAAAAACAGTGTTCGCTTATTTTAAACAGCATACGGTCAGAAGCCGGTATCTAAATTTGTATTGTGCGTCATAAAATGCGTGTCTCGATATCAATACAATGACTCACTTTTGTTAATTTTTAAAGAAATTATAATTTAGGGAGAGATCCATGAAGGGCTCAGTGATTAAGCGTATGTACGCTGGCTTTGCATTGATCATTTTAATGTTCATCATTACCACGCTAATGATGATGAAAGGGATGCAGCAAATTCACCAAAACTTTGAGAGTGTGTCTAATACCTCATTGCCGTTGGTCTCACAATCGAATCAAACCAGCGTCGCGCTGCTTACCGCCGACAAGCTGTTCAAAGACTTTTTGACCACACAAAGCTTCGAGCGTATGGAGCAATTGTCTGGTCAGTTTGAAGAACGCAAACAAGCCTACAATCAACAGCTCTTGCAGCTAGAACAAGTCAGCCAGTCTAAACCACAGCTCACTGAAGCGATCGCTCAGCTGAAAGAGATGGAAGTCACCTACTTCACTGAAGCCAACCAAGCAATGGATAACTATCGTGCCATGTTTGTCGCTCAGGCTCAGGTACAAAAATCAACACGTCAATTCCAACGCCTGCATTCAGAACTCAGCTTGGGCATGAAAGAGTACGTTGATGACCAAAGCAGTATTTCTGTGAAAGTGATGGCCAAAAGCTACTTTGTTAAGCTAAAAGACGCTGAAATGATTACCTCTGATGCGCTTGCGAGCAGCGACACAGACGCCGTTGCAAAGGCGGTCGCAAAAAACAAAAAAGCGGTGACTCACCTCAATTACGCTTACCGCGGCCTCACCTCACAAATGCCAGAAATCAAACAAGCCTTTGATGGTTCGGTGCAGCAGTTTACCCTCGATGTCGGTAAGAAAGGCGGTGTTCTCGATCAACACAGTACCTACCTGCAGGCAAAAGATGCGCTGTATGCCAACATCGCCAACTTAACCCAACAAGTGGATGCAACCAGTGAACTACTTGGCACGTTCAATTCCGTGGCTGAGCAAGGACTCAACGCCTCACTAGAAGACGCGGGAGAAGTTTACGAACAAGGCGTGGTGCGTTCTGTTGGTATTGGCGCGGTGGTTATTTTGATGGCCTTAGCAATCGGTTACCACATTGCCCACAGCGTTCGTGAACCCCTGACACGTATTCTTCGTACGCTTGAGTCTTTGACTGAAGGGGACATGACCAAACGTATCGATATTCGCTACAACAACGAGTTCAGCCGTGTCAGTAATCACATTAATACGTTGGCCGATAGCCTTCACAGTATTTTAGTCGAACTTAACGAAGCGTCAGACAACCTCACCCAGACTGCATCAACCAATCAATCTACCTCTTCACACGCACAATCTCAGCTCAGCCAACAACGTGAACAAACCGCGAATGTCGCAACGGCAATGACTGAAATGGCGCATTCGGTTCAAGAAGTAGCGCAAAGTGCGCAAAACTCTCAGCACATGGTTGAACAAGTTGAAATCGCTTCGGAGTCAGGCCGACAAGTCATGGGCACCAATATCTCGACCATCAACCAGCTTGAGACTCGCTTAAATCAATCCGTTGAAGCCGTTAACGAGCTGCAAACAATGAGCAGTCAGATTGGCAGTATTCTCGATGTTATTCGCAACATTGCAGAACAAACCAACCTTCTCGCTCTGAATGCAGCCATTGAAGCAGCCCGAGCAGGTGAGCAAGGACGCGGCTTTGCTGTGGTTGCCGATGAGGTTCGAGTTCTCGCTCAACGTACAACAGAGTCGACCTCTGAAATCGAAAACATGATCAGTAACCTGCAAAGTAGCTCCAGCGCCGCAAATAAGGTCATCCAAAGCTGTAAAGATGATATGGAGTTGTCGGTCACGCAGGCGTCTAGCGCAAACAGTGCAATGGAAGAAATTCAGGGGCTTATCATGGAAATCAGCCAAATGAGTGGCCATATTTCCCTAGCAGCGGCTGAGCAAAGTGAAACCACCAGCGAAATCGCGCGCAATATTGAAGAGATCAATCTGATCGCTGATGCAAGTTACCAAGCGATGGCAGAGATTGCGCAAACCAATTCAAGCCTCACCTCATTGGCGAATCAACAAGGCGATTTAGTTCACCGATTCAAGCTCTAGTCCGTCAGGAGAATGTAATTAATTGAGTTTGGGCGACTATTTTCTGTAGTCGCCCTTGTTTTTTATACCCCGTGTCATTATATGGTCTATAGGCTTGCCCATTTTTCTTTCCCTTTTTGCAAGCCGAACATGAGGATTAGTTATGGCAGTTCATGTTGGCATCATAGACCAAGACCCAATACGTCTAGTGACTCCACTTCTCGACAATCGTACTATCAGCGATCATATTGTCTTTATTGGTGTCGCCTCTCAGGAAGATATGTACCTGCGCCTTCACAGCGTGTTAAGCAAGCGCAATATCACCTCCGAGTTCTTCCAAATTCCGAACGTTGCTAACACATCAAAAATCAAACAAGCCATTTCTACGCTTGCAGAAGATCTCTCTGCACGAGGCGAAGAGGTGAAACTCAACGCAAGCTGTGGTCTGCGCCACCGCCTGTTGTCCGTTTATGAAGTCTTCCGCACTTATCATTGGCCAATTTTTGTCGTAGAACCCAATAGCGACCGTCTTTGCTGGCTCTACCCAGATGGTAAAGAAGACACACAGGTGCAAGACCGTATTACCATTGACGATTACCTGACTGTGTTTGGCGCTCGTGGTGAGTTTAATGCTCACGAACTTCCGCCTCAACTCGATCAAAAGTTGTATGAACTGGGTGAACGTTGGGCAAGTAATGCGCTAGAGCTTGGTCCTGGCCTTGCTACGCTAAACTACTTAGCGACAACCTGTCGTAAAGAGCAACGCCTCGATGTCGAACTTTCGGAAAAGCAACAAGGCTACCGAGAGCTCAATATGCTGCTGAGTGATTTGGTCGAAGCACAGATCGCCAACTACGAAGGCGGAGTGCTGACATTTGCCAATGAAGATGCAAGACGCTTTTCTAACGGTGAGTGGCTTGAAACTCTTGTTCACAGCACCGTACGCCAAATACAGCAAGATATGCCAACCATTCAAGACCGTTCACTCAATGTGCAAGTTTATCGTCAGCTAGGTGAAAGAGAAGTGAGAAACGAGTTAGATGTCGCTTCAGTGGTCAACAATAAACTTCATATCATTGAATGTAAGACCAAAGGCATGCGCGATGACGGCGATGATACGCTTTATAAGCTAGAATCACTCAGAGACCTTCTAGGAGGCCTGCAAGCCAGAGCGATGCTTGTGAGTTTCCGTCCATTGCGTCACAACGACATTACTCGCGCGGAAGACCTCGGTTTGGCATTAATTGGCCCCGATGAACTCAAGGATTTAAAAACGCACCTTACTCTCTGGTTTACTGAAGCAGGTGGCAGTGACGAAGAGTGCGCAGACTGCTAACGTTCTGAATTTTCCTTATAAAAAAACCGCCACAAAGGCGGTTTTTTTCATCTGCATTGACGAGATTAGCTGTCGTCTTCGGTAAAGTTCGTTGGTAGCGTCGTCTTCATCTGATTCCAGATTTGAGCGCTCTGCAAACCGTAGTTACGAACGACGATCAAAATCCCATCACGGTTCCCCGTTTCACAGACTTCAAGCAAATCACGATAGAACTGCAGCGCAAGCTCGCGCGCTTCAGGGTTTGAGAAATAGTAGCTACCCACACGATCGTACAGCTTTTTCAAGCCATTGAAGATCAAACCATAGATCTGATTGCCTGAGTGGAAGGCAAGGCGTTGGAACAACATGTAATCATAAAAATTGAAGGTCTTCGCCACTAAGATTGACTGACGCTTCAATTCGTCTTTCTCGCCATCATCTTTAATGTGCTGACGAATCTTATCCGCGTACGGAGAAGACTCCATAAACACATCCCAAGAATCAGCCGCAATCAACGCTTCACAAGAGTTGATAACACTCGTAATGGTTTTTTCAGACGTTTCCTTATTCGCTTTAAACGCATAGCGCATAAAGATAGGACTGATGTTGGTACGTGCTGCAAGCAAATCTTCCACAATCGAAGTGGCGTTGTCTGCGTCAAGCGTCATCAACGTATCAAGAATATGAAGACCTGATGTTTCCATGAATTGGTTTACACGAGTCGGTTTACCATGTTGGATAGTCAACCACCCATCACGCGCTAAACGTTGTAATACTTCGCGAAGTGTCGTGCGAGTAACGCCAATTAGTTCAGAGAGCTCACGTTCTGCTGGTAAAATTGAACCAGGAGGGAATCTGCCTTTCCAAATACTTTCAATAATGTATTTTTCTGCAAATCCTGCTGGGCTCTTTGCCTTAATGACCATTTATGTATTATCCAATTTCTATTTTAATGGGTCTAATTAACTCATCATACCACTAGTTATGACATATCGGAAACGACCTCTACAGAAACATGGCACAACACCATAATAGAGTTGTAACTCTAATTATCGTCTGGTTTTATTCGCCTTTATCTCCGCATGAAGTGGCTGCCAGTTAAAGTTTAACAAATTGTAAACACGCGACATACCCCACTCTAATTAGCATTCTACGCAAAACCTAAGTTTGTAAATATGCAAAATTAAACTGCCATTTTCATTCAATATAATTACATATTCTTTCTTATTCTACCGTTTCATAACCGCACCTACATTAACCATTGTTTTTCACAACTCTTATGCTATGTTTACGCCACTTTGATCGCGTTTTTAAAACAAAAGTCCGTTAATAAATAGCATCTATCACTTTATGATTGACTAAATTGTGTTGAAGAGTAGAGTGGCGGCCAAAGTAAAGGAGTGCTTGTCTTTCTCAGGGAGTGACTTGGCAAGACCACATCATCGTTTACGCAATGTTGTTTTTCTAAGTCACTGTTGAATCGGGTTCATTTCCTAATAACGGTGTGATCCCACACCAAAGGAAAATCTTCAATTTCCGGTTTATGAATTCAAGCACGCGCAGTGTCTATTCGTAACAACATTAAGAGTATTTAGATCATGCCGATGTCACTCGGAAATGCTTTTATCAAGAACTTTCTCGGTAAAGCACCAGATTGGTACAAAGTTGCCATCATTTCTTTCCTAATTATCAACCCAATTGTTTTCTTCTTCGTTGACCCATTTGTTGCTGGTTGGCTGTTGGTTGCTGAGTTTATCTTTACTCTTGCAATGGCGTTGAAGTGCTACCCTCTTCAACCGGGTGGTTTATTGGCCATCGAAGCGATTGCCATAGGCATGACTAGCGCGGATCAAGTCAAACACGAACTCGTTGCCAACATAGAAGTGCTTCTGCTTCTAGTCTTTATGGTTGCCGGTATCTATTTCATGAAGCAGCTGCTGCTGTATATCTTCACTAAGATACTGCTTGGCATTCAATCTAAGAGCATGCTTTCTCTTGCGTTCTGTTTTACAGCCGCTTTCCTTTCAGCTTTCCTAGATGCACTAACGGTAATCGCGGTTGTTATCAGCGTGGCTGTTGGCTTCTATGCGATTTACCACAAAGTGGCTTCTGGCCAAGCACCACACTCTTCACACGACCATACTCAAGACGATCATCTTTCTGAGCTGACACGTGACGACCTTGAAAACTACCGCGCGTTCCTACGTTCACTGCTTATGCACGCAGGTGTCGGTACGGCTCTAGGTGGTGTTATGACGATGGTAGGTGAGCCACAAAACCTTATTATTGCTGACCAAGCAGGTTGGAACTTTGGCGAATTTATCATTCGTATGCTTCCTGTTACCGCGCCTGTGTTTGTTTGTGGTCTCGTTACCTGTGTAGTGGTTGAAAAGCTGAAAGTATTTGGTTACGGCTCTCGCCTACCAGACAACGTTCGTCAAATCCTTGTCGACTTTGATCGCGAAGAACGCAAGAACCGCACAAAACAAGACGTAGCGAAACTTTGGGTACAAGGTTTGATCGCCGTTTGGCTAATTGTCGGTTTGGCACTTCACCTAGCCGCCGTGGGTCTAATTGGTCTATCTGTTATCATCTTGGCGACTGCGTTTACTGGTGTTATTGAAGAGCACTCAATGGGTAAAGCATTTGAAGAAGCGCTACCGTTTACTGCCCTACTCGCTGTTTTCTTTGCAATCGTTGCCGTAATCATCGACCAAGAACTCTTCAAACCTGTGATTGATGCTGTCCTTCATGTCGAAGATAAAGGAACCCAGCTTGCTTTGTTCTATGTTGCTAACGGCGTTCTTTCAATGGTGTCAGATAACGTATTCGTAGGTACGGTTTACATCAACGAAGTAAAAACGGCATTGGTTGAAGGTGTTATCACTCGCGATCAGTTCGACTTACTCGCAGTTGCAATCAACACGGGTACAAACCTACCATCAGTGGCAACACCAAACGGTCAAGCGGCTTTCCTATTCCTACTGACCTCTGCGCTAGCGCCTCTTATCCGACTCTCTTACGGTCGTATGGTGATCATGGCGTTCCCATACACGATTGTACTCGCCACCGTAGGTCTACTTGGCATCATCTTCTTTGTTGAACCGATGACAGCTTGGTTCTATGACGCAGGCTGGATTTCAGCGCATGTTGGTGAAGCTACTCAAGCCGTTTCGAGCGGTCACTAAGATCAATTAAATTAATTTTTTCTTGATACTGAAACTTTTCCAAGATAAAAGGCTCTGATAACTCAGGGCTTTTTTATTTAGTAAAATAGGATATTTTGTGAATACTCTTTCAGCCATTAAGGCATTTTCTCAGGGACGACTCTCTTGGCTACTGCTGCTCGCTTTCGTTATCTTCTTTGAGGCGTGCGCACTTTTCTTCCAACACGTCATGATGCTGTCACCTTGTGTAATGTGTATTTATGAACGTGTCGCAATGTTAGGTGTGGGGGGGGCTGCTCTCATCGGCCTTGTTGCTCCAAATAACCCTCTTGTACGCTGGCTTGGCTTAGCCGCTTGGGGTGCAAGTGCTTATAAAGGCCTAGCGTTGTCAATGGAGCACGTGGGGTATCAGTTCAATCCATCCCCTTTCGCGACTTGCGACTTATTCGTTACATTCCCTGACTGGGCACCTCTCAACCAGTGGGCTCCGTGGATGTTTGAAGCTTACGGCGACTGTAGCAAAGTGGTTTGGCAGTTCTTGACGTTATCTATGCCTCAATGGCTTGTCGTGATTTTTGCCGGTAACCTGATTGCACTTGGCGTGATTGTGATCGCTCAGTTTGCTAAGAACAAATAAGTCTGAGTAACAAGAATACAAAGGGTTGATGCGAGAGTATCAGCCCTTTTTCTTTAAATACTCGGTCATCCTCACTATGAGGAAGCAATGAATTGAGGAGTCTGTTAAACAAGTCAATTACTTTTGGAGATTCCCTACTCGCTCCTTCGTCACTCTATAGAATGACAAACTCTTTGACTTACTATCACTGTGACCCTCAAAACTATATTTGGCCAGACTCAAGTACAAATAGAAAGGGTTAGCTGAATCGCTAACCCTTATCGTCCTAACTTAAAGAACTCTCTTCTAGTTCATCTCTCGCCCTGGAGCCGGTGCCAGAACTTCACGGTTACCGTTATGGCCCGGAGCGCTGACAATGCCTTGAGCTTCGAGCTGCTCAACGATGCGTGCTGCTCGGTTATAGCCAATCTTAAAGCGACGTTGTACCCCAGAAACTGAGCCACGACGAGATTGAACAACATGCTCAACCACTTGGTCAAACAGCGGATCCATATCTTCTTCGCCTTCTGGCTTCTCGCCCGGTAGAAGCGCTTCTGGACCTTGGTCACCATTGGTGATCTCTTCAATATAGTTCGGCTTACCACGCGCCTTCCAGTTGTTCACCACCGCGTGTACATCGTCATCCGATGCAAATGCACCGTGGACACGAATTGTGTGGCTAGAACCTGGTGGCAAGTAAAGCATATCACCCATACCTAACAATGATTCAGCGCCACCTTGGTCGAGAATGGTGCGAGAGTCGGTCTTGGTCGAAACAGTGAAAGCAACACGTGTTGGAATGTTGGCTTTAATAAGACCAGTAATGACATCGACCGATGGACGCTGAGTTGCAAGGATAAGGTGAACACCCGCCGCACGCGCTTTCTGTGCCAAGCGTGCAATCAATTCTTCCACCTTCTTACCCACGACCATCATCAAATCAGCAAATTCATCGACAATCACAACGATGTAAGGCAGTTTTTCTAGCAGTGGTGCTTGCTCATCCATACTGTCGCCCGGTTGCCATAACGGATCATGGATTGGGTGCCCAGCTTCTGCGGCCATCTTAAGCTTATCATTGAAACCTTTAATGTTTCGAACGCCCAGAGCTGACATAAGCTTGTAACGACGTTCCATTTCACCCACACACCAACGAAGGGCGTTAGAGGCATCTTTCATGTCCGTTACAACTTCAGACAGTAGATGAGGAATACCTTCATAAACCGATAGCTCGAGCATTTTCGGGTCAATCATGATGAAACGCACGTCTTCTGGCGTTGCTTTGTAAAGCATACTCAGAATCATCACGTTCACACCCACTGACTTACCTGAACCTGTTGTACCGGCAACCAATACGTGCGGCATTTTCGAAAGATCGGCAATGACGGCTTCACCCGCAATATCTTGACCTAGAACGACTGTGGTTGGTGATTTCGCTTCTATGAATTGTTGGCTACCCACGACATCTGAGAAGAATACGGTCTGACGGCTCATGTTTGGCAATTCTAAACCTACATATGGCTTACCTGGAATCACTTCAACAACACGTACTGCCATCGCAGATAGCGAACGTGCTAGGTCCATCGAAAGCCCTGAAATACGGCTCACTTTCACACCCGGCGCTAAATCGAGCTCAAAACGGGTGATCACCGGACCAGGGAAGATATCCACCACTTCTGCTTTGATTTTGTAATCGGCCAGTTTTGCTTCAACAAGACGAGCGATGTTCTCTAGTGCATCACGATCAATGAAGTTATCACGCTGCTCTGGGTGATAAAGCAGCTCTAGCGTCGGCATTGGCTCTGCTGGCTTAGGTAGATTCGTATCTTGTTGAACAAGGAAAGGGTTCTGTGAGGCCACTGCTTTTGCTTGAGCTTCCGCGACAAGATTATTTAATGCTGCGGCGTCTTTATCTTCATGAACTGGCGCTTGTTCTTCAACTGGCTCAATATCGGCATCTTCAATCACATCAAATGTCGAAATAGTTGGCTCACGCTGAACGCCTGGCTCCACCTCCGTAGAGATTTGGTCAAGCTCCGAGGTTGTGATCGTTGGTTGAGTAATTTCGTCCTCTGCGCGGGTCTCATTCCAAGGTAAATCTTCTGGAACGACCTGTTCTACTTGCGTATCAAGTGTCTCGATCACTTGAGGCTCAACAACCGCTTCTTGAGCTACCGAGTGAGTACTTGCTGCAACCAATACTTCTGGCACGGGTTCAGCCTTTGTTGCCAACACAGGTTCTGGTGCGAGTGCCGTTTCAACATAATTTGGTTCGACAAAGTCATCTTGACTTTGTGCTGCATGATCAAGTTCTGCAATTGTTGCTTGTAGCTGTTTAGAACGCTCAATCTCTGGCGTTTCATCCACAGGAGAATCAATCTGTGAAGCAGGCTCTTCATAACTGTAAACAACGGGTTCACTGATAGGCTCTTGATAATAAGGTTCAGCAACGCTCGGCTCTGGCTGTACAGGCGACGGCTCGACTTGAACAGGTACTGGCTCTGAATGTGACTCAGGGAGATGGATATTGAATCGTCTCGGCTCAGTAGACGAAGCAGTCTGTTCGCTCTCAGAAACATCCAACGAGAAAGTAGGTTCTTCGCGGTCTCTATCTTGGTGCACTACTGCTGGCTGTTCATAATCATTGAGTTCAGCTTCGATCGTTTCATCTGCACGACCGCGACCTTTGTTCACCAATGACGTCACTAGGCTGATTGCTTTATCGCCCAGCCAATCAACAACAGATAACCACGAGATCCCCGTCAATAAAGTAAAACCCGCGCCCCAAAGGAAAAGAAAGACGAGAGTTGTCCCTAAGATGTTTAGTGTTGGTAATGCAAGGCTCGTTAGGACGTCACCAATCACGCCGCCTGATGAAAAATACCAAATGTCATCAAAGTTGATGTCAGCAAGGCCACAACTGGTTAGGATCACGATGACAAGGCCAAGTAATCGTGTGCCCCATAACATCAGATCTAAGGGTTCGTTTTCATCTCTTTTGCGTAAAACTATCCAAGCCGTCACCGTGATGACAACCGGCAAGACATACGCGAGGGAGCCAAAGGTAAAGAAAAGGGTGTCAGCTAACCACGCTCCTGCAAGTCCACCGGCGTTGTTGATCTCCCCTCCCCAAGCGGTTTGCGACCAAGAAGGATCGGCGGCGTTAAAGGTGAGCAAAGCCACCGATAACAGAATGGAAGCTAAGACAATAACGATCAAGCTGCACTCTTGAAGGCGCTGAGGTCCACTCAGGCGTGAAAGCGGTGCATCTTCACCTGTTTTAATCATTGTTTGTACTTTGTTTTTGGTTTCTTTAAACATAACCAACTTTATCTATGTGTCGCACTAGCCAAGGCGAATAAAGGCCTAACCTATAAAAAGAAAATAGTCCGAGCAGCGTTGCTACTCGGACTATTGATTTAACCATATCAAGGGCAAAAACCCAATTGCTTAACGTCAGAATATGGAAAGCAATTAGGCCTTTATCGTAAAGCCTAACAAGTTATCGTGTTTTGATAACCAGTTGGTTCGTTTGCTTCACTTCTTCCATCACTACGTAGGTACGAGTGTCGTTCACACCTGGTAAACGTAACAGCGTATCACCTAGTAGCTTACGGTATGCGCTCATGTCTGATACGCGAGTCTTTAATAGGTAATCGAAATCACCTGAAACAAGATGACACTCTTGAATGTCGTCTAGTTTCTGAACGGCGGTATTGAACTGCTCAAATACATCTGGCGCACCACGATTTAACGTAATTTCAACAAACACCAGTAGTGATGCATCTAAATATTGAGGGTTCAGCAACGCTGTGTACCCAGTGATGTATCCCTGACGCTCTAAACGGCGTACACGCTCTAAACATGGTGTAGGAGAAAGGCCTACACGTTTAGATAACTCTACATTCGAAATACGACCGTCTTTCTGCAACTCATTTAGAATGTTGCGGTCAATGCGGTCTAGATCCTTGGACGGCTTTTTATTGTTGTCTGCCATTTTTTATTCCACCTTATTACTTCCTTGCAAAAAAATATACTACAACTTTTTAATATTCAGTATCAAATTTTATTCAATCCTATCTATACTAGATATTAATTCGACAGAATTACCCTACACACAGTTAATACAACTACTATAGATTATACAACCAAAATAAAATGAGGAGTCAGGATGATCATTGGCGTACCTAAGGAAATCAAAAACCACGAGTACCGTGTGGGCATGATCCCAGCAAGCGTTCGCGAGCTAGTGTCTCAAGGTCACCAAGTTTTTGTTGAAACTAATGCCGGTTCAGGCATCGGTTTTTCAGACGATGATTACATCGCTGTAGGCGCATCCATTCTTCCTACCGCTGCTGACGTTTTCGCGAAAGCAGAAATGATTGTAAAGGTTAAAGAACCTCAAGCTGTCGAGCGAGCTATGCTCCGTGAAGGGCAAATATTATTTACGTATTTGCACCTAGCACCAGATTTTCCACAAACTGATGAGCTAATCAAGAGCAAAGCTGTCTGTATAGCATATGAGACTGTAACAGATAATATGGGTCGCTTGCCACTACTTGCGCCAATGTCTGAGGTTGCAGGTCGCATGTCTATTCAAGCAGGTGCACAAACTTTAGAGAAATCTCACGGTGGTCGTGGCCTTCTACTAGGTGGCGTACCAGGCGTTGAGCCAGCAAAAGTTGTTGTTGTCGGTGGCGGCGTTGTTGGTGCTAACGCAGCTCGTATGGCTGTTGGCCTACGTGCAGACGTTACAATCCTTGACCGCAACGTAGATACACTACGTCGTCTAGACGAAGAATTCCAAGGCCGCGCAAAAGTGGTTTATTCTACGGAAGACGCAATTGAGAAGCACGTTCTAGAAGCAGACCTAGTGATTGGCGCTGTTCTAATCCCAGGCGCTGCAGCACCGAAGCTAGTCACTAAAGAGCACATCGCTAAGATGAAGCCAGGCGCAGCGGTTGTTGACGTGGCTATCGACCAAGGCGGTTGTTTCGAAACGTCTCATGCAACGACACACGCAGATCCAACGTACATCGTTGATGATGTCGTTCACTACTGTGTTGCAAACATGCCAGGCGCAGTTGCTCGCACTTCTACATTCGCACTGAACAACGCGACACTGCCTTACATCGTAAAACTTGCGAACAAAGGCTACCGTGAAGCACTGCTAGCAGATGACGGTTTCCTTGAAGGCCTAAACGTTATCCACGGTAAAGTAACGTGTAAAGAAGTAGCAGAAAGCTTCGACCTTGAATACGTTGCTCCAGCTGATGCGATTGCAATGTTCAACTGATATTGAAGATTCTTAGATAAGAGAAAGCGCTCACTTCGGTGGGCGTTTTTTTTGTTTGGGCTGGAGATATTTTAATGCGCATCGAAAATCTTTTGAGATTCCCTACTCGTTCCTTCGTCACTCTATGGAATGACAGAGACAATAAGCGCACTCTCTCCTTCTCGACCTTAAGGAAATGACAGGCGCACCTCACCTTCAAAAGTAAAAGACTAGTAAGTTGAGGGGAGCTGGAAGGCTGAGGTCAGGTTGAAGACATTCCCTACTAGGCCGCTTCGGCGCTATAGGGAATGACTATAAATCAAAGAAGTAGGAAGTATGAGGTTAAAACCAACGCTCCAGTGCACTTTTATCAAGCTGACGAAATGCACGATTGAGGATTTGAGCAAGCTCTTTATAACGAGGGCGAGATTTCATCGGTTCCAGAGCAAAGCCGCTTTCACTGATCTTCTGGTGAATTTCACGATACCAGCCGGCAAGCGCAGGAGGGAGTTGAGTGTTAGCACGGTTACCTAGCCACCACATTCCTTGGATTGGCATACTGATCGCAAACAGCGCGATAATGACGGCTTGTGGCATAGATTGATAATTATTAAACACCATTTGAGTCAAAACGCTGATCGCTGCAATCGCTGGCATGACTTTCACACCAAAACGAGTCGCTTTGATAATACGCTGCTCTGGAAACAGCATATTGAGCTCTTTGCGCATTGGCCACGTGTTCATGTACTTTTGTCCATCGCGTAAGCTATGAACTAAACCGGCTTTATTATTCATACGACTCTCTCACTTCCAAATCAGGCCCGCGAATTAAAAATTAGTTGAAAGATTCAACTATTGGCGCAAAAAATTGATGAAAGTTAATATTCTTTCAAATTTTTTTTGTTATCATCGCTTATTATCGTTATCCTTTGCGGACCCACAATCTCATTGTTGCCGTTATTTACAATTTAAGCAACTCTTGAGACCTTTCTGCAGCGGATGCAAGAGTGATGATTTGGATCATCACTGTCTTTTATATGGAATTCGACGTTTTTTTGACCAAGATTAGTACGCAGCTTTGTTTGCTTCGTCTATTCTTGTGATTAATTTTTATCTAAACCGATTATTACAGGTAGTCACTCATGTCAAAGCTAGTTTTAGTTTTAAACTGCGGTAGTTCTTCTCTTAAATTTGCTGTTGTTGATGCTGCAAATGGTGATGAGCATCTAACAGGTCTTGCAGAATGTCTGCACCTTCCAGAAGCTCGTATCAAGTGGAAGCTTGATGGTAAGCACGAAGCTCAACTAGGTAACGGTGCAGCTCACGAAGAAGCGCTAGCGTTCATGGTAGAAACTATTCTTGCTTCTAAGCCAGAACTTGCTGAAAACCTAGCAGCAGTTGGCCACCGTGTTGTACACGGCGGCGAGAAGTTCACTCAGTCTGCTCTTATCACTGATGACGTACTTAAAGGTATCGAAGACTGTGCAGCTCTAGCACCTCTTCACAACCCTGCTGCAATCATCGGTATCAAGGCTGCTCAAAAGTCTTTCCCTGGTCTTCCAATGTCTGCGGTATTTGATACTGCATTCCACCAGACTATGCCTCAAGAGTCTTACCTATACGCTCTACCGTACAAACTGTACGAAGAGCACGGCATCCGTCGTTACGGCATGCACGGTACTTCTCACCTATTCATCGCTCGCGAAGTTGCTGAGCAACTCGGCAAGCCAGCTGACGAAGTAAACATCATCAACTGTCACCTAGGTAACGGCGCATCTGTGTGTGCAATCAAGAACGGTCAATCTGTAGATACTTCTATGGGTCTTACTCCTCTTGAAGGTCTAGTAATGGGTACTCGCTGTGGTGACATCGACCCTGCGATCATCTTCCACCTACACGACACTCTTGGTTACTCTGTTAAAGAAATCAACGATATGCTAACTAAAGAGTCTGGTCTAGCTGGTCTAACTGCAGTATCTCCTGACTGTCGTTTCGTTGAAGACAACTACGGTAAAGAAGACGCAGCAACTCGCGCAATGAACGTAATGTGTCACCGTCTAGCGAAATACATCGCTGGTTACACTGCATCTCTTGACGGTCGTCTAGACGCTATCGTATTCACTGGTGGTATCGGTGAAAACGGCGCTCCAATCCGTGAACTAGTTCTTAACCGTCTAGGCATCTTCGGTATCGAAGTTGACGGCGAAGCTAACCTTAAAGCTCGTTTCGGTGGCGAAGGCGTTATCACAACGGCTGACAGCCGTATCCCAGCAATGGTTATCTCTACTAACGAAGAGCTAGTTATCGCTGAAGACACTGCACGTCTAGCAGGTCTGTAATTGACTTAACCGGCTGATTCATTGAGTCAGCCGGTTTTCTTATTGAGGGGCTCAACTCCTATTCTTTGTTATACATGGAATACGAAGTTGGGCTTTTATTCCAATAGCTATAGGTACTCTACGAATGTCTCGTACTATTATGCTTATCCCTGCAAGTGCTGGTGTTGGTCTTACTAGCGTAAGCATGGGTGTTCTTCGCGCAATGGAGCGCAAGGGCGTTAAAGTTTCTTTCTACAAGCCAATCTGCCAGCCACGCTCTGGTGGTGATCAACCAGATCTTACTTCTACTATCGTTGGCGCAAACAGCGATGTGAAGATCGGCCAACCATTAACTATGTCTGTTGCTGAAAGCCTAATCGGTAACGACAACATGGATGAGCTGCTAGAAACGGTTGTAGAACGTTACAACCAGATCAACAAAGACGCAGACGTAACACTTATCGAAGGTCTTGTACCAACGCGTAAGCACCCATTCGCTAACCAAGTGAACGCTGAAATCGCAGCAACACTTGGCGCTGAAATTGTTCTTGTTGCAACGCCGGGTACTGATAACCCTGCGCAACTTAAAGAGCGCATCGAAGTAGCATGTTCTAACTTCGGCGGTACCAAGAACAAGAACATCTCTGGCGTTATCATCAACAAGCTAAACGCTCCTGTTGATGAAGAAGGCCGTACTCGCCCTGACCTATCTGAAATCTTTGACGATGCAGACAGCGCGAAGCAAAACGAGATGAAAGTAATGGAGATCTTCAATACATCTCCAATCCGTGTTCTTGGTTGTGTGCCTTGGAGCATCGACCTAATCGCAACTCGTGCGATTGACATGGCTGAGCACCTAAACGCTGACATCATCAATACGGGTGACATCAATACTCGCCGTATCAAGAGCATCACATTCTGTGCACGTTCTCTGCCAAACATGATTGAGCACTTTAAACCAGGCTCTCTACTTGTAACGTCAGCAGACCGACCAGACGTTATCGTTGCAGCAGCACTAGCGGCAATGAACGGCGTAGAAATCGGCGCAGTACTGCTTACTGGCGGTTACGACATCCCGCAAGAAATCGCAGGCCTATGTAAGCCAGCGTTTGATTCAGGTCTACCGATCTTCAAAGCGCAAGGTAACACTTGGCAGACGTCTCTAAACCTACAGAGCTTTTCTATCGAAGTACCTGCAGACGATAAAGAGCGTATCGAGTTCATCAACGAACACGTTGCTGGCAACATCGATGGCAACTGGATCGAGTCGATGACTGAGGGTACTCAGAAGTCTCGCCGCCTAAGCCCACCAGCATTCCGTTACCAGCTAACTGAGTTCGCTCGTAAAGCTGGCAAGCGTATCGTTCTTCCTGAAGGTGACGAGCCTCGTACAGTTAAAGCTGCGGCTATCTGTGCCGAGCGCGGCATCGCGGAATGTGTGCTTCTAGGTAACCCAGACGAAATCAAACGTGTTGCTGCGCAGCAAGGCGTTGAGCTAGGTGCTGGCGTAACGATCATCAACTCTGATGAAGTACGTGAAAACTATGTAGCTCGTCTTGTTGAACTACGTGGCGCGAAAGGCATGACTGAAGTTGTTGCTCGTGAGAAGCTACAAGATTCCGTATTCCTTGGCACAATGATGCTTGAGAACGATGAAGTTGACGGCCTAGTGTCTGGTGCTGTACACACAACAGCGAACACTATCGTTCCTCCGTTCCAGATCATCAAGACTGCACCTGATGCGTCTATCGTATCTTCTGTATTCTTCATGCTACTGCCTGACCAAGTGTTGGTTTACGGTGACTGTGCGATCAACCCAGACCCAACCGCTGAACAGCTAGCTGAAATCGCTATCCAATCTGCAGATTCTGCTGCGGCATTCGGTATCGAGCCTCGCGTTGCTATGATCTCATACTCTACTGGTGAATCTGGTAAAGGCGCTGACGTAGATAAAGTACGTGAAGCAACGAAACTTGCTCAAGAGAAGCGTCCAGATCTAGTGATCGACGGTCCTCTACAGTACGACGCAGCTATCATGGAAAACGTTGCAGCTTCTAAAGCTCCAAACTCTCCAGTAGCAGGTAAAGCGACTGTATTCGTATTCCCAGACCTAAACACGGGTAACACGACTTACAAAGCGGTACAACGTTCAGCAGACCTAGTATCTATCGGTCCAATGCTTCAAGGTATGCGTAAGCCTGTAAACGACCTATCTCGCGGCGCACTAGTAGACGATATCGTGTACACAGTTGCTCTAACAGCGATTCAGGCGGATCAAGCTGCACAAGCACAAGAGAAAGTGGTTAACTAATATTGGTGATTAGTTTCACTTATCTGTAAAGCTATATTTATCTAAAGCTCATATTGATGTATGGGCTTTTTTTATGCCAAAATACAGAACGCCGCACCAATAAGTAAGCTATAGGCTTTCGAGAGGAGAAATATGACAACCGAATTCATCAACACATCGACTATTCGCGATAATGTTCTGAAAAATGTCAGTATCCTTCTTGGGCTATTCGTACTTGTCGTAGCATCAATTAACATGTTCCTGACTTACAATTATATTTTAGGTGCGATTGAGTTAGTCATATCAATGACCTTCTTTCAGATCTATTACAAAGTTAGAAACTATCAAAGTCTGGCCTGGCAACCTGCATTCGTCGCATCCCTAATAACTGTAGGGCTCCTTTACGGTTTCTATCATACTAAGCCTAGTTCAGCGATTGTAATGTGGGTTTATGTTTTACCACCGCTTTATCAACTGATGTTCAATAGAGTAATTGGCTCAGTCGCCACATTTGCAATGCTCGTTGCTACCTCAATCATTTACTTCCCTGGCTTATTTAATGACGATGTCTACCCGTTTTCCTTCATTAACTTTGCTATCCCTTACACCATGATTTGGGCCATAGCTTATAATCATGAAATAGTCAGGGTTGGAGTTCAAAAACGACTCGAACAAATGGCGAGGACTGATTCTCTGACAGGTGCGTTCAACCATTTAGCATTATACCAAGACACATCCTCAAAGCTTCATTTCTGCGCTGTTAGCCATCTACTTCACTTCGATTTAGATTGGTTTAAAAAGATAAATGACACATACGGCCACAGTGTCGGTGATGAAGTGCTCAAAACCATTGTCCAGCGAGTCCAGTCCACGCTAACAAACAGCCGGATATATCGAATCGGTGGTGAAGAGTTCTGTGTGATTTTCTGTGCAAATGATATGACAGAGGCCAAACAGATGAGCGAGACATTAAGAGAGAGCATCGAGAGCTTAGTTTTTGAGCCTGACATTCGTGTCACAATAAGTGGTGGACTCATTGCGCTACCAAACGAATGCAAAAATGAGGATCTCGACTTAGCCCTAAAAAGCACTGATAGAGCGCTTTACAGAGCTAAAGCCTCGGGGAGAAACGTAATTTACGCTGCCGAAACATCACTACTATGAGATGCTCTTAAATCTATATCTTGCCGATCAAGCTCTATACCGTTCTAAGCGTGAGGGAAGAAATAGAGTCAGTGTGAGTTGATGCCATTTCGCTATTACAGGTGTTGTACCCCCTAACGTTTAAGCTCGACTGGTTACAACTGCGGCACTGATGCGTCCTGAAACATGCCATATCACAACCGTCAAAACACCACTCACTAAGCCATCAATCATATAGTGCCAACCAAGGAAAAAGGACCCGACAAATATGATACAAGCGAACAAACCAAAAATTGCACCTAATGCTTTATTGATTTGACTCATCGCCAGCATCATCAAGACAGCCATTGAAACATGCATACTCGGCATCGCAGAAATTCCACTGCCTAGCATTTCTTTACCTACTGAATAGGCTTGCCATAAATCATCTTGCGTTTTAAGAGCCATGACGCCCGTTAGATTATGCGTCTCAAGCCAGATATCCTGCTGATTCAACAAACTCATCAACTCTACATAATCACGATTACTTGGATCCAATTTCATGGTAAAGGCAGGCCCTGCACTGGAAAGCGCCATAGCCACGACCATTCCCAAAACCGTCCAACACAGGATCCAACTGATCAGGTATCGAGTTCGTTCAAATGACGACTTCGCTAGTATGAAGTAGCTCAATATCCCCCAAAGTAAAAAGAACCATATTTTGTAGCTGTAGTTGATGACTAACGTGAAATAAGGTGAGGACAAAATGGAATGTGCGATAAGCCAAGGTTCATGACCACCAGCTAACCAAAAATCAATGTCATGAAATACGCGGTCATATTCAAAGGGATGAATCAGAGGTATCAAACCTTTCATGGTGGAAAAGCTCGATATAAAAACGCTGAGACCCGTCAACAAAATAAAGCCCGAAGCAATACGGGCTCTCGATGCAAACATGCATTGTATTTGGGTCCAATAACAAAGGAGTGGTCTTGGTTCTCGACGCGCTGCTAATACAAAGAAATAACCTACCGCGACAACAGCAACGGTGACCATCACAACCGCAGGCATTGCGTACATGTAAGCAAAGAGTGATATGCGATTGCCATAGCCACTAAGAGAGGAAAATAGCGTAACCGATAGTGCTATCACCGCTATGATTAAATAGATCACGCCATCACTTTTGACATTGTGTAATATCGGTGACGCTTCTTTTCTCATTCGAGACAGCAAGGTTTCAATGACGCTGTTTAATGACTCAGGCATGGCATACTTCTCAATATTGAAAATCAGCCAGAGATCTTAGCGCCCGGTCACAAAAACGAAACCAATAGATGCCTTCTGTTCAGTTTCACGTCAGGAAACTCTATTTGCTATATCCCATCACGCCCATGTGGTGACTCTAAGTCTAGTTCAGGCCCAACCGGCACAACTTGCGTAGGGTTAATCCCGGTGTGGCTGTAATAGTAATGACGCTTAATATGATAGAAGTCCGTGGTTTCTTTAATACCGGGAACTTGGAACAGCTCTTTCATGTAGCCATTTAAGTTGGAGTAGTCGGCAATGCGCTTTTTATTGCATTTGAAGTGCCCAACATAGACCGCATCAAAACGAATCAAGGTCGTAAACAGTCTCCAATCAGCTTCGGTAATCGTATTTCCAACGAGATAACGACTGGTTGCCAGATGCTCATCAAGGCGATCTAGCGCTGAAAATAGCTGCTCATACGCCTCTTCGTAGGCTTCTTGCGTGGTCGCAAAGCCACAACGATACACGCCATTATTAACGTGCGGATAGATAAACGAGTTCCACTCATCAATCATTTCTTGCTGTTCAGCTGCATAATAGTCGGTCGTATTCCCAGTTAACTCATTAAACGCCGAGTTAAACATGCGAATGATTTCAGACGATTCATTACTGACAATGGTGTTGTGTTTTTTGTCCCAAAGAACGGGAACGGTCACCCGACCCGTGTAATCAGGCTTAGCTTGAGTATAGACTTGATGCAAACGAGTGTGGCCAAACAGTGGTTCTGGTAAGCCCATTTGCCACCCTTCATTCATCATATCTGGGCAGACGACCGTAACATCAATATGAGGCTCTAAGCCTTTAAGTTGACGAAAGATTAACGTTCGATGCGCCCATGGGCAAGCTAACGAAACATAAAGGTGATAGCGCCCTGATTCTGGTTTAAATTTCGCGTTCGGTGTGTTCTCTATCCAATTGCGAAAACCTGCATCTTCACGAACAAACTTACCCTTGCTCGATTTTGTGTCGTACCAAACATCATGCCAAACGCCTTCGACTAATTTACCCATCACGCTTTCCTATTTGCTGATTCAGATACGTTAAGTATAAAAAAAGCCAACGCTTTGATAAGTAGAAAGCGTTGGCTTAGTTGTTCAAATATTTTGAATTAGCTTATTCGAATCGTTCCATGATGTAGATGATGTTTTCAGAGCCTCGATTAACACCGAATGTTGCCGTTCCAGAAGGCGGCTGTCGGTAACTTTCTTCATCACCACATTCATCCGTTATACCATCAACTGTGTACCAACAATAACCCAGCCAGTTTTCGGTACCAGTAGCGAATGCCCAAGGTAACTCAACAAACCCGGCTTCACTTGCACCGATCAAGGTCGATGACTCGCCTTGGTCAACCGCTCGAACAGGTAAGGAGTCTGCCATTACAACTGGAACAGCACCAGACGTTTCCGAAGGCTGAGGGTCGAGGTCATCAAGGTTTGGAAGTGCACCTAATGAACCCAAACTGGTTTCACTGTGCCAATCATTGGCAGCAAAACGATTACCATCCCAGAACTCTACATTGATAGCCATTGGTAACAGTTGATTCGTTGGCCCTGCCACATCGACCAGTGTTAAGCGGCCAAATCGCACATCTATCGCATCACCGAGTTCTAGCTCACTGCTTTCCAACACAGTGTCGCTCCCATCAACCAGTGGTGAGTTTTCACTGTTAGAGAGATCCATAAATAGGTTCACATCGTTAAGCTGCTGCCAACACGCTTCTTGGCGAGAAAATGCGTAGTTACCTGCATCAACTTCCCAACGACCACCTTGCCACGCTTGGTCAAAATCAATCGCAGAGCCTGAGCTATCAATGAGCACACCTTCATCCATTAAGCACGATGGAACTGAGTCACCATCAAAATAGACATCGATGCTCGCTAAGCTTGGTAGCTCGTTACTTGCTAGCGTCTCGGCATCATAGAAGCTCAAGTCGCCATTGTGTAAACCGACAGCCTCAACTTCGACTTCAACACTCACGTTTGGCTGACCGTAATAAGTCCAAGGTTCGCCATTATCTGCTCGTGTTGTTGGCACTGAGAAATCACTGTTCAACACAAACTTGGCCGGATAGAAATACCCCACTTGGCTACGCTCTCCACCATTGTCGATGGACAAGTCGGTATTTAGGAACCCTGAAAGGTTGCTATAACCGTCATAGCTTTCTACTAGCCAGCGCGTCCCGATTGTCCCGACGTTTGCGTAAGTGAACGTATTTTCTAAAACGCCACCCGCGAACACTTTTCTGGTCGGTGTATTTGGCACAAGATCTTGTACTGCCCCCGCTTCAGAAGCCGGTACTAAAATCGTTGCTTCGAAGCCAGTGTTGCTCGCCAATGCCGCATCAAAATTGCGAGTAATCAGTGGCGTGTTCGCAGTATGACCTTTTGCGACCGCGGTGATTTCGATATCAAACTCGCTTTCTGCGGGTAAGAAGCGCGTCACCGAATCTTGTGGATTGGTAATACTGTCATCACTGCTACTGACATCACTCACCACCAAACTGTATGGCTTGAAGTGAAGCATTGCGTCCAATGAAGCGGTCTTTGGCAAACCTTCTTCTGGTAGGTACTCTGCCAAAATATTTAGGTAGCCCGATTCAAGATAGACACCGTCAATCGTATCACTCACACCTGCATTAAAGTTTAGCGTCACGTCCGTATCATTCACGATTTCGGCACCATCCAAGACCAGTTTTCCTTTGTAGGTATCGGTGGTTTCGTGGTTAAACGCGAATGTTTTGGCTCCTAGGTAATCCGGGTCAATACTACATTGAACTTGATCTTCAAGAGCCACTTTTCGTTCTAAACGAACTTTAAATGATTCGCCTGCTTTATAGTGTTCAGGCGTATCGACTGGGACGATATTGAAGCCTTCTTTAGTAAAGCGAGCTCCATCTTTAGCGCTGCCGATATCTTCTTGGGTTGCCACAAGGGTGACATCAACCAATTCAGAGTCCGTCGCGACATATATGGTGCGAGTGAGTGGACTTCCTGCTTCGAATAGCAGTGTCTTGGTTCCGGTATTACATACAGACTTGCCCGCCTCTTGCCCACGATTGAAGCTTGTCGCATCAAACCAACATTGCGCCGGAGCATTCTCAAACCCGACGCTTACATTGACGTCTTGTGACAGTGAACCGCCATCCGCATCTAAGGTGACTTGGTATTGGGCAACTTCACACGTTAGCGGAGAACTTGGCGCCGTCACCGAGATACCATTCAACGCGCTACCAACTTCAAAGTAATAGTCTTCCACTTCACCGTCTGGCGCTTCACCCGTCGCCGAGTATTGCTTTGTAGACGAGTAACGCACACGCACATAGCCACGTGAGCTATTTGACGGAACGGTAAAGGTGAGATTCGCTGGTAGAACTTCCCAAGCTTTCTCATCCCAGCTGACCCAAGCGGTAAAATAACCGCCGCCACTCACGTTGAGGAACAGTGAGTACTGATGGCCTGGTATTAGCGGGTTATTCTCAATGTCGACTGTACGACCTAAAGAGTCTCTGAACACCACACCGTCGTCAGAGCTGTCCGAACTCGCATATTGGTCATGACCAGGGCCTAAATCAGCAGACCAAAGGCTACCAAGTTTTAGCGCGCTGTTCGCTCCTAAGTGGACAGCAGGATTATTGGACTCCAAAGATTCTGGCGCGTCACCGTAGTCAGCATGTATCGCACAGCCACCAGCATCATTGGACGAGGTTTCCTGTTCAACACCTTTCATTTCAAAGCGTATTGTCTGATTTTCAATATCGACTGAGTACAGCGCAGTAGTTTGTGTTTTCGACTCTTGCTTATCAATCGCACCGTCTTGGTTTAAGTCATGAATACCACTATTAGTCATAGCAAACATAACTCCGCCTAAGTTGATACCTACCCCTCCAGCTGCCAGTTTTCCGTTCGGACCTTCATACGGCCAAGCAGAACTATTCGCACCTGATTGAAGCTTTAGAGTCAATGTGATCGGTGTTATCGAACCATCGACAATGGACACTTTGTACAACGTTTTTAAATCACGACTTAGGCCATAAACATGCTCAGTAGCCCCTGCTGGGTTGAAGGCTAAATCAGCACTCCAAGGTACGGTTTCATCATGCGTTAGACCTTTTAAAGCGATCGTATCAAACGTACCGGTCGCGAGGTGAACTCTAACCAAACTGTGCCAACTAGAACGGCCAAGGATCATATACTCACCATTGAGAGATACATCGCCGCTGTTGGTTCGACCCAATTTATCGCTTTCTTTGCCATCTCGTTTCTTAGAAGAGTCGAGTGTCTCACCTTGGTTAAAGGTGTAGGTGTGCCCCTCTTGAGAAACGATTTGAATGCCATCACGTGCCGCTTTCAGTTTCGTTAGAACTTGAAACTCAGCACCTTGTTGTTGATCGGCGACATAAAGCTTATGTTCCGTATTTTCACCCGTTCCGACACCATAGGTGTAACCATCAATACTATTAACACCAATGACTTTTAGATTATTGACATCCAACGCGTTGTTGATAATTTCGATACCAAATTCACCACCTTGAGCGACCCATTTCGCGTATTCTGACGAGCCTTTCGATTCAGGACCTTTTACCTGTACAAAACCGTCACAGCGGCCAGGCTCTGGCAGTAAGTCTGAAGAACCGATGTAAATAGGGTGATCTTCTACTTCACCAATCTTAATACCGTCCGGCAATGGATTCTCACCAGATAACACAAGTCGCAGCACACTTTGTGTCCGTGATGTCCACTCTCTGCCTTGGTTCAGCGTAACAGACACATATTGTGTGGTTGCTAAGCTTGGGATGTCACCGAGAGAAATAAAGGTGTCGAACCTCTGTGGTGTTCCTTCATCAACAAGATCGATAGCAACATCAAGTGAGACTGCCTTGCCCGTATGGTTGTAAATCGGGATATCTTTAATCTCAATATCCGAGCCTCTTGGTATTACAATAGGCTTCTTGAAAGTATTTTCATCATTGAAACCATTGGCATCATCACCTTTAGCCAAATCAGAATCTTGGTTTCCATCTTCAGCATCAGGTGGCTCATGGCCAATATATAACAAGCTTGATATGGCACGATGGATCTCTTTTTGCTCATTCTCAAAAGCACTAGGTAAGTCACCGTAGTCTTTACCCACTTCACAGCCAAACACGACATTATCAATAACGTTACCGACACTGCCTGTGGATGGCAGCTCCGCTTTAAACGCCAATCGGGTTATGTACTGACCTTCAGGCACAACATAAGTATTCGTATAGTGAGTCCACTCTTCAGTTGCCACTGGAGATATTTGGATCAGATCTGAGTTATGACGATCAAAGTTATCACTTGAACCCAGTAATAGGCTGAGTTGCTGAACCGCTCCCCAAGGCATTGAATTGTTGCGTTCAATATAATCAAACGACCAACGAATTGTTTGCCCCGGTTGCGTAACTACGTCTTGATACAAGGTGCCAGCAATATGGGCATTAAGTTCTGCGACCCGGCTATTTTGTTTATTATCCGGGCTAGGAACGATGTTGTACGTATTGTGGTTATCAAACTCCAACTGATTTCGCTCACCAATACTTCCTTCTAACGGATTATTTGGAATCGTATTCCAACCCGGAACCGCAAATTCATCATCGTAATAGTTAGGAGAAGTCCAATATTCGAAGCTTGGGTTTTGAATACCCGCACTGCACGAACCATCGCTAATAGAAGGTGCTGCTATCCATACTTGGTAGTCTTCCACTTCACCATCAATAGCCGCCCCGTGTGGCTCAGTTATCGGTTGCGAAGAGAATCTAACACGAAGCCAAGATTCGCCATGCACTGCATAAGATGGGATAGAGAATGACAAATCGTAAGTGCCCGCTTGCGTGATCTCCGGGCCTGTTAATGTAAGCTGCTCGCTATATTGACCTGATGGCCCATCGAACGCTTGCCATTGCCCATCTTGGTTAATATCCAACCAAGCGCTCACATAACCTGCTGAAGTTGTCGTAACACTTAAGGTATTTGACACAACCACTTCATTGCCGATTTCTAGATAACTGGTTTGGACGATCTTTTTACCACTTTGCTGTTCGAGAGCCGGGTTGATCAATACGCCGTCATCGTAATCCAAAATAGTATCACCGCTAAGGTCGCCCAAAGCTTGTCGATCAGGCTGGCCATCATCATCACTATCATTACTGAAAGTACAGCTTGTTGAGCCACTTAATGTACTGGAGATCAGACACTTAGTTTCATCAAGGGCATGACGAGCACCATTATCTTCAGAAAGAACCTCAAACTGTGTGTTGCCCCAACCGGTAAACAAGTCTTCGTTTGGCGCATCGCCATAGTCGTAGTCTGACGCTTGCACACCGAACGCCTGGCCCATTTCCGAGGTGTTTCCGCATTTGTCGATGGCAATACTGGTTACTTGCACTCCGTCATGCAATTGTGAAGTGTCAATATCGCAACTTTCGATGCTCCCCGCCGAATCGAGTGAACAGTCACCTAGATAATGAGTACCTTCAATGGTCGAATCTAGCGCATCCCCTTGCGCTAAATAAACTTCAACTTTTATATCTTGATAAGTTTGGTCACATTTATGGTTGTACGACGTTAGATTATCGAGTTTAACCCCGCCTTGAATATCACCGCCTGACGTAACACTCGTGAACTCAGGGAAATCGATAGCATAATTGCTGACATCATTTGCCCAATTATACTCACCATCATTCGGCGTCAGTACCCCAATGTCTTCTACATAACGAAGGTCAATCGCCATTCCTTTGGTATTTTTGAATGTGTTCTGACTAATTTTATTCTCATTGCCGTAAAGGACACGCACACCTGAGACATGCCAGCTATGCGCTCCATCTGACCTATGATCATCACCAGTATCCACAAACTGATTTCGTAAGACACTGACTCGATCTGAGCGTGATAGGAAAAGCCCAGCAGCTTGTTCGTCACGCTCTTCTTTGTTGACTGTGTTATTGAAATGATTGTCTGATATTTCGATGTCATGACTGTCATAGATAATAGCGCCTGAGTCGCGCGTGTCATTGAAGCTATTATCAACTAACTGTACCCCATGACTGTCCAAGACATAAATTGAATCATCAAATCGGTTCCAATTAATACCAGCGACAACAAACGAATAACTGTCTGTTACCCGCAAGCCGTAATCTTCATTGATGGGCTGTGAGCGAAAGTTAGAAATAGTAAGAGGGCGAGGGCCATCAAGTAACACTCGAGCATCAATATATGTTCTGTTCGAATCGATAAACTCTAGAGGTGATCTAAGAGTAATTGAAGAAATAGGCTTAGCAAATATGGCATTGTCTACCCAATCGGTATGCCCTTCTTGATTAAGGCTAGATTTCGTTATCCAAGTTCTATCTCGACCCGATGTTAAAGATTGCGAATTAACAAAAAACTGACGTAAAGAACCAACACCATCGTCATTTTCATTGGTTACAGAACTGTAATTAAACCCGATGTGCGCATCATCAACATCGAATCCGTTCACCACGACAGTTCTTGTATAGTCTTCGGTAATATTTGGCCAGGTTTGAATAGGCAAACAAACAAAACATTCACCACGTTCTGAATAGATGTCGCCATCCTTGTCACTTCCACGCGTACTTGGCAGACTTAACGTGTACGTACCGTTTGGAATATTATCAAAATAAAATTGACCATCACCACCGGTGTGAGCGGTATACGTTCGTGGAAACCAAAACGTATCATTCCTTAGCTCTACCTCAATATTCATTCGTGACATTGCTATCATGTCAGAGCTATCTGGATCATAGCTTCTTGAGATTCCGCCAAAATTATAGTGCTCAAACACGTAACCACTCACTGAATGGCCAGCAAAAGCATTGACTGATAGGAGCAAAGTTAAACTAACAATACTCAAGGTAATGAGTCTATTCACGGTCTAATCTCCACTTCTACTCGGCGGCTTACTCGGTAAGATTGTTCGGCGCACACAGCGATGGTGTTTAATCTCACAGCATCACCATTGGGTTCACATTGAACGGTAATGTCGCACCCAGTAAATTCTGCTATTTGAACGGTTCTGGTGTTGGTTGCGGGGCATGAGGTTGCCGTTGAACCATCATTCGGAAAGTAGGAAAACACTTCGCGCTCCATCACTGAACGTGCTGCCCAGTAGCTTTGTGTACTGAGCACTTCGTAGGTATTGGTTTGATTGGCTTGCACGTTCATCGACATAAGTTGCGCCGAGAAAAACGTCACGATCACCGTCATAAATAGGATGACTAACATCGCCCCACCCTGCTGACGCTTACTGCGTATTGAGTATTTGCGCATTCTGCATAAACTCCACGGTTTCACTACCGTTGTTAATTCTTAATTCAAAGTGAATAGAGGCGATGTTCGAATAGTTCGCATCGACCCCAATATCAAAAATGTTGTCACGTTCAACGACTCCGCTAGCAAACGTGAGTGAAGGCTCAGGGTTCGATAAGCCAAGCCCTTGCGCTGTCAGTGGGTATGAGGGGTAATAACGAACTTCATCCGCCTGCAAGCAAAGCTGAACGGCATTAGGCGAATACACATACATTCGGTTGGTCAGACTGACAGGACGAGACAAGATCGCATCCGTCAGCACTAGGCTGTCAGTGCCAATCAAACTTGGGTTAATGTTGTAGATCTGTGTTTGCGCGTCAGCATTACCATAGAGCGCATTGGTGTTCGTTGGGTGGATACTGGCACGACACGTTTGGCTAGCACATGTTGTTCTGATCTCTTGCGAAAGCGGATAACGTAGTTGAACACCCGTCGAGAGATTGTCGGCATTAAGCTCAAACGCATCCGGGTCATACTCGGTCACACCTAAAATCGGAATAAATTCAACACATCGACCATTATTGAGCGTTCTCGTACTGAATGGTACCGCGTTGATTAGCTCACGTTGAAACCTTGCCATCACAAAGCGAGCTTCTTCTAACGCTTGTAGGCGATGATTCGCTTCAATGTAGAGTGTCGAGCTTGAGACGCCAAAGTTCATTAAACCTAAGGTGATGATGGATAAAATCGTCAAGCTGACGATCATTTCCATTAACGTAAAACCTGCCGAGCGATTCATCAAAAATTACTCCGGTACGCATGAAACTCGATCACTTCGCCATTCTCACCTCGACGGGTAAGGATTTGCGCATGTTTCGTTGCCGTTGGAGTAACGGAGGAGCCCCAGTTACCATCCACATACTCAACATCAATATTGATTTCGAATCCCTCGTAAGGGCCGTCAAGAAACAGGGCAAACTGAGAGATATCAAGCCATTGATCTTGCGTATCGTAGTCATCGAAATCATCGCGTAAGCCATTGTCATCAGCTTCGCTTTGAAGTGCGGTCGCGGGGGTACAATTAGCTTCACAGCGCTGCAATTGTGAGAGATTCTGCTCATCAAATGGACGTGTGTACATTTCCTGCAACAAGAGAGAAGCAATTTGAGATGCGCGCTGCTGGGTCAATGTATCTGCGGTTTGCACTGCTTGAGGGGCAAGCAAAGACGTAAAGGAAACCATAAGGAATCCCATCATACAGATGGCCATCACATTTTCGACCAATGTAAAGCCCTGAGCGTTGTGACGACTAACAACCACTGACGTACCCCTCTGCGTTTATTGCCACCTGCTCTCGCGAACCATCAGGGGCACTGATCGTAAACTCGGTCATTGGGTTATCTGCATCCACAGGCCTGCCCATACTATCGAACGTTAATAACTGACTATTGATTGAGATTCCGCGGCGGTTATCTTCTGGGGTAAAAGTCATCAAGCGAGCGCAACTCGGCCCAGTACAATCCTCGCCAATATTTAGGTTTAATGCAGGGTTTGACCATAAGACCGTCCCTGCCACATTGGATGAGGTAATACGATATGCTCCGCTTACCGCAACATCATTCATGGCTTGAGTTTGTACACGTCGAATCCCCGACTTTAACTCATTGCAATAACCATCAATGGCATAGCCAGAAATGGACGGAAGCCGCGTGTATGCAGTTACCGATACAATGCTGAGCAGTAAAATGGTAATGATGAGCTCAACAAGCGTGAATCCTGAGGAGCGAGAGAATAAAGAATGTTCAGTCACAGCGAAAAATATCGAGTTATTTGTAAATAGTTATGTCGCACGAACTATACACGACTACAGAACATCATTCCATAACTGAACAAAAAAAGCGCGACCCCCGAAGGAAGCCGCGCTTAAGCCCGTCACAGGCTGAACTATAATTTGACGTTATATATTAACGTGCAGGCAAGAGACCGCGTGTACATCAGTACCCTCAATACGAGGCTTAGTCTGTGCACATGCCTCTGTTGCTTGTGGGCAACGAGTACGGAATACACAACCCGATGGAGGACTAATTGGTGAAGGGAGATCCCCTTCTAGCATCTCGATCTTTTTGCTGCGCTCTAGTTTTGGATCTGGGATTGGTACCGCTGACATCAATGCACGTGTGTAAGGGTGCTTAGGATCAGCAAATAGCGCTTCTGACTCACCGAGTTCAACCGCGTTACCCAAATACATAACCAATACGCGATCAGAAATGTGTTTAACAACCGACAGATCGTGTGCGATGAATACCAATGAAAGGCCTAGCTCTTTCTGAAGTTCTTTCAGCAGGTTAACTACCTGAGCCTGAATCGATACATCCAATGCTGATACTGGCTCATCACAGATGATCATCTTAGGCTTAAGAATAAGCGCACGAGCAATACCAATACGCTGACACTGACCACCAGAGAATTCATGTGGGTAACGGTTGATAACGTTAGGGAGTAGACCTACTTTCGCCATCATCTCTTTAACGCGATCTTTTACTTCTTGCTTAGTCAGTTCTGGGTAGAACGTCTCTAGAGGCTCAGCAATGATGTCCCCCACTGTCATACGTGGGTTTAGTGATGCAAGTGGGTCTTGGAAAATCATCTGAATTTCTTTGCGCGTTTCACGGCGCTGAACTTCTTGCATCTTAGTTAGATCTTGGCCTAACCACATTACATCGCCATCTGTTGCTTCAACCAAGCCGATGATTGCACGTGCAAACGTTGATTTACCACAACCAGACTCGCCTACTACGCCCAGTGTTTCACCTTCGTAAAGACGAACATCAACACCATCAACGGCTTTCAGGTTTGCAGGTTTAGACCATGGCCAAGCTGACTTTGACGCAATGCTAAAGTGAACTTTAAGATCTTTTACATCTAAGATTAGGTTTTTATGTACACTCATTTTTTCCAAGCCTCCCATTCAGAAAAACATGCACGCTGACGGCCATCGCCAAATGGTGTCAAGATTGGTGCTTCTTGCTTACAACGATCCATTACACGGTGACAACGCTCTTGGTAAGGGCAGCCTGGTGGTAAACGTAGTAAGTTAGGTGGGTTACCCGGAATGGTTGGTAGAATCTCACCTTCTGTATCCAGACGCGGAATTGCCTTTAGAAGACCTTCTGCGTATGGGTGGCTTGGGTTGTAGAAAATCTCATCGACAGTGCCGTATTCCATTGTACGACCTGCGTACATCACGAGCACTTTGTCACATGAACCCGCAACCACACCGAGGTCGTGCGTGATCATGATGATTGCAGTATTGAACTCAGACTTAAGCTCGTTCAATAAGTCCATGATCTGTGCTTGAACCGTTACGTCGAGTGCCGTTGTTGGTTCATCGGCAATCAGAAGCTTAGGACGACATAGCAGTGCCATTGCGATCATTACGCGTTGGCGCATACCGCCCGAGAACTCGTGTGGATACATAGTGATACGCTTACGAGCTTCAGGAATCTTTACCGCTTCAAGCATGCGTACAGACTCTTCGAATGCTTCCGCTTTACCCATGCCTTTGTGAAGCATAAGCACTTCCATTAGCTGGTCACTTACCTTCATGTAAGGGTTCAGTGACGTCATTGGGTCTTGGAAGATCATGGCGATCTGTTCTGCACGAACTTTGTTTAGCGCTTTTTCTGGAAGGTTGAGAATTTCATTACCTTCAAATTTTGCGCTACCTGAGATAATACCGTTTTTTGCCAGTAGTCCCATGATAGCGAATACTGTCTGTGACTTACCTGAACCTGATTCACCTACGATACCTAGAGTTTCGCCTTGGTTCAGAGAGAAGTTCAAATCGTTTACTGCGGTTACGATACCATCTTGCGTGGTAAATTCGACGCGCAGATCTTTGACATCTAATAAGCTCATCATTGCTTCCTTAATCTTTATTCTAGATTTTGTAATTGTTTGCTTTCTAGTTATCTGTCTTTTGGATCCAGCGCATCGCGCAGACCGTCACCAACGTAGTTGAAGCAGAATAGAGTTACAACCATGAACGCTGCAGGGAATGCCAGCTGCCAAATTGCTACCTCCATTGTCTGTGCACCTTCTTGTAGAAGTGCGCCCCAACTTGTCATTGGTTCCTGAACACCAAGACCAAGGAATGATAGGAATGATTCCGTTAGAATCATGCTTGGGATAAGCAGCGTTGAGTAAACCGCAACAATACCCAGTACGTTTGGCACGATGTGACGAGTAATGATCTTCCACTTGCTCACACCACAAACGTGTGCCGCTTCGATGAACTCTTTACTACGTAAGCTCAATGTCTGACCACGTACGATACGCGCCATATCTAGCCATGCGATAGCACCAATAGCAACGAAGATAAGAATGATGTTACGACCGAAGAATGTCACTAGTACGATAACTAGGAACATGAACGGTACCGCGTAAAGGATCTCTAGGATACGCATCATAACGCGGTCAACTTTACCGCCGATGAAGCCAGAAGCTGCACCGTAAAGCGTACCAATCAATACCGCAACGAAGGCACCCATTACGCCCACCATTAGGGAGATTCGGCCACCAATGAGTGTACGTACATAAAGGTCACGACCTAAGCTGTCAGTACCAAACCAGTGGTCAGCGTTAGGACCAACGTGCATTGCATACCAGTCAGTATCGTCGAATGCATAAGGCGCCATCATCGGTAGGAAGATAACCGCCATTGTCATAATGAAGAGGATAAATAGGCTCACCATCGCCGCTTTGTTACGCATAAAGCGGATGCGAGCGTCTTGCCATAGACTACGACCTTCAATCTCTAAGTTCTCAGAGAATTTCTCAATCGCTTCTAGGTTTTCTTTTTTCGTTAACATAACCAAACGTCCCTGTTAGTAGCGAATTTTCGGGTCAATCATTGCAAGTAGAATATCTACAATCGCGTTGAATAGGATGAATAGGAAACCAATCAGGATGGTTACACCCATTACTAGCGAGTAGTCACGGTTAAAGGCTGCGTTTACGAACAGCTTACCGATGCCCGGTAGACCGAAGATCGTTTCGATAACAACCGAACCTGTGATGATACCTACGAACGCTGGGCCCATGTATGAAACAACAGGAAGTAGCGCAGGTTTAAGTGCGTGTTTAAGAATGATGTAACGGTAACTCAGACCTTTCGCACGTGCCGTACGAATGAAGTTACTGTTCAGTGTTTCAATCATCGAGCCGCGGGTAATACGTGCGAATGTTGCAACGTACAGCAGTGACATACCGATAACGGGAAGCACGAGATATTTGAAGCTGCCATCATGCCAACCACCTGCTGGGAATAAATTCCAGTGAAGAGAGAACAGGTAGATAAGGGCTGGTGCAAGTACGAACGATGGCATTACAACACCAAGCATCGCCGTCGACATGATTGTATAGTCAATCCAGGTGTTCTGCTTCAGTGCGGCAATGGTACCGACCGTGACCCCCATGATTAACGTAAAGATAAAGGCAATAAAGCCAACTTTAGCTGATACAGGTAGAGCAACCGAAATTAGCTCATTTACTGTGTAATCAAGGTACTTAAACGAAGGACCGAAATCACCCTGGATAACGTTAGTTAAGTAAGTTGTGTATTGCTCGAATACTGGCTTATCTAGGCCGTATTTAGCCTCGATGTTCGCCATAACTTCTGGTGGTAATGGACGCTCGCTTGAGAATGGGTTACCCGGTGCGAAACGCATGAGAAAGAAAGATACGGTGATCAAAACCAACATTGTTGGGATCGCCTCAAATATCCTTTTAGCGATGAATTTAAGCATAAACTCACTCTTTCAGTCTGTGACAATTAAAAATGGAAAGGTATCAACTAAATTTCTAAGAATTTAGGTTGAAGAGAGGCACTGCATGCGATTTCTCACATGCAGGCCAATATTTTTATAGTTCTATCAGTTCAAGAATTACTTGATGATGTAAAGATCTTTCGAGTAGATCTTCTCTTCTGGGTTCTCAGCTGGGAAGCCGCCAACCTTAGGAGATAGTAGACGTGATTTCACGTACTGGTAGATAGGTGCGATAGGCATGTCTTTTGCCAGTAGCTTCTCAGCTTCTAGGTAAAGTGCTTGACGCTCTTCATCAGACTTAGCCGCAATCGCCTTAGTCATGATCTCATCGTAAGCTTGGCTATCGTAGTGAACACCACCAGTTGTGTTGTTGCTCTTCATTAGAGTTAGGAAAGATGATGCTTCGTTGTAGTCACCACACCAACCGGCACGTGCAACTTCGAAGTCACCTGAATCTTTAGAAGATAGGTACGTTTTCCACTCTTGGTTTTCAAGTGTAACATCTAGACCAAGTGTCTTCTTCCACATAGAACCTAGCGCTACCGCAATCTTCTTGTGGTTTTCAGACGTGTTGTAAAGAAGGTTGAACTTAAGTGGGTTATCTTTACCGAAGCCAGCTTCTTCTAGTAGTTGCGCCGCTTTAGCGTCACGCTCTCCCTGAGTCATTTGACCGTAAGCTGGCATTTCTGGGTTGAAGCCTGCAGTGATCTCTGGAGTTAGGAAGTAAGCTGGTTTTTGACCTTGCGCTAGGATAGCGTCAGTCACGATGTTACGGTCGATAGCGTAAGAGATCGCTTGACGAACACGCACATCATCAAATGGTGCTTTCTTCGTGTTGAAGATGTAGTAGTAAGTACACAGGTTACCCGTTACAGAAACAGATTCGTTGTGCTCTTTCTTCAGACGTTTGAAGTGCTCTACTGGTAGTTCATTAGTGAAATCGATCTCGCCTGCTAGGAAGCGGTTCATTTCAGCAACTTGGTTCTCAATAGGTAGGAACGTTACTTTGTTTAGCTTAGTGTCAGCATTATCCCAGTACTGTTCATTACGCTTAAGCACCAGACGCTCGTTCACAACCCAATTATCAACAACAAACGCGCCGTTACCAACGAAGTTTTCTGGCTTAGTCCACTGGTCACCGTACTTTTCAACTGTAGGCTGGTGAACAGCTTTAACAGTTGTGTGACCCATCATCATTACGAAGTAAGGTACTGCAGTTTCTAGCTCAACGACTAGCGTGTGATCATCAACCGCTTTAACACCTAACTCAGATTTGTCCTTTTTGCCTGCAACGATGTCTTTCGCGTTAACCATCTTGGTGTATTCCATGTACCAAGCGTATGGAGAAGCGGTGTTTGGATCAACTGCGCGCTGGAATGAGTAAACGAAATCGCCAGCTGTTACTGGATCGCCGTTAGACCATTTTGCGTCTTTGCGTAGTTTGAAAGTGAATGTTTTGTTGTCTGTTGTTTCCCAAGATTCAGCAACACCAGGGATAGTGTTACCTTCTGCATCTTGGTTTACCAAGCCTTCAAGTAAGTCGCGAATCACGTGAGATTCTGGAACACCTTGAGATTTGTGCGGGTCGATTGTAGCAACTTCAGTACCGTTACCACGAACAAGTTCTTGTACTGCAGCTAACTCTACTTTTTGAGATTCGGTTTTAGCTTCAGGGGCCGGTGCTGGTTGAGTAGCCTGTTTTTCTTCTGGTTTGTCACCGCAACCAGTAAGGGCTAGAGAAAGACCAGCGCCAACAAATAGCGCGCGTGTAATTTTGTTCTTATACATGCGTAAAACTCCAAGTTTTTCATTTGCATCCATGACTTCTTTGCAAGTTCACTCGAACGGTAGTGATTTAGATTTATTTAGCTTAAAAAATGAGCACAAAAATCTAAAACCTTACAAAGATTGCGGCACACATTATCAATCATTGAAGTAATTTGCCATAAAAATGTAGCAAAAAATCGTATAATTCGCTGAATACATCAACATTCTGGTAATAATCTCTATAAATAAGAAAAATCCCAGTTGATCTAATCATCAAACCTACGATTACTAGATTGAAGTGCCACTTTATCTAATAAGACACTTTTCAGCAGCATCTTATGCTAGATATTGTACGGAAAATTAACAAAACTTATGCAATCTAGATAACATTAACCTACATTTATCTAGAAGAAATGGAAGTAATGTGAACTTAATCACTGGCGGAAACTTTTAATTATCGCAGTCAAAAATTTGGAAGATTGAGCCAAGAATTTATGTCTATCTATGGTTTGAACAATTTTATTCTTTGGTCACTGTCGGACACGCTGGTCGTGAAGGGTTGAGTTTCTTCAGATAGCAAAACGCCGCTAATAAAAGCGGCGTTTTGAATGGGTGGAAGCCCCAGCCACATCCCGGCACACAAGTCACTCGCTGCGGCTGCTTCCTTCCGGACCTGACCGAGTTCACGAGCTATTGTTGCGGGAGGACCAGGGCCTCCATAGATTCTGTTTCCTTAGCATCGCTAAGGAGTGATGAGGATTATCAAGTATCCTTAGGCTGATTTCAAGCGAAACAAACAATAAAAAGCATCTTTCCTATTCAACTGCTTAGGGAGTAACCACTAATTCAAATAATGAACAACATTATCATGCTGATTGTCTTCACTATCTGGATTTTCAGTGGCTTTCTTGTTTAAGTACATCGCTCTATCAGCCTCTCCCATCACTTTCTGTAAAGGCATTATTTCATTTCTTGAAGAAGAAACACCTAATGCGAGAGTAACCTTGAAAGCAACTTGTTGGTCCAAAGAAGCGAAATCCAGCGACTTCATCTTGCTTATTATCCTACTCAACGTAGATTCTGTCACTTTACCCACTAAGATAAACTCATCACCGCCTATGCGGTAGCATCGTCCATCCCAGAGGCGCTCTACATGCCGAGCAACACTGACTAGAACTTGGTCACCTATGTCATGACCATAGGTATCATTAATTCGTTTAAAACGATTTACATCTAAGTAAACCAACGATTCTGTCGGGTACACTCCCTTGCGATATTTTTGATGTAACGCTCGTCGGTTCTTTAAACGGGTTAGAGGGTCAGTATTAGATTGGCTGTGAAGGTACGACGCAATGATCATCAAAAGGCTTACCATCAAGCCAAACAGAATTTGCGTACTACTAGAGAACTTTTTTTCCGCCTGCAATGTTGCTTTCCAATTTGGCCGATAGTCGTACTTCTCAATGATTTGTCGAGTATCAATCATTTTGAGCGCTAAGCTGAACAAGCCCGCTAACGTTTTTCCTGTTTCATTTTTGGCGAACCCAATTGCGATGTCAGAGCGATAAAACCCACCAATCCCGGTGTCCTCCTCTAAAGAGATCAATGCCTCTGACTCGCGTAAGTTTTTATTGAAATTGGCACGGCTGATCGCCATGTAGTCAACGTCACCTTTTAATAGGGCCGTAAAGATTTCATCAACATTTGAATAGGTGTGTAATGGCTTGTTAGGCAGTTGCTGTGAGAGCAAGGTGGCAAAGAAGTCTTCCTTCACAACACCAATGTCTTCAACGATAAGCTCCGATACATTGCTGTAGACGTTAGGCTTATACCCTGCACGCTTTACCATGACTACTTCAGGAAAGTAATAAGCGTCACTGTACTCGACAAGAGGTTTACGTTGTTCCGACACAACAAGCGGCGCCAGAATATCGATTTTTTTCTCCAACAAGTCTTGATACATGCTCTCCCACGTTTCTTCAGCGTGGCTAACGATGTCACATTTAAGTAGTAAGATCGTACACGCTTGCTGAACAACATCGGCGCTAATGCCAGTAATGGTGCCATCATGATGATAGGTTGAATATTGCCCTACGCCATCAAGTTTGACTTTAATCGATTTGGTCAGGTCAATTCCGCTTTCTAATACCGACTGACGCAACGCTTGCTGTCGGAGTTCGAATTGGTATGACTTAACCGATTCTCTTAAGCGCTTTTGCATTGGTGCACTGCGGACATGAAACTCTATCCGTTTTAGCATTTGTGCATTGTTGCCCTTTGCGGTCACAATTGAAACCGGCTTAATAGACAGTTGATGATTGAGCAGTTGCGCATCAAACCCTGCCAACAGCATGGGCTTAAGTTGATTGATCGCGTCAATCACACCTTCTACTTCTTTTGACTCTAACAGTTCTCGAGCGTGTTGATGTCCTTGGTACTCTATCTGACGGATATTAGGATAGTGTGCACGAACCAGTTCTCCATATATTGTCCCTGTAGGAACGCCTATCACTTCAACGGAGTCTAGAGTCGCGTTGCTAGAGCTATATAGATAAGTGTATTCAATATTGGTAGGACTAGAAAATGACAGTGTTTCTGCTCGTTGGTCCGTAAAGGTTACATTCGCAGCAAAATCACTCTCTCCCGTTTTCACCGCGTTGAGAATGGCATTGAAGCTCGGGTAATAGACATAGCTGATGGTGATATTGAGGTTAGCGGCAACGGCATCAAATAACGTTCGGGTTACCACGTCATCTTCTTCCATTGCCACTTTGTATGTGGTTTGTCCACGAGCAGTGAACGAAAGTAACAGTAATAAAGCGAAGCCAAACAACCGCCAAAAACTAACCATTTACAGAAAATCCTTTCTCTATTTATACGAGCAGCTCTACTGGCTGCTTTTTATATACAGAGAAGACGGACTGGCTGCTGCTCTGTATAAACAAAGAGCAACCTTGCCATATCTGGGTTGCATATCCAAATCTAATTAACAATTTGGTGACATTTTTACTGTTTATATATCTTGATGTTCTTCGGCACTACGCAAGATGTAATCCGTCATCCAAGCCGTACCTAGTAAACACAACCAAACGACAAAGACAGGATTTGGAACGTCAATACTGGGGGTAACGACGAGTGCAGCGAATCCTACCGTTGGTAATGTCCAACATAAGAGCTTGCTCCAACGAAATGTCTTTAGACGTGACAGGCTTTCCATCGAAGCCATAATACCGGTGATAGATAACGCCACTAACACCGCATACGAGAGATCAGCCATCCACAGCGGTAAGATAAAACCGAGTGCCCACCAACTGTGTTTGCTAGAAGGTTTCCAGTGTGACGCTGACCACCAAATTACAATCACCGCTAAAGTTTGAACCACGGTCACCATAGGTTCACCGCCAAGTTTATCACCGGCTTGCGTCACCATAATGCCCACCATTAAGGTGGTGACAATCAATGCACTAGTGAGTACCACGGCTAGACTGCTTCGCTTTGAAAAGGCGACCATAAGCAGAGGGAAAAGCACCCACAAGCTGACTGAGAGCGTGATAGGTTGATAAGGCAACGTTAACCCATAGACCGTCATTGCCGCCATTAGAAGAAGACCGACAATGCCACCTTGTGGAAAAATCCATAAAGCAGGTATTATCAAAGCAAGGACTGGGATATCGCCTTCACTTAGACTGATTGCGCGCGCACAAACGACCGCGAGCAGTGTTGTTACGAAGAATTGAAACGTGGAAAATAGCATGCCCTCTCCTTATCCATTCCTTGGAAATCTGTACTAGGACAAAATCATTATGGACCAGTTTTTGATGCAAATCTTTGCGGTAATTCACCAAATTCCCATAGGAAAAGTCAGTACTTACGGTGAGATCGCAAAACTGGCAGGCTACCCGGGATATGCCCGTCATGTAGGTAAAGCGTTGGGGAATCTACCTGAGCAAAGCACTTTGCCTTGGCAACGCGTAATAAATAGCCAAGGGCGAATCTCTCTCAAAGACCAAGATTTGGTTCGTCAGAGAGAAGCGTTAATAGAAGAGGGAGTGGAAGTGTCAGTTGATGGCAAGGTGAGCCTGAGAAAATATAGGTGGCAGCCTTAATGCTACCACCTCATCAATCATTACTGGCCGACACCGATCAGACGTAAGTTAACGTTATCTGTCTGGTTCTCATCGGTCACCACTGGGTAAGAGGTGTCTGTCGTAAAGCGCAGTTTACCGTCGACTTCAATGCGAGCGCTTACGCTGTAACGGTGACGAGCTTCAATTTTCGCGCTGTCGTATGCCAAGTCAAATTCGAACGGCACCTGTGCACCATCCGTTTCAAAGCGGTGCTTAGCGATCACTTTTGCGGGTGCATCCATTAAAGACACATCCTGCAGCGTCACTGTAACAACTGCGTTATCTGGCAGTGCAATGCGTTCGCGATAAGCAACAGTACCGGTAATGTTCTCAATTTCTGATTGAGCAACCTCTGGCGTTTCTGACTGGCAGCCCATAAGAACCGTTCCTAGTAGTAGAGATGATGCTAACGCGATAACCTTTTTCATAAACCTAACCTATGACTTATTGAATTTATAATGATTATAATTATCCAATATTCAGTTGTCATGAGGCTGATTCGAATCCTGACAGCAGGTTAACGATAATCCCACTATCCTGACCTAAAATTCAAACAACTGTTTTATTTTTCCTACAAATGGGTAGGATATTTCATCGGAATTAACAAAAGGTAGTCACAATGAGTCAACCTCTCAATGAGTTATTGAACTTACTCCAATTGGAAAAACTTGAGGAAGGACTGTTCAGAGGTCAAAGCGAAAACTTGGGCTTACCTCAAGTCTACGGTGGGCAGGTGATTGGCCAAGCGCTCTCTGCCGCTCGTTACACGGTAGCTGAAGATCGCACTGTTCATTCTTTTCACAGTTACTTTCTTTACCCTGGCGATCCTGAAAAGCCGATCATTTACGATGTAGAAAATCTAAGAGACGGCCGAAGCTTCAGTACTCGCCGAGTGAAAGCAATCCAAAACGGAAAACCTATTTTCTATCTGACGGCTTCGTATCATGGTGAGGCACCTGGCTTTGAGCACCAAAACACCATGCCAGACATTCCAGGGCCAGAAAACTACGCGTCAGAATCTGAACTTGCTGCGAAAATCGCAGATTTCTTACCAGAAAAACTCAAGCAGACCTTCTGCGGTGAAAAGCCGATTGAAATGCGCCCTGTTACAGTGGTGAATCCACTAAAACCACAGAAAGTCGAGCCTAAACAATATTTGTGGATCAAAGCTAATGGCGAAATGCCAGACAACCAACTGATCCACCAGTATTTACTGGGCTATGCGTCAGACTGGGGCTTCTTGGTGACGGCACTGCATCCTCACGGTGTGTCACTGATGACGCCAAAGTTCCAAGTCGCGACCATCGACCACTCTATCTGGTTCCACCGCCCATTTAAGATGGATGAATGGCTGCTGTACGTAATCGATAGCCCAACAGCGAGCAACACTCGTGGTTTAGTCCGCGGAGAAATCTACAACCGCCAAGGTCATCTAGTGGCAAGTGCTGTGCAAGAAGGCGTAATGCGCTTTACTGAGTAATATTAACCACTGAGTAGCATTAACCTATCAGCGCCGAGTCATTCGGCGCTGACTTTTCATCTTTGCTCAATCTGAGCTGATCGGCAGAGCTGTGGTGTACTTCAGCGGCTCCATCGCAAAAGTAGAGGTCACATTCGATAACCCCTCTACCGAGTTAACCAGCTTTTTATAGAAGCGATCAAAACACTGCATGTCTTTAACAAGCACTTTTAGCATGTAATCGTATTCCCCCGCCATTCGGTAGAACTCCATCACTTCCGGAAACTCTGATGCCGTAGAGACAAATTGGTTATACCACTCTTGTGAATGGTCACTGGTCTTCACGAGTACAAACGCAGTAAAAGAAAGGTCTAGCTTTTCTGGGTTCAACAACGCCACTCGCTTTTGAATAACCCCTGCCTCTTCAAGCTTTTTGAGCCTTTTCCAGCAAGGCGTCGTGGTTAAATTCACCTGCTCAGCCACATCACTCAGCGACAATGTGCCATCGTTTTGTAGTAGATCGAGTATTTTTCGGTCGATTTTGTCGAGTTCAATTTCCATAACGTTAACTCTGGAGAAAATTTTTCTACAAATAAAGCAAATTGAAGCATAAATAGCAAAGTTTTTCTCCACCAGAATCGCTACATTAATAACATAACGATTCTAAGGAGAAACCCTATGTGTACTGACCATAACTGGATTAATAACGCTGTTCGTAAGATTGAAGCCGATTACCAACGCAGCGCCGATACTCACCTCATCAAGCTTGAACTGCCAAGCATTGAAGGTATCGACATCTATTTAAAAGATGAAAGTACACACCCAACGGGTTCTCTTAAGCATCGTTTGGCTCGTTCTCTATTCTTATATGCGATTTGTAATGGCTGGGTTGGCCCTGAAACGACCATCATTGAGTCATCTTCAGGTAGCACTGCGGTGTCTGAAGCCTACTTTGCACGACTACTAGGCTTGCCGTTTATCGCGGTGATGCCTAAATGCACGGCTCGCAAGAAAATCGAACAGATCGAATTTTACGGCGGTAAAGCACACCTTGTTGATCGCTCTGACCAAATTTACGCAGAATCTCACCGCCTAGCTGAAGAGTTAAATGGCCATTACATGGACCAATTTACTTACGCTGAGCGTGCGACAGACTGGCGTGGTAACAACAATATTGCCAACTCCATTTTCAGCCAAATGGAAATGGAAGATCACCCTGTTCCATCTTGGATCGTGATGAGCCCGGGTACTGGCGGCACGTCAGCAACCATTGGTCGCTTTATCCGCTATCAACAACATGACACCAAACTGTGTGTTGTTGACCCTGAAAACTCGGTATTCCACGACTACTTTAAAACAGGCAACAAAAACCTAACCGGCAATTGCGGCAGCAAAATTGAAGGTATCGGTCGCCCACGCGTAGAACCAAGCTTCATTCCTGGCGTGGTTGATGAGATGCGCACAATTCCTGATGCGGCATCCGTGGCTACCGCGCATTGGCTAGAAAGTCTGTTGGGAAGAAAAGTAGGCGCATCGACAGGCACAAACCTTTACGGTGTTCTACAACTTGCATGCGAAATGAAGCAACGTGGCGAAACAGGTTCTATTGTGACTCTGCTTTGTGACAGTGGTGAGCGCTACCTTGATACTTACTACAACCCAGAATGGGTGAAAGAGAACATTGGCGATCTTCAGCCTTACCTAGAGCAGCTTGAAGCATTGCAATCTAGTGGCTGCTTAAACTAAGCGCCTCATTCACCTCACCTTGAAATAAGCCTAGCGTTTTACTCAAGGTGAGGTTGTCCCTCTTCTGTTTGCCAAATCCCTACCTCTTTTGCGGTAAATTAATCCTTTTTCTGATCGGACCACAAAAAATACTTTATTAAATAAACTGCCATTCTGTATAATCACCAAAAATTCGATATAGAAAGGCCGTCATGAACCGTTTTCCAATGAAAGTGAAGATGCTGCTATCAGCTATCATTCCTACTTTACTTGTTACTTTAGCGACATTAGTTATTGTCGTGAACTCGCAACTTAATGCCGTTGAACATGAGGTAGAAGACTACCAACGCGTCTTAACGGACGAGCGTAAAAACAACATCAAAGATGCTGCAACAGTCGCACAAGCGGTGCTTGAAGATGTGGTTGCTCGTTTAGGGACAGGTGAAGAGGCGAAAGAAGCAGCTCGACTTGCCCTTAAACAAGCTCGATTTGCAAACGGCAGCGGTTATTTCTTTGTCTTCGATGAAAACAACCACTACGTTGTTCATAGTCTAAAACCTCAGGTAGAAGGCAGCAACGGAATAGGGCTTACCGATCCAAATGGTGTAAAGATTACCCTTGGCCTTGAAAAGCAAGCGCGCTCGGGTGGCGGTTTCATTGAATATATCTACGACAAACCTGGCGCTTCATCACCACAACCTAAAATCGCCTACTCTGCACCAATCCGCGGTTCTCAGTGGTTCTTAGGTACGGGTCTGTATACTGACGACATCATCGAAGCAACAAAAGAATTTCGTCTAGAAGCCAGTGAGCGCATGAATCAGCAGATAACCACGGTAATTTTGACTGCCCTCGTTCTCCTTGTTCTTGCGGGTGCGGTAATGAGCTACGTTGCTTCACGTGTTGTTGAGCCGATCAAAGATATGCTGCGCACGTTTGAAGACATTGCCAATGGTGAAGGCGACTTAACGCATCGAATCAATGTGTCTGGTCATGATGAAATTGCGGCGCTAGGTAATGCCTTTAACCAATTTATCTCTAAGCTACACGGCATCATTTCAGAAGTCGCAACGGCAACGAATAACGTGACACACGCTGCAGGTGAGATCAGTACTCAAACCAATCATTTGAACGCACAGCTTAACGATCACAATCAAGAAACCGAACAAGTTGTGACTGCCGTTACAGAAATGAGCAGTACCGCACTCGAAGTCGCTCAAAACGCTAACCACGTTGCCAGCGCAACGAGCGATGCCACTAATGATGCACACAAAGCACAAGCATTGGTGAGTCAATCAACGGTATCCATCGGTTCACTAGAACAAAATGTAGAAACCACCAGCCAACATATGAACTCACTGCATGATCAGTCGAAGAAAATTGATGGCGTACTGCAAGTGATCGGTGAGATTGCGGAACAGACAAACCTATTGGCGTTGAATGCCGCTATCGAAGCCGCTCGCGCTGGTGAACAAGGTCGTGGCTTTGCTGTTGTAGCAGACGAAGTTCGTAGCTTAGCTAGCCGCACTCAAGGCAGCACACTCGAAATTAAAACCATGCTCGACCAACTGCATCATCTCGTCGAGCAAGCGGTTTCTTCTATGAGCGAAAGCAGCCAAACGTGCCAGAAAGTCGTGAGTTCCTCTGCTGATATTTCCACTGGGCTAAATGACGTAAGCACAGCCGTTGAATCCATCAATTCGATGACAGATCAAATCGCTACCGCAGCGACTGAGCAAAGCTCTGTAACGGAAGAGATTAACCGTAATCTTGTTACGATCAGCGATATTGTTGCTTCGCTACTCACATCAAGCACAACATCAAGCCAAGCCGTGGGTGAACTTGAACAAGCCGGTCAGCAACTGAGTCGCCTCGTTGGCCAGTTTAAACTATAAAAAAAAGGTCTAGCTCATCGCTAGACCTTTTTAAAACAACGTAAGGGTTTGGTATCACACCAAGCCCTTTTTTTTATTTCTTCTGCTTAGCTTCAAATGCCGCTAATTGCTCAGGTGTTGCTTTTGGTTGATGGTTTTGTTTCCACTCATCGTAAGTCATGCCATAAACACGCTCGCGTGCATCATCAATGTCTAAATCCAAGCCTTGGTTCTCCGCTTCTGCTTTGTACCATTTACTGAAACAGTTACGGCAGAAGCCTGCCAGAATCATCAAATCGATGTTTTGCACATCTTTATTCTCATCTAAATGCGCTAACAAACGACGGAATGCCGCTGCATCTAGCTTATCTTGCTCTTCTTGAGATAGGTTTTTGTATTTAAATTCAGCCACTTTACTTACCTTTATGCTTTTAGTTTGTTACCCGTTATCCTATCAAGGAGCGCTAGGTTTTCTCAAATACAAAAACGCCCAAGCGTTAACTTGGGCGTTTATTCTAAGGTTTCTCGACTAGGTTAATACTTAGCCTTGAATACCAACAATCAACCATGGTGCATTAGGCGCTGTTAAGTCACGCTCTAAGTGCCAGATGTCAGTGATATCTTCTTCAATGCCTTCAACTGCATCACGGTAACGACCGCTAAACTGCAGGCTTAGTTGCGCTTTAGAGGCATCGTGATCAGCACGAACGATTTCAGCGTCTACGTACATAACGTCAGTATGTTGTTCACCGTATAGCTTCGCGCGCTCAGCTTTAAGGTCTTCGTATAGGCTTGCAGATACATACTCTTCGATTGTATGAAGCTGGTTATGGTTCCAAGCACCTTGAAGAATACGGTAGTGTTCGCGAGAACCATTGATGAATGCCGCTTGGTCAAAACCCGGTGGGTAGTTGTGCGGCACATCGCTTTGAGCGCCGAAACCAAAACCGCCACCTTGAGGTGCGTTCTGAGGCTGCTCAAAGTTATGAACGTTTGGTTGCTCGAACTTAGGTGCTGAACCACCAAAAGCAGGTTGTTGACGCTGCTGGTTCATGCTGCCTTGCTTAGCGCCAAGCATTGAACGCATCAGTTTGAAAATAACAAAGGCGATTAAGCCCATGATAAGAATATCCATGAACTGGATACCTTCAAACGCGCCACCAAAGAAGGCTGCAAGTAGACCACCCGCTAATAGACCACCAAGTAGACCACCCATTAGGCCTTTCTTGCTAGAGCTTTGCGTTTTAGTCGTTTGATCTTTACCAATCGTATTGGTGTTTTGTTGCTGCTGTTTTGGTGCAGGTGCTGTCTTAAAGCTCTTACCAAAAGATTTACCGCCACCGAATTTCTTTGCCTCAGCGATTGGAGTAATCGCTACTGAGACCATCAGTAGAGCAACAAGAGAGAAAAGTCGTTTCATGTTCTTCCTTTCAAATCTATCAAGGTTTATTAATTTATACTTATCAGGCCATATTACTCCGACCGTATCTATATTCAAACTAAAACGTTTTGTTTACATGTATCAGAATATTGCAAATTAGCGTTCTGTTAGTTGACGCTAAGAGCCACTGAACATTAGAATATTGAACAATGTTCATTTTAGACAACTCATCATGGCCCGAAGAAACGATCATACACGCGAACAACTCATTGCTCTGACACTTAATACCGTTAAGGAGTTTTTGGCATCTAACTCGCATCACGACCTTAGCTTGCGTAAGATCGCGAATATGATTGGCTATGTCCCGAGTACACTAGTCAATGTCTTTGGTAACTATAACCTGCTGCTGCTCCATGCAGTCGCACAAACACTCGATGAGCTTTCACAAGAAGCTGGTCAGGTGGTGGCAAACAGTGAAGACCACACGACGGCTCTTTATGAACTTGCCTATTGTTATCACGATTTCGCCCAACGTCACCCTCATCGTTGGCAGCTCATTTTTGAGCACAACATGAATGGTGAAGCACTTCCTGAGTGGCAATCAGAACGCATTGATTCAATGACTGGGATGCTAGAACACCTGTTAAAAGCGCTCGCACCACAACGTAGCGACGAAGAAGTATTAAAAGCGAGCCGCGTTTTGTGGTCTGGCGTTCACGGTATCACTTTGCTCAGTGTCGATGATAAATTCTTTGCAGCCAAGCCGATTGATGGCAAAGAACTGATTGAAAACCTACTATCAAATTACCTGACCAACTGGTAAACCTAAGGAAACAGGTTATCAAATGTCGAATAACCAGACTTCTCTACTAGGGCAAAGACGCTTTTTGCCCTACTTTATTACTCAGTTTTTTGGCGCATTTAACGACAACATTTTCAAAAATGTTCTTCTCCTTTTTGTCGCATTTGCGGGCGCTGGCGCACTCCCTATTTCGAGTAACCTGTTTATTAATCTTGCGGCAGGCTTATTCATTTTACCTTTCTTTCTTTTCTCCGCTTCAGCCGGTGTATTAGCAGACAAATACGAAAAGTCTTGGTTCATCCGCAAAGTGAAGCTCGCTGAGATCGGCATTATGTCGCTTGGTGCCATTGGCTTTATTACCGAAAGCTACGTCATTTTGCTGATCTTACTGTTTCTCATGGGGACTCAATCGGCTTTCTTTGGACCGGTGAAATACGCGCTGCTACCTCAGCAACTCAAACCCAATGAGCTTGTTCCTGGTAATGCCTTAGTTGAAACTGGAACATTCCTCGCGATCCTGCTTGGCACATTAGGGGCTGGTATGATTGCCTCCGCTGAAAACGCCAAATACATCGCGGCCGGAGCCGTTGTCATTTTTGCGCTGTTCGGTTATATCTCTAGCCGTTCGATCCCAGAAGCACCGGCAAGTGCGCCAGACATTAAGTTTCGCTGGCAACCAATAACGCAGACTAAGAAAACCATTGCTATCGCCAAAGCCGATAGAACGGTCTTTCAAGCTTTAATGGCCATCAGTTGGTTCTGGTTCCTTGGTGCTGCCTACCTCACGCAGTTTCCTAACTTTACTAAGTTGCACCTTAACGGCAGTGAAAGCGCGGTTTCCTTCTTATTGGCCCTCTTTTCGGTAGGTATCGCAGTGGGTTCACTGGCCTGCGATAAGCTCTCAAATCATCGTATCGAAGTCGGTATTGTTCCTTTAGGTAGCTTGGGCATCACGGTGTTTGGCGCTTTGATGGCCACCTCTATTCCTAGCGCGCTCCCTGAGTTTTCAAGCTTTGGAGATTTTATCTCGTACCGAGAACTGTGGCCTTTGTTTGCCTACTTATTGCTACTTGGGGCATCCGGCGGTGTGTTCATCGTTCCTTTGTATGCATTAATGCAGCAAAGAGCGAAACCCACAGAGCGAGCTCAAGTCATTGCCGCCCTGAACATTTATAATTCTCTGTTTATGGTTGGCAGTGCTGTGCTCGGCATCGTTTGTTTGAGTCTCTTAAATCTCAGCATTCCGCAACTCTTTTTACTGCTCGCGGTAATGAACTTTGCCGTAGCCTGCTATCTGTGCCTTCAAGTGCCGATTTTTGTTGTGCGTTTTCTTGTGTGGATCTTGACGCACACCATGTACCGAGTGAACCATAAGAATCTGCATCATTTGCCCGAAAAAGGCGGAGCGCTGTTAGTGTGTAACCATGTGAGTTACATGGATGCCCTACTCCTTAGCGCGGTATGCCCTCGCTTGATTCGCTTTGTTATGGAAGAAGATTACGCCAACCTGCCACCACTCAAACGTTTTTTAAACCGTGCTGGTGTGATCCCAATTTCAGCCACCAATCGACGCTCTATCGTAAGAGCATTCGGTGACGTCGAACAAGCCCTTGCAGAAGGTCACATCGTCTGTATTTTCCCAGAGGGAAGATTGACTTCTGACGGTGAAATGAATGAGTTTATGCGAGGCATGGACCTGATATTAAAACGCAGCCCCGTACCCGTTATTCCACTCGCGATTAAAGGACTTTGGGGCAGCTACTTCAGCCGTTCTAAAGGGTCAGCGTTCAAAGGGTTACCTTCCCGCTTTTGGTCAAGGATTGAGATTGAGGCGGGCGAGCCAGTGGCACCGAATTTAGCCTCAACTCAAGCAATGCATCAAAAGGTTGCTCAGTTAAGAGGCGATTGGCGCTAAGCATTACCCACAAATCTCGCGTTCAGTTTTTCTTAACGCAGGTTCAAGACATTCAGCTCTATTAATCAATATGATTACGCTACACTGTAGTGTAATCATCACTATCAGTTGTAAGAATGAAAAATATCACCAAGCAGCTTCCGTTTTGGCTAGCATTGTTTATCTGCTTAACCCCTGTTGTTTCCTCACCAACGGCGTTAGTTATTGGCTTTTTAATTGCGTCATTAGGGCTCGTTCCAACCGAGTTTCAGTTAGCAAAAATCACCAAAAAACTGCTGGCTTATTCGATTGTTGGCTTAGGATTTGGAATCCAATTTGAACAGGCGATTGCTGTTACCTCTGATGGAATTGAGCTCATTATTGCGACCATATTAGGCACCCTTGTGATCGGTTGGTGGGTCGCGAAGTGGATGGGGCTGAATAAAGAAACCGGCTATCTAATTTCATCGGGTACCGCGATTTGTGGTGGTAGCGCTATTGCCGCGGTAGCACCAGCGATAAAAGCCAATGATGAGCAAATCGGCCTTTCTTTAGCGACCGTCTTTGTTCTTAACTCTATCGCTCTTTTTATCTTTCCAGTGATTGGTCATGCGTTAAATTTAGATCAACACACCTTCGGTACTTGGGCAGCCATCGCCATTCATGATACTTCTTCTGTGGTTGGTGCCGCTTCTGCGTACGGCGAAGAAGCTTTAACGACTGCGACTACATTAAAACTAGCGAGGGCGTTATGGATCATACCTGTTGCTCTATTCAGTGCGTTCCTGTTCCGCAATGAATCCAAGAAAGTCACTATCCCTTACTTTATTCTGTTCTACTGTGCTGCAATTGGTGTGAGCGATGCTCTGCCTCAGTTTGATATGATTTACCAAGGCATTTTTGATGTCGCTAAGAAAGCACTGGTCGTGTGCCTATTTTTGATTGGCTGTGGGATCTCAGTAGAAAAGTTGAAGGCATCAGGTCCGAAACCTTTACTGTTTGGTATTACGCTGTGGCTAGCGATTTCCACCAGCTCACTAGCTTGGTTAATGCTCGGTTAGTAGTCGTCTAACTTGTGGGCAAACTTTGTCTGCTTTCTTGGTTTTAAGCTCCATACCAAAGCGGCTATGAGCAAAAACGCAGACAACTCAGCCAAAGCGCGGATAAGACCGTCCGTTTGAATTGCGACAATAATTTGTAATATCGCCGCAATGACAAGCGCTGCTTTTATCATTCTTATTACCAATATCCGTATTAAAGTATGGCTATTATGAGATAGGGTTATAAGAATGATAAATTCATATTTGGACTATGAAATTGCTAAATTAACTAAGTTGCTCATCAAGCCAGTTAATGAAGGTCTGAATTTTGGGCCTCTTTTCCGTCCCTAGCGGGCAAACTACATCATAGGTCATGTCCGTTTCCATACTTGGATAAGGCGTGACAAGCTCTCCCCTATCAATATAGGGTTTCACAAAGTGATAGCGCCCCATCGAGACTCCCACATCGTTTAAAGCGCATTGAGTCCCCATATCACGGTGACTGACACAGTAAAACTGCTCGAATAAGTTCACATCTAACCCTAAGTGCTTCACCCAACGCTGCCACACATCTGACTCTAAGGCATGAATGAAATTGACTCGTTTTAGTGATTCCATTCCATCATCAAAAATACCCAGTTGCTTGGCATATTTTGGCGTACACACAGGTACGTATTTCTCACCAAATAACGGCTTACGATACATATCGGCCAATGTGTCCGCACCATAATAAATCGCCACATCTATCTGGTTCTGGTGAAAGTTCTGCGCTTCTTGAGCAAAAATATTGAGATTAAATTTAGGATAACGCTGCTTAAAATCTGCAATTCGAGGGAACAGCCAACCATTAGCAAACGCTGGGCTCATCGCGATATTTATCTGCCCATGTAATTCTGTGTTATTAATTTCTTCAATGTCAGTAAAGATCAACCCCAAGGATTTAGAAATCGTCCGGCTGAACCTTTCCCCTTCCGGCGTTAACTCTAATTTTCGAGTGCCACGAACAAACAAGTTAAAGCCCAACTCTCCTTCCAACACCTTGATCCTATGGCTAACGGCACCTTGGGTAAGATGGAGTTTTTTCGCTGCTAACGTAAAGCTCATTACCTTAGCGGCCACATTGAAGGTATGCAGGTTTCTTAACAGTTGTTGTTGGTTAGCCATAGATTCTTATGCATTAAATTATTTAATTCATAGTATGACCTGTTTCGTTTGTTTGCACCGTGAATTAACTCATAAAATCACCTACAGACAATGTTTGAGTGAGTTTTATCGTCTGACTAACGCCAAATGACTCGCTTATTAAAATTATTAATTATCTTCTTAGGGGCATACATGAATATACTTGGATATATGCAAAAGGTCGGTAAGGCGCTGATGGTTCCAGTCGCTACATTACCGGCAGCAGCAATTCTTATGGGCATTGGCTACTGGTTAGACCCAGTCGGCTGGGGTTCAGAAAACATCTTGGCCGCATTTCTTATCAAATCAGGTGGCGCAATCATCGACAACATGGCAGTGCTGTTTGCTGTTGGTGTTGCTTTTGGTCTTAGCCGAGACAAAAACGGTTCAGCGGCTCTGTCTGGTTTCGTCATGTTCTTAGTTGTGACTACCCTACTCGCACCAGGGTCGGTAGCGCAATTGACAGATGTAGCCATGGACGAAGTGCCTGACGCGTTTGGCAAAATCAGCAACCAGTTCATTGGCATTATTATCGGTATTATTTCGGCTGAAATTTACAACCGTTACTCGACTGTAGAACTGCCACAAGCCTTGGCTTTCTTTAGCGGCAAACGCCTAGTTCCAATCCTTACCTCGCTTGCAGGTATGGCGCTATCGTTCGCTCTACTTTACATCTGGCCAGCGGTGTATGACGCTCTGATTGTATTGGGTATTAAACTAGAAAGCATGGGCGCTGTAGGTGCTGGCCTATTTGGTTTCTTTAACCGCCTATTCCTATCTGTTGGCATGCACCACGCTCTGTACCCAGTATTTTGGTTCGATGTGGTGGGTATTAACGATATCCCGAACTTCTTAGGTGGCGCGCAGTCGATTGCTAATGGAACAGGTATTCCAGGCAAAACAGGCATGTACCAAGCAGGCTTCTTCCCAATTATGATGTTTGGTTTACCAGCTGCAGCACTCGCGATGTACCACTGTTCTGACGCTAAAAATAAGAACCAAGTATTTGCGATTATGCTTGCAGCCGGTATGGCGTCATTCTTCACCGGTATCACTGAGCCACTAGAGTTTAGCTTTATGTTCCTTGCACCGGTGCTATTCGTGATTCACGCGGTACTAACCGGTCTTTCTCTTTACATTGCAGCGTCAATGGAGTGGATGGCAGGCTTTGGTTTCTCGGCAGGTTTCGTAGACTTCGTCCTATCAAGCCAAAACCCACTAGCCACTAACTGGTACATGCTAATTCTTCAAGGTCTTGTGTTCTTCACGCTCTACTATGTCATTTTCCGCTTTGCGATTATCAAGTTTAATCTTAAAACGCCAGGACGTGGTGAAGACTTAAACAAAGAAGCGACTGAAGATATCTCTGAGCTGACGAAAGGTTACATTCAAGCGATTGGCGGTGCAGACAACATTACTGAAGTCGACAACTGTATTACTCGCCTTCGTTTAGGGGTGAAAGATTCATCATTGGCTGACAATGAAAAACTGAAACAGCTTGGTGCTGCAGGTGTGGTACCGGTGGGTAAGAATGGACTTCAAGTCATCATCGGTCTAGGTAAGGTGGATAAAGTTGCCGAGCAAATGAAACAACAACTCGCTAACTAAATAATACCAATCGGGATAAGTAGATGATCAGATATTGATTCTGGTTGGTATCGCAGAGTTTGTGGTGACTCACCTTCACCACGCCCCCTGAAGTGCAGTTTCGCTTAGTCACCGAATCTGCACTTCTTTTTTATTTCTGCTCAGTTAACCACTCTTTAAGTAACTTCCTTGAGACTTTAATACCGCTTTGTTTAATAGAATCGGGCATCGCATAGTAAGCGATAGGCCACTTAAACTTGGCCAACTCTCCTTTCAAATGCACTTCAATCTCATCCTTAGATAACAGCTTTGAAAAATCACAAACCGCAACTGGACGTTGACCAAATTCCGCATCGTCAACCGGCATCACTATCGCTTGTGTAATCCCATCAACGTTCATGAGCGCAGCTTCAATCTCTTCACAGTGAACATTTTCACCACCTGAAATAAACAAGTTATCCGCGCGGCCAATAATACTGAGTTCATCGGATTTCCACTCACCGAGATCTTTCGTATCAAACCACCCTTCGTCAGTGAAAGGGATGACCAGACCTTGATGGTAATAGCCGGATGCCAATGTTTCTCCACCGATGAAAATTCGCTGACCTTCCAGCTTCAGTGCACGATTGGGCAGAACGAACCCCGCGCTATAGAGTTCATCAAGGCGCTTTGCCGTGACTGTGGAAGCGGCCTCGGTCATCCCATAACCTAACCATGTTTCAATGCCAATCTGAGCAGCTTGTTGGCTGAGTGCTAAAGGAACATGGCTTCCGCCCAATAAAACATGAGTTAGATTTAGAACCACCTGCTCTTCTAGTAAACGCTTTAGCTGAGTCGACACCAAAGAAGCATGAGTAACACCAACAATATCGCGCTCAAGTTTCCCTGAACCTACTTTTAATGTCGCTCCGCTGAATAACCAACGATAAACAATCGCAAGCCCTGATACATGGTACATCGGCAAGCTAAGTAACCAGCTATCACCTTGCTTAAAGGTAAATTTATCGAGCAGTCCTGACGCAGAGGCCAAGTGTTGACGTGAAGTGTGGGCAACAGCTTTAGGCGTTCCCGTTGAACCCGAAGTAAAGACAATAGACGCTAGATTATCTGGGCTGTAGCTTCCTTCGTATACCTGAGTATCGCTCTCGACAAAATCTAGATTTGTTAGATGGGAGAGTTCAGGGGATTGGCTCCAAAGCTTAGCCGGTTTCTGTGTTCCGTAAAGAGTGTCGACTTTTCGGGTCAACTCAGATTCTGTTTGTGGCATCGTTAGCGCGCATATTGCCCCCAGCTCTAAACAGGCCAAATAGATAAGCAGCTGCTCAACGCTATTTTTGCCTACGCATGTCACCACGTCACCCGAGCCGACGCCCTGCTCGCTTAACCCATTCGCCACCCGAGTCACTTTCTGGTAAAGCGATTGCCAGCTGTACGTTTCTTGAGGGGTTTCTAGCGCGCATAAAGATGGGCTCGATTGAGCCCATTGTTGTAGAGGAGATAAACACTCAGTCATTGGATTGCCATATCAATGCTTGGTCAGCTAGCGTGACCATCGGTAGCTCACAGTTTGGCCACGCCACTTCAAGTTGCTGTGCAAACAGGCCAACGGTATCAAGCCCAGGCACTTCTTCTGGTAACTGCCAATGCGCTAAACGAGCTAGCTGTGTGAGACCTAAGCTTGATTCAATGCTTGAACTGATCACCGCTTTAATCCCGAGAGCTTTAGCTTTTTCAATCAATTCAATACAGCGCTCAACCGAACCAATTAACGTTGGCTTGATGATGATTGCTTTCACACCGGTGAAATCTTCAAGTTTGAAGTCATCCTTACGAATCGCATGCTGCAGGGTTTCATCCCACGCAATCGCAATTCCGGTATCCATGGCAAACGAAAAGCTATCACCAGGCTGTTGGCAAGGCTCTTCAATAAACGCGATTCGACCACGTAATGACGGTGGAATCTTTTTCGCAAACTGCTGCGCTTTCTCTGCGCTCCACGCGCGATTCGCATCTAAGCGTAAGGTCAGATCAGGAATGGATTCCAAGAAAAGACTCACTAACATGCCATCACGAATAGGTTCATATAAACCTACTTTGATCTTAGCGACCTTTTCGCCCGTCATCGCATTCAGCTTTGGTAGCAGTTCATCAGGATCGCCTGAACATAAAGGTGCGGCCTGAAAGCTACCCTCCAAAGGCAGTCCCTTATCAAGCTCACACTGAGCCATCGATAAACCAAAAGCGACAGATGGATAAAGCGCATCGAATTGAAGTTCTTCACCTTGCTGCCACTTTGCTAATTGTTCTGTGAGTTGTAAGTAAACCTCATCCATGGTTTCGATGCTAAAACCCGGCAACGGTGCAACTTCACCTCGACCGACTTCACCATCAATCAACAATTCCACCACGAAACCTTCACGGTGCTTCAATCGTTGTTCACGCAATATCACCCCACTGTCCATCGGCAATTCATAGCGATACAGTTTGGCTGATCTCATAGCAATATCCCTTTCTTAATTTTTTAAATATTAGACAAGTTGTAGATAGGTTTCTAAGCCAGAATGTCGATAGCTAGGAGAAGGCGCGGAGTTTATAAGCATAAATGAGCACCTTCGACAACGCTAACGATATTCTGGCGACGAAAACTATGACGACTTAAGGGTTGCGTGGAAACTTATCAAAGTCCGGGCGACGCTTCTCATTGAACGCATTGCGTCCTTCCTGACCTTCCTCTGTCATGTAGAACATCATGGTTGCGTTACCTGCAAGCTCTTGCAGACCGGCTTGACCATCACAGTCAGCGTTTAGTGCAGCTTTCAGACAACGTAGTGCCATTGGGCTGTGTTGTAGCGTTTCACGACACCAGCGTACTGTCTCTTTCTCTAATTCTTCAACTGGAACAACTGTGTTCACTAGGCCCATATCCAATGCTTCTTGCGCATTGTAGAAACGACATAGGAACCAGATTTCGCGTGCTTTCTTTTGACCAACAATACGAGCCATGTAAGACGCGCCCCAGCCACCATCAAATGAACCCACTTTCGGGCCTGTTTGACCAAATTGAGCGTTTTCAGCTGCGATTGTTAGGTCACACATCATGTGTAGAACGTGACCACCACCAACCGCCCAGCCAGCGACTGAAGCAATCACAGGTTTTGGACAAGTACGGATTTGACGTTGGAAGTCTAGAACATTTAGGTGGTGAGTACCTGAGTCATCTTGGTAGCCGCCGTAGTCGCCGCGGATCTTCTGATCACCGCCTGAGCAGAACGCTTTCTCGCCTAAGCCTGTCAAAATGATCACACCAACACGTTCGTCATAACGCGCATCAGCCAACGCATTGATCATCTCTTTTACTGTTTGAGGACGGAACGCATTGTGAACTTGAGGGCGAGCAATGGTGATCTTCGCAATGCCGTCTTCGGATTTATGGTACTGAATATCTTCATATTCACCGGTGCAGTCATTCCAGTTTACTGGTGCGTATAGTTCTTCTTCTGAGATACCGACTGTTTTTGCCATGGTGATTCCTGTTTGTTCTGTTATTGGCTCAACGCCCACAAAAATGAGTGTTCAGTTGAGTTTTTATTACTTCAGCAAATGCCTTGGGTTGTTCGATATGAACGTTATGCCCGGCATTGGCTACTTGGCGAAAAGACAAACCGCTTTGTTCGGCCAACTGACTAAACTTATTGTCTTTTTCACCGCAAATATAATATGTACTTACCCCTGAACACTTAAGTTGTTCCAGAAGGTAATCTTGCTTGGCGAGAGACGTTGCCTCAAGCATATTCGCTACTGATGAACCTAGATTAGCACTGCGCTTGATCACCAGTTTTTGTCTTTGCTCATGGTTTAGTGAACTAAACACACTTTGCTGATACCAATCGCTCAGTACCTGCTCAATAGGTTCCTCTCTGAATCGATTCGCCCATCTTTGATCGTTTTGCCATCTCGCTTGTTTCTCGCTCTCTTGTTGAAGTCCAAAGTTCCCACCTTCGACGATCAACAATTTAATATTGAGAGATGGAAAGAACTCAAGAGCAACGCCAGACATTGCGATTCTGGCTCCCAGCGAATAGCCAACCAATACTATAGGCTGCTCTGGCGCTAGGTGAGTAAGAAGCGTGTCAGTTATTTGATCGCAGCACTCTTTAAAAGTGCAACAAGATTGTAATGCGCTTAAGCCATGACCGGGTAAATCGATAGTGATCGCCGGATAGCCCTCAAGCTCTGCAAGGGTCTGCTGCCAATCTTCACCAGAGCCCAGCAAGCCGTGCAGAAAAACCAACACAGGCTTGTGAGATTGAAGAGGCTGATGATAGAAACGACTAGAGAGCATGTACTTGTTGAATAAACTCTTTAAGTTGAGATGAAGCTTGTTCTGGTGGCGTTTGCACTTCGACAATCAATGCGCCCTGTCCAGTAAGTAAATGCTCATTCACACTCTGTTGGTAATGGCTCAAAGTTTCTGGTTTGACGTAATTCAGTTTGAACTGCTTAGCAGCATGTTCGAATTCAAAGCCATGGGGCATTTGGTAAAGCGCCTGCTTTTGCTGCTGAGGAACGGGAAGCAAATCAAAGATAGCACCACCGTCATTGTTGGTCACAACCACAACAACCGGTGTTTGTTGCTGGCTCAATAAAGCGAGCGAGTTGATGTCATAGAGAAGCGAAGTATCGCCAATAAAGACCACTGTCGGTTGCTGACTAGCTTTAATAACACCACTTGCTGTCGCAATTAAGCCATCAATGCCTGATGCGCCACGGTTACTGAAAACGGAGTAATCACTCACACCGCTGAACATATCCACGAGTCGGACAAATAGGCTGTTACCTAAAAAGATTTGAGCTGACTTGGGCAGTTGATTCACACTCAACGCTAACCCTAGTTCACTCAGTGCTGACTGGGTCGTTAAATGCAGATTCGCAAGTTCCTCTACCTGGGTAGACAAAGACGTTAAGCGTTCACCCCACCCAGCCTGACTTGACGATAGTGGCACTATTGCATCAATAACCTGCTCTAACCAAGGCTCAATATCACACACATGATGGGTCTGCATTAAGTGCGATTGGTTGTTACGTTGTCTTTGTGGCGAAAGGTAATGATATTGAGCATCACGTTGCTCGACTTGCTCTGCTATCCATTGATTCAAACGCTTAGATACAATACGCGAACCCACTTGTAAAACCAGTTCACACTCGTTAAGTGCTTGGGCCTGCTCTGAGTTTTGCAACCAGATATCATAGTGCGCCCATGGTGAGCGCATCCCCGATTGAGGATCGCACAGTAGCGGCCAACCAAGCTTCTCTGCCAATGCTTTCGCCTTTTTTGCTTCCGTTAAGGTGACACTACCTACCACAACGATCCCTTTATGTTGGGCAAACTCGCCAACGTTTATACTCGTCGTTTTATTCGGAAGAATTTGAGAAGTATAAGGAGAAGAGTGGTTTCGCCAACGATTCACCTCCTCCAGATAGTCTTGATAGAGGGATTTACTTTCATTGCTATAAAGCGGCTCTGGAAAAGGACAATTGATATGAACAGCACTGCCATTTTCAGCCTGCTGGTTCATCACTTGGTCAATCGAGGTCAATAGCCATTTGAGTGGCGTTGTCAGTGCTGGACTTGGTAGTTCGAGCGAAGCTGTAACATGAGAGGAGTAGATACCGCGCTGCTCAATGGCTTGGTTTGCGCCACACCCGACAAGTTCGCTTGGCCTGTCTGCGGTTAATACCACCAGCTTTTCGCCGGTTAGCTTCGCTTCGGCAATCGCCGGTAAAAGATTGGCGACCGCAGTGCCTGACGTCACCACAACGGCAACTGGCTTTTGGCTTGCTTTGGCCAAACCTAATGCTAAAAAACCAAGGCCACGCTCATCAAAGTGGGTATGGAGGTTTAGGTTTGGGTTTTCATCAGCTTCGAGTGTGAGAGGTGTAGAACGAGAACCCGGAGCCACACACACTTCCGTTACGCCAAAGCGATGTAACTCTTCTAAAAGCACTTGGCACCAAATACGGTTAACGACAGCTTGATTAGGTTGGAACAACATTACGAAGCGACTCCGAGAGGTGAATGCTCAGAAATTAAGGAAAGTAACGTAGACATCTTTTTATCCAACTCTTGCCACTCATGCTCAGCAACCGAACCAGGAACAATACCCGCGCCTGCAAACAACTGAACTTCATCACCGAGTACCAAGGCACTGCGAATCGCGACACAAAACTCTGCGCGTTGCTGGCTAATGAATCCCATGGAACCGGCGTACCAGCCACGAGCAAAAGGCTCATGCTTTTGAATAAAGTCCATTGACTCTTGGCGAGGTAAACCCGCAACAGCCGCTGTCGGTTGTAGTGCGCCTAACAGTTGAACACCATTCACACCTTTGTTTAAGTGAGCATGTATGCTGCGTTTCAGGTGCTGCACTTTTCTTAAGCGAACCAAACGCGCTTCTTGTTCTACTTCCACCGTTTCTGAATGCGGTGTCAGACGCTCAATAATATCGTCGACGACGTATTGGTTTTCATTGAGGTTCTTTGCATCGTTCGCTAACCAGTTTGCCAGTTCCATATCTTGGCTTGCATTGGCACCTCGGCCTATCGTACCAGCCAATGCTTCGGTATAGAGCTCTTGTCCTTGACGTAAATAAAGGCGCTCTGGTGTCGAACCAATAAAGCTGTGCTGTTTATCAAGCGAAAGCAAAAAATGGAAGCTGTGGTGGTTGTTCAGATAACTCGATTTTAAAAACTGAGCAGCGCACAATGCACGATCAAGCGTTACCGCCGTTTTACGTGCCAGCACCACCTTTTTAAACTCATCATTTTCAATACCGAGCAATACCTTTTCGACCAACTCATCCCACTGAGCTTTCTCGGGTAAGTGCTGGATATGTTCAATATGAGAACTAACCGGTAAAAGCGGCATCACATCAAATTGTAGCTTGTAAAGGCTTGCCAGTGTACGGTGCTTTTCTGCCGAAAGGTTGACCGCCAAAGACCAGTTTTGATCGAAACGAATCAGCTCTATCTGTGGCAAAAAGAAGAAAGAGGACATACAGCGGCGATTTTTGCCGGTTTGCCCATCAAAAGAGCGCCCACCCCAAATGCGTTGGTCTTCTGCCAAAATCGTGTACGCAGGTGCTGGATCAACAAAGGTATGCAACTGCCCTAGCGCCACCACTTCTTCTCGGGTATCACGAGACTGCCAATAAAACTTTGGAAATACCGGTTGAGCCTCCAACCAGTCAATAAATGCAAAGTCAGGTTTTTCCTCAAGAACTTGAACCAGACGGGTCGTGCCGTCTTTCGCATCCTTTACGCGTTCGATAAGTTCAGTAACGGCTTGATGAAAATGTGACAAATCAGCCTCGTATGCATTGGAGTTATTATTCATTTTAGATGATTACTGTATTTATAGACCCTACTCAAATCAAGGTTGCAAACAATGTTTTGCAAAATCCTGTGATAACGGACGTGCTACAAAGCATTAATTGTTGTTATTCAATCAGATTTTTATTCTAAAGAACCTTATTTTGAGGTACTTTAATAAAGAAATTCAATTATTTTTAGGTTTTAATCAATGCAAAATATCGGGATGTCGTCAAAACTCGACAATGTCTGCTATGACATTAGGGGTCCTGTACTCAAACATGCTAAGCGCATGGAGGAAGAAGGGCATAAAATACTGAAGCTTAACATCGGTAACCCCGCCCCATTTGGCTTCGACGCCCCAGATGAAATTTTGGTTGATGTTATCCGTAACCTGCCCACTTCACAGGGTTACTGTGATTCAAAAGGTATCTACTCGGCTCGCAAAGCCGTTGTGCAACATTACCAGCGCAAAGGCATCCACTCTTTAGATGTTGAAGACGTTTATATCGGTAACGGTGTATCTGAGCTTATCGTTATGGCCATGCAAGCCCTGCTGAACAATGGCGATGAAATGCTGGTCCCTTCCCCTGATTACCCATTGTGGACAGCCTCTGTCGCGCTGTCAGGCGGTAAAGCGGTGCATTACCTATGTGATGAGCAGGCAGACTGGTATCCAGATCTTGATGACATCAAAAAGAAAATCACTCCAAAAACACGCGGCATTGTATTAATTAACCCGAACAACCCAACGGGTGCTGTCTACAGCCGTGACTTCCTACTCGAAGTGATTGAAATTGCGCGTCAGCACAAACTGATTATTTTCGCCGATGAAATCTACGATAAAGTGCTTTACGACGGTGCAACCCACACTTCTGTCGCGACACTAACCGAAGATGTGTTAGTGATGACGTTCAATGGTCTGTCAAAGGCATACCGCGTATGTGGTTTCCGTGGCGGTTGGATGTTCATGACTGGCCCGAAGCATCAAGCGCTTGGCTACATCAACGGCCTAGATATGCTGTCGTCGATGCGCTTGTGTGCCAATGTTCCCATGCAGCACGCAATTCAAACCGCATTAGGTGGCTACCAAAGCATTAACGAGTTGATCTTGCCTGGCGGCCGCTTACTCGAACAACGTGACAGAGCTTGGGAATTGATCAACCAGATCCCAGGTGTTTCGTGTGTGAAACCAAAAGGCGCCATGTATCTATTCCCTAAGATTGATACCAAGAAATACAACATCAAAGATGACCAAAAAATGGTGCTCGATTTCTTAGTTCAGGAAAAGGTATTACTGGTTCAAGGTTCTGGCTTTAACTGGCCTAAGCCGGACCACTTCCGAATTGTAACCCTGCCACATGTAGAAGACTTAGAATTGGCCATTGGTCGTTTTGAACGTTTCCTATCGACGTATAGTCAGTAGAAATTAAGCTCATTATTTCATATACTTAAAGGGCGCTCATTGAGTGCCCTTTTTCATGGAATGGAGTCGAGAAATGTCACAGGATAACGAACAAGAAAGCCACTTTTTTGCCCACCTTGCGCGCATGAAGTTAATCCAACGCTGGCCTCTCATGCGTTCAGTTTCAACAGAAAACATTTCAGAGCATAGTCTTCAAGTCGCCTTTGTCGCTCATGCACTCGCATTAATAAAGAATAAAAAGTTTGGTGGTTCATTAAACGCTGAACGCATCGCACTGCTCGGTATGTACCATGACACCAGTGAGGTTCTGACCGGTGACCTACCAACACCTGTGAAATACTACAATCCAGAAATCGCCAAAGAATACAAAAAAATAGAAGCCGCAGCAGAGCAAAAACTGTTGTCGATGCTCCCAGAAGAGTTCCGACAGGACTTCGCCCCTTTCTTACTCTCTGAATCGGCACACTCTGAAGACGAGGCTATCGTTAAGCAAGCCGATACCATCTGCGCTTATCTCAAATGTTTAGAGGAACTCAGCGCAGGGAATCATGAATACGCCCTGGCTAAGAAACGCCTCGATATCACTTTAAAAGATCGATACACGCCCGAAATGGATTACTTCCTCAACACCTTTGCACCGAGTTTTGAGTTATCACTCGATGAGATCAGTTAGTGCACAGACACAAATAAACGAAAGAACTACACTTATTTAGATCCAGAGTGAGCGGAGAAGTATATGATAGAAAAGACTCTATCAAGTGATAAAAAACTACCTTTATTTATCCGATATTTACCATTGGTATTGATGGCTATCTTCATTACCGTGGTGATCGCTATTCTTATCAACCAAAATCATTATTCACTGACCAAAGATATTGGTTCTCTGCGTGAGAACTTTTACTCATCTGAACGAAAAAGTATTCAAAACCGCGTCATCAATGTCGCTGAACAAATCGAATCAGAAAAGCAACGTACTGAAACCCTGCTGCAAGAAGACGTCAAACAGAGAGTCAACGAAGCCCTGAGCATCGCCAATAACCTCTATAAGACTCATCAAGGCGAATCGCCGGAGCGACTCAAGCAGATCCTTTTGGAAGCACTTCGTCCGATTCGATTCAATCAAGGCCGCGGTTATTACTTCATTTATGATCTAGACGGCACGAATATCATGCACCCGATCCTGACTCATATCGAAGGTAAAAACTTATGGGACTTACAGGACGTCCGTGGCTCTTACGTTATCCGCGATCTCGCAAACTTGGCTAAGAACAGTCAACAAGCCTATCACCGCTGGTGGTGGAGCAAACCAGAAATCCTTAACTCTGAATTCGATAAAATTGGCTACGTGGCGCACTTTGAGCCCTTCAATTGGTTCATTGGTACTGGCGAATACGTAGTTGATGTCGAGCAAGATATTCAACGCCGCTTGATTGCTCGTATTTCTGATTACCAATATGAAGATGACGGCTACATCTTCATTATGAACTCTAAAGGGGCATTGCTCTCACACCCTAACTCTTCATTGATTGGCGTTGAGCGACTGGATGCGGTCGACAAAACCGGCAAAAAATACGTCAAAGAGCTGATCGATACCGCTAAGAATGGCGGTGGTTTCGTTCGTTATCATTCTTTATACACCCCAACAGGTTCTAGCGATTCATCCAAACTTAGCTTTGTTATCTACTTGCCCGATTGGGATTGGGTTATTGGTACGGGCGTTTATTTAAGACCCGTAGAGGATTTTCTTTCTGATCGTGAAGCTCAAATCACAGAGCGCAATCAGCGTGAATTAGAGCAAGTTATCCTCGCGAGTGTTTTTGGTGCGTTGGCGTTAGGTATCATCTCGCTGATGATTGGTAATGCGGTAGGTAAGCGTTTCCGCCGCTTAAAAACACAGATCAGCTCTGATTTTAGACAACTTGAAAGTGCCAAAGACCAACTGCAATATCAGGCACTCCATGACAGCCTGACTAGCTTGCCAAACCGAGCCTATCTGATTGACTTTATTCGACAAGCGATTTCTTCATCAAGCCAAGACAATACCCTAACGGCAGTCATGTTTGTTGACCTCGATGACTTTAAAAAAGTAAACGATGCGTTTGGGCACTCTATCGGTGACAAGCTTCTCACACAGGTTGGGCAGAGATTCGACGCCCTACTTCGTAGCAACCAACTCGTCTCTCGCTTCGGTGGTGATGAATTTGTCTTCTGCTTCCCAAATCTAGGCTCTGTTTCCGATGCAGAGCGTATTGCCGCGAGTATTCGCGAAATATTCCAAAGCGAAATTGAGGTTGAAGGTAAGGTGATCTCATCAAGTTGCAGTATCGGTGTCTCTCTCTATCCACAAGATGGCCTTAATCCAGAAGATCTCATTGCCAAAGCAGACACCGCGCTTTATACCTCAAAGGCAAGGCGAAAAGGCAAAGTGCTGTTCTTTGATGAGTCGATTAACAAGCGTGTTCAGTACGAACTGACTTTAGAAAAACAGCTCCGTTGTGCGATCAAAAATGATGAACTCTACATGGTTTACCAGCCGCAAATAGAACTTTGCTCTGGGAAGATTGAATCTGTTGAGGCTCTGTTACGCTGGCATAACCCAGAGCTCGGGCATGTCTCCCCGGTCGAACTGATCCGCAAAGCAGAAGAAATCGGGCTTATTCATGAAATTGGCCAATTTGTTATTCGAACGGCATGCCAAACCATCGTCAAAGCGTGTCCAAATGGTGACAATGCATTGGGCCTGTCGATCAATATTTCCCCTAGCCAGCTGATCGCCAAGGATTTCTTATCGGTGTTAAACACCATCATTGATGAAGAGAAGATTGATCGTCAACGTATCACCATCGAAATCACCGAAAACGTCCTCATTGATGATTTAGAGATTGTAACCCCTATCCTTACTCAGCTTCGTGAACACGGCTTTGCCATTTCACTGGACGACTTTGGGACCGGTTTCTCTTCGCTTAGCTACTTGTGCAACTTGCCGATCAACGAGATCAAAATCGATCGCTCTTTTGTCGATAAAATGCTGATCAATGAACAAAGTGATGCCCTTATTCGTGCCATTATCGCAATTGGTAAAGCCCACTCGATGAAGGTCGTCGCGGAAGGCATCGAAACCAACGAGCAAAATCAGCACTTATTGGCGCATGATTGTCATTTAGGTCAGGGATACTTTTATGCCAAACCGTTGTTGATTGACGATCTGATGGATTTCAAACAAAGCAACATCACCACAAGTTGCATCAATAAGTAATTGCTCTACAAAGCTTTTCACTAAAGGGATGTGTGGTATGCTGCAACGATATTCAGTACACAAGTGGGTAAGCGATGATGAGCTTTGAAATCAACTCTCAGTGGCAAGATCGTCACGATGATGAACATAAGATTCGTCGTGATGATCACCGTAGCCCTTATCAGCGAGATCGCGCGCGAATCCTTCATTCCGCCGCTTTTCGCCGCCTGCAAGCCAAAACACAAGTTCATGGCAATAGCTTTGATGACTTCCACCGTACGCGCTTAACGCATTCCCTTGAAGCAGCCCAGCTTGGGACTGGCATTGTCGCGCAAATCAAAAAGAAGCAACCTGAGTTTCGCGATCTGTTGCCTAGCGACAGTTTGATCGACTCTTTGTGCCTCGCTCACGATATTGGCCACCCTCCTTATGGTCATGGTGGTGAAGTCGCTCTCAATTATATGATGCGTGACCACGGCGGCTTTGAAGGCAACGCTCAGACTTTTCGCATTGTAACTAAGCTTGAACCTTACACCGAACTGTTTGGTATGAACCTCGCCCGCCGAACGTTACTTGGACTCATTAAATACCCTGCGCCACTGAGCAAAACCGAAGCAGATACCAAACCTGACAGTGTGTCTCACCAACGCCAACTTAAGGCCCGAGACTGGGCACCTGCCAAAGGTCTGTATGATTGCGATATGGATTTGTTTGACTGGGTACTAGAGCCGCTGAGTGACGGGGATAGAACGCTATTTAGCCAAATGCGTGATGAGCAATACGCAGACAACCAACACAAGAAGACTCGTTATAAGTCCATTGACTGCTCGATAATGGAACTTGCTGACGACATCGCCTATGGTGTGCATGATTTAGAAGATGCGTTGGTTTTAGGCATGGTGAATCGTACACAGTGGATTGAAGGCGCAGCAAGTCAGTTGGCCGAGTGCGGTGACCCTTGGTTTGAAGAGCATATTGATTCGATTTCAGAGATGCTGGTCTCGGGTTCACACCACCAGCGTAAAGACGCGATTGGCGGTATGGTGAATGCCCTACTGACCAGTATTTCCATCAAGCCTGTTGATGCTCCGTTCGAGTCGCAGCTGTTAGCGTTTAATGCCGTATTAGAACCATCCATGTCAAAAGCATTAGAGATCCTAAAACGATTTGTCAGCTTGTATGTTATCCAAGTGCCTCACGTTCAGGTGATGGAATACAAAGGTCAGCAGATCATCATGGATATTTTCGAAGCGCTCAATGCTGACCCAGAACGATTATTACCGCTTGAAACAAGGCAGAAATGGCTTGCCTGTCAGAGTGACAGTGCTGGTTATCGTGTGATTGCCGACTACATCTCTTCGATGACCGATGGCCATGCACAGCGACTTCATCAGCAGTTGTTCTCTTCTCACTAATCGAATCAGTAAGGGTGACATTGCGTCACCCTTCTTTTTATCCGTTATTTGTCTTGATGGTAATGACTCACAAACTGGCCGAGTTTGTCTAATAAATGGCTTTTCTGTTCTTCGCTGATAAAGCTCGCCATGATCGCATTGCGAGTAAACATGGCTAACTCCTGCTCACTCATCTGGTGACTTTCTGCGACCGCTTTAAAATTGTCATTCATGTAGCCACCAAAGTAAGCAGGATCATCCGAGTTAATCGTCACACATAAACCACGGCGCAGTAGCTCGACAATATTATGGTCTTCCATACGCTCGAACACTTTTAACTTGGTATTGGATAGTGGGCAAACTGTTAACGGCATTTTGCTGTTCGATAATGCGTGCAGCAGGTTCTCGTCGTCTGAGCAGCGAACCCCGTGGTCAATGCGGCTCACCTTCAATAATTCTAAGCTGTCATAAATATTACTCACCGGGCCTTCTTCACCTGCGTGAGCCACCGTTAAAAAACCTTCGTCGAGCGCTTTACGAAAGACTCGGGCAAACTTCTCTGGTGGGTGACCCAGTTCTGACGAGTCTAGTCCGACCCCAACAATTTTGTCTTTGTGAGCCATGGCTTCAAACAGGGTGTCAAAGGCGCTTTCCTCATCAAGGTGGCGCAAAAAGCACATGATGATCTGACTGCTAATGCCCAGTTTTTCCTCACCATCTCGCAGTGCGCTATAAATACCATTAATCACAGTATCAAACGCAATGCCGCGGTCAGTGTGGGTTTGCGGGTCAAAGAAAATCTCTGTGTGGACTACATTATCCTGTTGGCAGCGCAGTAAATAGGCCCATGTCAGATCGTAAAAGTCTCGTTCATGAATTAGAACATTAGCTCCTTGATAATAGATATCTAAGAACGATTGAAGATTGGTAAATTGGTAAGCGGCCTTCACTTCTTCTGGGGTAGAGAAAGGCAAAGAAACGCCATTACGCTGAGCCAGCTCAAACATCATTTCGGGTTCTAATGAACCTTCTATGTGTAGGTGCAACTCCACTTTCGGCAGTTGTTCAATAAAAGAAGTTTGTTGATTCACGCTTGCGTCTCCATTCACGTTGATTGGGGTTCGACAAGCGCTTTTCTCTAGAAAAGTGTCTAACATACAAAGAGAAAAGCGCTATGCACTTAACTCTTCGTAATCTGAAATTATCGGTTTCAGGTAGAGACTCCCACACCCTATCAGTGGGATTATACGAAGTATCGTTAATTCAAAAAGGATTCGAATAACAACGATAATGCGCAGTATATCTCAAGTAGGCATAGTGCGCTTAGCAATAAGTGTAGAAGAAAATCGCACTATGAGAGGTAATTTTTCTCAAACACACCCGGAGGCATCTGCTTGATTTGAAACTCAATCATCTGATTGAACGCATCAATCAGCGGCAAAAAGTCGTTTTCTGGCTCAAGCAACGACAAGATATGATACCCAGCTTCAACGGTAGAAAGACTGTTATCACTCGGTGCTTTTCTAATCCGGTAGTTTCCTTGCAAATCGCTCGGTAAACGCACCTGATCCAAACCGTGAAGATTGCTCGATAACTGCCACATTTTGTATGCTTTTTTCCACGTGCCATCGAGAAGAATAATGCGGACTTTTTGCTTTGCTGCAACCTTCTCAGCGACGTGCAGATGACTGACCGCTACTTCACCAGGGTACAAAACAAAATGGCTGTACTCGGAGTCATTAAGCAACCGATTCAAGTCGGAGTGCTCAGAGAAATCCTCCCCGACAAAACAGTAGCTGTTGGCTAAAGAGAGGTTAAGAATACGCGCCGTACCCATAGGACGAAGTGTCTCGCTGTGATGTTGTAGGATGACCAACTCAACGTTCGATGTTAGGCTTTGTATCCATTGGCAAATACACGCTTTAAGTGATTTTCCACATTGAGAACAGTATCGGGACATAGTGTGCATTTATTTCTTCTATTAATGGTGACAAGTTTACTCTGCCTTGGGCTGCAATTTGAACCGTTGGCCTCACTAACCAATTGGCAACGTTTCTCTATTTTAGACGGCCAATGGTGGCGGATCCTATCAGGAAATTTCACCCATACCAACTTTGCGCATTTAGGGATGAACCTTGCTGGGCTTTGGGTCATCGCTTTTATCTTCAAGCCAACATACAAAGCCTTACTGGCGTTATTGGTACTCACTTCTCTCTCTATAGGCGGGCTAAACTTCTTCACCGAGATGAACGGTTATGTTGGCCTTTCTGGTGTACTGCATGGTCTGTTTGCCTATTTCGCTCTCCAAGAAAGTCTAACCGGTAGAAAAAGCAGTTGGTTGTTAGTTATTGGTGTGGTTGCCAAGGTTCTGTGGGAGATGACCATAGGCGCTTCAGCAAGCACCAGTGAGCTAATTAATGCACGTGTCGCGGTTGAGGCTCACCTCTTCGGTATGCTTTCAGGCTTGGTTTGCGCAGTGATATCAGTCGTGATTCAATCGCAACGAAGACAGCAAAGCCAAACACAAGAATAATTAAGTTGATGTTCAACGATAAAGGGCGCAGAATGGCGCCCTTTTTCTCGTCCAATAAATGTACGAGAGCCACTTCACACAGAGAAACAATATATGGGTTTTACCTCTTTAGGCCTTTCTGCTCCACTCCTCAAAGCCATCGAAGAACAAGGCTACGACACGCCATCCCCAATTCAGGAACAAGCCATTCCTGCAGTATTAGCCGGGAAAGACGTAATGGCAGCAGCGCAGACAGGTACAGGTAAAACAGCCGGCTTCACTCTGCCAATCTTGGAACGCCTAGATAATGGTCAGCGCGTAAAAGGTAACCATATCCGTGCGTTGGTTCTGACACCAACTCGTGAGCTTGCCGCTCAGGTTCAAGAAAATGTGTTCAAGTACAGCCGTCACCAACGTCTAACGTCTCAAGTTATTTTTGGTGGCGTAAAAGCGAACCCACAAATGTTGAAGCTGCGTAAGGGCTGTGATGTGCTTGTCGCAACGCCTGGTCGTCTTTTGGATCTGTACCAACAAAATGCAATCAAATTTGAACAGCTAGAAGTGCTAGTGCTTGATGAAGCAGACCGTATGCTTGATATGGGCTTCATTCGTGACATTCGCAAGATCCTTGCTCTATTGCCAGCTAAACGCCAAAACCTGCTTTTCTCTGCGACGTTCTCGCCTGAAATCCGCGAGCTTGCGAAAGGTTTAGTTAACGATCCTGTTGAAGTCTCAGTAAACAAAGAGAACTCAACGGCAGTCACGATCGAACAAAGCATCTACCCAGCAGACAAACGCAAAAAAGCGCCAATGCTGGTGAAACTGATCAAAGACGGTAACTGGACACAAACGCTTGTATTCTGTCGTACCAAGCATGGTGCTAACCGCCTAGCTTTCTTCCTAAACAAAGAAGGCATTACGGCAGCGCCAATTCACGGCAACAAGAGCCAAGGCGCACGTACTCGCGCTCTCGCTGATTTTAAATCGGGTGATGTGAAAGTATTGGTTGCAACAGACATCGCTGCACGTGGTATCGACATTCCTCAGCTACCTCAAGTGGTGAACTTTGAACTACCACACGTATCAGAAGACTACGTGCACCGCATCGGTCGTACCGGTCGTGCGGGTGAAGTAGGTAAAGCGGTTTCTTTAGTGGAAGCCGATGAAGCAAGTGAATTATTCGGCATTGAACGCCTGATTCAACAGGTGCTGCCTCGCTTAGAACTTGAAGGCTTTAAACCAGTAAACGAGCTGCCTGAGTCTAAATTAGATACTCGACCAATTAAGCCGAAGAAACCGAAAAAGCCGAAGAAACCAAAAGCCGACCACCAAGACGGCAAGCGTTCTGGCGACAATGCTCGTGGCAATAAGCCGGCTAGCAAAAACAAGCGTCACTTTGGTCACAACAAACCCAATGGTGAAGACCGTGGTAACGGTGGTCAATCAAAACGCAAACCATCGGGTGGGAAGCCAAAGAGCAACAATGGTGGCAATAGCGGTAATGGCAACAATGGCCAACAACGCCGTAAGCCAGCCAACCGTAAGCCAAGCGGCCAAGCTAAAGCTCAATAAGATTTGAATTAGAACGCTCCTCTCTCAGGAGCGTTTTTTATTAGCCTCATAACGAAAAAAGCCCTCGTGACTAGCGAGGGCTTGATACTTTTCAGTAAGGGGGACTATGTCATTAGTATTTGTTTAGAATCTCAGCAATGGCTGATTCGTTTTCTGCACGAATGATCGCATCAATGTCATCATCGTTTTGAAACAGCTCAGACAACGCAACAATCGTTTGAATGTGACTGTCTGAATCTAATGCCGCCAAAGTAACTGAGAAAAACACATCACCGTTATCTTCTGACTCTAAATCCACACCATTCTTGAACACTGTAATTTGCAGAGCCGCTTCATTGACACCATCTTCAGGACGAGCATGAGGCATTGCGATTTTCGGAGCCAGTACATAGTATGCACCGATTTCTTTGTGTTTCTTCTTAATCGCTTCTAGGTAAGTCGCGTCCACTTTGCCCTGCTCGACAAGCTTAGAACAAGTGATATCAAGCGCGTTATCTACCGTTAGGTTCTGTTCGTTTGAGATAACAATGTTATCGCCAATCAGATTCATAATACTCATGATACTAACCACCCTAGAATCAGACCAACCACACCAAAGTCGAAGTCAGCGAATGTTGTTGCTTCAAGACCTAAACCACCAAGAACAGGAAGAAGAAGCATTGGTAGGAACGAGATACACAGACCTTGTGTGAACGAACCTAGAATCGCACCACGTAGACCACCTGTTGCGTTACCGTAAACGCCTGCTGCACCGCCCACGAAGAAGTGAGGAACAACACCTGCAACGATAATCGTCCAATCAAGCATGCCTTGAATACCCATCGCTACCAGACCTGCTGCAAACGATGATAGGAAACCGATAAGTACCGCATTTGGTGCAACTGGGAATACCATTGGACAGTCTAGTGCTGGTTTTGCACCTGGTACTAGCTTGTCAGAGATACCTTTAAACGCTGGAACAATTTCTGCGATTAGCATCTTCACACCTTGCAGTACGATGTAAACACCACCTGCAAAAATCAAAGACTGCATGAAGGTAAAGACTACCCAGTTTTGACCACCAGAAACCGTTTCAACAAACTCACCACCAGCGATGAGAGAAGCAAACATGAAGAAGATTGCCATGGTCGTTGCAACCGCAACGGGTGTATCACGTAAGAACATTAGGCTCTTAGGTACATTGATGTCTTCTGTTGTTTTAGACGTATCACCAAACTTGCTACCAATGTAACCAGACACTAGGTAAGAGAAGGTTGAGAAGTGACCCATTGCAAGCTGGTCTGTCCCCATGACTTTCTCAGTATATTTCTGAGCAAGTGCTGGCATGATCACCATCAGCGAACCGACAATAACAGAGCCCATCGCGACCAACGCAGTGCCAGTAATACCTGCTGTAGAAAGGATTACAGCAACCAGCATTGACATAAACATCGTGTGGTGACCCGTTAAGAAAATATATTTTAACGGAGTAAAACGAGCCAATAGAATATTTACCACGAAAGCAAAGAACATAATTAGTGCCATTTCGTAGCCAAATGCTTCTTGAGCTAACGCTACGATTGCTTCGTTATTTGGAATAACACCGCTTACACCAAATGCTTCTGTAAATACTGTTGAAAAATGATTTAGAGCACCAACTAGCGCCCCCGCACCAAAACCTAAAATTAGGAAACCCATTACGGTTTTAATAGTGCCTTTTAGAATTGTTGATATATCTGCCTTTTGTGCAACCAAACCAATAAAAGCAATTAAACCGACCATGATTGCTGGCTCTTTTAATAAGCCAAGCATAAACTCAAAGAAATTAGCCATAGGTTACTTCCTTACATGAAAGTTTTTAATTGTTCTTCAATTGAAGCTTTATCGAAAATATTTGCTAGGCTAACAATATTTGTTTTTCCTGCTTCAGATAATTGGTTAGCGATGTCTGTAGCGGCAACCCAAATATCAGCATTGCTTGATGCTGCTGACGATAAGTCTTCATGATCAACTTCTGCGTCTAGGCCAATTTTTCCAACCACTTCTTTCACTGCCATTTCCATCATTAAAGATGTACCAAGACCGTTACCGCACACAACCATAATCTTTTTCATAATATTTATCTCTGTAGGGATTTTGTTAGAAACGTATTTGTTTCCGTTTATTTGTTGAAAGGAATAATATCCAAATCGACCCAAAACAGAATAGATCACCATCACAAAACCAAAATGACCCCGTGACGAAGATCACGCAAATTAAAGTTTCAAACACACAATTTATCACTAACACCTCTAAGGGAGTAGCGATGAAAAAGTGTGTTTTGAATGAGCGTCTAACAAGGTGGGATAAAGTGTGATCTGACGTTATGAATGCAGTTAAATAGTATTTTTTATTACTTTCCGTAGTCAGTAAGCATTTTCTTCAAAAGACTATTCACGTCTTTCGTCTTCTTATTTCTTTTTGTCAATGCGCTTAAAGAAGTCGGCATTTCTGGCTTAGCTATTTCAGACTCGTCTTCTATTCTATCTCGTAATTTCTGAACAGCAGGAAGCAGCATACGAATCTCTTCACCCGCTTCATTTTCAAGCACGACAATATTTTCAGACTCAACCTGAACCACAGTTAATACACCATGTTTCACGGATTCTAGCTTTTCACCAACCATGGATGATTGAGGCGGAACAGAACGATCAGAAACTTGACCACTACGAAGTTTCGCCGCTGTAATAGATCGAATATTGCCGGTGTTCTCAAAGGCAACTATAACGGTGTGAGTATTATAATATTCAATGACCGTGACATATCCATGCTTCTTGGTCTCAAACCTAGCACCAATTTGCATATCACGTGGGGCATCGAGTTTCTTAATTAACATCCAGTTTACCTGGTACTTCTTATCTTACCTGACATTATCTTAGTATATACACTCATTTGCGGTTGATAAATGGGAATATTCTTTTGTTACCTTTTTCATAATGAAACAGTGAGGCTTTATTTCTGATCCGCTGAGAACATCTCTCAATACAAACAAAAACGCCCACTCGAAAGTGGGCGTAAAATAGTTTAGAGCGATTTACACGATTGGACGCTGGCCACGATCAATAAGCTTCATCAATACGTTATCTGCCGCTTCACCCGCCAAACCCGCTAGCTTAGACGTGAGCTTTTTCTTTTCAACGTAGTGAATCGCTAATACCGTTTTGTCTTTGCAGGCTTCTACCACCAAATCGTCTGATGTTTTAATTTCATCAACCAGACCAAGCTCATGGGCTTGAGTACCAAACCAGTGTTCACCCGTTGCGACTTTATCTAGGTCAAGCTCTGGTCGACGCTCACGAATAAAGTCTTTGAACAGGCCGTGTGTTTCTTCCAGCTCTTGCTTGAATTTCTCACGCGCTTTATCGGTGTTTTCACCAAACATCGTTAATGTGCGTTTGTACTCACCAGCTGTCAGCTGCTCATACTCAATATCGTACTTCTTCAGCACTTTATTGAAGTTTGGTAGCTGGGCAATCACGCCAATAGAACCGACAATGGCGAAAGGTGCAGACACAATCTTATCGGCGATACATGCCATCATATAACCGCCACTCGCCGCTACTTTGTCGACAGAAATGGTTAACGGTAGCTTCGCTGCCTTAAGGCGATCAAGCTGTGAAGATGCAAGACCATAGCCGTGAACCATGCCACCGCCCGACTCTAGACGTAGCAGCACCTCGTCACCCTCACGAGCGACAGCAAGAATCGCCGTCACTTCTTCACGTAGAGAAGCGACTTCTTTAGCATCAATGCTGCCTTTGAAATCCAGAACAAACAGGTGAGGTTCACGCTTGCTATCAAGATCGCCCTCTTTCGACGCTTTTTTAATTTCTTTCTCGCGTGCTTTGTTTTGTTCTTTCTCTTGTTTCTTTTCTGCCTTGTCACGCGCTTTAATAAACGCGTCATCATGCAGATGGTGCTCTAACTGTTCAACCGTATGTTTGTGCTGCTCAGTTAAGTTGGTAATCTCTAATTCACCTTTTGCTGCGCCGCTTTTTCCACCAGCCGCTTTCGCTATTACTAAAATCGCAACGAGTGCGACTACGACAGTCACAATCTTGGCTAAAAACAGCCCATAGTCCAACAAAAATTCCAATGTGATATCCCCTAATGTGCGAATTAGTGTATTGTAACCGCCTTGTCACGAAGACTTAAAGTAGAACATTACAAAAGGATACACATCGTGGATTATGCTGTTTCATCGGATGCCTTGAAGGGTAAAGTCATTCTGGTTACTGGCGCTGGTGCTGGTATTGGTAAACAAGCCGCTCTCTCTTACGCCGAGCACGGTGCTACGGTTATTTTACTTGGGCGAACAGTGAAAAAACTCGAAGCAACCTACGATGAAATCGAAGCGGCAGGCTACCCTCAGCCAGCAATCATTCCGCTCGATATGAAAGGCGCAACCAAACAAAACTACCTTGATATGGTCGATACCATTGAAGGTCAATTTGGCCGTTTAGATGGTGTGCTTCATAACGCAAGTCTGCTAGGGGTCATCAGCCCGTTCGATCAAATTGGTGAAGATACGTTTGACGACATCATGCAGGTGAACGTAAAAGCGCAATTTTTGATGACTCAAGCGGTATTGCCTCTTCTACACAAATCAGACGATGCTCGTATCATTTTCACTTCATCGACAGTCGGTCATAGCGGCCGCGCATTCTGGGGGACTTACGCTATGTCTAAGTTTGCCACCGAAGGCATGATGCAGATCCTAGCAGATGAGTTGAATGAAACGACAATTCGCGTTAATGCGATCAATCCGGGTGCAACTCGCACTGGTATGCGCGCTAAGGCTTACCCAGCAGAAGATGCTGAACTACTAAAGACACCGCTCGACATTATGCCGCTTTACCTTTACCTAATGGCACCTGAAGGTCGTGCTGTGAATGGTGAATGTATTGACGCACAACCAAAAAAGTAACGACTAAACCCCTTACTTTTTAATTAAAAAATTCAACGCCTTGTATTCTTGAATAAAGAATATAAGGCGTTTTTTTATCCATTCGATCCCAGCAACTCTTGCTGAACGATGATAATAATTTATACTGTATATATATACAGGTAAATTGTTATGTATGAACTGATCGAAAACCTTAAACAAAAACAGTGGCTTTGGTCTGGTGCGCAAGTGGCAAGCCACGATGACTGCTACCCGACCGGCTATGAACTTCTGGATCAAAAGCTAGACGGTGGCTTTCCTAAGCACGGTGTCATTGAGCTGCAGACTCAATACGGCATTGGTGAGCTGCGCTTGTTAATGCCTCATCTCACAATGAGTCACCAAAATCGACTCATCGTTTTCATTCAGCCTCCAGGCTACTTGTGTGCCGAGCAATTGTGCAATGAAGGGCTTGATCATAATAATGTGTTACTCCTCTACCCTAATACTGCCAAAGAAGCGTTATGGGCCGCAGAGCAATGTTTACGCAGCGGTGCATGCAGTAACGTACTCCTTTGGCACTCAGACCTAGAAGTGCATCAAGCGAGGCGATTACAAGTAGCCAGTGAACATGGCAACGCTGTCCACTTTATCTTTAAGCATCAAACCCCAAACCTGTTTTCGTTGCCCGTGAATCTGAGTATGACTTTAGAGCCGCACCCTTTTGGCCTAGAAGTTTCCATCACTAAACGCAAAGGGGGCTGGCCACAAGGAAGCTTTGTCATTGATATGCGAGCCCATTGGCCAAACTTGACGGTGCAGCCCGCCTCACCGGTGGTTATCCCGTTCCCACTCAAGCAGCAAGGCTGATCATGCAAAGTTGGATCTATCTGCATTTTCCAACCTTACAGCTGGATAGACTTTTCTCAGAGCAAGATTCCCTGCCTGTTGCCATTGTCGATTCCAAACGCTTCAAGGTGGTTCAATGTAATGCCACGGCTAAAGAACAAGGTATTCAGCTAGGTATGGGGTTAGGCAGCGCCAGTGCGTTATGTCATCAGCTGCAAGTTCACCCTTATGATGCCGAATCCGAGCAACAAGCGATTTTGAACATTGCTCAGTGGCTCTATATGGTGACGTCTGATATTTGCCTATTTCCCCCCCAAGGCATCTTACTCAAAATCACCAATATGCTGTCACTTTATGGGGGTATTGAGTCCTACTGGCAACGTGTGTCACAACACCTAGCGCAACTGAATATCCACTACCAGTTTTCGAGCGGATTTTCTCCTTTCAGTGCCATGCTACTGGCTAAATCAGGGCATCGCTTATTAACCACAGATAGAACTCACATTATTGATGCCATTAAGCCATTTCCGCTGGCAGCAACCGAGCTAGAAAGCAGTAAAGTTGAGAAGTTACAGCGTGTCGGAGTCGATACGTTGAATACGCTGCTTGAGCTTCCTATTCAAGAGGTCGCACGACGCTTTGACATTGATTTAGTCAATTATCTTGGCCGCCTAATGGGGCAATTTAAGCACCCTATCGACTTTTATCACCCTCCTGAACACTTTGAAAGCTATCAAGAGCTGCTGTTTGATATTGAAAATATTCAGTGGCTAGAACGGCCTTTAACGACGTTGCTGGATAAGTTGGAATTATTCCTCACTCTACGCAATCAAGTGGGTTATGAACTTGAGCTGATCCTTCATCAAAGAGACAAAGAAGAAGGTTCTGTGCGCTTTTATTCCGCCAGTGGCGACTACCAAAGCATTCGATGGCAGAAGCTATGCCAACTGACGATGGAGTCACTTAAATTGGATGCCCCAGTCCAAGGCTTAACCTTACGTTTAATCCGCAGTGGAGAACTAGAATCAAACAGCGCAGACCTTTTTCAAGGCTTCCAAGGAGAGCAAACTGACCTAGAGCTTATCGGCCTATTGCAAGCTAAGCTCGGTAAAGAGGCGGTAAGAAAAGTCGCTTGTAGTCACGACCCACGCCCAGAAAAGTCGACTCTATTATGCGATCCAACCTCCCTTATCCCTAAGAAGCAACCAAACCATAAGTTAAGACCCAACTTTATGCTCGCAACACCAGAACCTCTTTCTGAAAAGGTGTCATTAATACAAGGGCCAGAGCGCTTTGTGACGGGATGGTGGGACGGTGAAGAGATGACTCGTGACTACTTTATTGCTCAGAGCAGCCAAGGTCGTTGGCTATGGGTATTTCGCAACCAAGAAATGCAGTGGTTCACCCACGGCTTATTTAGTTAATTGAGAGCCTTACATGAGTTATGCCGAACTCTTTTGTCAAAGTAACTTCTCTTTCCTTAGTGGAGCCTCTCACGCTGAAGAGTTAATACTGCAAGCGGATTTTCTTCGCTACCACTCACTCGCTATCACCGACGAGTGCTCTGTGGCGGGTGTGGTCAGAGCCTATAGCGCGATCAAATCCCACCAACTCAATATTCAGTTAATCATTGGCAGTATGTTTTGGTTAAACGACGAGTGCCAAGTGGTGTTGCTTTGCCCTAATCGCGAAGCTTACGCCGAACTTTGCCGAATCATTACCAACGCAAGAAGGCGCTCTGAGAAAGGCCAGTACCAGCTGTCAGAATGGGATTTAATGTCCGTTCGTCACTGCTTAATGATTTGGCTTCCGTGCAACCAGAGCAGCGATGACAAATGGGGGCACTGGCTAACACAACACCACCAGCACCGACTATGGCTTGGTATACAGCGTCACTTATCCTCAGATGACAAACAGTATCTTGATTATTGCCAACGGCTTGCTAACGAGCTCAACCTACCCATCACGGCTTGTGGTGGGGTGTTAATGCACACCGCAGCTCGTTTGCCTCTTCAGCATACATTGAGTGCAATCAAACACGGTTGCTGCGTACATGACTTAGGTGAGCAACTGCTTACTAACGGTGAGCGTAGCCTGCGTAGCCAAGAAAAATTAGCCAAACTGTTTAAAGCAGAGTGGCTCGAAGAAAGCGTGAGCATTGCGAAACGTTGTCAGTTCTGTTTGAGCGATCTTCAATATGAATACCCCAGTGAACTTGTCCCTGATGGGCACACGCCAATGAGTTATCTACAAGCACTGGTCGAACACGGCAAACGCCTACGATTTCCAGAAGGTGTGCCGGACGACATCCAAGAGACCATCAACAAAGAGCTCAGGTTAATCGAGGAATTAAACTATCCGTTTTACTTCTTGACCATTCACGACATCGTAATGTTTGCCAAGCGCAATCACATCCTCTATCAAGGTCGAGGCTCTGCGGCGAACTCTGTCGTGTGTTACTGCTTAGAAATCACCTCCGTCGATCCAAGACAAATCTCGGTGCTGTTTGAGCGTTTCATCAGTAAAGAGCGAGATGAGCCGCCAGATATTGACGTCGACTTTGAGCATGAACGCCGTGAAGAAGTCATCCAGTATATCTATCAAAAATATGGTCGTGAGCGCGCAGCACTGGCAGCGACGGTCATCTCTTATCGTTTTAAAAGTGCCGTGCGAGATGTGGGTAAAGCGCTAGGCATTGAAGAAAGCCAACTGGATTACTTCATTAAGAACGTCAATCGACGAGATCGAGCTCAAGGCTGGCAAGCACAAATCGTTGAATTGGGCCTACAACCGGACTCGCTCAAAGGCGAACAATTCATTACGCTGGTCAACGAAGTCTTAGGCTTCCCTCGCCACCTCTCACAGCATGTTGGTGGCTTTATCATCGCTGCCGGCCCTTTGTACGAACTTGTGCCTGTCGAGAATGCTTCTATGGCTGACCGTACAGTTATTCAATGGGACAAAGACGACTTGGAATCGCTCAAGCTGCTCAAGGTGGATGTCTTGGCTCTGGGGATGCTGACCGCAATTCGAAAATGTTTCGATCTGGTCAAAAAAAACCACCACCACTCGCTTGGCATCGCTGATATTACTCGCCGTCAAGACGATGCTAACGTGTATAACATGATCCAAAAAGCCTATACGGTTGGAGTATTCCAAATCGAGTCTCGGGCTCAGATGAGTATGTTACCAAGACTCAAACCCGCCACTTATTACGACCTTGTGATTCAGATTGCGATTGTGAGGCCGGGGCCAATTCAAGGCGATATGGTTCACCCTTTCCTCAAACGTCGTAACGGTGAAGAGCACATTGACTATCCATCACCGGAAGTTCGCTCCGTGTTAGAACGCACCTTAGGCGTGCCGATTTTTCAGGAGCAGGTCATCAAAATTGCTATGGTGGCAGCCGGTTTCAGTGGTGGTGAAGCCGACCAATTACGCCGAGCAATGGCAGCTTGGAAGAAAAACGGCGATTTGGTTAAGTTTAAAACCAAGCTCATCGACGGCATGCTCAGCCGAGGGTACGAACTCGACTTTGCCGAACGTATCTTTGACCAAATTCTAGGGTTTGGAGAATATGGCTTTCCGGAAAGTCATTCCGCTTCATTCGCCGTTCTAGCGTACTGCTCGGCTTGGCTGAAGTATTACTACCCTCACGCGTTCTATACATCACTACTCAATAGCTTGCCGATGGGCTTTTACAGTGCCTCTCAGCTCGTACAAGACGCACAACGCCATCATGTGGTGATTCTACCTATCTGCGTCAATGCATCGCAGTATGACCACAAAATGGTGCAAACAAATGGACAATGGGCAATTCGATTGGGACTACGCCAAATCAAAGGCTTTAGCCAACAAAGCGCTAAACAACTGATTCACGCCAGAGGGTCGAAAGGGTTTACGCATACTGGCCAGCTCAAGCACATTGGTTTGAACCGTCGAGATGTCGAACTACTCGCATCCGCGAATGCCATGCAGACATTAAGTGCTAACCGCTACCAAACACGTTGGGCGATGATGGACTCGCTGTCTGACTTGCCTTTATTTCAAAGCTTAGAAGATGAGAAAGCCATTGGTTGCGCCCCTTCAGACAGTCAAACCTTACTTGAAGACTATGCTGCGACTGGGCTGTCTCTTGCCAAGCATCCAATTACGCTGCTTGATGAAGCCGGTGTACTAGGGCGATTTACGCGAATGCGTGAGTTGAAAGAGAGAGACAACCAATCTTTGGTCACAGTGACAGGTGTAGTGACCGGAAAGCAATCACCCGGAACCGCGGCCGGTGTGACTTTTTTCACTTTAGAGGACGATACAGGAAACATTAACGTTGTCGTTTGGAAAGCCACCGCTAGAGCTCAGAAGTCAGCCTATTTGACCGCTAAGATCTTACAAGTGAAAGGCATATTAGAAAAAGAAGGCGAGGTGCATCATGTTATTGCCGGGCGCTTAATTGATATGACCGATAAGCTACCGGCGCTCAGCAATAAATCACGAGATTTTCATTAATTTTTGGGTAGATCGGAGTAGATTTCAGCCAAAGAAAAAGGGAGCTATTGCTCCCTTCTGAGTTACTTTGACAAACTAGAATTTGTCTTCAGCTTCCATACTTCTTTTCTTATATTCCCTATATAGCAACATAGATAAGGTCATCACAACCTTAGAAGTTAACCATATCATTAATAAGAACTACCTATAAAAGTCTGGCGAAAAGTCGTATTTTGATAGTTTCATCATCTTGCTTAACAAAATGATATCAAAAACATAGCATTCACAGATTTATCGGTCAATTACTATAAATAGAAGGCCATTCTATTTATTTAACACTTGGCGTAAGCGATCTTGGGCGACTTCCACCAGCAGGTCTGGCTGGAACTTAGAAATAAAGCGATCACAGCCTACTTTTTTAACCATCGCATCGTTGAAGCTGCCACTCAGTGATGTGTTCAACGTGATATAAAGGTCTTTCATTCGAGGATCATTACGGATCTCATACGTCAGCTTATAACCATCCATTTCAGGCATTTCTGCATCAGTGATCATGAGCAGAAGTTCTTCGGTCACATTCTTACCCTCTTCACACCAGCCTTTAAGCAGTCTCAAAGCCTCTAGGCCATCACGACACTCAATAATGTTTAAGCCAAGCTGAGAAAGCGTGCCACGAACTTGAGAGCGGGCGGTTGAAGAGTCGTCCACGATCAGAACGTTACGGCCCACCATTTGCGTCGACAAATCTTCATCCAGAACCCCTTCTGAAATTGAGATATCGTAATCAATGATCTGAGCAAGTACTTTCTCAACATCAATGATTTCAACAATATTGAGGCCTTCGCCGTCCTTCACATGAGTAATCGCGGTCAAGTAGTTTGCACGACCGGCCGTTTTCGGTGGCGGCTGAATCTCTGTCCACGCAGTATTAACAATATTACGCACCTGACCAACCAAGAAACCTTGCACCGTACGGTTATATTCCGTAATGATGAGGTTCTCTTCTTGATTTTCCAAACGCGATGGCGGAAAACCAATCGCTGCACGCAAGTCAATCACAGGGACAGATACGCCACGCAATGACGCAACACCGGTAATATGATGGTGAGATCCTGGCAGCTTAGTGAGTGGTGGAACCTTAATCACTTCACGAACTTTGAAAACATTGATGGCAAAGATTTGTCTGCTGTTCAAGCTGAATAGCAGTAGCTCCAAGCGGTTTTCACCAACTAGGTTTGTTCGCTGATCAACGGTATTTAAAACTCCAGACATACTACTTCTCGCCTAACGTGGATAATGTAAAAATAGTCTATCGTAAGACTAAAACAAAAATAAACCCATATATCTTTCAGATTATATGGGTTTAAAATATTTTTAACAGTATGGCGTTAAAATAAAAACAACTTAGCCTTCGATAACCTTCATCAATAATAGGCCATCGTACAGAGCTTGCTTAATCAGTGCGGCTCCCGGCATGGTCGCTTGCTTGTAAAAACGCGATTCAACTAACTCTAAGTCTTGGTGATAGACTGGTAAGCTCTGCTCTTCGATACAGGTTTGAATAGCTGGGTAGAGAACCTCTTTCGCTTGGTTGATCGCCCCACCTATCAGGACCTTTTCAGGATTAAACAGGTTAATCACAATCGCAATGGCTGAACCTAAATAGCGACCAAGCTTTTCAATAACATCCACAGCCAGTGGATCACCATTTGCCGCCGCTTCACAGATATCTTCGATAGATATCTCTTCAATCTCAGTTAAAGAAGAAGCCTCACCGTTAGCCAGGCGCTCTGCGACTTCCGCACGAATCGCTTGAGAACTTGCGACCGTTTCTAGGCATCCGCGGTTACCACAGTGGCACTGTTTGCCTTGAGGATCGATTTGAATATGACCTAATTCACCAATATTGCCGTGGCGACCTTGCAGTACACGTCCATCAAGTACAATACCGGCACCCAAGCCATGGTGAATAGAAATCAGTACTGAGTTCTCGTTCTCTTGAGAATGGCCAAACAACTTCTCGGCCAGTGCCCATGCTCGCGTATCATTGGCAATGAATACTGGCAAGCCTGTCGCTTTGTAAATTTCAGGACCAAGCGGCAAGTTTTCCACATTATAGTGAGGCATTTGCAGCACAACACCTTGCTCAGAATTCACCAAGCCAGGTAGCGTGATGGCAATACTGGTCACACGATCAAGCTGCTCTGAATAGCTTTGGAAAAACTCATCAATCTCATGCAGTAAACGAGCAAGCACATCGTCTTGGTCCACTTCATGAATATCGATTTTAGTATCGATCAGAACATCGCCACCTAACTCATGTAATGCAATGGTTAAATAGCCTCGTCCTAATCGCATCGAAAGAAATTGCCAACCTTCATTGTTGACCTGTAGACCAACAGCAGGACGGCCACGAGTGGTCGCTTCTTGGACGGTCGTCTCATGAATGAGGTGTGCTTCAATTAGCTCGCGAGTAATTTTAGTAATACTCGCAGGCGCAAGTTCACTCTGCTTCGAGAGATCAATGCGAGAAATAGGGCCTTTTTGATCAATGAGTTTATATACACGGCCAGCATTGACCTGCTTGATATGATCAATATGGCCAGGTTGAGCCATGTACATAGAGCACTCCGAATATCAACAACCTGCTAATTTTTTTACTTTGCGAAGTAATTGTGAAGAGCTTTGATGGATTGCCGTGACAAGTGTCACGTATAAACATAATTCTTTGTGTACCTAATCAAATAGCGAAAGTTTTATCACATTTATATCGCTATTTTTTTGCATTAATAAATATGTCCAACATCACCTTTCAAATAGAGAAATTGCGCAATCTATAACGCTTATTTGGCTCAGGTATATACTTAACAAGCGCCCTAGTGATGGAACTAACCCCGATACGCTGCCCCTTTGCCTTTAGCAGCAGAATCTGATCAAGGAGATCCGAATGACCTCAATCCAAAGAAGAACAAAAATTGTCTCTACTCTTGGCCCCTCGACCGATACCCCTGGCGTGCTTGAAGCGATTTTAGAAGCAGGTGTCAATGTCGTCAGAATGAACTTCTCTCATGGCAATGCAGACGATCACCGTGAACGAGCAACTCGTGTCAGGAATATCGCCGCTAAGCTTGGCACTCACGTGGCCATTTTAGGTGACTTACAAGGCCCTAAGATTCGAGTCTCAACATTTGCAGATGGTAAAGTGCACCTCAACGTAGGAGATATTTTCACGTTAGATAGCGCCCTACCCGCTGGACAAGGTAACAAAGACGCCGTCGGTCTGGATTATAAAGAGCTGCCAAATGACGTTTCGACCGGTGACATTCTTCTTCTTGATGATGGTCGAGTGCAATTACAAGTGACCGCAGTCAAAGGGACCCAAGTTCGGACCAAAGTGACGATTGGCGGCGCACTCTCAAACAATAAAGGCATTAATAAAAAGGGCGGCGGTCTATCAGCAGAGGCTCTGACTGAAAAAGATAAGAACGACATCAAGCTCGCCGCGGAGATCAAAGTCGACTACCTAGCCGTTTCGTTTCCTAGAAATGGCGAAGATATGAAGTATGCACGAAGGCTCGCGACCGATGCTGGTCTTCAAACACGTTTGGTTGCCAAGGTAGAGCGTGCAGAAACGGTCGAAACCGAAGAAAGCATCGATGACATCATCTTAGCATCTGATGCCGTGATGGTCGCGCGTGGTGACTTAGGGGTGGAAATTGGTGACCCGGAGTTGATCGGTGTACAAAAGCAGCTCATTCGCCGTGCACGCAAGCTCAACCGTACCGTCATTACCGCGACTCAAATGATGGAATCGATGATGGAAAATCCGATGCCGACTCGTGCCGAAGTGATGGACGTGGCAAATGCCGTATTAGACGGTACCGATGCGGTAATGCTATCGGGTGAAACCGCAGCAGGTAAATACCCACTGGAAACCGTGCGTTCAATGGCAGAAGTGTGTGTCGGCGCAGAGAAAATGTCTTCGGTTAACCGCTCAACCTACCGAATGGAGTCGGTGTTTGAGTCTGGTGAAGAGACCATTGCGATGTCAACGATGTTTGCTGCCAACCACATGAGAGGCATTAAGGGCATCGTCACCCTAACGGAATCGGGGCGAACCGCACTTATGATGTCGCGTTTAAGCTCGGGATTACCGATTTTTGCTCTTTCTCCAAATGAACGAACGTTGAACCTGTCCGCGTTATATCGTGGCGTTACGCCGGTCTACTTTGAAGATAACAGTGATACAGGTTTGGAAACCGCGCAATCGGCTGTAGCAGCACTTAGAGAGCGTGGTCTGATTCATAAAGGCGACCTGGTGATCATCACCCAAGGAGACATCATGGACGTGGTTGGCTCAACCAATTGTATGCGCATCGTAGCGGCGTAACGGCTCTCCCGTGTTCATACCTATGATATGGGCACGGGATTATTTCATGACTGGCATCGGCTTATAAAGACACGGTGAGAACGCTTCAACAAAACGGAACCCGGCGTCTAATCCCACCTGATAGTCATGCAACAAGTCCTCCCTTTCACTCATCAATGAGCTCGCCTTTAATGGCTCTTGAGGCTTAATTTGAATAACAAAGCAGTCATCTGGCGGGGATTGTAAAAAGTCTTGAGTCAATGAATAGGTTTGGTAATGCACCATCAACATATCGGCGAGACCTGAATCGAATTTGTCACCGATCAAGTGGCTTAGCCGATAAATATCATCCGCGCCAAACAACCAGCGTCCACCGTTCAAAAGCTCTAAGTGGCTTTGATCCAACTTTTCAGTGCGAGACTTTTGTACCTGATCATTGAAGAAACTGCCCCAATCTTGCTTCCACTGTTCGAGCTTATCTTGCCAATGGCCTTGAATCACATTCATTGAATCTCTAAACCATTCAACTGAAGGTTCTTGAGCGCTCTGCTGCGTCTCTGTAACGAGATCTTCCCCCTCAGTTCGAATCACCACAATACAGCGTGCTTCTTTTCGCCACGCCTCTTGCACTGGGATAGACGCTGAGACGCCGCCATCGACATACTCCCCGTGTGGGAAAGAAACGGGCTGGTGATACAAGCGAGGAATCGCACACGTCGCCAATAGCACCTTCCGCCAATCATCTTGGAGCATGGGTAAGTAATGATCAAAAAGCCTGTTGGTGTCCGTGACGGCGGCATACGCATTACGATCAGCTAATACTCTTCGGCCCATATCGATATCTAAACGATAGGGAAAGTCACAAATTTTATCCAATGCCCAATCAAGACCTAAATATTGCTTGCGGCGAATATAACGGAATAAATTAAAAAACTCAGGGTCGGTGGTTAAATCCAAAATAAACGAGCGGCCGATGCCATTCTGGCGACAGAGAAAGGCACATAAATTCATGGCACCTGCTGAGGTACCATAAAACGTGTGAAAAGGGTCAAAGTTGGAAAGTAGGAAAGCATCAAGAACACCAGAAGTAAAAATACCTCGTTGGCCGCCGCCTTGGGCAACCAATGCATTTTTACCGCCGGTGTACTTTTTCAGTCGATCGACATCTAGCTGTACAGCGGTATTTGTCACAACACCGCGATTGTTCATGGTGAGCCTACGCCGTCATGATGGCGATTAGACCATAACCAATAATAACCGCGAATGCAGCTGCAGTGATCAGTAGGGCATATTTTAGATCGTGTTCCATAGACACCTCCTTATTGTGTAACAAAGTAATAACATCAGTGTGAAGTATCTTCAATAAATACGTATTTTTCGTGCGGAATTATGGCGTTAGCGTCACACTTAGATTTCTACCTAGACCAAAAAGGCCTAAAAATGAAAACCGACTTTCGACTACTCTTGTCCCTAGCGATATTCAGCTTAAGCACCACTGCTCATGCAGAAATTCACCTTTCTCCTTGGCTGGGTTACACCTTTGGAGGGAGCGTTGAAGATCAAAATCAGAATGAACTCGACCTAGAAGGCTCCGAGAGCTACGCCCTCTCTCTAGAAACGGATCTGGATAAAGGGCGAATTGGTGTGTTCTACGCGAACCAAAACTCACAAGTTGAAAACGTCAATGCAGACTCATCTATTCACTACCTACATTTACAGAGCAGTATTTACTACCCTGTTCAAGACAAATGGTCTTCATACTTAGGTGTGGGTTTAGGCGCTTCGTATATCGACGCCGATTGGGTCAAAGATGAGCTTGGCTTCTCCGCCAGTATCTTCGGTGGTTTCGAATATCAATTTACGGATGAACTTGCACTGAATACTCAATTGAGATGGCTGGGTACCGTTGTCGATAACGACACTAGCGGGGTCTGTAACTTACCAACAACGGGCAACGAATCGTGTGTGATCAAGTTTAAAACTGACTGGATGAATCAGTTTTCAGCCAACATAGGCTTAACCTGGTCATTTTAGCCCACACATTGAATGTGGATCTCGGAGAACCTTATAAGTTAGGCTCTCCGTTCACACTACACGGTATTAGAATGTGTACTTCACACCCAGTGCACCGCCAATTTGTAACTCTGGGCCCGAATAGAGGTTCAGTTCAGGATGAATCTGGCCATACATCTCCCAACCTTGGCTAATGTCCCATTTCAAACCAAGCGGAACGCGAGCACCAAACTCTTTGTGGTCCCATTCACTCCAACCGCCAACACCGACATACCATGAAACCGGTGTATTCTCGTCAAAAGAACCACGTTTCAGAATGTAATCAAACGCGCCGCCATCATTACCAACAGTAAAACGATAGGTATTGTCTAGCTCAACCACAGCGCTTAGGCCTTGATCCACGGCCATACCAACTGAGATATCGGTTTTCTGAGGCTCATCTGCAGCAAACACTGAGCAACTTGCAACAAGCACCCCTGAAGTGAGAAAGATTCGAGACTTCTTCATTCGAGTACATTTCCTATGAAATCAATAAAACAGCGTACAATTATGATGATATGTAAGAAATGGATGTCAGAAAAAGGTAAAGAGAAAAGAATATTTAGATGAACAGTTGGGCTAAATTGTAACCAAAAACAAAAAAGGAGGCCTTAGCCTCCTTTTTAGTCATTTAGATGAGTCGTGGGAATTATTAACCGTTGTTACGGATCCACTCATCCATTTCAGTTTTCAGGTTGTCAGACTTAGTACCGAAGATAGCCTGAACACCACCTGCTACAACGACTACGCCTGCTGCGCCTAGTTGTTTCAGTTTGTCTTGATCAACCGCTTCAGTGTCTGCAACAGCAACACGTAGACGAGTGATACATGCGTCTAGACCTGTGATGTTTGCTTTACCGCCGAATGCTGCAACGAGTTCACCAGCTAGGTCAGAGCCTGTTGCTACAGATACTTCTTCAGATTCGTCTTCACGGCCTGGAGTCTTAAGGTCCATTGCCTTGATTACAGCGCGGAATACTACGTAGTAGATAGCAGCGTAAACTAGACCAACAGCAACCATCAGACCCATCTTCTGAGAGTTACCAGAAAGAACTAGGAAATCGATTAGACCGTGTGAGAATGACGTACCGTGTACGAAGCCTAGAGTGTTAGCAACAACGTAAGCAGAACCCGCTAGTAGAGCGTGGATACCGTAAAGTACAGGAGCTACAAATAGGAATGAGAATTCGATTGGCTCAGTGATACCTGTTAGGAATGAAGTCAGTGCAGCAGACGCCATGATACCCATTACTTTCGCGCGGTTTTCTGGCTTAGCAGAGTGAGCGATAGCAATAGCAGCAGCTGGTAGACCGAACATCTTGAACATGTAACCACCTGCTAGCTGACCGAAGCCATTACCTGCAGCACGAGAAGCTTCATCAGCAACTAGGTAACAAGTTAGAACGCCGTTTTGAGTTTCGCCAGCAGCGTTAACACAAGTACCTGCTTCAAAGAAGAATGGTACGTTCCATACGTGGTGTAGACCGAATGGGATTAGAGAACGCTCGATAACGCCGTAGATACCGAATGCAACCTGTGGGTTCTGGTGAGCAGCCCAGTCAGAGAACGCTGCAATCGCGCCACCAATTGGAGGCCATACAACAGAAAGAACTAGACCAAGACCGATCGCTGAGAAACCAGTGATGATTGGCACTGCACGCTTACCAGCGAAGAAGCCAAGGTATTCTGGAAGTTGAATTTTGAAGAAACGGTTGAATGCCCAAGCGGCAACACCACCGACAAGGATACCACCTAGTACGCCTGTATCGATTTTCTCAACGCCCATTACGCCAGCCATAACGCCTAGAGTTGCCGTCATGATGCCGTAACCAACGATTGCAGCAAGACCTGCTACACCGTCGTTGTTAGTGAAGCCAAGTGCAACACCTACAGCGAATAGTAACGCCATTTGGCCGAATACTGAACCGCCCGCTTGTTCCATTAGGTTAGAAACGATATCTGGAATGAAGCTTAGGTCGGCAGCACCGACACCTAGTAAAATACCTGCAACTGGTAGAACCGATACTGGTAGCATCAGAGCTTTACCAACTTTTTGCAGGTTAGCAAAAAGGTTCTTAAACATGTTTATGCTCCTGAAAAGTTTATAAGATTTATTGGGCTCTAACGGCACACCCCCGTAGCCTTAAATGTTAGCACCCTGAAAAAATGTAACCACTTATGTCACTATATTTTCTGGGTCTAAATATATATTGCGGGCCACGACACTTACTAGCGAGTTACGGAATTTAGTTTCAAACTAATAGATAGATCACACACCAAATGGGCAACTGAAAAGGATTACACAAACACAAATCTTTGATATATAAGATATTATTGGTTATGTTGATTAATTTTGATGGGTAAATAAAATAGATCGAGTTGTTATTTTATGTAACAAAATTACAAGCCCGCTTTTTTGAACTCTCAAGTTCAACATTTTTAGTGAACAACGTCATTTAAACGCTTGCGCGTGAGCTAGATAACAAAAAAAAGGAGCCTAAGCCCCTTTTTAACCGCAAATTAATTTTTTATCTTAAAAAAAGATTTCTGAAATTTTCGGTGGTTTTCTGTCCAACTTCGCTTAGTGAACACCCTTTTAGCTGCGAGATGTAAGAAGCAACCTCAACAACATAGGCAGGTTGGTTCTGTTTTCCTCGATGCGGAACGGGGGCAAGGTATGGTGAGTCTGTCTCAATCAGCAGCCTTTCAAGCGGCAGCGCTTTGACGACCTCTTTCAATTCAGTTGCTTGTCTAAACGTGACAATACCTGAAATAGAGATATAGAAGCCCAGTTCCATAGCCGCCTCGGCAAACGGAAGATCTTCGGTAAAGCAGTGAATCACACCTCCACACTTGTCAGCACCACCCTTTTTTAAGATATCCAACGTATCTTGGCGCGCGTTACGAGTATGAATGATCAGTGGCTTATTGAGGTTAACCGCTAATTCTACTTGCTGCTCAAAGCGTAGCTTCTGCAGATCTGCCGTTTCAGGTTGATAATGGTAGTCTAGGCCCGTTTCACCAATCGCTACCACTCGTGGATGCGCGGCATATTCATGTAATCGATCTAAGGCAAAGTCACTTTCAACATCGAGAGGATGAACCCCACACGATGCATAGACATTCTCAAATGGCTCGATCATTTCCAACATATTTGGAAACGAATCCAGGGTAACACCGACCGACAGAAGCTCGTGTACATTTGCCGCCTTTGCTTTTTCGACAACATCGGCAATACCATCGTGAAGTTCGTCATAGTCTAGTTTATCTAGATGACAGTGTGAGTCTACGAACATGATTCCTCGTGAAATTTAAATAACCAATCAAGGATTAATAACTCTGCATTTAACCCTGTGTGTAATCTTAGCTGGTCTTGCAACTTGGTCAGAGCTTGAGCCTGAGAATAGAGCGTTTGGTAATCCAGTGCTTTAGATAGCAACTCAGCCCCCGGCACGAATACCGAATCAGATAAACCATAGTGCACTTTCTGTGCATCCGTCAGTAAATACCATACCCAAGTGAGCGATTCCAAGTGCCCACTAGAGAGATCCTTAGCCAGTTTGATCGCGTCGCCTTGATTCTGACATACCGCTAATAGTGACTGCTCCAACTCGGTATACTGCTTAGCCTTATCCTGTTGAAGAAACTCCAACGCTAACAAAGGGGCATTCCCGTTTAGGTGCGCGACATACGCAGGAACCTGGCCAACATTTTGTGACGACAGCCATTGAGCGACTTCACTTGATGACGGTGGAACCAAATGCCATTGCTGGCAGCGACTGGTAATGGTTGGCAATAACGTATTCGAGCGATGAGCGACCAATAGAAACATACAACTTGAAGAAGGCTCTTCCAACGTTTTCAGCAATGCATTCGCCGCAGACTCGTTCATGGCTTCCGCAGGTTCAATAACAAATAAGCGAGTTCCAGATAATTGCGAAGACTCTTGAGCAATACGATTACATTGACGAATTTGCTCAACCGTAATCGATTTACCTTCTTTCTCTGGCTTAATAATGTGGAAGTCTGGGTGACTGTGGGATTGCATTAACTGACAGCCATGACAAAAGCCGCACGCTTCTGCAGGGTAGTTTTGACACATCACAGCTTGGCTAAACTTCTCTGTAAGCTGTCCGGCACCCATGCCTTCTTCAGCAATTAACAAAGCGGCATTAGAAAAGCGATCTGCCTGTAAATTAGCCTGCCACTGCTGCCATAACGGGGTAAGCCAAGGGTATAGCTCTGTCATCAGTTGTTTTGCATCCAGTTGGTCAGCGCCAGAGCGATATCTTCAGCTACCTTCTCAATCTCTTGCTCAGCATTGACGATCAGTACCGTATCATCTTGATGCGCTAACTCTAGGTAACGTTCACGAGTACGATCAAAGAAACTCATATCCATCTTTTCAATACGGTCTAGTTCACCACGACCACGTGCGCGTTCTAAACCAACTCGTGGATCGATATCGAGATAAAGAGTGAGATCAGGTTTAAAGCCACCCAATGTTGTCTGTTTTAACGCTAACATCGTTTCAGCAGCAATCTGACGACCACCACCTTGGTAAGCTTGCGAAGACATATCATGGCGGTCACCCACCACCCAGTCACCTTTTGCCAGTGCTGGCTTGATGACATTCTCAACCAACTGGACACGAGCAGCGTACATAAGTAGCAACTCGGTCATATCTTGCAGCTCTTCACCTTCGTGTTCTTGCTTAACGAGGGTTCTTAATTTTTCTGCCAACGCTGTGCCACCAGGTTCACGCGTCTGAGTGATCGACTCAACACCTGAAGCTTTCAGAGTTTCCAGTACTGAATTGATTGCGGTGCTTTTGCCCGCGCCTTCTAGGCCTTCGATTACGATGAATTTAGCGTTTGTCATTTGTTGCTTCTTAGTTGTTTTAAGTATGCTCGAACTGCACGGTTGTGCTCTGCCAATGTTTTGGAGAAGACATGCCCACCTTTGCCGCTGGCGACAAAGTAGAGGTAATTGCTGTCTTCTGGGTTCAGCGCTGCTGCGATAGAGGCTTCACCAGGCATCGCGATTGGCGTCGGTGGCAGTCCGAAAATAGTATATGTATTGTATGGCGTCGGTGTACGAAGGTCTTTCTTACGAATATTACCATCGTACTTGTCACCCATTCCGTAGATAACGGTTGGATCAGTCTGTAAGCGCATACGCTTATTCAATCGGTTAACGAATACCGCCGCAACACGTTCACGTTCAGATTCGACAGCGGTCTCTTTTTCAATAATAGAGGCCAAAATCAACGCTTCATACGCACTCTTAATGGGAAGTTGGTCTTGGCGCTGCGCCCATTGCTCATCTAAGACGGTTTGCAACTTGCTCGCCGCGCGCTTCAAAATATCAAGATCCGATGCGCCAAGCGTGTAATGGTAGGTTTCAGCAAGCAGTAAACCCTCAAGCTTTTTGTGTTCAGAGCCAAGCTGAGCCGCAATCTCTTCTTCTGAAAGTCCTGACAGTTCATGCTCTAAATACGGTGCGCCTTCAAGCGTTTCACGCCACTCTTTAAACGTCGAACCTTCTACGAACGTGATGGCAAATTGGTGCTCTTTACCTTGCTTAAATTGCTCTAGCGCTTGCTGTAGGTTAGTCGTCGGTTCAATGAGATACGTTCCTGCACGCAGTTGAGTCAGCTCAGGATGAAAACGACGAACGAGTTTAACCACATCACTGCCTTCAATTAGGCCATCTGTAGTTAGGCTAGACAGAACACGATTGAAACTCGTGCCAGGTTCGATAGTGAAGATGTGTGGCTCTTCTAGCTGCAAAGGCTGGTTAACGAACTGTTCCACCTGTTGCGCCACATAGAAATACCCGCCAGCAACTACGCCAGCGACCAATAGCAAAAAAAGAGTGATTTTTTTGATCACGAGTCGATCATCTCCTGAATTCGTTTTGTAATTCTTCCAATATTAAAGGGTGTTGAGCTCACGGTATGGATAGGAGCAACACCAAGCACAGAGTTTGAAATAAAGATTTCCTCGGCAGACAACAGTTCGTCTAGATGAAAATGTCCAATTTCGCACTCAAAACCGGCATCTCGGGCTTGCTGTAAAATCACCCGACGCATTACGCCACTTACACCTGCATAGCTCAGGTCTGGTGTGTAAATTTTATCCTTCTTTACCCAAAACAGGTTTGCCATTGAAGTTTCAATCACTCGGTCGGCAATATCAAGAACGACGCCATCTCGTAAGGCCTGTTGATCCATTTCAGCTTTCACAAGCACTTGCTCAAGGCGGTTATTATGCTTATAGCCCGCTAACAACGGGTTATGCCCAAGCCGAGTATTTGCAATACCGAGTTCGATGCCAGTTTTAGTCCATTTTTCATAGTCAGACGGAAATGGAAAGGCGCTAATGGTAACATTTGGTGTACCTACTTGAGTAGGACTATATCCCCTACCCCCTTGACCACGGCTAATGTGCAACTTCAAGCCCGCTTTATCGTCCTCTCTCACCGCTAAAGTCAGCCATTGCTCAACCTGACTCCAGTTAGGGCGAGGAATCAAAAGCGCATCCAAACAAGCATCCATACGCTCAATATGCTTAGACCAATGCTGGATCTGACCTTTTCGAGTCAACATTGTTGTAAAACAGCCATCACCATACTGAAATGATCGGTCCGTAAGCGAGACAGAATCCGCCGGTTCTCCGTTTAACCAGAACATAGCAATCCTTGTTTTCAATTTAGAAGGGTATTAAATAACAAAACGGCTTAATGCCAAAGCATTAAGCCGTTTATTTAGACTCTATGAACGTGCTCGTTAGATTTTTTTGAAAACTAGAGAGCCGTTTGTACCGCCGAAGCCGAATGAGTTACAGATTGCGTACTCCATTTCTACTTCTTTCGCTGTGTGTGGTACAAGATCGATATCGTCTAGACCTTCAGCACGGTTATCTAGGTTGATCGTTGGTGGAACAATCTGGTCAACAAGAGACAAAACAGTGATGATAGCTTCAACCGAACCTGCTGCACCTAGAAGGTGACCAGTCATCGATTTGGTTGACGATACTTTCACTTGTTTCACGCCTTCTTCACCCAGAGCACGACGAACGCCTTTAATCTCAGCAACGTCACCTGCAGGTGTAGATGTACCGTGTGCGTTCACATAACCCACTTGTGTACCGACGATGCCAGCATCACGCATAGCCGCTTCCATCGCTAGTGCACCACCTGAACCATCTTCAGATGGAGAAGTCATGTGGTAAGCATCACCAGACATACCAAAGCCAACGAGCTCTGCGTAGATCTTAGCGCCACGAGCTTTAGCGTGTTCGTACTCTTCTAGAACCATCATGCCTGCACCGTCGCCAAGAACGAAACCGTCACGGTCTTGATCCCAAGGACGAGAGGCTTTTTGTGGCTCATCGTTACGAGTAGACAGCGCTTTAGCCGCACCAAAACCTGCCATGCCTAGAGGCGTAGAAGCTTTTTCAGAACCACCTGCAACCATTGCGTCAGCGTCGCCGTATGCAATCATACGCGCTGCGTGACCAATGTTGTGAAGACCTGTAGTACACGCCGTCGAGATCGCGATATTAGGACCGCGAAGACCACGCATAATAGATAAGTTACCTGCAACCATGTTTACGATGGTTGATGGAACGAAGAATGGGCTAACTTTACGTGGGCCTTTTTCAACTAGTGCTGTGTGACCAGTTTCAATCAAGTCAAGACCACCAATGCCTGAACCGATAGCCACACCTACACGAGGTGCGTTTTCTTCGTTAATTTGTAAACCAGAGTCATCTAGAGCTTGGATACCCGCTGCAATGCCGTACTGGATGAATAGATCCATTTTACGTGCATCTTTCTTTGTCATGTACTCAGTACAATCAAAGTCTTTAACTAGACCCGCAAAACGAGTAGAGAAGTTTTCTGCGTCAAAATGATCGATATTAACGATACCACTTTGACCAGCAAGCAGGGCTTTCCAAGATGAGTCTACGGTGTTGCCTACCGGTGACAACATACCCATGCCAGTGACAACAACACGACGCTTGGACACGATTTTATTCTCCGGGAATGAAATGATTCTATGGAAGGATAGAAGGATTAAAAAGAACACAGGCGGCCAGAAGGCCGCCTGGGAGAGAGATTACTGAGCGCTGTTTACGTAGTCGATAGCAGCTTGAACAGTAGTGATCTTCTCAGCTTCTTCATCTGGAATCTCAGTGTCGAATTCTTCTTCTAGAGCCATTACTAGTTCAACAGTGTCTAGAGAATCAGCACCTAGATCATCAACGAATGAAGCTTCGTTTTTAACTTCAGCTTCGTCTACACCTAGCTGTTCAACAATGATTTTCTTTACGCGTTCTTCGATGTTGCTCATTTTTCTTTTCCTTTACAGATTTCGCTCAATGCGATGATTCCGTAGTTTATTCGAACTACTGAAAGTTGCAAGAGGGACCTTGCTGGTCAAACCACAATTTTAGCGATTTTAACCGAAATTCAATACATTTTTGACTTAAATCATGCACAAATCTTGTGCAGCTTCGCGTCAAATCTTTCAAACTATAGGCTACTTTCACTACAAAAAGTAGCCTATTTGTCGACATTAAGTGCAAATTAACACGTTTGCAGAGATTAGAGTGAATATTAATACGAAAGTTCACCAATTTTCTCTACGAAAGCGTTTTACACCATGTACATGCCGCCATTTACATGCAAAGTTTCACCCGTGATGTAAGCCGCTTCTGGAGAAGCTAGGAATACCACAGCCGATGCGATTTCACGAGGGTCACCTAGACGACCTGCTGGTACGTTAGATAGAGTCGCCGCACGTTGGTCATCATTCAATGCTTTAGTCATATCTGTTTCGATAAAACCTGGTGCTACTGTGTTCACAGTAACGCCACGAGAAGCAACTTCACGTGCCATAGATTTAGTGAAACCAATTACGCCCGCTTTTGCTGCTGCATAGTTAGCCTGACCTGCGTTACCCATAGTACCAACCACCGAGCCAACGTTGATGATGCGACCAGCACGTTTTTTCATCATGCCACGCAGTACCGCTTTAGACATACGGAAGATTGGCGTTAGGTTAGTATCGATGATGTCATCCCACTCAGAGTCTTTCATACGCATAAGTAGGTTGTCACGTGTGATACCTGCGTTGTTCACTAGGATATCAATCGCACCAAACTCATCGTTGATGGTCTTAAGTGTCGCTTCGATAGATTCTACGTTCGTTACGTTAAGAGCCAGACCTTTACCGTTCTCGCCTAAGTACTCACTGATTGCAGCTGCGCCACCTTCAGACGTCGCAGTACCGATCACTGTTGCGCCACGCTCAACAAGCAGTTCAGCGATTGCACGACCAATACCACGGCTTGCACCAGTAACTAGAGCAACTTTGCCTTCTAGATTCATCATGTTCGTTATTCCTTTGTTCTTATTTACTTAGCAGCGTCTAGAGATGCAGCATCGTTTACTGCAGCGCCACTTAGTGTCTTAACAATTCGTTTTGTTAGGCCAGTGAGAACTTTACCTGGGCCAAGCTCAAGTAATTTCTCTACGCCTTGCTCGCTCATTAGCTGCACGCTTTCAGTCCAACGAACTGGGCTGTATAGCTGACGCACAAGCGCATTTTTGATTTTTGCAGGATCGGTTTCAGCAGCAACGTCAACGTTGTTGATAACTGGAAGCTGAGGAGCGCTAAATTCGAGATCTTCTAGTGCCACTGCAAGTTTGTCAGCCGCTGGCTTCATCAGTGCACAGTGAGAAGGCACAGAAACAGGAAGAGGAAGTGCACGCTTAGCGCCCGCTTCTTTACACAGTGCACCAGCGCGCTCTACTGCGTCTTTGCTACCAGCGATAACAACTTGACCAGGAGAGTTAAAGTTTACTGGTGAAACAACCTCGCCTTGCGCTGCTTCTTCACACGCTTTAGCAATTGACTCATCATCTAGGCCGATGATCGCGAACATTGCGCCAGTGCCTGCTGGTACCGCTTCTTGCATCAGTTGACCACGAAGCTGAACAAGTTTGATCGCTTCTTTAAAATCGATAACACCCGCACATACTAGTGCAGAGTATTCACCTAGGCTGTGACCCGCTAGGTTCGCTGGTTGCTCAAGACCAAGCTCTTGCCAAACACGCCAAATAGCAACAGAAGATGCTAGCAAAGCTGGTTGAGTACGATGCGTTTGATTAAGATCTTCAGCCGGACCATTTTGAACAAGGGCCCATAGGTCATAACCTAGCGCTTCAGATGCTTCAGCAAACGTCTGTTTCACTACGTCATACTGCTCGCCAAGCTCTGCAATCATGCCGACCGCTTGAGAACCTTGACCTGGAAATACAATAGCAAACTTGCTCATTTTCTTTTCCTTAAAACCGTTTCTTTAAATAAAAGAAGAAAGAAAAGATGCCACTATCGGCATCTTAATTTTGAATTCTGTTTAGAACTTAACGAGCGCAGAGCCCCAAGTAAAACCACCACCGAATGCTTCAAGTAGCAACGTTTGACCGCGTTTAATTCGGCCATCACGAACCGCTTCGTCAAGCGCAGTAGGAACCGTTGCGGCAGAAGTATTACCATGCTTATCTAGGGTGATAACCACCTGATCTAAAGACATAGATAGCTTCTTCGCCGTCGCCGAAATAATGCGGTAGTTTGCCTGGTGTGGGACTAACCAGTCCAGTTCGGACTTATGCATATCGTTAGCCGCAAGCGTATCTTTCACGAGCTTAGACAGTTGTGTCACTGCTACTTTGAAGACTTCATTACCTGCCATGTGCAACCATTTATCAGCATCTTTGCCGCGCTCAGGAACTTCGAGGCTTAGCAGCTCACCAAAGCGACCATCTGAATAAATGTGTGTCGATAGAATACCAGGCTCTTCACTTTGACCAACAACCACTGCACCAGCCGCATCACCAAACAAGATGATCGTTGAACGGTCAGTAGGGTCACAAGTCTTGGATAAAGCATCAGCACCAATCACAAGCACATTTTTGCACATGCCCGATTTAATATGCTGGTCAGCCACAGATAATGCATACACAAAACCTGAACATGCTGCAGCCAAGTCAAACGCTGGACAGCCTTTGATCTCAAGCTTAGCTTGCACCTGACACGCTGATGATGGGAACGTGTGGCTACCACTTGTGGTCGCGACAATGATTAAATCGATATCGTTCTTATCGATTCCCGCCATTTCGATTGCGTTTTTTGCTGCGTAGTAACCCATGTCGGCAACTGTTTCATTTTCAGCAGCAATGCGACGCTCTTTAATACCAGTACGAGTTACAATCCACTCATCATTTGTATCTACCATTTTCTCTAAGTCTGCGTTTGAACGCACCTGAGATGGCAGGTAGCTGCCAGTACCTAAAATTTTGCTATACATGAAGACTAATAATGCCTCTCGAGTAAAACCGCTTCCAAACGATCGCTAATACGGTTTGGTACTTGTCGTTTGACCTCATGTAGCGCTTCACCAATTGCATTGATGATGGCGTCTACATCAGCACTTCCGTGGCTTTTTATGACAATGCCGCGCAATCCTAGCAAACTTGCGCCATTATACTGGTCGGGGTTCAAGGTTTTTAGCTCATTAAATAAGCTAGAAAATAATTTTCTTGCAATCCAACCCTTTATAGATGAGGCCATCATGTGTGATTTCAACTTATCTATAAATAATTGGGCGGTCCCTTCACACGTTTTCAAACACACATTTCCAACGAAACCATCACAAACCACCACATCGGCCGCATCGTGAAGCAATTGGTTTCCTTCAATATAGCCGACAAAATTCACCGATTGAGTCTGAGACAGCATTTCAGCACAGCGCTTGACAAGATCATTACCTTTTATTTCTTCAGCACCAATGTTGAGAATCGCGACTTTGGGTGGTCGCTCTAAATACTGCTCGGCCAGGGCACTGCCCATGACCGCAAATTGGAATAACGAGTCTGCATCGCTAGAAACATTCGCGCCAAGATCAAGCATCCAAGTGCGGCCGCCTGAAGCGGTCGGCAATGCAGAGATAAGGGCTGGGCGCTCTATTCCAGGAAGGAGTTTCAACTTAAAGCGAGACAATGCCATCAGTGCCCCAGTATTACCGCAACTGACGCAAGCATCTGCTTGGTTATTGGCAACGAAATCGATAGCCGTACCCATTGAACTGCCTTGGCTTTTTCTTAGAGCAAGAGAAGGTTTTTCGGAGTTTGAAATCACTTGGTCTGTATGTTCAATACTCAAACGAGGATGAGCTTGGACGCCAAGAGATGAGAGTTGAGACGTGATCTCGGTATGATCACCGATTAGGGTTACTTTTAGCTCTGGGAAATGCGACAGTGCCTGCACGGCGGCAGGCACTGTGACGCGAGGACCGAAATCCCCGCCCATTGCATCAAGTGCAACGGTTATATTTTGCAAAGGTCAACCTTACTTGTTGATAACCTTTTTGCCACGGTAGTAACCTTCAGCAGTTACGTTGTGGCGTAGGTGAGTTTCACCTGAAGTTGCGTCTACAGAAAGTGCTGCTGTAGTTAGGGCATCGTGTGAACGACGCATGCCACGCATTGAACGTGATTTCTTGCTCTTTTGTACGGCCATTGACCCTACTCCTATGTAAGTATTAAAGAATTACTTCTTTAAGCTTTTTAAAACGTCAAATGGATTCGGCTTCTCTTCTTCCACAATTTCTTCTGGAATCTCACCAAACACCATATTATCTGAATCAACGCTACAGTCCGCTTCATCGTGCATTGCAATTTGAGGCAAGTTTAGAATGAACTCGTCTTCAACTAACTGTATTAGGTCTAACTCACCGTACTCGTTCAGATCTACCAAATCGTACTCTTCCGGTGCTTCCTCTTCAGTCCTTTCACCGCGATACGGTGTATAGGTGAATTGGACATCGCACTCATGTGCGAAAACCTCATTACAGCGCTGACACTCTACGTCGACTACGATGTTAGCTTTACCAGAGATAACAACGAGTCGCTGCTCATCTAAGTCAAATGACAGTGACACTTGGGCGTCGCGTTTAACGCCTTCAACTGATTCCAATAAACGCTTAAAGAGACTAACTTGAATAATACCTTCAACATCTAGTCGCTTTTGAGCTGCGCGTGTTGGATCAATCGTACGCGGTATTTTTACCTTTTGCATAGGGCGCGAATTCTATCTTCCAAATCGTTTATAGTCAAAGAAAAAGGGCAAAAAAGTGTACTTTTTTTCCTTTCCAGCGAGAGAGCTAGTATCACAACCATAATATCGATTAAGCTCACACTAACCCGCCAACAGATTGTAAATTAAAATGCAGAATTACCAACTAGTTTTAGCGTCGACATCGCCATACCGTCAACAACTGCTCAATAAATTGGCAATTAAGTTTGAAACGGCTTCTCCAGACTTTGACGAAACACCTTTCGAAAACGAAACACCACTCGAGTTAGTCAAGCGCTTAGCCGCTGGAAAAGCTCAATCGTGCACAATTGAGCGTCCGAGTTTAATCATCGGTAGTGATCAAGTGTGTGTGATCAACGGTGAGATCATTGGTAAGCCTCTCACTCGAGAAAAAGCCATCAAGCAACTGACACAACAAAGTGGTCAAGCGATTACCTTTTACACCGGCCTAGCAATCTATAATTCGAGCACGAAACAAACAGATGTAAAAGTTGATACCTTCACTGTGCATTTTCGAAACCTGACAGACAGCCAAATCGCTAACTACGTCGATAAAGAAGAACCGTTTTACTGCGCGGGAAGCTTTAAAAGCGAAGGGTTGGGTATTGCATTGTTTGAGCGTTTAGAAGGAAAAGATCCTAATACGCTAGTCGGGCTGCCGTTAATCGACTTGATTGATATGCTCGAAGCGCAAGGGTTTGAGGTGCTTTAATATAGTGAGGGTGGAACTACGTAACGCTCCAACCTCAGCTATTGCCGTCATCCTCGAGAGTGAGGAACGAAAGAGTTGAGGATCTCTAGAAGCGAGTCGAAAACCTCAAGAGATTCCCTACTCGCTCCTTCGTCACTCTAAGGAATGACGCTTTATAGCTTACGCAAACCAGCCAAGGCTTTCTCTAATCTAGCTTCCATTGGCGCGTTAATCTCCATCCACTCATCATTGGACGGGTGCTGGAACTTAATATTCGCCGCATGTAAGAACAAACGATCTAACCCAACTTGTCCGGTGTATGCATCAAAACGGCGATCGCCATATCGATCATCCCAAGCTATTGGATGGCCGGTGTACTGCGTGTGAACACGAATTTGGTGTGTGCGGCCTGTAATAGGACTCGCTTGAACCAAAGTCGCCTGAGCGAACTTCTCGATGATCTTAAAACGAGTCTCCGATGGCTTACCTTTCGGGTTCACACGAACAATGCTGTTCACTTCGTTTTTTAGCAGAGGCGCATTCACCACCTTGCAGTTGTTCTTCCACTGCCCCATGACGAGAGCAAAATAGAATTTTTTAACCGTCTTTTCACGAAACTGAGCTTGCAAGTGACGTAATGCTGAACGCTTTTTAGCCACCAGCAAAATGCCCGACGTATCACGGTCAATACGGTGCACCAACTCTAAGAAACGAGCATCTGGTCTAAGTGCTCTTAAGGCTTCAATGGCACCAAACTTAAGGCCACTGCCACCATGAACTGCGGTACCAGAAGGTTTATTGAGAATAAGCATATGATCATCTTCGTAGATGATCTTGTTCTCAAGCTCAGAAACTTTGTTCAGTTTCGTGCTCGGAGCGACTTCTTCTGCTTTTTCTTCAATCGTGACTGGTGGGATACGAACCAAGTCACCCGCTTGAAGCTTATATTCAGCTTTGATGCGCTTTTTATTTACGCGGACTTCACCCTTACGCAAGATTCGGTAAACCATGCTTTTCGGGATGCTTTTTAACTGGTTACGTAAGAAGTTATCAATACGCTGACCGGCCATATCTTCGTCAATGTCGACGAATTGGACTTTTGTTCTAATTTCACTCATGCGTTTATTCTAACACCCAAAGTTGCGCAGAATCACATTTTCTTAGCAACAAAATGGAAAATAGCGTTAATAAGACTGAATCTCAAATCCGCTACGGATAAAAATCCACCGTTTTATTTACAATTTTCAAAAATCCGCTCAATTGCAGATTTAAAACAAGCACTTAGCCTCATCAAAAACGGCTTTTTCTCTGATTTATTATAAAGCAGATTGCTGAGTTTAGTGGGTACTGCTATAGTTCACACCTGCAATATATGAGTTGGTTGCATTTTAAACAAACCTCCCCATATTTGAGCAATAGTTTGAGTAGCTCGCTAATTTACCAAAATGCTGCATACGGCGTAAGACATTTTCGAGGTTAGCAGTCTTGTCACCTACTCGTCGCTCACATGTTGAGTATTTACCGCCACAATGCGGCTTACAAGCTGAACGAGAAAAGCTTGTGAGACTGAAGTGCCCGAGAGCATCCCTCCAGCCGGGAGGCTGCAAACGATTAAGCCATGGGATCAGGCACCATGAACGCGACTGCAATGACAAGAACAAAAACAAAAAATGACAACGAGATTTATCAATGAAAAGAATGTTAATTAACGCAACTCAAAAAGAAGAGTTGCGTGTTGCTTTAGTTGATGGTCAGCGTCTATTCGATTTGGATATCGAAAGCCCTGGTCATGAATCAAAGAAAGCAAATATCTACAAAGGACGTATCACACGCATCGAACCAAGCCTAGAAGCGGCTTTTGTTGACTACGGTGCAGAAAGACACGGTTTCCTCCCTCTTAAAGAAATTGCCCGAGAATACTTCCCTGAAGGTTACACATATCAAGGCCGTCCTAGCATTAAAGAAGTGCTTACTGAAGGCCAAGAAGTAATCGTACAAGTTGAAAAAGAAGAACGTGGCAGCAAAGGCGCTGCTCTAACAACGTTTATCTCTCTCGCAGGTAGTTACCTAGTTCTTATGCCAAACAACCCTCGTGCCGGTGGTATTTCTCGCCGTATCGAAGGTGACGAACGCACTCAACTGAAAGCGGCTTTAAGCACGTTAGAACTGCCACAAGGCATGGGTCTGATCGTTCGTACAGCTGGTGTTGGTAAGAGTGCTGAAGAGCTAGAGTGGGATTTAAACGTGCTTCTGAACCACTGGGGCGCAATCAAACAAGCTTCTGACTCTAACGCTGCACCTTTCTTGATTCACCAAGAAAGTAACGTGATTGTTCGTGCAATTCGCGACTATTTACGTCGTGATATTGGCGAAATCCTTATCGACAGCAACACGATTTACGAACGCGCACTTGAGCATATCCGCCTTGTACGTCCTGATTTCGTAAACCGTGTTAAAAAATACGATGGCGAAGTACCGCTGTTTAGCCACTACCAAATCGAAAGTCAGATCGAATCAGCGTTCCAACGCGAAGTTCGCCTACCTTCTGGTGGCTCGATCGTTATTGACCCAACGGAAGCACTTACTTCAATCGATATCAACTCTGCTCGTGCAACAAAGGGCGGCGATATCGAAGAAACAGCACTCAATACCAACCTAGAAGCAGCAGAAGAGATTGCTCGTCAGTTACGTCTGCGTGATTTAGGTGGTCTAGTGGTTATCGACTTCATCGACATGACGCCAGTTCGTCACCAACGTGAAGTAGAAAACCGTCTACGCGATTCTGTTCGCATGGACCGTGCACGTGTACAAATCGGCCGAATTTCTCGTTTTGGTCTATTAGAAATGTCACGTCAACGTCTAAGCCCTTCTCTAGCTGAAGCAAGCCACCACATCTGTCCTCGCTGTACAGGTACTGGTGTTGTACGTGATAACGAATCACTGGCTCTTTCTGTTCTTCGTTTGATTGAAGAAGAAGCTCTAAAAGACAATACGGCTCAAGTTCTTGCCGTTGTGCCTGTTCCTATTGCTTCTTACCTTCTGAACGAAAAGCGTCGCTCAGTGAACCACATTGAGAAGAACCAAGAAGTTAAAATCACGGTTGTACCTAACTCAGACATGGAAACACCGCATTTCGATGTGATCCGTGTTCGTGAAGGCGAAGAGTTTGATCTGCTTTCTTACTTGCTACCGAAAAAACTGGAAGCAATGAAAGAAGCGGAAGGTCGTGAACCTGTAGAAGTAGAAGCAAAACCTAAGAAGATTGAAGAGCCTGCACTAAAAGGCTTCGCATCTCCTAGCCAAACACCGGCTCCTGTTGCTCCTGCGCCTGTCGCAAAAGCACCTGAGAAGAAGGCAAAACCACAAGTTGCAGAAGAAGAGACTCAACCTGGTTTGGTTAGCCGCTTCTTTAAAGCGCTTGGTAGCTTCCTATTCGGTTCTTCTGAAAAAGAAGAAGAGAAGAAAGAAGAAGAAGAACAAAAAACTAAAGAGCGCCGCGAAGGTAACCGCAATAACCGTAACCGCCGCAATCGTAACGATAACCGTCGCCGTAACAACCGCGATAACCGTAACGACAATCGCAACGAAAATCGTGATGATAAACGCGACAACCGCCGCAAAAACAATCGCGATGAAGCTGCGAGCGAAGCGAAGCCTAACGAGCGTAAACAGCAAAACCGTAAGCCTAAGCAAGACCGCCGTAACAAGCGTGACGATGCTAAGCCAAGTAAGGTAGCTGAAGAAGGTCTAAAACTGGCAGCAGACGCTCAAACCAGCGAAAAGCCAGACACACGTAAAGAGCGCACTGAAGAGAAAGCGGCAAAAGTTAAAGAGCGTCGTCAACGTCGCAAGCTAACTAAGCAAGTACGTGTTAAAGACCAAGCTAACAAAGCGAAAGCTGACGAAGAAGCGAAACTGGTTCAAACAGAAGCAAAAGCAGACACTGTGGAAGAAAAAGCAGTAGAAGCAAACGCTGAAGAATCAACAGAGCAACCGAAACAACGCCGCAATCGTCGTTCACCACGTCACTTACGTGCAAGTGGTCAACGCCGTCGTCGTGGTCGCGATCGCCGCCCTAACCCATTCCGCCTACGTAAAGGTGGTGTAGCCTCTCCTGAGATGGCGATGGGCAAAGTAATGCCAAGCTACGGTATCACTAAGCCAACACCGAAACACAAAGCGAAGGCAGAGAAAGTAGAAGCGGTTGAAACGCAGGTAGAAACAACGGTAGCAACTCTAGGCGGCTTTGCTTGCCCTGAGATGGCGATGGGTAAAGTGATTGTTCGTCGCGAACAGCCTGTTGTTGAAGCAGAAGTTGAAGTGACGGCTCCTGTTACTCCTCAAGTAAAACCTGAGCCTGTAACTGAAGCGCCAGCAGTGGTTGAAGCTCCTGCGGTTGTTGAAACCGTAGTTGAAGAAGCACCAAAGGTTGAAGAAGCGAAAGTCGTGACTTCTGACATTGTTGTTCCTCAAAGCTTCAAAGGCCATGCCTCTGCCGCTATGGCAAAAGCACCGGGCAGCACAGAGATGAAAGAAATCACTGTGAATGCCGCACCATTCAAAGCTGAACGCTATGAATCACGTGGTGCAGGTAGCCAAGTCGCTCGCAGCCAAGCCGGTGCCGTAATGACGAAGCCTTCGTTCTAATTACGCATACGCTGACCAAATAGAAACAGCCTCTTAATAGAGGCTGTTTTTTTATCTTCAAGCATAAATGCTTAATGCGGTTTGTCATGGGGATAACAAGTTGTCACAAATATTGGTCAATATCTGGTTCATTCTTGAACTTAATCACACTTTTCGGTAGCATGCGCCGACTCGATCTGTTTTGTCGACCTGATTAGAGAATCCTCTTCATGGTCATAATTTAGTCCCCCAGCTCTTTTACATTGCATTTTGCCCAGCGCGACTAAACACAATTCAGAACCCTTAAACACTTAGCCAAACTGAGCAAATATGTTTGAATTTCCTCAATTTTCTAAACACTCTGTAAAAAATGATGTTTTATCAGGTCTAACGGTAGCGTTAGCTCTGGTTCCTGAAGCGGTTGCGTTTGCATTCGTAGCAGGCGTTGACCCAATGGTTGGTCTTTACGCAGCATTTATCGTCGGCCTTATTACGTCTATCTTTGGTGGTCGTCCAGGTATGATTTCTGGTGCAACAGGTGCGATGGCCGTTGTAATGGTCTCTCTCGTTGCCACTCATGGTGTTCAATACCTTTTTGCTGCCATTATGCTAGCAGGTATCATTCAGGTCGCTGCAGGTGTATTTAAACTTGGTAAGTTTATTCGCATCGTCCCTCACCCTGTAATGATCGGTTTTGTGAACGGTCTTGCTATCGTGATCTTCCTTGCTCAGCTAGGCCAATTTAAAGCGCCAGATCTGTCGGGTGCACTGACTTGGTTGCCACAAGATCAAATGATGTTAATGCTGGGTCTTGTTGCACTAACTATGGGTATCATCCACTTCCTGCCAAAGCTGACAACAGCAGTACCATCTTCATTGGTTGCGATTGTTACGGTAACTCTTTTAGTGGTTGGCCTAGACCTTGAAACGCGCACTGTAGTTGACTTCCTACGTACGATGTCAGGTGATGAAGCGGCGACACTTGCAGGCTCTCTACCAACGTTCTCAATTCCAGCGGTACCATTCACGCTTGAAACACTTTACATCATTCTTCCTTACGCAATCATCCTGGCGGCTATCGGCCTAATTGAGTCTCTTCTGACTCTAACTGTGCTTGATGAAATGACCAATACCCGTGGTCAGTCTAACCGTGAGTGTGTGGGCCAAGGCATGGCAAACATGACGTGTTCAGTGTTTGGTGCAATGGGTGGCTGTGCGATGATCGGTCAATCAATGATCAACGTAAACTCAGGCGGTCGTGGTCGTCTATCGGGTATCGTTGCTGCGGTTGCACTTTTAATGTTCATCCTATTCGGTTCTGCTCTGATTGAAATGATCCCACTAGCCGCACTGGTTGGTGTGATGTTTATGGTTGTAATTGGTACATTCGAATGGGCAACGTTCAAGCTTGCGCGCCGCGTACCGAAGCAAGACTTCTTTGTTATCGTGCTAGTCACTGTGGTTACAGTACTGACTGACCTTGCTGTTGCCGTATTTGTTGGTGTTATCGCTTCTGCGCTTATGTTTGCATGGCAGCACGCTAAGCATATCTACGCGGATACGCACACTAACGAAGAAGGCTCTAAAGTCTACAAGATCAACGGCCCTGTATTCTTTGGCTCTACAGCAAACTTCCTTGAGCTATTTGATGCGCCAAACGACCCACAAGATGTCATCGTCGATTTCGCTAACTCTCGAGTCACTGACCATTCAGCCATCGAAGCGATCGATACCATCGCGGAACGTTACTCTGCACTTGGAAAAACACTGCACCTGCGCCACCTAAGCCAGGATTGTGTGAAAACACTGCATAAAGCAGGTAGCCTAGTTGAAGTGAATGACGCAGAAGACCCAATCTATAAGGTTATGTCTAGCTAAGACTTATTAAAGCAATACTAAAAAAGGGCTTCCAATTGGAAGCCCTTTTTGTATCTGAATTTTTTGTTAGAAACTCACTATTTAGAGTTACAGCAGTTTATTTAGCTTTTCACCAAATAACTCTAATCGCCAGCTTTGCATCACATCCGGCAACTTGGCAGGATCGCGGTCTTTCTTCCATACCCAACTCATTAACTGGTTAAGCTGCTTCTTAGACGCTAAGAACTCTGTCGCTAGTCCACTTGCAGTAGAAGCACGTTTGACTTCATCTTTCAGCACTTTGAATTTCTGTTTATAGCCAGGCATGTCCATTAAGCGCTCTATTGGCTCTGGGAACTCATCGACTGGTGTCATCTTTGCAGACTTCACAATCGAGATAATACGAGTGCTGTGACGCTGTACAGAGCGAGGATCCATGCCCTCTTGTTCCATGCGGTTACGATTTTGGATCCCCTGCTTGGCAATCGTCAGCAAATCGTTTTCTTTGAAAACGAAGTTCAGCGCTAAGTCGCGGCGCAGTGCTTCTTTTAGTCGCCAAGTTGCTAGCGGCTTTAGAATCGCCAACTCACGAGGTTTAAGCTGCCACGCTCCTTTCACATCCAAGTACGCCATCTCTTGATTAACGTTCTTGATGCGCTTAGACGCCACTAAGTCACTTTCTTGTTGAGCCGCTTCCCACCAGCCCGCTTGGGTGATTTTCTCGAACAACTTCTCATACAATGGCTGCAGGTAGAACACATCTGCCGCCGCATATTCGAGCTGCTTTTCTGATAGTGGTCTTGCCAACCAGTCAGTACGTGATTCGCTTTTATCTAACTCAACACCCAAGTAGTTTTCAACCAACGCAGCAAAGCCTGTTGATAAGCCATGGCCAAGGAATGCAGCCATCAGCTGAGTATCGACCATTGGGTAAGGCAAGCAACCAAAGCTGTTGTTGAACACTTCTAAATCTTCACCACAGGCATGCAGCACTTTAAGAACCGATGTGTCTTTCAGCAGCGCAGAAAAAGCACTCATGTCATCAATCACTGTCGGATCAATCAAGGATAGCGTTTCACCATCATAGAGCTGAATCAGACCAAGCTGCGGATAGTAAGTACGGGTGCGTACGAACTCAGTATCGAGCATGACAACATCAACGTTTCGAGCACTTTGGCAAACAGCTTCTAGCTGCTCTGCTTGGGTAATAATTTGATAGTTCACTAACTTCTCACTATGAGCGGTTTAACGGACATAAAAAATGCCGACAGGTAATTGTCGGCATTCTATCATTATTCGCTTAGTCTTGCTGCGGTTACTCTATTGTTCCTGAGCAGATTTCGCGAGGTTAGCATCGTTTTCTTCACGAAGCACTCGGCGAAGAATCTTACCAACGTTGGTTTTTGGTAGCTCGTCTTTAAACTCCACCAGCTTAGGCACTTTGTAGCCTGTTAAGTGCTGGCGACAATGTGCGATGATGTCTTCTTTGGTTAAGCTTGGATCGCGCTTAACAACATAGATTTTCACCAACTCGCCTGACACTTCATGCGGCTGACCAATCGCGGCCACTTCTAGCACTTTGCCATGCAGAGCAACCACATCTTCGATTTCATTCGGATAAACGTTAAAGCCCGATACCAAGATCATGTCTTTCTTACGGTCAACAATGTGAATTAAGCCTTCATCATCGAACTTAACGATATCACCCGTTGATAGCCAGCCTTCCGCATTGATCACTTCTTTGGTCGCTTCTGGACGCTGCCAGTAACCTTGCATTACCTGAGGGCCACGAACTTGAAGTTCACCCACTTCAGTATTAGATACTGGGTTACCCTCATCATCGACGATTCTTACTTCAGTAGACGGTACAGGTAAACCAATCGCACCCGTGTAGTCAGTTAGATCGTATGGGTTACCTGTTACGAGCGGTGAACACTCTGTTAGGCCGTAACCTTCAAGTAAATGGACTCCAGTGGTCTTTTTCCATCCGTCAGCGACTGCGCGTTGCACAGCCATACCGCCACCGACGGCAAGCTTCAAGTTGCTAAAGTTCAGTTCGTGGAAGTCTTCATTGTTTACAAGGGCATTAAATAGTGTGTTTACGCCAGTGATCGCTGTGAACGGGTATTTCTGTAGCTCTTTGATGAAACCAGGGATATCACGCGGGTTGGTGATAAGTAGGTTTTGACCGCCCATTTCAACAAACAGAAGACAGTTTACGGTTAACGCAAATACGTGATAAAGCGGCAATGCCGTTACCACAAGCTCGCGACCTTCAGAAAGAACCGGACCATAAGCGCCTTTCGCTTGCATCACGTTAGCAATCATATTGCGGTGAGTCAGGATTGCGCCTTTTGCTACTCCTGTTGTGCCGCCAGTGTATTGCAAGAAAGCAATGTCATCACCCGACATAAATGGCTTCACGTATTGTAGACGACGCCCTTTGTGCAGCGCCTTACGCATCGAAATTGCACCCGGCAGATCGTACTTAGGAACCATGCCTTTTACGTATTTCACAACGAAGTCAACGATCGTCCCTTTTGCACGCGGTAGCATCTGACCAAGGCTGGTCAAAATAACGTGCTTAACCGGCGTATTTTCAACGACTTGCTCAAGCGTATTCGCAAAGTTAGAAACAATCACGATCGCTTTTGCGCCTGAGTCATTCAACTGATGCTCAAGTTCGCGTGGTGTATAAAGAGGGTTTACGTTTACCGCAATCAGACCCGCACGTAGAACACCAAACAAGGCTACAGGGTATTGCAGCAGGTTAGGCATCATAAGCGCAACACGATCACCTTTTTGCAGTTTGAGATCGTTTTGTAAGTAAGCTGCAAAAGCACGGCTACGCTCTTCCAGTTTGCGGAACGTCATTACCGAGCCCATGTTCACAAATGCAGGCTGATCAGCAAACTTTTGAACTGACTGTTCAAACATTTCCACCAAAGATGGGTATTGGTCTGGGTTGATATGCTCAGGCACATCACTTGGATAACGTGATAACCAAGGTTTATCCACGGTAAAACTCCTCGAAATTAACTGGCTGCCTTCGAAAGACGCACTTTTATAACGTCGACTATTACAGCACAGGCGCAGCGCTTGAGCACGAAACACTCAAACACTTGTTTAAATTTTGTTAACTAAGCCAAAAATTAGGTTAGCGACTCTAAAAGGGTCTTGTAGGTGACAATGATGACCGCCTTCGATCATCTCGACCTGACTGGAGTCTGATACATCATGTTGAAAAGACTGCAAATGAGAAAAACCTTGCTCACCTAAGATAATGAGTTGCGGACAGCGAATATGCAGGCGGAACACATCAGCATGCTGTTGCGACATGCGGTAGAGCGACTGGCTTTGCAAGTTAACATCATGTTTCCATTCATAGCCTAAATCGGATTCCTTTAGGCCACGATGGACGATAGGTGCGATCAGTGAAGCCTCTATTTGATTCACTTTCGCTCGTCTATCTACTGCTTCTTGCACAGATTGCATTGCGCGAGTCGGTTTTCTGCGGATTCTTTGGCGACTCAACACGCCCTCCCGCAATCGAGAGACCGTATTTTTCGGCGATTCGGCCAAAGGTCCATACCCTTCTATCTGAGCCAATCCAATGACTTGCTCAGGAAAGGCGGCACTATAGCAACTTGCAACCAAAGCACCAAGAGAGTGACCGACTAACACCAGTCTGTTTGGCGATAAGTTAACCAAATACTGGTAAACATCATCAATATAGTCGTGAAATGGGTAGAAATAACTGCCATTTTTGCTGCTGGAAAGGCCATGTCCAGGGAAATCGATTGCGCATAGGTGCAGTGTCGAATCAAGCGAATGCAGTTGAGTCATTACGGTTTCAAAACTGGCGGCGTTATCTAACCACCCATGTAAAAAAACGACCGTTAATTCGGCCGTTTCAGCATGTCCATATTCAATGGCCGCGATTTGCCCATTAGCCATATCGCGGTAAGTCTCGTGTCTCATTATCTTACTTCTTGAATCACTTTACCTTGGCGGGTGCCATAACGCTCATCGCGACAATACAAGCCACTACACGGATGCAGGTAGCTATCAAAATCGTACACGATCACACGTTCTTCGATACGCCATAAATGGTAACCACTCGCTTTCATTACCGGGAAGTCATATGTGTACTCACCCACTTTTGATTGCTCCCTACCCTGGCTTTCACCCATTACAGAAATCAATCGCCCTTGAGACAAGGTCACTGGGTCAGCAAACCCATCAACATAAACAACGAAACGTCCACTTGGCTCTTGGCTAATATCAGGCTTAGCAGAAGAACCAATCGGAAGGTTCACTACTTCAATACGTGTTTTATCTTCGAGATTAGTGACATTAGCAATCATGCCACCTAGCCTGACTTGCTGAGGCTCGGATTGACTCTGTTGCCAAGTTTGATAGTCCGTAATGAGGCTAGGATTGTCTGATTTAAGGTTGTCAGGCAGCGAACTGCATGCTGAGACAAAGAGAAGAGTACTTATAACCAATAAACATCGAGAAAAGATTTGAATCATGGGAGTGCAGCCCCTGTGGTTAGATATAGATATCGACACCGATCATATTTGAAAGTTCATCACGTTTGGCTTGCGTCATCACATTCATATATTCTTCCATCGCCTTTCTTCCTCGGCCTTCAGGCAGGTCGTACTGAACCTGTGCTTTATGAATATCTGACTCGTTAACATGGCGGATAGAATGGGCGACAGCGTTCGCCACCTTGCTGGGTTGACCAACGGGTGTTTTCGCATCGGACTTTTTAACCTCATTCTTCTTGTTGGTCTTGTTGGCTCGATTAGGGCCAGGGACCGAAGGAGGTAAACCGTTAATTGAAACCATACTATCCGCTTTAGTTTAAGATCTCTTGATCTTGTTATTCTCTGCCCGGCAGTTTTTTCCACGCCACGGTATCACGCAGATAAACAGGGCTGGCTTCTTCTGCCTCGACAGTGTTGCCTTTCGCTAGTTCAAACTTCGCGAGCTGCACAATGTCTTCTGCATCAGGGAACAAGATGTCACTTTTCTCAGTTGCAAATTTTACTTGTGCCAATTGCTCGCTGTACGCATCCCAACCAGTGCCTGCCGTAAACCACGTTTGCTCATCAGCTTGGCTGTTGTCTGCCGCTGCTTGAGGCGGTGTCACGCACTCAGCATCAGTTTGCGTCCATGTGCCATCTTCTTGACGACTAAAACGACCCCAATACACTTCGCTCATACGGGCATCAATCGCACACGCTACATGGCTTACACCGTGTTTACGATACGTGCCTTGCGCCATTGCTTCTAACGTTGAAATACCAATCATCGGCAAATCAGCACCAAATGCTAAACCTTGTGCAATACCAATGCCAATACGTACACCAGTAAAGCTACCTGGGCCACGGCCAAAAGCGAGCGCGTCAACCTCAGCTAATGTCACTCCTGCTTCTTTTAGGACTTCATCAACCATAGGTAGAATTTTTTTAGTGTGGTCGCGCGGTGCAACTTCACTACGAACATATACGTTGTCATCAACTAATAGAGCAACTGAACAGTTTTCTGTTGCTGTATCGAGAGCAAGAATCTTAGTACTCATTGATATCTCAAATAATCGGTTTGTTTTTAAATATTTACTTGTTCAAGAAAGTCACGAATCACACCCAAATCGCGAGTGCGAGGAATCGGAGGTAAGCTTGATAAAAAGACGCCGCCATATTCTCTGGTGACCAGTCGATTATCACAAATAATCAACGCACCTTTATCGTTTTTATCTCGAATCAATCGCCCTACGCCCTGCTTCAACGTAATCACAGCATCAGGAATTTGTACCTGAGCAAATGGATCGCCACCTTTCAATTGGCAATCCTCAATACGTGCTTTTAGCAATGGGTCGTCTGGGACTGTAAAAGGCAATTTGTCGATGATAACACAGCTAAGCGCATCACCTCTAACGTCAATCCCTTCCCAGAACGCCCCAGTGGCAACAAGCAGTGCGTTTCCAAGCTCCATAAACTCAGCTAAGGTTTTTTGTTTGCTGGTTTCACCTTGCATCAAGACTGGAACAGAGAGTCGCTCCCTAAACCGTTCGCCCAACTCTTTCATCATGCTATGGGAGGTACACAAAAAGAAACAACGGCCTCGGTTCTGTTCAATCACCGGCGTAAGCATATTGACCAACTTATCAGCCATACCCGGGTTATTGGGTTCAGGCAAATAACGAGGTACACAGAGCCTCGCTTGGCTTTGGTAATCAAATGGGCTTGGCAGTGACATTTGAGCTTGTGGCTTAAGACCTAACCGAGAGGTGAAATGATCGAAATCTTCATTTACCGCAAGAGTCGCAGAGGTAAAAATCCACGCGCCTTGTTTCAGCTCTATCTGTTCATGAAATTTGTCCGCCACTGACAACGGGGTGATATGTAAGCTGAAATGACGCGGCGTTGTGTCGTACCAGTATGAATATCCCGTGATAGACACATCACACACACGTTCTAATCGTGCTTTAATGGTATTCGCGCGCTCAAAGGCACTATCGAGTAGCTGGCTACGCCCTAACGCGAGTTTGAGCACTTCGATTACAAAGTCGAGTGTATCTTCTAGGCGGCGTAATTCTCGACCAATGGAGGGCGATGTAATCGCTTCACGCCAGTTTCCTCGAAAACCGGGTTCGCCAAGAACAATCCGTAAATCCATTGCCGTTTGGAAGAGCTTCTCACCTGCCTTTTGCAACTGACGCATATCTTTAGCTTCTGTTCGATAAGCGATTTCGATGTCTTTACTGAGCTCTTGGATTTGTCTGCTCGATAGCGATTGACCAAAGTAGTGGCTGGCAATGTCAGGAAGCTGGTGCGCTTCATCAAAAATAAACACTTCCGCTTCAGGAATGAGTTCACCAAAACCCGTTTCTTTAATCGCTAAATCCGCTAAGAATAAGTGGTGGTTCACCACGACTACGTCAGCATCCATCGCTTTTTTTCGCGCTTTTAAAACGAAACAATCTTGGTAACTTGGGCACTCTTTCCCCAAGCAATTATCATTGGTTGACGTAATCGTTGGGATCACTGGGCTATCTTCAGCAATCTCATCACAGTCACCTAAATCGCCACTTTTAGTTTCTGATGCCCAGCTGCGAACCTTAACTAATTGAGTCAGCAGGGTAGGATCTGCCGTTGGAGTGTGGCTTTCCACCATTTGACGACTCAAACGGTCAAGACACAAGTAGTTCGCACGCCCTTTCAATAAAGCCACTTGACCATAAAAGCCCAGCGCGTCAGTCATCAAAGGCAAATCTCGATGAAATAACTGCTCTTGAAGGTTTTTAGAGCCCGTACTGATGATGGTTTTCTTACCACTCAGTAAGGCAGGAACAAGATAAGCGAACGTTTTACCCGTACCCGTACCCGCTTCGACCACAACCTGATGCTGAGATCGGATCGCTTGATGCACAGCTTCAGCCATATCGAGCTGGGCTTGACGCGGTTGGAAGCCAGGTATCGCTTTACCAAGTGCTCCCTCAGAGGAAAAGGTTTTTGAGATCATTAACGAGCGCGCAGTTAGGGTTAAGAGGCGTGATTATGGCAGTTTTCGTAAAAAGGCGCGAATGGGAATTCGCGCCTTAGGAAGTGGATTAACGTTTGTTCAAATAGCGATTGAGCCAAGCCGGACCTGAAAAAGCTTCTGGCTCGTCAGTATTGAGCGCTTTTGCTGCTTCTGAAGGGGAAGCGCGATTTTCCCACATTGTATCTAACAGTTCTTCATCCAGTGCTTTTCCACCAGACAGCGCACTCACTCGTTCTGAGTACAACTTACGAGCTAATAGTTCTTTGTCCATAAATACCACCTGAGAACACGTAAAAGAAAAGAAACATCGAACAAATAAATCGAGCCAAACGGTTAACTCAGATTAATTGTTGAAACAAACTCGATATTAGTTTAATTGTAGCTTCATTATTGCGGGTTAGTTCACCGTTCGAGGACCCGTAAAAATTTCACAAAACAAAAAAAATAAATCACGGAAGTTTGAACCTAATGGAAAAGAAAACACTACTCACCCATTGTACTGATGCCCCAGGTCTTATCTCGAAGATCACCAACATCTGTTATAAACACCAGCTGAATATCATCCACAATAATGAGTTCGTGGATAACACCAGTGGTCATTTCTTTATGCGCACAGAGCTTGAAGGTTACTTTAACGATGAAACCTTGCTAGCCGACCTAGATCAAGCACTGCCGCAAGGCGCGAAACGCAAGCTAATTGGGTCTAATCGTAAACGCATCGTTGTTCTTGTCACTAAAGAGGCTCACTGTCTGGGCGATATTTTGATGAAGAACTACGACGGCAGCTTAGACGTTGAAATTGCTGCGGTTGTAGGTAACTACGACACACTGCAAAGCCTAACAGAGAGATTCGATATTCCTTATCACCATGTCTCTCATGAAGGCCTTAATCGCGAAGAGCATGAAAAAGAAATGCTTAAAGTGATTGATCAATACCAAGCGGATTATTTGGTGCTGGCGAAATACATGCGTGTTCTGACGCCTTCGTTCGTTGAGAAATACAACCATAAGATCATCAACATTCACCACAGTTTCTTGCCAGCGTTCATTGGCGCGAAACCATACCAACAAGCGTATGAGCGCGGTGTGAAGATCATTGGTGCGACCGCTCACTTCGTAACGAATGACTTAGATGAAGGTCCAATCATCAAACAAGATGTGATTCCTGTTGACCATAACTTCAACGCTCAAGATATGGCTCAAGCAGGCCGTGATGTTGAAAAGAATGTATTGAGCAAAGCGCTGAATAAAGTGCTTAATGACCACGTGTTTGTTTACGGCAATAAAACCGTCATCTTGTAATGACTACGCAGAAAATGAAAAAGGCTTCCGATTTGGAAGCCTTTGTTGTTTTAGGGTCTATTTTACAGCTTGGCTGCGAGTTCGACGCCTTGCTTAATCGCGCGCACCGCGTCTAGTTCACCTGCGTAGTCAGCACCACCAATCACATGCAGTTTGCTACCAAGTAAATGCCATTGATTTTCAAAAGGACGAACCGATTCTTGACCCGCACAAATAATGACGGTATCCGCTTCAAGTAACTGCGCTTTTTCATCTACGGTAATATGCAGACCTTGATCATCAATTTTATCGTAGCTCACACCGCCAAGAAGATTAACGCCACGTTTTTCCAGCGTACGTTTGTGGATCCACCCTGTTGTTTTACCCGGCCCTTTACCCACTCGGCCTTTGCGACGCTGCAATACCCACACCGTTTTCTCTGTCAGTGAATCAGGGTATGGATACAAACCGCCTGGGTGAGCGATTTCTTTATCAATGCCCCACTCATGCAACCAATCATCCAAGTTATGCCCAACAGGCTCAGTCAGCATCGTTGCCACATCAACCCCAATACCACCAGCACCAACAATCGCTACCTTGTTGCCGGTGAAGGTCTTCTCTTTGATTAAGGTTTGGTAATCGACCACTTTTTCAGGTGTATCAATGCCTTCAATCTTCACTTTGCGTGGCTCTACCCCTGACGCCATGACCACTTCATCATATTCAGCTAAAAGGTCATAGTTAGCATCCGTATCAAGGTGCAGTTTTACACCGGTTTCATCAATACGGTTGGCAAAGTAGCGGATGGTTTCACGAAACTCTTCTTTACCCGGAATTTGCATGGCTAAACGGAACTGACCGCCAATGCGATCATTACGTTCAAACAAGTCAACATGGTGTCCACGTTCAGCCAATGTCGTCGCACACGCAAGGCCAGCTGGCCCTGCACCGACAACGGCAATGTTCTTCTTGGTTTGAGTCGGTTCAATGACCAGTTCAGTTTCACGACATGCAAGAGGGTTAACCAAACATCCCGCGCGTTTACCTTTGAACACATTGTCCAAACACGCTTGGTTACAACCAATACAGGTGTTGATCATTTGCGACTGATTTTGCTCAGCTTTGATCACAAAATGAGGGTCCGCTAAGAAAGGGCGCGCCATTGAGACCATATCCGCATGACCACTCGCAAGAATATTTTCTGCTTCTTCTGGGGTATTGATTCGGTTACACGTGATGATAGGCACATTGACGTGAGGGCGAACCTTTTCAGTCACCCATGTAAACGCGCCACGAGGCACTTGAGTCGCAATGGTAGGGATACGCGCTTCATGCCAACCAATGCCGGTATTGATGATGGTCACACCTGCTTTTTCTAATTCTTTGGCAAGCATGATCACTTCGTCGAATGTGCTGCCTTCTTCGACAAGGTCAAGCATCGACAAACGGAAAATAATAATGAAATCATCGCCAGCCGCTTTACGAATCGCCTTCACCACTTCTAGCGGGAAGCGAATGCGGTTTTCGTAACAGCCCCCCCATTCGTCATAGCGCATGTTGGTGCGCTTACAAATGAATTGGTTGAGTAGGTAACCTTCTGAGCCCATCACTTCAACGCCATCGTAACCCGCCTCTTTGGCTAAAGATGCACTATTGGCAAAAGCGCTAATGGTATTGTTGATTTGACGAGTGCTCATTTCACTTGGCGCAAACTTGGCAATCGGTGCTTTAATAGAAGAAGCACTTTGTGAGAATGGGTGCATGGCGTAGCGACCAGCGTGTAGAAGTTGCAATGCGATCTTGCCACCTTGACGGTGAACCGCTTCCGTTACGACTTTGTGCGCTTTGGCATGCTTAGGCTTACTAAACTCAGCACTGAATGGGTGCAAGCGACCACGCAAATTGGGAGAAAAGCCGCCTGTTACAATCAAGCCTACACCGCCTTTTACTCGCTCTTCATAGAACGCTGCAAGCTTACCAAGCCCCTCTTTGTGTTCTTCAAGGCCAGTATGCATAGAACCCATTAACACTCGGTTTCTTAACTGGGTAAACCCGAGGTCTAATGGCTTTAATAGGTTTGGGTACATGGTAGACATCACTTTACTCTTTATTATTGTGGTCTGACCAGAATACGAACTCTAAAATAAAAAATCAAACAACCGTTTACATTTTTGTAACACCGATCAATCTTGCGGTTGTTTGGGTATACTAGTTTAAGTAGGATGTAACTTATTGCTATTCATACGGTCTTACAGCGTATAAGCCTTTTTCTGCGAACATCGCAGCGGAGAAGAAATGAAAACTATTTTTAAATTTATTGGTATGTTCTTTAAAGGGGTCTGGAAACTGATCACCTTTATCCGACTCGCTCTCGTTAACCTTTTCTTTTTAGCGAGTATCGGTGCTATTTACTTCCTCTATACCAGTGCAGGGAGCCCAACAACGCCTGTAGAGCCAAAAGAGTCTGCTCTCATCGTTAACATCTCAGGGCCAATCGTTGAGCAACCAACCTACGTTAATCCAATGGATTCTCTAACGGGCTCATTCTTTGGTAAAGACCTGCCAAAAGAAAACGTTCTGTTTGATATTGTCGATACCATCCGACACGCCAAAGATGATGCGAATGTGAGCGGCTTGGTTCTCGCTCTGCGTGACATGCCAGAGACCAACCTAACGAAGCTTCGTTATATCGCAAAAGCCCTGAATGAATTTAAGGCGTCTGGTAAACCGATTTATGCGGTTGGTGATATCTATAACCAAAGCCAGTACTACCTAGCGAGCTACGCAGACAAAATCTACCTCGCACCTGATGGCGCGGTAATGTTAAAAGGCTACAGCGCTTACTCGATGTACTACAAAACATTGCTAGAGAAACTCGATGTGAATACGCACGTGTTCCGTGTAGGTACGTACAAATCGGCCATTGAACCCTTCATTCGTGATGATATGTCTGATGCGGCGAAAGAATCTGCGTCACGCTGGTTAAGTCAACTTTGGGGCGCATACATTGATGACGTGGCATCCAACCGTCAGCTTGAGCCAACATTACTCACGCCAGATATGGACACCTTTTTAGAGCTTCTGAAAAAGAACAACGGTGATCTCGCCGCCCTATCACTCAACGAAGGATTGGTTGACCAATTAGCAACCCGCCAACAAGTCCGTAAAGATCTTATCGAGGTCTTTGGTAGTAATGGCGACGACAGCTATAACCACATCGGCTTCTATGAATACCAATCGAATATTGGCCCCCAATTTGGTTTAGAACAAGACGACATTGCCATCGTGGTCGCAAGTGGTGCGATTATGGATGGTGCGCAACCTCGCGGTACGGTAGGTGGAGACACGACCGCTGCTCTACTTCGCCAAGCTCGTAACGATGACAAAGTGAAAGCGGTTGTGTTGCGTGTCGATAGCCCAGGAGGCAGCGCCTTTGCTTCTGAAGTGATTCGTAACGAGATTGAAGCGTTGCAAGAAGCAGGTAAACCTGTGGTCGCTTCCATGTCGAGCTTAGCGGCATCGGGCGGTTACTGGATTTCAATGAACGCTGATCGTATTGTTGCTCAGCCAACTACCTTAACGGGTTCAATTGGTATCTTTAGTGTAATCACCACCTTTGAAAAAGGCTTAAATAAACTCGGTATCTATACTGACGGTGTGGGCACATCACCCTTCTCTGATGTCGGTGTGACTACCGGTCTCTCTGATGGTGCGTCACAAGCGTTCCAAATGGGTATTGAGCACGGCTATAAGCGCTTTATTGGCCTTGTCAGTCAAAGCCGCGACATTCCGTTAGAGAAAGTCGATGAAGTCGCTCAAGGTCGTGTATGGACAGGTCAAGATGCCCTTGAGTTAGGTCTTGTTGATAAGATTGGCGACTTTGATGATGCAGTGAAGCTTGCCGCTGAGCTAGCCAACGTTGAGCAATACAACTTGTACTGGGTGGAAGAGCCTCTAACGCCCGCTCAACAGTTCCTGCAAGACTTCATGAATCAGGTTCATGCGCATTTAGGCATTGATGCAACCGCGTTTCTACCGCAAGCGTTACAGCCGATGGCCACGCAGTTAATTCAAGACGCTAACATGCTGCAAAGCTTCAACGACCCGAAAGGTCAGTACGCTTTCTGTCTCAACTGCCAAGTTCAATAGCTAATCGGTTCATGATGCTTAGGCTCGCTGATAGAGCATAACGTATCAAACGCTAGATATAGAGGGGGATTCCTGTGCGGGATGCCCCTTTTTATTACCCTAGATTCCGCTATAATCCCCCGCTCTGTTCCCCCTACAAATAACTGGTTTCAAAGCAATGGCAAGAAAACATATTTATATTGCATACACCGGCGGTACCATTGGTATGCAAAAGTCACATGACCACGGTTATGTGCCTGTCGCTGGTTTTATGGAAAAACAACTTGCAAGCATGCCAGAGTTTCATCGCCCTGAAATGCCTGAGTTCACTATTCATGAATACGAGCCTCTGATCGATTCCTCTGACATGACTCCCGCTGATTGGCAGCAAATTGCGGATGACATTCGTGCTAACTACGACAAATACGATGGTTTCGTGATCCTCCACGGTACAGACACCATGGCGTACACCGCTTCTGCACTGTCATTCATGCTTGAAAACCTGGGCAAGCCTGTCATTGTGACCGGTTCACAGATTCCTCTTGCAGAGCTACGTTCTGACGGCCAAGCGAACCTATTGAATGCCCTACACATTGCGGCAAACTACCCAATCAATGAAGTCACGCTGTTCTTCAACAACAAGCTCATGCGTGGTAATCGCAGCACCAAGTCTCATGCAGACGGCTTTAATGCGTTTACGTCGCCAAACTTACCGCCACTGCTTGAAGCGGGTATCAATATCCAAATCAGTAGCGATATTGAAGTAGGAAAGCAGCCAGACGGTGGATTTAAAGTACACGACATTACCCCACAGCCTATTGGTGTGATCACCATGTACCCGGGCATTTCACATGAGGTGATTCGTAACACCCTACTGCAACCTGTTAATGCCATGATTCTTCTGACGTTTGGTGTTGGTAACGCGCCACAAAATCCAGAGCTCTTGAGCCATCTAAAAGAAGCTTCTGAGCGCGGTGTGATTGTGGTCAACCTGACTCAATGTCTTGCGGGTAAAGTGAACATGGGCGGTTACGCGACGGGCTGTGCACTGGCTGAAGCAGGCGTGATCAGCGGGTATGATATGACGCCAGAAGCGGCGCTCGCTAAGCTTCACTACCTACTTAGCCAAGACCTTTCTTACGAGCAAGTCAAAGTGAAAATGCAGCAAGTGTTGCGTGGTGAAATGAGTATCTAACTCAAGTTGATATTGCCAAAGCCAGCGTTCATCGCTGGCTTTTTTGTCTTTATGACTCAGGCTATAGACACAAAAAAGGCGACTCTGTGAGTCGCCTTTCGTCTATTCATTTCTGGCTATTAACCGATGTGCGTTGCGCCAGCCATGTACTTTTGTAGTACTGTTGGAATCGCAATACGGCCATCCGCTTCTTGGTTGTTCTCAAGGATTGCAACCATAGTACGGCCAACCGCTAGGCCAGAACCGTTTAGCGTGTGTACTAGCTCAGGTTTCTTCTCGCCTTTACGACGGAAACGCGCTTGCATACGACGCGCTTGGAAATCCCACATGTTTGAACAAGAAGAGATTTCACGGTAAGTCTCTTGCGCTGGAACCCATACTTCTAGGTCGTAAGTCTTACGTGCACCGAAGCCCATGTCACCCGTACATAGAACCACTTTACGGTAAGGAAGCTCTAGAAGCTGTAGAACTTTCTCAGCGTGACCTGTTAGCTCTTCTAGTGCGTTCATTGAATCTTCTGGGCGAGTAATCTGTACAAGCTCAACTTTGTCGAACTGGTGCATACGGATTAGACCACGAGTATCACGACCGTAAGAACCCGCTTCAGAACGGAAACATGGCGTGTGAGCTGTCATCTTAAGTGGCAGATCCGCTTCGTCAGAAATCGTGTCGCGAACCATGTTCGTTACTGGTACTTCTGCCGTTGGGATCAGAGACAGTTTACGCGGCTCTTCGTCGTTCACTTTCTCTTCTAGCGGTTCAGTATGGAACAGGTCTTTACCAAATTTTGGTAGCTGACCAGTACCGAATAGGCTGTCTGAGTTCACTAGGTACGGTACGTACATTTCTGAGTAGCCGTGCTCTTCAGTGTGAAGATCTAGCATGAACTGAGCAATTGCACGGTGTAGACGAGCAAATTGACCTTTCATCACAATGAAACGTGCACCGGTGATTTTAGTCGCACTTGCGAAATCAAGACCGCCACCCATTTCGCCAAGATCAACGTGATCTTTTAGTTCGAAGTCGTAAGTTTTAGGCTCACCCCAACGAGAAATCTCTACGTTGTCATCTTCGTCTTTACCGTCTGGCACTTCGTCAGCAGGTAAGTTTGGTACTGATAGAGTAATCTCTTCCAGTTTCGCCATCACTGCATCAAGTTCAACTTTTTTAGCATCAAGATCGCTACCTAGAGTACCGATTTGCTTCTTGATCTCTTCTGCGCCTTCTTTGTCGCCAGCCGCCATTTTTTGGCCAATCTGCTTTGAGATGGAGTTACGAGTGGATTGTAAATTTTCAACTTCGACTTGAATCGACTTACGTTGCTCTTCAAGTGTACGGATTGTCTCTACGTCTAGCTTAAAGCCACGACGTGCTAGTTTTGCAGCTGTTTCATCCAGCTCTGTACGAAGTAATTTAGAATCCAGCATTGTTAATCCTATGCTTTTTTAGTTGTGAAATGGCGCCCGAACATCTTGCTCAAACGCTAAAAATATTAGCCGAATAAATGTATCTAAAATACTCGCTTATTCATAGCGCTTTTGTGGGCTTTTTGCGTCTAAACTAGCCAAGTAATCTAACTTTTCGCCAATTTTGGTTTCTAAGCCCCGATTTGTCGGTTGATAGTAGCGAGTCTCGGCCATTTCAGGTGGCAAATACTTTTCACCCGCCGCATACGCACCTGGCTCGTCATGGGCATAACGATACTCTTGCCCATAACCAAGATCTTTCATCAAGGAAGTCGGTGCATTTCGTAAGTGAACAGGCACTTCATACTCAGGCAGATTATGCGCATCCGTTAACGCTTGCTTCCACGCGGTATACACTGCATTACTTTTTGGAGCGCACGCCAAATAAACAATCGCCTGCGCAATCGCTCTTTCACCTTCTGCAGGTCCCACTCGGGTAAAGCAATCCCATGCTGATAAAGCCACTTGCATCGCTCTTGGGTCAGCGTTACCGACATCTTCCGATGCTATGGCCAATAAGCGTCTTGCGATGTACAAAGGGTCACACCCAGCCGCAATCATGCGAGCCGCCCAATAGAGCGCCGCATCTGGGTTAGAACCACGAATCGATTTATGGACAGCCGAAATCAGGTCGTACCAAATATCGCCTTTGTTATCGAAACGAGAGACCTTTTCGCCCGCCATTTCTGCTAACAACTGCAACGTAATTTGCTTTTCGCCCTGCTCGTTCTCTTGAGCCATGTCGTATAGCAGCTCAAGGTAGTTCAGTGACATGCGAGCATCACCATTGACCAGTTCAGAAAGTCGATCAAGCACATTATCGACAAAGTTGGCTGGTACTTTACCAAGGCCACGTTCTTGGTCTTCAATCGCTTGTTTGAGTGCGAGGCGAATATCTTCTTTCGCTAATGAGGTCAGCTTGTAAACACGAGCTCGAGACAGCAAAGCGTTATTGAGCTCAAAGGAAGGGTTTTCCGTTGTCGCCCCAATAAAAGTCACTGTGCCATCTTCGATATGAGGCAGAAAAGCGTCTTGCTGAGATTTATTAAAGCGATGCACCTCGTCCACAAACAAAATAGTGCGACGCCCCGCTAACTTATTTTCTCGTGCTTTTTCGATTGCCGCTCGAATCTCTTTAACGCCAGAGGTCACCGCAGAAACACGCTCCACTTCCGCATTGGCATAGTTTGCCGCGACTTCAGCCAGTGTCGTTTTACCGGTACCAGGAGGCCCCCATAGAATCATGGAGTGAATATGACCAGCTTCTAGCGCTCGGCGCAGAGGCTTACCTACGCCCAAAACATGCTGCTGACCAATATACTGATCCAGCGTTTCTGGGCGCATTCTAGCAGCAAGGGGACGAAAATCTTCGTCCCCTGAAAAATCAAACGAGTAATTACTCACACTTAGTTCCTTTGGTCATCAACCTCGACACCTTCTGGAATAACAAAGGTAAATCGATTTGCATTCGGCTTGTTCAGATTGATGTTATTAAACGTAAAGTTGCTCTGTTGGCCATCTTGCTCAATAACACTAAATCCCTTAACAGCACCTTGCTTATCAATATTGAGCGTAAATTGGCCTTGGTTGCTGTCAACCGCTGTTGGCGTAAGAGTGAACGAGTCCCCTTTCTGCGCCACATTGTAGTTATCCCAGTCACTTGCACGATTTCGAGTCAGAAGAACAAATGGGGTTTGCTCTGTCGCTTGTTCTTGCCAGTATATTGTCACTTGCTCGATGAAAGGGCTGTAATACCAAAGCGATTGACCGTCAGACACCAAGACGTTTTCATCCGGAGCCGTCGTCGTCCAGCGGAACAAGCTCGGTCTGGCAATTTCAACTTTACCTTGACCTTCCATGACCACGTCACCTTCAGGACTGATCAGCTCTTGGGCAAAGTCCGCACTAAAGCCATCGCTCTTTTGTAAACGTTGGCTCAGCTCATCTTTCGGCGCAGCCAATACCGAGAAACTCATCAAAAATAGTACAGCCAGTTTTTTCATTCACTTTTATCCATTTGTCGGTTTTGGTCAGTTATAACGTGCTTTCTCTATCGCTTTGACCGAAGAAGGTTAACTTTGTTCGATCTACTTACCGCAGCACTGCTTAAACTTTTTGCCACTATTGCATGGGCAAGACTGATTACGGCCAATGTCTTTGTATGGATTGACACTTTGTGCTTTCGCCCCACTCATTGCTTCATCCGCTGCTTGGGCAACTTCAATGATCATCAGATCGACTTGTTCAATCATATCCGACAATGCTGGTGGCGTTTCAATGCCAGAGGCTTTCATCTGCTCTTGTGTTTGAGCTTCATCAATAGCCAACATAAAGGTCGTAAGCATCGCTTGAAGCATACGCAGCGTACCATCACCGACATTCACTTCCATCCATTGTTCTTCAATGGTTGGCCACAGCGTCATAAAGCCTTCAGCAAAATCTGCCAGCTGTTCCTGCTGTTTATCAGCGTCGAATAAATCAAGTAATGAGTATTCATTGCGCTTAAGGAAGCTGTATTGGTGATTGATATGACCTTCAATCGCGCCTCTCACTTCGTTGGCGTTATCTGAAAATACCGAAGGCAGCCAACTTTCTGGAGCAAGTGGTTTTGTTGCCATATTCGCCGCAAGGGTTAAACCCTCTACATACAGTGGAGTTTCATCAGTAAGTGAGTCTGCGAGTGTCAGTAATTGATACTTCATTATCTTAATCTAGTGTTAACCATATATTGGGCGCATTATAACCCTATGCAAGGCCCTGGGTCACTTCGAGACTTTCCTCCCTGACTCGATAACCTTCCTCCTTGTCATTCGACACAGTTTCCGTCACAGGCTAGCGATATGGAATTCCTTCCTAGCCTTTTTTCTTACTACCACTTATTTCACTTTGATAATTTGAATTTTGAGCGCATGATTCGCAACTGAAACATTTTCTTACATTTGTTAAATTTAAGCTGTATTGATAATGAAGATATCTAAAAATAGTGGCTTTACGCTGATTGAGCTTGTGGTTGTCATCGTCATTCTAGGCGTACTGGCTGTTACTGCTGCGCCTCGTTTTCTTAACTACCAACGAGACGCCCACCTATCTGTAGCGGATGGTGCATTCGCTAGTTTCGAAGCTGGCGTCACTATGTATCACGACAAATGGCTAACAGAAGGTGAACCTACGGGCATCGTCGATTATGGTGAAGGGGATGTTTATCCATCAACAACCGGGTTTCCGATATCAGTAAATCAACCGCCGTTAGTACCCAATAACAATGACAATATTCAGATCAGAGGTGGCGACTGCGTATCGTTATGGAATGCAATGGTAGATACTGACCTCGCAATCCGTTCTCAACATAGTGGTTCGGGAGCAGTTCTACCGTCTGAAGAACAGATTGTCAGTTGGTATACATCGAGCAATGAGTGTTACTACTACTACTACACACCAAGTTTTAATATCAGTGAACCTTTGCCCATTCTTTACTACTCACCACTCACGGGTGAAACTCGTCAAGCAATGGAAATGGCCTCTAGCTCGTGACTTTTTATATCTAAGCCTCTAAAATCACGCCTCCCTAACTGGAGGCGTTTTTTATGCGAGTTGTTCTGGGCCCTATGGAGGGCGTGTTAGACCATTTAATGCGAGAGATTCTTACCGACATCAATGACTACGATTTGTGTGTCACTGAATTCGTGCGCGTGGTCGATCAACTCCTTCCTGATCACGTATTTCATCGTCTCTGCCCTGAGTTACTGCAAGGCTCTCAGACCAAATCTGGTGTGCCTGTTCACGTTCAACTCCTTGGCCAAGATCCTAAGTGGATGGCAGAAAATGCAATCAAGGCGTATGAACTTGGCGCGAAAGGCATCGACCTTAACTTTGGCTGCCCCGCAAAATTGGTCAATAAGAGTAAAGGGGGCGCAGCGCTGCTTCAACATCCTGAGCTAATCTATCAAGTGGTTAAAGCGTGTCGTGACGCTGTGCCTCAAGAGACGCCTGTTACGGCAAAAATTCGCTTAGGTTGGGAGAACCCAGAAGATTGTTTTGAGATCGTTGACGCGATTCAAAGTGCGAACGCCAGCGAGCTTACGGTTCACGCTCGAACAAAAAGCGGCGGTTACAAAGCAAGTGAAATCAAGTGGGAATACATCAATCGAATCCGTGAACGTTTTGATATTCCACTGATTGCGAACGGTGAGATTTGGAACTATCAAGATGGCCAAGCGTGTATTGAGACAACCGGCGTTGACTCTTTGATGGTGTGTCGCGGCGCATTCAATGTGCCGAACTTAGGCAATGTGGTTAAACATAATCACAGCGTGATGCCATGGACCGAGGTAGTAGAGCTTCTGTTAGTGTACTCACAGTATGAAATGAAAGGCGACAAAGGACTGTACTACCCTAACCGCGTGAAGCAGTGGTTCTCTTATTTACGTCAGCAATATCCTGAAGCGGCAGAACTGTTTAGAGAAATTCGTACCTTTAACAAAGCCGCCCCAATTGTTGAGCATATTACTCGTTACCGAGATGCCCTGACTCTCGCTTAAAACACCATTTGATCTTTACCGGTGGTTTTCGCTTGGTAAAGTTTTTCGTCCGCAGCTTTGAAAAGTTGTTCAAAGCTGCTGCCCGATTCTCGGTTCACTATCTCAACACCACCTGAGATCGTAAACCCCCTCTCTACAGCCGTTTCTGAATCTTTAACTATCGCTTGCTGCACTCGAATCATCCCTTTCTTCAGCAAGGCTGCATCACCACCGGTCATATAGATAACAAACTCTTCTCCACCAACCCGAGCAACGGCATCACTCTGACGGACACTGCTTTCAATGCTCTCTGCCATATAGCAAATCACTTTGTCGCCGACATCGTGGCCATAGGTGTCATTAATCGACTTAAAGTTGTCAATATCGAGCACCGCAATCGCAATATAATTCCCATGTTGGGTGTTTTTTAAGAAAGCTTCTAAGCCACGACGATTCAATAGCATCGTCATTGGATCTTTTGCTGCGAGTTCTTTGAAATAACTGTGTTCCACTCGTGTATTGATAAAGAACAGCACGATAACTGACAGCACATAGATAAAAATCACGACCGCTAAGCTATAACGTTCAAAGATAAAAAAGTTACGCACTTCTTTCGCCAGATCGAACTGATAGAAAAGAGTGTGTGAGGTATTTACGCCATCCAGTGTCAGCGCAGTCGGTCTTAAGGCCGTATCAGGAAGCGATAAATACGCCGTGTTAACGATCCCAAGTTCACCGGCGAGTTTCCCATGAGTTTCGAGTAACTCATCGTAATCAATATCAACCGATAGCATGCCTTGGTGCACATCCCCCTGATAAACCGGCATTGTCATACTCAAAATAAGCGCGCTAGTCGTACTGACTGGAGCAGGGCCTGTGATGGTAATAAGGTCACGGTTATTCGCCGTTTGTTGCCAAAAAGGTCGTGCTTTGACCGTGGCAAGTAGCTCAGCAGTGATGCTTCTGGCGTAGGTATCTGGTGAAGACATCAAATAGCCTTCTTTATCGATGTAATGAATACCCAACAAGTAGTCATCAATATCATGGAGAAAAGAAAGGACAGGAGCGAGCGAGACCTGACCTGAGACTCGTTGGTATTGTTCACTTTCAGGATTACAAAGGCTCTCTTCCCCAACAAGCATATAGTTAATATCAACCGCAGGAATTTCATGATGGCGGCCTTCAGAAAGCAACAGCATGTCTATCGGCCACATTTGACATAGGCCATTCTCAACATGGTGATTATGCTCAACCATCAAAATGTAATTGGATTTGGAGTAGTTAGAGAAACTGTAGTCTATTGCACTGATGACCTTACTGGCGCGAGCAAACGCTTCTACTACGCGTTGATACTCATCATCGATATCGCGATTAACAGAGTCATAATAGTTTTTGCCTGTTAGGGCTAAAACCAACAAGGAGACCACCAAAGGCATTAAGAAAACAAATTTTAAACTGAAATGCCTTTTTACCTGCATTGTTCCTCTCTAAAAGTAACGAAGCCTATCTATGCAGACACATAGATAGGCTCAACGATATAATTTTTTCAATTATGACACAAATAGATTGCGTTCTGAGTGATTTAATTGTCAGTAAAATCCCAAAGAAAGCGTTCAAATTTCAGTTTAAAATCCGAACCTGTACGCTTTGGGACTTTCAATTAATTGAGCAATAAGCTGTCATCGGCCAACTCTTCTCCCCTCACCTTCGAGAACATTTCAAGTAAGTCAGGAACTTGCATATTGGCACGCTGCTCACCGGCAACATCAAGAACGATTTCCCCCTGATGGAGCATCACCGTGCGGTCACCACAAGCTAAAGCATCTTTCATTGAGTGCGTCACCATCATGACCGTCAAGTTAAACTCTGAGACGATCTTTTTCGTCAGATCGATGATGAACGCGGCCATTCTTGGGTCAAGCGCAGCGGTGTGTTCATCCAAAAGAAGCAGCTTACTGTCTGAGAGCGTTGCCATCACTAAACTCACCGCTTGGCGCTGGCCGCCAGAAAGCAGTCCAATGCTGTCACCTAATCTGTCTTCGAGCCCTAATCCAAGAATACTAATACGCTCTTGAAACAGTTGTCTGCGCTTTGATGAAAGCGATAAATTCCAACCTCTTCGCTTGCCACGCATATAGGCCAAAGCCATATTCTCTTCAATACTCAGTTCGCCACACGTTCCGGCCAAAGGATCTTGGAATACCCGCGCGCATTGTTGTGCTCGCTGATCGACCGTATGCTTAGTCACATCCAGATCATCAATGATTACTCGACCGCCAATCATAGGCGTTTCACCTGTGACCGCTCCCAGTAACGTCGACTTGCCTGCTCCATTTGAGCCAATCACAGTGAGAAATTGATGCTCTGGCACTTCAAGGTTTACGCCTCGCAACGCTCTATTTTCAAGGATAGTTCCGGGGTTAAAAGTGACTTGAATGTCTTCCAAACGAATCATACCGCTTCTCCTGACTCTTTGTCTGATTTCACCGCGTGTTGCCCTGCTGCAGAGCTATGTCGCTTTTTTGCTTTGAGGTTCCCTTTAATTTTTGGCGCAATCAATGCTGCTGCAACCAAGACTGCTGTCACTAGATTGAGATCCGAAGCTTGTAACCCAAACATGCCTGAACTCAAAGCAAAGGCAACGGCCAAACGATACAGAACAGAACCCACAATCACAGCGACCACTGCAACCCAGATTTTTCGACCAGGAATAAGGGTTTGCCCCAGAATAACGGCAGCGAGGCCAACAACGATCGTACCAACGCCCGATGTAACGTCAGCAAAACTGTTTGTTTGAGCAAACAGAGCTCCTGAAAATCCAACAAAGCCATTAGAAAGTGCGAGACCAAAATAGGTGTAAAACGCAGTGCTAGCACCCTGAGCGGAAACCATACGAGCGTTAACCCCAGTAGCACGAAGACCAAGACCAAAATCACTGTTCAGTAGGCGAACCACAAACCAAGCTGAGATTAAGACTAAGACCCCAACCACTAAAGGGCGAACCAGCATAGGATCGCCGATCGCTTCAAACGGTGTCAGAATCGTTTCTTCGCCAAGCAGTGCCATGTTGGGTCTGCCCATAATACGAATGTTAATAGAGAAAGCGGCTATCATCGTTAAGATGGAAGCCAATAAATGCAAGATACCACAGCGAACCGCGAGAAATGCGGTCACCCACCCTGTCGCGGCTCCAGCAACAATGGCGAGTGCTGTCGCTACCCATGGATTAATCCCTGCGACTATCGCCGTCGCCGCAACCGCCGCTCCCATCGGGAAGCTGCCATCAACACTCAAATCAGGGAAATCAAGAACACGAAAAGTTAAATACACGCCCAGAGCGACTAAGCCATACAACAGGCCAATTTCGAGCGCACCAAAAAATGCAAAAGCAGACATCACTACTCCTTTTGTGCAACGGTTAGTCGCCTCAAACTCTTGTTTCGGAGTTTGAGGCAAACATTTACTTCACGCTTGTTGCTCGCTCAAGCACTGAGGCAGGAATCATTAAGCCCAACTTAGTCGCGGCACTTTTATTGACAACGAGATCTGAACCTTTAGCGACTTTAACGTCCAAAGTACCAGGATCTGTGCCTTCAATAATGGCAGCAACATAATCGGCCGTTTGTACGCCCACTTGGTAGTAGTCAAAGCCAAGACTCGCAATTGCCCCTTTTTCTACATACGAAGTCGCACCACCGAGAACCGGAACTTTCGCTTGGTTAGCCGCAACAATCATCCCTTCAATCGCACTGGCAACCGTATTGTCTGTTGGTGCGTAGATGACATCTGATTTAGCCACAATAGCTTGAGTCGCCGATTGAACATCCGCACTCTTCAATGCTGTTGCTTCCACAATCTCGATGCCTTGCTCCGCCGCACTTTTCTTCAGTAGTTCCACCAAGGTCACCGCATTAGCTTCACCTGGATTAAACACCACGCCAATCGACTTCACGTCAGGCATGATTTCTTTGATCAGTTGAACGTGTTGACCCACGGGAGATAAATCAGATAGGCCAGTAACGTTTTTTCCTGGCTGCTCCATAGATTTCACGAGCTTAGCACCTACTGGATCCGTCACGGCAGTAAAGACGACAGGGATAGAACGTGTCGCAGACACCAAAGCTTGAGCGGTAGGCGTTGCAATACCAACTAATACATCGGGTTTTTCACCTACGTATTGGCGAGCGATTTGTACGGCAATGGCTGGATTCCCTTGAGCGGTTTTATAATCAAACTCTAGGTTCTTACCCTCTTCATAACCTTTAGCTTTTAAGCCATCGATTAATCCTTGACGAGTCGCGTCAAGTGCTGGGTGCTCAACGATCTGAGAAACGGCAACTTTAGCGGTTTTCGCCATGATGCTAGTTGAAGAGAGAAGTGTGACACCTGCGAGTAGTGCGCCCGCAATGATTTTTCCTGCTTTCATCTTAACTCCTTGATGTAAAACCACTCGTGCCGACTACTTGGCTATTCTGGCTCGTTTCGACCTGCCCGTCGCCCTATCTAGTGTCAAAGTAGATTCGCGCTTAGGAATGCATAAAACGGAGCGGTTTAAGCAATAATGATGTTGTGTTGGTAAGGCTGTTTTAATTTTAAGTTGCACAAATAATGTGCACATTCATTATTAGCAGCTAGGAGAATAAAAGAAAAGCCAGTTTTAACATTTAAGCAACAAAAGGAGAGCTAGGTTACTTTTACAACTTACTCGCATGAATCAACAAATTACGTGGCGTGGTTTCACGTGAGCAAAATTCAGAGACCATCACCTGGTAACCACTCTGCTGTAAGTACAATGCTTTGTCATACACAAGCCACAATTCCAACAAACGGCGGAACGGCTGTTGAACAAGGCTCATTCGCTCCATTTGCCAATAACGCTCATGCCCTAGCCTCTCGTAATATTCGAAGTCGATAGAAGGTAATTCAATCCCTTTCTTGTCACTGGCCCATCGGCAAAAGGCTTCAAAACCGTCTGACAGCTGAGATTTCTTCACACTTGGCACCGGCTGATACTGCTCAAAACCTAGAGCTTCGTTTAACAGCAGATCAAAGCCGAGTCGGTAAGTCATCTCTTCCAAACGATGACGTTTAACGCGCTCACCTCCCGTCACCGTTTCCTGCAACGGGATCCTCAGTTCGCTTTTGCTTAACTGTAATGTCGACTGCTGAGCGGCAATAGACAGTGGCTGATATTCTTCACCTTGGATCAAATGATAACAGCATGGTGAGAGTGTCAGCGCAGGTAACCGCTGCTCCACGCCTTTTTGAATTAATGATACGTGAAGATCGCCACAGGCATGCAAAGCAACAGCATGTTGATTCGGGTTCAGAGCAGTTATCGATTCTGCACTCAATGCATCTCCCTGCACAAAATGCATATCCAGCCCTTGTCTGTCGGCTTCATGCTGGCCTGATTGGCAAAGTGCAGACTGAAACTCAAAGCTCGTGACTTTTTCACCGCTCTGACTTGCCAAGATCCGCCCTAAAAAGCCTTTCCCAGAGCACCATTCTAACCATTCACTACCGGCATGCTTAGTCAATGCTGCCTCGCCCATTGAAACGATCTGTTCAAGTTTACGACCAGGCACACCACTGTCTACGCCACGGGCTAGCTCAAGGCCATGAATCTGAACTTGTTGAAGGTTGGTCCAAGTTAAAAGCTGTTTTAAAGAAGGCAGATACTGACTCAGAGCGTCGACAAGCTCATCATTGCTCTGTTTAAAATGTTCGATCTCTTGCGGGGATAGCGTATTCAACCAATGTGTGAGTTCGGGCTGTGCCGATTTCCATGGTAAGACACGTCGAGCACTAGAGAAAAACGGCTCGAAGCGCCAAAACGTTTGGTGTTCGAGTAGAAACTGGTCGATTGATTGGAATGTGTTGAGCATGACTTCCCCCTGAGAAGACGTAGTTTAGAGGGAAGTCCGCCAAGATGGTAGAAGATTAACGAACAGGTAGGTCGATATCTTTAAACATCTCATCAATTTCAGCGTTAGATTTAAGTGAGAGCGCTTGCTCCACCACTGGACGCGTTAGGTGCGGTGCAAAACGCTCCATAAAATCAAACATATATGAACGTAAGAATGTACCGCGTCTAAAGCCGATGCTTGTAGTACTAGCACCAAAGATATGACTCGCATCAATCGCAACCAGATCGGTATCTTGCTCTTGGTCAATCGCCATGCTAGCAATCACACCAACACCAATTCCCATTCTTACATAGGTTTTGATCACATCAGCATCTGTTGCGGTAAAGACCACTCTAGGTGTTAGTCCATACTTATTGAACGCAGTATCAAGTTCTGAGCGCCCTGTGAAGCCAAAGACATAGGTCACCAATGGGAAGGAAGCCAGATCTTGAATCGTCACTTTCTCTTTTTGCGCAAGAGGGTGATTTTTCGGCACAACAATCGAACGATTCCAGTGATAACAAGGCAGCATGATCGCATCTTGGTATAAGTGAAGCGCTTCAGTCGCAATCGCAAAATTGGCAGTCCCTTTCGCAATCGCTTCTGACATCTGAGACGGGGTCCCTTGGTGCATGTGCAGTGACACTTTCGGGTAACGCGCAGTAAAGCCTTTAATCACATCCGGCAGTGCGTAGCGCGCTTGAGTATGGGTTGTTGAGATGTTTAATGTCCCCATCTCTGGGTGAGTGTGTTCACCAGCAACCGCTTTAATACTCTCGACACGAGCAAGAATTTCTTGGGAGATTCGAATGATGTCTTCACCAGCACCGGTGACCTGAGTAAGGTGCTTACCACTGCGTTCGAAGATTTGAATGCCAAGTTCATCTTCAAGTAAGCGTACTTGCTTACTGATCCCTGGCTGTGAGGTGTATAGGCTTTCCGCTGTCGCGGACACATTCAAATTGTGGTTAACCACCTCAACAATATACTTCAATTGTTGTAATTTCATTTTGACCCCGTAATCCTTTATCGACGCCGCACTGCGAGCAAACATAGTTTATAATATTTAGTTATAACGCCTTACGTATGAAATTGATAGTCCATTTCCTAGTAGGCTCAAGAAAACAGAGTGGTTTTTTGCCTAGAACGTCTATTTTGCAACCAAATACTCAGAATCAGCTTTGCAAAGTGTTTTTTCGTTAATAAAATTACTAAGTTGAGCAATAATGCGAAACAGTTACAGTCGCATGGCAGGATCGTGTATGCTTAACGGCTAGCCATTAAAAATACATAAGATACGGAATTTATGAATATAGGGTTAATCATAGCTTTAGTTGCCATCTTATTGGTGCTGGTTCTTGGCTATAACATTATGCTTCAGTATAAGGTTAAAGCGGAGACTGCTCGTAAACAGGAAAGCTCTCGCTACCTGCAAATTATTGATGCAACAGAAGAGTTAATCGGTCACGCTCACCACATGCCTTACAGCAAAGAGCTATTGGTGTGTCTGAATACTCGTATCTTAGATGCGGTTCAAAGCATGTATGAATTGGATCCGAAAAACCGACACCTTGAACAACGCGTTCAGCATGTTAAGGACCAAATCAAGCAGCTAGAAGACAATCACAACGGCAGCGAAAGTACGGCTTTTAAAGTACCAAGCAGTGACAAGCAAGCCATCATGATGCTTAAGCTAGTGAAACGTCTCCGTGATACCGTTCGAAGTGAGCACAATAAAGGTCGTTTAGAAACACAAGCGTATGTTGCCGAAAACGCTCGCTTAGAGACCATCCAAATTCGCATCAACATCGAGAACGTTATCAAACGCTCTAACGATGCCATTGTTCGTGGTCAACCTGGTACAGCGATCCAGCTATTGAAAAAAGGCTTAGATGCCTTGAGTACCAAGAACGATGCCTACTCAAATCAAGCTCGTGAAAAGCTGCAAGGTATGTACGATGACTTAGAGTCAAAACGCCAAACCAAAAATGCAGAAGAGCTACACCAAATCGAAGAGAACGAACGCAAGGACGATATGGACGCGCTCTTCGGAGAAAAGAAAAAGTGGTGATATAATCACACACGCTTGTTTTCAAAAAGGTCGCTATTGCGGCCTTTTCTATTTATTTTTGCAAAGTTTACCGCCCGATGATCGAATTAGACCAATACCAATCCCTATTAGAGCCAATCAACGGCTTCCTACAATGCTCAACGCCTGATGCATGGGTTGAGGAAGCGCGCAAACCAGAAAACCTCAAAGTGGTACTCATTGACCACCTGCTATGTGAGCTGAAAGCTGGTCAATCAGCCATGTACCTAATTCGCAAATATGCGGTAGACCAATCCAGTGCATATAGCCTACTCGACTGGTTCAAGCCATATGAAGACTTTGCTTATCGAAAAACTGGAAGCCTGGAAACTCTCAAAGGTAAGAGCAACATCTCTAAGGCCATCATGGCAAAATCCGACTCCCCTTACAGCCAAGATCTGATTGATAAGATGGTGTTACTCATCAAAGAAGAACTGCACCATTTCTATCAAGTGTTAGAGATCATGGAGAGCCGAGGCATTGCTTATGAACCAGTACAAGCAAGCCGCTACGCAAAGGGCCTCATTGGCAGCATGGCAACGCATGAGCCTCAAACGCTGATCGATAAGTTGATCATTGGGGCGTACATTGAAGCGCGTTCATGTGAACGCTTCGCCAAACTTGCCCCGCATATGGATGAAGAGATCGCCAAATTTTATATTTCTCTACTTCGCTCTGAAGCAAGGCACTATCAAGATTACCTAACATTAGCAGAAGAGATCGCGGGCTCAGATATCAGTGAACGCATTGACGACTTTGGCCGCTTAGAAGCTGAACTCATCTCTTCACCAGATACCGATTTTAAATTCCACAGTGGTGTACCGGCATAAAGGTTCAAGGAAGCTCTATGCTAGACGCGCGCTATCGTGACACCGTAGACTAAAAGAAAAAGGCTCTGAGCAAACACTCAGAGCCTTTATCGTTGTATTGATGAGCCTCACCAACCACTAGGCGCGGTCTGGGTGATTCAAAATGTGGTCTTCCCAATTGACGACATCAATTTCGTACACCACTTTGTTTCTGACACTTTCACCAGCTGCATGCATAGCCGATTTGGATCCTGTTATCAGTGGATGCCACTCAGGAAGTGGTTGGCCTTCTGCCAATAGGCGATAAGCGCAGGTATGTGGCAACCAAGTAAAGTCTTCAATATCATCACGCGTTAGCTTGGTACACTCTTCATCATAATTGAAGCGATTAGGGTAATCTTTGCACGAACACGTTTTACTGTTGAGTAAGCTACACGCTACATTGGTGTAGTAAATTTCGTCTGTGTCCTCATCCATGAGTTTATGTAAACAGCACTTACCACAACCATCACATAGAGACTCCCACTCTTTCTCTGTCATCTCTTCCAATGGTTTTTGCTGCCAAAATTGGGTCATGTTGTTCAACCTCAGTTTTCCAATACGTCATGGATTAAAGAAAGCCGAATTTATATAGATCCTTGCTGCAAAGTGCAAGTGATTCCACCCTACTCACTCGATCAATTTGCTGCTCTCTTGCTCAATCTGTTCTTTCAATGAGGCCACTGCCCACCCCAAGCTGTCTAGTCGATCTACTAATATATCCAACTCTGCATGAGCCATTGACCACTGTTCAGTCTCGATCAGAGACTCGACGTAAGTCAATCTTCCATAGATAGGGGATAAACTATTGGCATAGTTTTCAATCGCTTTAGACTCTTTAGAGATCTCTGCCCAGCGCCCCTGTTCAGACAATAAAGAGAGATTAGCCATCTTCGTTCTGGCCGCTAAAAAGCGTTCAACGAGTTTGTCAGTTTGTGCTAAGGCCAGTTGTTCTTGTTGAATGAGTTCTTCATCTTGCGTTTCTGCCCTACTGTCATCGCCCTGCTGCCTATTAATGTCAACGACAGACAGATAGTGAGGAGACGTAAAGTAAACAAAGCCAAAACTAGCAGCTCCAACCACCAAGAGCGTGAGCAAAGCACCAAAGGTGAGTCCTTTTTTAAAACGTTGCTTTTCACGTTGTTCATCAACATGTTGTGCTGCTTTATTCTGTTTAAGGGCCGTATGAAACTGGGTTTCTATCCGATCAACATGCTCAAATAAAATGAACCCAATCGTCTCATAGTCAACCAGATATTGAGGCTGTTCTATCTCTAGCCACCGATAAATGCGCCCGCATAACTGCTCACTTCGGTATAAGTCTTTTAACTGTTCGTAGGTCGGCCTCATACTTTTCAATTCCGACAACGATTGGTGGTTAACCCAATCTAAAAGCTCTTTTCTCATTTTAGCGCTTTTGACATCTGGAGATGGCATGATGGTTAAGCAGCGCATCAGCAGCTCCAAACCATCCGCATAACCGGAGATACCTTCTACTTTAAGCTTAGCGAGCGTTAGGTATCCGCTCATCATTAGATCAAGACCTGGCCCTGAAGCGAGCTGTTCACACTGTTTTAAAACAACATTCCAACTCGTCCCTCCCGTGAGTGGGTTATTGCGACCATTAATTTCATCTCGCACTTTTTGGTAACTTGGATGATTTCTTATTATTTTTGAATCATTGGTAATGGTATAAATTTGACGTTCAAGCAGCACTGAATTGGACATAGATACTTCGTCCTAGTAAAGAAAGGAGCGAACCTATCGCTCCTAAATTCGTTAATATAAAGTCTTAGACAGTTTGAACGATTTGAATAACCGCTCTGTAAATGGGTTCGAATCGGACTCTGCATTAATGCGATAGATCATGTCCCCACCGTCAACGTTAAATCGGTAGTCAACCGATGTCTGGCTCGCAGAAACCACATTGCCTTTTTCAAGTAGACGGAAGAACGCCCAAGGCCCCTGCAGACTGACGCTTCTCGGTGAAAGATTAGATTGAGTGGGCACTAACGTCACTTTTGAGACGGCTGAATCTCTCAGTGTATTTGGCCAAATCAGCTCAACACCTGCTCTAGGGCCGTGGCTATACGTCAAATACTGGCCGTCTACATTCAGAACACTACGGCGTTTATTACCACTTAACTGTATTGGTTCTACGGAGAAATTTACGTCCAATATGCCTTTACGATTGAAGAACGCCTGCCTAATTCGTTCAGCCTGAGAAATTTGTGATATCACTTCAGGCCGAATGAGTGATTGTTGAGTATTCATGTCATCCACCGCGATGTTTTCATCAATAAAGACTTTTAACTGATTTGAATAGAACCTATCCAGTGTGCCGCCAGGCGCAAAGAACGCTTCAAAATCCTGCAGTGCGATATCTTTAGTAGACGCTTGATTAAACGGATAACGGCCAGCTATTTTCATGCTGTATGGCTTATAAACATCTTCATACCAACGCACTTCTAGATGTTTGATCGCTTCTTGCTTAACGACATACCAACTTTCATTAGCAAGCTTTGCCACCATGGTATCCAATGGTTTGGGAAGCCCTGATGCGATGCGGTTTAACGTATATATAGGGTCTGAACTGGTCAGCATCACTCGTTCTTTTGTTGCCGAAAGTGCCGCCATCCCCACATCAGGCGATTCTTGTATGGATTTCAAATAGGTCTTCAGTTCATCGATCGAAATCAGGACTTCATTGACATACGCAGGTTGTTCTCCCACTGATGTTAACATCAGATTGAGCTCTGAAAATGGAGATTGGATATTAGACGCGACTTGATACTTAGCACTCTTTATAAGCTCTGCTTCAGCTTCACCGCTGACATCAAAACCTTTAATCATCAGAGTGTTACTCTCAAGCGTTCTCAGTAGTCGCTGTAACGGTTCAACGTTGCCGGTTAAGTTTTCTAGAACCACCACGGCATCATTGATGTCTGTAAAATGTTTTATGTCGATATCGTTCAAGGCGGCACGCCAAGTCGTCACGTAGTCGGCGACATACAGGTTGCGGATTTTTTCACGTAATACCTGTTTGTCCGCTTCACTAAATTGCGCTGTTTTTGCTTGACCAAGCACCCAACTGTCAATCAAAGCCAGTTCAGAGACTTGCTCAGTGCGCGGCATGAAGTAATTCTCAAACCCTGATTTAGTCAGTATTTGAGGAATATAATAGCTTTGATTACTCACTCGCTCTTCGAAAACCACATCAAACACAGGCCCAATCAGACTACGCAGACTAATCGAAGGTCCTAACACGGTTTGAGCATTCAATTTAAGGTTTCGATACACTCGCTGATCATTCGGGATAGTGCTGAGTTCAAACTGCGCTTGAGCAATAACCTGTTCATAAGGGCGAACTACGGCTTCAGCATCGGGCTCCCCCATCGCTACTTTTCCAGCTAAATCTGTATGGCGCATGGCATAATCTAGATGATCAAGTAGCTCCCCTTGCACGCTTTTTTGACCGGAAAACGCCTGCTGCCAATACTTGGCGAAATAATCGAGCACATAATCTTTGTAGCGACCACTCTTATCCACCAGCATTTTGTAGACTCGAAGCGCAGCTAGCTTCTCTTCATCTGTTTGAGCTTGCTTTAAATCAACAACCACATCCGCCATTAACAAAGGCAAAAAGCGATTTTCTAGCAAGTTAAGGTAGGTATCCTCTACCCTTGGGCCAATGACATGACCTTGGTATAAGCCAAAATCGGACACATAACGTGGTTTTTCTCGAAAGAAACCAAACTCTAAGGTCGCTTGGCGAATCTTATTCAATGGTTCAAGGATCTCTTCTTTTGATGCACTCGATAACGAGGTTGGAAACTGCTCTTTATAATCGTTCACCTTTGCCAGAACGGCATCCGATTGTTCTAAATTGCCCAAGTAATATCGATGCCAAGTGCCGACAAGTAGCGCGCTAGCCACAAAGCATGAGGAGAGTGAAAGAGCAATCAAACGGCGCTTATGCTTAGCAACGCGAAAGTTATCAGTCGCCAGCCCTGCCTCTGGGTAAATAATGTTATTAAAGAGACGTTGGGTGAAATAGATCGTTGAGTTTTTCGCGTTTTGCGCGGTATTCACAGCATGTGTCAAACCATAACGGCGAGCAGCAGAATCGCTAAACGCATTGGTTGGCACACCTTGTTGATAGACAGAAGTAAAATAGGTCCCCCTGACTAAGGCTGATGTTGAGAACTGATCACTGGATAAGGCATCCGCTAGAAACGTTTTCAAGATGCTTTGCAAACCCGACATTTGACGAGTAAAGCTGTAGATCGCCGCACGCTCTTCATGAGTCAAACGCTCGACAACCGCATGTGGGTAATGGTCGTGGATACGTGACACAAACCCTGAATATTCAGCTGAGAACTCTTCGAGCCATTGGTCTAAGTTATCGACAGATTCCAATGAGAAAGTGAAACCCAACACATCATCACGCTGCTCTTTTGAGTAATGTTTAAAGAAGGGTTCAAAGCCCGACAATAAATCCAATTTCGTTAGCGTGATATAAACAGGTAAGCGCGTTGCTAAGGTTTCCATCAGCTCTCGAATACGAGCGCGAAGGAGATTTGCATAGGCTTTACGCTCCGTAGCCGTCGCCGTTGATAGGTGCGCGATATCTATCGCCAACACAATGCCGTTAAGTGGACGACGGCTGCGTGTTTTTTCAAGCCACTCAACAAAATGGAGCCATAGACGTCGCTCTAGCTCTCCATCATTTTCTTCCGAGCGGTTACCTTGTGTGAGTAATTCTCCATCTGGGTCGATCAGTACCGATTGATCGCCCACCCACCAGTCAAATGAGTATGGGTTCTCACTTTTTTTGCCTGACGCTCTCATCACAGAAGACAACGCAAAATTCTGACCTGAACGGTTTATTAGGCTGGTTTTCCCTGCGTTTTCTAACCCAAGAACTAAATACCACGGCAGCGAATATAAGTAATTACGAGTGTTCAGGCTTTGTTTCATTTCAGCCATCACACCATTTAGTTCGACTTCCTGTCGCTTTTCATAAACCAAAATAGGATCGACTTTTAACTGTTCTTCTCGATGTTGCTGCTCGTTAACCGCTTGTAACTTTCTCCATTGAAACAATCCCCAGATCGACAATGACCCAAGGGTAAGAACAAGTGAAGAGATCGCGCGAGCACCTACTGATGACAATGGCTGACTTTCTCCCACATCTAGCCAAGGGCCAGCCCACCATATTGCGACATTGAGTAAGATAAAAAGAGTCACCAGTAACAGTGGCATTATTACTGCAAAACCTAGCTTAAATTTGGTTGCCATCCCTAGAATACGTTTCCACATCGATCTACCCCTAAGTTATTCTGACGCTGTGTTTTGTTGTAGTTGTTGCACTAACGAGGGTTCCCACTGAACGACACTCGTTTGTAAGATTTCTTGCTCTAATGTTTGGTACTGCGATAACGCGATTCCATCGAGTTGATGATGTTTTAAGAGATCAGCGCCTATCAATCGCCAATAAAAACGATCTCTAGGCTCACTAGCAACGACCAGCCCATCATTGACCATCGACATCGCAACAGAGATTCCACCTTCCTTTGCTAAATCGAAGGCTTCTTGACGTAATTCCTGCCAAGCTCCATTGCTCTGACCATACGGAGAGCACTCTGTTTTAGACTCATAGATCCAATTTCTCACTTCATTTGGAACGAAGGGCTTCCCCCCTTTAAAGGCCATTTCTACAAGATAAGGAAAACGCTCCAGAAAGGTCTGAGTTTCTTCTTTAATCGCATTGCTCCAATCTGTGCGCTCCAATGCCTCTGCAATCTGAGCGCTCAGCATCTGACCTTCAAACCAAAATGGTGCGACTGTTAAGCTTTGTTCCACCTTTCTCCACAGCGCCAAGTTTGGGCTGTCCATTTGCTCGCGATACTCTTTCACCCTGTCACTTTGCATCGATCTCAACACCGAATGGCCTTGGGCATTATGATCGGGCAGAGAGTCTATCGAGCTCCACATCGCATATCGACGCACTCGAATGGCGAGCACGGAGCCCATTTCTTGCTCTGAGAGAAAACTCGCCACTTTGAGTAACGTCTCTTTCGTGGCTTTATCACTGGAATTGTCAACGGTAAAGGTTGGAGGCTCTGACGCTATCGAAGCTGATGGTATGGTTGGTGGAGTCGAGCTTACTGGCACCGAGGCCAATCGTTCTGCCCGTTTGATTAACTCACTATTGATTGTTATGACTATCGACTCTGAAAGATCGGATGACAGTTGCTTTGCTGTTAATGTTTGCTGCCATTCACTGACGGCCTCTTTTAGCTCATCCACCAATGACGTATTCAAACAAGCAAAATCGAACTTCTTTACCGCCGTCGAAAATCGCTGACATATCTGACTGAAAAATTTCCGGCGAGGGAGTTTCCCTCGGTCGCCTTGAGCTGGAAAACTGTCTTCCCAGTAGTGCTCAATAAAATCGCGCATCACACCAAATGAAACAATCAAGCGAGTCGGATTTATGTCATGATGTAAGCACTGGAGTAAGTACACGAGCAACTTAATGTCTTTACTCTTCTCACTAAGCAGAGTAATTGCACTGTGCTCAACTTGTTGCCATTGAACTGAGCCATGCGCAAGAGAGCCAACTTTCATCATTTGCTCTTCGACATACTCATAGAGCGCATCATCAATCAACCTGACCCCAACTGGCGAGTCACCTTCAATGGGTTTCACTACACTAGAACGGTATTGTGTCAATTCCATACTCACCACCCGCACTCTTCTCGTAATGGCACGAGGTCTTCGTTCAGCGTAGAACCATCAAACCTAAGGCTATCTGCTGCTGTCGAGTTAGAACGCAATACCAAACGTGACTGTTTCGCCATCGCCTTCATCATTGAAATAGCGGGTAAACCTTGTGCGGACGAAAAGAGCAAGCCGGTGTCATCACTGCGCCAAGATTGCTGCGGCCCACCAGCAACCGACACTGTAATCCTGCCATCTTGCACTGCTTGAGGAAACGTAAGCTCCACTCGGCTAATGTTGTTAATACAGCTCATAATTAATACAGGAGCCACGTCTTCTGACTCCGATGCGGCCACTAAGGTTACCCATTTGTCTTTCTCTTCCAAAGATGACTCTGCGTCAGACGTGGAAGCGCGCCCCTCAAAGGCCATTTCCCATTGCCATGGATACTCTACTTCGCTGCGCTTAACACGAGGAGGTAACTGCGGAGGAAAAAGCGTGTCAAAGCAATCTAATCTTTCTAACCGAGCTGTCATGACTTGGCACTGATGAACGAGCCCTAACTTATTGGCCCCATTCTGTTCCGCATTAAGAGGTGAGGCGACTAGAAACAAGGTTGTAAATGCGATAGGCAAGACCACTCTCATATCGGTTTGATCTCCAGCTTGAGGCACTTGTAAGCTAGCGTGCGCTTAGGCAGCCCCAAACTCTCAGCCGCTTTACCTCGATTCCCCGCAAACTGCATCAACCGGTCGCGAATGATTTGTTCTTCATACTCACTCACTGCCTGCTTTAAATCGGTGATCGATGAAAACTCGCTCTGATAGTTTTGGTAAGGATTACCATGCGCTCTAAACTGAGCGATGTCTCGCTCTTGTGGTTGAACAATGCTTTCTAACTCAAAGGTCAAACAAGAAATACGATTTGCTAAACTTCCTTCTGACACTTCCAGCTCATGGCGACACTGTGCACAACCAAACTCAATTAAGTGCTTAAGCTCTCGAACATTTCCAGGAAATGAATACTGCTTAATGCATTCCAATGCGCGGTAATGTAACCCTCGAATATCCGTACCATGACGCTGATTAAACGCCTTCACAAAATGTTCGCTTAGCAGCTCGATATCTTCTAAGCGAGCAGACAAACTCGGCAAAGTGAGTGGGTATTGGAATAATCGATAATAGAGATCTTGTCGAAACTGCTTGTCTCTCACTTGAGCAAGCAAATTGACATGAGTCGCCGATACCAGTCGAAAGTCTGAACTGTGTTCTTCTTTGCCACCAATAGGCCTAAAGCGTTTGGTTTCTAGCACTCGCAGTAATTTCGCTTGCAACGTCAGAGGCATATCGCCAATTTCATCGAGAAAAAGCGTCCCACCATCAGCTTGTGCGATAAGCCCTTGTCGGTCAGCGTCCGCGCCGGAGAACGCCCCTTTACTGTAACCAAACAATTCACTTTCCAGTAAGTTCTCTGGTATTGCCGCACAGTTGATTGCAACCATAGGTTTATCACTACGATCGGAAAGCTGGTGAATCGCTTGAGCGACAAGTTCTTTACCTGTCCCTGTCTCTCCCTGAACCATAACCGACAAATGAGACTCTGCAGCGCTGACAATTTGCTCTCTTAAGCTATTCATTGCTCTGCTTTTGCCTATCAACACGCTCGACAGTTCGTCCGCTAACACTTTTTTCTCAGTATGCCTTTGGATGTCACTCAATGATTCAGAAAGCACTTTGATGTCTCGCTGCTCTTGCTCCATTTCGTCTAACAAATTCCACTGCTTGGCAAAAACATCGAAAAACTGACTGACTTCACGACTCTCAATAGCACGTTGAATGATCTTCTGATCACCAATCATCATTAAAATAAATTGAATTTTCTGCGAGTTCAGAGGTAATGGTTCGATACAGACATGATCAAACAAGCCCACATGCGCAACGAGATTGGCGAAATGGCGGTCAGACTGCCAATACAGCAATTCATCTGCAGACAGCGACATCGCTCGGGCATTTTGAAGGACATGGGAAAAAGGATGATTCAAATCATTCACCGCCCAAGAGCAAACATCTCCTTGTCTATGTGGGATCAGTCTTCTTCCATCAGAATTGGGCGTTAATACTAAGCATTCAGATAATCGAAGCTGCGAAGAGACCATCTCGGCAAATTTGTTCACCAATTCGGACTTGGTTTTAATACCAATCAAATCAGTGACACTTTCTAACCATCCAGAGTTCATCATTCCACCTCACCGATAAATTCACCCTCTTTTGCCGATAGAGAGATTCGCTCGACGGGCTCTTGACGAGAAAGCTTGTTCAGTAACGAGAGTGAGATAGGCGGTAACAATTGCCCCTCAATGATCGCTTCAAGCATACGTGCGCCGTTTTCAGCGCGGGTCGCTCTCGCGAGAATTTCCTCCACCAAGGAGGAGTCAATCACCACTTTTGCCCGGTAGCGCTTTTTAAACAGTACTTCTAGGCGAGTTAACTTCCCTCGCACTATTTCCTCTAACACGTGCGGCGCAAGAGGCATATAGGGAATCACTTCCATTCTTGCTAGCAGAGCAGGTTTAAAGAACGTGGACAATTCAGGGTAGAGCGCTTCATCAAGCAGTTTGAGGTTGTCGCAATGATCGACAATGGTCTGAAAGCCGAGGTTAGACGTTAAGAAGAACACGATATTCTGACAGTCAATCAGGCGCCCCTCACCATCAGCAAGTTCACCTTTATCAAACGCTTGATAGAACAAGTTCAAGACGTCTGGGTGTGCTTTTTCGACTTCATCAAGCAGAACGACGGAATAAGGCATTTTACGAATCGCTTCGGTTAGCACCCCGCCCTCTCCATAGCCTACATAACCAGGTGGCGAGCCGATAAGGCGTGAAACCGTATGCTTCTCTTGGTATTCCGACATATTGATGGTGGTGAGGAACTGCTTGCCTCCGAACAAATGGTCCGTTAGCTGAATCACGGTTTCAGTTTTACCGACTCCACTTGGTCCAACGAAAAGAAATGCCCCTTTTGGTCTTCCGGGTCTACGCAAGTCAGCACGAGCCGTTAGCAAGTGTTTATGAACGCGCTCTATCGCCGTATCTTGGCCTTTGATGGTGCTTCTAAGCGTCGCGGTTAAATGCGTAATACGATGCAATTCATCACTGTTCATCTGATCAATTGGCACACCCGTCCAATCAGCGATTACTTCAACAATTTGTGCTTCATCAACTTGTGGGTGAATAAGTCGTTCATCCTGAGGAATACGCTCAAGCTCTTGATACTTAATACAAATTTCACCAAGCAATTCAGATTTACTCTCATCGCTCTTCTCATCTTGACGGTTCACCTCAGCTCGCAAAGCAATAATGTCTTCGATGAGTCGCTTTTGTTTTTGCCATCGCTCAGTCAGCTGATCGCGTTCTTGCTCATCAGCTAACTCTTCCGTTCTCAGGGTATCTAACCGCTCACTGTTCTTCTCTTGCCCAAGTAAAGCGGCGCGCTCTAACATACTGATCTCAAGTTGACGTTGGTGAGCGGCCGTTTCAATGAAAGCTAATCGCTTTGGGGGCGTGGTTAAGTTAATCGCAATACGAGCACAAGCGGTGTCTAATACATCGATGGCTTTGTCAGGCAGCTGCCGTCCAGAGAGATAACGATTCGAGAGTTCCGCTGCAGCTTTCAGTGCACCATCAGTAATCAGGACATTATGTGTGCTTTCATACACAGAGTTGAGGCCGCGTAAAATGTCGACGGTTTGCTCTACCGTTGGCTCATCCAGCTTAACGAGTTGGAATCGACGGGTAAGCGCAGGATCCTTCTCGAAATATTTTTTGTATTCTTTCCACGTTGTCGCGGCTACGGCACTGAGCTCTCCTCTTGCTAACGCTGGTTTAAGTAAGTTCGCTGCATCGCCTCCGCCTTCTTGGTTGCCCGCGCCAATAAGGGTATGAGCTTCATCAATAAACAAGATAGTACGTTTGGGTGCGCTTTTTATTGCATCGATTACACCTTTCAACCGCTTTTCAAATTCACCTTTCACCGAAGCTCCGGCTTGTAATAAGCCAAGATCGAGTGAGTAAAGTTCGATGTCTGTCAATTGATTGGGCACTTTGCCAGAAGCAATGCGTAACGCTAACCCCTCGACAACGGCGCTTTTACCAACGCCTGCATCCCCCACTACAATTGGATTGTTCTTTCTTCGGCGACAAAGGATATCAATCATCAAGTTAATTTCAGATTCACGGCATAACACGGGATCAAGCACGCCTTGTCTCGCTTGTTCGGTCACATTGGTGCCGTACTTTTCAAGAAGAGACATCGGTTGGGTACTGATATCAGAGGCAGGTGCGGCTTGATTTCGAGGTCTGAGAGTTTCAGCCGAATCAAGAAAAATGGAATTAAATTCCTTATTCAACGTTTCCCGGTTAATCGCACTAAATAAACGAGCTAACATCGGATTCATATAACGTTCGGAGCGAGAGAGCGCCGCAAGGAAGATCGCACCTGAACGTAACTCCGTCTGTGCAAGCTCAGTCGTTGACAGCAACCAAGCTTCTTGGAGCAGTTCAACCAATAACGGGGAGAAAGCCGGATAGCTATCCATCGAGTGGTCACGCTCAAAGCGGTAAGCGAGCGCCTGATGAACATCATCAAGCGCAATGTCTGACTGCTTGAGCAAAACTCGAATATCGGAAAGTGGGTTGTTTAAAAGTGCATCTAAATAATGTTCAAAGGTAATTTCACTGTGCTCGCGTTCCATGCACAATGCACCAGCTTGCTCTAATGCAAGCTTACATTGTTCGTTCAATGTTTTAATGAGAGAGGATAATTCAATTCGTATCACAGCAATTCCCTAGCCTGTCTAATTCTTTATAAAATTTGATTAAGTTGTTCGATGACATCACTCGTTTTGACATGTAACGAGTAGCTATAACCAAGAAACGCCCCGACCCATAACGCAGTAAAGCCAGCAAAAATGGACCAAATAGGAAGCTGTTTTCTCAACGCATATTTCGATCGAACAACATGATCGGTTGCTTTAGTTAACGGGGCCAAGGCCTCGCCATGTCGGTCATAAAGCAATGCATAAAGCCTTTCGATAACCTTATCTCGCTCTACTTGCCCAGACTCAATCACGCGATATTTACCCTCAAAACCAAGGACAAGACACTGATATAGGAATTCCAAAAGTTCACGGTACTGTGCCGGCTCTGACTCAATTCGCTTCAAGATGGTAAACACTTTCTCTCCGCCCCAAGTTTCATTGTGAAAACGGGACAACATAGAATGAGCCGCCCAAACGGTAGAAGCTCCCCACTGACTGCCCATGACCGCTTCATCTAAAAATGTGCACAGGATGTAACGATATGCCATCAATACCGCATGGTCATAGCCAAGCTCTTTCAGCTCGATTTCAATGGTCTTTATCTCTTCAATGGTTTGCTCATAAATGGACTCAATGTTGTCGCACTCAGTCAATTGCTTGATTCGAACAGAAAGGCCCAGTAAAGGCGTTGCTGCATCAACCAGGGGATTAGACATATTTCCTCTCAACTGAAACCAATAGTCTTGGTCTTGGTTTATCTTCTCGACATCATCGAAAAGGAGGTGGCTATATGTTGAGCTTTTCTTATCCATTATTGACTCCTGATCGCCCAAAACTGCAATTCAAGCTCTTCAAATGCCGCGGCGATATGAAGGGCAAATCCGCTAGAATTTGAAAGTTGTTGCCAAGCGCTACTTGTTTTATCGAGTTGGTAATAGAGATAACCTGCATGGTAAGGCAGTTGACGAGGAACGACTGGCAAGGCAACTAATGGCACACCCGGTAACTGCAGTGAGATCAACTCTCGAATTTTTTCTACTGAAGAGACTTTGGTCTGCTGAGTAAACTGTCTGCGCAATTCATCCATCGGCATGCGAGCCTTCACTGCGATAATGAAATCCGCACTTTCCATCAACTGCGGGTCTTGAATTGGCGCTACCATCAAACCGTATTTACGTTTGTCTAACTGAATCGCGACCGCTCTTGGTTCTAAGACAACACTCAATGCCTGACGTAAATGTCGAATCAAAGGCCAGAATGATTCCGTGGGCATATCGTGGTTATAACTCACCATCTTTGGTGGCATTCGACTTTCATCGGTAAATGTCGCTAGCTCACCCGCGATGGTCGACAGACACTCAAACAATCGCTCTGGGTGCAAACTGCGTAGCTCGGCCAGATGTTGTACTTGTGGCTGAAGTCGATTAAGCGCTTGGAGTAACATGAAGTCAGATACGTCGGCCACACCACCTTGCGAGGGTGAGCTGATACGTTGAGCGATGTTCTTTGCGCGTTCACGCATAAGGCCAGACATTTCATTGATAAAACGATGAAGCGCTTGATTCCCCACAACGTTGACGTGACAAGGGATAAAATCAGAATCCATCACAACACTTCCATCTGGGCGTTTTTCAAGAATTCTTCCGACAGCAATAGACGTAAAAGCACTTCGATCTTCTTTCTCTAGCATCAGCTGGACTTTGAATGGAGAAACATCAATCGTCGTCATATCGCCTTGCAGTGTGTGAACATCCCTCACTTCTAACCGCTGACTGTCATAACGCCCTGTGCCTTGAGACTCAGGCCAATTCACTTCACGCAAAGATTCACTTCGAAGAGGAACCGCTAAGTAAACCAGCTGGTTCGCAAGTGACGCGTCTTCTATCTCAAGTGCATCGGGCAGCATTTCTTCTTGAGGGATGCGGAAAACCGCTCCGTCTGGCATGATGCCCACTGCACGCTCAACGGCTATACGGCCGAAAGAGAGATACTCTGGGTTAAAAGAAAACTCTGAAACACCATATAAGTAACGACTCACTGAGCTTATACGTTCATCAACAAAGTACTCCGTATACCTTTGCTGTTGTTGAAAGTGTTGTGGCTTAATAAACAACCCTTCATTCCATATCACACGGTTGCGTGAAAACATCGTTATTCCACCCTATCCAGTTTTACATCGTAATCGCTGAGTAACATCAGCAAGTGATATTCCCGACCTTTATTCAACACCTTGACGGCTTTCTTCCACTCACTCAGCTCAATATCTGAGAAGTTTGCCAATACAGCGATATAGTTGGTTTCGTCATCAACTTCGATTTGATTCACAAACTTGAATTGACCCGGTAGCATCACGTAGTCATATCGCTTCACAAAATTGCTTCTCAGCGCCTTCTTATGGTCGTCCCTTAACTGGTCATAACTTGCTGACATAAACATTGAGTCATCCACCAGCTCAAATACCTGAATTTCGACCGGCGAGGCCTGCCCCCAAACGCTTGGATTTACCCCTTCATCGGCGACTAAACTGAACGTAACCGTTGTCGGTGCGTTTTCGGGCACATAAGGTTCTGTGCTGCTGCACGCCGATAAGACAAAAGAAAGCAGGCCAATGATTAACGGATTTTTCACCATTAAAACTCCATCTGTTTCTCACGAATTCTTCGGTCATACGCTTGCTCAAAGATTTCCCAAAACAACTTTTCGAAGCCTTGCTGTCGCTGTGAGGTGAGCTCTTGATAATAGTTTTGATACATTTCCCACGCCCAAGCATCTTCACCTTGGTCGCTTACATGATGTTGGCGCTTGTAGTGATTAAAGCGGCGAAGTAACACGTCGGGAGAAAACGACCTGAGTATTTGGCCCAAAGCTTCACTTGTCGCGTATTGCATCGCCTCATTATGAGCTTGAACATTCGCGAGGCTTTCACGGATGGCTGCAGCTGCAGATAGGTGAACATGACTTTTATCACCGTCATACAAGGTCTTGATCGTCTCTTCATAAGAGAGTCCTAATCGAAGTGGGTTATCTTCGATCGGCTGTAGGTTTCGATTCAAAGTGCCGAATCGTCCATCGTTGACTTGCTGATGAAGTGATAAAATGCCTTGAATGCAAGCTTGCAATGACTCACCCATTTCTTGAGACAGCAGGTGCATCCGCTCTACACTGTCTGTATTTTCAACGTCTACCCCTAGCCCATTCAACATTGGCCCAGTCAGTAAGTGATTCGTCCCTGATGCACTTTCTGGTGCTGAGTGGATGCTTTTTGCAGCTTCTTCTTCAATGAGATCAAGCACTTGTTCGTCCATTATTAAGCCCTCTGATACGTTGTGTGTTGTAGGTTGGTCTACTTCAAGATCTGTGTTTGGATAACCAGTGTCGTTATTACGACCATTGGTTGGCGATTGCTTTTTCTTTAAACCAAAGCCAAACGTTAAGATTTTTTTCAGTGTCATTGATGACGATATTTGATGCTCACTGTCTGCCTGTAATGTGTGATTAGGATGCTTGACTGAGAGATGTTCATCATCCAAGAGCGAGTCCTCATGGCCTTGAGATTTTCCGTTTCCAAGCGCGCTTAGTGGATCTGTATTTACTGTGGGTTCATTCTGAGGTGTATCCGCTTCATCAAAGTTCCCATCCGCAACTAAGTCCTCTTTTGTGCTGGGATACCAATGAGACAAAGGCTCTGCAACCAACTCATCCTCACAATCACCTAGCATCACTCGAATCTGATAAGGGCCCACCTGTACTCGATCTCTATGGACTAACTTCGCCAATCCCCCTTGTCCAATAGGCATATCGGAGTGGTTTAAATACGTCTTTCCACATAGATCTCGAAGGCAAAATGCACCATCTACCACCACCACTTCGCAATGTTCTTCGTCAATGGGTTGATTGGCGTTCTGCAGTTGCCAGTCAGCTTCTGATGAAGAACCGATGACCCCTCCGTGACTATTCCACGAAATAAGCGCCGAGAGTTTCGATTCTAGTATCTGCGCATTGACGACAAGCAGTGTCAGCTTGGGTAACTCGGTAATTTCCATTTACTGCCTCACTTGAATTAACACATTGTGCTCTTGAGTTTGTCCGTTCAAAAAAGAAGTCCAACCAAGTGCGCCTTCACCGGACATACCCAATCTAAAGTCAGGGGCATCACAGCGATTCATTGTGAGCTCTAAGTCGTATGCCATTTGCTCTCTGAGAACAACCTCGATCAGTTTGCACAAAGGACTGAACTCTTTCCCTGATGGTAAAAAATCACTGAACTTACTATGAGATAAGTTGCCAATGCAGATAGTGAACTTGCTATTGCAGTCAACAACCGACTCCCCAATAATGCTTGTGCTCCCAAGCGCTGAATTCAACACACCAATCGAAGTCTGTTGTGAACGCTCTATTTTCACCGTACGAGGTGTCCATTGACGAATCTCGACATGGTCTAAATCAAAGCAGTGCGCAATGATGCCAGCGACGACCTGTGGTGAACGGCTTCGTCCCGCAAGCGTTCCGGAGTAAGCAAGCATCTTGCACCAATTGATTGGCGTGTCCCCTCTCAACTCCGGGAGCCCTAATCCAACCAAAGACAGTAACTGGGCTGAAAATTCATCTTCAGCATTGGGCTGAAAGCGAACAAAATAGCGATACTTGCGCCAAATTCGATGAACCAGATTGATCAATCGGTTATTAAAAAAATCGAAAAATGGCTGTTTCATGCCTCCCGGGTCTTCATTCACCAGTTGCTCGACGATAAAACCAGGTAGAGGCGACTGTGCTCCAGATAAGCCAAAAAAATTGGTGAGCATCACCATGCGTTCATCGTCTCGATGAGTCACTTTCTCTACGTCCGAAGGTGAAAATCCTAAACTGGTATTTGCACTAAAAACCAGTTTGCATTGTCTTTCCCATTCCTCGTCCTCTGGGTTCAATTGATGGAGTTTTTGAAGTAACTCAACCAACTGATAAAAATTGTAATCATGCACGTTCGTAAGTTTTGGAAAGTCGACCTGAGCGTTATCCATCACATGATCGGTTGCATCCCTTCCTGAGGCCCCCATGTATACTTCTCCCGATTCGTTGTGTTGATAACGTGCAACTCATGAAATGAGTTAATGCTCGAATAAAGCGCTAAAAAATGACTTAACACGGTCCCAAATAGATAAACTTCCCCTTCGCTGCCAAATCCTGATTGGTCGATATAAATCTTCGATTGCAATCCTCTGATAGGGCGACCCTTCATGATTTTATCGAGCGGGCTAGATTCAATTTTCTGTATTGCGTCTAAACGTCGACGTGAGATTCGTTCAGCTTGACGGTCAACAAGTGCCTTAAAATCATACGCTTTCAATACACTGCACAAAGCGTCTTTAGAGAGCAGTGATAAATAGTTAAGCGACAAATTTGAGATCAAGGTCCATAGTAAACTGCCGTCTAAAACCGGCCTTAAAGACTGAGAAGGCAAAGTAATGTTTTCAAAGCTTGCAAACGGTGGTGATGTCTCCGTTGAATGACAAATATCCCCAATACCTAATTCCAAGGGCAACAGTCGATTAGTACACATCAACTTAATAGATATTGCTTCATCGAGATCAAGAGAAGTGGTTTCGTCACTTCGCACAAAAGAAATATAGGTTTCAAAACCATCGTTTCGAATGCTCTCTTTTACTCGGGTGCGGTAATACAACGCCTTACGATTTCGTACCCGTTCCACTTCATGTTGAAAGCTCTCAAAAGACGCATATTGACGTTCTGAACCTCGAATACGCTGCCCATTCACTGAACGGTCTTGCCAACCGGTCACAGACTCTATGTTAAAGACCTCATAGTGAGAGGGGTAACAACTTGAAGGCATCACTCGGTACTCAGTCTGACGCCCAGATAAGTCAATAGGATCGGAGTCGTGATCAAATAAATTGATGATTGGAGTACAATACAATTGAAAGTTTTCCTGTTGAACTCGAACCTCGGCAGGCAGAGTCTTGGTGAAGTACAACTTCAATGTCAGCGACCCAGTGATATGTCCAGGCATTGCTTTTTTAACCCCAGAGAGATCAAAAAAGTAAAACGCTTCAGGAAAAGAGAGGTATTCCTGCAAGATTCGATACCCTTCGTAAACGTTATTTGGGTAAGGTAATAAAGCATCCTTTCTTTCAAAGCCTACCGTTTTGAAACATTCCTTCGGCAAGGAAAACTCAACACCATCGACTTCTACTGAAGCCTTATCTAAATAGTGGTTCAGCCATAGGTAGAGCATTTGAGCGCTGTATTTATCACCACCAAGGTAAAACCTTAAGGCATCAATATCTGCATTACCTAAAGTGGTATCACCTTGCAGCTCAAGGTTTAAGTCGATAACCGTTGCCTTGCGAGTATGAAGCGCTTTCACCCCACTACAACTCAATGGGTATAAGGTGACATCTCGGCATGTTTTGAAATGGCATTGAGTGCCAAGAATCGGCTTACTGTCGACTTGTGTCCCTTGTTCAATAACTTGTTTTTCACTGACGCTGTGATCCGGTGAAAATGCCAAAATGCTCATGCTCGGTACTGGGCGAAGGTAATTGGGCCAAAGCATGTTGATCATTGAATGCGTTAACTCTGGAAACTCATCATCAACCTTCTCGCGTAGACGCCCAGTCAAAAATGCGAAACCTTCTAGTAACCGCTCCACATCGGGGTCCATCGTGCGCCCATGAAGGAAGCGCGACAATTGAGGGTGAATCTCGGTAAACTCACGTCCCTGCTCTTTCAGAAAGGTAAGTTCTTCTCTAAAGTATTTATCTTGAGTCATTTGCCTAAATCACCCGATATTGTCTATTTTGTTCAAGCATGAGATCAAACTGAACCTTGTCATGTATTGCGTCACTATTAATGGCGGCAATGATCTGGAAACGAAGTGCGAGCGGACTACAAGGGTCACTAAACGACCTCACTTCAATATTTTTCAGCCTTGGTTCATAGCGGTTTAAACATTGTTGAATCGCCAATTTAATTTTCAGTGACAGATCTAAGGTATCTAAAGTTGCGTCATTAAAATCGATTAAACCAAGCGAAGGGACACTTTGTGCTCCACCTTCTCTGGTATTTAACACCCGAGAGACATTTAGCTTAATTGAGGCCAACACCTTGGCGGCCTCAGGCCCTTGAGTAAGAGAGTAATCGCTTGAGTTGGCTTCTAAACGCTCGAAGAAGCCAACGCCAAACGTACTTTCTTCTGGTGCACAGTACGCCATGACCTTTACGCTTGATCTAAGCGGCCAACAAGTGACAGCTCAAAGTTCGCACCCATATATTTAAAGTGAGGTCGAACAGAGAGGGCCACTTGATACCAACCTGGATTTCCCTCTACGTCAGCCACTTCAATCCTTGCTGCTCTTAATGGACGGCGACTACGAACATCTGCAGGTGGGTTTTCTTGGTCTGCGACAAACTGTTTAATCCATGTATTCAACTCTCGCTCAAGATCTTGGCGTTCCTTCCATGAGCCAATCTGCTCTCGCTGTAACACCTTGATGTAGTGAGCTAAGCGATTGATGATCATCATATAAGGCAGCTGAGTTCCTAATTTGTAGTTGGTCTCCGCTTCTTTGCCTTCTTTCGTATTCGGGAAAACTTTCGGTTTTTGAATAGAGTTTGCAGAAAAGAACGCCGCGTTATCACTTCCTTTTCGCATAGTGAGAGCAATGAAACCTTCTTCAGCCAATTCAAACTCTTTGCGATCAGTAACCAATACTTCTGTGGGGATTTTGGCTTGTAGAGCGCCCATAGACTCAAACACATGCACTGGTAAGTCTTCCACGGCCCCGCCACTTTGGGGGCCTATAATATTCGGACACCAACGGTATTTGGCAAAGCTCTCGGTCAATCTCGTTGCAAAAGCAAATGCGGTATTTCCCCAAAGATAGTGGTCATGGGACCCCGAAACACTTTCATTGTAATTGAAGGACTTAATTGGGTTTTCTACTGGGTCATAAGGGACACGAAGTAAGAAGCGCGGTGCGGTTAGACCAATGTAACGTGCATCTTCTGATTCACGTAAAGAGCGCCATTTCGTATATTTAGGGCTTTCGAAAATGGATTTTACATCTTTGATATTGGGTAGCTCTTCATACGAATCAATGCCAAAGAATTCAGGACCAACACTGGATAAAAATGGGGCATGTGCCATCGCTCCGAGTGAGCCCATATACTGCAGCAATTTCATGTCTGGCGTTGAAGGAGTAAAGGTAAAATTGCCAATGATCGCTCCAGTAGGTTCTCCGCCAAACTGACCATAACCTGAAGAGTAGATATGTTTGTACAAGCCTGATTGAGTCGCTTCAGGTGCAAACTCAAAATCTTCTAACAATTCTTCTTTGGTCGCATGCAACAAATCAATCTTATTATTTTCAGTGAAATCCGTCCGATCGACCAATAGCTTTAGACCTCGCCATGACGACTCCATCGCTTGAAATTGATCGTCATGAAGAATTTCATCCATCTGCGCACTGATTTTTTTATCTAACTCAACCAGCATTTGATCGACTAACGATTTATTCACTGAACTACCCGTTTGCTGAGAACCGATCAAATTCTCAATAAACGCTGCAACGCCTTTTTTGGCAATATCGTAACCTTCCTCACTAGGCGCAATCTTGGTTTGAGCCATGATTTCATCAAGCAGACTAGCCTGTGAGAGTTCCGGTCTTTCAATGACAGTTTCTGTAGACATTTAGTATTCCTAATCCATTAAATGACGAATGTTATAAGTCCTGATTTATTTCTTATTCACTGACCAGATTGAGCTCTGAAAGAAGCTTCTCTCTTGACTCTTCACTGTTTAGTAGTTGTTCTAGTTGCTCTCTAAAAGCAGGGATATTGCCTAAAGGTCCTTTAAGCGCTACAAGAGCCTCTCGTAACTCAATCAGCTTGTTTAATTCCGGCACTTGACTGCCAATTGAATCAGGTGAGAAGTCACTCAACGAGCTAAAGGTCAACTCAATGTGAAGATCGGAGTTTTCATCGTCACTCAACTTATTCTTTACGGTAGTCGACATCGTTAATTCGCTCTCGCGCATCACAGATTCAAAGTTGTTTTTGTCGACTGAAACTGTACTACGTTCCTCGACTGGTAGCGCTTCAGGATGCCCTTTGAAATCACCAACAACAAACGTTTTCAACGGCAGTTCCACTTCCGCCTGAGCGTCACCTGTAGCAGGGATATACTTAATATTAATTCGTTCTTTGGGAGCAACGCTTCCTTCCTTAGACATGATCTAGGTTCTCCATTTAAATGTAGGTTGGTGTACATGTAGGCTGTAACCGATTGATTTAGTGTCATTTATCCACGACCAATCGATAATGGCGCCTAAATTATCGTAATTTAATTCGACTCAAACGGGCTTCTTCTTCCGGGAGGTGACGTTAGGTACGTTTTGATAAACAAAGATGCCAGTGCTACGCTTTCGAGATTCCGTTGCATAAAAACACCTTAAAGGAACCATGGGGGTTGCGTTAGGGACTCCTCTAAATTCTATGAAGAGTTTCGCAACACACACTGCTAAATTAATACTTTAAATCTTCCCAAATTCCATCATGGTGGTAAAAAACGACCCCTTCGCTAAGCGCAATTTTAAGTTTCTTCGCCTCCGCCATCTGTGCTTCCGACGCGAGAGTTGCTAGTTCTGACTGGTTTACTTTTGCTTGCCGATACACGGCACTGAAGGTGCTATCACCAGCAGTTTCTAGATAAAGCATCAAATAAGCTAAAGACCGAGGTCGATCTATTTCAACAAATGGGTATTGGCTACTCGAACCGCTGTAGATCTTGTACATCGAGATCAGCGAGCTTATGTCCCCTAGATCCAATGCTTTTTTTCGCCACTCAAGTGCTTGTTGAAAATTGCCCTCTTTTTCAGAGATTAAAACCAGTTTCCTTAGAGCGGGGAGATAATCGAGATTTGCCGCTTGTTGATAATATTGCTTCATAATCCGTTCACTTTTAGCAGCAAACATAAAGTCAATCTCACCGCGTTCTATTCTACGCGCCCCTTCCATATAGGCTTTTGCGAAGTCAAACTCCATCGACTTTTCCAGGTAATAGTTTGAAAGCTCACCATCAACGCTTAAGTAGAATTCAGACAATAGGAAATAAGCGAGGCTGGGTTGAGTCGCGCCTAGTCTGATTAAGTCATCAAAATAGCGCTGCTGATAGCTTTCTTGTTCAGCTGCTGTTAACCAATCTCCTCGCAAATGAAGGTACCTTAGCGCTTGCCTATTTCCTTGTTCTGCCGATCGGATTAAATAATCTTTTGACGCTCGTTGATCACGCTGCAAATAGCCCGTTCGGCGTAGTTCCATCGCATAGAGATAGCCGCTCTTACCATGACCTCGATCTGCTGCTGACTTTAGATACTCCCTTGCTTCTCTATTTTTAAATTGTGCTTTAAGTAAACGACCACGTTGATAAGCCTCGTCCGGTGACATAGTTTCAACACTGTACGTTTCACCCGCGACAAGACTTTTCGAAAAGAAAAGCAAACAAGTGCCTGCTAACAATAATGCTCTAACCAATATTGACACTGCTGCTCCCCTGTAACACACCACCACACCCTACCGGATCACCCGCCCTTGCTGCTGGCTTACCATCAATGTTCACGCTTGCAGAACCACTCGCGATTGAACGGCCATGCTTTGGGTGTTTAGGTTTATCATGTGGCTCTAAGGGGTCACCTTGTCTTGCTGCGGGTATACCATCTATTTTTACAGTCGATGAACCTGAGGTGACTGGCGTTGGAGGAAATCCATCGTGTCCTGTTCCTATATGACCAACAACAATTCCGTTTCCCATACAATGTATCCTTAGTGATTGCTCTCATAATTCGAGAATGTAACTAAGACACGTCAGCAATATTCGATCCATCAAATGAACCGAGGTTCTCCGAATAATTTTCCAATATTTAGGCAAGTTAATACCCAGTTTAAGAAGCTTATTGCCCAATGACTCTAATATGAGCAGAATGCGATTACCGACAGGAATACTAACAATCTAATGAACATGGAGACATAGCACTCCCATTCAGTAATTTATTTTATGCTCTTTAACTGCGCTCAAAAAAGGGATAACAGAGGCGCTCGATTTTGTAATGAACACATCGCCGATCTCTGCTAACATCGCGCCCTTCTATTTTTTGAGGCGGATTTGATGGATTGTCGATTAGGATGTGGGGCGTGCTGCATTGCACCGAGTATTTCTTCTGCTATCCCTGGAATGCCTGAGGGTAAGCCTGCCGGTGAGCGATGCGTTCAGCTCAATGAAGAGAATCTTTGTAAGTTGTTTGGAAAGCCAGAACGACCGAAAGTATGTCATCAGTTCAAGCCGTGCCCGATTGTTTGTGGAACTACTAACCAGCAGGCACTGGATAACATTACTGAACTAGAAAGCCTGACATAAGCTTTATGTAACTTAAATAAACGCTCTGAGTGCTAGATACAAAAAAACCGCAGGATTCTGCGGTTTTTTATTACGATAACTTCTGACGCCCGAGTAGCGAATGAGAAAGGGTTGTACCATCGACTAACTCTAGCTCACCACCAACGGGAACACCGTGAGCAATTCTGCTTGCTGACACCTGATGTTCACGACACAACTCTGCGATGTAATGTGCTGTTGCTTCACCTTCAACTGTTGGGTTGGTGGCAAGAATCACCTCACTAACATCACCACGGCGTAGGCGATAGTCTAGGACATCAAGTCCTATATCGCTTGGTCCAATGCCATCTAATGGAGACAGGTGTCCCATTAAAACAAAGTATCGTCCTGAAAACTGTCCTGTTGCTTCGACCGCAGCAATATCTGCTGGGCTTTCTACGACACAAATTTGACCATTTTCCTGACGTTTAGGGTTGGTACAAATGTGACAGATTTCTTCTTCGGTAAACGTTCGGCATTCGCTGCAGTGACCAATTTCAGTCATAGACTGACTTAGGGCATCAGCAAGTTGAACACCGCCTTTTCTATCTCGCTGTAACAAATGAAAGGCCATACGCTGCGCCGACTTGGGGCCAACCCCAGGTAGACAACGTAAGGCCTCCATCAATTGCTCCAGCATGTGACTGGTGCGCATTAATCGGTCTCTCGATTAGAATGGCATTTTCATACCTGGTGGTAATTGCATACCGCCAGTTACACCTGCCATTTTCTCTTTTTGCGTTTCTTCTACGCGACGAGCTGCATCGTTAAATGCCGCTGCGATAAGATCTTCTAGCATCTCTTTGTCGTCTTCCATCAAGCTTTCATCGATGTCGACACGACGTACGCTGTGACTACCAGTGATTGTCACTTTTACAAGGCCAGCACCAGATTCACCGGTTACTTCCATATTTGCGATTTCTTCTTGAAGCTTTTGCATGCGATCTTGCATTTGCTGGGCTTGCTTCATTAGGTTGCCCATACCGCCTTTACCAAACATGTTTATCTCTCTGGTTATTTAGCTTGTTACGTTATTAGATTGGGTTGAAGCCAAATAGTTTCAACCCCTCAAATTAGATTGGTCTTACACTTTCTGAGTCTAGCTGAGCCGCAAATCGTTTTTCGATAAACTGAACATGCGGATCATTTTCTAAACTGGTGAATGCCTGCTGTAATCGGCCTTGATAAAGCTTGTCTCTTAGCTCCAAAGGCGTCTCGCCATTCTCACCGACTTCAACGGTCAATTGGCACTCTTGCTCTAACACTCGGTTAATCTCGCCAAGCAACTCACTCTGAGCTTTATCCGTATTCAGGTGCGCTTGAGCATTACGCAGTGTCAGCGCAATCGTAGAACCGCTTTTCTCATAATAAGAGTTTAGCGCAAGTTGCTCTGTCAGTTTGGCTGTCTCTAGCTGACTAATTAGCTTCGCCCATTCACTTTGGTTAAGACTTTCATCGACCAGCTTTTCCACCATCTCTGGTGTTTTTTCATGCTCTAATGCTTTTTTGAGCAGTGTTGGCGTTAACTCTAACGTTTCTTTCTTGGCTTGAGGAAGGGTCGGCTTCCATCGGTATGCTTCATCCTTTTCAGGTTCAGGAGTCATACCCGCTTTCGGGTGAGATAGCGGCGACACCTGCCCTGAACCGCCGTGTTTCTTTGCTACACGGTCAAGAACAGACTCTGATTTTACAGATGTCGCATTAGCCTTTTTTGGCGAATTCCCCTGATTAGGAGAAAGCCCTTTGCGCTGAGAACGTAGTTGGTGCCTCAAACCACTCACCGAAGACGTTGGTTTTGTCTCTGGCTGAGGTTGGCTTGATTGCTGAGAGTATGATGCATCTCGAGCTGGCTGTTGCTGCTGAGGTGCATCATGTGCCGGCTCTTCATAATGAGGAGGCTCCGGCATCAAATTCATTGGTGGCTCATCGTAGCTGGGAGCCGATGGCTGAAAACTTGGCTGCGGAGCCTGTTGCGGCGCCGAACGAACCGGTGAAGGTGGCACTTGCGCACTCTGCACTGGTTGGTTTACAGGCTGAGCTTGAGGAGCTGGTACCGGTGCCGCTTGGCTTACTTCTGGCGCAGATGATTGTGTGCTAATCGCTATCGCTTGTGGCTGAGAAGCAGGCCTAAACGCCATCATTCTCAAGACAATCATTTCAAGCCCAACTCGCTCTGAGGGTGCGAGAGGAAGATCTTCGCGGCCTTTTAACGCAATTTGGTAGTAAAGTTGAACATCTTGAGGCGTAAGCAAACGACTCAGTAGTTCAATCTTCTCAGCATCCGGCTGACCTTGGTCAAGTGTTGCAGGAAGGGCTTGATACATCGCCAAGCGGTGAAGCTGCGTTGAAAGCTGCTGCAACAACCCATCCCACTCAACGCCATTTTGAGCCATTGTCGAGATACATTCCATCGCTTGCTGCGCTTGCTTAGACCCAATCGCTTCAAGTAAATGCAATGCTTGGTCGGTATCTAGGGTGCCCAACATGTGGGCGACACTGTCTGTCAGAACTTGACCATTACCCAATGCGATAGCTTGATCTGTCAGGCTAAGCGCATCACGCATACTGCCATCGGCTGCATGTGAGATCATTCCTAGGGCACGAGGCTCAGAGGTGACTTGCTCTTGCTGCAAAATATGGTCGAGCTGCTCATGGATGTTATCAACGCTTATTGGCTTCAAATGAAACTGAAGACAGCGAGATAAAATCGTCACAGGCAGCTTTTGTGGGTCCGTAGTTGCCAGTAGGAATTTCACATACTCAGGTGGCTCTTCCAACGTTTTCAATAGTGCATTGAAACTGTGGCGAGACAGCATATGAACTTCATCGATTAGGTAGACTTTAAAGCGACCACGTGCAGGCTTATATTGGACGTTGTCTAGCAAATCACGAGTATCTTCAACCTTAGTACGAGAAGCAGCATCGATTTCTAACAAGTCAACGAAACGGCCTTCATCGATTTCTCGGCAAGTATCACAGGTACCACATGGATTCGATGTAATACCCGTCTCGCAGTTCAACCCTTTTGCAAACAGTCGACCAATGGTGGTTTTACCCACTCCGCGTGTTCCGCTGAACAAATACGCATGGTGCAAACGATTTTGGGCTAATGCATTTTCAAGCGCCGTTAAAACATGGGCCTGACCAACCACGTCATTAAACTTGGTTGGTCGCCACTTTCGCGCTAAGGCAAGATAACTCATGAAACTATACCCACTAATAACCTACCCGATTAATGACCTTCAAACTCACAAATGCTGTAAACATTAAGGCCCAAGCCTTCAAGACGTTTATCACCACCGATTTCAGGAAGGTTAATCACAAATGCTGCGTGCTCAACAACACCGCCTAGTTGACGAATAAGTTGAGTCGTCGCTTCAATGGTACCGCCAGTCGCCAGAAGATCGTCGACAACCAATACTTTGTCACCTTCAGAGATTGCATCTGTGTGAATTTCTAATGTGTCCGTGCCGTACTCAAGTTCGTATGACTGAGCAACCGTCGCACGTGGAAGTTTGCCCGGTTTACGAACAGGCACAAACCCTAAACCAAGTTCTAAAGCAAGAGGAGCACCAAACAGGAAACCGCGAGCTTCTGTACCAACGATCTTGGTGAACCCCATGTCTTTATACTTTTCTACCAACAGCTGAATAGTCGCTTGGTAAGCTTTTGCGTCTTCCATAAGACTGGTTACGTCACGGAATAAAATACCTGGTTTTGGGTAATCAGGAATGCTTTTGATGCTTGCTTTGATCAAAGAAATCGTTTCAGTCGTCATAATTTTATACTTAGATTGGCTATTGATGTGGGTAGCTAATGTTACGCCACGATTAGCATGGTTCTCAGCACAATCTAACCAATGAAGAAACTGAAACTGCTTCCGTGGTTCGTTGTGCCTATAAAAACAAACGCCCACTAAAAAATGTGGGCACACTTCTTAGCAATCTTAGTGATTTTCTTTGCTATCGGCAAGGTACTCAGTCACAGGTAGGCGAATAAACCAACTCAGTAACACCACCAGCATAACCACTAGCATAATCTTTAACCAAAAGTGAGGGACGAACCAAATCGAGAACGTAAAGCTCGCAATAATCCAAAGGGAGCCACGTGTTTTAACTGTCGATGTTACTGCACGATTTTGCTGCCAGTTATCCAGTATAGGACCGAATGTAGGATGCTGATGTAACCAACGATGGAATCGAGGGCTGCTGCGCATGAAGCATGCACTCGACAGCAAGATGAAAGGAGTCGTCGGTAAAAGAGGGAGGAAGATACCAATAATGCCTAGAATAAGGCTAAGCATACCAACAGCATTGAGAAAAAGTCTGCGAATAATGATGGCATGCTCCGTGAGCGGAATTTAGAAGCCCGCGTATCCGTTCAGTACTCGAATCCAAGTCAGCGTTGCTGGTAACGTGGGAATAAGGAGTACAGCAATAAACCCTAAAAAGTAAAAGATATTATAAGGTTCTTTAAAGTCTTTGTCTGCCATGAGCTTGCTTCTCTAATATTGAAAGTGACTTGCCCAATCAACAATTAATCAAATGTTAATAAGTTGGGCTATTTTTGTTTATGGCGGACTATACCCTAATCGTCGCAGGACAAACACCGAACAAAAAAAGGGTTATTACAAAACTGTTAATGATGCGACTAAGCGTTGGCACCTCGATAAATATCTAAGCTAAAACTGCTCGATCCCAAGCGGCTTAAGGAGATTTGGCAAGCGGACTGAATGTGTAAATCGGTTGTAATAAAGTTCTTAACGCAGTTTTCTCCTAGGTTCACACCTGCCGAAATATGCTGAGAGATATAACCATTTGACCATTGAGCATCTAAGCCTGCAGGAAGAACAGAAAGTGTCCCTGTCGCCAGATCAGCGATACCAAACAAAGCTTTAACTGGCGTACTGCACTCCGAGCATTTGATTCCCTTCTCAACCAAAGTCGCAATATCTTTTAGATCAGCGTTAAAACATTTTAAATTTCGTAGGTAATCGTGAAAGAGTGCTCGGACTAATAAGGTCGTCGCTGCGCCATGCTGGCCTTCGCTTGCAGAATCCACAAGATAGAAAGCAAATTGCCCATTCATCAACCAAGCATAATCAAACACCAAAGGCATGACATCAGTCGATTGAAGTAAGCGATAACCGACCTTCCAATCTCCCTGAGAAGTATCCTTGTCTGGTAACAGCGCGTGTAGCAAGTCTTTCGCCGCACTCGGATTCTCTTCTAAGTACTCAAGATGCCAGTGAAGTTCTTGCTCTTCTGGCACATCACCGCTATCAATTCGAAACCATTGGCTAGAAAAATCACGCTGGTCACTCAGGTGGTTGTCCGAATCATACAGCGTATTTTCTATCGCGTTGGCTAAGTGTTCATGGTTGCTAATAGGTTTAGGTAGAAAATCTTTAATGCCAAAACGGAGCGCCTTGGCGACATCGGCTATCTCATCCGTTGCAGACACAACAATCAATGGCATGGAAGGGTATTCAAGGCTCACTTCTTCGACAAACTCGATACCATCTAGGACAGGCATCGACAGATCGCACAGTATAAGGTCAGGTTCACAGCTACGCAGTTTTTTAAGGCCATCCAAGCCATCTTCAGCTTCAACAACAAGATAACCTTGAACCTTTAAAAACTCGGACGTGATATGGCGAAAGATCGGATCGTCATCTACTAACATGATCAGTTTTTCAGCCGGGGCGACAGGCATAGCCGCACTGGTTCCAACTTCAATTGTTTTATGCATACACCTGCGCCTCACACAACTATTAGGAGTAATACTCACATTTTATTGTTATTGTTATTGGTAATTTCAAACACTCCTTAAAAAGTAGTCTTGAACGTCGATTTATACAAATCTTCCACTTTGAATCCTTGTTGCATACTATATGTATGGAATATCAAATATCGATAAACTTGTTGATGTGACTCAAGCTTTGACATTTGATATAGATATAAATTAACCAAATTCGTAAAAAAGTGTGTCCGACACAATGAAATTAGATGATCTAAACCTATTTAGGCTTGTTGTAGAAAATGGAAGCTACACCGCAACTTCCAGAAAAACGATGATTCCTGTTGCGACAATTACACGACGCATTCAAGCATTGGAAGAGTCGCTCAACCTACGCCTGCTCAATCGCCATGCACGCAAGCTTTCTCTGACGGAAGCAGGAGAACGTTTCTTCAGCGAGTGTTCTCCATTGCTAAACCGATTGACGTCAGCAGCGGAAGAGATCACTGATGAGTGTCGAGGCGCGGCAGGCAAAATCCGTATTATCGCTCCATCTAACCTCACTAAACGAATGATGATGCCGATGTTCAATGGCTTCATGCTCAAGTACCCAGAGATCAACATTGAGCTGACCACTAGCAATCAAGCCGATCAACTGGATCCTACCGAATGGGATGTCATCTTCCGCGTGGGTCCACAAAGAGATTCAAGCTTAATTGCTCGTAAGATCAGCTCTGTCGAGGATATTTTGGTTGCAAGCCCTGAGTACCTCAAACACAGCCCTGCGCCAAAGCATGCAGAGGAACTGCACCAGCATTCCCTGTTAAAAGGTGCCCCACTGCTGAAATGGCAATTGAGTAATGGCAGTGGCGAGATTTCTATCAACAACGACAAAGGCCGCTTCCAAGCCGATACATTGAATGTGGTTCGCAGTGCTTGTTCTGACGGCTTGGGCATTACACTCATGCCGGATGTAATGATCAAAGAGTATATTGATGATGGCAGTTTGGTACGCGTTCTCGAAAACTGGAGTGCCAACCCTCGTGATATCTATATGCTGTACAACCATAAAGATCACTTGCCAGAAAAAGTCCGTTTGTTCATCGATTTCGTGATTGCTTACCACATTCACTAAGTCCAGAGATGACAAAAGAGCTTGGTTTTTGCCAAGCTCTTTTTGTTACCTAAACAAAACAATTTACCGATTAAAGGTATTCAACGAACTTACTTAAATCACGCTCTGGCACTTTCATCGGCGTACATCCCGGAGTCCCTAAATAAAGGAAGCCGACAATTTCATCGCCCTCTTCCAGACCAAACGCTTGATGGACTTCAGGGTGGAACATCCACTTACCTGAACGCCAAAAGCCTTGGAACCCCTGTGCTACCGCTGCCATCTGCATAGCTTGAACAGCACAGCCCGCCGACAAGTGTTGCTCCAAATAGGGCACTTTCTCATGCTCTGTTACTTTGGCAATCACAGTGATCACCATTGGCGCGCGAAATGGCGCATTTTTTACTTTATCTAGTACCGCTTGTTCACTGTTCTCTGCTTGAGCGGCTCTAACAAGAATCTCTGATAATTTACTGAGCCCTTCACCTTGAGCAATCACAAAGCGCCACGGAGTCAATCCTGCGTGGTCAGGTGCTCGAAGCCCAGCTCGAATGATGTTTTCTAGGGCTTTCCCTTCAGGAGCCGGATCAGACAGCTTCGCAATTGAGCGGCGGTTGAGCAACAAATCTAACGCATCCATTTAAAGTCCTTTCTCATTTTTTTATTGTCTTGTTGATGATAACTCTCAGGCACAAAAAAGGCGAACCTCTCGGTTCGCCTATGGGATAAATTCTAATTAGTCATAGAACTTAGCGTCCAGACCGGCTCGAGTCAGCAGTCCATCACACGGGGCAAAACGATCTCCATACTTCTGCGCATGATCGTTCATGATCTCAACCAGTTTCTTTATTCCGATTTGATCCATGTAACGGAATGGACCACCAAGGAAAGGTGGGAAGCCAATACCAAAGATTGCGCCAATATCGCCATCTCTTGGGCTACGAATAATGCCTTCATCCAAGCATCGAACCGCTTCATTCAACATTGGCAATACACAGCGCATCGCAAGGTCTTTCTCTGACAGTTTCGACTCTGGATTCAAGCCAAGCAGTTTGTACACTGACTTGTCGACCTCTTTCTTCTTACCTTTGTAGGTATAGAAGCCTTTACCGCTCTTGCGACCTTTACGACCATCATTCAACAACTTGTCGAATACGTCCGGCCCTTGGAATCGGCCACCAAGCTCGGCAACCAGAATTGGCATGATTTTAGCGCCAATATCAACACCCACTTCATCCAATAAGGTGATTGGGCCAACAGGGAAACCAAAATTAAGGAGTGCGGTATCGAGTTGCTCAATCGGCTCGTTTGCCAACAGAACTTGCGCCGCTTCATTCATGTATGGTGCAAGAATGCGGTTAACATAGAAACCCGCACAATCTTTTACCACGATTGGCGTTTTACCTTGCTTACGAGCGAACTCAACTACTGTCGAAATGGTTTCATCTGACGTTGTTTCATGAGGGATAACCTCAACTAACGGCATTTTTTCAACCGGGCTGAAGTAATGCAGGCCAACAACATTTTCAGGGCGCTCAGCCTTTTCCGCAATTTGATGAATCGGCAATGAGGAGGTATTGGTTGCGAAAATGGTGCTTTCTTTCGCATTCGCCTCGATATCAGCCACCATCTGCTGCTTTAAGTTAAGATCTTCAAACACCGCTTCAATCACGATATCCGTGTGATTAAACTGAGTAAAATCTACACCACCAGATAGCTGAAGCATTTTGCTCTGAAGATCCGCTTTAGAAATGATGCGACGCTTTCTCTGCTTCTCAAACAACTTATAGTTGTACTTAAGTGCATTCAGCACGCCATCATTCGATACATCTTTGATACGAACGGGCACTTTGGCTTTTGCCACACTCACATGGCTGATGCCCGCCCCCATTAGACCGCCACCTAATACGGCCGCTCGACCGACTGGATTCGGATCAGCATCAGTGCCATTCTCTTTTTTCATTTCGGTCGTCGCAAAGAAAATCGAACGTAACGCTTTCGACTCAGAAGTCATCACAAGCTCACCAAAACGCTCAGCTTCTCGCTTAAGACCACTGTCGAAGCCTTTCTCTAGACCGTGACGAATGACATCTAAGATCGCATCTGCCGCAGGGTAATTACCACGGGTTTTCTCATTGGTTTTTTTCGCCGCTTGTTCAAAAATAACCTTGCGACCCAAGCCAGTTTTCGATATTAACTTCTCTTTTGTTGATGCTTTACGAGCTTTCTTTTTCTTGCCTTGATTCTTTTCGACAAAACTCTTCGCTACGTCCAGTAGTACCGTCTCTGGTACCACGGCATCAGCGACACCCAGCTTTTTCGCCTTTTTCGCTCGCAGCTGTTTACCCGTAAGAATAAGATCCAATGATGGTAATAAGCCAACAAGGCGAGGCAAACGTTGTGTACCGCCAGAGCCTGGCAGCAGTCCAAGTTGAACTTCAGGTAAACCTAAACGGGTTTTATCGGAATCGGTACATACTCGGTAATCACAAGCAAGAGCAAGCTCTAAACCGCCCCCTAAACACGGGCCATGAATCGCAGCCACAACCGGATACGGTAGGTCTTCAAGCTGCTTAAACATCTGTTGACCTTTCTCTGCCAACGCTTGTGCTTCTTGTGCACTGGTACAGGCATCAAGCATGCGTACATCGGCACCGGCAATAAAGTTATCAGGTTTTAAAGAGTGAACGATCAAACCCTTTATTTCGGCTTTCTTTTCTGTAAGTTGCCCGAAGATCGCTTCCATTTCTTCTGCAAACGCCGCTTGTAAGGTATTCATTTTCTCGCCTGGAACATCGATAGATAACCAAGCGATACTTTGTTCATCAATAGTTAAATTAAATGCTGTTTGTTCGCTCATTACTCTACCTCCAGTACCATCGCTGCGCCTAAACCACCTGCGGCACATGCTGTATTCAACGCTAAGCCACCACCACGACGTTGCAGTTCACGTAATGTTTGCGTGATCATGCGAGCACCCGTTGCGGCAAATGGGTGACCATAAGCGATAGAACCGCCTAACACGTTAAATCTGTCCATATCGATCTCACCGATCGCTTTTGCTCTACCGAGCTTTTCTTGGGCAAACTTGTCGCTAGCAAACATTTTGACGTTTGACAGCGCCTGAGCAGCAAACGCTTCGTGCATATCGATAAGTGTTAGATCGCCTAGTGAAATTCCAGCGCGATCTAATGCCATCGGTGTCGCGTATGACGGCCCCATCAACATATCTTTCTCTACACCGATAGCAGAGAATGCGTATGAGCGGATATAGCCCATAATATCTAAACCAAGTTCTTTGGCTTTGCCTTCACGCATCAACATAATCGCTGCAGCACCATCGGTTAAAGGCGTACTGTTTGCAGCCGTTACGCTACCATACTGCCTATCAAACGCAGGGCGCAGTTTCGCGTAGCCTTCAATGGTTGAGTCTTCACGAATATTATTGTCTTTTGAAATCCACTTTTTATACGGTTCAGGGAATGCGGTCATGACCTCCCCTTCAATCTTACCGTCGTTCCAAGCTTGAGCGGCCAGGGTGTGTGAGCGGTGAGCAAGTGCATCTTGCTCTTGACGAGTGATACCGTGAGATTTTGCCATTTGTTCCGCAGTTTGGCCCATCGACAACCCTGTTGAATATTCAGCCACTGCAGGTGGAACAGGCATGAGGTCTTTAAATGATAGAGTTTTGAGGATATTGAGTTTTTGGCTTAGCGTCTTTGTTTTGCTTAACGCGAGTAAGTTAGCCGCAAGCTTTTTCGATACCCCAATAGGCAAGACGGAAGAAGAGTCTGCTCCCCCTGCTATACCGACATCAATTGAGCCAGCCATAATGCTTTCCGCAACATTGACAGCGGATTGGAAGCTGGTCGCACAGGCACGCGTCACACTGTAAGCGTCTGTATTAATGTCCATGCCCGTACCAAGCACGATTTCACGTGCAATATTTGGTGCTTCTGGCATTTGAACGACTTGACCAAATACCACTTGTTCAATCAACTTAGGATCAATGTCTGTGCGAGCAAGCATATCGCTCACCACCATTTTACCTAGATCAATCGCGGGTACTTGGCTAAATTCTGTGCTTTGACGTGCAAATGGCGTTCGCAAACCTGCGACTATCGCGACACGTTCTCCTGAGCGAGTTTTCACTTCCTGCTTGCTCATTGTTGCTCCTTAGATTTTAGAGGTCTGACCAGAAACATTGTAACGAGAGTGTTAAATCAATCAAACGCTCGTTTGAATAAACGTGACTTCAGGCAGATTACACGAGTATGAAAGAGTGTACGACCAATGATACTGTACAGAATGCGAATAGAGTTAAGATTGTGTCAATTAGATCATGCTAAGACATCGAGGCAAAAAAAAACCACACAGAACTGTGTGGTTGGAATATATAAAGCAATTAACTTACGCCAATTGAAATAATCAGTTTCCTGATTAGGAGAAAGTAAAGTCAGCCTTCAAAAGGAAGTGTCATCTTGCTCAACTTGTCAGTGAAACACCGACTAGATGACAGGTGCTACTATAACCGCTAGAGTGAAGCAGATTTTGAAGTAGATCAATTTTAGGTGGATTTATTGCTTACCTCGCAGTGGTTAAAACGAGGCAAACGATTGTTTCTGTTCTCCATCGCACTTTGAACTTTGTTTACGCGTAACGAATAAGAATAAAGGCCACTCAATCACTTAGCTGTTGATGTCGGATTAAAATAAGAAAATCACAGAGCAACCAAGGAGGCTCATGTGTCAATCATCGATTTTTTTGGAAAGAAAAAGTCCAAAGATCCGGTCAACTCGGATATGGACAGACAAAGAAAATACGAAGCTCTTGTAAGAGCTTATCATCGAGACCTTTACCGCTACGCCTATTGGCTATGTAAAGACCCGACGATTTCAGAAGATTTAGTACAGGAAACCTGCCTGCGTGCATGGAAGTCTCTCGATAGCTTACAGGATGAGAAAGCCGCGAAATCTTGGCTTATCACAATTCTAAGACGTGAAAATGCAAGAAGGTTTGAACGCAAGCAGTTTGATCTGGTTGATATCGATGATCACGGCAACGATGCTAAAGTGTCTGATGATCCGCACCACCAGACTGAATGGGTTCAGGCACAGATCATGAAACTAGAGGATGAGTACCGTGAGCCATTATTCCTGCAAGTTGTTGGGGGGTTCAGTGGAGAAGAGATCGGAGAGATCCTCGATTTAAACAAAAATACCGTCATGACTCGACTATTTAGAGCGCGGAATCAACTCAAAGAAATGTTGGATTCCGACACAACATCAAAGGGGAAGCAAAATGGATGAATTAGAGTTTCGTCGACGCATTATGGCCGACCCAAAGCAACGTGATGAAGAGATCAACGCTGCCATTAAAACCAGCGATAAAAATAGTCAGTTCGCTGAAGATGCCCTCGAATTAGAAAAACAAATTGCTAAGGCAATGGCTGTTGATGTTCCAGAAGATCTCGCCGATCGAATCTTATTTAATCAAACCTCCAGTGTTGAAAGTAACGTTGTTCGCCCTAATTTTGCCCGCAAGGCAATGGCCATGGCAGCTTCAGTAGCATTTGTTGCAGGTTTATTGGTCGGACAGCTTAATTGGGGTAACTTAGTGGTCTCGCCCGCTCAAGCAAGCTTAGCGAACACCGCTATGAAGCATGTGATTGACGAGAAGCCGTTCGTACAAGGTTTAGATGAGCAGGTTAAGTCATCTCAGATCAATGCCAAGATGGCGCCTTTTGCTCACGAGTTTTCACACTCATTTCCCTACCACGTCTATTACTTGAATCACTGTGGCTTCGGCAGTTCTAACGCTTTGCATATGGTGTTCCAAGGGGAAAAAGGCAAAGTTACCTTGTTCTTTACCGGTATACCAAGTGAAAAGGCGACAGACTTTAACCAAGATGGCATGTCAGGCATTATCGAGCCTATGGGAGACACCAGTTTGATCCTCGTTGGTGAGGAAGGTGAAGATGTCGCTAAGATCGCCGATAAACTGGCTAATATCATCAAACCGATGAATTAACAAAATAGTAACACTTTGTGATCTACCTCATGGCTTGAGTTTCTATCTCAAGCCATTTTTTTAGCATAAAGTTAGAGTCTTAACTCTAAAAGGATGCTTTTTCCAGCACAATCCTGCCAAATAGACATCATTTCCGTAATTTTATCGCCCAAATTGGCAATGGTCGGATTTCTATATCTTATACTTGAGTCTAGTATCAGCCACCACTGAGCTTTTGCTCAAAAATATCGCCCACTAGAGGCGAAGCAAAAAGGAAAAAGCAAAAATGAATAACACGCGTCTGTTTAAAAAATCACTATTAGCAGTGACCATTACAACCGCAACAATCGCTTCTCAGCCTGTTCTTGCAGCCGGCTTCCAACTTAACGCACAATCAGCAACTGGTCTGGGCCGTGCTTTCGCGGGTGATGCAGTAATCGCAGATAACGCATCTGTTATGGCTCGTAACCCAGCAGCAATGGCTCTATTTGATCAGATGGAGTTATCTTTAGGTCTAGTATCAATTACTTCTATGATTGAAGTAAAAGATGCTAAGTACGCAAGTCCAAACAATAGTTTTGCTGGTGTTGACTCTAACTATGATGATGCTGGTGACACCTCTTTTGTTCCAAACATTCACCTTGTGGTTCCAGTAAACGAGAAGTTCGCTTGGGGTGTAAACGCATATTCTAACTTTGGTACAAAGACTGAATTTGATAGCTCATTTGTTGGTTCAGAGTACGGTGGTAAAACAGAAATCATGAGTATGAACCTTGGTTTAGCTGGTTCATACCGTGTAAACGAACAATGGAGCTTTGGTGCTGGCTTGGACTTAATCTATGGCCAAGGTACACTACAACGTACCTTCAGTGATCAACTTTATACCGGTCCTGTAGTAGACCCAACGACAGGTCTGCTTAGCGCAATTAACGGTTCAGAAATCATGAACATCGATGGCGCTGATGGTTGGGGTGTAGGCTTTAACATTGGTACAGTTTACGAGTTGGATGAAAACAACCGATTTGGTTTATCTTACCGCTACAGCCCAGACATCGAAGCAGAAGATGATAAAGGACAAAAAATCACACTTCCTCTACCAGATATGGCTGAGTTCTCTGGTTACCACCGCATCGAAGATACAAAATTCGCAGTTCATTACTCTGTTCAGTGGATTGGTTGGGGCACGTTTGACAAAATTACATTCGAAAATGCTCCTATCTCTGAAAAAGAATATAAATGGCAAGACGGTATGCACTACTCAATCGGTGGTACATACTACATGAACAGCGACTGGACTCTACGTGCAGGTTACATGCACGACACCAGTGCACAAGATGAAGTAACTTCTATCTCAGTGCCTGATTCAGACCGTAACTGGTTCTCTGCGGGCTTTACATACCACATTGATGACGCATCCAATGTTGACTTTGGCTTTACTTACCTACTTGGTGATGACGTTAAAGTTAATGAGACGACTGAAACAAGCGGAACGACTGTATCTTCTATCTCAGGTACAACTCACGCAGACGCTATCCTAGTTGGTCTACAATACAGCCGCAGCTTCTAGTTTTAGCTAACGCAACTATCTTAAGGGTCAGTATTACTGGCCCTTTTTCTTACCTGTAACCTGCTCTATCTAAACCAAATACCTCTTCCCATTCCTAATTTAAGCTTACACCTGTATAGGAAAACCGTTTTAATGCGTTACAGCTGTTCGCTGAAACAAAGAAACATATCATTAACAAGCAGCATTTATGCCTATAAAATCACAAATATGTCATATTAAGCTCCAAATAGTAGCAATACAGTGTTTTTAATTTTTAAAGTAATAACTCTAACTCTATGATCGCCCGACTGATTACCATTAATCTCAGCGAACATTACAATGAAAATAAATAAGACTCTCCTTTCACTTGCAGTGGCAGGTGGCCTACTGGCTTCAGCAACAACCGTTAGCGCAGCTGGCTTCCAGCTAGCAGAATACTCAGCAACTGGTCTTGGCCGTGCGTACGCTGGTGAAGCGGCAATGGCAGACAATGCAGGCGCTCAGTGGCGTAACCCTGCGATGCTGACTTACCTAGAAGGCACACAGGTTTCAGTAGGCGCTATCTACGTAGATCCTAATGTTGATATTCACGGTACAAGCAATTTCATGGGTAGTGATTTACCAGCTAATTCTAAAGATTTTGCCCATGATGCAGTTATCCCTAACTTCTACGTTTCACATAAGTACAACGACAAATTCGCTCTAGGTTTTGCTCTTGGCACTAATTACGGTATGGAAACGAATTTGGGTGATGATTTTGGTGCAACAAACTTTGGCAACGAAGCTAGTGTCATGTCAATGGAAGTCAACTTAAACGCAGCTTACGAAGTAACAGAGTCAGTATCTGTTGGTGGTGGTGTGCGCTATGTAATGGCAGATGGCAGCTTTGGCGCAAAAATATCTCCCCATGTACCTAACGTTGGTGGTGCTACGTTGAAGTATATGGAAGGTGATGACACTGCCTGGGCTTGGCAAGTTGGTTCTGCGTGGCAAATCAACGACACTAACCGAATTGGATTTACCTACAAGTCTGAAGTCGACTTAACTTTAGAGGGATTCGCTAAAGGGGCAGGATTCGGACTTCCTACCGGACAACAGAAACCAGGCTCAATGAAACTAGCCCTACCTGCAACTGCAGAGCTAGCTAGCTTCCACCAACTTACAGACAATGTAGCTGTGCATGCGAGTATTAACTGGACAGATTGGAGCAGTTTCAAAGAACTCGTAGCCGACTTCCCTGATGGTTCATCATCACACATCAAAGATGAATACTGGGAAGATAATATGCGTTACGCAATCGGCGCCACATACCGTGTTGATTCTAAACTAGTCCTTCGCACTGGCTTAGCTTATGATGAATCAGCGGTTGGCGAAGAGTACCGTACTGCAACTATCCCAGAGACTGACCGTTTGTGGCTAAGTTTAGGTGCTGGCTACCAATGGTCAGAGCAACTGAGCTTTGACGCTGGCTTTACCTATATCTTCGCAAAAGATGCAAAAATGGCAGAAAGCCGTGTAAACGGCACACCTGCTCTCCAAGATCCAGCAGACTTTGGTGGTGACTTTTCAGGTGAGGTAACGGGAAGTGTTTGGCTAATCGGTGTTCAAGCGAACTACACGTTCTAATCGAACTCTCTAGCATCACAAATGAAAAAGGCTTGGTATTTACCAAGCCTTTGTTTTATCAATCGAGAATGCTCTAGAAATCTTCTAAGTACTCATCCAAATACGCTTCTTGCTCTTCATCGTAGTCGTCTGTTTCTATCTCAGCTTTAAAGTCTTGTCGCTGGATATACACATCACGCACTAGTGCATACGGATCTGGAGAGCCCTCTAGTAACGACTCTTGCTGAGCTAATACAGCGCGGCTCTCTAAGCCTTCAAGCGCCCACTTACCAAGACCGGCCCAGAAGTTTAAAAATGACAGCGGTACATACATGCCATCAACCACATCGGCTGTTTCTCTCACTGTCCACGGGCCATAGGCTGGAACCATCACATACGGACCATTACCCACACCGTAATGGCCAACTGCATCACTGAATGCTTTATCGTCATGATCGGTAATACCAGCGGCAGAAGCGACATCAATTAAACCACCCAAACCTAATGTGGTGTTAATCCAAAAGCGATTAAAGTGATCAAGCGCTTTCTCACCATTACCCATCACTAAGTTGTTCACCATGCTTGATGGCTCATCAAGGTTACCCAGGAAGTTGCTAATACCATTACGCACAGGCACAGGTACATAATCAACATAGGCAAGCGACACTGGCTTAACCAAGTATGGGTCAAGATAGTCGTAGTTAATTGCCCACATTGAGCGGTTAAAACCTTCAAATGGGTCATACACCTCTGGCTCATCCACCACCGACTGCTCTTCGGGGGCAGAGGCACATCCACTTATCACTAGCACTGAACAGAGCAACCACCAAATCTGCGGTTTATTGACTTTCATTATTATTATTTCCATAAAAAAGGCCGGTGTCTCCACCGGCCTTCGTTGATCCATAAACAGTATCTATCAATACTGACTATTAATCATAACTTCAACAGGTTGACCCATTTTAACGGCTTCGCTCTCGCCAAACCAGTCCCCGTCTTTGGTTGCGACGTTGCCGTCACTATCAATGCGAACACGAACCATCAGAGATTCAAGAGAAGACAGCTTACGTTCAGCCAGCATACTGTTGCCATCATCTAAAACAACCGTTCTAGGGAAAGTACCCAATGGGTATCGAGCCGCTGCAATTGGCATTGGTGAGCCATCAGCCGTATGAACCGAAACGATCAACGCCGAGTTTGGATCAGCTTGTACCTGTTCGCTGACATTCACAGTCACTGAAACAGATTGACCTGTACCGACTTGTTGGCCCATCTGCTTTTGAGCATTTTCGATACTGCGAGCCAACATTTCATAACGAGAGTCACTTGGACCAATCATTTGCTGCATGATACTCCAGTAACGAACAGCTGCAGGATAATCTTTACGCTCGTAGGCATCAAATGCCAATAGTGAGAATACTCGTAAATCAACGTAATCTTGCTGAACCAGTTTCCCAAGTAAGCTACGAGCTTTATCTTGGTCCATTTCATCATCAGCCAGCATCAGCGCTTGTGCATAGCCCAACATCACGTCAGGGTTGTCTGACTCGAGCTTATACGCTTTTTTCATCGCGCCAATCGAAGTATCAACGTCTCGGTTTGCCAACGCAATACGACCAAGTAACAACCAGCCTGTTGAATCATCCGGTTGATAATGTAAACGAGTACGTAGTGCAAGCGTTAGATCTTGCATCTCATCTTCACTCAGCTCAACGCCTTCTGGCGCCATTAGCTTTTTAGACAGTGCTGGTAGATTTTCGTTAACTTCCTGCCACGCTAGCACATCTTCCGATGCACCAAACTTGAAGTATAGACCGTAAGAAAGTGCAATGACTAAAATGGCTGAAGGAACAATCACAGCAAGTGCCGAGGTTGTCGTCTCTTTCTGCTTTTGGCCATCCTTAGGAATATCATCAAGCAGCGACTGTTTTAGGTCATCGATTAAGTCTTGCTGGTTTTCTACCAGACCCTCATCGGTTTCTTCTTCGAGCTCAGATAAACGATCTTTATAAAGCGCCTTGTTGAGCTCATCACGCAGTTGAGCGTCTTTGTTCGCCTTCTTTTTGATAAATGGTAGTGCAATAAGCAAAATACTAATTGCAATAAGAATGACTGAGGCTATCCAAAATAGTGTCATTACTGCTTATCTCCATCATTCTTTTCATCAAGCAGCGCTTTTAATCGCGCTTCTTTATCAGCGTCCCACTGCTCTTTCTCTTGTGTTGTCGCCACTTTTGGCTTTCGGCTACGGATGACAATAAAACCAAAACCAAATAGAACAACAGCAATAGGGCCTAACCATAAGATGGCGGTTGCCACTGTAAATGGTGGGTTATAAGTTACGAAGTTGCCATAGCGTGCAATCATGTAATCAATGATCTCTTGCTTCGACTTGCCTTCTTTGGTCATTTCATACACTTTGTGGCGTAAATCAACCGCCAACTCTGCATTGGAATCTGCAATCGTGTTGTTTTGACATTTAGGGCAGCGAAGCGTATTGCCTAAGTCTTTAAACTGCTGCTCTTGCTCTAAGTTTTCAAACTCGTAGATTTCAATCGTGGCAAAAGCTGTCATTGAAAAAGTTAAACAAGCCACAAGCGCTAATATCCACTTTTTCATTGTTTCGCCTCCGCAATCAAACCTTCATACATAGGCTTTAGCTTTTCGTTCCAATTGCGAGTGTTCACATCACCCACATGACGGTAACGAATCACACCATTTGCATCGATAAGGAAGGTTTCTGGCGCACCGTACACACCAAGATCCAAACCTAGCATGCCATTGCCATCAAAAAGACTGATCAGGTATGGATTACCTAGGTCATTTAGCCAACCTACTGCTTTTTCTCGATCATCTTTGTAGTTCATACCAATGATCTTAACGCCCTGAGAAGCAAGCTCGTTTAGGTATTGGTGCTCGGCATAACAGGTAGGACACCACGTCGCCCATACATTGAGCAGCAGTGGCTCGCCTTTGAATATCGCTTGATCATACAGCTTACCCGGCTCTGCCAAGTCTTCTAGGCGGAACTGAGGTACTTCTTTTCCGACAAGCACAGACTCCAGCTTAGTTGGATCATCACCGTGTTGGTTTTTGATTAGCTGGGTGGCAAATACTGCCACCAAGCCTAGAAACGCAACCAAAGGAATAAATAGAAGTTTCTTATTCATTATGCCTCCTGCTGTTTAGCACTTTTTCTAAAGCGGTAACGCTTATCGCTGATTGCAATTGCACCACCCAATGCCATCAATAGAGAACCTGCCCAAATCCAACGAACGAACGGTTTGTAGTAAATACGTACTGCCCATGATTTATCATCATCTAGGCGTTCACCCATCGCGATGTACAAGTCGCGAGTAATACCACGATCGATGGCCGCTTCAGTCATCATTGAGCGAGCAGTTGTGTAGAAACGTTTTTCTGCGTGTAGCGTGTTGATGTATTTGCCGTCTTGAGTGATCTCGAAATCAGCAATGTAGCCATCATAGTTAGGGCCATCTTTATCACGCAGTCCTTCGAAGTAAAAGTCGTAACCTTGCATTTCAAAGTGTTCACCTGGTGCTAGACGTACATCACGCTCAATGCTGTAGTTCTGTACCATTGCGATACCAATAACCGTTACCGCAAGACCGATATGACCCATCATCATTGCCCAGTGGCTGCGCTGTAGCTTCCTCACGCCTTCCATAAATGAATGACGGTGAGTTGCACGTTCATGCAATTCGAAACCATGCAGGAAGATGATCCACAGTGCCATTACCCAGCCAATGTAAGCCATCACTAAGAAGTGATCAGACAGTAATAGTACGAAGCCAGCGGCAAGAACCAGTGACGCAACACCTGAAATCAGCATTGGCTTAACTAAGCCTGATAGGTTGTCACGCTTCCAACGGATAAGTGGACCAATACCCAATAGGAATGAGAATGGAATCATTAGCCAAGCAAACAACATATCGAAGAATGGCGCACCAATCGATACTGAGCCTAGGCCGATTTGTTTGTGAATCAATGGTAGCAGTGTACCAACCAGCACAACCACTAACGCAGCAATCAGAAGCACGTTATTCGCTAGTAGTGCATTTTCGCGAGAGACTAAGTCGAAGTTGCCACGAACTCGAACCGATGCACCTTTTAGAGCAAACAGTAGTAATGAGCCGCCAATAACAAAGACTAAGAAGCCAAGGATGAACATACCGCGAGACGGATCAGACGCAAAGGCGTGAACCGATACTAAGATACCCGAACGAACTAGGAACGTACCCAACAAGCTCAACGAAAACGCCGAGATCGCGAGTAACACTGTCCACGCTTTAAAGGTGCCGCGTTTTTCCGTAACCGCTAGAGAGTGCATTAATGCCGTACCCGCTAGCCAAGGCATAAAGGAGGCATTTTCTACTGGATCCCAGAACCACCAGCCACCCCAGCCTAGTTCGTAGTATGCCCACCAAGAGCCTAGTGCGATACCCAGCGTTAGGAACAGCCATGCCGCTGTTGTCCAAGGACGAGACCAACGAGCCCATGCCGTATCGAGTCTTCCTGTCATCAAAGAAGCGATAGCAAATGAGAACGCCACAGAGAAACCAACATAACCCATATACAGCATTGGCGGGTGAATGATTAGACCCGGGTCTTGAAGAAGCGGGTTAAGGTCACGACCATCAACAGGGAAGAAAGGCAGCGTTCTTAAGAACGGGTTAGACGTTAAGATAATGAACAGTAGGAAACCCACTGTAATCATGCCCATTACAGCCAACACACGTGCCACTGACTCTTGCGGCATACCACGACTAAACGTAGCTACAGCAACCGTCCAAGCAGCTTGGATCAACACCCAAAGTTGCAATGAACCTTCGTGCGCACCCCAGACCGCTGTTAATCGGTAATACCAAGGTAATTGGCTATTTGAGTTGCTCGCGACATAATTGAGCGTGAAGTCATTAGTGTAAAATGCCCAAAGCAGAATACAAAAAGACAATAGAAGGAGTAAGAACATCCCCCAAGACAACGGTCTTGCCGTGTTCATTAAGAGCGTATTGTTTTTCGATGCACCGACCAAAGGCAAGATGCTCAATAGCACAGCAAAGGCTAATGAGACAATCAGTGCAAAGTGACCAATTTCAGCAATCATTGATCGCTTCCTTGTTTTTGTTGTTCAGTATATTGAAGAGGCTCATGGGTCTTTTTCATTGCCTCTGCGATTTCTGCCGGCATGTATTCTTCATCGTGCTTAGCCAGCACTTCAAAAGCTTCTACCGTTGTTGCATCAAGCAGTACGCCCTGAGCAACAATGCCCTGACCTTCACGGAAGAGATCAGGAAGAATACCGTCATACACGATGGTCACTTTCGGGCCAACATCATGCAGGTCAAAAGAAACACGTAATGATTCAGCGTCACGCCTAACCGAGCCTTCAACCACCATTCCACCGATTCGTAAACGTTGGCCAACGTGAGGTTTAGTCCCGTCTGGCTTACCGTTGACAAGTTCGGTTGGGGTATAGAACAGATCCATATTTTGATTCAATGCATACAACATCAAACCAATGGTGCTGGCGATACCAACGAAGATAGCTAAGACAATGCCAAGCCTTTTTTTACGTCTTGGATTCATAGTGTATTCTCCAAATTTTTTGCTGCATCAATACGGGCTTGTCTTTCTACTTTTGCTTGAACTTCATTGAGCAGCGTGCGGCCACGACGAACACTTAAAATCAGCAGAACAAACATAACACCAAAAGTAATACCAAAGGCTGCCCAGACATAGCCTGCATAGCCACCCATAGCAAAGAAATCACTCAATGATTCAAAATGCATTGTTAGTTACCTCTCTGAGCTTTTTGCTCTGCTAACTTCATCACCCAAGGGCGATGGCTCTCTTTACTGATGATTTCGTTTCGGAAACGCACCATAGTCACAGCGCCAAAGAAAAAAGCAAAACCGAATATATTTAGCAGTAACGGCCATAGCATATCGTTTGAAATCGATGGCTGTTCAAATTTGGTGATTGTGGCGCCTTGGTGAAGCGTGTTCCACCATTCGACCGAGAAGTGAATAATTGGCAGGTTAACCACACCAACAATCGCAAGAATGCCCGCTGCTTTAGAAGCGGTTTTTTGGTCATCAAATGCGTGGTAAAGCGCAATCACACCAAGGTAAAGGAAAAGAAGGATAAGCTCAGAAGTTAAACGTGCATCCCATACCCACCATGTGCCCCACATTGGTTTACCCCAAATCGCACCGGTAAGGAGCGCAATAAACGTATAAACCGCGCCAATTGGCGCCATTGCAGCAGCCGCCATATCAGACAATCGAAGCTGCCACACAATACCGATAAAGGCCGCAATGGCCATCGACATGTAGACACCCATCGACCAAATCGCAGACGGTACGTGAATGTATATGATTCTAAAGCTGTCGCCTTGCTGATAATCAGAAGGTGCGAAAGCTAAACCCCATACGGTGCCGATAGATAAACATAGCAGCGCCAGTACAGAGAACCATGGCAAGAGCTTACCAGACAGCTGGTAAGCAGATTCAGGCTTGGCGTAGGGATGGAGCCATTTCCACATCGTAGTTCTCACTCTTACTTCAGGTTTGTCTACTGTATCGTTAGACAATTATTAGTTTTGTAATTTATATAAAGGGAAAATTTCGTGCTTGATCAAACTCAATTAATTCACACTTACTCGTAGTGCTGCACTGATTGCAATAGGTGTCAGGGTCATTGCCCCCATAAACATTGCACCTAAAATCGCCAGTTGACCGTTATACGCCATACCCAGCGAGGCCGCATCAATTGCCGATGTCGCAAAAATCAAAATTGGAATATAAAGAGGCAGAACGAGCAAGCTCAGTAACACGCCTCCTTTTTGCAAACCAACAGTTAATGCAACACCGATTGCACCAATAAAACTTAAAGTGGGCGTACCGACTAAGAGAGTCAGTACCACCGCCGTCCAAGTATTAAAATCAAGTGACAGTAGAATAGACAGCAGCGGGCTAATCAAAATCAGCGGTAGCCCTGTCAACAACCAATGTGCAATCACTTTAGAGATAACCACTATCGGTAGTGGGACAGGCATCAGCATCATTTGTTCCAAAGCGCCGTCTTGAAAATCATCTCTGAAAAGACGTTCTAGCGAAAGTAACGCAGATAGCAGCGCGGCTACCCAGACAATCCCCGCTGCGATACGAGCAAGCAGGTTAGGCTCTGGGCCGATGCTCAACGGAAACAAAGTAATGACAATAATAAAAAACCACAGTGGGTTAAATATGTCGGCTTGACGACGAAATGCGATCAGCAACTCGCGTCTAATAATGCTATTCATTGTGCCAAGCATGATTACTCACCTAACTTAATTTTTCTTAATTTTGGGTTGTCAGCAAACATATCTTGGTGTGTAGTCAGCATGACAATGCCGCCACTCTCTGCATGCTTTAAAAACAGCGATTCGAGAACTTTCACCCCTTGCTTATCAATCGCGGTGAGGGGCTCATCCAGAATCCAGAGTTTGTGATCGCTCAGCCATAAGCGAGCTAACGCCACACGGCGCTGTTGACCTGCTGAAAGTTGACCTACAGGAACATCCTCACGTCCCGCCAAGCCCACTTTGGTCAGAGCCTCAAAAATCGTTGATTTATCAAACGTCTGGCGCGAGTGGATACTCAGGTAGAAGCGAAGGTTTTCATAAGCCGTAAGCTCACGTTTCACCCCGGTTTGGTGGCCTAAGAACAATAAGTCTTGATGAAATTGATCTCGGCTAGTTTCGATATTTTCGCCACACCAACTGATCTCTCCGGCATCGCGATCGCCCAATCCCGTTACAATACGTAATAAGGTTGTCTTACCTGTTCCATTGCGACCTTCGATCTGGACTAATTCGCCAGAGTCGATAGTAAAAGAGAGGGATTCAAAGAGAATTCTTTCATCTCGGATGGCTGTCAGTTGCGATACTTCTAACATTTGCAGATCACTAGGTAGATTTCGAGCCTGTATCTTACCACAGCCATTCTGTCTCAACACAGGATTAGACCTATACGAATCACGAAACTACGTAAGATTCTGTTAATATTCAAACACAAACCTTTCAAACTACCCCTAAGTGATTACATTCAGGCATAAAAAAAGTGCCCTTAGGCACTTTTTAGTCAATTCATCTTCTCATCGTTCGTTTTCGAGCGGCGGCTTTTTGTCTATCTGGCGAACTCTCCAAAGGGGGCACCTTTTCTTGGCCCGCAATTTTCTTTTGTAGAGACATCATCAGCTCAGCTTCTGCTTTAGGCAGTTCACACTCTTCAATCAACTCGTTAATATCCGCACCCAGTTGAACCATCTTACTCGCTCTGGAATAAAGACGGCCATCACTGTCTACTTGCTCTAACTCGGTGATTCGTTCATTGAGGTGCTTAATCACATCTTGTTGCTCGCTGACTTTTTGACCAAGCCCAACCACAACGGAACGTACTTCTAGAAGTTGTTTATTGGCTTTTTGTAGTTCTTTTTCTAAATAGCGCGTTTTTTGGCGCTGCTGTTCAGAAGAACGTGTTTGCCCTTGCTTTATACGCAATAACGCAAAAACAAATATCAATACGACAAACGATATGGCTCCAGCAATCACCGGAGCACTTAACATCGAACTACTCAAATCCATTATAGGTGAGCCATCTCATCCCATTCTTCGTCTGTTAGCAGCTTATTCAAATCAACCAGGATAAGAAGCTTGCCATCACGGTTGCTCACACCTTGGATGAATTTCGCGCTTTCATCAGTACCAACACTTGGAGTGGTATCGATTTCAGATGAACGTAGGTAAACCACCTCAGCAACACTATCAACAAGAATACCGATCACTTGGTGCTCAGACTCAATCACGATAATACGAGTATTGTCTGTGATTTCACCTTCCATTAGACCAAAACGTGAACGTGTATCGATAACCGTCACTACGTTTCCGCGCAGGTTAATAATACCTAACACGTAATCCGGCGCACCCGGAACTGGTGCAATCTCTGTGTAACGCAGCACTTCACGAACTTGCATTACGTTGATGCCGTAAGTTTCTTCTTCTAACTGGAACGTCACCCACTGAAGCACTTCGTCATTCGACTGCTCTTTTCTAACTTCTACTTCATTAGTTTGAGACATACCTTATCCTCTCTAAGCCTAAATCGGCATAAATGTTTTATTTATCTAATGCTTTTACATCAAGTCCTGCATTAAGCATAGCTACCAATGCCTCAACATGAATTAAAGCACACATTTTTTCTGTGACCATCCCGGCTAACCAAGGGCGTTTTCCCGCAGTTTCACGCCATCGAACCATAGATGGGTTTAGTGTTTCTGTCCCCATTAACTGGGTGGAAGCCAATCCCCACATTGTTTCGCCTAACATAACAATGTATTGATAAGCTTCTTTGTATTCTTCATCGGTAAGCTTTTCAGCCATCACCCACTTTGCCGTATCGACCACATCCAATTGCGCTTCTCGGCTAGTTTGAAGGCCTAAATACCAATCAGGTCGACCTATTAGGTGATTCATTTCGTCAATGCGATGAATCCCGCCTAACTCGTCGAGTGGCACAGCAAAAGTGACACCGTTGACATCAAAGTACAGTACTTGAAAATCAGAATGACGCTCTGTGGATTGCCACTCACCTAACCCTCCTGCACCTTGAGACGTTTTCAGCTGATGTTCAACTTCAAGTTCTTCAGCGATAGCTTCAACAACGTCAGGCTCAGCGACTTCGACTGGTGTTTCTAGATCCAGTTCGGTAATTTCAACCGGCTCTACCTTAAGCTCATCAACCGCTGTTTCAAAGTCAGCGACGGCCTCTAGTTCGGCTACCGGCTCTTCGATTGGCCATTCTTGAATCTCTTCCTCTACGGTCGGTTGAACCACCTCTGCGAGGGCGATATCCACCGTATTTTGTTCCATCACTTGCTCAAGTTCGAGCTCCGCGACGGGGTTAGTGGATTCAAGCTGTTTCAATAACCGTTCAACGTCTTCGAGATTCGGCACTTCCACGTCATCATTTGGTCGGTGGAAATAACTTTTCTCTTCAACAGATTGCAGCATCGGCTCTAAGGGCGTGCTCTCTGCTTCAATTTCTTGTTCAGTTTCCCATTCTGGCTCTGGCTCTGGCTCTGGCTCTGGCTCTGGCTCTGGCTCTGGCTCTGGCAAGACGGTAGCCTCAACCACATGCTCTGCAAGCTGTTCTTCCTCGGCCTCATCTGATTCTTCAAGCAGGGCTGAAAAGTAATCATCAAGAGCCTGTTCACTTGAAAGCAACGATTGACTACTCATTTATCGATAACCTCTCCAAATAGAGCAGAAGCTGCTTATACGCAAACACTCCTCGACTACCAGAAGCAAAGTGAGAAACGGGTAAGTGTTTAAGACTCGCGTCTCTAAACTTAGTATCAATCGGTACAGCAGAAGACCACACCTGATCTGGGTAGTCTTTCTTAAGTTGCTGTAATGTTTGCAATGAAGCCTTAGTACGCTTGTCGTACATGGTTGGCACGATCGTGACACTGAATGCTTTATTGCGCGACTTTTGCATAATCGCTAATGTTCGGATCATTCGTTCTAAGCCTTTCATTGCTAAGAACTCTGTCTGAACAGGAATCAGAATACGGTCGCTTGCGGCCAAAGCATTGACCATCATGACACCCAAAATTGGCGGGCAGTCGATCAACACATAGTCATAACGATCACGTATAGCCAGTAACGCTCTTTTTAAGATCAGCCCCATGCCACTGCGATTTCCCATCACTCGATCGAGTGTGGCCAGTGACATATGTGCCGGGATAAGATCAATACCTTCGATGTCCGATCTCATCACCAGCGGCATCACCGTTTGTTCGGTGTATTCCTTAAGCTGAAATAAGTCGAACAGACTAGACGGTACGCTATCAGAGTCGTAACCGAGGTAAGTCGTCAAAGAAGCATGTGGGTCCGTATCGACCAATAGCACACGCTTGCCTTGCTTACTTAACAAACCAGCAAGCGTTATGGTTGTCGTTGTCTTACCGACCCCCCCTTTTTGGTTTGCTATGCTCCAAACAATCATGGTGACCTCTAAGCTAGCCCAACTTCGACTAGCATTCGCTCAGCGATTCTATCCAGCGGTAAGTCTTCAGTAGAGATTCCCGCTTTCGCAACCGCTTGTGGCATGCCATAAACCACACAGCTTTCTTCGTCTTGAGCCCACACAGTTGCGCCAACGCCTTTCAGCATGCGAGAGCCTTCACGACCGTCTGCACCCATTCCGGTCAAAACCATCGAGAGTACTTGGTCAGAGTAAATTTTTGCTGCGCTACCAAAAGTGACATCAACACATGGTTTGTAGTTCATACGCTCGCCACCATCGATGATACGTAACTTGGTAGAACCTGGTCGACCATCTAACATCATCTGCTTACCGCCTGGAGCCAAGTAGGCGACACCCGGTTTAAGCACATCACCGTCTTCTGCTTCTTTTACCTGAATCTTACACAGTGAGTTCAAGCGACTCGCAAACGCGGCAGTAAACGTCGCTGGCATGTGTTGAATCAATACAATTGGATGTGGATAGTTAGCAGGAAGCTTGGTTAAGATTTTCTGCAGAGCAACAGGACCACCCGTTGACGTGCCAATCGCCGTTAGCTGATATTTTTTCCCGCTTGCTTTAAAACGGGTCGCCACTGATGGCTTAGCAACTGATGTCGCAGGTCGAATTGGCGTGCGCGCTGCAGGCTGTGACGCCGTTGGTGTCGTTGCAGCTGGTTTCATTGGCGCTGTACGTCGCATTGAAGCACGTTTAGACGCAATTTGAATCACACGTTGCTGTAAAAGGCTGACAGCTTCATCACGGTTTCGTGCAATGTCTTCAAATTTCTTAGGTAAGAAATCTAATGCTCCCGCCTCTAACGCATCTAATGTTGCTTTTGCACCATCATGAGTTAGTGAAGAGAACATCAAAATTGGCACTGGGCTCTTCGACATGATCTCACGAACTGCAGTGATGCCGTCCATGACTGGCATCTCGATATCCATAGTGATCACATCTGGTTTGAGCGATAGAGCTTTGTCTACCGCTTCTTTCCCGTTGGTCGCAACGTCAATAACTTCTAGTCGAGCTTCCGAGTTGATAATTTCGCTCACGCGACGACGGAAAAAACTCGAATCATCAACGACTAATACTTTAATTGCCATATAGGTCCTTTTATATTCAGCGAATTAAATTCGCGAAGCAGCTGCATACTGCTTAAGCAAATCAGGTACGTCTAAGATAAGAGCAATATGACCATCACTTGTGATTGTCGCGCCCGCCATACCAGGCGTGCCTTGCAATAGGTTATCTAGTGGTTTGATAACCACTTCTTCCTGACCAATTAAGGTATCAACAACAAAACCAACACGCTGGCTACCAATCTGTACGATAACGACGTGACCATGGCCTTTGCGCAGCTCCACTTGGCCTGCTTGTGGTGCTAACCAATTTTGTAAGTAGAACAGAGGAATAGACTTGTCACGAACAATGATGGTTAGTTGACCATCAACCACGTTGGTACGACTTAAATCTAAATGGAAGATTTCGTTTACGCTCGCAAGTGGTAGCGCAAATGGGTGGCCTGCAACACCAACCATTAGTGTTGGTAGGATTGCCAGAGTCAGCGGAACTTTGATGGTGATCTTAGTCCCTTTACCCATTTCTGAGTCGATATCAATTGAACCGTTGAGTGTGTTGATCGCTGTTTTCACAACGTCCATACCTACACCACGACCAGAGATATCTGAAATCTGCTCTTTACTTGAGAAGCCCGGCATAAAGATAAGGTTGAAACACTCTTTATCTGTTAGACGAGAAGCCGCGTCTTCATCCATGATGCCACGTTTGACGGCGATACCACGCAGTTTATCTGGGTCCATACCGCCGCCATCATCAACGATAGCAAGTTCAATATGGTCACCTTCTTGAGAGGCCGATAAGATAACTTTACCGGTACGAGATTTACCAGAAGCCACACGTGCATCAGGCATTTCAATACCGTGGTCCACCGAGTTACGCACCAAGTGAATCAGCGGATCGGCAAGCGCTTCAACAAGGTTTTTATCTAGGTCGGTATCTTCTCCACGCATCTCAAGCGTGATGTCTTTGTTCAGGCTACGAGCTAAGTCACGTACAACGCGTGGGAAACGGCCAAATACTTTTTTGATTGGCTGCATGCGCGTTTTCATTACCGCACCTTGTAGGTCTGCGGTAACAACATCGAGGTTTGCAACAGCTTTTGACATTTCTTCGTCGGCGCTGTTTAAACCTAGACTTAGTAGTCGGTTTCGAACCAATACAAGCTCACCAACCATATTCATGATGGTATCGAGTGTCGACGTATCAACACGAACTGTCGCTTCAGCTTGAGTCTTCTTCGCCGGCGCTGCGACTTCTTTTTTCGCAGCTGGTTCCGCTTTTGCTGCTGGTTTAGAAGCAGGAGCGGCAGGAGCTGGCGCTGGTTTTGGCGCAGCAGGGGCAGGAGCCGCCGGAGCAGGATTCTCAGCTACCGGTTTTGTCGCCGCATCGAGTTCTTCGACACTTGGGCCTTTACCTGAACCGTGCAGATCATCAAGAAGCTTTTCAAACTCCTCATCGGACATTAAGTCACTATCACCTGCAACGGCTGGAATTTCAGGGGCGGCCGCGACAGGCTCTGGAGTAGGAGCTACACCACTCTCGCCTGGTGCAATACCAACACCGTGAAGTTCATCTAGAAGCTTTTCAAACTCATCATCGGTAATATCGCTGTTCGGGTCAATGTCTGCTGCAGGTGCCGCTTTAGGTGCTTCAGGAGCACTTGCTGCTAACTGGCCAGGCGCACTGCCTGAACCATGGAGCTCATCCAATAACTTTTCAAATTCGTCTTGAGTAATTTCATCAATAGAGCCAGATGAAAGGTTAGCAGGCTCAGAGGGCGCTTCAACCACAGGTTCAGAAGCGACTGGCTGCTCAATAACGGGAGTTGGCTCTGGCGCAGACGGTGCTTCATCTGCTGATTCAGGCTTACTCAAGCGGTGAAGTTCATCAAGAAGGGACTGCTCAGCTTTCGGCAATTCTTCACGATCTTGAACCGCTTGAAACTGCTCATTGACTGTATCCAACGCTTGCAGCATCGTATCCATCAAGCTTGCATTAACCTGTCGCTGGCCATTTCGAAGAATATCGAACACGTTCTCCGCACCATGACACGTATCAACCAGTTCCGTGAGAGATAAGAAACCTGCACCACCTTTAACGGTGTGGAAACCACGGAAAATGGCGTTTAGTAGATCTTTATCGTCAGGGTTATTTTCCAGTTCGACTAACTGCTCAGAGAGTAACTCTAAGATCTCTCCTGCTTCGACCAAAAAGTCCTGAAGAATATCTTCGTCTAAATCGTAGCTCATATTTACCTCTAAAACCCAAGACTCGAGAGTAGATCATCCACTTCGTCTTGTGATGAAACGGCATCATCCCTTTCCTGAGCGTTAAGGATTGGACCTTCTGGATCCGTTGATGCTTTCTTCTTGTTATTGTTGCTTTCTTCCAACTGGCCTACAGCAGCACCATCAGAACTAAAGGCGGTAAGGATCTCGACTAAACGACCTTCTACCTCTTCCACCAAAGTGATCACTCGGCGAATAATCTGCCCCGTCAAATCTTGGAAGTCCTGAGCCATTAAGATCTCAGTTAATTGACCTCTTAGTTCTGTGCTATCGCCTTCAACTTCACTTAAGAGGTTGTCGATGCGATAACAAAGCGCTTTAAATTCCGCCAGTTCGATGCGGCCATGCATGAGTTCATTCCATTGTGGGCGTACTTGAAGCAGCCCCTCATGAAGGTTGTCAGCAATGGGCATGCAACGATCAACCGCATCCATCGTTTTGTTTGCAGCAACTTCAGTCTTATCAATGACGTATTGGAGGCGATCCCTAGCATCTGGGATTTCGTCATTGGCTATCTGACTCATACGGTCATCTATGCTGAAATTTTTGATCGATTCGTGTAAATCACGAGTCAACTCTCCAATTTCTTGAAGCATAGGGTTCGAGATATTGTGGTAGATGTCTTTAACAAGATTATCCGCTTCTTGTTGTTGACCTTCTTCCAACAGCTCGACAAGTTGCTTTGCCTGTTCTAATGAAATCATTCTGAATATTGGCCTTTCCAGCCTCTAGTCAAACCTTTGACTATAAGCGTTCGAAAATTTTATCTAGTTTTTCTTTTAGTGTTGCTGCTGTGAATGGTTTAACAATGTAACCATTTACACCTGCTTGAGCCGCTTCGATGATCTGCTCACGCTTGGCTTCTGCAGTAATCATCAAGACAGGTAGGTGCTTTAACTCAGCATCCGCACGAATGTGTTTGAGCAAGTCGATACCCTGCATACCTGGCATGTTCCAGTCTGTCACGACAAAGTCGAACTCGCCTTTTTTAAGCATAGGTAACGCCGTTAAGCCATCATCCGCTTCTTGGGTATTATTGAAACCTAAATCACGAAGTAGGTTCTTAACGATACGGCGCATTGTTGAGAAATCGTCAACAATAAGGATCTTCATGTTTTTATTCAAAATTGCCTCCACTGAATTTGAGATCAGTGATTTTTACTCATTATTTGTCCAAGCACTTAACTTTGTGCGTAGACGCTGCATAGATTGGCTTAGTATTTGGCTAACGCGTGACTCGCTAACACCAATAACTTCACCGATTTCTTTTAAGTTTAACTCTTCATCATAATAAAGCGAAAGTACTAGAGCTTCACGCTCTGGAAGAGATTTTATTGAATCAACCAATGCTTTACGAAAATATTCATCAGCAACACCTTTAAAAGGTAGGTTATCATCTTCGCTATCCTCGGGAGAGATCGAATCTTCCGACACTCCCAAGTCTTCTATTCCCACTAAACGAGAACAGTTGATGTCCGTTAAAATTGTGTGGTACTGCTCTAAGCTGATACCCATCCGCTGTGCAACTTCTGCATCAGTCGGGTCACGATTCAATTCGCCTTCAAGTACCGAAATAGCCTGAGACACTTCTCGATTGTGCTTATGTACCGAGCGCGGCACCCAATCACCTCGACGTATGTCATCAAGCATTGCGCCTCGAATACGGATCCCTGCATAAGTTTCGAAGCTCGCCCCTTTGGTTCCGTCATAGTTTTTCTGAGCTTCGAGCAGGCCAATCATTCCCGCCTGAATAAGATCTTCTACCTGCACACTTGGAGGTAATCTCCCTAGCAGATGATGAGCAATACGCTTCACCAGCACCGAGTATTTTTCTAGAAATGCTCGTTGGCTGTTTTGATTTGCGTACTGGTCATAGGTCAAGGCCTTATTCACCAAATGGTTCCTCTAGCATCTCTGGTCTATTAAGTAAGCGTTCGACAAAAAACTCAAGATGTCCACTCGGAGTTTTCGGAATTGGCCAAGTAAGTGCCTTACTTGCCAGTGATCCGATCGCTAATGCCGCTGGAGCTCTAGGGAATGCATCCACAACAATCTTTTGTCTTTTAACCGCTTGTCTAACTTTATCATCCAAAGGAATACATGCTACGAGCTCTAGGCTCACATTCAAGAATCGCTCTGTGACCAAGGTCAACTTTGCAAACAATTCTCGGCCTTCACGGTAGCTTCTGACCATATTTGCAACAATTTTAAATCGTTGAACTTGATGTTCTTTACTCAACAACTTTATTAAAGCATAAGCATCTGTGATGGAGGTAGGCTCGTCACATACAACGATAACCACATCCTGCGCAGCTCTTGAGAAGCTTACCACCATATCCGATATACCGGCTGCCGTATCTATTAATAATACGTCCATTTCGTCTTCTAAGCTACCAAAAGCTCGAATTAAGCCGATATGTTGTGCGTGAGTAAGCTCCGTCATTGCCTGAGTGCCTGATGTTGCAGGGATTATTCGTATCCCATGCGGCCCCTCAACAATCGCATCTTTTAGGTCACATTCACCGGCAAGTACATGGCCTAAGTTGCGCTTAGGTCGAATACCCAACATAACATCGACATTGGCAAGGCCTAAGTCGGCATCAAGTACCATGACTTTTTTACCTTGACGAGCCATAGAAATAGCCATGCCTAACGTCACATTTGATTTACCAACACCACCCTTACCGCCAGTTACTGAGATAACTTTTGTAAGTGAAGGCTGTGTTAAACGGCGTAAGCCGCTTGCTTGGTCTTGTATCATATTCTTTGTCATAATCGTCCGCCGCCTAGAACCTATCTGATTCACTATTCCAATAGTGAGGTTCGTCATCTGTCGACTTCTCAAGTAATTCGTTTGCTTTTGCGACCATGTACTTCGGTTGCGCAATCACAATGTCTTCTGGGACACGTTGCCCATTCGCGATATAAGTCACGGGTAGTGCGTTTTGAACCACAACACTTAGAAACTCACCTAAACTCAGTGACTCATCTAGCTTAGTCATGATGCAGCCTGACAACGGAATCCGCTTGAAGTGATCAATGGTCTCTTGCAACACTTTACGCTGTGCCGTTGCTGGCAGAACCAAATAACTATGAATCACTTCACCCGTTTCTTGCATCAATGTGTCTAACTGTTCAGAGAGGCGTACATCACGCTGCCCCATTCCGGCAGTATCGACAAGAATTAGACGACGATTTCGTAACTGATAAATTACATCGGCTAACTCGTTGGAATCTTTAGCGACTTTTACAGGACACCCCATAATTCGGCCATAAATAGCAAGTTGCTCATGCGCACCGATTCGGTATGTGTCTGTGGAAACCAGCGCGACATTTTCGCTGCCATACTCCATCGCAGCGCGAGCGGCTAATTTCGCTATTGTTGTTGTCTTACCTACCCCTGTAGGGCCAAGTAGTGCAACCACACCACCTCGTTTGAGGATATCTTTTTGCGAGACAGGCACTTGGTCTGCAACTAATCCAAGCAACGCTTTCCACGCCTTGGTCGGTGCCGTGTCTTCAGGAATGTAACAAGCTAATTGGTCAGCTAGGTCCGACGAGACGCCCATACGCTCTAAGCGCTTAATAAGCATGGCACGAAGCGGCTCTCTACGCTCTACTTCTTGCCACATTAGGCCAGACACTTGGTGTTCGAGTAGACGACGAATGGACGTCATCTCTTCTTTCATCTCTTCAAGATCTTCGCTAGGCACCGCGGCTTCATTTGCACGTGAACGCTCATAACGTGTAGGGTCGAGCTTTGCAGAAGGACGCTCCAATCGGCGATCTTCTGCAATAAGGCGCGCCAAAGGTGAATCTTCTTTCACTTGAACGTTTTCACGCCCATCTTGTCGTGTATTCGACTGACGATTGAGCAATGCTGCTAAAGAGTCTGCATTGGTCTCTTCCTCAGGCTCATTGACCTCACCGCCGCCATATTGCTTGAACATATTGGCAAAGCGTTTCGTCATCGAGCGATCATTACCTGACTGCGCACCAAGGCTGACTTTGTCTTCCGCCAATGCTCGGTTAGGCTGAGATGCCGGCTTTTTCGCTGGCATAGGGCGATTGTTGCTGTGTCGAGGGTTCGAGCTGTAGTTATTCGCCACAGACTTAGCGTTCGAACCATCACCGTCAACGGCGGCCACAATCTCTACGCCTCCTGCCACTTTTTTGTTAGACATGATCACTGCATCATCACCAAGCTCTCCTTTCACTTGGAGCAGTGCCGTGCGCATATCTTTGGCAAAAAATCGTTTAATCTTCAAAGTAAGTACCGTTTATCAACATATTGAAGCTAGTTCCCCACCGCTTGAACAATACGAATTTGTTTCTCGTCAGGAATTTCTTGGTAAGAGAGTACTCTTAACGAAGGAATAGTGTTCTTAACAAATTTAGCCAATGTTGAACGAAGCACACCTGATGTGAGTAATACAGCAGGTTCTCCTTTCAGTTCTTGTTCTTGTGTTGCTTGGCTTAAAGATGTTTGCAGTCGTTCTGCCAATCCTGGCTCAATTCCCGCCGACTCCCCACCGGAAGCCTGCATTGTTTGATGCAATATTTGTTCCAGCTCAGGAATCAGGGTGATAACCGGCAACTCCGGCTCTATCCCATTGATTTCCTGTACAATTAGTCGCTTCAGAGAAATCCGAACTGCAGCGGTTAAAATGTCAGGTTCTTGACTCTTACTTGAGTATTCGGACAAGGTTTGAACAATCGTTCGAATATCTCGAATAGGAACCGCTTCGTTGAGTAAGTTCTGTAGGACCTTAACCACCACACCAAGTTGTAACTGATCAGGGACAAAACTCTCCACCAATTTCGGCGTACTGCGACCCAACATTTCAAGTAAGTTTTGCACCTCTTCATGACCAATGAGCTGCGAAGCATTGTTAGTCAGCAGTTGGCTGAGGTGCGTTGCAAGAACCGTAGAGGAATCAACTACAGTGTAGCCTAGTGCTTGAGCATGCTCTCGTTGCTCTTCACGAATCCAGACCGCCTCTAGTCCAAATGCAGGATCAATCGTCGGCTCTCCTTCAATCATTCCATACACTTGACCTGGGTTAATAGCGAGCTCCATATCAGGTCTGATTTCAGCCTCACCCACCGCGACGCCCATCAAAGTGATTCGATAGCTGTTAGGCGTCAGTTCCAAGTTGTCTCTTATGTGGACTGCAGGAATAAGAAAGCCAAAGTCTTGCGAAAGCTTTTTACGTACCCCTTTGACTCGTTCTAGCAACTCGCCACCTTGAGCCTGATCCACCAAAGGAATCAGTCGATAGCCCACTTCCAAACCGACAATATCAACGGGCTGAACGTCATCCCAAGAAAGTTCTTTTGGTGTTGATGATTCTGGTTCCGTAGTAGCTGGTAGATTGGGTTTTTCGGCTTCTTCTTTCTGCTTACGTGCAATCCAATACGCGGAACCACCCGCTATTGCTGCGAGCAAAAGGAAAGCAAAGTGAGGCATGCCTGGCACAATACCCATCACAAACAAAATAGACGCGGTGATCATCAAGGCTTTAGGATTATCAAATAACTGGAAGACGACCTGCTGGCCCATGTCTTCGTCAGTGTTCTGGCGCGTCACCATGATAGCTGCGCCAATAGAAAGGAGTAATGATGGAATTTGTGCAACTAGGCCGTCACCAATGGTCAGTAACGTATAGATTTCTATTGCTTCGCCAAAACCTAGACCATTTTGAGCCATACCAATCGATAGACCACCGATGATGTTGATAAACAGGATTAAGATACCCGCAATCGCATCCCCTTTTACGAACTTAGAGGCACCGTCCATTGAGCCGTAAAAGTCGGCTTCTTTGGTGACTTCCTGACGGCGAGTTCGTGCTTGGTCTTGGTCAATGAGGCCAGCATTCAAGTCAGCATCAATCGCCATTTGTTTACCCGGTAAGGCATCTAAGGTGAAACGAGCACTTACCTCAGAAATACGTCCCGCACCTTTAGTAACAACCATAAAGTTAATGATCATCAAGATGATAAACACGACTAGACCAACCGCATAGTTACCGCCGATAACAACACTACCGAAGGCTTCGATAACGTTACCCGCAGCGCCTGCGCCCTCATGGCCATGGAGTAGTACCACACGTGTTGAAGCAACGTTCAACGCCAAACGTAATAGAGTCGCAATCAGTAGGACTGTCGGGAAAGCCGCAAAATCAAGTGGTCGACGTGTATAAACCGTAACAAGTAACACCACCATCGCCAGCGCAATGTTGAAGGTGAAAAACAGATCGAGCAAAAGCGCAGGGATTGGCAAGATAACCATTGCCAATGTCGCCAACACCATGACCGGCGCACCAATAGCTGGCATCGCTCGCTGAGGAATTGGTGGCAGTTTATCCGCAAACGGTAAAGAGAACTTCATAGTTGGGTAGCTACAATAAATATTCGGTAAAAGAACAGTTTGGCTTACCTATGCAATATCCAGTCCATCAATACGTCAAATTAATGGCTAGAGCCAATGAAAGTGCTAGAGCAAAGCCTTTGGTCTAGAAGGTAAGTGTTCGCTTTCATCCCAGTTAAAGGTAGGACAAAAGCGAAGAGAAGGTAAATTATGGATGAAGGTTAAAGCGCACTTCACCTTGCAGCGTTTCTAGTGAGTATTCGATGCAAATCAGTCCAGAAGTTGGGAACATTGGCGGAGCCATATCGGTGACAAATTCAGAGGTTAGATAACCGACAAGGGGCAAATGAGAGACAATTAATACGCTTTCATAGTTATGAACATCCACCAGCGCCGAGACATAATCTGCTACCTGTTCTGAATCACCATAGGGTGTAATATCATCGCAAGTTTCAACTTGTGAGGAAGAAAAGTGAGCAGAGATTTCTTGCCATGTTTGCTGAGCACGGATGTAAGGACTTACTAACACTTTATCAAACTGAGCAAAGCCTTTTTCTGCGCAGGCTTTCGCAACAGTCACAGAGGCGCTTCGTCCATGGGGAGTGAGTTCTCTGTCTGCATCGCTGGCAGCAAAATGTTCCGCTTCACCGTGACGCATAATAAAAATTTTCATGGCTTCTTCCTAATACAGCTCCCGCTTAATTGACCAGAGCGGGCTATCGTTATTTTTATCTCAGTGACTTCACTGACTGAGTGGCCTTAGCCAAATACAATGTTTAAGCTATAATTATATCAACTTTCACTGGAAAGACTTCGACTTTCTTAACACTCTTTAAAGCTAGACTTCGCTTGCAAAGTCTCTATTTTGCTCATATTTCTCAAACAGATAGTTTGCAGTCAGCCATATCCGAGTCATAATTACTTTATTATCAAGCGCTCTCAAATTGACTGGAGACGGCATCGTGCACATAAGCCCTAATGATACCAACCAATACCGTTACTTAACGCTTTCTAACGGTGTTCGCGTTTTGTTGATCCATGACGACACCGCGCAAAAGTCAGCCGCAGCCTTAGCGGTCAACGTCGGCCATTTTGACGACCCGAATGAGAGAGAAGGTCTTGCACACTACTTAGAGCACATGCTGTTTTTAGGTACGGAGAAGTACCCTAAGGTTGGTGAGTTTCAGAGCTTTATTAACCAACATGGTGGCAGCAACAACGCGTGGACAGGCACCGAACATACGTGCTTTTTCTTTGACGTGTCTCCAAATGCATTTGAGCCCAGCTTAGATCGATTTAGCCAGTTCTTTACTGCACCACTTTTTAACCCTGAAGCCTTAGATAAAGAGCGTCAAGCCGTTGAGTCTGAATACAAAATGAAACTCAATGACGATTCAAGACGCCTTTATCAAGTCCATAAAGAACTGATCAACCCAACGCACCCATTTAGCAAGTTTTCCGTCGGCAACCTTGAAACATTAGGCGATCGTGACGGCCACTCTATTCGCGACGAAATCGTTGATTTTCATTTTAACCAATACTCTTCTGATTTAATGACTCTTGCGGTCACAGGGCCGCAAACACTGGACGAGTTAGAAGCTTGGTGCCACGAAAAGTTTTCGGCTGTCCCTAACCATTCGCTTGCCCATAAAGCGATTGACATTCCCTACTGCGAAAAAGAACACACTGCGATTCAAATTCATGTTGAGCCTGTCAAAGAAATCCGAAAACTGATCCTCTCTTTTCCAATGCCAGGCATGGACGAGCACTACCAGTCTAAACCTTTGTCTTACTTTGCTCATTTGCTGGGCTATGAAGGCGATGGCAGTTTAATGCTCGCGTTGAAAGACCAAGGTTGGATCACCTCCCTGTCTGCCGGAGGGGGGACAAGTGGCAGCAACTACCGTGAGTTCACTGTAAGCTGCGCACTGACACCGCTTGGTCTTGAACACACTGATGACATTACTCAGGCTGTGTTCCATTATTTAGATTTGATCAAACAGCAAGGGTTTGACGAGTGGCGTTACCTAGAAAAGCAAGCCGTTTTGGAGTCTGCTTTCCGCTTTCAAGAACCGACTCGCCCGCTGGATCTTGTGAGTCACCTCGTCGTTAATATGCAGCATTACCAAGCTGAAGATATTGTCTATGGCGACTTCATGATGACTCAATATGATGAGCCTTTGTTGCGTAAACTTATGGATTACATGGTTCCAAGTAATCTAAGAGCGACACTGATCGCTCATGGTTACAAGTACGACAAAACAGCAAAGTGGTATTTCACTCCTTATTCTGTCTCTCCTCTTAGCCAGCAACAAATGGAACACTTTCTTGCCCCGTGTGAGCTAGCGTTTGCATTGCCTGAGAAGAACCCGTTTATCTGCTATGACCTCGATCCAAAGGAAGCCGAGACAGAACAAGCAAACCCAGAAGTCTTGGAAGAATTAGCGGGGTTTAAGCTTTGGCACCTACAAGATGAAGAGTTTCGAGTTCCGAAAGGCGTGGTGTACGTAGCGATCGACAGCCCTCATGCTGTCGCCAATCCACGTAATATTGTTAAAACTCGTCTCTGTGTTGAGATGTTCCTTGATAGCCTAGCCGCTGAGACTTACCAAGCTGAGATCGCCGGTATGGGCTACAACATGTATGCGCATCAAGGTGGCGTCACATTAACCGTATCAGGCTTTAGCCAAAAGCAACCCGAGCTTATGAAACTCATTCTCGCTCGTTTTGCTAAGCGAGACTTCAGTGAACAACGATTTGAGACCATTAAACAGCAGTTGCTGCGCAATTGGCGAAATTCAGCTCAAGATCGTCCTATATCGCAACTTTTCAATGCACTGACAGGGATCTTACAGCCAAACAATCCGCCTTACTCTGTATTACTAGAAGCACTCGAAACCATTGACGTTGATGAACTGGCTACCTTTGTCGATGCGATATTGGCAGAACTTCACGTTGAAATGTTTGTGTATGGCGATTGGACAAAGTCGGAAGCTCTTGCGTTGGGTAACACCTTAAAAGATGCGCTACGCGTTCAAAATCAACAGTATGAAGAGTCATTGAGGCCACTGGTCATGCTGGGTGAAAATGGCTCGTTCCAAAGAGAAGTGCTGTGCGATCAAGAGGATTCGGCTGTGGTTCTCTATTACCAATGTGAAGATACTAGCCCACGAAGCATTGCTCTCTACTCATTAGCAAATCACTTAATGTCAGCGACCTTCTTCCATGAGATTCGCACCAAACAGCAGCTGGGTTATATGGTCGGCACTGGCAATCTACCGCTCAACCGCCATCCCGGTATTGCGCTCTATGTGCAATCACCGAATGCCGCACCCGTGGATTTGATTCAATCCATTGATGAGTTTCTGAATGCCTTTTATCTTGTGCTGCTCGAGCTCAATGAGTATCAATGGCATAGCAGTAAGCGGGGGTTATGGAATCAAATTGCGACACCAGACACCACTTTGAGAGGCCGGGCTCAACGATTGTGGGTCGCGATCGGTAACAAGGATTTAGGATTTAATCAGAAGGAAGTGGTACTCGAAGAGCTTAAGAAGCTGACACGTACCGATATGATCCGCTTCATCGTTAACGAATTGAAACCAAGAACCGCCAACCGACTCATTATGCACACACAAGGCAATGCGCACCATGAGTCGGATAAGCTCAACTTAGGTCAGGAAATTGGCTCCATTGAAGAGTTCCAACTTCGACCTAAAGATGTAGAGCTAGGCTGATTGCTCTGAGGCAACAATCTGTTTCAGTGAATGGGGGTGGAGCTTAATGCACACCCCTTTATATTTGAACGCCACTGTTGGGTTGTTCAGCCTTTCCCCTTCCCCTTTCGGGCTGGATAATTTCACTTTCACGCCTTTTTCTGCAAGTTCACCCCAATGCTCAGCCAGTGTCGGGAAATGCCCTTTCAGATCTTCCAAGTAGGCATCTGCCGTGTCGGCGTTTGACGGCACAACAAACTCAACGTGTTCCCAGCTTTGCTCTGGGTAAAGCTTGCCTTCTGCTGGATACGGCAGCTCTAAGCATTCAATACTCCAATGCTGCCACTGTAACGGCTGGTCAAATGCAACAACAATAATCGGTCTGCCGTTGATCTGAGCATTTGAAATTACTTGCCCTTGTTTTTGCCACTCATGATGAGCCAGTTTCGCCAGTTCCGTATCATTAATGCGCAGCGCAATATGGTCGGCTTGGAAAGGGCTAAGATCAATGTGCAAAATCTCGCTTAAAGATTGAATTTTATGCATAAAACCATCAAGTTTAGCGGTGAGTTGCGAAGGCATTAACTCAGCATTAATCAGCTGTTGTGACATTTTTCATAATCCAAAATGTTGATTTTTCCTCAATACTAACAAGATCGTCAGGAAAAGTAGAAAATTTCGCAGTTCACTCCCTATAAGCCGAGCGATAAAGTTGTTATTATGTGCGCCAAATTTATGAACTAGATCGAGATATGCATTCACTCCACCCAGTGGATATTATTCAGCCTTTGAACCGTCAGACGCTGAAGAACCTGAATGCATAGCTAACCAATTCCCAGAATTGAAGGAAGCGCGTGTGAATATCCAAGCACTTATTAACGACAAAGTATCTCAGGCTCTTGAAGCCGCTGGCGCACCTGCAGGTAGTCCTGCTGCCGTTCGCCAATCTGCAAAACCTCAGTTTGGTGATTACCAAGCAAACGGTGTAATGGGCGTAGCAAAAAAACTAGGTACGAACCCACGCGAATTTGCACAGAAAGTATTGGATGTTCTGGACCTAGAAGGTATCGCGAGCAAAACTGAAATCGCTGGCCCTGGCTTCATCAACATCTTCCTAAGCGAAGAGTTCCTAGCGAAACAAGCAGAAGCGGCACTGGCTGATTCTCGTCTTGGTGTTGCTGCTGACGAACAGAAAACAATCGTTGCTGACTACTCTGCACCAAACGTTGCAAAAGAAATGCACGTTGGCCACCTACGTTCAACTATCATCGGTGATGCGGTTGTTCGTACTCTTGAGTTCTTGGGCCACAAGGTTATTCGTGCTAACCACATTGGTGACTGGGGTACTCAGTTCGGCATGCTTATCGCTAACCTTGAGCGCGTTCAGCAAGAGTCTGGCGAAGTCTCAATGGAGCTTTCTGACTTAGAAGCGTTCTACCGTGAATCGAAAAAGCTTTACGATGAAGACGAAGAATTCGCAGTAAAAGCACGTGGCTACGTGGTTAAGCTACAAAGCGGTGATGAGTTCTGTGCAGAAATGTGGAAGAAGCTTGTTGACGTAACAATGATCCAAAACCAGCGTAACTACGATCGCCTAAACGTATCACTGACTCGTGATGACGTAATGGGTGAGAGTAAGTACAACGACATGCTTCCTGGCATTGTTGCAGACCTAAAAGCACAAGGTCTGGCTCAAGAAGATGATGGCGCACAAGTTGTCTTCCTTGATGAGTACAAAAACAAAGATGGCGACCCAATGGGCGTTATCATCCAGAAGCGTGACGGTGGTTTCCTGTACACAACAACGGATATCGCATGTGCGAAGTACCGTTACGAGCAACTAGGCGCTGACCGTGTTCTTTACTTCATCGACTCTCGTCAGCACCAGCACCTAATGCAAGCTTGGACGATCGTTCGTAAAGCCGGTTACATCCCTGAATCAGTGTCTCTTGAGCACCACGCATTCGGCATGATGCTAGGTAAAGATGGTAAGCCATTTAAGACTCGTGCAGGTGGTACGGTTCGTCTTGCGGATCTTTTAGATGAAGCAGAAGAGCGCGCAGCGAAGCTGATTGAATCTAAGAACCCATCGCTTGAAGCTGATGAGAAAGCGAAGATTTCGAATACAGTAGCAATGGCTGCGGTGAAATACGCAGACCTGTCTAAGCACCGTACGACTGACTACGTGTTCGATTGGGACAACATGCTTGCATTTGAAGGCAACACAGCACCTTACATGCAGTACGCATACACACGTGTGGCTTCGATTTTCGCAAAAGCAGGTATCTCAATGGATAACCTAGCAGGCGAAATCAAAGTAACCGAAGAAAAAGAAAAAGCCCTGATCGCTAAGCTGATGCAGTTTGAAGAAGCAGTGCAATCTGTCGCTCGTGAAGGTCAACCACACATCATGTGTAGCTACCTATTCGAACTAGCTGGTCAGTTCTCTAGCTTCTACGAAGCGTGCCCAATCCTAAACACTGAAGATGAATCAGTGAAACAGAGCCGTTTGAAACTTGCTGCGCTAACAGCGAAGACGATCAAACAAGGTCTGTCTCTACTGGGTATCGAAACTCTAGAGCGTATGTAATTAAGCATCATGCTTTAAGGTAATAAGAAAGGTTGACGTGAAAGCGTCAACCTTTTGTTTTATCTGGCGTATACTGACTTCAATCCATTCAAATCGGACAATAATAATGAGCTTTGAACTTCACCCTCAATTAGCGAAAGACACCACGATTATTGGTCACTTTCCTCTATGTATTGCGCTGCTTCATAAAGATAACGCGGTGCCTTGGGTCATCCTAGTCCCTAAGCGAGCGAATCTTAAAGAACTTCACCACCTTCCAATGCAAGAGCAACAGCAATTTTTACATGAGTCACAAGCGGTTAGCCAAGCATTAGAAGCGACATTTCAGCCGAACAAACTGAACCTAGGTGCGCTAGGGAACATGGTTCCTCAGCTGCATATTCACCATATCGCTCGCTTTGAAGATGATGTTGCTTGGCCAGGGCCTGTATGGGGTAATACCAAAGGTGAGTTCCGTTCAGAAGAAGAGCAAACTGAAATTCAAACTCGTATTGGTAATGTCCTGTCACTAAGCAAACTGTTTACCCGAGCTTGATCCATCCCTAATTCGGCTGCTTAATGTGGCCGATTACCTGCATTTTTGTAATAGTCTTTCTTAAACAGGCAGGATTATCACAACTAGTGGTGTTCTATATACTCTCCTCATCAACTTAAGGAGAGCCACATGAGTAAAAAAGCCTTTCACTATTTCCGCTTCATCAGTTGGATTGCCATCATCTGTTCTATGGTAGGTTCAGCTTTACTGTTTATTATTGGTGCAAGCAAAACCTATACGGCAATAGAAGTGTTTTTGTTAGGTGCTGTTCCAAGTGCAGAACTTCAACATTTAGACAGCGCCGATATTGCCATTAGCTATATCGTCAAATCACTGGATACCTTTCTTGTCGCTTTGGTCCTGTTCATTTTTGCTCATGGTATCTACACACTCTTTATTAAAAGTGACAACAGCCCACAAGCCGAGAATCAACCGCTTAGCTGGATTAAAACGCCCAATATTGGCCACCTAAAGAACAAGTTGACCGAAGTCATTATCGTGATTCTGTTTGTGAAATTCTTAGAGCTAGTTTTGATTAACTTTAACCAACTTAGCTGGGAAATTTTACTCCTACCTGCGTCTATTCTTCTTCTGAGTTTGGGTGTTAAGCTATTGGCACTTGGTCAACACAACGAGTAAGGGATCCAAACCCCTCATGTTTCTCTTAGTACAAAAATGCCGCTCTTTTCAAGAGCGGCATTTGTATTTGTATTGAGACCAAAGATTACATCGTGACGGTCATCGCCAAGGCATTACTTTCTACCTTGCTATAACGAACACGCGTAACATGCTGAGCTGAATTGGTGTCAACCAAGCGAGATATTACCCCTTTCTTGATCCATACCGACAACATTGCATCTACCCCATCTTCACTAAGATGGAAACGCTGCGCCAACTCTTTGCGTGATGCGCTACCTTGCTGTTCAATATGACTTTTCAACTCAGCCAAAATCATGCTACTTGCGCCTCTAATACTTGGTTTTGTTTTATGCCCGCCGCTTTCAATAGACGATAAGTCATCGCGCTAACGCCAAGAATTACCGCAATCCAAACTGAACTCGTCATAGGATGAGCTGCAAAGTGTGTCACTTGGTAATACAGCGTTGCACTTCCGTAAGCCAAACCCATCGTCCAGACAGCGATAAAGCGTGCGTACTTCTGGCCAAACTCGCGCACGTAAGCGCCCATTGCAGCAACACAAGGCGTATAAAGCAGAATAAAGATTAAGTATGAGAATGCGGCATTACTCGATACAAAGTGTCCTTTTAGATTGCCAAAGATCGACGCATCCACTTCTTGCTCTTCTGCTACGGCAGCATTGTCGGACAAGTCACCCACTTCAATACCTAATGGATCAGAGTAGCTCAGACCAGCCAGATTATCAGGAATCGACATCACCGCTTCCTCTAGGCTCGCCATTAGGTCAAATTCGCTCTCTTCCGAATCAGCGGGAGCATATAGACTGTTTAACGTACCCACAACCGCTTCTTTAGCAAAAATACCAGTGATGATACCAACGGTTGCTGGCCAGTTGTCTTCTTCCACTCCCATAGGCGCAAAGATTGGCGTCACTACTTGAGACGCTTTCGAGAGCACTGAGCTTTCGCTGTCTTCGTTACCAAATGACCCATCGGTACCCACAGAGTTTAGGAAGCTTAGAATCGTCACCACAACCACAATCGTCTTACCTGCGCCCAATACAAAGCGTTTTAGCTTTTGCCATGTTTTGATCACGACATTACGCATCGTTGGCAATTCGTAGTCTGGCATTTCCATCACTAAGCTATCGCTAGAGCCAGGGTAAAGGGTTTTCTTCAAAACCAAACCGGTAAATACCGCCGCAACGATACCTAATAGGTATAACGCAAATACAACGTTTTGGCCGTTTTGAGGAAAGAATGCTGCCGCGAAGAGTGCGTAAACTGGAAGTCGCGCGCCGCAAGACATAAACGGAGCCATCGAAGCGGCCAATTTACGTTCACGTTCTTGATCTAGCGTACGTGTCGCCATGATAGAAGGGACATTACAACCAAAACCTAATACCAGTGGCACGAAGGCTTTGCCCGGCAAGCCGATTTTTTGCATAACCTTATCAAGCACAAATGCAGCGCGAGACATATAGCCAGAGCTTTCAAGCACAGCCAAGAACAGGTACAAGCAAGCAATGACAGGGATGAAGGTGGCGACCGTTTGAATACCACCACCGACGCCATCGGCAATCAGCGTTACTAACCAAATCGGTAAATGGTCATCAAGCAGGTAATGCCCACCATCCACCAATAAAGCACCTACACCAATATCAAAAAAGTCGATAAACGCACTACCGACGTTGATTGAGAACATAAACATCAAGTACATCACAACAAAGAAGAATGGCACACCCACCCATTTATTTAAGATCACTTGGTCAACTTTCTCAGTAAAGCTATGACTCAGCTTACCTTCGGTACGGCGTACTTTTTTACATTGGTCATGCAAGAATGTGTATTTCACATCCGCTACCAGCAAATCAATGTCTAAGTCGATGCGCTGTTGGTGCGATCTGACTGTTTCTCGATCTTTCTCACTGAGTGAATTAAGGACCAACAAGTCATTCTCAAGAGCACGAATCGCCAAAGCGCGCTGTGAAACTTCGCCTGTTTCTGCAAAGACTGATTCAAGTTGATTTAGCGCGCCTTCAAATTCTTCGCCGTAATCAAGGCAGATTTCATTCAGTGCAACACCTTGAACCAAGGCTTTATGCAACTTTTCTTTAAATGCATGAACTTGCGATTTATTGTTCGCTGATATCGCAAACACAGGGCAGCCCAAAACGGTTTCTAACGCCTTTATATCAATCGTTTGGCGTTCACGTTTCAGTGCATCCATCTTATTGAGAACAACCACCATTGGTCGCCCTAATTCTCGCAGTTGAAGGGTCATATACAAGCTGCGTTCTAAACAAGTAGCATCAACCACGTTGATGATTAAATCGGCAGGATGAGTCAGTACAGCACGAGAGGCAATTGACTCGTCAATACTGTTGCCGTCATTGCCACTGTCTAATGCATAGATACCCGGTAAGTCGGTTAATAAAAAGTCATCGCTAGAATGTGTGTATTTACCGGTTTTCTTTTCGACAGTCACCCCTGCCCAGTTACCGACTTGCTGCTTCGCACCGGTCAGACCATTAAATAATGTCGTTTTACCACTGTTAGGGTTACCAACAGTTAAGATTTTGTATTCCATTACTTAACCTCCACTTGAATCGCATCGGCAATATTGACACGGACCGCGAGAGAAACCCCACGAACCTCAACTTGCAGAGGATCCCCCATCGGGGCTTTACGGATCAGAGTGACAGGAGTGTTAGGGAGCAACCCCATTACCATCAGTTTTTTTCGAATATCGTTAGACAATTCTGTAAAGCTAGTAATGGTTGCTTTTTGCCCTTGTTGTAATTGTGACAGTTTCATAGACAGGCCAAAACATTAAATGAGAAATATTTGTATTAACGCTTACAATACTATCCTCGATAGATGTAACAAATCTTGTCTGAAATCAATCTTTGCAGAAAACTAACAGTGAAAAACGTAAAAACCAACAACGTCAATTACGTTAATTTAATTAAAAACCACTTTATAAAACAGCATGGCAACAGAGATAAGAACAACAAAAACAAACAAATACCCTTTAAAAACAAAAACTTAAAAACCTGTCGCTTTTCTTATGTCTAACTGGCGTTAATTTTATAAGTAAAATAAGTCGGCTTGGTTATAGTTAATCACGTCAACGAGGAACTCCCTTGAAGATATTGAATTCCAGAGGTGACGCAGCAGCGTCACTCCGGCAGCAAGCGAAGGTGTCATTGGCACCCGTGGTATAGTCCCCCCGGCTATACCACGATATTTTTTTTCTTTCTCCTCTACCTCCAGCACTCAGCACTCAGCACTCAGCACTCAGCACTCAGCACTCAGCACTCAGCACTCAGCACTCAGCACTCAGCACTCAGCACTCAGCACTCAGCACTCAGCACTCAAGATTGTAAAGAAATAGACTAAACGGCTGTCAACACCTATAAACATACTCTGGCGACTTGTGAATGTGCTATTGGCCTTGCTCAAGTAATGCTAATTCGGATGAATCGGAAAGCAGACGGAAGGGAATCGAGATATAGGTACACTCACTAACCTGTGGCCAATGAGTGTGGAAGGTAGATTACTTATCTTGCTGTTCGATAAACTGAGTCGGAGACATGCCAAAACGATGTTTGAATCGTTGACTAAAATAAGAAGGGTCATTAAACCCACACTCGAAGGCAACGTCTGATACTTTCTCTCCAGCCAGCAAACGGCGACAGGCATTATCTAAGCGCACCTCGGTAAGATACTCGGTAAATGTTTTCTCGATGGCCGACTTCAAACGCCGCTGGAGGCTACGCTCCGAAACAAACAACAGTTTTGCTGCTGATGATGTACTAAAGTCAGGGTCGGCATAGTTTTCTTCAACCAGTTTGACAACCTTCTCTAACCAAGGGTCATCATCATTCAGTAGTGGGCTCTCACTATTATTATTCACTGTCACTATTGAGTGCTCATCAAAAATATCACTGGCTTGCCAAGTAAGCTCCAGCAGATTTCTTTCGTCTGACACATGAATACTCATTTCCCCGCCACTTTGCTCAACCAAAGAGCGAAGGTTTTGCACGGTAGAAGTCAGCATAGACGCACTATCTAACCCTTCACCTTGATCAAGCATGGAAAACGTCACCGTCTCATCTCGGTGAACCAACTGAATAATCACTGTTTGATTTCGGTAACAACGTTTTATCACACCATCAAATAATAGACTGAATATCTCATCCAGATTGAAGTTGACCAAACCTATATAAAGTTCATCTTCAGCGTCTAGTTCAACGCTAATGCCCGCCTTGGTGAGTTCATCTTTCCAACCACTTAAGGCTGATTGCAGCGTTAAAGTTAGGTTGTGCACCGGCAGAGCACTGCCATTGGTGGAGCGAGTATTGGCAATCAGATCCAGCTCACGTGTGACATGCTGCACGACCGAGTTAGGCGTAGCCTCCCCTATCGGCAACAGTTTCAATTTGTCTTTTAAAGCGGAAACCGATTGCAAGAAAATCAGCCTTCTCACTTGCAGTTGCTTACGGAGTTGCTGGTTATTCGTCAGCAAGATTCGACTTTGGTGACGTAATTGGTTGGTTTTGAGCGCGACTTGCCCTTTTAGTTCTCGGTTCGCCGCTGACATCAGCCTTGAACGCCAATAAACAGCAGAGATAACCACTAAAATAAAGATAACGATATAAGCCACAATCGCACTGGTGGTCATAAACCATGGCTCTGTTACAGAGAAAGAGTAGCTTTCACTCTGCCCCTGCACCTTTCCACCACGCAGAGCACGAACATCAAGCTTGTAGTGACCCGGCATTAAATGCTGGATCGTCAATGTCGTGCCATCAAGTTGGAGCCACTCAGAGTTATCATTCAGTCGGTATTCTAAATCCAAATTATCCGCTCTTGGGATCACGCCAAACTGAAAAGTGATGGATTCTCGGTAGTCTAGTTTGGGTTTCGTTGAGAATGTAATTCCGAGCGAGTAAAGCTGCTGGTCTCGTTTCACTTGACTGAAGATCACTTGAACTTCTGGGAGTCGACTTACTACCAATTCGTGAGTATTCACTTTCACCAAGCTACTCTTTGTGCCTAGCAAGAGAACTCGATTATTGTCACTACTGTAGCTACATAATCCAGGTGAGAACTCATTATTAATCAGGCCAAAAGGTTCACCATAATGATGGATAACCTCACCACTTTTGTCATAACGAGACAGGCCCGCAGAGGAAGTTAACCATATCCCGTCTTGATTTTGCAGCAAACATTTCGGGGTAATATGGCCATTAACCATGGTGAGTGGTTTAACTTGGCTTTGGTGCAAACTGAGCTCATACAAACCATAACGAGCCGCAACCCACACTTCATCCTTTGACGGCTGAGCGATATCAATGACCTCACCGAAAGGTACGCTCTCTCCAACAAAGAGCACTTGCCCATCTCGCAGTAAGTAAACGCCATGCTCTGTCCCCAAGACTAACGCACCTTGCTTCGTCACTTTCATCTCAGTTAATTGAGCAGGAAGATATTTTTCGAGCATCCACTCAGAGCCGTACTGAGTTAACTTTTTCGTATCTAAATCATAGCTCCAGAGGTGTTCTCTACTGGCACCCCATACTCGGCGGTCAATCATTTCCAAAAAGTCGACACGAGTCTGCTTAAGAAAGGGAGGGAGTGCATCTTCTATTATCTCACCGCTACTGCCGTCAATGCAGATAATCCCGTCATCGGTGGCGAGCCAAAGTACTCCATCACGATCTTCTATATCATGGACTTTGCCGTTAAATATTGGTGTACGTCTGCCATGGGCTGATAAATTGATCTGATAAACACCGGTATCGGTCAGTGCCCAATAGCCGTCACGATTCGTTGCCTGAAGCAATTTTAGTAGCGTCTCATTCCGGCTAGTGAAAGAGAGCGCGGCGTTAGGAAAGCGGTCAAACTTATGGGAAAACAAAGAGAAGTAACGAACCCCTCTGTCTGTCGCAATCCAAATTCCACCCGCATTGTCATTCAGCAACGAGTAAATTTTTTCACCAGCAAGTTCATTTCCGGCAAGGAAGCCTTGATCAAATCGCTTGGTTTCGCCGGTCAAGAAAGAATAAACAAACAACCCTTTCTCTGTCCCAATCCAATACTCTTGATTAGTTTCAGTAATGCTTAAAACATGGCTGCCTGCGATCGTTTTGATCGGTTCTGCAGGGTTCACAATATCGAAAATCAACGAGCCATTGAGTGTTCCGATGATCAACTCTCGGCGTTTATCAGAGAAATAGAGCTTCTCAACATAGTTCTTTCCTGAATTGGGAATATGTTCGAACTCATTGCCTTTAGAAAGGTAAACCCCTGCGTTGGTGGCTAATACCCAGCGCGAAAAGATGAATTGAGCATCATTGATGAGGATCTTGGAAGACTGATTATATTGATAGACTTCCATAAGAGAGAAGGTTTGAAACTCTTTGCTATCAACGTTGTACGTGTAGAAGTTGCGCTCATCTGACAGCCATATAAAACGCTTTGAAGCGCCCATACGGAGAATTTCACTCCCGGGCGTGAGGCTAAATATCAGTTCTTTTTCTTGATTGGGAACCGTTCGATAAACTTCATTTTGGAAAAAGGTCCAAAAAGCATTGTCAATAAACGCCACTTGCTCTGCTTCGAAGTCTAAAGCAGAGCCCACTTCCGGCATAATACTTTGTCCATCAAAGAACAAAACTTGGTTACGAACATCTTGTAACCAGATACCGCCACCATCAGATAGAAACAATTGTTTAGCCGCAAAGACTTTACCTTCAGCCTGAGAAGGCAAAGGATAAAATACTTTCAACGAGGAATTGGACGCCATTGTGTGTGCAGAAAAAAGCACCACACTGAGCATCCATATGAATCTAATCAATGGCTTAAATCCCTAGCAGCAAAAAGTAAACCTATAGAGGCCTACCATTGTAATCATCACGCTTATTATTTTGTGATAATAATTATCTAGGAATTCGACAGATTAACAAGTCACAGCAGGGAATTATTGATGACTTTTTAAAGGGCCTCACAAGTCGAATCGTAAGCTAAAGGAAAAGTGCCTTTAGCTCACAATTTCAACGATGATTTAAGCCAACAGACACTACTGGCTTAAACAACGGCTAAAGCTGTCTGCTAAGTTCTGCTTTAGTTGGAAGTATCCACCTTGCTCAACCTTCACATCCGATCCAATTGGATCTAAGACATCAGTGTTGGCATCACTGCCTCGGACCACAGACTGCACAACGGCTGGTGTAAACTGAGGCTCTGAGAAAACACATTTTGCATCTTGGTTAGCAAGGGCTTTACGGATTGAAATCAATGTTTTCGCCCCCGGTTTTCTATCTGGGCTTACAGTAAAATATCCTAAGTGATTCAAAGGGAAGTCTTGCTCAAAATAGCCATAAGCATCATGGAATACGTAGTAACCCGCCTCAGACACTGGCGCGAGTTGGGTTTTGAACGCTTCTTGCTGCGCGGCAAGCTGAGACTCAAACTGTGTTAAGTTTGCTTGGTACTGCTTAGCATTTTCAGAGTCAATCTGTTGTAGCTGCTGTGTGATCGTTTGTGCCACTTGCAAGGTTGGTTGGTAACCTAGCCAGAAATGCGGGTCGTGGCTGCCATGATCATGACCATCATGATGCTCGTGCTCACCGCCAAATTCTCTCAGGGCCAATCCTTCGATTTCACTAAGGGTCAGTACATTCGATTGCTCATGTAAGATTTTAGACAGGAAAGGTTCGAGATCATCACCAAACCAAATCACCAGATCCGCGTTACGCACACGCTTTACATCGGATGGTTTAAGCGCATAGTCATGAGGGGACGTGTTAGATTCGAGCAACACACCGGGCTCACTGATACCTTGTGTTAGCTCTAGAGTAATCAGTTGAATGGGTTTGATTGAAGTTAAAATGGTTGAAGCTTGGGCAAACGCGCTGCCCATCATGGTTAGCGCACACGCAAAAATAAAACGTTTCATAACGAAATAGATTACTCTCTGGTTTAACGGACCAACAAATGTTACATTATAACAATATTCAATTGCAAATGAGTTCCATTCATGTCGGCACTGGTCGAATTAAATGATATCTGTGTTCAGTTTGACGAACGCAACGTTCTCGACAAGGTTAGTCTACGCCTCGAACGAGGTAAAATAACAACGTTAATCGGCCCCAATGGCGCAGGTAAATCAACACTAGTCAAAGTGTTGTTAGGGCTTCAGCGCCGCTATTCAGGCAAATTAATAAAAACCAAGGGCCTTAAGACTGGCTACGTACCGCAAAAGCTGAAACTCAATGACTCCTTGCCTTTGAGCGTTGAGCGCTTTTTACGACTTGCCGGAAAATTCAGCCAACAAGAGCTTAATGAAGCCTTGACGCTTGTTGGCGCGCAGCATTTACTCAAAAACAATATGCACTCCCTCTCTGGTGGAGAAAACCAGCGCGTCTTACTTGCCCGCGCCCTACTGCAACGTCCAGATCTCTTGGTACTTGATGAACCCGCTCAAGGTGTGGATGTTCAAGGGCAAATCGATCTCTATGAACTGATCGATACGATTCGTCACCGATTCAATTGTGCGGTATTTATGGTGTCTCATGATTTGCATTTGGTTATGGCAAAAACCGATGATGTGATCTGTTTACATCATCATATTTGTTGTTCAGGTGCACCCGCAGATATTGCTCAACATCCTAAATATATTGCCTTGTTTGGTCATGCGAACCATCAATCACTTGCTTTCTACCACCACCAGCACGATCATCATCACCATGATTTAGCCGGGCAACCTGTCTCCGGTGACAGCTCACAATGTTCTCATCATTCTCACGGTCATCATCATGATTGAGTTTTTATTACCATCTATTCTTGCTGGCCTCGGTATCGCTCTTATCGCAGGACCTCTTGGCTCTTTCGTTGTATGGCGCCGCATGGCCTATTTTGGCGACACCCTGGCTCATGCATCTTTGATGGGGTTAGCATTAGGCTTCTTACTCGATGTGAACCTCTATTTGGCCCTCACAATCTGCTGTTTGGCTTTAGCCGTTATCCTCGTAACGTTACAGAAACAGCAATTGGTCGCGACCGATACTTTACTGGGTATTCTCGCTCACAGTGCGTTGTCACTCGGCCTGGTTGCCGTGAGCTTTTTAGACAACGTCCGAATCGACTTAATGAGCTATCTATTTGGTGACTTACTGGCAGTCACGCCTGAAGACCTTATTTATATCTACGGCGGCGTTCTTGTTGTTGCATCAGTATTAGGTATCTTCTGGCGTTCATTACTCTCCACAACGGTCAATGAAGATCTTGCTGCGGTTGAGGGCCATAACGTTGACCTAATGCGACTGGTTTTAATGTTGATGGTCGGCTTAGTGATTGCCATTGGTATGAAATTTGTGGGAGCACTGATCATGACATCACTGCTTATTATTCCTGCGGCAACGGCTCGCCGATTTGCTCATGCACCTGAACAAATGGCAATGCTTGCTTCTTTGATTGGTGGTATTGCCGTTCTGCTTGGGCTCTCCATGTCATGGCATTACGACACGCCGGCAGGGCCATCGGTCGTTATCAGTGCAACCGCTATGTTTATGCTCAGTCAGCTACATCGCGTTAAGAGCTAATAAGTTCCATTAAAAACGCCAAAATTAAAAAAGCCGATGTTTTCACATCGGCTTTTTCATACTTGATAGTCAGCGCTTACGCACCTTCGTTATGCAGCTCTAAGTTAGCGAGGTCTTGCTGAATCTCACGTTGAACTTTCGCATCATCACTGCGCAGAGACTCAAGAAACTCTAGATACTTCTGGTCGATATCACCCGTTACGTATTCACCGTTAAATACCGACGCTTCAAACTTAGCGATATCTGAATTACCGACACCTACCGCATCAACCAAATCTTCGAGTGTTTGGAAAATCAGTTCATCAGCACCAATCTGCTTACAGATGGCGTCGTTATCACGGCCGTGGGCAATGAGCTCACTCGCACTTGGCATATCGATACCGTAAACGTTCGGGAAACGGATTTCGGGTGCTGCAGAGACCATAAACACTTTGTTTGCACCAGAGTCGCGCGCCATTTCAATGATCTGTTCTGATGTGGTACCGCGGACGATTGAGTCGTCAACCAAAAGAACGTTCTTATCTTTGAATTCTGAACGAATCGCATTGAGCTTACGGCGAACCGACTTCTTACGCTGCTGCTGACCCGGCATGATGAACGTGCGACCAACATAGCGGTTTTTTACGAAACCTTGGCGGTATGGCTTATCAATCGCCTGAGCAATTTGCAGTGCGATATCACATGAAGTTTCTGGAATTGGGATAACCACATCAATATCCAGATGACTAAACTCATCACGAATGCGGTCACCCAGCTTTTTGCCCATCTCTACACGAGCACTGTAGACCGAGACTTTATCAATGAAAGAGTCAGGGCGAGCAAAGTAAACAAACTCAAAAATACAAGGGTTCAATACAGGGTTATCAGCACACTGCTTAGTATGCAGCTGGCCATCGAATGTCGCATAGATTGCCTCACCAGGCGCAACATCGCGGACAAAGTCAAAGCCAACTGCATCCAATGCTACTGACTCAGACGCCACCATGTACTCAGTCGCACCATTGATTTCACGCTTACCTAGGCATAGAGGGCGAATGCCATTAGGATCGCGGAACGCAACCATGCCATGACCGATGATCATCGCGGTCACGGCGTAAGCGCCTTTGATTGCACGATGAACATTGGTTACAGCGCGGAATACATCATCTGCATTGACATTGCCTTTGACTGTGTCAATTTCGTGAGCAAGTACATTTAATAAGACTTCAGAGTCAGACGTTGTATTAACGTGGCGGCGATCTTTTTCGAACAGTTTCTCTCGAACTTCTGCCGCGTTGGTTAGGTTACCGTTGTGAGCAAGTGTAATACCGAATGGAGAGTTTACGTAGAAAGGTTGCGCTTCAGAAGCACTTGAGCTACCCGCTGTTGGGTAGCGAACATGACCAATTCCGACTGTACCTTGTAGGCGCTGCATGTGTTTTGCTTCGAACACATCCTTAACCAAACCGTTCGCCTTACGCAGACGGAAACGATTGCTTTCTATGGTACAAATACCCGCAGCATCTTGGCCACGGTGCTGCAATACCGTCAATGCATCATAGATAGACTGGTTTACAGGCGAAGTGCCCACGATTCCAACAATACCACACATGTCTTAACCCTCGATTTTAGACAATGACTGGCGCGTTAGAGCGCGCCAGATAAGAAACTAGATGTTGCTTGTAAGTGTTCGAAGAAAGGGGCAATAACACGGCTAAATTCCGGTACCAATTGCGAACCTTTCCACCACTGTGATTCAGGAAACGATGTAAACGCATCCATAAAAAATAGTGCGGCAGAAACAATAAGGACTCCACGTAGCCCTCCGAAGACGATACCCAGTACTCGGTCTGTTCCTGACAAACCTGTTTTTTGCACGAGTTGGCCAATCACATAGTTAACGATGGCACCAACAACCAGTGTGGCAATAAACAAGGCCGCTATCGCTGCTCCGTTACGAATCATTTCATCTTGGATATTGGAAAAGTACACCGCGAGTTTTGCGTAGTACTGGCTGGCAATAAAAAATGCCCCAAACCAAATCACTAATGACAATGCTTCTTTCGCGAAACCGCGAACTAAACTGATCAAAGCAGAGAGCCCGATCACACCTAAAATGACGATATCTAATGTATTCATTCTGTACTTACATCTTAAGTTGGCGCGCATTTTAACAGAAAAAACGCTGACGCAAACGTTTTCTTATGGGTTTAGTGGTTTAAATTTGAGCAATTGGCCTTTTGAGCCGGTGATTTTTTCTAATTCAATAATCTGGCGTTCCAATTTACTCTTCGATACATCCGGACCAATAATTACACGGGTAAAACCATTCTCGGGTTTGGTATGAGCCTGATAACCTCGTTTTTGTAAGTCATTAACCAGATTTTTTGCATTGTCTGCATTCTTTAATGCCATCAACTGCACAATCCAACCAGAATCTTGGTATTCATTTCTTTCTGGGACTTCTTTCACCACCACTGGTAATGGTTTGTCGTCCTCTGAAGAATCACCGTATTCGGTCACTGCAACTGGCGTATCCGGTAGACTGTGTGAATCATCAACAGGATCCATCACCTCGAAACTTTCGAGCTCACTGTCGAGTTCAGGTTTTAAGGGGATACTCGCAATCTCTTCTTTATAGTGCGTTTTCTTACCATCTAACACATCCGGCAGTACGATCACGCCTATCGCCACTAAGATGATGGTACCCACTAAACGGTTTTGAAATTTACTGGCCATTTACGCTCCTTTCTTTTGCCAATGCTCTAACACTTCGCCTACGGTATGGAAAGAGCCGACGACTAGGATGACATCTTCTTCATTTGCGTTTGTCATTGCAGATTCAAAAGCACGGATAGGCGTTGAGAACTGCTGTGTTGCTTTAGGCAGGTATTGGCATAACTCTTCTGCTTTCGCCGCTCGAGGGCCTGACAGTGACGCTGGATACCAATTGGAAGCCACAGGGGCTAACACTTCAAGTGTGGCTTGAATGTCTTTGTCGTGGAGCATAGCGACAACCGTATGAATCGATTGATTTGGGTATTGCTTAGCAACACGCTCTACAAGGTACTCTGCAGAATGAGGGTTGTGGGCAACATCAAGGAGAATGGTTGGCTTGTCGTTTAATACCTGCATACGCCCTGGGAGCGTCGCATTCTCTAGCCCTTTCACGATATTAATGTCTGTAATATCTAGGTTAGAGGTCGCTAATGCCATTAATGCAGTCGCTGCGTTTTGTAGAGGTAAGCCCGGAACGGGAAGATCTTCTAGCTCATAAGAACCGTGCGTCCAACGCCAACTTTGATCACTGACTTGCTCATAGTTGTATTGAATCTCGACTTGGAACAGCTCTGCACCAATGTCATCAGCGTGCGCCGCGACTGTAGATGGCGCTTTTGGCTGACCACAAATCGCAGGTCGATTAGAGCGATAGATGCCCGCTTTTTCAAAGCCGATAACATTGATGTCATCGCCTAGCCAATCAACATGATCAATCGCTAGACTCGTAATAACCGATACATCATGATCAACCACGTTTGTTGCATCTAAGCGGCCACCTAAGCCCACTTCTAACAACACGACATCGACTTTTTCAGTTTGGAATAATCGCAACGCCGCAAGCGTACCGTACTCAAAAAAGCTTAAGGTAATATCACCACGTTGCTTCTCGATAAAATCGAAGGCTTCGGTGTGCTTTTCATCTGGAAGATCTTGACCATTGACTCTTACACGCTCGTTGTAGCGAATAAGATGAGGAGAGCTGTAAACACCAACTGAATAGCCTGCATCGAGTAAAATCGCTTCCATTAAAGCGCACGTCGAGCCTTTGCCATTGGTACCAGCAACGGTGATGACGGTAGGTGCAGGTTTGGTGAGGTTTGCTGACTTAGCGACAGCTTGGACACGATCAAGACCAAGATCGATCGCAGAAGTGTGGATGTTGGTTAAATAATCAAGCCACATCGCGAGTGGAGATGTGGCTTGAGGAATTTGGGTTTGACTCATCTAACTTAAACCAATGAATTGTGGTTGCCTGTTAGTGAGTTACTTTACCCTTTTTCGTCTGCTTCTGGTACAGAATAAGCAGCTTCATTTGGCGAATCGTCGACTGAAACCACTAAAGGTGATGGTTTATTGTTCATCTTCGCCATCAAGCTACCAATACGCTGGCGCATTTCGCGACGGTCAACGATCATATCGATCGCGCCGTGGTCTAATAAGAACTCACTGCGTTGGAAGCCTTCTGGTAAATCTTCACGTACCGTTTGCTCGATAACACGACGGCCAGCAAAACCGATCAACGCTTTTGGTTCACCAATATTGATGTCGCCAAGCATTGCTAGACTCGCAGAAACACCGCCCATTGTTGGGTCTGTCATAACTGAGATAAACGGTAGGCCTTTCGCTGACATACGCTCTAGCGCTGCACTGGTTTTTGCCATTTGCATTAGAGACATCAACGCCTCTTGCATACGAGCACCACCACTTGCAGAAAAACACACTAGACCACAGTTTGCTTCCATTGCGGCTTCTGCTGCACGAACGAAACGCGCACCAACAACAGAACCCATTGAACCACCCATGAATGTGAAGTCAAATGCACAAGCAACGATAGGCTGACCTAACAGCTCACCTTTCATTACGACCAATGCATCTTTCTCACCACTACTCTTTTGAGCAGCAGAAATACGGTCTTTGTATTTCTTAGAATCTTTAAACTTCAGCTTATCTTGTGGCTCAAGTTCATTTGCAATTTCTACACGATTGTTTTCATCAAGGAATGTTTCTAGACGACGACGCGCCTTCATTCGCATGTGATGGTCACATTTCGGACATACTTCTAGGTTACGCTCTAGTTCAGCGTGGTAAAGCACCTGCTCACAAGAAGTACATTTAGTCCATACACCCTCAGGGATAGACGCTTTACGTGAGCTTACGATGTTGCTTTTTTCTAAAATCTTTTCAAGCCAACTCATGGAAGACCTTTTCTCTCTATTCCCGCGCGCAATGCGAAGGATACAAATTCTGAATTTACGCGTGAGGATTAAAGCATATTAAATGCCAAGTGTAGACAAAAAACTGGTTGTACCTATTTTCTGAATAGATCTCTCACGCACTAAGAGTCTGATTATTTCGACAATTTACCACGGTTTAGTTCAAGTTGTCTGGCAAAAAAAGTGGCCCAATCGGCACTCTTGGCAATTCGAATTCCGCCGGGTAATCAACGTCGACTAAGTAGAGTCCTTCAGCTTTCGCCGTTGCTCCTGCTAACTTACGATCTTTCACTGCTAGAAGCTCTGCGATCCACTGAGGTTCTTTTTCACCACGACCCACACAAATTAAGCTGCCGGTGATGTTTCGTACCATATGGTGAACGAACGCGTTGGCTTTGATATCAATCACGACATATTGGTTATGACGAGTCACGTTAATGTGCATCATATTTCGCCACGGGCTGCGCGATTGGCAATGTGTCGCTCGAAACGAGGTAAAGTCATTTTCACCCAGCAGGTATTGCGCTGCTTGGTGCATTTTTTTCTCGTCCAGCTCACCATGATAGTGGCTCACACCAGACGATAAGATGCCTGGGCGTAGTGCGCTGTTAAAAATGATGTAACGGTAGCGACGTGCAGTCGCTGAGAATCGCGCATGGAATTCTTCTGGCACTTCTTTAGCCCAACGAACAGCAATGTCGTCAGGCAAGTTAGCATTAGCACCCATCGTCCACGCGACCATTTTACGAGTTGCGGTGGTATCAAAATGCACGACTTGCCCAGTCCCGTGTACGCCTGCGTCTGTGCGCCCTGCACATTGAACTTCGATGGGGTGATTAGCGACAACACTTAATGCACGTTCTAAATTCTCTTGAACGCTCTTTACGTCTCTTTGGCGCTGCCAGCCATAGTATTGAGTACCATTGTATTCGATACCTAAAGCAATTCTCATCAGGGTGTTCTCACAGGATTGACTAAAATGGGGCGGGAAGTATATACCAAAAAATAAGGGGGCTAAACCGCCCCCTCTAGAATTAAACCTTACGATTTGTCGATAAGATCAATGAGATTTTTGGCTTCTCGACGAATCTCGTCATTACCATCAACAACGGCCTCTTCCAGTAATTTACGTGCGCCTTGCGCGTCATTCATTTCCAGGTAGATTTTGGCCAGATCGATTTTGCCTGCAGCTTCAGAGTTCGCGTCAACATCCATTCCTCCGCCAATGTCCCCAATTACATCAGGGAAGTCATTAAGACCGACATCCAGTTTAAGCTCTTCTTCTACGGCCATCTCTTCTTCAGACTCAACTTCAGCCATCAACTCATCAATCGTTCGATACTTGTTAGCCTGCGGATTGAACTCGTCTAGATTTGGCTGATCTTCCCAGTTCTCATCCAAGACTTGCGCCTGTTCTGGCAAGTTATCTTGCGACCAGACAGCTTGATCTTCTTCTGGAATATCATCAGAGATCTGTGCTTGCTGCTCATCGGACAAACTGAAACCATTCCAGTCTTCCCCAATTTCAAGCATGGCATCAATATCCATCCCTGCGCTGTCCGAAGTAGTCTCGTCAAGCGGTCCGTCAAATGAGAAGCTCGCTGGCTTTTGCTCGCTTTCAGACAGCAGCTCGTCAAAAGCACTTTCATCATAGTCTTGCAGCTGCGCTAAGTCTTCACCTTGAGGCGCACGTTCAGTGTGTAGTTCGTCAAGGCTAGGCAGTTCAACCGGTTCAAGCTCAAAGTCACCACTTTCTTCGGGCAAATCTTCTGTTGAAGATTCCAAATCAGCCAGCAGATCTTCCTCGTTGTACTCAGGTAGTTCTAAGTCATCGAGCTCTAGCGATGATTCTTCCGCTTCAACCTGCTCTGGCTGTGCTAACTCAGGCTCTGGCATGTCCAGTTCAGGTGCAGCAAAGGCATCGGCTAACGCTTCTTCTCTGTATTCTGGGAGCTCTAGGTCATCGAGCTCTAGCGCTGGCTCTTCCGCTTCCACCGGCTCAGGTTGCGATAACTCTGGCTCTGGCATGTCAGGTTCAGCAAAGGCATCGGCTAACGCTTCTTCTTCACTGTATTCTGGGAGCTCTAGGTCATCCAACTCTAGCGCGAGATCTTCCGCTTCAACTTGCTCTGGCTGTGACAACTCTGGCTCTGGCATGTCAGGTTCAGTAAAGGCATCGGCTAACGCTTCTTCTTCGCTGTATTCTGGGAGCTCTAGGTCATCGAGCTCTAGCGCTGGCTCTTCCGCTTCCACCGGCTCAGGTTGCGATAACTCTGGCTCTGGCATGTCAGGTTCAGCAAAGGCATCGGCTAACGCTTCTTCTTCACTGTATTCTGGGAGCTCTA
>NZ_RXZH01000001.1 GCF_003970385.1 Vibrio aquaticus | reverse complement strand
TTCTCGAATTTTTCCATCATCGGTTGTCAGAACAGCACTACAGCAAACTTTGTAAGACCATCAGAACCAAGTCAGCAGCTTACATCGAAATAGCGGTTGAATCAGATGGTATCGATAAGACCATTCGGCTCCATGTAGAGCCAATGTATCGGCCCGATGGTTCAATGAACTACCTAGTGATTACACACTCAGATATCACTTCTGCCCAGCAAACAAAACTCGCTTTACATGAGAGCAATCAGAAACTTAAGTCACTCATTGCCGCTCAGTCTCAACGAATCAACGAACATGAAATGCAAATCGGGGTCATTTTTGATCAAGCGATGGATCCTATGATTTTGCTCAATGAAACGAATCAGATCCTAGACGCCAATGATGCAACTCTATCTATGTTTGCGCTGGAAAGAACTGACTTGCTCGGGTTAAACCTCACCTCAATATTTAGTGAACTAGACCCAACATTACTCACAGATCTACTCAATCAAATCCCACTGTATCAAGAAGTTCAACTGCGCGACCCACTCACCTTTGCACAGAATAATAGTTCGCTACTCCTCAATGGAGCGATTCGCTATATCTCCCTGAAGCATCACAAATACATACTCCTTACCCTTCGTGACCGAAGCTCAGAACATTTCGCCAAAATCGAAATAAAGAGACAGCAAAATGAGCTCGAAGAAGTGGTTAGAAACTTGAACTTGGCCACCCAAGCCGGCGGGATCGGCATCTGGAGCTGGGATTTTGAGTCTAACGAGGTGACTTGGGATGAGCGAATGTACTCCATTTATGGTGTTCATCCCGACGAATGTGACAACAACTACGCAATGTGGCAAGAACGGGTTCATCCTGATGATATCGAGCACGCAGAGCAATCACTCCTTCATGCACGAGAAACATTAAGCCAGTTTAACTCAGAGTTTAGAATCCTACTCCCGAGTGGTGATATTCGTTGGGTAAAAGCCGCTGCAGACGTGATTTTTGCTGCTGATTCAACCACTGCTATTGCAATGGGCGGCGTCAACATCGACATCACCAAAGAAAAGAACGCCCAAGACTTGCTGCGTAACGAAAGCGAAGCCGCACAAGCAGCAAGTGAAGCGAAATCGATGTTTCTCGCCAATATGAGCCATGAAATTCGGACGCCGATGAACGGTGTGGTCGGAATGTTAAGCCTATTAAGTGAAACCGAGCTAAATTCCGAACAGTCGACAATGATCAATACCATTAAAGACTCCGCACTCACGCTCTTACACATCATCAACGACATCCTCGACTTTTCAAAGATTGAAGCCGGTCAAATGTCGTTGGAGAGTGTCCCTGTTGAGCTGCAAACCTTACTAGAGCGCACGATGGATGTCCTTCATTTGCAGGCCAATAATAAAGGTATTGAAATGTACCTCAATTACGACCCGAGCTTGCCGAAGATGATCATGAGTGATGGTGTTCGATTAAGCCAAGTTATCCTCAACCTACTTGGTAACGCAGTCAAATTCACAGAAAGCCATGACAACATTACCGGGAAGATTTCAATCTCAGCGTCTTTGAGCTTTGATGGCATAGCACCCTGTATTCAACTCAGAGTTCAAGACAACGGAATCGGGATGAGTGAAAAGCAACAGAAAAACCTGTTCAAGGCTTTTTCTCAAGCGGACAGCAGCACAACCCGACTCTACGGCGGCACCGGATTAGGGCTGTCGATCACACAGTCGCTTTTGTCAATGATGGGTGGATCGATAACAGTAGATAGCCACTTGGGAAGCGGCAGCTGTTTTTCCGTCGAACTGCCGTTTATCGCGGTTGAAAACTCGATTGAAGACTCACTATCGGAACCGCTTTCAAATATACGCGTTCTAATGGTTACTAACGACAAAGACTTTTCGACCTTCTGTGATTTTAACTTGCAGAATATCAACAATAAACGACACAGCGTTTCGTCACTCAGTCGTGCCATTGCAGTCATCAAACATGCGCTCTCTGCCAATATCGAAATTGGAACAATCATCTTAGGTCCAGACGTTTACCAAGGTGCAGAATATCAACATTTATCAAGTCAGGACTTGGATCTCCTCAAACAGTTCAAGCTTGTCAAATACTCAAGCGACGGCAACCAACTGTCAGGCCCTAACTCAACCAACAGCTACACGGTAAAAGCAGGTCCGTTCAAGGCAAGTGAGCTGTCCAAAGCGATTGGTGTACTGAATGGATTAATCAGCCCTCACGTTGAGGTAGATGACACTAAAGAGCTCGTCGGTAACGAACACAAAGAAAAGTCAGGATACATTCTAGTCATTGATGACCAAGCGACTAACCGTGATGTATTGCAGCGCCAGCTTTCCCATTTTGGCTACCAATGTGAATTAGCTGTTCACGGCCAAGAGGCGTTGAGAAAATGGAAAAATGGAAACTTCGATTTGATCTTGACTGACTGTCACATGCCAGTGATGGATGGCTATGAACTTACCAAGCAGATAAGGCAGTTAGAGCGTCAAGATAACAGTAAAGGTCACATTCCTATTATCGCGATTACCGCGAACGCCATGAAAGAGTCTTCAGAGCAATGCATGTCATCTGGGATGGACGATTTTTTAACCAAGCCTGTCGAATTAGCAACTCTTGGGCGGGTTGTTGAGAAATGGTTGAAGCTTTCCCCATTAGTCGCAAACAATAACCCAAACAACAGCGATTCAAAACGCCACGAGCTAGAGATGTCTGAGCCCACGCCAATTTGTATGAAAAGCTTAGAAAATATTCTCGGCACGACCGAGCTGTCTATCATTGGTCCTCTGCTCGCGGGTTATTGGGAATCAGTCAGTGAAGACATTGAAATGGCGACTGAAGCGCTATCTCAACGAAACGAACACAATCTTCAACAAATCGCCCATGCCGCCAAAGGGGCCGCGAAATCTGCGGGCGCAGAACAGATCGCCTCCATTTTTGAATCTATCCAGAATACCGCGATGGATAAAGACTGGCAGTACCTTTCCGATTCTCTTCAACGAAGCCGCACAGAGTCAAATAGGTTAAAGAGCTACTTGCTCGAAAAGTCGATCATAACGGACACGGAGGTCTCATTATGAATACGTATGACCCGAGCCAATTCACAATATTGGTTGTCGAAGACCACAAGTTTTCACGAAAAGCGTTATTAAATATGCTGCTACAAACCGGTTACGAGAACATCTTAAGTGCAAAGAATGGTAATGAAGCCATTGAGAAAATAAGGCAAAACAATATCGACCTAGTCATCACCGATATCAACATGCCATTATGCAATGGCTTAGAACTCATCAAGCATATCCGTGAAAATACAGACCACAAAACTCAAGTCACCAGCATTATTGCGGTAACCACACTTTCAGATACAGACACTATCGCTTCATGCATGACCCTTGAGGTGGATGCGTTCTTAGTGAAACCCATTACAGTGCAAAACACACAAGATCAAATAAAGAGTGCAATGACAGAACCAAAAAGGTTGTATCAACAGCACTTATATTGTGATGTTAAGACTGATGTTCAGCTCCCAACGGGTAAGAAGACAGACAAACAGGGTGAACCGAGGATTAGGGAGGTTTCCTCTCATGTGATTCACATATCTTCCCTCGCCGATCTGCAAGATGGCATGGTTATTTTGGATAATATTGTGGCAACAACTGGAGGGTGTTTGTTAAAGGCAGGCACTCGCCTCAATAAAAAGTTGCTAAGGCGACTCAACGAACTGAGCAGTATCATTGATGTTCACCCTTTTTATGCAAGGATGGACGAAACGCAGCTGGCCTCTTAATGGCCAGCTAAACAGTCATTAACGCTATGAGGGTTGCTTATCGTATGTAGGAACGCCTTCAGGGACCTGATACCAATCTTGCTTTTCGCTCACCCAAACGTGTGCCTGAGGTTCAAATACGGAGTGATCCTCCTCTGAGCTGGCTTTTAATTTAAGCTTAAGCGTACTGAGCTCATCAGGGTTGTAATGGTACACTCGATTACCACAATCCGGGCAAAACTTAGCGACGTTTTTGTTGCCACTTTCAGCCAGCCTTCCCCACTCTTTTAACTCGCCATCAATGTCGATATCTTCCGTGCGTACAATTGCTGTGACGCTAAATGGCGCCGTTGAGAGCTTCTGACATTCGATACAGTGACAAGCGAATACTGCAATAGGCGGCTTGTTCAATTTATAACTGACTTGTCCACATTGGCACGCGCCTTCTACCAGGTAACTCATGCTACGCCTCCTAATCCTTGTTTGGGTAGTTCTTGTTCTGTTATTAGCGAACTAATGTTATAAACGTCAATTGAACAAATAACAACCAGTAGTGCTTTTTTTGGCGCGAGTTTCCATTTCCAACAGGCATAAAAAAGCCCCTAGTATTAGGAGCTTATCCTATTTTAAACGCTTATTTTTCTTCAAATCGCTGCGCGAGCTGGTAAAACTCCACCACTTTCTCTTTGAGATCATTGGAACCATCATTCACGGTGTGCGTCGCTTCTAGATTATGCTCTGCTGCTTGAGCTATCGAATGAATATGCTGACTCACTTCACTTGTTAGCTCTCGTTGTTGATGAGCCGACTGTTCAACCGCGTTGATCAGTTGATTCATTTAGTTGTCTTTCAAGAACAAAGTTTAGACCACCGCTCCAACATTGTCCGATCTAATACGCTCTGAACTCTCTTCGCGGTTAACCTTAATCGCCTTTTACGCTTTACTCTTCCCTTTTTCCCCTTACAATTGTCGCAAGTTTCAATTTCAAGGTTAAATCCTATGTCTATCCAATGGTTTCCAGGGCACATGCACAAAGCCCAAAAAGAGATTGCTGAAGCGATCCCTCAAATTGATGTGATTATTGAGGTGCTTGACGCTCGTATCCCTTTTAGTAGTGAAAACCCAATGATTGCTGAGTTAAAAGGCGATAAGCCCGTGGTTAAAGTGCTCAACAAGCGTGATCTTGCTGATCCTGAACTGACTCAGCTTTGGATTGAGCATTTTGAAAAAGAGCATAATGTGAAAGCCATTGCCATAACGACTTCTCAACAGAACGAAGTGAATCTGATCATGGAGTTGGTGCGCAAGCTCGCTCCGCATCGTGAAGAGATCGGCAAAAACATTCGCACCATGATTATGGGCATTCCTAACGTTGGAAAATCGACCATCATCAATGCACTTGCAGGCCGCACAATTGCGGTAACAGGCAACCAACCAGCTGTGACTCGTCGCCAGCAGCGCATTAACCTACAAAACGGTATTGTTCTTAGTGATACTCCAGGGATTCTGTGGCCTAAAGTAGAAAACCCGCACAGTGGTTTCCGTTTAGCCGCAACGGGCGCGGTAAAAGATACCGCTATGGAATACGATGAAGTGGCTTTCTACACGGTAGAGTACTTAGCCCAAGCTTACCCTGAACGCTTAAAAGAGCGTTATTCACTGGACGAGATTCCAAAATCTGACATTGAAATCATGGAAGCAATTGGTCGTAAACGCGGTGCACTGAGTGCTGGTGGCCGTATAAACCTGCACAAAACCTCTGAGATCCTACTCCACGAGCTACGTAACGGAACGCTTGGTCAGGTGACTCTTGAGCGACCTGAGATGATCACTCAAGAGCTGATCGAAGTGGAAATAGAAGCGGCACGTAAGCTTGAAGAGAAGATTAAGAAAAAAGAAGAACGCCGTAAGCGCTACCTAAAAAATAAACGCTAACCCGATACCTTCTGAAAATGGCAGCCACTGAGCTGCCATTTTTGTCTCCCTTCCATGGATCTTTTGTTATAGTGTAACAAAAGTAATTACGAGACACTGTTCATGGGCATTCCAACTAATATTATTACTGGTTTTCTTGGTACCGGTAAAACCACCGCAATACTTAACCTTCTTAAAGAAAAGCCTGAAGACGAAAACTGGGCAGTTCTAGTCAATGAATTTGGTGAGATCGGCATTGATGGCGCTATCTTGACTGATCAAGGTGCACTTATTAAAGAAGTACCCGGTGGCTGTATGTGTTGCGCGGCAGGTGTTCCGATGTCCGTTGCCGTCACTGCACTTCTAAGAACGAAACCGGATAGATTGATTGTTGAGCCCACCGGTCTTGGCCATGCACATAAAGTGATTGCGACCCTCACGTCGAGCCAGTTTACGGATTACATCGATTTACACGCGACCATTGGCTTAGTTGATCCTCGTAACTTGAGCAACGAAAAGTACACGACCAATCAAAACTTTATCGATCAGCTCGCCATCTCTGACATCATAATCGGTAACAAAGTCGATCAGTGCCATGTCAGCGATGTTGATGCATTCAACGATTGGGTAACGGACCAAACGCCACCTAAAATTTTCAGTCAGCTTGTGAAGCAAGGCCAGTTCCCTATTGATCTGCTTGATATTCCTCGTCGCGATCAGTCACCATCAACAGAAGTGGCAGCCCATCACCATGAGCATGCCGAGCAAGAACCTCAGTTTGAGTTACCGCCTAATCAAACTCACATCCGAAAAGAGAATCGTGGTCAAGGCTACTTCAGTTGTGGTTGGATATTTGGGTCAGAAGTCGTCTTCGACTTTGACGATTTATTTTCTGTGCTGTCAGACATCACGGCAGAACGTGTAAAAGGCGTGATGAACACCACTAACGGCTGCTACGCGTTTAACGTCAGTCATGGTGTTGTCTCGGTCAATGAAACGTCGTTAGAAGGGTTCGAAAGCCGTATCGAAGTGATCGATAGCCAGTTACTTCCTTGGGAGCAACTAGAAGACGTATTGATAAAGATTTCTAACCTCAATCAACCAAGTTAAAGAAACCCATCAGCGCGATAACGAAGAACGAAGATAATAGAAGCCCAAAACGACAGAAGGCGCACCAATAAGTGCGCCCTATCCCTCGTTACTCAATCGTGAGCTTGCGAATCAGGAGGTCATGTTGTTGCGACCTGATCATATACGAGGCGTTTCAATATTTTTGTTTGAATCCATCCAAATTGTAGGTAAGGCGAATTTTCCTCCATGCGGGTCGGTCCAGATTGCCTTACCCTTTAACTATGGCCTATAAACGCTAATTTGCAAGCAAGACAACCCTAGCTTAATCTCAGAATTGTGACTTGTGTGGCGCAATCGTCAACCTATCTGCCCTTTTCTTACCTCTCTCAATTTTGAAATTCAATATTTCATTCTTATCGCTATGGTTACAGTTCAGCGAGCGTATAATTTACTTATAACCTATTGTTGACGCCCATTGTACCGAGGTCCCTCCATTCATGACCAAGAGAGAAAAAATCAAACAATCCCTACTCGCAGCCGTCCCTAAAGATGCGATCAACCAATTTCTCTCTAAAGATAAAACACCTTTCTCTGTTCTTGTACTCTCGTTGATTGTCGGTGTGCTCGCTGGGCTGGTCGGCACCTACTTTGAAATCGCGGTTCACTTTGTGTCTGAAACGCGAACCGACTGGCTAAAAAATGAAATCGGTGGGGCGCTTCCCCTCTGGTTGGCCGCATTCTTAATCAGTGCGACACTCGCCTTTATCGGCTATTTCTTAGTACACAAGTTTGCGCCAGAAGCTGCTGGATCCGGCATTCCCGAAATAGAAGGCGCAATGGATGGCATTCGCCCAGTGCGTTGGTGGCGCGTGATTCCAGTTAAATTCTTTGGAGGTATGGGTGCACTGGGTTCTGGTATGGTGTTAGGTCGAGAAGGCCCTACTGTTCAAATGGGTGGGGCGATCGGTCGTATGGTTACCGACATCTTTAAAGTAAAAGATGATGATACTCGACATTCTTTGCTTGCCTCGGGGGCAGCGGGTGGCTTGGCAGCGGCGTTCAACGCTCCTTTAGCCGGTATTATGTTCGTCGTTGAAGAGATGCGACCTCAATTCCGCTACTCTTTGATTTCGATTCGTGCAGTCATCATTTCAGCCGTTTCCGCTAACATTGTTTTTCGCTACATCAACGGACAAGATGCCGTCATCACAATGCCTCAATACCAAGCACCTGAGCTTGAAACACTTTGGTTATTTTTGCTGCTTGGTGGGTTGTTTGGCGTTTTCGGCGTGCTGTTCAATAGCCTAGTGACCTTGTCTCAGGATCTCTTTGTACGTATTCACAATAACGATCGTAAACGCTATTTGATAACAGGGACATTGATCGGTGGCTTCTTTGGTTTGATGCTGCTCTACCTGCCAGAAGTGACTGGTGGTGGTATCGGTTTGATTCCGACCATCACGAATGGCGGCTACAGCGCAACCGTCTTGTTGATGCTCTTTTTGGCGCGCATTGTTACGACCATGATCTGTTTTGGTTCTGGTGCACCTGGTGGCATTTTTGCACCCATGCTCGCTTTAGGCACACTGTTTGGTTATGCATTTGGCCTTATCGCTCAGAGCGTCTTTCCTGAGTTGAATATCGACCCAGGGATGTTTGCCATCGCGGGTATGGGGGCGTTATTCGCTGCGACCGTTCGAGCGCCTATCACCGGGATTTTACTCGTTATTGAAATGACCAATAACTACTACCTAATTTTACCGTTGATCATTACCAGTCTGGGTGCAGTGATTTTTGCTCAATTATTTGGTGGTCAGCCGATCTACAGTCAATTACTCCATCGAACACTTAAAAATGAGAAGTTAAGACAGAAAGAGTTGCCTCGCGGCAGTGACTAAGTTTGCGAATAGCCCTATTCCCTTGCTATGATCAGCGGCGCTTATTTACTGAGCACATGGACATGACTCACTCGAAGTAGAGTATTCACTTTACTAGTAAACTAAGGATTCTATCGCATTGAACTGGAGACGTTTTACTCAATTTCAGAGTGTCCCCCCTTCACAAGCCGCATTAGCTCTCGGCATCATCGGCCTTGGACACGCTTGGGCCCTGTACATTCCTGAAGTTGGTGAGGTAATTCGTCCTTATTTGGCAGGTTTTGGTGCGCTGTTGTTGTTTCCTGTTCTGGTTAAGTACCTAACCAATTACAACACCTTTATCACCGATATACGCCACCCACTAAGCGGAAGTTTAATGGCGCCGATGAGCATGGCTTTACTGATCCTTTGCGATTATTTGGCCGTCATATCCCCCATCATTGCCTACCCGCTTTGGTTTGCAGCCCTTTTACTGCACTTCACTATGATGACGTTGTTTTTTACGTTTCAGCTTACCAACTTCAAGATGTCGAACATTGTACCCAGTTGGTTTCTGTATCCGGTGGGCATGATCAGCAGCTCATTGGCTGGCACACAGTTTGGTCACACGGTGTTTTCTGAAACATTGGTCAATGTCTGTATCACCATCTACTTTTTCATGCTGCCTTTGGTGCTTTATCGATTGGTTTTTGAAGGTATGCTACCCAAAAGAGCCAAACCAACGTTGGCGATTATGGCGGCACCGATTAACCTTACCCTCGCAACATACTTGGTGAACTTCCCTGACCCAGACCCAATCCTTACTGGCGCGTTGGCGGGCATAGCGATCACCATGACAATGCTGATTTACCTTTGCTATATCCGTTTAATGCGTTTGAAATTCCAACCATCCATTGCCGCGGTAACCTTCCCGTCTGTCATCAGTGCAATCGCGATGCACCGTTTAACCACTTTCTTCTCTGAATACCACCCTCATTGGCATTGGCTACATCACTTTGGGCTATTTGAGCTCTCTGTCGCGACAGGATTGGTCGTTTGGGTAACCGTTGGTTACGTGAAGATGTACTGGCCTGAGATCGTAAGTAAAACAATTCATCAATCTTAAATAACTAGGACTGCATTTCTAACAGCCTTAGTACGCCTTATTTTCGGTATTCAAATATAGAAGCCCGAAAATAATCCTTGCGGTCAACTTTGATTAAAAAATTACACTTTCAAAAGCGTAAAGAGTCTTTATAAATATTAAATTGAGTATATTTTTGTTTGCAACATTGCGCAAGAAACCGCCACCCCATATTAGACTAATTTCTTAACAACATTCATATATACCTTGTCAGCTGGCGCTATAGACAACTTACAACTACAAGGCTCACCATTATGAATATGTTAAGAGACTATTCGCGCTTACCTTCTTTTATCAATGAAAGGATCAACGATTATGTGTCTAATTTAATCGATCAAGAGGACAACGGAAAGAACCTCGTATTAGGTGCTAAACCAAACCAAGGGGATATTATCTTACAGAGTAATGATTATCTTTCTTTGGCGCATAACCCTATGATTATCGATGCCCACGTTCAGTCATTACTGGCTAACAAGCAAACTGCGTTTATGTCGAATGTTTTTCTGCAAAATGATGGACTGGATAAGAACGTAGAAGCCAACCTCGCTGAGTTTACTGGTTTTCAAACGTGCACTATTGCTCCGTCTGGTTGGATAGCGAACATTGGCCTATTACAGACCATTTGTGATTCCGACACCAATGTTTATATCGACTTCTTTGCCCACATGTCCCTGTGGGAAGGCGCTCGTATCACAGGGGCAAACATTCACCCATTTATGCATAACAATGTTCGTCATTTGAAACGCACCATCAAACGTAACGGCCCGGGCATCGTCCTTGTTGATTCCATTTACAGCACTATTGGGACCATTGCACCGTTGGTTGACATCGTTGCTACGGCGAAAGAACTTGGCTGCGCTGTGGTCGTGGACGAATCCCATTCATTGGGCACACATGGTACACATGGAGCAGGTCTACTCGAAGCACTTAACCTTACCCATCAAGTTGATTTCATGACGGCGAGCCTTGCCAAGACTTTTGCTTATCGGGCTGGAGCGGTTTGGTGCAACAACGCAACAGGCAAAGTCGTTCCGTACGTCTCATTCCCTTCCATTTTCAGCTCTGCCATGATGACCTGTGAGCTAGACCGAATTAACGCTACCCTAGATGTTATTAAACAGAGTGACCAAACACGAGATAAATTACAAAGTAATAGTAGTAAAGTGATCAAAGGGCTGAAATCCATTGGGTTTAATATTCGTAGTGAGTCTCAAATTATTGGACTAGAGACGGCAGAAAAAACCAATACTAGAAAGGTGCGAGACTTTTTCGAACATGAAGGCATATTTGGATCGGTATTTTGTACACCCGCAACGCCAGACAATAAAAATATTTTGCGTTTATCTTTAAATAGCAGTCTCAATGACAGTGAAATTAATCGCATTTTATCGGTAGCGGATGAAGCGTATCACCACCCCGATCTCTATTTCGTTTAAAAAGAGTAACGCCTCTGGATAAACAGAGGCGTTAATTTCACTACAGGTGTTGAGATAATTTATCCAATAGGTGTGTTTTATCTACAGGTTTAATTAGGTAGTCATTCATCCCAACCTCTCTAATTCGTTTCAATGTCTCTTGGCTATTATCCCCAGTGTGACCCACGATAGGGATAGACGAATAATCTGTTCTAGAGTGTCGGATGACTTCTGTCGCCTCAAAGCCATTCAGTTGCGGCATCTCAATATCCATTAAAATTAAATCTACGCTTTCTTTACTGAGAACATCCAACACTTCATGACCATCGCTTGCGTGGCTGACTTGGTAGCCTTGTTTATTGAGCAAGATTGAGGTTAATTGGCGCATCGATTCGTTATCATCAGCAATCAAGATTGTTTTACCCATTATTTGTGGCTTACTTGGAATCATGCTTCTATCCGCCTCTTCTTGACCAAACATCATTTCAGAAATCACATTAATGGCTTTACCCACCAGCTTGGATTTTTCAACGGCATAGATCGATAAAAAACGACTGAATCGATTGTGGTAGTAGCGGGTCCGATTGTAGAGCACAACAAGTTTGGCTTCAGTAAAGTGCAGCTTTGATTCAAGCTTGAGGTAATCAGATTCACTGCAACTATCAAGATCAATCAGTATCAAGTCATACTCGAACTCGTATTCTTCTTTCTCTAAACTCTGAGCAAAGGTTTCTCCGGTAAACTCGCACCCGGTGTAAAACACTGCTTCAGTGAGCCTACGTTGAATAGTGGGTTCAGACCCTATATACAGAATAGAGCGAGAGCGCATGATTTCTTGTTTAATAGCGGTAACTTGCGGAGAGTGCGCTTTAGGGAACATCAATGAAAAATGCGTCCACTCACCAAGTACAGACTCACACTCTATCTCACCGCCGAAAGCATGCATTACGCGCTGACAGAATGGCAACCCTAAGCCGTAGCTAGATGCCTTACCTGACGTATAGAAATCCTTAAAAATGTGCTCAAGTTTGTCTTCCTCAATGCCAACCCCGTTATCTTCAAAGTACAGATAATTTTTAGTGTCATCGCTATCTAAGGTAATAGTAATTCTGAACTCTTCACTGTTTCTGTAGTACAACGCATTTTTTAGTAAATTGTATAAGGCGTACTTTAATAGCGTATCACTACCAAAATATTCAAAATCAGCGCCGACATTGAGGGTAATGTACTTCGTCGCTTTATCCCCTTTGTAGGCGTAGGTCTCCAGAGAGTCCCTCACCACCTGTTCGATAGAATGTGTTTTAAACGTTGAGTGCGATACTCGGTTTTCGTCAATCGAAGTAAGAAGCAAATCTATGGTTTCATTACCATTTCGGATCACCTCGTCGGCACTCGATAACACTTCATTCATCCGCTCGATATCATGTCGAGTGAGCTCATAGGCCTCCTCTTGGTCTGATTTCGTACTTGGTAATGAAGCGCTCAATACATCGACTGAGGTTTGCAACGCACTCAAAGGGTTACGCATTTCGTGGGCAATGCCAGCACCAAACGACTTCGCGATCGAGACCTTAGATTCATGTTCGACCTGATTGCGGAAATAGAACAAGTTACCAAAGATGTAAGTAAACAAGAAAATGGGAATGTACGGCCAAACGATCGGCACACCGCCGTCTAACAAACGATCGTTAAATCCGTAAGCGAATAAAAACGACAACGACAGTGAACCAACAGCCTGTATCAACATGATGCGTGTTTCATGCACAAGCAATATGTGCAGAAATATCGACGCCATAAATGACATAGCCCAAACCGTGGACCACCCATTCATAAACATCATGAACGAAAAAAAGAACGGCAGACAAAAGGTGATGGTAATAATGTAATAGTGAGGCAAGAAGTGCTTAAGAGCAGCCGGCAAGCGATGTCTAACTGCTAAACCCAGTAATAAAACCGCACACACTACCCTTAGCGCAGCGTTCTCATAAGGCTGAGGATACGCATAGCTCCACACAAAATAATACGCAGGAAAGCCGAGAAAGCCCATCCACCCCACCAAAGAAAGGTTGGGCTCTGCGTATTGATAAATTTTCTTTACTACATCCATGTACTACAGCCGTTATATCGTCAACGTTTCTCGGTTACTGTTTTAACCAAAGCAAATTAGCATATTCTCAGTAGTAACTTTAGCCACACACTTGGAATATTGATCACGCTAGCAGAACCAAGCCATGAATAAGAAACTCACTGCATTTAATAATTTTAGTCGCTTCAACTAGGGATACCAACTACGCGAATCGAACTTCCGACCTTTGACGGTTCAACATCTAGGCGCAACGGCATCTGTTCTTTCAATTCAGAGATATGAGAAATCACCCCAATGGTTCGCCCACTTTGCTGTAAATCGATTAAGATCTGCATCGCGAGATCAAGAGATTCTGGATCTAGGCTGCCAAAGCCTTCGTCAATAAACAGCGTATCAAGGCGAATACCGCCACTGTATGACTGAACAACGTCTGAGAGTCCAAGCGCTAAAGCCAGCGCCGCCATGAAAGATTCACCGCCCGATAGAGTAGCAACATCACGAGTTTTTCCGGTGTAGCCATCTTCAACACTCAGATCGAGGCCGCGCCCAGCAGCCCCTTTAAAGCCTTCTGTTTTACGCACCAATTGGTAACGACCACGGCTCATAATACTCAGTCTTTGTGACGCTTGGATGAGCACATCATCAAGCAATACCCCAAGAACAAAGCGGTGTAGACTAACGCGACTGCCCGTTTTACCACTGGCAACATCATAGAGAGTGCCATAAATACGGTACTCTGCCTCTAGTTTGCTGTTCTTCTCGTGAAGGGTTGCAATATCTTGTTTCACCTTCTCGATTCGGTTGTGCATAGAGCGGGCTTTATCGAGCCTCTCTCTTTTCTGGGCATATCCCGTTTCATGCTGAGCCACCAGCTGCTGCTTCTGCTCAAGGTCTGGTTTTGGCTCTGCTTTAAGTTGTTGTGTCAAATCTGAGATGGTTTGCTCAAGCTGAACGGTGTAACGCTTGTATTGTTCAAGACTCTCAGCCCAACGTTGAATTTTCTCATCCGTACTGCGACTTTGCAGATACTCCTCTAAGCTTTTTAATTCAGTCGACTGTAGAGCACTCAACCAAGTCTGAGAAGCCGACTCTTTTTGAACTTGCGCTTGCTTGAGCAAATCACTGTGGGTTGCGATATTCGATTGAACGGTCGACAGCGTAATACTGGACTGTTGAGAATGGCTTTGAGCTTGCTCTAACGCTACCTTAAGCTGCGCAACCTGGTTCTGGATAGACTTATGTTTATCATCCGCTTGTGCAACGGTTTGTAACTCATCATTTATTGCCGTACATAGCTTCTCTAGCTGAGTGCGGCTGACATTCAGTGCTGACTCACAGGCCGACATGTCTTCCTTAAGCTGCTGGATCTTCGCATCGCCGTTTTGGCAACGCTGAGTAAGCTCCGTGACATTGCGTTGCATCTTGTCCAAATCAATCGCTGCCAGTTGCACCAATCTTGCTTTCTGAGCTGCGAGCGTTTCATTGAGTTCTACGTGGTTTATCGCTGCGTTTTCACCAAGCTCTTGCTGAGCACGATTAATCAGTTGCTGCTGTTGTTCACACTGACTACGGTGCTGCTCAAGAGCATTCACTGACAGGTTTAGCTGCTCTAAGGCTTCTCGCTCTACTAGACGAGCTTGACGTACTTGCTCCTTGGTCACCTCATCGCCGATAAACTGCGCTGGATTTGGATGCTCGCAGCTTCCGCATACTGGACAAGGTTGCTCAGTTTCTAACTTTTGAGCCAGTACCGCAGCTTGAGCGTTGTGCCATTGAAGTTCAGTCTGATCCGCCTGTTTACGCTTCGCATTCCATTCGACTTCTGCTTGTTCCTTAGCAACTTGCTTACTCGGAGACAGTTGCCCTAATTGAATCAGTCCTGATTGCAACTCGGCTAACTTAAGCAGATCCGACAACACGCGCTGATTGACGGTAATGGATGCTTCTAACGCCACTTTTTCTGCGACATCTTGGCGAGCTTGCTCTAGCGCCTGTTCACCGATTTTCGCTTCTTTGTATAACGCCTCTTTGAGCTCTGTGTATTGAGCTAACGTCTTGTTTTGCCCTGTTTGTTGGAGAACTAAAGATTGAACGTTGGCCTCTTGTTCTGCCTTTTCAAGTAACTTTCCTTTCGTCTGTTCAATCGCAAACAGTTGCTCACTCAGCGCAGGAATCTGCTCAGCTTGTTGAGTTGCTAGGCGCAGGGCTTCTTCACTGTTCTTTTGATTATTGAGAGCCTGCTCTTGATCGCTATGCAGTTTAGTTAACTGTCGTTCAAACTCTTCAACCTGCTTACTTAGATTCTGCCATTGTGAATACGGTGCATCCAACTTGCTCGCCTGAGTAGCTAGCTTGAGGCTTGTTTCCCACTCATTGACCAAAGTTTGTTGCTGTTTATGCTGATCCAAGGCCTCTTGGGCTTGTGCTAGCTTAGTGAACTGGTTAGAAAGGTTTAACGCATGTTGCAGTTGTTCTTTCACTTGGTTGAGTTCAACCTGTGCCTGTTTTTCAAGGGTTTGAGTGCTACTCAGTTCACTCTCTGTTTGAATAAACCTCTGTTCGAGTTCAGCTTCGCTCGACACTTCTGCGACTTGCAGTGCGCCTTGAATTTGATTGTCGAACTCACCTTTGGCCTTACTGATGGAGGCTGCTCGATCTTTAAGAGCAAACTCGATTTTCTTGTAGACATCAGTTTGGAACAACTGACCGAAAATGGCTTCACGGTCTTTAGAGCTGGCAAGTAACAACTCACGGAACTTACCTTGCGGCAGCACCATAACTTGGCGGAACTGAGTCTCGTTTAGACCGAGTAATTCAGTAACTTCTGTTTTGACTTGCGCCGTTTTGCTGGTAATTAATCGCTCATCATCGGTGATTTCATACAATGATGCGGTATGTTTACGCGTAGTGGTGCCTTCGCCTCTCGCTTTTGGTGCTTCTTGCTCTGGAGATCTCGTTACGCGGTAACGCCTTTGGTTAAGAGAGAACTCAAGCGAGACCTCTGTTGGTAGGTTCAAGGGCGCCTGATCGCAACGCATTTGCATCCCTTGACGCTCATTACCTGTTGTTTCGCCATACAACGCAAAACAGATTGCATCTAAAATTGAGGTTTTTCCTGCACCGGTTGGACCATTGATTAGAAACAGCGGGTTATTGCCTAGTTCAGAGAAGTCGATCTGTTCTTGGCTTGCAAATGGCCCGAATGCTTGTAACGTTAAAATTTGTGGTTTCATCTCACTCAGACCTTACTGCTGACTCAATTGCTTAATAATGTCGCTGATTGCTTTATCTTGCTCTTCACTCAGTTCGCTGTTTTGCGCTTCCAAGAAGAAATCACGAAACATATCCGTTTCGCTGCGAGCCAGTTTCGCGCTTGCCATCTCTTGTTCCATGCCAATGAGCATTCCCGGCTTTTCTAAATGCAGGACATTTGGGTACACCGCTCTCAGCTTATCCATAGGGTTTAAGATCGCATGTTTGTCCATCAGGCGAACCAGCAGATAATCTTCGTTGTTTGGATCTGTTTTACCTTGTTCAATGATGGTGTCGAGTTCACCTTCAATGATTCGCATCTGATGTGGCGCAACAAGGTCAATATGCGTGGCTGAGCGAAAGCCTTGCTCATCAAACTCTACTAACGTCATGCCTTTCTTTTGATGCTGTTCTGAGAAGCTGTATTTCATCAAGGAACCCGAGTAACGGATGTACTCTTCGCCTTTTTTCTGAGGTTGGTGTAAATGTCCGAGCGCGACGTAGTCAAAATCAACAAAGTGCTCATGGCTAACTCGGTCAGATCCACCGATCGAAAGTGGACGCTCTGACTCTGACTCAATCGCACCATCAACAAAACAGTGGCTGATCAATACGTTTTTGTGCTCAGCATTAAAGTGCGTTTTGATTTCATCACAAAGCAATTTATGAGCGTCATCGTGACTAGAGACTGACTGTTTGAAGTGATGGCGGACAAGCTCTGGGTCGTTGTAAGGCATGCCATAAAAGGCCACAGGCCCAATATCGGACGAAATGATCACTGGCGTCACCATATCGGCAAAATTGGATAGGATATGAAGCCCTGCCCCTTTCATCTGCTTAGAAGCAAAGCCTAATCGTTCAGCACCATCATGGTTGCCCGGGATAAGAATAATTGGTACACCCAATTCACCACACACGGTCTCTACAAACTGGTTCATTAACTCGATGGCGGCCGTTGGCGGAACCGAACGATCGTAAATATCCCCAGCTATTACTACTGCATCAACTTTGTTGTCTTGCAGATAAGCCGTGATTTGGTTAAGTACAACCTTTTGATCATCGAGAAGTGAAACGTTGTGGAACTGACGACCTAAGTGCCAGTCTGAGGTGTGAAGAAATTTCATGGGTGCCTATGAATATCCGATCATTAGGCGAATATAGTAATATCTCTGATAAGGTATTGATATAAAAAGTCGCACCTGAAGTGCGACTCTAATCGGTTATTGACCAAGAGTGATGGTTTACTCAGCTCTTTGCTTACAATGCTCTATGGCAGAAGCAAGCAACTCGAGTGCGCTCTTGTCACTCTCTGGCAATGCAGCATCACTTTGGCCCAATGCCGTGACACGTTCACCCCATTTAATGTGGCCAGCGCCCCATGTTAGACCAGCGCCAAACGCCGCAAGAAGTAAATCATCACCCGGTTGTACTTTGCCTTGCTCTAGCGCCTCACACAGTGCAATCGGCACAGTCGCTGCAGAAGTGTTACCGTAGTTATGAATGTTTACGAACGCTTTCTCTTGATTGATGCCAGACAAATCACACAGGGTTTGAATGATGCGAATGTTCGCTTGGTGAGGAATCACCACGTTAACATCATCAGTTGATAGCTCGCTACGTGCTAATACGTTTTGCGCCGCTGCGCCCATACCTTTCACGGCGCGTTTGAAGATCTCTTTACCGACAAAGTTGAAGTCCCAGTGACCATTATCTGCCGCAAAACGATCCATAGACGTACCAAACTTAGGCACAGCCAAAATGTCACGACCTGCAGAGTCACAGCCTAATTGGGCATGTTGCAAGCCGACTTGGTTTTCTGAGCGGCTCAGTACCACAGCACCAGCACCATCACCAAAAAGAACGGCCGTGTCACGTTTGGTCCAATCAATAAAGAAGGATAAACGTTCGGCACCTACTACAATGGCGTTGCGGTAGTTACCAGACTGCATCAAGCGTGTCGCGGTTTCTAGGCCGTAAACAAAGCCAGTACAAGCCGCATTGAGGTCAAACGCTGCGGCTGCTTTAATGCCCAAATTCTGCGAGACTTTTGATGCCGTGTTAGGAATCAAAGAGTCCGGAGAGCAAGTTGCGATAATGATTAGGTCGATATCATCAGCGGTAAGATTGGCACACGCCAAAGCATGTTGCGCTGCAACGGTCGCCATGTCTGAGGTATTTACATGGCTAATTCGACGATTTTCGATTCCGGTACGAGTACGAATCCACTCGTCGGAAGTGTCTAAAAAAGTACTTAGGTCTTCATTGGAAAGCGTTGCGGGTGGTAGGCATTTTCCCCAACCCGTAATTTCAGCGTAGAAATTGTTCATTCTGAGCCTTTGAATTTGTTATTTGTATCACTCGTTCATTTCAGAGTATAACTAGCCTTGATGGGTAGTGTCATCTTATTGAAAGAATCACTGTCACAGCAATTACAAATAGAAAGAGAAAAGTCATGTCTACATTTAATACACGATGCCCTTCTTGTGCAGGCGTTAATCGAGTTCCCGTTGAGCGAGTGTCTGAAAGCCCAAACTGTGGTAAGTGCCAGCAACCATTGCTCGATGGTGCGCCAATTGAAGGCACTGAGCGAAACATCGAAGCGCTTCTTGCTTCTGATCAACCGGTTGTCATCGATTTTTGGGCGCCGTGGTGTAACCCTTGTGTCGGTTTCGCACCGGTATTTTCTGACGCTGCAACCGAGCGTGCACAAAATGTACGATTCGTAAAAATAAATACGGAAATCGAACAGAATCTCGCAGCGAAGTATCAGATTAGAAGCATCCCAACCGTGATGGTCTTTAAAAATGGTCAAAGAGTAGATGTCATTAACGGCGCCCTTCCAAAGGGTCAGTTTGATCAATGGCTTAATCAGGCTATTACCAAGTAGGCATTTGTTCTAAAAACCCCAATAAAGCAGTCATATAATGCTCATGTGGCTGCTTTTTTTATTGTTTTTTAAGGACTTCGCTTCGATAAAAATAATTTGTCGATAAAGTAAAAACCTTTCGTTTTACCTCCCTCCGCTTTCACTCCATAGTCGCGCCAGAATTTGATTATCAACTACCCAACTTTAGAGGCAAAGACATTGGAAAATACCCTTGTACCACCAACCAAAGCACGCATTTCTGTACCTGTGATTGCGCTAGCTCTTTACGCGGTTGCATCGGGGTATTTGATGAGTCTGATTCCTTTAATGCTGCCTGAGTACAACCTTGATACTTCACTGGCGAGTTGGTTAGCGAGTGTGTTCTACGCGGGGTTGCTGATCGGTGCTGCGGGTGTTGAGCCTCTAGTGAAAAAAGTCGGCCACCGCAACGCGTTCGTTTACTGCTTAATCACCTTTATCTTCACCATCATGATCCTACCTGTAGTGCCTAATGCGGCTGTATGGGTGGCTGCTCGCTTGATTGCTGGTATGGCGGTGGCTGGCGTATTTGTGATTGTTGAATCATGGCTACTGCACGGCGACGAATCGGCACGAGCTCAGCGTCTTGGCCTTTACATGGGCGCACTATATGGCGGCAGCGCGCTAGGTCAGCTTGGTATCGGTGTTATTGGTATTAACGGCGGTGTTCCGTTCATTACGATTGTCACCCTGTTGATTCTTGCTGTGGTTGTGCTTATTTTTGGCGAGAGCGACCAACCACAAAGTGAGCACAGTGAATCTCTGTCTCTGAAACAGATCAGCAAGCTAAACCATGCTGCGATCATTGGTTGTATTGTGTCAGGTTTAACGCTGGGTGCGATTTACGGCTTAATGCCTATCGAACTTCACAACCGTGGTATTGAACACAGTGACATTGGTGGCTTGATGGCCGTAGTGATCTTAGGCGGCATGGCTGTACAGCCAGTAGTTCCTTGGTTATCAAAATACCTAGGTCGTACGTTACTGATGGCGCTATTCTGCCTATTGGGCGTGGCAGCGATTGCGATGACAACAATTGTTGACGGTATGCAAGCTCTCGGTATGGCGTTGTTCTTACTGGGTGTCGCAACATTCGCGCTTTACCCTGTGGCAATCAACTTGGGCTGTGACAAACTTGATGCAAGCTACATTGTCTCAGCGACTCAAGTGATGCTATTTAGCTACAGCATTGGCTCGGTTGCTGGCCCAGTGCTTGCTGACTGGTTTATGTCGGGTTCACAAGGGCTAATGGGCTACTTGTTCGCTGCTTTGCTGGCAACGTGTATCTACATGCTTATCGCGAGCATTAAAGCCAAGCACCAAGCAGTCGCAGGCGAGTAAATCCAGTGCTAACCACCCGGTAAAAGAAAGGGGAATACTCAACCAGTATTCCCCTTTCTGTATTCGTTGTGTGGCGTTGCTAACACCCGTTTTGACGATAGTCACACTGACGCTTCTTGTTCACCCGAATTACAATCACCGCGCTAGAGCTGCCATTTTTGGTTTTCATCAAGTCGATTGGCTGACAAATAACATCAGCTTCAAAACAGGTATCCATGTTGGAAAGTACCGTTATTTTCGCGTGCGTTTCTATACGCTTTTTATTGACGTTAGCTTGATACAACCAGTGAGCAATCCCTGATGTCAGGTCATCTCGTGTTGACACATACATGTCGAGAGGTTGGCCAATAAGTTGCTCTTCTGAAAACCCAAGCCATGTCACTGCCGCGGGGTTAAGGTAGTCGATTTCGCTCTCTTGATTGACAGTAATAATGACATCTCCAATCGCTTCCACTAATAGATCACTGAATCGACTTTGCCTTTCAACGTCCTCATAAAGTGTATTGAACTGGCGGTAAACCCGTTCCAACTCTAAAGGTAATTGTTGTTTAATCTCATCGATCTTTTTCCGGTCATGTTCATTGATCAATCTTAAGAGTTCTAATGAAGGGTGAACCAGTAGCTGTCGGATGATTCCCCACAACATCAAGGTCGTCATAACCATCAGCGCAGAAATGATCACTGGCAGTACCCAGATCTTGTTGTTTGGTTCACTCAGGGGAACATACACTAAGAAGCTCGCGGGTTGAGTTTGGCCGCCGCTATAGGTCACCTGATACTCTATCTTAAAGTTCGATTCGGTATCCGACTGCCCGGTCACACGAATCTCTACACCGTTAAGGTAGCTCACCTTCACTACTCGATGAGAGGCAGAGGTGTACTGGACATCAAACGTAAGGCCATTCGCTTGGCTATGTCTATCAAGCATATCGGACGTCACTTCTCTTAAGACTGTCACTGTACCAAGACTTTTCTGTGCCGATGACTGCTGAATTAAGGCTGTGTTGTATAGAAAGATACGTCCTTCCACAAACACCATGCCGTAATCGACGTGGTTGTCGAACTTAAAACCTTCAACGGTCACAAATCGTTGAGAAACCAACTTGAGCAATCTTGGATTAAACACCGCATTCATAGAAACGGCTTGACCATCGTTGTTCTGAAACAGTACTCCTGACACGTCATGTTTTCTCAGTTTTGTGACCGAGTAGCGCGCGTTCAAAAGCTCAGTGCTAGCATACTCAAGTAGGTCATGATTCTCAGGTGTTTGCGCAATGATTTCATTAACCTTACTCAGCGCTTCAAACTCTTGGTACACCAAGGTCGAGATGTAATGACGATAGTTACTCGTGATCTCAGCTTGCCAATACTCGCGCTCTTCTTTCACCACAATAAAAGCCGCCAGACACATCACTAGCGCAGCCAACATTGCTAAGGCGCCGACACCTAAACGTACCGAGTTATCTATCGAGTAGCGTTGATTCATAGCGACTCGCAGTACAGTTCAATTTCATTCGCCAGCACTTGCAAGTGGCGCTCTATGTATTCGACTCGTTGACCCGCATGCTCCATGTCATTGGCCTCGCTGGCTTTCTCTAGATCTTTCGCCACTGTTGCGATGGCATGGTTACCTAAGTAAAGCGCACTGCCTTTTATTCGATGTGCTACATCCTTTAACCAAGCGTTATCGCCAGATACTCCACTTTCAGAGATTTCGTTCAAATCATTACGATAATTGGCAATAAAGGTATCTAGAATCTCTTTGGCGATCTCCATGTCTCCGCCACTCATTTCAATCACAACCGTGGGTTCAAAGGCGTCATAATCAGGCAAATGTAACGGTGCGCTCGTTGGCTCTGTTGCTTGAAGGAAATCCAACAATTCTTGTTCATTGCTTGCCGTTTGTGGCTCAGACAGGTCTTCCAATTCCGCCAGCAGACTTTCCAATGGAGAATCCACTTTTTCTTGAACCATTGCGTTACGCTGATCGTCAAGCCACGATAAGTCATCTTCCGCCTCTGGCTGAGGCGTGACCGATTCAAACTCATCCAGCCAGCTTAGATCTTCATCAGCCTGTTCGAAAGAAGTGTCATTAAAACGCTCACCGCTCATAATGTCAGTTGGAGATTCATCCACCGACACTGGCTCTGTGGGTATACTTACCGCTTGAGGCGCGAGTTCCTGCACGCCCTGAGAAGGTAACTGACCAGCTGCGACACCGTGTAATTTAGTCTCAAGCACATCAATTGGGCATGGCTTTGAAATGTAGTCGTCAAAGCCAGCTGCTAAACAGCGTTTTGCCGCGCCACTTAGGGCGTCAGCCGTAATCGCAATCAAGTGCGGCTTAGAATCAGGGAACGTTTCACACACTTTGCTTGCCAGTGTAAAACCATCCATTTCGGGCATATGGCAATCAGACAAGATAAGATCGTAGCTTGGATCTGCGGTGTATTTTTCCCACGCCACCAGTCCGTTTTCAGCGGTATCAAAGGTAACCCCAAGGCGTTTAAGCTGACCACCGATTACCTTTCTGTTCACTTCGTTATCTTCAGCAAACAGCACTTTTATACGGCTTAAGTCTCCATTTACGTCAGTCTCGCCGACTTCAGAGACCACTTCTTGAGCTGGCTGTTCAACGTTAGAAACTGGCAACAGGATATTAAATAAACTGCCATGACCAACAACCGAGCTCACTTTGATCTCACCGCCCATCCCATCGACAATCTCTTTACTGATGCTCAAACCAAGCCCAGTACCACCAAATCGGCGAGTGATATCACCATCCGCTTGAACGAATGGGTCAAATAGAGACCGCAGCTTATCTTTCGGTATACCGATACCGCTGTCACGCACTTGTAAGCTGATCAGATCTTTAGATTCACAGCTGTCACCAACTCGATAATCCTTCGTGATCAGCTGAGCTGTCACTTCGACGTACCCTTTTTCGGTAAACTTAACGGAGTTAGAGACCAGGTTATTAAGCACCTGCATTAAGCGCGTCGAGTCACATGAATAAACGCGATTCAGATGGCCATCAATACGACAATTTAATGTTAACCCTTTCGCTTGTGCTTTATGCTTAAAGTTACCAATAACGCCATTGACTAACGATTCTAGGTTGCATTCAATACTCTCTAGCGTCAGCTTTCCTGCATCCATTTTAGAGAAATCCAACACGTCATTGAGCAGCGCCATCAGGTTACGTGCAGACCCATTCAGTGTATTGAGCAGATCCGTCTGTTCTTTATCTAAGCGCGTAAACGAGAGTGCTTCCGCCATGCCTAGTACGCCGTTCATGGGCGTTCGAATCTCGTGACTCATTCGTGCCAAGAAGTCCGATTTAGCTAACGCCATGTTTTCTGCTTGGCTTTTGGCTTCTTCCGCTTCCTTCAAGGCTGCCTTCAAGGAGTTTTGGATTTTGTTCCGACGTACAAGCTGCTGGCGATAAACCACCATCCCAATGATGAACAGCAAACCAAGACCTACACCCAGATACAGAACTTGTTGGTACATTTGTGCGCGTTGCACATCTTGGTAATTTTCTTCGAGCGTGCGGCGCCATTTATTGCCTAGCTCACGTTGAAATGGTTGGCCTAACGAGTAAATGCCCAAGTTCAATAGTTCGACTAACCCTTCTCGCCCCTTTGCAGTGGCAATTCGTGGCCAAAGATCGTCTTCAATATCGAGTGCGTTATGGACTTTTAAACTGTAGAACTTGTGCTTATCAACCAAATAAATGCTGTTGAGTAACTTGCCCACAAAGGCATCGGCTCGGCCTAACGCCACCGCTTTTATCGCTTCTTCCGCGGTATCAAGGTAGATGACTGGGTTATTAGGGATGATGTTCGCCACAAGATCATTTTCATGCAGCCCGCGCACAAGAGCGATGCGTAGCCCTTCTAATTCTCTGATTGAGCTGTATTCTTGTTCGCTGATGATAGCCATAGAGGCTTTATCAATGTCTTTAGTGAAAGAGAGCGTTTCGGTTCGAGCGTCGGTTCGATACACACCCGGAAATATATCCACTTCTCCGCTTGTTGCAGCATCAAGGGCTTCTTGGAATGAGCGGTAAGGTTTGCCTACAAACGTAAGACCAATACGGGAAGAGATGGCGTTCAAAACATCGATCGTATAGCCTTCAATCTCGAAGCCATCACTGATGAAGTAAGGTTCCTCGCCTCGTTCGATGTATGCGTAAGTAATCGTTGGGTTCTCAATCAACTCATGTTCAAGATCTGTCGACAAATTTTGGTAATAGTCGCCAATCACCAGATCAATACTGACATCTTCCGCAACATCAATCGATTCCCACAGATCCTCCACCAAAGCAGGGGAAATGCTTCGAATGCCTTCGTTAATTTTCAGCATGAGGTCAGTACGGTGCAACGCCACCTTGAACCTTAATGGCACCCCGCGCGTTTCGCGCGCTAAAACAAAGTCCTTGCTAACTGGGCTTTTAGCCATCAACTGAGCGAGTTCGTTTGGACCCCATGAATAAATAAAATTTACTTTTTCTGCGTGACGGATAACCTCTTGAATATCATAGCCGTGATAAACCGAAGGTTGAGAGTGGCTGTAGTTTTCTGGGTAAAGAGACGACGGTAAATTCAACGCACTTCCTTGAGCGTCGACCGAATCCGATAGGCGCTCGTAAAGCACGCCCCCCGTATAAGCATAAGGAACGCTGAACAGTGCATTGCTATAGGCGGTGTTAATGGCAGAGACAGCGACGATATCGAGATCGCCATTCATCGCCAGTCGACCTAGTTCTTCATGGGGAGCATAGCGAAAATCGATGTCGTATCCATACGCTTTGCCCCACACTTTCCAATATCGCTCCATAAAGGTTCTGAGCTTATTAAACCCTTGAACTCGAACAATATCTGACTCCGCGTGTGGCTTAGTGGGTAAACCAACACTCAAGCGAGGAAGTTCATCAGCAACACTTAAATTTGCCACCAATAATAGACCACAAATAGCCCATTTTTTTACGCGGAAGGTAAGGCACTCAAATTTCACAAGGCAACACTCAAACAGAAAACAATACGGAGTTCAGTATATTGCCGTCAGTGTCAGGTTTCTGTTCTTTAGAGAACAGACTTCTATATAAAAATAGAAAATAATAGACGGTAAAGAATATGAGGTATTGGTTGAGGTATCGTTAAGTAATGCAAATTGGAACCGTTGACTCTAGTAGACCTGTATTGATTGTCGATGACAGTCCTATGTACAGAACGGCAGCGAAAGGTATGCTGCAACGTTTGGGCTACCCAATTCAAAGGATCGACTTTGCGCAGGATGCTAAAGAAGCGAAAGAGAGGTGTAGAGATCAAAACTACGCTTTGGTTTTGTTCGACTATAACTTGGGCAAAAAAGCGAATGGTTACCAACTTATCGATGAGCTTCAACATAAACAGCTGTTGAGTCCAGACTGTGTCGTGATCATTGTTACCGGCGATGGCACTCCTGAAGTTGTGCGTGGATTTATGGAGCTCGAACCCGACGGTTACCTACTCAAGCCACTAAACTACGCAACTTTGCAAACGCGACTCCCTCAATTTTCAGCGATGAAACGCCAATTGACCGATCTACTGATCATCTATGGTAACAAGCACTATGAAACCGCCATTAAGCATGTCGATGAAGCCATGTACCGTGATGAAGATGTAATTATTAAAAGTCAGCTGATTAAAGCAAAATCACTGGCAGCGCTTGGCCGCTATGACGAATCTCGCAATATCCTTATCAATCTAAAAGGATCGTCAGAAAGCGCCAATGTTCAGCTTGAACTTGCTCGCATCACTCACTTACAGCGCCAATATAAGCAAGCCTTGTATATGGCCTCTGAAGTAAAGAAAGACCCACTTCGCAGCGCAAAAGCATTTGAACTTTGTAGTGAAATTTACTCCGCACAATCTCAATTTGATGAGGCGCTAGAAGAGATTGAATCGGCGATCAAGATCTCGCCAAAACGTTTAGCAAGGCATGAGGCAAGAGTTGCAACCCAACTGGCACTTTTCGATCTTGTGAGTGCAACGGCTAGCTTGAAATCGCTTCAAGCAGAAGCTCGAAATTCGTTTCGTGACTCGGTGCACTACTATCTGTTGCAGGCATCTATTCAAATTGATTTGGCGATTTTTGACTCACCATCAGCGAAAGAGTCTAACATCGCTGGTGTTGCCAGATTAATCGAACAATGGCGACAACTGTATACCCGCGAGCAATACAAAGGCTTTGAGCTTTTGATCATGAGCCGGGTCTTTAAGATTAAAAGTGACTTCAGTAAATCCCGTCATTACTTCGATTCGTACATGCAGCTCCGTAACGAAACGAACAACTACGAGCCGAGCTTGTTTGAACTAATGGAGCTGGCAAAAGCGGCATTAGCCATGAAAGAGCAAGAGATCTATCAAACGGCGGTGGCACAAGCGATAAAGGCACTTAATCAATACCCTAACGTTACCGCACAGAATGGCTTTGCGAGCTATTTCCAGCAGTACCGCACCAAGCGTGAACAGATCGAAGTGCAGCTGAAAAAGATAAAAGAGCGCACTAAAGAGTATGTCGCCCATCACCATTTTGACAAAGCCGCTGTATTGCTCAGCAAGGCCTTGAAAACAAATACGCTCGACAGCGAAGCCTGTTTATTAATGCTTGAAGTGCTTACTCGTTCGTGGCCACCCGCCTGGACTCGCACTCAGGTTTCTAAAATCGCGATGATTTGTAAAGACCATCTCAAAGGCAGCCCGCAAAGTAAATCGCAAGCGTATTTTAGAGCCTGCGAGACGCTCGCCTCACAGCTCAATATGAACGAGCTAAAAGAAACGGCATAAAGTAGTTAAATTATGGCACAAGCAAATATTCTCATCATTGAAGATGACGCGTTTCATGCAAAGATTTTGCAGCGATTCTTGAGCAGTCTATCGTCAGCGCACATTCTGGTAGCCCAAAACGGTCATGAAGCCGTTGAAGCTCTTGAACATCACTGTCCAGATATCATCTTTTGTGACTTGTACATGCCGGATATGGATGGCGTTGAGTTTATTCGTCACTTCTCTAAGACCAACCTATCCGCGTCCCTCGTGCTGACAAGCAGTGTCTCTGATGATGTACAAGAATCGGTCATGGATATGGCTCGATCATACGGACTCGACAACATCAGTAAATTACCAAAGCCGATCAGCAAAGCGGATGTGGCTCAGGTACTGCGTGACCATCAAAGTCCTGCAAAGCACACCATGACGATGATAGAAAACAGTGAAATTACCGCTCAAGAAGTGCGTCATGCTCTATTGCGAGATGAGTTCGAACCCTTTTTCCAGGGTCACTATTGCTCTAAGACTCAGCAGTTGATTGGCGCAGAAGCCCTGGTTCGCTGGAATCATCATAGCCTTGGTTTGCTGACACCTGATAAGTTCTTGCCCGCGGTATTCAAAGGAGGCTTAAGCTACGCGTTAAGTTGTAAGATGCTACGCGCGAGTTTAGAAAACGCGTCAAGCTGGCATACCCTTGGTCATCACATTCAAATTTCGATCAATGTTTCCCCTTCTGATATGGAGCACCCAGACTTTGCCGATAAAGTCATTCAGGCGCTCGACCATGCCAGGTTTCCAGCCAATAAACTCACGCTAGAAGTGACCGAAGTAGAGATTACCCATGATCTTGGTCGGGCACTCGATAATATGTCGCGCCTTAGAATGCGAGGTGTCACTATCTCTATCGATGATTTTGGCACGGGCTATTCGTCAATTAGCCAACTGATCAACAGCCCATTTAGTGAGCTAAAAATAGATCGCCTTTTCATCAGCCGTATGTCGGAAAGCCCAAAACACTTTTCAGCGCTACAGTGCATGATCAACTTGGGTAAAAGCTTGGGGTTAAAGCTGGTCGCGGAAGGAGTTGAAACCCGTATTCAAGCGAAGATGATGGAAAAACTTGGCTGCGATATATTGCAAGGGTTCTATTACAACAAACCGATGAGTTCAGCTGACTTTGTTGAGCGCTGCATGTTGGGTGCCACAGCAAATATGGTGTCAGAAAGCGCCTAAATATTGCGGCTAACCTTATGACGGGTATACACTTACACTGAGTTACATAACGAGGAGTAAGTGTGGATAGTTTACAGGAAGTCATTCAATGGCCGTGCGAATTACCTAACGCGACAAAAGAAGCCATCGTCCTGAATGCTATGCGTATCCAGCAATTTGGATCGGCAGCAGCACCAAACCGAACCATGAAAGGGGTTATCTACATTAAGCGAGGTATCGCTGCTATTGGTCTCACTTCAGAGCATACCAACACGATGAACTCCGGTATTTTTGGTACTGGAAATTGGTTAGGCGGCAGTATGATTAATCATGGCTCTCGCATTCTCGCTAACATCGAACAGATTGAACCTATTGAAGTCATCTTTTTCGCCAAAGACAAGATTGATCACTTAGCGAACCACGACCCCTACATCTATAAATGGCTTTACCACGCCTCGATTTCAACGCAGCAACAATGGCTCAATGCGCAAATTGTTTCTTTGCATGATCGAGAAACTCGCGTCATTTTCGCCTTATTGCAAATAGCCAAATACACCAAACAAGTGAAAGGCAGTAAAACAGCCGTTCATGCCTCTCAGAAACAGCTAAGCATGATCACTGGTATATCCAGACCACGCCTGAATGAAGTGCTTAAAATGCTCGAAGCTAAAGAAGAGATCAGCGTCAGCCGCGGTGTGATTCATTTGCTCGAGCCGATGAGGCTGTCAGAACAGTTACGAAAGCTTGAATCCTCCATCAGTAATGACGCCTAAGGCTCATTACCGTTCACCTTTAGCAATTGATCGACGAGTAAAAAATATCACTTTGGATTGTATGTTCGAAGTGAAACTCTAACGTTTTACCCTGCTCGTCTGTCACTAAGATCGTGAGTTGTTCAGGTGTCACTTTGATCGGAGGGTACTTCGCTTCATACCATGAACGGTAACCGGTGTCTGAATCATAATATTCTGACGTTAATCTCATCTCGCTTGGCGCCGTCATCAACGCACCACTTTCTGTCACTACTTCAGCGTGAACCAACTTACTCTCTTCATTGTCTGATTCAAGTACCGCAACGACGGTAATGCCATTCTCATTATCACGAGATGGGTACACATGGATAGTATGTCCATCATACTGCTGCTGTAGGCCATCATGCTTGGCTTTATGATAACCACAACCCATACTCGCCGCGGGAGTTTGATCCTGCTCGGCTACTGGTTTGTAGTAATCACGAGTCGTCGGGTATAAGACACAGCCACCCAGCGTTAACGTCAATACGGCAATCAGCAAAATTCTGTTCATCATTGTCTCCTGTTTAGGTGGTCATTATGAACAGTGTTTTATTAAAAATCCAGCTTCAATTACAAACGCTTACTTTTCAAAAATGAAAACATAAGTGTCATTACACTTTAAAAATGGAAAGAAAGGAAATTCAGATACAAAAAAACCAGCCTTAAGCTGGTTGATTATAAAATAATGGAGGCGCCTCCCGGAATCGAACCGAGGTCCACGGATTTGCAATCCGCTGCATAGCCACTCTGCCAAGGCGCCGTTATTTTATCTGCTCTAAGAGCTAAGTAGAGATGGTGCCCCGGGCCGGACTTGAACCGGCACAGCGCGAACGCCGAGGGATTTTAAATCCCTTGTGTCTACCAATTCCACCACCAGGGCAACGCATAAAGCGATGGTACACCATCATTCCATTGGGCTTCCCCTTTGGAACGAGGTGTACTTTAACGGATTGAGTTTCTGCGTCAACCAATAAACTCATTCTCTTGAGTTAAGTGCCGAAAAAACCAACTCAAGCGGATAAACTTTGACACAAAGTGTTAGTTTTCAACCGGTTTCCTCTCGTTTAACTCACCACTACCGCCCCACTTTCAACGTCGACCTTCCAACACTTCAGTCGATTTTCTGGTCGTTCAATGCATTCACCATTATCAAGCCTAAAATGCTGCTTATAAAGCGGCGAAGCGACACAAAGATGTCCATTCACATCCCCGACTATGCCTCGACTCATGACATGCGCTTTGCCGATAGGATCCCAATTTTGCACCGCATACACGCCTATGTTTGGCACATTGAACAAGGCGACTTGCTCACCAGAAATGATGGCCGCTCGCCCTTGATAAGGAGGTAAGTCAGACAAGTCGCATACCTTCACTTTCTCTTTAATATCCATTTACACCTCCTCTTTGACAGGGATACGTTGACCACGCACACGCTGGTACGGCAGCGCTTCACTTTCTAAGTGGCTATTGATGAATGGTTTAAAGCGAGCCAATTTCTCCGGTGTTTCAACCGTACTCTTCCATTCACATTGATAAGTATCCACTACGTGCTGCATCTGTTGTTCTAAAGAGTCTGCAAGACTTAACGAGTCTTCTATTACCACTTCTTTCAAGTACTCTAAGCCACCTTCAAGGTTTTCCATCCAAACAGATGTGCGTTGCAGACGATCAGCGGTTCGCACGTAAAACATCAATACTCGGTCAATCAAGGCAATTAGCTCTGGCTTTGATAAGTCTGATGCGAATAGATCAGCGTGGCGGGGACGCATGCCACCATTGCCACAAACATAGAGGTTCCAACCGTTCTCAGTCGCGATCACACCAATGTCTTTGCTTTGAGCCTCAGCACATTCCCGCGTACACCCAGATACGGCAAACTTGATCTTATGTGGCGCTCTTAAGCCTTTGTATCGGTTCTCAAGCTCTATCGCTAATCCGACTGAGTCATCCACACCATATCGGCACCAAGTGGAGCCCACACATGATTTCACCGTACGTAATGATTTGCCGTAGGCATGCCCAGTTTCAAAGCCAGCATCAATCAACGACTGCCAGATGTCTGGTAGCTGCTCGACTTGAGCGCCGAACAGATCAACACGTTGTCCGCCGGTAATTTTGGTGTACAAATCAAACTTCTTAGCCACTTCACCCAACGCAATCAATTTGTCTGGTGTGATTTCACCGCCCGCGACACGAGGTACAACGGAGTATGAACCATCTTTTTGTAAGTTCGCCATAAAGGCATCGTTAGAGTCTTGGAGGCTAGTATGCTGAGGCTCCATGATGTGTTCATTCCACAGCGATGCAAAAATCGAAGCAGCAGTCGGTTTACAAAGATCGCAGCCATGCCCCTGACCATGTTTGTTGAGCAGCGTGTTGAAGTCTTTGATCTCTTCAACTTGGCAGATGTGGAACATCTCTTGGCGCGACAAAGCGAAATGCTCGCAAACGTGATTGTTTACTTCTACGCCCATAGCGCTTAGTTCACCGTCTAACACCGACTTAACCATATTGCTGCAACCACCACAGCCTGTTCCCGCTTTGGTTTGTGATTTGAGGGTATCGAGGTCGTGTGCGCCCGCTTGGATAGCGCTGACTAAGTCTCCTTTCGTGACGTTGTGGCACGAGCAGATCATCGCGCTGTCTGCCATCTCGCCCTGTAGCATTTTAGTATCGAACAACAAGTTAGCGGCGTGATCGGGTAACACGGTTTCATTGAGATAACACTGAAGCAAGGTGTCGTAGTCTGAGTTATCACCGACTAAGATCGCGCCAAGCAGTTTCGTTCCTGTTTCATCCACCACCAGCTTTTTATAAACACCTGCAACCGCATCTTGAAGTACCATTTCTTGAGCGCCTTGAGTCACCTTGTGGGCATCTCCTATTGAAGCCACATCGACGCCAAGTAGTTTGAGCTTGGTACTCATGTCAGCGCCACTAAAACCAGCATTTTCCTTTGATGTGATGGCATCTGCGACCACTCTCGCCATGCTGTAACCAGGCGCAACTAAGCCGAATACTTTCTCTTGCCACAGTGCGCATTCCCCAATAGCGAAAATATTCTCATCGCTGGTTTTACATTGGTTGTCGATAATGATCCCGCCGCGCTCACCCACTCTGATATTGGCCTCTCTTGCCAATGAATCTTGAGGGCGAATACCCGCAGAAAAGACAATCACATCGACTTCCAACGCTGGCTTGTTTTTTAAAACCATGCGATGGCGAGCGCTTTCACCATCACAGATTCTCTCAGTAATAGTGTTGGTATGAACCGTTAGCCCAAATGCTTCTATTTTCTGCTTGAGAACATCACCGGCCCCATCATCCAATTGAACTGGCATTAGACGGGGGGCAAATTCCACTACATGCGTTTTAACCCCTAAGAGCTTTAATGCATTAGCCGCTTCTAAGCCAAGTAGGCCACCACCAATCACCGCGCCTGTTTTCGCACCTTCACAGGCGGTTTTGATTTCTGATAGATCATCGAGTGTGCGATAAACAAAAATGTTGTCACGATCGTTGCCCTCAATAGGAGGAACAAACGGAAATGACCCGGTGGCGAGCACCAATTGGTCATAACCTAACACGCTGTCACCATCGAGTATCAAACGCTTTGAATCTTTATCAATTTGGGTAACTTCGCAACCAAGCATGAGTTCAATACCATGTCTGGCATACCACTCTTCGCTGCTAAGCATGAGATCTTGATGACTATTACCTGAAAAAAGTGAAGAGAGTTGAACTCGGTCATAGGCGATAAATCGCTCTTCACCGATAACGGTAATACGTTTTTCTAAATGTGCGCCTCGCTCTACAAGTTGTGCGACTAAATGATGCCCGACCATTCCATTGCCGACGATAACTATGTGTTCCATCACTTTCTCCTTATGCCGATTTCGCTGGCACACGTTCAGTGCGCTGCTTGCTTGGCTTCTGAGTCATTGCTTTCGACTGCTTCTCGTACAAGAAGCGCAGTACCGACTGGCGATACTTTTGATATTGCGGGTCATCCGCTAACGCCACTCGATCCCGTGGTCTTTCAAGATCCACATTGAGGACTTCACCAATGGTTGCCGCGGGTCCATTGGTCATCATCACGATTTTGTCTGATAGCAGCACGGCTTCATCGACATCATGGGTAATCATGATCACCGTGTTGTTCAACTCAGCTTGTATCTTCATTAGTGAGTCCTGCAAATGTGCACGGGTTAACGCATCAAGTGCTCCGAACGGTTCGTCCATAAGAAGCACTTTGGGTCTTAGCGCTAGCGCACGGGCGATTCCCACTCGCTGCTTCATACCACCAGAAATCTCATCAGGCTTTTTGTCCGAAGCATGAGTCATCTGGATCAAATCTAGATAGTGCTCTACCTGCTCTTTTATCCAGGTTTTCTTGTCACTGCCTTGCGTGTATTGATCAGCAATTTGCTTCACTGCGAGCTCAACATTTTGATACACGGTAAGCCAAGGCAAGAGCGAATGGTTTTGGAATACGACCGCTCGTTCTGGCCCTGGATCTGCGACTTCACGGCCGTCAACAATCACACCACCATCTGTTGGTAAATGTAGGCCTGCAACCAAGTTAAGTACGGTCGATTTGCCACAGCCAGAGTGACCGATCAACGAGACAAACTCCCCTTTTTTGATTTGCAGATTGACGTTTTTAAGGGCGATAAACTCACCATTCGGTGTTGGGAAACGCATCCCCAACTGGGTGAGGTCAAGTAGTGGTTTAGACATGAGAAACTCCTTATCGCAATGCCTGTTGTTTGTTCCATGACAGCCATTTTTGTAGCTGAAGCATGCCTCTATCGAGAAGTAGACCAATCAAGCCAATGGTAATGACCGCCACCATGATTCGCCCAAGAGAGGCAGAACTGCCATTTTGGAACTCATCCCAAACAAACTTTCCTAAGCCCGGGTTTTGCGCCAACATTTCTGCCGCGATAAGCACCATCCATGCGATACCGAGTGAAAGGCGTAAGCCAGTGAAAATCATGGGAATTGCGGAAGGAAGAACGATGACGCGAATATGTTTCCACCAAGATAACTGCAGCACTTTACTCACATTAACCAAGTCTTTGTCGACGCTGGTGACGCCCACTGCGGTATTGATCAACGTTGGCCAAAGGCTGCATAACGCTACCGTAAGCAGTGAGTTAACAAACGACTTAGCGAACATTGGATCATCGCTTACATAAGTCGCACTGACCACCATGGTTACGATTGGGAGCCATGCCAAGGGCGACACCGGTTTTAGCAGCTGAATGATTGGGTTACACGCTTGGTATGCACCCTGATTAAGGCCCAAGACAATACCGAGTGGGATCGCAATCAGTGTCGCCAGCATAAAGCCACTGGTCACGGTAATCAGGCTCGTGACGATTTGGTCAAAGAACGTTGGTTTGCCGGTGTAAGGGCGAATTTTCACTTTCGCCTCAGGATTCTTTGCCAACTTTGCTGCATTACGCTTTTCTTGACGCTCAATGAACGCCACTTCTTTCTCTCGCTCATCAAAATGCTCAACGACGAGATTGCTAAATTGCTGATACGTTTGTGTAGGACCGGGTAACGTCCCCAACGAAGTTTGGACTTGTTTCGCACTCAAGTGCCAAAGCATCAGAAAAAAGAGTATTCCGATCAATGGCAGAAGTAGTACCTTACTTTTATTAGCGACCACTTGTGTGGTGGGGATCAGTGAGATCACATTGCTCGACATAACGACTCCTATGCTTATCGAGGGATCAAGGGCGTTCACCGCCCTTTACTAGAGCTTGGGCTAAACCTTGTCTTTTCCTTTCAGGCCAATCGAAAACTTGCCTAGGTAAGCATTTGGCGTGCGTCCGTCATAAACGATATTGTCGATAAAGTGTTTCTGCGGCGCTCTAAAGCCATCTTCTTGTGTGAAGTTTGGAAAATCACCCGATGTCAGCACACCATCTTCAACCAAGGCTTGAGCCGCCTGTTGGTAGATATCTGGACGGTAGACTTTCTTAGCGATATCCATGTACCAATCGTCCGGTTTTTCTTGCGGGATTTGTCCCCATCGGCGCATTTGGGTTAGATACCAAATCGCATCGCTGTAGTACGGGTAAGTCGCGTTGTAGCGGAAGAACACGTTAAAATCCGGCACTTCTCGTACATCACCTTTTTCATATTCAAACGTGCCTGTCATCGAGTTGGCGATAACTTCGAAATCTGCGCCCACATATTCACTTTTAGCCAACAGTTTCACCGCTTCAACTCGATTCTCGTTGTTATTGGCATCCAACCAATGAGCTGCTCGAATCAACGCTTTCACTACGCGAATATGCGTATTCGGGTACTTCTCTGCCCAAGCCTTAGACACACCGAACACTTTCTCAGGGTTGTTTTTCCAGATTTCGTAATCGGTCACGACTGGCGCTCCAATGCCTTTAAACACCGCTTGTTGGTTCCAGGGTTCACCAACGCAGTAGCCTTCAATGGTTCCCGCTTCCATGGTTGCTGGCATCTGTGGTGGTGGCGTCACACTCAGTAGAACATCCGCATTCACTTGACCACTGTTATCTCCCGATTGTGGTGCGTAATAACCCGGGTGAATGCCACCTGCCGCTAACCAATAGCGAAGCTCATAGTTGTGAGTAGACACGGGAAACACCATCCCCATGTTAAAAGGCTTACCCTCATCTAAATAGCTTTCGACCACTGGCTTCAACGCATCCGCTTTAATCGGGCGAACCAGCTTACCATCCGCTTCTGTCGGAACATTTGGCTTCATCTGCTGCCATGTTTTATTTGAAACCGTAATCGCATTGCCGTTTAAATCCATACTAAAAGCGGTAATGACCTCGGCTTGTGTACCAATACCAATCGTTGCGCCCAGTGGTTGCCCTGACAGCATGTGCGCCCCATCAAGTTCTCCATCAATCACTCGATCTAGCAGCACTTTCCAGTTAGCTTGCGCCTCCAGCGATACGTATAGTCCTTCGTCTTCAAAGAAACCTTTTTCATAGGCCACAGCCAGCGGCGCCATGTCGGTTAGTTTGATAAAGCCAAACTTTAAGTCTTCGATTTCTGGCTCTCCTAATTCGGCCATTGCATTTGGCAAAGAGAGCGCCGAAACGAGGGCAACTGAAGTGCAGGTGGTTTTAATGAGTGACGTCCATTTCATAAACTTTCTCCAATAAAAAAGGCGCTACGACTCAAGTGAGCCGTAGCGCCATTGCATCCTTGTTGATTACCGCCGTTGATAATCTAAGGTCACGATTGAACAACTATTATTTCAAATACTTGTTACTGCATTCTTAATGTTACTTATTCATTTGCCAGTTGCATGCCAACTTATTTAACACAATAAATTCAATAAGATAGATACAAAAGGCTTTAACCATTACTGAGTTTTGCTTGTTATTAGTGCAATACGCACCAATGCGGAATTTTTCGCATAACCCCAAAGTGGTAGAAATGGTCATTTCAATGCTTCGAGAGTTTGCAGTAAATTTCGCGCCACTTGGACCAAAGGTTGGCTCGATTTCATCGCCGACGTTCTCATTGCCTGATAAGCCCCCTCTTCATCCACTTGATGCAGCGTCATCAATAGACCTTTCGCTTTCTCGATCACCTTTCGTTCTTCCAGTTGAGTCGAAAGGCGGTTGATTTCTTGCTCATAGTTCGTGACCGACTGATTAATCTGAGACGCATGCAACAGCCACGGCGCTAAAGAAAGCTCTGAATCAGCAGGTACTAACACATAGTCCATACGTTCAGGTAAACGATTAATATCATTAGAATTTAGCTGTTTAACCACAACCAACAAAGGGTGAGAATTTGCTCGACAAGCTTCAATAATGAGGCGCAATTCCGCACTCGGTTGTAACCAACCAATCACTACGTGCGCACTTGGCTCACGTTGGAGCATCGATTCCAAATGATTTAGCTGACAAGTGAGGATGTTGTCGCAATCCGGCGCAAGCAATGTGGTTAATCGAACCTGCTCTTCAATGCGGTCGCAACAAATAATAATGGGCGTCTTGGAGAGTATTTTTTGCATGTACATTCCTTGTTTTTCTCTCGTATCTACCAGAGACATAACAAGGAATGTGCCAATTAGAGTGTATAAGCTAATTTGGCTGCGTTAGGCGCAGTAGCTTGCCCAGAGCTTATATGCTTTTTCAAAGGCTTGATCGTAATCATTAAGCTCAGCGAACAAGGTAGCGGCCATTGTCGAGACAACCGTATTCGCCATCATATTTAGATCTTTTTCTGCTGTGCCAAAAACACAGACTTTAGGCAGTGGAATGTCTGTCAGCATGCGCTCAGTCCAGTAATGAGATTCCACACCGGTTGGCGTGCTAACCCAAACGGTTTGACTCACTTTCGGGTTATATTCCGACTCACCAGACTGCCCTTTATAGGACACAACCGCATGGCTGGTTAATCCGATTTCACTTTCCACTTCTGCATGAAGCTGCTGGAAACCAGGGTGGAAACTGCCTCTGAGGCCAATTTTCGCGCCGCCAGGATTAAGCGCTCGAACTACCGTATTGATTGGCGTGCGCAACCCGTACCGGTTTTTCCAACCAATCATGGTTTCCGCTTGTGGAGCGAACTGGCTTAACGGCAAATACGCGATGCCTTTCTCTTCAAGTAACGCTTTGGCATGTTCTGGAGAGTTGGCCAACTCGATACCGAGCGATTCTAAGTAATCTTCTGCGTGCAATCGGCCTGCAGGTCTATCGTGATAACCATGAAGCAGCACTTTATAACCGTCATCGGCTAGAAGCTTCGCCGCTAAAAGGTGCCAAGGTTGACCCGCGTTTGGTCGTTTACCTGCGTAGCATGGCCAATCAATGTCTGCGCCTAAATTTGGCACTCGTGATTGAAACGCTTTAACAAAACCGGCGATTTCTTGTTTTGTTTCGTTTTGAACACGGATCAGCATCAACAACATCGCCATTTGATCGTCTTCGGCATGACCATCAAGGTACTCATCCATAACTTTGTATGCTTGGTCAAAAGTCAGCGGTTTGCGTCCACGCTCACCACGGCCTACCGTGCGAATACATTCCAATATAGTGCTCATACTACCTCTTGAGAAACCGCTGTTTGTACGGTCATTTTTAGTTCTTCTCGCAGTTTGACGACTTCCCCTAAGATAATCAATGCCGGACTAACACCTTTTAGCGTTTCTGCCTTGCTGCTAAGATCACTTAAGGTCAGGACATGAACTCGTTGTTGTGGGCTGCAGCCATGGGTAACAATCGCCACAGGGAAATCTTTCCTCAGCCCATGATCAATCAACCCCTGCTGTATATCATTAGCTTTTTCGAGCCCCATATAGAAAACCAGCGTTTGCCCCGCCCCCACAAGCTGTGACCAGGCAGGCAGTGCACCTGTCACGACTTGCCCCGTGACAAAGGTAACACTGCGAGCCACTTTTCGGTGTGTTAAAGGAATACGAGATGAGGCCGCACAACCAATCGCAGCCGTGATGCCGGGAACGACGTCAAACTCGATGCCCTGTTTTGCGAGCGCCAACCCCTCTTCACCGCCACGGCCAAAAATAAATGGATCGCCGCCTTTTAAACGGACCACCTGTTTACCTAACTGGGCGTATTCAACAAGGATTTGGTTAATCTCTAGCTGAGTTAAACTTGGCTGACCACATCGCTTTCCGACATAAATGGTCTGACTCTGAGCAGAGGCAAGCTCCAATATCGTTTGATTAACCAAGCGGTCATACACAATCACGTCAGCTTGTTGTATCAGTTTGAGCGCTTTTACCGTTAATAAATCAGGATCATTAGGCCCAGCCCCAACCAAGAAAACCTTACCCAACGATGAAGTGACTCGTTTTTCTGAGAGTAAAGTGGTGTCGATGGTCATCATTTTATGAGCGCTGAACCCTGCCCCTTTCAATGATGCCTCAGCCCCCTCTCTGCGTAACTTGAACTTGTGCATAACGACTCCTATTTGCTTAAAGTGATGACCGTGGCATGGTCATCGACCAAGCGTTGGATTTGCGGAATACACGACCCGCAGTTGGTGCCACATTTTAATTTGCCTTGAAGCTGCTCAAGGGTTTGGCAAGCGCCCTTTTCTAACTCACGAATGATTTGATTGCTGTTAACTCGAAAGCAGCTACAAATCAGCTCGACGGCTTGTTCTTGAGAAGCAATCGCCAACAACGAGCTAAAGGTGAGTGAGCGACCAACCAACTTCGCTAACTCACTGGCATCCGATACTATCGGCTCACTTGAGGTGATGAATATCGAACGAATGATCCTCGTTTCAGCGACTTCCTCATATCCGACCGTTAACCAACCATTAGACAGTTCAAGCGTCAGTTGCCTTTGGCCTAAGGCCTTTTGCGTCAATAGAGATGTTTGCTTATTCAATAAACAAAAGCCCGCAAGGCGCCAAATCGCCATCGAGCCTTCACTCTGGAAAGATTGATAAGGCCAAAGTGAGTGTTCGAATTGTTCTCCACTCGAAAACAGAGCATTCTCGCCAATGCACATTGCGTAAGCTTTTGCACCCGCATTACTCACTTCAACACGTTGAGATTTAAAAGCAGGCTGGCCAGAAAACGGATCTTGCTGGCGGCTTATAGCAGCATTAACTTCATTACCCATCCCATATTGACCAGCCCAGTGCATCGACATGTAGAGCTGCTTATCGCCTAAGCCATCATCCATCATCGCTTTCGCCAGCACTTTTTTACTTGTCGCTTGATTACTCATCACCACCAGTTGGCCAGGCTTAACGCCTATATAAGCTGCCGAGCGAGTATTCATCGTTACCGTTGGTTCAGGTTCAGTCGCGGCTAGGTGAGCGATGTGGCCTGTTCGTGTCATAGTGTGCCATTGATCTCTTTGACGGCCGCTGTTCAACCACCAGCCTCTACTCTCTGGAACGTCACTCATTTGAGGAACGACAAAACGGGCTTTTCGATCTGGAAAGCTAAATTGACCATCAGCTAATGGCCGATCTCCGCCCCATCGGGTTGGTTGCCAATTCTGATACTCCTCATCACTAATGTTTGAATATTGCGACAAGTCGAGCAGTAGTGTTGAACCTGCATTTAATCCGGTCATTGCCGCATATTCACGAAACACATCGGCTTCATTCGCAAATTCGAACCTGTTCTTTAGTCCAAGTCGCTGACACAACTTCGCACCGACTTCACTTATTGCTCTCCAATCCGGTTTGATCTCCCCCTTGGGCTTAATGAACTGCCTTTGACGAGTCATCATGCGTTCCGAGTTCGTCACCATTCCCTGCTTTTCGCCCCACCCTGCGGCTGGAAGTAATAGATCCGCATACTGGGCAATATCGGCATCGGGGGTGACATCAGACACAATGACAAACGGGCATTTCTTCAGCGCCTGTTTGATGAAGTGGTTGTCCGGCAAGGAAACAACGGGATTGGTCGCCATAATCCAAATGACTTTAATATCACCCCTATCGACCGCTTCAAACATCTCTAGCGCCTTATAGCCTGGCTGTGTGGCAAGACGTGGAGTTTGCCAAAATTCGCTCACTCGATTTATGGAGTCTTGATCAAACCCGCGGTGAATCGCTAATTGATTGGCTAACCCGCCAACTTCTCGGCCTCCCATTGCGTTTGGCTGACCGGTAATCGAGAAAGGCCCTGCGCCCTCATAGCCGATTTTTCCCGTGGCTAAATGAGCATTAATAATCGCGTTGCCTTTATCTGAACCACTTTCCGACTGATTCACGCCTTGGCAAAACAGCGTGATTGCTCTTTTCGATACAGAAAACCAGTGAAAGAAAAGGCGCAGTTGCTCAGTTGTTAACTGTAGCGACTGAGCCAGTGTATCGAGCGAGTATTGCGGTGAGTTAAGCTCTTCAAACAATGACTCAGAGCCATGGGTGTGCTGAGCAATATACTCTTCATCAATGGTATTGGTGTCGATGCAGTATCGAAGTAAACCGTTGAATAGCATTACGTCGCCATCATTGGGGATCGGCAGATGTAAATCGGCTTGTTGCGCTGTGACCGTCTCACGAGGATCGATTACCACTAACTTAAGTTCAGGGTTACGCTCTCTTGCTTGCTGTAAGCGCCTAAACAAGACCGGATGAGTCCAAGCGGTATTAGCGCCACAAATGATAATCAGCTCCGCATGATCGAGGTCGTCATAGTTTACCGGAACAATATCTTCGCCAAATGCTCGGTTATGGGCCACAACCGCTGACGACATACAGAGTCGCGAGTTAGTATCGATGTTAGCGCTGCCAACAAACCCCTTCATAAACTTATTCGCTACGTAATAGTCTTCTGTTAGCAGCTGACCAGAGACATACATTGCCGTTGAGTCAGACCCGTGTTTCTCAATCGCTTGGTGATACGCTTGAGCAATCGCATCAGTGGCTTGTTCCCAACTTATCTCTTCACCATGGAGCTTTGGGTAAAGCAGGCGAGCTGGCATGGCTAAACTCTCTGCTAAAGCCGACCCTTTCACACATAATGACCCATGGTTGGCAGGATGCTGCTTATCACCCACAATCCCTAATTGATTGACTTCAACACCACACCCGACACCACAATAAGGGCAAGCGGTTTTAATACATTCCTTTGTCATTTTGATGTCCTAATCTTTCGCCGCGAAAACAAAAAAAGCCTCTCCCATCAAGGAAGAGGCTTCGTTGCCAATGACGCTGTTATAATATCTGAGCAAGAGTAAAGCCCACGTGATAAAGCAAAATACTCTCTTATTCCATTCAGCAAATCCGATGCCAGACTGAGATATTTTTTATTTTCAATCACTTAGGTTTTGAGCATTTTGCATTCGCACCAGAGACGTGCAAAGACGTGCCGTGAGCGTGCAAAGAGTTCGAGCAGATCAGCAAAATGGGAGCGATAAACGAAAAAAGCCCTGACATTTCTGTCAGGGCTTTCAAATAATGGAGGCGCCTCCCGGAATCGAACCGAGGTCCACGGATTTGCAATCCGCTGCATAGCCACTCTGCCAAGGCGCCATTATTTGTGTTGCTCTTAGAGCGAATTTGAGATGGTGCCCCGGGCCGGACTTGAACCGGCACAACGCGAACGTCGAGGGATTTTAAATCCCTTGTGTCTACCAATTCCACCACCAGGGCACACAAATTTCTTTGTGATGCCGTTTAGAACAATAAACACCATCTAAAATATGGAGCGACACACGAGGTTCCCTTTCTTCAAAGTTTAAGGCGTGACCTCAACCTTGGCAAGGTTGCGCTCTACCAACTGAGCTAGTGTCGCAAATAGGAAAGAAAATGGAGGCGCCTCCCGGAATCGAACCGAGGTCCACGGATTTGCAATCCGCTGCATAGCCACTCTGCCAAGGCGCCCTTTTCTTTCAACGCTTTAGGTTACTCACCGTTGCGTTCGCTGCATACTTTACGGATTGAGCCCATAGAGTCAAACAAAAAAGTGACTTTTTCATTTGTTTGCTGAGTTTTAAAGCGATATGACGATTGTTTGATCGCATTTTACTCTTTTCAAACGAAAAAAGGCTTAACCTCACGATTAAGCCCTCCGAAATTTGTCACAATTAAGCCGCTTGAGGTTGGTATCTACCCGGTTTGTGGTTCATCGCCAAGATCAGGTTAGTTGCGATTGCCCCCCCGATCGAAAGCAGAATCAAGGTAATATCTACGATAAATAGCGACATCACGACAATCGTACAATCTAGCGCCATCTGAACTTTGCCTGCTCGGATGCCGTATCTGTCTTGCAAGAACAGCGCGAGGATATTGAATCCGCCTAAGCTCATCTTGTGACGGAAAATAACCAGCATACCCATACCGATCAAACCACCGCCCAATAAGGCTGCGTAAATCGGTTCGATACGAGCAATCTCGATAACATGGTGAAGATGGTCCACCGCCAAAGAAACGATGCTGACTGCAACAAAGGTGTTTAACGTAAAACGCCAGCCCATACGGGTAACAGACAACACGTAAAAAGGTAAGTTAAGTGCGAAGAAGATTTGCCCGAAACTAAAGTCGCTCACCTTAGTTAAAAAGATCGCTAAACCTGCAGTACCGCCAGTCAGTAGGCCAACTTTATTGAAAAAGATAACGCCAAGAGAAACCAAAGCACTGCCTAATACCAACGCAAGCATATTCTCGCGAAGACTATGTTCCTTATCCATTTAGACTTCCTATCCCTAACGATTCATCAAAAAGGTGTGAATCAAACACAAATAAGATGTCTTTAATTAATAGAAATGTCGATAGATCACAGTAATTCGGCGCAGTTTGTGTCTGTTAAGTAAAGTTTACATTTTATAGAAGGCGATTGATTTTCGTTGACCTAACTCTTTCTATCGTTCGCACTTCTGGTAAGAGCAGCTATGCGTATCCATCCCATGTTAGATCTGGTTTAATGTCGCCGTTTTGGAATAAGTAGGAATACATCGTAATGCAAGAGATCTACTTCGCTGGCGGCTGTTTGTGGGGCGTGCAAGAGTTTTTTAGGCACTTACCCGGCGTTATCTCGACACAAGCTGGCCGAGCGAACGGGACAAGCAACACCACCTCAAGTGAATACGATGGTTACGCAGAGTGTGTAAAAACCCAATTCGATCCTAACCTTGTTTCAGTCGAAGTGCTAGTGGGCTATTTGTTTGAGATCATTGACCCGTACAGCGCCAATCAGCAGGGTGAAGACGTCGGCTATAAATACCGAACAGGTGTGTACAGCTTGGATGAACAGCATTTGTCGCAAGCAACAGAGTTTATCAAACAATACAATGCGACAGGCACGATTGCCGTCGAAGTGAAACCGCTGACGAATTATGTAAAAAGTGATGAAGAACACCAAGACCGTTTAACACGCTTTCCTAACGATTACTGCCATATCCCATTAGATTTGCTGCACAAGTATCGCCAGTAAGTTTACTTGGTTTCGGTCTCTGCTGAATCCCAATCTTCAGGGTTAGTCAGTAAGGTTTTGCCCTCAAAGGTTTCAGCGCGTATATCTTGCGGGTTGTAAATGGCGCAAGATTCCATCGATAAGCAGCCGCAACCAATACAGCCGCCTAAATCTTCTTGTAGAGCTTTCATCTGCTTAATACGGTGTTCTAACAGCGCTTTCCAGCCTGATGCCATTTTCTCCCACTCTTTACGATTCGGAGCGTGATGCTTTGGTAAATAAGCGAGTGAACCAACTATCTCATCCAGTGTTAAGCCCACTTCTTGAGCCGCTTTAATTACCGCAATTCGCCTTAATACACTGCGATCGTAACGGCGTTGATTGCCTTGGTTTCGCCAACTGTGGATCAAACCTTTTTGCTCGTAGAAATGAAGTGCAGACACTTTAACACCCGATCGTTTTGCGACTTCACCAACACTCATTTCCATATACCGACTCCTACAATTAGACCCTAAGTTAACTTGAGGTTTAGAGTAGCAGTGATAGGAATGAAAATTAAGCCGAAGGAGCTGACCTCACTCTCAAAATGAGAAAGACCTAGCAGTTACGCTAGGTCTTTCTCAAGCAAAATGTCTATTTATCGAAAATTCCTTATCGATAAATCAAATCTGCCCAACGTGCTAATCCGGCAGTAACAGAGCCAAAGTAGTTACCACTTACAATCGGTGTATTTGGCAACATCGCTTGTACTGCGCCGGTTAGAATAGGTGAACGAGCCGAACCACCAGTCATGTAAACGACATCAGGTTGAATGCCACTTTGTTTGATCGCTTCATCAACCAAAGCTTGGATCTTCCCGGTTGGAATCGCGATCGCCTCTTCCATTTGAGATTTTAGAACCGGAATCGACACCGTTTCATTCAATAACTGGATTTGCGCTTGGTAACTCTCTTGCTCTCCCAATGCAATTTTCGTTTGTTCCGCTTCACGAATTACCGCATAGCCCATCGTGCCTTGGTGCAATTCTACTAGACGACCTAGCTTGTCAGGCTGCTGAGACTCTTTCACCAAGTTTCTCAAAAGCTTAAGGTTGTCGTGCGCATAGAACTTACGCTGCGCTTGAACGTCATTGATCGCAATTGGGTTCCAAAACTGCGTGGTTGGAATATCAAGCCCACCTAAGGTCTGCGTACCCATACCAAACTCAGACATAAAGCGTTTAAATGCGGTGAAAATATCTAAGTCGTTTCCTCCCACCATTTGGCCAGAGTGCGCCAATAGCGAGTCTTGACGGTCTTGTTTGCCCGCCCAGCCTGGCCCCATGCGCAGGAACGAACAGTCGGTAGTACCACCACCGATATCAACCACTAACACGTTCTTATCTTCTGTCAGTGACGCTTCATATTCTAGACCGGCAGCAACAGGTTCAAACTGAAACTCAACATCCTTAAAGCCCGCTCGATTGGCCGCACGGCGCAAAATACCTTCCGCTTGAATGTTTGACTCTTCACCGCCACGACCCAAAAAGTTCACTGGGCGACCAATGACGGTTTGCGTTACCTCTTGACCAAGCGCTTGTTCTGTTTTCGCTCGAATATTGGCCATCATGGCACAAACGAGATCTTCAAAGAACGTAAGCTGCATGTCTCTTAAACCCATGGCACCCAAGAACGACTTTGGCGACTTCACGTAATAGACATCTTTTGGATCTTCGAGGTACAAGCTCAGCGCTTCATGGCCGAACTTAACGTCGTCAGCTCTGACGTCTATCCCCTCTTCATCGTTCAAGCGAATTGCACGTCTTAAGAAATTTTCTCCCACCGTGTCATGTGGCTTAATGTTCAGAACACGAAAAAGATATTCAGACACCACTTCTGAGGTCGGCGCACACAGCGTTGAAGGAATATAGTAATCATCGCCCACAAGACGGATTGCTTGCACGTCACCATTAACTAGCTTGGCGACTGAACAGTTGGCTGTTCCATAGTCAAAACCTATAGGCATCTCTATTTCCTCATTGTTTACTGCGGCTTTTTTGGGGGCGCATAGTAAAGCCTACACAAGTAGATGGGTCAACCGGTAAGGCGCATTTCTTTTGTAAATCACCAATTTGTTTTAAAGTGCAAAGGCAATCGCAAATGGATGATGAGGTCGAGCGTGAATTTAAGACAACTGGAAGTGTTCTATGCCGTAATGAAATCGGGCACCGTCTCTGGCGCAGCCAAACAGCTTCATGTCTCTCAACCTAATGTCACACGTGTTCTTGCTCATACCGAGCTTCAACTGGGATTCTCTCTATTTGAGCGCATTAAAGGCCGACTGATCCCAACCAAAGAAGCCAACTTGTTACTACCAGAAGCGGAAAAGGTCTATCAACAACTCGGGCAGTTTCGCAACCTTACCAATAAGATCAAAGCTGGCGAGAAGCACCTCACCATCGGTGCGACGCCGATTTTAGCTTCGACTATGCTGGCTTCTGTCATTGCTCAGATATGCCAGCAAAGTGACTACACGATTGAAGTTTCGACTGCGAACCAAGATGAGCTTTGTGATGCACTGATTAAAAACCAACTCGATATGGCTATTTGCTTTGGTGATGATGCCCCTGCTCCACTGGTTCAACGTACTCTGTTAAATACCGAGATGGTGGTGCTGTCACCGAAAGGCAGCTCGCAACCCAGTCCACTGAGTCTAGAATCACTTCTTGCAGATGACCAGACCCTGATCAGCTTAGATACCCGAGATCCATTAGGCATTCAGCTACATCGAGTTATTCACGCTATAGCGCCTGACCATCACCCGCAAATTACCGTGCGTAACTACAGCGCTGCCGCTGAATTAGTTGCTCAAGGAGCCGGTTACGCCATTGTCGACCCTTGGACTGCACAGCAATATGATCAACGAGTTCAATGCCACGTTCTAGAGCCATCTATTGGCGTTTGCGTCTCGTTACTTCATGCCGAGCACTACCCTCTCAGCATTGCTGCTAAATGGTTCGTCGAGCAGCTCGAACAAAGCCTATAACTTAAAGTTATACCCTAACGTCAAATAAGCATTCGAGTCCTTACAACGTTGCCCCTAAAGTGGTTACATTCGCGACGTTACAACAAGGATTTACGATGTCTATTGCTCAACCTTACTTACTTTTTCTCGGTGATGTTACTGACCCTATTGCAGCAAAAACTGCTCGTGGTATTGCCTTATGGCGACCAGCCTCTTGCGTAGGACAGCTACGTTTAACACCAGAAACGGTTTCTCTCGACCTACCAGACCTAACATTAGAACAAGCCAAAGAAAGCGGCGCTAAAACACTTGTGATTGGGACGGCCAATGCAGGTGGCGTTATACCTGCAAACTGGCAAGAGACATTAATCAAAGCGGCGCAAATGGGATTTGAGATCGCTTCTGGTATGCACTCTCGCCTGAATGAAATAGAAGCCTTGGCTCAACTTGAGTCAGAGGGAATCACCCAACTTCACGATGTTCGCCACTTTGATGACACGCTCAAGGTTGGTAATGGTGTTAAGCGCCAAGGTAAGCGCATTCTAACCGTCGGAACAGACTGCTCAGTTGGTAAGATGTTTACCGCTCTTGCGTTGGAGAAAGCCTTAAAGAACAAACAGGTCGATGCGCAGTTTAAAGCGACTGGCCAAACCGGTATCTTAATTGATGGCAAAGGTATTTCTATTGATGCCGTCGTCGCCGATTTTATTTCAGGTGCGGTAGAAGCCATTAGCCCTGACTTTGATGATCATGATTGGGACATCATTGAAGGGCAAGGTTCCCTATTTAATCCATCATTCGCTGGCGTTAGCCTTGGGCTATTGCACGGCGCCCAGGCTGATGCCTTGGTTCTGTGCCATGAAGTCGGCCGTCCACATATTCGTCATTTACCTCATTTCGAGTTACCGTCGATTCAAGCGACGATTGACGCCAATATCGCGGCAGCTCGTTTGACCAACCCAAAGGCCAATCTCGCGGGAATCAGCTTAAACACGTCAGCGTTATCAGAACAAGAGGCTCAAACGCTGTGTGCTGATTGGCAAGAGCAGTTTGGTGTACCAGTGACAGACCCTGTTCGTTTTGGTATCGATGCTATCGCTCAGCAAATCGTTACTCACTTTTAGAAGAGAGTTAGATGATGAAAATAACGGCTTTCCCCTATTCCGTTGAGCTTGCTACCCCTTTTGTCATTTCCCGTGGCGCTCGAACTCATTGCAATATGGTCAGAGTCACCATAGAGCACCTAGATGTCCAAGGGCTTGGTGAATGTACGCCCTATCCTAGATATGGTGAGAGTGTTGAATCTGTCACTGAGCAAATCGAGCTTTGGCAAGCAGAGCTAACGGCAATGACTCCAGAACAAGCAAAACACGCATTACAAGCAAAACCAGCAGGTGCCGCTAGGAATGCTCTAGATTGTGCGTTATGGGACTTAATTGCTAAACAACAAGACGCTGATTTTCCTGCACCTTACTTTGACGTTAAAGCGTCAATCGAGACGGCCATGACGGTGTCCATTGGCAGCGCGGTATCCATGGCGCAACAAGCTAAAAGCTATGTAGAACAAGGGGCGACCTTACTCAAAGTAAAACTTGATGCCGAAGACATTATTGGCCGTGTTACCGCAGTAAGAGAGGCAGCGCCCAACACCAAGATTGTGCTTGATGCCAATGAAGCGTGGCTTGGATTGGATTTGGAGCGTATTTTCAATGACCTCACTCCCCTCAACATCACCATGATTGAACAGCCACTTCCTGCCGGAGCAGATGATGCGCTAAAAGAGTTAGCTCACCCAATTCCGCTCTGTGCTGACGAAAGCTGCCATACCCGAGCAAAGCTTAATCAATTAAAAGACTGCTATGAGATGATTAACATAAAGCTCGATAAAGCCGGCGGGCTGACTGAAGCTTTACTATTAGAGCAACAAGCCAGAGAAATGGGATTTTCGATTATGATGGGCTGCATGTTAGGCACCTCCGTTGCGATGAAAGCCGCCCTTCCGATAGCAACCAATGCCGATGTAGTGGACCTAGATGGCCCTGTTTTGCTTGGCAAAGACGAAGTCGATGGGCTCAACTACCATAGCGGCCAACTTCATCTGGTCTAAAACGCAAAAGGCAGCGTCATGCGCTGCCTTCACTTTTTGTTATGACTGGTTAAACGTCCAACGACATCCCAATCTGGCTCAACTTAGTTCTAAATTCGTCGACACTTGACGCTGAGTAGGTAGGTGAACCATTAAAGTAACGTGGCTTTTCCGGAAGCATCGCATTTTTCAGCGCTTTCTCTTGATCAATATCATCGTGATAGACCGTTACTCTATTCGGGATGTCCTGTTGAAATTTCGCCATTCTGTTCTCCTTTTCATCTGACGTTGTTGCCTTTTAAGCATAGAAAAGCATCCAAAAGAGTCAAAGTTAACTTTTGTGTTAACTATCAAACACCAACAGACAAAAATAAAATAAAAACAACCATTTAGAATCATAATAACCAAAAACAAAGGCCCACACTGTTTGGAATTATGTGAGCCTTTACCCAATATTTTGGTTAGTCGTTACTGAGTTTCAGTGACAAATGCAGGAATAATGTAATCTCGCATCATTTCATGGTTAGGTGTCATGTCATCAAAGTGGGTCGCGGTACGGGCCACAACTAAATCCAACGCTTCAACGACGGCAATCACCTGGCCACCATAACCGAGCCCATACGTCACTGGATAAGTGACTTCATTGACTGAAACTTCTTTGGTCCACCAGTAATAACCGTAGTCATGGCCACCCACTGATGTTGGGACATAGCCTGTCACAGATTCTTCAATCCATTGCTTCGAGACAATCTGCTCACCTTGCCATTCACCTTGTTGTGCAACGAGTTGACCCACTTTAAGCATGTCTCTAGGGCGTAAGTAGCCACCACCTGCCGCATTCGTTACTTCGCCCGCTTGTTTCATGACGTAGGCATCTTTCAAGCAGAGCTTATTGAAATCACTATGACGCAAATAGGCAGCCAAGTTATCTTGACCACTTTTCTCAGCGATTAACTCGCCAACCACCGTCACTAAACCACCATTGTATCGGAAGCTCACTCCCGGTTTCGTCATCAACTCTCGGTCAAGAACAAACTCTGTTGGATCGAGTTTGGTCATCTCTTGCAAGCGCACATTATTTGGGTTTTCGTAGGAAAGCGTCCACTCATCCCAATCAAGACCGGAAGACATGGTCAGAAAATGCTTAAGCGTTAAATCAGACTTATCATCTTGCAGGAAACGTTGATAGTTTGGCAGCAGCTCGGCCATTTTGGATTCTGCGCCCGATATTAGCTGTTTATCAATCGCCACACCCGCCGCAAGAGAAGTAACGGACTTCGTGATGGATTGAATCATGTGAGGGAATTCAGGCTGCCAACCATTGAAATACTCTTCAACGACAAGCTTGCCATCTTTGGCGATCAGCAAGCTGTTGGTATCAGCATATCGAGTCGTGTTGGATTGACTGGCGTTGATAAGGTTTTGGATTAAGTCTTGGTCATAAGTTGCTTTGGTGTTGACCTTCCACAGAGCATTCTCACACTTGTGAGGCGAACTGATCGACTGCCAAAATGGATCATCAAATAAAACCGCAATACGATCGTCATCTTTAAGATCCTGCACACGGCCAAAACTCATCGAAAAACCATTAAAGTTCAATTTGCCAGACTGATATCCCTCATCGTTGGGGTGATAAAACTGCCCACTCAAACCAACGTTAAGATCTACTGCTTGAAACTCAGCCTTGTCATTGACTGTGATAGGCACAACACCCCACACACTGTATAAGTATTGCTGATTGTCCTGCTCGTAGAAATAAACGTTCTGAGCCTCAGACACATTCGCTTCATAAGTGCCGTGATGTAAATTAGGTAGAGCGGCGAAAAGGTGAGAGGGAAGAATCGCACTAGCACTTGCTAATACGATGGCGGTTAGACGGGGGGTTACGTGACATTTTTTTGTAGCCATGTGTCTTACTCCAAATTTAAACCACTCGAGTAGACTCTATAAAATTAGTTATAAATACAACACGTTACATTTACCAATGCGATCTATCCCCCAGCTGATATCATTTGGCGTAATAACCTTCTTAAAAGTGTGACAACTTTTGGCTACATGACGATGTAATGCACGTTTAATCCGTGCTACCAAAGACTGGTAAACTGACTTTGCATCGCTCGACTTACTGCTAGTTTTTCGTTACCAACCACCACCACCATTTTGCCCGTTATCACTCTTTTCACTTTTTCAACAGCAGCAACATTCACAATCGTTGAACGGTGAATTTGCCAGAAGTCATCAGGATTAAGTTGCTGAATCAGCTCCTTTAATGACGTTCTCAATAAATACTCCTGATTGGCTCCCTCCCCTTTTACAAACACAGACACATACTTATCTTCTGCTTTGAAATAGAGCACATCGGACACGGAGACCAGATGAATGTCCTCACCCTTGCTGGCTCTGATCCAACTCAGATAACGAGGCTTTGATTGATTACTTAAGGTTTGGATTTGTTCAAACAATGAAGATACATCAGGGTGCTGAGACTGTTGCTGTTTAGATAGGCGCTTCTTAAGCTTGTCTACGCACTGATCAAGACGAGCTTCTGATAGAGGCTTTAAAAGGTAGTCGACGGCGTTGGCTTCAAACGCTTCAAGTGCGTAGGCATCATAGGCGGTCACAAACACAATGTTGGTGTCACTGCCCTTTTTCGCCAAGGCTTTGGCAGTTGCCATCCCATCGAGCAGTGGCATTTTAATGTCGAGGAAAATCACATCAGGCTGATGCTGCTCAATAAGCTCCAGCGCTTCTTGGCCATGTTTGGCAAGGCCGACAATATCCAATTCAGGCCACGCATCGGCGAGTAACTTACTCAGGTGATGGCGCAATAATGGCTCATCATCTGCGATAACGGCGCAAAATCCTTCTGTGTTCATGCTACCCCTCTAGGTGTAATTTATCGATCGGAATGCGAATGGAGGCTAAAACACCGCCAAGGCTCGACTGCTTAATCTGCAATGAGGCGTCGTTACCATACAAAGCAGTCACTCGATCCCTTGTGTTCTGCAATCCAATGCCATGGCCACTGTTTGGTGATGTTTCACTTAATCCTACCCCAGAATCGCCAATATCAATTGAGATAACCTGTTCATTTTGTGAGACTTTGACAACAATCTCTCCGCCATCCACTTTCGGCTCAATGCCATGTTGAACGGCGTTTTCAACTAAAGGCTGCAACAGCAAAGGAGCAAGCTCAAACGAGCCGTCTAAAGTATTGTCGATGCGATACGTCAGGCGCTCGCCTAATCGGATCTTTTGAATCGCGAGATAGGCATCAATAAGACTCAGCTCACTATCAATGGTAGAGTTCGAAGAACGGCTGTTTACTAACGTCCCCCTAAGCAGCTCTGTGAGCTTTTCTAACATAGCTTGCGCCAATGTTGGATTATCGCTGATCAGCGCATTAACGTTGGCAAGCGTATTAAACAAAAAGTGAGGTTCAATTTGGCTTTGAAGTTGTCGTAACTGGCTCATCAACAACGCTTTTTCTTGTTCAGACTGAATGCGCTTCGCTTTCTCAAGTTCCTTTTGCGCCACCAGCTTCTGCTCATAAGTATAAAAGTAGAAGAAACAGGTCACGGTGAAGATAAAGCCAAGCACCACAATCGGCTTCATTTGGGCCAAGCTGTTGAACTTGTCATAGGTACGCAGCCAAAAATACGCATTGGCCGTACCAAACAGCATGGCAAACACCAGAGAAAATAGATTGATGGCTCGGGTAGGCAGCTCGGGTTTAAAGCGACTGATTGTAATGGCACCGATCACAGAGCTAAAGCCATACCCCAAACTAATGATCAGATGCTCAATATAAGCGCTCGGCCAGATCGTTTGAGTGACTAAGGCAATCACTGCACAGAACGCACCTGTGTAAGCAAAACTTTTCGCAATGTCAGCTTGTGAGTTTTTCTCAGTTGCCATTAGAACTTCCCTTTTAAATTTATAAAAATCATACGACTATCTGCTAGGTTTGCATATAGCGATGAGTCGCTTCCCGTCATAAAACGAGCCGCAAATTCCGCAGAAAAGGATGCTGAACCCGAATCATAGAGTCGATAGTCGATCCATTGAGTGATAATGAGGCCGCCATCTTGCGGTGAGTAAAGCAAATCCAAGGTTGGGGTAAGGTCTTCCAGCCAAAGACGCTCTTGCGACCATTCCCACTGGCTCCAGCTACTGGAATCAAGAGACCAGTGAAACATTAAGTTGTGCTCGACCAAGTTTGAGTGATTAAGCCCCTGAGCGTAGGAATCACTGAGTGAGTCATAAAGTGAAGAACTATTCAGCGTTTCAACTCGTTGGTAGGCATGCTGCCACTCACTGTCGCTCCATCCTCGGTTATCATACCAATACTCTAGAATGACCTGATTTCCATAGGCGTTCGCCCAGTTCAGGCCAACTAACGCTTGGTATCCGTGTTGCTGAGCGTCTAGGTCAACGGGTGAGTCCATATCACCTTGCTCGTAGCCTAAATACTCTCGTTGGTAGACGGCAGAACCATGAGCAGACCAAGAATGGTCAAACACAGTGACAAACGAACCACCAACTAAGCCTTTACGTACATCATCAAAATAGGCGATACCCTGCCACTCGGTATCTCCGGCCATGACATAGCGCCTTACACCGATACCTTGCTGCTCCGACGCTTCTTCCAAGGTGCTGCCATCTTGCTGTGTCCAAGAAGAGTCGCTGTAAACCAAGCTCCATTCACCCCAATCGTCAAAGTAAGACGCGACTGCTGCACCGGTACCTTCTTCTACCTGAATACCCACTGGATTGCGTCGATAAGGTTTGAATAGATCCAAAGGTCGATAGCCATAACCTACCCCCCAATCCAGTCTTACCTTACCCAAAGTCAGATCCACGGCGTCATCGAACACGCTACCTTGCCAAAACAGCTCTTGGATAATCAGCTCGCTATCAAATGACTGGTCAGAATCAGAGTGATAAATATCATTGGCTTTCAGAGCAACTAAGCCAGTAAACCCCTTCCAGCCCAGCTCTACGTCAAGTAACGCATCCATTGATTCACTACGATCGGTTTCAGCACTTCCAAACAACATCGAGTCTCTATGCTTTGCTGCGCTAGCGCTGATGGTGTAGTCCCAATCGACTTGCACGCTTTGAGCCATCGAGAAGCTCGACCAAAGCAAGAGTCCGCAATACCAAGTGTGTTTGTTCATGGTTACAACTCTGCCAGCGCATTTCGAGTGAGATAAGCGGGGTTATAGTATTTGTCAGCCAATTCCACCTCGGTAATTTCTTGGTATTCAATCACGGTCTTTTTCGCTGGTTGGATTTGATCCAGCAAGGTCATTGCCGTTACCCGTGTTTGGCCGTTTCGCTCACCAGCCTTAAACCACGCCTGCTTCGCCAACTTACCTGAGCGCAAGTAAAGATCGGCTTTGATTGGGAAGTCGGATTGTTTGTTTAACCAAAGGTCGATTTTTTGATAGCTTGCCCCTTTAGTGGTTGCCACCAACGAAAGTAGGTTCGCTTCGACAGTCTCCCCGTCAATGTCCAGTGACTCAACATCAACCAGTGTGGCTGAATAATCTTCACTCCAAGTTAAGGTCGATATATCACCCACCGAGGCTTCACCCAATAACTTTTGCATTGGGGTAATACGAATCGGACGGCGACTTTTCGGCATCACTAACCAGTAGTTATCTCCAAGCATCAGCATCTTTTGCCCTGCTTCTACTTCTGACTTAAACAGCACCAAAGACTCTCTGTTTGGGCGAGTGTAAACGCTGTATTTACGAGTTTTATCCAGTTGATGATGTTCATATAAGCTCACCAAAGAGACCACCTTGGCGGATTTAGCCTCAAGTCGATATTGGTCCGCGTTGTGTACCATCTGAACCACATCGTTCGCCCACACATTACTGACCCAAAGCGACGGGCTGAGAATAAGCGCAGCACCAACCAGGTAATTTTTGAATGAATTAAACATAGATTAGCGCCTCCGTAATTGGCTTTTTCACGCCTTTTGATGCAGATATCCAAGCCGCAGCGATACAGATAGCCATTACGCCCAATGCAGTAACAGCGAAGAGTTCAAACGAAAAGTAGATGTTCAGTGGGTAGCCTTCTGTGCGACCTGGAGGTGGCGGCATTTGCACATCGACAACCATTAACAAGGCGCTAGTCAGTAAGCTTGCAACACCGCCAAGTAACGCACCAATCGCGGCGAGTAGAGCGGATTCTTGAATAAAGCCACGCACAATTTCGCTCGGATACGTGCCCAGTGCCGACAAGGTACCGATTTCTCGAGTTCGTTCCGTCACTGACATGGTCATGGTATTAAACAAAGCAACAAACACCACCAATGCCATCACCGCCCCCATGATGCCAAAAATGCGATCGTATAAATCCTTGACCTTGGTGTAGAAAAACGCCCTTTCTTGCCACGGTGTTACACTCACCTCTTGAGGTAAGGTCATCTTCGACAGCTGCTCAGTTACCCAAGTTTGATTTACCTTGGTCAATTCAGTCTCAAATAAGAACACCGAAAGAGTGCTGACTTTATCGGTCACGAGCAGATCTTGCGCAGAGGCGATATGAATGTAGAGCTGGCGTTTATCCAATTCAGGCACACCGGTGGAATAGATACCCCGCACCTTATAGTCATAGGCATTCAGCGCACCATCACTGGTTGTCGCCAGTAACGTAACCCAATCTCCCGGTGACACATTAAGGTTTCTTGCCAGGTCTACACCCAGCATCACCTGAGGCTCATCGGCCTGATAACGTGACGAGTGAATGCTTGACAGCGTTTTTCCGTCGCGTACATCAAGAAACGGTCCTTTCATATCAAATTCACGTTCGTTGACGCCAATACCAACAAAGATCGTTGACTTGTTGCCATTGGAAACCAGTCCGGTAAAGTCAATTCTTGGTTGCACGCCTCGAATGTCATCGTGCGCTACTAAACGTTGAATGATGTCATCTGAGCCACTGAGTCCATTTGAAAGCGGCATCTCTTCATCACTTTCAAAGTAATCAGGCTGACTAATGGTCAAGTGGCCGACATCTCGCGCCGTTGACTCTTTTAGCGACTCATAGGTGTAAAGCCCAAAACCACCAGCGGCCGTGAGTGCGAACACTGCGATGGCAATGATTAACACTGAAAGAAGGCTTCTTCTCCCATTGCGTTGCAGGTTTAAAAACGAAAAACGCAATGAATCAGGAATTAGCTTGCCCATTGCATCACCTCCGTTTGAATCATGCCATCCACCAGTTCAATCGTGCGATCACACTGGGTCGCCATGCGTGGGTCATGAGTAGCAACAATAAAGGTTGTACCCATTTCATGACCTAAGCTTTTCATCAGGTCAATGACAGTCGTTGCTGTCTGGCTATCTAAGCTTGCAGTTGGCTCATCAGCAATGACCAGTTGCGGCTTGTGTACTAAGGCTCGAGCTATGGCGACTCGTTGCTGCTGACCGCCCGATAAGTTGTCTGGTCGGTGATCTTTCAAATCAAGTAGGCCGACTCTGTCTAACAACTCTTCCGCTCGCTGCTTTTGCTCTGCCAACGAGTAGCCGTTCAGCATCAATGGGTAGGCGATGTTTTCCCACGCACTCATCACCGGAACAAGATTAAACTTTTGAAACACAAACCCGAGTTGCGTTCTTCTTAGTAACGCAGCTTGACGCGGATCTTTAGGGTAAGCGTTACCTGATAACGTAATCTCTCCTTGGTAATCCATATCCAACAAACCGAGAATATTCAGTAAGGTACTTTTTCCTGAGCCTGAAGGACCGCAAAGTGCCACCATTTCTCCTGTTCGTATCTCTCCAGCGACATCACTCAGTGCTTCAACGGTCTGATGCCCCATCTGATAGTGCTTTCTAATTCCTGAAAATTTGATCATAACGCCCACCTAAGCTGCTTGTTCAACAATGGCTGTAGCCTGCAAAGTCATTGGGTGATTCGGCTGTTGAGTTTGCATTTCTTCAAGCCACTTCTGAGCTTGGGGTCTGTCTTCAGCACGTAATGCAGCTTGAATCGCGTAGATGTATACCCACGAAATCGCATCGTAGTGTTGAGTAGTAAACGTGTTGTCTGCCAATAGGTCTAGGAAGATCTCGTAGCCTCTGTCGAAGTGGTTAAACATATCTGGCAATGAGGTAAACGTCGCTGCGGCGATCGATCTGGCGAGCAGAAATTCAGGTAAACCTTGACGAATTTGCTGATCTTCAAGTCCTTTCGGTTGAGAATTGAGAAGATCTAACCCTTTGCTGATCGTCGCTAGCCCTTGCTCGGTGTACTTCATTTTGTTCCAAGGCATGAACGCATCACGGCCCATCAAGGTTTGAGTGCTGCCCAAGTAGACTAAGCTGAGTGGGTCAGCGCCTTGGTCTTTAATTTGCGCATCCAACTCTTGGTAAACCTGTTCAACTTTATCTTCATCACCTTCTGCTGCTTGATTGTATTGCGCAATGATCGCTTCTGATGGAGCCGCTGTAACGTAAGTCGCTGCCAGTAAGCTTAGTGAACATAGAGTTGCTAAAGTACGTGTTTTCATGTTTCTCATCCTTGCTTTGTTTGATGGAAACACTCTATCGAGGATAAGAACACGCTGCTGATGAATGCGATGAATGAACAAATAACGGCGTGAATGGAAAGATTCTGGATTGAATGGTGAGCAAATGTTCAACTCGGTCCGTCCGAGAGTAGTAATTTAGAGCTATGATCGTTAAAGTAACCCGTAATTTCGAAGCAGCTTGCCTAACGTGGTAAGCGGATAGATGGATAGTAAAGATGATTAAAGACGACAAGATTATTGCCGATCTAACAGAGCTAGAGGCATTCCTTATTGCAGTTGAAAGCGGCGTTCTTGGCCTAAACAATGCGGAAGGCGTTGTATTAGCGACGAACAATAGCGATGGTCGCCGTTTTGTAGCCGTGCTTGATGACAAGCACCAACTGATTCTTGGCCGTTGGGTGACCGAAGAAGTATTCCAAACAGGTCAAGACTTAGTGCGTAACGGCCCTAAGCGTACACACTAATGACTCAAGCCGGCCTCTGCGCCGGCTTTATAGTTCTTCAGGCATCACCCTCTGATTTCGTCCTTGATCTTTGGCTTGATAAAGACACTCATCTGCCACCTGAAATGCATGCTGCGAACGTTTAAGCGCCGCCAAAGACGCAGGATGACTCGCCCCTAACGAGATCGACACATTCAGTTCCAACTCTTTTAGGCTGTATGGCTTGCTATTAATCGCATCCACTAGGCTTTGAGCTCGAACTTGGTAGTCATTGTTCGCTTCCAACAACAATAAAAACTCTTCTCCACCCCAACGAACAATCAACTCTTTGTCGGTGAGCTTGGCTTTCAACCTGCTGGCCGTTTCAGTCAGTACCGCATCGCCGACCTCATGCCCATAGTTGTCGTTGACTGATTTAAACCAATCGAGATCAATTAACGTCACTCGGTAATTCAGGTTTGCATCGAGCAACGTCGGATGCTCAAGTTCTCTATGATACAAGCGGCGGTTACCGACTCGGGTTAAAGCGTCTTTGTAAGACAGATCATGTAAGTGTTGGCTGCGTTTTTTCTCTTTTTTCCAGCGCCTTACTACCCATAACGCGATGACTGCGACAATCGCAAGCCAGGTATACAAAACACGAAGACGTTGCTCACTGATGCCTTTTTCCAACTCTTTGAGATCGTTTTGCACATCGAGTAAATCACGTTCACGCTCTATCTCTTCCACTTCGAAGGCCGTTTTAAGCAGGTGAATTTCCGCGAGGATCTGATCACGTTCTTGAGCATGATAGTTTTTGTAAACATTGAGTGCTTGCTCGTACTCACCTTGCTTTTCAAGAATGTCACCGAGGATTAAGTGACTTTTTATCAACCAACGCTGATGCTCGATGGCGACAAACGTTCCGATGCTTTCAACAATGGCTTCATGGGCACGTTCAATATGACCCAGTTCAGACATAGCAAGTGCGTATTCCAACTGACAAATACCTTTTTGCTTTGGAAAACGATCAATGGCATCCGTATTAATGCACGTTTGTGCGGTTTGACTGGCTTGCTGCGCACTGCCTTCTAGAAGCTGCAGCCTCGCCAAAGACTTGATTTGGACAATCTTGTAATACGCGGGCGTATCTTCTCGAACGTACTGCAATCCTTTTTCATAGGCTTCGCGTGATAACGTCACTTCTCCAAGTTGGTTATAAACATAAGATTGATTCATCAAAATGATCAGCAGACTTTCAGGCTGTGCAAACTGAGACCTGGCATAAATGGCTTCAGCTTTCTTTAAATACTCGATGGCTCGGGGCCACTGTTCAGAGTGAACATAAAGCAAACCTAAATTATTGTTGAAACGGGCGTTATATTCATTGTTAGGATATTTTTGGCCGAGCTCAGCCCCTTTCATAAAGTATTTCTGGGCCTGCTTGAGCTGGTTGTTCGCATTGTATAAGATGCCTGCCGTGTTATAGGCCTCAAGTAATAGAAACTCGGCACGTATCGCTTCAGCATACGAAATCGCATCGGTCACCAACTGAATACCTTGAGCGTAGGTGCCTTGTTTAATTTTGCGATACGCTTGTTCAACGTCCAGTTTCGCATTCAACCAATGTATGTCGTGAGTTTGAGCAAGTGCGCGTAACTCTTTGTCTATCTCTTTGATGGTCTCGGGTTGATTTTTTGCAGCAGCACGCTGAATCCATAAGGTAAAAATCTGTTCAACTGTCGTCGACGCATGTAGCTGTTGAGATTGCCATTGGGTGAGTTGTTCTAGCGCCTGAGTCGGCTGCTGATATGCCAGGTCGTAAATCGAAAGTAGCGGGTGGTTTTTCTTCACTCGTTCTAACTTTTCTTGAGGAGAGAGCGCCACGGGAGAATCATGCATCGAAGAGATCGTTTGTTGCTCGAAATGAAACGCCTCTAACGTCACTACAAGCAGCAGTGAAAGTGACATAAACAGAAATACAGTCGTCGCTTTGTTTGACATTAGGTTGGTAAAAAATCCAAGTTACACACGCTTGTTATAAATTATACAGTGTTTTGATAAAACTAGGTGATGAAATCAGTGTTGCAAATCATGACTTAACGATACTTCTCCCTCATCAAACACCGTTTTGGGGTATATCCTTTTGACTCGCATTTCTCACTCAACCAAATCGAATAACAAGTCAAATAAAAGCCGATAAAAACAAAAAGGTGCGAGTAAAAAGAACTCGCACCTTATTCATAATTACCTATGACGTGATGTTATTTGGCTGGTGGCGTGCCTTCAGCATTCGAAATAATCACATCCAGTTGGACAGCTGCCCCCATAGGAATATCGCTCACACCAATCACCGTTCTTGCTGGCAGCTCGTTCTCAAAGAACGAAGTGTACACATCATTCACAGCATCTAGGTCTGCCATATCACGAAGTTGAAGGTTCACTTTAACCACATCATCCATCACATGGCCGATGCTTTCGACAATTGAACGAACATGGGTTAAACATTGCTTCGCTTGCTGCTGTACGCCACCTTCAAGCAACTTGCCCGTTGCCAAATCGATCGGTAGCTGCGCCGCAATATGGTTGTAGTGAGAGAACGCCACCGTTTGGGTGTAGTAAGGGCTGAGCGGCGCTTCAGCGGTGTTGTTGGCACGAATCACGATACCGTGGCGATCTTCAACTTCTTGCGGTGGAGTGCCATCACCATGAGAAATCACCACATCGATTTGTACTTTCGCCTCCATTGGCAATGCTTCGACCGCAACAATCGAACGAGCCGGTACATAAGCGACGGTACGCGCAATCGCCGAGTCAGGGAAGAAAGTGGTGTAAACTTCATTCACTGCGTCCACATCAGCAAGGTCTGTTACGTGAATGGTTGCCTTAACGATGTCATCGAACGGTACATCAATACTTTCTAAAATGGATTTTACGTTTCTCAAACATTGCGCGGTTTGCTCTTTCACGCCGCCCTCTACCAAATCCCCTGTTTCAGGTACGATTGGCAACTGAGCTGAAATATTGTTGTAGTGAGAAAACGCGACAGTCTGAGTAGAAAGAGCGTTACATGGCGCCGCTTCGGTGTTTCTTGCCAGTTTAATCAAGGCGCAAGCTTCTTGAGGGTATGTCCCCTCGCCGTTTGAAATCAGCGCATCAATTTGAACCAGTGCATCACTGTTTGGCAAAGCCGCAACAGCAATGATCGTGCGTGTTGGCATGTAGTCCGAGAAAAACGTGCGATACGCTTCATCGATGGCTTCAACATCCGCAATGTTTTTCACGAAGATATTGAGTTTTACAACGTCATCCATGACATGATCGATACTTTCCACAATCGCTTTAATGTTCAATAAACATTGATGTGCCTGCTCTTTCACGCCACCCACAACCACTTCACCCGTTGTTGCATCAATCGGCAACTGCGCTGAGATGTTGTTGTAGTGTGAGAACGCCACTGACTGCGTAGAGTATTCGCAGATAGGTGCATGTTCAGTGTTTCTTGAAGCTTTAATGATCACGTCAGTCATTTTTATATTTATCCTTTATCTTGATACCGAAACAGTGTCGGCAAGCGTTATTGGTATTAGTTGATGACCTGATACTAGGGAAATTTAGTAAGCGTGAATGTGATGATATTCAAAGAGTATTTGAGCGTTCGACTCTTGCGTTTTTGGATAATTAACCAAGCAAAATCTAATTATTCAGCCGCACCGAGAGAATTGGTGATTATCTCTGTTTTCATGCTTTTTTAATTCGTCAGTCTTGACTAAATACCCCACCGTCGGCAGCTCAAAGCGAAAGATTTTGTCGGAATCTGATGGTTCGTTCACAGTAATCCAGCGCGAGAGATTCGCTTCCTTGAATAATATCCAGAAAAACGAGCCCTCTTCGCATAATGTTTCTTAAGCGTACAAAAAAGAGCCAACGGACTTCGTTGACTCTTTTATAAACTGGATATGATCCTCTATTGGACAAAAATGCGTTGAAGCATGAGATCGCAAGTGTTTCCTTCGATAAGGTTAGTTTGTGGAAAGTTAAGTAGACGGCTCTGTTTCTTTTGAAATATTATTTGATGATGGATGGAAGCTGCCTGGGAGGCGGCATAAGATAGGGAATAGAATCGCTTGTGAATTATCAGACCTTTCAGCCACACCGAGAGCTAGAATCGCTAATCAGTTGCTACTGGACTTTGGAAGTCCCTAAAACGGAAGACACTCAAAGACAACGAATCATTCCAGACGGTACCATCGAAATGGCATTTATTCTTGGAGACGATATAAAAAGATATACCTCTGAAGATAGCTTCATAATACAGCCTAGAGCGATGGTACTGGGTCATACCATCGCACCTTGTTATATTGAACCGACGGGGTACGTCAACACATTCGCCATTCGTTTTTACCCTTATGGATTTGCTAACTTTGTAAATGGACCTATCAAGGCGTTGGCAAATACCGAGACACCCTTAGCTCGATTGTTCGAGGAAAAAGCGGCTAAGAAGTTGGAACAAGACATCATCCGCGCCGAAGATACGGAGCAAAGAATAAAGATAATCGAGTCATTTTTTCTCAACAAGCTCAATGAACAGACGACGCTGGATAATATCGTCAAAACAACAATAGATGCTCTATTCGCAACAAAGGGAAGTGCGTCGATTAACACGCTCCTCAAAGAGGATTTATCCAAAAGAAGACAACTTGAGAGGATGTTCGTAAAACAAGTTGGCGTCAGCCCGAAACAACTAGGTAAATTGATTCGGCTTCAAACTGCTTTAAAAGCGATGCTTAACGAAGAGGAAAGCCTTACCCACATCGCTTATCAGAATGATTACTACGATCAGTCGCACTTTATCAAAGATTTCAAAGAATTCACCGGAGTCAGCCCAAAAGAATTTCTAGGAAATAAGAACATGGCTCTTTCTTCTATTTTCTATAAGTGAATTTAATCTGTCGCATTTTTACAATTCCTTCTTCTATCGAATACGTAATCTTTCCTTAGCATTTCAATCAGTAGGTATGAGGTTACATAAGTAACGTCATGACGAGCCTTAGCGTTGCAACGTTAGCTTTGGCTCCACTGTTTGTTGCAACACAAACCGGATGGAATCAGAAAAACCGCGATTCCGCTATGAGTCAAAAAGGAGAAGGTATGAACAGCTATATTTCTATTTTTGAAATTCCAGCATTAAATATTTCAAGAGCGATCGAATTCTACCAGGCTATTCTGGCCATCAATATAGAAAAAATGGAAATGCCAGGTATGGAAATGGGCATATTCCCTTATGAAGATCAGTCAGTTACTGGCGTTATTTTAAAAGAAGAAGGTTTCCAGCCTTCATCAAGTGGCGTAACTATCTATCTAAACGGAGGAGACAACCTACAGGTTGTTCTTGATGAAGTGGTGAAAAATCACGGGGAGATTGTTATCCCTAAAACAGCTCATGCCGATGACAGTGGATTTTTTGCCATTTTCCTTGATTCTGAAGGAAACAGAATAGGGTTACATTCTCCCAATTGATTCATCCCCTCTCTGGCTCAGATAAGGTGACCATTGACTGGTCGCATTTTACGCATAGCCAAACTTTCCAAGAAGGCAGCGTTCTTGACTCTGCCTTCTTTACATCGCCTTTCGACTAATTTTTTAATCATTTCTGGCGGCTGTGTTCGAATTTCAAAGCGTAACCCATCAAGGGACATGTCTGAGCTAGCCTACTCGACTAGCTCAAAGGTGCACACTTTAAAGCACACTGCACATAAAATGGTGACTGGATATCTTAAAGCCCTCTCGCAGGTAAAACTTATGCGCGCCAAAGCGGTTGACTCCAGAGCCTAGGTGTACTTGCTGACAACCATTTTTCTCAGCATATTGTTTAACCCAATCAAGGAAGAACTTGCCTACGCCCGCAGAACGACTCTCGCTATTGGTGACAAAGTCATCGATGTAAATGTGCTTGCCCCACGAGAGCTTTTCTCCAACGTTAAATCCGCAAACTGCAGCGCAAACACCCTCCTTCTGCAGATATGCCAGTTGATAGCCATATTCCTGCTGACGGGCAACCTTGATCGCAAGCTCTTGGATTGAAAATTCTGGCCTAAGCTGCTGTAAAACGCCCAGTGCAGCCCGCTCTTCAGAAGTAAGAAGTTCAGAAGTAAGAAGTTCAGAAGTCAGTTGTTCGCCGTTAAGCGGTGCTAGAATTGATATTTCCATGGTTAAGCCTTCGGGTTATAAAGCGGAATGTTCTCACCAATAATGTATTTCTGGCGTAGGACGCTCGATACCTTATCTAGAATCATGATCACCACCACCAGCACCAATGTGATGAAGGTGACGACATCCCAATTCCAAAGACGCATATTCTCTGCATAGACCAAGCCGATACCACCCGCGCCCACAAAGCCTAATACCGCTGCCGAACGAGTATTCGATTCCAATTGGTAAAGCGTTAGGGCTAAAAAGCTTGGGAATGATTGAGTAAAGATAGAGAAACGATGCTTTTGTAGGCTATTCGCGCCTACCGATGTCATGCCTTGCGAAGGTTTTTTGTCAGCAGCTTCATGGCTTTCAGCGTAGAGTTTGCCGAATAAACCTAAGTCTTGAACAAAAATGGCCATGACGCCTGCTAACGGACCAAGACCTACGGCACGCACAAAAATCATGCCCCAGATAGCCATATCGATACCTCGACACACATCGAAGATACGGCGCATAAAGGTCGCTGCAATACGAAACGGACCTGTCATCACATTGCGAGCCGCCAGAAAGGACAAAGGCAGTGCCACAACCGATGCGGTCAAAGTACCACCAAATACAATCGCTAGCGTGATACCAATTTGCTTAAAGTAGTACTCGAACGGCCAGTCCCAGAAGTCTCGCCACACAAACATGCTTAGGAAGTACGTTCCAATTTTTTCACAACCCATCGCAAACTGTTCTTCAGAGACGCCATAAACGGAGAAAAACAGGAAGTAGTAACCGATGATTACGGCAACCGTCAGCGCCACTAGACGCAGATAGCGAGTTTGCAGGGAAAAGACCTCAGCGTTTTGTTGTTTGATTTGGGTAATTGCTTGCTGTTCCATTATGCGCCACCACTGATAACTTTTCTTCGCAAGACACCAGACAGCGAATCGATAATGCCTACCACAATGATAATCAGCATAAGGGTAATACTGACTTGGTCATTGCGACCTAAACTTATATTGGTCATTAACTCCTGACCAATACCACCAGCGCCGACTAGGCCTAAGATGGTTGACGAACGGAAGTTAACTTCAAAACGTAGGAAAACAAACGAAAGCACTGTTGGCTTAACCTGAGGCCAAAAAGCAAAACGGATTCTCTGAATCGGGCTTGAGCCACAGGATGTTAAGCCGCGAACTGGTTTGTCAGAAATGGTTTCAATAGACTCATAAAACAGCTTGGTCAGGCTACCAATACTGTGAAGTGTCAGCGCAACAAAACCAGGGAAAGTACCGACACCAAAAGCCATGACAAACATCACCGCCCATGCCAGCTCGGGCATCGTACGTAAGAAGGCAACAAATGAACGCACCCCAACACGAACTGACGCTGGCGCATAACCATTACTTGCACACAAAAAGGCAAGAACGATAGCAACTGCAGAAGAGACCAATGTCGCTGCCATCGCGACGTTGATGGTTTCCCAAAGGAGTGGGATCTGAATATGCAGGCGATATCCCCAATAAATCAGTGACCCTGGTACCGCGTGACCAGCCTCATCACGGCCCGCAAACAGATGCTGCCAAGAAAGGTCTGGAATGGTGTCGTAGATATAATCAAAAAGCGACGGGGCGTTATTAATAATCTGGCGGAGACTAAACTCAGCAAAGTGTCCAGAAAGCAAATAAAGCAGCATAAACATCCCTGACCACATGAATGCGTCGGTTTTCTGTTTACGGCGAACCTGCTGATAATAGTGTTCGAACTGCATAACAAATCCAAAGATACAAAAATAGTGAAGAGCTTACTCCCCAACCACGTTCACTTTGCAGTGGGGAGTAAGCTAAGCCGCAAGGGGCATAGAGAAGGCTTAACGCTTAGCGAATTTCGTCGCTTTAACCAGGTCGATGATCGATTGGTATTCGGCAACGTTTGTATCCGCTAGGTGCAGCGTGCCACCCGCAGCTTTGCTGAAACACTCATTTTGTTCCGCAGATAGCTTCTTGATTGCTGCCGTTAAGTCTGCTTTGAACTTAGGCTCAAGGTTATTGCTTACCAGCGTTGGGCCATTTGCAATCAATGGCGATTTCCAGATGATGCGGATTTTGCTCATTAGATCTTTATCGTGATCAAGGTAACGACGGATGGCACCCGCGCTGTAGCCTTCATTCTCATTACCTAGCATTGAAGACCAAGTGACCGCTGCATCAAACTGGCCATTGATAACACCAACGATGTCTTGCTCGTGGCCGCCAGAGAAACCGACTGACTTAAAGTAGCCGTTGTACGCGTTATCCATATTACCGCCTAGCGATTGCTCAAGCTGGTTGTTTGGAATAAGGAAACCAGACGTCGAGTTTGGATCAGCAAATGAGAAATCTGTGCCTTTTAGATCTTCAATGGATTTGAACTCACTGTCAGACTTAACCAAGATCACCGAGTGGTAACCACGCGAATCATCGGTATTGTCAACCGTGATACCCACAAGCTCGACTGCGTCTGGGTCGTTTAGGTAGATTTCGGCAAAAGACTTAGGAGACATATTGATGACTAGGTCGATCTTGTTGCCTAGTAGCCCTTGGATTACCGCGTTGTAATCCGTTGAGTTACGGATGTTTGTCTTAACACCCAACTCTTCTTTTAGAAACTCTGCTACACACTGGTTGTCGCCAATTTGCTGAGCTGCATTTTGGCCACCAAGAATACCGAGGTTGATTTCCTTTGGTGCTGCTTGAGCATTAAAAGTCGCCATTGAAGCTGCGATCATACCTAGGGCAAATACCTTTTTCATTTTCTATCCTTAACTCTAAAGATTTTGAGCGTTTGTGCTCGTTGCGTGTATTAAGTGGAATAAAAACTATTGAGCTGCGTTTAGCTCACCTGATCGATTTCGTCACCGTACAGCTGGTTCAAAATCTGTTCATTCAATCCAGATGGATGGCCGTCATAAATCACCCGACCTTTTGCTAGACCGATAACTCGTGTGCAGTACTGTTGAACCAGTTCAATTGAATGCAGATTCACCATCACACCAACCCCATCGGAGGCGACTTTTTGTAGCGCTTCCATAATGCGGACTGTGTTTTTAGGATCGAGTGAAGCGACTGGCTCATCGGCAAGAAGAATCTTAGGTTTTTGCATCATGGCGCGGCATATCGCGACACGTTGTTGCTGACCACCAGATAGGTTTTCAGCGCGCTGAAGTGCATACGGCAACATGTTGAGCCATTTGAGGAGTTCGATGGCTTCCGCTCGATCTTTGTCGCTAAACACTTTAAGCAGAGACTTGAACGTAGAGGTAAAGCTGAGGCGGCCAAGCAGTACATTCGAAATAACGTCCAAGCGAGGCACTAAGCAGAAGTCTTGAAAAATCATGCCACAGTGAGTGCGCCAGTTGCGGAGCTCTTTGCGGTTCATGCTCAGTACATCGTCTGTAGTGAGGTCAGTATGGACGTTAAGGATATGCCCACTGGTCGCGGGTATTGTGCCGTTCAGTGTATGCAATAACGTCGATTTACCCGCTCCTGAGCGCCCCACTACAGCAACAAATTCACCCGCTCTCAGCTCGAAGCTAATCCCGTCCAGTACCAGTTTCTCTTGCTGATACGCTTTAGTCAGATTCTGGACCTCTAGCACCTTGCGCCCAAGATCGATTAACGGTGCTTCAAAGGGGTCATTGACGACCTCAAATAGCGGTGCAGCCATTGCCATAATGTTTCTCCATGATCTATAAAATACTGGAGCAATTACAATTCAAATAGTTGAAGGAAATTGTTCAATTTAATGACACTTAGGTTAATTAATGCTCTAGACAGATATAAAACACCACGACCTCTTTTTCCTAAGTTACATAAACTTACTGACCAACAGAGGGGTTGTGGGCACATAAAATTTAATCAGCTATGACAACAAAGAAACAGAATCTATCTAACACTTATCTGTAATCAGTTGGTCATGAAACAGGCTGAACCATAGGGAAAAGAAGCGCCGCAGACGTGGATGGAACGTGAGGGGGCTTCGTCGGCAATCGAAACCCGTTAAACGCTTATGATAAGGTGAACGCTATTGCTCAAAAACGCTAAGGAACTCTGCCGCGCCTTTTTGGAACAATGGTAATGCTTGTGCAATTTGTGCATCTTGCCAATCCCACCAGGCGAGAGCTTCTAAACGCTGCGCGATTGTTGGATCATCAAAACGAGAACGTAGAGGTTTGGCTGGGTTTCCAACCACAATGGTGTAAGGTGCAACATCCTTAGTCACTACGCTACCAGCGCCGACAATAGAACCATTGCCAATCGTCACTCCCGGCAAGATGATCGCACCATGCCCAATCCAAACATCGTGACCAATGGAGACTTTGTCTTCTGCACGCCATTCAAATACCTCGTCATCGAGTGACTGAGAACTCTCCCCTAGCCCATACTTTCCCGGTCGATAGGTGAAGTGGTGTAAGGTGGGCCTCCACCAAGGATGATTGCTTGGGTTCACACGGACTGATGAAGCGATTGAGGTAAATTTTCCGACATCGGTGAACATCAAATCACAGTCATTTTGGATATAACTGTAATCGCCCACTGAAACATTATTTAGCTTGCAGCGCTCTGCGATCTCAGTCCAACGCCCGAGCGTCGTGTTGTGAATGCGAGAACAGCTAGCAATTTGCGGTTGATGAGAAAGCTGCGCTGATTCAGGTTGGCTTGGTACAGATGGGCTCATATTTTTATCTCCTGATTGTCCCTAAGCAGGTGAAGACTTTGATTAAAGAAATTTGGATGATCGTGCGCCCACTCAAGTAAGGTATGGCTAAGGTGAGTTAGCCCCATATTGACAGGCTGACAACACTCGAAAACATCCAGAATCTGGTAGATATCGTTATGGTTTTTCGACAAACGTGTCTGCTCGCAGTCTATTGGCGGAAAGCTACAATCGATGATCATCCACTCGACATCACGTTGTGCTAACCACGCTTTTGTTTCCGGTGGCAGACCGTTGGTATCCGTCAGGTAAGCAAAGCACTTTCCCTGATACTCAAAGCCATAACCCAAACAGAGTTTGGAGTGAATCAACGGCAGTGGCGTAATGGTAATACCTTGCCAATAAAAGGATTCAAAGGGCTGAGTTCGAGATGAGAAATCCAAACAACCGGGATGCTTGTAGAGATCATCACAACCGATCGGGTCATCTGGTGAGAGCACGGGGATCGTCGGCCCCTTACCCGTTCTAAGGTCAAACAGACTGATCACATGATCCATGTGGTAATGCGTTAGTAAGATCGTGTCTATACTGCCAGATGGAAACCGTTTGAGCAGATCCGGCGCATTTGCATCGAGCAACAACTTCTGACCATTGTGCTCTAACAAGGCGGACGCTTTTTCTCTTCTCAACGAAGTATCGCTTTGAGCTTGGATGCAAACCGAACATTCACATCCATATACCGGGATCATCTCTGAACCCGCCGTGCCTAATAATGTCAGTTTCACGCTGTGTACTCCTTGCCAGTCACACCATCACCTTGACTCACGCTGTAATTAGCTCCTAAGGTTACGGTTCGATGGATTTGCCAAAATTGCTCTGCGGCCTGCTCTAGGCTTTGGCTATTGTCGAGCTCAAAGACTCCCTCAACATCGCCCAAACAAAACTGTTGGCTTCGCAATAAACGGCGCTCGATCTCTTCATCGGTTTCACGTCCTCGTTGTATTAGACGCTGCCTTAAAACACTTGGTGCAACCGTGACAACCATCGGAACTAATGCCTGACCAAAAACCGCTTGAGCTTGAGCCAATTGAGCCCGAGAGCCATTTAAGATGACGTTGTGGCCTTGCTCTAGCCAAGAAAGCACCTCACTGCCGACACCATAATGATTGCCATGGGCTACCCAGTGCATCGCAAAGAGTTGATTGTCTCTGCGTGAAGAAAACTCAGCTTCACTCAGCGCGACATGATTCTCGCCACCAGCATTAGCGCACCGAGTGATGTAGCGATGAGCAACCATAAACTGATCCACATAACGATGGCGCACGGTTTCTATCAGACTATCTTTGCCGACACCTGATGGGCCAACGACATAGAAAAGCTTACCTATAAGCCCCTGCCTGCTAGGAACAAAAGAAGCATCCGAGGATGCTTCTTTGATAAGTGTTTTTTCCATTGTTAGAAAACCTTCTTGCCTTGACGCCAAACACGCTTCACCAATGGGTGGCCGTCGACTTTATGGGCTAACACCATATCGGCACGCTTGCCTTCGGCGATCACTCCTCGGTCATCTAAGTTGAGTGCTTGTGCTGGGTGCTTAGTCACTAACTTTACTGCTTGTGACAACGTCAAGCTGTTACGCTCATCGGCGGCTAGCATATAAACGCCTTCCAGAAGACTCATTGGGTAATAATCGGAAGAGAGAATATCCAACACCCCTAGTGACGCTAATTCATGCGCCGCCACGTTACCGGAATGTGAGCCACCACGGACAACGTTAGGTGCGCCCATCAACACCTTAAGACCTAACTCGTGGGAGCGTTTTGCCGCTTCAATCGTGGTCGGAAATTCGGCTATTACCATACCGAGTTCTTTCGATTCGGTGACATGCGCTTCGGTCGCATCATCATGGCTTGCGGTTGGAATGCCTAGCTCACGACATTGACGGCAGATCTCGTTGCGGTTTTGGCTCGACCAACGCTCTGACAACGATATTTGGCGAGCTTCATACGCTTCCATTTCATGATCCGCTAAGTTGTACTTGGCCTGATAATAGGTTCTGAACGCCTCAAGGTTCACAAATTGACGTTGACCAGGCGCGTGATCCATCAGGGAGACGAGCTGCACCTCCGGTAGGTTCACAAACTTCTCAAATGCTGGCACTGTGCTTTCATGTGGCACTTCGCAGCGTAGATGCAGGCGATGTTCAGCGCGGGTTAAGTTGCGCTTTTGGCTTTCAACCACGGTATTGATGAACTGCTCAAGGTTGGCTTGGCGTTTCTCATCTCGATAATCCCCCAGACAAACGGCATCAAGTACCGTCGTAATCCCAGAGCCGATCAATTGAGTGTCGTGAGCACTCATGGCAGAAAATGGCGGCCAATCCACTTTAGGACGTGGAGTGAAGTACTGTTCAAGGTTGTCTGTATGCAGCTCAATAAACCCCGGCATTAGGTGGCCATTTTCACCATCAAACGCTTGAGGAAGTTGGCTTTGGGTATCAGACATACTGGTAATGATGCCATCTTTGATTTCAACCGAGCCTTTTACAACTTCGTTATCTAGAACTAGATTGACATTGGTAATGATCATGCTGCTATCTCCCTTATGCGCAGGCTGCCATGGATTGTGTTTTCTTGACGTCGTACAAACGGTCGGCGACTTGGCCTCTTGTCTCTTGGTCGTGGAAAATCCCCACGATAGCGGCGCCGCGTTGTTTAGCTTCATTAATCAAGCTCACGACAACCGCACTGTTGGTGGCATCTAAAGAGGCGGTTGGCTCATCGAGCAACAGGATTGGGTAATCGACGATAAAACCACGAGCAATGTTGACGCGCTGCTGCTCACCACCCGAGAAGGTTGCTGGGGCAAGGTGCCACAAATGCTCCGGTACATTGAGACGAGTCAATAACCGCTTTGCTTTTTGCTCTGCCTCTTGTGGGCAGCCGCCCATTTCTAGCATCGGTTGCATCACCACTTCTAATGCGCTGATGCGTGGAATCACACGTAAGAACTGGCTAACCCAGCCGATGGTGTGTTTGCGTACATTGATGATTTCGCGCGGCTGAGCAATGGCAATATTGACCCAACGACCTTGGTGCAACACCTCGATATCACCACTGTCGACAAGGTAGTTGGCGTACAAAGCACGCAGCAACGTCGACTTTCCTGAACCTGAGCTGCCGTTTAGTACCACACACTCGTGGCTCGCAACGGAAAACTCTGCGCCATTTAGCACTTCAAGTGCCACGCTATTTTGGTTATGCAGAACGAAGGTTTTGCTTACGTTCGACACCTTGATTTTGGTCTGATTTGTCATCTGCTTATTCCTAATTCTGCAATACCGAAGAGACCAGTAACTGTGTGTATGGGTGCTGTGGATCATCGAGCACTTGGTCGGTCAAACCCATCTCAACCACTTCACTGCGGCGCATCACCATCAGACGGTGTGCCAGCAGACGTGCAACGGCCAAATCATGAGTCACGATCACCACCGAGAGGTTGAGTTCGGTCACTAAGCGGCGCAGCAAATCAAGCAGCTTGGCCTGAACAGACACATCCAGCCCTCCGGTTGGCTCATCCATGAAAATAAGCTTTGGGGAAGTCACGAGGTTGCGTGCAATTTGCAAGCGCTGCTGCATACCACCAGAGAAAGTCGTTGGCATGTCATCAATGCGATCGGTTGGGATCTCAACATCGCTCAGCCACTTGGCCGCCACTGCTCGGATATCACCGTAGTTACGCTCCCCGACTGCCATTAGGCGTTCACCAATGTTACCGCCAGCTGAAACACGCGCGCGCAGACCATCCATTGGATGTTGGTGTACAACGCCCCATTCTGTGCGCAGCAGTTGGCGACGTTCGCTTTCTGCCATCTTATAAAGATCAGCTAATTGGCTAAGCTGCTGGTCACCGCTACCACGCACATACAACACCTCACCACTGTCTGGAGTTTGGCGACCCGACAAGGATTTAAGTAAAGTACTCTTGCCTGAACCAGACTCGCCAACGATGCCAAGGACTTCTCCTGGAAAAAGGTCAAAGCTGACATTGGTAAAACCTTTACCCGGCGCATAAAGCATAGAGAGTTCACGTACAGACAGTAACGGGGTTTCCATGTCGATGTTCATTGATGGGTTGCTCATGAAAAACTCTCCTGTACAGCTTCATTTTTAGCGACTTGCTCTTGGCAGAAATCGGTATCGGAGCAAACAAACATATGGTTGCCAGCATCATCCATTACGACTTCATCAAGGAAGGTATGGGTAGACCCACAGATCGCGCAGCAATCGTCCCAGCGCTGAACCTCAAATGGGTGGTCATCAAAATCTAAACTACGAACCTTGGTATAAGGTGGGATGGCATAGATGCGTTTTTCACGACCTGCCCCAAACAGTTGCAGGGCTTCCATCTCATCCATCTTCGGGTTATCGAATTTGGGAATTGGCGATGGGTCCATGATGTAGCGATCGTCAACGCACACTGGGTAAGCATACGAGGTTGCGATATGGCCAAATCGAGCAATATCCTCATACAGTTTGACGTGCATGATCCCGTACTCTTCTAATGCGTGCATCTTGCGCGTCTCGGTTTCACGGGGTTCGATAAAACGAAGTGGCTCAGGGATTGGCACCTGATAGACCAGAATCTGCCCATTCTCTAGTGGCGTCTCGGGGATACGGTGACGAGTTTGAATGATGCTCGCATCTAACGTCTTTTCTGTCGTCTTAGCATCGGCGACCGATTTGAAGAACTCACGAATCGAGACTGCATTGGTCGTGTCGTCAGCGCCTTGGTCTATCACCTTTAACGTATCGCTGGTGCCGATTATTGCGGCTGTAACCTGCACACCACCGGTACCCCACCCATACGGCATTGGCATCTCGCGGCCACCAAATGGCACCTGATAGCCCGGAATAGCCACGGCTTTTAATAATGCACGGCGGATCATGCGCTTGGTTTGTTCATCAAGGTAACCATAGTTGTAGCCCGCCATACCTTGTTCGGCAGTTGAAACCATGCTCATGACTCATTCTCCTTGCTACTGTCGTGCTCTTTGTGCATTTTGCGCAGCAATTCCAGTTCTGATTGGAAATCTACGTAGTGTGGAAGTTTAAGGTGAGAAACAAAGCCGGCCGCCTCAACGTTATCTGAGTGAGAGAGCACAAACTCTTCATCTTGAGCTGGGCCATCAACCATCTCGCCATATTCGGGCGCCTGAAGAGCGCGGTCTACCAATGCCATCGACATCGCTTTGCGCTCGGTTGAGCCAAAGGTGAGACCGTAGCCGCGAGTGAACTTCGACTTTTCGGTTTTACTTCCTTCGAACTCGTTCACCATCTGACATTCGGTCAACTCGATCTCGCCGATATCAATCGCAAAGCCCAACTCTTCAGGCACAAGTGACATGGCACATTGGCCAATGCGAATCTCACCAGCAAAAGGGTGATTACGCCCATAGCCACGTTGCGTTGAGTAGCCCAAGGCCAACAAGAAGCCTTCATCACCACGGACAAGATTTTGCAAACGTGCACTGCGGTCACATGGGTAAGTCACCGGATTCATGGTGATATCTTGCGGTGTTTTTTCGTCATCTGCTTCGACTGTCATCAGATCGAGCTTCTCAAGCATTTCCATCACTTGTGGGCACGCTTGCATTGGTTCTGATTCAGAAGAATCAAGGTGTGGGGTTTCACCTTCCGCGAGCAGAGTAAAGTCCAACAATCGGTGTGTGTAATCGTAAGTTGGACCTAACACTTGGCCGCCCGGCAGATCTTTATAGATGGCAGAGATTCGGCGCTCGATACGCATCTGGCTGGTCTCGACAGGCTGCGTCACCGACAAACGAGGTAGCGTAGTACGGTAAGCGCGTAACAAGAAAATAGCCTCGACCAGATCGCCATTGGCCTGCTTTACCGCAAGTCCGGCAAGCTCAGGGTCGTAGATGCCACCTTCCGTCATCACTCGGTCAACCGACCCTGCGAGCTGCTGGCAAATTTGCTCAACGCTGAGTTCATTGATATCGCTATTACCGCGGCGCTTCTTCGCTTGTAACTGGTGAGCGTTATTGATGGCCTTTTCACCACCTTTTACTGCGACGTACATGCGGTCACCTCAATCTTGGTTGTGCGTGGAATGGCGAGTAGCGCTTCACCGCTAACAAGCAGTAAATCAATACCGATCGGAAAGGCAAATTGGTCTTGGCGCTGCTCCAAAAACGCGATAAGTGACGCTGGCATTAAGTCACTGTCGATCTCAACCTGAGTTTTAATTCCAGGACCGGTTAAGCGCAGCACTTGGCTTGTCGTTTGCTCTGACGCAAGAGAAAGCGCCTTCAGTTCAACAATCACCGTGGTTGACGAGTCTGGGTATTCTTCATTACCTACGTAGAAGGCTGCATCCCCCCATGAGAACTCAGCAAGGTCTTGCTCTGCTATGACAGCGAAGCTGGCTTTTTCTTGTGAAGGTTCAATCGACACTCCGCAATGAAAGCGTAAATTTTCAATTAGCGTGCTTTGCGAGGCATAGCTTTTTGATAGCCATAGCGGAGTCGTGTTGTCGGTCAATGTCAGCAAAGTTTGCGTTGCTGCGCTGTGCATTGAGCTAAAGCCTGAACAGCGGTCGAGGGTAATCAACTTACCTGGTTCTGACAGTGCGGTGAGCAGCTGCCTAAAGCAGTGTTGGCTATCATGTACCGCGTTAGGAAATGCGGTGGTAATTGTATTCATCTTGATATTCCATAAAGCTAGCGCTGGGCTAGCATTCGTCCTTCGAAATGTACTGAGTTCGAACTGCACCTAACGGCATTATTTAGTCTTCGCCACGAACAAGAGTGAAGAAGTCCACTTTACTGGTCGCAACCTCTTTGGCTCGTTGTTGGTCACGTTCAAATTTCAACGCCGCTAAAGGCTCAATGATTTGATGCATTAAAGCTTGGTGATGAACACCCGTTTGCAGCATGCCATCAATAACAGCGGCCAATTCAGCGTGCGGCTTGTTGCGGCCACATAGGTAGCTGTAGCCCATCTCACCTGTGTCGAGTTTGACGGCAGCACGAGTGATGGTGACATCGCCCATATTGAATGGATTGCCTGAACTGCCCATGCGAGCACGGACTTGTGCTAAGCCAATTTCTGGCTGACGAATCACTTGATAGCTCGGCTTTAGCTCTGTTGCTTGCCAATGCTCAACAAGTTCTGCGTACTGGCTCTGGGCCAAAGTAGAGATCCAATTAGATCTTTCGGTCACGTCTGTCATTTAATGCTCCATGACGATTTCGGTGGTGTCTGAACGACTGTGGGAGAAGGAAAATTCCGCCACCCTGTCCGTTCCTTTGATGATGTTGTGGGTTTTAATCGTGAGAATTGGGGTGTGCTTATCGATCTCTAGCAGTGAACATTCCTCATTGGTCGGCTCTTTTGCCCCAACACGGGTTCGTTTCCGCTCAAGTTCAATGCCAAGGCCGCGATTCATAAACTCATGCAATGAGCCCTGCCGGTAATTCTTGATGATGCTCCACCAGCTAGGATCAACCAGGTAATGGTCGATAACCGTTCGCGGTGAGATCTCGGTTTTGCGCAAGGTGCGCAGATGAATGATCTTTTCGCCTTGAGCGACGTTTAGCTCAACGGCTATTTGGGACGGCGCAACAATGATGCGGCTCTGAATCACCTCACATCGCGGGCGTGCTCCTTGCTCAATCAGATTCTTGGTGAACTTTGCGTCTGCATTCACAAGGTACTCGTCTGGTTGGCTCATCACTCGATTACCTTTGCCTTGATGACGCTGGATAAGCCCCGTGTTCACCAACTCGTCAATCGCACGTCTTAGGGTGTGACGATTGACTGCAAAGCGTTCAGCCAGTGAGCTTTCTGATGGAAGAAAATCCCCCACCGCATAGTGCTCACGAACCTCTCGATCCAGTTTTGTTGCTATGTCTAGATAAACGGGCATAACCCCTCCAAGCATAAATGGCGATACAGTCACTAAAGGTGCTTACCGCCAGCTTTTAGAAAGGCAGATATCCGGGCAATTTCCGCATTTATCGGCCTTGGAACAGCAACAACTTTGCCGAGGTTATATGAACAAGGGGTGTCAAAAGGGTTTCAGAAATAAGTCATCGTCAGTGAACGAGATACTTATCTAGACAAGTGAAGATCTACGCAATATGCGGCGTTAGTAAAGGCAGGTTTGTTCAATCACTAAATTGGTTGATGTAAAGGTTTAACCAAACCTTCATATAAGCGGTAAAAAGAGATTACCTAGGTTAGTGCCAGTGATACTTGGTTTGATGAAGTGAACTATGCGAAGAGAGATGGCTCTCACCTGACTAAAGTGGGACTGATCATGAAAGGTAGTCAGATGCTTATGGACGCATTGTAACGGTGAGAAATGAAAAGTCCGGCTGATTAGCCGGACTTTTGTATTTGAGCCGATTACTTTGGCTGATGGCCCGTTTTCTTGGCGAGCTCTTGCATTGCTTCAGCGAACGTTGTTGTTGCGCCTTTGGGCTTAACCTGCACAACCTTGTACCCCATCTTTTCTAACGCTTGGCGCTCTGCCAACACGTCTTTATCGTCTTGCTGGCTACCTTGAGCAGGTTGATGAATGTAACACCCCTCTAATTGGCCATCTTCAACCAGTTGGTGGTGTTTCAGTGCGTTGATATCTAGATTCATAGTACTTCTTTTCGTTTAAATGGGGGGTTCTTTAGCAAAGGCGTCAAATATACAATTTTATCGCTGCTACCAATAGGTATTTAGCCATGAAAAGTGAATCTAAACACCGCTGTCCAATCGAATATAAGTCATCTCAGAAGTACGCAAAAAGAGTCAGCCTGACGGTCTAACTCTTTTAAAAAAACAAAGGGGATAGTGAAGCGCTGTGACAGGTTACATACGCTTTAACGGCTTAACCACACTATCTAGCCCTTCATTCTTCACGAGCCATTTTGCCATATCAAGCGTTAACGAGTATGTGTAACTCAGTCAAGTCATAAGCTCAATAGGCTTTAGATACAGAGCGTGAACACAGCTCTAAAACCAAGCAATACACGTTATTTATTTAACCATTTTAATAACACATGATTGGTTTCTTCAGGCTTTTCTTGCTGAATCCAATGACCGCAGTCTAGGCTGATAATATCTACGTTGGGAACAAATTGTGATAGGTTTTCAGATTTTGGTATCACATCCTTCTCACCGTAAATCATTAGTGTTGGATGGAGAATGACTGGATCGACCTTTGCCAATAAGTGCCAATTTCTGTCAAGGTTTCTGTACCAATTAATGCTTGCGGTAAAACCGGATGACTCAAAAGCGGAAACAAATATCGCGAGCTCATTATCAGTCAGTATTGAGCGGCCTTTGGTAGATTTCGCCTTAGCAAGGTTGATCATCATCATGCCTGGTTCTGGAGTACTCTCTGGCGGAGCAATTCTGTATAAATTATTAAAAAATCGGTAGGTATTTTGCTCTAGAATTGTATCAGCAACACCGGGCTGTCGATTAAAATGGACGAAATAGTAATCTTCTCCCAAATATTGTTCCATTAGTTCTATCCAAGGTCTTTCTCCGCGTTCCTGGTAAGGTAGAGCAAGGTTTATCACCTTCTTTACACGGCTTGGATGCAGCAAGGCTAGGCCCCACACCACCATTGCTCCCCAGTCGTGACCTACAAAAACCGCATTTTTATAACCAAAATAATCTAAAAGTGCTGTGAGATCCGAGGTTAAATGTTCAATATCATACGCTTCAACATCAACTGGCCTCGATGACTTTCCAAAACCTCGTTGGTTAGGAACAATGACATGGTAGCCAGCTTCAACCAACGGTTTAATTTGATGTCTCCATGCAAAGGCTAGCTCAGGCCAGCCATGGCAAAGCACTATGGGATTGCCGTAATTTTGTTTACCGGCTTCAAAAACCTCCAATACCACATCATTAGCAGGAATCATTGTCGCGGTAGGAAAGTTGGGGTGGTCAAACATTATGGTACTCCGATAGTCATTTGAATTGTTGAGTGTGCAGCCACCACTTCAAAAAGTGCTTTGCTGACTGTGAAGACACTGTTATAACCCTTAAAGGTGCCAAAAAGTGGCACCTTTAAGGGTTAAAGTTCTAGTATGACAATTCGACAACGACAAGAAGCGATAATACGCAGCCTAAGACGCAAAGGCACAACCACCATTTCTGAACTTGCCCAAGAGGTAGGAACTTCACGACGTACGGTGCTACGTGACTTAACAGCGCTGCGCGACGAAGGTTTTGTAATTTATTCCGAGCCAGGGCGCGGAGGCGGGATCCAACTTGATCCGCACTCTGTTCAAACGACAGTGCGTCTTTCTGTTGCCGAAGTTTTTGCATTGGTGATCAGTGTCTCTTCCGTGTATGCGATAGGTGGTGTGCCTTTTACAGGGCTTGCTGATGTCGCATTGTCTAAGATTGAAAAGTCTTTACCATCGGATAAACTTCACGATTTACGACGATTGCTAGATTGCTTGTACATAGGAACACTTGCTCCGCAGGTTAACCTTACAGACATGGGCGACCCAGATTCGTCGCTGCTCCCTGAATTTGAGGCTGCTTTTTTAAAGCAATGTCCATTGAGATTTTGCTACCGAGATGCAAAAAAGGTAGTAACCGAGCGGTATGTCGAACCTCAAGCGATGCTGATATTACCTCCACTATGGTACTTGGTGGCATGGGATCCATCGCGACAGGGTTTTCGGCATTTTAGGATGGACAGGATCAGTCACCCTAGGATTATTGAAGGCGAGACCTTTAAACGACGTCATGTTCCTTTCGATGAACACGTCTCGCCAGTTCGAAATTTTGCACATAGTGTTAAGGTTGTACCATAAAGAAAAAACAAGAGTACAAGTAAGGTCGAGGTGAAACTCGCCTTGGGGCACTTCTGTGTTACGAAGTGCCAACTGTGAAGGTTCTGGACAGAAATCATTTGGACTATTTACTTAACCCCTCGATCATCGGAGTAGTGTTAGCATAGTATTTGTTTAGTCGAACTAGTCAATTTAACTGGAGCAGATCATCACTAACCCCACTCCTTAATAGCCAGTGCTTATACCATTGTTTTCGATGACTATCGATTGTTGGCGAGAACCTTTACAATCACCTTAAACTTATTGGCGGCATTGGTTTTTGTCCACAGTACATCTCCGCTTTTTGAGCAGCCAGAAATATGCTCTGGAAAAAGTTGTTTACCTTGCTCACAACCCAGCTGTAAATCGAGCTTTCTCGCACTGTTTTTGCAGTAGTCACCGCTGATAGAACCGTTGTAGGTCACGTTCACCTTTTGTAGATCAACTCCGTGTTCATTGGACCTTACAATCTCAACTCTTTCACCCTTTAACTCTTTATCATCGCAAGCACTGAAGAAGCCGTCACGTACTGCTCCTGGAATAGAGATATTGGCAATAAATTCCCTTTCATAATAGGAAAATGGTCCCTCTCTTTTTCGCGCCATTTCAAGTATTTGTTGGCCGCCAATTGAGTTTGGTGTTAGCTGCTTTATGTTTTCTAATAGAAACTGTGAATACTTCAATTCCATTTGTTTAATTTCTGCTTGAAGTTGCTCTACTTCCCCTTTCAAAATTTGTTTCTCAGTTTTTCGAGTTCGGAGTTCTTGCTTAAGTTGATCAATTGTCACATAAGCTTTTTCCAGTTTAGCGACACTGTCTTTGATGTTCATTTGAACTTCCAGACTACTGTTTGCAAAATACACTGTCCCGATAAGCAAAGCCGAGGACCCCGCGAGCTTGAGCGCTCCAACTTTAAACTCGGAACCAGATGTACCCCCCAAATATTTGTATGTAATCGTAGCAACAGCTATGCCTAATAGGATCGAAAGCAACATAGGTGGATAGTAATATCCGTATATTTGCCAAACCGTTAACATTGCAATTGGTCCTAGCAACCCAAAGATAATGATTAAAGGAAATGCGACCGAATCAGATCTTCTTCTAAATCTAGGTGATTCAGGTTCGCTCGATTGTACTGAGTCTTCTTTGTTTTTTTTCTCTGTCATTTTTTCTCCGGCATGGTTTAATATCACCATCATCTGCTCAATTTGGGACCTGATCTTGCTTATTGCGCTCGAATTATTTGTACCTCAAAACTAACAAATCATCTGAACTAGCGATTAGATACAAATCCATTTCCAAACTCTGCTGCGTAATTCGAGTTAACTAAATCAGGCTATTACGCTATGAACATCTCCTACGGATACCTAAAGCTACCCTTCAATGAACTGTATTGTTGGCCCGCCCAAGCGGGCCAATATACCCTAACTCACCATCAATCCATGTTGCGGTAAAAGCTCTCGCAGAACATACCAACGGTGATATGACGCCGCCTGATAAAAACGATAAATAGGATGCTCCATCGCCTCAGCGCTACTTCCATGGCGAAGAGCTTCAAACCCATCATTCCAATCTCTGTACTCTGGAATATCTTCCGCGATATTGAACAATTCACCGTACTGAGCTTCGTGTTTCCACTTCGCAATCCGCTCATCACCTTTAGCCTGATACTGTAAAACAGTGACAACTTTAGATGCTAAATGCTCCCAAGTCTGCTGTTGAGACTCGTCTTTCCAATCAGGATTATCGTTAGCAATTTGGGTAAAGATATTATGAATCTTTTGGCAGTACTCAGTAAAAGTCGCGACATTATCTCGCCACCCTGAATGACCTGACAATTCATACTCAAAACTCCAGTGGAGATAAGGCCTATCTGGAAACGTAACAACACTCCCATGACCGAGTGCATTGGAGACACTTTCAGCAACACTCGATTTAATATTGCGAATGATGGGGTTAAACCTGTCCCAAACACTGTTCTTTTTAGTCACAATGTAATCTTTAATTTCCCCATCTAAGTCTTTAAACTCAAAGGAAAACTGCTTTACACTGTTTCGTCGAGAGCTCACGCCAGAAAACCCATAGTGAGCAAAGGTATCAGCGTAGACATGCGCCATAACCCCTAGCAACTCTAAGAAATAGGGCTTCGTAGATTGTGCTATGTGGTTGGTACACATCTGTTGTGCAATGTCACTGTCTTTTCGACAAATCAACTTCTCAGTAAATGAATTACCTTCATTGCCAGGAAGAAAGTGAAAAGGAACCCAAACATTACGCTGATCTATAGGGTCTAGGTTTTCAAAAGAAGTGGTATGATGCGCAGTGGCCTCCACTTGACAGCTTGAAGCATCCTCTAGACTAATGCCGTTTCGCTGTGCGTTGTCATCTACAAACTGTGCAGAGGTTGCTATAATGCGAGAAGCTTCTCGGGTAAGCCCAGCAGCACGTGCTAGGCAGTAAGTTCCGTAATAATGCATATCGATTTGCATAAGTCCTCCTAGCGAACCGCGTTGATAATATCTTGTGTGAGATCCCAAGCCTCTTCACCCAATTGGCGAACATTGCTTTCAAACTCAGCCACACTCAAATTGCGTTCGGATGCCGCCTGTATCACATCCATCAAGGCTTGATATTGGGCATGACCTTTAATCGCAGGACTTAACGCCTCCAAATCAAAACGAGTGTCCAACAGTAGTTGAAGCTCTCGTTCTGCCAATTGACGGTTTGCGGTTGCAACAGACTTCTTAATTCGGTTTCTCATACTCATTTGATTTTCTCCAGGTAAGGTTGTGCTTTCTCATCGAGTTCACGAACCTTATCTAAGCCTTTATCAGCTTGATCCGATAACTCACTAAGTTGTTGGTTGATATTGTTTCTTAATTGCTCTAAATCGACACTTTCAAGTAGCTCATTCTGCACATCTTGCACTTCTCTAATGCTATTAAGATGAGCGGTAATGGTCTGATTCCCTTGCTTCATTAATGCGAAACTCTGACGGATATCAGCTAACATCACAGACTCAGCTTTTTCCAAAGGCACGACGAGCTCACGGCGCTTCGCCTCAATTTCTTCAGTCGCAACAAGCGCCCATTCCTTAACACCATTGAGTTGAGCGAGCCTATTGGGCTTATCCACGGCGACGAAGTCTTCCACTTGGTTGTCATAAAGCACTTTCCCTTGCGCCATCTCAATCAGCATTCCTTCGACTATCCAGTCTTCCAGCAACGCAGGTACCCACTCGTTGTACAAGTACTCTTCTCGCTGCTTTTTAAGGACAGCAATGTGTTTACGTACCAAGTCCATATAGGCTTGTTCCACATGTGTCATGTCCTTATCCATTTTGTAGGACAGCTCAACGACTTCTTTGGGGACCGAGGCCGAGCAAGCCGAAAGGAGCAAAGAAAGCATGATTATCCATAATGACTTCATATTGCTTCTCCGATAAAGGTGATGATCTGAGCGTTAACCACCTCAAAATTAAGTAGATACAATGGCATTACTAATGCAATGACCATCACACCGATCTTTTGTAGGTTATTTGTGAACCTATGCTCAGGCGGCGTTGTTCGTATCGCATGAGACGCAAACACGGTGAGAAATAGAGCCCCAGCTTGGCTTATTGCGGTAACAATGATGTGGAAAGGAAGGTGATCCAAACGAATGGCCTCAACATAGGCTTTTAGCCCTTGACCTTTCAACGATTGGACGACGCTAACGTAATAAGGGTCTATAGGGGATCGATAGATGGAATAAAGAATGTAGAACAGAACACCATAGGCTAGGGTTTTAATAACTTTTGTATTCTTAGATTCAAAATAGCCGAGAGTAAAAGCGGCATTAAAAAGAAGGAACAATAGACTAAACCCGAGGGCCCATTCTCTATGGCGAATATAGAGAATAGCGGCGATAACACCCAACACTCCAAAGAGGAATATCTCACCTTCGGCTTGCGATTTCGTTGGCTGGCCGCCGTTGTAGTTATGGTTGTGATTGGTAACGTTGTTACCATGACCAATCTGGATATTACTGTCATCGCTCGCGGTGATTGTGCCGCTATTCGAGACGCTAACATGGCCCTTTGATAGCCCCTCGCTATTGCGAGAGTCTGCATTAAGTATTTTTGTCCAAGTAATGCCAGCGATAGGGCCAATAAAAACCGCGAGCACGATTGGATCTGTCAGTAGATCTAACATAGGTTTGTACCTTTCGATAAGGCGAGCGAAGCCCGCCTAGCTAAATTGATGTCACTTATCGTGGGTATGAGCTTTTATGCTTACAAACGTATTCGAGTCGGCCGAAACGGCGACGCACATACGCGCAAACATCAACGAGTTTTGGTCGAATACTCATGAGAGATTCCTCCATACTTCTTAACAAAGAGGGAACTCAACGATTGAAGTGAATGCTATAGAAAGGTAATATCGCAATTCTCACCGAGCGATTGGGTTTCTATAGAGACCTGAGACCTCTTAGTGTTGGGTCTTGTAATCGATCACGCCAATGACGACTACATTTCACTTCGCTAGTAAAAAGGCACTTTTAGTAACTTACTGAAAGTGCCTTTTTATTTTTCTTTTCGGACGCCTTTGAAGGGTGTGCCATCTAGCTTCACATCCATAAAACGTCCTGTATTCGCATCACGCTTGACCCAGTGACCCGAGGGTGTTTGAGTCTGTGAACGTTCGCGAACCATACCATGTCGACGGTTATCGCCTGTTTTTCCGTTAGTTGCCATACGGTTCTCCTGCAAATTCAATTAAAGTATCTTAGGGCAAGGCTATCTAGCATTGACCACGCTTATTACTATGTCATAAAAACTGAGCAGAGATCAATCAAAAGTTAAAAAGTTAATCCATGACAATTAATTTTTTAACTCTAAATAATTAATTATTACTAACCAAGGTCGGTGTTAAGCTTCTTTTTCTTGCTATACTGTGGTTAAATTTAGTTAGCAAGAAACTGAAAGAGACATACAGATGTACACTATAAATGACTTAATAGAAGAAATCGGTAACCAATCGAAAGCGGTTCGACTCGCGTTTATCGACTTTAAGGTTAGATTTAGTGGGAAGATTTATAGAACAGAAATAGTAGATGAATTTGGTGTATCTGAGCCTTTAGCAACAAAAGACCTTAATGAGTATAAGCTACTTACTCAACAAAATAACATTCACCCGAAGTCTCATCAGATCAAACTCGATACTTATGCCCCTTTAGTTGCTATAGATGCCCGTAAGGCCCTCGAAATGCATTTTGAAGGTTTCTGTCGCCATAAGCTACATAATCACGAATCCCCATATTATAAACGAGCTTGTGATTTGAAGACCGATTTAGACCCAAATGCAGTAGCTGTAATTACTAGAGCTATTACAGACAGAAAACGTGTTGTAGGGGAATACGTATCTGCTAATAGTCATAATCGTAACATCCGAACATTGGAGCCCTCTACAGTTTTCTTTGATGGTTTAAACTGGGTTTTTCGAGCAAAAGATATTAAAGAAGATACTCATCTTTCAATATTCAAAAGTTTCCATTTTTCCCGCTTTGAAAACATAACCCCTACTAATGAAGAGTCACTATCATCAGTTAATGATGATAGTGAGTGGAATACACTGATCCCGATCCAATTGAGCCTGCACCCCAATCTAGATGCTAAAGGAAAAGAAGCTATTCGTATCGAATTTGGAATGGGTAACAATGAAGACTTAGTAGTGGTTGAAAAAGCAGTATTTGCTTGGTCATTACTGGAAAGGTGGGCAGTTGACTCAGGGACGACTCCTTGCAGTGTTCCTACGGAAGCGAACAGGTTCAAATTCTACTTAAAAAACGCTGACATGTTGCGGCACGTTAATAGCGTAGAACGAATGATGCATGACTATGTTATAAAAACTGAAATGTAATTGAGTACTGTCTGAAACATACTCCCAACACTGCCACAGCTGCGCCATTAGCTTATAAGTGAAAACCTCATGATGTAGCCCTTTGCTCACTGATAGCGCCTTTTAAAAGCCGACAATCACGGGATGCTGATTTATCAACTCAATTGAATAAGTTTTAGTGGGGAAAGGCAGGTTAACAAGGTATTAATGAGCAAATGCACTAACAAGAAATGGGGCAGAAACGGGATAATGGAATCTGTCAGATCTGATTAAATCATGGTTTGCGAACTGACAGATTGAGTCATGACTAATTCAGTTTATGATACCTATGCTATCTCTTCGTATTCAAGATCAAAGAAATTGTTATCTGAAAGCTTCGCTCTTCGAAGCACTATGTTGGATAGATTTTTTGTCCGGTTCTCATTGAGAGTCGCCACGATGCTTTGTATTAGTTTTACGGTGCTCTCAGGAAACTTGTAACCGACAGTTATGCTTTTTATGTATGCTGTAGCGTTATGAGTTCGGTTTGGATAAGTTGCTTTCTCGTAGTAGACCTTATCTTTCTTGTATGCAAACAACCTTACTTCTTTTTCATATGACCAGTCGCTGTTCTTAATTAGCATGTATTGATTGAAAAGATACTTGTCCTTTTTAATGAATCTTTGTTCGGGATGTTGGTATTGGATTTTTTCAATACCAACCTGATCTGGTAAAGAGCCTTCAAAACAGTATTCAATCATGAGACCAGAATGGTTTTCTGCATAGTGTGACCACATCAACATTGAGTTTTCATTATGTGAAAATGAACACAATCGAAAGTCAGGTCTAAGAACAACAAAATCTTTATCTTTAGTAAGATTGTCATATGGCAGCTCAATAGGGTCATTGAGTTGCTCTGCTGATGCCAGATAGAAGTAGCCATTCACTAAAGCATCTAATGTGAACTTATTGAAAGGATAATATTTGTACAGAGAGTTGCCACTGTCGTGCAAGAACCGATGGTGAATAAAACCCTCAGTTAAACTATGATTGAATAGTTCGACATAACTTTCATATAGTTCTTTATCAATCGTTGAGCTTGAGCGGTGCAAACAATATAGATAGTTGTTGATGATGGTGCTATTTTTTTCGCCACTAGACAACATGATATCAAGTGCAAGCTTAGCGTGCTCCAATGCGGAGTCGAAATCATCGAGGTTTTCGAAACATACACCGAGTAGATTATTAACAGACATTGAGGACTCCAAATCAGAGAGGACACCCAATGCTTTGTGATATTCACCTTTGTCCATCAATAAACTAGCGATCTCAATATCATCAAGCTCTTGTTCTTTTGCTGATGCTAAACTGTCTTCAACTCGCTTGCTATGCCATTGTTCTTTTAGCTCTTGTAGAGTATCCACTAGTGAGTCATACAAGTGATGACCGGTGAGGCTTTCATGACGCAGATTAGCCTTTATGTCTTTGTACAAAGCGTAGTCCGTTAACTGATGTAAATTGTCACGCTTTGCTAATATGGACTTGAGTTTATTGATGTTTACTAGAACAAGATATGCAAGATAAAGGGCTAGAACTTTCCCATCGCTGCCAGTATCCGTGTCTCCAAAGTAGTTTACGCTGTTGACATCTTTTTCATACTGTTCATCGAGTGATTTGCCTAAGAACTGGGATGACAAAATGTGTTGTAACTTCAAGACATGTGAAGAATGGATAAATTTTTCTTTCTCAAACGCACGCTCAACTAACTCAATGACTTCATCATAAGCCTTTGCTTCAAAAGCATATTTGATGATTGCTTCTTGCGTTAGATTTGAGTTGCCTTTAGCAACTTCTTTCTTAACTTGTTCATAAGCTGATTCAGCATCACCTATAAGTTTCAATCGCTCGTAATAACTGATCTTACTCCAAAAGGTATCTTCATCAATATGAGCGTGTTGTAGATAAGGCTCGATGATTTGTTTAGGAATATATTTTGCTGAGTTGATTAGAGCGATCCCATCTTCGTACTCTTCAAGATGAAAGTGACAACACAAAAGTATCTCTATTTGACTCTCAACTCTTTCATCTAGACAAATTGATTTAAGCAGCTTCCATTCATCAACGGTAAGTTCTGAATTGATCAAACTGGGTGCGTAAAAGCGATTCATCTTGTTATTGATCAGATCAAAATTACCTGATTCATGTTCAATGGAAATTGCTTTGAATAAATGGCGTGGGTCACGCGTAGAACGAAACAGGCCCCAGTGAGCATGTACGTTCTGCTCAGAGTATGTTAGCGCACGCTCATAGTAATATATGGCGATATAACGGTCGTCACGTTCATAAAATAGGTCAAAAGCAGTGTCGCCTAGGTAGTTGAATGCTGACGCATGATCGCCTTTAACAGCTAATATCTGATTGAAAGCAGAATCAGTTGGTTCTCCTTTGGCTTCTAACAAAAAGTAATAGAGACCAAGATTCAATTCATCTTCGTTCCAAGACTCCTCTTTGTTCAAGTATTCTAGTCTAGAAAATCGTCTATATTTGAAGTCGTGCTTTACTTTAAAATCCATAGATCACCCAGAAATACGTAATTAGAACAAGGATATATGATTAGCATGTGTTTGGATATAGAGCGTGCGTATAATGGTCGGTAATTTGAGTTCTATTAATAGTAATGACTGCTTTTTGTGTCCGACTATCAATGGATGATAAATTACTCAAGCAAACACGATTCAAACACATCGGTTACTTCCTATTTTTTCTCAGTAAAGAGTTGATATGAAGAGAAGCTTACTCAATTAGCGTGAAGGATCTGGCCTTAGCCGTAGGAGGCCTCAAAGCGTAAGTGCGGCAGATTTCCGATGAAAAGATGTGTGGAGCCTTCAGGGGCCGCCCCTCTTTCATTGGATTAGATTTGATAGGAAAAACGCACGCTCTCAGAATTGTGTAGAGTATTTGTTCTAACAGGTTTAGGGGCAAAAAAGAGTCAGCCTTACTGGCTGACTCTTTCAAAAAACAAGGGAGATGGTGAAGTACTTATGAGGCGTTGTAGCGGGTTACATACGCTTTAACGGCTTAACCACACTATCTAGCCCTTCAATCTTCAACGCTAGACAAAGCTTCAATAAATCACCTAGCTCACCGCTCGGGAACCCTTTCTTATCAAACCAAAGCAAATACTCTTCTGGAAGATCAATCAATACACGGCCAGCGTATTTACCAAAAGGCATTTGTACTCTTGCTAACTTAAGCAGGTTCTCTTTTTCTAGCATGGATCTGTCTACAATTGTTCAGGGTTTTCTAGAGTAACACCTAAACGCTCTACCCAATAGTTGATTGCATCTTTCGCGTCATCTAAAGCATCAATCATGGTCGAGAAGTCTTTATTGCCTGCTTCGCGGTCGATAGCAGCAAACAGTGGCGTTCCATCTTGTGCATCGCTGACCAACAGCTCGACACTCGCACTGCCCACATTAGTGTGCTCACCGGTCGCCACTTTTGAAATGGTCGACATCGCTAAACCAAATGGAAGCACGCTGCTGGTAACAGCCAATATTGGGTTGGGCGTTTCAACGTTACTTAACGCAATGCTAAGGCGTAAACTGCTGCCGGTTGGTTCATCAACAATCGTTTTATAAGGGGAGATTTTATCTTCTAGTCGGCTGACCATGTAATCGGTCAATTCTTGGATCTCTTCTTGATCAAGCGTGTCTTCTTCTGCAAGAACAAACACTTGGTCAATCACCACTGAGTCGTACTCGTCTAACTTATCTTTAAGTCGTGCTGGATCTCTTAGGCCAATACGTGCCCAAACTAAATCTACGCCACCTTTTGGCCCTGGCTGAAAATCTTCATAGGTGGTGAACTTCGTTGCGCGCTGCACAGGGCCGCCCGCACACCCCACCAATACAACACCAGTCAGGACTATTAGGGCAAGTTTTATAGATTTCATAGATAGCACTTCAATTAGGGAAAATAATTAACGTGAGGATGCTATACCATATGTGGATCTTTTGTCGATTTTGTTTGGCTATTTCAGACCCAGGTCTAAATTAAGATGGCTGTACTCGATGAGCATACTCGACGATGACTTGGTTACCTTCAATGTAGGCATTTTGGATTTCACCATCGACACTCATGCGGCTTTGTAGATACACCACTTTAGGCCCTGAGCTTTGGCTTTCTTTCAATGACGGCACCACTGTATGTGGTTCAATGTGAAGTAAGCGACAAAACTGAGTGACAAACTGCATGGTCACTGGGTCTTCTCCACGTAATACACGAGAGAAACTAAGCTGATTCATACCGAGTTTTTTCGCAAATTCCATTTGGGTTAAACGCATTTTAGATTTCTTTGACATCCACGTTTGGTAGAGAGCCTCTCTGTCTCTTTCGGTAAATTCCATGATGGTTCCTTGCTTTTATTAGACTGGGCATATTGTCGGAGTTTTCTGAGCTAATGCTGTCAAGAACGAGTCAGGCAAAGTCAGCGCATTGTCGGAAATTCCCAAAAAATTGACACATAGCGTGGATAATAAAAAAGCCAAACTATTCACCAAGACAATGGTTAATTCTAATAACCCACCATTATTCAATGAGTTACAAAATCAACCTTTATCAGCTGGCAAGTTAATTTTTGAAACAAACTTTAAACCGAGATTATCATTCCACATTTTTATCGGTCACATGGCATTTATAAATTCCGTTGGCTACATTCCGCCTGCCTACATAGGCAATTCTGGCAAACTATCTGAAAAGGTAGGACGCAAAGCTTCCGGTCTGTCGGCATGATTGCCCATGATAGCGGGGTTGCCGCTCTTTACTTTAATAATCAATGAGCGCTTGCCGGAGTTAACTTTTTTTGTCAAAAAGTCAGAGGACAAATAATGAACAAGCTCCCTAAAAAATCTCTTATCGCCTTAGCGTTGCTTTCCGTTAGCGGTGCAAGCTACGGCCACGGTTATGTGTCTGCTTATGGTGACGGTGTGGCTGAGAGCCGCGTAGCGCTGTGTAAGTTCCCAGCCAGCGACACCAATGAAAAGAACACCAACTGTGGTGCGATTCAATATGAACCTCAAAGTGTTGAAGGCCCTGATGGCTTCCCAGAAACTGGCCCTCGTGATGGCAAGATTGCCAGTGGCGAAACCTCATTAGGCGCAGCACTGGATGCGCAAACCGCAGATCGCTGGGTTAAGCGCCCTATTCAATCGGGTAGCCAATACTTTGAATGGACGTTCACCGCAAACCACGTAACCAAAGATTGGAAATACTACATCACTAAAGCCGATTGGAATCCAAACCAACCTTTAGCGCGCAGTTCATTTGATTTGAATCCTTTCTGTGTGGTAGATGGCGGTATGGTTCAACCACCTAAACGTGTGAGCCATCTGTGTAATGTGCCTGAGCGTGAAGGTTACCAAGCGATTCTGGCAGTTTGGGATGTGGGTGATACCGCCGCTTCTTTCTACAACGTGATTGACGTTAAGTTTGATGGTGACGGTCCTGTTCTTCCTGACTGGAACCTTGGCGGCCAAATTACACCAACGATGAATCTGAATGTTGGCGATAAGGTTTATACCCGTATTTTCGATCAGCAAGGCGAGAATGCGAGCTACACAACTGAGCTAATGATCGAGTCGAGTGAGCAAGGTAAAGCGAACAACTGGTCACACGCACTGGCAACCAAGATCAACCAAGAACAGACTCAGATTCGTTCCGGCCAACTAGGTGAAAACGGTGAAGTGACGCCGGTTTATGGCACTAACCCTGTTTACTTAAAGCAAGGCTCTGGCCTGCAAAGCGTTGAGATCGGCTACAAGATCGAAACACCAGAACCGGATTACGATCTTCAAATCGATGGCTTAGAGCCTGAGTACATCATCGGTCAAGACGCGACTCAGCTTGATCTTACTCTGTACGCCGTGGGTGACATCACCGCTGAGCTGACGGTTTACAACCACCACCGCGAGCCATTAGCGTCATACTCTGAGTCTTTAAAAGATGGTGATGTTCAGCCAGTTCAACTGACGCTTTCAAAATCTGAACCGGGTCATCACATGCTGGTTTCTATCATGAAAGATACGCAAGGCAACGTGATTGAACAAAACACGCTAGATTTCCACTTAGTGGAAGAGCAAACACCGCCACCAGCAGGCGACTATGACTTTGTTTTCCCTGAGAACTTTAGCAACTACGAGGCAGGTACTAAGGTTCTAGCAACTGACGGTAATATCTACCAATGTAAGGCTTTCCCATACTCTGGTTTCTGTGTGCAGTGGTCGCCATCTGCAAACCACTATGAACCAGGTGTAGGCTCTCACTGGGCAGATGCTTGGAACAAATTGAACTAATCATTAGCTATGATTGATAGATAAAGCGGATGCACACAGCATTCGCTTTGTTGTTTTCATACATCGACAATTTAATGGAATCAGCCCCTCACTCTCACAAAGGCTAACACTTTTAATATGCATGTCAGGGAATAGGCTTTGTATATTCAATGGCTTTCACAACCAATATAAGGTCTGAGATACGCACATGAATAAAGTTCTATTTCTTTCGTCTTTACTGACTCTCTCTTCGTCAGCGGCTTTTGCAGCAAGCAGCCATGATGTTTCTGACAGTGTGATTGCCAAACAACGAGCGGCACTGGCCGAGAATACTCAAGGGCAAGGCTTTGGCCCTCAGTCCCCACGAGACATTGATAACCTTTCCGGCAATAACTCACGCCACTTCGGCACGGCGCCTAGCTATACTGAAATGAACCTATGCAATATTCACTTCCACAAAAATGCAGAGCACAAAGGCGGTGAATTCAGTACCTACGCAGGGAACGGCGATGGTAAGGGTTACAACACTGGCTATGTCTATAATGGGCAGCTAAGTGAAGCCGAATTGAAACCGTTTAAAGGACAAGTGGGCGCTAAAGGCCACGGCCAGCTTCAACCCGGTGACACGATTGAGCTTCACTATGTGCATTCGAGCGCTCAGGTTACGCCGGGGCCAACACTTGGGGCATGTCTCAGTGAATCCATTGCAAATCCTCAATTGCGCGTAGAGACACAAGTCTTTGTCGTAGTGAATGACAAGAGCGCACTCGATCTTGTCGACTTAACCAAATTTAAACAGAAAGACGGTGTCTACCAAGCGATCAACATTCCTACTGAGACCGGTAAACCTATCCAATACGCGGGTTCAACAACAGGCCCAAGCTACAACGAAAAAGCTTCCCCACTGCAAGTTACTTGGAGCGTTCGACCAAAAGTCGCCAAGGTAGATATTGCATCTGTGGCCAAATGGCTAGAAAGCAATAAATTTGATGAAGACCACGCACACGGGGTTCGTAATCTGGTGACCAACCCAGATTTGCTCTCTGCTGACCATTAAATCGATTCAACACATACGTAAACGGGCACTTATGTGCCCGTTTTCTTTATGACTGATGGCAAGCGATGTTGATGTCTTCACTGCCCGATTGGCTATACAAAAACAGCAGTTTCCCATCGACCTCATACCTTAGGTCGGACTTGTAACCCACGAGACTGTCTTTGTCTCTGATATAGAGTGGCGATTGCTCCGGTCTTAGGTTCCAATCCACTCGTTTAAACGTCTGCTTAAGCTGATTCCCCTTAGTCTCGTTATCAGCCGTTAAGATCAGTTCATACGGTTCTTCCATACCATCTTGATGGACTAACTTACCCGTCTGAAAATAGGTCACACTCTCTTTCGAGGTAAAGTAAATGGCCGTGATTTCTGAGACTTTTCGATAGTGACGATAGGTTTCAGACGTAAATCCAGACTTCGACTCAGAGCACAACCAACGTGTACCGGTAAAATTGTATGTCGCAAACTGCCATTGATAGATCACGCTTGCGATCAATATGGCTATCAGTGCCCCTATTGTAACTCGCATCTTACCTCCCGATTATCAAATGCCATAAGCACCGACTCGGCCATGGTTAAATTCGTGACATTAAAATGCTGAAACACATGAGAATGTGGACTGGTCTTAGACTTCAGCCTGACCGTCATTGCAATCACATCGGGCTCATAAATAGAGGGAAAAACACGTACATAAGCATTAACGGCACAGTGAGTAAAAGAAGCTTTGCGAAGTTGGGCAGTTAAAAACGCCTTATCAACCATGCCGTCCGTGCCATCCATAAAATAGAACGTTGGCTCTCCATCTAGCAATTGCACATATTGCGAAGAGTCCGTAAAGGGTGAACGTGGTTTAAAAGGTTCAAAAACAAACGTCGCCGCGATCATCGCCAGCAAAGCAAACACCAAAAGGTAAGAAGCTTTGAAATGAAGGCCCTGCTTTGATGTATGTTCAACGCTTTCTAGTGATGCCTGTGGCGAAGCCTCTACCGAAATTGGTTCGACATCGGCGGTATCTTCATTTGTTTGAACAGATTCCAGAGCCTCAATAATCTTAACCTCCACATCAAGGAAGTACCCAACCTTGCTGATGGTTTGAATATTGATCTCTTTGGCGCTTAACACATGGAAATGGCGGCGTAGACCCGAAATGACGTTGGTTAGGGCTTGGTCGGTTACCACAGCGCCACCCCAGCACTTTTCAAACAGTTCTTCGCGAGATGCAGGCGCGCCTTTTAATAGCAGAAACACCAACACTTCGTAAGGCAACGGACGCAGGACAACTTGGTTACCAACGTCGTTAGATAATGTTCGTGTTTCGCATTCTAGCTTTAGTGAAGAGAACTGAATCGCTTTCATTGAATCGCTATACCTTGCTGTTAGATCTTAGCAACGTACTCAAGAAGGCTCGTTGCGACAGCCGATGTATGAATGGCTGATGATTTATAAGGTGGCACAGTCTACTTGCCTGCATTTATAAATCAAGAGTAGCAATCTGGTAAAAAATTGCACAACACCTATATAAAACAAGCGCTTAAATTGAGTTTAGAAAAACCTAAATTTCACAATTTTATAATGTGTGTTTTTTATTTGAATTTTATTTAGCCAAAAAATCTCAGTTTTATAGAGTCTGCCCCGAAAACAACCTCACTCAATCGAGACTCTAAACAATGAAAAAACTCCTTTTAGTCACTGCCCTTTTCTCTAGTGTTGCGTGTGCAAACGTTCACAACGGTTTCTACCTAGGTGCAGGTGTGGGTACCACAGATTTTGACGATGACGGACTTTTAACTAGCTCTAGTGCTGCAATCACGACCGATTCTGATAACTCATACAAAATCATTGCGGGTTACCAGTTCAACCGTATTGTTAGCTTAGAAACGCAATACACTAGCTATGGCGACACCAACATTAAAGTGCATGCGCCTGGTCAAGGTATGCACATCACCGCAGGCAAAATCGAACAAAAAACCTTTACCGTTGCAGCTAACCTAGGCTACACGTTTGATAATGGTCTTCGTCCTTTTGCCACTATCGGCCTTGGTTCGATTGATTACAAGATGGGTGATTTTTCTGATGATGGCGGCGTTATCCGAACAGGTGTAGGACTTGAGTACACACCTCAACAGCTGCAAGGTTTGTCACTGCGTACTGCATACGAAGTCGATAACTACGAGCTTGAGATGCAAGATGTTTATTTCTCTAAAACTTACAATCAATCGGTAGGCGCTTGGTACTTAGCGGCGACTTACAAGTTCTAAAAAAAATGGCGAGGTATCAACCTCGCCATTATTCTATCTGAACAGTTTAGAACCAACTTGCCACTAAGCGTTTGAGCCAATCCATCAGCTTTTTAAAGATGCCACCTTCTTCAACATCTTGCTGAGCAACTAAGGTAGCACTGGTAACTTCATTACCCTCAACGCTGTAAATCACTTTACCGATCGGGTCACCTTTGCGAATTGGTGCGGTCAGTTCACCCGCAAACTCCACTTCTGCGATCAGCTTATTGGCGTCACCTTTAGGCAACGTGATCAAGACCGTTTCATCTACGCCTGCAGAAACGTGATCGACTGCGCCCATCCAAACTCTGGCCTCTGCTAACGTGTCTGTCGGCTTAGTCGGTGACACAGTATCGAAGAAGCGGAAACCATAACTCAGTAGTTGCTTACTCTCTGACTCGCGGCTTTTCGCGCTGTTAGACCCCATAACAACCGAAATCAGTCTCATGTCGCCACTCGTTGCTGAGGTCGCCAAACTGTAACCTGCGCCGCTTGTGTAGCCCGTTTTCATGCCATCGACATTCAGGCTACGATCTCTGAGCAAGCCATTACGGTTGTACTGAGTGATGCCGTTATAGGTGTAAGAGGTTTCACTATAGAGTGGGTAGATGGTTGGTAGGTCACGGATGATCGCTTGGCTAAGTAATGCGATATCGTGTGGCGTTGAATAGAGACCATCACTATCGAGCCCGTGCGGATTGGTATAACCGGAATTGTTAAGGCCCAATTTTTGCGCCCAAGAATTCATCAAACCAACAAATGCGTCTTCACTGCCCGCTACGTGTTCCGCAATGGCCACACTGGCATCATTACCTGACTGGACGATTAAGCCTCGGTACAAGTCCATAAGCTCAACGTCTGTGCCCACTTCAATGAACATTTTTGAAGAATCAGGAAAGTTTTTTGCCCATGCATTGCGGCTAATTCGGACTTGGTCACTCAGTGAGACATTACCACTGTTGACCTCTTGGCCTGCTACGTACGCCGTCATCAACTTAGTTAAACTGGCTGGATTGAGCTTTTTGTCGGCATTTTTCTCTACGATCACTTCACCGGTGTGATAGTCGATCAGGATATAGCCTTTTGCGCCTAACGCTGGAGGGTCGGGAATGATGGTGGGTGCAGCCATTGCCCCAACTGAAACAGAAATTGTCGAAAGAAGTACTGATGCTGTTAGAAAGCGTGATTTCATGATGTGCGACATCTCACTGTAGTCGTTTATAGTCGGATTCAGTATAGACAAGCTGATGCAAGATGCAGCGACTCTGAAACTAATCGTTACTATTCAACACGAAATATCGAAATTATGGCTGTTTGCTCCCAAATTTAGACACAAAAAAACCAGCGAGTTTAACCGCTGGTTTTCACTAAATTTACTTTTCTTATGCTGCTTTCAATAAAGCATCTTTCTTCGCCATGAGTTTTTCTCTGTAAGCAAACCAAACATACGTCGCTACAATTGAGAAGAACAAGTAAGAAAGCGAGAACACAAAAGGTGAACTAATCAGCTCTTGAGATAGACCCCATAAGACGCCAGTTACCGTGATGGCAATCTTTGAGAACAGCCCACAAAGCAAAAGCACCAATGCTAACTGAGGGAAACGGCTGCTTCTAAAAGCAAACCAATAGCAGCTACCAACCGCTAGAGTTGCGACGTATAAACCAAGTAAGAATGAATGAAGATGATCAGCCGATGCAACGCCAGCTGAGATGGATACCATAAAAATTAGAAATAACTTCATACTACTTCGCCTCTGAATTCAAATTTAGGAAAAGCTTCCTTTCATTTTTGCAAACTCATTTTGCGGTTATTTTCGCCATTTCCCATAGAAATACAAGTGCTATTTTTGTGCATTTATTAACCATAAATACCTCTGTTACACCGTGTGAAATTATTGTTAAATACCTAATTTTGTTAGATTCCATATCTCAATGAGTTAGAGCAATATGACTAAGATTACTCACTTCTGCGGTTACAATTAAATAACATTAGTTACAATTTAAAAAATCTTCTTTTTTGTGAACAATATCGATATAAGGGTGTGGTTTTATATAAAAATCCCACCTCAAAAACTGAGTTTTCAATAATGACCTCTTGCCCTTCCCCAAACGGAGTAATTAGTGTGAGCTCTCGCACTCTTCCCTCCTATTTCGCTCGAATACGTTAGACGCCTTTGTTACCTTTGCCGCACAATTTTTTACGTACTACATACCATGCCTTCGAAGTACAGAATTAAGAAGATTGTCGAGATCGGCGACACCCTTCATCGTAGCGGTTGCGCACCCTACAAACTCGAAAAATATACGCAATTTTATGCCCGTAAGCATGGCGTTGACGTGATGATTCAAGCCTCACCGACAACGGTGAATTATCAATTCCCCGATGATAATAATGTGGTGGTGATGAAACGCCATCAACCAGCCTCCATCAACCTGAGTTTGCTCGCCAACACCATTATTCGAATCAATCAGCCAAGTAATGAGCCCGTTCCAGAACCGGTGGGATACCCGAAGTGGGTAATCGCCTTGGCTAACATGGGAATCCCACCTGCGTATTTGATGCTTGTGGGCAGTACCATGGAAGCCGTCCTTTTCTCGATCTTTTTAGGCTTCGTGGTTTGGCTAACACAGCAAGTTTGCAGAGCTCGCCGCGCCATCGCCGCAGAGTTTATCGCCGCGTTGTTGACGGGTATTCTTGTGGCCGCTTTTGCCAGCACGGGCGCAGCTATTCCTATTTGGGCACTCTGTATCGCCGCCATCGTTTTGTTTGTCCCTGGGTTATCCATCGCCAACTCGTTAGAGTGTCTTGCTTTCAATGATTTGGTATCAGGAACAAGTCTACTCGGGCAAAGTGCGTTAACCCTCATTAAGTTATTTGTCGGGATCGTCATGGGGCTGAACATAGGTGAAGCGGTATGGGGACAAGCGGAGTCAATCAATTATGTCAATGAAGTGCCCACATGGCTGCACATCTTTGGCCTGTTTCTGATTTCTGTCTCGATTGGTGTGATGTTTAATGCGCGCCCGATGGACATTCTTCTAGGTTTACCCGTTGCGGTGCTTGGAATGTGGGGTCCATTCTACCTAGGTTTTGATAGCGGTTGGGTTGTCGGCACTTGGGTAACGACCGTTTTGATCACGCTCTACGGTACTTGGGTTGCGAAAAAGATGGATCTCACTGGCTCAATCTATATTGTTCAAGGCATCATCATTTTGGTACCAGGAAGTCGAGTACTGGTGAGTGCAAGTCAGTCTGTATTTGAGCAGTCGATCTTGCCTATACCAAGTATTGGTTTGTCAGCGTTGTTTATGTTCTCTGCCATCGTGGCTGGACAGATCACGGCGTATTCCATCTATTCTCCGAAGATCGAACGTTAATCAAAGCCAACGCTCTTAACGCCTAATAGAAAGAGCCCTATTCAAACCACGCTATTTAAGCGGCTTTTGAATAGGGCTCTTTGCCTCTATGTTTCATGTTTCGTTTAAAACTGCCTTTCCCTTTTTTCGCTTTCTCTACTCTAATCCGAAATAGTTGACTGGTTACCGCCGCTTTCAGTGCATTATCGTTGATTTGGCCACGCCCTAGTTCCGTCTCGATGTCGACTGTTGCACTCTCTTGGTGCTTCAACCGTTTTTGCTTTGCCATATGGCCTCCGAGGGTTTGTTAAAACCTGTTTGGTGTTGATCTAATATGATATTTATTAGTAATAACTCTAAAAGTCTTCAGAACAAATATTACACGATTTATAGATGTATCAGCAAAATTATCGAAATAATACCTAGCGCAAATTTCTAACGAAAACCTTTGCATCATGGTCAAAAATCCCTCGCTTGTTATTGACTTAGTTGCACGTCTCTTTAGACTGATTATCAGCTTGAAAACGGTACTTGTTTACTTTCGCCGTTCCGTTAGGTTTATCGATATCTTCCGTAACGTCGTGCACTATAGCAATCTCCTTTTCCACGCTATCAATGCCGTATGGCTTTTACATGATTTATCAAGGATATACGTTATGTCTAACACTGTTACTGGTACAGTAAAATGGTTCAACGAAACTAAAGGTTTCGGTTTCATCCAACAAGAAAACGGTCCAGACGTTTTCGCTCACTTCTCTGCAATCACAGGTGACGGTTTCCGCACTCTAGTTGAAGGTCAGAAAGTTGAGTTCGTTGTGACTACTGGCCAAAAAGGCCCTCAAGCTGAGAACATTAAAGTACTTTAATTCTTAAGTACTAAAGATTTACAATAGCCAGCATTACGCTGGCTATTTTTTTATATATAAGTTGTTTTATGGCTCTCAAACCCACTATCTATAAGTTCCGTATTTCCCTATCTGACACCAACCGTGACATTTATGACTCGACTCAATTGACGGTTGCACAGCATCCTTCGGAAACCGTACCTCGCATGATGGCTCGCGTGTTGGCATTCTGTGTGAAATGGCAACCAGAACTGGCGCTAACAAAAGGACTTTCGACCACCGAAGAACCGGACCTTTGGGTTAAATCGCTCGATGATCAAATTCAACTTTGGGTTGATATTGGCGAACCGTCTTTGGACCGCATGAAAAAGGCTTGTCGCCTAGCACCAGCAGTTGATGTGTTCTCATTCAATAGCAAGTCAGACGTATGGTGGGAGCAGACTAAAAACAAGTCTCACCAATATAAGGTCAATATCCACCGCTTTGACCCAGCAGCCATTGAAGCGCTGTCTGAAACCGTGGCAAGGACCATGGACTTATCAGTGATGATCACGGGCAACAGCCTTTTCGTAGACTCCGACAACGGCTCTCATGAAATCACATTAGAGACGCTTCAATCGAATGACTAAGCTCGAAGCTCAACTGAAAGCGATTCAAGCAGACTCAATTCCGAGTGTGGCGAATGATGGCAAAAATTGGCAATTACTGTGCGACAAACACAGTGATTTTTATGCTCGAGTTCTTAGCAACAAACCGGATATCAAACCCATTAATCACCTGCTCGGCTTACTCACAAAACTGCATATCGAAGAGACATCATCCGTCACCTCTTATGCAGAGTCAGCATCGGCTATGCGTCAGTTGATCGATGAAAAAGTTGGCCCAGAACACAGCCATAAATTTGATGAGCTTGGTAGCCAACAGCTTTCTCTTGTCACTCATTTGTGGGTGTATCTGCAGGGGTATTTGCGAATGGATTTCAGTTTAGCCAATGATCACGCATTCAATACCGCTGAACTGCTAAGTCCAATGCTTCAGTCTCCCACTCATGAGCTGCGCGCTCAGTTTCTAGAGAGTTACTATCTTGGAGTGGAGCGTTCTCCTATTCAGGAAAAGTCAGAGTCGAAAGTCATGGCTCTGATTAAACGCTTATTTGGTTAACATTACTCACCACTAGTGAATGGCTTTCCATACACTAGTGGTTTGTTCATTAGACATAGTCTGATTTCGATCTCAGAACAATCAGCGCACCCGCTGGCTCATCATCCGCTTTGATCATTGGGCTCACTTGAACTTCCATCCACTCTTCTTGAGACGATTCTCCGAACTTACGAATCAGCGAAATGCCGCTGTATTCACTCGCACTGTGGATCGCACGATAGAGCCAGTTTGCAGGGCTTGGTGTATCTTGCGACATATTGGAGATAAGAAACTCAAAACTTTGACCGTACAGCTGATTTGCACTCACATTCAGCCATTCCGTCGCGGCCGGGTTACAGTAATCAATGTTCCCTAAGTGATCGACCGTAAAGATCACGTCACTGATAGAGTAAAGCAACAGCTGACTAAACTGGTGTTGTTGGTACAAGTTGTTATAGATGCTACTGAACTTTTCACTCAGCTCCCCGACTTCACCATTTCCCGCGTGTTTGAACGGTTTCAACTCTTCAGCAAGCTGTGAGCCATCAACTTGGTTTAACCAACGGATCAGTTCTTGAAGTGGGCGCGTGATGTACTTTCGAAGCAAGACAATCATCAGGATCGGCGTAATCAAAATCGCCGTCATAGGGGCTGCAGAATGCAAAATATGCTCTTGCCAAGACGGAGCCTCCATCGCACTGTGCACTTGAATCTCTAAAGGAACTCTGTCTCGATTGTCCTGAGCAATCACATACGTTCCTTGCATAGTATTCTGCTCAAGACTTTGTTGCTCGGTAAACATTTGCCAACGGGTCTGAGCAATAAACGTGAAGAACTGAGTCTCTTCCGTCTTAGTCACAATGCGAAATTTGTCACCAATTAGCTCTGAAATCCCTGACATTGTTTTTTGGTTGATCTGTTTGAAGAACAACAATCGCCCATTTGACGGAAAATTAAGGTTGGTGCTTTTGATCGGAGCGCTGGCGAAAAGGAATAAGCTCTCATTATGGAACATGATGCCTTGATAAGGTATATCATCCACATCATGCTTTACATCATATAAATGCTCGTGAAAAGAAATGTCATCAAAGCCCGAGATATTGGCGCTGGTCGCTATTGTTTCGTTAGCATTATTGAGTATAGCTACACCGGCTATATGCAGTGTATCAAGTAACTGAACATCAAAGTTTTCAACAAAAAACGGCTCATTGCGGCCTTCAATGTATTGGTAGGTCTCGTCCCAAAATGCGTAATCATGAGCGATGATGCTCAGCTGATCGAGCTGGTAGCCGAGTAACCTTAAGCCTAGGACAGACTTACTCTCGTTCTCTTGAAATTGGCGGGCCGTGTGTTCATGTCGTTCTAAGTAATAAGAAGCAACGGTTATCGCACCGAGCACAAACGTCGTTACTGCAAGAAAAATTACAAGCAATCGTTTTTCAGTTGAACCAAGCAAGTCGAAGCACCTATAGATTAATGACCCTTGAACTATACAGGATAACATTCTATTAGTATGTTCTTTAAAGAACACAAAAAAGGCCCTTTAACGATAAAGGGCCTAGGTAGAGTTGGTGGTAGGTTTACGTTCTTAGTTCAAACCTTCACAGGTGAAATTACAAATAAGTATGAGGACCGAACACTTCATAGTGAACACGAGATCGTTCAACACCCAGTCCTTCCAACTGTTTAACGACAGATTCCATAAAGCCTACTGGGCCACATAGATAGAAATCACCGTTATCCAATGGAAGCTCTCGTGCGATGAGGTTGGCATCTAGCTCACCGCTAAAATCTGCGCCTGTATCATTTAAGTACCAGCTGTATGAAGGCCAGTTGTTTTCTAATGCCACTTCTGCCGTCTGCTTCTTAAACGTGTGTTGTTGGTCGTTATTACATGCGTACATGACTGTCACATTGGCTTTGTTTTGATCGGCCAGTGTTTGAAGCATGGCTTGCATTGGCGTAGCGCCGACACCCGCCGAGATCAATACAACAGGTTGGCTCTTCTCTTGATAGAAGAAGTCGCCCGCTGGTGGGTAAAGGTTGACTACATCACCTTCTGCGATTTCATCATGCAGATAGTTAGACACCAATCCTTTAAATTCGCCACTTTCTCGCTTAACCGAGATTCGGTATGACTCACCATTTGGCTTTTGCGACAGCGAGTATTGACGAATTTCATTGTGTTCGCCAGCGGTTGGTTTTACTTCGATACCAATATACTGGCCCGGTAGATAGTCCAATACCGGTTCGCCATCTTCCGGAGTCAATACAAAGCTAGTCACAAACTCTGACTCTGCCGTTTTTTGACTCACAATAAAGCGTCTTGCGTTCGCCCAGCCACCCACAGCCTGACGGCGCTGCAAATAGAGTTCGCCTTCACGATCAATAAAGATTTGCGCCAAAAACAGATAAGCCGCAGTCCAAGCCTCTTCGACTTCACTGGTAAACGCTTCCGGTGCTAATTCGCGCAATGTTTCGATTAAGTGATGGCCTACGATTTGGTAGTGCTCGGCTTGGATATTGAAGCTGGTGTGTTTGTGGGCAATACGCTCAACAGCCGTCGTCAAGGCTGCTAAGTTTTCAATGTTTTTCGCATACGCCGCGACCGCTTCAAACAGTGCCACGCTTTGACGCCCAGTCTTTTGATGCGTCATATTGAAAATGTCTTTCAGCTCAGGGTTATGAGAGAACATTCTTTGGTAAAAATGTTGAGTTAATGCAGGCCCCGCTGACTCCAAGAGCGGAATAGTGCTTTTTACGATTTCAATATGTTGGTTGTTAAGCATTGGAGCTTTCTCCTCGTTATTATTTGATTTCACTTCCATATAGCAGGAACAGTGCCAATAATTAAAACCCTGTAAACAATTGGAAATTATCGCTTTTTGATTAATATTCATGTCATTTTGACCCACAAAAATCAAGTCATAATGACACTAAAAAGTTGTTTTATCACAGCCAGTGTGTTTAATTCTAAAGCATAGACGTAATCTGAAAGAAAAAGTGGACTCACATGCAAGATATCTCTGTCTCTACTCTGATCGATATGACCATCGGGCTCGCGCGTGGTGATAATGAACAAGACCGTTTCAATAGCCTGCTCGATGCGATTCGAAAGGCGATTCAGTGTGACTGTGTCGCTTTACTCTCTCTGCAAGGAGACACCCTCGTTCCACTCGCAATGCAAGGCTTAACTCGTGACACGCTAGGGCGACGTTTCAAGATTGCTGAGCACCCAAGGTTTGCCGAAATATGCGCGTCTAAAACGGCGGTAAGATTCGATGCTGACAGTGAATTACCCGATCCTTTCGATAACCTGCTTCTCGATTATGAGGGCGATCTGCCTATGCACTCCTGCATGGGGCTCCCACTTATCTATTCAGACAAATTACTGGGTGTCCTTACGTTAGATAGCCTATCGCCGGGCGTGTTTGAACAGATCCCCACTCGTAGCCTAGAGGCCCTTTCTGCCATTGCAGCATCAACGCTTAAGGTGGCCCTGTCTGTGAGCCAACTGGAACAACAAGCCAAGCAGACACAGCAAAGATTTGAAGAGTTAAACGAAGAATCATGGGATCGCGATGGTGGCGAGATCATTGGTGATAGCTCTGCGATGCAAAACCTTAAGGCAGATATTGAGGTTGTTGCCCCTTCTAACTTCAATATTCTTATCCATGGAGAGACCGGGGTTGGTAAAGAGTTGGTGGCGAGAAGCCTCCACCACCTTTCACCACGAAAGAAACACCCTTTGGTCTATGTAAACTGCGCAGCGATCCCTGAGAATTTGGTTGAGAGTGAACTGTTTGGACACGTTAAAGGCGCCTTCACTGGCGCTGAGAAATCACGCTTAGGTAAGTTTGCCCTTGCCGATGGTGGCACACTGTTTCTTGACGAAATCGGTGAATTGCCTTTGGCTGCGCAAAGTAAGATCCTCCGTGCGCTGCAAAACAACGAAATTCAGCCTGTCGGACAAGACAAGGTTGAAACGATTGATGTGCGCGTATTGGCTGCCACCAATCGAGATCTAAAAGAAGAAGTCGCAGAAGGCCGTTTTCGATCAGATCTCTTCCACCGTTTGAGTGTTTACCCTATCACTGTCCCGACCTTACGTGAACGTAACGGTGACATCGTTCTTCTGGCTGGCTATTTCCTAGAGCAAGCGCGACGAAAACTTGGCATTGTTCAGATCAAACTAGGCAAAGAAGCACAGATGGTACTGTCACAATACAACTGGCCAGGCAATGTGAGAGAGTTAGAACATGTGATTAACCGAGCGGCACTAAAAGCAAGAGCGCGAGGCCGTGGAGGCAAGTTGATCACGATTTCTGCCGAAGAGATTGGTGAACTTAGGGCACTACTCGATCTACCACAAAGCCTTGATATTCCAGCCTCTACAGCAAGCCATGAGATTGACGCCTCGCTTGGATTAAGAGAGTCCACCGAAGCTTACCAACGCCAAATGATCATCGAAGCGCTCAACAAGGCCGAGTTTAATTGGGCTCAAGCCGCAAGACAGCTGAAAACCGACCGCGCAAATTTAACCAGGCTGGCAAAGCGATTGGGGCTCGAAGTGACAAAGCAGCACCACATTAAGCAACACTAAATTAAGCTAGGTTGAGTTTAAGTATGATCACAAGTCGGTTACAATGCGTAACGTAAATGTCACCGTAGATTTTAATAATATTCAATAGGATTTGTATGAAGTTTATCCGCTGGTTCCTTGGGCGAGTTATCTTACTCCTAAACTTTGTTTTTTCACCAAAAGGCGTAAAGCGTTCAGCTGACGCGCAACAAACGGCAAACGAAAAAGCTCAGTCACTCGCACTGTATCAATTTGAAGCGTGCCCATTTTGCGTAAAAGTGCGCCGTGCAATGAAACGTCAATCGGTTAGCTTTGATTTACGTGACGCGAAAAACGATCAAGCACACCGCGCAGAATTGGAAGCCGGTGGTGGTAAAATTAAGGTTCCTTGCCTAAGAATTGAGAAAGAAGGCAATGTAGAATGGATGTATGAATCTTCTGATATCGTTGCTTATCTGGAGAAAGAATTCGCATAACTAAGGAGAGTCTATGTCTTATGTGCCACTGAATATTGATCAAATCAAAGCCATTGTGTTTGATCTCGATAATACCTTAGTGAGCTCAGATATGGACTTTCGTTGGTTAAGAGAGCAAATCGGTTGTCCACTCAATCTCGATTTGCTCTCTTATGTCGAACAATTAGATTGCACTCAGCAACAGCAATATGCCTCCGCCCTCATTCTGCAACATGAACAAGAAGATGCTCAGTCTTCCCATCCAATGCCTGGATGTTTACCACTGCTAGAGTTTATAGAGACGCACGCTCTCCATACCGCTGTCATTACTCGCAATTGTGAACAAGCAACCCACACCAAATTAGCCCACAATGGTTTGTCGATTCCGGTGGTCATCACCCGCGAGCAATTTCCACCAAAACCCGCTCCCGATTCACTGCAATATTTGGCGAAGAAATGGGACTTAGCCAGTTATGAAGTCCTGTATGTTGGTGACTACCTTTACGATCTTCAAGCGGCGTTCAATGCCGATATGCCCTCTTGTTTGGTGACTCATGGCAACGACACTCCTTTTCATCATCATGCGTCCATCGTTGTGGAACAGCTCACCGATTTACGCGACCAGTTTTATCGAAGCTTCCAAACTCGACGTTAGAAATTCAACGTAATGATGAAAACACCATAGAGTTATACCGCACACTGTGCAAGAATAGCCCCGTTAAACAATAGTCAGAGATAGGATATGCCAAACAATAAGGTTCTCGTTCTATACGCTCATCCATCATCACACCGCTCAGAAGTAAACCAACATTTGTTGACTGCTGCGCAAAATATGGATGGCGTTACGGTTGTCGACTTGTACAAAGAGTACCCGACTTACCACATCAATATCGATAAAGAGCAGCAAAGGTTGGTCGAACATGACACCATTATCTTTCAGTTCCCGCTCTACTGGTATTCCACTCCGGCCATTCTTAAAGAGTGGCAAGATTTAGTTTTAGAATACGGCTTCGCTTATGGTAGTGAAGGTACCGCCCTTCATGGTAAAAACTTTTTCTGTTCACTCTCTGCCGGTGGTAAAGCCGATGCTTATCAAACCGATGGTTACAATCACTACACGATTCGAGAGTTACTCCATCCATTAGAGCAAATGGCAACTCTAACAGGTATGAGATACCTTGCGCCTTTCGCTCTGTTTGGGGCCCGTACCGCTCAAGAAGATGGTCGTGTAGACATACACGTAAACCAATGGCAGAAACTGTTGGAAGCCCTCGTCGCTGGCAATGTTAACTTTGACAAAGCAAGCCAAGTTGAAAAGCTTAATCACTACTTAGAAACACTGGATAACGAGGCAACGCAATGACCGGTTATTTCTTACAAGCATTTATCTATCTGGCCGCTGCCGTTATCGCCGTCCCTATCGCGAAACGTTTGGGGCTTGGTTCGGTACTCGGCTACCTCATTGCTGGTGTTATCATTGGCCCGATTATTGGCTTAGTCGGAGAAGAGACAACCACCATTCAACATTTCGCCGAATTTGGTGTGGTGATGATGCTATTTTTGGTTGGTCTTGAGCTTGAACCAAAGATGCTATGGGCCATGAGAAACCGTCTAATCGGTCTAGGTGGGCTTCAAGTTGGCGGGACCACCGCGATCGTCATGGGCATCGCGCTGTTTTTTGAGCAACCTTGGACGATTGCACTCGCCATCGGTTTGATCTTCGCGCTCTCTTCTACTGCGATTGTCTTACAAACGTTTAACGAGAAAGGACTTAGCAAAACCGAAGGCGGCCAGAATGCCTTTTCTGTGCTTCTGTTCCAAGATATTGCCGTCATTCCAATGCTAGCCTTCATCCCTCTTTTGGCGCTGCCTGAACTGGTTGAGCAAGCACAATCGGCGGTCAATGCAGCCTCAGACCATCATGACGAACTCAGCCTAGTTGCCGGCCTTCCTGGTTGGGCATATGGCATGGTGATCATTGCCTCAATCGTTGGCTTGGTTGTCGGTGGCCATTACCTAAGTCGCCCACTGTTTCGATTTGTCGCAAGTTCAGGCTTACGAGAAATCTTCACTGCGACCGCATTAATGCTGGTGGTTGGTATTGCTGCACTGATGAGCTTGGTTGGCCTTTCTCCTGCGCTCGGCACCTTCTTAGCAGGTGTTGTGCTAGCGAACAGTGAATTTCGTCATGAACTGGAATCCAACATCGACCCGTTCAAGGGGCTATTGTTAGGCTTGTTCTTTATTACCGTTGGTGCTGGCATCAATTTCGGTATTTTGTTTGATGATTTCGCTATGATCATCGGCCTCACGATTGGTGTGATGGCTCTGAAAGCGGGTGTACTTTATGTACTGGCGTTGATTTTCAAAATCCGTAACAGCAACCGCTGGTTGTTTACCCTAAGCTTGGCGCAAGCGGGTGAGTTTGGTTTTGTACTATTGAGCTTTACCGTTCAAAACCATGTTATTCCGCAAGATATCGCTCAAACGCTCTCACTCGTTGTTGCTCTTTCCATGTTCTTAACACCGGGTCTTTTCATTCTGTTTGATAAAGTGATCTTGCCAAGATTCCAGGATGCATCAAACGATCGCGAAGCGGATACGATTGAAGAGCAAGGCACAGTCATCATTGCCGGTATCGGGCGCTTTGGTCAGATCGTTAACCGTCTGTTGGTTGCCAATGGAGTGAAAACCGTCGTTCTGGATCAACAAGCAGCGCAAGTGGATGTTATGCGTCAAATCAACACCAAAGCCTACTTTGGTGATGCAAGTCGCCCAGATCTTCTGCATACCGCAGGGATCGAACATGCATCTATGATTGTGATTGCCATTGATAATCGAGAAACCTGTGTTGAGCTGACGAAGTATGTTAAGCACACCTACCCACAAGTGAAGGTCTTAGCCCGTGCTTTCGACCGAGGTCATGGCTATCTTCTTCGTCAAGCAGGCGCAGATATTATTGAGCTTGAAACGTACCATTCCGCACTTGAGCTTGGTTCTCATGCCATGCGCGAACTTGACTTCCATCCTTTCCATGTTGAGCGCCAAAAAGCGTCCTACAAGCGAGTGGAAGAGAAAAAGTCCGACTTTTTGTATAAAGCATGGGAAGACGATTCGGAAGGTGAACGCTTCGACAACAACTACCGTAAGTTGTTTATGCACCTAGAAGAGCAGATTAAGGTCGCGATGCAAGCTGATCGCAACGATCGACACGATTCCAGTGAACGCGGTTGGACGCCGCCACCAAAGGGTTATGCCGATCACATAAAAGAAGATTCATAGCTCAAGCTAAGAAGTTTCAATGATGACCCTTGAAAACTCAGTCACTGACCAAGATGTATGTGACACGCAACAATACCGAGGCTAAATAGCCTCGGTTTTCTTTAAACTCAAAACCCAAACAAGCCTCTGATTATGACTTCAACCACTCAAGACTCATCGCCTTCTCTTGGCAGACAACTCTACCAAATGACTTGGCCAATGCTGTTTGGCGTTCTTTCCATTATGAGTTTTCAGCTCATCGACAGTGCCTTTATTGGTCAGCTTGGGATCTTACCTCTTGCAGCACAAGGGTTCACATTGCCGATTCAGATGATCATTATTGGCCTTCAGGTTGGCCTTGGTATTGCGACAACCGCAGTGATCGCAAAGGCAATTGGCGCTGATGATATGCGCTATGCGAAACAGCTTGGTGGCTTGGTCATCGCAATGGGCAGCATTGGTGTTGCGCTGTTTTCTGTGCTGATTTACCTGCTTAGAGAACCGATTTTATCGATGCTTAGTGCGCCTGAAAGTGTCTTGCCAATCATCGATTCATATTGGATTTACTGGCTCATCAGTGCTTGGGTCGGCGCTGTACTCTACTTCTTTTACAGTGTCTGCCGTGCCAATGGTAATACCATGCTGCCAGGCACCATGATGATGGTGACGAGCTTACTGAACTTAGTGCTCGATCCTATCTTCATCTTCACTTTTGATATGGGTATTGACGGTGCCGCGATTGCGACCATCGTCGCTTTTGCTTTAGGTATCGTATTTGTTGCGCCAAAAGTCATCAATAAACAATGGATGAGCTTTGATTGGCACGACCTCAATATCGCGAAAAGTGTCAGCTCAATTGGTCACATCATGGGGCCAGCAATGATCAGCCAACTGCTGCCACCTCTTTCTTCCATGTTAGCGACTAAACTCCTTGCAGGGTATGGCACCGCTGCCGTTGCGGCTTGGGCGTTGGGCTCACGTTACGAATTTTTCGCGATTGTGTCAGTATTGGCGTTAACCATGTCGATGCCACCAATGGTCGGAAAACTCTTAGGTGCTAAAAACATCGAAGACATCCGAAAATTAGTCATCATCGCGGCTAAGTTTGTATTTGGCTTTCAGTTAGTCATCGCGGCACTGACATGGCTCACCTCGGAGCAACTCGCCTCGCTAATGACCAGCGAGCTAGAAGTCGAGATCATTCTTAACTATCACTTGCTAGTCGTTCCTTTCAGCTTGGGCCCACTAGGGATTTGTATGTTGATGGTGTCTATCAACAATGCTCTAGGTAAGTCTTACACGGCTTTAACAATTTCTGCACTGCGGCTGTTTGCTTTCTTCTTGCCATGTTTATGGCTTGGTGCAAAGTTAGGTGGCATTGAAGGGCTCTTCTGGGGGGCGTTTATTGGTAATATCTTTGCTGGGGTATGTGCTTGGTCTATGTATCAAAGAGCACTCGCTCAGGTAGAAAGAAAAATGCAACTCGCTTAATCGCAACCCGTTGCATTTTTATACAGCTCACGTTAGTCTGAACTTTCACCAGATTGGAATTTATATAATGAATACGTCGTTTACCTACCTTTGGCTTCTACTCCTTAATGCCTGTAGCCGGTAGGTAAACCTGTGCCTGGCTACGAGAAACGTAGCCAGCCCATTTCTCGTAGCCTTAACTCTCACAAGGAAACGAGATATGACCCAACAAACCGAGACACTTGCCCACCCCTCCCATTCCTCGAATAAGATCGGCATCTTGCTTGCGCTTGCTGGCTGCGTACTCTTTTCTGTTAAACCCGTTTTGATCAAAATCGCTTACCAATATGGCGGTGATGCGACATCGATCATGACGTTAAGAGCGTTCAGTTCTCTTCCCCTTTACTTCCTTGTGTTTGTCTACCTGTGCCGCTCAGTAGAGAACCGCGAAAAAGTCAGGTCGCACGGTCTGAAAGCCGCCGCAATTGGGGTGTTGGGTTATTACTGGGCGAGCTTTTTAGACATTGCTTCACTCGAATTTATTTCAGCACAATTAGAGCGCCTACTGATCTTCTTGTTCCCAACGTTTGTGGTGTTCATTAGTTGGTTCTTTTACGGACAAAAGCCGAACCGCTCAGTCATCGCCTCTACCTTGCTTGGTTATCTGGGGATCAGCTTCATTGTATTTCATGATGTGAGCACATTGGGCTCTGCGGTCATCACTGGTAGCGGCCTCGCCATCGCCTCTGCTCTGATTTTTGCGTTCTATTTAGTATGGAGCAAACCATTAATTGGCCACTTAGGCAGCTCTTTGTTTACCAGTATTGGCATGGGCAGTGCGGGCATTGCGATACTGATTCACCTTTCGCTCAGCAATTCTAACCCTGCATCATGGGGTTCAGAACTGGTGATGATTGGTGTACTGCTCGGCATATTTTGTACCGTTCTCCCTTCGTATTTAATTGCAGCCGCGATGGCAAGACTAACGCCCACGTCACTCAGCCTGACCAGTAATATCGGCCCTGCGGTCACCGCCATATTCGCTGTGGTGGTACTAGAAGAAGTGTTCACAATTTGGCATGCCTTAGGGCTAAGTTTAGTTGTAATGTCTGTTTGGGCGATTAACCAAAAGCGTGAAAGTCGCTAACAGATAACTCAATCATTCGACTTTATTGATTAGGAACGTCAAATAACTTAGATGATCTTAACTGGATAAAGTCGTATGATTCATGCCATCAATTTTTCAAGCACTTATACCATGACAAGCAGCACTCACCACCCGATTCAAGGCGCAAGCTGGATGCTCACAGCGGGCCTCGCTTTCGCGATCGTTAACAGCCTTGCGCAAATTGCCAGCATTAAATTTGGTCTCTCATCGACCACTGTCGCCTTAGTTCAATACGCCATTGCTTTGGTTGTTATCTTGCCGTACCTAAAAACCCTAGGGATCCGTCAATCCTTGCGTACTGAGCATTTGGGCATGCATGTTTTTCGAGTGTTCCTCTCGGTTATTGGGATTCAACTGTGGCTATGGGCGCTCGCTTATCCTGTGCCGATTTGGCAAGGGATCGCTTTGTTAATGACCTCACCTCTCTTCGCCACTGTTGGCTCTGGCTTGTTTTTAAAAGAAAAAGTGGGCCCAGCTCGTTGGTTCGCTACCCTATCAGGCTTTGTTGGTGCGATGATCATTTTGGAGCCTTGGTCTGACGATTTCACTTGGGCAACGCTATTACCGGTAGGCGCAGCGTTCTTCTGGGCCTGTTACTCACTCATGGTCAAAAAGCTCTCGTCCGATGACTCACCGTCGACAATGGTGGTTTATCTGTTGGTCTTGATTACCCCATTCAATATTTTGCTTGCTCTGCCAGACTGGCAAACGCCAACAGGTGGCACTATTTGGCTCATCCTGCTCGCAGCAGGTGCTATGACAGCTTTGGCGCAGTGGGCTATTGTTAAAGCCTATGCCGTGGCTGATGCTTCGTTTGTGCAACCTTTCGATCACGCCAAACTGCCACTGAACGTTTTGGCCGGTTGGCTCGTATTTAGCTGGGTTCCACCGGGTCGTTTATGGCTAGGCGCTGCCATCATTATTGCTTCTGTAGCGTTTATTACTCGTTGGGAAACAAAAAAGTCAAAATAGCTGAAAGATAATTCATCCTATGCCGTTCTAATTAGTCATAGGTCGTTAAGGGAGAGTAATCTATGACAAGTCCAATCAAATTGACGTTGTACCGCTGGGGCGGAAGTTGGGGTCCATTCAAAGTCAACATTCCTTGTGGAGAGTGTACCTTGACGAAAGATATTCTCAAAGATACCTTCGAGAATGAACTCGATGGTATTCCGATTGAATTAGAAGTCAAAGATTGGCTATCGCATTGGTGGGAGCCGCTAAAAGTTGGTGCTTGGCACGCACCGATTCTGCTGGTGGAAGGCAAGGTTGTCAGCCAAGGTGAAGCACTAAACCGTGGTGTATTGGTGCAATCCATCATTCAAGAATGGACAAAACGTGACACGTTAAAAGGCAATATTGTCTATGGCAAAGCGACCTGCCCTTACTGCGTAAAAGCGAAAAAGATCTTGGACGAGGCCGGTATCGAGTATGACTATTATGATGTCGTTAAAGACAGCGCCGCACTGTATCGTATGATCCCTGAAGTCAAAGCGCATATCGGCCAGAAAACGCCGGTGACGGTACCTCAGATTTGGTTGGATGGTCACTATATTGGTGGCGCAGACAACTTGAGTGCCTGGGTGGAAGAGAAAGGTCTGAATACCGTACCTGACAATGTAGTTTCTCTTTAGCAAAGTCCCTTCACACTATTCAAGACGAAAAAAGCCCCGCTTCAGTAGCGGGGCTTTTCTTGGCTATGTGTCGCTTGTTCGGGTTAGTTACCCAGCGAAAACCGAAAATTCCATTTCACTTTAGCGATTATTTAGATAGCTTCTTCATCATGCGTTTGATGAAAGATGCTTTCTTCGCTTTAGGCTTACCATACAATGCATCATGCATTGCTTGCTTTGCGATCATTTGACCAAGGTACGCGTTGCCTAATTCGTGATTCATGATTGTCTCCTCAAAAACAGGAGTGTGATTTTAGTCACATTTGAGACAAAAACAAGAATTAGATCACATTATGCGCGTTTTGGTTGTGTGTAAGTTTTACCTGCAAGTAGATACGTATCTTTGCGCTTCACATCGAACATCACATCAAAGAACCAAGCAACAAAACGAATCACGTCATCACCTTCGTCCATTACATGCTCGACAAACTCTTGCTCTTCACCTTGATCGTTTTCTTGGGTAGTCACATGGTAGATTCGTTTAGCGCCATCAACTTCTGCCAATGCAAATTGACCCGCTAGTGATTGCGCAGCTTCAGCGACGTCACTCTCTTGTGATGCTTTTAGTAGCTCAAGTGCTTGCGGTAGGTTTTCCGTCTCGCAAAGTGACTTTACCAGCGTTTCAAATTCTTTATGTTCCATCGTATTCATCTCGACATTTCAATTGCGGGCATTGTACCTGCAACGCACTCTCAAGCAAACTCTTGCTTTTCCTGAGTGCTCATGCGAGTCAAGATCAACACACTTGCCATGGCTGCGGCTGCAAACAGGTAAAACACCCCCATCGCCAGTTGACTGTCAATCCAATACTCAACCAAATAGCCACCGAATACACCCGCTAGGCACATTTGAATCGAGCCAGAAAGTGCCGACACAGAGCCCGCCTGACGCTTATGCGGCTCCAATAACATGCTGATCGAGAGTGGAAAAGAGATCCCTTGAGCAATGGTCAGCCATGTAAACGCCCACACTAAGTTGAACAAAGAAACCGGCATCACAATCAACCATAATCCAGCAAACATCATAATCCCAACGGCAAAACCGATCAGCTGATGAGTAGAGAGATATCGGTTCAATACATTCAGCAAGAGGCTTCCTATCATTAACCCTGCGGAAGGAATGATCATCACAGAGCCATATTCCGCCGCTGTTAAGCCAATTTGATGTTGTAAAATAAACGGCATCACTGAAAGGGACACTAGGCTAGCCAAGTAGCTGACCCAGTTATAACTGGCACTCGATAGAACCTGTTTGTTGGTTATCAAATGGCCATAGTTTTTAACGACTTTCGTGACCTGAAACTTGGATTTTCCGTAGCTCATCGTTTCGGGCAAAACACAATAACCCAACACGAAGATAGCCACCAAATAGGCCAGCACAAACACAAACACCGCTTCCCAGCCAAGGTAAAAAGCAAGCCACCCACCAATGACCGGTGCCACAATCGGCATGATCGAAGCTGTGACGGAAATATAAGAGAGCGCTTTGGTTAACTGATGACCTTCGTAACTGTCACGCAGTACACTTCGCCCTAGCACAGACGCACTACCCGCTCCCATACCTTGTAGTAAGCGCCCAGCCATTAAGGTCGCTAAACTTTCTGGATAGATGACACATATAACGGTCCCCACAAGGTAGATACCTTGACCAAGCATAAACACGGGTCGACGACCAATGGCGTCTGATAGAGGGCCATAAAATAGCTGTGACGCACCAAAACCAACCAAAAAGAGAGTCACTAACTGTTGGATGTCGGCTTGGCTCACATGCAAAGTTTCACTGATCATCGGTAACGCAGGCAAATAAATACTGACCCCAACCTGCCCGGTCGCAATGATCATCATAGCCAATAAGATAGGTGTTTTTTTCATCAAAGCTCCTTACTCAATAATCATGACAATCAGTGTATATTGCTTACTAATGAATGATAATATGAAAGATTGGAAAGGAATTACGTCTCAGCAGGAATCAATAAGGGTGTATTATGGATTGGATTCAAAGCGTACAGAGCTACATTCGAGTCGTTGATGAAGGCAGCTTCAATGGCGCAGCTCGTAAGCTCAATACCACCAGCTCAGCAATCAGCAAACGTATTCACTGGCTTGAAGAGCGAATAGGAGCACAGCTACTTAAACGCACAACTCGTTCGGTCACCCAAACTGAGGCGGGTGCGCTCTTCTACGAACGGGCAAAAGTACAACTTGAAGGTTGGCAGTCGATTGTTGATGAAACTCGCTCGGTTTCTGAAACCCCCGTCGGTCTACTTAAAATTGGTGCGACTTTGGCTGTAGGATCGAAGTTTTTGGTTCAATACCTTAATGATTTCCTGAAAATGTACCCTGACATTCGTATTCAGCTCATCACTACAAATCATGGGCAACTGCCCGAGTTGAGTTTAGACCTCTTCATTAGCCGCGAAATCGAGCAACTTAATTCACTCAGCTTTAAAGCGACACCTCTGTTTGAGCATCGAGCGGGATTTTATGCCTCTCCAGACTACATTGCTCAGCACGGAGAACCGACTAATGCCAAAGAACTAACCCAACACAACATGCTGGTATGGGGAGAAAGAACCCAGCGTGAAATCACACTCACGAATGGGGAAAAACTCAACCTGAACGGAAACTTTGCTACCACGAACCCAGAGGCGCTTTTCTACGCAGCCAAAAGTGGTATGGGAGTCATTGTCACCAATGATGTGATGATCAAAGAAGAACTAAAGAATGGAGCGCTCAGAAGAGTCTTACCAGATATAACTGCCGATGAAGCAACTGTTTATGCCTACTACCCTAAACTGGATTATCAGCACACTCGTACCAAACTGTTTCTCGACTACTTAAAACAGCGACTCTCTCAAGCCCAGTAACACGATTATTACTAAGCCATACCTACGAATTAAAATGGATTTTAATTTGAAATAATATGCATCACCTACCATATTTAGTTTGTAACACCAATGATTGATAAGTGACATAAGTCGCAATAATAAAGAGTTACTCGTATGGCTAGTGTAATCACAACATTCCCACATCTTAGTATCGATGTTCTAAGTAAGACATTGAGCATGAATGGGCAAGATCTACTCAATACCGCAACGTGTGAACTTCATCAGCTCACGCATTCGTTTTGTAGCTGCATTATCGAGTTGGATCAGTTCAGTCCTCGATCCGTATTGCTCGCCTCTGCCAGTGAACAAACCCTCAACCGTCAGCATCTGATGTCTCCCATTAACAGTGCAACATGGGCGTTAATCACTCAATCGAACCAAACCTATACCATTTGTCCCGACAGTGCGTCTAACAAGCACCCGAACGAACACTTCCTGCGTGATAATGACATTGAATCCTACATTGCCATTCACTTAAAAACAGAGCATGGAGAAACCTTAGGCGTCTTACTCTCTACCTTTAACTATGTCATTGGCCCCAAATTGGAAAAACAGCTGGTTGACTACCATGTTGTGTTTGCCAATATTGTCACACACAGCCTACGCTCGAAATGGCTTTCATCTCGGTCGGAAACCTTAGTCGATCAATTAAGCTATGAAGTTTCTCATGATAATTTAACCGGGCTTTTTAATCGCAGCTCTTTGTCGGACAAAATTGAACGACTTAACGAACTCAACACCGAAGAGTTTACGCTGGCTTACGTAGACATCGATAACTTTAAATCCATCAATGACCTTTATGGTAATTACATCGGTGACCAACTCATCAAGTTTGTCGCTAACATCATCAAAGAAACAGTCAAAGATAAGCAACTCGCTTTTCGAATCGCCGGAGACGAGTTCGCTTTCATTACGATATCAGGTGACCCATTTGAGGTTTGTCACAGCATCATTAGTAAGCTAGAACAGGGGTACCAAGATCCAGCGCACAACATTAAGTTTAGCGTCAGTATTGGATTGGCAAAAAGTACAGGCTCGAATGCGTCAACCGATCAAGTCATACTCAACGCAAGCCTTGCCTTAAAAGAATGTAAACATTCACAGCATATTAATGTCCAAAGCTATGACACACATCTGAGTGCGCAATACTACCGCCGCACCCTGATCATTGACGCACTGCGCAATGAATTGTCGAGAGAAAGCATTTCCGATGGTGAGATCTTTGTGGTTGCTCAACCCATTGTTGAGAAGAACAACAACCAATGGCTCTATTATGAAGTGCTTGCGCGTTGGCAAAGTTCTGCACTCGGTACCGTCACGCCATTCGAATTTATCGAAGCCGCGGAGCAATCAGGGCTGATCGTCGAACTGGGTGAGCGTATTGTCGAACTTGCCTGCAAAGCGAAAGTGACGTTAGAACAAGGATTAGGACACAAAGTAAAATTGGGGTTGAACTGTTCAGCGCATGAGATCAATAACTCTGAACGCTATTTGGAACACCTCATCTCTTCCATTGAACGTTATAATTTCTCACCAAAAGAGTTCACCATTGAGCTCACCGAAACCGTGCTTCTTTCGCAAACGGATGAGGTTAAACAATTACTGACTAAACTGCGTCAGTTAGGATTTACGGTCGCGTTGGATGACTTTGGTACTGGTTACTCGAGTCTTAACTATATTCATAGTTACCCTATCGACTGTATAAAAATCGATGCGACCTTCGTTCAAAACATGGTTAACAACACCACCTCAGAGCGGGTGGTCTGGTTGATTATTCAATTGGCGAAACAGTTAGACCTGAAGCTGATTGCCGAAGGCGTAGAAACACAAGAAGCGCTAGAGAAGCTCTACTCGATGGGGTGCAACATGATCCAAGGGTACTACTTCTCTAGGCCAGAAACCCCAGAAAGGTTAATACAGCAAAACTTTACACGATTGGAACAACTGCAAGTCTCTAATGGGTAGAGACTTGCAGGTTTAAAATGGCACTTCGACCTGCATCATGACATCCCCTTCACGCTGGTCATGCCAACGATAGTCTACACGCATCCTTGGCTGGCCAGTGTTCATATCACCGAACCCTAAACTTAGCTGTAAACCGTGACTACGGATCCACTCTTCTGTGTCCATCGAAGCTAGCTCGTCTTCCAGTTCACTCGGAACCCAAACACCAAGCCCAATATAATTAGAGGCTAAGCTTTTGCTTAAAATAGGGCTAGCCTCATTGTCGAGTAGCCAGTCTGACCAGTACGAAGCGTAATCGGTCGACTCTTCGAGTACATAGTGGCTAATCGTATCAATCGACTTAGCGGTATAGCCGATGCTGTCCATAAACGAAAAACAGACGCCTTGATCAACAACAACTGATTGAGAAGCGGATTCCTTGCCATACATCTCACACGCATTAGAAAAGGAAGACATCAACAAAGTCCCCCATATCAATCCGTATTTTGACATTCACACCTCTTATATATCGCACGCTTAACTGTTTAATAATACTCTTTTTCGGCAAGTTTGCGAGATACTTTAGGTGTTGTTAGTTCAAAAATTGGTTTTTTATCAATAAGGGCATTGCGGATATCAGTACTTCTCACTTGAACCTTTTCTGGGCAGCTAAGCACCGACCAACGGCTCAAGATTTCTTCAGCCTTGTAAAACTTTGAAAAGCTGAACAAATTATCTGGCCCCATTACAAATGTCAGTTCTGAGTCCGGGTAAAACTGCTCTAACGCCTCCAAAACCGCAAACGTCGTGACACTTTCACCCGGTTGATGCAATTGTTCTTCAATTTGGCAACGTTCAACATTGCTCACGTCCAAATCGTCGATAAACAGGTCTACCAATTCGCAACGGATCGCGTAATCCAGCATATTTTTGCCCCAAGCGTGAGCAATACTTGGCAACAAAAGCACCGTATCGAAATGGCTGAGTGACTCGATAACACTTTTGTGGCCTAAACTTGGTGGGTTAAATGCGCTTCCAAAGATGGCGATTTTGTTCATTGTTGCTCTTCACTGTTAGGGAAAACCGCGATCGCAGTTTTCTAATTTGTTGATTGAGGTATGATATAGCAAAGGTGACTTTATCACGTTTACTTCAGCGTAATAAAACTCGGTTGAGGTAGCCCCGCTAAAGTTACCAATTTAGAACTTTCATTTTCAACTAAATTGCTTGCAGGAAGGAAACATAATGGAACAGTTGATTCGCGATGAGATGCGCGTACTGCCATCGATTGACCCGCATTTCGAAATTACTCGTCGCGTAGACTTTATTAAGCGTAAGCTTCAAGAATCAGGATGTAAATCATTGGTACTTGGGATCAGCGGTGGTGTTGACTCCACAACGTGTGGACGATTAGCGCAACTGGCCGTCAACCAACTCAATGAACAAAGCAACGGAAGCTACCAATTTATCGCCGTTCGCCTCCCTTACGGTGAGCAAAAAGATGAAGATGAAGCTCAGCTAGCACTGCAATTCATTCAGCCTTCTCACTCTGTATCAGTGAACATCCAAGCAGGCGTTGATGGACTACACGCGGCAAGCCACATTGCTTTAGAAGGCACCCATCTTCTGCCCACTGACAAAGCAAAAGTAGACTTTGTTAAAGGCAACGTAAAAGCTCGCGCTCGTATGGTCGCACAATATGAAATCGCCGGTTATGTCGGTGGCTTGGTGATTGGTACCGACCATTCAGCAGAAAACATCACAGGCTTCTACACCAAATTTGGCGACGGTGCGTGTGACCTTGCACCTCTTTTTGGTCTGAGCAAACGCCAAGTACGCGAACTGGCTGCAACTCTAGGTGCACCTGAACAGTTAGTGAAAAAAGTGCCAACAGCGGATCTAGAAGAGTTGGATCCTCAAAAAGCCGATGAAGATGCGCTTAACCTGACGTATGAGCAAATCGATGACTTTCTAGAAGGTAAACCGGTTTCACAAGATGTCGCCGATCGCTTAGTTCATATCTACAAAGTGACCCAGCATAAACGTCAACCGATTCCGACAATCTACGATTAAGTCTCTCAGAGGCTCTATGGTCACGTAGAGCCTCTTACTCTCCCCGCCCCTTTAAATTTTTCACTTAAGCCTGACACTAACGCGCCCCTAAGCTGCAAAAATCCGCTCAAAAGGTCAGCATTTCCTAGCTACTCTCGCTATTTTTCACTAAACTGTAGCCTTAAGTTCTCGATCTTTTCATATAGGCAACGCTTAGCGCCTATTTCCTTCTTCGCATTTTATATTTCGACATGAACTAGTGTATTAAGATATGGAACAAGATAAATTTACGAATATTTATCGATTACCTACGGCCGTACAGATCAGAATTGGAAAGTGGCAACAGAGCTTTAATGGCACTTCTGATCTAGTGATGCACCAAGCAATCGATGTGAGAAATAAGCAATATCGTCAACCCAATTTCTTTCCTTCTGGTTGGAGTGTTCAACTGTTCGATAAGAATGACATTTCTATCACTCATCACGGAAAATACATTCAAACAGCGATGCGCACCATGCTTGATCGCAAGGTGTCTTACAAGCGTATTTACTTATCGCGCTTACCTTTAGAGCAAGCTGAACCAGCCATTCTAGCGTTTAAACTTGAGTGGATTTCTAAGCACAATCGTGTAGCAAAAAAATATAACCAAATCAAAAAGAAACAGTTCATTCGTTTTGCAATGGAAGAGGTTGAAACGCTCTACCCTTCGATTCCAAAAGGTGAGTTTGACGTCCAACTATGGAATAAGTTGGTTGTTTCTGAGATCGGTAGCCCTAAGAAATTCGACAACCCTTATTTTGTCAAAAAGGCACAAGTTTAAGGTCTAACCACCAGATTCACGCGCATTAAAAAGGGGCTTGAAAGGCCCCTTTTCATTTTTGCAAATACTAGTAACGGCTTAACAGCTCTTTATAGCGGCTGTTTCCCGATTCATCTTCTTGTTTTAACAACTCCAAACCTTTTTGCAGCTTTTCAACCACCGCTTTATCGGTCTCTCGATTAACAGCAAAATACACATTTCCCTCTTGAATCGTATAAACAGGCTCAAACAGGGTTGGGTCGACTCCCGCCTGTCGCGACCACCAATAGGCCGCACGTTCAGAGTAAACCAATAGATCAATTCGTTTTTTCATCAATTGCTCTGCAAGAATGGTGACATAAGAGGCTTCTTGCATCGAATCACGCGGGACACCCAATGACAACAAGCTTTGCTCACCGATGTCATCTCTTATCACACCAATTTTATAGTTGGCCATATCAAGCGGATGATTGATTTTTATTTGAGAGTCTTTGCGTGCCAGAACCACCACCTTGATGTCAGCAATCGGTCCGACCCAATCAAATAGCTCTTCTCTATGGCTTGAACGCGTGGTTGAAAATAGGATGGAGTTTTTGTGAGTCAACACCGTTCGATAGGACCGTGCCCATGGCTGTAAGGTCACTTGAGAAATTGTCACTGGCTCTCCAACCAGCGCGCTCGCCTCCATGAGTATGTCAACCGCATACCCCGTGATTTTGTTGTCTTGGAGGAAATTCGCGGGCGGGTAACTTTCTGTATAAAACGATATCTCTCGTAAATCGTTATTCGAAGAGTGAGCAAACGCGCTCAAACAGAAGGTCAACCCAACCAACATTACAAATACAATGCGTAAAGACATACACCGATTCACAATACTCTCCCCTTAGTCGCAACCTACTATTAAAGTTAGTTCACACTGGCTAAGTTCTAAAGGGAGAAACGTAAAATTATATTAGCCCGTTTCGACTTAGGCCTCTTTTTACGCTGGTACACATCTTTCCAAACCGTCGAATTTCATCAAACTGCGGCATAACACCTCTGTCTAAGGCGGACTCCCAATACATGAGCTCAGAATCAACCATTTCCAACAATTTTTTGGGGCACCCAACACAGCTTCCTTTCGCACCACAGACAAACGTGTCCGATTCATAAAGAGGCAGTGTGCTTTTCACTTGTTCGATAATATCGCGCATTGCCGTTGCTCTATCTGGCTTTCTTAGTGTTTCCAATGTTGTTGCTCACTCGGTTAGGGGGCGTGATTATAGATCGTCAACCTAACTTGCCAATACCCATAAAGAGTAAGCGGTTTAATTTTATACTTTTACCCTGCGATACACTGGCCAACTCGGTGCTTTCGCTACCAGATAAACCGCCAAGGCCGCCAGCAGAAATCCACCAATGCCTAGCATATCAAATGACTCATCGAACATTAGCCAGGCTTGAATCGCGGTAACAGGAGGAACCAAGTAAAACACCGACGCCACTTGAGCAGATGCCCCCTTCTCAACCATGAAAAGTAACAGTAATACCGCCACGCATGAAAGAACAACAACCAGCCAAATTAGCGTCAGGGTAAACGGTAGATTCCATGTCACCTGCATGGTCTCGAACGTCAATGCGTAAGGAAGAAATAGCCCAGCAGCGGCAAAGTACTGAACCGCAGCGCTACCCACCATATCAACACCTTGGCAATACTTTTTCTGATAGAGCGTGCCAAGCGTAATCCCCACTAGTGACATCAAACAAAGGGTGACTGCCGCCCACTGATGCTGATCATTCTGCCACTCTACCTTCCCCATCAACACCAACGATATCCCGATAAAGCCGATGACTAAACCCATCCATTGCGACGGCTTAAAGGCATGCTGAGTAAATGACACTAATAGTAAGGCGGTTAAGATTGGCTGCAATCCGACCAAGAGTGAAGTTAAGCCTGCAGGCATGCCCAAATCAATCGCGAGGTATGTTCCGCCAAGGTAAAAGCCATGAATGAGTACTCCCACCACCGCACTGTGAAATAATGCCCGCCCTTGAGGGATACGTCGCCTGAATAAAGCGATTAATACGAGAAACAGGCACACATTCGCCATCATTCTGATGCTAAGCAGCGTTGCGGGCTCAGCATATTGCAATCCAAATCGAGCCCCAACAAAGCCAGATGCCCAAAGCAATACGAACACAAACGGGACACATCGAACAAACATAGAATTTCCTCTGGCTTTTTTCCTTTCAGTAGCGTTACTTTAATAGGAACAGAAAAACTCAAAAGGCACAGATAAGGGTTATTTTTAGGGTACAGAATATGAACTCACACAATAAATATCTGATGGCCGAACATTTCATCAAGCAACAACTGGATGAAGGACGACTCGTTGTCGAGGAAAAACTGCCTTCGATTCGGTCGCTCAGTCATCAACTTAATGTCAGTAAAAATACGGTGATTCGCGCCTATCAAGAACTTGAAGCGCAAGGTGTGGTTTATTCTGTTCCTAAGTCGGGGTATCGCGTTCGTTCTGATGATGAAACAATAAAACCGTTGCTTGAGCCAAGCAGTGTCGATCTATTATCTGTTTGCAAAGAAGTACTGACACATTCGCAAGAGAAAGAATGGTTAGCGACCGGCTCCGCTCACCCTTTCATTGACACCAATGCCATTAAAAGTCTGTACGCTGAAATTGGTCGGCACAGTCGCCGACAAGCAAATCTCCCTAGTCATTATCAACTTCCCCCTGGCAACGACCAATTAATCAAGCATCTGCGGAAAATTAGTCAAGACCTCGAGGTCAATGTCGCGACGAATGAAATAGCGATCACCCACGGCGCTCAGCAAGCGATCAGCCTCGCACTTAGGGCCATCACCCAACCTGGCGACATTATCGCGGTTGAGTCTCCCTGCTATTTTGGCAACCTATTGTTAATGCAATCACTGAGCTTAAAAGTGGTTGAAATCCAAAGCTGCCCGAAGAGTGGTATTGAGCCTATTGCTCTAAAAGAAGCCCTTGAGACATGGGACATCAAAGCGATACTCGTTACCCCTAATTTCACCAACCCCACAGGCGCGCGAATGCCACTTCACAAGAGGTTAAAGCTGTTAGAAGTAACCCAGAATATTCCCATTATTGAAGATGATGTGTTTGGCGCTTTGGCATTCGATGATGGCATTGCTCCCTTAAAGTCACTCGATAAGCAAAATCGTGTCATCTACGTGAACTCCCTTTCTAAGATGCTCGACTCTCGGCTTAGAATCGGTTGGATTTGTGCTGGCCAATATCAAGCAAAAGTTGAGAAGTTTCTCCTGTGTGACAACATGGGCAGCCTCAACCTTATGCAATCGGCCGTAGGTGAATTTTTAGGTAGCGGTAAATACAGACCGCACGTACAAAAAATGCAGCGACTGTACCAAGCCAATTTGAAGTTATTTCACCACCATCTTACCCAGTCACTTAACCAATATCCTGAGCTAGTCGGCCAGTATCATGCCGTCATGCCTCAAGGATCATTTCTCTTGTGGCTAATGCTACCAAGTAAGTTAGACAGCTGGGCGGTCTATAAGGCACTTAAAGACCATCAAATCAGCACCTTACCCGGAACCCTTTTTGGCACGTCAGGGCAGTATAAGAATTGTATTCGGTTCAGCTGTTCGAACTTTCTAGCAAATTCAGAATGGAAAACGGGAGTTGAAAAACTGGCTTCGATTATTCATCATCAACTGACCACTCAATAACAGGACACATTATGACAGCAGCAATTCAGGATGTTTTAGATTTTTGGTTCAACGAGTTAGAACCGAAAGATTGGTTTGTCAGTAGTCAAGACGTGGATAAGACCATTTCAGAGAGGTTTGGTTCGTTGCTAGAGAGCGCCGCCAAAAGTGAGCTGTTTGCTTGGCGTTCAACGGCACAAGGACGCTTAGCTGAAATCATCGTTTTAGACCAGTTTTCTCGCAATGTTTATCGCAACACTCCTCAAGCATTTGCTCAAGATCCTCTCGCATTAGCACTGGCTCAAGAAGCCATCGCAAGAGGTGCAGACAAAGAATTGAGCAAGCAAGAACGATCCTTTTTGTATATGCCTTATATGCACAGCGAATCGGCCTTGATTCATCAACAAGCCGTTACGTTGTTCAACCAACCCGGTTTAGAAAACAACTATGACTTTGAACTAAAACATAAGGTGATCATCGACCGTTTTGGCCGCTACCCGCACCGTAACGCGATTCTTGGTCGTGAAAGCAGTGCAGAAGAAACCGAATTTCTGACTCAGCCTGGCTCGGGATTCTAAGCCACCCGATAAACAGTCGCAGCGCACGGATTAAGCACTTAATAGCTGCGGCTTACAAACTCAACTTCATTCACGTAATGTAACTTGTTGGTGTAAGACGCAAGGGCGTACATCACATTTGCCAGTAGATTGGAATAGCGGAACAAAATATCGGCGGGTGACTTTTTGCCTGAGTGTTCTACTGCAACCAGCGCTCGAACAATCTTCTTCGCTTGGGTACGACACAAATGCAACTCTGCAGAAATAGGGTGACCACCGGGTAAAACAAAGCCGCGAAATCCCCCTTCTAATCGTTCACGAAGCACGTTGTAGTCTTGATAAAGTTCTTGTAACTGATCTTCATCAATAGCTAACTTTCCTCTTACTGAACCGTTTAAGTGATAAACGTTCGGTTGAACACGACTTAAGATGTCTTTCGACAACTCATCCAACTCCATCGTGAGCACAAGCCCTATTCGACTACACAATTCGTCTGCGGCGATTTCAAAATCGCACACAGGGCTATCTTCGTAGATAAACGGGTAACAGATTTCACCGTGATCTTTACTAACTGGTCGCATTGTCGTTCCTTGGAATAATCGCTAGATAGGAATAAAGGAGCACATAGGCTCCTCTAAACATTACTCGAAACAGAGAATATCTGCTATTCCAACGGCAAATCAATCATTACGCGTTAGAGACTTTCTTATGACCTTCTTGTAGGTGAACGAAATCAACCAGATCATCCCCTGACACCTGATAAGCTTGACCAAAACCTTTTACAAATAGGCCTTGTTCTGCTTTTAGGTTGAATAAAACGAAATCTTGAAGCTGGCTAAGACCTTCTATGATCTCACCGAAGCGTTCTTGCATTTGACCAACCACTTGTTGCCATTGCTCTGACTCTCGTTCAACGACGTTTGCTACCGCATCAAAGGTTAGGCGCTTACGAGCAAAAAGCTGTTTTGAGCTTTCTTCATCTTCAATCATCATGATCGAGACGTTGGGGTTCACTTGTAAATTGCGAGCGTGGCGGGCAATTTCAGAGATCAATACGAAATAGCCATCTTGATTTTGTACGTACGGCGCGTAGCTAACATTTGGGCGACCGTTTTCATCAACCGTCGCAAGCTGTAGCGTGCGGCGCTCCTGACGAAACTCTTTTATTTCAGGCCCTAATCGACCTTGAAGACGCTCTTGCTTGACTTGTTGATCCATGATGATTCTCCTAATTCTCTTATCAATCTTGTATCGATTATTTCTTAAATTCTTGTTGCCACTGCTTGAATGTCGTCACTTGCGATTCAATCAGTTCACGTTTTTCGTTGCGGCCAAGGTACACTTTAAAGATGTTGTTGCCTGCTTCGCAGAAGAAACCAAAGTAATGACTTTCTCGGCCCATAAATGGCTTACTGACTAAAGCAATGTTCTTCACATTGTCTAACTTCAGGTGGCCATGCATCTCGCCCTCTCGGCCCATTAAGTTGTAGTAACCGCGAGCTTCTTTGCCCTTAGGAAAAGGCGCTTTCACCTCAAAGATTGAGCCAAAGGAATGAACGATGGTCGTGACAGGGCCAAAGCCCACCAAGCTCTCTAAGATTGCCTGCGCCTGCTCGCCATCAACCAACGCAACCATCTGTTCTGGCAGCGCAGCGACCACATCAAATTCAGAAACATTCAGCTTGTCTGCAATAGCAGCGGGAAGGAGTTTGGGTTCTTGCTCAAGAATCAGAGCAACTTGTTGTTGTAGTGCTTCCATGTTGTTTTCCAATTTACCGGCTGTCTTTTCAAAGTCTAATTTATAAATTCAAATAACTTAATCAATCGTTCAGCGCTCGCCCATTCTGGCTTCACACTAAAATCTCAAAAACTGGAAAGGATCATAAATTGACGATAATGATAATGCAATTGATAATTGATCTTATTTGTATTGTGAGCAATAATCCTACTCCGTTTCGTAATTGAGAATCACAAGAAAGAGGCCCTAGTGAACGTTAAGCGATACACTATAGCGGGTAGCATATCCTTGGCTGTCCATGCAGCGTTTCTGCTCGTCGCGCAAGAACCCAAAGCTTTCGCTATGCCTGCAGGTGCTCAATCCACCTCAGTGTCTATCAATTTTAAGGCTGCCACTTCGCCACAACCACCAGCAGTCGAAGAGCATGTGACTCATGCAGAGCCAACACCAGAGCCACCGAAACCTATCACGCCACCAGAGCCCAAAAAGTCGGTCGCAAAAAAACCGGCTCCAGTTAACAAATCAATCCCAGTTAAACAGAAGCCGGTTGAACAAAAAAAGATCGTAAAGACACCACCTAAAAAACCGCCCGTTCAGCAAGCTAACCCTAAGAAGACCGAAAAGCCTGTTCAAAAACCGGTTGAGAAAGTCGTCAAGAAAGAACCCGAGCCAGTCGCAGAAGAACCGCAACTTCAGCCAGCTAATCAAGGCGCATCGTCACAACCTGTAATGGTCAAAAGGCCGTCTTTCTTAACTCGCCCTAGCGCCCCTAAATACCCTCGTATGGCACGTAAACGTGGCGTCGAAGGGGTTGCGTTATATGAAGTTTGGCTCGATGAAGAGGGTGACCAGGTAAAACAAGTGCTCATCACATCCTCTGGTGCTACCGCGCTCGATAAATCGGCACTTGATGCCATTAAGCAATGGAAGTTTTCTCCTCATACCGTCGGTGGGCAAAAAATGGCTCACCGAGTGCAAATCCCAGTTCGTTTTAAGTTGGATCGATAATGGAACAATTACACCACATACAGCAGCAACTTGGCCTGATGGCTTGGCCTCTTATCATCTGTTCTGCACTCACCTTGATGATCATCGCGGAACGCCTGTTTCAGGTGTTACTTAGCCTTGGCGTAGGGAAAAAAGCCATACGTGCAGAACTTAAAACAATCAGTCCGACAAATAGCCAAGAAATTGAGCAGTTGGCTGAGCAGCTCTCTCCTCGCCGACCACTCTTATATAAAGGCGTCGCTATGGTTTTGGCCCATCACTCTTTTCCAAAGGTTTTACGTGAAGATGCGGCAGGCATGTGGCTACAAGAAAAACGCCACCAGCTTAATTCCGGATTAAGACTCTTAACTCTGATTGGCGTGATCAGCCCACTCATCGGCCTTTTGGGTACCGTACTGGGCCTAATTGAAATGTTTAAAGGTGTGGCAGCCTCAACAGGTAATATCACGCCTAATGATCTTGCTGATGGCCTTGGTATCGCCATGCGCACCACCGCTGCGGGCCTGTTGATTGCTCTCCCTGCCATTGCCGGTGCGCAGCTCCTTGGCTTGTGGGCCGATAAGGTGATGGCCAAGCTAGAGCATACCTTGAATTATGTGAATTTATGGCTCGAAGGAATCAGCCTTCAGCATGTGTCACCTGACTCAGCAGTTCACCCAAAGCAGACAATTGAGGCGACATCATGATCAAGGTGAAACAAGAGGAAAACCGCTTTGGTTTGACTCCCGATCTGACGCCGCTGCTCGATATTATCTTCATTGTGATGGTCTTCCTAATGTTAACCGCGGCAGTAAAACTAGACTCACTGGAAGTCGACTTACCCGCAGCGGATTCAAGTGCCGTCTCTGAAGTCGATACACAATCACTTACGGTTAATATTCTCGAATCGTCCCCGCATTGGGCCATTGACGGTCAGGAATACATCGACTGGGAAAACTTCACCTTAGCGTTATTAGAAGAACACCGCACCAAAGAGCGCCCTATCGTCATTGGCGCAGACAAAACCGCTGACGTTCAGCACCTAGTGAAACTGCTCGCTTTTCTCCAAGAAAACGGTATTCAAGCCACACAGCTTCTCACGGAAGAATCAAAATAATTAGAGTTACCTATGAATAACAAAACTTTGCTCAAGACTTTTACCGCCATCTCTCTTTCACTCTGTGCTGCAAGTGCTTTTGCTAGCGAGCGCATCATTAGCGCGGGCAGCGCTGTGACGGAACTTATCGTGGCACTCGATCAACAAGACAAGCTCGTCGCGGTCGATGTCACCAGTGAACTGCCCTCTGATAACGCTTTACCGAAAGTTGGCTACCACCGCAGACTATCAGCAGAAGGCTTATTGGCATTAGGGGCGGATACCCTGATTGGTTCTGATGAAATGGGACCACAAACCACACTTGATCAACTGCGCTCTGCGGGTGTCGATGTGGAAATCGTCAACACGAAATCTACCCCTGAAGGCCTGTTAGAACGTATCGATGAGATCGCTGAACTGACGGGTTCTCAGGAACAAGCTGCGATTCTAAAGCAGACTGTCTCAGCGCAAATTGCCCAACTAGAAAAAAATAAAACCGAGCAGAATGGAGCGAAGAAAGTGCTGTTCTTGTTGATCCATGAAGGACGCCCAGCGAATGTTGCCGGTGCAGACACAACACCCAATGCGATCATTGAACTTGCCGGAGGCGTAAACCCTGCCGCCTCTCAACTCACTTCATACAAGCCACTTTCCAACGAAGCGATCGTTGAAATGCAGCCAGACGTGATCTTAGTCAGCGGTCGCAGTTACGACAAACTTGGCGGTGCCGACGAAATTTTAAAACAGCTTCCACTGCTAGCCGCAACGCCGGCAGGTCAAAACAAACAGTTCATTCAAGTTAACGGTCATGCCCTTGTGGGTGGATTAGGTCTAAAAAGCTTGTCTGAAGCTGAACGCCTAAGCGAACTATTAAAGTAACGAGTGCCGAACATGCTTTTACGTCGAGTCTCTTTGCCGGTCATCATGACCGGTTTTGGCTGCGCTTTACTCGTCACAACCCTTAGCTCTGTGACGGTTGGTCCAATGGATATTGGATTTTGGCAAAGTATTCAAAGCCTAATTCTGCGCTCAGACCAATTGGCACCACACATCAATCTCGTCATTCATGAAATACGCTTCCCAAGAACGATATTGTGTATGCTGGTTGGGGCTATTCTGGCGATTTGCGGTACGGTCATGCAGGGGTTATTCCGTAACCCGCTTGCTGAGCCAGGCATTATTGGTGTCTCAGCGGGGGCGTCATTAGGTGCAGCCCTCGCCATTGTTTTGTTCGCTGAGATCAGCACTCAGTATCCTGAATTTATGAACTTTGCGGCAGTGCCTGTTTTTGCTTTTCTTGGCGGAGCACTGACCACTATTTTGGTGTATAAACTCGGCACGAGCAAAATCGGGACGTCTGTTACCATCATGCTATTAGCAGGTGTGGCAATTAGCGCGCTTTCTGGTGCAGGCATCGGCTTTATGAATTTTTTGGCCGATGATCAAATGCTACGAGATCTTTCTCTTTGGTCAATGGGTTCGCTTGCCGGTGCAAACTGGACCAGCATTCTACTGTGTGCCATCACTCTAGTTCTTCTGTTAGCGATCTTTATGCGTAAGGCGATGTCTCTGAATGCCTTACTGTTGGGTGAAGCCGAAGCCAATCATCTCGGGATCCCGGTCCAGCGCTTAAAACGTCAATTGATCTTGCTCACCGCAGTGGGCGTCGGTGTCACCGTCAGTGTCTCAGGCATGATTGGATTTATTGGCTTAGTGATTCCTCATTTAGGGCGAATGCTATCAGGCCCGGATCACCGTACTTTGCTGCCCATTTCCGCCTTGATGGGCGCACTACTGCTCACCTTCGCAGATATGTTCTCTCGTGTTGCTGTTGCGCCCGCAGAATTGCCGGTTGGTATCGTAACAGCGCTGATTGGTGCACCTTTCTTTATCTATTTACTGTTCAAGCAAAAAGGCAAGATTCTCTGATGAGTAATGTGGTTCTATCTGCCAAAAATGTGTCGATGTATTTTGGCAAGCGTTGTGTGCTTGATGATGTCAATGTTGATATTCGTGCTGGCGAAGTAACGACTCTACTTGGTCCAAATGGAGCAGGTAAAAGCACCCTACTAAAACTGTTGTGCGGTGAAATTCCGTCCAAATGCGACATTCGCTATTTCGATCGAGCTCGCCAAGATTGGCAAGCCACTGAGCTTGCTAAGCACTTAGGCATGTTGCCCCAGCACAGTACGTTGAGCTTTCCTTTTTTAGCGAAGGAGGTGGTTGAGCTTGGGGCGATTCCTCTCAATATCACCAATAAAGAGACCCAATCGCTGGCCGAAGAATGTATGAGGTTAACGGACGTCAGGCATCTGAGCGATCGCCTTTACCCATCTCTTTCCGGTGGAGAAAAGCAGCGGCTTCACTTAGCTCGTGTTCTTGTTCAGCTTGCTCATTCAGGTGACAAAAGAATATTGATGCTTGATGAACCCACCTCGGCTCTCGATCTTGCTCATCAGCACAATACCTTGAAGATCGCCCGTCAACTGGCCGATGAGAAGAATACCGCCGTGGTTGTCGTTCTGCACGATCTAAACCTCGCTGCGCAATATTCCGATCGTTTGATCGTTCTTCATAACGGCAAACTGGTGTGTGATGCTTCGCCCTATCAAGCGCTCACATCAGAAATGATTGAACACGTCTATGGCTATGCTTCAACGATTGGCGAGCATCCCTCTTTAGGCTTCCCTGTTGTCTATCCTGCAGTGTAAAGATTAACTGCTGACATTCTGAACGAGATACTGTAAAATCCGACCTCGCTTGGAGGTCGGTATGTTGTTCTTAAAAAAAATTGCTTGGGTTTTTGTACTTTACATTCTGTCTGTCTCGCACAGTTATGCAAACAACACCACACTCACAATATTCAATTGGGCCCATTATCTTTCTGATGATGTTGTTCACCAGTGGCAAAACGAAACTGGCGTACCCATTGAACAAGCTTTTTATGATGATGACGTAGAACGTGATCGCATCATTAATAGGCGTTCTCACCGCATTCTGGATATCGCCATCCTTGATGAAATCTCAAGCCACAATTTCCTAGAAAATGGTAAGGTTCTCGACCTAACCAAATACGATATCCCAAACCGAAAATACATCCCTGAACTTTGGCAAGATCAGTGTGGAGATGCAGGTATTCCCTACTTTTGGGGAACGCTTGGTTTGGTGTATCGAAAAGATCTGTTCCCGACACCACCTAACTCATGGTGGGAAATATTGAGTCCAAAACCTGAGCATAGAAAGCATATTATCTTTATGTCAGATTACACCGACATGTTTATGCCCTCCCTGTTTACCATGGGCGTCGCTCTCAGCTCAACGGACGCAAATCTGCTTAAGGCTGTCTATCATCAGTTAGAACAGCTTATCCCTGATGTACTCGCATTCGATTACGTGTTGAGTTACGCAGAAAGCAACCCTCATGATCTTAAGAATATTCACCTTGCTATGGCATATTCAGGTGATGAGGAAGTTTTAAACAGCCTAGACGCTGAGTACGAGTGGGGGTTTGTGACCCCAAGTGAGGGAACCATTGTTTGGGTAGATTGCTTAGCGGTTTTTTCACAGAGTCAGCATATTGATGACGCGATCAAGTTTATCGACTACCTCACTCGCCCAGAAATTTCTGCGCAAAACGCTCGCGATGTGGGGAACTCCACTGCCAATGACGAAGCACTGCGTATCAATCAAGTTCGCGAGGGCGGGAACGATATGTTAACAGTCACTGGGCAGCTACCTCACAATCCGCATTATTACAACGAGATTCGTAGAGTATCGATGACACTAAAGCATCGAATTGCGAGCTCAATTATTAAACAACATGAACAACATAATCATGAAAACAAGTAAATCACTGTCATTACTGGCAATCATCGCCAGTCTCCCATGCTTTAGTGTCGCACAAGACACTTTGCACCTGTACATGTGGGAAGACTCACTGGCTGACAAAGTGGTTGAACAATGGAATGAACAACAGACTTATCAACTCCAACAGTCTTTTTTCGACAACGATGATGAGAGGGATCAGTTGATGCTCGACGGTGAAAAGCTCCCGTTTGATATCATCACCTTTGATAATGTCTCAGCTCAATACTACGGAGAACAAGGTCAGCTTGTTGACGTCAGCGATTTGAGTAACCGCAACAATAACGGACAACGTTGGAATCAGGCATGTGGTGACTACGCGGTTCCCTATTTCTGGGGTATGTTGGGGCTCGCTTATCGCAAAAGCCAGTTTCCAACCCCACCGAACAGTTGGCGCGCAATCACTCAGCCTAAACCCAGCATTAAAGGCCATATTGGATTATTATCTGACACGGTAGAAACCCTCTTCCCAGCCCTACTCACTTTGGGCTTTGCGGGAAATACCAATTCTACCGGTGAACTTAAACTCGCTTATCAATATACGCTTTCCATGCTGAACGATATTCTGACGTTTGACTATGCGATCAGCTATGTACGAACCTCTGACACTCCCAAAGACCTCTATATTGCAATGGCGTACAGCGGCGATCAGTTCGCGCTCAATAATTTCTTTGACGAGGGAGATTGGGACTTCGCGATTCCGCAAGAGGGCAGCTCAATTTGGGTTGATTGCCTGGCGATCAATGCCCACTCAAGCAAGGTTAAACAAGCGAAGCAGTTTTTAAACTACATCATGGATGCTCAAGTTGCTGCGCTGAATGCGGAGTACATTCAAGTCGCCACACCGAACGAAAAAGCGCACGAGTATCTCTCTGCAGAATACTTAAATAACTCGACCCTGTTCCCTAGAAAAGGCACGTTGCAAAACAGCTATATTGATAGCCGATTAAGCGGGTCCAGCAATACGTTAAGAACCAAAATCATCAAGACCATTCTAAGCAAACATGAAACTCAGCACTAAAATACTACTGCTGATCTCGCCTGCGATCATGATCAGTACCGCGCTTTCAAGCTACATCATCTTTTCGATACAGAAAGATGCGCTTATCAAGCGTGAACACAGCTATTTGCAATTAAGAATGGAGAAACTAACGAGCCACTTTCAGCGCTCAGCTTCCTTCTTAAATAGTTTTTCTTATTCTTTGACCAAGAATCATGTCATCGAAGACTACTTCAATGACCATGACAACCCATACCGAGAATTAGAGTTGATCGACACGCTTCAAGAAAGCGTGAATGAGCTTCAGAACGGCAACTTAACCTTCGTCAATCTGTCTTTGTTTGATGGCCATCAAGATCTGCTTTATTACGCCGAGAGCAGCAATGACCCTTTCGCTGAAATGGACTCAGCCCTTATTGCAAACTTTAAGGCAACATTAGCCAACACGACGCGGTTTAGTCATTCTTATTTCACCTATAATTCATTTGGTGAAGGAATGCTGATGCGCTATGACATGCTAGACAAACGAACAGGTAAGAAGCCACTTAGGTTCGACCCAAACAATGTCTTCTTCGTCGTTGTCTCCGTTTCTTTGAACCCTTTTAATAACTTACGTAGGCAGATTGAGTTCGACACTCAAAGTAGCATTGTTTTCAGTAAGCAACCGCTGACGATAGAGTCTGAACGAGGCGCTTTCTCGGTTCAACTGACTGACAATCATTATGCGACCATCGATCCTGCCACCTTTCTAATTGAAAGCAAGATCAACGATGTCTGGCACCAAATTGCTTTCTCATTCTCCGTTGCTGGCTTGATTACTATCTCGGTCATTTTGATGATCTTATATCGTCACGTCATCTTCCCCATCACTAAGCTAGAGAAACAACTACGAGATGTTGAAAATAAAGAACGAGACAACATTGAAAAACTAGATTCTAGTGACGAAGTGGCCAGTTTATCTGTTCGTCTTTACGATATGTACGAAGAGCTCGACAATACCTATCAGAAAACCAAACAGCTTGCTGAACGTGATTCCCTTACAGACTTAGTCAATCGTCGACAGTTTCACGCGCAATCAAGCAATACCTTGAAGCACTTGCCACAAGATACGTCTGCTTGGGTGGTTTACATCGACCTAGACAATTTTAAGTTCGTCAATGACAAATATGGCCACCAAGAAGGCGATCAACTGTTAGTGGAGTTTGCCGACTATTTGAAGCTTACCTCTAGACCGAGCAGCAAGCATGAACAATCAAACACCATTGTTTCCAGGTTGTCGGGGGACGAGTTTGCTATGCTCATCACGGCGCCGAAGTCATTAGGGAATCTTGCACAACAACGCGTTGAGAAGCTCTTATCGCATACGGACCAAGATCAGTATGCGTTGTCAAATGGCTCTCCCGTGACGGTAAGTGTCGGGATCGCTAGCTACCCTGAGAATGGTCACGACATTAATAAACTGCTTTCTTGCGCTGACGCTGCCATGTATCAAGCCAAAAGCCAGGGTAAAAATCGCTATGCTTATTACTCAGAGCAGTTAAATCAACAAGTGTTGCGTAGAGCAAACATCGAACAGGCGCTCCGTGAAGCCTCATTGGATGAAGAAATGTCACTGCTTTTTCAACCTTATATTAATAGCGACAACAAGAAAGTCGTTGGTGTTGAGGCTCTGTTACGTTGGCACTCCCCTACTTTAGGGCCTGTTTGGCCAGATGAATTTATTCCCATTGCCGAGCATAGAGGGCTATTCGGTCATATCGACCGCTGCGTAATTAGAAAAGCCTTTGCTCACTACCGAAAACTGGAAGAGGCATTGGGTGAGGGCGTCAAACTCTCAATCAACCTTTCTTCAGCAGAACTCAATACGGATGAGTTAGCAGATTACATTGAAGAGTTTCGTGCGCTTTACTCACTGAGCCCTGAGGTAATCGAGTTTGAAATTACTGAGACATTTTCCAATGAAGACGCCGAATTTCCACTGCTGCACAAGCTGTCTGACTTAGGCTATTTGTTAGCCATTGACGACTTTGGTTCTGGTTTTACATCGCTAACTCAGTTGGTTCAGTATCCGGTACAAAAAATTAAATTTGACCGTTTGTTCTTAAACTCACTGATTGAAACGAACAGTAAACACGTACTTAAGCCGTTGATTGAATTGTGTCACTCGCAAAAGCAACTTGTGACGGCAGAAGGCATCGAAGATTTGGAAATGCAACAATGGTTAACAGGTTATCACTGTGACTTATTGCAAGGGTATTTTTACGCTAAGCCAATGCCACTCAAAGAACTAAAGCAATGGAATCAATCGTTTGGACAAGAGGCGGCCTAACAGTTAGACCGCGTCATTTCGTTTTACATTCGAAACGGTTCCAATTACAGCAAGCGGCGACGCAGACCTGTTCGCTCTAATACTCGAGTAGAAATTTCTTCAACAGAGAGCGATGAGGTATTGATGTAAGGGATCGCTTCTCTTCGGAACAATGCCTCAACCGTTTTAAGCTCGTGCAAGCACTGTTCATTGCTCGCATAATCGCTGCCTGCCAAGCGATTTTCTCGTATCTCTGTCAAACGTTCTGCATTGATCGTCAGTCCAAAAAGCTTATGACGATGGATCTCAAACTCAGGCAGTAGCTTCATGCGCTTTAAGTCATCATCAATAAACGGGTAGTTCACCACTCTTAAACCGAACTGCATCGCCATATAAAGGCTAGTTGGCGTTTTCCCGCTGCGTGACACGCCAAGCAATATGATGTCAGCCTCTTCCAGTCCTTTCAGGGTGATCCCATCATCGTGTGCCAAGGTGTATTCAATCGCAGCAATTCGGTCAAAATACTTGTCTGAATCACGCCCAACGCTGCGAGATCGCTGCAATTTGGGTTTTGGATCCATTTGAATGTCATCTTGAACTTTCTGAACAATACTTTCTAGCACGTCATAAGCATGGCTATTGGAGGCCAGTAACTTAGTACGCAATTCTTCAATAACGATGGAAAAAAACACCAACGGTTTCACGCCATTTCGTTGGTAGGAAGTATTAATTTCTTTGAGTAAGTCAGCTAATTTGTCTTCACTTTCAACAAAAGGAAAGGTTTTTTCATTTGCTTTAAAGGGGAATTGACCCAGAACAACATGCCCTAAGGTTTCACATGTTATCGCCGTTCCGTCAGAAACATAGAATACATCACGACTTTGACTATCAATTTGCATTTTATTTTAAACTTTAAAATTCTTTTGAGTAGGATAGTAGCCATAATATCGATAATAAAACCCGGTTGACTGTTACGTCCCCCACAGCTTTCAAAATTCCTCGTGAATTTTTTTAAGCCTCTACGTAATCGTTTGCCAACCCTACTTAGCTGCAATGTTTCTGGAGAAAGACATGCAAAAGAACACCCTCTGGTTCAACGGTTTATCTATGGATGATGTCGACAAGGTCGGCGGTAAGAACGCTTCTTTGGGCGAAATGGTTTCAAACCTGTCCAATGCTGGCGTTTCGGTTCCTAACGGTTTCGCGACTACATCCCATGCATTTAACCAATTTTTAGATTTCGAAGGTCTTGATGATCGCATTCATCAACTGCTTGATGAACTCGATGTTGATGATGTTGAAGCTCTGCGTAAGACAGGCGCAACCATCCGTCAATGGGTTCTCGAGGCGCCCTTCCCTGCGGATTTAGAGCAGGATATCCGTGACAACTACCAAGAATTAATTAATGACAACGATGAACTGTCTGTCGCAGTACGCTCATCAGCAACCGCTGAAGATTTGCCTGATGCATCATTTGCTGGCCAACAAGAAACCTTCCTTAACGTCAAAGGGATTGACGCGGTTCTAGAAGCAACAAAGCACGTCTATGCGTCGTTGTTTAACGACCGAGCGATCTCTTATCGCGTTCACCAAGGCTTTGACCACCGCGGTATTTCGCTGTCGGCGGGTATCCAGCGTATGGTTCGTTCAGATAAAGCGTCATCAGGCGTCATGTTTACCCTAGATACGGAATCGGGTTTTGACCAAGTGGTATTTATTACCTCATCTTGGGGCTTGGGCGAAATGGTCGTTCAGGGCGCTGTGAACCCTGATGAATTCTACGTTCATAAGCCAATGCTTGAAGCGGGCCAATACCCTATTGTTAAAAAAACCTTTGGCTCAAAACAGATCAAGATGATCTATTCGACCAATCAAGAGATCGGCAAGCAAGTGGATGTGATAGATACTTCTGCCCAAGAGCGTGACAACTTCTCTCTGAATGATGACGAAATCAAAGAACTTGCCAAGCAAGCCATGATCATCGAGAAGCACTACCAGCGTCCAATGGACATTGAGTGGGCGAAAGATGGTATTGATGGCAAGCTTTACATTGTTCAAGCCCGCCCAGAAACCGTCTGCTCTCAGAGCGAACAAAACGTCATTGAACGCTACGAACTCAACAACAAAGCCGACGTTTTAATTGAAGGTCGAGCGATTGGTCAACGCATCGGTTCTGGACCGGTACGCTTAGTGGATTCTTTAGACCAAATGTCCCTGGTTCAAGAAGGCGATGTACTCGTTACCGACATGACAGACCCAGATTGGGAACCTGTTATGAAAAAAGCCTCTGCAATTGTAACCAACCGTGGCGGTCGTACTTGCCACGCGGCGATTATCGCCCGTGAACTGGGTATTCCTGCGATTGTTGGCTGTGGTAATGCCACCAGCGCACTGGAAGATGGTGCAACGGTAACGGTTTCGTGCTCTGAAGGCGAAACAGGCTACGTTTACCAAGGTGAGCTGGAATTTGAAGTGAAACGCTCGGCGGTTGATGAACTGCCAATGCTGCCAACCAAAGTGATGATGAACGTCGGTAACCCAGATCGTGCGTTCGACTTTGCTCAAATCCCAAATGAAGGCGTTGGCCTTGCTCGCTTAGAGTTCATCATCAACAAAATGATTGGCATTCACCCGAAGGCGCTACTTAACTTCGATCAGCAAAGCGATGAGTTAAAAGCTGAAATTCAGCAGCGTATTCGCGGTTATAAAGATCCAATTGATTTCTACGTAAGCAAGCTGACCGAAGGCATTGCGACAATCGCAGCCGCATTCTGGCCTCAACGAGTGATTGTTCGTATGTCTGACTTTAAGTCCAATGAGTACAGCAACCTCGTCGGCGGTCAAGGTTACGAACCACACGAAGAAAACCCTATGCTTGGTTTCCGTGGTGCTTCTCGCTACATTTCACCTGTGTTTGAAGATTGCTTTGAGCTTGAAACTCAAGCAATCAAGCGTGTTCGTAACGAAATGGGGCTAAAGAACGTTGAAATTATGATCCCATTCGTTCGTACTCCAAGCGAAGCAGCGTCGGTGATTGATCTACTGGCTAAGTTTGACTTGCGCCGCGGCGATCAGGGCTTAAAAGTGATCATGATGTGTGAGCTACCTTCGAACGCGATTTTGGCTGAAGAGTTCCTGAAGTACTTCGATGGTTTCTCAATCGGTTCAAACGATATGACTCAGCTTACCCTTGGTCTTGACCGTGATTCAGGTGACGTTGCTCACCTGTTCGACGAGCGTAATCCGGCCGTTAAAGCCATGCTAAAAATGGCCATTGATGCGGCAACCAAAGCGGGTAAATATGTCGGTATCTGTGGTCAAGGTCCATCTGACCATGATGACTTCGCTCAGTGGCTAATGGAGCAAGGCATCAGCTCTGTATCTCTGAACCCTGATACGGTCATCGACACGTGGCTAAAACTGGGCAAAGTTTCTCAGTAACCATCCAATAAACTAAAAAGGCGACCAATTTGGTCGCCTTTTTTTAGACATTTGTCTTAGCCTTGCTTCGCCGAATCTTGATCAGCGCTCGCTATTTCCAATTCTTTTTGTCTTAGCATGGTATCAAACTCATCTCGACTCGCTTTAAATGCAGCCATCTCTTTTTTAGGCACTGAATTCGCCATTGGAATATTCGCTTTCATCGCGTTTACAGGGCGACCTCGGTCAATCAATTCATAGTGAATATGCGGCCCAGTAACACGGCCTGTTGCTCCTGATAAACCGATGCGCTGACCACGAGACACTTTCTGCCCTTTACGCACCAAAATCTTACTTAGGTGCAAATAGCGAGTTTTGTATCGACTGCCATGCTGAATCACCACGTAGTTACCCGCATAAGGGTGTTTACGCGTCATAATCACAACGCCATCACCGGTTGACACAATCGAAGTTCCCGTTGGTGTCGCCCAATCAGTCCCGTTATGCGGAGACACGCGTCCGGTCACAGGGTGTTTACGATTCGGGTTAAAGTTAGAACTTAGACGATAACCACCATTAACTGGTTTGCGCTGAAAAGCTCGCTGCAGGCTGTCGCCATTCGCATCGTAATATTGACCATCACTATGCAAATAGGCGGTTAATACTCGATCACGGTTGAAGATTTTCACCGCATGTATTTCACGATTGCCTGTTAATTTATGATCAACAAACTGACGCGATTGCACCACTTCAAAGCGGTCACCGGCACGTAAGTCTCGAGAGAAATTAATCTTATCTTTGAGTAAAGAGACCACTTGCTCGATCTCACTTTTACCTAAACCAAGCGCATTCACGGATTGCGAGAAACTGCCATTAATAATTCCTACTAATGGAAATGAGCGCCATTCACCCGGAATTTTAATGTCAGAAAATTCATAACTGCCATCATCGACTCTAGTGTAGACAGCACGTTCAACCAAGCTGAACTCTAATTCCATTTTCGCCAGATGGTTGGTTTCTTCATCTCGCCAGAATCGAAGAGTATTACCCGGCTTTAAGGTATCTAATGCGAGAAAGTTGAGATCGGTTTCCATAATGCTCATCAACTCACTGTAGCCAAAACCGAGTTGATTGAAGATATTGCTTAGATTATCACCAGATTGAATAACGTATTCATAGTTAGGGCGATCTTCAATGGCAACTTGCTCAGATAAGATGTCGTGAACAATCTTCGATTCAGGGAGAGAGAGATCAATGGTGCGATGGTAACGGCCATGCTCTGGGGTTGTAGATAATGCAAGCGCAGCAAACACTGGAAGCGACAAGAGCATCATCTTTTTTGGCCTAGACAGCTCTCGGAAACGAGACTTCAAACTTCTAGATTGCACAATTTGACCTATAACATCGAAAAAACAGAGGGCATAAGAGTACAAATTTGTCTATTGCTTGTCACCTTAAGATTGTCAGAATTTACCCAAAATAAGGCGCATTTCGCGCCCATTTATTGATAACTTTAAAGTAACTCGCTAAGAGCAATAATTTTTATTGATGAGTCGAGATCAAACTGTTGTCTTCACCAAAACCATTCGGTCGGTATTGATCTGCGTTTGGATCGTTAATCCACTTTTCTTCATCAATCAGATAACGGAATTCAAACTGACTGTCTTTTGGTAAGCGCGTCTTAAACTTATACGATTTAGAACGGACGACCTTCTTCATTTGAGTTGGCTTCCAATCAAGAAAATCTGCAACAATCGAAACCGAATTACCGACTTGCTCCGCATCCAACTCAAAAGTGACTTCGACTTCATCTTTGGTTTTAAAAAAGCGTTTATTGATCATTATTTACTCCGTTAACAGCAATATACATTCAACACATCGTATTTGCTCGCGCATCAATTGGTTTGATCCGCCGTATACACTTGTTGAATATGAAATCCATCTCACAACATAACAGTCGAAATAATAGGCAATCTCTCGCACTTACTCAATAGAAAAACGTAAACGTTTACTTTTGCTTAGTAAAAATCCCTTTATCGTTCAGCTCGTAGGCTGTTTCTGTTCGCTTGTTTGGCACCTCTGCTAGGCTTTGATCTTCGCCATGCACAAGCAGTTCTACCGTCACAATAGCGTTCTCTACGTTTATGCTGGTGACGCTAACTCTGTCTCCTAAAAGCACACTCTCTTTAACAATCATGCGCTGACGAAATTCGTCATAATTGGACACTGACAAATAGTAAAAAGTGCCTGACCCTTGATTGCTCACCGCGATGACCACGGCATAGGTGTTGTCGTTAATCTGAGCGATTTGGCTTGGGTTAATCGATACGAAGCCACGTTCTGCACCGTCTTCGTAATTGCCCTTGAGAAGTCCACCATCCAACGACTCACTGACAAACGTAAATGCGCTACTCTGCGGTATTTTAATCGTCCATGGATTTGGCGTTACTATGCCAAACACTGATTGCATGACAGGGTTAGTCATTGAAGGCTGGCTAGGAAATTTCGCCAAGATCTCCTCATCAGATAAGCTAAATCGATAGATACCTGCTATTGCGACTATGATTAATAGTACGATAGGTGTCAGTAGTATTAAGGGGATTGGAAGTCGACGTTTTTTCATTGGCTCTTGATCTTTTTAAACTTTTAGTAAAATTAGCGTCATGTTAACAGGCAATAGCAAGGAGTTAAAATGGCACAATCACACAAAATTCGTATGGCTGACTGTAGCTGTGGCCAAGTGAACCTCGTCTGCCGAGGTGAACCTATTCGCACTTCGGTTTGTCACTGCTTTGAATGTCAAAAACGCACAGGAAGTGTGTTTGGTGTGCAAGCACGTTTCGAAGCATCTCAAGTTTCTTTCAGCGGAGAGATGGTGCAATACACTCGTATTAGTGATTCAGGCAACGAGGTGACCTATTCATTTTGCCCAAGGTGCAGTACAACCATGCTGCTCAAATTACAAGCGGCACCCGAAAGTCTGGTTATCCCTGTCGGTGTTTTTAACGAACACGATCTGCCTAGCCCGAGTTTTTCAGTCTACGAGGAGAGAAAAAGCGGTTGGGTAAAATTTGATTGCCAGATCGAACATCATCATTAATTCTTAAAACCCGAATCATTGTTAAAGATCAACCTTTAGTCTCAACTTTCACTACCTGACTCACGCAAGTCGCTCTATAATTTCGCTCTTCTATTTAAGGAGCGTATTTTGATTTCAAAACTTCCACGCTGGGTGGAGTCAGGTGCATTTTTACTGGCTCTTCTTGCGGGTACAGTGAACGCCGTTGGCTTACTCGGCTTCTCTCATCAAGCCGTCTCACACATCTCTGGGACGGTTACGCTACTTGGCACCTCTTTAGCTTCACTTGATCAACAAGCCACCCATCTGCTGTTTATTTTGCTGAGCTTTTTATTGGGCTCAGTGATCAGTGGTGTATTTATTGAAAGTACGGCTTTAAAGCTCGGGCGTCGATATGGCATGGCACTTTGCCTAGAGAGTATTTTACTCCTTATCGCTTATTGGCTTCTAAAGCACGACAATCACATGGGTCAATATTTTGCTTCCGCTGCCTGTGGCCTGCAAAATGCGATGCTGACTACGTTTAGTGGTGCTATTGTCCGCACCACACACATGACGGGTATTATTACTGACTTAGGGCTCATGATTGGCGCTAAATTGCGCGGGCAACAGTTTGATTACCGCAAAGCCAAACTCTTTATGTCTATCTTCATCGGTTTCTTATCTGGTGGCTTAGTCGGTGCTCATCTGTACTCAGCTTTTCAAATTGGTGCACTACTTGGGCCTGTTTTCCTCTCAGCGTTGCTTGCCATCACCTATTGGATATTCCTTGCGAATAAAGAAGCCAGGCACTAGGTTTTTCGTGAATATTTAGCTCTGTATATTGAATAGTATTGCACGAGAGTGCGAAAGGGATTACTCTTGCGCCCTATTTGATAAATATGGATATATATTGAATAAATATGCCATACGGATTGGCTAAATTATTTGACTAAGTTGTATTCGAGAAACCTATGCACAACAACGCTCAACAACCAGAACAGTCGCAATCAAAAGGCAACTTTTGGGTGTTCTTTATTCCTTCGCTGATCGGTCTATTCTTATTCATGGCGCCTGTTAGCTATGAAGGCGACATCACAATTCCTGTCGCGGTTCTTGCCAAATCGCTTCAAGCGCTTTTGGGTAACTCGCTGGTTACCATAATCACCGCTATCATCGCATTTATGGCCGTCGCTTCACTGCTGTGCCGTATAAAAACGCCTGGATTCATCGCCAAAAGTGAATTCTTAAATGGTCTGTTTAATCCAACTCCTCTTTGGCTAGCAGTACGCTTAATTGGCGGCCTTGCCGTCATCATGAGCTACTTTCAAGTAGGCCCTGTCGCAGTATGGGAAGAAAATACTGGCGGTTTGGTTTTAGAAGGCCTGCTTCCTACTCTGTTCTCTGTGTTTATTTTTGCCGGCTTATTGCTGCCACTGCTATTGAACTTCGGCCTGCTTGAGCTGTTTGGTACCTTGCTGAGCAAAATCATGCGCCCTGTCTTCAACCTGCCAGGACGCAGTGCGATTGACTGTATGGCTTCTTGGTTGGGTGATGGCTCTGTCGGTATCTTGCTAACAAGCAAACAGTATGAAAACAAGTTCTACACCCAACGTGAAGCCGCAGTGGTTGGTACAACTTTCTCAGCAGTATCGATTACATTCAGCCTTGTCGTGATTGCCCAAGTTGAATTGGAGCATTTATTCCTGCCATTCTATGGCGCAGTCTGTTTAGCAGGTCTTGTCGCCGCTGTTATTATTCCGCGTCTTCCTCCTTTAAGCCGCAAGAAGAACGAGTTCATTGATGGCACTAAGCCCGACTCTGACGCAGATGCTATCCCTCAAGGTCACACAACTTTCTCTTGGGGCCTAGATTTGGCATTAACTAAAGCCGCAAAAGTGACGTCGATTAAGAGTGTGTTTGGCGAAGGTGTCCGCAACGCCGTTGATATGGTCTTTGGTGTGCTACCGGTTGTCATGGGGTTAGGTACAATTGCTCTTGTTGTCGCTGAATATACCTCTGTGTTTAGTATTCTCGGTCAGCCATTTATTCCATTCTTAGAGCTGCTACAAATCCCAGAAGCCGCAGCCGCTTCGGAAACCATCGTTGTTGGTTTTGCTGATATGTTTATTCCAGCGATCTTAGCTGCATCAATCGATAATGAAATGACACGCTTTGTGATTGCGGCAATGTCGGTCACTCAGCTTATCTATATGTCTGAAGTAGGTGCTTTACTTTTGGGTAGCCGCATTCCAGTCAATATTTTTGAACTGTTTGCCATATTTATCCTGCGTACGCTGATAACCTTACCGGTTATCGCCGGGGTTGCTCATCTCATCTTCTAATCCAATAAAGCTCCTTTCGAGGAGCTTTATTTTTATGCGCATAACCTTTTATGTCCAAGGCATTCCATTGGACATAATTCGAACATATACTTATGGATAGATTTATAATTTAATCAAATGGATTTGCTATGATAAAGCCAAGCAAAATGTTCTGGCTGATAATCTCTCTCCTTATCAGCATCAGCTTTCAAGCTCACAGCTCTCAGCTCGTCATCAAGCAGAACGCTCAAACGCCCATAACACTTGGCCATGAAGAGATCGTTTCTACACTCACACCGACTCAATTTTCAACCCATTTACCTTGGTTCACGGGTGCAAAGGAATTTACCGGTTTTACCGTGACTGACCTGCTGGCGCACTTCAACATCGAAGATGCTTTTTCTGTCTCTTTTATCGCTCTCAATGACTACGCGGCAAGCTCTCGTATTGAAGACATTGTTCAGTACGAACCCATTGTGGCTTATGAAGTCAATGGAGAGAAACTTAAAATACGGGATAAAGGCCCTTACTGGCTTATCTTCAATCTAGATAAGTACCCAGAAGCTGACAATGCCGTCTTCCATTCTCAGATGGTGTGGCAAATTGATGAGATTTTGATACATAGACACAGTGATGCGGAAAAGAATTAGCAACCTGAACCCAGCCGTATTGCTGGTCAAAGCGAAGTATTTACTGCTTATACTCAGTGCGATTGTCGTCGCTGCCAATCTCTATTTTTTGAACTCTACCCGAACTCATGCTGAGTCATACACTGAGCAACAGAACCAAGCGACGTGGTTTTTATTCCAGCTCACTAAAGAGTTTTCTGAGCTCAAGACCATTACGCCATTCTCAGCCGACTCTGAGACTTATAGAGCTCGAACCCTTCTAAAATATGAGCTGACCTGGTCACGCTTTGATTTGCTTCTAACAAGTCAGGAAGCCGATACCTTTATTGCGCTTCCCGGAGCACGTAACTATTTTCAAAGTTTGTTCAATCAATTTAAAAGTCTCGAGCCACAACTTGAGCAAATCCACACTAAGCAGGGAGCAGAACGCTTAGGCCAAGAATTCAGTGTTCTATTTCAGTCAATGATCGAATACGTTAACACCAATTTCCGTGTTAAGAGCCCCTTGTATCAAACACAGATGGATGCCGCGAAAAGTCTACATAACACACAGCTGATCTCGTTAATGTTGCTGGTTGTGTGTATCGTCTTAGCGATGTTTATTCTGCATAAAGAAGCGGTGTATCACAAAATTCTCTCACGAACGGACTCTCTGACTGGTATTGGCAACCGGCTGGCTATGTTTTACGACCTAAACAAAAAGCTCTCACAGAAACAGCCTTTCACCTTGTATCTACTGGATCTCAACGGGTTTAAACAAATCAATGACCGTTATGGGCATCTTGCTGGTGATCAGGTTCTAAGAACCATCACAGGTAGGCTTAATGAGTTAAGGCTCGAGTGTTATCGAATTGGGGGGGACGAATTTGCAGTGATCTCCGGACAAACTGAGGCTGACGCGATTAATCAAACGATCGATCTTATTCACGACAGCGGATTTAAGCCTGTAATGCTCAAAGACGACACATATTTAGATATAACAACAAGTATCGGCATCGCTTGCTACCCTCAAGACTCTAATCAAGTGGCGGAATTACTCAAAAAAGCAGATCTAAGTATGTATTCTGACAAACGCTCACAAAAAATACACGCCGTAAATAGCCGTTAATTCAAGCTTCTAGCTCTTACTAGTGCGGGCTTTAGATCGTATTTATCGATAATCCGATACGCCGTGGCTCTGGATATACCCAGATATTTTGACGCTTCTAAGACATTACCATCACAGTGTAACAGTGCATCGCGTAAACTTTCACCTCTATGCATCGTCGCTGTATTGGTCGATTCCATCGTAGGATAAATATCGAGATCTTGTGCCGAAATCACCCCCATTTCATTCATCAAAACCGCTCGTTTAACAATATTGATCAACTCTCGTACATTACCTGGCCATTGGTAACACAATAGCTGCTGTCTAGCACTTTCATCAAAATGAGATGTATTGCAGTTATACTGAGCGCTAAACTTCTCCATAAAGTAATCCGCCAAAAGTAACGTATCTTTGCCTCTTTCCCGCAGAGCAGGAACATTGACTCTGAGTACGTTCAATCTGAAATAGAGATCTTGACGAAAACGACCTTCTTTCACCGCTTGTTCCAAGTCAACATGGGTTGCCGCTACAACGCGAACATTGACACCAACAGGCTCACTGCCTCCTAAAACATCAATGGTTCCTTCTTGTAAAAAGCGCAGTAAATTGGCTTGCTGAGTCAAAGGTAAATCACCAATTTCATCTAAGAACAAGGTGCCATTGTGCGCTGAAGCGATTTTACCTCTTCGACTCGAACTCGCTCCTGTGAACGCCCCTTTTTCATGGCCGAACAATTCAGAATGGATCAATTGTTCATTCAGCGCTCCACAGTTGACCGCCACAAATGCTTCTTCCGCTCGCGATGAAGCATCATGAATCGCCCTTGCGACGAGCTCTTTCCCCGTTCCGCTTTCACCACATATTAACGTGTTCACATCCGCTGGAGAGACTTTTGAAATGTGTTTTCTCAATCGATGAACGCTGGGGGAGTTCCCAATGATAGAAATGACCTTGCTATCAACGGATCTCGTTTTAGCTATCGAAGACGTTTTTAAGTCAAGCATACCAACTTGGTGGCCAAGTGTTTTTAGCACCATTTCTTGTGGCAAAGGGCTTGTGTAATAATCAACACAGTAGTAAGAAATATAGGTCAGCTCTTCACTAGTCAGTCGTTCTTTTTGTGATTTGTCTAGATAGGCGATGGTACGAACTCCAGCTCCAAAACCATGCAGCGCTTCTAATTGCTCGCATTGATATCGACCACAAGAGAAATCAAATACCACCACAAGCCTATGGGCATTTTTGAGTATTTCTTTCGCCGTATCAATGGATGCCACAATGCGATAACCCCACCCTTGTTCGGATAAAATGCCCGACCAGAGTGTGTGATCTCGGGAAATAACTAATATCGATACCGCTTGTTGTTCTCGCATATTAATACCCTGTCGCTATTAGAATCGGTAAGGAAAACGGACACTAATCGCATAATCAGCGGCATCATCACTTAACCCAGAACTGACTTGCGTAACCATGCTCAGATTCTTTGAAAGAGCCATGGTTGATCCTATGCCTAACGTGGCACTATTCCCATCACTGCCAATCACTTCAATCCAATCACCACCATCGAGTTTTTGTTTCGAGGTACTGCTCATCGATTGGCTAAAGTTAATGGCCAAGCTCATCCGCTCACTGATCGCAAAGGCCACACCTAAACCATAATCCCAGCTATCTCCTAGCTTGACGCTGCCTGATTGATTGCCATCAGCGCTGCTAATGTCGCCAAACTGCTCTTCAAGCTGATGGGTATAATTTAGGTTCAAAAAAACGATGGCAGGATCATAGGTTTTGACAATAGAAATGCCCGTGCCTAATCCCCATACTCCATTGCCTGTTGGCAAGTCATCTGGGACATTTAGGTTACCGGATTGAGAAGAAGAGGTGGCAATGCCATACGGGTCTTTGCCTGTTGGAGCCGTCACGCGAAAATTCCAAACCAGATCCGGGGAATCAGAGGTTTCTTTTAGCACTCGATAGTAAATACCAGCACTGATATCACCAATACCTGAGCTTGAGACTTTACCTGACTCTAAGCCATCACTGGAGTTATTTTGGCCAACCGTTTCATAGTCTGACCAACGATAAACCGTCGGAATACTCAGCTCTGCCTGCCAACGATCATCGATGGTATATCGCCCTGAAAAATCCATATTGAATGTATTCGAGCGCACTCTATCCAAATTAATATCACCAAGGAAAATAGAGTCGAGCGCCAGAAAACCACTCAACGCGAGATCTTTACGATCAAAGTAGCTATATCGGAACGCGGTTTCCAAAGTGAACTTTCGGGTAAATACATTACCCGCTTCTTGATAAACATCTTCTGCGCTACGACTTTTTTGGCTCGACTCTTGAGGTTTGGTGGCATTAATTGGCTTGGGAGGTGAAGTTTGATTACTGGCTGTCTGCGTTTCAGGGCGAGCCTCGGAAGCCGTATCCGCGTTCGAATCCAACACCACTTTTTCTGGGCGAGATAGTGTATTTGAAGTCTTATCATCACCAAGCTGTGCTCGCATTTCTGCCGAAACACGCTGATTTTTTTGAACTAGAGTGTCAATGTTTCCCTGGTGATTAATCAACACTTGCTGATGATTATTAACCGCTTGAATAACCTGCTGCATCACCTGCTGTTGCTGCTGCAACTGCGCTTTCAAAGCGTCATTTGCTGCTTTTTGCTCAGCCAGTTGCTGGGACAAAGCTTCAACTTGATCATTAGCATGCACATACAAGACAGGGCTAGCCGTTGCTATAAGACAACCTATCGTAAGCGAGCTCTTTTTCATATTCACCTCCTGGATATGAACTCGCTAGATGTTAAATTAATTTATGAGTTAGCGCTGTCTCGAAAGTGAGATTAAAATGGGAAGCGCATGCGGTTAGCTTATAAACCCTTTAGTAATGAGTGAGATATCATTAAGTCTCGATTTTGCTTCCACGAGTCAGGAATTTTGACTTCCATCAACATTTGGTTTTGAACAACAAGGTCATCACCTCTAAGTTTGATTCCTTGATAAGCGCCATGCGCTGATTTAAGGCTGCGAATTTCTTGAATCGCGATGCTTTCTCCAATCGTCACTTTATAGCCGACTCGGTTTTCTCCGCCAGAAACTTGGTAATATTCCACTTGTGACGAGTCCGATAACGACGTTGAATTGAGCCCACTACTGTTGACGATTTTTAGCTCTGAGGCATTGCTCGCTGAGTTTCCGTTACCAGCAATTTGGACCAGTTGCACCATTCCAGAACCGTTACCATGAATGCCGCCATCATCAACATTATTTTGTAGGTCGCTACCATCTAGTGGGGTAACGCTGACGCTTCTTCCATCGATAACAACATCCATGCCAGCCGAACCAGATGAGTTAGAGTCGCTCCAATGAGTGATCATTCGAACGCCAAAATAGAGGTCTTCTCCTGACCGTGCAACACGATACTTACCCCGCATGGTCGACAACTCATTTTCATCTACTAACGTCGCCTGCATTGACTGCCAATCAACCGCGGCGTTAGCTTGAAAACAAACGAAAAGACAAGCAGCTAAACATGTATTGTTCATGGTAACCCCTTTTAGAATAACTCCGACGCACTGAAACCAAAATCCAACAAATTGAAGGCCGTAACAGGGGCGAATTGATCGTCAAGTGAGCGGACGGTAAGCGGAGGAGAAGGTATCGCCAAAGGTGAACTTTGATCGTAACCTTGCCCCACCACAGCCAAGACAACTCCCTGCCAACCCTGAGTAAATTGCTCAATAGACATGGTCAGATTGCCAAGCGCAGGATCAGCAATATACACATTGCCATTCTTGTCCGCCCTCTTTAACACAACGAAATGACGGTAGCCTTTAATGTCCAACAATACGATGGTTGGGATAGGCAAAGCGCTCAGTTTGTCCGCTGGAATATTGTACCCTTGCACCCTCATACCTAAGCCTTGTTCGACATAGTTTTTGATATCCAACATCGAAAAACCGAGTTTTCTTGCAGCATTCGCATCCGACACCTGAAACATACCATTCATCACTTTCTGCTCATCAGTGTCGATGTTGTAGCCATAGCGTAGCAAGGTCGCCAGAGAAGCAGCTCCGCAAGAAAAATCCGTCTGTTGCCTAACAATATTTAGAAACTTTCTCTCTTTGATGCTGACCACCTCTTTTTGCATCGAGCCCACACCAGGCACAAGTCCATCAAGATGAACCGTTGCTGCGTGAGTCAACGTCGATATACAGAATCCAGCAATCAAAAGACAAAATTTCATACTTTTCCTTAAGCTTAAAAGGATGCCCTCCGAAGAGGGCATTTCGATATTTACACCATGTAGTTAGTTGCCGCGAGAAGCGACAAGCGTAACATTGTTGCTTTGTAGGTTACCCAAACCAGACGCTACGTTGACGCCAATAACACCTGTTGCGCCATTGTAGCTGTTGTTGATTGTTGCCGTGTTACCTACGCTAACAAGCGCGCTGTTGGTACCTGTACCATCATCAGACACTGCGAACGAGCTAAGTTGAACACTTTCAACGGCTAGTCCTGCGAACTCAGCCATTCCATCAACATCAACCGTACCATCTGTCGTTCTTGTTGCTGCGCCATTGGCAAATGAACCTTGGATATTCGCTGCAACGGCAGGACCTGATTGGTTACCATCCGCAATCTGCATCGCGACGTTGTTGCTTTGTCCATTCGCGACACCAACCGCCAAGTTAGTACCTATAACACCAGTAGCTTTGTTAAACGCGTTATCACCAAGTACTGCGGTGTAAGCGCCCGTGGCGTTGTAGTTCACTTCATTGATTACCGCGGCTTGAACATTGATAGCACCTGTTGGAGCACCAGCATCTGTACCGGTAACCGATACAGCCACATTGTTAGCCTGAGCGTTTAGCTGACCTGATGCCACGTTAACACCTAAAATACCTTTAGCTTCTGTGAACGAATCTGACAATGTCGCTTCACTTGCAAACAATTGGTTAGTCACCGTCATTGGGTTATTGGTACCCGTATTACCTGTTCCCGCGCCATTTAGCTGAGCGCCGATAACTTGCGCACTACCTGCAACAGCGACTGATGGCTGTCCATCGTTAGATGACAGTGCCACATTGTTGGTTTGCGCATTAGCTTGACCTGAAGAAACGTTCGCTCCTACGATGCCTTTTGTCCCGTTGTTAAACGAGCCAGATAATGCCGCTTCGTTTTTGAATCCACTGCCTAGAGATACGTCAACTTCATCAAACTCTTGCAAGCTCACAGCAGCTGCTGCTAACACACCATCTTGCATACCAGACTGGCCATCAGCCGCCATCGCTACATTGTTAGACTGCGCATTCGCTTGACCCGCGGTAACGTTGGCTCCAACAATACCGCTTGAGCCATCAAACGAGCCAGTAAGAGCGGCATTATTCTCAGAAACTTGAAGATCAGCGTTCGCACCTAGCGAGACATCACTACCATCGATTTCTTGAACGCTCGCAGCCAACACACCACTGAAGCCCGATGTCGTTTGGATGCCATTCTCATCAAATGGGTTAGTCGCTCCGCCACCAGAGCCATTACTGATCGCAACGTTGTTCGCTTGTGCGTTCGTTTGACCCGATGACAGGTTAGCGCCAACAATGCCCGAGGTTCCCGTAAATGAACCATTGAGCGTCGCCTGATTGTCTACCGCAATGCCTTCGGTAATGTCTGCAGCGGTATTGTTGCTGATCACATCTTGATTCGATGCAGCGATAACAGAGCCTGCGCCCGCACCATCATCAAAGGCTTCATCCAATGCAATTGCGACGTTGTTTGCCTGAGCATTACCTTGACCAGCTGCGTTATTCACACCGACAACACCTGATACACCACCAGTGAACGAGTTATTGATTGAAGCAGTATTGGTGATTGGTGCTTCATCTCCATCAGAAATCGTATTGGTATTACCCACGACAGATTGATCTGAGCTCGCCTTCGCTTTAATTAAGTCCCCTTGAGAGTCATCTTGAGCATTGCTCGCATACAAACCAAGTGCGACGTTGTTACTAGCTGCATTGGCTTGTCCTGATGTTACGTTGACGCCCACAACACCACTCACACCACCTGTAAATGAACCATTAATTGTTGCGTCGTTATCAATGTAACCATTGCCACTTGCAAAGACATCATTTGACGTTACATCCTGAGTGCTCGATGCTTCAACTTGGAGCTTATCAGCTGTAGATTCGTTCTGATCATTGTACGACGCTAATGCGACGTTATTTGATTGAACGTTGGACTGACCGGAAGCCACATTGACACCCATGATTCCTGTCACATCACTATCAAAGTTTGAACTAATCGTTGCACTAGAAGTTAGGTCTGAATTACTACCCGAACCAATATCGGACTGAGTAACCGTTTGTTCACTCTGAGCCAATACATCCGATGAATCGACGTCGCCAAACGCACTGCTCATTGCAACGTTGTTTGTTTGAGCATTACCTTGGCCTGCCGCGATATTTGCACCTGTAATACCGGTAATATTGTCTAATGCGTTACCTGTTAACGTCGCGTTCGACGACGCTTCATAATCTCCAACATCAGCTGTCGTGATCGAGTTGCCTGCGACCGTTTGTTTAGAGCTTGCCTGTACAACGCCACTGTTATCTGATTGCGAGTCAATCCAACCAGCCACTGAAGCAACACTCACTTGGTTCGACTGAGCATTAAACTGCCCGGCCGCAGCATTTGCACCAACGATGCCTTGCGAACCAGAGAAAGAACCGTCTTTAATGGTTGCGTTGTTCGTGACTTGACCAAGCGACGCATTTTCAGTTTGAGTGAGTGAATTCGATGAGACAGATTGATTGGATGAGGCAATAACACTCACCGCATCTACAGGACCGTTCCCATTTGGCTCAGTCACTGCAACTGAAACGTTGTTGGTTTGCGCATTGTTTTGGCCTGCGGCGGCGTTCGCACCCAAAATACCGTTGGCTCCAACGAAACTGTTAGAAATAGACGCATCGTTAGTCGATGGCCCATTGCTGTTGCCCTTATTGTTGGTGTAACTAACAGAATTGTTTTGTACCATCTGATCGGCAAGCGCGTTGACATTCACGTTACTGCCAGTATCTGGTTCAGGAAGGGCCGTTACGCCAAGTGTGACATTATTGCTCTGTGCGTTCAGATCACCAGATGCTACGTTAAGACCAAAGATACCTTTCACTGAGTTAAACACCTGAGAGACAAATGACGTATTGTTTTGGAAATGGTACGGGTCGCCATCAACCACAACACTATTCCCATCTAAGCTCTGCGTGCCTTTCGAGCTCAGAGTCACTTGTGTTACTTCGGTTTGGTTGTCCAGAGGTTGTTTATTGTTCGTGTTGTCTGGCAGTCCATCCAATGCCTCACCGATATTGACGGCTGCCTCGCCTTCAGATGGGTCGCCCGAGCCGACTGTAACAAAATTGGCTAAAGCGACAGAGTTTGCTTGCTGGTTTGCCATGCCGGAGGCAACGTTAGCGCCACCAACACCGTTTGCACCATCAAAAGCTCCCCCCTGAACATTAGCCACATTATCCGCACCAAGTGATTCGATAGTATTGCCTTCAACCTCACCACCTTCTGAGCGAGCAAAACCTAAAGATTGATTTGACGCTGCGGTTAAGGTCAATTTACTCGCATCTTCTGCGTTACCCATCGCGACATTATTGGTCTGAAGGTTTGATACACCCGCAGCAATGTTCGTCCCGATAATGCCTTTAGCTTCGTTAAACGCGCCATCTAGCGTCGCACTGTTATCATCATCACCACCAAAGTCTTTCTGCATTGCTAGGTTTTCACCACTGCTACCTTGCGCAGAGGCCGCTCTCACAGATGCCGCTTCATCGGAGTTACCTTCAGCACGCGTTCCCATTGAAGCTTGGTTACTGCCTTGGTTATAAAAGCCCGCCGCGACGTTGGAGTGAACCACCCCTTTCGCGCCATCAAATGCCCCACCACTTAATGAAGCATTGTTAGTGATCCCCGAATCACTAACATTATTAGAATCGAATGTCACATCCACCCAGTTATCAGCAGAAACCTGCAGATTGTTGGCCTCCACTTCGAGTCCATCTGCATAGGCTGGCGCTGATAGGATCGTTCCGATGATGACCGCTAACGGTACCTTATTCCATTGTTTTTCCATGGTGTTTTTTCCTCATTTCATTGAGTTCAATTTATGGTTGTTGGCATTTGGAATGTATTACGCACGGTATTGCCACTACCGGCGATTTGGCTCATTTGTATCACTCCGCTCGCTCCATTAAGCGCATGCGAATCAATCTCAGCTGACAGGTCAAGGCCCAATTCTGAATATCCACTTTCAGAGATGGCTGCTGACTGAGAGCTAAGATCAGCCACTTCCCAATTCACTTCTGAACCGGGAGCGAAAATGATGACGTTCTGTTGTTGGTTGCTGTTCCCAGCGGCTAGGTTTGCGCTGATATAGCCACCAGCATTGTCGAATGCACCTGATTCGATAGATGAGGAAGCTGAATTAGTAAGAACTGAATTTTGCGGTGAAGAGACAATGGTGAGTTCGTAATCCGCTTCCGCAGAGTAAACAAAGCTATTGCCCTGAATATTGTGATCGCCAGCCGCTAAATTGATCGCAATAGCGCCTTCCGCCCCTTGAAACGTGGACGGCCCTATCGTGACCAAATCTTGTGCTGAGACGTGAAGACTCAATATGCTCGCAATTAACAAAGTTTCTTTTTGCATTATCCCTAACCTGAATCCAACGATGATTCACATTAGGTACAGCAACGCTTATGCCAAGAATTTTTTTCCAATTAGTCAAACAGTTAGAAATAAAGAAGGGGTAAGACAGTCTCAACTGAGACAGTACAATGAGACAGATGAGACACAAGTGAAACACGTCTCGCCTTTCCTTTAGGCACAAAAAAGCCCCTCATATAGAGGGGCAAAGTTCCATCGCTTATAGTTATAATCTTATATGCCAGTAAAACTCATTAACCAAAGTCACCGTTGACATAGCCACGAGTGCGGTCATCTTTAGGCTCACTAAAGATCACTTGCGTATCATTGTGTTCAACCAGCTCCCCCATCAAGAAGAATGCAGTTCTATCTGAGATACGGCGTGCTTGCTGCATTGAGTGTGTCACGATAACAATCGTATAGTTCTTTTTCAGCTCTTCCATCAGCTCTTCAATTTTATGAGTCGCAATTGGGTCAAGTGCTGAAGTAGGCTCATCCATTAGAATTACATCGGGTTCCATCGCAATCGTACGAGCAATACATAAGCGCTGCTGCTGACCGCCTGACAAACCAAATGCATGAGATTTAAGACGATCTTTTACCTCATCCCACAAAGCGGCGCCACGCAGTGAGCGCTCTACTACTTCATCAATGTGTTTTTTATCTTTAATACCTTGAGCGCGAAGACCGTAGGCAACGTTTTCATAAATGCTCATTGGGAATGGATTTGGCTTTTGGAAAACCATACCGACTTTAATGCGTAAGTCAGCGACATCGATGTTTCCGTAAATGTCATCACCATCCATTTCCAAGCGACCCGTGATGGTCACTCCTTCAATAAGATCATTCATGCGGTTTAGACAACGCAGCAACGTTGACTTACCACAACCCGATGGACCGATTAGCGCCGTTACTTGACGCTCTGGCACTGGCAGATTGATCGATTTTAGCGCTTGGTTGTCGCCGTAGAAAAGGTCTAGATTTTCAATATTAAATTTGTTCATTTTCGTTTCTCTTAAATCTTAAATTCTGTCTTGATTGCTGGTTTAGAAAGCTCAGTCAACGTTAGTAAGTTGCTGTATTGAAACGTCTAGCAATCAGTTTCGTCAGGGTATTGATCAACAGGACAACTACGATAAGCACAGTGGCTGTTCCGTAAGCTTGGTTCCACTCTTCAACCGTGAAGAGCTCTGTTGTCAGCTTGTAAAGGTGAACCGTTAGGGTGCGTCCTGAGTCCAGTAACGACTCTGGGATACGTGCCACCATGCCCGCCGTTAAGAACACCGGCGCTGACTCACCAATCACACGACCAATACTTAGAATGACCGAAGTTAAGATACCTGGCATTGCACTTGGTAGAATCAAACGCCAGATTGTATAAATTTTTGATGCACCCAAACCATAAGAGCCTTCTCTGTAGGTTTGTGAGACTGCCATTAACGCTTCTTCTGTTGTACGTATGATGACCGGGAGAATCAGAATACTCAGCGTCAATGCACCCGATAGAATCGAGAAGCCAAGCCCCAGAATCGCCACAAAGAAGGTCATACCAAACAGACCAAAGATAATTGACGGAATACCCGCGAGTGACTCGGTACAAAAACGAATCACTTTCACTAAACGGCTGCCAACCTTTGCATATTCAGTAAGGTAGATGGCCGTCATGATACCCAAAGGCGCCGCCACTGCGATCGAGGCAAGTACCATGTAGATGGTTGATACGATCATTGGGAAGATACCGTGCTCTTCTCCTGTGCGCGTGTAGTTATCAGTAATGAAGTTCCAATCTACATGCTGAAGACCATTGGATAAAATGTACCAGATGATCCAAAACAGAAATCCAACCGTCATCGCAGCCGATGCCCACACGAAGCCGTTAAGAATATTATCTTTTCTTACACGTGCTTTCTTAAGCTTTGCAGCATCCATTGTCTGCACCTTTGAATGATTATTTGTGTTAGACATTACCATTACCTCGCCTTCTCACGGTTAAGGTAGAGAAGTACCGCATTGAGCGACATGATGAACACCAATAGAACAACGCCCGTCGCGTAAAGTGCACTTGCGTGGACACCACTTGCGTATGACATCTCAATCGCGATGTTGGCTGTTAGTGTACGCGCCGAATCCAAGATACCTTCCGGCATTGCTGGGGCATTACCCATCACCATAATGATGGCCATTGTTTCACCCAATGCACGGCCAATACCTAGAATGACACCCGTCATAATTCCGCTGCGAGCTGCCGGTACAAGTAACTTAAAGATGGTAAAGATTTTCGATGCGCCTAGAGCAAGCGAGCCTTCTTTATAAGTACGTGGTACAGCGCGAATAGAAGTTTCAGAAACGGTAATTACCGTTGGCAGAATCATCACACCTAAAACAATGATTCCGGCCAGAATCGTGTTACCCGCTGGGACATTAAAGATCTCTTGGATAAGAGGAACAATAATCACTAGACCGAAGAAGCCGTACACAACCGAAGGGATGCCTGCAAGAAGTTCAACCGCGGGACGGATGATATCTGCAATTCTTTTTGGTGCAATTTCAGCAATATAAATAGCCGTTAAAACCCCGATTGGCACACCAACGACAACAGCGCCTAGTGTTGAAACAACCGATGCGACGATCATGGTTGCAACACCATACAGCGCCGGTGGTAGCCAGTTTTGGCCAAGAACGATGCCTGATACGCCAGCTTCTTGGAACGCTGGGATACTCTCTTTAACGATGAAGTAAGCGATTACCGCTAAAGAAACAATACCGATTACCGCACTGGTTAAAAATAGGCCGTGGAAGATACGTTCTCTCCAATCTACGCGTTTTCTCGCGCGCAGACCTGACTTATTCATTTGAGTCGCGTCAGTATTCATAAACTTTTCACTATTTGCGATGGTCATAGAAAATCTCACGATTCAGGCAACTGTTGGCCTAAATGGTTGGATTGAAAGCGCTCAGCCCGAAATAGGTGGGCTGAGCAAATCTTGAAAACTTGTTACCAAGTCTAGTTAACTGAGATGTAGCCTTTGTTGTCTACAAGTGCCTGTGCATTGTCTGATACCATCCAGTCTAGGAACTTTTGAGTTTCAGCTGATGGTTTGCCTTCTTTGTAAAGAACAAGGAATGGACGAGCCACTTTGTAAGAGCCGTTCTTCACGTTGTCTACTGACGCTTCTGTGCCGTTAATTGCAAGAGCGTTTACAGACGTATCAACCGTACCTAGTGAAATGTAGCCAATTGCGTAAGGGTTTGAAGCAACCATAGTCTTAAGAGCACCATTGCCGTTTGCTACTTGTGCACGTTGAGAAATCGCAGAAACTTTCTTGCCTGAAATCTTCATCTTAAGTTTCATGATGTCTTCGAATGCACCACGAGTACCAGAAGCCGTATCACGAGTGATTGCTACGATAGGCTTGTCTGCACCGCCTACGTCTTTCCAGTTTGTAATTTCGCCTTTGTAAATCGCTGTCACTTGCTCTGTTGTTAGACCATTTAGTGTATTTTTAGGGTTAACAACAACCGCGATACCATCGAGTGCAACAGTCAATTCTTTCAGAGCTGGTTCTTTTTCAGACTCTTTTAGGTTACGTGAAGACATACCTAAGTCTGCAGAGCCGTTTTTCGCTGCTTTTACGCCTGCAGACGAGCCAGGGCCTTGAACTTCGATAAATACATCCGAGTTAGTCTTCATGTATGTTTCAGAGAAAACTTCCATCAGTGGCGTTACGCTGCTAGAACCAACTGCAGAAATAGTTTCTTTAGCAGAAGCTGGAGTTACTGCCATTGCGCCTAGAAGTGCGATTGCACCGATTACTGTCTTTTTCATCACAAATTTCCTTAAGTGGCTTTATTGCCGTTGTGTTTCACTTGAACGGTGCTCACTTTAGAACTCGAATATGACAGTTGTGTTTCACTTACTTTAAGCCTCTGTGACAGCTTATTTATGTGGCGATCTGTTTAAATTTAGAGGCAAATAGTAAAACAAAAAGAACACCACTCCGTAAAATGCGATGTACATACATGCTCAAGGCGGACATTAACCGCATGAAATAGAAGGAAAATATGTTGCATAGTGCCTGTTCAAACTTTCAAAAAACCACTTTCTTTCTGCGTTGAATTATCTTCAAAAGGAATTAGAATCGACCGGATAATAATAAAAAAGTATAAACATTTTGATTTCAGAGGATATTACATGCGCCAGTTACTGAGCAGCTTATCAATCAAGCTGCAAGTTGTTGTTCCAGTCGTATTTACATTATTGCTCCTTATAGGCGGCATTACATTCAGTACATCAAGCCTTAAGCTCGCTTTTGGCGAAGTCACTACTTCCACCGAGAACTTGGTTCAGCATAAAGACCAACTCACTCAAATCATCGACAACACCTACGGTATGAGAATCAAGGCTATCTATAGTCTTTTCCGTGCTGAAGACGTTAAGCAACTACAATCGACACTTCGTGCGAAACAGAACGAAAACATGCGTCTGCTGACCGCGCTTAATAACGTGTCTGGCCTACAAAGCGAAGTAGAGCAAATGAAGACCGCCGTCGAGAATTACGTGGATTACTCTATCAATACGATGATCCCACTTCTCAACGTTAAGCACAGTCAAACTCAAGCAACTGCTCAATTCCAAGCAGAATACGACCGAGCCAGCGCTGTTTATCGTGATAAAGGTGTTCAAATGGTGAAGGCCATTGAAAACCTATCGAAAAAGTTAAACCAGATTGCGTTAGAAGAAGTGGCTCACAATGAATCGATCCATAGCAGCGTCTTGACCAATTCAACGATTGGACTGGTTGCCGTACTTGTTGTCGCTTTCATTATTAGCTGGTTACTAGCGGGGATTATCGTTACGCCAGTTAAAAAGCTTCAGCAGGCGATGAAAGAGTTAGCCCAGGGCAATTTAACGGCTTCTGTTGAAGAACAAGGTAACAATGAAATCACTGCATTATCACGAGATTTCAACGCCACAGTAGGACAGCTTAAAGGCACGGTAGATTCTCTGGTACGTATCAGTGTTGACGTTGCATCGGCTTCGACTGAACTTGCTGCAGTCATGACGCAATCAAGCGCAAACTCAGATCAAGAGAAGAACGAAGTGGAACAAGTCGCTTCTGCGATCAATCAGATGGAAACAACAGCGTCAGAAGTGACTCAGAATGCAAACCTAGCTGACTCAGCCTCATCACACGCAGACCAATTGGCTCGTGAGAGCTTAGCGATTTTTGAACAGAACACTCGAGAAAGTGCAAAAATGGCTGATCAACTAACGGAAGCGGCGAACGTAGTAAATAGCCTGAAAGAGCAATCGGAGCAGATTGGTAAAGTGATTGAAGTGATTGAAGGCATTTCAGAGCAAACCAACTTGCTAGCACTCAATGCGGCTATTGAAGCGGCTCGCGCAGGTGAAAGTGGTCGAGGTTTTGCGGTCGTTGCAGACGAAGTTCGTATGCTTGCAGCTCGTACACAAGAGTCGACTAAAGAGATTCAATCAATCATTGAAGAGCTACAACAGCAATCTGGCAGTGCAAATGACAGCATGAACTCTAGCCTAGAGATGCTTTCACAAAATCAGCAACAAGCTGCTAAGGTGAGTGAAGCTCTGAACAACATCAGTAACTCAATCACTGAGCTTACTACCCTTAACTCTCATGTTGCAGTGGCATCGGAAGAGCAAGGTCAGGTAACGGCAGACATCAACAACAACTTAGGTAATATCTACGAGTTGGTAAGCCAAAACGTAACGGGCATTACGCAAGCGGCAGCAGCAAGCCAAGAGCTCTCTAACCTTGCTGAAAACCAAAAGGAACAACTCGGTTTCTTTAAAGTTTAATAGTACAGACAAGAAACAAAAAAGGGGTTGCCATTTGGTAACCCCTTTCTTTTTATTCGTCGTCGACCTTTGGGGCAGTCTTTTTCTTAGGAATAAAGACGCTATCACCAACAGCCACGTTTTGGTGGAAGCTCTTATCACGTTTAACTGGTTTTTTAACACTCTTCTTCGCTTGAGGCTTGCCTTTAGTAACCGCTTTACCTTTGTTACGAAAATCTGGCTTATTTGGGCGTAACCCTTTAAATTTACCGACCAGCCCTTCTAGCTGAGAGAAGCTCAAATCTTGCTGCAAGTAGGTTTCTACACGCTTAAAGCTATCCCAGTCTTTTGGACCTACCAAAGACACTGCATCACCTTTGTTACCTGCACGACCAGTACGACCGACTCGGTGAACGTACTCTTCGGTATGCTTTGGCATATCAAAGTTAATCACGTGCGTTACATTCGGGATATCAAGACCACGCGACGCAACGTCTGTCGTCACAAGAATTTTGAACACAGCACGCTCAAATTGGCTCATGATCGTATTACGCTGTGTTTGGTTCAAGCTACCGCTTAAGGCTACCGCTTTCAGCTTCTTCTCATTCAGCTTCACAGTTAGGCGCTCAGTATCAACTCGTGTTGCCGTGAAGATAATCAACTGCTTGTATTGCGCTTCTTCGATGATGCGATCTAACAGCGCTTCTTTATGGTCAAGGTGATCACAAAGGTAGAACTTCTGAGTGATGTCTTTGTGCTCTTCTGTTGCCGCACCAATCGCAATACGTTTTGGCGCATCCAACATTTCAAACGCAATATCATTCACTTCTGCGTGATCGAGCGTTGCAGAGAACATCAGAGTCTGACGACGACGGTGCTTAGCCGCGTTATGAATACGACGCAGTTCAGGCGCAAAACCCAAGTCCAACATACGGTCAGCTTCATCGAGAATCAATGTCTCTAGGCCGTCAAGGAATACAGAACGATGCTCAAGGTGATCTGCTAAACGCCCTGGTGTCGCGACAATAAACTTAGGGTACTTACGCAGTGCCTTAACTTGATCGTTAAAGTTCTCACCACCTACGATCAATGTCGCATCGTATGAAAGACCACCGAGCATTGAACGCAGCTCGCCGTACACTTGCTTTGCAAGCTCACGCGTCGGAGCCAAGATAACTGCTCGTGGATCTTTTGCAGAAAATGCTTTATTTTTTAGAGACTTGTGTAGCATAGGCAGAACAAAAGCCAATGTTTTTCCAGAACCTGTCTTTGATGAAGCCAACAGATCTTTACCAGCAATAGAAACCGGAATGGCCTTCTGCTGTATTTCTGTCGCTTGCTTAAAGTCAAAGTGCTTCAAGTTCTTTAATAAGCGATTGTCTAAACCTAAATCTTTAAAATACAAAGTATTCTCCAATATGATGCTCGAGTGTTGCTGGTCGTAAATTCAACACCAGCCAACCAAATAAAATTAAAAACAGGCTATGATAACTGTAATAGACAAATTAGGGTAGAGATCACAGAAAATATTCTTTTGCCCGCGCTAAGTTTGCTAACTCATTGAACAATCGCTCTGCATTCATTTCTCTCATCAATGAGACTTTGATCAACTTATTCGATAATTACTTAAAAACTTGGGTTTTTTTGACTTTTCCTGTCTTTTGGAACGACAAATTAGAGGCTACACTGATTGCGTCACTATACGATAAAAAGGTATAGGGCCTTTAATTGATACTAATACATGCAAGGAGTTCTCTTATGAACAAAATGTTGATCGCAGCTGCTGCATCTTCAGTTCTTCTACTAGCAGGTTGTGCATCTGGTCCAGATGAAGCGACAACAGCTAAAATGGATGAGCTAAGCAATCAAGTAAGCCAACTAAGCCAAGACGTTCAAGCTCTGCAGTCTGAAGTACGTAAATCTGGCGACGCTGCAATGTCTGCTCAAGAAGAAGCAGCACGTGCTAACGAACGTATCGACAACATTGCTCAGTCTTACACTAAGTAATAACGTTAGATTCGAAAAAAGGGCTGTTTAATAACAGCCCTTTTTTATGTCTTCAAGTTCACTAGTTGATAAAGGTTGGTGCGACGACTTCTACCGGGACCCCATTCTGAGCCAATATTGCGGCACGCGCTTTCACATCTGATTCTTTATATGCTTCTAGCCACCAGCTCAGTTCTTGAGGAATGACCAAGTCTTGCTGAATACCGTCACTACGTGTTAACGGCTCATGTGCTTCAAGGAATACACTTCTATCCGGCTCTAACGCCACCTTAATCGGTTCGTTAATCACTTGCACTTTTTCCCCTAATTGCACTTGAGGGAATAACCATTCAATATCTTTAGGATCCATACGGATACATCCAGAGCTAACCCGTAAGCCGATACCAAAGTCTTTGTTGGTGCCGTGGATTAAGTAGTCGCCCGCACCATGAGCCAGACGCAGCGCGTATTCACCTAACGGGTTTTCCGGTCCAGCAGGAACCACAGCTGGTAACTCAATGCCTTTTGCAAGGTACTCTTTACGAATTGAAGTAGGCGGCGTCCATGTTGGATTTGGGCGCTTTTGACTAATTTTTGTGGTCATCTCTGGCGTATCACGCCCTACACGGCCAATGCCAACAGGAAAAATATGAACGAGGTTCTTCTCTGGCTCGAAGTAGTAGAGTCTTAGTTCAGCCACGTTAATGACAATGCCTTCTCGGTCAACATTGGGCAGAATCACTTGGGTTGGAATCGTCAATACGAAGTCTTCAGGTGGTAAAAATGGATCAATCCCTTTGTTCGCAGCCATTAAAGAAAGGAAGCCGACATCGTATTGCTTAGCAATATTGGCCAGTGTGTCCCCTTCTTTCACTTGATGATATTGCGTGCGACCAACAATACTGCTGCCCTCTGCTGGTAACTCATAAGTGGCACCAAACGCAGATGAACTTAAGCAGGCAAGCAGTAAAACAAACTTACGCACCATTCATATATTCCTTAGCTTCTTTGTAAAGTGCTAAGGTTATCTCTCTTTCTACCTTGTGATCAACTATCGGTGCAGGATATGACAAGGACTTAGCATTTGGCCACATCCACGGCTTATGAATCCATTTAACCGGCACAGCTGAAAGTTCAGGAACCCAAGACAGAACAAACTCCCCCATTCCATCAAACTTTTCCCCCTGAGTGACCGGATTAAAGATTCGAAAGTACGGCTGCCCATCACACCCTGTTGAAGCGCACCATTGCCAGCCTCCATTGTTCGCAGCGTAATCACCATCAACCAGTTTAGAGATAAAATAGGCTTCGCCGATACGCCAATCTACATGAAGGTCTTTAACTAAGAAGCTTGCCACGACCATGCGCAGACGATTATGCATCCAACCTGTCTGATTAAGTTGCCTCATCGCGGCATCCACTATCGGATACCCGGTTCTACCTTGTTTCCAAGCTTCTATTTTGTCTTCTTCATTGAGCCAACGCAGGCTATCCCCCCAAGGGACAAAGCTCTTACCCTTACAGAGTTTCGGTTCAAAATAGATAAGATGCTGATAGAACTCTCGCCAAATCAATTCGCTTTGCCACACTTCTCGTCCTTGGCTTAACGGCATTGGCTGATCGAACATTAATCTTGCCATACATTGACGAATAGAAAGAGCCCCAATAGCGAGATAGGCTGAAAGCTGGCTCGTACCGGATAACGATGGGATATCACGCTCACTGTGGTAATTGTCGATTCTCTCAGCAGCAAAAGAGCGAAGCTGACCAATAATATTGTCATCTTTCACTGAGTAGTGCTCACTGCTTTCACGAGGGTAATCGAACGGGCTCTGAGAGGTAAAGACCTCCACTCCTTCATGTGTCAATTCCGCTCCCTCATGCGCAGAGGTAAACTTATTAACCTTGAATCCCGTTTTATAAAGCTCCGCCAGGTACGCTTTCTTAAACGGAGTAAAGACCTTGAAATAGTCTCCCTGCTTATTAAGCACAGAACCTGGCTTTAACAAGCATTTGTCATCAAAGCCTTTAACCTCTATATCTCGATTCTCTAATCGCTCGTATAGTTCACTATCTCTGCGCTGCTCATCGATTTCGTACTCCTTGTTAAACAATACCGACGAAGCGTGATGAGACGCGGCAATCTCGGCGACTAATCGAGCCGCACATTGGAAAGTTGGCACCTGCGCATAATAGAGCTTGATATTGTGACTTGCCAAACTCTCACTAAAAACCGCAAGCCTGCGAAAAATGAGATCCGCCTGAATAGGCGCCATCTGATGTGATCGCCACGTTTCTGGAGTCGAGACATACAACGCAGCAGTAGGTTCACCACTTTGTCCCGCAGTAAATAACGCACTGTTATCATCCAGTCTTAGATCGCGCCTGAGCCAAACGATTTTCATGACGAGCCTTTTGACGACTGAGTAGGGATAAACTCACACCCGATAAGCTCACCTGGAAAACTGGCTTCTAGCTTATCTACAACAACGGATTGACTGGCACTGATCGGTTTGGAGCTAAACAGTGACAAACAATCAAAACGAGAGATGGCTTCGTTATCAATCAAGCCTGATAGATCTTCAACACCTTCGATCATCACTACATGCAGACCACGTTCAGAGAGTGACAGTGCCCAAAATAGAGCCGAAATATTCATCCGACCATCACAGCTGACCATTAAACATTTGCCTTTTTTCGCCGCTTTGTTTTCCGCTTCAATGATGCTGATTAGACGATTACTTAACACCGATTCAAAGAGCCCCATCTGAAGCACTCGAGGGCCATACTTAACTAAGTTCAGCGCGGTGTATGTTGGCTGGATAAATTGCTGCTCTACCAAAGAACGTGGGTATTCTTTTAGAACTTGGCTTATGATCGATTCCACTTTACCTTTGTTAAAGTCAGTGATTGCATCCAATAAGGTATCAACTTCCTCAAGGGCGTTTCGTTGTTCGGTCGCGTCTTCATTATTATCCGTATTAGACTCAAGCAATGCTTTGACTTTACCAATTGGCACGCCCTTAACAAGCCAGCTTTGAATACGCCCAATGAGTGCGATGTCTTCTTGGCTATAAAGCCGATGACCCTTTTCGGTGCGCATTGGTTTTATCAAGTTGTAGCGACGCTGCCACGCTCTTAATGTGACCGGTTTTACTCCGGTGATTTCTGATACTTCTCGGATCGCGTATTGCTGCTCATAATCCATAACGTAAACGTAACTCCTGAGGATAAGGCTGTAAGTAAGCTTGCTGTTCAATGTAGCTGTCTGGATGTGCTGATAAATAGTGTTTAATCAAGGTGAGTGGCGCGAGCAGTGGGAGCAGACCCACTCGATAATCATCGATTGTTTGTCTTAATTCTTGCTTCTGCGGTTTGTCGAGGTTGCGCTTAAAGTAACCTTGCAGGTGCATCAACACATTGGTGTTATTTTTTCGACTTGCTCTGTGAGCCAAGGCCTTCATCAGCCCTTCACGATATAGGTTGTAAAACTCATCCATTCCATAGTCGCCTATATGCGCAACCAAACTGCCTAAGCTTTTGTATGATTCTGGGTGATGCGCCATCAACGTCAATTTGTAACGAGAGTGAAACGCAACGATTTTCCCACGCGTAGGCTCACCTTCCATTGAGGTATAGAAGTCATTCAGGGTATAGACACGCGTGATGAAATTCTCTTTTAAGATCGGATCGTTCAAGCGCCCATCTTCTTCGATTGGGAGCCAAGGCATGGATGACATTAACTCTTGAGTATATAAACCCACCCCTTCATTCACCGCGCCTGCTTTTTTGTAGACTTTAACTCTCTCCATGCCGCAGGTTGGCGATTTAGCACACACCACATAACCGCAAAGCTGCTCACCCTGCAGCTGAGCGACTTTCTGTTTGGAGTAGCTCACCATCTGTTCTGTATGGTCTTGAGTCGGGTCTTTCGTTTCCACTAAGGCGATTCGTTCTTCATTACTGACAAGTCGGATCGTAGGTCTCGGCACACTCATCCCCGCTCCAACTTCTGGACAAACAGGAACAAACTCAAAGTACGGTGACAGCTCTTTTGTAACGAATTTGCTGATCTTGTGTCCGGAGTCAAAACGAACGTTTTCCCCTAGCACACAAGAACTAATGCCAATTTTGATTTCATTTCCCATCATCTAACCCTCTATTGCTAGAGTTATACAAACTTAACTCTTGTATAAGATCTAGCATATCAATCATAAACTATACAAATTTTCAGTTTGTACAATGTAATTTTTGATACGCAGAGAAAAAGAATTTGGTTCACTTTAGCACGCAAACGTTTTTACAAATCGATTGCTCATTCACTTTCAACAGATTTAGTTATCAATAGGGGTTAATATGCTAATTCACCGCCCTTTTGTGACCTACCTCTCAAGGAAGCTTGCCAGTTCTAGCTAGTATTGCCTCAACAGATTTTTCAGATTCAACATATTTAGTAATCAGAGATTGATTTACGGAGTAATAACTATGGCAACCCCACATATCAACGCACAACCAGGTGATTTCGCAGAAACCGTTCTAATGCCAGGTGACCCGCTACGCGCTAAATACATCGCAGAAACTTTCCTAGACGATGTGAAGCAAGTATGTGACGTTCGCAACATGTTCGGCTACACAGGTACTTACAAAGGTAAGAAAGTATCAGTAATGGGCCACGGTATGGGTATCCCTTCTTGTTGTATCTACGTTCACGAACTTATCGCTGAGTACGGTGTGAAGAACGTGATTCGTGTAGGTAGCTGTGGTGCAGTACGTGACGACGTGAAACTAATGGACGTTGTTATCGGCATGGGTGCTTCTACTGACTCTAAAGTTAACCGCATCCGTTTCAACGATCACGACTTCGCAGCAATCGCTGACTTCGGTCTACTAGAAGAAGCGGTTAACCAAGCTCGTGCTCAAGAAGTACCAGTAAAAGTGGGTAACGTATTCTCTGCAGACTTGTTCTACACACCTGAAGCAGACATCTTCGAGAAGATGGAAAAACTAGGCATTCTAGGTGTAGATATGGAAGCAGCTGGCATCTACGGTGTTGCTGCGGATCTAGGTGCGAAAGCGCTAACAATCCTAACCGTCTCTGACCACATTATCCGTGGCGAGAAGCTAAGTTCAGAAGACCGCCAGAAGTCATTCAATGACATGATGAAAGTTGCGCTGGAAACAGCAATCAACATCTAATTCTATGCAATTCGCCACCAAGGCTTATTCTTGGTGGCCCGAATAATCCCGAGGGGGAGATAGTGACTACTGGCAAACTGCCACAGGAAGCAGACGGTTTACAGCTCAATTTTTGTAAAACATTGGCGTGTGACAACTTTGGATTGAGTGAGGCACATCGTTACGTTGTGCAGCATGCGAACCCAAAGCGACCTGCGATGGTATGTCGGGAGTGCGGTGCTTTCCCCCCCTTACTTAACAATCAAGAAGTTTTTAACGAGCTTCACCGATTAAGACATCTTCATAGTGATGGTCTTCCTGCTTGTCGCAATGACGAGTGCGAAAACTTCGGCCTTTCAGTCCATACTCACAAACACCTTTACCACGCTTTTGGCTACAGTGGCGATCGCCAGCGTTACCGTTGTAAATGCTGCCAGTCTACCTTTGTCGATAAATGGTCAGGTGCCAACAAAAAACTTCATTTTCAAGAAAACCTGCTTGGTTTGCTCTTTATGGGTTATTCCGTTCGTGAAATCTGCCGTAAATTAGAGATCAATCCAAAGACGTTTTACGATCATGTCGATCATATCGCAAGTCGCTGCCGCCGTAAGTTAGCGATGTTCGACGCTCGATGGGTCAACCATGCCGATCAGTATGAGCTCGCTTCCCATTACATCTCTTTGCAGCCAAAAAGCAATAATGGCGTGCTGTGGATTGCGACTGGTGAAGCACACAGCGGCTATATACTTTGTCAGCATGTCAATTACTCTTCACAAGAAGAACCAACGGGAGAAATCGATCATGACCCGTATAAGTACCCTGCACGTTTCGTTTCTAGAGAGCACTCTTCAGAAGCGAACATGCCTGCGCCCTCGCCTTCTCCTGTCTTAAGAGAACGTATTGATCAGCAATATCAAACCATTTTGGCGCGAGGCAATGTTGAAGACCCAATGGGCAACCTCACTGTTTTCAATTACCCGACCAAAGGGGCATTGATCCGTCCTCCTTACACGTCATACGCGCACTTTTTACACGTTTTGGATTTATGCCAAGCGGATAAGCACGTTTCGATTTATTTGCCTCAAGACCCTGTTCTTCGCTCTGCGGCATTAAGCATCTGTTTACCAAGGATTCAGCGTCAAAATATCGACCTCATGTATGTCGAAGAGGACAAGAACTGGCGCCCGACGGAATATATCCATAAAATTGACATCGTCCATATGGGCTGGTGGCGAGATCGATGGGCGATCACAGAAAGCGCTGGCGCATCCAAAGGGATCTGCTATCTAGCAGGGGAAGACAACGACCCGAAACGTTGGCTGCGTAAGGCTTCCATCCGTCACACTGAGTTTTATCAAAATCGTTTTCAGACCTTGTTTGAAAGCTTCATCAATGAACCTAGACGTAAGCTAAGACCAGGCGGTCTCTTGCCGATGCTGGATATCTTCCGCGCTTGGCATAATTTGTGCTACCAAGACAAAGACGGCAAGACGGCGGCGCAGGTGTTAGAGCTTACTCAATCACCTTTGACCTTGCGTGATCTGCTTTCATAACTATCAGTAATGTGACAAGAGCCGTTAAAAAGTTCGTGCCTCATTACTTTTTGTGGAGTTTAGTAACCATCTCTTAATATAATGCCATACTAGAAGATGAGTTCTTAAGCAGTAAAGGATTGATTCATTGGATAAAAGCCAGCGGCTCTTAGAAGTCGAGATTGAACAGCTCAAAGATAGGATAGAATCAGAACCTGATAAGGTTTGGGCGATCGCGGAACAGTGTGCATCTCGTTCTGCGCAAATTCTTTATCCTGAAGGCGAAATTCAATCGCTGATTATCATGTCTCGCTGTGCTTGGTGTTCGATGGAGTATCGTAAAGGGCTTAAATACATCAAAGAAGCACACAGTAAGCTCAATGCACTTGATACCGATGATCTCCTTCCTGAAATTCTCCATATCCATGCGCTTCAATATTGGGGCCAAGCCAAATACTATTCTGCTCAACAATTTTGGATTAATGCATTAGAACAGTCGGCACTCGTGGAAGAGGTCGAAATTCAGCTTGAAGCACTTATTGGCTTAGGCAACGTTTGGCGCATCACTCATGAATACCAACTCGCCCGTACGACACACGAACTTGCTGTAAAAGTCGCCAACAGTGCGCGTATCTCTTGGCTAGAAGGCAAAGCAAGAATCCTACTCGCGTGGGATCACTATTTACTCAATAATTACGTTGAAATGCTTTCTGTACTTGATGGCGCGCATGAAGCCTTAAAGCATCATGATGATAAAACGTGGCACGCTGAAGTTTGGGATTTTAGAGGGCTAGCGCTGCTTGGGTTAGAAAGAATTGAAGATGCCGAACAAGCAACCAAAAAGGCCCATGAGCTTGCCGTTAAACACGATCTCGTTTGGATGAAAACCCACTCTTTTATCAGTCGAGCCCGAGTAGAGCTGTTAAGAAAGAACCCCGAAGCCGCTGCAGAGCTTCTAGTTCAAGCCGAGCTTTCTGCAAACAAATTTGACAACGGCGAGCTGCTTTCACAAGTCTGTTTTCAACAATCTCGTGTGGCTGAAGAGTCAGGTAACTTCAAGTTAGCACTAGAGTCTTTCCAGAAATACCGCAAACATTCAACTGCCATGCTGCGCGAGCAAACTGCGCGTGTCAGTAATGACAAAGCCCGCGCCTCCAAACGTCAGCTTGAACAAAGAGCCCGAAAACTGATCAATCGCATACGTGGCCAGCATGAGTTTGACCCTGAGAAACAGATGTCTCAGATGGTATCAGAGACTTATTGGTGGGAGCAGCTCGTGCTATTTAAAACGGAGCTAAAACGTTCAAACCACTCCGTTATTATCATCCAACACTCCGATTCAGAATACCTTGAGGTCTGTGCAGAGCTAACACACTCGATCTGTAACAAGCAAGATATGCTATCAAGGATCAGTAGTGATCGACTTGGCTTGCTACTCGCTGATAAAGGCGAGGAAGCACTGAGCGTCTTTAAAGTGTTGGCTCAAATGATAGAGATTTACCCTTGGCACCGAAAAGGGCTTGAGAGCTCCCTGCCTAAAGTTATTTATCAAGACATTCTTTCATTCCCATTTACCCTAGACCAATTAGAAGAGAGTCAGCGACAGGAAGAGCAGCATGGAAACGTTACTGAATAAAATCTCTGACTCAGGGCTTGATCCCTCTTCTGTCACTGGTGAAGAAGCCCTGATTTTTTGGGATCATGTTCGTCAACATATCGCGACAACCTCACAAGAAAAAGCCCAGTGTTTGATCATCAGTTCAGAGTTTCGCTTTGAGTTAAAACAATACCAGATCAGCACTGATGACTTAAAAGAAGCACTGACCCTACTCTCTTTACCGGAAGACGCTGAACTTATTTTAGAAGTTCGTAACAGCCTTGCCGATAAGCTGATTGAGAATGGCGACTATCACGGCGCATTGAACCAATACATCAGTGCGTCAACCATCGCGGTTGATAGCGGCCATATTGATGATTATGTTATCGCTGTCCTCGGAATGGGGAACCTGTGTGACGCCTACGGGGATCACAACAGAGCTTTGCGCTACTATCAAAAAATCGACAGCATTGACCACGCGATTAGCAGTCGCTCTCTTCGTCTGCGCTACAAACTCTATATGCTGGCGTGTTTCATTGAGCTCAACCGCACAACGGCTGCAACCGATTTAATCAAAGAGTGTGAAGAGTTGAGTATTTTAGTCAGTGACAAGGTGCTGGCGGGTCAGATCCTTCTTTATCAATCAAAGCTTTACCGTCAAACGAAACATCTAGACTTAGCCATGCAGTGCCTCGGGAGAGTTCAGTACTCGGTCGGTAACAGCCACTCAGCATGGCTCTCGAACGCAATTCGTCTAGAACTTGCCGCCTGTCTAAGCGAACAAGGAAAAACCCACTTAGCCAATTGGGTGTTAGAGACCACATACTCTCGGATTAAACGTTACGCCTCTCCGATTCTTTCTCTTAAACTGGCTAACTCGCTCGCTTCGATTTGCGAACAAAAGGGGGATTACCAATCGGCGTTAAGTCATCAAAAACGCGCCTATCGAATCGAAAGTGATCTGATGAAGAAGGTGCCAATTGGTGAGCTTGGTGCAAGTCAGTTACGCCGATTGTCTCGTTTTGAACTGCAATTAAAACTGATCCTATCAGAGCAAGAAAACAAAGAGCTAAAAGAGACCACCGAGAGCCAAAAACACACGGTGGCGCAGCTGCAACAAGACGTATTCACCGATCCACTAACCAGTCTGCATAACCGCCGTTGGTTAGACGTTAAGCTGAAAGATCTTCTTCTGCACGATGTGCCATTTTCACTGATGGTTGTCGATATTGACCACTTTAAATCCATCAACGATGAGTTGAGTCATCTAGTCGGTGATAAAGCGATTGTGAATGTTTCTCATGAGCTCTCCTCGTATTTCAAATTTAGAGGGGCGTCTTGTGTGCGTTTTGGTGGAGAAGAGTTTCTTGTCATCTTAGAGCGCTCAACACTTGAGCAATCTGAAATGCACGCAGAAAACTACCGAGAACGAATCTTTAACTTCGGTTGGCAAGACATTCTCGGTGAGCGTGGACTTACCGTTAGCATTGGTATCACGCTTCATCGTGAGGGTGAAAATACCCAGCGTACCTTCTACCGCGCAGACAAAGCGTTATACCGAGCGAAAGCCAACGGCCGAAACCAAGTCTGCACCGAATAGGCTGTTATTACTTAATAAAGAAAAGCGATATACCGATCACCGCAGCCACAGTGCCAACCATTCCCCTTTTCGAGATAGGTTGGCCTTTTACCGCATAAATGATCAGCATGAAGATCGGGCTAGTCGCAATCAGACTTTGAGCAATCGCTGGATTGGCATACTTCAACGCAATTTGCTGCAGCCATAACGCTAAGAACGTGCCAACAAATATCGCAGCTAACAACCAAAAGAAGCCATGTCGGCCAAGCTCAAGCAAATTACGCTTGATTGAATGGTAGGGCTTACGTTCAAGCCAACCAATCATCAACATCACTACCGCCACTCCCATAGAGAGTCGTATTAGCGCGCCCAACAGCGGTGGTAAATCACCGGCGACCAAAGCATAGTGTGAAATCACCACCCCACTCGCTTGGCAAATACTCGCAACAAGCCCATACCCCACGCCTTTCCAATCTAGCTCAGAATCATCGGAGTGAAAGACCGTTGCTGACACCGCAACCGTAGTAATAATAACGCCAATCCAACTTTGTAAAGGAAGGATGCTACCTAACGCAACAATCGCCAATACACCCGACAAAGGCGGTGCCAATGATTCCAGAAGCAAGGTTTTATTCGGTCCAATACGGCGCAACGAAGCAAAATACGCACTATCGCCAATGGCAATCCCGATCACACCCGACAAAGCCAATATCGCAAAATGCTGCTGAGAAATGACAGGAATAGAATCTACAGAGAAGGGTATGACGAACATCATCAGTATAGATGCGACAACGCCTTTTACGATATTGAGCTGCAATGCACTGAACTGGTGGCTAAACTGACTGTAGATCCATGTAGCGACAGCCCAAACAACCGCTGCGCTTACCGCGGCAACTTCTCCCTGAAATGGCATTTTTTCTCCTTACTGCCTTGCGTTATTTTGCTACGCTTATAATTTGTGAATTTTGTCCTAATCGACTGATTTTATTCCTATACTTTACTCTGTTTTATAAGTAATCTGTCTCTATTCCATATTGTTATACAAGGACTGTAACTATGTTTTTGGACTACTTTGCACTTGGGCTACTCGTCTTTGTCGCACTGGTCATTTTTTACGGCATCATCGTTATTCATGACATCCCCTATGAAATTGCCAAAGAGCGTGAACACCCTCATCAAGACGCCATTCACTACGCCGGCTGGGTTAGCCTATTCACTCTGCACGCCATTTGGCCGTTTTTGTGGATCTGGGCAACATTGTGGCGCAAAGAGCGCGGCTGGGGTTTTCAAAAGCTTGAAGAAGAACAGCACGATATCCACCATAGAGTCGATGCATTGATTGATCAAGTTTCTCAGCTTCAACAAGAAGTCAGCGAACTGAAGCAGCAACAAGGTGGCTCTAAGCCTGTTCAGCCACGTTCAACAAGTCACGAGGAGGAGCAATAATGGATTTACTACTCATTCTGACTTATGCCGCGCTGTGTATCACTATTTTTAAAGTCTTCAATATTCCTCTGAATAAATGGACAGTACCTACAGCAGTCTTAGGCGGCGTGGTTCTCATTGGTACATTGATCTTACTGATGAACTATAACCACCCATTTACTCAAATCGGTAACCAAGTTTACTCAACGACACCGGTTGTTTCGGGCGTACGAGGCCGTGTGATAGATGTCCCTGTCACCGCTAACCAACCGCTAAAACAAGGTGATGTGCTCTTTACGATCGATCCGATTCCTTACGAAGCGGAAGTCGCGAAGAAAAAAGCGCAAATCAAGGAAGCTAGCCAAGGTGCATTGGGGCTTGAGTCTTCACTGCAAGAAGCAATGTCAGCGAAGAACAAGGCGATTGCAGAACGTGATAAGGCCCAACGTGAATTTGCCCGTTACCAACGTGGCTACGACAAAGGTGCATTTACAGAGCAACAATTAGATACACGTCGCCAAGCATACAAAGCAGCAGAGTCTGCGGTTAACGTTTCTTCAGCGAAAGTTGAACAAGCGGAACTTGCGTTAGACTCAGAAATCGGTGGCGAAAATACAACAGTAGCTCGCTTGTTAGCAGAGCTTCGCCAAGCCGAGTTCGACCTTGAGCAAACCGTTGTAAGAGCCCCTACTAATGGCTTTGCTACTCAATTGGCACTGCGCCCAGGAGTGATGGCCGTCCCATTACCGCTAGCGCCTGTGATGACTTTTGTTCACACCGAAGACGTCTTTTACACTGCGGCATTTAGACAAAACTCTCTCCAGCGTTTACAACCTGGTTATGAAGCCGAGTTTTTGTTTAGAGCGCTTCCAGGTAAGGTCTTCAAAGGTGAAGTGGTTGAAACGATTCCAGCCATCGGTGAGAGCCAATTCCAAGCTCGCGGTACGCTTTTAGGCACAGATGCGTTGCGAACCAGTGGTCGAGTATTCGTTAAACTGAAAATCAACGACGATCTTTCAGACTACCACCTACCTCTAGGTACTGCGGTTGAAGTGGCGGTTTACTCTGATAAGTTCACTCATGTTTCAATCATGCGCAAGGTATTGATCAGAATGAAGAGTTGGCAAAACTACCTCTACTTGGATCATTAATCACACTTAACGGTTAGGCAAAGGAGATCGAAAACCTTTGCCTAATCTCCTAATGAGATCTATTTCACACCTAGATACTTCACACTGCATAAATACTTCGCAACTTTGTGTAGAATCAGCGCCTTTTGCGACTTTAATGAATGAATAACAAGCTTTCCTGCCTAGTATTGATATGCTCAACGGTTTTCACTTCATATCTTTTCGCTCATACGACTCTGGAAAAAAGCAGAGATATATTGCGATCTGAACCCGCAACGGCCTTAAAAATGATTCGTTCAGTTCACTACTCTTCTTTGAGTACTGCTGAGCAGCTTGAATACACTCACTTATATGTCTCTAGTAACAATTTGCTGGGCAATTACGCTGACAGTAAAAAGTGGATTGAAACCTACCCCCTTCCAAAGATCAATGATGAAACCCTAATCGAATCACTTTTCGATTATTCGATTCGCGCAGCTTGGGCGTATGAAGCAACTCAAGATTACACACAAGCCATGCATTGGTACCGTACCGCAGAAAACTATGGCGTTTACCTCGGAGATAACGATAAGCGAGGTTACGTCTATTTACAGTACAGTGCGGTAAAGAGTTTACAAGGAAACCAATACGAAGCGCTCAAGCTTGCCAACGAAGCCTACTTTCTGCTCAGCGATAGTTTAGATGCTGAAATGGTGTCTGATTTATATAGCCAACTGGGTATTTTGTATTACCTCAATGGTGATTATAACAACGCGATCCAATTCCAAGAGAAAGTGCTCGCTCAGGCATTAAAAGATCAAAGTAGCCAAGAAATTGCTGTCGCCCACTACAATGTGGCCAATGCATACTTCAAATGGTCAAAGGTGGACTTTAGTCAGGATAAGATCCAAACAGCCAGTCAAAATTATCAACAAGGCCTAAAACTCGCGCAAAAGATTCAAGCGAAGTACCTTCAACGTAATAACCTACTCGGGCTCATTTCTCTTTACAGTTTCTCCGGTTCGTTAAGCGATGCATCGACTCGAGTTCAGGAGTTGTTGAGCCTAAATTTAGAGTATTCAGGCTACAGCGAACTCTCTTATCATTTAGTACTCGCAGATTACTACCAAGCCATCGGTGACACGCAACAACAAAGGCAACATCTACTTGGCGCTACCTTATACTACGCGGCTCCGAACAAATCATTTCCCGCGTACGCTCTCGACAAACAAAAGGACATCGCTGAGCTGTATGCTTCAATCGGTGAGTATGAGCTAGCATACGAGTGGCTCAACAAGTACTCTGAGCATGCGATCGGCAGATACAAATCTCAAACGCAGCAAAAGGTAAAAGATCTACAATCAGAGATTGAGAATCAACGCCTTGCCATAGAGAATCGAGACTTAACAGAGCAAGTCCAGATTCGCTTTTGGTTAATCGCTACTATCATTTTTGTATTATTGCTAAGCCTTGGACTTCTGTATCAACAACGAAAGAAAAAGCAGTTGTTTTACCAGTTATCAAACATTGATTTCCTGACTGGCCTTTCAAACCGACGCCACATTTTTGAGTGGGGTGAGAGTAAATTTACTCAACACAAATTATCCTCAATCATCTTCGATATTGATCACTTTAAAGTGTTAAACGATACACACGGACATGACTTGGGCGATGAAGTCCTCAAGCAAGTTTCAGATATCGTCAGTAATGCAACTCGCAAACAGGACGTCGTGGGTCGTATAGGAGGTGAAGAGTTTTTGATTTTGCTGCCTGAAGTAAACAAAGAACAACTAGCCAAGATTGCGGAAAATATTCGCTCAAAAATCGCGACGCACTCTTTTAAAACGAAAAACGAACGGACGCTGAAAGTGACCGCTAGTTTTGGCATCGCTGAACATCAATCAGGCGCGCTATCTGATCAAGTCAATTTGGCAGATACCGCTTTATACAGAGCAAAACGTTCAGGTAGAAATCGCTGTGTCTTCGCTACCTAACGCTGGTGTTTTAGCCGTCTAGATAGTTATCTTTCCAAATTCGATTGTAGCAGGTATAATCTGTCGCTCGTTGCCACTACTGCATAAAATTTAGTCAAAATAAGCATTTGGGGCTCATCTTAAAAAGATTTCGACAAAGGGTTATCTATGAATCTTTCGGCAAAAACCGTGGTTGTCATTGCGATTGGTGCTGCACTTTATGGTATTGGTGGTCTACCTATGTTTGGTATTCCTGTTTTCGCAAATACCACACTGAAACCAGCGATGGCTGTTCTTGCACTCTTCTCGGTTTTATTTGGTCCTCTTGTCGGATTCTTAGTCGGTTTCATCGGTCACTGGGTGACTGACCTATTTGCAGGTTGGGGCGTTTGGTTAACATGGGTATTGGGCTCTGGTATTGTTGGCCTAATTCTCGGATTTTTCCCTTCGATGACTCAGAACCGTTTGTCTAAGGGCATCTTTGACTTCAAAGACTTTTCTCTTTTCGTTGTGCTAGCCTTAGTTGGTAATGTGGTCGGTTATGGCTGCTCTGCTCTGCTTGACACCATTCTTTACGCAGAACCGTTTACCAAAGTATTCACTCAGCTTTCTATCATTGCTGCGGGTAACACTCTTCTTATCGCGGTTGTTGGTTACTTTATTCTTAAATCGGTTGCAAAACGCAATCAGCAAAGCCGTAACTTATCTGAGTCTTAATCATCAATGACAATTGAATTTTCTGACTTCTCTTTTAGATATGAGTCGCTTGATAAACCGACACTAAAACATATCAATCTAAGGATAGAGAAAGGAGAGAAAATCGTCATTATCGGTCCAAGTGGTAGCGGGAAGTCTACCCTTGGACAATGCCTAAATGGCCTAATCCCTCACGCAATCAAAGGCGAGACGTCTGGGCAGTTGATGCTTAACGGTCACGCCTCTGATTCACTCGATCTACACCAATACACCGAGAAAATCGGCACTGTGCTACAAGATACAGACAGCCAATTTGTCGGCTTAAGCGTTGGTGAAGACATCGCTTTTGCGCTCGAAAATCAGCTTACATCCAACATAGAGATGTATCCGATCGTACAATCGACGGCGAAGATGGTTGAGCTAAGCGATATGCTTGAACGCTCTCCTCATGATCTTTCTGGCGGACAAAAACAGCGCGTCTCGTTAGCAGGTATTCTCGTCGATGACGTTGATACATTACTGTTTGATGAGCCTTTAGCTGCGCTTGATCCAAAGACAGGCCGTAAGACAATCGAGATCATCGATCAGCTACATCAAGAGACAGGCAAAACCATCATTATCATCGAACACCGCTTGGAAGATGTACTCCATCGCCCGGTGGACCGCATTATTTTGATGGAAAAAGGTGAAATTGTTGCCGACATGACGCCGAACGACTTGTTAGCATCGCCTCTATTGGAACAGCACGGAATCCGTGAACCACTTTATTTATCGGCCCTGAAAGCAGCGGGTTGCTCATTAGAGAACACCGATAGGACCGCTCTAACAACGCTTCCATTAGAGCAATATCAGCCTTATTTCTCTGATTGGTCGGCAGAACAGCGCCTATCGAACAATAAGAACGAAGCGCTTCTGACTCTAAACCAGCTCACTTACTCTTACGATGGCGAAAAGAACGCACTAGAAGATGTTTCGTTTACCATTGATCAAGGTGAATTCGTTTCTATCTTAGGTAAAAACGGCTCCGGTAAATCGACCATCACCAAACTGATCATGGGCGTAATTGACCCTGACTGCGGTAACATCACCCTAGACGGCGATGACCTGTCTACGCTTTCGATCTTTGAGCGCAGCCAAAAGATTGGTGTGGTTATGCAGAACCCCAATCACATGATCTCTCACCATATGATTGTTGATGAGATTGCCTTCGGCCTTCGCAATAAAGGGTTAGATGAGTCTACTATTACCGCCAAGGTCAACGAAGTACTAGAGCTCTGTGGATTAAGCAAGTATCGCAACTGGCCGATTGAAGCATTGAGCTATGGTCAGAAAAAGCGCGTGACGATTGCGTCCATTCTCGCACTGGAACCGAAGCTGCTGATACTTGATGAGCCGACAGCCGGCCAAGATTACCGCAACTATACCTCAATGCTGAGTTTCATTAAAAAGCTCAACAAGGCGCTGGGTATTACGGTGATCATCATCTCTCATGATATGCATTTGGTTCTCGAGTACACCGACCGCTCCATCGTAATATCAGACAGTAAATTGATCGCAGATGCACCTATGACCGAAGTCTTTAGTCAGCCGAAACTACTAGAGCAAGCAAACCTGACAACCACCAGCTTGTTTGACCTAGCAGAACAACTCGGTAAGAGCGATATCAACGCCTTCATGCAATACTTCATTCAACTAGAGGGCCATGCTGCATGAACGCGTCTAAAATGAAGTTTGGTATCAGCTATGTGAACACTCGCTCTGCGTTGCATGACTTAAATGGCATCACTAAGTTTGCTCTGTTTATGGCGTGGGTGACGGTCGTATTAACAACCTTTGATTTACGTTTGATTGTTACACTGATCGTACTTGGTCTAACGTTGCTTAAAATGACGAAGGTACCACTCAAGGTCTACAAACCTCTTCTGATTGGTACAGGCAGTGTGTTGTTACTTAATGCACTGTTTATGTTCCTACTTGCTCCCCAGCAAGGAACGGTTTATTTGGGTACAACAACAACGCTACTGACGCTGCCGGGCAATTACTCTTTAACTCAAGAGACCCTCTTCTATCTGATTACGGTGACGCTAAAATACTTCAGTATGTTCCCGATCGCACTCGTGTTTGTGTTTACGACACACCCAACCGAGTTTGCGGCGAGCTTAAATAGAATTGGAGTACCGTACAAGATTGCCTATGCGGTGAGCCTGACATTGCGCTATTTGCCTGAAGTTAAGAACGACTTTGTCAACATAATGCACGCACAGCAAGCGCGTGGGTTAGATATATCTAAAAACACACCGCTATTCCAACGCTTACAAAATGTTGCGAAAATCTTAGGGCCATTGATTTTCTCCAGCTTAGACAGAGCCGATGAAATATCCAATGCGATGACACTACGTGGTTTCGGTCGTCATTCAAGCCGAACTTGGTACAGTGCGAAGGCTCTTAGTCCAAAAGATAAAGGGTTACTGGTATTGATTCTGCTGGTAGTCATACTGGCCATCGCCAAACGCTGGGTTGAGACAGACTTATTCTGGTACCCATTCTAATCATTAGCCCAAGCCATCCGCTTGGGCTTTTTTATGCCATTTGCATCTGTTTAGTCCAAACCAAAAGCAACAAACAGGCTGATGACACCCACACGGCTGTCGCAAGTGACAGTGTATTAATCAGCGTAAAACGAAAACTCAAATAATAGACAGCCAATAGGTAACACGCGTAAGGCAGTAGTGAATAAAGACCGAATAATGCCGTCGCCCTTAAGTCGTCCATACTTCGTTCTGAGCCAACAACATAATGAGCAATTAGAGCGAAAGTCGGGAATAACGGAACAAGCCCGGAAATATAGAAGTTCTTACTTTTAGAAAGAAGCGCAATCAGAAGTACCGCAGCGGCACCAATCAAACACTTGAGAAACAGCGCGAGCATAGACTAGGCCAAATTCAGGAAGAGTTCTTCATCTGTCATGTACTTATGCTTGCATGACAGATTTCGAAGATGCATAAACATAAAATCCGGAAAACCCGGCGCTAACAGATCATTGGGTTCCCACACGATTCCGCCAACGAACACATATCTCCCCTGCTTTTCTTCCGTATGCAGCGTGTTGTTAATTTCAGTTGAAAGCTCCGGGCGGACTCCCTCGATGACACATACAATCTGGCCTCGTGCAACACCGACAACGCGCTTGACCAGATTTGCTTTCATACCACATTTCCAAGCCTGGCGCGTGGCAAGCTCGAAACCATGTTTTCTAACACCTTTTTGGATATTAACGATTAAGTTCATACGGATTGGAACATTGTGAGTTATTTCTTTTAGATTAGTGCCGCTGAAATCCGTTGACGAGCCCGCGTATCAGGTGATTTCTCATTCAATGAAAATTCCTCATAAATGCAACACACTTCACTTTACCCCTGAAAGACTGATCTTCTATTGCACATTGCTTTAGTTTCATTCACATTACCGTTACAAACTTGAGGAAGCATTATGAGTACAGCCAGTTTTTTGCGATTGATTTGCCTGGCCGCTATTTGGGGCGGATCGTTTCTATTTATGAGGATCGCTGCAAATACGTTTGGACCGGCTTATCTGATCGAGTTTAGAGTGGGATTTGCAGCAGTCAGCCTGATGTTGGTCTCATTCGTCCTAAAAAAGCATTTAGCCTTTAGAGCAAACTTTCGACATTTCATGATTATCGGTCTGTTTAATACAGCAGTGCCGTTCTTACTTTTTGCCTACGCTGCTCAAACACTGAACGCTTCTACTTTATCAGTTTTAAACTCTACAGCAGCTATCTGGGGAGCCCTAATAGGACTGTTTTGGCATAATGCTAAGCTCACGAAAACAGCAAGTTTAGGAATGCTTATCGGCGTTTCAGGCGTTATCACCTTAGTTGGCGTTGATGCTATTCAAATTGGTATGAGTGCAGCACTACCAATCTTTGCGGGAATCATGGCAGCATGCAGCTATGGTATTGCTACCAACTACACGAAAACCGCGCCTAAAGTGGCCTCATTCGACAATGCGCACGGAAATATGTGGGCAGCTGTCATTATCATTCTCCCTCTACTGCCTTTTGTTCCAATGCGAGGCGAGCCAAGTCAGCACGAAATTGTTTCTGTTATTGCCCTTGGGGTCATCTGTACCGGTGCCGCTTACCTACTCTACTTCAAGTTGGTTGCAGACGAAGGCGCGGCATCCGCATTGTCTGTCACCTTCTTAATCCCCGTGTTTGGCATCTTATGGGGTTGGTTGATTCTCGATGAACCTATTGGCTGGAATACCATCATCGGCACTACTTTGGTGCTTGGTGGCACCATGATGGTGACAGGCTTCTCGCCTAAACAGTTATTGCTTCGTAAGGCGTTGGTTTAAGTCAGTTCCAGCGTCATAAAACAACTATTAGGGTCATCTTCATATTGGTCAAAAGGTTCACAGTAAGAAAAGCCGAATTTTTCGTACAAGGTTCTCGCGGGTAAGAAGTAGTCCATCGAGCCGGTTTCTAAGCTCACTCTGCTCAATCCCATCAGTTGCGCTTGATCCAATGCGTGAGCGAGCAATGCCGAAGCAACCCCGCTATTCCTCGATTCGTGAGTAGTTCTCATCGATTTCAATTCACCAATATCGGTACTCAAACACTTTAACGCCACACAGCCGAGCAGCTGTTTCATCCCAACCACTCCAGAAACGGATACTTTCATGCTCAAGAGAAGACACATCCAGAGCATGAACACTCTCTGGTGGTGATGTCGCATTCATATCGTCTAAATGCTCCTGTAGCAATGCCAGGACTTTTTGGTGGTTCAGTTGACCTAATTTTATCTTCATCTCGGTTCCTTACTCCCTGTAATATAAAAAGTTTAAGCAAGAGCAGTGCCGACACTAAATTGCCCTCGGTTCTTAAGACATACAGTCGTCCTCAGCGAATCTCTCATTAGGTCAACCAAACGAGTTTCTCTTACCTATACTTAGATTAAATTTAAAGGTGGACAAGGATTCCGCTATGAGTACTTTACTTCTCTACGCGCTGCTGCTGACAAACCCAAATCAGCCTTCTAACTCGATCCCATTAAAATGTACACTGTTACAAACCGCTGACACATTTTGGTTTTACAAAGAGCAATTGGTTTACGAAAGTGAACAGTTCATCATTCTACAAAACTTTAAAGGCCGAACCGTGACTCAAGTGGATGTCAAAACAACAGAGTTAATCCGCACCACCTATATTGGGGAACCTTACGATCCTAAATATCAAATACTGATGGGGAAATGTTTTGATGTGACTCATACGCTAGAAATGTGGAAACTCGCAGATGTTTCCTATGATGACTAAGGTTCCATTCTAGTTCTCTTGGGTTATACTTCCGCTTTCTTAAACCACTCCCTAGACTGATCCATGAACAAAAGCTTAATTACCAACGTAGTCGCGTTGGCCTTACTTGCTGGCGGCTATCAAGCTGACAACCAAATTGCCTTCTATGCTGGCCTATTCGCTTTCTCTGGCGCGATTACAAATTGGTTAGCCATCCACATGCTGTTTGAGAAAGTACCTGGGTTGTACGGCTCTGGAGTGATTCCAGCTCGTTTTGAAGAGTTTAAGGCTGCGATAAAGAACTTAATGATGGAGCAGTTCTTTACTCAAGAGAACATCGACAAATTCCTCAACAAAGAGATGAGCGGTGGTAAGTCACTTAACCTTGAACCTATCATTGAACGAATCGATTTCAACCCTACTTTCGACTCACTGGTGGAAGTCATCGCAAACTCTCAGTTTGGTGGCATGCTGGCAATGTTCGGGGGAACCGAAGCCCTTCAACCAATGAAGGAACCTTTTGTCGAGAAGATGCAAGGTGCAATCATTGAGATGAGCCAGAGTGACACCATTAAAAATGCGTTGAAAGAACAGCTAGAATCACCAGCGATGATCGATGAAATTAAAACGAATGTTGAAAACATTATCGACCAACGATTGAGTGAACTCACACCTCGACTCGTCAAAGAGATGGTTCAGAAAATGATCAAAGAACATTTAGGTTGGTTGGTCGTATGGGGCGGTGTTTTTGGTGGCCTTATCGGTGTCGTTTCTTCATTCGTAGCCTAACCCACAATACACAAAAAAAAGGGAAGCACTCTGCTTCCCTTTTCTCTATCTGTTGCCAATTATAGCTTTCCAATCAGGTCTGCGTTGACACCAAAGCTGGTCTTATGTTCTTCAATCACCACTTCACTGCGCGTTTGAATCACTCCAGGAAGCGTACCTAGCTTAGATGACATAAAACTTTGATACGCTTTCATGTCTTTCACTCTGACCTTGATCATGGTGTCGAAGTCGCCTGACAACGAATAGCACTCTTCGATCTCTGGCATATCTGAGACAGCCTCAGCAAACTTTTCGAAAATAGAGAAGCTGGTTTGGTCTAAGCGGATATGAATAAAAACTTGAACATCTAAGCCGAGTTTCTCAGGGTTCAGCTCGGCATGATATCCCTTGATATAACCCTCTTTTTCAAGGCGTTTAACACGGTCAGAACACGGAGAAGTGGTTAAGTTGACTTGTTTTGCCAACTCGACAATAGGAAGCCGACCTTTCAGGTTTAAGGCTCGGAGTATTTCGCGGTCGATTCGATCTAATTCCATTGACGACTCTTATCATTATGTAAGTAGGAAAACACTATAGTAGTGTAAAAGCACTTTTCTACTTACATTTGCGCCGAAAATTAGAGAGGTTTTGTGAAGGTTATGCGATTTTTACGCCACTAAACACACCTTGTTGTTGAGATTCAATCGCTGTCTGGCTATTGCATGCACGACAGAATGCTTGTTTTTCCATCTTCACATAATGAGCGCCTTTAAATACCGTTGCAAAAAAACAAGTCATAGACTTTAGTACTGACTCTTGTTGTTCATCACAACGCTTTAGTACTACTTTGTGATGAGTCGTTTTTTGGCAGCAATGGCAATGCATCTTTGGCATGGGTATTCTCTCCGTTGAATCAGTGTGCTACTGATAGTGGACACATTATGTCGGTGGGAGTTCCAAAGACTTATACTAAAGTTTATAAAGTGTGAGTTCTGTCCAAATAATAGTCTGGTGAACATCGACATATCGACTAGCTTCTGCGAGACAGTAAAAAGCCCCGAATAACGGGGCTTAATTCGAAATCTTGTTTAACGAGGATCAGTCCAGTTCAACAAGCTGTTTTTTGAAGGTCGCATGCTGTGACTTCACTTTCTCTTCAGGCTCACCGGTCATCAAGCTAATACCAACAATCGCAATCGTCGAGAAGATAATCCCAGGTACAATTTCGTACACGTCGAACCAACCACCAGACAGCTGCTTCCATACAACAATCGTGATACCACCAACAAGAATACCCGCTAGCGCACCATTACGGTTCATGCGCTCCCAGTAAAGGCTAAGCACCAATGCAGGACCAAATGCTGCACCAAAACCCGCCCATGCGTAAGAAACAAGACCAAGAACAGAGCTATCTGGAGTCATAGCAAGGACTAGAGCAACAACTGAAATACCAATAACGGCAACGCGGCCTACCATGACGATTTCCTCAGAGGTTGCGTCTTTCTTGAACACTTGCTTATAGAAATCTTCAGCCAGTGCTGATGAAGAAACAAGAAGCTGTGAATCCGCAGTACTCATAACGGCCGCTAGAATCGCAGCAAGCAAGATGCCCGCAATAACAGGGTGGAACATAGCATTCACAAGTAACATGAAGATTTTTTCACCATCATCAATGCTAACGCCTGAGTTATTCACATAAATAAGACCAACAAGTCCCACTAGCATCGCACCAATCATCGAGAGCGCCGTCCATATCACAGCAATACGACGAGCCGTTGTCAGGTCTTTATTCGAACGTGCTGCTTTAAAACGAGCCAAGATATGAGGCTGACCAAAGTAACCTAAGCCCCAGGCAACCAGTGAAATGATCGCAACTGCAGTCAACGGTTCACCTTTCGAGTCGTTCCAAAGAGTAAGAAGCTCTGGATTGATGTTCGCTAAATCACCACTTAGCTGGCCAAAACCGCCTTCCATCGCGGTAATAGGCACGATAAGTAGCGCTGCAGACATTAACAGTCCTTGTACTAGGTCAGTCCAAGAAACCGCTAGGAAACCACCAAATAGGGTGTAAGAAACCACACATACCGTACCGATAATAACGGCTGTTGTATAATCTAAGCCAAAGACCGTTTCAAACAATTTACCGCCCGCTACTAAGCCTGAGCTTGTGTAGAAAAGGAAGAATAAAAGGATGAAGAAAGCAGAAATTACCTGAATCATCTTTGAGTTGTCATTGAATCGGCGAGAAAGGAATTCTGGCAGAGTCAATGCGTCAGTAGTAATGCTGTAAGTACGCAGTCGTTTTGCTGTGATTAGCCAGTTCAACCAAGTACCTACTAATAGGCCACCCGCAAGCCAAAACGCTTCAATACCAGCTGCATATGCGTAACCCGGTAAGCCAAGCAATAGCCAACCACTCATGTCCGATGCACCAGCAGACAATGCCGCCGGCCAAGGGCCTAATGAACGACCGCCAAGAAAGTAGTCACTTGAGCTTTTCGTTCGTTGATATGCGATAACGCCAATTGCCAGCATCAGTATTAGATACGCAATAAACGTGGTTGTAATAGCAAAGCTATTTTCCATTTGATTTGTCCTCTTTTAAAAGATCGCCTTCCCTGAATGCCCCCGAAAACGAGGGCAAAACATTGAAGTTTAGTGAGCGTCGCTGCCAAGTTCTAACAAGGTCGCGTTACCACCCACTGCTGTTATATTTATAGTTCTTGTGCGTTCAGTGATAAACCTCAGCACTAAATGCGGATCATGCGCAACAGGAATACTGCTCAGATCCGTTTCAGACGTTAGACTCACAATCGCGCCCGTTCGTTTTGCCAATTGTCGGTTAATGGTTTTCTCGACTTCCCCGCTACCCACATAGCCGACACTGCGTACATCTGAATCAAGCAACTGATGATAAGCATCCAGCGCAGCAAACTGTACTAAATTGGTTGGCAATGAAGATTGGACATAAGCCGCCTCCAACTCTTGACTTAGCTTAGTGTCATCACTGCATAAGATGACACTATTCCCTGAAGCCAATACAGCGGTAAGTTGAGCGACTACCGCCAATTTCGCTTGCTCTTCTGTACTGTCCTGTACCACAAGAGCGACACCACGACCTGCGGTGTAAAGTTCGTTAGTTTCACCCGTTGGCCCAACCAATTGATGCGTCACTGCGAGTAATGCAGAAGCTTGTTCAATATGGTAAGAGACCACCGCGGCTAACTCAGGCTGTGCTGATTGCAGTGCCTGTTTAAAAGCGAGTAAACACTCACTTTTAGAATCAAAATCCGTTAAATTCCAATTTTCCCAAGCCGAAAAAGCATCAGAAAAGCGCGTTACTTGATGAACCATAATCTTTCTCCTTGCCTATCGATTAAGAAAACTGTGACTGAGTGAAACGGAACAAGTAATGAGGACCGCCCGCTTTTGGACCCGTGCCTGACAACCCTTGGCCACCAAACGGCTGTACGCCAACCACTGCACCTACTTGATCTCGGTTGATGTAGCAGTTACCCACGCGAGCGTGTTTTTCAATCCAACGGTACGTGGTTTCATTACGGCTGTGGATACCCATGGTTAAACCAAAACCGGTTTCATTGACTTGCTCAACCACTTTGGTTAGTTCGCTCGCTTTAAAGCGGACGATATGCAAAATCGGGCCAAACTGCTCTTCTTTGAGACAAGAGATATCACCAATTTCAAACGCCGTTGGTGGAACAAAGTCACCGTATTCTTGGTCTTCCTTCAGGGCAAGCTGCGCGACTTTCTTTTCCGTACTTGTCATCAACTCAATGTGTGCTAATAACTTCGCTTTCGCTCCAGCATCAATAACCGGGCCTACGTCTGTCGAATGAAGATAAGGTTTGCCAATGCTTAGTTCCTGCATCGCACCTTGAATCAGCGCTACAATACGGTCAGCAATGTCTTCTTGAACATAAAGAACACGCAATGCACTACAGCGTTGACCTGCCGAAGCAAATGCCGAGCGAATAACGTCACGGACAACTTGCTCTGGAAGCGCGGTGCTGTCGACAATCATCGCGTTTTGACCACCGGTCTCCGCAATGAATGGAACCGGTGAAGCATCGCGCTCAGCCAATGTCTGGTTGATACGCTGCGCTGTTGCGGTTGAGCCGGTAAACGCCACACCCGCAATTGCAGTATGAGAAGTCAGCGCTGACCCAATTTCCGCACCGCGGCCAGTGAGAAGTTGGACAGTACCCGCAGGGAAGCCTGCATCGATCATCAACTCTACCGCTCGTGCTGCGATCAAACTGGTTTGTTCAGCTGGCTTAGCAACAACGGTATTACCCGCAACAAGCGCCGCTGTTACTTGTCCTAGGAATATCGCCAGTGGGAAGTTCCAAGGGCTGATACACACGAACACACCACGGCCTTTGCGTGACGCAATTCGCTCTTGACCATCAAAGCCCGTGATTGAAAATTCACCGAGCCCATCGACTTGTTTTGCGTAGTAACGACAAAAATCGACCGCTTCACGCACTTCATCAATACTGTCGTGAATTGTTTTGCCTGCTTCTTGATGACATAGCGCAACTAACTCCGCCAAATGCTCTTCAAGAAGATCGGCTAAAGTATCCAGTTTTTCAGCACGCTGCTGAATAGGTAAGGCTTGCCAAGCAGGAAACGCTTGCTCTGCGCCTTCAATCGCTTTCGTCACTTGCTCTAGGCTTGCAAACGCGACCTGACCAACGTTAATACGGCGATCATAAGGTGCGGTAACCTGCTCAACATTGCCGTTTTCCTTGATCATGCTTTCGGCGAGTTGTTCACCGTTGATGATAGGACCAGCCGTCCATGTTTTGCTCAGGAAGCTTTCCACTTCATGTTCAAAAGGTTTGGCTTCACTTTCGATATCAACATTTATCCCAAGCGAGTTTTTACGTTCTGGGAAGACTGCCGGCGGCAGTGGAATCTGTGTGTTGTTGAGTGTGTCAAACGCTAGCAGCATATCTACTGGGTGTTGAGTCAGACTTTCTACTGGGCAACGAGCATCAACCAAACGGTGTACAAACGAACTGTTAGCACCATTTTCAAGTAGACGGCGCACAAGGTAAGGCAGCAGATCTTTATGGCTGCCTACTGGAGCATAAATTCGAACCGACTGCTGGTAAGCTTCCATTGCATGGTTGTAGAGCGAATCACCCATGCCATGGAGGCGTTGGAATTCAAAATCTTTGTGTTGAGCCATCACTGCAATAGAAGTGACGGTTTGCGCGTTGTGGCTGGCAAATTGAGGGAAGATATTGCCACGCACATTGTCACTTAATAGGAAGCGTGCACACGCTAAGTACGCAACATCAGTCGCTTCTTTGCGAGTGTAAACAGGATAGTTAGTGAAGCCTGCTTGCTGAGACCATTTGATCTCGCTGTCCCAATACGCCCCTTTTACTAAGCGAAGTGGGATAAGATCGCCCTGTTCTTTCGCCAGCGCGTTAAGCCACACTAAAACGGGTAATGCACGTTTTGAGTACGCTTGGATTACGAGGCCAAACTTGCCCCAACCTTGCACAAGCTCGCTGCGATACACTTTTTCAAACAGTTTTAGCGAAAGCTCTAGTCGATCCGCTTCCTCAGCATCGATCGTGATCGCCACGTCTAACTCAACGGCACGGCGAAGAAGCTGCTGCAAAGTATCATACAGCTCAGTCAGAACTCGCTCTTCATTCGCGACTTCATATCTAGGATGAAGGGCGGAAAGTTTTATAGATACGGAAGGCGCAGGGCTTTTAGCTTGAGCGTAGTCATCTCGCCCAACAGCTTCAATCGCCATTAAGTAATCTTTAAAGTACTTATTCGCGTCCGCGGTAGTTAATGCCGCTTCGCCCAGCATGTCATACGAGTAAGTAAAACCTTTGTCTCGCATTGGGCGACCATTCTTCTGCGCTTCCGCAATACTACGACCAAGTACAAACTGGTGCCCCATCACTTTCATCGCCTGGTGCATCGCTTTGCGAATCACTGGCTCAGACATCTTGTTCACTAAACGATTAACGGCACTGGTAGGGCTTTGAGATTCATTTTCAGAAAGACCAACCACTTTACCCGTAAGCATTAGGCCCCAAGTGGAGGCATTAACAAACACTGAATCTGAATTTTTAAGGTGCGATTTCCAATCAGCGACAGTCAGCTTGTCTCGGATAAGAGCATCTGCCGTTGCTGAGTCAGGAATACGCATCAACGCTTCCGCCAAGCACATCAAAAGAATGCCTTCTTGAGTATCAAGGCTATATTCCAACAGCAACGCATCAATCATTTGGATCGATTTTTTATCTGCACGGATTGATTCGATTAACTGGGTCGTTTTCGCCGCAGTCGCTGTTTTTTCTTCATCCGTCGGGGTTGCTAGTGGCAGAAGTTGCTCAAGCCATTGTGATTCGTCCACCATATAAAGTGGCGAGATCAACGACCACAGCTTGTTAAGCGGCTGCTCAACAAACTCTGTATTTAACACATCAGTCGCTGTAAACATGCGTTTTCCTCAGTCTCACACCCAAATTCAGTTTGGGTTTCCTACAATGGCTTGCAGTGTATTTTGAGCCCGAGAAGATTACTTGTCAAAAACTCCGAGTTTTTTGCTAAAAACCACGATTATTAACAAAATAAAAACAGTGTCACATCCAAATAAGCAAAATTATATATGGTAAAAATTATCTTATTTAACCAAATTGTTTCTTGTACTGAGAGGGAGAGATTCCCTGTAAACGTGAGAAGGTATGAGTGAAAGTACTTTGACCAGAGAAGCCGGTAAACTCAGCGACCTGACCAAGCGTTAAGTGGCCTTTCTCAATCAACTGCTTAGCCATATCAATCCGTTTACCGAGTACGTATTGATGAGGGGTAATACCCATCTGACCTTTAAACAGTGAATGGAACTGACTCTCACCGAGGAAAACGCTGCCAGCGAGTTGGGTTACCGATATCTTTTGGCTTAAGTGCTGCTCTATATAGCGGTCAATGACTTCAAGATCAAAGCGAGAGTCTTTACGAACCGTTTCAAATGCCATCATATGTCTCTGCATTAGGGCAACTACGGTATCACTGCACGCTCGGCTCAATAACATATCTTCTGGGTTCGACTGCATTTCAGCAACCAACATTTGAATCAGTTTTTGGATCTGTCCATCCAATTGAAAGTAGATCTCTTTTTGGTTCAAATCATTAAGACGCTGCAACATAAGAGGGTCATCTGCATTGGGCATCGGCATATTCAGGACGAGGATATCGGATTGCCCCACTACGCCACCAAAAGCATGGCCACTGCCTGATGTCACAACACAACCTTGTCCGGGGCCCACCAAATTGCCCAAGCCGCTCACTTCAAACTCAGCCTGCCCTTTTAGGCCGATCACCACTTGGGTGTAATTGTGGTCATGACATTCCATATATGAAGGCAAAGTGACGAGTTGTGCCGGGCGAGGTGACAATTCTTTGGCAGTGTCAGTCGCTAAATGGAGATCTAAAAAGAGGGACATAATCCACCACGATATCAGGTTGAGCTATGCGTTACATGGTATAACAAAAGTGATGTAACTCGAAATTTCTTACACCAGCACAAATATTCGAAAACAACCAAGCTAGACAGACATTCTATAAACAAAGGCCGGAGCGGTGAAAAAACAACCATCTCGTTCACCGGAAGAATGATCAAGTGCACATAAATTACGGCTGTAGTCACTTCTATGGGGGTTAGTTAATGATGTTCTCGATTCTTTACTTGCATATTTTGTCAATCTGCCCAAAATGATTATGGCTAAACATAAATTATCTTTAGATCAGATAATGTTAGCTATAGAAATCATTCTCAGGTTAAGTTGAGAAGCTGGAAAAAATAGACCATTAAGGCACTGAGGATAGGGAACGTCAAAAGTTTGTCTTTTGCTTTGCTTAGCGTGCAAATAGCAGAAAGATGCACAGAGTCCTATTTTTTACAGATAATTAAACGTTATATAGTTTGCAGGGAATTATGATCACACGTCGCATTCCAGCGCTTTTGCTTGCGCTAAGCCCGGTATGGGTTACTACTTCGATTCATGCTGAAGAATCTGTACAGGCTGACCCAGTATCTGAAATCGAAAATAAAATTGATACAAAAGAAACAGAAATCAATACGATGGCGGCAGAGTACAGCTCTGAATCAGAACGCCTACAACAACTGCAGAATGAAAACAGTAAACTTAAACGCAGCGAACAAGAGCTAAACGCTAAGCGCAATCGCACCAAGTCTGCACTCGACAAGCAGTACAGTCGACTACTGGACGATCCAGAGATTGACTTAATGTCTTTCCAGAAAGCCTACCAAGACGCTTGGTCAGAAGTAAAAGCGAACCAGTCAGAGTTGCTTGAAAGCCAACAGGCGATCACTGAAAGCAAAATGCGCCTTTCGCAAGTTAAGCAAAAGCAAGCGCGCTTAAACAGTGAATATTCATATTTGAAAGAGCAGAAAGTAGAAGCGCGTGTGAAACGCCTTGAAGCTGAACTTCGTGAAAGCGATGTGATTGAAACTAGCTACAAAACGACCTGTTCTGCGACCATGACACTGGGTGAATGTACTAGCCAAGGTCAGTACCTTACTAAACAGAAAGCCGTTAAAGCGTTCAAATCTAAGCTGATGGAAAACCTAACGGAATCGAACATTGCTAAGCAGAACGCAAAAGGTGTTCAGCTCAATGTTCATGTTCAAGAAAGCCAAGTGCTGCGTTCTGGGTTCGAAGGCAACAACAGCTACTTCACGCAAATGCAAGCACAGCTTCAGGCGCGACCAGAAGCATCAGCAGCGTGTAAACTGCTTAACGTGTCAACGCGATACTGTCTAAAAGGCAGCCAAGCAGAAGCGCCAAAGAAACAAGACAAAAACTGGGTGAACGTCACTGTTCGTTCAGACCAATATGAAGACAGTGTTGTGATCAACGGCATCAACTATGGCAGCACTCCGGTAGAAGTCGTTCTACCACGCGGTCAACACCAAGTAACGGTGTCAAAAGATGGCTACCAAACGTACAACCGAACTATTACGGTCAGTGCGAGTGACACCGTTTGGGTAAAACTTCGCCCTAATGGCTAAGTGCTAAAATCTCAACCGATTTCACAAAGATGATCTAAAAATGCCACTTTGTCTTACGTTAACCAACGATAACTTAAGACAAAGTGGCATTTTCGTTTAGAATATACCGATTAATCAGTAACAAGATGTAGAAGAAGTTCAATGCGCCCAGGTTTATCTGCCCTCTTAATAGCATTATCTCCGTGTCTATTTTTGCCTTCGGCAAATGCACAAGAGACATCAGACTCCGTCACACAAATTGACGATCAATTGTTCACGCAACATGATGAGCTCAATGGCCTAAAGCAAGCGCTACAAACCGAGCAAAGTCATGTAGCGGAGAAAAATGACCGCTTGGCGGTATTAGGCAAAGAGGCAGAAGCCCTCGACAAGGAATTTTCGAAAGCTAAGCAGCAGCTCGAAGAGACCTACCAAAAGCTTGAAAACGAACCTGGCATTGACCTTATTGAGGTTCAAAAACGTTATCAAGATGCTTGGTCTCACGTAAAACAGAATCAAAAATCTCGCCTGTCTACTGAACAAGAGCTCGTTGAAGCCCAAGCTAAGCTTGCCCAAGCAAATCGTAATGTTGAGGCAAAGATTGCGGTGATTACCGAGCTTGAAGGGAGTAAAGCGCGCGCACGTGTTGAGCAGTTGCGTCAAGAGCTGACTCAGCCCAACACTCTCTCGATCAGCTTCACTAACCGCTGCCAAGCTTCTTTGACCTTGGCACAGTGTGACAAGCAGACCCAAGCATTAGCACTACAAAAGTCCGTAAAACAGTTTAGAGCGCAAGTTATTGACCAAGTAACAGAGCAAGCTCTGGTTGAACGTAACCTCAGAGAATCTTCACTCAACATTCATATCGTCAGACATAAGACCACCAGCAGCGGCTTCTATGACGGTGAACGTTACCGTGCGCTGATGGATGTGACACTCGAAGCACGTCCATCTGCCAAAGTGGCCTGTCAATTGTTAGGCGTTGATAACCAATACTGCTTTGCTCCTGGAGAATTAGACATCGCACCTCAGTTCGAGCAAGAAATCGCTTGGGTAACGTTAGCGATTCGCTCGAACCTTTACGACGATAAGGTCACTATCGATGGTGTCAACTACGGCAGCACTCCGGTCGAAGTGATGCTACCAATCGGTATTCACAACGTTGTCGTTCAAAAAGAGGGCTACCACCCTTTCACCAAGCAAGTGTCGGTTAAATCTGATTCTTCGTTAAGAGCTCAACTAACTGAGAAGAGTAACCCTCTACGTTCAGGCGACAAATTTGCCGATGTAATGCAAGGTAAGCTTGGTAAAGCGCCTCAAATGGTTGCGATTCTTTCAGGCACTTACTACACCGGTGAAAACGCGTCGAATCAGGTTCACCTTGATCATGCTTTCGCGTTTGGTGCCACTCCGATTACCGTCAGTCAGTTTACGACCTTTGTCGAGCAAACAGGCTATCAGACCGATGCTGAGCTAAAGAATACGTGTACTGCCCTACTCCAAGGTGAGGTAACTCCAGTAGAAAACAGCAGCTGGAGAGATCCAGGCTTTAAGCAATACCCTAACTCTCCAGTGGTGTGTGTTAGCAAAAATGATGCGCAGTCCTACACGAATTGGTTACGCAAACAAACGGGCCTATCTTACCGACTCCCTACCGAAGATGAGTGGGAAATCGCATCACGAGCTGGCAGCCATGAAAAATATTGGTGGGGTAATGAGTTCCGCAGCGGCGAAGTGAATACGGGGTGGAGTGGCACTCCTTGGTCAAATATCAGTACATCTCCGGTAAGTGCATTCAAACCGAATAGCTTAGGTGTTTACGACACCGTGGGTAATGTTTGGCAATGGACGAGCAACCCACAAGGCATGGCAAAAGGGGGCGCGTGGAATTTCTCTCCTGAAATGGCGGCAGCAGATAAGCAGCTATATCTTTCAAGCTCTTCTGCAGCGAACTACTTAGGTTTCAGAGTCGTGCGCGACATCCGATAGTCTGAGTACGAATACCGACCAAAACAAAACGCCGCTGAACATCAGCGGCGTTTTTTATTTTTATGGCGCTAAACGGTCAATATGCCATTGTTCTTGCTCTCGGGAGAATAAGAATCGGTCATGTAAGCGATGCTCACCACCTTGCCAAAACTCAATGCTTTCAGGCCTGATACGGTAGCCACCCCAGAAACTCGGTACTGGAATCTCACCACTCTCAAACTTTTTCTTTAGCTCTAAAAATTTCCCTTCTAGCACGCCACGTGCAGAAATACGGCTACTCTGCTTACTCGCGATGGCAGCAAGCTGACTCGACTTTGGACGAGAAGAAAAATACTTCATGTTCTCTACAGCCGTGAGTTTTTCAGCCACACCCGTAATGTGTACCTGTCTCTCTAGCGGATGCCACGGAAAATGAAGACTGACTTTCGAATTGGCTTCAATCTGCTGAGCTTTACGGCTACCTAAGTTGGTATAGAAAATAAAGCCGTCACTGTTCACGTCTTTCAACAATACAATGCGTTGGAAAGGCTGGCCTGTTGCATCAACCGTTGCCACCGTCATGGCGGTGGGATCGGTTAAATTTGCATCTACCGCTTGTTTAAGCCAAAAGTTAAATTGGGCGATCGGGTCTGCCAGCAGATCTTTTCTTCGCAAACCACCTTTCGTATATTCGCGGCGAATATCTTCAAGCTCCATCTTTTTCTCCTCAGCGAAATTTTTGCAACGATTGTGCGCTCTTACCTTAAATAACTCAAGTTTTTACGCGTCAACATCGACTTTGGATTATCCATTAGGACAACGAAAATCACGGTGTATACTATTTAAGAAAACTATTCTTACACCAAAAACTTAACATTTGGTTAGATGAGTAATAAAATCAATAAAATAAAGAACATTTTCGAGGGACACCCATGAGCAAGAGCGGTTATGACAAGCTCACTCCGGACGAGTTAGAGTATGTCGATGACAAGACTGCTGCACTTCTATTGAACACACCAAATAGCGCCAGAGTGATGCTATGGGTCATGGTGTTGTTCTTCATTCTTGCGGGCGTATGGGCTTCGTGGGCAGAAATAGATAAGGTCACCGTTGGTCAAGGTAAGGTCGTCCCTTCCTCCCAAATTCAGGTAGTGCAAAACCTTGAAGGCGGTTTAGTCAAAGAAATTCTTGTTCGTGAAGGGCAAACGGTTGAAAAAGGTCAGCAGCTTCTGCTTATCGATGATACTCGCTTCCGTTCAGATTATCGTGAACGCGAACAACAAGTCGCAAACTTAACCGCCAGTGTATTGCAGCTTTCTGCTTCAATCACGAGTGTGGTGATCAACGAAGATTTTGATGAAACTAATTGGCAAACCAACGTTCAACTTAATTTCAATAAACTCGCTTTCCCGCCCGTTCTTAACGAGCACAAACCCGAGCTCGTCGCACGTCAACGCGCTGAATATCGTCAAGACTTAAACAAGCTACGTAACCAAATTTCGGTTATCGATCAGCAAGTGAAACAAAAGCAGCAAGACTTGGTCGAGATTCAAGCTCGTGTTCGTAACCTGCGTGATGGCTACCGTTTTGCGAATAAAGAACTTGAGATCACTCGCCCTCTCGCTGACGAAGGGGTTGTGCCTAAAATCGAACTACTCAAACTTCAACGCCAAGTGAACGATACCCGCCGTGAACTCACGTCAAGCGAACTGAAAGTGCCGGTCTTGAAATCGGCTATTCGTGAAGCCATGCTAAGCCGAATCGATACCGCGCAAAAGTTTCGTTCAGAGCAGCAAGAGAAGCTTAACCAAGCTCAAGATAAGCTTTCATCATTAACCGAATCTACGATTGGACTGGAAGATCGAGTCAATCGTACGATTGTCACTTCTCCGGTGACAGGTACCGTCAAAACACTGAATGTAAATACCGTAGGCGGCGTTATCCAGCCAGGCATGGACATTGTGGAGATCGTGCCTAGTGAAGACACTTTGCTAGTTGAAGCGAAGATCGCACCGCAAGACATTGCTTTCTTGCGCCCTGATCTTCAAACCATCGTAAAGTTCAGCGCCTATGACTTTACCAAATATGGCGGTTTAGAAGGCACGTTAGAACATATCAGTGCCGATACCACGACCGATGAAGAAGGGAACAGCTACTATTTAGTCAGAGTTCGTACCAAAGAGACCAGTTTAGGTACAGAGAACTCTCTACCTATTATCCCTGGTATGACAGCCTCTGTTGATATCATTACCGGCAAGCGCACCATATTGGAATATCTGTTAAAGCCTATCCTAAGCGCACAAACCAATGCCCTTAAAGAATAAACAGGAAAAGGAATGACACGTGAATAGCCGTCAAACATCTCAACCACTCGGCAGTGATAGTGAAAAGTCATAAACGGCTTACTACCGCAATTGCGCTTTGCGCACTGTTGCTAGCGTCAACAACATCGTTTGCTCTTAATACCCAAGAGCAACGTTGGGTGGACGCGGTTAAAAGAACTTACGGTGATAGAGCTGGAAAAAGGGTGGAGACTTGGCGTAAGGAAATGAGTCAATACAAAGGACTTTCCGAACGAGACAAGCTCACTAAAGTGAACAATTTCTTCAACCAACTTTATTTCGTTAATGACATCAACTTATGGGGCAAAAACGATTACTGGGCCACACCGCTCGAATTTTTAGGAAGTAATGCCGGTGACTGTGAAGACTTCACAATCGCTAAGTACTTCTCTCTTCTTGAATTAGGTGTCTCAGATCGGAAACTCCGTCTAGTGTATGTTAAAGCCATTGAATTAAATCAATTTCATATGGTATTGGCCTACTACTCTAAGCCCAGTGCAGAGCCAATACTGTTAGACAACATTAACCCACAAATCAAAAAAGCATCCGCTCGCCGAGATTTGCTACCGATATACAGTTTCAACGGTAAGAATTTGTGGTTAATGAAGTCAAAACAAGGACAACTGGCAGGGAAGTCTTCAAGATTAAGTCTATGGAATGACCTTCGTGCCCGCGAGAAATCGCTCAAGTTGAACAAACCTAAAATTAATTATGATGAGTAGGCAATATGACTCTATATAAACAACTTGTCGCGGGGATGATTGCGGTTATTTTGATGCTATTGATTTCGGTGTTTATCATTGAATTTAATACCACTCGAAACAACCTCATTCAGCAACAGCGCTCAGAAGTAAACAACACGATCAACACGGTCGGTTTGGCGCTTGCGCCTTATCTAGAAGACAAAGATCAGGTTGCCGTAGAATCCGTGATCAACGCTCTGTTCGATGGCAGTAGTTATTCCGTTGTTCGACTGATTTTCCTGGATACCGGAGATGAGATTCTTCGTTCATACCCAATAAAACCATCCAACGTGCCAAAATGGTTTACTCAGCTGAATCTGTTCGAAAAGATACATGATCGTCGAGTAGTCACCAGTGGCTGGATGCAACTTGCTGAAGTCGAAATCGTGAGCCACCCTGGGGATGCCTACACCCAGCTTTGGCTTGCTTTCGAGCGTCTTGTCATCGCATTCTGCATCATCATGTTAATCGGTTTATTCTCGATATCTTTCATCCTTCAGCGTGCTTTACGCCCACTTCAGCTCATCGTTGACAAGATGGAACAAGTGGCTCGTAATCAATTTGGTGACCCACTTCCAAGACCTGCAACACAAGATTTGATCTACGTGGTCGATGGCATCAACAGCATGTCGGCACAGTTAGAAAAATCATTCAAAGCCCAAGCAAAAGAAGCGCAGCAACTTCGCGAACGCGCTTACATAGACCCAGTGTCTCAATTGGGTAACCGCGCCTACTACATGAGCCAACTTAACTCTTGGATTGGCGAAGGTGGTTTTGGCGGCGTTGCGATTCTTGAAGCGAGCTTTATTCGCGAGCTGTATGACGATAAGGGTTACGAGGCAGGTGACGGCATGATCCGAGAGCTCGCCGATCACCTAAAAGTGTCGCTCACTGCACCAGATGTTACGTTAGCTCGTATTTCGACGGAAGAATTTGGCTTCATCCTGCCAAACATGGAAGAGTCAGAACTCAAGCTCATTTCGGAAAGCATTGTTACCTACGTTCAAGACATCAACGCGGATCCCACAGGCATGGCAAGCTCTAACCTTTCATTAGGTGTGGTATTCAATAAGACTGCCACAAGCTCTAGCGAATTGCTCACGATGCTAGATAACGCATTGGCAAACGCGAAGTCGAACCCTGAAATTACCTATGGTTACGTCACTGGTGAAAACAGCGACAACTTAATGGGCAAACAGCAGTGGAAGCTACTAGTAGATGAGGCGATCAGCAACGATTGGTTTAACTTCCGCTTCCAAGCTGCAAACAATAGCTGGGGTAAAACTTACCATCGTGAAGTCTTCTCTGCGATTGAAAAAGACGGCGAACGATTCAGTGCTAACCAGTACTTATTTGCATTGGAGCAGCTTAATTCTAGTCACCTCTTTGATGAATACGTCATTGAGTCAATCACAAAACGTCTTACAAGCGGTGAATTCAAAGAGCCTGTCGCAATTAACATTTCTCAAAGCAGTATCTCTCAGCCTAGCTTTATCCGTTGGGTGACTCAGCTGTTAAACAAACACAAGTCGGTAGCATCGTTACTGCACTTCGAAATCCCAGAGAACTGTTTTATCAACTCGCCACACCATACCGCTCTATTCTGTAATGCGGTTCGCAGCTCTGGTGCCGATTTCGGTGTCGACAACTACGGCCGAAACTTCCAATCTCTGGATTACATTAACGAGTTTAGACCGGCTTATGTGAAGTTAGACTATCTGTATACCCACCATTTAGATGATGAGAAGCAGAAATTCACCCTGACTTCGATTTCTCGTACGGCGCACAACTTAGGGATTAAGACCATTGCATCACGCGTAGAAACTCAGACACAGCTCGATTTCTTATCTGAGCACTTTATTGAGGTCTTCCAAGGCTTCATCGTAGATAAATAACAGAAACAAAGGTATAGCATGCAGGATCCGCTATTAAACTCACTTATCTACGTCAGTCGATATTATGGTTTAGCAAACTCTCCAGAGGCGTTAGTTAACGGTTTACCCCTTTCAGACGGTAAGCTCACGCCTTTTCTTGTTCCACGCGCCGCCGAGCGTGCAGGGTTGGTCGCTAAGGAAAACCGCTCTGATTTACTGGATATCTCACAGCTTGTTTTACCCGTCGTCCTTATCCTAAAAAGTGGTGATGCTTGTGTTCTCAACAGCCTAAGCGACGACAAAACGGAAGCCGAGATCGTCACTGGCGAATCTGGCCTCGTTCCTATCTCCATCTCTATTGAGGAGTTAAGCGAGCAATACATTGGCCGCTATTTCTTGGTAAAGAAGCAGTTTCGCTACGATGAACGCTCTCCAGAGGTATTAAAAACACGCGAAGGACATTGGTTTTGGGGAACCATTTGGAAGTCAAAACGCATCTATCGAGATGTGCTGATCGCGTCTATTTTGATCAACCTCTTTGCCATTGCTGCCCCAATGTTTACTCGCTTGGTGTACGATAAGGTTGTGCCCAACTTAGCGTTTGAAACACTGTGGGTGTTGGCTAGCGGTATTTTCGTTATCTTCTTGTTTGACCTAACACTCAAGTTAATGCGCAGCTACTTTATTGATGTGGCGGGCAAGAAATCCGATATCCTCATCTCTTCTAAGCTATTCAGCAAAGTTCTTGGCATCCGCATGGAAGCAAGACCGGCTTCCGTCGGCGCGTTTGCAAGACACCTGCAAGAATTTGAATCGATTCGAGAATTCTTTACCTCTGCAACCATAGGTTCACTCATCGATTTACCTTTTGCGATTTTGTTCCTTGTACTGATTTGGCTTATGGCGGGTAACTTAGTGATCGTACCGATCGTCGGTGTACTCATCTTGATTATCTACTCTCTATTGATCCAAGGGCCGCTGCGCCACACAATCGAAGAGGGGTCACGATTAGCATCGCAAAAGTATGCCAACCTGATTGAAAGTCTATCCGGGCTAGAAACCGTTAAGTTGTTTGGTGCACAAAGCCAATTCCAATTCCGTTGGGAAGAAGCGGTTGCTCACATGGCGAACTGGAACATTAAGAGCCGCCGAATCACCGATGGCATCCAAAACACTGCGGGCTTCGTTCAACAGGCCTCCAATGTCGGAATGATCATCTTAGGTGTCTATCTGATCTCAGAAGGCGAACTGACCATGGGTGGCCTTATCGCTGCAACCATGCTGAGTGGCCGAGCCATTGGTCCGATGGTTCAGCTGTCACTGCTTTCCACTCGCTACAACCAAGCCAAGTCTTCTATGACAATCATTGAACAAGTGATGTCGATGCCTGATGAGCAAGAAGAAGGGAAACGTTACATCCACCGCCCTATCATTCACGGCAAGATCGAGTTGGATAAAGTGACCTTCCATTACCCTGACTCCCCTATCGCTTCGATTCGTGATTTGAGCCTGACGATTAACCCTGGTGAAAAAGTCGCGATCATTGGTCGTATTGGTTCGGGTAAAACAACCCTAGAGCGTATGATCATGGGTCTGTACAAGCCAACAGAAGGCCATGTACGCATTGACGATACCGACATTGAGCAACTTCATCATATTGATATCCGCAGAAACATTGGTTGTGTCCCTCAAGATAGCCAACTCTTCTACGGAAGTATTCGTGACAACATCACATTAGGCCGACCTCTAGCCGATGACCGAGATGTGTTAGATGCCGCAAACCGCGCTGGTGTGACTGTCTTTACTCAACAAGATCCCGCTGGTTTAGAACGCCAAGTAGGTGAAGGTGGTATGTTGCTGTCTGGTGGTCAACGCCAAGCAGTGACGATTGCTCGCGCCCTATTAGGCCGTCCTCCGGTGCTTCTACTCGATGAACCAACCAGTGCGATGGATAACCGCTCAGAAATGCACATTAAGCAGCAGCTTGCTCAGTTAAAGCCAAGCGAAACCTTGATTCTGATTACTCACAAAACCTCGATGCTTGATGTCGTAGACCGCGTCATCGTCATGGAGAAAGGTTGCGTGATTGCAGATGGTCCAAAAGCAGAAGTACTCAATAGTTTGAAACAAGGTAAGGTCCGAGCGGTCAACCAATAATGACTACGATTATCGCGCTCTAGCCTGATTTTCACCGATAAAGAAAGCCATTCGATTCTACATCGAATGGCTTTTTGTTTTACTACTCGTAAATCGGTTTACTGTTAGTAATTAGTTAGTTGAACAGTTTGCTGGAGCAACTTCTTTCCATACGCCCCACTGACCAGACTTCGAAGGATCATCACCTTTCGTCCACCATTTCGCTTCCCAAACTTTACCAGCCCAAGAAACTTGATCGCCGCCAGTGTAAACCGTACCTGCTTGCCACAGATTGCTACACAGTTCGCCACCTGATGTGAACTTAGCAACTGCCACAACAGCGGAATCTGACGCACTCTCTTGACCATCGCTCACTGTCACAGTGAAAGTCAGTGATGTGTCTTGCGTGTACTCTGGAGCAACAAAACTGACTGTTGCGCCGCTAACTGTCGCCTCTAAACCAGCAGGTACATCCCATACAAACGTTAGAGTGTCATTGTCAGCATCACTTGAAGCCGAGGCATCAACGACGACAACATCACCTGCGTTCACGTTTTCTGGCGCACTGACTGACGCTACTGGTGCTTGGTTTAGCGGTGGTAAGTCTTTTGAGTTAACTGTAACAACAACCGTATCAGATGCAGATGCACCTTCGTTGTCCGTTACCGTCAGTTTAAAGCTCAAAGTTTCAGTCTGAGCCACTTCTGAAGCTGCAAAGCTCGCTGTTGCTGTGTTTGCACCCTCAAGAGTTACTGACGTTCCAGAAACTTGAGTCCATTGATAACTCGCAACTGTACCGTCAGAGTCGCTAGAAGCAGTGCCGTCTAAAGTTACTGTTGCAGGACCAACAACGGTCACATCCGCACCCGCATTCGCCACAGGATCACGATTCAACGGTGGACCACCCGCTAAGCCTTCGTGCATTGCATTTAGGATGTCACCGTTATCTGCATCAATTTCCCAAGAGAACAGACCCGCAAGCCCTAGGTCACGTACATACGTACCTTTGGCTTTCACTGAGCGGTCATCATCAAATGTGATTAACTGACCCGTTGTTGGGTTCCATACCCAAGGCGCTTCTGCTTGCGCGTCATAGCCATATTCGAAGCCATTGATACCTTGACTGTTATCACCAAGCATAAAGGATTTAATGCCTTTATAATCGATAACACCATCTTCCCAAACGCCTTGTGCGGTAGAGCCTTTCAGCTTGCCATTACCCACACCTGTCATTGGGTCGGTAGGATCAGAAAGCGTATCAGGCGTTACCCCTTCCCAACCACGACCGTACATTGCAGTACCAAGAACGAGCTTACTAGCAGGAACACCCTGAGCGAGCAGAAGTTGAATGCCGTTATCAGAGGTGTAAGCAGGGCCTTTGTATGGTTCGCCATTTTCATCTAGACCAGTACCGTCACATTGACCTGGACGCATGAAATTACCACAGTACAGTGCCGTTTGATGGCCAACAACGTTGTTCCAACCACCGTAGAAGTCATAAGTCATCGCGAAGATGTAATCCATGTACTGGATTGCTTCGCCATAGTTCACGTCTTCAATCTTGTCGTGACCGACACCAATTGCAGAAGTCAGTTCGTAAGTGCGGCCAGTTGACGCTTCAAGCTCATCAAGCATCACTCGTAGCTCTTGCATTAGCGCAATGTAAGCAGGACCATCATTTACCGGATCACCTCTGTCAGTTGCTGCACCGCCGCCACCAGGGAATTCCCAGTCAATATCCACACCATCATAGAATTTCCACGTGGTCAGGAAACGCTTCACAGAAGCAACGAATGTGTCTCGATTTGCTTTGGTGGTAAAGTCAAAAAACGGGTCAGAAAGGGTCCAACCACCAATCGATGGGATAATTTTAAGATCTGGGTTGCGCTGTTTTAGCGCCATCATCATGGCATAGTTACCCTTAATTGGTGAGCTGTATTCATGGCCAGCTTGAGGGAAACTTTTCTGGAAAGCAGCCCAAGGGTCATGGATAACAACTTCATAATCAGGCACACCCTGACACGCAGTCATGAGGGCATTGAAACTGTTACCACCTACCGATTTGACAGATTCGTTCGGACCACAAATAGGGATAAATCCATACAAAATATGCGTTAAGTTGTCTGCAGGTAGGTTATCGACCGTATAGTCACGACCATAGATACCCCATTCAACAAAGTAAGTACCAACAACAGTGTTAGGGTCTGTATTGTAAGATTTATTGTTTGGGTCGATGTTCATCGTCAGTGGTTTCAAGTGTGAACCATCTGTATCAGCAACAACGATTTCCGCTGGTGCACTGGTACTACAACCCGAAGTGCCACAGGCCTCGATAGTCATTTGATACAGACCACCTTGACCATACTTAAAGTTCGCGCTTGTTTGACTGCCCGTGATTGGGCCTGTCGCTACTTCTACGCCATCAAAGTAGATTTTATATGTGTCACCTGTTTCGCCACTCCACTGATTAAACTTAACGGTGATATCTGCTTCTTCGTGATACTTCACCATTTGGTTGTAACCAGAGGTTGTTTCCATCGCTAATTCAATCTTAGAAAACTGAAGATTGTTTGAGCCATAGACATCAACACTCGGTGCTGAAGGGGCCGCCATCGCTGCGCTTGATACCGCTAAAGCAACACCTGCAGCGCATAAAGTTATACGATTCATACCTATTTCTCTCATTCCTTGAATATTTGCCCCAAGATCGGGCCAAATCTGTTTCCGCAATTCGGAAACATCAACATCAGTATTGAAGAGACTTTTTTTTAGATAGAAAAAATAAAAACTAAATTCGAGGCAAGGTCAAAAATCATCTTAACGTTAACAAGTTGTTACATTGCAAATTGAACCTTGAGTCAGAAATTTATAAATTCTAGCTGCTGCAGAATAATTACATACATATCAATAATTAGCAGAATGTAGAACTAACATCACAGACATATAAAGAATAGAGCACTGCCACCAATGGCATTGGTAACAGTGCGATAAAGATTAAAGTGATTTAAAACGTGCCGTGAAATGGCGCAGAACCGGTGGCTCGTAGTCAAAAGTTAACCCTTTGAGCTCATGAGCTCGCTCTTTCAGCGCTATGATCGCGTCGGCAATGTAGTCCATGTGGTCATTGGTGTACACGCGGCGTGGAATGGTCAAACGCATCAGTTCTAACTCCGACGCTTTCTGTTCACCCGTTTCAGGATCACGACCAAGCAATAGCGAGCCGATTTCTACAGCGCGAATCCCAGCTTCAAGATAAAGCGCGTTACACAGTACCTGTGCTGGGAACTGCTCAGCCGGAATATGCGGTAAGATTTTCGCAGCATCGACAAACACCGCATGGCCACCTGTTGGGTACTGAATCGGGATCCCTCCTTCACGCAATCTCTCACCCAGGTACTCTACCTGACTGATTCGATAGTGAAGGTAGTCCTCATCTGCCCCTTCATAAAGACCACGGGCTAACGCTTCCATATCTCGACCAGCCATACCGCCATAAGTGACAAAGCCTTCCATTGGTACACAGCGAGTCTGCACCGCTTGGAACAGCTCTTCATGATCACGAATACAACAAAGGCCGCCAATATTAACCATCGGATCTTTCTTAGCAGACATAGTGAGCATATCGCCATACTGATACATCTCACGAATGATCTCTAAAATCGACTTGTCTTGGTATCCCTCTTCTCTTTGTTTAATAAAGTAAGCGTTTTCACAGTAGCGAGCCGAGTCAATCACAACAGGAATGTCGTTCTTGGTTGCGATTTCATAGACCGCTCTCATATTAGCCATCGACACAGGCTGACCACCCGAGCTATTACAAGTTACGGTCGTAATGATCGCACAAATGTTTTCTGAGCCATGTTTTTCGATAGTCGCTTCTAGCTGTTCTAGGTCGAAGTTACCTTTCCAGTCATAGGGGGTTGTTGTATCGAAGGCGTGTTTATCCACCACATTAATCGCTTTGCCACCATTAAGCTCGATATGGCCAGCCGTTGTGTCAAAGTGATAATTCGAGATAAACACCGGCTCAGTACCTCCGCGCACTGACTTCATTCGTTCAATTAAGGCTGGGAAAAGGATCTGCTCTGCGCCTCGACCTTGGTGTGCTGGAACAGTCAGTTTATAACCAAAGAAATGCTCAACCGCCGCACAAAGATTGTAATAGTTTCGGCTACCCGCATAGGACTCATCGCCCATCATGATACCTGCCCACTGATTGTCACTCATGGCACCAGTGCCAGAATCTGTTAGAAGGTCAATATAGACATCGTCACTGCGTAAGAGAAAGGGGTTCAATCCCGCCGCATTCAAAGCTTCGACTCGGTCATCCCACGTCGTCATTTTGATAGGTTCAACCATTTTGATGCGGAAAGGTTCAGGGATACGTTTCATCATTAATTTCCTTTAGATAAATCAGTGCTCACCGCGTTCGAAGTGTCGAGCGGTGGGTAAATAAAATAAGACTAATTAACGCCAGAGGCGTCTAAGGGGAATTAACGAAGCAGAGATTCTTTACTTAGAAGAGAAAGGGTGTAGTCCAAGTTGTACCATGGCGACAACACTAGTCTGCTGTCTAACATAGTTTGGTATGCCATAGCGCTATCCTCCTGATGAATTGAACATGCTTACAATATAGTAGATAGGCTGCCCCTATTTCCGTGAAACGTAGCTCAATTTTATAAACTAACAAAATGAAACGGGCCAAATCAATAATGAAACTTTCGTGAAATTTTCTAACTTCTTACATTTGTCGATTGCAAACATTGCTCAAGCTAGGCACTCTCTTTGGGTTAAGTGCCTGTTTATTAGGAAACTCAAATGAAAATTAAAACAACACTACTTGCTTCAGTTGCGCTAGGTCTCAGCGCGTTTGCTAATGCCGATGTAACGATCACTATCCCTGATACTGTGGATGTATTAGTCGTCAACGACGCGAAACCAGAATTGTCTGGTAGCTTTTTTTCAGCAGCGAAAACACTGACCCTGCCAGATGGTGAGAATCAAATCTTATTCACCTACAACCCTTACTTTGATCAAGGTAAAGATCGCATCATCTTAGAAAGTGACCCTATTATTGGTACTTTTACGTCTGAAAACACCAACCTTGAAATTGACCTCCCAACCTATCGAAACGAACATGACGCTAAAAAGCAGATTCGCAACGTCACTTGGGATCTTAAGACAACTGATGGCGATACGATCGCGGTGAAGAAAGACAAATTGGTAAAAGACGGAATGCAAATCGGTCGAAATCACCAGTTAGAACTGGCTGAATACAACCGTAAAGGTGGTATCGCTGCACTATCAACGGCAGTGGTTGCCCCTGTGACTCTTCCGGCTAAACTGCCTGAAGGAGACAGCAAAGCCGCTGCAACAACGGCCGAAGAAATGCTTCATTTCTGGTATGCCAAAGCAGACGCTGAAACTCAGCAACGCTTTAAAGCTTACATTAACGGTAAGTCATGAAAACCGAGCCAGCGTACCCTTACGCTGGCTCTAATTGTTCTTCGCACCCAGTAGAAATTCGATAACACTGGTCACGATAAGTATCCACACAATTAAATATCGTCCGATCGAGCTTTTCTTCATCAACTAATGATTTCAAAATGCTCATGCTCTCTTCGAGAGAAAGTCCCGCACGATAAGGTCTCGATTGAGTGAGAGCTTGGAATACATCCGTCACCGCGACCAAACGACTAGGGCCATCAAGCTGTTCTTTTGTCAGCCCTAGTGGGTAACCCGACCCATCAAGTCGCTCATGGTGATTCGCCGCCCAATCAATGATGCTTGATTGATGGAACATATTTTCCAATGCATGCCGAGAATCTGTAGCATGTCGCTTGATACAGCGATACTCATCTTCCGTCAGTGCATCTGCCTTATGCAGAATCTTGCTTGGTGTCTTTAGCTTGCCGATATCGTGAATCAAACCTGCGAGATACAACATTCGGCAAGATCTAGAGTCGTATCCCAGCTTCTGCGCTAAAAATTCAGCCAGTCTGGCTACATGGTAAGAGTGCTGGTAAGTAAATGAGCTTTTCGCATCCACTATCTGAGCAAACAGTTCAGCGACTGAGATTGAGTCCTCGAGACCTGTACTCGCCATTTTGCTGCCTGTCTCAACAAACTTATCTGACAAACTCTCTATATGGCGAGATTCCATCGAAAACCAAAAATCATCACACTGTAAAAGTTCACCCATTGCTTGAACTTGCTGAGGCTCAAACATAGCACCCGCATTGTCCACAAGCTCTGAAGCAATCTGCCGTTTGGTCTGTGAAGTGACGTTACCATAACCATCAACGGGTTGAGAGCGATGTAAATAATCCACTCGGTCAGCAAGAAATACCAAGGAAGCAAGTGACTTATCACTTGGGCTAATATAGGGAATTGAGGCGAGCTGCTCCCACGGCGTATGGTGATAGAGAACGGGAACGGCAAATTTCTTAAGCGGGCCACATTTCAACAGCAGCTCATAGCCTTTCATACAATGGCGCTCGGTATTCTTTGGCACAAAAGCACTCAACAAAATGTTAAGCTCTTTGCTTTCAGAAACACCACAGTCATGAATTAGGCCTAGTGAAAACGCCATGCGCGACTTTTCTTCATCCCAACCAAGTTTTACCGCACATTGATAAGCAATATAAGCGACACGATGACCATGATAGGTTTCATCGTGGCCCACTGCGTCTAGAGCATAAGCGATTTCAAACAGCACGCGGTGCATGTCGACACTGACATCATCCTTATGAAAGTTCATAATTATTATAATTTATAGAAATGATTTTTGACGCAACAAGGATATCGATGAGAAACAACATAAACCACAAGTAACTTATGGTTATTTACAAATTTGTGACTTAAGGAGTGTACTGCCATTTTTTCGTGCTAGAAATAAAATAGTTATACAACAATATGTTATAGCCATCACTTTTGTGTTTTGATAGGTTAGACGTTTGAAACTGCATGAGGTAACACCATGTTCACAAATCGAATTGATGACGAGCTCTCTATCGCTCTGGTCCAAGAATCTTTCGCGGCTGATTATGCGGATATCGTCTATGACCAGATAAATTACCTTTCTCAGTGGTTAGCCTGGCCAAAAATATGCAATCGTGAACAAGACTTCCGTCTGTTTCTCCAACGAGTTCTGCATGAATACGCTGAGGGAAAATCGATGACCTGTGCCATTGTTTATAAAGGAAATATTGTTGGAAACTGCAGTTTCAACACAATTAACCACGACACAAAATGCGCCGAAGTAGGCTATTGGCTTTCTCAAGACCATCAAGGCAAAGGCATCATTACCCGCGTGGTTCAACACCTGATTAATATCGCGTTTAATGACTTTGACATGAAGAAAGTACAGCTGTCTGCAGCGGTCGACAATCTGCCAAGCCGCCGTGTCGCTGAACGCGTTGGGATGACATTAGAGGGTATTCTCACTCACCAAGAAAAGATCGAAGACCGTATCTTGGATCATGCAATATACGGTATAAAACGAGCGCAATAAGTCGTGTTGATACGCCGCACAGTTTTGCTCGCAATCTCATAGTTTTAGATACCCTTTATGCTAGGATTGCGACGATAAAACACATGGAACACCTACGATGCCTTCTATCGCGAAATTACTGCTTATTGTCTTAACCGTAGCCGTGGGCTTTTTTGCTGGCGACCTACTGAAGCTGCTTCAAGGTCAAACACCTGTCTCTCTAGATGATTATTGTTTGGTCTCAACCGAACCTTGTACCCAACAATCCGTCACAGTAAAAGCCAATAAATCCACCAGCCAACCCCTCGTTCCAACGCTTGTCCAAGTTGACTGGCCTGATGCTCGTAGCGACAAGCTTGTCGTTTCGATGCAAGGTTACGAGATGGATATGGGTAATGTCCTGTTTACACTTGAGCGAACTGCAACTGGCCAATTTTCAGGACAAATCATCCTACCGGTTTGTACCACAGACGCCATGACTTGGTACGGTACAATCAGTGATGGCGACACCTCTATTAACACATCAATTAGGATGGAACGATGAGCAAGAATTGGGTTTTGATTTTACTTTCGGCTTTTGCGCTCGGGTTGGGTGTAAAAAGTTATCTCGATCTCCAGCCTTCTAGCACGACAGCGAGTAACAATGAATCTGTCACTCTGTTTGGTAAAGACAACCAACCGGTGTCAATTTTTGATGCCAATGATCAACGTACTCGCGTAGTCTATTTTGGTTTCACACGTTGCCCAGACGTATGCCCAACATCACTCGCAATGCTGGCTGGCGCGCTCAATCAAGTTGATGAACAAACAAAGCAGCACTTTCGCCCAATATTCGTTTCCCTCGATCCAGAACGTGATGCTGCAGCCGACTCTTTCCAATACGCTCAATACTTTCACCCAATGATTGAAGGGCTTTCTGCACCGCTTGACGTCACAACCCCGCTAGCACACAAATACGGCGTGATTTTCCGTAAGACCGAATTAGAAAACTCAGAGTTGAAATACACGCTTGATCACAGCTCGTATTTCTACTTCTTAAAACCAGATGGCACATTGATTACGAAAGTGCCACATACTTTAACACCAGCACCGCTGGTTGAAGCCTTTAAAACCATTACTTCCAAAGAGTAGATTATGAAAATAAAAGCCCTCCTTTTAGCCGCGTTAACACTCAGCCCACTTGCTCATGCAAAAATGGATATCATGGCTCACCATGCTTACGCTCGTGCAACGCCACCAAATGCGGCTACCAGTGCGGTATTTACCGAACTAATGAATCGCAGTGAACAACCTCGTTATATCGTCTCTGCTTCGACGGATGCGGCAGGAAAAGTTGAGTTACACGACGTACTAAAAGAAGGCGATGTGATGAAGATGCGCCAAATCGACCGCATTGAGATTCCAGCTAAAGGAAGCGTTGAGCTCAAGCCAGGTAGCCTTCACATCATGCTGTTTGATCTGAAAAAGCCATTGGTTGAAGGTGAAGAAATTGACGTTCAAGTGACGTTTGCCAACGGACAAAAGCAGACGTTCACTGCACCTATCAAAAAAGTCATGAGTGGTATGAAACACCACCACTAAGATCAATCCGTTAAATCATTACTTAAGGAGCCTATATGGCTCCTTTTTTACACCCCTTCCAAAAGAACCAAAAACAAACACCTCAGCAACATAAAATCAACAACAAGCGCTATTTGGCAATCTTTAATGCTAATTTTCAAAAAATTCTAGACAGATAGTTTCAAGCCGATAGTATTACCCGGCTCAGTGATCAATAACTGAAATGACTACAAATCTATAAAATTATTCATTGTAGGGATAACTATGCAACACAACTCACTCATCTCACGCTTTGCTCGTGGTAATCTGGTTTTACAAATCCTTGCCGGTATCCTTTTGGGTGTTGGTTTGGCGATTGTTTCTCCAAAACACGCTCAAGATGTGGGTTTACTCGGAAGCCTATTTGTTGGCGCGCTTAAAGCTGTCGCTCCTATTCTTGTTTTTATCTTGGTTGCTGCTTCTATCGCAAACCAAAAGAAAAACCAACACACTTACATGCGTCCTATTGTCGTTCTTTACCTTTTCGGCACTCTAGCAGCTGCGTTAACTGCTGTTGCGCTAAGCTTCATGTTCCCGACGACATTGACTCTTGTTTCTGGTGCAGAAGGTGCAACGCCACCTCAAGGTATCGGTGAAGTTCTTAACACACTGCTGTTCAAACTTGTTGATAACCCAGTCAACGCACTGATGAGTGCCAACTACATCGGTATTCTTGCGTGGGCGATTGGTTTAGGCCTAGCTCTGCACCATGCATCAGACACGACGAAAGCGGTATTTGAAGATCTTAGCCACGGCGTATCTCAAATCGTACGCTTCATCATCCGTTTAGCGCCATTCGGTATCTTTGGTTTGGTATCGGCAACGCTTGCAACAACAGGCTTTGAAGCACTAGCAAGTTATGCTCAACTTCTTATGGTCCTACTCGGTTCGATGGCAATCATCGCGCTTGTTGTAAACCCAATTATTGTATTGGTCAAAACGGGTCAGAATCCATACCCACTTGTTTTCCAATGTCTACGCGAAAGTGGCGTGACGGCATTCTTCACCCGTTCAAGTGCGGCAAACATTCCTGTGAACATGGCGCTGTGTGAAAAGCTGAAGCTCGATGAAGATACCTATTCAGTTTCTATCCCACTGGGTGCGACTATCAACATGGCAGGTGCAGCAATCACCATCACAACGCTAACTCTAGCGGCTGTTCACACAATGGGCATTGAAGTAGATCTGCTAACAGCGGTACTGCTAAGTGTTGTTGCTGCGGTATCAGCGTGTGGTGCATCTGGCGTTGCTGGCGGTTCATTGCTACTTATTCCACTCGCGTGTGGTCTGTTTGGTATTCCAAACGAAATTGCTATGCAGGTTGTTGCGGTTGGTTTCATTATCGGTGTGGTACAAGACTCTGCAGAAACAGCACTAAACAGCTCTACAGACGTGGTATTTACTGCTGCGGTATGTAAAGCGAAGCAAAAAGAGCAGGCGTAATCTCGTCTACTCTGTTTCAAATCAAAAGGGTCTAGTGTTTTACTAGACCCTTTTTGTTTTCAGTGACTCTCTATTTGTTCATCGTGTAGCAGCACTCAAGATCGTAATCTTCACCACCTTTGCCGGTGTACGCCTTAGCTTCTGTACACGCTTTTGGCTTCCCCTTCTCGTCACCTCTTACCAAGCTAATCCAGTGGCGCATCGCTGAAATTTCAGAGCTTTCTGATGGGAACATCGTGCACGTTTCTAGCTGAATATCATCAATCTCAATCAGCTCCACACACCCCGTCCCTTTTTGACCACCGAATGTCAGCTCTACATGGCTGCCCGTGCCATCACGGAACAAGATTGACGTTGGTGTCTCTTTTTCACCGCTGTATGCGACAAAGTGTTTGTTACTCTTTAAACCGCTGTGACTGCCATCTTTAAAGTAAGCAACAAGGTGGCGGTAATCAACCATATACGCGGTTACTTCTTGGTGAGAGCCATTCTCTAATGGGAACATACGGTCCAGAAGTTGTTTCGCTTTGGTTTGTTTTTCTGAAGATTGCTTCGAGTTCGTTTTCTCTACCGCGAAGACTGCTTCAGCGATAAATGGTTGTTCTTGTTTTTGGATGTCTGTTTTATCGATAGTAAGCATATTCATAGTAATTCCCTCGCGGACGGTTATTTCAAATTAATGGCACAGCTTTATGTCCTAGAGCAAAGATTTCAAACTTGCGTTTAATTGTTTTAAGTTTTGTGACCTTGCTTACTTTCTATACTAGTGAATTTTTGACTACAATTTCACAACAAAAATTTTACAATGTGAATTTTACAAAATGCCAGTGTCAAAAAGCTTGATTAGACAGTCCCATTTTTTGGGCACAAAGATAAGAAACTTGCGTAAACGCAACCACTTAACAATGGAAGATCTCTCTGCGCGCTGCATTCGAGTCAACCCAGAGTATGCACCTTCTGTCTCTTACCTTTCGATGATCGAACGGGGAAAACGAGTTCCGAGCATCGATATGCTGGAAGTGATCGCCGAAGTCTTTCAAAAAGACCCCGCTTGGTTTCTTGATGATGAACCCGAGCAAGCTGACATCACTCCTGATAAAGGCAATCGCGGTGGCATCAGTGGTATGGCGTTAGAGCCAAGCTTTCTTTTCTCTAACGACATTCTGCAAATTGCCATTCCCGAAATGCTTTCTCAAACCGGTATCACGGGTCGTCAATTTGCCCATTTATTGATTCGAGCACACCAGGAAAGCAATCAAAACCACTTTCCAGACTTAGAGAGAGCCGCCGAAGAAGTTGGCCTTAAACGACTCAACCTTTCTGCCGAAGATTTGATGGACATTGCCCGAAGCTTGGGCCTTACTATTCGCTGGATTTCAAGACCACCGAAAGATGTTGTCGATGAGCTTGGTGTTAGCGCGAAGCAGGTCGTCACTTCTTTCTTCGAACCGCCAGGCAGTATCTATCTCAATGAGATTTTGAAACAATACCCTACACGACTGAAATACGATTTGGCGGTGTATATCGGCCACTGCGTATTGCATAGCAAAGAAGGGCTGAAAAGTGTTCTATCGGTTGGTCATGCCAACAGCTGGGAGGAACATAACCAAGCATCTCCCACTTCTGAGCTTAACTCTCAAGATATTCTTCAAGCATGGCGCGACTTTGAGTCAAGCTTCTTCGCCGGTGCTCTGCTTTGTCCTAAAGTGCCTTTCCGTCAGCTTCTTGACCGAAATGGCTACGAAATTGATGTTCACCAAAAAGCAGGCGTCTCACCTTCCGTAGCAATGCGTCGAATGACGGTGGTATCACCTTACCCTCATTGGCACTATTTCGATGCTTACGGCCAAAACAAACTCAAAGCCGTATATCGTGGCAATGGGATCCCGCTGCCTTGGGGAAATATGCGAAAGGTCAACGATCCTTGTCAGCATTGGGCGGTTTTCCGCAGGCTATCAGAACCTCAGCAAGGAAGCTCTGCTCAGATCTCGATATTGAACGTAGGTGATGAGCCTCGAATTTATTGCTGTGAGTCCGTCAACATGACAGATCCTGCTGGCAATAATCGCGTGCTATGTGCGGGTATTGACCTCAACCCTGCGATTGATGCACAAGGGGGAAATTCACGTGATATTGCAGAAGAACTCAAATCTTTGTGTGTAGGAAGTGGTGGTAGTGCAGCCATACCTCGTCATATCCAAAAAGAGTTCACTACTATCGCAAAAATACTCAATATAAATTGGATTGAACGCGGTATTCAGACTGATGCTAGGGTTATTTGTTCGAGAGGTGCGGTATGCCCAAGGAAACCAAGTTGCTATAACGGCTGTGAAGAAGAGCCAAGCCCGATTGTTCTTAGCTAGCGAGATTCATAGAGCCAAAAAGAAAAAAAGCCAATCACAATGATCGTGATTGGCTATATATAAGTGTGAACAAGTAAGGTTCACTAACAACGTCAGTTGGCTAGGTGACCCTCGGCTTAATAAGGGTCAATTTACATAAAGCAGATTGCGTGCCAACTTTGAATTACTTGGAAAAATAGCAAAACATCGCCTTTTTTAGCCTATTTGTACGTCATTTTATAAAAACGAGATGCATAATTTATTTTCATTTTGCAAACTAAATCAGAATGCGAATTTCATGTTTTGCAAATTGCAAATACCATTTAGATACTCTCACCTAAATCAACCCGATAGCCGAGGTCAATGGTCGGCTGCCAGTCTGAACTTCCCTTCAACCGTTCGATGAGTTGTGTGGCTGCTACATGGCCGATCTCTTCACGCGGAGTCACTACGGTCGCCAACCTTGGGATCATCGTTTGACTGATGTCATGACCGTGAAACCCTGCTATTGCCATCTCTTCGGGTACTTTAATTCCTCGCCTTTGGCACTCATACACCGCACCAATCGCTAGATCATCGTTGGTACACACGATCCCGTCCACTTGTGGGTACGTTTCCACTAGCTGAGCCAATAGCTTGGCTCCGAGTGTAAATGACGATGCTTCTTCCGTTTGTAACGTCACGACTTCGTTACCCGCTTCTGACATAGCCTGCTGGTAGCCTTCCATCTTAAGGCGTGTACGCTCATCCATCCGTGCTGCAAAATAGGCAATGTTATTGCGCCCTTTGGCAATGATCGCTTCGGTCATTGCTTTGGACGCTTTTGCATTATCAAAGCCAACCGCTTGCTCTATTTTGCCTGAGAAAGTATCCATGATTTCGATAACAGGGATGGAAGCGGTCTGCAGCATTTTACGCGCTTTTTCGGTGTGAACATTCTCCGACAAAATAATCGCATCGACATTATACGAGAGCAGTGATGCGATGCTTTTTTCTTCCAGCTCAACACTATAACCATAGTGGGCAATCATGGTTTGATAGCCAGCCGGCGTTGTCACCGACTCTATCCCACGAATTACCTCAGCAAAAACTTGGTTGGTTAGCGAGGGAACCAAAACGCCAATGGCATTAGACTTGGCATTTGAGAGTATGTCTGGCGCTCTATTCGGAATGTAACCAAGTTCTTCGACGGCTTGGTTAATTTTGTCTTTCAGTGATTCAGAGACTTGAGAAGGGTCACGTAAGCATCGGCTTACGGTCATTTTCGTTACACCAACTCGGTCTGCGATGTCTTGTAATGTGGGTCTTTTTTTCTTATTGGCCATGACTGAGTCTATCAATTTAATACTGTGATGTTACTGGTAACATCATACCTAGGATTGAATTATTTTTTATTGTTATAGATAACAAAAAAGCGCTCACATCACTGTGAACGCTCTTTTTCTATACGCTGAGTTGAGTTCTTTGCTCAGCACTCCACGTTAAGTGGTATTTGTTCGCTTCATCGTCATCAATACGAGCGTAACTGTGAGCTCCAAAATAGTCTCGTTGGGCTTGGAGTAAATTAGCAGGCAAGACGTCACAGCGCAGAGAATCAAAATAGCTCAATGCAGAGCTGATCGCTGGCATAGGCACTCCTGTTAGCGCTGAATTGGCTACCGCAGCACGCCAACCGAATGAACGGCTATGAACCTCATCGACAAAGTGGGGCGCAAACAGCAAGTTATCAAGCTCAGGAGCCGACCGATAAGCCCCGCTGATGTCTTGCAGGAAAATCGCGCGAATAATACAACCGGCACGCCAGATCTTAGCAATATGAGCAAAGTCCAGATCCCACTCTTCTTTCGCCGACATGGTTTTCATCAAGTCAAAACCTTGCGCATAGACAGACAGCTTTGAGCAATACAAGGCTTCGTGTAACTCAGCGATAGTTTCTTCTTTGTTCAGGCCACTGCTTGGCTTCACATGAGTTTTAAGTAGCGAAGCACCCATCATTCGAGTTTGCTTCTGACTACTCTGCGCTCGTGCAAAGACCGCCTGAGCGATCGTTGGCGCTGGCGCACCTTCTTGTAAACTGTTCACTGCAGTCCAAAGCCCTGTGCCTTTTTGACCAGCTTTATCTAAGACGATTTCAACAAATGGCTTGGAGGTAATCGGATCTGGCGTTTGCAAAATCTCAGCACTGATCTCCATCAAGTAGCTATTTAACACCCCTTGATTCCACTCTGCAAACACCCGCCCTATCTCTTGCGCCGGCATCTCCAGCACTTCAGACATAAAGTGGTAGACCTCGCAAATAAGCTGCATGTCTGCATACTCAATACCATTATGTACCATTTTGACGTAATGACCCGCACCCGCAGGGCCTAGATAAGCGGCGCAAGGTTCACCTTGGTCAAATTGACCAACCGGTAAGCCTTTGTCGTCTACCTTCGCGGCGATCGCTTCCCACATAGGTTGCACGTAGTTCCAGGCTTCTCTGTCGCCACTGGCCATTAAGGCCGGGCCTGTGCGAGCGCCCACTTCACCACCAGAAACGGCCGTTGAAAAAAAGCGCAGTTTACCTTGGTATTTTTGCTCGCGAGCTTCGGTATCGGTCCACAAGCTGTTTCCGGTATCAATCACAATGTCATTTTGCTCAAGGCCAGCTTCAAGCAAATCATCAATCACAGATTCAACAATTGATCCGGCAGGAACAGAAAGCGCAATGACACGCGGTTTGACCAATGACGCTAACAAATGGCTTAAGTCACTCGCATTAAGAAAACTGCCTTTGCCAGATTGCTTAGCAAGTTCTTCAGCCTCTGTCTGTGTTCGCTCACGATGATCGTGACTAATGTCAAACCCAGTAACGTTGAAGCCTTGGTCAAGCAAGTTTAGAGCAAGGCTTTTACCCATCACTCCTAGGCCGATCATCGCAATATTAGACGTGCTCATTATGCTTTACCCTCTATGTGCTTAATCGCGCTTAACGCATCGTTAATCACCGTTTGGACATCTTGTGAAATATCAATGTGTAGCGCTTCTGTTTGGGTCGGCTCCACTAAGGTGTCAAATTGACTTTGCAGCATGGCTTCACCGTTGAAGTAGTGATTTTCACGCGCTTTATGACGATTCCAAATGGTGTCGAAATCCCCTTTCAGATAAACAATCACAAGCTCTTCGTTGTTACGGCGCAGAATATCTCGGTACGCTGGCTTCAATGCCGAGCAAGCGATCACCGCGTTTTCATTCTCGGTGTAGACTGTGTTTAATGTCTCTAACCAGCCGATACGATCGTCATCCGTTAGCGGAATACCTTTCGCCATTTTCTCTACATTAGACTGAGGGTGGTAATCATCGCCATCGTGGAATGGAAGATTTAGAGCGTTCGCTATCTCACTACCAATCAGGCTTTTTCCGCAACCTGATACGCCCATTACTAAGATTTTTTTCGCTTTCATTGGACAATACTATCCTTAGCCTCCAACTCTCACTGGAGGCTGTCACTATAATTCTTTTGGTATTTGGTGTTATTTGCTGTGGTGGACTATTTCCACCACATCGCTAGCTCAGGGAAAGCAATCACAAGACCAAGCACCAGAACTTGCAGTCCGATAAATGGCAGCAGTGAAGTAAAGATTTCACCTAGCGTAATGTCTTTTGGTGCCACCGACTTTAAGTAGAAAGCCGCAGGACCGAATGGTGGTGATAGGAACGACACCTGCATGTTGAGACAGAACACAACACCAAACCAAACTGGGTCATAACCAAGGCTAATAATGATCGGTACGAAGATTGGCATCGTAAGCAGTGCGACACCAACCCAGTCTAGGAACATACCCAATACCAGCAGAATCGCCATCATGATGAGCAGCGTTGCTAATGGGCTACCGCCACTGAGACCAAGAATCACTTCTTCTACAAAGTCGATACCGCCCATCAGGTTGTAGATTCCCACCAATGCGCTTGCACCAATACCAATCCACATGATCATGCCACAGGTACGCATGGTCGCGATGGCACTCTCTTTCAGCATGTTGAAGTTAAGTTCGCCACGAATCGCCGCAGAGATCATGATGCCGACAACACCCAGTGCCGACGCTTCTGTTACTGAAGCCACACCTGTGTAGATACTGCCCAGAACCGTTGCTACAGACAGCAGTGGGAAAAATAGCGCTTTGAAGTAGCTTGGTTGATTAGCCATATCTTCCGCCATCTCTTCATCACTTGGCAGTGGCGCTAAAGATGGGTTCAACTTACAACGAATCAGAACGTAACCGATGTAACAACCCGCAAGAATGAACGCTGGCAGGAATGACGCTTTAAACAAATCGCCGATTGAAACGCTTGCCGTCATGCCATAGATGATAAGTACAATTGACGGAGGCAGCATGGTACCAAGCGCACCACCTGCACACGTTGTACCGATAGCAAGCTTACGGTCATAACCAAGGCGAAGCATTTGCGGCAGAGCCAGAATACCCAGAAGAACGGTTTCGCCGCCAATCACACCAGACATAGATGCCAACAGTACCGCAACAAGTAGAGTTTGAACCGCTACACCGCCTCGGACTCTTCGGCCAACCGACTTCATGGCGTCAAACAGATCTCTCGCAATGCCTGAACGGTCAAGTAACGCAGCCATCAACACAAACATTGGGACGGCTAGGAACACGTAACCAGATGCAAAGCTGTAGGTACGGCTCGCAATCAAAGGAAGTGCGTCTGGGCCAAACCAAAACAGCGTGAAGAAGATAGCGACAAAGCCTGTTACAAACGCCAGCTGCATACCCGTAAGTAGCAGGCCGATCATCATAACTAGCATGAGGATACTGCCCCATGCGATACCAATAGAAGATAAATCAAACATCGTCTTTCTTCCCTAAACCTGCAATCTCTTGGATGAGGTGCAATACAAACTGAACAACAAGAACACAAAGACAAACAAAGATGATGCCTTTCAGCAGAGCTGGGTATGGTGCATTCAGCACGGAACCCGATGTTTCAAGGCGCAGTTCGCCCCACGGAGTAAACCAAGACTCTTGAACCATTGAATAAGAGGCATAAGCCAGCATTCCTGAAAATGCGAGACCCACAATATGGTGGACAAGGTTGAGATACTTTCGAGCTTGAGAAGAAACTGAATCGTAGATAAGAACAACTCGAACGTGCTTATTCGCTGCAAACGCGTAAATACCACCAACGATAAACAGTGACCCACCTAAGAATGAGGCGGTTTCATGTACCCAAGTCGTTGGCGCATCAAACACATAGCGCATAACAACTTCGTAGAAAGAAATAAGGACTGTAAAGATGAACAACCCGCTCAATAGATTACTGATTTTAATAATTGCTCTATCAAGGATGTTTCTAGGTTGCTCTTCCTGCTCAGGAGGAGTATGTGGAGTTTGGTCAGTCATAGTTGGGCAATCCTGAAAAAAACAGGAGGGCAATTGCCCTCCACAGAGAAGCTAAACAAGCGCGAGTAGCTTAAAGAAGACCATTGGTCTCAAGGAATGTTGTTACAGAGTCATATACTTTCTGAGCGTTAGGAGAACGCTCTGCAAACACCTTCCACTGACCTTTTGCGATTTCACGGAACTTCTTACGTTCTTCTTGAGACCAGTCATGAATCGTGATTTCTGGGTTTGCTTGCGCTTCTTTCACTGCCGCTTGATCAGCCATTTTTAGCTGAGTCGTCATGTCGTAAGAGAAGTCACGAACTGACGTTTGTAGAATGGTTTGGAGATCCGCTGGCATTTTGTCCCACTTCTTCTGTGAGATAGAAATATCGATCAGAGGTAGAGAGTGGAAACCCGGCTGAACTGGGTGTGTTGCGATATCATTCATGCCTGCTTTTTGGTTAGTTGAGAATACAGTGTAGTCTGCTGCATCGATAACACCTTTGCTTAGGCCGGTAAAGACTTCTGAACCTGGCAGGTTAACGGGCGTAGCACCTGCTGCTGCAAATACTTGCTGAACCAGACCTTCCGGCGCGCGCAGTTTAAGACCTTTTAGATCATCCACACCATCAATTGGCTTTTTAGAAATGAATGACTCAACACCGGTCGTTGATGCGCCAACAAACTTCACACCGTATGGCGCGTAAAGCTCTGTCATTAGCTCGTTACCACCGCCGTAGTTCATGTACTGCAGCAGTTGAGTCGTGTCTGACCAAGCACCAACCATGTTACCGATAAGACCAAACGCAGGATCTTTACCTGAGAAGTAACCTGTTGCAGTCACTTGGCCATCAAGGATTCCCATTTTGATCGCACCCAGAGTTTCAGTGTGTTTAACCACCGCGCCTACTGGTAGAAGATCGATATCAATACGACCGTTGGACATTGTCTCTACACGCTCAGCCCAGTTTTGCTGAACCTTAAAGTTAAGATCACCTGATGGATCAGATGACTGAATTTTAAGTGTGAAGTCAGCAGCCATTGCCGACATCGAGAATAGGCCAGTCATTGAGGCAGCAAGTAGAGTTTTTGTCAGTGCTTTCATAGTAGGGAGTTCCTTTATTCGTTTCAGTTGTCCAATCTAGCCGGAATGACTTGTTGGTTACCTACCGGCTGTAGTTTTTATGTTACCGGTAACGTTGATACAAATGTTACCGGTAACAAGACATCATTTACCATGACAACTGTCACATTTGTCAGTTACTACTACTAAGGAATTAACAAACTTGTAAAGAAGTGTGATTTAGAGCACGGGATTTTGCGCAAACGTTAAAGTCTGTACATAAGTCGTTTCATCGCTGACGGAAAACCCAAATAGGCCCAATCAACAAAAATTGCAGATCTTCGAAGAAAGAAGGTTTCTTGCCCTCTATTTTATGGCCAATAAACTGAATCAGCCAAAGAGCAGCGAAGAGAACCAGTGATACTAATAGTACCGACGCCCCCATCAATTCAATCGACCAAATTAATGAGATACACGCCAGAGTAAACCCCAGCATCATCAAAAAAACGCTCAGTGATAAACGAAAATAGAAAATCAGAATAGGAACAGCTGCAACCCATACCCAATTCAATACCAAGCCATAGAGCTCGAGTGCGGGTATCGACCAGATCAGTCCCACCACCGAGAGAAATATACCCGGAACCGCGACCTTGTGGATCTTCTGATTAATGGGATTTTGGTGACTTTCACCATATTCAGACAACCACTGGCTCAACTCTTTCATACGACTCACCTTGATGATATACCTACTCTTTCTATAGCACCTGATATCACTGTCTGCCGTTTTTCAGCCTAAAAGTTGATGATAGCCTAACTATTTTGACGGCGTTTTTCTTGATACATCCTTACGTCAGCAAGCTTTAGCATATCGTCCACATCTAGCAAATCTTCTTTATACAGTGCATAACCAACACTGACATGGATATTGATCAAATGCTGCTCGTAGATTATCGGTGTATGACAAATCGCTTTTTGAAGTTCAATATTGATAATGTCAATGTCCTCCACTCGCTCCACCCGTGGAAGTAAAACAAGGAATTCATCTCCACCAGTGCGTGCAATCACATCCGATGCGCGCAAAACACTCTTAAGTCGCTCTGCGGTCGCAATCAACACTTTGTCACCAGCAGCATGACCATAGGTATCATTGATTCGCTTAAACTTATCAAGATCAATATTGAGGATCGCGAACTTATGCTTATTAAGGTTTCGCGCTGCTGTATCGAAGTGCTCGTTGAGCGTATACATAAAGTAACGGCGGTTTGGTAACCGAGTGAGTTCATCATGCAACGCTCGTCGATTGGCGTTTTTATACAATCGATAAGTAATGAAGAAAGCGATGATCAACAGCGTCAACATCGGGTAGCCCAATAGCCGGACCGCATGTACTCGATACCACTCACTGTCTGCGAGAAGATCACTTCTTGTGGAGGCGGCAATCACCCAACTGCCATGTGGAAAGTGGACCGACTCAACCGCAAAGGCATTGTCGAACGTACTTTGAATACCATAAAATACTTCGCCATCCGCCCCTGAGCTGTCTGTTCCTCGGAGTGCAACATTGTATTTGTGTTCAAACGATGCGATGCCAACATCTAAAAACAAAGAATCAAGAGAGATGACGACGCTGCATCCCCCCCAATATTGGTCGTTGTAGGGAGGATCAGAAAAGATGGGAATACGTGCAACCAGCCCTCTGCCACCTTGCACTAAGTTCACTGGCCCGGCGATAAAGATATCTTGAATTTCTTGTGCCTTTTTCACCGTGCGCCACTGACTTGGGACAGTACGATAATCCAGTCCTAACGCTTTTTCATTGCCTTCTTCTGGGTAGATATAACGGATGACGTCATCCGGGGCTAATCCAAGCACTTGAATATGACGACTCTTACGCATAATACTCGATGCGATCAAAGACCAACCTGAGAACTCATACTCAGGGTTGGCTGCAATCAGAGCAGAGAGGCCGTTGGCTACATAAATATCGGATACAACCGCAGCTTCAATCTCAGAGCGAACGATCGAGAGCTCTTCCTTAGCACGAGCAAGTAAGCTGTCACGAAGAAACGACTTCTGGCTTTTATCAAGAGACTCAACGAGCCCGACTGAAAAAACAATCGTGATCAAAAATAGCGCATTAATGTATAAATGTTTGCCCTTGTGATAGGCCATCCATCCCCCAAAAAAAGCAATGCAATTAAATTAAACTGAAGTATCGTTGGATCATCACATTTAAGTGATATTTTTAATAATTATTATCTTCTCTATAAAACGTACATTAAATTGCACTAGTTTTCATCGCAAACAGATAAAATTGTTGATAAGGCACAGCAATATTGCTACCTTTATTTATGGTACACCATACAAGTATATTGCGAGCATGCCTTTAATCTCATTCACATTCCCAGCCTTATCGAGAACGTTTTTGACGTCTCTATTGCTCCAAGTGGGAATTGTTCTCTCTCTCCTTTTCAGCTTTCAGATTTCAGATATTTTTGAGCTGCATTCAGAGCGTGTTCATATCTTGTCCTTCACCGCTAGCCTCATTGCCGCGCTAACCTTGGTTCTAAGAGCACGAGCCTTACCTGCGATTATTCTTTCTTTACTTGTCCATTATCTGTTTGTTTCACAACGTGAACTTTCGGTCGCGATTGCATTTTCTCTCGTTCTGCCTTGCATCATCTATCTGTTTACCTCACTTTTTTTAAAACTGAGCGCATCGATTACCGACAATAACTACGCCATGAAAGCGATTACCTATATCAGCGTAATGATCGTGGTGTACCCTATTGTTATGACGGTAGCAATCGTTGTCGTCTCCCAAGCGTTCAACTACCCATTTATGGATGACCTCCACTACTACGGCTATGCCATTCTCAGTAGCGCACTGACGCAAATATTATTAACACCGACCTTCCTATCGTTGTTTGCCTTATGTAAGCAAGAACACCGAACACGGCTCCTTAACCTCAACGCAGAGATGCGTCAAAAAGGTGAGCATCATTACTTTTACAAACCTTGGGTGATCATTAGCTCAATCATTCTTCTTTCTGCTTTTGTGGCTGACGATCTACTCACGTTAAATGCTTTGTGCATCATATTAGTTCCGGTGATCGGCTTAGGGTTAGGCAATTTTGGATTTATCCAACCAAGCTTACTGACCTTATGCTTAAGCTTAATCAGCACTTATAGCTCAGTGAATGCTTTTGATGAAGGGCAGATCTCAATCGAAACATTCTATAGTTTGATCGCCATCTTATTTACCATCAATTGTGTCATCTTCTTAATGATCGCACAGGCATTGAGAAACCACGTCACACTTCAAAAAGCGATCCTGAGTGAACGTAGAGACCCGTACACCCAGCTCTCTTCTTTAGCTCAACTACACGATGACGTGATACAAAATTCGCAACCGACATTGATCCTAATCGATCTTTCAGAGATTACGCGCCGCCTGAAAACATTAGGGCTGGCCGGTAAGGGTGAGCTCGTCGCTCAGCTCTCTCAGCATTTAAAGCAACACAGTCCATTGTGTCAAAATGCTTATATCGCCCCGTTTACAACCAGCTTGATCTACCTCGTTGATAACAACACACTCAATACCAAACAGTTACACGAAATACATCACTTAGCTGAAGCGTTTTCTTTTAATTGGCAAGAGCGCTCAATTAAGATCCTCAACCCAAAAATTGTGTATGGCCTCATGCCCAATGACATAGAGGTTGGAAAAGCAGTATCAGAGTTGTGTTCACAGGGGCATAAGATTCATGCTTTCATGGCGGTGACAGAAGTCGATCTTTCCGGTGAAGAGAGTAACGACATTACCAAACTGAGTCAGATTCAAGCAGCATTTGATAACGATGCTTTCGAGTTGTTCTGTCAACCATACCAAGCGCTTCAAGCGCCTAGCTCAGCGACTTCATTTGAAGTCCTGCTGCGTTTGCCAAGCCAAACCGGTGACATACTGCCTCCTGCAGAGTTCTTCCCACTTATTCACGAGTTCGGCCTAGAGGTGGATCTTGATAAGTGGGTTATTCGCAACACGTTCAAAACGTTACAAGAGTACGTCACCAACTGGGATTTAATTGAGCATTGCTGTATCAATCTCACAGCGCAGGCGCTGACTCATGCCGGTCTTGATCGTCTCATCGTTGAAAAGGCTCATCATTACGATATTCCTTTAGATAAGATCTGTTTTGAAATCACTGAGAGCAAACCTCTTGATGATGAATTGCAAGCATCGATAAACATTGGTTCTCTGCAAGCTCACGGTTGTAAGATCGCACTTGATGACTTTGGTACAGGCTATGCCTCTTTCGACTACTTACGCCGTATTCCTGTCGATGTACTTAAGATTGATGGCTCGTTTGTTGCTCAAATCGACAAAGATGAAACCGACAAAGCGATCGTGAGTAACATCAGTCACATCGCGCAAACGATGGGCTTAAAGACGGTTGCCGAGTTTGTTGAATCTGACGCGCATACCGAAATTCTGATATCCCTAAATATCCATTACGCCCAAGGGTTTGGTATTGCTAAGCCAAGACCATTGATTGACGAGCTTAAACACTTAAATTCTTGCCAGCTAAGCAAGAATGTGTGAATCCGACATAACTCGCTACGCTTGCAATAAACTGTCAAAGTCTGTCTATCTCTGACGGACTGCTCACATAGTCATTGAATTATCTGATAGATTTAATTGAGTCATTCATCTCTTTTAAGGACACGATAATGCGTGGAAAACTCCTGGCTATATGCCTTAGTCTAGCCATCGCCCCTAGCGTTATTGCTTCGCCTCAGTCAGACAGCTTTGCGACTTCCGCAGACACAATCCGTGAGACTTACGAAAGTCAGCTGTACACGCTGCCTGCCTTTAAAGAAGGTCATTATGGACTAAGAATGTTTCGCCAAACATTAGATCCCAAGTATTCTGCTGCCGTCTGGAGTGACATGGCAAGAGTCGCCAGTCGACTCAATCGTTTTGCGGCTGAAGTCCATACACCTGAACAAATCTTGCTCTACTCTGAAAAACGCATTGCGGGCTATAGTGACGAAACCGATGAGCGCAGCCTTAGACGTTACACCGTCACCAAGCATCAACCCGAGTACCTCTACTTAGGTGTCGATTTATTAGGGTCAATGGCCAGAGCAAATGAATACGGCTTAAAGCACCAACAAGACGAGAAGCTTCGTCACATCATCCGACGCTATGATTTCGCAAAATACGCAACAGACCAAGACATGATAAAAGCGTGGGCGGCTCAATTAGCCAATCAGGTCTATTGGTTAAAGCAGCTTGGCGAGCAAGACGTCGTTGCCCCTTTCATTGAAACGTTCAAGAAAGCCTATCCAGACAGCCAAGACAAAAAGCTATCAAAACAGCAATACGGCAATAAGCTCTATGGAATGACCCACATTATCTTCGCCGACTCCGAATATTATCAACGTCAGGTGAGTGAGACTGAACATCAGTGGATCTATGACTATTTCAGAGCCAATATCGACACCATTTTGCTCAGAGCAAAAGAGGATGTTATTGCGGAAGTCGGCATTAGCTTTCTTCTGGCAGGCCTAGAAGATGACCCAGTCGTAGAGAAAACCCGTCAAGCGATACAAAAATCAATCGATTCAGAAAAAGGCATGATCCCTTCTGTCACTGGTGATTTCGATGTGGCCTATGGAGAACATCGTAATGTGCTTGCGATTATGTTACTCGACTGGCAAAAGGTGAACAACGCGCCAACCTTCCAAGGAAACCCTAAAGTTTTCTCTAGTTTGCCTTACGGGCTTATCCCTCAATAATGACTCTCACACCTTGAAGCGCCAAACTCGCTGGGCGCTTCACATCTCAAAGACGAGTGGATAACTAGACGAATTTGCTATATCAGTTAGCCATAATTAACCTCGAACATATAACGCCAATAAATATCAAAACGTCAAAAGTCTAACACAGAGACACTTTAGCCCCCATTTAGCCAAAGATAATCGTCTAGTCAAAATTTTGATGATTAATCCTCACTCAAATTTGATAAGAATGCATTTGCATACTAGTGTTTAACATTCCGATTTTTATAAAATTTTGTTGCTCATTCAGGTAGATATTTCTGTTCTAAACTTTGCTTGAGGGACTGCGTAAAAGGTGAAACAAGGTATGCCACAGCTTGCTGGAAGACAAATCGAAGAAATGGCCGATATTCGCGCTACGCGAAAATCCACCATCGTTTTGATCTGTTCTATGATATCCCTCACTATTTTAGGCTCCTACGCCCTACTCCGCTTTATCGAAGGAGATTACTTTCTTAGCACAGTGAATTTATTCTCTTCCTTTATTCTGGCCGCAAATGTTTACTATTTGATCCGACACCGCCACCTTCACTACTGTGATTTGGTCTTAAGTTGTATTCTTCTTTTTCAAGGGGTGGTCCTACTTTTCTACGGAGAGCAGATTGGCGATAGGTTACTTTGGTTCTACCCGATCTTGGCGGTTCTCATCTTCGCCAATGACTTTAAGTTAGGGGCATTACTCAGCACCGGCTTCTGCGCTCTCACGATTGTTGCTACCCAGTTTCCTCAAGCGGTTCAGCTGCAGTCAGATTCTCCTCAGAGCCGTTTTTTACTGAGCCTATGCGCACTCTGCTTACTGTGTAACATTTTTGCCTATTACTACGCTAAGGTCATGGCTTATATCCAGACCTTATACAATGAAGGTATTGAAGATCTCGCCTACTTGGATCAGCTGACTGGCCTGGCAAACCGTTGGAGCTTTGAAAATTGGGCAAGCGGGAAGCTTAATGAGAAACGACACTCAAACGATTTAACCGCGTTAGTATTTATCGACATTGATAATTTTAAAGTCATCAATGACAGCTACGGGCATGATGTGGGGGATCGCGTGTTGCAGCACTTTGCCAAACGATTGAGAAACAATATTCGTAACAAAGATAGAAAAACCAATCGTCATGACTACTCCATCGCTCGATTTGCCGGCGATGAATTTGTCGTTCTTCTATACGATGTGAAAGCCATGAAAGACTTAGAAGGGATTATGCAAAGGATCTGTCAGCTGTTTGATTCTGAGTATAGCCCTTCACATAATGAACGCATCAATCAACTCACGGTTAGCGTGGGAGTATCACTGTTTCCACAAGACGCCACTACGTTATCTGAATTGACGCGTTGTGCTGATAAAGCCATGTACTCAGCGAAGCATGCAGGTAAGAACCAATACAAGTTCTACAGTGAAAGCCACTTGAACACATTGCCTGAGAATAAGAGAGCAAGCTTGGCAAACGTGACCCCGATTAAATGATTATCGCGTCATGTACATTAGCCATAGACTTCCGATCATTACCACCAGCATCCACACAGCATAACGAACCGTGTTACGTTGATCTTTTTTGGGTCTCACTATCGGTTTAAAAGCGGCATCTTTCAATGCTTGACGTTTCGATACGTATTCTCTGTCACGACTCGACAATAAGCCTTTATCGCTTCTTTCTTTACGGCGTTCTTGCGCTTTACCCGCGACTTGACCGAATCGGTGAAGCTGCTCTGCGGTCAGATCTTGAGAAGGATCGTAACGAGACCCCACATCGTTGTGTTTAGGTACTACAGCCATAAATCCCTCCTGTTCTAGCCTCTCACCATTAAGTATAGTTAACGGTGATCGCACTATGATCTGGTTATTTCGATGCCATTGTTCGTCACAATCGAATCCATTCATTGCTTATTAAGTATAGAGCAAAGGACGTACCAGAAATTTAATCATTAACTTTCAAATGGTTAGACAAAATGAAGTCGCCAATCTCAACTCTATTCTCAAAATGACAATAAAATACCAGTCAAAGAGTTCTCTTTGACTGGTATTGCATTTACTTTGAGGGAGTGAGAGTCACTTAACGCAAAAACAACCGTGCAATAACTTTGAGAGCCCAATGCTTATACCCAAGTAGCAGCTGCGATCTGGGCAGCCATGAGGGCGTAGAGAGAATGGTTTTGGCTTTTGAAAATGTTCTAAAACCTTCTTCTCCGTGATAATGACCAAGGCCAGATTCCCCTATTCCACCAAATGGCGCATCGTCTGCGGCGACATGAAGCAGAGTATCATTGAACGCGACACCACCACTGTGCGTTTGTTCGATGACCTGTTGCTGTAGAAGTCGATCATCTGACATCAAATACAAAGCCAAGGGACGAGGACGAGCGTTAACAAATGCGATCACTTCACTGATATGACGATAACCAATGACAGGCAAAATCGGCCCAAATATCTCTTCTTGCATAATCAGCATGCGATCGGTCACACCCGTAACAAGGTAAGGCAACAGCTGTCGACCTTCGACTTCTACATGCTCGAGCGTATGGAGAGAGGCACCACACTCTTTGGCGTCCTCTAGATAGCGCTTCAAACGTTTATACTGCGCATGATTCACTATGTGAGTGACATCATCTAAGCGGCCTTCATTGACATAACGTTGCTCGAATCGACTAAGGTAGGTTTCTATGAATTGCAGTTCTTTACCCTGAGGCACAAGAACATAGTCAGGGGCAACACAGATTTGGCCAGCATTGATCGATTTACCCAACATGATGGCATCAACCGAGCGTGAAATGTCGACATCATCGGCAACAATAACTGGCGATTTACCACCAAGCTCTAAGGTGACTGGCGTTAAATTTTTCGCCGCAGCAGCAGCGACTAAACGTCCAACGGTAGTTGAGCCGGTGAAAATTAAGTGATCAAACGGCAAGGCTGAAAAATACTGTGATACTTCCGCTTCACCTTCAATCACATAGACAGTATCAGGCAAGACTGCGCATATTTGGCTCAACACCTTGTTGGTATTAGGGGTATGTTCACTCAGCTTAACCATCACTTTGTTGCCCGCGGCAATAGCCGTCACAATAGGTGCAATGCTCAGTACGATAGGAAAATTCCAAGGCACCATCACTCCTACTACACCGAGTGGTTGATATTCAACTCGCACACTCGAAGGCATGAGAAGTAAACCAGAATGGCGCTTGCTCGGTTTCATCCACTTTTTGAGCTGACGACAGGTATAGTTGATATGGCCAGTCGCAGGCAGTAAGTCACAGATCAAGCTATCAAATTCGCTGCGGTGACCATAATCGTCATTCAAGGCTGTGACTAACGCGCTCTGATGACTGAGTAGGGATTGCTTGAGTGTACGTAACTGATTTAAACGATGTGAATAATCAGGGGTAGGATCTTTTCGGTAATGACCTTTCAGCTCATGAAATAGTTGGAGCAAGTCTTGTTCGCTTTTGACGTGTTCCTTTTGCCACTTATTTATATCGACCACTTTTTCCATATTATTGACCAACTGAGCACTTTTTTTAATAGTAGCCACTATCGACGCCAAAGTCTTGTGCATCAAACATCGATATTTGTGAGTAGAGAAAAAGCGACACCAATCAATCAGTTCGTGGGGGTCAGGAGCATGTTTAGATTGGTGCCACTTTTATTCTTTACCAAGCCATCATGGTTATCAGCTGGAATAGAACCCAACGCTCAAATGCGTTATGAGATTGGGATAATCTCTTTTGGTAGTAATCTGAAAGTCTCGTAGTGGTCATCGTCATCTCCTCAGTCGGTTTATATTCTGAGGCTTAATCAGGAACAAAAAAACTGGCCAAATCTTTCACATCCTTTCCCATTATTGTCACTTTGTTGCAAGATCAGACGTTTTAATATGGAAAAACGGCCAAATAGGGAACACACTAGTCCCAAATATTGCTGATTTTTAGAGTAGATTCATGTCTGACTTAAATCTGGTTCGTTATTACACTCGCCTAGTTCAACTAGGAATAGGTGAAGAGATCAAAACCGCGCTCCCTTCTGTTGCCGAGACCCTATTTACGAGTCCTCGCCATGCGCGCAACTTACTCAATCAAATGCAACAGTTAGAGTGGTTAAGTTGGACGCCCAAAGTCGGACGTAACCAACGTTCAACATTAGTGCTTAACCATCAACTCGATGAGCTGAAGAACCAACTTGCCGCCAAACGCATTTTGCAAGGCAAGTACGAAAAAGCACTCTCAATACTCGATGATGATGAAGTCGCTTTTGGCCGCTTGCTGCAAAGCACTTCTGGGGCATCCATGCGCGAGGGGTTGCTGCACATTCAGTTAACCTATAAACGTCCATTTGAGCGTTTAGTGCCTCACCAACTTCAGCGCTCCAGTGAACGGTATTTATTAAGGCAGGTCTATTGTTGCCTGGTTGGCAGTTCTTCGTCCGGAGAGCTCACTCCACAACTTGCCCATCATTGGCACTACGATACCGATCAACTGACTTGGACGTTTTATCTCAGACCGGGGCTGACGTTCCACAATGGAGCCGCTATTGATGGCGCTTGCATTGCTGAGCTGTTTAATAAACTGATGCCACTTGAAGATTACGCCAGCGAGCTTAACCATTTAGTTAGTGTGCACTCACCTAACGCCAACAAACTGATATTTCAACTCTCTAAGCCCGATCTTGGGTTTGGCGGCCTATTGTCGGGGGTGAAATATTCCATTCAACCTCCAAGCCAAGTGGCCCATTCAACGTCTCGCCATGTGGTGGGTTCAGGCCCGTTTGAAATCACTGAACATTCAAACGCTAAACTTTGCTTACAAGCCTTTGACCGCTATTACGCTTGTCGAGCCTTGACCGACCAAGTCACGATTTGGCATCTAGATGAAAAAGAGCTAGAGAACAAACAAATTCAGACCAACCAGCCAGGGGCTCAGCAAAAACAAGACTGCAATTATTATGTCTCGCATACGGTCAGCCAAGAGGTCGATATCGATGTGCAGCAGAGCAGAACCGAAGATGGCTGCATGTTTGTGCTTTTTAATCAGAGTGCCGGAACAAGCCTAAATGATGCTCAAAGACGTTTCCTCTCAACTTATTTAACCGCTGACAAGGTATACCGTTATTTAGAAGAGAACTCACTCATGTTTGGCTGCGAAACCGCTCATAACCTTTTGCCTATGTGGCATAAGATTACTCGCCCAGAAATGCCAGAAGTTGAGCTACCTAATACCCTGACCATTGCGGTGTATGAATACAGTTCACTTTGGCACTGCGCTTTGGCTGTGCAGCATCTACTGCAAAAAAAAGGAGTAAGCGTCCAGATCAACGCCTATAGCTATCGAGAGCTAACCGCTCGTGCGAACACCGGAACGTTGACAGAAGCGATGGTCATTACCAACATAAATCTTGATGACAATCGTCATGCCTCCGCTTTTAACAGCTTGTACCACAACCCCATCATACAACGTTGTATCGGCGATGAATCGAAACAGTGGTTGATCGAACGTCTCGACCAACTTCGCCGAGACACACCTTTAGATGCGTATTTGGTTGATCTTGAACCGGTAGCATCTGCGTTGATTAATCAGTTCTGGCTTTCACCGCTGTTTCATCATCGCCAGACATTACGCTTTCAAGGCGTGCTGAAAGACGTTGCGCTCACAAACTGGGGCTGGCCCGATATCAAAAATGTTTGGTCTGCGGATTAGCACAAGCCCCGATTACTTCGAACTCAAAACAATTAGTTACAAATATATGAATTAGACACAGTAAAACACACTAAAAACAAGCCAATTTCGCTGACTTTTTGTCCATTTCCTAGTTTTCGAATAGCAAACCTCGTTCATAACTTTTGCAGAATAATTTGAACTCTAAATATCAATTCGCTATTTTTATAAGGTATTCATTAAAAAGGAAATTAAAATGAAACTAAAAACGGCTGCATTACTAACCCTAACCGCAACCGCTTTCCACAGTCAGGCAGAGGAATGTGGCAGAGTTACAATCGCAGATATGAACTGGAACTCAGCCACTGTAATTGCCAACGTTGACCGCTTTATCCTAGAGCACGGTTATGGCTGTGATGCTGAACTCATCCCTGGTGACACTATGCCTACAGGCACTTCAATGATTGAAAAAGGACAGCCTGATGTCGCACCTGAGCTTTGGAGTAACAGCTTAAAAGACGCACTCGATAAAGGTGTTGCTGAAAAACGTCTCCGCTATGCTGGTAAATCATTGGTAGACGGTGGTGAAGAAGGCTTTTGGATTCCAAAGTACTTAGTCGATAAGCACCCAGAAATGGCAACCATTGAAGGCGTTAAAAAATACGCGAAGCTTTTTGAGCACCCTGAAGATCCTGATAACTCGGCATTTTACAGCTGTCCAGCAGGTTGGAACTGTCAGATCAGTGCCGGACACCTTTTCAATGCATTGGGTTTAGAAGAGTCAGGCTTCACCATTGTTGACCCAGGTTCAAGTGCAGGCCTTTCAGGTTCAATCGCAAAAGCTTACGAACGTGGAGAAGCGTGGTTTGGCTACTACTGGGCACCAACAGCCGTACTTGGTAAATACGAAATGGTGAAAGTCGACTTTGGAAGCGGCGTTGACGAAGCTGAGTTTGTTGGCTGTACCACTCAACCTGAGTGTGAAAATCCAAAACCAACCATGTACCCACCATCACCAGTTCACACCATCACCACTGAAGAGTTCGCGACTCGCGCGCCAGAAGCGTATGCCTACTTCGCGAAACGTGGCTTCACAAACTCTGATATGAACCAACTGCTTGCGTGGATGGAAGACAACCAAGCAGACGGTGAAGAAGCGATGTTCCACTTCTTAGAGGAATACCCACAAATTTGGCAAGCTTGGGTACCGCAAGACGTGGTAAGCAAAGTACAACAAGCGCTATAACGCACTTTTCTTAGTGTATTCAACACTATCCTGTAGATGTACTCGTTCACTGCCTCACTTAGGCAGTGAACGAGAATAAAAGGAACTTATTGATGTCAAATGATAGCTGGTTCAACAGCTTTCCTGAGATGGAACGCTCAGATCTCAGAGCCATTAGAAAAACCCTTGATGGCGCATATCGCGACTTCTCACGCGAATACGGAGATATGATCGAATCCTTTTTTGATCCACTACTCTCATTTCTAATCTGGTTCGAAAAACTCCTTATTTCAACGCCTTGGATGATCATTCTCGCGGTTTGTACCGGCCTAGTGTATGCCGCAAGCCGTTCATGGAAGCTCTCGTTGGGCTGTTTTGTCTCTCTGATACTGATTGGCTATTTCGGTATGTGGGAAGATACGATGCGGACACTCAGTATCATCACTGTTTGTACTATGCTCTCAATCATCTTAGGCATTCCTATTGGTATCGCCATGGCAAGGTCAAACCGTGTTCAGTCGGTTGTCACACCTATGCTTGATATCATGCAGACTATGCCCGCGTTTGTTTACCTCATTCCAGTGGTTATGCTACTTGGCATTGGTAAAATCCCAGGATTAATTGCCGTTGTTATCTACGCCATTCCTCCAGTGATACGCCTCACCAATCTTGGTATTCGCTTGGTCGATAGAGAAGTGCTTGAAGCGTCTACCGCCTTTGGGGCAAGTGCCAAGCAACGACTGTTAGGTGTCCAGCTACCTTTGGCGATGCCTACTATCATGGCCGGCATCAACCAAACCATCATGATGGCGCTTTCTATGGTCGTGATCGCATCCATGATCGGGGTTAAAGGCTTGGGCCAACCCGTACTTAAATCGATCACTAACCAATACTTTACTCTTGGTCTACTCAATGGTTTCGCCATCGTGGCGCTGGCAATTTTGTTTGATCGCGCATCTCAAGCTTACGCGAAGCGTACTCAAGCCCACTTAGGAGACCTTAAGCATGACTAAACCACTTATCGAAATCAGTGGCTTATACAAAGTGTTTGGCAATAAGCCTCACACCGTTATGCCGCGAGTCAAACAGGGTGAAAGCAAAGACAAAGTCTTAGCCGATACCGGTCATACCGTCGGCTTAAAAGAGATCAACCTAAGCATCAAGCAAGGGGAGATTTTTGTCATTATGGGTCTGTCTGGCTCAGGTAAATCGACACTAATTCGACACTTCAATCGACTCATTGACCCGACCGAAGGACAGATTTTAGTTGAGGGAACAGATGTAATGAAGCTCAACCAAAAGGAGTTGGAAGAGTTTCGCCGCCACAAAATGTCGATGGTATTTCAACGCTTTGGCCTGTTACCCCATCGTACCGTTGTTGATAACGTTGCCTATGGCTTAGAAGTTCAAGGGGTAGAAAAATCCCAACGATTGAACAAAGCCAACGAATGGTTAGAAACGGTAGGCTTAAAAGGTTATGAAAATCAGTACCCGTCGCAGCTATCAGGCGGTCAGCAGCAGCGTGTTGGATTAGCACGCGCGCTGTGTACAGACGCAGAAATTCTGTTAATGGACGAAGCGTTTTCCGCGTTAGATCCTCTGATTCGTAGCGAAATGCAAGATCAGTTGATCGAACTGCAAGAAAAACTACACAAAACCATCGTGTTCATTACCCATGACTTAGATGAAGCCCTGCGTCTTGGTGACCGAATTGCCATTTTGAAAGACGGTGAGTTGGTTCAACAAGGAACGCCTGACGAGATCCTTCTTCACCCAGCGGATGATTATGTAGAAGCGTTCGTTAAAGACGTGAATCGTGCTCGCGCCTTAACCGTTGAAACCGTCATGAACCCGCCAGCGTATCGAATTACGGCTAATACTATTCAAGAAGCTATCGCTCAAATGAAGGGCATCAAGCAAGATTACGCCTACCACGTTACTGAAGAAGGCTATCAAGGTGTTCTGACCAAAGAAGGTCTATTGGACGCCGCGAAAGACGCTTCTCAAGAAGAGTTCAACCAAGAGATTTATGAAGAAGTCCCTTCTGTTTCGCCAGATGCCGCCATCGAAGAAGTACTGGTGGATACCATGTCATACGATTATTCACTACCTGTTGTTGATGATGAAGGTAACTTACAAGGTGAGTTAGAACGTAGCGCAGTAGCAGAAATTTTCTCTGATCCAGCGGAGGAAGATAATACCCCAAACCCAAAGTTGGATAAGGCTTCTTAGCCCGCTTTGTATCAGCGCCAACTGCAAGGTTGGCGCTTAATTAATTCCTTAGAGCTCTTCGCAATTTTTCCTACATCCATTCATCATTTCAATCTAAATTTGTGATCAAACTTTAGTTTAAGTACGACATCTGTTAACCTGTGCTCCGAATTTACTTCGAACTCTAATTATTTTGTGAGGATTAATGAGTCATACTAAGGACAGGTATAGTATTGAAAACACTGACTATACTGTTGGTCAGGACAACATTCAAAAATGGGGATTTGACGTTCATAACCCCGTATTCGGCATCAGTGCTGGCGCCATCATTCTCTTTCTAATTGCCCTTCTAGCATCAGATGCAGACACTGCTAAAGCCGCGCTTGATGGCATGAAGTGGCAAGTTATCGGCAATTTCGATAGCTTCTTCATGTGGTCAGCGAATCTCTTCGTTATTTTCTGTGTCGCGCTTATTGTCTCTCCTTACGGAAAAATTCGTATCGGCGGTACGGAAGCCAAAGCGGAACACTCGACACTTTCTTGGATGTCGATGCTGTTTGCCGCAGGCATGGGTATTGGCCTGATGTTCTGGGGCGTTGCTGAACCTGTGGCTTACTTTACAGGTTGGTACGAAACGCCACTTGGCGTTGAAGCCTACTCTCCTGAAGCGGCGAAGCTTGCACTTGGCGCGACAATTTACAACTGGGGTATTCATGGTTGGGCTATCTACGCCATCGTAGCGCTCGCTCTGGCTTTCTTCACTTTCAACAAAGGTATGCCACTGTCTATTCGCTCTATCTTCTATCCTCTATTGGGTGATAGAACTTGGGGTTGGTTTGGTCACATTGTTGATATTATTGCGGTTCTAGCAACGCTGTTTGGCTTAGCAACATCACTGGGCCTAGGTGCTCAACAAGCCGCAAGCGGCATCAACCACGTCTTTGGCACCGAAGGTGGTATTGGCATGCAGCTTGGTGTGATTGCAGTCATCACATTACTTGCTACCATTTCAGTGATTCGCGGTATTAATGGCGGAGTTAAAGTACTGAGTAACATCAACATGGTCGTGGCGTTTGCACTGCTTGTTTTCGTCACCATCGCAGGTGGTATGGTTGGCCTTGAAGCGGTCCCAACTGCGCTAATGGGCTATATTGAAAACTTTATCCCTCTAAGTAACCCTCACGGTCGTGAAGATGAAACTTGGATGCAAGGTTGGACTGTTTTCTATTGGGCTTGGTGGATTTCTTGGTCACCATTTGTTGGTATGTTCATCGCACGTATCTCAAAAGGTCGTACGATTCGCGAGTTTATTGTCGCAGTACTCTTTATTCCAACGGCTGTCATCGTAATTTGGATGGCGATCTTTGGTGGTATTGCTATTGACCAAGTCGCCAACAAAGTCGGTGAGATTGGTATGAATGGCCTGAAAGACATTACTCTGTCGCTATTCCACACCTACGATGCTCTACCTATGAGCACTGTACTGTCTGTTGTTTCGATTGGTCTGATCATGGTGTTCTTCATTACGTCATCAGACTCTGGTTCACTGGTTATCGACAGCATTACCTCTGGTGGTAAAGTCGATGCACCAGTACCTCAGCGTGTATTTTGGGCGGTAATGGGCGGCGCAATTGCAGCCGTTCTACTTTGGGTAGGTGGTACTGAGTCTATCCAAGCCCTTCAAGCGGGTACGGTATCAATGGCACTGCCATTTGCGTTTATCTTGCTACTGATGTGCTGGAGCCTAATCTTAGGCCTGCGTACAGAAATGCAGCATCATAAACTCAGCTACGCGTAATCCCTGTAGCGAGCAACATAGAAAAGCCTAGCGAATTGCTAGGCTTTTTTTGCTGTTTCGACTCGGGCTTTCTTTTCTTGTCGTGCAGTGAATTTGATATGAATCACTTGAGTCCACACCAAACTCATGTAACTTATCATTCTCAATCCCAACGTGCCGCATGGCAAAATAAGACCTATCCAAATGCCAAACCCTAACATCAAATTCATCGCCGCCGATATGGATGGCACACTACTTGACGAAAACAGCCAACTTAATCCCGAATTTTTTGATATTTATCGTCAGCTTGAAGAAAAAGGCATCATTTTCGCTGCCGCTTCGGGTCGACAATATTACAGTCTGATCGAAACCTTTGAGCCACTGAAAGATCACATGATGTTCATCGCTGAGAATGGAACCATGGTGATGCATAAAGGCAAAGAGCTCTATAGCTGTGAAATAGATAAGCACTCTATTAGAGAGATCATTGAACAAGCTCGTGCCATCTCAGGCGCTCAGATTGTGCTTTGTGGTAAGAAATCAGCCTACATTGAAACGCAAGATCCAAAAGCACTCGAAGAGTTTGCTAAGTACTATAAACGTTGTCAGTACGTTGAAGACTTAACTGCCGTTGAAGATGATTTCATCAAAGTCGCCGTGTGTCACTTCGAAGGTACTGAAGCAAACGTATTCCCATCATTTAATGCGGCATTTGGTGACAGCCACCAAGTGGTCGTTAGCGCTAAAATCTGGCTTGATGTGATGAACGCTGTCGCGTCAAAAGGCGCTGCGATTGAACACCTACAGCGCACTCTGGATTTCAGTCATGAGCAGACCATGAGTTTTGGTGATTACCTCAATGACCTTGAAATGCTAAAAGCGAGCTATCACTCTTACGCAATGGACAACGCCCACCCGGTGGTGAAAGAGACAGCCCGTTTTTCTGCACCAAGCAATAAAGAAGCCGGTGTATTAACGGTCATTAAGCAGCAATTGCTACGTTAAGCTTGATATAGCTCTAACGGTAAGCCGTCAGGATCTTGGAAAAAGGTAAACGGCTTACCGGTAAATTCATCGATTCGAATCGGTTCAACCGCAACGCCACTTCGCTCAAGATATTGTGCGTATTCCTCAACAGACTTAACGTTAAAAGCCAAATGTCTTAATCCTTGCGCTTCAGGTCTTGAAGGTCGATTAGGAGGATTAGGGAAAGAAAAAAGCTCAATTTGGCTGCCATCAGGCAAAGCCAGATCCAATTTGTAAGAGTCTCGCTCTGCACGGTAGTTTTCCGCTAAGATTTCGAGCCCGAGTATCTCGGTATAGAAACGTTTTGATGCCGCGTAATCAGAGCAAATAATCGCAACATGGTGAATAGCCAGTAAAGACACAAACACTCCTTAATCAATCACTAGTGACCCATCAGGGTTAAATTCCCAGCAATCACCATAAGCCACTTCCCATAGATGTCCATCAGGATCAGAAAAATAGCCACTGTAGCCACCCCAAAACACATCCTGTGCTGGCTTTTCTACCTTGCCGCCCAATGTTTGAATCAACGATAACACTGCATCCACCTCTTCTTTAGTACGAGTATTGTGAGCCAGAGTAACGCCACTGAATCCCTGTTTCGACTTGGCCCAATCGGGAGAGACATCCTCTGCTAACGCTTCTAGAGGATAAAGTGCCAAACAAACCCCACCGGTTTTGAAAAAGATAATGCCATCTTCAGGCGTTTTAGATGAAGAGAAGCCAAGCCCAGTATAAAACTCGAAAGAGCGACGTAAATCGGCAACGCCTAAAGTGATGATGCTTACTCGTGGTTCCATGTTGATGTCCCTATCGGTTATTCGCCTGTTTAACTGATTCCAGTCGTTCAGAAATTGCTTGTTGTTGATCTGAAATTGCTTCTAATGCTTGGGCTGTGGTTTTGATAGCACCTGCCATTGATGAAATGTTGTGAGTTGTTTCAACTAAAGTGCTCTGCATCGGGCGTAACACAAACCAAAAGATCGCCGCGATGATCGCGATAATAACCACGCCAATTAAGGCCACAACAACTAATATCTGTACTTTGAGGTCATGCAAAAACTGCTGGCTGTTGGTTTGAAGAATCTGTTTCGATTGTTGGAAAGCCTCAGGCAAGCCGGCTACAGACTCTTTTGATAAAGTCACCACTTGATTGAGATTTTCTATCGTTTCCGCCAAACGTTCTTGCTGCTCTAAGCTCAACGAGTCGCTTTCAGCAATATCGCCCAATGCTGAACCAATAGTATCGAGGGATTGGCGAGTATCATGAATGGCTTGTTCTATACCGTCGACTTCCAGTGTCATGTTCACGGTCACAAATGATGGTTCATGCTCTATTTGCTCTGCATGAACACCCACCGTTGTCGCAATCAGATATGCCGCTAGAATCCATTTCATTTCGGTGCCCTCCTACTATTCATCGCATTGAATAATAGGTTAATTTCAGCTTAACCCCCACTGAATTAAGTGAAAGGTGTGGAGAAGCTCTACTGGTTCACTTATTAGATGCTGATATGCAAATTGATGGTCTAGATATAAACAAGTGGAAAGACAATAACTTTGTGTTTCTTTCCCACATTAAAGTGCAGGTTAATTATAAAATGGTAAACTAATAACTTAGTACGCTGATAGGTATTACCGTTACAATGAAGTTCTTGTCCCTTTTTATCATTGCCTGTGCTGCTTTCGTGGGGCTCTCCCCGGCTCATGCGGCCTGTCATGTGGATGAACAAAAAAATTACTTAGATCTTCATGTAGATGAGCAAGACCGACTCATGTTGGACTTCTACTACCACTCTCTTTGCCAACCCGGTAAAGTCGATGCTAAGACAGTGACCTTACCTCTCCATGCATCCCCTCAGACCCAAGCGTTGTACTATTTTGGGCTGCTCAACCTCCATCGCTTCGAAGGTGTCATTATACCGACTGTCCCTAATCTACTTGAATTAGGAAAAAGCAGTGGGATTGATTGGATTGTTGCAGAGGCCAAGCTTAATCGAGCAATCCAATTAATAGAATCAGACCTTTTATTAGAGGGAGAGCTTCTCCTATACGAAATCGCACCTCAAGCTCGCGCATTGGGATATACCCGACTCTTGGCCCGTACCTATCGATGGCTAGGAAACGTCAAAATGCAACGTTCAGAAATTAAGTCGAGCCTTAATTATTACAAGATGGCATTTGCACTCATTAGCGAGCAAGGCGATGACTTCCAAGCGACTATGACACTGAACAACATCGCGACAGTGTATATGCAGTCTCAAGAGTGGAAGCAAGCCAATACCTACATTAAACGCGCACTTAAGCTGTACAAAAATAACCAGTACAGTAATAGCTTGTTTGAAGCGATCCTCTACGCTAACTCAAGCGCTATCTACTTTGCAACAGGCGATCAAGATAAAGCAACCAACTATATGCGCCTTGCTATCGATAGGGCGGATAAAACGGGCTCTAGTCGCATTAAATTTTCAACGCTGTCCAATATGTCGCAGCTCTACTCCAGTGTTGGCCGCCCAAAAGAAGCCCTTCTGATGGCACAACGTTGTCAGGCTCTTTCACGTCAATCCCCAGACTCTTTGGTGATGCTCGCAACCTGTTTTGACGCTTTTTCTTCAGCCTACATCGCCAAAAAAGAGTACTCCACCGCCATTGACTATTCGCTTAAGACACTAACAATCTTAGAGCAATCAGAAAGCCAAGAGACCACTTGGGAAATTGATATTCTTTCAAGGTTAGCGCTATCACATGAGCAGCTAGAGCAGTATCAACAAGCGTTAGACTACTTGAAACAGTCCGATGCGCTAAAACAACAATTCTACCGCCAAACATACAATGAAGAGATCATCAGCGAAAAAAGTACACTAGAGCGTCAGTTGAACCAACGCGAAGTTGAATTATTAGAAGCGCAGAATGCTTTGCAAGCGTCCACATTGAAAGAGCAGCGCTCTAAAGAGATTTTGTATGCGACTCTGATGATCATCCTCACCTACTTCGTGATCAGGGCCTTGCTTCACCTCAGACGATCCAACCTTGCCCTAAAGACAGAAAATAACACCGACCCACTCACCGGTGCCTATAACCGCCGATATCTAGAAAACCTATTACCTCAAATCGAAACAAGTCATAAAGATGGGCACTTTCTTCTGTCGGTTGTCGATATTGACCACTTTAAATCGTTTAACGATCAGTATGGCCATGATGTGGGTGACAGCGTTCTACAACAAACTGTTCAGCGACTAAAGCAACAAATACGAACACAAGACACCTTAGTTCGTTGGGGAGGAGAAGAATTCATTGTGCTTATTCCTCTTCATAATCATGAGGCAGTGGACATTCTTGAACGACTGCGTGAGAGCGTTGAATCTCATGTTTTTCATCATGAGGAGCATCGACTCAATGTCACGATATCAATAGGTGCAACAATCTGTAGCGGAAGTGATCTTACCCATCAATGGCAAGCCACATTTTCACAAGCAGATGCCGCGCTCTATCAAGTGAAAAAAAGTGGTCGAAATGACTATAAATTGGCGTAGTCACCGTAGCGGTCGCCCCATCTCTTGCATCAAATCAAAAAGGAGGCGTTTCACTTAGACGTTCCTTGTCGAGGCGCTTGGTATTGTCTACAATGCGTCACCTTAACTATTTTGCAGGTTTTAATCATGAGCGATAATAACGCGAAGCCAGAATTACCGGATCACCTATCTGGCAACCCACGTAGCCCACACTTCGTAAAAGAGTGTTTTGAGCACCACATCGGTATTCGCCTAAACGGTAATGAGCGTACGGATGTTGAAGAGTACTGCGTGAGTGAAGGTTGGGTAAAAATCCCTTCTCCTAAAGCAAAAGATCGCTGGGGTAACCCAATGCTGATTAAGCTTAAAGGCGAAGTAGAAGCATTCTACAAATAAGCGTTAAGCATCAAAGCCTTTAAAGAAGACAGCCCAGCGCTGTCTTTTTTTGTTTTCTTAGCCACATTTCTGCATAACTTCATGATCTTGAGTCGCTTTGTTGATTTTCTTCGCAGACGCGATAAAATTCTACACGCTTAATCGCAAACGTTTAATTTATTCTCAGGGCGGGGCGAAATTCCCCACCGGCGGTATTCCTTTACTTTAGTGTCAAAGGTGAGCCCGCGAGCGCTCGAATTTTCGAGGTCAGCAGATCTGGTGAAAACCCAGAGCCGACGGTCATAGTCCGGATGAGAGAGAATGAAAACACACCACTCTACCTTGTATTGTGGTGCATTTCGTTTTGCCTGGTGCTTGATATCAAGTAGCAGTCCTCTTGCATGCCCTGATTCTGGTGATATTTAGGAGTTAACCATGAATCAGTCATCACTTCTTGCCGAATTTGGCAATCCAATCGATCGTGTTGAAACAGCACTCGAAGCACTTCGAGAAGGCCGTGGTGTTCTACTTCTTGACGATGAAGATCGTGAAAACGAAGGCGACATTATCTATTCAGTAGAGTCACTTACAACCGCTCAAATGGCGCTCATGATCCGTGAGTGCAGCGGCATTGTTTGTTTATGCCTGCCAGAAGAGCAAGCCGATCGTCTAGAGCTAACACCAATGGTCGAAAACAACGACAGCGCAAATCAAACCGCGTTTACAGTTTCGATCGAAGCAAAAGTGGGCGTAACCACGGGTGTTTCGGCTCAAGACCGCGTTACAACCATCAAAACAGCGGCTAACCCAACAGCGCAAGCGTCTGACTTGGCTCGCCCTGGTCACGTGTTCCCACTTCGTGCCCGTAAAGGTGGCGTGTTAACTCGCCGTGGCCACACCGAGGGCACCATCGACTTAATGCAAATGGCCGGCCTTCAGCCTGCGGGCGTCTTGTGTGAAGTGACCAATCCAGATGGCAGCATGGCCAAAGCGCCTGAAATTGTTGCCTTTGGTAAACTGCACAACATGCCAGTGCTAACGATTGAAGATATGGTGGCGTACCGCCAGCAATTTGATTTAAAACTCGCTTAAAAACAAAAAGCCAAGCGACTCAACGCTTGGCTTTCTTCTACTCCTTTCCACCCTAACTGGTCTGGACATAACCAAGTGGTTGTCGTTTCGATTCTAGCGCCTTAAACACCATCAACATCAAGAGTGCAGCAATTGAGCCAGCCAACGAGACATACAGTGTCGTATAGTAGCTAAACAACTCCCCCACAACGCCCACTGACAAACTCGCCACCAGCATACTGATGTTCAGCATGCTAGAGAACAAGGTCGAAGCTGTGCCTAGTCGGTCTTTCATCATATCTTGCAGAACCACCATACCTAATGTGGCACACACACCGATAAAGAACCCATTGAGCACCTGAGCCAAAAGCATGGCAATAAAGGTTGTGCTGGTTAGCATTACGGAGTAGAACAAAGCACCACTGATGAGGCCAAACATCAGCAATTTCAACGTGCCTACCCTCTCTGCTAAACGCCCTGCGTATAGCATGATTGGGATCTCACATAATGCACCAGCACCAAATAAAAAGCCTAACCAACTTGGATCCACTTTCAGCTCTTGGGACAAGTACAATGGCATACTGGTGATGTAAAGGTTGTTGGCGGCAAAGGCAAACACTACAACCGAACAATACAAAGCAATCAAGCCATTGGAAGTTGAAGCCGCTGCCGCTTTGACGTCAGTGTTCGACTCTGGTTCGTCTTTCACTACTCCGTTGGGCAAGTATTTAGCAATGACGACAATGGATAAGCTAACGACCACAGTAGACACCGCAAACGAGGCGTTGTAACCAAAAGCAGCTTTCAACATAAACGCTATCGGTGGACCAAAAACCCACGCAATCGCAATGCCCGCACGCATAGTCGACAAAAAGGTCGTACTGTCTTCCATATGTCGATCGGCATATTCTCTACCCAAGGCAAACAGCTGCCCAAATGACGCACCGCTCACGCTGCCAAATACGGTCGCAATCGTCACAGCTAACCAATAATCTCTCACCACAATAAAGCTAGAAATCGTGATGAGGTAACAGATCATCGCCACCAACAAGATCGTTTTTCGCTTCCAGTTTCGATCCGATTGACGGGCTAATAACTGAGAAACGATCACCGCACTCACTACCGCTAGGATCATATACAGGCTGAGTAACATCGGAGAGGCGCCAAGCTCCTCAACAATAAACAAACTCGAAAGGGGATAAAAAAAGGCCCCACACAACCCCGTGACAAACGCAGTAATAATAAACAAGATTGCTGTTCTATCTCGCAGCATAGTAGGGCTCCTTTGAGTAAGTGTGTGAGGCTACAGTCTAAGCAAATATCATCGAAACAATTGATAGTATTCGAGCTAGTTCTAATACTAATCAATCAACCTAAACTCTCCCTTTGACAGAAAAGCAACACTTCCCCTAATCTGAAGCTTCGAAAACAAGGAGCTTGCAATGAAACCGTATATTGAAAATGTCATGCCAATACCCAGTGATGATTGGATAGTGCGTGAGTACCATTGCCGAGTGAAGAAGGAAGATTTCGCCTGCTCTTGGCACTACCACACTGAGTATGAGCTAGTGCTTTACCTAGACCCTGAAGATGTTTTCAAAGGCAATTACTTTGCGGGTGACGACGTTGGCGAGATCCACAATAACACCCTTTTGCTTTATGGGCCGGGTCTGCCGCACATGATCACAGGTCAAATCAATGGTTCAGAAGAAAAACCTCACCACTCTGTGATTGTGTGGCTAAAGCATGATTGGTTAGAAAAGATTCAAACGACCATACCGGAAGCGAGGAACATCGCACGTTTGATTGAGAACTCTGCGTACGGCATTAAGTTTAGCCAACACACCGCGCAGCGAGTCGCTCAGCTGCTACAAGGAATAGAACAACTAGAACGACAATTCCAAGCCATTCGAGTCATCGAAGTACTCTTGCTTATCGCTAATGATGAAACAACGCAGCGACTCTCTGCATCAGCTTATCGCTTCAATCAAGTGGCTGGAAACAGAGAGATTCAGCACAAAGTGCAATTGGCTGCGAAATACATCGAAGATCATTACTCAGAGTCGGTTCGAATTACCGATCTCGGCCAATATTTACACATGAGTGACAGCTCAGCGTATCGGTTATTCGAAAAACATTACGGAATGAATTTCTCTGACCACTTAAAGCAATTCCGCATTGGTAAGGCGTGTGAATTGCTCGCATCAACGTCCAAACCAATCGCGATCATCGCAGAGAAAACCGGCTTTCAAAATCTATCTAACTTCAACCGACAGTTCAAAAGCGTAAAAACCATGACACCGAGCCAGTTTCGGCAGCGTTTTAAGTAAGATAAACGACTCAGCATTGACGAAAAAACGCCTCAAATAATGATAATGCCGTTCGGATAAGCATTAACGCTTATATCTAAATGGGTATTTGGTCCTTTCTTTTATCAGGTAAAATGAAATGACTTATGCTCTCCCTCATTTGTTTGAGTTTACTTGGCAGAGTTCCATCAGAGCTGAGTGCTAACCAACGTAATTGGGTATCTATCAAATTTATTGCAGATGTAAAGCTCACTCTCGTTGACCTTACATCGGCATCTTGAGCAATATGAATCATCTCTAAGCGCACCAAATTGTACGCCAGCAATACTCCCCAGAACTCTTGTCTAACACCAACAGCAAAACGGCTTTCGCTTTGTAGCTGAGCTTGAGGGGAGATAGGCATAGAGATAAGCATGTCGTTCTCAGCAAATTGCTCCAAAACTTCATATCTTAATTTCCGCTTTACAGGGGTTAGCCAGTGACTGTTGGAGGCGGCTGCATTCCACGATATCAATAGGTCAGCGGAAAAGTAACAACGGTCAAACAACGTCAGTGAGTTTGCGGGCACATCAGCTAACAACCTGCGTGCTAATGTTGCCTCACCAACCTGACAAGCATCGAATGCAGCCCCCATCATAAAGCGTGTTTCGGTAGCCATCAGGCCGACCAAGCGAAGTTGAGGGTAAGGTTTGTGTTTTTGAGAAATGAATCCAAATGCTTGCGCGTTGTCTTCCGAATCTTGGCAACGAAAGGTTGTGCCATCCACGGCCATGATGTTTAGCCCTAGCGCCTTATCTTTCACTAGTGCGTTACTCTCCCAAGCTGCCACAGAGGTTTTAAACAAGGTGGTAGTGACAGGGGGGAGAAAAGAGAATGAAGATAAGAGGAAAGCCAGCAACGGCGACTGCTAACTTCTTAAGTTCCATCTTAACTCTTCTTATCTTTGATAGTTCAAACAAGGATTGTTTTCTTAACCAACGCAACCATGCGTTGACCTCAATCTAGACGTGAAGACATTGAACTTGAAATATTTTATTAACATTCATTTTTTGAGTCTCAGTTACTAAGACAGAGGGATTCGGGAAGTAAGACTGCAGATTCACAATCTGAGTTTTTGGTCAGGATAGGAACGTATTTGATTTGAGCCAAAGAAAACCCAAAATTATCGAATAGAATACCAATAACTTAAAAGGAGGATGTCTATGAAGTTAATGGCCGATCGAACCGGTGAACAGTTCTTAGAGATAAAGTCTCAGCAAGGTGATGAAGTAGAAGTTCAGTTTATTTCCAATCAAGGTGACCCAAAAGGTAAGCCATTCAAAGATTCACTGAAAGGTTTAATGCTCGCCGGCTGGAGCCATAGAGCCACATCAACCGCTATTGGGCTAAAACGATTCAAACAAGGGTATGTTAACGATGCGCATGTGAGCTTTGCCCTGCATCAACTCTACCCTTTAGGTCGTATGGTTCAATTACCAAGTGGAGATAAGGTCCGCATTGCAAGCTACGCTAACACGCACAATGATGGATATTACATGCTTGTTCGTGGTGACGATGACAAATTGGTCCGCTTAAAGATGACGCCAGATTGGGAACTCCTAGCGTCTGAAAAACTGCTCGCATTACCTTATTTTCCCGCCCCTCGCACTCAATCAGAACTCGATAACATTAGTGAGTTCGATCAGTGGGCTGGCGGGTTTTAGCCAGACAAACCAAATCCGCTCGTCACGAACAAAGTAATGTTCAGATTACAGCGACAACGTGTGGCCGATCATAAATGTAATATCTTGTTGGTCGAGATCGTATTTTAGATCGACTCGTGTATAGCGGACGCCCAACTTCCAGTCAGCGATATTCACATCCAAACCACCGCCATACTTAATACCATGTGATGCTTCTTCTAACGATGGGTTTGACTTAATCACTGAATAACCTGCCAAACCATAAGCATCAATGGTGACGTTGTCTATAACATCAAACCTTACTCCAACCGGAATGGACGCTGAAAATGCGTACTCTTCGTCAATAGCCGCCCATTTATCCAATGAAGAATTATCCAGTACCACCGCTTCAAGCTCACCACCAATAAATAGCGAGTTGGTATAGATATCTCTTGCACCAAAAAGAAGGCCATATCCATCACCTGACTTATTGAGCAGTTCATGAGATGAATAACTCGCCGCGAGGTAAACATCTTGATAGCGCTCAGGAAACTCACTGGCAAGAACGGAAGAAGCACACAGTGCAGTGATTAAAGGGAGGGTACGAATCATATTAACTCCTTAAGCAAAGGCGCCAATATGATTGATTTTGTAGGTTTGAAACATCATTTTCGATGCGCTTAGCGTTCATCCGTGAACGCTTTTTCAATCTATTCAGATTCAATTCAGAGAGGGAAACTCACATCAGAAATTTACAATGTAAATTCAAATTCCCTATCAGTTATGCTTCAACAGGCTCACTGCGTTTCATCCACTCAGAAAGCGCCTTTGGAGTCATTGGCTTAGCAAAATAATAGCCCTGAATGGATTGGCACCCGTAGGATTTAAGTGTTAGGTACTGCTCTTTGGTTTCGACCCCCTCTGCCACAACTTGAAGCTGATACGATTGACTGATGGCAAGAATGGCTTTAACAAGTGCGTTGCTCTGAGCATTGTTGACCATATTGGTAATAAAGCTTCTATCAATTTTGAGCTCATTGATGGTCAAATTATTCAAATGGCTAAGCGAAGAATACCCTGTTCCGAAATCATCTAGCGAAATGCAAAAGCCTAGCGCTTGTAACCTCTCAAGAATCGGAATGACCCGCTGCATATCATCAACAAAAATGCTTTCCGTCACTTCTAACGTGATCCGCTTCGCGTCAATGCCAACGTCCATGACGGTTTCAAGAATCGTATCGACAACATCATCGGCCAATAGCTCCTTAGGTGACACATTGACCGATAATTTCAACGCATTTGGGCCATTGGGTGAAATTTGGTAGACATCTTTACACGCTTTTTTCAGAACAAAACGACCGATATTCCCTATTAACCCGTTCTCTTCAGCCAAAGGAATAAACACATCAGGTCCAACAAAACCGAGCTCCTCGTTTGACCAACGAACCAGTGCCTCCACCCCTTCAATTTGTTGAGATTGAGCGCTGATCTGAGGCTGGTATACCACACTCATTTCTTCACGTTGCAAAGCCCCGCGCAATAACTGATCAATACGATATTCATTCTTTATCTGATGGTTGATCTCTTGATTAAAAAAGAGCGCGCTGCCTTTATCTTGTTGCTTAGCGCGATACAACATAATGTCAGCATTGGTAATCAAGATCTCTGGATCGCAACTGTCTTTCGGATAAAGGCTTACACCAAGACTCGATCCCAGTGTCATCGGCCTGCCTTCAATCAAGAACGGCGCATCCAATGCAGCTTTGATATCATTGATCTTCTGTGTCGCTTCGTGAAGATTAGAAAGTAGAGGCAAACAGAACACAAACTCATCACCACCAAAGCGAGCGACAGAATCGTGTTTTCCTAGTATCGCTTCAAACCGACGACTTAAGCTCTTGAGCAATTCATCACCAGTGGCATGCCCATAGAGATCATTCACTTTCTTAAAATCATCCAGGTCTAAAAACGCTACTGCTAGGCTTTTACCGTTGTTTTTAGATTGTTCAATGCCTTCTGTAATACTGTCTGAAAGCCTTGTCCGATTCGATAGCCCGGTTAGCGGATCATGCAAAGCCATGTGCTGCATTTGGTTTTTTCTTTGCTCTAAACGGGTGAAATCTCGGGCGATCTTTTGCTGAAATTTGTCAAAGCGTTTCACAATAAACTGGCTCGCGAGATAGCTCAGTCCAGTCATGACCATTATCGACAATATGCTTAATAGAATAAGATAAGAGAGGTGCTGTCTGTTTTGAAGATCAAGCTCTTGTTTTTGGTCGTGGATATAACTATTGATTTCATCAACGGAGAACGTGGAGCCAATGACCCATTTCCAAGAGTCAAAAGCTCGCATATAAGCAACCCCCTGATAGTTAGGGATCAGTAGGCTGCTTTTTGGAAGGTCAAAAGTAACAAAGTTTCCCTGTGCGGAAATATTGTCGTATTTCACCTCGTCATCAGCCAACATCGGAGTGATTTGCCCGACCCTCATACCAATCAATTCCGGCTGATCGTGATACAAGAAGGTTCCGCTCTCATCCAAAATAAACACATTATCTCGCTTGCCAGCTTGCGTATTCGTCACCCACTCCAATACTGTCGCTTTCACATCTTCTTCTACATTTGATGTATACTCACCAGTGCCAATAAGCCAATTATAGGGTTCAAATTTTTTCCCGTAGCCAACCTTCTCAAACTCTTGTTCTAATGGGTAACCCGGCTTTTGATACCACCAACTATAGAAAGCCTCCCCTCCTTGTTGTTCTATACGCTTAATGTGTTCTTGCAAGATCAGCGTGCCATGTTTGTCCACCACTTCCCAAGCGGATGTCCCTTCAATATGTGGCTTTAAAGGATGCATGACATTCATGCCATCAAACTCATAGATGAAGAAATAGCCGCGACCATTGAAAAATCGTATCGGGCGAAGCGCATCCGAAATCATCTTAGTGATCTCTCGTTCGCTTTTCGATTGGTTATTCGCGTAGATATTGGTCGCAATACGATGGGCTTCAGCAACTCGTTCACTGGCTTGCTGTTTTAGATTATCTTCCGACTTCGATTGCTGGATGTTCGCCTGAGTAAAGATTTGCTCCACACGAGCAGCAATCACTTGCTTTTGATGGTCAGAGATATTGCTGTATAGGGCTTCACTACTGAGTCGAGCTTTCTCTCGGCTGTCTGTGATAACCGCGATAGTCGTCAAGGTGGCAAATAGAGCCACTATCATAGAAGGGGCGAAGCGAATTAAGAAAACCAGTTTTTTGTCGTTTAGCGTTGCCATTGAGGACATTCATATCAATCATTAATCTCGCACGAATTATACACAACAGAATGGTGAACTGTATATGGATAATAATGATTGGATTGCATAAGTGATACTTAAGCTGGGTTGATTTGATAGCTCTCAGAAAAGTAGGGGATATGCTGTTCCCAGATCGGCGGATGACCGATATAAGTTTGAACTGCTGCTATAAATTCACGCACCAATGGCGTTTGTTTTCGATGGGGATAAAGTGCGTAAAGTGCTAAGCCTTGATTACACAGTAAGTGATCAGTGAGTAATGCTTTCAGCTTCATCGACTCAATTGGGGCATAAAGATTCGAAGACGCAACCCACGCATACCCTAGCCCATCAGCCACAGAATCGAGTAATACATTCGTGTCATTGACTCGACAACTTCCCTTCATCGTGTATGGCGTAGCAGTCTTAGATTGAGGGGTTTCACCAAGTCGCATCGTATCGACGGTAATGTTTCGATTGGAGTAAATCACCGAGGGTAGTTTCGCTAACTCCAACGGCGATTTAGGTTCACCATACTGCTCAATAAAGCCCTCTGATGCCAATAGCACCGGTCGAATATCGGCAATTTTTTTCGCAATCAAACTCGAGTCATCTAAACGACCAAGACGAAATGCGACATCGAAATGATCAGAGATAATATCAGAGCGTTTATCATCAAGGAGCAGCTCAATTTCTACATCGGGGTAGCGAGCCATAAACTGCGTGATAACCGCTCTGAGGTAATTACGCCCGACATGGTAAGGAGCCGTTATTCGAATACGCCCCTTAGGCTGAGCTTGGTAAGAGTCAGCAATAGAATGCACATGATTCAAAGTGCCGACTAGATTGTGTGCTTGAGCGAGTATTTCTTCGCCCGCTGGCGTCAATGAAAACGAGCGCGTCGAGCGATTTAATAGCTGTACACCCAATTCAGACTCTAGTTTTTTGATTTGCTTCGATAGCGATGAATTATCCATATCGTGCAAAGCCGCAGCTTTAGTAAAGGAACCTTGCTGAACCACATCAATAAACAAAGAGAGCTGATTTACTAACGCCATACCAAGCCTCTATTTTTGTGCCCGTTGCCACTGCACCAGCCACTTGTCTAAGTGGTTGGCAAATTGCTGACGATCAGCTTGGTTAAGCGGCGCTGGGCCACCCGTCTGAATGCCACTGCTGCGCATGGTTTCCATAAAATCACGAATGTTGAGGCGAGATTTAATGTTCTCTTTGGTAAACATTTCACCACGCGAACTTAATGCATGACCGCCTTTGGTGATGATCTCATCGGCAAGCGGAATATCACTGGTAATGACCAAGTCACCGGTTTGGCAACGTTTTACGATTTCATTATCTGCCACATCGAAACCCGCTTGAACTTGCAGCATGGTCACTTTTGGTGATGCCGGTGTACGAATGAACTGGTTAGCGACCAGTGTCACTTCAACGCCAGTGCGCTCAGAAGCTCGGAACAAAATATCACGTACAACAACTGGACATGCATCCGCATCTACCCAAATTTTCATCAAGTTGGCTTTCCTATTTATAATGGAATTGTAAGAGGTGTAATTAGACCGCAATTCAATGCGAGTTAATAGCTCTATTTAGCCGATAGCGCTGTGTATACGCCATCATTAACTCATTAATAGCCAAACACCGACACCCATCATCAAGGTACCCGCAATTCGATTCATTAAACGAACATTTTGCGACTGACCAAGTAGCTTTTTGAGCCCCTTACCACCTGCCGCATACAGCGTCATACAAATGAACTCAAACAGTAAAATAATAGACACTAGGACGATGAGCTGCGGAGCCAACTCGGCACTTTGATCGATAAAAGGCGGCAATAAGGAAATCATAAACGCCCAGCCCTTAGGATTGGCGATGGCTGTGACAAAACCTTGTACAACCAGATCCCAATCACTTTGATGAGTTGGTGTTGTTTCATCGAGATTGATCGCCAGTTTGCCTTTCGAGCGCCACATCTGAATACCGAGGTAAAACAGATAACCGCCACCTATCAGCTTTAACGCCACAAACAGCCATGGGTAATTAAGCATAACAGCCGCAATACCTAGCACCGCCGCAACGGCAACCAAGCCAACGCCTACTAACTCGCCCGCCATCATCCATAGCGCACGTCGATAGCCAACACTCATCCCCAGCGTTAATGCTAAGGTCATGCACATACCCGGGGTTATAGAAACAAAGAAGAACGTTGGGATAAACATCCCCAGCAATGCAGTATTCATAATCGATGTCATTATCTTTATTGTTAGATTGGCGATTAACATAGAGCATGTATGTCGCAAATCCAATACACAATAATAGCTAATTTGTCAGAGAGTGAAGAAAGCTGAAAGTTCGAGAGCGATGACAGGAACCCTGATCATGCTTAAAGTTGAATAGACAATTTATGGATCAACAGACGGTGCATCGGCCATTGAATACTTATGTGCATATCCAACGACTATATATTCATTTCCACCCAAGCAGCATCAGAATATGCAGCTAATTTCTCAAGTAATGAGAAACACCAGAATGTCAATCAACAGAATTTTTAATGTTACAATTCATAAAATTCAGATAATTCCGTTAAGCATACTGGTTAATTAAAGGTTAAATAACACAAAATTCGAGTGATTAAGATCACATCTATAAATTCACCGAGCTAAATCTCTTTCTTATTTTTTTGAACGCCTGCTAATCTCCTGCTCGCCTTGAAGTGAACTCAAGGTGCATAACTATAAGGAGTGTTCACTATGAATACCAAGAAACCGATGTCGCTAACCGGCCGCGTAATTTTAGGCATGGTAGCAGGTATCTTGACGGGATTTGCGATTCGCAGCCTATTTGCTGACAATGGATTTGTCGATGCATACATCGTTAATGGACTATTTGAAGTTGGCGGACAAATCTTCGTTGCCAGCTTAAAAATGCTTGTTGTTCCTCTTGTGTTTGTTTCACTGGTTTGTGGTACAAGCTCACTGAAAGATCTTTCCACGCTCGGACGCATGGGTGGTAAAACCATCGCCTTCTATGTCGCAACTACCGCAGTTGCTATCACTCTCGCCCTGACCATGGGTAACCTTTTCCAACCAGGCGCAGGTGCAGACCTCACAGCTGCAAGCTCCTTCAAGTCAACAGACGCACCATCGTTGGGACAAGTGATCATAGATATGTTCCCAACCAACCCGATCAGTGCCATGGCCGAAGGTAAAACCCTGCAAGTAATCGTCTTTGCTGTGTTATTCGGTATCGCGATCAGTGCAGCTGGTAAACCTGGTGAGCGTATTGCTGCGTTTTTCTCTGACTTGAACGAAGTGATCATGAAACTGGTTGCTATTTTGATGAACCTAGCGCCATACGGTGTGTTCTTCTTGATGGCGAAGCTGTTTACTGGTCTAGGCTTGAGTGCGATCGTTAACTTGGCTGAGTACTTCTTAGTGCTCGCTGGTACGCTACTGCTGCACGGCCTAGTCACATACAGTGTGATGCTAAAGGGCTTCACTGGTCTTAGCCCAATTACCTTCTTGAAGAAGATGGAAGACGCAATCATGTTTGCTTTCTCTACCGCTTCTTCAAACGCAACCATTCCAGTTACTATGGAAACCGCGAAAAACCGTATGGGCGTAGAAAACCGCGTATCTTCATTCACAGTACCACTTGGTGCGACAGTGAACATGGACGGTACAGCCATCATGCAAGGTGTGGCGACAGCCTTCATTGCTCAGGCGTTCAATATTGACCTGACGATGGGTGACTACTTGATGGTCATTATGACCGCAACCCTAGCTTCGATTGGTACAGCGGGCGTTCCGGGTGTTGGTCTAGTGATGCTAGCAATGGTATTGAACCAAGTTGGTCTTCCGCTAGAGGGCATCGCACTTATCATGGGTGTTGACCGTCTGCTCGATATGATTCGTACTGCGGTTAACATCACGGGTGACAGCGCGGTAACCATCATTGTGGCGAAATCTGAAGGTGCGTTTGATGAGAACCGCTTCAATGACCCAATGGCAGGTGTTGCTGAAGAAGAAGTGCACTTGAAACAGCATCAAGCTTAATTTCTCCAACTTTCAAGCCCCCTTTTCTTAGGGGGCTTTTTTTTGCTCAAAGTCTCAAAACCCTACCCAATTAGTAGTAAGTTTATTATTAATTTCTAATGAATATTTACCTACTATAAGAAACATGCGAATATACGAGGCGCTATATTGTAAGAGTTTTAAGCATGTCACTATCTATTGTACAAAGGACTGTCCTAGGCTTTGGGATAATGTTCCTTCTTTTGTTGGTCGCTTCAGGCGTTTCCTACCACAACAACCTAAAAAGCAAACAAAGTATCAATGCTCTGATTGACGTTTCTTCTAAAATGGAACGCGCAGCGAAGGATTTGCAGCAAGGCATTTTAGAAAGCCGTCTTTACCTTCTTGAGTATCGTGCAACCTACCAAAGTGAAAAGCTACCAGCGCTTAAACGCAACTTTGACAACAAGCACCAAGCGCTCGATACCGCGAAACAGCAAAAGCGCCAATACTCTCCGACTGAACGCTCACAAGCGTTAGTGGATCAGATCATTAATTCAACCGAATCATTCTTTTCAAAAGCAGATCAGGTGATTGGAAGCCATAGAGAATTAGTGCTGACCAATGAGAAAATTGCCGCTAAGCAGATCGAGTTCGTTCGTGTTGAAGATACCTACACTTGGGCAGCCAACCTACTGCTACAAAAAGCATCGGTTAAGCGATCGCTCTACAACCGCGCTGAACTGATCACCAGTGGTATTACACGAGATCTTAAGAACGTTCGCCGCGTAGAACAATCAACCGACCTTGATAAGCTGTTCTCTGTACTTCAAAAAGATATTGAGATTGCTAAGCAACGTCTTGACACAATCAACGTTGAGCATGAAGTTAAGCAACGCTTCCTGAACAATTTAGAAAAAATTGAACGTATCACCCTAGCCGATGATGGTTTGATTGCACTTCTAAAACAGCAACAAGCACTCGTCGTCAAAACCAGTCAGTTAGACCGAGAGGCAAACTTCATGTTGTCTCAGGTACAGGCTCATATCGAAGATTACAACGCCTATTCACATAAAATCTCTAAACGCAGCGTTGCGGATGCAACTGAGTCAACCGAGCAAGCAAACACCATCGTGACTGCGGTAGCGCTTATTTCTGCGATTATTGGTGGCTTAATTGCGTACAACATTGCACTGCAGATTCATCGACCGTTGAAAAAGATCAACCGCGTTTTGAGCTTAATGACGGAAGGGGATATGACAGAGCGTACCAAGCACCACTCAGAATGTGAGTTTGGTAAAGTCTCTAAGTCTGTTGACCACCTAGCAGACGTAATGACCGAACTTCTTAGCGAAATGAACCGCGGTGCCGATAAATTGGTCGAGGAAGCTCAGTCAGCGGCTCGTATCAGTTCTGCGGCAGAGCAACGCGCTCAAGAGCAAAAGCACAAAACGCAGAGTGTTGCGGCTTCTATCACTGAAATGGAAATCAGCTCACAAGACATTGGTCGTAACAGTGAATCTGCCGTCGCACTGACCAATGAAGCGTCAATGGCTGCAACCCAAGGCTGTGAGCAAGTCGAAACAACGATTCAGTACACCAACAACTTGGTGGAAAACATCACAAGTGCGGCAGAAATTACGCAAAACCTTAGCCAGTACAGCCAAGAAATCGGCAACATACTGGATGTGATTCGCGATATCTCTGAGCAGACTAACTTACTGGCTTTAAACGCCGCTATTGAAGCAGCTCGCGCAGGTGACCATGGCCGAGGCTTTGCCGTCGTCGCTGATGAAGTACGTGGCCTTGCTGATCGCTCTAATCGTTCGATTGATGAGATACGTCAAATGATCGAGAACATCCAGTCGTCTGTGTCGTCTTCGGTGTCCGTTATGGAGCAAAGCCAACACCACGCAGCCTCTTGTGTTAACCAGAACCTGAAAACGGAAGAAGCGTTTAATGCGATTAACCACCAGCTAGAGCAGATTCATCAAATGTCTCAGCAAATCGCACAATCAACAGAAGAACAGGTTCGTTCTTGTACTGATATTTCATCGCACATCGAAGACATTGCAATGGTATCGGAGCAAGCAGAGAACGAGGCCCATCAAGCTTCACAAAGCAGTGGCGTACTAAAAGAGATGGCCGCTCAACAAGAATCACTGATCAAGAAATTTAAGGTGTAGTCATGGAAGCAGTAAAAAAACTTGTTGCCGCGAGCATCGCACTATTGCCACTGAGTACATTGGCGACCACGATCACCATCGACACTTGGAGTAACGAAGGTAAAGTATGGCAAGAGAAAATCCTGCCTGCTTTCTACCAGAAGCATCCAGATATCAAAGTTGAATTTAGAGAAGTCGCGTTTGGTGACTACGACCAAGCGATTCTAAACAAGGATGCAACGAGCGATATGCTCATGTGTCGCCCGTTTGATTCTTCGCTAGATTCCTACAAAGCAGGCGTATTACTCGAAGTCACCGAAATGGAAGGCATCGAAAACTTTCCAAGTTTTGCACAACAACCTTGGCAAACGGAGTCTGGCGCAACCACATTCTGTCTGCCGATGGCATCGGTTATTCACGGTTTTTTCTATAACAAGCAAATATTCCGCGAACTTGGCCTAAACGAGCCACAGACCCGAGATGAGTTTTATCAACTTCTTGATACCGTGAACAAAGACGGCCGCTACGATCCAATGACGATGGCGGTTAAAGACAAGTGGGTTCCAGCGACGCTCGCGTTCCAAAACATCGGCCCTAACTACTGGAACGGTGAGGATGGTCGTGTTGGTGTGATCCAAGGTACGCAACCAATCAATGCGCCTCACTATCGCGCGGTCTTTGAAGAACTCGCGACTTGGCCACAGTACCTCGGAACCAATTATCAAAACCGCACCTACGCTGACAGTATCGAGATCTTTAAATCAGGCAAAGCGGCGGTTTACCCTGCTGGCTCGTGGGGTATTCCCACTTTCCGTGATGAGATTGAACTCGGCGTGTTTAAGCCGCCTGTTGCCAAGCGCGGTGACGAGTGTTACTTCAGCGATCACACAGACATCGGTATCGGTATCAATAAGCATTCAGAGAATGTTGAAGCCGCAACCAAGCTACTCACTTGGATGACCACCGCCGAATTTGCAGAACTTCTGACTAACGCCCTTCCTGGCTTTTTCAGTCTTTCCAACCACTTTATTGAAGTGGATGATCCATCGGCAGCCACCATGCTTTCGTGGCGTAATGAATGTGACTCAACCATCCGAAGTGCCGCGCAATATTTAAGCCGTGGCGAGAACAGTTTGGAAGACAAAATTTGGAACACGACACACGGTGTCCTAGTTGGTGAGCAAACGCCTTACCGCGCCGCTCAAACGCTACAACAGAGTTTAAGCAGTTGGTATCCTCCCCAGCAAAAAATCAATAGCGAAGAGATCTGTTACTAAGAAATCTGATACTAAGAACGATGCCCTGCCAACTCGAGCGGGGCTTTTTATTTCCACGTTTCCATACACTTAATTGTTACCCAATCAAGACACCCCCTATTAAATCTAAATCCCTTAACCAATTGGTCCAGATCTACCCTCAAATAACATCTATTTATACTATTATCAATAATGAGAAACTGGAGATAGAAACACACTGAGGTGTACGATGAAACCAAGTAAAATTGCACAGCTACTCACGTTGATGCTGACACCGGTAGCCTTTCAAAGTGCAGCGGAGCAACCGACACATTCAACGGCAACAATGCAACTTGAAGCAAAGCAAACCTGTATTGTTCAATTCAATGATTCCATCAGTAAATTCGATGTCGATGGACGGGTTCGAGGTATGCTGAGCGCCTCCAATGCTCAAGCCAAGCATGTTTATAAACACTCGATCAAAGGCTTTGCCGTCAAGATGAGCTGTTCTGAGGCTCGATCCGCGTTCGGTAGCGATTCAGATATCGTCAGCTTTGAGCCCGATAGCTTGGTGTTTGTCAGCGCACCTCCTCCGGGAAAAGGAAAGAACAAAGATAACTCCGGCGATCCCCCGGCAAACCAACAAACGCCATGGGGTATTACAAGAGTCGGAGGCCCGGTTGATGGCAGCGGGAAAATAGCTTGGGTTATCGATACGGGCATCGACCTTGATCATCCCGACCTTAATGTTGATCGAGGGCTCGGGTTCTCTGCGTTTACCTCTGGTAAAGATCGTTCCCCTGATGATGGCCACGGCCATGGCACCCACGTAGCTGGCACAATTGCCGCTGTCGATAATAGTATTGATGTCGTCGGTGTTGCTGCTGGTGCGACGGTCGTGCCGATTAAAGTGCTCAATCGAAATGGTTCAGGAACAACATCAGGGGTAATTGCTGGTGTGGATTATGTGGCAAGTGTGGCTAACGGACAAGGCTGCGCCAACATAAGTTTAGGTGGTGGGGTAAGCCCATCGCTCGATGCTGCTGTTGAAGCTCTCGGGGGTAGTGGCGTTATGGTGTCACTTGCCGCCGGCAACAGCAGTCAAGATGCGAATAATGCGTCTCCTGCTCGAGCAAACGGTGCGAACATTTGGACCATTTCAGCCACCAATAGTAACGATGTATTTGCTTCATTCTCCAATTACGGCAATCCTCCGGTCGATTACGCTGCCCCAGGAGTCAGTGTTCTTTCAACCAAGAAAGGGGGCGGTACGGTCAGCTACAGCGGGACGTCGATGGCGGCCCCTCACGCCTGTGGTGTGTTGTTGATGACTAACGGTAGCCCGAATAGCAATGGTTTTGCGGTAGGCGATCCAGATGGAAGCCCAGACCCTATTATTAGCCTATAAAGAAAAATGCCCAGATGACTCATCTGGGCATTTTTACATCGTTTATTTAGCGAGCTTTTCTAACACTCGCATCAACAAGCGGATTCTCGGTTCGATAGACTCCAGCAGCAAATACTCTTGGTCGCTATGGAAACCAGCACCAATTGGCCCAAGCCCATCCAACGTCGGAACACCTAAAATAGCGGTATTGTTCGCATCTGAACCACCACCGACTTCCTTCCAGTTGATATCGATATCTAACTCATCTGCCGATTGCTCAACCAACGCCATTAAAGATTCCGTTTGTTCACTTGGCACCATAGAAGGTTTGTACGCTTCGCGCTCTAACTGTATAGACACACCATCTACAAACGAGCGCTGAGTCAGTCCATTCAATTCCGTGTCTACGTCATCATACTCAGCGTTGCTCCAGAATCGTACATCAACAATCGCTTCCGCATGCTCAGGAACAATGTTAGCGCCTGCGCCGCCAGATACGATACCAACATTAAGTGTTGTGCCCGATTCAAAGTTAGTCATGGCATTAATGGCAATGATCCAGTTAGCCATCTCAGTGATCGCACTGCGGCCATTCTCGGGTTCGTTACCTGCGTGAGCTGCAACACCACTAAAGGTCAACTTGTAGCGAGCCATACCTTTACGTGCTTTGACTAAACCACCATCGGCACGTGCGGCTTCCGCAACCAATACGTGTTTTGCTTGCTTCGCCGTTGCTTGAATCCAATCCACTGAATCTAATGAACCCGTTTCTTCGTCAGGGTTCATGCAAATGCAGATTGAAAGCTTATCCAGCACCGATTGATCAAGGTTGCGCATCGCATAAACCACGTTCAGTAGACCCGATTTCATGTCTGACACACCCGGACCGTAGGCTTTTTCAGCGTCTGTTGTCATTGGGCGAAGTTCAGCTGTCCCTACAGGGAACACTGTGTCCATGTGGCCAATCAGCATTACATCGATAGCTTCAGACTCTGGCTCATTACGAATTTCTAGGCCTACGCCCGCTTTGCCACAATCAATGCGTTTTACATTCCAGCCTGTCAGCTGCGCGAACTTCGCTTCAAACTGGTCTGCTACAACTTTGATGCCATCAACGGTATAAGTCCCGCAGTCAACATCAATCAAAGGGCGCAGTTCTTCTAAATATTCATTAAGTGAGAAATTCATCTTTACGCCCCTAAACGAATAAGTTCATGACTAGCATTGCACCGAATGCGTTCAGAACCGAGATGGCAATCATCACTGGAATGTAGCGACCTTCGGTACCAATTGGCCCCATGATGCGTCCCATGTACTGAACTTGAGAACCCATTAGGTAGATAGCAGGCGCGAGAATAGCGATATGCGCCCCATTAAGAATGCCTTGGTCAAACAGGGTAATGACTACACCCACAGCGCCGCCCATCGACATCCATGCGCCAATCAGCACAGCCGCCGCTTCACCCGGAAGACCAAATACCGCCATGATTGGCGCAAAGATGGTACCCATCGCGTCTAACGCACCAGTAATTTGCAGCGCTTTGATGATGACGAATGCCATCAGTACATTCGGTACCGTTGATGTTGTTGCGATAACCCAACCTTTCTTAGCACCTTCAACGAAGATGTCCGTTACCATCGGCTTTCTTGCTTTCACTTCGCTCATTATGCAGTCTCCTCTTTTAGGTTCTGGGCATCGTTATTTTTGTCTTCTTTGTCAGCTTTTCCTTCAGTCAGGTTTAGGTAGATGCGGAATAAGTTCGCGCCAACAAACTTAAACACGAACATGATCGCGACCGCCAAACCAATCGACGTCGTTACTGCTGTCGAGCCATCTGCCAGAGTCAAGGTAAAGAGGACTGCACCTGAAGAGAAGAAGTTCACGATGGTTGCACCTGCGGTGAACTGGAACATGGTAAAGACATCGGTCTCACGCTTAGTAAGTCGCCCTTCGTCTTTTAGCTGACGCGTCATCGCTGCACCTGCATCGGTACTTTGCAATGAAGCAATTAGCGCTAGGCCAGTGCTGCCCGGAACACCCATAAGTGGACGTAGTAAAGGAGTAAGCAGTTTACGAGCAGCATCGAGTGCGCCGTAATGCTCAAGAACGTTGATCACGCCTAGTGCAAACATCACTGTTGGGATAAGAGTTAACGCAAAAATAAAACCATCACGAGCACCGCTACCGCCTTTACCGCGTAGTGAGGTTGTTACCGCTTCGACACCTTCAGCGGTATCTTTTACATCGTAGGCTACCTTACCAAACGAGCCGTTTAAGGTTGTAAAATCGAGTACTCCATACCATTCGTTTGACTTCATCAAGCCAGAAAAGAATACCACCGCAAACGCGAGAGCAACGTAGCAACCCCACGTGACCTTGCGTTGCTTTTGAGTTGGATCAGACATAATTCACCTATGTTTTTATTATGTGGAACAGGACACATAGGATCTTGAGTTAAAGGGGATTAGAGAGTGATGATCAGAATCAAATAGTGATACAAACTATTAATAGACTTTAATGACTTATCATATTTTGTGATTCCGAGCATAAACAGCAATTAAAACCACACACAAAAATCAACATTGCATATCATAAAGATTCATACTTTAGTCATAATTGGTTAAATATCTGATGACAATTCAAACAGTTCAACCTATCTCACATATCCAATATCAATTCCTCACTAGAATGGATTCATCACAAAAACAATAACTTTCCAAGAATCTTACCAACACTTTCAAGGAGTGAAAGTATGAAGCTGCTGTGGTCTCTTTTCGTCACCCTACTGTTGCTGCCCGTATCGAGTTACGCTGCCACCTCTAGTGATCAAGTCTTACCTTTAACCCAATCCACCATTGGCTATGCGGCGCTGATCATCTTCGCTATTGCTTATACTTTGGTGATGCTCGAAGAGTATTTGCAGCTGCGCAAATCAAAGCCTGTTTTGCTAGCAGCCGGTATCATTTGGGCGATGATCGGTTACGTCTATTCCCAATACGATCAAATCGAAGTGGCGAAGGCAGCTTTAGAGCACAACTTACTTGAATACGCAGAGCTGCTGCTTTTCTTGCTTGTGGCGATGACGTACATCAGTGCGATGGAAGAACGCAGACTGTTCGATGCACTTCAAGCTTGGATGGTAGGGAAAGGCTTCAACTTCAAAACACTATTTTGGTTAACCGGTATTCTCGCGTTTTTTATCTCCCCAATTGCTGACAACCTTACCACCGCCCTACTGATGTGTGCAGTGGTGATGAAAGTTGGCGGGGATAATCCAAAATTCATTAACCTTGCTTGTATTAATATCGTTGTCGCTGCCAATGCCGGAGGCGCATTCAGCCCATTTGGAGACATCACCACACTGATGGTTTGGCAGGCCGGTCATGTTTCATTTGCTGAATTTATGCCATTGTTTGTCCCATCTGTGGTCAACTACGTGCTACCTGCTCTGATCATGTCGATGTTTGTGCCAAATACCGCGCCAAACGTTGTCCACCAGCATGTCGAACTAAAGCGTGGTGCTCGACGTATTGTGGCTCTGTTTATTCTAACCATTGCCACCGCCGTCGCCTTCCACGCTGTGCTCCATTTCCCACCCGTGATCGGCATGATGATGGGGCTCGCCTACTTACAGTTTTTCGGCTTCTTCTTGCGCAGAACACTCAAAGCATCGCTGCACAAGAAAGCCACCATTGCAATTGAAAACGGCGATGATCACGCCCTAAAACGCTTGGGTTCTGTTGTGCCCTTTGATGTATTTAGACGTGTTTCTCACGCCGAGTGGGATACGCTACTGTTCTTCTACGGCGTCGTGATGTGTGTCGGTGGCTTAAGCTTATTAGGTTACCTAGGAACCATTTCAGAAGTGATGTACACACAATGGGATCCGGTTTGGGCCAATGTGATGGTCGGGATCTTGTCAGCCATTGTCGATAACATTCCGGTGATGTTCGCTGTGCTGACCATGGAGCCATCGATGGATATGGGCAATTGGCTCTTGGTGACGCTCACCGCAGGGGTTGGAGGTAGCTTACTCTCTATTGGCTCTGCGGCCGGAGTTGCTTTGATGGGGGCAGCGCACGGAAAATATACCTTCTTTGGACATTTGAAGTGGATGCCGGTCATCGCCATCGGCTACATCGCGAGTATTGCCGTTCACTTGATGATGAACTCTGGGCTATTCAGTTCTTAATGTTCGTTGCTGTTTTCATGCCGCAATGCTATTTAGCGTGCGGCATTTTTCATTGTGACTGTTTTGACATTTCGCTTTCTAGCAACGAATAATCCAATCGTTTCAACCATGTAGGAGAGAGTTGATACTTTGCACACACGCTACAAGTAAGGAGTTCATTTTTGCCATGAATACGCATAACAATATCTTCTCGCTGTTCTTTCGAGCTATTGCGCATCTGGATAGAGAGGTGATTACCATCGACTTGGAATGACTTGGTAAAGTTTCCACCTTGTGGGCGAATAACGGTCACTTGAGCATTGTTGAACTCAAGCAGATCACCATTGTATTGATTTTCATAAACTCCGACAAAATCGTAGGTTTGCTTATTAAGCATACGTTCGGCGTCTTGCTCAGAGCAGCCAAGCAAAGTTAAGCTTGTAAAGCCAATCAAACCCAATATCATCACACTACGATTCATCATAATAAGTTACTCCCTAACCTTCTCCAGCTTGAGCAGCTTTTCTTTTCGCTCTACTCCGCCAGCATAGCCTGTCAGCTTTCCATTCTTACCAATCACTCGATGACACGGCACAATCACAGAAATCGGATTCTTCCCGTTCGCTAATCCTACTGCCCTAACCGCTTTAGGATTATCAATCGCATTGGCTAAGTCTTGATAGCTCCATGTTTCGCCATATGGGATCATGCTTAAAGCGTGCCACACTTTTTGCTGAAACTCTGTCCCTTTGGCGGCGAGCGGTAAATCAAACTGTTCGCGTTCACCCGCAAAATACTCCTGTAACTGTTTGATAGTATTAATAAGTATAGGATGCTTATCAGTATATTCACCAAGCTCCTCTGGTTGTGTGGTTTGTGTCTCAAACCACACACCCAACAAACCATGCTCATCTGACTGCATAGTAATTCGACCTAACGGAGAAGTAAATGAGGTGTAATATCGAATCATGAATGACTCCAACAATGAAAAGTCGCGTAGCTCCCCCATGGAGAAACGGATTGTACATCTAACTGTGAAAACTGCTTTAACGCTTTCTTCACGACTAAGTCGCCATCTAGAAAGCAGTTAGGTTCTGAACTCCCTCTCAAACGTGCATAATTGACCGTCCAAGGGCCGATGCCTTTAATTTCAAGCCACTGTTCAGGTGAGCTTTCTTGCTTATCCACCATAAACTCAGCAAATCGCTTCAAGGTCTCTTTCCTACTTTGAGGCATTTTGAGAAAAGACAAATCTGCTTGCGCCACGTCTTTAGGAACAGGGAAATTCGTCACGCTGTTTGGCTGTAAAGTATGGACGAGTAGATTCAGTTGCCCGATCGCCGCTTTAATCGAAACCTGCTGACCGAGAATCGCCCTCACACCCGCTTCCCAGACACTCCATACTCCTGGAATACGAATCCCCGACTGTTTGATAAGATCAGGCTCTAGCTCCGTTAGTTGCTGCTCAATAAGTGTCACATCGCAATCTAAATCTAACATTCTACGAACGTCATTCACCAGCGATCTGAGCAAGCCCATATTGTCTAACTGAAACTCCAAACGAATAATAGCTGACTTGGGATTCGACACTCGAAACCAGACTCTTTCTTTTCCATACATCACCGTACGTTGATAGCTGTTGTCTGTGACCGTCTCTAATCCCTCAACTGCTCTCAGTCGATAAAAACCGAGCATGAACTGCCAATCGAGTGGGCCTCTGAATGCCAAATCGAGAAAGTTGGTTTTATCTGATTCGATATCTTGCTTACGTACTTGAGAAGGTGTCAGTTTTAACAGCTGCTGAAAAGCGTCATTAAATCTGCGTACGCTGTTAAACCCACTCGCTAAAGCAATGTCGGTAATGGTGAGCTGAGTCGTATGCAGTAGCTGCTTGGCGAACATTAGCTGATAAGAGAGCGCGTATTGCTTAGGAGACATGCCTAAGTAGTGATTAAAGAGCTTTCTTAAATAGCGATCGGATATGCCCAAACGCTCGGCAAGTTCGCCAAGGGAGCAGTGGCTCAAAGCACCTTGCTCAATTAACGCTACGGCGCGCTGAAAGGTAGTCTCTACCCCTTTCCATGCCCACGAGCTTGGCGCACTGTCAGGTCGGCAGCGTAAACAGGGGCGAAATCCCGCTTGCAATGCCTGAGCCTTATCGAAGTAATATTCGACATTCTCTTCTTTCGGCAGGTTAGCAGGGCAAATGGGACGACAAAAAATCCCTGTTGTCTTCACTCCAATATAAAACCGACCATCAAAACGGGGATCACGCGACATACGTGCAATTTGACACTCTTTTTTACTAAATTCACCCAATCGTTCCATCTGATTTTTCACTATCCTTCAAGCTATTAAGCAAAAGTGTAAGTGAATGAGGGGTAATTACTAGCCATTTTCGGAACTCAATCTTAGTTGCGAAGCAAAAATCTTATTCTACGATTAAAGATGCAGACATATTAATAATAAGGAAGTTGGCTATGAACCTGCACTCTTGCACGATTGTGCTTAAAGGCGATCTCACTATGACGTGTGATGATGTCGAGAAGACACTTGGCATTATTGATGACCACGGCCCCACTAACATAGACCGTATATTGATTGATGCGTTTGATGGTCAATCCATACGCTCGTACCATGAAATGAGCATCGAGGAATCGATCGAGAGTTTAATGAGCCTCTAAAGTCCAACAAAAAAAGACAACCCTAATCGTGGGTTGTCTTTTTAAATATGGTTACTCATCTACCGGTAAATCAGCCATCTGTTGTAAGCTGAAAGCAGTAACGGGATCGATGGTTTTCACTAACTCTTCAACTTGTTTAATCGCCTCAACCGACGTACTCGCTTTGCGATAGCTTAAGTAGATCGGTCGATACCAATTCTCGACACCTTGAACCTTATTCAGTTGCCCGCTGGCTAAGAATGGCTCCACAAGTGAGGCCGGTAAGTAAGCACTTCCTCCCTTTTCAAGGATAAAATCTAATGCGATACGTGCGGTCGATGTACGTAGGTAAGGCGCTGGAATTTTAGGGTGTCGCTCTGCATGCTCTGAGGCAAACTTGGTGCCCCAATCGACATACACATACTTATCTTCAAAAACCGTCTCTAATGCTTCTTCTCGGGTAGAAACGAGTATCAGCACCACGTCTGCAACTTTCTTACAATTGAGTTCGTCCGCTTTGATTTGATCAAACGCAAACGCCATATCCAATGTACGTTCTTGCAACTGACGGTTCAGAACTTCACGGCCCATGATCTCAGCCATAAAGCCGTAACCTTCAAACTCATCCGTCACTAAGCTCAAACAGTTTTGTAGGTACGCATCCCATACGCTAGGTGTGCCACCCAACGTCAACTGAAGAGCTTTACCGCTTTCAAGAGACAGCTCCAGTTTGGCTTGCTGTAAGGTGCTAACCATCACTTCGGCATAACCGATCAAACGTTCGCCTGATGAAGTCAGTTTGATGTTATTGCGATCACGGATGAAGAGCTGCGTATCAAAATAACTTTCCAACTGCTTAATACGAGCGCTCACGGCAGCTTGTGTGATGTATAGGTTCTCTGCTGCTTTACCAAAATGTCTGACCTGAGCCAGTTCTAAAAACGTTCTAAAGACTTTTACGTCCATTGGGGTTCCTCTACCGACAATCTTATAAGGTTAGCAAGTCCGGTGAAATTTTATAATCTTCAAGTCACTAAAGTGTTATCTAAATTAAATAAAACTATTCAATAGTAAAGATAAAAAGGTTTTGTTTTTCTTTTATGAATTTTACGCCTACTTTTCGCTCTAGTTTACTCAGTAGGTATTTATAGAGGCTACCAAAATGTCTGACACTCAATTTCGTCATGGCAAAAAACGTTTTTACGACAACACTAAGTTCCCACGCGGCTTTGCCAAGTCTGGTGATTTTACGCTTGCAGAAGAAGAAATCCTAACCCTTTATGGTGATACCATGTTGGGCTTGGAATCTGGCGAGCTCCAAGCGGAAAACGCGGAAGAGAAACACTTCGTTAAGGTCTTGGTTCACCCTGGCAAAGCGAAGTCTAAACTAGAGCGTGTTTGGCTCAAGTACGTACAGCTAGCACGTGGACGTAAGCGTTTCCATACTCTAAACGGACGAACCAAGCCAGATGCGAGCAGCATTGAAGATTATTCAGATGATGTCAGCTTGGTTGAAGAAGACTAACGATGAATAAATCAAAAGCGAACCTACCCGTTCGCTTTTTTGTTGGTATTTTTTGTTGGTATTTTTTGTCGATTCTCCAGTACGTTACTTCAGAGGGTCATTGTCTGGTAAAGCACTGTGAATCCATAACGCCAATCGGTGCTTAATGTTTGCCCCATCGAGTTTGCTTTCTGGTAAAGGCGTAATCTGCTTCGCATCCACCAAAAATAGATAAACGGCTTTCACTTTCGTCGGTTGAGGGGATTGAGGAAGCTCGAAACCCTGCATTTTTGCCATTTTCACACCAATTTCGAGTGCTTTCTTAACCAACTTATCTTCATGTTCAAGTTTGGCAGTTTTTGACATATCTCTCGTCCTAGCTATTTATCTCTGATCAGTATATCAAAGCGTTCATCTCGTGCTTTTAACAGAGTCTCACTTTGCTAGCCGCGCCCTAAAAATTCGACTTAGAAAAAAATCGCCGACTTCACGGATGAAATCAGCGATTTAGAATAACCATTAGCGTAAGTTTAGTCTTGTTGCTGTAGCTTCTCTTTTGCTTCTTCAACTTTCGAGAAATCTAAACCAAGTTCTTCAACTGCTTCTTTAATTAGCGCAGGGTTTTGCATAACTTGACCCATCAGCAGTTGCAGCTTGTCTTGTGGCAGGCCTAGCTGACTGATTGTCGCCATTGCAGCAAGTGGGTTTTGCGTTAACGTCTGAAAAAGCTCGTTGATTTGCTCATCACTGATGTTGTTCTCTTTCAAAAGCGCAAGAATTGGGTTCATCACATTACCTTATCATCACTAAATACATTCGAATCATCTCGAACATTACCTTCGTTTATTACTATTTGGTATCCGTAGCCGTCATTTTCAAGTCGTAGAGAGAAGAATCTGTCCCTTCACCCGATATACACGAAAGTTTACAGCGTTTTCACAACCTTGCTCAGTCATTTTCAGCATCTTGCTTAGGCTAGGTAACATGTTGCTTACCTAACGCACCAAAACAACCCAAGCTACTGATTTATAACGACTTAGCTTTTCGGCATGACCGTTGCTCCTATATTCATGCATTTAAATTGTTTACTTAACACAACAAAGGAAAGTTCGTTATGCCAACTCCATGTTATATCTCAATTGACGGTGAAACTCAGGGACTCATTACGGCAGGCGCATGTACTGCAGATTCAATCGGTGACTCATTTGTTGAAGGCCATGAAGATGAAATGCTAGTACAGAAGTTTGATCATACCGTGACCGTACCGACTGACCCTCAGTCAGGCCAACCTTCAGGTCAACGTGTCCATAAGCCGTTCCAATTTACAGTGTCACTCAACAAAGCCGTACCTCTACTTTATAACGCACTCTCTTCGGGCGAGAAGATGAAGAGCGTTGAACTGAAATGGTACCGCACATCCATTGAAGGCAAGCAAGAAAACTTCTTCACAACAAAGCTTGAGAACGCCTCTATCGTGGATATAAATTGTGAAATGCCTCACTGCCAAGACCCATCAATGTCAGACTTCACCCAAAACCTAACCGTATCTATGTCTTACCGTAAGATCACATGGGATCACGTTAATGCGGGCACATCAGGTTCTGACGACTGGCGCAAGCCTATTGAAGCGTAATCTTACACGCATTCTAGCCCATCGAAATGGTGGGCTATTTCCTCCTGATTCTAACCGCAATTTTGATGCTTCTTGGCTCGGTGATTCAAAGGTGAAACAATGACCACTTTACACTTCACTCTCAATGTCGAAGGCCTAGATCAAAGCACCTTCGTGGTAACGAAATTCGAAGGTGACGAAGTTATCTCACAGCAAACAACGCAGTCAGCAGAGTGTTGTAACGGCTATCGCTATGATGTTCACTTGGCGAGTCGACATCCATCCATTGATCCGAATGACATCATCGATAAAACAGCTCAGTTAACGCTTTATCGCAATAATGAAGTCGTAAAGCGAGTGCACGGGGTTGTCTGCAATTTTAGTCGAGGAGACACCGGACACCATCATACCGTTTATGGTCTCACGCTGGTTCCTGCACTAGAACGGTTGTCATTAAGACAAAACAGCCGTATTTTTCAGCAAAAATCTGTGCCTGAGATCATCTCGATCTTGCTTAAAGAAATGAAAGTGGAGGACTTTGCTTTTTCAATTAGACAGGAATATCTCCCCCGCGAGTTCTGCGTCCAATATAACGAGACAGACTTAGATTTTGTGCATAGGTTACTCGCGGAAGAAGGGTTGGTTTACAGCTTTATTTTCACGCAAAAAAAGCACACACTGTTGTTCACTGATAGCAGTGCGAACCTTCCAAGCTTGTCCCTTTCAGTGCCTTATAATTCATTGGCCGGTGGCCATGCCGATGAAAGCTATATTCGTTCCCTGCACCGCTCGACAACTTCTCAAGAAAGTCATGCCATTTTAAAAGATCGCTTCTTTAAACAACCTAAATACTCGTTTTTGCATGAATCCATCGCACCAGATACAGACTACCAGCGCAATGATTATGAGTATTTTGACGCCATTGGGCGATTTAAATCCGATCCTTGTGGTGAAAAGTTCTCAAAAGTTCGCCTTGAATACCTCAGGCGCGAAGCATCAAAAATCCAAGGAAAAAGCGATGTTGCTAACCTTCAAGCCGGTTACAAATTTGACCTAACGGCTCATCTCGACAACGACTTTAACACTCAATGGCTACTGGTCTCAGTTCACCATCTAGGGGAACAGCCTCAAGCGCTAGAAGAAGCCGCGGGCGCTAATCCCACTACCTACTCAAACGACTTTGTCGCTATCCCTAAACACATCAATTGGCAAGGGCAACCAACCACCAAACCCATTATGAGTGGCCCACTGATTGCGACTGTCGTTGGGCCTGAAAATGAAGAGATTTACTGCGATGAATATGGCCGCGTGAAAGTCCAGTTTCCATGGGACCGATACTCTACCGGAGATGAACACAGTTCGTGTTGGATTCGCGTTGCCGAAGGTTGGGCAGGCATGATGGCAATACCAAGAGTGGGCCATGAAGTCATTGTTGAGTTTTTGCATGGCGATCCTGACCAACCCATCATTACTGGCCGAACATTCCATGCTACAAACACGCCACCTTATCCGTTGCCCAAGCACAAAACGAAAACCATCATCCGCACCGAAACACACCAAGGTGAAGGCTACAATGAATTGAGTTTTGAAGATCAATCCGGCAAAGAGCAGATTTTCATCCATGCTCAAAAAGATTGGGACAGTGAAATCAAACATGACCTCACCTTAGACATTCAGCGCGACAAACATCTCACCGTATCTGGCAACCAATACACTCAGGTACAAGGCAATGATCACCACACTGTCGAAGGGGAATCACGCAGCACCATTGGAAAAGAACGCACTTTGATTGTAGAGGGTGAGTTGCATCTTGAAGCAGGCACTGTTTGGGTCAATAAATCCGGTTCTGAGGTTCACATTAAAGCAGGCAATAAAGTCGTTATCGAGGCTGGCTCAGAAATCACAATGAAAGCCGCTGGCAGTTTCTTAAAAGTCGACCCTGCCGGAGTTCATTTGGTTGGAAACGCCGTAAACTTGAACTCTGGTGGTAGCGCGAGTAATGGCAGTGGCTTTTCTGGACAAGCGGTAAAACAATCTAGAACACTTCAAAACAACACTTCGATTAACGCCACACAACCTATCGAAATCAGTGCAAGCAAAACGAGTGACTCCCCTACTGTTGTACCTTTTCAAGCCAACGCTCAGGCTGAGAGCCTTCCAAATACAAGCACTGAAAAGAGTGAGAAGCAAACTACTACGAGCTCTTCTGAAAAAGTTGAATCCCTACGCTTAAAGTCAGCCCTACTTAATCCATCATTAACGCTCGATAAACTGGCTAATCGTGAGTCGCGTCCATATAAAATAGGCGCATCAGGCCAAGAAGTAGAATACATCCAACAAGCTCTGTTAAAACTAGGCTTTGACCTGGGTAAGTTTGGCGCAGATGGCGACTATGGTTCAACCACCGAGCATCAAGTTAAGCTTTTTCAAGAGAGCTACACGCAGACCAACCAAATCCACCTTGCTTATGAAGTTGGTGCCGTTGATGGCATTACTGGTCAAGGCACAATTCTCGGATTGGATGAAGCGCTAATTGAGGGTTGGGAGTATAAGTCTACTTGTAAATTGATGATAGACCACCAATTCATTCAGCAACTTGAAGGTAGCAAAACTGTTGGATACGTACCAGATCCTAAGAACAGTCAAAGTGGCGTCACTATTGCTACAGGCTTTGATTTAGGGGCTCGCTCGGTGACAGACCTCAAGAACTTGGGTCTACCCGAAGATTTGATTAATAGATTTTCGCCGTATGTAGGTTTAAAGAACCAGCCAGCTATCGAGAAACTTAATGCACTGCCATTGTCCATTACGACTGAAGAGTTAGAAGTGGTCAATGAGCTAGTTAAGAAGTCAGAAACGAACAAGTTAGTAAAAATGTACAATTCTTCTTCAAGCACAATTGAATTTGAGTGCTTACCAAAGGAGGCTCAAACTGTGATTGCGTCTGTAGCGTACCAGTATGGTTATTTACCACGAAGGACAACCGCTTTTTGGAAGCAATCAATAACCCAAGACTGGCTTTCGATGTACAACAATTTGATGGACTTTAAAGATAGCTACCCCACTAGAAGAAAGAAGGAAGCTTCATTAATTAAGGAATTAATATGAGACTATTTATTCTTATAATCGGAATCATTTGCTCGAGTTTATCTTGGTCTTCGGATCTGCAGAACATCTATAACAAGTTAGACATTACTACTTTCAATAGTTCTCTAATGCCTATGCGGTCTAACAACGAAACATATTTACCTGAGTTCGATCAGCTTCCTTCTCCAGTCTTTACAGAGCATGAAATTCAACTGGAAGATGAATACTGGTTCTATTCCATCAAGTTACTCAAAAAGAAGGGCGATAGCTTACATATTTGTTTTCTAGATCAGGCTAAGCAAGGTAACTACCACGCCCAAATACCATTAGTACTGAGGCAGTATGAGGAAAGGCTGGTTGCCATCGCTTTAAAGTCTGAGGTATGCGAATCATATGTGAAATAAACGAGTCGAGAGTGCCACCAAACTCTAAGCAGTCCCACACGAAAAAGAATGCCCCGCAAACTGCGGGGCTTCGTTTTATTTATGTCTCAAGTGCCTCAACTACTTCTTCGGCATTGGTAAGATTTCAAACATTCCATCAAACTTATCGAGTGTACCCGCTAATTGCTTGATGATTGAGGCATCTCCTTTAACGCCTGCTTGTCCTGACAGGAAGAGTTCATCTAAGGTTGTGTCACCTAGCACTACTTTCGTGAAGTCCGATTTATGAATAATCAGCTCAAAGTCCACGCTTGGGATATTGTCGACTTCAATGTTCGACATATTGGCATTAGAGACTTCACCGTAGTAACGCTCGCCAACGTCTGGGTGGTAAACCCCAAAGTTGAAATCTAGACCTGCGGCTTCCGCTTTCTGTGCATTTAACGTAACGGCGATAAAGTCTAGGAACATGCCTGTTGGTGTGTTCGCTATTACGTCTTCTGAAGCCAACTTGATTGAGGGTTGGATGTCGCCAGTACGTAGCTCTACGGCACCTTGCAAGTAGCTGTTTCGCCATGCCATGGTTTCAGACTGATAGCCTTGCTGTTCGAAACTGTCGGCCAGTGCAAAACGGTAATCAATGTTGCTCGGGTTACACAGAACGAGGTCATTAAACAATTGAGAAGCTTCTTGGTATTCACCTTGTTCGAAGTGCTTCATACCTGCTTTGTATAGCGTATCAGCACCAGCGGCATTCACATACACACAAGATTTCTCTACGCTTTGCAGCGGGTTGGTGTTAACTGGGTTCATGTCATGGTAACCCAAGTATAAGTTCACCACTGCACGCGCGTTATGGCTATAAGAACCGTGGTAACCATTGGTGTGCCAAGTGTCGATTTGAGATTGAGGAATAATCTTTTCAATCTCACGGCCAACGTCATTAATGGTGACCCCGTGGTTCGCTAGGCGCATCGCTTGGTTATGAATAAAGCCATAGTTATCGCGTTGCAGCGTCATGTATTCTGAGATTTCATTCACCTCAGTATTCGCATCATTCCACACAGGCGCTGAGTGTGCCGCGTGGATATTATCCACCAAGCCACCATCAACAAAACGCATCTTCAGCTCGGTCAGATATTTAGTCCAAACCAATGAATCACGTACTTTTGCACCTCGGAAAGTGTAGATATTGTGCATACCGTCGTACGTCAGTTCTGCTGTGTTCAAAGAGCGGTACTTAGGTACATAAAGTACAATTTCTGCTGGCGCTTCTGCACCTGGCATGTTGATCGCCAAGAACTCAAGGCCATCAATGGTAATGACTTTTTCACGCTCTTGAATTTCATGTGTCGGTGCAACTAAGGTGACTTTACCGCGAGATGTGCCTAAGCCCAGTGCGTTATCAACAATGCCTTTGGTGTTGTTATCTAGGGTCGTTCCGTATTGGTAGTTAGCACGACGCCCCATTGCGGTTCCGGCAATCACGTTCTCATCCGCTAGCTCTTTAATGAAGTCTTTCGGTGCGTAAATTTCTGCATCTTCGGCAAAGTCGCCAGACTCTACGACGCCACGAGAGCCTCCAAAGTGGTCAGCGTGCATGTGTGAGTAAATTAAACCAGTGATCTTATGCTCACCATTAATCGCTGGTAAATGCTCTTTAGCAAACTCCCAAGAGGCCGCCGCCGCTTCTTTGGATAGCAGAGGATCGTGAATCACATAACCGTTATCAGTGCGGTAGATGGTCATATTAGAAAGGTCCGCACCTCGAATTTGATAAACACCGTCGGTCACTTCATACAAGCCACCAGCAGCGTAGTTCAGCATACCTTGACGCCAAATCGATGGATTAACCGTAGGCGGCAGATCTTCAACGGACATATCCGTCATGTACTCAAATCTATTTTTGAGCTCGCCCGCTTCATGAGTCCCAAACTCAGCGATCAATCCACGTTTTGTGCGCTCAAAAGCAGACGTATCTTCCCAAGGTAAGCTTTTCGCCACGTCACTGTTGGCCGCTTTAGTATGCGCCGATGCAGGCTTACCTTCATAAGTGTCGATCGATGCATAGTCATTCGCCACAGCGCCAAATGATACGGCAATAGCTAATGATAAAATGGTAGGAGAAAAACGAGCTTTCATAACGAACCTCTTAGGTCTTGGTATTGGGTATGGGATTAAGATACCCCGTTGACACATAGCAATACATACATGAAACTGCATTTAAAACATCACAAAACGTTATGTAATGGTAGCTATGCTAAAGAATCTCGATTTAAATCTACTTAAAGTCTTCATCTCGGTTTACCGCCATGGGTCTATAACACTGGCAGCGGAAGAGATGGGGCTGACTCAACCAGGAGTCAGTGGATTACTAAAGCGGTTACAGAGCCAAGTGGGCAGCCCACTGTTCGTACGCTCGGGACGGGGCATTGCACCCACACACCACGCGCAAGAATTGATCCGTCAGGTTGAGCCCGCGCTAATACAAATTAGTAATGCGCTGGAAAATCTTGATGGGTTTAGTACGGAGCAACACAGAAAGTTTGTGGTGTATACCTCTGAGCCAGTAATGCTAATGTTGGTACCAAAAATCGAAGCTGACACTACACTAGGCAACGTAACCATTGAGCTTCAATCGACGCACTCGAATGAAGAACAGCTGTTGCATGGACTGAATCAGCACCAAGCCGATCTCGCGATAGAATTTGCCGAGCATTCAACCAAAGCGTATTTCACAGAACCTCTGTTTGAAGACAATATTTGTGTGATAGCAAGAAAAGGGCACCCGAGAATTTCAAGTAAGATCGACAAAGCGCAGTTTTACAACGAAAAGCACATCACGCTAAAACTGCGCCGAGAAGATGCTTACCTTGCTGACTACTTCACCGAAGAGAACTTGAGTGAACGTAAAGTCGCGGCTGAATGCACTTCACTAGTTTCGCAAATGTCGATGGTGTCTACCTGCGATTGCATTGCCACTATGACTAGGAGCATTGCAAAACTGTTTGCTGATAAGTTGGATATTCAAGTGATTGATTCCCCTTTCACTGACATCCCAATTCGTTATCGTCTTATGGCGCACAATCGCGACCGAAACAGCCCATCCAATATATGGCTAAGAGACAAGCTAAAATCTTACTTTGACTAAGGCAAAGGAGTAATATTGTCGTTTCGAAGCGCTGAACTCGATTTCGTGTCATTCATCTCAGGCCAGTAACAACGGAAATACTCATGGATCTCAATTTACTCAAAACATTCGATGTAGTCATGAAGACTCGCAGTGTTAATGATGCTGCTGACCGCTTAGAGATAACTGCTCCCGCAGTCAGCCATGCGCTCAATAGGCTCAGAGAGCAATATCAAGATCCACTCTTTATCCGCAAAGGACGCGGCATTGCACCAACCAACTTCGCGATAGAGCTGCATGAAGAGATTCAAGAGCCACTGTCGTTACTATTAAACGGTGCCAAGTCGCGTCAACAGTTCAGCCCTGAATTAAGTCAGCGCACTTTCCGACTCTCTAGCCATAAAGATCTCGATTTGATCCTAGTCCCCCCGCTCGTTCAGTATCGAGACCAACACGCACCGAACGTGAAACTTACCGCCGATGTTGAATATGACGACGAAACGCAGCGTCAGGCAAATTTGCGTATGCGTCGAGTCGATTTAGTGATCGCAACCACACCACTGAATGAACACGGTTATCACAACGAACTGTTATTAGAGCTCCCTCTTGTGGTGGTTTGCCATCGTGACCATCCGCGTATTCAAGGCAGTATCAGTCATCAACAGTTCTTTGCAGAGAAACACTTATTGTGGGGCACTCAACGCCTTAACCAAGATATCGTCGACTCTTTGGCAATTGAGCCACAGCCCTCACGTGATATCGCCTACAAAACCGACTCGATCTGTAATGCCGTAATGATGGCAGCCCAAACGGACTGGCTATGTGTAACGAGTCAATGGCATGCCAACCTATTAGCCCCCGCACATCAGATGCAAGTACTCCCGCTCCCTTTTGACCTAAAGACCCTACCCGTTTATATGACCTGGCATCATTCTCAACAGCAAGATACTGGTCACCAATGGCTAAAAGAGACCTTACTTCAAGTGACTCACCTGCATCGAAACAGCTAATTAATTAAATAAAACTAAATCCACATTTAAACTTTGCCCTATCGATTGATAAATCCATGTTTTCTAAACTCTCTCCATCAACGGCGGAAATCCAATCCGCCAAATAAGAGAGAGACCATATATGAAACTTCAAAAATCAATCGTGTCACTGGCTATCATTGCCACTCTTGCTCCAGCATTTAGCTTTGCTGCGCCAACAACGAGCACATCCAAAGACGCTTCTAAATTCACCATTACCAAAAACGAACAACTGAAGCAGTATCTAGACTTTGCAAACCAAGGGGATTTTGACAACGCATCTCATGGCTTTATTGCAACTTGGCCCGAGCAGACCATAAAAGATGCCGATGGAAAGGTTATTTGGGATTTCAGTAAATATGACTTTATCGATCAAAACCAAGGCACAGATACCATCAACCCTTCACTTCTTCGCCAGGCAAAACTGAACAACATTGATGGCTTATTCAAAATCAAAGAGGGGATTTATCAGGTTCGCGGCTTTGATCTATCTGTCATGTCATTCATTCGCGGTGATGATGGCTGGGTAGTGGTTGACCCACTTATTTCACCAGAAACTGCCGCAGCTGGCCTCAAGCTGTTACGCGATCACGTAGAAGATTTACCTGTGACTGGGGTTATCTTTACTCACTCACACGTTGACCACTTTGGCGGCATTTTAGGCGTGACAAGCCAAGCAGACATAGACGCAGGTAAAGTCGATATCCTCGCGCCAGAGGGCTTCTTCGACCACTCGATTGCAGAAAACCTAATGGCTGGTAACACTATGTCTCGCCGCGCTTCCTATATGTACGGTAACTTACTGGAAGCAAGCAGTAAGGGACAAGTGGACGGTGGCTTGGGTAAGACTACCTCTTCAGGTTCACCGGGCATTGTAAAACCAACACACATCGCCAACATTACAGGACAAGAAATGGAAGTAGATGGCGTGAAACTTGAAGTCGTCATGGCTCAAGAGTCAGAGGCACCATCAGAGTTCATGTTCTATTTCCCGCAATACAAAACCATGATGGCAGCTGAGGTGATGACGCATACGGTGCACAACATCTCGACGCTACGCGGTGCTAAAACGCGAGATGCTTCCTCTTGGGCCGATTACATCGATGATGTTCTGCATGCCTATGGCGACAAAGCGGATACTATGATTGCTTCTCACCACTGGCCTACATTCGGCAAAGAGAACATTCAGAATCAGCTAGAGAAAACGCGTGATATGTACAAATTTGTTCACGACCAAACATTGCGTTTAGCCAACAAGGGCTACACACCAAATGAAATTTCGGCGTCGATCAAACTGCCAGATTCACTTGGCAAAGAATGGTACAACCGCGGCTACTACGGCACGGTGTCACACAATGCCCGAGCAACCTATGACTTCTATTTTGGCGCCTGGTGGGATGGCAACCCGGCTAACTTAAACCCACTCACTCCAACAGAGCAAGGCACAAAATACGTTGAAGCAATGGGCGGTGAAGATAAGGTGATCAGTCTTGCTGAAACTGCGATTGAGAAGGGCGAATATCGCTGGGCTGTCACCCTGCTAAACAATGTTACGTTTGCTAATCCAGACAATATGGATGCTCGCTACCTTGAAGCCGATGCGATGGAGCAATTAGGTTATCAAGCGGAGTCTGGCCCATGGCGTAATTACTACCTAGGCGGTGCGAAAGAACTGCGTGAAGGTATCAAACCGGTAGCCACACCAAACACAGCCGCGATTGCTAAAAATATGCCGTTTGATCAGTTCATGAACTACCTTGGCGTAACAGTGAAACCGGAGGCCGCGAAAGGCTTAGATATTAAGGTCAACATTGATGTCACTGGCGATGGTCAATATGCGATGGATCTAAGCAACTCGGTACTGAAGTCATACTCCGGCAAGCAGTTTAATGATGCAGATTTAACCATCACCATGACGCGTCAAGCGTTTGAAAACATGATGACGAAACAAGCCACATTGCAAGATGAAATGAAGGCAGGTGACTTTAGCGTTTCAAACCCAGCGCAATTCAAGACGCTGATGTCTGTCTTCGACAAATTTGATATGTGGTTCGGTGTCGTTACCCCATAAATCAAATCAACCATAAATAGGTTACTAACTCAAAGCCCGTTTAGTCCACGGGCTTTTTTTATAAACAACCTCCAAACTTATGCACCCTGCTTACTATATTGAAATCTCAGCGCAATTTATTGACGTCAACTATTTGTCAAAATCAAAACCCCAACCGCATTTATGTTAAAAAAACGAGTGCTCTTGTTTATAAAAATAACAATTTAGCTAAAATCGCCCTTGCAATGTCCTCCAAAACCCTATAAAAACACCATTCTGTTTAAAGAATGTATTAAACGCTATGAATATACTGGTCTGCGATGATTCCAAAATCGCACGTAAAGCAATCATTAGAGAAATCAACCTCACGGGATCAATCGAGATCTTCCAAGCCGAAGATGGGCGAGAAGCATTAGATATTATCGCTAGCCATGATATCGACCTACTCTTTCTCGATCTCACCATGCCAGTAATGGATGGTTTTGAAGTGCTCGCGTCTTTACCAGTTAATGACTACCCGACCAAAGTTGTCGTTGTATCTGGCGATATTCAAAGCTCTGCCCAGCAACGCTGTTTTGAACTCGGGGCATTGGATTTCATTGAGAAACCCTTTAAGCACCACGATTTGCATCAGCTATTTGCTAAATACAATATTCCACTGCATCACTCCACAGCGTCTAAACCATCGAAGCCAAGCCAACAGATTGACCTGATTGCTAACGTGCAAGAAATGAGTAATGTTGCGCTCGGCACAAGTGCTTCATTGATTGCGGAACAAGTCGGCCACTTCATTGAAATGCCATTGCCCAATGTGGCGTTCCTACATCAATCTGAGCTGAAAATGGCGGTGCAAGACATCGTTAATAACTCTGAGTACCGCGCGGTATCACAGAGGTTTGCTGGGAATGGTATCAACGGCGAAGCGCTTGTTTGTTTACATGGCCCTGAGCTGGATAAACTCGGCAGTTTAATGGGGGATGAAGAATCCAACTCAACCAATGAAGTGATTCTCGACATTGCTAATTTGCTGATCTCTTCTTTTCTTGTTTCATTCAGCAAGCAGCTCGATATCTCTGTTTCCTTACGCCAACCTATCGTATTGGAGAAATCTGCTCTGCAAGTCTCACTCAACTGTCATCAGTTTTTAGCCGAGCACGATAAAGATGTTTTCACGATTGAGTTCGTTTATACCGCGAAAACCCTCGATGTGGTTTGTGATGTTGTTTTCTTGATGGATAACGAGTCAACCACAGCCATTGAACAGATCTTAGCGAGCATACTATGACACCAAATGAACTGAGCGATTTTCACTGGGCAATGCAAATTATCGGCGACCTTGATGCTGGTCTGATCGTGGTCGATCACGAGTATAAGGTGTGTGCTTGGAACTCATTCATGCAGTCGTACAGTGGCATTACGGCTGACAAAATCTTAGGCAAGGTGCTGTTTGATGTTGTGCCTGATTTGCCAGAAGCTTGGCTACGCAGAAAAATTAACACCTCGTTCAAGCTCAACAGTCGTGGCTTCTCTTGTTGGGAAGATCGCCCTTACCTATTTAAGTTTAAGAACTTTAGCCCAATTTCAAACAGCTTGGCAGAGATGCGTCAGAATGTGACTTTTTCTCCCCTAACCTCGGTCAATGGAGAAGTCTCACACGTTAGCTTGATCATCAACGACGTGACGGATATTGCTAAGAACAAGATCCACTTGATTGACTCAAATGAAAAGCTCTCTAACCTGAGCCGAACCGATGGCTTAACTCAACTGTTTAACCGTCGATACTGGGAAAACTGCTTACAAAATGAATATGAGCGTTGCCAGCTATCGGGCAGCACATCAACCGTGGTTATTTTCGATATAGACCACTTTAAACGAGTCAACGACACCTACGGGCATACCGTTGGGGATCAAGTCATTCGACACACCGCTGACGAATTGCGAAAGGCCTCTCGCGCTTCCGATATCTGCGGTCGCTATGGCGGCGAAGAGTTTACCGTCATTTTGCCAGACACCTGTGCAAGCCAGGCACTGTACTTTACCGAGCGACTGCGCAAGAAGATCGAAAAGTCGGTGGTGTCTTGCGAAGGCCATAATGTGAAATACACCATGAGCCTTGGCATCTGTGAGCTTTCCCCAAACCAGACCAGCTATATGAATTGGTTAGAACACGCCGATAAAGCGCTCTACTTTTCGAAAGAAAACGGCCGCAATCGCTCGACCGTTTTCGAGTTATCTCTGATTCAATAGCCCTATTCCATCATTCCATCGCCTCTATTCTTAAAGGCGGTGGTCTTAGAGGCGATAGTCTTAGAGGCGATGGTCTTAGAAGCGACCGTGCTTTTAACTCACCACAATATCGCTCACTTCTCTACGTGGAGAAGCCGGCGTTAAATCAGCTTTACCTAAGCGAAACAGCATCTGCACCGTTTGGCTCGATTTCACACCATAGTGCTGTTTAAATTTTGCCTGCAATGGCAGCATGTCATCGTACTCTTGCAAAATCTGGCTCATCGGGTGTTGAGTAAGCCCCATTGATGCCGTAACAAGATTAATTCTTTGGTAGGTGCGACCACATTTCACTTGATCAAGTCGACTATTAGAATCGCTGATCAACAAACCAAAATGGGGAGCATTCTCCGCCGCTTTTCGTATTGCTTTTACCCCTTCTTGACCAAACGAGTAGGGATCATTTTCGGCTTTTTCTCGGCTCACGAGCAGAGTCTCTGCCAGCCAACGTTTAGGGCCTGTGACGCCATTTTGAGGAAAACCAAAACCGTCTCGGTATTGACTCATCTCTTGCTCGTTAAAGCGGAACATACTTATAGTTTCTAAGCTGCGAGCGGATTTTTGTTCTTCGACCATCATCGCTTCAGTTAAGAAATTAGCCATCGTGTCACTGTCGGCCTGTGCTTCAACAAATTGGATAGCGAAATTGGCTTGCTGGTTGACCTTTTGCACCTCGACTAACTGTTGAGTCGGCAAAATCTCTGACGAATAGGGCGTCTTTGTTGACTGACGAATGGCCAAGTATTGGAACAGAGGATCGGCTTTCACTGTGTCATCAGGTACTAGTGTTAACGCTGCGACCGGCTTTTCTTCTAGGCTTTGATTGTCATATTCACCCTGTGGGAAGTAATCTACATCAACACGAATACCAAAATGGCTTGCCGCTATCACCAATCCCTCAATGAACGTGCCTTGACCAATGTGAATTTGGCGATGGATTGGATCGGTTTGAGGAAGCAGTCGTTCAGAGTCGACATATAGAAGGATCTGATTCTGAGCAGGGAAAGCCACTTTCCAAGGCTGAATATTGTGCGGATTCGCACTGAGCATCGCATAACTTAGTAAGGTTTTCTTTATGTCATCATACGTGTGAGTCGGTCTGAGTTGTGCTGTCTTTGCCGGTTTCATCTGTTGGATAACGATTGGGCTTGCCGCAAGTACAACGCCACCAGCGCCTAATACCTTAATAAAGTTTCTTCTGTTCATAATTAGCCTCGTGCTGTAATATACATTCCATGGAATAAATATTACATTCCAAGGAATGTAAATCAAGAAAAATTTATAAATATGTTGACAGAAAAACAGCAGAAAACATTCAAATTATTGATATCATTGGGAATAATTAATCAGCTCACTAACACCTGGTTAAGTAAAGCGCTGACACCTCATGGCATCAATCAATCTCAGTTCGATTTGCTGAATCACTTCGCTCGCCATCCAGATAACGAAAGCACCATCAGTCAACTGGCCGACGTAATGCAAATGAACCAACCGGGCATTACTAAAGTAGTTAACAAACTCGTAGAAATGGGTTTGCTCGACATTCGCAAAGACAGCCAAGACGGCCGAAAAAAGTGGATTAGCATAAACGCTACGGGCTTAGAGAAAGTTCAGAATGCCTTTATGGGTTTCTTACCAACGGTTGATCTCTGTTTTGACGACTGGGACGAAACTGAGCTGGATGAAATGCTCAAACACAGTCAAAAGCTGCAAACCTGGCTCGACAATAACCGGGACGCGTAAACCGAAGTGCTATTCATTAGTGGTATAAAAGCGATACCCTTTCGTCACCATAGTGTGATAGAGTCCGCGGCTGCTTTTATTGGCCCACAAGGCTTCCAGCCAACTAAGAGGCGATATTGATGTCATTCTCTCAACTATCACTGAGCAAGACGCTGATTCAAGCGCTGCCCAACACAATCAAGACTCCAACTGCAATCCAAACGCTGGCTATCCCTGAATTAATCAGTGGCCACGATGTATTAGCATTGGCAAAGACTGGAAGCGGCAAAACGTTGGCCTACGGCTTACCGATCATCGAAGCTCTCAAGCAAAACCAAGACCATCAGGCGTTGGTTCTGGTTCCAACACGCGAATTAGCAGCGCAGGTGTGTGACGCCATTAATGCCGTAGCTAAGCCACAATCGCTGTCAGCACTTTGCCTATGTGGTGGCGTTGATAAGGAATTGCAGCAGCAAGCTTTAGCCAAGCAACCTAACATTTTGGTCGCAACCACTGGTCGCCTGATAGACCTTATCAAGCATGGTCTTTCTCTCAGTCAGGTTCACTACCTTGTGTTGGATGAAGCGGATCGCTTACTTGATATGGGTTTCTGGCCGGACGTTCAAACCATCGCAGATCAAACTTCGCCAAAACGTCAAACCGCTCTGTTCTCAGCAACATTTTCAGACACACTTAGACAACAAGCTAAACCGTTAATGTCGGCACCAAAAGAGTTGGTCGCTGATCAAGAAAACAGCACCAACAGCGATATTGCAGAAACACTGTACTTAGTGAATAAGGGCAGTAAAACCAAAGCGCTGATTACCCTTATAGAGCAACAAGCAGCAAAACAGATTTTGGTGTTTATCGGCGCGAAAGAGAACGCAGATAGCCTAACGAAAAAGCTCAATAAGGCGAAGATTACCACCGCTGCCCTGCACGGAAATAAGAGCCAAGCTGAACGAGAAGAAGCGCTTGAGCAGTTTAAATCGGGTCAATCCCAAGTATTAATTGCCACTGACTTACTGGCACGCGGTATTCATATCGATCACTTACCTGTAGTGATCAACTTTGAGCTACCGATGCACGCTGAAACCTACATCCATCGAGTTGGACGCACCGCTAGAGCTGGCGCCAATGGCATTGCGATGTCTTTAGTTTGCCATGGTGAAACGGATGCTTTGAATGCGATTCGCTCTTTAACTCAACGTGAGCTGCCGCTACAAGATCTGGAAGGTTTTCCGGTAACGGATAAGCCATCAACCGGTGAAAGTAAGCGAGCACCTAGAGACAAAAAAGCCAACCGCAGAACTCAGAACAAAAAGAGCATCAAGCAGTTTCAACGTAAGCCTAAAGCTCGCTAATCATAAAACCAACAAGCCCGCTTATTAACAGCGGGCTTTGTTTTAATTTTCGGTTTAGCCCTATTTGCGCTTTAGTCTTAAACGGTTAGGTTACGCAGCTTTGGATCGTCCGTTAGGTATTCCACAAATTCGATTTCAAAACCGGCCGGGTCAACAAAATAGACGTTCTTTCTGTAGGGCTCTTCTGCGCCATCTTTTGCGATTGGGAAACCTGCATCGACCAAGTTCTGAATAACGGTATCGACGCTATTCGTCACGAAAGCAAAATGGGCAAAGCCGACTTGATGACCCGCAAGATAGCGATTATCTCCTTCACCATGATCGCTCATCGCAATGTATTGATAATCATCGCCAAAGTGTAGCCAGTTTCTTGGCTTACCACTCCATTCACCTTGACCTTCTGCACGTACATACCAATGAGGGAAAGCCGCTTGGTAAAACTTCAACATCTCAGGAATATCTTTTACCACTAAATTTACATGCTCTAGTTGAATCATTTTTATCTCCTTTAAATGTTCCTAGACAACGAAGAGCATGCTAATACCTCAAGTTAAGTTGAGGTAAAGAGATAATTTAAAAATAATCGAAAAAAGATTAAAACCACCTTGACCTGTCTATAGCTTCACAGTTCATAATCCCCAGCAAGAAATGAGAGAACAAGTGAATCGAGCGCTGGCTTTCTCTCTATGTATAAATCAAATAGTAAAGAGAATGACATGAACTACTCACTCTACAAACCAGAACAAAAACAAGAAATTATTCAACTATATAAAAACACATTCACCAATTCTGAAGGGCCAGACGAAGGTCAGCTATTAGAAAAACTATCATCCGAATTTCTAGAATTAGCAGGCAGCTCGAACGATCTTTCAGTCATGGTGGCAACCAGTGAACAAAACCAAGTCATCGGCTCAGTTATTTTCTCGAAGCTTAACTTCCCGAACGGTGAAAATGTTTACTTACTCTCACCGATGGCCGTTGCAACTGACTATCATGGTCAAGGAATTGGCCAAGGGTTAATCCAGTTTGGCTTAAACATGCTAAAAGAAAATGGCGTTGAATCCGTAGTGACGTACGGCGACATTAACTTCTACTCGAAAGTCGGCTTTGCACCAATTAAAGAGACAATCATGCAAGCACCTTTCGCGTTATCGTACCCTGACGGTTGGATTGCCCAATCTTTGCTTGAAAGTGAGATTCAACCTATTATCGGGAAACCAACTTGCGCCGAACCGCTTAACGATTCGAATTACTGGTAAGAGAACATTATGAACGCTCCATCACTGATTGATTTAGGTTTACGTCCATTCTTTCAACAGCAACTCTCTCTTGAAGAGCTAGAGACTTGCTCACTTGGTCGAATCATCGAGCACCATAAGTCTGAGGTTGTCATTCTTGGTGACGCTGGTATTTTGCGCTACCACATCCCACCTAACTTTGACCCAATTTGTGTCGGAGACTGGCTGTTGTTCAATAACGACCGTTTAGTACGAGTTTTAGAAAGGCAGTCTTTGTTTCAACGTAAAGCAGCGGGCAGTGCCAGAGAGCGCCAGCTTATCGCGGCAAACCTTGATACTGTGTTCATCGTAAGTTCACTCAATGACGACTTTAGCTTAAACCGTATCGAACGTTACTTAGCGTTAGCCAAAGAGACCGGCGTTGAGCCTGTCATTATCTTAACCAAAGCAGATTTATGTTCAGAGGCAGAATCCATTCGCCAACAAGTTCAGCAGCTAGACTCTTTATTAAGTGTCTATTGCGTGAACAGCCTCGACAATGAAGATATTTCACTGCTGAAAGGCTACTGCCAACGAGGAAAAACCGTAGCGTTTATGGGATCGTCCGGTGTCGGCAAATCGACGCTCGTCAATGGCTTACTTGGTCAAAACGAGATGGAAACCGGTGGCATCCGAGAGCAAGACAGTAAAGGCCGACATACAACCACCTATCGTGCGATTAAGTGGTTACCAGAAGGTGGCTTGTTGATGGACACTCCGGGAATGCGAGAGCTACAGCTGAGCGATGCAAAAGAGGGAATAAAACTCACGTTCGCCGACATTGAATCGCTAGCAGAGCAGTGCCGCTTTTCTGATTGCCAACATCAAAACGAACCGGGTTGTGCGGTATTGAATGCGATTGAAACGGGGGAATTATCGACACGCAGATTGGAAAATTTCCAGAAGCTACTGCGAGAAGAGGCTCATAACAGCGCGACATTGGCACAGAAACGAGCCAAGGACAGAGCCTTTTCCAAGATGGTTAATTCGGTTCAAGATCAAGCTCGATCGGCAAAAAAATACTGAACGACACATCACAACTTCACTAAAACAAAGCCCTGGTATTCTCACCAGGGCTTTTGCATTCTTAACTCTCAACTTATTAGCCATTGATTTCTGCCATCGACTCTATGCTGATTGCATCATGACGCCAGTATTCAATGTCACACCCAATCGGTAGGCCTTGCTCGTTATACCCTACTCGTTCAATGACCATCGCAGGCGTACCGGACGTGGCACGCAATGCTTGAGCTTCTTCACCGAGTAAGCTGCTGGTTGAAATTCGATAGCGAACTTTGTGATACTTCACGTCATATTGCTCTCGATAAATATCCGTTAACGAACCGGATAAGTCATAAGCTAACAAGTTCGGAAAAACATCAGGTCTAAGATAATGAGTGACATGAACAACCGGGCGATCTTCGAGATAGCGGACACGGTCTACTCGATAGACATCAGAGAACGGAGGAAGCTCTAATAAGCGAGTGGCTTGCTTGTTGGCGATGATGCTCTTTGTCGCCACCAGCTCCGTTTTTGGCGTTCGATTCTGCGCTTTAGCCAAACTGGGGAAGCTAACCACTTGGGTTGGATCGTATTTCAGTGGCTCTGGAGAAATAAACCAACCACGGCGATCTTCTCGATAAATACTCCCTTCTGCCTCAAGTAGAGATAAGGCTTCTCTCAGAGTCACTCGAGTGGTGTCAAACGACTCAGCCAACTTACGCTCTGCAGGCAGTTTCTGTCTTGGTGAAAGCATGCCACTTTCGACCTGTTCAATAATCGAGTCTTTAATCTTTACGTACTGCACACGCTGTCCTTATCCATTGCGCCTATCGAGAGTGCGAGAAAGCTAGTTTACCTAAAGTTATTCCAACATTCCTGATGATGGTGAAGATTTCGTTCAACCGCGCTTCAAAAACACCACCTTACTCCCCGCCAGTTCTTTAATTCGACATAAATCTGCAAGCTGACTGTCACATTTCCTCCCTACCATGACCGAAATCCCCCTGTTTATCGCACAATAAAAACCAGAGGGAACACCCATCCATACTCAAAAATAACCACATTGACTATGAAAAAGCGCTCTAACTCACGGCTTTCTCTCTCACTGATTCAAACCATCAGTGCCACGTTTTTAACCATTTTCGTACTTGTTGCTGCGCTTTCTGTCTCAAGCTTCAAGGGGATGGAACGAGTAGGCGATCAGTTTGATGCCTTATCACAACAAGCCTTACCTATCGCCATGGCAAATGCCACACTAACCAAAAACGTACTCGAACAAGTCAAACTTCTTAACTATGGCATGCAAGTGACTGATCCAGAAGAGTTACTGGCTATTACCAATAAGATTGATCAGCTAGCCGAGAAACGAGAAGGGCTGATTAACCAATCATCCGGTGTCGCTTCAAACCTTTCAAAGCAGCTCAAAGACAATTTAGATCAGCTGCACCAAATCACGACCTCGATTTTATCTAAACAATCTGCCGTGATTGGTATTCAACGTAACATTGAAGACGCCGTTGGTGGTTTCCGCTATGGATTGAGCTCAATTGGACCTGAGATGAATCGCATTAGTTCTTTTCTCAGTGTCGACAATCCTGAATCTAACGATGCCGCCAACCGGTTTATTTCTTCTGCCAGCTCTATGGAGAGCACGTTTTTAGTCATGATGATGCAAACCGAGCTCGAAAAAGCGCAACTGGAATACAAAGAGATGCGTAATCGAATTGCAGGCATCGATCTCGCCTATGATGATTTTAAAGAGTGGCACCCTGAAATTACCGAGTTTGCCAGCCTGACTGCACCTTATGACATGGTTCAATCCGGTTTTGACGCCAATGGTGTGCTGCGTTTAATCCTCACTAAGTTAGAGCAAAGTGAACAACAAAAGAGTGAGTTCCAACAAGCCTCGCAACTCTCAAACCAAACCATGAGTTTGCTTGAACACATCGCCGATGCTGCTGCAGAACTGATCCATAAACGTGAGGGCGTGGTTCACGACACCATCAACAACGTCAGTGTCATGGTCGCAGTTGCCGCCAGTGTCATTTCACTGGTGATTCTCTTTACTTGGTTTGCACTTCGCACCTGGACGAATCGAGGGCTTAAAAACATCCTAGCTCGCCTTTCGGCCCTGACTGAGCACGACTTTCGTAGCCAAACTGAAGAGATTGGCCCATTAGAACTCAAAGAAGTGGCTAGAAAACTAAACCAAGTGATCGACTCTACCCACCGCTCGATTTCAACCGTGACCCAAAATTGCGAGACCTTGTATCAATCGGCTGAAATCAGTAACCATGCTGCAGAAAAAACCAACCAGAGCCTAACCATTCAGAACGAAGCATTGGAAAGCATGGTGACAACGGTAACGCAGCTTGAAGCTTCTATCCGAGAAATTGCGACTGTCACGGCCGCGTCATCAGAAGACTCACAGTTTGCCACTGAACATACTGTGAAAGGTGTCGGCGTGGTGGAGCTAAACCGTCAACGTCTAGAGTCATTAGAGAACTCACTCAATATCAATGAGGAGTCAATGCTCGAACTGGATCAGCGAGTGAAACAGATACGCGAAATGGTCGACATGATCAGCGGCATTGCAGAAAACACCAACCTATTGGCACTCAATGCCGCCATCGAAGCAGCCCGAGCCGGTGAACAAGGTCGAGGCTTTGCTGTCGTTGCCGATGAAGTGAGAAAGCTGGCAAGTGGCACTTCTCAGCAAACCACTAATATTCGAGAGATGATGAATGAGTTGATTGCAGCTGCCGATCGTTCACGCCAAGCGGTCAATGACTCTCGCCTTGAAATGAGTCACGCACTGCAATCAAGCAACGACGTCAAGTTGACGTTCTCAGACATCAATAAAGCCGTTCAACACATCCAGCAACGCGTTGAGCAAATCTCTGTTGCCACTGAAGAGCAAGATCGCGCCACAGCTAATGTGTCTCAGGCAATTGCACGCATCTCCGAGCAAGGGCAGCAAACTCGTCTGCAGCTAGAGCCGATGGTCGAACGCTCTGAATATGTGGCAGAAATAGCAGGTGAGCAGCAAGCCATGCTGCATAAATACCAGCTTTAATAACAGAAAGTGAATCGGCGCTCTCGTTAAGCGCTTTGTGATGTCAGTAGCTACAGGTACAATCGCAATACTGACAACTTGAGCGACCGATGATGCTTTTTAACAACGATATCGAAGAGATGCTGTGCTATTTAGAACGTTTCTGTAAAGAACCGCATGTAGCTGCACTCGATAATGTTTCAGACGACCAAATTAACCTACTTCTCGATTTCTTAGCACTCGCTCATAAGCTCAAGTGCGACATCTATGCGACTCGCAATCGAAACAGCTCTCACTTTATAGGCATTGGTGTGTTTGCTTTAACGCAAGCGCGAGCACCACAAGGTAACCTGTTTTTGAAGATTGAAGCGGATCAGCTCTACCTCTGTTTTGAATTAGACCATTGTAATCAAGACACAGAACTGACCCCTTTGCGAGTCATTGATGCACTCACCTACCTTGCTGATTTAGACGGCCATGCTTTACTTCCTGAGCATTATCAGCAGCAACGCAATAAGATCAGCGGCTAGGCTCTGTTTTGCAACTAACCAACTTCAAATACCGAACTCGCAAAGGTCCAGACTATCGTCATGGAGATCAAGTCTCGTTTATGGATATCAAACAGACGTTTGGTATTGGCGGGATTCGAGTCGGTAAGTGGGTTAATGCTGAAGAGAAAGACCTAGCAGCGAACTTGATATTCGATTCGTTGGCCGATCTAGCCTATATATTAGCGTTGCCACCAAAAGCAATTGGGCTCAGAGGCAGCTTAAGCTTGGCATTTGGCACTGGTGGCCGAAAAGGCGTTCAGGCCCATTATGCGCCAAACCAACGAGAGCTTGCTTTAGCTAAAAACGCAGGGGCAGGCGCACTCGCCCATGAATTTTGGCATGCCTTTGATCATTACATTGCCGAGAAAGCATTTGATATAGGCGATCGTTCAGGGCCACAGCGTTCGATCATTTTCGCCAGTGACTGTTGGCTTAAGAATCTCGACCCTTTCCCTCATCCTTTGAACGATAGCCTATTGAAGATTTTTGATGCGGCACTCCTGAGCGAAGATGGCCAAGACAAACACGATTTTGTGTCACGCAGCGTCATCGCTGATAAAGCGGTCGGTTCAAATTACTTCTCTCTACCGACCGAGATGATGGCAAGAGCGTTTGAGTCCACCATCGAATCTTGCTCGGGAATCGACAATGCCTATTTGGTCTCTGGTACAACCAAACCGAAAACCATCGGCGTTTATCCAGATTTAGAGCACCGTCAGCGTATCCATGCTGCATTGCAAGATTACTTTCGGCCGCTTGGGGAAGCGCTGAGTAGATAAGCTTAACGCATTAAAGATGTGAAAACGAAAAAGGCCGCTAATTGCTTGACGGCCTTTTTACTGAATGTGGGGAAAAGGGGCATCTACTCATTCACGCCAGAATAACGAAAGGCCTCACGCGTAAGGTGATCAATTTCAGCGTCACTCATTTCGTTATGTGCCACGGTAATCCTACCTAAATAGATTAAAGGTACCTCTACGGCCCGGCCTTCCAAATGAAATTTTATGGCTTCAGCAGTCGCGACACCGAGATCATCACTCATGCGCATAGGCGTCGCATCGAGTTCTCCTGCTCGGATTTTCTCAATCTCTTTCGCTGTACCGCCCCAGCCAGTGACATAAATAGGGTCAAGTTTGTCAGCTTCCCGCAGCGCATCAACCGCTCCCATTGTCATGGCAGTATTTGCATTGTGGATCATGGTCACTTCAGGGAAATTATCCAGAATGAGTTTCACCCCATCGGCACCACCTAATTTTTGATATTGGCCAAAATGCTCATAGACAGTTAACCAATCACCTTCCTCTTCGACGCAATCAATAAATCCTTGTGAACGCTGGGTATCTGTAATACCAGGGATCCCTCGATTCGCAGCAAACTCGATATCTTTACCCAAATGTGCAATCACGTGTCCACAGAGCACTTCTGCGCCCATGCTACTAGAGAAATCAAACCATGCATCCGGTTGAGACTCCCAGTTTTCATTCGGCGTATGAAAAGCCCATATGAACGTTTTGAAATCATTAGAAGCTGATAGTTTTTGAATATTATTGGATTGCAGATCCAACTCCGACGGTCCAAAAATGACAAAGTCGTACATTTTTTCACCACTCAGCACCTTATCCGTGTACTGCGTTTGAAGAGAGTGTTCAATTTGCTTTGATGAAAACTCGGTAACTTCATAAGAAATATTCAATGCCGACAAGCGCTTAGTCAGCGCCGTATAGTTACGAACCCAGAAATCTGAGATATCCGCACTCGGGTAGATAAGTGCAATTTGGATCGTTTGCTTAACGATGTCACTTTTGATTGATTTCGGCTCTTCACTCACAGCAGATTGAAAGTGATAGAAGATATGACTTTTCTCATCCATATCTGATTCGTGGGCTAATGCCGCTATTGGACTAAACAAAAGAACGACTAAGACACACTTATTTACTATTTTATTAACGGCAAAAACCATAAATGTTACCAATTGTTTGATTGTGTAATAACATTATTATAAATATATACACCAAAATTATAAGTTGAATTACACATTATAAATTTATGACAATTTTGATTAGGCGCTTGCTCGTCCTCTTTTGTGCAGTATCCATTAGCTCTTATAGTTACGCGATTAGCAGTAACGAAACGTTTCTTGACTACGCAAAAGCAAAAGTACAAAAAGCAGTCTCCAGTAATACGACCTGGGACGGTCCTACTAATGGGCCGCAGGCGGTTTACGAAAAAAGTATTATCTTCGTTGCATCTGATCTCAGAAATGGCGGCGTATATGGTGTGGGTAAAGGAATGTCTGAGGCTAACTCGCACCTTGATTGGCACTTGAGGTTTCTCGACGGCGTTGGTTCAGAAATCCGACAAGGCGCTGCGATTCGAAAAGCGATCGGTTTTGAGCCTGATGCAATCGTTCTTGGTGGCATTGATGCTGTAAGGCATAGGGATGTCCTAAAATTGGCTCAAAACCTTGGGATCATCGTTATCGGATGGCATGCAACGGAGTTAGCGGGTGGTAATGATGACATAGGCCTATATATGAACATCACCACCGATCCCTTAGATGTCGCAGAAATTGCCGCCTTGCTTGCTATCGCAAATTCAGAAGGCAAAGCGAACACACTTATTTTCACCGATTCAAACTACAAAATTGCCACCATCAAATCAGATACCATGGCGAACACTATTAGGCGTTGCGAAGATTGCGAACTATTGGAAGTTAACGATCTGCCATTGGGTAAGATTTCAGAGTTAATGCCTAAAACTATGGAAAGTCTTTGGAATAAATACGATAGAAAAATCACCCATATATTAGCCATAAACGACCTATACATTGATTATGCTATCCCTTCTTTAGAGTCAAACCGCAAACAACGCAATCACGTCCCAAGCAACATATCAGCCGGTGATGGAAGTAAGGCGGCATACAAGCGAATTAACAACGATGATTTTCAACTAGCCACCGTTCCTGAACCTTTGTATTTGCAAGGTTGGCAAATCATTGACGAACTTAACCGAGCCTTTAACGGTTTAGAACCTAGTGGCTATTCTGCTCCAGTTCATTTGGTAACACCGGATAACGTCGACGAACTTGTCAGCCAGCAAGCAAGTGGCATTTATGACCCACAAAACGGTTATCGCGAAGCTTATTTAAAGATTTGGAAGCCGAAATGATTATAAAAAACATCAATATCACGCAGCGCCTCATCATTTCTAGCTTGGTTTCGTTACTTATCGTAAGTGTCGCGGTGTTGATAGTAATCCGCTCACTCTATTACGTTGAATCTACTTTAAAAACAGAAACCAGTACCCATGTATCTGAGCTGATCGTTAATTCAGAAATCAGTCGCCACGTGTTTGACCTAACGTCAAAAGTCAAACTACTCGAACAGACGTTTCTGTTCAGTGAAAGTACCTTGTCAGCTCAAGCATTCAATATCGATCTACAACTTCAAAAACTTAGAGACCTCTCAACCAATAAAACATTGTCTAACAAGATTGATGCATTCATCGATAACTTCCATCGATTTCTAGGAAGTTCACTCGCTCTAAACCGAATTTTAAAGCAAACTCACAAAATTGATACTCGACTCGCTCTTCAAATTAATGAGTTAGAATTTGTTATTGCTGACAGCAAAATAGCTCAACTTAATAGCCTTGGTATCCAGCATTACAATAACGAGATCGATTTAGTCAATATGCTACGAGAAGCCTTCCTCACCACAGGTAAAATGATTGGCGATATCCACAGCCGCATCACGCCTGAGACTGAAAAGGTATTGCTAATTGAAGTTGAAAAAGAGCTAGACATACTACTTCTTCACCTTGAAAACGTGGACATACACACGCCTGAGGTCGTTGCTCAAAAGAAAAAAATCCAGAAAACCGTTAAGCGCTATAATGCCGCTCTACGTCGAATCCGCGCTAACCTTGAACAACGCTGGATTGTAATGGAAGCATTAGTTGGTGCTCAAAACGACTTACTGCGCATGGTAGAAGGGACAGAAACACGCGTACAAACGCAAGCGGTCGAACTAACGCAGCAGCTAGAGAAAGAAATTGGTCAATCTCGATTCAATGCCATCGTGATTAGTCTATTTGCGATACTGCTTTCTGTATTGTTGATTAATCGAGTGGTTAGCCTCCACATCAGAAAGCCACTCGATGATCTAAAAGACGGTTTTGATCGACTCGTTTCCAGCGGTACTAAAAAGCCGATCGACTTAGGGCGTACCGATGAATGGAGCCTGATCGAGAACGCTTATAACAATATGTCATCACGACTGTCAGAGGCGTATCTAGAACTCCATGAAGAGAAAAAGAACTTCGACTTTCTTGCTCACCACGATCCATTGACATTACTTGCGAACCGATTGTTAGCAACCAAAAAGCTTGATGAACAGATTGCCTTTTCACATGCAAACAACAGCCCTTTCCTTCTCCTTTACCTAGATATTGATGAGTTTAAGACGATTAACGACTCGCTCGGTCACGCCTCTGGAGATAACTTATTGGTGAGTATTTCTGAGATTCTTACCAAGCTTATCGGCGATTTGGGATTCGTTGCGCGTATGGGTGGGGATGAATTCATGATAGTCCTCGCTGATATGAATTCTGAACAGGGTGAACAGATTGCCGATAAAATTAATAAGGCATTAAGAATGCCGTATTATATTGAAGATAGAACGATTTTTGTCTCTGCTAGTATCGGGATCTGTCAGTTTCCTATTCATGGAGAGGATGGAGAAACATTGGTGAGAAACGCGGATACTGCCATGTATCATGCGAAGAAAAACGGTAGAGACCAATATCGTATCTATGCCAATCAAATGACACATGAAGTCACTGACCTCATCGAAATTAACATGGGATTACACAACGCCATCAAGAACGATGAATTAGTTGTTCACTTCCAACCCAAAGTGAACTTGGAAAGCCAGCGTATCGTAGGGGCAGAGGCACTCGTCCGATGGCAACACCCGACGCTTGGCTTATTGCCTCCTTTCGACTTCTTAGAAGTCGCAGAAAAAACCGATCTCATTATCGAAATCGACAAATGGGTGTTTCGAAAGGTCGCTACGCTAATTACTGAATGGAAACGCGCCGGTACGAATATCGACAATTTAATCATCTCCGTCAATTTCTCCGCACGAATGTTTTATAAAACAGACCTTGCTGAGCAGTTACAAGTGATTCTTGACGAGACGGAGTGTCATCCTGAACAGCTCCTGCTAGAAATAACCGAACGAGATATGATGCGTGACTTTGAAACCTGTTCTCGGACTATCGAAAAGCTGCATGCGAAAGGTTATCGAATTGCCATTGATGACTTTGGAACAGGGTATTCCTCCCTTGCTATGCTCAAAAATCTCTCTGCAGACTGCATCAAACTTGATCGTACATTTATCCGAGAAGTGAATACATCCAAATTGGATTACGAAATCACCAGTGCCATCCTCAAACTAGCAGAGGTGCTTGATCTTTCAGTCATTGCCGAAGGTGTAGAGACCGAATCACACGTAGAGACGTTACGCCAAATTGGCTGTTCTTGTGCTCAGGGCTATTACTTCGCTCGCCCTCTCCCGGTTTCTGAATGGCTGGAATTCATCTCCGAAGTTGGTTCAAACACCCAACGCCAAATTACATATTAACCAGAGGCTCTATTCTACTATGATCAATGCATTTTCTTACTGGGAAGAGACCTAAACAGACTTGCGGACTTAGCAGATAGAAAGACATACCAGTAGATGATTTTCATTACTGTAGATACGAAAAAGGCCGCTAACTTCTTAGCGGCCTTGTTGCTGAATGTGGCGGAGTTCGGGGACGCCTAGTTCGGGGTTGCGCTCAACTGGGGATTAAATAAATCCCTATCAAAATGTTCTCGGCTAGAAACGAGAAAACCCCAGTCTTTCGACTGGGGTTTTGAATGTGGCGGAGAGATAGGGATTTGAACCCTAGATACGCTATTAACGTATGCCGGTTTTCAAGACCGGTGCTTTCAACCACTCAGCCATCTCTCCGTTGCGGGACGTATATTAGGTACAAGCCCCTGCCTTGTAAAGCATTAATTCGCGACCTATGGTTTAAGTGCTGAGAAACTAAACAGTTAGTCGACATGCAGAGCGCTAGTTTGAGCCATTGTGACCCAAATTTATAAGCTAAAGACTCTATTGATAGTTTTTCAATAAAATAGTGTTTTATTAATAAGTTATTGAAAAATTAAGCCAAATACACTTTCACCAAACACTTGTACGCTCGAAAGTAATTGCACAATAGTGTGAAGTGCTTCAAAATTAAGAAACTAACCGAGCAACATGGTCAACATCAGAGGTTTTTATGAAAGTCGCTGACTTATTTAAACATCGTGGTTTAACAAATTCTAAACAGCACTCAGAGTTTATGCACTGGGTAACGCCGCATGTGCGTGAGTACTGGGGAGAGATTGTCAATAAGGCTCATAACCGCCACCTGTTTACTCGTCTGCGCGATTTCCAAACACCTGCTGTAAACGATGAAATCAAGCCTGCTCCGGTACAACCACAGCAACCAGTGAAGCCAAAACCGCTAGAAATGAAGCCAGAGGCAGAAGCCCTCTACTTAGAGCTTCAAGAAAAGCTCGGTGAAGTGATACATACTGGTGAATGGTTAGATGTTTCTCAAGAACGCATTAACCAGTTTGGCCAAGTTACTGAAGATATGCAGTGGATCCATACCGATCCAGAACGTGCAGAGGCAGAGTCTCCGTTCAAAACAACCATTGCGCACGGCTTTTTAACACTTGCTTTATTGCCAAAGCTTACTGACAGTGTTGACCCTGATAACAACCTTTTCCCTACAGCAAAAATGGTAGTGAATATAGGTCTCAACCAAGTTCGTTTCCCTTACCCGGTAAAAGCAGATAACCGCGTTCGCGCTGTCAGCACTTTGTCTAAGGTGACTCCAATCCGTAAGGGTTTAGAAATTGAACGTGAAATCAAAGTTGAAATTGATGGCGTTCGCCGCCCTGGTGCTGTTGTTACTTCCGTTATTCAACTGCACTTCTAAGCAATAGATTGTTAAAAAAACGCCCGATGTTCTCATCGGGCGTTTTTTTATGAAGTCATTTAAGACGATTTATCCATTGGAGATTGGGAAAAGTCTAAGGGACTTGTTGTCGATGATTCATTCACATCAACCGCGATTTTTTCGCTCTCATCTAACGGAGTCGAGTCGTCCGAGGCCACACTTTGATCTTGTGTCGTTGACTTAGGCACCTCGTTATCCGGAATTGGAATACCACGCTTATACAATCGGTTTAACGCTTTGATAATAGAGTGCTTACTGACTTTGTTCTCACGGATTTTTTTAATCATAGGCTTAGACAGCCCCTGTAAGCCAACGACCGTATCTACACCTATTTTTAAGGCAACTTGGTCACGCAGTGTTCGCGCTGGCTCATAACCCAGTTGAGCGGCCAGAAACAGCCAGATATAGCTAATAGAGTTACCGTTTGGTTTATGATCTATCCAAACCTCACCCACTTTATACATTGCTTCCAAGTAACCTTTTTCTGCTGCTCGCTCCAACCAATAAACACCTGTCGTAAAGCTACTTGCCACACCCACCCCATGGATATAGTTAAGACCAAGCTTCATACGTCCGTCATTGCTTTTTAGCTCAGTTGCTTTGCGGTAATAAGCAGTCGACATTTGAGGGTCATTGTTTTGCTCTGGAGACCACCAATCGCCTAAGAAGATCAACGACTCTACATGATTCTTATTTGCCGCTGCTTCTAAAACGGTAATACCCTTAGGCTCATTGATTTCTGTTCCTCGACCATGGACAAGCGCCTGACCCATCTCATATTGATGAGCAAGGCTCCCTTCATTGGCGTGAATACAGGTTTGCCAAAACTTAGCTTGCTCTTTTAATATCACATCTTGTTTCATTTTGTTGCTGATGCGAACAATGCCATACATACCATTGACACTATCGAGTTTGGCCGCTTTGGTGTACCAATAGAGCGCTTCTTTAGGATTACTTCTTTCGGCTTCTTTCGCGAGATAGAGAATCGTAGGTATGTGACCACCTTCAGCCTTCATGACCCGCTCTTCTTTTTCTTGACGGCGATTTCGCTCCACCGCTTTTCGATAGGCGATTTCTTTCTGTTTGCGTTCTTGATCGAGTCGCTTTTTCCTTACAGATAAAGCAAGCATCCACATGAACATGCCGAGCAAGAGTAACCCTGTGACTCCAATGGCAATACCAATTACGTTCATTCTATCTCTTATCGTTGTTCTATTTTCTCCGAATACAATGTTTGTATCGGCCGCAAGCGAAAATCATTAATATCTGAATCATAACTTATTACCGCACGCTCGCCCAGTATTCAACTCACCTCACTTTTCCTTAGGGGTGTCAGAAAAGATAGCTCAAACAGAAAAGCCCGAGGCTAGCTCGGGCTTTATTAGGCTATCAGTTGATTATGACTCTGGGAATTCGCCTTTGTTTTCTTGGCTACCTGCACTGGCCACCCAGTGTTCTTTGGGATCAAACGCTTCATCACAAAGATCAATTGAGTAACCCATTTCAAGCACTTCTTTGATAGTGAGGTTATCCGCTACTTGCGTTTTTTCACCATGCTCATTACGTAGTTCCATCGCCTTGCCCCTTTATGTCTAACAAGGATTTTCACTCTTAAGTTTAGTTGAAAACATCCTTCAAGAAGGGGCTACGAGATAAATTTTTCTCTAAATAATCTGTTCGCTTTTCAGGCTATAAGTCATTACGCGCTTAAGTACTCACATAAGTAGGCCGTAGAAACCGACACTTGTAAGTCAAACGAAGACTTGCCCGGTACATTGAATGACTCACCCGCATTGTAGGTTTTCCACTCCTGCTCACCAGCTTGTTTTACCGTTAGTGCGCCTTTTACGACTGTCATCTTTTCGGGTGCATCAGTACCAAAGGTGTACTCACCCGCCGCCATCACGCCCACGCTCGATTCGCCATCTTGTTGCGTAAAACCTAATGACTGTACTTGTCCTTCAAAGTAGCTGTTTGCTTTAATCATCCTTAACTCCGTTAATTTTTTATTTTGATTTCACTGTTTTATACGAACTCTTTAGGTTCAGCAACAACAATGTGAGGTGTAACAAAAGATCAGATTTTTGTATTATTCTAGCTTTATCCCACTGATAAACGTACAGATCTCGCCTTCCAATTAAAATCTAGAATTATTCATTAAACTAACTGAAATTGTTGGTTGTTAGTCTCTATCCATTACTTTCATCGTTCGATGTTTATTTGCGCTATTACGCATAAGCTATAATAAAAATGTGAACGTCTTGGAAAAAGTTAGAACCTAGTTCACCATTTTGTAGCTGAACATTGCGTTAATTCTCAATATCGTACAGCCTGAATTATTGCTGTATTTAACCACATGGGATACACCCTGTTACTATGACCAAACACCATGCTTTTAAAGCCTTTTTTGCCTTTGGTTTTGTTGTATTGCTAGTCGGGTTTTCTAGTCTGCTTTATGTTAGCTATCAAGACTATATCAATCCTAAGCATGTCTATGGTCGCTGGGTAGAGATTGGCGCACCGTCATACCAAAGTGATACGTTAGAGCTGAACGAGAAAGGCGTGTATAGGAATAATCGTTTGGTCGCTACGCAGTTTGATTTTGATGGTAAACGCATTGAGATTCACACTGGCAGTGGTACTACTGTCTACAGAATTGCAGGAACATTCGATTCGCCTCAACTTCAACGACTCCACCCTAACAGCCCGACACAACGGCTAATCAAAGCGGGGTATGAAGATACGGTTGACATGGAAGGAGGAGGCTCCGCCAAAAAACGCCGAGCCGCCCTATCTGATCATTTTGGGAATAAATAGTGTTTAACCCGTTAAAACCACACCTTCAGGTCGTTTAATCAAAGAAGGTTCTGGTCTTGCTAGCATGTAAGCCAACGTCAAAGGCCCAATACGACCAATCACCATCACCACAATCATGATGTATTTCCCTGGCTCAGAAAGTTCAGCGGTTAGGCCAGCCGTCAGTCCAACCGTAGCAAAAGCAGATATGGTTTCAAACAACACTTTCTCAAAGCTGGCCTGCTCTGTCAGCATCAACAAGAACATCGCTGTTGTTAATATCGCCCCACTGACGACGATGATGGCCAGTGACTTCGTGACAACTTGCCAGCCAACGGTACGCTGAAACATAACAACGTGCTTCTTCTGACGCAGAAATGTCCAGGTTGCCACAAACGCGACCGCAAACGTAGACACCTTAATACCGCCACCTGTTGAAGTAGAACCGGCTCCGATTAACATCAGAATGATCATCACGAGCAGGGCTGGTTGAGTGTATTGAGTAAGGTCAACACTGTTGAAACCAGCAGTACGAGCACTGGCAGATTGGAAGAAAGCCGCTAGCCACTGACCAGAACTAGTTAAACCCGCCATTGTCTCAGTGTTGTTACGTTCAAGCAGCCAAAACATCAGCGTGCCGATTGCCAGTAAAACAGGTGTTGCAACAAGCATGATTTTGGTGTGCAACTGAAACGCTTTGAAGCCACGCTGCCAATTGGTTGACACATCACCAATCACAGTAAAACCTAACCCGCCGAAAATAAACAAACCCGCGAGCGTGAAGATAACCAAAGGATCATCGACAAAACTCATCATGCTGTCTGAGAACAGGGCAAAACCAGCATTGTTGAAAGCCGATATGGCATGAAACAGCGCGTAAAACAGACCTTGGCTCCAGCCCATTTCTGGTACCCAACGAAATGATAGCAACACAAACCCGATAAACTCTGCGATGCAAGCAAATATGATGATGCGCTTTACTAAACGTCTTAAGTTAATTTTACGATCTTGGCCTAAAGCTTCTTTTGCTAACGCCTGCTGTTTTAATGTCAGTCGAACTCCAAACATATAGAGTAAAACGGCTGACAAGGTCATTTGACCCAAACCGCCGATTTGCATGAGCAGCATCAAGAGGATTTTGCCCGCAATGGTGAAGTGTTCTCCGGTATCAACAACACCAAGTCCGGTAACGCTGATAGCCGACGTAGCCGTAAACAATGCGTCAGTAATAGATAATCCAGTGACAGAAAAAACCGGTAATGTGAGTAGAACCGCCGACGGCAAAAGCACACCGAGGAAACTCAACAGGATGACGCGCGGCTCGGAGCCTTTTTGTTCTTTGCTGCCCGTATCTAAGGCATAGAACATATCTTTACGGCCGAACGGGTTCATAGCGTGCTCAGTTTTCTAGATAAGATATCGCTTGGACCTGCGATAATGATGAGATCCCCTATTTCTAATGCTTTGTTTAAGTCAGGAGCTTTAATCAGCTCTGGGCCACGTTTAAAACCAAGCACCTGAACGTTCTTCTCTTTACAAAGGGTAAGGTCGCCTAACGTTTTACCTAGCAGCCTTGAACCCACCACAATTTCTGTCATAGCCAAGCCTGAGCCCAGCTCTTGAAATTCAAGCACACGCTTATCCAGCATCTTTCTTGCGACTCTTATGCCCATATCACGCTCGGGCATAATGACATGATCGGCACCAATTTTACTAAGGATCTTCGAGTGAAACTTATCGTTCGCTTTGACCCAGATGTTTTTCACCCCCGCTTCTTTGACGACTAAAGTACTAAGGATACTGGCATTCACATCGGCCCCGATGGCAATCATGACCATGTCGTAATCTTTTAGTCTAAGCTCAGCAACAGTTTCTTCATTAGTACAGTTAGCCACTAACGCTTGGCTAACGATCCCCGCAGCCGATCGAACTCGCTCTTCGTCAATATCTATTGCGAGTACTTCCGCACCGGCTTGCTGTAGCTCTTGGCACACTGACAGACCAAATCGACCCAGACCAATGACAGCAAATTGTTTGTCACCTGATTTCATGGCTTTTCCTAGTATTAGATTAAGGAGATGGAAGTGTGCGCCCACAAAAAACGCTTATCAAATTGAATCCATAATCCTGACACATTTTTAACCGAATGTTTGAACCCATCGTACTTGATGCATAAACAGACTAGTTTGGGTATAGGCAAAGACTTATACTTGCGCTACTTAATTCAAAAATAGAATTGAAAAATGAACGAGTTACTCACATATCTGCCTCCGTCCATTGCCAATATGCTAAACAGCTGGGACACCAATGTACTGTTTATCACTATTGCGAGTCTCGTGGCATGGATCATTTGGCGCGTGGTGTATGGTCGCCTAGAGATTCTAGTCAGCAAGACCCAATTTCATTGGGATGACCTTACCCTAACCGCCTTAAAGACCCCGGTTAGTACCCTGATTTGGTGCTGGCCAGCGACCATCTCTCTTGGGTTTATTCTTCAAGATTACATGGGTTCAAAGTTGAATTGGCTGAGTACACTCAAGCTCATCTTGGTCATTGGGATCTTCGTTTGGATTACGATGCGGCTCATCAATAATATTGAAGAGTACGTTCTCGAAAACCAAAATCGAGATGAAACGACCGTTCAAGCGGTAGCCAAAGTCGCGCGTCTGTTCTTTATCGTTATTGGCGCGTTAACAGTCATGCAAGCTTTTGGCTTAAGCTTATCAGGCTTACTCACTTTTGGTGGTGTCGGTGGTTTGATTGTCGGTTTAGCCGCGAAAGACCTACTGTCCAACTTCTTTGGTGGGATGATGATTTACTTCGATCGCCCATTTAAGGTCGGTGACTGGATTCGTTCACCGGACCGTCAGATTGAAGGCACTGTAGAACGGATTGGTTGGCGCATGACCATCATCCGCACTTTCGATAAGCGCCCAATCTACGTGCCGAACTCCGTGTTCAGTAACATTGTCGTAGAGAACCCTTCTCGCATGCTTAACCGTCGTATCAATGAGAATATTGGTATCCGCTATCAAGATGGGGCAAAGGTTGAACAGATTGTCGCTGACATTAAAGCCATGCTTGAAAATCACCAAGATATCGATGCTAAGCAAACCTTGATCGTTAATTTTAATGGCTTTGCACCCTCTTCTCTGACCTTATTGGTGTACACCTTCACCAAGACAGTGAATTGGATTCGTTACCACGAAGTGAAGCAGGACGTGTTACTCGAGATTTATTCGATTATTCGATCACACGGTGCTGATATTGCGTTCCCAACTCAGACGATTCAGTTAGAACCACAAAAAGCAGGCGAAGAAGAACTACTAACGCCTTCTTCACTCGCTTAATCAAGATCTGCAGTCGCGATGGTTTCGCTACTGCAGAGCCACTTCTCGCTCTACCGTATCTTCTACCTTCCCCGCAATGTAGTAGAGCCAAATCATCGCCAGACAGATGATGAAACATAGGCTAAACAACCATGTCGATCCTAACCATTGGATCATCATGCCGCCCACCAGCGGACCAATCGCAAAGCCAAGAGTATAGATGCCTGTTGCACCAAAATATGAGCCACGTAAATGAGCAGGGGCTAGTCGATCTATTTGGACATTAATGGTTGGGAAGGTAATCACCTCGCCCACACTGATAATAAAGCAGGCAATTGCCCAACCAATCGCTGAATCGTTAGGTGAAATAACGAAAGCAAGCTGACCTATCGCAATGGCTACCATGCCAATCCGTGTTCGGGTAAAGAGCGGGAAAGACTCCATCATTTTTAGCAATGGGAATTGAAGCGTCACAATCGTGGCGGTGTTAACGAACATCAGCATTGCGATCAAGGTAGCAGCGTCACTGATGCCACTGCGGACAATCACCTGAGGTACCGAAGATTCTAACTGCGCATAAACAAACATAAGCAGCAAGTTAGCCAATAACAGCAAAACAAAAATCTTATCCTGACTGATCACTTTCATCGTTTGGCGAAAGTTAGGCAATGCAGAACTACTAGCAAGCTTCTCTTTAAGCGACTGTTTTCGTTCAATACCAAAGGTGATCCACAGTGCGTAAGCGAGATGAGTAAAACCCGTAACCAAGAATAAGGCCTGAGGGTTGGCCAAAGCCAGTGTCACGCCAATCAAAGGGCCAATTGCACCACCAATATTGAGCACAAAATAGCGGATATTGAGGGCCAGCTCTCGGTCTTTATGGTCAGAGAGAGAATCGCCTAAAACGGCTTTTGCTGGGCCATCAATCAAAGGATGCATTAAGCCCGTCAAAAGCACCAAAATATAGAAGTGCCACATTTGGTCGGCTAAACCAATACCACTGTATGCGAAAAACGCGATCACGCAGCCAGTGACCATCAACCACTTTCGGCCGAATTTATCAGACAAGTAACCAGAGTAAAGCCCAACACCTGAACCAAGAAGCGACGCTGCGGCAAGCATTGAGCCGACTTCAATCGCGCTGGCACCATAATCTTGATAGAGAAAAACCACCAAAAACGGCCACGCCATAAAGAAACTGGTGCGTGCGATCAGCACACCAACCAACACCGTCCAAACCGGCATATTAAAACGCCGCACTCTCTCCCACTGAAATAAGCTTTGCTCCTTCTCCATGCGTACTCCTTTACTAGCCAAATGGGTTGTCTATTTATTATTCAGCCAGTATACGCTTAGAAGGTGCAAATGAAAGTAGTTATCAAAAAAAGCCCGCATCAAGCGGGCACATTTTCAAAGGCAGTGAAAATATTTAAAATCAGAAACTTAGTGCTATTGCGGTTGAGGAACTTGAGCTAGTTTGAAGCTAGGCTCTTGCCACCAAATCATTGATTGGCTCCTCCCATTTATGAGCAAACAGTTCATAAGTAGACCTGTTAACCGGGAACAGCTGCTTTGATTACATTACTCATTTTCATGCTCTATTCGCTGTTCAAGAAAGTAAACGATGGTGTATACTTTAGTTACTCTGATTTCAAAAGTAAACATGCCCGTTTACTTTTTCTGATCTGGAATTTTTGCATGATCAAAAGAAGCGATATAAAACAAGAAGATATCATTCGTTCTGCCATTGAACTTTTTTCTCAAAAAGGGTTTGAGCAAGCCAGTATGGAAGGTATTTCAAAGCAAGCAGGAGTTTCAAAACGGACGCTTTACAAATACTACCCAAACAAAGATGCACTCTTTGAAGTGATTGTAGATAGGCTGATGTGTCGATTTGATGACCAATGTGACGTTCAATTTGAGCCTTCAGTTTCAGTCAAAACGCAGTTAACTGAGCTGACGCTGAAGCAAATGTGTTACATCAGTAATGATGATTATCAAATGACAGCACGCTTAGTTATTGCTGAATGTATCCGCTGCCAAGAAACATCTAAAGTATTGGTATCGAAATTTGAAGCGATCGAGGATTCGTACGGACTGCAAAAATGGGCCAACCAAGGCATTGACGCTGGTGCATTGGAAATATCCAATGTTCCACTCGCCATTGAGCAGTATATCGGGGCGATTAAGGCCACCTTATTCTGGCCTCAGCTTCTCACTCATACTCCGCCACCAAGTTGTGAGCAGGTTAAACAGACCATCGATCACGCGGTTGATAACTTTGTTACTGCTTACGCGACATCGAAATAGAAATAGATATAGAAATAGAAAAATGCCCTAACCATTGGTTAGGGCATTTTCGTTTGTAGAGCTTTAGAGAGTATCGTGAGTGATCACGTGCTGGTCTAAAAGTGCACTTACAATGTCTGATGAGCTGGTGCCGTCTAACGTCAACTGTGGCGCTAAATGCTCAACCAATATGGTCTGCTCACTGTCATTTTCACCGTGTAGGGTTAATTCAATACCGTCACCGTCAACCACTTTCGCATCAAGTTTTTGTAGCAAGGTCGTCATGTCGATATCGGTTTCTTTTAGCTCAGGAAGCACATCTCTCAAGTCGATCTGGTCACCTTCTGATAGCTTAAAGTCGGTAATAGTGTCGGCAGCACCATCATCAATCTCATGCCAGATAAAGGTATCTTCACCTGTGCCACCAGTAAGAATATCCGAGCCTAGACCACCATCAAGAATGTCATTACCAGCTCCGCCAATTAAGGTGTCATCGCCTGCTCCTGCTATCAAGGTATCATTACCCTCGCCGCCAATGAGCAAATCATCTCCACTCCCGGCCGTTAAGATATTAGCGTCATCACTACCATGAAGCTGTAGATCATCAGTCTCAGAAGATTTGTTAATATCTGCATCGGCATCGGCAACCACATCAAACGATAATGGGATTGGCGCTGACTTGGCTTCCTTACCATCTGTCTCTGTCGATACTGCAGTGACGTTAAAGGTATAGTTGCCTTCTGTAGCCCCAACCACTTTAAGGTCGTCAATCGCACCTGCTGGCACTATCCACATATCAGCTTGGTTATCGTAAGTGATGCCAGACGCGCTGCTGGTTAAACTCGCTTCAGGCGGAAGACCACTGATTTCAAGAGTAAGAGCTTCATTGATATCCGTTAACGCCGCCATGATGCCCACCAATGCGATACCGCTTGAGCTTGCCGCTACACTGGTGGTGATATTGCGTACATGGTTAAACGACGGCTCAATGGATAAAGTTGGCGCGTTAGCAACCGGAGTCACTGATATCACATAGTCTTTAGGATCCGCATCCAAGGCTAACCCTGATGGATTCCCGCTGTCTTTCGCTGTCACTTGCAAGTTGATACTGTCGACTGGGGACAAGCTCGCATCAATAAACAGACCATTTGGTGCATTTGGCTCGTCCAGCAGTGCATTTAGCTCTGTCAGCGTTCCCGTTAATGTGACCGTGCTTGTCCCTTCACCCGAGATCGCCACATTAGAATCGTTTGGTTGAACGAGAGTCAAAGCGCCGTAGTCGACAGTGATAGTCACGGTCATAGGGTCATCGGCATATTGATCCACATAGTCAATATCCGACACACTGATCCCACTGATTAGCTGATTTGGCGACTCATCAATGAGTGTGGTGATATCAGAAATATCGATCTCTGGTTTGTCGTTCACGCCAATCACAGTGAGAGTCACTTCACCGCTGTCTTGTTTGAAATCATTGGCACCATTTGTCGTGCCGTTGTCTTCAATCACATAACTGATCGTCACTTTACCGTTAAACTCTGGCGCAGGTTTAAATGTCCAATACGTACCATCATCACTCAGAGTTAACGTACCTTGCTCTGGCGGTACCGTGATTGAATCGACTTTCAAAGTATCATTATCAATATCACTACTCGCTGCAATTAACTGCGCCATAGTGATTTGAATCGAACCGGTATCCTCTTCAATAGAGCCTAGATCCAGATCTCCTGCTACAGGTTGATCGTTAACTTCACTGACATTAATGATGAAGCTGGTTTGATTGCTCGAAGAGGTTGTTGAATCGCCAGGGTCAATCACACCATTGTTGCCGCCATCATCGACGGTAGCGGTGACCGTTACTGGGCCACCTGAGTTCAGGTCGTTACTGTTGAGATCCGGCTTGAAGATAACAGAATCCGCACCAAGCGCACTGTTGATATCAGCTAACTTACCAGTCAGAACTAAGCTACCATCAGGTTGCAGCTCAAAGTTAACGCCCACGTAAGCCGTAAACGCTAAGCTACCTTTATCAACTTGTAGCGTTAGGGTGTATTCAGCATCAGGGTCATCATAGGTGGCATCAATATCAGCGATGGTGAGGTTATTAATGGCAACACCAGTAATTGTGTCTTCCTCAGTAGCAAGATCAGATATCACTTCAAATGTTGGTTGGTCGTTGACCGGATCGATAACAAGTTCGACATCAAATTCATTCTTATCACCCAGATACTCAGTACCACTTGCGTCTCGATCGACTGCTTGTACGGAAATGTGAATTGGCTCTGTAATGCCATCGACATTGCCTGTATCACTATTATGTTCACCTGAGTTAAAGATAATTTTGTCTAAGCTCGATGCGGCAATGTCTAGCGTCCAAACTCCGTTTTCAAAACTTGCTAAACCGCCATCTGGATAGTAGATCTTCGCATCATCAGGCACATTGGTCACTTCAACACGCAACGTCTCCGGCGCATTTTCAGTATATGTACCACTGCCCGTTGCCGTATCAGCGTTATCAATAGCAAACGCATTGATGTCGATATCAATATTCTGGCCTTCTAGCCCTGAAATACTGTCTGTCGCATCGACATCAACAGCATCACCCTCTGGCGTCACAGTTAGCACGAAGTTAGGCAGATTGGCCGCTTCCGTAGGTACGCCTAGCAAATCTTCTTGAATGTAAACCGTCATGCCGAACTCAGCAGTACCACTGAAGTTTTTCGGTGGGTGAATCAGGATATCACTCAGATCCAATGGGCTCTCTGCATCTTTTGGAAGCTTAACGCTCCACTCACCGCCGCCATTGTTCTTGACTTCATACTCGCTGTTCTCTTTTGTAACCAACACGAACCCATCCGGAATTCCTGTTAATTTCAAAGAAACAAAGCTCTCTGAGCCATCATTGTCAGTGAGCTCAACGTTCACTGGGCCAGACGCACCAAGAGAGATCTCAGTATCTTCTAACCCTGTCAGTTCAATGGTATCAGCGTCACTTCCTGGCCCTGTGACAATAACGCCATCAACAACCGGTTCAACGTCAAAGCTCACATCCGCTTCGAACGGTTTGGTATCGCTTGCTGTACCATCTGGATCAGCGAGATCAAATGTCGCTGTATCCGTTACGGTACCGGTTACTTTGATATTGATGGTGTTGCCGCCATCTTTACTTGGGTAGTTGAGATCGGGTCTGAACAAGATGTTATCCAGTGCACCGGCTTCAATCTGACTTTGATCAAAGGTAATGCTAGAACCAAGTGCCGCACCGGACGCGTCGTAAAACTGACCTGGTGTACCGTCTTCTAGCGTCAGTGTCACAGAAGAGACGACCTCTTCACCACCCTCAAGACCGGTCACTTTGTCCGCTAAGGTGTAGCCCAGATCGAGCTTGATGTAGCTGTCTTCGAACCCTTTAGCGTCACCAGTTTGGGTAATGACGTTCATGTCATCATCCAGTGATTCAACAATGTCCAAGGTGATTTTAGGTACTTTTGCCGTGACATCAGCGACAGGACTTACATTCACCACAACAGAATCCAAATCATTGGTCTGACTGTGACCTGATAGCGTATCCGTTGCTATGATCGTAATCGGCAACGAGAAGTCACCTGAATAGTCTTTTGGTAAGGTTAACTGTAGCCCATCCAACGAACCGATGTTGCCATCTTTATCAATGGTCGTGGTAAACACATATTGGCCATTAGTGAAATCAACATTCGCGCCAGAAATACCAATATCGAACGTCTTGCCATTTTCGGTAAACGAGTCATCAATCACAATCGTGAGTGTATCAGGCGTATCGTCACCAGAGCTCACTGAAAGTAATGGTTTTAGTTGTGCGCCAAGGTCCAATGTTGTGTCTTCCGTGCCGAGTATGATGCTGTTATCAGCAATATCGACGAACGCACCTTTCGTACCGATGTCTTCAACGTACTCAGGGAAAGAGAGCGTTACCGAGGTTTCGCGCTGAGCAACCAAACCAGGTGTACGTTTCGGATCATCGATATCACCTTGATCAATCACCTGAGCATAAATGATGATATCGATGTCACTGATACCATTGAGATCATCATCCTCCGGTTTGTCCGGCGTTAAATCTAACCCTGCAGGCGCATTGATGCTGAAATTCTCTTCATCAACGATGACCCAGCGACCATTACCTTCATAGACTGCCCCCGTAATAAAGAGCTGATCCATAATGGCTTCGTCTTGGTTCTCGAATTGAATAACGAGCTGAGTAACCAGTTCTGTCGATTCATATTGCGTATCTGTCGCATCGGTCTCTTGATAACGAATGATGTATTCGCCCTGCAAGTCAGCAGAGTCAGCATTGGTGGTAAAGCGAATCACACCTTTATCATCCGCCGTGATTTTGTTTACTTCATCACCCACAACATCTTGGTTTTCGTTTTCAACCACTAAGCGGTTTGACCCATCAACCCTTTCAACAATTGGCGTAACATCGACCGCAATGGTGCCGGTAATCGTGCCGGTTACACGACCACCTTCGCCAACAATATCATCGCTGGTGTATTCATGATCGCGTTCTTCAATATTGACAATAGTGGTGAGGTCAAAGTTAGTACTTGAGTCTTTCGGCAACGTGATTTGAACAAAGTCGCTGTTCAAAGCAATGTCTGAAAACTGTTCCGGCGTTTGGCTATCGAGTGGTGTGATCGTGATTTTGCCAGTATCACTATCGAAACTCCAATTCACATTACCGTTAATCGCAACCTGAGCACCGTCAGGTACGCCATTGATCTCTATCGAGGTAAAATGCTCATCAGAGTCTGGGAAGCGATTTTTCTCAGGGTACCAATCGATATCGATTGGCGTGTCTTCATAGCCTGACGCGGTGTTGGTATAGGTATCTTTGGCATCAATCACTGGCTCAACTTTCACTCTGACTTCTTGCTCAAAACTCAAAGTGTGGCCGTCATTTTCCGTGACGATCACCGTCGCTTTAATATGAATGTTTTCTGTTGAGGATGCCGCCGGCTTAATAATAATACCGGTATCATCATGAATACCTGTAATGTTGGCTTCGTAGATCGGTTTAGACGTATCCGGCTGTCCATCTGGACCGGTTTCATAGCCTGTGAAGTTCAAGTCAATGACATCTCCATCTGCGTCTTCTAAGATCACGCCTTCGGGAATACCCGACAAAAGTACCGTCAACGATTCTGAACCATCCTGTGGTTTCGTGAGTGCTTCGCCTGAAATCACAGTAAAGTTGAGCTCGGCAACAGCGTCTTCTTTGATGGTTATTTCGACACCGCTGACACCATTATCTTCAAAACCTGACCAGTCAGAACCAAGGGTATTGCCTCTCGGAATATCCGCTACACCAGTGACTTCAACATTAACGGTTTTAGTGCCCAGCACTTCTTCATCAACGTGTACGGTTCCGTCAGAAAGCAATGCACTGTCTTTAACGACGCCTGTTACATCAAATTTGAAGTCAATGTTACTGTGCAGCTCTGGAATGACCTCTACATTCACAAGTTGGTCGTATGGGATCTCTTGGTAAGTCACACCATCCACGGTGACTTCGGTGATCTGGCTGTCGCCGTCTCCGACCCATTTTAAACTTGCACTTTCGGTGATGTTGGAGATACGAATATGCAAAGATTCAGAGCCATCGACGTCTACTGATGGCTTCATATCAATCACTTGATCAAGCGTAAACGGCTTATGGTTGTCATCAGGGCCGATGTAATCAGGATCCTTAATATTGTCTTCATTGATCTTGATTCGGCTAACACTAAAGCTGCCTGCATCCGCATCTGGCGTGACATCAATGATAAGTTCTTGAGGCTCTGAGCGTGCCTCAGATTTATCAACTGTACCCTCGTTGTACGGGTTCTTCGTTTCTTCTGTTACAGCCACCGCTTCAAAACGAATTTGCCCTGAGAAGTGTTCATTTGGCTTAACTTGAATTGAATTGATATCGGCTGCTGAGATGGTGTAAACGCCACCCTCTGGAGTCAAGGGTTGGCCATTACTTCCAAGCAACTCAAACTCACCGGCACCTTGGGTCACTTCAAGCTCATAAGTAATGGTCTCTGGATTGCTGATATCTAGCGTACTGGCGTCCAGTTTAATTTGAACATTGCCGTCATCTTCTGCAACTTGATATTCATATTGGCTATCAGCATCAATCCAAGTCGCGATATCAGCAACGCTATCCACTTCAATTCTGAAATTGGAGCTTACGGTGTGATCGTCTGTCCCGTTATTCCCGATCTCAAGGTCATAATTGATTTTAACGCCCTTATCGTTCGAGGAGTAATGACGGTCAGGCACAAAATAGAGGTTAGTGATCGTTGCAATGGTATTGTTGCCGCTGTCAGTTAAGCTTTGCTGTAACAGTGGCGCAGATAGGATCAAATTACCGGTTGCCGGATCGACTTCAAGTTCATGATACACATCGCCATCTTTGTAATAGAAGGTGCCGTTATGACTGCCCGCTTTAATGGTGAGCGTATTAATAGACTCACCATTATCGTCATCAAATAGGTTGACCGCTAATGCCACATTCGCAGGAGCAACTTGTAGATCCGTTTGGTTATCTTCGTTTTCTGAACGCTCTGGTTCATCACCCGTCGCATAATTAATGCTGCTATCACGACCAGAGTCTTCGAAGGTTTGCACCGTCAGTTTGATCGGTTTTGCATCTCTATCTGTGATGGTGATATCGAGTGGTGCTGTCGAGGTATCTAGGTCACCATCTGTCGCCGTGACATCGATAGTAAATTCAATGTTGCTGCCATCATGCTCTAGATAGTTATTGGCCTTAAATTCGATCTCACCATTGGAGTCAACTTGCAACACGCCAAGCTGTCGTGGTGGGTTACCATCATTAAGATCCTGATAAACCCTTATGGTCTGTGACCCTTCGCTTAAATCAACCGAATCAACGTAAGAACCGCCAGATCGGAATACAATCGATGAGCCATCTGCTGTATCAGTTGTACCTTCTAATTTAGTCAGTACAGCCCCATCAGCGCCCATATCTGTAGCGGAGTCAAACATATTGACCGTTGAGCCTTTGTAGCCTTGACCCTCGAAACGAGTAATACTTTGCTGAGTCAACTCAGGGATATCATCGACTACACGAATTGGAAGAGTAATGACGTTACTTTCATCGCCATCATAATCGGTTGCCTTGATGCTTAAGCTAATATCAATGGCATTTTCACCACTGCCACTCGCATGTTGCAGTGGTTCAAGTAACTCAAACTTATAACTATTGTCGTCTGTATCGAAGGTAATGGTAAAGACTGGCGTCCCTGAAGCCGTTTGTGCGGTATAAGTAAATGTCGTACCGCTAGTGGAGACTGGCGCCCATACAAGGTTTTCACTGCCAGACACTAAACCATCGATAGCATTATTTGCGTCAACCAACTCATATTTAACCACGCCATCGGCGCCTTCAGTTACATCGAACGTACCGCTAACTTCCGGACGCTGATTCTGATCAGAACCTATGGTAGACAGATCATCTTCGTCCACCACTTTTGTCTCGGTAATATCCTTGATGGTTGGTTTGTCATCGACCACTTCAATCGGTAGACGGATCGGCTGTGATACGTCGCCATCGCGATCTAATGCCACTACGTCAAATGGAATGGTTAAGCTATCTTCACCTTCGGCATGATCAAGTGCCTTAATTTGGCTGTAGATGTAACTACCATCGCTAAATAACTCAAGAGTAAACACCACAATGCCATTCGCCACACCGTGATAAACGGTCGGCCCAGTAGCGTCACTAACATCTTTGATCTCGACATCCACACCACCCGATTTCAGACCACTTTCAGAGGTGTTGATATTAGTTAGCTCATACTTGACGACGGTATCAGCGCCTTGATTGGTATCGAAGGTGCCTGTAGCAAACGCCTGCCCCGGTGAAGAGCCGTTGATGGTATCGTCTTCGTTGACGGTAAACGTGCTGCCATCAACAAAGTCATCAATGTTAGCCATATCATCGCCAATATTGACCACCAAATCATGATTACCTGACTCATCGCCATCTCGATCTACTGCGTAAATAGGTAACTTCACTTCAAGGTTCTCTTGACCTTGATTAGCGTGATCAACCTCTTGCAACAACTCAAACTTATATTTGCCTAAATCAGCTTGATCAAAACTTACTTTAAAGACATCAATTTCGGTATCCACACCGTTGATTTCTTTAGTGATAAAACCGCGATATACCCCAGTAGAGAGCTCTTCTATCACCACGCGCTCGCTATTCGAGTACAAGCCTTGATTGGCTGGAAGCAGGTTAAATGCTTCAACATCGATATGAAACTCAATCACATCATCGCTACCAGTTACGACAGTGATTTTACCCTCAGAGACATAATCGGTCGGACCGACTTGAGAGCCACCATCGGTTAAGCCAGCTTCATATACATTGGCTTCAGTGATCTGAGTGATCACCGGGTCTTGCCCATCTTTGATCACTAAGTCGACTGTGCTGGTTGTCTTATCACCATCTTTATCGGTCACTGTCACGACAATGGTGTGCTCGATGCGATCATCATCTGGGTGGATACGCTCAGCATTTGGCTTAAATGAAACTTGACCATCAAGGGTAACCACCAATACACCATCGGTAACAGAGTATTCGGTTTCACCGTCAACCAATGGTACATCGACCCCATCAAAGGTGACTTTGCTAACGGTTGCTTGGTCGGCACCTGCTTCTGTAATCACATTAACAACTGTACTCTGCACCGTGTCACCAATCGTTGGCTCGGTGACTGTGATCTCGCCATCCGCCACGACTTGGATATCATCACCTACTTTGATAATAAGATCTGAACGCGCAGACTCGTCTTTATCGCTATCAGTAGCAAAAATAGGTAGAGAGATAGTCGAGAAATCATTAGCAGCTGCACCACCTTGTTTAGGTTGGTCGATCTCTTGAAGTAGCTCAACTTTGTAATCGGAACTAAACTCAGTCCCTGACATGCTCACTGCGCCAATGGTCACCTTGAGCACGTCAACTCGAGTCCCATTATCAAGGGTGATATAACCCAAATAAACGCCTGGTTGACCACCTACGGCCTCAAGCACAATGGTTTTACCCTGAGAGGTGATAGGGTCATTTTGCTGCGCACTTGCAAACGCATTGAGATCAACTTCGAATCCTGTGACCTCATCGCTACCTAGCTGACCGACTAAGGTGCCCGAAAACTCAGTGTTGGTTTGCCCTGCTGCGCCCGAGCCATCAGTCAGCCCCGCTTCATAAACGGTTGCTTCGGTGATACTAGTGATAACTGGGTTTTGACCATCGGTAATGGTTAGCTCAACCGTGCTGGTTAGCGCATCCCCATCTTCGTCAGTGGTGGTGACTTTAATGGTGTGGTTACGCTCTTCACTGGCTGAATGGTCAAGATCGCTATCTGGAATAAATGAGACTTGCCCGTCTAGAGTAATCACTAACTTGCCATCAGTAACAGGATACTCTGTTTCACCATCAATCAATGGGACAGGCACACCGTCAAAACTGACCGAGCTCACTTTAGCTTGGTCAGCGCCCGGTTTAATCAGAACATCTAAAGCGTCGCTTTGGTTTGGGCTGCCAATGGTAGATTCAACGACTGAAATATTGCCGTCACTCACGACTTGGATATCATCGCCCACTTTGACCACAAGATCAGCGCGCGCTGACTCATCGTTGTCAGCGTCCGTTGCAAAAATTGGCAATGATATGGAGGTAAAGTCTAGGTCTTGTGCGCCACCTTGATTCGGTTGGTCAATCTCTTGCAGCAATTCAACTTTGTAATTTGAGCTAAACTGTGTGCCATTCATGCTCACAGCACCCAAAGTAACTTTGAGTACATTAACTCGCGAGCCATCGATGGTGACATAGCCCATGTATACGCCCGGCTCACCGGAAACTGCTTCAAGAACAATGGTTTTACCTTGAGCGGTGATTGGGTCAGTTTGCTGCGCAGCTTCAAACGCTTGCAGATCGATCTGCACATCAGCTACGTTGTCGCTACCCAATTGACCGGTCAAGACACCGTCGAACACGGTGTTGGTTTGACCGACTTGAGTGCCGCCATCAGTTAAGCCCGCTTCATAAACGCTCGCTTCAGTGATATTGCTAATTACCGGATTCTGGCCATCTTTAATCACCAGATTAACGGTACTTTCTAACTTATCGCCATCTTGGTCGGTCACAGTCACAACGATAGTGTGCTTGATCTCTTCAGACGTAGAATGATCCAGTCTACTTTCAGGAATAAAGGAGACGTTACCATCAGGGGTGATAACCACTTTACCTACTGTCACCGAGTTACTATCAGTGACTGAGTACTCTGTTTGGCCATCTTGCAGGGTATAAGACTTTCCATCAAACGTGAACGACGTAACTTCGCCTTGGTCAGCCCCCGCTTTGCTGATGATTTCAATCACATCACTTTGATTAGGACTACCTATGGTCGATTCAACCACTTCAATGTCACCGTTGGTTACGACTTGAATGTCGTCACCCACTTTGATGATAAGATTCGAGCGCGCCGATTCATCGTTGTCCGAGTCGGTAGCAAAAATAGGGAGAGAAATCGAAGTAAAATCGTTGGCCGCCGCACCACCTTGTTTTGGTTGATCTATCTCTTGTAGAAGCTCAACCTTATAGCTCGCGTTAAAAGTGCCGCTTCCCTCACTAACCGTACCTAGAGTCACTTTAAGCACATTGACTCGTGTACCATCATCGAGCTTGATATACCCAAGGTAGACACCTGGCTCTCCATCGACCGCTTCAAGGGCAATGGTTTTACCGTGTGAGGTGATTGGTGAGTTTTGCTGCGCAGTCTCAAAAGCATTAAGGTCAATCTGTAAGCCAGTCACCTTATCACTGCCTAGATTACCGCTGAGCGTGCCAGTAAATTCAGTTTGGGTTAGCCCCACTTGCGAACCATCACCGAGGCCTGCTTCATAAACGGTTGCTTCAGTAATCGCGGTGATTTCTGGGTCGTCACCATCGGTAATGATTAGCTCTACATTACTGGTTAGCTCATCGCCGTCGTTGTCCGTTACCGTGATAACAATATCGTGCTTAATTTGTTCCTTGGTCGAGTGATCGATGTTGCTACGCGGTACAAACCACACTTCACCATCCGCTGTCACATGTAAGATACCATGATCAACAGGGTACTCTGTTTGCCCTTGTTGGTATTGCACATCCACATCATCGAAAGTCACAAACGTCACTTTACCTTGGTCTGCGCCGGCTTGCTCAATTACATCAACGACATTACTGGTTTGTATTTCACCCAGCGTTGGCTCAACTACATTCAAGTTGCCGTCAATCACCACTTGAATATCATCGCCGACATTCACCACCAGATTTGAGCGTTCGGATTGATCATTGTCTGCATCAATAGCAAACACTGGCAGTAAGATTGAAACCTGATCTTGATCGCCAGATTGGCCATTATTTGGTTGGTCAAGCTCCTGCAACAACTGGACCTGATAGTCAGCACGAAATTCAGTGTCACTTGTCGTCACATCACCAAGTGTTACGGTGAGCACATCAATTCGAGTCCCATCTAAGGTAATGTAGCCAATGTATTTACCCTGTTCACCTGCCAACGCTTCGAGAACAACTGTTTGCCCTTGTGAAGTAATCGCCGAGGATTGAGGGCCGTTGTTAAATGCATCGACGTCGATTTGTATTTCGTTAACGATATCACTTCCAAGATCACCAACCAGTGTCCCTTCAGCGAAGGTGTTAGTTGGCCCCTCACCAGAGGCACCATCTAAGCCCGCTTCATAGAGTGTTGCGGCATCAAGCGAACTAAAATCTGGCTGCGCTCCATCACTAATCGATACTTGGGTATCAATCGGAGTTCTAATTGGATTACCACCGCTGTCATTACCAGTAATATCAAATGAGATCGTGATCTGATCATCTGAAAAGGCCACTTGTCCTCCACCAACAGAAGGTAGATGGTCAATGGGTTGGAATATGGTTGTAGTTACATCAAGGGTAATATCGTCGCCTAAGCTGGTTGCATCAATAGTTATAGTGAGTACTTCCTCACCATTTAATGTACCAATTATGGCGTTCTGCCCTGCATCATAAGTGAAGCTGACCGACTCTCCGTTAGAGGTAATGTCAGAGTTAAGCTCAGCAAGAAGAGAGGAAAGCGAGAGTGTGTCAGGAACAAAAGAATCTGGGTCTAAGGCTAAACCACCAGCGAAAATCGTTGCTGTGCTTACGGAAGAAACAGGGTAGCTGCCTTGAGACAAGTTACCTTCAACCAAGTTAGTTTGAAGGCTTTCTCCGCCTGCAGCGAAAATGAAAGGTCGAAGGCCATCTTGTTGATTCACTCCAGTGTTCGAGCTATCGATACCACTGGTTTCAAATAAGGTGCTGGCGAGAACTTCAACACCTGTCGCTTCGATGGTTGCTAAACCAGAAATACTTGAGGAGAGCCCATTCAAGCCTGCAGCGGTTGCTTCTAAAATAGCCGTTGGATCGGCACCATCTAAAATAGCTTGCTGAATAGCGGCAAATTCATCTTCACCGACTTCAAGACCATCGATTTGTGACAGGTCAAAATTCACTTCTTCGGCAAGTGGTGCGGTTGTCCAAAGGTCATCTTGAGATTGACAAGCAACACAATTTTCGCCTACTTCAAACGCAACTGGGGCGGCGTCCATGACTATTTGAGCTTTGTTCGCCGTGATGATGATTTCATCCGCCTCAATACGATCCCCCGGCAAAAGTCTGCGAGCACTGCCACTAGGAGCAACTGCAATAACTTCACCTTCAACTTCTTTAGCAACGGCTGCTTCGCGTACAACTTCCACGTTCATATGGTCTCCTCGCGCCTCAATTGAACTGGCTAGGCTGAAACAATTTGTTGTAATTTTCTTCGCCCATTGCAACATAACAAAATAGCTTTTTATTTGCAGCCCTTTGTTTTTGTTTCAAAAAACAGACTTCGCTTTCTAAGTATAGGTTATATAAGGGAATTCGCGCCTTAATGTGACTAAGGTTTCATTTTTTATAAATTAGTTTGCTTAAAGTATCAAAGGTGAGACTTTATAAAGAGCGTATTGAAGGGAGGATAAAAGGGAAGAAGAAGCTGAAGGATAGATGTTCTATCCGAATTTCAGGCAAAAAAAAACGGGCATACATGCCCGATTAATATGTTAAATAACACAAAGCCTGAAATGCGCAATCCATTACGCTGAGAACCATTACCCAATTAGAATACCATTCTTTATATTATTTACAATATGCCATTCAATGTTTTTACTCAATTAACGCACTTCAACGGCTAACACAACCGATCAAAAAAAGCTCCCGAAGGAGCTTTGAATTGTGTAACTAGGAATTTCTTAGAAATGCGCTATTTGTTCTTGCGACGCTCAGCGACTGCATTGGCTAATTGACGCAGTACTTTTTCAGTATCGTCCCAACCAATACATGCGTCTGTGATCGATTGTCCATATGTCGCTACTTTGCCATCTACAAGATCCTGACGACCTTCAACCAGATGTGATTCAATCATCACACCAAAGATTGCATCTTCACCACCGGAAATCTGACCAGCAACATCTTCCGCTACGACCATCTGACGTTGGTACTGCTTAGAGCTGTTTGCGTGGCTGAAATCAATCATCACTTTCTGAGGAAGACCTGATGCTTCTAGCTCTTGCTTAATTGCACCCACATGGTCAGCGCTGTAGTTAGGCTCTTTACCACCACGTAGAATGATGTGGCAATCAGGGTTACCTGCGGTTTCGATAATCGCGGAGTGACCGTATTTCGTCACTGACAAGAAGTGGTGTGAAGCGCTTGCAGAACGGATCGCATCAGAGGCGATTTTGATGTTGCCATCGGTACCGTTCTTAAAGCCAACTGGACAAGAAATACCAGACGCTAGCTCGCGGTGAACCTGAGACTCAGTTGTACGAGCACCAATCGCACCCCAACTGATTAGGTCTGCTACGTATTGTGGAGTGATCATATCTAGGAACTCACTCGCCGTTGGCATTCCCATATCGGTAAGATCTAACAGTAGCTTACGACCTAAGCGCAGGCCATCATTGATCTTAAACGTATCGTTTAGGTACGGGTCGTTAATTAGGCCTTTCCAACCTACGGTAGTACGTGGTTTTTCAAAGTAAACTCGCATCACGACTTCAAGGCGGTCACCAAGCTCGTCACGCAGCACCTTCAAACGCTTACCGTATTCAATCGCCGCTTCAGTGTCATGAATCGAACAAGGGCCGATAATCACAAGCAGACGCTCATCTTCGCCTTTCAAAATGTTAGAGATCGCTTCTCGTGAACGAAATGTTGTAGAAGAAGCGGATTCAGTCGCAGGAAACTTCTCTAAAACTGCAACTGGTGGTAATAATTCTTTTGATTTGTTAATTCGTACATCATCAGTTTGAAACATTGCTTACTTCTTCCTATATCTCTTGCTTGGCACGTATCACCAAAGAGGGTGATGAAAAAACGTACACGCTTTCTTATTCCTGTTCTGTGTAACTTATCTAGCAAAAACCCAGGTTGCAACCACTATTTTCAATAAAAGGCAATATTTCGAGCTTTTTTACGATTTACACAAGATGTAAACTTTGGATTACATACGGTTATATCACATTTAATGGAAGAGTTTTGATATCTTTAATGGCTACAAGATGCATTATCTTCCTGATATTGCTAAGGTAAGATTACAACGAAGAACAATAAAAGATCAGGCATGAACGCCATCGAATTTAGCAATGTCAATAAGTGGTACGGGGCTTTCCAAGCACTTAAAACCATCAACCTAAGTGTATTAAAAGGTGAGATCCTCGTGATTTGTGGTCCTTCAGGGTCAGGAAAATCAACATTAATCCGAACTGTGAATGGCCTTGAGGCGATTTCACAAGGAGAGATCTCCGTTTTGGATAACCCTATTGAGCAAGTGTCGGCTGGTAAAGTAGGCATGGTGTTCCAACACTTTAACCTCTTTCCTCATTTAACCGTGCTTGAAAATCTGACACTCTCCCCGATTCGCACCTTAGGCTTATCCAAAAAAGAAGCCAATGAACGTGCTTTTCATTTTCTAAAACGAGTCAATATTGAAGAGCAAGCCAACAAATATCCAGTGCAACTCTCTGGCGGTCAGCAACAACGAGTTGCCATCGCTCGTTCGCTTTGTATGCAGCCTGAGATCTTACTGTTTGATGAGCCAACCTCTGCACTCGATCCTGAAACCATTCAAGAAGTGCTCGATGTGATGGTTGATCTCGCTAAAGAGGGCATCACTATGATGTGTGTGACTCATGAAATGGGTTTTGCACGCAAAGTAGCGGATCGTGTCATTTTTATGGATCAAGGGGAGATTTTGGAAATCGCTTCACCAGAACAACTCTTCTCCCATCCAAAACACCCAAGAACCGCTCAGTTCTTACAACAGATACTGAGCCACTGATGATCAGAAAAGTTATTCAACCCGTTCTATCTGCGTCGTTGCAAATCGCTTTACTCTTTATCGGGATCGCATGGTTACTTGATTCTGGCGCTCAGAGCATGGGCTATCAGTGGCAATGGGAGCGAGTACCCGATTACATTGTCTTTTTTGAAGATGGTGAATGGTGGCCAGCCGAGTTATTAGAAGGCTTGCTCGTCACCATCCAAATTTCAGCGCTGAGTTTATGCTTTACCTTGCTGATTGGCTTAACAACCGCGATGTTGAAGCTATCTGACTCTTGGGTAGGACGTGGCATTGCTAATCTTTATGTTGAAGTGGTGCGTAACACACCGCTTCTCGTGCAAATATACCTTTTGTATTTCGTTTTTGGCCCTGTGATTGGCTTAGATCGATTCTCTACCGCAGTACTCGCCTTGTCACTGTTTCAAGGCGCCTATACTGCCGAGATTTTCCGAGGTGGTCTCAACAGTATTCCCAATGGGCAGTTTGAAGCAGCTAAGTCACTGGGATTGAATCGCTTTTATACCTTCTACGATGTGATCTTACCTCAGCTGTTACAACGTACATTACCCCCACTGACCAATGAAGTGGTTTCGCTCATTAAAAACTCTTCAATTGTCAGCGTGATGGCGATATTCGACCTAACAACGGAGGGACGAAATATCGTCTCTGAAACCGCGATGCCGTTTGAAATTTGGTTTACGGTTGCGGCAATTTATTTAGCTTTGACACTCACACTGTCAGCACTTTCTGCTTGGATGGAACACAAACTAGGCGCGAGTTGGCGCTCACAATAAAAGGATAAAACATGAGAAACATAGGTAAGAGCCTATTGAAAGGCAAAGGATTCAAAGCCGCTATTACCGCTTTATTGGGTTTGGCGATTAGCTTGCCGACTCTGGCTGCAGAGACTCCGAACTTAGATAAAATCAACGAGCGCGGTACGCTGCGTGTGGGTATGTCTACGTTTGTGCCTTGGGCAATGCGTGATAAGCAAGGTGACTTAATTGGCTTTGAGATTGATGTTGCTAAACGCCTAGCTCAAGACTCGGGCTGGAAAGTCGAATTTGTTCCAACCGCATGGGACGGCATCATTCCAGCGCTGCTTGCTCAGAAATTTGATGTGATTATCGGTGGTATGAGCATCACGCCCGAACGTTCGAAAAGCGTGTTATTCAGTGCACCTTACTCTCACTCGGGTGTGCAGGTAGCGGCAAATAAAGAACTCGCACAAGGCTTTTCAGAATTCAGCGATTTCAACTCTCGTAAAGTAAAAATTGCAGCACGCCGCGGTGCTTTCACGGTACAAGTCGCTCGTGAAACCTTCCCTAAAGCGAAAATTCTTCAATTTGATGACGATGCTCAAGCATTCCAAGAAGTGTTGAACGGTAATGCTCATGCAGTGATTGCATCAAGCCCAAAACCAGAACACGAAGCCGTGAAAAATAGCGATAAGCTATTTATTCCTTTCACAGAGCGTCTTTCAAAAGGTAATGAAGCCTTTGCCGTTCGCCTAGGTGAAACCGATAAAGAAGCGTTCTTCAATGAGTGGATTCAAGCAAGAACGCAAGATGGATGGCTGAAAGAGCGCTACGAATACTGGTTCTCAACGCTTGATTGGCAAGACCAAATTGCCTCTGGCCAATAATCATTCTGCCCTGCCGCACTGCTTAGTCAGTGCGGCGATTTCTTATTAGGAAATTCAAGTAAGTGTCAAAAGCTAAAACGCTCTCAGCTGCAATGCCCAATCAATCAAAGCCATGGTTAAATAAGCTAGATATTAGTCTGCTCATTATTCTATGTATTGCCGTTTATTGGCTGTATGAGCGTTCTTCAACCGGAGTGAACTACGCCTGGCGTTGGCAAGACGCATTTTCTCTGATTTTTACGCCTCGCTCAGATGGCTCGATGCCTTACTTTTTTCAGGGCTTACTTTCAACGGTACGAATCAGCTTATGGGGAATGACCTTAGCACTGGGGCTGGGTACAATGCTTGGTATTGCGAGACGCTCAACCATCACCCTTTTCCGCTTGCCCGCTAACGCCTTTGTGCAATTGATACGAAATATCCCACCGTTGGTTTTCGTGTTCATTTTCTACTTCTTCATCTCAAACCAGCTTATCCCGCTGCTCGGTTTAGATAATGTTCTTCGTAACCACAATGGTGAAATCAATCCACTTCAACATGTGCTGTTTGGGCCAGCGAACTTGTGGGAAAACCTGCTTTCAGGAATTTTGTGTGTTGGCTTACTGTCATCCGCTTATGTGGCTGAAGTGGTACGTTCCGGTCTTGCTAGCATTCCCAAAGGACAGTGGGAAGCGGCTGATTCTTTGGGCCTTTCCACATGGGTTAAATACCGCTACGTGATTGCCCCTCAGGTACTTGCAGCCATCACACCTGCCTTAGCGGGTCAGGCGATTTCACTGGTTAAAGACACCTCTATCGTTTCCCTTATTTCTATTCAAGAGATGACCTTTGTCGGCACTGAAATGGCGAACTCTTCCGGCCTAATCTTTGAGATCTGGCTCATCGTTGGCTTAGTCTACCTTTGCCTGTGCTTAGCCTTATCTCTCCTGTTCAAGCAAGTTGAAAAGAGAAGCTTAAGACACTTAGCTCGCTAACTGTGTGGTTTCAATCCACTTACAAAGGAAGAACAGATGGAAAAACAACATATCCTCGCTCAGCTATTTGTTCGAGAAAGCGAGAAGCAGACACTGATTTCTAAAGAAGATTTAGACTTTGACGCCCTCCATCGATCTGATTTCGAAACATGGAAAGATGGAAAGAGAGATATCGAACTCGTTGATGTAGCAGGCACTCATTGGATGAAAACCTGCACTGGTGGCTATATTACCGAAGTCATCTTTCACGCTGATGGCACGCTCAACGAGTATCGCTTGTTTGATCGATTCAAAACGAAAGGCAATTGGTCATTGAAATCAGGCGTCTTACACGTTGTCATCTTCAAAGGAGAAAACTGCTATGAGTTTGCGGTGATTGGCAATGCTAGCGTCAACATTCACTCAGCGGTTGAGTACAAAAACAGCGAGTTGCATTCCTACCTAAAACTGGCTCAGATAAAATAGAGCCTAGAGATCAAAAGCTGATTTCACGCTTAATTTTGTGCCAGCTCGTCAAGTAATACAACGTGGCACCCATTAATACACACAGCACATTAATACTCATATCTAACATCGAAAACTCACGCAGAGGATTAAATGCTTGAGTCATTTCATCCGTTACCACCATCACAAGCATAATAAGCACCCAAGGTGAAATTGGCAGGTTATTCAATTGGTAGTAATAAGGTTTAGGCGTCGCCCACGCTGCAACAAAACCGAGCAAACTCGCAATCACGGTATGAAGCACCCATGCACCACCCACCGTCACTTCAAGGCTTCGAACACTGTCTCCATAGATATCCAGCGATTTAGCTAACGAGGCGAGTCCTCCAAGAACAATAAGGCTAAACAGAATAACAAGGCGTTTGCCAAACAAGTGAGTCGCCACTGGTAATGAGTCCTAAAGCTATAGCGTTGATTTATGGCGGTTAGACTACTTGATGTAAAGGCATTTAAAAAGCCCAAATTTCGCTCACTAAATAAAGTAGTGGTCTAACAGCAAAGCAACGAACAATAGCATCAGTTGATAGATTGAAAAGATGAACGTCTTCATCGCCCACTTAGGATCGCTCTGAAATTTAAGCTGCCAAGCATGCCAAATAAACATGCCACACAAGATTGAGGCCGCGGTGAAATAGAGCAGTCCTGCCATCCCAACCAAGACTGGCAGCAAACAGACTGGGTAAAGCAGTACAGAATATAACAGCACCGAAGTCTTGGTGTACTCCACGCCATGCGTCACAGGCAACATTGGTATATCGGCTTTGGCGTAATCGTCTTTTCTATGGATGGCGAGTGCCCAAAAATGAGGTGGCGTCCAAATAAAAATGATCATCACCAACAGCCAACCATTGGCATGAAGATCCCCTGTGACTGCTGTCCAACCAAGCAATGGAGGCATGGCTCCTGCAATACCCGCAATCACAATATTCTGAGGGGTTGCTCGCTTTAAATACAAGGTGTACACGACCGCATAACCTAAAAGGCTAGCGAACGTTAACCATGCCGTCAGCGCATTGACCCAAAAGTACAACACGGCAAAACCCACCACGCCTATCACCGTAGCAAACACGAAAACATGGTTTGATTTCATCGCTCCTGATGGGAGAGGTCTTTTGTACGTTCTCGCCATAATCGCATCGATGCGTTGGTCAATCAGATGATTAAACGCTGCTGCGGAAGCGGCCATAAGGCCAATGCCTGTCAGCCCAAGTACCGTCGCTTGAAAAGGCAATGCCCCTGGTACAGCGAGGCACATTCCGACAATCGCAGTAAGCAGCATCAGTGCGACCACTTTAGGCTTCGTCAGAGATAAGTAACTGCGCCACAGCGCTTTCGACGGCGCTGAAGTTGCGGTAATGGATTTACTCATAAACACTCTCCTTGCGAGACGCTAAATTGCTCACTTCCTTAGACGATGGCTGAAAAACCAAGTAATTCGCTCTGATTACGGTAATTAGAAGGAATGCGGCTCCTAGATTGTGTGCAACTGCAACAACCAAAGGCAGGCTAAGCAGCACGTTGGCAACACCTAGTCCTACCTGAACAGTCAAAAGACCCATCAATATGGTTGCCAACCCACGATACTGGGGAGCTGATTTAAATAGGTGAAATGCCAGTGTTGAAACCATTAAAGCAACCACAACAGCGCCGATGCGGTGAGTAACATGAATGGTCATTCTCGCGCCATAATCTAGCGTGCCAAACTCATAGCTCGCTTGTTTGGGCTGGATGAGTTCAAACGCCGTGGCAAAGTCGAGGTGGCTTACCCAATCCCCCTGACAAATTGGCAAGGTAGTGCACATCAGCGCAGCGTAGTTAGACGACGTCCACCCGCCTAAGGCGATTTGAGCAATCACAACCACCAACGTGCTACCTGCTAACACTTTCAACCCAGAGCCAGAACGAGAAGCTATTTGAGGTTGCTGAGCTGTCTGTGATCGCCATAAGGATAGCGCCAATAAACTAAACAGCGTGAAGCCGCCAAGTAAATGGCCCATCACAATGATGGGCATCAGCATCATGGTCACGGTCCACATGCCCAGTAACGCTTGAAAGATAACCACCACGGAAAGGGACAAGGCTAAGCGAGAAGAGAGTTGCTGCGTTCTGATTCCAATCACGGTAATGGCAAACACCACCAGCCCGAGCGTGCCAGCGAAATAGCGGTGAATCATCTCTAGCCACGCTTTATCTGCTTCGACCACCAAAGAGGGATAAAGCGATTTTGCTAACGCGATTTCATGTTGTTCGTTAGGCACTGTGAGCTGGCCATAGCAGCCGGGCCAATCTGGGCAACCTAACCCTGCATCAGCCAGTCGAGTGTAGGCACCGAGCATCACCACCACAAACGTTAGAACAAGGCTCATTTTGATAAGATTGGTTAGATTCATATCGCCTCCTTGCGTTTAGCCTACGCGCGACAATTTCAGCAGCTTTCTTAAGTCAGCCAGCAACCCTTTACTTTGAGTCACTAACTCGGTTTGGGTTTCCACTTTGGGGTAGCGCATCACTAGCTGACCAAGCGGATCGACAATCACGAACTCAAACTGCTCAACCACATCAGAAAACGCCGTGTTGATGGCGACTCGCTGATAATCATTTTGACCTAGAGCCGTAACATCACTTTTTTCGGTGACCAATAAAACGGGCTCAACACGTTGTTGATACTTACCTAATGCCAAATGGCTTTGCCCAAGCAGATAGACTTGCTGCTGGCAAAAAGCATCGCATTGCTCTGGGATGACATAACCCAGTTGCCACTGTTTCTGCTGAAAAGGATTCACCAAGCCCAGATTTTCATAGCTGGTTCTCGGTTCGATCAGCTCGCCTTTATTCGTCACCCCCGATTGATACCAGTGCTGACTCAAAATGGTCTTCGCCACAATCGCAGGAAGGGCAAACATCACAACCAAGCTGACAAATATAATGCGTCCTCGATAAACTGGGTTGTTGGTCATTTTGATCTCCTTATCGTTCGGATCAATAGCAGAAAACTGAGTACCACTAACGCCGCTGCCATCGAAAACCATTGCACAGCGTATCCCGTGTGTTTCTCAGCATTCATCGACACTGGCTGCCACGGCTGAGGGTAGGGCCAACTTTCCATCTGAGGCTGAACAATGAATCGCTCTAATTCTATGCCCCACAACGACTCTAACTCTGCATAATTCACATTTTGGATTCGGCTGATATTACCGTGTTCAATAAACAGCTCATGACTGAGTGGATTGACCGACTTACGATACAAGCGCCCTTCAATCCGTAGCGGCTCGGTAAGCCAAACCACTTCAGGTAACTGCGAACGTAACGGTGGTGCAGGTACAAACCCTCGCTCTAACAACACCCATTGCTCCGATTCAGCTTGAACCAATTGCAACGCCAAATACCCTACCTCACCTTGAAAGTTTTGATTATCAAGAAGTAAGTATCTTCCTTTAAAAGGGAGAGCCTCAAATATCACTTTTAGTCCGGTTGGTGAAACGAGTAACTGCTCGCTTACCTGTGAAAGTTCAAGTGCAGGTTGGGCCGCAAGTTGCGCGACCTTACCCTCTATTTCTCGTTTCTCTTCGGCTCTGGATAACTGCCACAAACCCAAGTTGACCAATATCGAAAAGGCAACCACAGTTAAAAGACTAACAACAATAAATCGCCCACTTTTAACATGAGCCACCAAGGAATTTGCCATGGTATTCATCTTTAAATTGTTACTTGTACTGCTGCTACTTTTCATTCTGTTTAACCTTGGCCGAGCCATGATTGAAATGGTCAAAGGTCCAAATTCTGACGACGATGACCAAGAAACTTCGGAGGATGAAAAACCCATGAGTTTCTATTTAGGCCGTCGAGTTTTTCTGTCTGCTCTCGCTGTAGTCCTCATGGTTGCCGCCTTACTGAGTGGCTTTATCGAGCCGAACATTCGCCCTTATTAAGTGAGGCTTAAGCACCCACTAAAGCACATAAACAAACACAAACAGGCACAACCAAACCACATCAACAAAGTGCCAATACCAACTGCCTGCTTGGAAAGCAAAATGGTCTTTTGGCGAAAAGTGGTCTTTGGCGATGCGAGCCAGCAATACAATCAATATGGTTGTGCCGAGAAAGACGTGCATACCATGAAAGCCTGTGAGTAAGAAGAAGGTATTGCCATACACGCCTGACTGCAATGTCAGCCCTAAATCCTGATAAGCGTGGGCATACTCAACCGCTTGGTAGTACATGAAGAATCCCGCCAGAACGATGGTGATCTCTAGCCAAACTATCAGCGCCATCCGTTTATTCTGCTCTAAGCTCACATGGGCCAAGTGCAAGGTGATGGAAGACGCTAACAACAAAACCGTGTTAATCAGTGGGATTCCTTGCCAAGGCATGGCCGTTGTAGTTTCTCCGCCCGGAGTCACCGTAAGTGGCCACAACGCTTCAAACGCGGGCCATAACACCTCATGCGTCATTTCGTTGTTCCCTGCCCCTCCGAGCCAAGGCACAGAGATCATTCGAACGTAGAAAAGTGCACCAAAGAAAGCACCAAAGAACATAATCTCAGAGAAGATGAACCAACTCATCCCCTGCCTAAACGAGCGGGACAGTTGCGCCGAATACTTACCACTCATCGACTCAGTAATCACATTACTGAACCAGCCAGCAAACATATAAAGTAAGAACAAAAACCCAGCCAAGAGAATGAGCTTGCCGAATACGCTGCCATCGCCACCCTCTGCCATGTTTTGCACCGTCAAACCTGCGCCAACAGCGATCAAGAAGAGAGACACTGCGCCGACAATAGGCCAACTGCTTTGCGCCGGAACGTAATAAGGTTGATGTTTAGAACTCATGGGTTGCTCCTTGCATCACATCACTTGTTATCGGAGGTGACGTTTTCGCTATCTCTGACACGTCCGCTTTCTCGGTGATGTCATACAAGGTGTACGACAAGGTCAGAGTATGAATGGATTCTGGAATGTCTGGTTCAATATAGAAAATCAGCGGCATTTCCGCCTGAGCTTGCGCATTGAGTGGCTGCTGATTGAAACAGAAGCACTCAATTTTGTTGAAATAGGTGGCCCCTAAACCGGGAGAAACGGAAGGAACGGCTTGTCCAACAATCGCTTTCGAAGAGAGATTCTGCGCAAAATAGGCGGTTTGAATCACTTCGCCGGGGTGAACATCCATCGACATTTGAGCCGGCGTAAATGACCATGGAATACCTTGATTATTGTGCGCCATAAACTCAACGCGAATAAGACGTGATGTATCGGGAACCATACCTTGTGGTTGTAGCGCAGACTCACTGTTGGTTTTTCCGTTGATTCCCAATGCATCACACATCACGTCATAAAGAGGGACGAGCGCAAAACCAAAGCCAAACATTGCCAGCACCGCAACGCAGAGCTTTAAGGTCAGTTTGTTGTGACTTTTTGCTTGCCCGTCCATGGCTCACTCCTAATCCACTTTAGGTGGCGTTGAGAAGGTGTGATGCGGCGCTGGGCTTGGTACTGTCCACTCTAGCCCTTCCGCTCTTTCCCATGGTTTTGCTGTGGCTTTCTCTCCGCCACGAATACATTTGATCACCAGCCATAAGAAAATCAGTTGAGATAGACCAAACGCAAAGCCACCAATCGAAACAATCTGGTTCACATCGGCAAACTGAATCGCATAATCAGGGATACGTCTTGGCATACCCGCTAAACCTAAGAAGTGCATCGGGAAAAACAACACATTGACCGAAATCACCGAACACCAGAAATGCCATAAGCTCAGCCTGTGGTCATACATGTTGCCGGTCCATTTAGGTAACCAATAGTAGGCCGCTGCCATGATGGAAAAGACGGCGCCCGAGACGAGAACATAATGGAAGTGAGCGACAACGAAGTAAGTGTCGTGGTATTGGAAGTCGGCCGGAACAATCGCCAGCATCAAGCCCGAGAAACCACCAATGGTGAACAAGATGATAAAGGCAATGGCAAACAGCATCGGCGTTTCAAAGGTCATTGCTCCTCGCCACATCGTCGCCACCCAGTTGAAGACCTTCACCCCAGTCGGCACGGCAATCAACATGGTGCAATACATAAAGAAGAGTTCGGCAAAGACCGGCATCCCCGTAGTAAACATGTGGTGCGCCCAAACCAAGAACGACAGCAAAGCGATACTACAAGTCGCGTAAACCATTGAGTGGTAGCCAAAGAGCCTCTTGCCGCTAAATGCTGGAATGATCGCTGAAACGATACCGAAAGACGGCAAAATCATAATGTAGACTTCAGGGTGGCCAAAGAACCAGAAGATATGTTGGAACATCACCGGATCGCCCCCACCCGCCGCGTCAAAGAACGAGGTGCCAAAGTATTTATCGGTCAGCACCATCGTCACGGCCCCAGCCAATACGGGCATAACTGCTATTAGTAAGAAGGCTGTGATTAACCACGTCCAAACAAACATCGGCATCTTGAACCAAGTCATACCTGGCGCTCGCATATTCACAATGGTGACGATGACGTTGATCGCCCCCATGATAGAACTGATACCCATAATATGAACTGAGAAGACAAACAGGGCGGTACTGTCGGGGCCATAAGTGGTCGAAAGAGGCGCGTAGAAAGTCCAGCCGAAATCAGGGCCGCCTCCCTCGGTAAACAGTGAGCCGATCAAAATGGCGAACGCGAAAGGCAATATCCAAAAGCTGAGATTGTTCATGCGTGGCAACGCCATATCAGGCGCACCAATCATCATAGGTATCATCCAGTTCGCCAAGCCGGTAAACGCTGGCATAACGGCACCAAATACCATGATAAGACCATGAACGGTGGTCATTTGATTGAAGAATTGTGGCTCAACGAGCTGTAAGCCCGGCTGGAAAAGCTCGGCACGAATGACCATCGCCATCGCACCACCGGTAAGAAACATGATGAAACTGAACCATAAGTACAAGGTTCCGATGTCTTTGTGGTTAGTCGAATAGAGCCAGCGAGTGATCCCTTTCGGCGCTTCATGATTATCATGATCATCAAGATCAACCGCCACAGTACTGTTTGAGCGACTCATATCAGCGTCGGTTACTGGGGCTGATTTACTTTTATCTTCCACTACAGAATCCGGTTTGGACGTTTTCATTGTCCCTCCTTAGACGCCTTAAATTGATTCACATCAGACGCTTGCACAACATCGCCCACGCTGTTTCCTAACCCATTTCTTTGATAGGTCACAACAGCTGCAATTTCTTTGTCTGTCAGTTGGTTAGCGAACGCTTGCATTGCGGTGCCTGAACGACCATTAACGACGATATCGATATGCCCTGAAACATCCCCTGTGGCGATACTACTTCCGGTAATCGCAGGGAAAGCACCAGGTAAACCCGCACCATTAGCTTGGTGACATACGGCGCAGCGATCCTCATACACTTTTTGCCCAATCGTCATTAGCTCATCCATTGATAGCGAAGCCGTCAGTGATGCAGCCGCTTCTTGTTTGGCTTGCTCCATTTCCGCTTTTTTAGCTACTAGCCATTGGTCATACTCTTCTTCTTCCATGGCATGAACCACAATCGGCATAAAACCATGCGCTCGACCACACAGCTCTGCACATTGGCCTCGATAAACGCCCGGCTTATCTATTCGCGTCCAAGCTTCATTAATGAAGCCGGGGATGGTGTCTTTTTTCACCGCAAAGTCGGGTACCCACCAAGAATGGATAACGTCATCTGAAGTCATTAAAAAGCGCACTTTACGATTGATAGGCAGCACTAACGGGTTATCTACTTCAAGCAGGTAATGCGCACCTTTCTCTTCGATGCCATCGATCTCTTTTTGGCTAGTCGCAAGCAAGCTAAAAAATTCGACGTCTTCGCCAAAGTAGCTGTAGTGCCATTTCCATTGAGAACCGGTAATTTTTACGGTGAGATCCGATTGCGAGGTGTCTTCCATCGCCACCAAGGTTTTGGTGGCTGGAATCGCCATCAGAATGAGAATAATGATAGGGATAATCGTCCAAATCACTTCCACTTTGGTGCTTTCATGAAAGTGAGCGGCCACTGCGCCTTTGGACTTGCGGTGGTGGTACATGGAATAGAACATCGCACCAAAGACAATCACCGCAATGGCACAACAAATATAGAATATCAGCATGTGGAGGTCATAAACCTGCTCGCTAATATTCGTCACGCCTTGCGTCATATTGTACGCACTGTCTTCTGCCTGAGCGGATGCCGCTAAAACAAAACACAAAGCACTACTTGTTCGCCACAATGATTCTAGTGAACTTTTCAAAAGACCTCTCCTATGCCAGAGTCATCAACCGTGATGCTAGTACTCTTCCCGCTCGGAGTGCCAAATACGCAAGAAAGTACCAATCAGCCTTTGGACCTATTTAATTCCCTTCAAACAGCAAATCTGATTACTTTTGTTATATTTATGTTAATAAAACCTAGTTGGCGTTTTGAAATAGTGCAAGAAAGTGCAACTAGAAATCCCAACCACTGACAACAAGTAAATTTTAGCGATTGCGCTCTCGCAAATGATAATCAATATCAACTAAAATCTAACAACTTTCTGTAATTAACATAGACTTAAGTTATCGACTGACTTGAGGCATGGAAAAGGTATAACGACATGATGGAAAAAGTGACTCACTGGTTAGAAAAAGATCCCGATCCAAAAACAAGAGAAGAACTACAACATCTGATTGATGAGAAATCATACGAAGAACTTAATGATCGCTTCAGCCAGCGACTCGAGTTCGGTACAGCAGGCCTAAGAGGCAAAGTGGGCTGCGGTCCAAATAGAATGAACCGTCTAGTGATCCAAGAAACCGCCACCGGCCTTGGTCACTACCTTGTTGAGAAAGTCGATAGCGCGAAACAACGCGGTGTGGTCATTGGATACGATGGCCGTACAGATTCAAAACGATTTGCCCATGACACCGCTTCTGTTCTGACCTCACTAGGGATTAAGGTTTATCTTACCCATGATGTCGCTGCCACTCCGATAGTCGCATTCGGCGTAAAGCACTTTAACGCTGCTGCTGCCGTGGTCGTGACAGCGAGCCACAACCCACCGGAATACAACGGGTTTAAAGTTTACTGGGAAAACGGCGCTCAAATCATTCCGCCACATGATTCAGGCATAGCCGCTGAGATTGATATTGCAGCGCAAAAGCCCATTCCACTCATGGCGCTTGATGATGCAGAAAAACATGGCCTTCTCGTGTGGTTAACCGACGATTACTACCAAACCTACCGTCAAACGATGAACAGCAATGCGCTGCTTTCAAACCACACTCAACCTGAGTCAATCGGTATTGCTTATACCGCCATGCATGGCGTCGGCGCAAATATGGCCGAAACATTATTGGCAGACGCTGGCTTTACCCAAGTGTACAGCGTTAAAGAACAACGTGAACCAGACGGCACGTTCCCTACGGTTAACTTCCCCAACCCTGAAGAAGCTGGCGCGATGGACATGGTGATTGCCTTGGCTAAAGCTAACAACGCTGATCTAGCCTGTGCAAATGACCCTGATGCCGACCGATTCGCCGTGGCAGTTCGCAAACCGGATGGCGAATACCAAATGCTAACGGGTGACCAAGTGGGCTGCCTATTCGGCCACTACTTGTTAACTCAAGTTGATGGTTCTCAATCTTTGGTCGGCAACACCATTGTTTCTTCGACCTTGTTAGAGAAAATTGCCAACGCACACGGAGCGGAGTACTACCAGACTCTGACTGGCTTTAAATGGCTGACCAATGTGGCGATGATCAAACAGAGAGAGGACAAACGCTTCTTATTTGCTTACGAAGAAGCTCTGGGCTACACGGTTGGTAACAAAGTCTGGGACAAAGATGGGCTTTCAGCGCTAGTTGCATTCGCGCAGCTCACCGCAGAGCTAAAAAGCCAAGGTAAAACCATTTGGGATCAACTTGAAGCCATTTACCGTGAACACGGTATGTACCTCAATGCGCAGCGCAGTATTGCATTAGATCCAAAATCACCGCCGATTGGGGACAAGCTTCGCGCTAATCCACCAACCATGATTGCGGGCAGCAGGGTGATGGTGACGGAAGATCTAAAATCTCTCATCAAGCTTCATGAAGATGGCACAAAAGAGACCATCGACTTACCAACCAGTGATGTGTTGATTTACCACCTGTCATGTGGGGCTCGTGTGATTGTTCGCCCTTCAGGCACAGAGCCTAAGCTCAAGTGCTATTACGAAGTGATCGAGCGATTTGATGCTTCCGATAGCTTTGATCATGTACAAGATAAAGCCGCTGAGTCGATGGGCATGCTTATTTCAGAGCACCAACACAGCTTAATATAATCTTTAAACTGTCACCTTTCTTTAATAATAAAGCCTCATTACTTGAGGCTTTATTCATTTTAAATTCCACTTTTCAGAAAAGTCATACAACTATTTTTATGTACATTTCGAAAAGATGCCTAATAAGTGAGACTTGACATAAAATTCACCGTAAACCAACACGGAGGTTATTTGACTGGTCTTTAATGCCGCACCATTATTTTAGAACTGATGACGTCAATGACGGCTTAAATAAAGTAGGAATTAAGGATCATTTATGAATAAGTATATTGCTGAGTGTTTCGGCACATTTTGGTTGGTATTAGGTGGCTGTGGTAGTGCCGTTCTAGCGGCAGCATTCCCAGACGTTGGCATTGGCCTACTGGGTGTCTCGTTAGCGTTTGGTTTAACGGTTTTAACTATGGCTTACGCTATTGGCCATATTTCAGGTTGTCATTTAAATCCAGCAGTGAGTATCGGTCTTTGGGCTGGCGGCCGCTTTGAAGCGAAAGAACTTGCGCCATACATTATTGCTCAAGTGATTGGTGGCATCATTGCTGGCGGTGTTCTTTATCTTATCGCGAGTGGCCAACCAGGCTTCGATCTGGTTTCCTCAGGTTTCGCATCAAACGGCTACGGTGAACACTCACCAGGTAACTATTCCATCACTGCGGCCCTAATTACTGAAGTGGTTATGACAATGGCGTTCTTAGTAATCATTCTAGGTGCAACCGACAGCCGAGCACCACAAGGTTTCGCACCTATCGCGATTGGTTTAGGTCTGACTCTTATCCACCTTATCAGCATTCCTGTGACAAACACGTCTGTGAACCCTGCTCGTAGCACTGGCGTGGCACTTTACGTCGGTGACTGGGCAACATCGCAGCTTTGGCTGTTCTGGGTTGCGCCTATTGTCGGTGCAATTCTTGGTGCATTAGTTTACAAAGCAATGGCTGGAGAAAAAGAGAGCTAATATCTCTGAGAGACTGAGCCCCAAAAAAACATATAGAAACAAAAAATCCCCACATCGTTGTGGGGATTTTTATTTTCAAACTAGCATTAATCAATCAATTGTAATTCGTGAAGTTTAGCCGTATCAGAACCCGATAGATTAATTACCGACAGTTGCTTATAAATAACGTAATAACGGTTAATATTGGCGACATATTGAACCGGCTCTCTACTAATATGCTTTCTTGCGACAATTTCCACATTCTTAAACCACTTATTTGGGTCATAGCCATACTTGGCGGCTAAATTTCTCATTTTACGAATCTTAGCAGGCCCGGCATTGTAAGCCGCTAGACTAAAATAAATCTGGTCATCAAAGGTAATGTCATCACTTTCAAAATAGCGTTTATGGATAAAGCTGAGATACTTTACTCCTGCATGAATGTTATTATCGACCTTGTGAATGTTCTTGATGTTGACGTTTTTATCTTTGGCCGTGGTCGGTAATACTTGCATCACGCCAACCGCGCCTTTATGCGAGACTTTAGACTGATCAAGCCCAGACTCTTGAAAACCCTGCGCCGATACCATCAAAGGGTCAAACCCGTACTCTTGCGAATATTGCTCAAAGATATGAGATAGCTTGGCCAACTTTTCTAAGCTGCTTTCGTCCAAAGCTCGGCTTAGCCAACGTGTATTATCAAGGTAACGGCTGTAGATAACATTGCCAAGCAAGGTGCCCGATTTAGCTTTTCGTATGTAGTTGTTGGTGATTTTCTTCAGCTCAGGACTGTTATGGCGCAATGCCCACGCAATTTGGCTTCCTTCTCGGATGGGCAGTTCTTCGTGCAAGCGAAGGTTATCCATTACATTCGCCCACATATTGGCTTTATGGCTATCGAGCACAGTGGCATTGATGAAGCCCTTGTTCACCATTTCGACTAATTCGTAGTCTTGAAGCGTCTCTTCGATAAAGTTGATTTGAATCGGCGGAAGGTCTTTCTCATCTAGCCTTTTGTTGATTTTCTGAAGGCTCTCAAAATAGCTTGAACTCGCTCTCACCCAAATTTCTTGGCCACTCAATTCATCTATAGAAGAAAACGCTGCCTTAGATTTGTGAGTCACTATCCATTCTTGTGCATCTTGAATGACCGGCTGGCTAAAGTCGATCAGCTGCTTGCGACGCTCAGTGATGGTGAGATTCGCAACCGCAAGATCGCCATAACCCACAGTTAGAGAGTGAATGAGGTCATCCCTTGGAACAGGAATCACCTGAATATTCACATACGGATGTTTGCTCTTAATACTCTTTTCAAAGTGGTAGAGCATTTCTGCGATGATCCCTTTGGGCTTGCCACCTTCAATGTAATAGAAGCCTAAATCAGCAGAAACCAATACCCGCACGACACCACGTTTTTTAAGCTCAGGAAAGTCACCCAAATAAGGCTTAGCACTTAATGGCGATAGCTCCAACGCCATACTGGAGACCGGCAATAAGCTGATAAGCACTATCAATATCAATCGGATCACCCCACACTCCATGTTGATGATTTGTTAAATCCCATTAATGAAACGATATCCCTATTAAGCGAATTCATCAAGTAAGAGGAGAAAACTTGAGCGATTCTACTTAGAAAGTGGCGTTCTGCAGATAATAAAAAAGCGCCAGGCAGAAACCCAGCGCTTATTCGTTTTACTAGATGAACAGATGAAACGTTATAGTGCTTCTTCGATCACTTGCTCTAGCTGCTCATAAGGGACATAGCCAGGGATAACTTGTTCGCCAATAATAAGCGCGGGAGTCCCTCTCAATCCTAGACCAGTGAACAGCCCATAGTTATTTTCAAGCTGAGACCTCACGGAGTCATTGGTATTGAGGTAAGCGCTTGTCCCCGTTTTCTTCGCAATCTTCATTAGCGAGCTCATATTATGTGTACCCGGTTTAGCGACAAGTAAATCATGCACCTCTTGGTACTTTTCTCTGTCGTTTTTCCAAACGTTGAGTGCAAATGCCGCAGAGTTAACTGAATCACTGCCCTCTTTCAGCGGTACATACACATTGACGACTTTGATTTGTGGGTAGTTTGCTACCAATTTCTCTAGTTCCCCGTCGAGCTTCTTACAGAAAGGGCAGCTGTAATCTGTCACATTAATCAACGTCAGCTCACCATTTTCTGCGCCCATATAAGTATGGTTGCCATCATTGAGGTAACGCTTACTACTCTCCAGCAACTGAGTAAATTGTTGTTGCTGTTTAATGTAGAGGCCCAAGCTCTCGTGCAAACCGTCAACCACTTGAGGGTTCTCTTCTAACATAGAGACAATTTGGCTAATTTTCTCTTCTTGGGTGATTGCAAACGCGGGCGCTGACAGCACTGCCCCCATAACTAACGCTACGGTCAATTTTTTTAACATCATTACTTTCCTAATTATTTAACCAAAGACGGGCTAATAAACCCGGAGGTGTTGTTATTCCTGTTGTCACAGACTTGATTTGCCCATCTTTGACAATAAACAGCGTTGGAGTGACTGAAATTCCCCACTGCTTAAACAGCTGGGAATGCTCATCATTGATATTGGTGAATTGGTAGTCGTGTGCTTGCATAAACGCTTTAACTCTTTCACTGGAACCTGAGGCCCCTGATACCGCAACCACTGGGTAGTATTGACGCACCCAATCAACCGTTGGCGTCACGAACTTACATGCCGCGCACCAAGTGGCCCAAAAGTAGACCACAACCGGTGTATCGTAGCTCATAGCAATCACGTCAATTTTCTCGCCAGTTGGCCCTTGTGAGACTAATGCTGGGGCTGATTCTAGAGGCACATCTTGGCTTCGATACCAATCCACTGCGCTCGTCAACACTATCGCCAGCAATAGATAACCACTGATTTCTTTTATCCAACGATAAACCTTTCGTTTCATTAGCGCCCCTCGCCACTGGCGACTCGAATTGCGTCCATCACATAGTCAGAAGTCAGAATAACCGGCAGTGGGATACCCTGCGGAGCGTTGGGCCCATACACAATGTTAAATGGCACCCCAAAACGTCCATTGGCTCTCAAGTAATCCGTCACTGCGCCATCAGGGTGTGTCCAGTCCCCTTCAATGGCGACGATCTTGTTACTTTTCAGCGCGGAATAAACAGGATCTTGCAACAACACACCGATCTTGTTGGCTTTACAAGTGACACACCAGTCAGCCGTCACGTTCACAAACACGGTCTTACCTTGCGCTACAGAGCCCATGATCGCTTCGTTCGAAAGAGGCTGCCAATTGATATCGTCCTTGATTGGTGTCGCCCAGTGATGACTGGTTAAGCTCGCTATCAGCAACCCCCCAGCCACCGAGAACAACGTAAGACCGCCACTGACGAGCAGCGCTTTATCGCCATAAACCTTTTTGATACGAGCAAGCACCATCAAAGCGAAAGTTATTGCGATCAGTCCAACCCAAAAGATAGGCAGGTGATTCGCCAGCAGTGATAACAACCACACGCTGGTCAACGTCATCATTACACCGAAGAGAAGCTTCACTTTGTTCATCCAAGCGCCCGGTTTTGGCAGGTAGGACGCCAAAGCAGGAAACAGCGCTATAATGATCCATGGCAGTGCCATACCTAAAGCAAGTGCGGTGAAAATAACGAACATTTCTAGGCTGCTTGTGGCCAATGCAAAGGCAACGGCTGTCCCCAAAAATGGAGCAGAACAAGGCGTTGCTAATAGCGTCGCAAACATACCCTGTAAGTAGTGACCGCCATAAGAGTGATCACCTTTGGATGCGAGCCACGTGTTGGTGTTAGAAGTCAGTCGAATCTCGAACAGCCCCAGCATGTTGGCACCAAAGATGGCCGTTACCGCTACCATCAAGCCAATAAACCAAGGGCTTTGGAATTGTATGCCCCACCCAATGGCACTGCCGCTAAGCTTCAATATCAATAAGAACGCGGCCAGTAGCCAGAACGAAGTCAAAATACCTGCAGATGAAGCAAGAAATTGAAGGCGAATCTTTCTACGACTCAGCCCTTGTGCGCTGATCACGCTGCTCAGCTTCATGCCGAGCACTGGCAACACACACGGCATGATGTTAAGAATCAAACCACCAAGTAGCGCAAAACCGATCATTTCAGTTAGGCCAACATCGGGCATTTTTTTCGTAATCGCCCCTTGTGAAACCGCCGCCGATTGCTCTGCTAAAAAGTCATTATCTTGGATGGTTATGTTGAGAGTTTGACCACTTAAATCGATGTCTCCTAACCAAGTCGAGATATCAAAGACGGCAGTGACTGTTTCACCCTCAATATTCAGTGAATTGAGTGTGTAGTTGTAGTCATTGATCGATTCGTTGCTGCTATCAATGATGATATCGGGCTGAGTCCAACCTTGTGTTTTAGTCAGCACGACTTCAAGTCGATTGGATGCTTTATCCCATGTCGCTTCTTGTTTCGTAATCAGCGGGGAAGGCTTAGGCACCGCACTGATCGCCTGAGCGTGGATATACATCGCTTGCTCTGAAACCGTCAGCTCATTGGGGGTAAATGACAATGAAATCGGGTAGTCAGTCAGCACACATATCGTGGTACAAGAAGAAAGCGTTAGCTTCGCATCCACGACCACAGGTTGGGTGAAGTCTTTCACATGCAGTGTCATCGGGATCACTACATCGCCTTTGTATCCAAGCGTTTTAATGCCTAGCAGACTGTAATGTTCTGGGTGCGGCCAATGCCAATCCACCTTCTCAAGGTTACTGGATTCTCCCCAGTTTATTGACGGTGCAATACCGCCTTCTCCAGGCGTACGCCAATAAGTTTTCCAGTCACCAGATAAAGCGACATCCAAATAACCTTCTACGGTGTTATCCATAGGGTTGATTTGCCCCGTTAAGACAAAACGGGTTTTGACCGGTGGGTGATTTGGGTTGGTTAACCACCCAGTATCAGTTTGAGCATTCGCTACTAGCGAAAACAATAACGCACCGCTAAGCAGCAAAAAGCTTGCAAACGTACGCCATAAAAAAGCACATTGATTGTTCATTCGTGTGTCCAATGTCATCTCTCCCGGATCATATCGGAAGAGTAAAGAAAATATTAGGTGCGACAAAGCGCTAACAAAGCGTTAGAAGCGGTCGTTTATTCTCTGAACACACAAAACGTTAAGTGGCGCCGATATTTGGAGGGTATCGGTTCGGTAAAGGTAGGGGTGACACTTGCAGTAACAAGCAGCCAAGCGACAATCACCAACGCAAGAACAAACGTAAAAATAACGATGTTCTCTAAGTTCACTTTCGCGCTGCTGAGAAGCTTCTCTGTCAAATCGCACTTTTCGGAAATGTCGGAAGCCGGTTGCGAAACCTGAACACTCTCATCAACCGAAGCGTATTGGAACTGACAAACAGAATGGAAACCCGAATTTTGCGCAAGACAAACAGCCATCACCCATCCAATAAGGATTAAGGTAATTTTTGCCGATTGAGCTAACGTCAAATGTCTACGCAAGATAGTCAGGTTCCTGTAAAAAAGAAGCTCGAAGTATGACAAACAATAACAAGTGTTTGTTAGTGTAATGCAAGATTTTCCTTACACTAGACTCTTTTGTAAGAAGATTTTATCGATACCTTTGCTTGGAAAGTCGGTATAACGACCCACTTCTTTGAACCCTAACTTCAAGTAAAAGCCTTCAGCCTGAAATGTGTAGGTGTCCAGATAAAGAGCAGTAACGCCTCGTTTTAAAGCTTCTTGTTCAAGCTTCGACATCAGCAGCGATCCTGTGCCCGACTTTCGCTTGCTTTCATCTAACCATAAAAACTCAACAAACAAACTGGTCGTAAACAACTCACCCGTTAGACCACCGACAAAGTCACCGTTCTCATCTTCAGCATAACAGGCCAATGAGTGGCACTCTTCATCAGGAAGATTCTTCAAGTTGAAAGACTTTAATCCCTGATAAATAACATCTTTAATATTCTTTGGTGGATTTAAAACAAACTGTACATTCATCTTCACTTCCCTTTGCTACAAATACAAAAAAGCCAGCATTTAGCTGGCTTCAATTCGTTCGACTAGCTCGCAAAAGAGCTTAACATCCAAATCGCTAACAGAACAAATATTAGCCCCATGAACTTATGTTGGTAGGTTCTAAATTTTGCATTCTCTAACAGAGGCTTACCTAATGTGCCAACCAAGGCCACAAGCACTAGGTTAAACAGTAGGCCCAACACATTGAGTAACAAACCCAGAGCAAGCATCTGCTCGCCCGATGTTGCCGTAATGCTGCTTGAAACAAACTGAGGCAAAAACATCACGAAAAATACCAGGGCTTTAGGGTTAAGTAGGTTACTAACTAATGCACGCTGGTAAAAAGTGGTTGCCATTTTACGCTCGCCACCCAGCTCTGGTGCATCTGCTGCACTTGCTCGTAAACAATCCCAACCCATTTTTAGTAGGTAAGCACCGCCAAGTAAATGCAGTGCTTTTAAAGCAATTGGGCTCATGGCAATTAGCGCTGACACACCTAGCGCAGCCAACAAGGTTAAGATAATCCCAGACGTGGCATTACCTAAACTGGCAAAAATACCGACTTTACGCCCATAGCTCATGCTCGAACTCGCAATAAGTAGCATGTCAGGACCTGGCAGCAATAGCAGTGCAACTACAGCGGTTAAATAAACCGGCAGCACAGAAATATCAATCATGATGTAAATTTTATAAGAACAGGAAGGCGCAGAATTTTAATCCAACAAAGAAACAAAATCCACGATATTAACCAAACAAATAGTTAAAACATCAGCATAGTAGACAGGTCGCATAATCCTAAATATCGTAAATAAAAAGCGCAATTTTGTACAAAAAATCTTTGGAGCGATAAGCTAGACTGGCTAATCCACTTCATGGAGCAAGGAACGCACATGGCAACCCGTGACAAAGAATCGGCGTATTTTCAGCTGGCCAGTGAGCTGGGTGGACTAGAGCTGCTCGATGCCAAATACACCAATCAGAACTTTTCTCGTCACAGTCACGAAGGCTATACAATTGGGGTAATCGAAAAGGGAGCACAACGCTTCTATCGAACTGGTGGTAACCATATTGCTCCGCAAGATAGCATTATCCTAGTCAATGCCGACGAAGTTCATAACGGCCAAACCGCGACCGAAGGGGGCTGGGCATACAAAGCGATGTACCCAGTTCCTGAGCAGTTTGAGCGTTTATCAGAGGGGTTAACTTCTCGCTTTTCGATCCCCTACTTTCCAGAACCTGTGGTCTACGATCCTGAGCTCGCTCAGCAACTTAGATTGGTGTTCGATACCCTTGCTCAATCCGACAATAAGCTGCTTCGCGAAACCCTCATCTACGGCACTCTTGTTAAATTGGTCGCTCGCCATAGCAAGACGAAGTTCGATTGGGAACCGAAAACCAAAGGCCAGAGGCAGTTGCTATTGGTCAAAGAGTTTTTGGATGATTTCCCACAGGCAGAAGTCAGCCTTGAGGATCTATCGAAGCTTGCTGGCCTTAGTCCTTACTACCTGACGAGAAGCTTTCAAAAAACGTTCGGTCTTCCTCCCCATGCCTACCAGATTCAAGCAAGACTTCGAGTCGCTAAGCAACTACTCAGGAAAGGTATGAAGATTTCTGACGTTGCTCAAGAGACAGGGTTCCATGACCAAAGCCATTTTCACCGCCACTTCAAGCGCACTATGGGGGTAACCCCAAGGCAATTTCTCGGTAAATAAGCGCAAGAATATACAAGCTAATAGGCTGGCTGACATGACTTAATAAAGTGATAGCAGTCAACCAAAGAGACAAATGATGGACACCATGACGATACACCACGATGGCGAGCAAAGCCGCACTCACCTATTTTGGCAAGGAACCGTAGCGATGATACCGCTGAGCGTTGCCGTGATCCCTTGGGGCTTATTGGCCGGTTCGTTTGCCATAGAATCCGGGCTAACCGTCGTCGAAAGCCAAGCACTCTCCGCCATTTTGTTTGCTGGTTCAGCGCAATTAGTCGCCACCGGAATGTTCAAAGCCGGTGCAACATTAGCCACGATGTTACTCGCTGTTTTTTTCATTACGTCACGACACCTGTTATATAGCGTATCAATGCGGGATAAAATCGCACCTCTGCCCTTAAAGTGGCGGCTTACCCTTGGTTTTTTACTCACCGATGAGCTGTTTGCGATTTGCGGGCAACAATCTGAGAAGCAGTTCAATCGGTGGTATGCATTAGGAGCAGGGCTGAGCTTTTACCTCTGTTGGAACTTAGCCACATTGGCTGGCATTGTCGCAGGCAGTTATATACCGGCATTGAATGAGCTAGGTTTGGAGTTCGCTGTTGCCGCAACGTTCATCGCAATTGTCATTCCCAATATCAAATCGTCACCGGTTTTGGTCGCCGTTGTGGTATCGATGGTGGTATCAGTACTGTGTTATGCACAAGGAATTGAATCAGGATTAATGATTGCCAGTGTCGCAGGCATGTTGTCTGGCTACCTGACTGAATCTGTAACGGGAGGCCAACAATGATCATGTTATCTATTTTAGCGATGACAGTCCTTGTCTTTCTTAGCCGCTATCTGTTTCTTGAACCGAGTCTTCCTTTAAGGCTTAATCCGGCTGCGCAGCGATTACTTTCCTATTCAAGCCCTGCTGTGCTTACCGCAATTTGGGCACCGATTGTATTCATGCCCGAGAAAGAGCTTTGGATAGCGCCAACGAATCCTTATCTGATTGGAGCGGTTATCGCCGCGGTTATCGCTTGGAAGACGAAAAATGTCCTACTAACGACCATTGTCAGTATGCTGATTTTCTTAACGTTGAAGTTGATTTAACCAAACAGTGCGGCGAGTAAGAGTAGCGCCGCCGTCATAACCGCAATCCATTTCACAAGCAGTCCTAAGTTGGTACTACCGCCTTTTGGCGCTTTATTACAACATCCCATCTCAACCTCTATGCTATGTTCAAAACATTAGCATAGGGCTTACCCTTAAGGGAAAGTAAAGACTTACTCTGCCACCCACTCTATTTCGATTAAGGTATCGTCACATTGTTTTAAGCGGGCTAAGAAAAGATCGGAAGGGTGGACTTCACCAACCCCTTGCGGCGTTCCCGTCATGATGATGTCGCCATCGCATAAAGTGGTGTAGCTATTTAGCTCTTCTAAGATCACTTGAGGTGGATACATCATTTGGCGTACCGAGCCTTTTTGGACGCGTACACAATTAATGAAGAGCTCAATTTCTAAATCGTCAATGGATATTCCATCAAGAGGAATGAAGCGACTGAAAACGGCCGAGCCATCAAATGCTTTGGCACGTTCCCAAGGTAAGCCCTTTGCTTTCAAGTTCGATTGAAGATCACGTTTGGTTAAGTCTAAGCCCAAACCAACGGCAGCCAGTTCACCGTTCTCGATTAAAAAACAGATTTCACCTTCATAATGCAAACGCTCTTGGTGAAAGGAATGAAGTTTTTCAGAAATAGAAGTGGTAGGTTTAGAGAACACCACCATTTGATCAGGAATGGCATTGTTGAGCTCTTGGATATGCTCTAGATAGTTTCTACCAACACAGACTATTTTTGTTGGCTGCACCAACCTATCACCAAGCTTCACTTTGCTCATTGCTTCATCCCTGTCATTTTTTAAGAGCCGATATTTTAATCGAACGTGCCAACAAGTTAATCATTTCCCTCGGAAAGTTAGACCCTGAACCCATATTATTGAAAGCACTTATCTCTGCTATTAATAATCCCTTAAATAGAAAAACGCCTATTCAATAGTGAATAGGCGTCAACACGAAAAGTGTGTTAAGGCAGTAGATTCTGTTTATAAGAAGTAACGGACACCGATGGTCCACTTGTCATCATCTTTAGTGGCAGGGTCATCATCCCCTAAGTCAAACTGGTAACCCGCGAACGTGACAAGTTTTGGTGTCACACTGTATTCGGCTTGAATCGCACTTTGGCTAAATTGGGTTTGTTCACTCGATGAAGACGTAGCTTTACCTTCAGCCGCTTCGTAGTTCACACTCAAGTTGAGCCCATTACCCAATGCGTAAGCAAAGAGTGCTTCATAATGTTCTGACTCGTACAAGCCATCATAGAAGTTGTCATTATTGGCATACACCAATGCCGCATAAATGCCATCACCATAACTGCCGTACTTAAGTGATACAGCGTGAGACTCGGCATCGACATTGTCCACGTCACCGCCATTGTAGACATAGCCTATCGCACCGCCCATCACGGAGAATGAAACGGCGATTTGACCTCTAGAGTCATAGATCCCAGCGTTGTCCCCAACTTCAGTATGTTTACCTTGCCAGCCTAAGCCGAAGTCCAACGACATCCCTTCACCCAGAGTAAGGCCTTTACGATATGTGACCATTTTGTCGCCACGGCCTGTCGCTAGATTTCCGTGGTTGTCATACAAGAAGTCATTGGCAAAGGCGATCGGCATATCGGCCACACCCGCAATGTCATAGTATGGTGCCCATTGAGTACCGAGTGCCAATCGGCCCGCTTGCTCATGGGTCATGCCGATGTAACCTAAACGAGTGGTAAATGAGGTATCACCACCATCGAGATAATCAATCGCCCACTCACCTTTGGCGTCGACAGTAATGCCATTGCCGACATCCTGTGTGCCACCAATGTTGATCCGAGGCGAGACTTGGTGAACTTCAACTTCGTCGCTTGAGCCGTACTCACCGAGTCCGACATCAACGTAGCCACCAAGGGAAATTGTTGAACCTTCGCTGTTATAGATTTCTGCTGCGAAGGCGTTTGTACCACATGCTGTTGCCGCGATGGTTGCGGCTAATAATTTAATTTTCATTTTGTAATGTCCGTATTTGGTTGTACCCATGTCCGAATTAGTTCTATTGAACTAAAAACTGCACGAACAAATAAACCGTAGTACGGAAAATGAAAAAGTTAAGTGCAACCACTTGCTTAATAAGCAGATAATATACACTTAGTCAGAACATGGCTTTTATCAATAGTTTTTAACCTAATGAATTCACTATTATTTCTAGCACGTGAATATCGGGCACAAACAATAACGACCTAGATCACATTTTAATAAATTAAATTGAACTTAGTCGAAAACAAAGAACAATTAGCTCACTATCTTCCATCTTTTTATGAGTATTGTTTTAATGAGTTCGAGCATTGACCGCTTTTATAAACGCCTGCTGCGCACCGTCTACTTCGAGCATTTTTGCTTCTTCAAGCAGTGCCAGTGCTTTATCTAACATGCCAACATTAACTGCATGTTCGATACTGGTCAGATAAAACTGTTGTTGTTGCGCTGATAAAGATTCCGACTCCCCTTTCGCCCCAACTTGAACGGTCATTACCTCAGCATTTTCATCAGACAGTTTTGCTAAATCTGCGTCTAATTTTTGCTGAGCCATATCGGTACTCGACACTATAGCGGGCTCTTCAACCACAACGGCACTGTCAGCTTTAACAATCAAGCTGAGCTCACCGTATTGCGCATGAGGGATAACAGGGTTTGGAACATCCGGCGGGTAGTTACCTCTTGCAATCGCATCAAGTTTTACTGGGTGAAGCACTTCAGACTCGCCTTTGAGCAGCGCATCTGTTGTATAAACCAATAGTTTCACTTTCTGCTTGCCGACAGGTTGAATGGTGATTTCAGCGGTAAGCCTGTCACCATCTAAGCCATAGGCGTGTTTATACTCAAAGTCACTATCGGTAAACGTTTTTAAAATTTGGTTGTCGTCATTAAGCAGGACTGCATTAGGATAAAAGACGCTTTTCTTGAAATGGCTGATGATTTCCAGTTCCACCTCTTTGCCTTGAGTATTAATACTAAACGCTGCAATTGGGCCTAATCCGCTTGTCAATTGGTATTGTTGATTGCTTTGATCAATTGAGAAGTTCACGCGTTTACTCGGTTCTATCTCTACCCAATCGACTTGAGCGTATGAACTGGCAACTTGTTGATTGGTCGGGGCGTCAAACACCACGGTTTCCGTTGTTGTACATCCAAACAACGCCATCGTAATGGCACAGCCTAATACTAAATGCTTCATATAAACCTCTGCATTGAAAACGGGAAAAGCCGACGTTGATGGTCGGCTTATACTGGACTTAGGTCATTTAAACGAGGGGATTACCACCACGCTTCCATTTGGATACCAACACTGAACTCAGAGTCGTCCGTTTTGCCATTGAAGCTTTCGCCTTCGTGATCCATAAAGTAAGAACCGTATACTCGGATTTCTGGACGAGCCCAGAAGCTAGAACCCGCAGACCACGCCTGTGCAACGGTCACTTTAGAGCCAGCAGCATCTGTTGTTGTGCCGCTCTTCTTAGTTTCATCCGCAAAGTAGCCTAGTTCGAACACTGTTTTCATGTGCTCATCCCATTTGTACATAGGACGTACCACTGCGTTGTATGCTGTAATGTCACCGTCATCCGTATCTGAAGCTTGCGCGTACATGACTACGTGACCCAGTTCCCAAGCATCACCCATTCCAGTCACACCCCAGTTGATGATTCGGAAGCCGTCAGCGTCATTGTTGCCGCCACTGCGATCGTACCAACCACCGCCACCGTAGGTCGCCATCTGTTTACCGTAAGAAGCCGTACCGTACTGAAGTACCGTCTGGTTAAAACCATTTGATAGACCCTGGCCTAGAACCGCTGTTAAAAGAACACCATCATCAGCTTGAACAGTTTGGTCCTTAGCGTCAGAGGCAAAATCGTAAGCCACAGCCAGTTCTAGATTCGCATTTTCCCAAAGATCGATACCCGCGTAACGTAGGTCTAAGGTGTAACCTGAAACCATCTCGTCTTTGGTCTGTGCTTCTGACTTATAACACGCATCTGAGCTTGGCTTACCATCACAGCCAGGTAAGTCTTTATCAAAGACAAACGCTGTGCCATCGTCTACGGTCTGAGTGCCATCGTCATGCATCACCGCAACAGAAAGCTTGCCGCCACCAAGAGAGATATTCTCGATACCACCACCAGCACCGCCTGATGTATCTAGAAAGTAAAAGTCTGTAATGTGGATGTCTTTACGCTGGTAGTAACGTTGACCAGCCCAAAGTACCGCTTCCTTATCCGATTCAAACAAACCTTTTGCTTGAACGTTCATTACACGAAGTGCATTTGCGTTGCCTTCCCAGTTATTGTTACCCGCTTGACCGTAAGCAACTAGGCTTTCAAGTTTGAACGACACATCACCTTGGTTGTATAGCTCAGCATTTAGACCTAGCTCTGCGTATAGGTCGTCTTCGTTTCCTAAACGACCTACTTTGTTCTTCTCATAAGTAACATGAGAACCTTCACCACTTAGGCCAACACCGCCACGCGCATAACCATGGAAGTCCACATCGACTGCGAATGCTGAACCAGCCGCTAAAGTCGCTGTCACTGCAGCAGCAATTACACTTACTTTTTTCATTATTAACTCCATTTAGGGATTATTATTTTTTTGTTCTCTTTCTCTTCACCCTGTAAAGGCAGCAACAGAGCCGAGCAAGAGAAGTAAGGAAGGAGTAAGGCAAAACACCCATTCCCCTTTCGTTTCAACTGCGAAAAGAGTAACTGGGGAGGAGAAAGCTGAACTCATCCGAATGAGAAATTACTTAGGGGGATGAGAGAGGAGTAGAAAATTAACCGAATGATATTTTTCAAGGACAACTCACATTATTAGGGTTGAGTTTTAGGGTCAGTGAAAAAATAATCCCAACATAATGTTAAGTAGCTCACTATTTCTTGGAATTTGACGGAAATAATGAAATAAAATTACATTGTTACTTTTTTAATATGCCTCTTGACCTAGTGCACGCGAATCTATTAACTAATACTCAGCAATAAACAACATCAGTAAGCTATGACAATGCAGTGCTCTCGTCCGTACCCCCTCGGGGCGACACCAAATCGTGAAGGGTGTAATTTTTCTATCTTTGCACCACAAGCCAAGAATATTCAGCTCGCTTTATTTGATGAAAATGGAGAGTTTAAAACCTACCCTTTGTTAAATGAATATGCTGGTATTCGACACATCTTTTTACCCAATATCAAAACAGGGCAAAAATACGGGTACATCGTCAATAAAGCAGGTAAAGAACACTATATTTCTGATCCTTATGCGAAGGCTCTCGATAACGCATTGCATTACCATCCTCCTTTTGACTCGGAAGCTAGCTTTGGTCTAGCCAAGTGCGTTGTAGTTGATGACGAGTTCGACTGGCAAGGGGTAGCAAAGCCAAACCGACCGCGTGAAGAGATGGTCTTGTTTGAGACTCACGTCAAAGGTGTGTCTAAGCTTAATCCTGATGTTCCAAAGCAAGACCAAGGCTGCTACCTAGGGTTAGTTAGCCCTGCGATGCTTGAATTTTATAAGCAGCAAAACATCAACACATTGCAGCTACTTCCTGTTGCTGCGTGTATGCATGAGCCTCATCTGCTCAATATGGATAAGGTGAACTATTGGGGTTACAACCCGTATCTGTTTATGGTCCCGGATCCTCGCTATGCCTCTCATGATGCCGTCACCGAACTCAAGACAGCGATTCGAGAGCTACACCGCAATGGCATCGAAGTCATTCTTGACGTGGTTTATAACCATACGGCCGAGGGCGGTGCAGATGGCCCGGTCTTCAACCTAAAAGCATTAGACCCTCATTACTACATTCGTCACGATGAGCACTACGCGAACTTTACCGGTTGTGGCAATACCGTTGATCTCTCTTATCAACCCTCACTCAACTTGGTGATGGACACCTTACGTTATTGGGTCCAAGAGTATCAAGTTGATGGGTTCCGCTTTGATCTTGCCGCGACACTAGGCAGACACGGGGAGCACTTCAGCCCTGAAGCCGCCTTCTTTAAGTCCGTGGCTCAAGACCCTATTTTACGCGAAGCCAAGCTGATTGCTGAACCTTGGGATATTGGACCAAACGGCTACCAAGTGGGTAATTTCCCGTTCGGATGGAACGAATGTAATGACCGCCTGCGAGACATCACTCGAAGCTTCTGGCGCGGTGACCAAGGGTTCTTAAAAGAGTTCGCCACTCGCATTATGGGGTCTCGCGATCTGTATAGCGCGGCGAACTGGCCCTACAAACTGACCGTTAACTACATCACCTATCACGATGGGTTCTGCCTGCAAGATTTAGTCTCTTACAAGCACAAGCACAACGAAGCCAATGGCGAACAAAACCGCGATGGCCACGGTGACAACCGCTCTGATAATTATGGGATTGAGGGCGAAACCGAAAATCCTGTAATCATAGAGAAACGCGAGAAGCAAAAACGTAACTTTATGGCGAGCTTGCTGTTTGCTTTTGGTATTCCGCATATTTTGACGGCTGACCTGTTGTCTCATTCTCAAGCAGGTAACAACAATGCCTACTGCCAAGACAATGAACTCAGTTGGCTTGACTGGCAAAGCAATGAAAGAAAAGCGTCATTTAAGCAGTGGCTTGCCGACATGGTAGAGGCTCGCCAAACGTACATGGTGCCTTTCATACAAGCTTTTAGCGGAGAAAAAAGAAACACTAACCGAATCTTCTGGCGCCGAATTGATGGCAGCTTTATGGAGCATGATGATTGGAACCGCTTGAGCTCTGTTGCATTACACCTTGGTATCGGCAAAGAGGGAGATGAACTCTTTTACTGCATCAACCAAACCAATGCCCCTGCTCGCTTCACGTTACCTGAAACGAGTGATCGCGAGTGGTTGATGATTTGTAATACCGACTCGCACGAATTGCACCAGACCATCGATCACAAGCAGGTCCTTGTCGCCCCTTCCTCTATCGCGATTTTCCATCGCACTGCCTAACTTCACAAAAGTGAGCGATATGGTGATATATCGCTCAATTTTTGAATAAAAAAAACTCATTCGCTAGATTAATATGCATTGATGTGCTTGCAAAATCTGTTTACTATACGCCACATAATTACTATACCTATATAATCAGTTGGCACCCATGGCTTTACCCAAGTTACTCATACGCACACTCAGACCGTACATTATACTGCTAGTTCTCGGGATGATATACGCGGCCTACCAGCAGCTTAATAAATCCGAACAAAGCGCCTATCAACAATCCTTCTCCAACCTCAAAACCGCATCTGAGCTTATTTTTTCTCAAGTTGGCGCCGCCGCCAGTCAGCTCTATCTACTCGATGACAGTGCTTCCATTTCTGACTTTGACAACAGCGCCAAGAACATTCTTCAACTGACTCCCATTTACAGCGACATCATTTACGTCAATAACGAAACCCACCAATATCGTTCTGTCCTGCTCAATCCAACCGATTCTGAACAACACTCAGAGATGAGTTGGCACCCACTAAACAGCATCACCTCAAAGCTTGCTGTCTCTTCCGTTTATGAAAAAATACCGGATGTGTGGGTTTTCGCGGTCAAGTACATTCAGGAAAGTGGCAATGAGATCTGGATTGAGTTTAACCTTAAATATGCCACTCAAAGCCTACGCGGGCTGAAGACCCTCGATCATGGTTATGTGTTTGTCGTTGATGGCACAACTGGCCGTTTGGTTTTCCACCCTGACCCTTCTCGCATTGGTTCTCCATCCGTCAGCTATCATGCGGGGATTAGTGAGCTAATTGAGACTGGGCTTCGTTTCGGAAAGTACGAGTATTACTACAAAAGTCAGTTTAAGATGTCTGTTTTCGATGGCGATAACCCGATCAATTGGGTTTTTATCTCCGGCACCGATCGTTCGGATATTTTGTCGACTTCTTACCAATTTTCGCTTACAGCTATCGTGATCGGTTCTTTGCTTTTCCTTGCTGTAGCCATTAACTACCTGACCTACCAACTTAACCAAAACTTGGCCGACCTCAATAGCAGAGAAGATCTTGCCGACTTCAAACATAAGCTACGAGATATATTGGACCGATTTTGTCATCACAACGGCGTTCAGCTCTGTTTCTACGACGCTGATTATGGTCATTTCACGACGATTGATTATCACGGCAACAGCAATATCGTGTTGAAAGATAAAGATTTGGCAAAGCACTTCTCGCCAAGCTCATTAAGCTATACCGGTAAACGTTACGCAGACCCATTGGCGAAGAAACTGCAAATCAACTCTCGCCACTATACGATTCCTCTGTTTGATAAAGAGAGTTTGATCGCGGTTATCTATATGAAAGCGACGTTCCCAACGTATCGCAGTATCTTACGTATGATCCGTGATTATTCTGAGGTAGCACTGACCAACCTGATGCTGCACAAGAAGCTGCGTAGTAAAGATGTAATGACACATTTGGATAACAAGCTGACATTACGCGACAAGATCGACGCTAATATTGACAAAGAAGGCACTTATCTTGCTATTTTAGATATCGACCACTTTAAGCGCATCAATGACAACCAAGGCCATTTAGTCGGTGACCAAGTCATCACTCACGTTGCTGATTTAATGAAAAAGTGTTTCCCAAAACCTAACTCATTAAGCCTTGCTCGCTTCGGAGGTGAAGAATTCTGTATTCTCTTTAGAGCCAATGACGAAAACGATGCCTATGAGCAATGTGAGATGTTCCGTCACCTCGTCGAGAAATCAAAAATCGTCGTCGATGACATGCCGGTTCAATACACTGTCAGCATCGGTATTACGTCAAACACCATCAGCCAAAACATCGCAATTGGCCGAGCAGACAAAGCGCTCTATCAAGCCAAAGGCTTAGGCAGAAACCAAGTGGTGTTGAATACGTTTCAAGCTTAATCAATGGAGGGAAGTGCTGTCAGTGCTTCCCTTTTTAGTTATAAAAGCGCTACCAACATTCTAATCACTAAGCGTATAAGTCATCGAAGTAACGATTAGAATTCTAGACGTATAGAGTATAGTTTTACGGAACGTTGTTTATCCTCAATCATTCGAACAGTGTTAAAAGCAAGCTGATAACGATGAGATTAAGTGTAAATATGTAAATGGTATTTGATGAACATGACTTAAGAAGCCAGCTAGCAATGGGAATGCCCAGAAATGACCCTAAAGTAAACAGAGCCGCGGTGTGGACATCTGCTTGCCCTCCCGATAGATAACCAAGTGCAGTCACCATCGAAAGGAAAAAAGCCAAAACAACTGATGTTCCAATAGCTTTCTTTATATCGACTTTTAACACACTATTTAATACTGGAAGTAGTAATACCCCGCCTCCAACTCCTGTAGAACCAAGAATAGAACCACAAAAAACACCTGATAAAACCGCCACTTTCTTGTTGCTATAGGGTTGACGGTCTACCAAAATACGGGCTGCTGCAGTTCCCCTTCTCTGCTGAAGATACTTACAAAGCACAGCGATAAGGGACCCAATCATTACTATAATAATTAACGTATTTATAACTTGATTCATATAAGAACTGTAAAGTGGATCCTCATTAAAATAAACGACAGCTTGAGTAACACCTATAGATACAGGTAATGCTCCTACAAACAAATAACAAGCCGAAGGCCAAGACACGTTCTTAGCACGAATGTGACTCATCGATGCAGTAACCTTAACCAATGAAGATATAAGACTCGCCGTACCCACGGCTAACACAGGGTTCATGTCGCAAACAATTTGTAACATTGGAATAAGCAAAACCCCACCACCTACCCCAGTTAAACCAAGACAAAGACCAAAGAAAGCACCTAACACAAATTTTATTTCGAAAAGCTCTGTCTGTATAAGGCTTAGTAAAAACTGGATTACATCCATCAGAAGACCCCTATTTTATCGGAGCCTTATCTTATCGAATGCTATGTAGATCAACTTATGGCAGCGGCAATAAATGTTTTCATTGATTATCATCCTGATGAAATATATCTTCATAATATGGAAATTTGATGTTGTGAGGAATGGCATGCAAAGTCAATATGGTTGCCACGTTATGGCTAAACCATCTGGTTCAATTTGTAATATCGACTGTGAATATTGTTTCTATCTCGAGAAGGACAAGCTGTATCCTGAACGAAACGCGCATTGGAAAATGAGTGACGAAACACTTGTTCAGTATATTAAGCAGCAAATTGATGCCCAACCTGGAAATCAAGTCGACTTCGCTTGGCAAGGAGGAGAGCCAACGCTATTAGGTTTGGATTTTTATCGCCGCGTTGTAGAGCTGTGTGAAGAGTTTAAACAAGCAAAAACCATAACACACAGCTTTCAAACTAATGGCCTTCTCATTGATGAGGAATGGTGTCATTTTTTCAAACAAAACAACTTTCTCATTGGACTCTCGATTGATGGGCCAAAAGAAGCGCACGACTATTATCGAGTGACTCGCTCCAAAAAGCCAACACACGAAAAAGTTGTCGCAGCGGCTAAATTACTAAAGAGCTATGGTATTAAGTTCAATACGCTAACCGTGGTCAATGATAAAAATGTCAAACAACCAAAGCAAGTTTATCAATTTTTGAAGGAACTTGGCTCCACACACCTACAATTTATTCCTATCGTGGAGAGGTTAGACAATCAACCTCTATCCGATAGAATCACGCTGGCAGGGCCAGACCAAGATCATGAAGTAATGGCACCTTGGTCAGTTAAACCAAAAGAATATGGGCAATTTCTCACTGATATTTTTGACCAATGGGTTGAACAAGATGTTGGAACCATTTTTGTCCAAACCTTTGACTCTACGCTTGCCTCATGGCTAGGACAACCGGCAGGTGTTTGCTTATTTGCCAAAGAATGTGGCCACTCTTTCGCTTTGGAAGCGAATGGCGATTTATACCAATGCGACCACTATGTATACCCTGAGTACAAGTTAGGAAACATCCACATCCAAGATATCAGTTCTATGAACAATAGTGCTCGAGCCATTAAGTTTGGGAAGGATAAATCAACGAACCTTAATAGCGATTGCAAACAATGTAGATACAAGTTCGCTTGTTTTGGAGGATGTCCAAAACATAGATTTTCTCACTCACCGAACGGCCTACCCCACCACAACTACTTGTGCTCTGGATACCATCATTACTTTACGCATACCGAATCTGCTATGAAAATAATGGCATTCTTAGTAAACCAACAGCGTCCAGCATCCGAAATTATGACATTTATGCGACAGAAAAACCAAAGATCAGAAGGAGACATCACGTCAAAATCAATCGGACGCAATTCTCCTTGCTCATGCGGAAGTGGTCGTAAATCCAAAAAGTGCTGTCACTCAAACTAAAGTCGAAAAATGGCATTAATATGGAAATTTCTGAACTAAAGCTCCCCATTGATCTCATTGAACCAATCGACGTAGTAAAAAAGCAGGTCATCTATCAGTCAGGCCAGAAGTCACATGATATTTACTATTTGGAGTCTGGGTTAGTTGGTTTATATCAAACGTCCGAGGTTGGCAACGAAAGACTACTCAGGTTATACGGTACAGGGTCTTACTTTGGCTATAGAACGCTTTTCGCAAATGGGTATTATCCTTCATCTGCAAAGGCAATGTTAGGAAGCCGGCTAAAGAGAATCAAGTTAAGGTCAATAGAAGAACTGAGCACCATTAGCCCTAAGTTGCTCAACCATTTAGCTCAAGAGGTGTGTACTGAGCTAGGAGAGGCTGAGCATAAAATTATGCAGTTCAATACGTTTAACTCAAGAATTAGAGTATTGGACGCTTTAGATGTATTGTTCAACTTATATCCAGACTATCCGTGGACATACAGAGAGGTAGGTGAGTTTAGTGGTACTGACATTACGACTGTCTTGAGAACATGCAAACAACTAAAATCGATGAACATCCTGGATAAATCTACTCGTAAAATTTCGCTTTTAGACATGGACGCGTTGATAAAGTACAGAGCTAAGCAACTGTAAGATTGAGCACTAAAAAAAACTCACAATGCATAGGGGTGGACATCATGAGGTTTGATTCGTGGAGCTCCGTTGCTTGCTATGCTGTCAGCAATTACTCTTGCTTACTGAGGATTCCAGTCACCACTCTTATCACCTTCATTAATTTCTGGGTTCAATAAATGATGTGATCCATTTTTGGTAGGGTGATAGGTAAACCCATTTTCTACCCATGCTGGATCTAGTATCGGTCGAAAGTCTCGCGTATCAAGTTCTGTATAGAAAATACTCCAAATACGTTTGTCTACCTGCCAAGTTTTAATCTCTTCCCACAAAATACCGATTCGGTTATTACCTAAGTATTGCGTTGACACATTACCAAAGCCAGATTTGGTAATAGGCTGAACTTGCACAACTGGAGAGTCAGTTTCACTCAACATGTCGTTTGGATTAAATTTATGTATCCACGCTTCTTTCCGATGATGCAACTTTTCATCGTTTTCAGCCGTTTCCCAACTGACCGATGTCGTGTAATAAAGGTTCTCACCATCTGAAGATAACCCTGACTGAGTCGGTGTTACAAAACGGCCAGTAAGACCAACCTTCACATTATCCTTATAAGGAGCATTCGGATAAAAGCCTATGTTCCATGAACTCCCAGCATCCAAGCTATACGCTAGCCCGGAGCCATCAAAGCCATAAGCAGAGCCATCTGCAATGCGACTAATCATATAGGTAGTATCATTATTTCTGTGATAAATGATTTGCGCTTCTCCAAACGTGGCTTTATCGCTACCAGTGGTAATTGTGTTGTATGCGCGACTCCATGACTGGCCTCCATCTTCTGTCAAGATCGAGTAAAAACCACCCTTAGCAACCTTATCCACCTCTGAGCAAGAATTTGATTTTTCGGATTCAAGGTGACCAGTTCGCATAGGAACAATAATCCGACTACTTGACGTAAGCTCTTGTCCGTTAACGATGACAGCGCGCCCTGGACCTACCCAAGATGTTTCACATTCTCCCATAGCTTCTGAGATCATTGCTGGTTCAGACCATGTTGTCCCCCCATCGCTACTAGTTACATGATATGCCTGAACTTTTTTAATATCATTTGTTAGAGTATGAAAAACTGAATTAAAAAACAGGTGGACTGTATTCGTAGCCTCATCGAATATCGTAGTCGGGTTCATAAGGCTAGATAAGTAATTTTTATGAGTAAAGTCTTGATTATGCAATATAACTCTACCCGCTTCTAAGTATCCTGTTTCACGATTCAACTTTCTCATAACAATATCTTGTTTTCTAAAATCACCAACCCCAATCGGTCGCCTTTCAGCAAAGAAAAGTACTTCGTCATTTCCAATAGCAACCATTGACGGAAGACGGTATTGATCAGGGTTACCAGAACTGAACACAGATAGATTACTTGATGTTCGATAACGGCCACTCTCAACAGGCACATAAAGTTCTTGGCTCTCTATTGCGTCAAGCCTCAAATTAGGATCATTAACTTGTAGAGACTCTGGAGGAGAGTCAGCTAAAACTGGTCCAGCAAAAAAAAGGGATATAACAAGGGGATGTAGAAGAATTTTCATTATCAGTCCTTTAGATATATTGTTTCACGTTTGTTCATTGAGTAGTGAAAATTACTTACCACTACTCATGACTCTATTTTTTGTTATCACTTACTCGAGTTCTATCTCAAAGCATTGATTTGAAGCTGAGCCATCACTTTTCTCACCACCGATGACCAGCATCTTATCTCGATACACTTCACTGCAACCATAAGCCAACCCTAGTGGGAGATTTTTTAATTGTTGCCAACGCTCTTCTGTCCAAACCCATGTATTGCAACAATAAGTTTTTGACAAACCTTCATGTGTATACAGTTTCCCAGCCCTATAATTTTCTTGACTCCCAATAAAGTAAGCCCCGCCACAAATCACTGGATGGCCATTAACCACACCAGAAAATGCTCCAGCAAGACCTTCATGTTCACGATCACTTCGAGCTATAGATTCAAAACTTCTTGATGTATTACAGCCTCCAACCAAATTAAATGCATTTACTTGAGAGACTCGTAATCCAGGCTTTATCTCACCGTCTAAGACCCATAACTCTCCATCAACTTCGAATGATGCAGAGCCACAAGTAGCAAGATACGGATTATCTGCAAGAACCGTCCAAGCTTTATATTCAATATTGAACTTCCAAATTTTTCGGTTCCAGTTATAGTATTCGATAGGCTGAGAAAGAAACCCGCGTAGTGCTAATGCTTTCTCTTCAGGATCTAGTAAGCTGATTTGGCGGCTAAAGTCGTCGAAAACTGGCTTACTGTAGCCTCCAACAAATATGACTTCGTTATCAGACTGAGCATGTGCCACACTACCTAGCAAACCTGCCGGGCAAGGGGAATTGTAGGACAACCAAACCGCTTCCTTTGAATCATATTGGTAAACTACCTCATTCATCTGACCATCCACTACACCGCCAAACAACCACAAGGAATTACCACATTGGGCTGATACTGGGTTTGATATGTTGCCATATGGAAAGTCGATGCATCGTTCCCAAGTTGCGTTTTCTCTAGACAAATTTAGGGAGTAGCACCGGGCTCCCAAAGAGCCGAGACCAATATAAAGAACATCGTTAATAATCGAAGAAAAGCCATTCTTAAAACCTGATGGCAAGGAAGAAAACTCATTTAAAATCATATTTAACCTAACAATCAAAAACAAACAACCGAATAAATAAATAGAAAGCTAAATGGAACAATCAATATGATTAATAATACATTTCTCATATATCACCCAATAAAAAGCCCAATAGAATTATTGGGCTTTTAAATTATTTAACACTACTCACCAAGCATTAGAACTTTATTTAACTCATCATCTGATATATCCAAGTTCTTTGCCCACGCCTTATAATCAAGCTCTTTAGCCTTGACTACAGATTCGTCCTTCATTGCTTCAATAACTTCATCAACAAAGTTATTCTGCTCTGAAATTTCATCACTGTGGACAAGATGCTTTGGGTACTGAGGTCTTGCGATATTACGGTTTGGATTAGGTGTGTATTCACTTAGTACTTTAAATGTTCCATCATCATCAATATAGTCTTCATCCCAGTGTTCAATTTCTTGCTTCACTAGTTCCTTTCGGTAAAACTCAGCGACCGTATCAAATTCCTGTCTGTTTTTTTCCAGTAAGTTCGTCGTCTCATGAGGATCATTACGTAAGTCAAACAGCTCCTCACGCCCACCACCATAGTAGTAATTATACTTATACTTTTGGTCCGTTAACGAACACCAACGGCGATTCGATTGCGAGTAAGAAACGTACTGAATCTCACGATTCTTCTTCTTATCTTCAGAGATTAAGGATTCGCCCATTAATGGGTATGGTGGTTCAAAATCTACACCGGCAATATCAAGCACTGTCGGGAAGATGTCATTAAGGTCCACATGATCTTTTTCACAAACAGCTGGCTCGATACCCTTAGGATATTTAACCATAAATGGAATTCGTGTCGCAGCATCATATGGCAGCCATTTCTGGTACAAGCCATGGTCACCAAGCATCTCACCATGGTCCGTAGTGAAGAAAATAATAGTGTTATCTAGCTGTCCAATCTCATCTAATTTGTCGATAACTCTACCAACATGTTCATCCACATGAGAGATCATCCCGTAGTAAACTTCGCGCATGCGTCGTATATATTCATCGGTAGGCAAGTCACCTAAGAGTTTATTTTCTTCAGAAAGCTCAGACAATGATGTTTCAGATTTAGCTGGCATAGGGATATCTTGGCCCTTATACATTTCAGCGTAATCTTCGACTGCGTTAAATGGCGGATGTGGTGCAATCCAGCTTAAATATAATAAGAAAGGACGTTTACCTGAGTTCTCTTCAAGAAAGCTAATACCTTCATCAGCTACCCACTTAGTGCCATGCAAGTGCTTTGGCAACACACTACGTTGGGGTAACATATATAAAAGGTTGCGTACGCCATGGATATTGAGAACATTCCCGTACCCGTTTTCTTTCAAAAACATCGCGTAATCATCATCTTCACGATACTCGGGCACTTCCTCCATTAACTTCAAACGTTCAAAGCCATGGTGCTCTCGCATTGGTTGAAAATGCATTTTGCCAATAGCAGCTGTCTGGTAGCCCGAGTGGGAGAGCAAACGAGGAAAAACAGGGATATCAGGGCATAGACGTGCTGCAAAATCATTGTCTGCAATACCATGATATTTAGAACTTACCCCTGTAATGAAATTATGACGCGCCGGGCAACAAATCGGGTTTGGAGTGTAAGCGTTTGTGTAGTTTTCACTGATAGCTGCCAATTTATCTAAATTCGGTGTATACATATGGGGATAACCGTGCGCTTTGATCGTGTCGTAGCGTTGTTGGTCGGTCATCAAAATAAGAATATTAGGCCGAGTGTCTTTTTTAGAAAGATTCTTATAATACTCAGTAACTGCGTTAGTAGCATTAAAACCACTTTTTTCTTCTAGATTATCCATCATTACCATTTCCAAAAATATTAAAGATAATGAATTGGTGATGCCTCACCAATTCATATAGAATATAAAATGTCAGTTAACTTGATTCATTTACCGCGTCTACAACTTTTTGGTATTCTTCGCCTTTATCTTTATACGATGTTTTTAATGGTACAAACGCTTCCGCAAATTCAGATAAATCTGGCTTGCTAACTTTCATTCCAGCATTTTCAAACTTAGTAATTAAGTTTTTCTCATCTCGAATGTATGCATCTGTCACATATTGAGCCGCAAGCTCTGCACCTTTCTTAACGATGTCTCTGTAATCTTCCGGAATGCGATTCCAGCTAATGTCACTTACCACAATATTCATGCCAATAGTAATGTGTTTAGTCAGAGTCAAATTCTTTTGCACTTCATAAAACTTCGCTGAGTCGATAATAGATAATGGGTTTTCTTGACCATCAACTGCGTTAGTCTTTAGAGCTAAATAGACTTCTGAAAATGCCATCGGAGTTGGTGAGGCTCCTAGCTCGCTCACATAAGCCATATTACCTTTGGCTTTTGGTGTACGAATCTTTAGTGATTTGAAGTCTTCCACAGAATTTATTTCCTTCACTGTGGTAGTTGTGTTACGAGCGCCTCCATAGGCTAGAGAAAGTTGACGCCATTTGTACTTATTAAGAATTTCCTGTTTTTTCTCTTGGAAATAGGCTGTTTCTGAGAAACGTTGAATATGAGCGAAATCTTTGAACACATATGGATATTGTAACAATGTCAGCTCTGGCATAAATACGTTGTAACGACCGTAGTTAACGTAACCAAGATCAAGAGCCCCTGCTGTCATCTGTTCCATTGTTTCTAGGTCATCTCCTAATTGAGCATCGCTATACAAGCGAATTGTCAACTTACCATCTGTATTATCATTGACGTAGTCAGACATTATTTTTGCAGCTTTATACTCATTTGATTGAATACCTTGAACCATTGAGAACTTCAACTCTTCAAGATCTGAATTACTACTTCCCCAAAAAGCATAAGTAGGCAGAGACATTAGACTTGACATAATAAGTGATATTGCGATTTTTACTTTTTTCATGGTATTTCCTTAACCAAACATTTCAGGTAAAAACATTACAAGCTGTGGGAACATAATTAAGATCCCCAACGTTGCAAACAGAGGAAGAATAAACGGAATCACACCTTTAACTACGGTTGCTACTGGTATATCACCAACTTTGGAAACCATAAATAAGGCTGTCCCCATTGGTGGAGTTAATATTCCTATCATTAACGTTAATATAGTTAGTATACCAAAGTAAATTGGATCAAAACCTAGAGCAATAACTACAGGAACAAAAATCGGAACGACTAAAACCAAAAGCGGTAATGAATCAATAAAAATACCAAGAACAAATAGTGCCAATAGTATTAGAAGCAAAGAAATAATCGGCTCATCAGAAATTGAACTAAAGAAAACACCGACATCCATCGCTATTTGCTCACGAGATATTATTTGCCCAATAAATCCAACCCCCATAATCATTAGCCCTACAACACCAGATATTTTCACTGCACCAATGAAATCCAAGAAAATCTGCTTAACTGTAAGCTCCTTATATATAAACAGTCCTAACCCCATCGAATAGACAGTTGCAATAACTGCCGCCTCTGTTGGCGTAAATAAACCAGAGAAAATTCCACCAATAATAATAATAGGAGTTAACAGTGCGAAAAATGCTGATTTAAAATGATAGACACGTTCCGTTCGCGATGCTTTTTGGCTAGGCTTATACCCACGTTTTTTTGCTAGTATATAGGCCATAAACATTAAACATATGGCCATTATTAAGCCTGGTATAAAGCCGCCGAGGAACAGTTTCGAGATCGATTGATTAGATACAATGCCATACATGACGAGTGGCATACTAGGTGGAACCAACGGGCCTATAATACAAGATGCCGCCGTTAGGCCACCATTATAGTCATCATCGTAACCAGCTTTGCGCATAGTCTTGATTTCAAGTTGCCCTAAACCTCCAGCGTCAGCGAGCGCAGAGCCTGACATCCCTGAAAAAAGCAAACTAGCAAATATATTTACGTGCCCCAATCCACCAGTGTAATGACCCAACATCGCTTTAGAAAAGTTAAAAATTCTATCTGTGATTCCTGAGCTATTCATTAACTTACCTGTTAACGTAAAGAAAGGAACCGCAAGTAAGCTGAATGAGTTAAGACCTTCGATAAATTTAAAGCCGGAGAAAGCAATGAGCATTAATTGATCACTTACAAAAAAGTAAGTCAAAGAACCAATGATCAATGAGAAACCGACAGGTAATCCGATTGCTAATGTAAATAGCCATACAGAAATCATCATTGCTATTTCCATTTTACCCTCCTTTCTTCTTTAAATTAATGTATAGACGTTGAAAAAATCTAAACAACATCAATATAGATAGAACAGGTAGAGCGCCATATAAATATCCAGAAGAGATACCTAATCCAACCATCTCTATAACTGCCTTTCGCTCTGTTAATTCAATTCCAACAAGTAAGAAAACAACAAGGCACAGTAGCGTACAAACACTAATGGTAAAGGCAACCACTTTCATTAATACTGGTGAGAGCTTCCCACTAATCAAGTCGATACCCACATGTCCATCGTCCTTAATTTCACTGGAAACACCAAGGAGTGCTACATAAACAAATAGCATCATCGATAACTCTTCAGACCAAACTAACGGATTATCAAAAACTTGCCTAAATACAATTTGCAGGACTAGAGTCATGAACATTAGCGTAAAAACGCTAGCTCCTATCAACTCTTCCGCATTGTTCAAAAAATATAATATTCTCTTTTTCATTATCTAATTCGCCAATTAGTAACTTAATCACTGAACATATATAAAAAATAAAACTGACATACAGTAGTAAAAGCAATATATGCCATCAGTTCTATTTATTTCACGATCATAATCCTATAGATTGAAACTTTTTAATGACTTCTTGTTTCAACTCTTCACTTAGGGCTGAAATAGGCGTTCGAGGGTCCCCAACATCAATTCCGTGTAACTGCATTGCAGCTTTACCCGCAGCAACTCCACCGTATTGCACTAGGATACGAATGATTGCTATAACCTTATCCATCAACTCAATAACACGTTCTTTATTTCCTTCTTCTTGAGCTTTAATGATCTCTAAGTACAGTGGCGCTGCGTAGTTATAAGTACTCCCGACTGCACCAGTTGCACCAATCGCTAAACCCGCAGGTAAGAATTCATCTACACCAAATGGGAGATCGAATTTGCCATCTAGTACACGTAAGCAACGTTGATATTCATAAAGGTCTGAACTATTGAACTTCGCACCGATTAGATTTGGGATGCACTTATCGGCTTTGATAAGGAATTGTTCTAAATCGAGGGTTACACCTGACATTCCTGAATGGTAATAATAAAAACCCTTACTAGGCGCCGCAGCGGCCACAGTTGCACAGTAACTCACCAAATCATCCACACTTTCAGGCTTAAAGAAGCATGGGCCAATAACAGAGGTAGCATGAATATCAAGTGTTTCTGCATGCTTTGTTAGATCTAATGTATCAACAATGCTAAGTGAGCCCGTATGAACGATGAGAGCCAGGCGATTCTTTGAAGCCTGAACCCAACGCTCTGCAATTTGTTTACGCTCTTCAACAGAGCATTGAATCCCCTCGCCCGTAGTACCGCAGATATACGCCCCTTTCACACCTTGCGTAACAAGTAGTTCTGCGATTTGGTCAATCACTTGTAAATTTACACTCCCATCCTTTGCGAAAGGTGTATGGGGAGCGGCGATCAGTCCTGTCAATTTTTCCATGAATTACTCACATTTCAATTAATTTTAAAAATTTACTCCACAATCTTGTATGAAAAAAAAAATCTCTTCAATGAGCATTTGTGGAGACTGTGATTTATACAACATAACCAGAATTTATATTTCCATCTTATTTATTACCTTCACTCACTTACCATACGAGCGACTTCCTTGCCAGGTAAATTAAAATAAACCATTGAATTTTAAGGACTTACCTACAAGACCCTGAAAATGAATGGCAGAATTCCATAGCAGAGCTTATACGCCACACATTAATGGAATTTTTTTTCGTTGGAATGTATATTAAGAAAAATTACTCCAAAAAGTAGGTAACCTAGAGTATGACGACATGCATAAATGAACTAAATATTATTCTTAGCGGGCAAACTGTTGTTTCAATCCAACCCGTTCCAGGAAGTCCTCTCGATAACCCTGTTTCCATTGTTGCTATGGCGAAAGCGGCAGAGAATGCTGGAGCTAGAGCTTTGCGAATTGAAGGGGTTCAGAACGTTGATGCCGTCTCCAATGCAGTCTCAATCCCTGTCATCGGTCTAATCAAACGTGACATAACGGGCTCTGAGGTACGTATAACCCCCTATATCTCAGATGTAGATGCTCTGATCAAAGCTGGAGCTACTGTCATTGCTTTTGATGCTACTTCTCGTCCTCGTCCTGTGACACGAGATGAAATACTGAAACGCATTAAGCAAAGTGAATGCTTCTCTATGGCTGATTGTTCTTCGCTCGAGGATGGTCTGTGGGCCAACGAAACTAACGTAGATATCATTGGCACTACTCTCTCGGGCTATACAACTAAGCAAACACCTGAAGAACCCGACTTTCCGTTGATTCGGGAATTCACCAAATTTGGAAAGATAGTTATGGCGGAAGGTCGATTTAACACGCCTGAATTGGCAGCTGAAGCTATAAAGCATGGCGCGACTGCAGTAACTGTAGGCACCGCTTTAACTCGCTTGGAAATCATGATCGATTGGTTCAACTCTGCAACACAAAAGGCATACAGAGATGAGTAACGTATTATCAATTGATATTGGGGGTACCAAAGTAGCCATCGGGTACGTATCCGATGGTAAACTCAAAGAATCTATTCGAATATCAACCCCTAAAATAAATGATGTAGAAACCTTTGTTGATTGCTTACTAAAAGTGAAACCAAATTGGATAAAGCAATCTGACATGATTGGTATATCAACTACAGGTTTCGTTAAAGAGCAAAGTATCACAGCTATCAACCCTGACACTTTGCGATTTCCACACCCGTTTCCCCTACAGAGGGTAATTCATCAAAAGTCCCAACTACCTACCATCATGATCAATGATGCTCAAGCTGCCGCTTGGTATGAGTACAGCTTTATCGATAACGTTAAAAATATGGCTTACCTCACCGTATCAACAGGTGTTGGGGGAGGTATCATCATCAACGGCAAACTGGTCGAAGGAATTGCTGGTCATGTGGGGCATACAAAAGTTTCAGATATTATTCGATGTGGGTGCGGCCGTACTGGTTGTGTCGAAGCCATTGCCTCTGGAACAGCTGTCCTAAAACGAGCTAATGAAGAAATTGATCCCGATATAACCAATGTAGAGCTCTTCAAATTAGCAGAGACTGATTCTAGAGCATATTCAATCATCAATCATAGTGCCAAAGCCATCGCTGCGCTTTGTGCCAATTTAAAAGTATCCTTAAACTTAGAGGCCATAGTAATTGGAGGTGGTATCGGTCTTGCTGAAAACTACCTCAATTTAGTCAAAGCTCACATAAAATCGAAACCTGATTTCGCACAGATAGATATCATGCCTGCTAATGGCGGTCACAACTCCTGCTTACTAGGCGCTGCATACCTGGCCGCGCATACCTTGAAGGATAAATAGTGTGGCCGCAAAAAAATGAATATGAAGCCCCTCATTTTAATTAGTATTATATTGTTGCAAGCTTGTTTAGGCGGCACCTACGCTTGGAGCCTTTTTGACGCGAACATAATCGCCCTTGGTTGGACAAATAGCACCATGTCAGGTATGCCATTCAATATCTTTTATATTGTGTTTCCAGTAGTGCTGTTGTTCGCTCGTGTCATCATTCAAAAATTAGGTACCCGCGCTTCATCTCTACTTGGACTCTTCCTATTTTCAGGCGGGTGGGGACTTTGTTATTTTTCCCAGAATAACATTTACATGATTATTTTAGGTGTGGGCCTACTTGGCGGGATCGGCGTTGGGATCTGCTATCTTATCCCTATAATGGTAGGCACAAGTTGGTTCCCCAATCATACGGGTTTGATCACTGGCATTGCTGTGGCTGGATTTGCTAGCGGATCTGCAATTGTGAGTAAAACTGCAGATATTATGATGACTTCGTTCAATTGGCTACCAAATACCGTTCTTGCGGTCATTGGCGTTTCGTATCTTGGAATAGGGTTATTTCCAGCAATGAACATGGTCCTGCATAAACAAAAGCCAAGTATACGTTGTCGGCCACCTTCTAGTTATGGGGAGGTACTTAAAAATAGATATTTTCAGACACTTTTTGGAGCTATGACGTCAGGGCTCGCAGTTGGCTTTTTTGTAAACAGTAAGCTAATTACTCTATCTGAACATTTTGTTCCTACAACTGCTTCACTCATAGCAATATTCGCCGCTTTCAATGCTATTGGTAGATTATCTTGGGGAGCGTTAAGTGATAAGTTAAATATATTACACTGCATCAGAGCAAACTTATTAATACAGGCTTTAGGAGTTTTCGTCCTATTTCAAATGAGCCAATGGCAATATAGCGCAGTAATTATAGCAGGGTTAACAGGATTTAATTATGGTGGAGTCCTAGTCCTTTATGCTAATGCCTCTCGCGAGTATTGGGGTTTAGATAACTTTAGTCAAGTGTACTCTTTGCTATTTTTATCCAACATAGTTGCTGCGTTAATTAATGCTCTAATTGGCATTATTTATCATTACTACAGTATAAATTTGACAGTTATAATATTGACTGCCATCTTAATCATTCCTTTATTATTAGTAAGTCGTAGTACAACTCGACACTGCAATAATTTTCGACGACAATAATTAAAAGGACTTTATTCATACCATAAAGTCCTTCCTCATACATTTTGTACTTAGCAACGTAACTTAAATCATCAAAGCCATTGTTGCATCTGCGGTATATTCAAATACCTGTTCGAGTTCCGGGTTTTGCTCCAAAATCCCTCGCATTAGTACATCGATCATATACATTACTCCGATCTTTGATGATAAAGATCCACCGGTTAAAGGACTTTCAGGTGAAGCAGCAACTAAAGTCTGAGTACATAATGACGCTAGAGGACTCATCTTAATATTTGAGAGACAAACACTCTGTACACTCTTTCTCTCCAAGATTTGGGCAATATGAACTAATTCTCTCGTGGACCCCGAACTCGATACAAACACCCAAACATCTTTTTCACCAGCTTTGATTGCTCGCATAGAAGCCATATGAGTATCAGAATAAATATTGGTAGAAATGCCTATTCTAACTAAACGATAATGTAAATACTGCGCGAGGACTTGGGACGCACCGACTCCCACAATATGTACATTATTAGCGCTACTAAAAGTATTACAAACGCTAATAACCTTGCTTTTATTAATCAATATATGTGTATCGCGTATAGCTCTTACGGCTTCATTTTCTGCCATCGTGAATATATCACTCTCGCTTTTGTCCTCTACATCAGACGAAGTCGAAGCTGATATATCTTTCGCAAGAGCCATGCGAAAGTCCGAATATCCCTTGAAGCCAAAATCACGACACATTCTAACAACGGTAGCTTCACTGGTTTGCGTACTTTTAGCGAGCTCTGTGATAGTCTGAAATTGAACTTGCTGAGCGTTGACCGAGACATACTGAGCTACCAGTCTTTGTTTCGGACTAAGGGAGCCAGTCTGGCTTCTTAGCTTAGTAAGGATACTGATACTATTCATTTGGCCCTCAAGAAAATTATTTTCATCACATTAATTACTGATGAAAAAATTATATCAGCGATATGAACAAGACAAAATCACTTTCTTTCAGAATTAGCACATATCTTAACTGCGCATTCTGTTTTTCAGACAGCACTGAGCAATCTAAGACTTAAATTGGAGGAGTGTTTAGCATAGGTAGTTTTGCAGGTGAAACCAACATAGATGACAACCACCGAATGAAGTTGGTAGTTTAGGGTTGAATATAAAGCTCATCATGTTGATGAGCTTTGGGTGTGAAATTTTCAATCCATAAATTGAGTTACTTCATCAGAGGAAGAACGACCTCTGCAGTTTCCATTACTGATTCAGAATATTCAGGGTAACTGTCTAGCAATGTATTGATCAGTGCATCAACCAAAAGTAGCGCCCCTACCTTTGAAGCAAAAGCACCACCGGTCAATGGACCTTCAGGTCTTGCTGCAACTAATAGTTCATCAGAAATCGCCGAGAGCGGGCTATGACTAATATTGGTAAGCGACACAACAGGAACCCCTCGTCGATGCGCTTGCGTTGCAGCATGGAGCACTTCTTTAGTAGAACCTGAGCTTGATACAGAAAACCACATGTCTCCTGCCTCGCTTCGGCCTGTGCTCATCGCTGCTAAGTGGGTGTCTTCGTACATAATGGCTTTTTTGCCAATACGTACCAATCGATACGCTAAGTAACGCCCAACAATACTTGAAGCACCTACGCCAACACAACCGATGAACCGCGCGTTATGGATTAACTCACATATCCGTGCCAACGATTTACGGTCGATCAGCTTAGCGGTGTCTTGAAGGCTATCAACTGCACTTTGAGCTGAAATATCGCAGATATCCCCTTCAACAGGCGCTTTATTTTTAGTGGCAGTCTGACTTAAGTCGACAGCCAAAGCCATTCTAAAATCAGAGTATCCTTTGTATCCCATATCGCGACACAAACGTACGACCGTCGCTTCACTCGTTTGTGTATTACGAGCAAGTTCCGTAATAGTTTGAAACTGAACTTCATGAGCATGCTCTAGTACGTAATCCGCGACTAGTCTTAGTTTTTTACTCAACGGTTCAATATTAGAACGCAATCGAACCAATAGATTTTTAGGCGAATTCACTAGGGCCTCATAGAGTTTGTTTGGCTAAGCTAAAAGTATCAAAGACCTTCGAACATTGACACTAAATCTAGAAGATTTCATCCGAAAACGCTTGAAATCAGAGGAGGAAAGCCTCCCCCGATGCCTTTAAAGAGACATGAAACCTGCGTCACGCATCTTCACGACAACATCGGCTTTCTGTTTCTCTGTCAGTGCTCGAATTGGTTGGCGAGGGTCGCCTGCATCAATACCGTGCAGTTGCATCGCTACTTTACCTGCAGCTACACCACCGTACTCAACCAGCACGCGAATAATCGCGATCACTTTATCCATCAGTGCTGCAACTTCATCATGTTTGCCTTGGTTAAATGCTTCGATGATTTTCAAGTAAAGTGGCGCAGCATAGTTGTAAGTACTACCAACCGCACCGACTGCGCCAACCGCGAGACCTGCAGGTAAAAACTCATCCACACCAAAAGGAATATCAAACTTACCGCCCGACACACGAACACATCGTTGATATTCATAAAGATCAGCGTTGTTGAACTTCGCACCTGACAAATTCGGAATGCGCTGCTCACCTTTAATCAAAAATTGTTCAAGATCTAAGTTCACTCCAGACATGCCTGAATGGTAGTAGTAGAAACCCTTAGATGGTGCAGCTGCAGCGAGTTGCGCACAATATTCAACAAGGTCATCAACACTACCTGGTTTAAAGAAACAAGGACCAATTGCCGATGTTGCTAAAATGTCCAGAGTCTCAGCGTGCTCAGTTAAGTTGAGCGTATCTACGATACTCAATGCACCAGTATGTAGAATCAAATCTAGCTTACCATCTGCCGCTTTCACCCAGCGCTCGGCAATTGCTTTGCGCTCTTCTACCGAACAGTGGATACCTTCGCCTGTTGTTCCACAGACGTAAGCCCCTTTCACACCCTGTTCAATCAGAAGTTCGGCAATTTGGTCAATTGCAGAAAAATTGACTTTGTTGTTTGCATCGAACGGCGTATGCGGAGCAGCAATAAGACCAGTTAACTTTTTCATTTTAAATACCTTTAATAAATAATTTTCTACTGTCCGTAGCCCAAGAAGATTTCAGGAAGCAACAGAGTAAATTGTGGAAATACAGCAACAAGCGCAAGTACGATAAATAGCGGCACAAGCAATGGAATCACGCCACGCGTCAACACATGGAAAGGTATGTCACCGACACGTGATACGACGTATAACGCCATGCCCATCGGCGGAGTTAAAATACCGATCATAAGGTTCAAGATTGCCATTACGCCAAAGTGAACAGGGTCAATACCTACAGCGCCAGCAACAGGTACCAAGAAAGGCACCAGAAGAAGCAATAGTGCCAATGACTCAATAAAGGTTCCCAAGAACAGTAGCAATAAGTTGATAAGTAGCAGTAGAACGAGAGGGTTCTCACTGATGGTTAGGAAGTAATCGGCAAGCATTTGTGGCAACTGTTCACGCGCAACGATCCAACCAAATACCGTTACACCCATGACCATTAACGCAACCACAGCCGTGGTATTAACCGTTTCTCTTAGGATCTCAACAAAGCCGCTTAGCGTCAGTTGTTTGTACACGACTGTACCTAGGAACAAAGCGTATAAAGAAGAAACGACCGCCGCTTCCGTTGGTGTGAACTTACCTGAGAAGATACCGCCAATAATGATCACTGGCGTCAGCAAAGATAGGAAAGCTTCTTTAAAGGATTTCAATTGCGCTTTACGTGATGCACGCGGCAATGTCATGTAGCCACGCTTTTTACAAATAAAGTAGCTCATTGTCATTAGAGCGGCACAACACAATAGGCCAGGGATCGCACCCGCTAAGAATAAAGCACCGATGGAAGTGTTTGAGACTACACCATAAATGACCAAAGGAATTGAAGGGGGAACCAATGGACCAATAATACAAGATGCAGCGGTCAAACCACCGGCGAAATCATCGTCATACTTTGCATCACGCATCGACTTAATTTCAAGCTGTCCTAGACCACCAGCATCAGCCAAAGCCGAGCCCGACATACCTGAGAATAATAGGCTCGCCATGATGTTTACGTGGCCTAAACTGCCCGTAATATGACCCACCATGGACTTAGCAAAATTAAAAATGCGCTCTGTAATACCCGCACTATTCATTAAGTGGCCAGTCAGTACGAAGAACGGAACAGCTAACAAAGTAAAGTTGTCGATACCACCCAACATCTGCTGAGCGGCAAAATTTATACCTGTGCTGTTGGTAACGAGTAAAAACACCAACGCGACAAAAATAAGCGAAAAGCCTACTGGCATACCTGCAAACAGCAGCCCTAGCCAGCCAAAAATTGAACCTGCCATAAGGATTCCCTACCTCTGTACCATTTGCGAGTTAGATGCTTGCGCACCTTTAGTACAACTAAATAGTTGCTTTGATAATCCAAACATTCTTTCAAGCTGTCTGAACACCATAAACAAACCACCCAACGGAAGGCTGTAATTCATCAAACTGCTTGATACACCTAATGTAATCAATTCAAAAAAGGCTGTGCGCTGAACGTGTTGATAGCCTAAGTAAACAATGGCAAAAATGGATAATAAAACAGCCAGTTCGAGTGATAGCACCAAAGCTAAACGAACTCTTTCCGGTAACTTATCTGAGAAAAAAGTGATGTTGACGTGTGTACTGCGCTTTATCGCAATCGCACAGCCAATTAACGACATGTACATAAACAGAACTCGGGCGAGCTCTTCACTCCAAAGAGAAGGATCATTTAACAACCAGCGGGTACCGATTTGCCATGTCAGCACCACCAACAATGCCACCATTAAAGGTACCGTTAAGATCTCTTCAATATTTTCAATTATCTTCTTAAGCATCTTGAGCTCCATGGCTGGCCAAGTGCGGCCAGCCTGAATAGTCGAAATAAACTGACGGGTTTATTCCCTTACATTGCCGCTAGCATCTTAACGACTGGTTCGCCGATTTTCTCTTCAAACTCTGCGTACAGTGGCTGCATTGCTTCACGGAATGGCACAAGTTCTGGGTAAGTCACATTGACGCCTTCTTTCTCAAAGAATGAGATGAGATCCACTTCTTGCTGTTTCACAGATGCCGTATGCGCTGCTCCAGCTTTGGCGACTGCTTTGCTTACGATATCTTTTTCTTCAGCTGATAGTTTTTGCCATGTCGGTTCAGAAATGATCACCATTTGGTCATTAACGATATGATTCGTCATCGCCAAGTTGCCTTGAACTTCATAGAACTTCATGGTTTTGATAGTTGGTAACGGGTTTTCTTGGCCATCAACAGCGTTAGTTTGCAGTGCTAGGTAAACTTCTGAGAACGCCATTGGTGTTGGTGAAGCGCCAGACAGTTTTGCATAATTTAGGTTCGGTTTAGCGTTTGGAACACGTAGTTTAAGACCTTTGAAGTCTTCAATATTATTTAGAGGGCGGTTAGAAGTGGTTTCACGTGTGCCATTGTACCAAGTGTCGAGTGCACGCCAGTTAAACTTCGTCAGCATCTCTTCACGAACACCTTGACCAAATTCAGAATCAAACATGCGGCGTAAGTGATCATAATCACGTGCGACGTAAGGCAGCGTTACCGCTTCAGCGCGTGGAATCCAAAGGCCCATACGACCAAATTCTGCGTAAGTGATGTCCAAATCACCCATGCTTAGTTGTTGAAGCATTGCTCGGTCATCACCTAGCTGGGCACTTGGGTACAGTGCTAGCTTCAACTCGCCATTACTCATCTCTTCAATGGTGTCAGCTAACAACTTCGCTGATGTGTATTCGACAGAACCAACAGAAGCTTGCATGCCCATTTTTAGCGTCGTTTCAGCATTAACGGTAGCAACGCAACCAAGAGCCAGCATAGCGATAGTAAGTTTGTTGATGGCTTTCATATTATTCCCTTTTTATTCGATTTTTACCTTGTTTCACCAATTTCAAAAAAAACTTTTATTTTGTTTGAAAAAAATCTTCGTTATAGATTATCATTGCAGTGAAGATTATTTTCAAAGCAACTTTTTACAGAATGTGATCGCGGACAAAAATTCGCCAGAGTTATCAATTGGCAGACTGATTAGACGAATTGTGATGGATTGTTTTTCTCCCATCACTCCGCAACTCAACGCTTAATTTATGAGGCTCGTCGTGAGAACAAAAAATTTAAATATCAATGAATTAAGGTCATCCTTGCTAGGTCAAACCGTTGTTTCTATCCAACCCGTTGTTGGTAGTCCATTAGAAAAAACAGACTTTATCGTCGCAATGGCGTTGGCTGCAGAACAAGCAGGAGCGAAAGCATTACGTATTGAAGGTGTCGAAAATGTCGCCGCTGTTTCTGCAGTTGTGAGTGTACCAATAATTGGAATTGTTAAACGTGACTTGCAGGACAGTCCTGTACGCATCACACCTTTTGCCAGTGATGTTGATAACCTTGCCAATGCAGGCGCAACCATTATTGCCTTTGATTCGACAGATCGCGTTCGTCCTGAAAGCCGCGAGCACATTGCGCAAGCCATTAAGAATTCAGGCTGCTTTGCCATGGCTGACAGCTCATGTTTCGACGATGGAAAGTGGGCGCACGAACAAGGCGTTGAGATCATTGGATCGACTTTGTCTGGGTATGTTGGAGAGGCCGAGCCTACCGAACCAGATTTGCAACTGGTTAAGCAGTTTTCACAAGCCGGTTTCTTTACAATGGCGGAAGGTCGCTACAACACGCCAGAGATGGCAGCTCAAGCAATTGAAGCGGGCGCTGTTGCGGTAACGGTCGGTTCAGCAATCACTCGTTTAGAAGTTGTGACCAATTGGTTTAATTCAGCAACACGAGCTGCAGGGGAACAAGCATGCGCACACTAGCCATTGATATTGGTGGAACCAAAATCGCTTTAGGTATCGTCGAAAACGACGAACTTATAGAGCGCGTTCAGATCCCGACACCACAAGCTGAGAGTGCAGACCAATTTGCCCAAGCAATTCTTGCTTCGGCCGCTCAGTGGCTAGCTAATGTCGACAACATTGGAGTTTCCACAACAGGGCTAGTAACCAAAGAAGGTATTTCAGCCATCAACCCTGACACCCTCGCCTTTCCTAGCCCATTTCCGCTCGGTCAAGTACTTGAAACACTGACAAACAAGCCGGTTTCCATGCTCAATGACGCACAAGCAGCGTCTTGGTATGAATTTATCAAGCTTGATACGGCCGTAAAAAATATGGCGTTTATTACTGTCTCTACTGGTGTTGGTGGCGGTATTATCATTGGCGGAAAGCTGCATAGTGGTCAATCCGGACTGGCTGGGCACGTAGGGCATATTTCTATCGATAGCCAAGGCCCTATATGTGGCTGTGGCCAAACAGGGTGCGTCGAAGCCATCGCTTCTGGTACTGCGATAAAGAAGGCGAGCGATGCTGAATTTACTTCGCCAATCAATAATATCGAACTGTTTGAGCAAGCTGATGTTAATCCTAAGGCCGAAACGATCATACTTCGTAGTGCCGATGCGATAGCAACACTATGCTGCACTTTGAAAGCCACACTCGATTTAGATGTCGTTGTACTCGGAGGAGGCGTAGGTTTGGCTAGAGGTTATTTAGACCGAGTTAAAATAGCCATTCAGTCTCGTCCAGATGCATTCCAAGTTCCCGTTATCGAAGCGGTAGGTAATTACGATGCCTGCTTGCTGGGCGCAGCATATCAATTTAAGGAGTAATCAATGGGACTCAAAGCCATCTCGGCCCCACGAATTTTTGACGGAAAGCAATATCATTCGAACGCTGCATTAGTTTGGAATGATGAACATATCCACTCAATCGTCCCTATCTCAGAGCTCAATGACAACATTGAACATCAGCACTTTGCCGATGCACTCATTGCTCCTGGATTCATTGATATTCAAGTCAATGGCGGCGGTGGGGTGATGTTCAATAATGATATAACCCCAACAGGCATTGAGGTTATATGTTCGGCACATAGAAAACACGGCACCGCCTACTTACTACCGACATTAATCAGTTCCACACCGGAAAGGATTCAATTGGCGCTCAACGCAACGCAACAAGGGATAAGAGACAAAATTGCTGGCTTGTTGGGTGTGCACCTTGAAGGCCCTTGGCTTAACAAAGACAAAAAAGGTGCTCACGACCCCAACTTATTCTATGCACCAAGTGTGGATGACCTAAGCCAGTTTACTTGGCCAAGTCAGGGAAAAGTGCTTGTCACAGCAGCCGTTGAGAATATTGAGCCCAGCGCTCTTCGTTGGATGAAAGAGCACAATTTCACTCTGTCATGCGGCCACAGCAACGCTAAGGCCTCACAATTGACAGAAGATAAGCTTGTTTTGGTAGATGGATTTACGCATTTATTCAACGCCATGTCGCCATTTGAAGGAAGAGAGCCCGGCGTTGTTGGCACAGCACTCAACACCGATAGGGCATGGTGCTCAATCATCACTGACAATATCCATGTCCACCCACAAAGCTTCCTACTGGCTCACAAAGCCAAACCTCAAGGCAAAATGTTGATTGTTACTGATGCAATGGCAACAGTTGGCAGTGAAAAAGATTACTTTGAGCTTGATGGCGAAGTGATCAGCGTGGTCGATAACAAGTTGGTCAATAGTCGAGGCAACCTTGCAGGTGCACACATTGGTATGGACGAGTCAGTCGCCAATGTTATTGAATGGGGTATCGCTGAAGATGAAGCGCTAAAAATGGCCTCAACTTATCCTGCACAAGCACTGCAATGCGACAAACTTGGCACTCTTGAAGATGGCTTCCGTGCTTCAGCGACGGTATTAGACCGCGAATATCGAAGTCAGGCGGTACTCGTCGATGGAAAGCTATACTAAAAAAGGAGGCCTAGCCTCCTTTTTTCTTATCGCGCCAACTTAGCGAATACCAAAACAGTGCCAAATACGCTGAGTGCCAATCCCAGGTCTTGCATCGTACCCACCGCAGACAAGCCCAATCCAATCATCAAGTAGTACATCAGACCAAACAAGGCACCGGCACTGCCAGCTTGCGCTTTGTAATTGACGAGCGCACCGCTCAAAAGGTTAGGGATACCAACGCCAAACGAGGCAACAATCAATAGCATGGGCGCTAAAAACCATAAGCTTGATTGCAACACGTAGACACCAACCGCCCCAGCTAATGCTCCGCTAACCGCAAGCCAAATCAATTGTGAGGAATGCCACTGTCGCTTAAGCAATGATTTATTTATCACGCTACCAACAAAAGTCCCTGCTGCCAGTACAACACCGCTGTACCCAAATTGCTGACTATTAAACCCCATAGACTCAAACACAAATGGACCTTGAAGGTAGTAGCTAAACAATACTATGTTAAACGCAGCCACCATGATTGCATCTAACCAAATGTGCTTGTCCGATAACATTGCTCTCATTAGTCTTGCGAGGTCTGGGCGGCTAATCTGCTCTGGTTTGGTTTCTGGTAACCGGACACTACACGCCAACACAAGCACAACTGCAAGGAGTGACAATGCCGCAAATACGCCTTGATAGCCACCAATGTCAGCCAGTACACCACCTGACATTAAGCCAATCACAGGGCTTATTGAGATCCCCACTCCCATATACCCAAACACTTTAGCCAAACCTACGCCGTCGTAGCTATCACGTAACATAGTTTGCGTCACCACAGAACCAACCGCTGCACCAAAGGCACTTAACGCCCTGAAGCTGATCAGCTGCTCAAAGTTGCTCGCAAACATGGCACCAATTGCCGCTAAACCATAGACCGTTAGCCCGAGTAGCATCGAACGTCTGCGACCTAAGTAATCTGCAGCAATCCCCCAGAAAACCACGCCGACTGCAAATGCACTAAAGTAGACAGACAAGGTTTGACTGGCCACGATATTTGTCACGTCAAACACCTGAGCAATATTAGGCAGCACAGGGCTATAAATCGTCTCAATGATTTGCGGGAACATCATCAATGTCACCATGAGCCAAATTGAAGGAACCTTCTTCATCTCTTTCACCTGTTCTCAAATAAGTAGGCGTAGTTTAGGCAAACTGCTAAAGTCCATATAACGACATTAAAACAATAAACATCAAAATAAGGACAACATGGCGCTGATTGATGAAACAACCCGTTTTAACGCTGACGAGCTTGATTCTTATGTCGTTGGCATTGCAGCGCGAGTCGGCAAACATGACTCAGGTATGCACTCTCATGCCAAAGCGCAATTACTCTATGCCCCTCAAGGATGTATGAGCATTCAGCTACAAGGACGAAAGAGTGTCTTGCCCCCTACTCGTGCGGCCTGGATCCCTGCAGGTGTTAAGCATTGCGCCATCATGAACAACGTCGTTGAGTATCGTTCACTTTATTTCGATCTCACCGTAGCGCCCCAAATTGATCAGGTTAGTCGGATTGATCAAATCAAAATTGTTGAAGTGACTCCCTTACTGCAAGCCCTTATTGAACGCATGTCGTTTTGGGAGTGGAACAAACCAGAGTCTGAAATGACCAACACACTTGCCCTATTTATCGAAGAGTTAAACCAATCAACTGAGCAATTGCTTTCCTTACCGATTCCTAGTGATCCTCGATTGTCAGGTTGGATTGACTCCCTAAACCAGCCCACTTCTATCGTTCCAGCACTCAATCAGCTCGCCAATCACATTGGGGCGAGCAGTAAAACTATCAGCCGGATATTCACTCGAGAGACAGGTATGCCGTATCAATCTTGGCGGCAACAATGGCGACTGCTTAGATCCATAGAACTATTGTCACAAGGTTTGCAAGTCAATGACGTCGCTTATCAGTTAGAATTTTCGAGCGACAGTGCTTTCATTACCTTCTTCAAGCAGCAAACTGGCGCTACGCCTCTCCAATATTTGCACTCATCCGCTTGATTAAATTGGTCTTTACTCCAACAATGTCGATATTGAACCGGAGGTACCCATGTCTGACAAAATCTCAACCACGGCACTGGCAAAGTTGCGCGATCTGGACGCCAAAGATCTATTTAGCGAGCTCAAAATCGCAGGCTACATTAATCGCGGCGAGGATGGCTGGGTACTGACAGAACTGGGGAAAAAATTTGGTGGTGAGTACGTGAATCACACCAAGTTTGGGCAATTTATTGTCTGGCCAGAAAACCTACTGATCGACTCGACAGCCACTAGCGGAAACACGCTCAGCGCCACTCAAATTGGTCAACGTTTCTCGCTTAGCGCCAAGAAAATCAATCAGCTACTGCAAGAGCTTGGTTGGATAGAAAAGTCTGATGATGGGTGGTCAGTCACCGCATCGGGACTGACCGCAGCAGGTTATCAAAGAGAAGACAAAGAAAGTGGACAAAAGTTTGTCGTTTGGCACGACAGTATTATTCGTAATAAGCGACTCAGACAATCCGTCGTCGAGTTTTCGGGCCAAGACGCCGAAGCACACGCAACCGACAAGTCACTTTCTAGCTTTAGGCAAAAATTCGAAGCCAAACATCGCACCTTAGACGGCCATTATGTTCGTTCTAAAGGCGAGCTGATCATTGATAACTGGCTGTACATGAATGGCATTGTTCACGCCTATGATCGACAACTTCCTATCGAAGAAGATGTGTTGAGTGATTTCTACCTACCGAGCGGTAAGGTCTATTTGCAATACTGGGGCAATGACTCAGGTAACATGAATGAACAGCAGCAAACGTCAATCAGAGACATTTACCAAGCACACCAATTTCCACTCATCGAAATTTACCCTGACCAAATAGATCAACTTGATAGCGTGCTGCCACCAAAACTCAAAGCTTTTGGGATTAAGGCATATTGATGGTTTATTCTTGATTCGTAAGGAATATGTATTGGTGAATCTATCATAAGAGCGATATTATCGAACCACTAGCACGGAGGCTGACATGGCAAAAGACCTATTCGCAAACTTAGATTTAAATTTATTACGCACTTTTATTATTCTTCATCAAGAACGAAATATGCGTAAAGCGGCAGAAAGGCTATTTGTCTCTCAACCTGCAGTCAGTAAAGCGCTACAAAGGCTAAGAGATCATTTCGATGATGAGCTGTTTGTCAAAACCCATCACGGACTTCGAGCAACGGAATACGCCAACACCTTAGCGGATAATATCGCGCCGCTCTTGGATCAGTTGTCTAGTTCCATCAACGCGAGTTCTCAATTCAACCCAGAAGAGCTTACAGGGACCATCAAGATCGCTCTCGCCCCTTTTATTCTCAGTTCATTTGCCAGTGACATCTTTTGGGCCATCCGTTCACACGCTCCAAACGTTCAAGTTCAGCTGCTTAATTGGTCAAAGAACACCATGCAAGAGCTAATTAACGATGAAGTGGTATTGGGCGTTAACTACGAAATCAGTCACGCACCTAAAGAGCTGATCAGTAAAAAGGTCGCGCAAGATAGTTTTCATATCTACGTGCGAAAAGATCATCCATACCAGGGTAAGACTTTAGATTTTGAACAGGCGGCTGACTTCGAATTCGCCACCATCATCGCTGCGGACTGGAACTCGACACAATCGTTCACTGAAAAGATGCTCAAACTGAGGAACATTGAACCCAACATCGCCTTTCGATCAGAGCTGCCATCCGCTGTTATATCGGTTGTCGAAAGTTCGGATATAGCTTTCCCCGCTTCTAAGCTCACAAACGCCGATAAATCAAAAGCGTTAAGACGCATTCCTATTGTTATGGATAACGAAGAGTTTGGCCCAGAAGTCTTTGTCTACTATCACCATAAGAATCGTCAAAACAAAACCACCCTATGGATTAAGCAGATTATTGAAGAGCTTTTGAACTCTGAGGAACGCTAGTTCAAACCGCTTTTAGACTCACTCCCCGTCTTTCGCTAACCACTCCACCAGCTGCGTTATATGCTGGCTTTCCGCTCGGCTTGGTGTCATCAGATAATACCCATTGCCCGACAGCACGCTTTCGTTAAAGGGTTGGACGAGGTGTTTCAGTTTGAGATCTCGTTCGGCCAATGTCAGATCGCCAATTGCAATCCCATAGCCAAGCTGCGCAGCACCCATAGATTGATCCAGCGTGGCGAAGGTTTGGTTACGCTTGGCCTTCTTCACACCAGAGGTAAACTCACTCAGCCAAAGGTGCCAATCAGATTGCTCAGCATTGGCGTGTAACCAAGTAAAATCAGCCAGCTTAGATAGCCTCTTCTCTAATGTGCCCTCTTCTGATGCCCACAGTTCTGGTGAGCAAATTGGTGACAAGCGCTCATTGAACAGCAGGGTTTGATTGATGGTTTTGGTCTTTAGTGGCTTGCCGTACAAAATGGCCAAATCAAAACTGTCAAAGTTAGGGGTCACTTGATGTTTCGTCGTGGAAGTCAGCTCAACATTGATATCGGGATAATGCTGCTGAAACTCAGCTAAACGACCTAGCAGCCACGAGGTTATACAGGTTGGCGCATTGAGTTTAATTCGATTTGCCCCTTCCGCCACTTCCCTCACCGCTCTTTGCAGTTGACCGACGACCTCTTCAGCCAAGCTAACAAAACGTTCACCTTCAGGTGTCAGGGAAAGACCTCTTGCTTGGCGATAGAAAAGGTTCACCCCTACAATCTCTTCCAAGGATTGAACCTGTCGACTGATCGCACCTTGAGTCATGTTCATCGCTTCACCTGCATGAGTGAAATTAAGATGCTGTGCGGTAGCCAAGAAGATTTGTAGCTGCTTTGTAGAGGGGAGTCTATGTGCCATTCGCTTTAGTCATGATAAAAATGCATGGCTAGTATGTCTTATTTTCGTTTCATAGTTAATCAACTTTTGACTAAATTACCAATCAAAGAGCATTTATATGAATTTATTTTCTAAAATAGTGCCTATAAAATCACAAGAGATACTGACTCATGACTTCGATTGCTGAAAAACTGGCTCCAGAGAGCATAAAAAAATTAATACCTTACCAATCTGCACGCCGTATTGGTGGCTCAGGTCGTTTATGGCTCAATGCAAACGAACTAGAAGAAGCGATCCCGTTTTCTGAGCATCAAGCGGATTACAGTCGTTACCCTGATTTCCTGCCGCAGGATATCGCTGCCGCTTATCAAAAATACTGTGGTACACAACAGCCTGTGCTTGCGGTTCGCGGAGCAGATGAGGCGATAGACCTTCTAATTAGAACCTTCTGTCAGCCAGGTAAAGATAAGATTGCGATCTGCTCACCAACATACGCCATGTATGAGTTTTGTGCCGAGTCTTTGGCAATTGATGTAGTGGATACACCTTTGCTTGCGCCTGATTTTTCATTAGACGTGGCAGGTGTGGTTAATGCTGCTCAGCAGGCCAATCTGATCTTCTTATGCTCGCCAAACAACCCAACAGGTCAACTTCTTAGCAAAGAGAAAATTGTTTCTGTACTTGAGCAAACTCAGCACGATGCGATTGTTGTTGTCGATGAAGCGTATATTGAGTTTGAGATTGGAGAGACAGTCGTCGACTTGATTGACCACTACCCGAACCTAGTGGTGATCAGAACCCTATCAAAAGCATTTGGCCTTGCCGCGGTAAGATGTGGCTTTATTGTCGCTTCACCAAGCGTGATGGAGTTTGTACAAAAGCTTGTGCCTCCTTATCCAATGCCAGACTGCTCAGCGCAAATCGTGTTAGAGGCGCTAAGCGATGGTGGATTAAGCAAGGTTCACCAAGCCACGACGGCACTGATCAATACTCGTGAAGAGTTTGTAGAGCGTATTCAGTCGCTCCCTTGGATTGAAATGGTTTACCCATCATCAACCAACTTTGTTTTGATTCGTACTAAGTCAGATATTCCGCTGTTCCAATACTTACTTGAGCAGGGCATCGTGACACGTAATCAAGCCCATGAGCCAAGCTTAAAAGACTGCGTTCGCATCACCGTTGGCTCAAAAGTGAGCATGAATGAAGTCGCAGACACCATCTGCCAATACCCATATAATGAATCGAAATAAAGGACTAAATCATGAAGAAATTACTGACTGTTATTGCTTGTGCCTCTGCACTACTGGCTTCTCCTGCGTTCGCGAATAAGCCTGTACGCCTTGCTTCTGATTTTACCTACCCTCCTTTTAACTACATGGGTACAGACGGCAAACCAGCTGGTTTTGATATCGAAATTGCTGATGCTCTATGTGAAGAAGCAAAGCTAAAGTGTACTTGGGTTTCACAAAGTTGGGACTCTCTGATCCCTGGCCTTATGTCTCGTAAGTCAGATGTGATTATGGCGTCAATGCGTATCACTGAAGAGCGTAAGAGACGCGTGCTGTTCACAGACAAGTATTACCAAACTCCTGCGCGCTTTGTGGCAGCCAAATCAGAAGCAATCACGATTTCAAAGCAAGGTTTAGAAGACAAAGTGATTGGGGTTCAAACAGGCACTATTCACGATCGTTACGTCACTGATATGTTTGGCGATGTGGCAAAAATCAAGCGTTACAACGGCCAAGACGAAGTGTACATTGATATGCAAAATGGTCGTCTAGACGCCACATTTGGCAACTCAGACCAACTTTCACTGGCATTCTTAGATCAAGCAATTGGTCAAGGCTTTGAGTTCGTGGGTGAAGCCGTCACAGATAAAGCCTACATTGGCGAAGGCACAGCACTGGCACTGCGTAAGAACGATAAAGCGCTGGCTAACAAGTTTAACCAAGCGATTAAGACGATCCGTGAGAATGGCACTTACGACAAGATCGCCGCAAAGTACTTCTCGTTCGATATCTATGGTGAAGAGCTAACAAAGTAACGTCACCTTAAACGCAAAAAGCCCCAAGTTTGGGGCTTTTTCTGTTTCTATTGGGTTACTTTGAGTAACGCGCCATTGCGGCTTCTTCTTTAGACACCACGGTTTTCCCGATTGGAGCCAAAGAAATGTACGCTAACTTTAAGTGCTGCAGCGCAAATGGAATACCGATGATGGTAATAAAACACGCCACTGCTGACATGATGTGACCAATCGCAAGCCAAATACCGGCAAGCAAGAACCAAACGATGTTACCGATCACACCCAATGGACTGGTACCGATGTCCATCTCTTTGGTCAATTCATCTCTCGATACTACTTCTTGGCCAAATGGGAAAAACGAGAAATTACCCATCACAAAACATGCTCGGCCCCATGGAATACCGACAATACTGATAAAGCAGATCAAGCCGACTAGCCACCAAGCTAGCCCCATAAACACACCACCACACAAGAACCAAATAATATTACCAAGTGTTCTTAACACGTTATTTCTCCTTCTTTAGAAAACCTTAACCGTAGACTTTTTCAAAGTGTTCTACGGTTGGGAATGGGTCATAAAAATGGTGTAAAAGAGCCTTCCATTCCTGATATTCAGCAGACTGTCTAAAGCCTTGCTCATGGTCTTCCAATGTTTGCCAGTTCACTAATAAAATATAGCGGCTTGGGTTTTCAATACAACGTTGAAGCTGATGTGACACATACCCTTTCATACTTGAAATGATGGTCTGTGCCTTTGCGAAGTTTTGCTCAAACTCAGCTTCCAAATTGGGTTTAACATCCAATATTGCGACTTCCAGTATCATGGTTTTTCCTTAACCTAAGATGAATAACGAAAAATTATTGTAACCCTTGCCATACCGCTGTAACGCCACTGATCGAACACAGCAGCAATGCACCCACTCGAATTTTCTCTTTTGGTAGAGAATGAGTGGTTAATTGCGCCAACTTGTAGCCAACCCATGCCGCTGGAATAAGCGGGATAGAAATCCAAAGATGGTGCAAGGTTAAAAATCCGGCCGGCATTTGAATCAATAAAGAGATCAGGGAACTAAAGACAAAAAACGCTGAAAGGTTTCCTCTTAGCTGATTCGCTTCTTGATGTTGTAAAAGCAGCGCCATTGGTGGGCCACCGATCGCAGAGCTCGTTCCGAAAAATCCAGAAAAGAAACCTGCAATACCCATTCTGGTTGGAGTTGGTTCAATCCGAAACGGAAGTAAGCTAACCACAACAGCAAACAGCACCAAAACACCCAGCCAGAGTGCCAACAAGTCAGTAGAAACCATCACAAGCAGCACGCCACCAGCAATTGAGCCCGGAACACGACCAATCAGGGCCATTTTAAGCCCGCCGATCTCAACACTATCACGGTGTTTCATCGCGTTAAGAATGGAGATAAACAACGCAACAAGACAGATAGGCGCTGGCACATAGTCTGGGGATATCAGAAACAGAAGTGGGGCGGCAACAATTGCCAGTCCAAAGCCGATTGCAGTCTGAACAAAAGAGCCTAGAAAAATGAGCAAGGCTGCAATCAATGCTTCTGGAGTTATCCATTCAGCAAACATATTTATTTTCATTTTGTAACAAAGTAGGCACTCATCATAATGTAAATGCCTATCTTTTAAAGAAAATAATCGTGCAATTGCTCACCGATTTTTGCTCACGTCAACTAAAGCGCATCAAGGTCATCCAAATAAGATTGAGCCGTGTCTAACACCGCTTGCTGAGCATCAACGTCCATGCCGTCCCAAGAGCGATAAATCACACCGACTCTCGGGTTCTGCGCTAGCCTATCGCGGTGCTTGACCATAAATCGCCAGTAAAGGCTGTTCAGAGGACATGAGCCGTGACCACTTTTACTCTTTTGGTCATAACGACAACTTTTACAGTAATCACTCATTCGATGAACGTAGGCGCCACTGGCCGCATAAGGCTTTGTACCGACAATACCGCCATCAGCAAACAGCGCCATACCTCGGGTATTTGGCATTTCAACCCACTCTAGCGCATCAACATAGATGCCTAAATACCACTCCTCGACTTGATCTGGCTCTACCTCCGCAATTAAGCAAAAGTTGCCGGTAATCATCAAGCGTTGTATGTGGTGAGCATACCCGTAGTCTAGCGACTGGCCGATAGCACGCTGCATACAGTTCATTTGTGTTTTTCCAGTCCAAAAGAACTTAGGTAGCGCATTGCTCGCAGATAAGTGATTTTTTTCAGCGTATTCCGGCATGTTGGTCCAGTAAACCGCTCGGATGTACTCTCGCCAGCCAAGGATTTGCCTGACGAACCCTTCGACCTGAGAAATATCGATGTCAGGGTTATTTTCATAAGCAGACAGCGCCGCATTAATCACCTCTAATGGGCTCAGCATTTTACTATTGAGGGAAAAGGCCAAACGGCTGTGATACAGGCTCCATTGCGATGGGTGTTGATCCGTCATTGCATCTTGAAAACGACCAAAATTGGGCAAGCATACTCGGCAAAAGTGAGCCAACAACGACAAACTCTGATTGCGATTTATAGGCCAAAGTAAACGTTCACTGGCATTTCCAATGGTTTGAGTATTATGGCTGTCTAACCGAGCGATAAACTCAGTGACGTTATTCTCAAACATCAGTGGCATGGGCAACTCTGCCACGTCTGCAGGCTTTAATTTATTGCGATTATTGGCGTCGTAGTTCCACTTTCCTCCAAGCGGCTTGTTACCCTCCATCAATATATTAAAACGCTTACGCATGCGGCGATAAAAATGCTCCATCATCACATGCTTACCCTTCACAAAATGCTCACCGAACTGCTCTCGAGGTAACAAGAAATGTTCGCTATCAATGGTCGATATCTGGCATGTTGTCAGCGTCAATGAGCTGAGCTGTTGTTGGAGTCGATATTCATCTGGGAGTTGGTATTCGAAAGAGTCAACGTTGTGTTGCGTTACTAAGCTCAATAGCAGCTCATTCAGTTTTTCAAACTTTGCGGTGTCATCGAGGGTCAAGTGCAGAACTTGGTGGCCATTTTCTCTAAGCTCGCAGGCGAAACTCTGCATGGCAGCAAAAAAAGCGCAAACCTTTTGAACATGGTGGCGCACATATTCAGCCTCTTGAGGAAACTCGGCGATCACATACAACACCGACTCATCAACATTGGAGAACCAAGAATGGTTGTGATTAAGCTGATCGCCAAGGATTAGACGAAGTGTTTTGTAGTTCATCAATTGTCCTCGTTGTCTTCTTTAGTCCACTTGCGAATGAACACTCCGTCTGGATCGTACATTTCTGTTTGTTTTTGCAAATTGAATTGACGCGATGATCTTGGGTCGGCCCCAACACCAGCAAGGTACTGCCAGTTGCCCCAGTTAGATCCAACATCGTAATCGATCAGTTGGCTTTCAAAATAAGCAGCACCGTACCGCCAATCTAGAACCAGTTCATGAATCAAGCAGCTTGCGACTAACTGCCTTCCTCGGTTTGACATATATCCGGTTCGTTTAAGCTGCTTCATGCAGGCATTGACGATCAGGTAAGGTGTCTCGCCTTGTGCCCAGGCTTCAAAGCACTGTTTATCAAAAGAACCACTCGGTGTTTGATCTGTAATTCCGGTCAAACAAAATAATCGATTTTGGTGCTTTCTGCCGTACCAATAAAAATACTCTCGCCATAGCAACTCGAAATAGATCCAGTAGGTTGAATCGTTGGCTCCTTGTTGACGCTCATAAGTGCTCAGTCTCTGCAGGATACAGTGAGGAGACAAACAGCCTAGCGCGAGCCAAGGAGAGAATTTGGTTGAGTAATCCATTCCATCTAAACCGTTGCGAGTTTGTTTATATTCACTGGGTAGTCGAGTCGAGAAGTAATGCTCACAGTGGCTTTGGCCAGCACTCTCGCCGCCTAAAAAGTCGACGTCATATGACGTATTGAGTGAAGCAATCGTCAGCGAAGAGAGTGATAACTCACGCTTTCTCGGCAATGAATATGCGGTTTTGGGTTTAGCGAAAGAGAGGGATTCAACTTTTTTCCGGAATTGGGTGAAAGTCTTGGGCAAGTCGACCAAATCAAACGGTAATTCTGCTAACTGAAACAGTGAACCGACACTATGCAGGACCATCTTGAGATGAGGAAACTGCGCTTCGATACTTGAGACCACTTGTTGCTCGTCACTCCCTGCGCTATGGGAGCAATAAAAATGAGTCACATTGTGCTGTTGAATCACCTTTTCAAGAATCGGTGCGGGCTCTGAATCAAACAGCCATAATTGTTGGCCAAGATGCTCTAGACGAGCATTCAATTCATAAACTGACTGCGCGGTAAATCTTTCTTTAGGTAGACCTAAGCGATGCTGTAATGAAAAGTGTCGAAGAAAAGGTGTGGCAGTGGGAAAGCAATATAAGCAAATCAGTTCATCGACCTCGAGGCTTGCTTGATGCAGTAGGTCATTATCTGTAATTCTTAAATCATTAGTGAACCAATAAAGTCCGATGCATGTTGGCAAAATCTGCTCCTATCACAGGTATCGTAATTAACATTGTTTATTAATACGATGTGATAGGAGCAAATCGCTCATCAAGATGACAAAGATTATGCCGTTGCTAAACGTCGAACAGGCTGATCGTTAATCGGTAGATGAATCAGCGCAGCCGCAAATGCAAGTACAACCGTCGACCACCAGATTGGATCGTATGAGCCGTAGTAATCGTAAATACGACCTCCAGCCCATGCACCCAAGAAGCTGCCAACCTGGTGAGTAAAGAATACCAAGCCGTACAAGGTCGATAGGTACTTCGCGCCGAAAATCTGACGAACTAAGCCTGACGTTAACGGCACTGTACCTAGCCAGCAGAAACCAATCGCACCACCAAAGATAGCGGCGGTGTGCTCCGTTACTGGTAGCGTCACAAAGGCACCAATCACCACTGTTCGCATCAGGTATAGAGCAGACATTACGTGACGTTTACTGTACTTATCACCCATCACGCCCCAGAAGTATGAGCCGAAAATGTTAAAAATACCGACATACGCAAGCGCCATTGCCGCAGTTTGAGCCGACAAGTTTTTATCTGCTAAGTAACTTGGTAGGTGCGTAGCAATAAACATTACGTGGAAGCCACAGACAAAGAAGCCTGCATGGATCAACCAATAGCCTTTGTGAGCAAACGCCTCTTTTAACGCCTGCTTAAGCGTTTGTTGCGGTTCTTCTGTTTGCGCAGCATTATCTGACGGCTTAGGCGAACGCATGAAAAGAGCAAAGGCAATCATGGTTGAACACAGAATCGCAAAGCCTTGCAATGCACCTTGCCAGCCAAACTCAGACAACATGGTTTGCGCTCCTGGGATCATTGCGAACATACCAAATGAGCCAGCCGCAGTAGTTAGGCCGAATGCTTTCGCTGCATGTTCTGCAGGCACCACTTTCGCTACCGCACCCAAAACAATCACGTAACTCGTTGCGCTTAAACCTAAGCCAACTAACACGCCCAATGATAAGTACAACATGCTTGGTTCAACCGCAATCGAGGTTAAGTACAAGCCCAAGCCATACGAGATTGCACCTAAAATAATGATGCGCTTGGCGCCAAATCGGTCTGCTGCCATACCAACAAATGGCTGAAACACGCCGAACAAAAGGTTCTGTAATGCAATCGCAAAGCTAAAGAACTCACGGCCAGTTTGGAAGTGGTCCGAAATCGGCATCATGAAAATGCCAAAAGATTGCCTGATACCCAGACAGGTAATTAAGATGGCGATCCCTAGCCAAACCATTAGTGGAAATCGAAAAATGCTCATCAGGTAACCTTAGTGATGATGGTGGTGAGAATGATCGTGTCCATCACCTGTTGTCTGGTGACAGCCGCTATTAATCGCTTGTTGTGCCAACAAATCCAATAACTTAGGTGAATTGTGAACCGCAACAAGTGATAGCACGAGCAGTAAGGTCATTCTCATCAGCTGAGCAAAAAGTGATTGAGAAAACATAGTTCTATATCTCAGCATGTTGTGAAAAAGAGCGCGAAGTGTAGAGATCTCCGCGCAATGACTCAAATGACATTTAATCAATTAGGCTATGCGTTTTTTGCATACATCAAGTTCGGACTTCAATTCGAACCCTTCATCTAGCCAGCCCGTTACCCCACCAATCATCTTCTTCACCGGTCGACCTAACTTTGCCAGTCGAATCGCTGCTTTTTCCGTACCGTTACAATGTGGACCCGCGCAATAAACAACAAACAGTGTATCTTGGGGAAATTCAGCCAAGCGCTTTTCGTTGAGCCTTGGGTGAGGAATATTGATCGCGCCCTCCACATGGCCTTGCTCAAAGAGGCTTTCGCCACGCACATCAACCAGAACAAAGTCTTTCAGACCATTGGTTAAGGCGTGGTGAACATCCCAACAATCAGTCTCGAATTTCAGCAATGACTCAAAATGCGCGAGGGCTTCTTGGCTATTTGCGGCTGCGACTCTTGATACTGCACTTCCCATGTTTTATCTCCTTATCTTAGTGAACAAGGTTGATTATGCGAGCAAAACTTAACCATAAAAATTGGCTTAATAGACAAGGTTCGTTAATATTAAGCCAACATAGTATTCAACCAAGGATCGGAAAATGAATCGTGTCGCTATTCTTGCTCACTCGCACGTTACGCTGTTTGAGATGTCGTGTGCCGTCGAACTGTTTGCTCTGCCAAGGACTGAATTTGAAGACTGGTATCAAACCGATGTGATTAATATGGAAAATGAAACGATCACCACGACAGGTGGCATTGTGATATCGACTCAATTCACCGAGTCCCTTGAAAATTATGACACGCTGATCATTCCCGGTTGGCCAACGTGGGATTACCCAATCCCTCATATCATTGAACGTGAAGTATCTAATTTTGTCTGTGCGGGCAAACGCTTACTGACATTATGTTCCGGGGCCTTCTTACCCGCTAAGTTAGGGTTACTTGATGGCAAAACCGCCACCACCCACTGGATGTACGAGAAAACCTTTCAAGAGCAATTTCCACAAATCCACTACCAATCTGACGTGCTTTACGTGTTTGATGGCAATATTGGTTGCTCAGCAGGCAGTGCCTCCGCCCTCGATCTTGGTTTGGCAGTCATTCGTCAAGACTATGGCTATACTATCGCGAACCAAGTAGCGAAACGTCTAGTGGTCTCGACACATCGGCAAGGTGGACAAGCACAGTTTGTCGAAACACCGATATTAGAAGTGCCGAACCAATTCTCTGATGCTCTAGACTGGGCCAACCAGAATTTAGATAAGAGTATTAATGTGGATGCACTTGCCGCCAAAGCCAATATGTCTCGCCGAACCTTTGATCGTAAATTTCGCGCCAGTTTTGACCTCTCACCCAAAGAGTGGTTGATCAGACAACGAATTGAACGTGCTAAAGGGTTACTTGAGCAAGAGCCTACATCAGTGGAGCAGCTTGCCTATCGAGCGGGTTTTGAGAATGCCACCACTATGAGACATCACTTTCGGCGTTTAGTGGGTGTGTCGCCCCAACAATATCGGGCGCAATTCAACGCTGGATAAAGTATCCATTGACCCAAATCAACCGTATAGCGTTTATACCCATTGGTGCGATGTACTAATGACATCGTATTGTTAGGATGCCTGAACCGCTCTTCATACAGGCTAATCGCTATGCATCAAAACATGAGTAAAGTGCTTCTCGATATTGCACTTAACCTAAGTTCTAACCTCACCAGTGAAAAACAATACCAGCACCTAATTGATGGTATCGACCAAGTTTTTCCTTGTGATGCAAGCGCACTGTTTATTTTGGATGAAGAGGGATTTTTAACCCCTGTTGCGGTTAAAGGCTTATCGAGTAGTGTACTCGGGCGACGCTTTTTTCCTAAAGCACACCCTCGTCTTGAATCAATAATGCAAAGCCGAGAGCCGGTTCGTTTCGATGCCTATTGCGAACTACCCGACCCATTCAGTGGCGTGCTACTGAGTGAAGAAGCGGAGCTCGATGTTCACGACTGTTTGGGTTGCAGCTTATACGTAGAAGGGCAATTAGTCGGCATCCTCACACTTGATTCGATGACGGTAAGTGCTTTTGATGCCATTGAACCCATGGCGATCGAAACTTTCGCAGCATTGGCAGCAGCCACCCTGCGTAACATCGGCCAAATCAAAGCACTGAAAGCTCAGAACAAAAAGCAAAAGCACGTGACTGAAACCTTAATCCAACAAGCTCGCTCTAAAGAGGGGGAAATGGTTGGACTAAGCCCTCAAATGCAGCAACTCAGAAACAACATCGCAACGGTCGCTCAATCAGATTATGCAGTGCTGATCACAGGCGAGACTGGCGTTGGTAAAGAGTTGGTTGCTCACAGCGTTCATGCGCAGTCTCATCGCAGCACTAAACCAATGATCTACGTAAACTGTGCAGCGCTCCCTGAAGGGCTAGCAGAAAGTGAGCTGTTTGGGCACGTGAAAGGCGCATTTACCGGTGCAAACAGCTCCCGTGCAGGTAAGTTTGAACTGGCTGACGGTGGGACAATCTTTTTGGATGAACTAGGTGAACTTCCACTCGTTCTTCAAGCAAAGCTATTGCGTGTGATCCAGCAAGGTGAGCTGCAACGAGTAGGCAGCGACAAACATTTATTGGTCAATGTTCGCATCATCGCTGCAACCAACCGGAACCTAGAGCAAGAAGTGGCAAACGGACAGTTTAGAGCAGATTTATACCACCGCTTAAACGTCTTTCCGATTGCGGTTCCACCTCTTAGACACCGTGACGGCGACATTCCGGTGCTATCCGGTTACCTGTTAGAAAAGGTGCGTAGCCAATTCAATATTCCAAACTTGCATTTACACCCAAAGGCCTTAGTGAAACTAGAAGCCCAACCTTGGCCAGGCAACGTGCGTGAGCTGGAACATACACTAACAAGAGCAGCATTGAGAGCGATTCAAGAACAGAAGCAGATTATACAGCTAGGGCATTTTGAGTCAGTCGAACGCGCCAAGGATGTAAAAAACACATCAAAATATTTTCCGCAACAGAGTATTGGTATGCGTTCCTTAGTCGAAGAGTATCAAAAGGAATTGATCATCCATGCGCTTGATAAATCGGAGAGAACTTGGTCAAAAGCAGCTGAATTTTTGCAGATGGATCGCGGTAATCTGTACCGTATGGGCAAAAAATTCGATATCAACCCATAAAACCCTAGCAAGTTCGTTGTAGAAATCACATCGCCAACGTTGTCTTTTCTACAACGACCGACAATCGAGAAACAAAGTTAAATTAATAAAATCAAACACTTAGTTATTGGCACAATCCCTGCTCTTACAGTGACATATAAAAACGAAGCGGACCAAACCGCTGAGAATCAAATAATCGTTACTGGAGACACGCTATGTTCTGTATTCAATGTGAACAGACTATTCAAACCCCAACTGTTAAAGGCTGTTCTTTCGCACAAGGCATGTGCGGTAAGACTTCTGAAGTGTCAGACCTGCAAGACGTTCTTGTTTACACACTTCAAGGTGTTTCTTACTGGGCAGAACAAGCACACAAATTCGACATCATCGACAGTGAAATTAACCAGTGGGCACCTCGCGCATTCTTCTCAACGCTGACTAACGTTAACTTCGATCCTGCACGTATTCTAGAGCTATCAGCAGAAGCTGCTCAGTTCAAGGCTCGCTTAAAAGAGCAAACTCTGGCGGCAGCAAAACTGGCTGACTTAGCCTTAGATGAAGCCCCAGCAGTTGCTAACTTTGAGCTTCCAGCGACGGCAGAAGAGATCCTAGTATTCGCACCACAAGTTGCGGTTAACCGTGGTTACGAAACCATCAGTGAAGATGTGATTGGCTTGCGTCTACTGTGTCTTTACGGCCTAAAAGGTGCTGCTGCTTACATGGAACACGCTCGTGTACTTGAACAAACCTCTGACGAAATTTATGCCGAATACCATCAAATCATGGCATGGCTAGGCACTGATCCTGAAGATCTCAATGCGCTTCTAGAATGCTCGATGCAAATCGGCTTAATGAACTACAAAGTGATGGAGATGCTCGATCACGGTGAAACTCAGACGTTCGGTCACCCAGCGCCAACAGCAGTGAACGTAAAAACCGTCAAAGGCAAAGCGATTCTAGTGTCAGGCCATGATCTACATGACCTTGAGAAAATTCTTCAGCAAACCGAAGGCAAAGGCATCAACGTTTACACCAACGGTGAGATGCTACCAGCACACGGCTACCCTGAGCTGAACAAATACCCTCACTTAGTGGGTAACTACGGCAGCGCATGGCAGAACCAACAAAAAGAGTTTGCGAATTTCCCTGGCGCAATCGTAATGACATCAAACTGTCTGCTTAACCCAAACGTTGGCCAATACGCTGATCGCTTATTCACTCGCAGCATTGTGGGCTGGCCAGGTGTTGCACACATTGAAGGTGATGATTTCAGTGAAGTGATCGAGTGTGCTCTAGCACAAGACGGTTTCCAACATAATGAAATTGAACAGATGATCACCGTAGGCTTTGGCCGCAATGCACTGATGCAAGCGGCTCCTGCTGTGGTTGAAGAAGTGAAAGCAGGCAACATCAAACACTTCTTCCTAGTGGGTGGTTGTGACGGTGACAAATCTGAGCGTAGCTACTACACAGACTTTACTGCCCAAGCTCCAGAAGACAGCGTAATCCTAACGCTGGCTTGTGGTAAATTCCGCTTCAACAAGAATCAGTTTGGTGACATCAACGGTATTCCTCGTCTGCTAGATGTTGGCCAATGTAACGATGCGTACTCTGCAATCCAACTTGCACTTGCTCTGTCTAAAGAGTTCGACTGCGACATCAACGAACTGCCACTAACCTTGGTTCTATCTTGGTTTGAACAAAAAGCGATCGTAATTCTTCTGACTCTGTTCGCACTAGGCGTAAAAGGCATTTACACCGGTCCAACAGCACCTGCGTTCTTAACCGACAATCTAATCAAAGTGATTCAAGATAAATTCGACATGCGCAGCATTGGCAACGTTGAAGACGATCTTAAAACCATCCTAGCGGCTTAATCGCTTTACTGCTTACGCCCAATACTTGGTTCTCCGGTATTGGGCGCTTTTGTATGAGAGAAAATGATGTTTATTGAATGGCACAATAATCAACCCGCGACCATGCGCTGTGTGGACAAGTGGAACGAAACGAACGATACCGTCAGCATCAAATTGGAAGCTGCAGATGGCTGTCACCTCCACTTTACGGGCTTTAAACCTGGGCAATTTGTCTCGTTAGGTTTTGAGCTCAATGGCAAACTGGAATATCGCGCTTACTCCATCGCCTCTATGCCGGGGGATGACCACTTAAAATTGACCATCAAAAAGGTCGAAGGTGGATTGGTCTCTAACCATGTTATCGAGCAATTCCAAATAGGTGATACCGTCAACGTGCTAGCCCCGACGGGGCCATTCAATAGTGTCGATTGTCCACCAAAGACAAAAGTCGCTTTGCTTAGCGCAGGCTGCGGTATTACTCCAGTAATGTCGATGGCATCGACATGGTTACGTGACCGAGCGGACGTGGATATCACCTTCATCCATATGACAAAAAGCGCAGACAAAACGATCTACTTCGATCAGTTAGAATCGATGGATGCCGCCAATGACAACTTCAATTTCAAGCTACTTCTTAAAGACAATAGTGGTACGCGTCATCCTCAAGGGCGCCTCGACCAAGAGTGGCTAAATACGCTTTGTCCTGATATTGCAGAACGTACCGTCTACTTATGTGGCCCAACTCAATTCATGCAAGATATGGAATCGAATGCCCTAGCACTGGGTGTTGCCCCTGAGCAATTTCACCAAGAAAGCTTTACACCAATTGAAGCCCATACCGAGAATGAAACCGGCGGTGTGGTTCAGTTTGACGTCCCTGCTTTCGGAGTGGCAACAGAAGTGGCGCAAGGCTCAACCTTAGCCGATATATTGGAAGAAAGTGGCGTCCCTATCATCATTGCTTGCCGCAGCGGTATGTGTGGTTCGTGCAAATGTAAGGTGACGAAAGGTGAGGTCTCGCGTACCAGTACTGAAACATTGAGTGAGGAAGATTTGGCTGCTGGCTACACGTTGGCATGTTCAAGCCAAATTCAAAGTGATGTTGAAGTTGAGCTCGCTTAACGACTCAACCAGCTTGTAAAAAACAAAAACCCGATAGGCCTAGGCGTATCGGGTTTTAGTTTAATCGCGTTATCGTTTAGAAAATGGCGTGAGCGACTAAAACGATGATTGGCAGTGTCACTAGCGTTCTTAGTAGGAAGATAGCCACTAGCTCTAGGAAGTTAATTGGCACCTTACTGCTTAGGATTACTGAACCAGTTTCTGACATGAAGATAAGCTGAGTTACCGACAATGCCGCTACAACAAACTTAGTTAGGTCAGTGTTGATGGTTGAAGCCGCAATGATTGACGGTACGTACATATCAGTGAAACCAACCAACATTGTTTCCGCTGCTGCTGCTGCTTCAGGCACGTTTAGCATTTCAAGTAGAGGCACAAATGGCGCACCTAGAACAGAGAAGATTGGCGTTGCTTCTGCAACAACTAGACCTAGCGTACCAATCGCCATTACCACTGGTAGAACACCAAACACCATATCAAGTGCGTTGCTTAAACCTTCTTTTGCCACTGAGCCGAGGCTCTTCACTTTGTCAGCACGTTTTAGCGCAAGCTCCATACCGAAACCGAATGTCGATTTCCCTGCTGGTACTAGCTCATCCTCACGGTTTGGCGCAGTGCCATCAATGTAGAGGTCTTTCTTGTATGACAGTGGTGGAAGGAATTGAATCACCATTGCTGCAACAACACCTGACAAACAGATTGCGAAGTAGAACGGAACGAAGAAGTTTTCTAGACCAACTTGAGTTAGTACCACCAGCGAGAATGAAATACCGACTGGCGAGAACATTGTCGCCACAACAGCCGCTTCACGCGCTGTGTATTTCTTATCTTCATACTGTTTGCTCGTTAGGATAACACCTACCGTGCCATCACCAAGCCATGAAGACATACAGTCAATCGCAGCACGGCCCGGCAGACGGAAAATTGGACGCATTAGCTTACTTAGCATTGTGCCTAGTAGTTCCAATAGACCAAAGTTAAGCAGCAGTGGTAGTAATAGACCTGCAAGGAAAAACGTCACCAATAGAGACGGTAGAAGGTCATTAAGAACCAAACCGCCCGTGTTGCCGTGCCAAATGATCTCAGGACCAATTTGGTGTAGCGCTAGCAGAGTAAATACCGCACCTAATACACGGATAGTTAACCACGTAGGGTTAAGAACAAATAGTCGAGTAAGCAGAGGAGATTGAGTCACAAAAGTTGGCTTAACAAGACTAACCAATGCAGAAGCAACGGCAGAAAAACAAATCACACCCGTTACGGTTGGCAAAATCGCATCACCTAGAATCGACTTCACACCTTTAGCCATAAGCGCTAGAGGAAACGTGAAGCTACCATCGTATGTAAGTGGTGCAAGGAAAAAGAACAACCCCAATAGAGATGGAATCGCAAACATCAGCATATTTCTGCTTGTTTTATGATTCTCTTGGGCAAGAAGTGTATCGCTCATCTGACAGCTCCCTAGATGACTACAAAATCACATTAAGTGAATAACTTTTCAATGAGAGTGATTATATAGGCAAAAGTCGCCAAAACAAGCGAAAAATGAAATTTTATTCACCAATAATGAAATAATTTCCAAAAAAACCGTCGTGTAAATTAAATGTTTTGGAATTTTATCCTATTGGTTAATGCATGGTTTCATTTCTTAAGCTACCTATTACTTATAGAGTCTATTGGATAGCAAGAGTAAACATTAAAGCAGAATTAATGACGTATAATAATGAATTATTATACAGTCATATGGTTCATATAATTTATAGAAGTGACGAAGAGTTGTGGTGAGTCGATAAAAGAAAATGGTGATGTGCAATAAGGGGATTGCACATCACCGTCTATAGTTCGATGGGGTTAGTGGATAAGCCTAACCACCAAAGAGCCAGGCGCACGGACTGACTCCACATTGTGGCTTATGACCGTTCCTGACACTGGCGCTAGGTAAGTTTGGATCTCATCCCCAAAGCTATTGTATTGGGTGGCGAGCTTCTGGCCTATCTCAACCTGCTGCATAAGCTCAACATGACAAACAACAAATCCTCCCTGCTCCGCTCTTACACTGGTAATGGTGTTTCCTTCCACACACGGACTCTCAACGACAGCGCTTTCGCCTGAAATGAGTTGATAATCACGCAAAACATTCAATACCCCAGATGCCGCGCGCTCAACCATGACAAGATCGGTATAACGGCCAACACCCACTTCAATGGTGATTGATGGAATGCCCGAGCGGTTATAAACAGTTTCAAGTATGCCAGGGTCGCCGGGATCATTAAGAATGACATCAGGGCTTATCAACCTTGCCATACGAATAGCGTCATCTAAACGATAATCAGCAAACACATACAATGGGTACGCGCTGCCACTGGTTTGAGAGTGGAGATCAATCGCCAAATCCGCATTGGGCTTTAGTAAGTTTTCCCACAGGCTATTGGCATAACGACTAGCATCATCACCATTTGGGTTACCTGGGAAGAGTCGATTCAAGTTTGCAGAAGAACTGTCGGGGGCTGCAGAGTGAAAGTCGCGGCTATGGCGAGCAATCCCTGATAGGTTAACCGCTGGAATAATGGTAATGCACCCTGAGATTGTTTTCCCTTCGAGTTCATGAGCAATCTTTTGTGCCGTCAAAATGCCGTTTTGCTCATCACCGTGAACACCCGCAGTGATCACGATGCGCTTACCCGGCTTCTCACCTTTAAACACTCGCACTGGTAGTGTTTGCGGGTGTCCGATGGCATCCGTTGCCACCGCAAACCAAAACTTATGCTCTCCAGCTTCAAGAGCGTTCACGTCTAACGCTTGAAGCGTTGGATACATAGGAACAATGCATTCATTTAAAGGTTTGGTCATTTCGATCTCCATTTCAAACCACGTTGTTGTGCAATCTAGAGTTACACTCTATCGACCAACTTCTTTAGCAATCGAATCAGCTCTTTTTGCTCATTAGATTCTAAAACACTCAAATACTCTTTATTCAGACCTGCCGGAATCGGAACCAATTGGCTTTGCAGGGCGCGGCCCTCTTCGGTCAAGTAAATACGAAAAGAGCGACGGCTTTCTGGATCTGGCTGGCGTTCGACTAACCCGAGTTTCTCCAGTTTGTCTAACGTACGAGTTGTGGTTGAGTTTTCCACTTTGGATTTTTTAGCGATATCTCTTTGAGTTACGCCTTCTTCTTCCCATAAACACATTAATGTTGGCCACAGTGCAATTGTCAGGCCGTGCTTTTTAAGCTCATTATCAAACAACTTTGATGCATCGTTGGCCAATACATTGATCAACCAGCCAAAGCTCGATTGTCTATCAAATTCCTCATTCATCAGGAAGGCTCACTCTTCAATTATTTAAGATGAAAATGCAATTATTGCCATGGTAACTGATGCAGAAACAACAAGCACCAATAATGCTCTCAACTGAGAGACAAATCGAACCGTTGAGTTACCTTCTAACTTTGCCTGTACCCCGGTAATCATCGCTTTCGTCAGCGGTTTAGAGCGCAGCTTATAAAATAGAATCGCAGCGACATGCAAACCAACCAATGCAGGCAATAGGTTAACAAGACCAAGGTGCATCGACTCAAACACGCTAAACAGTTCATCTGTTAACCAATACTGCGCGTAAGGGAGCTCATCAAAAAATCCGCCAAGAGCAAGACCAGACACACATTGAAGAAGCAGTGCAGAAAGCATCATGATCACCATCCAACCACCAGCTGGGTTATGTCCCGCTTTCTCTGGTTCTCTACCTAAAAGATAAAGGATGACGGATTTTGGTGAGCGAACAAATTGCTTAAATCGACTGGTCTCGCTTCCAACCACTCCCCAAATAATTCGCCATACCAGCAGCGTAAACAATAAAAGACCGAATTGAACGTGCGGTCCGTTGCCACTAAATCCTGTTGCCATTAATCCAACAAACAATACAGCTTGCAGCCAGTGATAAAGACGTGTTGCTAAATCCCATACTTTCATTTTCTACCTCGTTAAAAAGCTCAATCACATTCGATTTGCAATAATTTACACAGCAACAGTTGCAATTGCAACTATTGCTGTGTAAATTAAGCACCAAGACGAGGAAATGATCCTCAATTGATCAAATAACAAAACGAGATAACCAACGTGAAAAAGATTCTGACAACCCTCATCGCAGCTTTGCCGCTGTGCGCATTCGCTCAACAAGGTGTTATTGAGCAAAGACAAGACGCTTTTAGTGATATTGAATCGATTGCAAAGAAAACCGACACGCTGTTAAGCCAATCAGAGATCAACTGGCTTCTCATTGCGGATAACAGCGAAACCTTAAAGGCCCACAGTGAGCAGCTCGCGACCCTATTTCCACAAGGCAGCCAATCAGGTAGCAAAGCAAAAAACTCTGTTTGGGATTCACCGGAAAAGTTTCAGCAACTGCTAAGCAAAATGGATGAAGGCTTTCAGACCTTATATCAAGCGAGCCTAAAGCAAGATCTTTCGGCAGCGGAGGACGGACTAGAAACAGCGCAAGGCACTTGTCGTGCTTGTCACCGCAGTTACCGTTCACGTTGGTAAACAGATAACAACACACAACACAATCAGCCATAAACAATCGAGGAAACTATTATGAAATCACTGACTATCGCCGCTCTATTTACCACTCTATTCACTGCAACTTTCGCAAACGCTGCCGACTTTGGTATTGAACTAGCGTGGAACACCGATGACGCTCAACAAGTGTTGGACACCATGCCTGAGCAAAAGGCTGCATTTGGCGAGCTGATTGAAAAAGGCGAAGTAAAAGATATGTTCGTCTACCGCTCTCAACTCGATGGTCGCTCAGTACAAATGTTGCGTTTCGTATTAGAAGCCGACAACGAACAGGATGTGAGCGAGAAACTCAAAGATCTGCCTCTGTACAAAAAGGAGTTGGTTAAGATTGCGAACATTCAACCAATGGGCTCGAAATGGTTAGACAACACACCGGTGTACAACAACTACGGTGTCACCATCACTTGGAAGAAGGGAATTGAAGCGCTGGAAATGGATCGTGTACTAAGCATCGACCTGCAACGAGTGATCAGCTTAAACCAAGCAGGTCTGGTGACGTCATCTTACATTGACACACAAGAGCTAGATCACGGCCTAGTTCGCCCAGTTTACTCAGTTTCTTTCTTAGCGAAAGATGCGCAACATGCACAAGAACTCAGCCAGCAATTTGAAGCGGTAAACTTAGGCTACGCAACCACTCAAATCATGCATCTTGGCCACAAAATCAAGATTCAATAAAAACCAAAGCGGGCTCACTTGAGCCCGCTTTTTACTTTGTTAGCTGTGAAATTAGCTCTCTCTTGTAGACGTGACGATGACACTAAAGAGAATCAAAGCCCCACCGAAAAGCTGCATAATTGAGAGAGATTCTTGCAGCCATATCATCGCAAAAATTGCACCAAACAGTGGTTCACTACCCATCAACAAGGAGACTCGAGTTGGTGAGGTTCTGCGAACTGCATAGTTTTGTACGTAAAACGCAAACAGAGTACAAAACAGCACAAGGTACGAGAGTGTTAGCCAAAATTCAGTGCTGGTTGGAATAACAACTTCGCTTGCAGGCAAGTAAACCACTGCACATAAAATCGCAACACCTGCGACCACCAAAGACTGCAGGGACGTTAAGGTCGTCGTGGTGATCTCTTTGCCTTCCGTAAAACGTTTCGTCAGAGTCACCATTAGCGCACGTAAAAGTGCCGCTGTGAGAATAAAGTAATCACCGGTGTTGAGCGAAATCTCAATGCCTTGGTCACTGGTCAGCATTAGCACACCTACCACGCTGCATAGAGTCAACATCCACAAGGTATTACTCACTCGTTTCTTGTTAATCACGAGCTCGGCAAATGCCGTTAAAATCACCGACAAACTGATCAAGAATGCCGCATTAGATGCTGAGGTTTGCGAAACCCCAAACACTTCGCAGAAAAAAATCGCCGAAAGAATAAACCCGGTCGGTATGGCGATCTTCCAGTCTTTATTAAGTCCTCGGCGAAAGTCTCGGATCACTACAGGTAGCATACATAGGAAAGTGACCGAAAAACGAATCGAAATGAACACCAGCACACTCGTATAGACCAATGCGCTCTTTGTTAAACCATAACTTGTTCCCCAAAACACCGCGACTAGCAGTAGCAGTGATTCAATAACGGGAAACTTAACGTTTCCTTTCTTTAATAGCCCAGTCGCTGTCGACATCCTTGTCCCCCATTTCAGCATCTTTGATGGCGTCCATTCCCTTGGCCGCCCTGCAACTTTATTGACTTCACCAGTATCCATAAGTAACTTAAACGAAACAATATCGCTATTTTGCAAAGGATTTTTGCACCATGGACACAAATAAGCTGATTCCACTGCTTTCTGAGATGGCGATATTCGTCAATGTGGTGGAGTCAGGAAGCTTTTCAAAAACCGCCAAAAAGCTAGGTTTGTCGCCTTCTTCTGTTAGCCGCTCTATCACACGTTTAGAAAATGCATTAGAAGAGAAATTGCTTGAGCGCACGACAAGGCAAATGCGGCTAAGCACCAAGGGGCAAGAGGTATATGGCTTATGCAGCGATATGATGTATTCCGCCAAAATGGCCGTGTCCGCCGCTCAAACTAATAAAAAGGAAGTGTCTGGTTCACTGCGAATCGCGGCCCCTAAAGCGCTATCAAGGCAAGTTCTCATGCCGATGATTCTAGACTTTATCGACCAATACCCTAACGTTGCCTTGCAGTTAAAGGTGGCTGATCACTACATCGACCCGATTGGTGATGAAGTCGATGTCATCATTCATATTACAGATAAGCCAGTCGAAGGATTGATCGCAAAGACACTAACAGAGTGCCGATTGATCATGTGCGCCAGCCCGAGCTACTTAGCAAGCCACGGTACACCAGCTCACCCAAATGATATCGCAAACCACAACTGTTTATGCTTAGGAGAGAACCCAAGAGACCGAGTGTGGGGCTTTACCCAAGGTACACAGAAGGTGTCAGTCAATGCGAAAGGGAGCTTTGCCGTCAACCATAGCGAAATTCGCCGTGAAGCAGTATTGCGAGGCGTGGGTATTTCAGTGTTTCCCGAGTTTGCTATTCAGCCTTACTTGGATTCTGGGCAAGTCTTAGAAGTGTTGAAAGATTGGCATGTAGGTGGAAACTATCAAGGCAAAGTGACCGCTCAATATGCACAATCAAAGTTCATTCCCGAGCAAATCAAGGCGTTTGTTGACTATCTGCAGGAACGGTTTGCTCAAACCAATCACTAGCCCATGACAACTTACACTTGGTCAACCCACAGTTCGTTTAATTGGCTCCAGCCGAAGCCATTGACTTGGGTTCCTTTCAAGCGTTCTGACACCTCAAATTGAAATGTTTCTCGTTGTAGCTCTGTCAGAATTTGCTCCTCTTGAAGCCACTCTTTTAGCGCATTCAATAACTTCCATGCCTCATCCAAATTAGGCTCACATCGAATCGCATCTAACTGAGACTGTATGAAATCCTGCCATTCACTCGAGAGTCCCAACGCATGAAATGGCAAGCGGAGCAACAAGCTTAACCAAGCGCTAAACGGGTCATTTTCTTCAATCAGACTACATAGCAGCGCATCGCTTACTTGGCTGTAATCACCATAATCGATAGTAATTGAATCACCATATACACTGTTGTCTTGCTCAAATAGCTGCTGAGCATTGGATGTATCTTCAACAGCGATAGTCTTCAATTCATCAGCCACCCGCGGGTTGGATAGATACAGAAATACGGCGGGACATTCACTGCCTAGCGTCTTGGTATTTTCTGGCATTTGTAAGCGAATTTGGTTGTAAGCACATTGTTTACTCACCGCCCAATCAGGATAAAACCACACCTCAGCTCGGTCGATAATTGGCAATTGATGGCTATATCTGTCATTGCGATTAAGGCGGAGCATATTATGTGAAAACACATCGACGGAGAACGCTCCAGAGCCCACCAATGAATGAGCAGTGGATAAACGAAAAACCGACGCCTCCGCTCTGGCGAGCATTCTTGGGAGATGCCAATCCGGTTGATTAAGCTGCACTTCGATGAGGTTATCAGACACCCTTTTTACGGCTGAGACATGCTGGTAACATGAAGCCCAGTGAGGATGTAACGTTAACTCTGTTAAGCTTCGAACCATATCTTCGGTGTTTAACGCAGTCCCATCATGAAGCAACACATGACTGCGCACTTGAAATTGCCATACCGTTGCGTCTTGACTGGCCGCCCAATGATAGGCCAGATCACCCGTTAACTTGCCGTTCTCAGTTTGAGTTAACCGCTGATAAGTTTGCATGATCAGAAAGCGTTCGGTTCGGCGTAATACCTTATGCGGATGAAGCGGTTCTATCGTTCGATGAAAAGGAATATAAACGACTTGTTTAGTTGTCCCACTGGCATGGTTTAAGAATACCTGTAGTTCTTTACCTGCATCCCGGCCCCCAAAGCTCAAGATATTGAGTAGCTCATCCACTCGTCCCTTCTCAGCCAAACAATGAGCTTCTAGATAGCACGCCTCAATAGGCTCAATCAGACAAGAAAGCGAAGCCCTTTTATTGCGGCCTGATTTGGCATGCCAATGAATCCATTTATCTTGTTCAAGCGCCTTAATCAAAGTGAAAACGTGCCTTTCGGTGACGCTCCACAGCTCCGCAAACTGACTGATTTGACACTCTGACTCACCTGGGCCAAACATACCAAATAGCTGTTCATAGAACTCGAGTTTGCGCTTGATGTTTTTCATGCCGTTCGAAACTTCCTACTGTGTTAAATGACCAAAACCACTCTCTGCTAGAGCCTCTTCCATTGTAGCCAGTACTCGCTCTGTCACTTGGTGCAACAATATATCTGAGTCTAATTTGTTCTGACTGACCAACGAAGAAAAGTGGTCAATTTCAAACTCAAAGCCATTTCCTGAAACTGGGGATTCTAGGATCGCTTTTTTACCTTGTCGATCAATCTCAATCACCTGCGGGTTCCACCACTTTTCTCGAATCGTAATAGTAAAGTCTGCGCCTTTTAACACTGCGCAACGATTAAGATCGTTGCTGATTGAAGAGGAGATCTTGCCTTTTATCTCACCATCAAATGTAAAACAGGCATCCGTATCGACATAGCATTGTTTAAGTGAAGCAAGCATTTTTACCTTAGGTTTAGGTGGGACATGCCCCATGAAATGGCATAAGTCATAGTAGAGCCACAAGCTGTACACCCCAACATCTAACGTAGAACCACCTGAAAGCTTATCGTTAAAGATAAACACATCGGGATCATAGTAATTGTGATTGCCAAAGCTTGCCTCAATTGAAGTAATGCTGAGATCATGTTCTCTGAGGTAACTTTTGAGCTGCAGATACGCTGGGAATGTGACGGTTTTCATCGCTTCCAGCAACAAAACACCTTGCTGCTGAGCGAGCGCTTTCATCTCTTGCCAATCATACAAATTGGTAAACGCCGGTTTCTCAACCAAGACGTGTTTGTTGTGGCTGAGAAAAAGCTGCGCCAATGCTTTGTGGTAAGGATGAACAGTGGCAATGTACACCGCTTCGACTTCTGGGTCTTGAGCCATTTCTCGGTAAGAACCATAGTGCTTTTCCGCATTAAATTGCTCACCAAAGCGTTGAGCTCGCTCGAGATCTCTTGCGGATACGGCCACCAGTTCCCCATGTTGGCTATATTGAGTCAGCGCCGTTGCAAAACGTTGTGCAATGTTCCCTAAGCCCGCAATACCCCACTTTACTTTTCTCATTATTATTTCTCCGCCTTACCAAAAACAGGTTTAGCATACACATTCAGGCCACAGCAAAATAGCGAACAAAAACCGATTCTGTTCATGGTTTAGTGCCACTCCCCTCAGTCCATGATGCATCAACACAACGAAAAAAGGCGCATTGTTACCAATGCGCCTTTAGGCTGATCATAAGAGATTTTAGCCCAAAAGGCTTAGCTCCATTTCAATACTCGTACTTCATTACCCTCTTCAGGCATTCTTGGAATGTTCAGTGACAGAGCTAAACTCACTAGCGCCATACCCGCACCGATATAGAAGACCGCTGATGGAGAAGCTAACCATATCAAACCAAACGTCACCGGAATAAATACCGCAGCAATGTGGTTAATGGTAAAAGAAACTCCGGCTGTAGAAGCCATATCCGCAGGATCAGCAATCTTTTGGAAGTAGGTCTTAATCGCCAACGCTAGAGCAAAGAACAGATGATCGATCACGTATAGCGCCGCTGCCCACTCAGCCGTTTCAACCAATGCATAACCAACAAAAACACCAATAAGACCAACGTATTCAAACACCAATGCTTTGCGCTCACCCACACGACCAATAAATTTACCAATGCGCTTAGCAAACAAGAAGTTAAACAAGTAGTTAATGAGGAACAGTAGTGTGATATCAGCGGCTGAATAACCGAAGCGTTCAACCATTAAAAAGCCTGCAAACACAGTAAAGATCTGGCGGCGAGCGCCACTCATAAACGTTAAGGCGTAGTAAAGCCAGTAGCGTTTTCTCAGCACCAATTTCTTGTTCTGCTGCACCTTAGTTTCAAACTCAGGGAACGCGAATGCCATCCAAACCACCAGCAAAAAGCCTACGCCACCAAAGCTGAGATATACCCACTCAAAGTCCATCTTCAAAACTTCTAAACAGACCCAAAGTGCGCCATAAGTGAACAGGGACGCCAAAGCACCAATCGAAATAAACTTGCCCAGCATTTCTGGAGCTTCATCTTTGGTGAGCCATTGCAGAGAGAGTGACTGCTTTAACGTTTCAAAATAATGGAAGCCGACGGACATCAACAAAGTGGTCATCAACAGGCCGAATAGAGAAGGAAAGAAACCGGTAATGGCGGTACCCAGAGTTAAGGCACCTAACGACAACAGCATGAAACGTTGCTCACGAATGAACAGCAGCACAAACACGGCGGTAAAAGCGAGAAAGCCAGGGATCTCACGAACACTTTGCAGTAGACCTATATCCGATCCGTCAAAGTTCGCTTTTTCGATAACGAAATTATTGAGAAGAGCCATCCAACTAGAGAAGGCGATAGGCACAACAATGGAGATAAGCAATAGGAAATTTTGTGGTGTTTTCCAGCTCGCTGAGTGGTTCATGTTTCGATCCTTATGTGAATAGCCTGTTACAATAAAACGCCTCTCGCCAATAAACAAACTTATTTACAATTTATACCTAGCAGTAAAGATTCTGAGAATTTCCCTCACTTTCAGTGCAAAAAACCAGTCGAATAAAAATATTAAAAACAATACTTTAAATGTTGTTAACTTCTCGTTATGGTGTTTTTATGTTCAACCAGTCGAGAGATAAGAAAAATGGAAATAATCGTACGTCCGACACAAGTGAGTGATGCAGCCGCATTATGTGAAATTTATTCACAACCGAAAGCGCAAAGAGAGACACTCCAACTGCCAAAACCGTCATTGGCGATGTGGACACAACGACTGGAAAACATGCCTCAAGGTGTTTATAGCTTTGTCGCAGAGATCGATGGCAAGGTGATCGGAAACATTGGATTCGAGCATTCGCAAAGACCAAGAACGTCACACTGTGCAAGTTTTGGAATTGGTGTGCATGATGACTTCCACGGCTTAGGCGTTGGCAGCAAGCTAATTGAAACCGTATTAGACCTGGCGGATAATTGGTTACAGGTGAAACGTGTTCAGCTTGAGGTCAACACCGACAACGAAGGCGCAATTGCCTGCTATAAGAAGTTCAGCTTTGAAATAGAAGGCGAGTCGAAATGCGGTTCATACCGTGATGGTGAATACATCAACACCTACTATATGGCGCGAGTAAAAGTCTAAGTTCCACTGATCCTGTGCAATAAGAATCAAAAAGGCTTACCACTACGGGTAAGCCTTTAATTGTTCTAGCGCGTTTTGTGTTAGCTGTTCCGTGTAGGGGTTTATCTTCCAATGGCCGGGACTCCATCCTTTAACAAAACGCTGAAAGTCAGCCCAGGCAATCGCAAACAGTGGACGCCAAGCGCGCTCTACATCTTCAAACTTCAAGTCAGGCTGATGGTTAGCCAATGCTACTTTCAAACACGTGAAGTATTCATCCAATACCCAAGATTCCATCTCAGCACACTGGTCAGGTTCAACAGCACTGCTCATGAATAACGCGATGTCTTTCATCGCACAACCTCGGCCAATATATTGAAAATCGACCGCAGCAGCTTGCGCACCATCAGCAGTAAAACAGAAGTTCGCAAGCTTGCCGTCACCATGCACCAATGTTTGATAAGGGGCTTGAGATAAAACCTTATCAATTTTGTGGGCGTAGGACTTTAATCTTTCGTCACTTAAAGCGGCAAACTCATCAGGTCGAGTATCGAGATGCCAATAGGTTCCCTGCTCCCATAAGCCTTCACCTTGATGACCGATATGCTGGGCGTGAAATTGTGCAAACCACGCTAAACATGCACGGAGGTGTGTACGTTCTGCATGCTTCACTACCTCAGAGTAACCGAGTGATTTAAGGTCTTGCATCACGATGAGCAATTCATTTTCTTCACGTTGAACATGGATAGCGTTAGGTACTTTAGCGACTGAATGGTTCGCAGCGTTCAAATACCAGTTAAGCTCGACTTGATAAGAACGGAGTTTTCGTTGGTGAGAGAGGTCGCTGTTCCAGCCTCGTGGGTGATGTTCTGGCTTAGGTAATTGGATGTGTTTGACCACGACACTGGTCTCATCGACAGACAACCGAACCAGTTCACCATATCCTCCCCATAAGGTTTGCAGTGCCTCATAAGAGCTCAAACGCTGAAAACCTAGAGTTTCCATCAACCGCTTATAATCGTAAGAATCCATATTATGCTTTTAGGTGCGCCCATTGTGGGTTACGTGAGAAGTAATGCACCACATAGCTACAAATCGGTTCTACTTTCATGCCTCTGGTTTCGATATCGGCCAACACCGCTTCCATCATTACCTTTCCGTAACCTTTGCCTTGAAGCTCTTCAGGCACCTTCGTTGAGGTAATCGCATAAATGCCATCTTTCTCAACAAATTTGACCACCGCATAGTGCTCAGACTCTAAATGGACACGAAACTGTGAGTTTACTTCATCAAAAATGGGGGTTTTAGGCATGGTTATTCTCAAAAATGATAAATAGATCAAATTAATCAAATGCATTGCCGTTTGAATAAACAGCAAAGCGCACATAAAATTTATAACATTCGGATCTTATCGATAAATGTCCGATATCAATATCACCTACCGCTAAAACAATAACATGGTGGGGACAACGGAGGCTAGATGAATACCCAAGCGGTGGCAAGGAAGGCACAGCCCGTGCAAACTTCCAACGACAGAAACATATCCACGTTAAACAGCACTGATGCACTCGCAATGATTGAGCATGGCGGCGAACTGACGATCGGCATATCGACCCCTGTCGGTACGACCTTTCGCTGTAAAACCTCTTTTATTGGCACTCACTCTGACAGCTTCGTATTAGCCGAGCTACCAAAAATCTCTGAAGATGATCTCAACTTTTTCTTCCAGGAAGGATTCTGGGCTACCATTCGTGCCATCTCACCTAGAGGTGAAGGTGCCATTGTTCATTTTCGTAGCCAACTACAACACATTTTTAAAGCCCCAATACCGATTGTTGCGCTCTCGATTCCACAGACAATGCAGGTCTCTCAGCTTCGCAAAGAACCTCGCTTTGATGTCAACTTAGCCGCGCGAGTTGTCGCCGAAAGCCACAAACTGGATTGTGAAATTCGTGATCTATCCAAAAGTGGGTGTCGTTTTATTACTGCGCCTCTAAGCCGTTCATTTCAAGTGGGTGAAGAGATCTCGTTGCACGTCCAGCTCAACACCAAAGGCCCACAATTTGAGCCTCTATTTGGCAAAGTATGCAACCTCCAGCGCTCATTGCATTATGCTCGTTACGGGATTCAATTTACTGGCCATGGTAAGAGCAATGCCAAAACGTTACTTGGTCATTTAAAGTTTAACGGCACTAAACTGACGCTGAAATAGCCTTTTACACAGACAAAAACGCCCCGCTGCATGCGAGGCGTTTTTGTTTGAGACTTAGCTTAACCAATAAAGGAAATATAACCTTGTAAGATGATTAAGTTCACAATGTCGATAAAGAACGCGCCCACAATCGGAACAACCATAAAGGCTTGTGGCGATGGGCCAAATCGATTCACTAACGAACCCATGTTCATTACCGCCGTTGGGGTAGCTCCTAAGCCGAAGCCACAATGGCCACCAGCAATCACCGCGGCATCATAGTTACTGCCCATCACTTTAAATGTCACGAAGTAAGCGAATATACCAAGCACCACTGACTGCACCGCCAGAATGATGAGGAAAGGAATCGCAAGATCAAAGATGTTCCATAACTTCAGGCTCATTAGTGCCATCGCTAAGAACAGTGACAAAGAAACCGTACCAAGAATATCGACCGTTTCTGTATCCACTTTGTGAACCTTAGTCACCTCAATCACATTGGTGATAAACACGCCGATAAATAGCGCATAAACGAAGTCTGGGATCATCAGCCAGCTAATTTCAAAGCTGCTTACCCACTGCTCTAAGTACTTCGCACCGGTAACACAGATCAAAAGAATAAATAGGACTTCGACGACTTTCTTCGCGGTTACCTTATCTTCTTCATACTCGTTATACGTCACCAATTCAGGGAAGCGTTCGTGAGTTTTTGTCCCTGTACCGTATTCAGACTCAAAACCATTTTTGTTGATCAACTTCTGCGCCACCGGGCTGCCGATGATGCCGCCAATGATCAAACCAAACGTTGCTGACGCCATCGCGATTTCTAATGTGTTCGATAAGCCGTAGGTTTCCGAGAATGTCTGCGACCACGCCGCACCGGTACCATGACCACCAGATAGCGTTATCGAGCCTGCGATTAAGCCCATTAAAGGATCAAGACCAAGCGCTGTGGCGAGCGTTACACCGACACCGTTTTGGATGATGATGTAGAACGATGCGACTGCCAAGAAGATGAAAACCTTAGCACCACCTTTCATCAGCTGCGTATAGTTAGCAGCCAAACCCACGGTACTGAAGAACATCAACATGAACACTTTCTGTAATGGAAGTGAAAACTCTAGGTCGATGCCGTTAAAGTGCATCAATGTAATGATGACCGCGACAATGAGTCCGCCTACGATAGGCTCTGGGATATTGAACTTCTTAAGGATTGGAAGCTTAGAATTAACAAAATGTCCTAAGAACAAGACACTGATTGCGATTAAGAAAGATTCTAGCGGTCCAACTGAAATTACGTGATTCATATAACCTCTTATTAGTTATTCACTCATCTTCCCTAATGAGTTCAGAGCCATACTTGGCTCTGGAGAGCATTGCTCACAGTTTCTATTTTTCTATTGAAATTTGTCCTTATACAAACAGCCTCAAGATGCTCGTTTCAACAGTTAACCCTATAAAACAGATTTAGGGTTTCGAAAAGAAAGCGGACATTATTAATAATCTTGGGCCCTTTTGTCGAGTATAGACACAAAAATCCTATGTGCTCTTAGTGTAAAAATGAGAACGAAGTGCGCTTGTGAGGTGAGGACAGCCAACCTACAGACAAAAAAATAGCCAACCGCAAGAGTGCGATTGGCTTATATATAGTGTGAACAAAATCATATTCACTAACAACGTCAGTTGGCTAGGTGACCCTCGGCTTAAGAAGGGTCACACGTACTAATGCAGTTAGCGTGCCAACTTTTAATTGGTGATTATTTTGGACTTACCCGCACTTTTTTGCCGTTTAGCACTCTTAAAATGCAAAATGAAAATTGCAAAATGCAAATATTTGCAAAAGCATATCAAACAACACTCTTATAAATACAATTATCAAAAATCAATTTTCATACTTTTTTTACGCCAGAGTCGATATACTCCTGGGCACGATAACTTACGCATCAATGAGAATGAACTACCTAACAACTTTTCTGAAAGGCATGGCGATGGGCGCTGCCGATGTAGTACCTGGCGTTTCAGGTGGTACTATTGCGTTCATTACTGGCATTTACGACACACTACTTGAAAGTATCCGCCGCATTAATCCATCTGTCATTGGAATTTGGAAACGTGAAGGCTTTAAAGCCGCGTTCAACCATATCAATGGATTCTTTTTAATCGCTCTATTCGGTGGCGTTCTGACCAGTATTGCTACCCTTGCCAAACTTATCTCTTGGCTATTGGTGACTCACCCCATTCCATTGTGGTCGTTCTTCTTCGGCTTAATCCTGGTTTCTGTGTTCCACATGCTCAAGCAAATAGAACAGCGCAGTCTAAGCCGTTTGGTCTTCCTATTATTGGGCGTTGTATTCGCTTACAGCATTACGGTGCTGAACCCGCTGCAACTTGAACCTACCAGTATGAACGTACTGCTTGCAGGTGGTATCGCTATCTGTGCCATGATCCTACCGGGTATTTCAGGCAGCTTTATCTTACTGTTGATTGGTATGTACACCCCAGTGTTGGGCGCAGTGAAATCATTCGACATCACCATTCTTGCTCTATTCCTATCGGGCTGTGTCATTGGCTTGTTAAGCTTTTCTCATGTTCTATCTTGGCTGCTAAAGCGTTTCAGAGATCTTACCCTGATTTTCTTAACCGGGTTGATGATTGGTACTCTACCTAAGATCTGGCCTTGGAAAGAAACCATTAGCTGGCGTACGAACTCCAAAGGCGAGCAAGTACCTTTGGTTCAACACAACTTAATGCCATCAGATTTTGAAATGCTGCACTCTCAGCCTGCGCAACTTGGAATGGCAATCTTGATGATGCTGTGTGCGATTGCACTCGTGTTAGGGTTAGAGAAATTCGCTGAAAATCGTGATTTGTAACGCGATCCTCCGCTCACAAAAAAACCGCCAATCTCGGCGGTTTTTTTACATCTAAAGAGGCTTACAGTTGCTTGTGACGGCTTGGCAAAAACACTTCACCTAGCATGCAACGTACGCTACCACCACCAATGTTTTCAATCGTCTTCACATTAAATGGCAGTAATTTACCGTGACTAGAAAGTTGTGCTCTCTGGGCCGGAGAGAACGCATCAAACGCCGATTGTGACATCGCAATCACTTTCTCTCCATTTATGGTCTCTAGTTGTAAGATATTTCCACAGAAGTTATTCATCTGCTCCAAAGAAATAGAAATCACCTGCTTGTCTTTCGCCAGAGATTTAATCACAAAACGTCGCTCAAACTCAGGAATCACTTCATCGCAGATCACACAGAAGCTTTCACCAATCGCCATCATCACGTTGGTGTGATAAATCGGCTTGCCGGATGGTAGTGCCGTCTGGAAAGAGACCACGCGATCATAGCCAATTCGCTGCGCGTAATCTTCCAACACTTCACGATCACAGCGTTGAGAAAGCGCTGCATAAACAGTTTTATTGATATGATCTTTGACCATCACACCGGTGCTTTCGAGGAACGCATCTTGTTCAAGGTACTCAGTCAAAGTGTCTTGGCTTGAAACGAGACGACCTGATGATTGTAATGCTTCAACCAGAGCATCGGTTTTAACTTCGTGCTGTCGGTTGGTACACGCCATCGGGAAGGTGTATAGCTCACCATTTGCTGTCGTACTGAACCAGTTGTTTGGGAATACCGCATCTGGTGTTTCGACTTTGCCTGCTGGGTAATTAAACTCAACCACCTGTACACCCGCTTTACGCAAAGAAGCCACCATATCGTTGAACTGTTGCATAGCGGCAATACGCACTTCGTTGGTCGATTGAGACACTTGATGCTGAAACTCATTGTCTTTGGCCGTTTCAGCGTTAAAAGCAAACTCTTTCGGTGGCACCATCACCACACAATTAGCGTTTTGTACTGTTGATTGTTTTTCTTGTAGTAGGGGTTGCTGTTTCAACATTAGGACAAACTCAATTTAACTCATTCACTAACGCCAATTGTAGACATAATGTTAAAACAATTTTTACTGTAATTAACTCCATCAACACCACTAAATCAGTTAAATTTACTGCAATGAATCAAATAACCAGAAAGATTTATTGTCATTGATACCTATTGGTAAATCCCACTGCATATTATGCATCACAGGGAGTAATAAACTGATTACATTTCACACATTAACGTTATACCATAGCTTTTCCTTCCTATTTTGGACGAACACTTTGCCAAGCGGCGCTCCACCTGTCTTTTGTGTTTAGGAAACAACTATGTTTAAAAAATTCGAAGGCTTTACTCAGCCTTTTCCTGATCGCGACCCCGATCAACCCCCTTCCAGTATCTTTGCTTTTTGTCGGCACTATACAAAAGGGTTTGAAGTACCTCTGATCATCATGTCTATCATGTCTACGATTGTAGCCATCGTAGAAGTTTCTCTCTTTGGCGCGATGGGCAACCTTGTTGATTGGCTGTCCACCAGTAACCCAGAAACATTCTGGCAAGAGAATCAAACCGATCTCATGTTTTACGGCGGCCTTCTACTCGTAGTCATGCCCGTCTTAGTTGTTGTTTACTCTTTATTGATTCACCAGACACTGTTGGGTAACTACCCGATGTCAATCCGTTGGTTAGCGCACCGCTATCTGCTCAAGCAAAGCCTCAACTTCTATCAAGATGATTTTGCTGGCCGAGTAGCAACCAAAGTGATGCAAACGTCACTCGCGGTCCGTGAGACTGTGATGAAATCAATGGACGTCTTCGTTTATGTTTCGGTTTACTTTACTTCTATCGTTGTCTTACTTGCACAAGCTGACTGGCGCTTAATGATCCCGATGGTGATTTGGCTCTGCTGCTACATCGCGATTCAAATCTATTTTGTACCGAAACTGAAAAGTGTGGCCTCAGAGCAAGCGGATGCGCGTTCTACCATGACGGGCCGAATAGTGGATAGCTACACCAATATTGCGACGGTTAAGCTGTTTTCTCACAGCAAGCGAGAAACCGAATACGCAGAGGAAGGCATGAACGGTTTCTTAGATACCGTTCACCGCCAGATGCGTTTAGTCACCGGCTTCGATGTGGCCGTTGAAATCACCAACTACTTACTTGTCTTCGCGATCAGTGCGCTTTCTATTGTCTTATGGATGGATGGATCCATCAGTATAGGTGCCATCGCCATTGCCATTGCACTTGCCTTGCGTATCAACGGTATGTCGATGTGGATAATGTGGGAAGTCGGTGCGCTGTTTGAAAACATGGGTACTGTTGTTGATGGCATGAAGACACTATCGAAGCCGATTGATATCCAAGACAAGCCAAACGCGAAGCCACTTATGGTTGAGCAAGGTGGCATTGAGTTTGATAACGTCAGCTTCCATTACGGTGAAAAAAATAAAGGCGTGATCAGTAACCTAAACCTCAATATTAAGCCAGGCGAAAAAGTCGGATTAGTCGGACGTTCAGGCGCGGGTAAATCAACCTTGGTCAATCTATTGCTTCGTTTCCATGATGTTGAAAGTGGCAAGATTAAGATTGATGGTCAGGTCATCTCAGATGTCACTCAAGATTCCTTGCGCGCGATGATCGGCATGGTGACTCAAGATACCTCTCTATTGCACCGCTCTATTCGCGATAACATCTTATACGGCAATCCTGATGCCTCAGAACAAGAATTGCTAAAAGCCACTCAACAAGCTCATGCTCACGAGTTTATCGAGTCACTGTCTGACCCATTTGGTAATACAGGCTACGATGCTCAGGTTGGTGAACGTGGCGTCAAGCTCTCTGGAGGTCAACGTCAACGTATTGCGATTTCTCGCGTCCTGCTCAAAGATGCACCGCTGCTTATCTTGGATGAAGCAACATCTGCTCTTGATTCAGAAGTAGAAGCGGCGATTCAAGAAAGCTTAAACGAGCTGATGCAAGGCAAAACCGTTATTGCGATTGCCCACCGCCTATCAACCATCGCCGCGATGGATCGCTTGATCGTTCTCGACAAAGGCGAAGTCGTTGAACAAGGCACTCACCAAGAGCTAGTTCAAAGCGGTGGCATATACGCTCAGCTTTGGGCGCATCAGACGGGTGGTTTTATTGGGGAAGACCAAAGCGAACAAAAACAGAGCGCTTAGAGCCCAAATTAGTAAGAAATAAGGGAAGTTAGGTCTTCCCTTGTAAATAAGCCTAACGGAAATACAAAATATGTCTTTACATCAGCCGGTAATCAGGTAGTATTTAGGTCGCTCTGCAAGACAGGGTTATTTGTGAAACTGCAAGTAAAAGTAAAGCCTTAGATTCTGCGTTACCGTTGTTATCCCAGTGTTTCCCTTAGCTTCATTGTTTACAATAAATAGTTCGATTTTACAGCGCACTACAATTTAATTTTTATATATAAGGGACACATCATGTCTAACAAAACTACTGGTATCGTAAAATGGTTTAACGAAGAGAAAGGCTTCGGTTTCATCACTCCAGAAAACGGCGGTGCTGACGTATTCGTTCACTTCCGTGCTATCGCTTCAGAAGGTTTCAAAACTCTGAAAGAAGGCCAACAGGTTTCTTTCGAAGTTGAACAAGGTCAAAAAGGCCCACAAGCTGCTAACGTAGTACCAGCTTAATTTTAGATTGACCTAAGCGTCAATTACTAAGATTTGAAGAACCAGCCCTAGTGGCTGGTTTTTTTATGTCTATAGTTTGTCGCAACACCCTATTTTCCTGCCATAAAAAAAGCCCTACCTAAGTAGAGCTCATTTTCTCAGTAACCTAAATGGCTATTTACCACATCAGATCATCGGGTACGACGAAATCTGCGTACGGGTCATCTTCTGCTGAAATGTCTTCCGCTGGCGCATTTTGTTCAATGATAGCGCTTTCATCACGCATCGCGATTTTCTTCGCCACACTGCTCGGGATCACCACGTAGGTGTCATCAGTACGCGCAATAGAAAGAAGACCTTTTGCGAGTTGATCACGAATCAGCTGTTCAACATACAGTGATTTAACAAGCGTCCCGTCGGTGAAGTTGTATTTAATATCGCCATCTTTCTGGTCGATTTTGTTCATCTCAATCAACTGTTTGATTTGCGCTTTGATCTCTTTTGAAAGACGCTGCTCTTTTTGCTCATCGCTTAACGCTTTATCACGTTCTTGCTGCTGGCGTTTATTCTCTTCAACCGCCGCTTTTACTTCACGTGCTTGCACACGAGATTTCTTCGAGCCCTTCTTGGCTTTCTTTAATTTTTTCTCGTTTACCAAGCCCGCTTTCAGCATTTGCTCTTGAAGTGTCAGTTTTGCCATCGTAGTTCCAAAGGTAATCAATTTGCATTCATTTTAACGGTTCAAACCAAGCAAATAAAGGCTACAAACAAGATAAAATCGTCAGAGAAACTGCATAGAAAATCATCCTAAACGAAGTCATTAAAAGCCTATCGTGACGATAAATCTATTTTGTTAGACTCTGCTGCCTTTTTATCCGTTAATGCGCTCGACGCGGAAGCTTAGAGAGCTCAATTCAGACCCGTGTCAGGTATGACTCAGCTCCACTGGGTCATGTATTTCTCTCCCTATCTTTGTGAGATTTGAAGTGGAAAACAATTCTAAACTTGATCGTGTTCGTGCTGATTACAATGTTCATTACTGGAGCCAAGGCTTCTACGGTATCGATAACCAAGGTGAAGTGTATGTATCACCTCGTAGCGATAACGCGCATCAGGTTCCGTTGAGCAATATCGTCTCTAAGCTAGAACAAAAGCAACTGAATTTACCTGTATTGGTTCGCTTTCCTCAGATCCTGCATCAACGAGTGCATGGTATCTGCCAAGCGTTCAACCAAGCGATTGAAGAAAACCAATACGACAACAACTACCTACTGGTTTACCCAATCAAAGTGAACCAACAAAAAGAAGTGGTTGATGAAATTCTAGAAAGCCAAGCTCAACTTGAAACCAAACAGCTCGGCCTTGAAGCAGGCAGCAAACCAGAACTACTCGCGGTATTGGCATTAGCGCAAAAAGCGAGCTCTGTGATCGTCTGTAACGGCTACAAAGACCGTGAATATATTCGCCTAGCTCTGATTGGTGAAAAGCTTGGCCACAAAGTATTTATCGTATTAGAGAAGCTTTCTGAGCTGGATCTGGTACTAAAAGAAGCAAAAAGCTTAGGAGTAAAACCTCGCTTAGGTATTCGTATTCGTCTTGCGTCTCAGGGTGCTGGAAAATGGCAATCAAGCGGTGGTGAGAAATCGAAGTTTGGTTTAGCAGCATCTCAAGTATTAACGGTAATTGAGCGCCTAAAGCAAGAAGACCAACTGGATGCGATGCAACTTGTTCACTTCCACCTTGGTTCGCAAATGGCCAACATTCGCGACATTCGCAACGGTGTGAACGAATCAGCTCGCTTTTACTGCGAACTGCGCGGTATGGGTGCGGATATCAAGTACTTTGATATCGGTGGTGGCCTAGCGGTGGATTACGATGGCACGCGCAGCCAATCTTCGAGTTCAATGAACTATGGCTTGATTGAGTACGCTCGTAACATCGTCAGCACTGTCGGCGATGTGTGTCAGCAATACGAACAACCAGTACCGGTGATAATCTCTGAGTCTGGTCGTTCTTTAACGGCGCACCACGCTGTTCTGATCACCAATGTGATCGGTACTGAAGCGTACCACCCTGAACAAGTGGTAGAGCCAAGCGGTGAAGACCCAACTCTGCTGCAAAACATGTGGCGCAGCTGGGAAAACGTGCAGAACGGCAGCGATGCTCGTGCATTGATCGAAATTTACAACGATACGCAAAGTGATTTGGCCGAAGTCCACTCACAGTTTGCGACTGGGGTGCTAAACCTCCAACAGCGTGCTTGGGCAGAACAGCTTTCACTACGAATCTATTTCGAGCTAAGCCGCCAGATGAGCAACAAAAACCGCTACCATCGTCCAATTTTGGATGAGTTAAATGAACGATTAGCGGACAAGTTCTTTGTGAACTTCTCGTTGTTCCAATCTTTACCAGATGCGTGGGGTATCGATCAGGTATTCCCTGTCCTACCACTTTCTGGTTTGGAAGAAGTCGAAGAGCGCCGTGCGGTGATGCTCGACATCACTTGTGACTCAGATGGTGCGATTGAGCAATATGTTGAAGGTCAAGGTATTGAAACCACACTGCCAGTCCCTGCTTGGAACAAAGACAAACCGTACCTAATGGGCTTTTTCCTAGTGGGTGCGTACCAAGAAATTCTTGGCGACATGCACAACCTATTTGGTGACACACACAGTGCAGTCGTAAACGTTGATGACAATGGCGAAGCGATTATCGAACGTGTGGACGAAGGCGACACTGTGGAAGACATGATGCGTTACGTGCACATTGATGTTGATAAGATTCGCCAAAACTACCGAGAGCTCGTCGCTGAACGCGTAAACGCAAGCGAGCAGCAAACGGTGCTAGCAGAATTAGAAGGTGGTCTTGCGGGATACACCTATTTAGAGGATTTCTAAATGAATGATTTGTTTACTAAAACTGATTATTCGCTTTACTCGAACTCAATGAGTTTTATGCGTAGACCTTACCTACGCAACCCAGTGTCGTCAGACGCCGATCTTGTGGTACTAGGTGTGCCACTGGATATGGCGACCTCAGGCAGACCTGGCGCTCGTATGGGGCCTGATGCCATCCGTCGTGCCTCAGTCAACCTCGCGTGGGAAGGCAATAAGTTCCCTTGGGATTTTAATGTATTTGACCGCGCGAAAGTGATTGATGCTGGTGATTTGGTGTTTGATTGTGGTGATGCGGAAGACTTTACCTACCGCCTAGAAGCCGCAACCAGTGAAATCCTGAAAAACGGTAAGACCATGCTGGCGCTGGGCGGTGACCATTTCATCACTCTGCCAATCTTACGTGCGTATGCGAAACACCATGGTGAAATGGCGTTGATTCATTTTGACGCGCATACCGATACATACGATAACGGCAGCAGCTACGACCATGGCACCATGTTCTACCATGCGCCAAACGAAGGTCTGATTTCACCAAAACATTCTGTGCAGATTGGTATTCGTACTGAGTATGCACAAGAGGGCCATGGCTTTAACGTCATTAATGCTATGGAAGCGAACGACTTAAGTGCTGAAGATATTGTCGCTCGTGTGCGTAATATCATTGGCGATAAGCCTGTGTACGTAACGTTTGACATCGACTGCTTAGATCCAGCTTTTGCTCCGGGTACAGGTACACCCGTTTGTGGTGGTTTGAACTCAGATAAGGTTCTGAAGATCCTTCGTGGCTTGGCTGGCGTCAATATTGTTGGTATGGACGTTGTGGAAGTATCACCCCCATACGACCACAGCGACCTTACCGCATTAGCAGGGGCAACCGTTGCACTTGAGCTTATGTACGCATGGGCATCAAGTCGCAACAACGAGTAAGCCAAACCGAATTAACAATAGCGCCCCTAATACAAGCTGACCTTACATGGTCAGCTTTTTTTATCCGTTAACTGCCTCCAAAGCAGAGGTATTTAATATCAAGGTATTCGTCTATGCCTTGCTTGCCGCCCTCACGGCCAATGCCTGATTGTTTCACTCCACCAAACGGCGCGACTTCAGTAGAAATGATGCCTTCATTAATGCCAACCATGCCGTATTCGAGCGCTTCTGCAATCTTCCATACACGATGTATATTCTGGCTGTAGAAATAACTCGCAAGGCCATAGATAGTGTCATTCGCCATCTCAATCAGCTCTTCATCACTATCAAAGGCAATCACAGGCGCAACTGGGCCAAATATCTCTTGTGAGACGATATCCATTTGGTGGGTTACATCTTTCAGCACCACAGGGGCGACAAATAGACCATCAAGCGGCTGCCATGATGAAACGGGGTTTGCGCCTTGCTCAATCGCTCGTTCAGTCAAAGCTTGGATGTTCTGTTTCGCTTGCAGGCTGATGACAGGGCCAACTTGAACGCCATCCTCAAGACCATTACCAACGTTAAGCTGTTGAACAGCCGCATCAAACTTGGTAACAAACTGATCGTAAATCGAGCTGTGAACATAGAAACGGTTTGCACAAACACACGTTTGTCCGGCATTACGGAACTTTGATGCGAGAGCGCCTTGCACAGCCGCTTCAATATTGGCGTCATCAAAGACGATAAAGGGCGCATTACCGCCTAATTCCATCGAAGTTCGCTTAATATCGTGTGCGCTCTTTTCCATTAGAATCCGCCCAACTTGAGTCGAGCCGGTGAAAGAGAGTTTTCGGATAAGTGGGTGTGAGGTAAAAATGGAGCCTACTGTAGGGGCATCTTGTCCAAGTACAACCTGCAATACATCACGAGGAATACCCGCTTGATACGCAAGTTCCGCTACAGCAAAAGCACAAAGTGGTGTTAGTTCGGCGGGTTTAACGATAAAACTACAACCAGCCGCTAATGCCGGAGCCGCTTTTCGAGTGATCATCGCAATTGGGAAGTTCCAAGGGGTAATCGCACAGGCAACCCCTACAGGCTGTTTGATGGTCATCAAGCGTTTGTTCCCCGCAATCGCAGGAATCGTTTCGCCATTGGTTCGTTTGGCTTCTTCGGCAAACCACTCAACAAAACTAGCGCCATACACCACCTCTCCTTGCGCTTCTGCCAATGGCTTGCCTTGTTCTAAAGTCATTAAGCGAGCGAGGTCTTCTTTGTTTTCCATGATGAGCTCAAACCAACATCTCAACAGCCCCGAGCGCTCTTTAGCTGCCATGGCCGCCCAACGCTTTTGCCCTATACTCGCTTGCTCAATACACTGTTCAATAGCCTGTTCGGTCTGTATCGGCACATAACCCAGCACTTCACCTATGGCAGGGTTCGTCACAGCAATGCCGTCGTCTTCACTCGAAACAAGAAATGACAGCAAGCTTGGGTTGTTGATGTTTAGCATATAGGTTCCTTAACCGGATTCTGGCAACTTGGCTGTTTTACATAGTATAAAACTCTGCACATCAACCCTAGCCTTTTAATGTCAATAAACCGTGTTAACCATACTCACTTCACTGAAATCCAGCGAGGGTTTAGATAGACTCAAATCTTCATTCAATAACATGATAACAATTGATGGAACACGGACTTTCAAAGGATTGGAAACAGATAGAGTGGGTGCTGACTGACGTCGACGACACGCTCACTTGGCAGGGCAAACTTCCGCCAGAAACACTGATTGCTCTCAATGCTCTTAAGCAGCAAGGAATCAAAGTTGTCGCGGTGACGGGCGCATGTGCCGGTTGGTGTGATCATATCGCCCAGCTTTGGCCAGTCGATGCAGTGCTGGGAGAAAACGGTGCCTTCACCCTAGAAAAAGGCGACAGAGGAATAAGCTTAGCAAGCAGCGTTCCACTTGAAACCATGCGAGCCCAACAAGCCGAACTCAAAGTGCAAATAAAGCAATTGCTTGCGCAGTATCCGGATGTAAACCTCACTCTCGATCAAGCGTACCGCTTATGTGAAGTTGCTATCGATATCGGTCAGAACCGAGAACCGCTTGACCCAAGGGTAATCGAGCAGCTTGTCGCTCAAATCCACCAGCTAGGCGCCCATGCGACGGCGAGCTCAATTCATATCAATGCTTGGTATGGTGAACATTCTAAACGCAACAGTACGTTTGCTTATCTGAAACGAAAAGGGCTTAGCGAGCAGGAAATTTTAGAGAAGTGCTGCTATGTCGGTGACTCGCTCAATGATCAACAAATGTTTGAAACACTGCCGATGACGGTCGGCGTTAAAAACATCGAGCACTATTGGCACAAACTGAGCCACAAACCGAGCCTTGTCATGAGTCAGCCAGGCGGCTTTGGCTTTGCTGAATTTAGCCAGCAGTTGCTCGCACTCAAAGAGTTCAACTAACCCCGCTCCTACCTTCAGCAATCATTAAAAAAGGCAGAGTCTCCCCTGCCTTTTGTGTTTACTGTTAACAGCTCAAGCTTAAATTAGCTTCTTACGTACATGTACGACTAATGCTTCAGCTAATACAACCACAGCGAAAATGCTCACTAGTACCATCGATACTTTCTGCCACTCAAATAGGTTTTGCGCATCATTTAGAACCACACCGATACCACCAGCACCAACCAAACCAAGTACCGCAGATTCACGTACATTGATATCCCAGCGGAACAGTACAATTGAGTAAAAGGCAGGCATCACTTGTGGCCAATAGCCTTTCATCAAGATGCTTGCCCAAGAAGCTCCCGTGGCTTTGAGTGCTTCAATCGTGCCCATATTCACTTCGGCAATCGCCTCCGCCAACAACTTACCCACGAAGCCGACACTACGAATGGCAATCGCCATAATGCCCGCCAGCACACCAGGGCCAAACAGTGCAATGAAAAGCAAAGCCCAAACCAGTGAGTTTACTGAACGCGATGAGACCAAAAAGAACTGAGCAATCCAGTTTAGCGTTTTACTTGGGGTGATATTTGGTGCATTAAGCAGCGCCAGTGGAATCGCCAGTATCAAAGTAAATAACGTACCTAGCGTCGCGATGTGCAAGGTTTCAACCAGCGCATCATGAATAGTTGTCGGGTAGAAGCCGTAATCGAGCGGTACCATGCGACCAAACATATCCGCAAACTGCGCTGGTGCGTCGTAGAGAAACTCAGGAATGATCTCTACTGTCTGCCACGACCACACAATGGCGGAGACAAAACACAGGTAAGCTGCGAATCTCGCAATGCGCTCATTGAAGGTAAAGCGCTGCCATTCTCTATCAATAGAAGCTGTCGTCATTAGAAGATTCTCCTTACTACATTAGACAAGAACTCACCCACTAGAATCAGTGCGATAATCGTAATCAGAATTGCCGCGACAAAGTCGTAGTCAAAGCGTTGGAATGCTGAGAACAATGTTCCGCCTAAACCACCCGCGCCAACGATGCCGACCATGGTCGAGTTACGTAGATTTGAATCGAGTTGGTAGCTAGAAAATCCAATGAAACGTGTAAATACCTGTGGCATGACCGCAAACAGAATCACGCTGATAAAGCTCGCGCCCGTTGCTCGAATCGCTTCAACTTGTTTAAAAGAGATCTCTTCAATCGCTTCAGCAAACAGCTTGGCAATAAAACCGATAGAAGCAAAAATTAGCGTCAGAATCCCTGCGAGCGCACCAAAGCCCACCGCTTTTACAAACAAGATCGCGATGATGACTGGATGGAATGAGCGACACAACGCGATAAAGCCGCGCACTGGCGTCGACACAATGGAAGGCATCATGTTACGCGCTGCTAATAGGCCCAAGAACAGCGAAATCACGATACCGAAGAAGCTAGAGATAATCGCAATTTGTAAGCTCTCAGCCAGTCCGCTCAACAACAAACTTGAACGAGTAAAATCAGGTGGGAACATGCGAGAAAGTAAGCGCTCGCTTTCACCAAAACCAATAATTAATCTATCCAGCGTTAAATCTAAAGTTGAAAAGCTGTAGAACAAATAGGCCACGACAACAGCGACACCTAAACGGCTTGCCCATGATGCTTTAAATGGGTTTTCGACATTGATTGGCGCAGAAGATGAGGAGCTTAATCCAGCCATGACTCACCTCCGTAAATGATCTTGAGATCTTCTTCACTGATGCCTTCTGGGCTACCATCGTAATGAACCTTGCCGTTACACATACCGATGATGCGGTTAGCAAAACGCTTAGCCAAATTCACGTCATGAATGTTCACCAACACAGGGATCTGTTTTTCTTTGGCGAAAGTTTCCATCAGCTCCATGATCTCAACTGCCGTTTTCGGGTCGAGTGAAGAGGTCGGTTCATCCGCCAATAAAATATAGGGGTCTTGCATAACGGCACGGGCAATACCCACGCGCTGACGTTGACCACCAGAAAGGCTGTCGGCACGCTGATTAGCAAAATCTTGTAAGCCTACGAACTCCAAAAGCTCGAACGCTTTCTGCAAATCTTCTTTTGAGTAGTTACGACGCCAAGCATTCCATGAAGACATGTAACCCAAGCGACCACTTAAGACGTTTTCAATCACGGTTAGGCGTTCAACTAAATTGTACTCTTGAAAAACCATACCTATATGACGACGCTGTTTACGTAGAGCCTGACCATTCAGTTTGGTGAGGTCTTCCCCTTCAAATAGGATCTCACCACTGGTTGGGTCATTGAGGCGATTGATGCAGCGAAGCAATGTACTTTTACCTGTACCCGATGGACCAATGATGGCAATAATACCCGGTTGGTCGATATCAATATCAATACCTTTAAGGATTGGCTTACCTGCCACGTACTCATGGAAAAGGTTGTTGATCTTTATTCCGTCATACTTAGTTCTGTCACAGCTTGCTACAGCCATACTACTCTTCCTTTTTAATATCTTGAGCCTAAATTTAGGGTGTACGATGCCCTGAGCCCTACACAAAGGACACCGTACTTATTGGTTATTTATTGGAGAATTATTGGTTGGTCGCTTGCTTTGCTAGCTCTGCCGCTTTCTTTTTAGCGCGCTTCGCAGCATCTTTCTCAGCAAGTTTCTTTAGGCCCGTTTTGGTATAAGCCGTGCCTGTTGCGTGTGCGATATCACGGATAACCGCCCACTCTTCTTGGTAGGTAATTGGCGAGAAACGATCCGCACCTTTAAAGGCATCGCTCATTTCTTGAGTAAATCGGTAGCTAAAGAAAGCTTCATTAATCTTCTCAGCCAATTCAGGTTTTAGGTTGTAAGCGTAACCAAATGCAGACGTTGGGAAACGAGGGCTGCGGTAAATGATTTTCAGCTCAGAATCGTCAACACGGCCTGCTGCCACCATACGGTCATACACGTCTGATGCAACTGGCGCAGCATCGTAGTCTCCGTTGTATACGCCTAAAATAGATTGGTCATGCTTACCAGAGTAAAGCACTTTGTAGTCTTGATCAGGCACGAGACCTTGAGCAGGGAATAACGCGCGTGGAGCCAGGTTGCCCGAGTTAGAAGACGCAGACGTATGAGCAACTCGCTTACCTTTAAGATCCGCCATCTCATTAATGCCGCTGTCTTTACGTACGATGGTCACAAGGTTGTAGCCTTGGAAGCCCGATTCGTCACCTTTTACTGCGATAGGCACGTAACCCGCTAAGTTAACGGCATAACCTGTTGGACCTGTCGAGAAGCCAGCCACGTGAAGACGGCCAGAACGCATCGCTTCAACCTGAGCTGAGTTTGAGTGAACAGTGTAGTAGATAACCTTTTTGCCCGTCACCTTGCTTAGGTGCGCTTGGAAATCGGCAAACGCATCTTTATAAAGCGCTGGGTCTTCAACTGGCGTATAGGTAAATACCAAGGTGCTTGGGTCGATCCACTCGTTGGCATCCTTTGGCGCATCCGCCACTAGATCTTGGTTTTCATCACAGTATCTATCGTCCAGTACCCCGCGAGTAGCACACTCACTTGCCATCGCCAGAGAAGGTAGCAGCAAAGAGCCAGCGATTAACAATCCATTTACACTGTTTTTCATATTAGAACCTTACATTCACGTTATTGTTGATGTTCCCTTCCCATATAGCAGGTCGCGTGCCAATATTTTATCTTTCATTTTTCAATCACTTACCATCATAACTAGATAACTAAAAACAGTTTGGGTCATCCGTGTCCAACGCTAGATAATGCTTTTGGGTCATTTGTGTCCCACAAAAACCCAGCACTAAAAAAGGGGCTCAACGCCCCTTTAAGATAAGATAAAGTCTATCGGTATCAAACCGGTGCCATCACTGTGTTAGATATCCATACAGTTCGCATAGTAAGTGACTGTTGATGGCCAATCACTGAACACGCCAAGAACGCCAACATCTTTCGCCAGTACATCAAGTACCTTCATCATGTCACCATCTTGATTGATCTGCTCTGTCACCGTTTGGTAGTACCAACCACCACCTTGAGCTAAAGGACCTGAGCGCTCTAGCGTCCAAGCGATAATATCGAGATCCGCTTGCTTAGCTAACTTAGCGTACTCTGACTCCACAATCGCGTTCTTATCATCAAGTTGAATTAGCGCATACAGAGGTGGTGCGATGATTTGTACGCCCTCTTTCGACAGCTCTTTCATGTTTTCCAACGTCGCGGTAAAGCCTTCTAGGTTGTAAACACGGTCATCTAAGTAGACAGCTTGCTTACCAAACTCTGGCTCGTTCTTAATCCAGTATTTCACATCATCAAGATTAAACGACTGCACGTAAGCATCTTTCGCTGAGAAACCAGCGGCCTTTAACTCATCCACTAACTTCTGCGCATAGTCCGCTTGGCTAAAGCCTTTGTACGGCATCTCAACTTTTGCTGATTTGAGCTCTGGCGTCACTTTCACACCATGCTTTTTGAAAAGCTCAGCACTTTCAGCATGAGTCATCAAAGTACCCGTTTGCGAGTAAAGATCGGTACGCCAACCTGGAGTGCCGTTCATGTACTCTTCAATCGTGGTTGCTTTAGGGTTCGCACCATCCATTTTGCCTTTAAGGGTCTTAAACTCCGCTAACGTGAAGTCAGATGTACGGCACTCTACTTGCGCATCTTCACCTGTCGCAGGATTAGCGGGCTTGAATGGCACAGAACACTTCTTGGCTAGCTCAGGGTGAGCAAGTACGTCGGTTGTGGTATGCAAATCGCTTTGTGAATGACGACAAACCAATTCTTTATCTTTGGTAAACGTCACATCGCATTCTAGAACGCCAGCACCCATCGCAATCGCCGCTAGGTAAGACTCTTTAGTATGCTCAGGAAACTGCATTGCAGCGCCGCGGTGGCCGATAGAAAAATCACTACGATAAAATGGGCCGGCCTCGCAGCTTTCCAATTTGGTTTTCAGTGGTCCCTCTTCCATATCACTGACTAGATATAATGGTCGAGGCCCAACTTGTGCGGGTTCATTGCCAGCCATAGCGACTGAACTAACGCCTAATAAGAGTGCGATACCACTGGTTAAGATTTGCTTCATCTGTTGATTCTCCTTGCAGCAAAATAGTTTGTTTATTATCAGGCTCAGTGACTTAGCGTTACGGTTCGCCGATGACGAAACATTCCCTAGCTTTGCACTCAGCCTATTGTCTAAAAAGCACGCAACGTGCCAAAAACTTTTCACTTATAATTCAAACAGATAAATATAATACTTTTATTAAGCTTCTATGATGGGTCAATTATGTCTTGTCGACTAGGCTTTAAAATTCCCTTTATCGAGTTGATGCTTTTTCATCTTACGATAGAGGGTCTTACGTGGCAGATTGAGCCGCAGTGAAACCTCATTGATGTTGCCAGACATCTCAATCAGCGCTTCAGTCAGTACATTGCGTTCATACTGCTCCATCTGTTGTTCAAAGGCGAACGCATCATTCCCTTGAGTAGGAGGCGCTTGCAGATCAAAGCCCTCACCCACAATTCCAAGCACAAAACGGTCGGCGACATTTCTTAGCTCACGAACATTCCCCGGCCAATCGTGGCGACATAGCTGCTGAATTTGCTCAGAATAGAGCGTTGATGGGCGAGTTTTATATTTCTGACTCGCTTGCACGACAAAGTGGCGAAACAGAGATTGAATATCTTCTTTTCGTTGTCTTAACGGCGGCAGATTTAAGCTGGCAATGTTCAAGCGATAGAAAAGGTCAGCGCGAAACTCACCTCGTTTACTGAGTTCGGCTAGATCGGCTTTACTCGCGGCGACCACAACAATATCGACCGGTATTAAACTGTTACCACCGACACGCTCGATGACGCGCTCTTGGATCACGCGCAGCAATTTAATCTGCACGGCGATTGGCATGCTTTCGATTTCATCAAGGAACAAGGTCCCGCCATGCGCTTGCTCTATCTTACCAATGCGTTTTTTATTGGCGCTGGTAAAGGAGCCTGCTTCATGACCAAACAGCTCACTTTCAATGATGCTTTCCGTCATTCCGCCACAGTTAATCGCCACAAAAGGTTTGTCTCGGCGCTCAGAATATTGATGCAGAGCGCGAGCAATCACCTCTTTGCCCGTACCCGTTTCACCGTTAATAATCGTATCAACCCCAGTACGTGCGAGGGCGAGCACTTGAGTTCGCACCATCTCCATTTGGCTAGAAACGCCAATCACCACCTCTTCGATCGGTAACTGCGTTGACTCGGAGGCCACCTCTGGCACATTACGAATATGAGTCGCCGCCAAATCGAGCTTTTCAATCAACTCATCGCTTTGCAAAGGCTTCTCAATAAAATCAAATGCACCAAGCTTCATCGCTTCAATTGCCATTGGGATGTCGCCATGACCACTCATTAGAATCACTTGGCATTTTGGCGCGCGACTTTGAATCGCATCGAGCATGGCTAAACCATCAAGGTTCGGCATCCGGACATCACACAGCACCACCTGTTTGCTATCCAGTGATAACGATTTCAGGCCAAGCTTGGGATCGGTAAAGCTCGTCACACTGAACCCTTCAAGCTCTAGCATCTCGCTCACCGCTTCAACCACATCCAATTCATCATCAATGAGGGTAATGTTCTTTTGCATAGCCATGGTTATCTGCCTTGTTCTAGATGTACAACAAACTCGCTGCCGACATTAAGCTGCGAGTTAACTCGAATCGAACCACCAAAATCCTTGATGATATTAAATGCGATGGAGAGACCTAAACCTAGGCCCTTACCCACCTCTTTTTGGGTGTAAAACGGGTCAAATATATGCGGGATATCTTCAGCGACAATCCCTTTGCCATTGTCCTTCACTGCGATAGTCACTTCGTTATCCGCACACTCTACACAAACAACGATTAATGGCTCAGAGCACTGCTCGACGGCATCAATCGCGTTACTGATGAGATTAACCAGCACTTGCTCTAAACGTATTGGATTCGCTCGCACATTCGCTTGTGGTGACAGAGAGCAATCTAAAACGATCGGGAGTTTTTTGTTGGCAAACAGCTCGATTGCATCGTTCACCACCGGCATTACGGCAACCGAAGAAATTTGGCCATCACTCTTGCGTGAAAAAGCTTTAAGATGATGAGTCAACGCCGCTACCTTGCCCAATAAGGTTTCAATCTTATCTAAGTTCTGTGTCGCCTTGTCAGTTCGGTCTTGCTCTAACCATTTTTTCGCGCTGCGTGCATGACTACTGATCGCAGTCAGCGGTTGATTGATTTCATGAGTAATACCTACACTTAACTGGCCTAATGCGGCGAGCTTACCCGCTTGCACTAACTCGTCTTGGGTCACTCTTAATCGCTCTTCGGCCATGCGGCGCTCTTCGACCTCTGCTTCGAGCTTTTGATTGGTCTTTTTCACCACTTTAGCGGTCGCTTGGAACACCTGTAGAGACTTCGCCATTTGGGTAACTTCGTCATGCCCTTTCAGCGCTATTTGAGTATCTAAATGCCCGGTTGAAATAGCGAACATGTCATCTCTTAAATTCAGCAATCGCTCCAAGATGTTTTTGCGCACATAGAACCAAGCAACAGCAGCTGCGGCAAAGAGACTGAACACAGATAGCACCAGTGAGAAAGTGCGATTCGAGGCGAGAGACTTTTGAACTTGAGCGATAGATGAGTCAATTTCTAAGTTCACATTAGAGGTATTACGCTCAATTTGAACCGACAATTGATGTAGATATTTACGGCTATTTTCCAGCAAAAACTCTTGTTGATAATGGTGCTCCAACGCCTGATTTTTTAACTGGACTAATCGACTAGATCGCGAAGCCAGAGTGTAGATAACCGATAGCTTTTCATCTAACGCTGGTAGCGATTCAGCAAGACCACTCGCCAACCACAAACTAAACCATTCTTGGCCAAGTTGTTCCAAACGATAAGTGGTGTAATCCAGCTCATTAAAGCTGCCATCGTTATACAGTTTTTCAACTAGGCCTAATTGATAGAACAGCAAAGCTTTGAGTTGGCTATATTGAAGGCGAGATTTCTGGCTCTCGGGCAAGTTATCCAGTTCTTCACTGACTTGTTGCAGTAGTGGATAAAAACCTTCCAGTAAGTTGCGCAGCTCTTTATTTAGTTGGCGGGATTCTTCACCACTTTGGTAGAGCAAACTTAAGCTGTTACTCACCTGCATGATCAGGTCTTTAAAATAGGCGTGGTATTCAGGAAAATGGGCGAGAACCAGATTCATACCATTGATGCTCTCTTCGATGCGCTCCATCGCATGACGACGCTCTAGGTTAGAGTCTGCGGCAACCAGTTGAGAGGCATCAGTGATCACTAGACGCACCATGTCATTGAGACGCGCTGCCTGTTCTAATGCGGGGATCTCTTTTTCTTTGAGGTCTACCAACGCCAGTTCTAATTTGTCGTAAGTGGTCGAGCTGTACAGCGCCAAAAGCAAGGTCGTCATCGAGAGCATCGCAAGCGCTAAGCCAAGGCGAAATTCAATACCGCGCCACTTGAACTTGCTGCGGGGACTATTCTTTCCGATTGGTTGAGTGCTACGCACATCGGTGTCTTGGCTAGCATTCTGATTCACAAGGACATTCTCTACGACTGAGTAAAGCGCTCTGGTTTACGCTCAAGGCATTTAACAAATCACATAAAACATCACCACAATTTATTAATAAAGCCGTAAATATCAGATTTGTGGAATCGGTGGTGAGAAATTCTGCAAACCTTGAAGTTGAGTCTGAGAAGATCTTGCTGCGGAGTACAAATAAAAAAACCACTCGACGATCGAGTGGCTAATCCAAAATAAACAGGCAGTGGATTGTTTATTTTTTCACAGTAGAGCACAAATTGGGCTCCAAGCTTTTTCCAGTGTAGTTCAGATACGTTAATACGTTTCGAACACACCTGAATTATAGTCGTGGATCGCTTGTTCTATCTCTTGCATGCTGTTCATCACAAACGGTCCATAATGCACGACTGGTTCATCAATCGGTTGGCCAGAAAAAATCAGTGCTCCGGTAGGCTTTAATGCCTCTAATGCCAACTGCTCACCTTTAGTTAATAGTGCGAGCTCACCTTGCTTAACACGTTTATCTCCGAGCAAAATCTCACCTTGGTAGGCATATATCATCACATTGAACTGATCCGGAAGTTCTATGCGAGTATGTTGACCTTGATTTGCTCGCCAATCAGTCACACTTAGCTCAACGCCCGTTTTATCAAGTGGCCCGTGCAAAACTTGGCCATCAGCAATAATGGAACCGGCTAACACTCGCAGCAACCCACTCTGTTCAGAAGTGTGCTCAGTTATCATCTCTGGCTGAAAGTCAAAGTATTGTGCTGGCTTCATTTTGTCGCGCGCTGGCTGATTAATCCAAATTTGAAAACCGTGCAAATCGCCCTCTTCCATAATTGGCATTTCGCTATGAATCACGCCTCGCCCTGCAGCCATCCACTGCGCCCCGCCTGAACGAAGCTCACCGACATTGCCCATATGGTCTTTGTGCTGGAAGTGCCCTTTCATCATATAGGTTAAGGTTTCAATACCACGATGAGGATGAGGAGGAAAGCCGCCCACGTAATCAGAACGTTGATCCGATTTAAGCTCATCAACCATTAGAAATGGCGAGAATTGGGCATTATTGAAACCGGCGACACGTTGAATTTTTACGCCATCACCATCAGAAGTCGCATGCGCTCGGATGATTTGATTAATTGTTCTCACGTTGCTCATAACAAAGCTCCTTGATGTCATTCTTGATTGAATGAACTCAGTTTAGCGCTTTGGTCTGGCAACATGAGCGGAGGGATTAGAGCTAGTCGTTCGAAAAAGCTGAATAAGAAGAAATCAACGAGCAACTAAGGTATTGAGTGATTTCGGCACGATCACTTTATGGACTGGCGTAACGAAAAACATATACACCTTACCAAAGGTATTTTTGACATGAACAACAGTCGTGGCATGCAGTGTGGCTTGGTTTCCATTCGGTACTAACAAGAAAGACAATCGAACATTAAGGTGCTTATCGCAGTCTTCCACTACGATTTCATTGTGACGCAGACTGACAATAGAAAAGATTCCGACTTGGTCGCCAACGTTATACTCTTCAATGGGTTTATTTTCGTCAAGATCCGCCATCCGACCTAAATGCTTTAAGCCGAGCTTAGACACGATGCGATTACGTAAATCCATTAAGAAGTTAACCCATTTAGGTGTGCGGTTAACCATCTGAAAATAGATTTTTAACGCTGATTCGCCTTGATAAGGGATCTCGATTGAGTAGCTATCAGCAAAATAAGCTTGGGGAAGATACGGGTGAATATCGGCATCAGCAGGCAAATCCATTGGCATTTCTTGCTCCTTTTATGGTCGTTCAATCCACCTTATCGATTCACTCAAGTAAAACAAAGGCGAGGTGGTTAAATCCCTCGCCTTGTCTCACCAATAATACGTGCTAGTTAGCGAATGTTCTTTTGCCAGTAGGCATATAACCCATCGATGTCTGCACTGCTGAGTAGCTTCATCGCTCCAGCGAGCTGTTGATCAGACCACTGCCACCACTGCATTTCACTCAGTTGATCGATCTGCTGTGGAGAAAAGCGAAACTTGATGTGCTTGGCGGGGTTGGAACCGACAACCTCATAGGGCTGCACATCTTTGGTCACCACTGCTCGACTAGCGATAATGGCCCCATCACCAACGGTCACACCAGCCATTATCATCGCCTCTGATCCAATCCAAACATCATTACCGATTACCGTATCACCCGAGCGCTGAAAACCATCTTCTGCACCTGAAAAATGTTCGTTATCTTGATAGAAAAATGGGAACGTAGTTACCCAATCAGAGCGGTGGCCTTGGTTGCCCGCCATCATAAATACCGCACCAGAGCCAATTGAACAAAAGTTGCCAATGATGAGTTTATCGACGTCATCTCTGTCTGGAGTCAAGTAGCGAGCGCAGTCATCAAAGCTATGCCCGTGATAGTAACCCGAGTAGTAACTGTGACGTCCAACGATGATATTAGGGTTGGTCACTTGCTCAACCAAAGGTTTGCCAGAAAATGGCGATTCAAAGTAATTCATAGTTTCATTCTTTTAGTTAGTCTCTTTGAGGTCTAGCGACCTAGCCTGTTTAGGATATGCCTAAATTTGATGCTCGTCACTCTACTTTCTCTGCCTCTGCACCAAGCCCTCACATCATAAAACTTACGTTGGTCTCGGTATGTCATCAGGTTAAGATAAGCCGTCTAATAGTCATGGAAGTAGAAACATAATAATGAACGCTCAAGAATTTATTGATGCGGGAGTCAAATACACCCCGCACACTTTCCAGTTGCCGCTGGACTATGCAAACAAAGAGGCTACTACCATTGAAGTGTTTGCCCGCGAGCTGTCGCTGGTTGCCGATGGTGATAGCAACAAGCCTTGGTTGGTCTACTTTCAAGGTGGTCCAGGCTTTCCGTCACCACGCCAAAACGGGCATAGTGGCTGGGTGAAACGTGCCCTGCAAGAATACCGAGTATTGCTCCTCGACCAACGTGGTACGGGTAATAGCAGTGTCATCAACCATCAAACACTGGCTCATCTTACTGCGCAGCAACAAGCGGAATATTTAAGCCATTTCCGCGCAGATAATATCGTGCGTGATGCAGAAGAAATTCGTAAGCAGTTTGGTGTTGAGCAATGGTCGATTTTAGGTCAGAGCTTTGGCGGCTTTTGCTCGCTGACCTACCTTTCGCTGTTTCCTCAAAGTCTGGCGCGTAGCTTCATTACTGGCGGTGTGCCGTCAACGACTCACCATGCCGATGACGTGTACCAAGCGACTTTTAAGCGCACACTACAAAAGAACCAGGCATTCTTTCAGCAATTTCCAAAAGCGCAGCAGCTATGTAAGCAGATTGCCGAACATCTGATTGAAAATGAAGAACTGCTACCAAACGGTCAGCGTTTCACGGTGGAACAGTTCCAACAAATTGGCATTAACTTCGGCATGAGCGAGACCTTCTTGCCAACCTACTATGCACTTGAAAATGCACTCATTGAAGTCAATGGCAAGCCACAATTGCGTTATGAGTTTCTCAACAGCATGCTAATGGAACAAGGCTTCCAGACCAATCCTATCTACGCGATTTTGCATGAGTCAATTTACTGCCAAGGGTTTGCTTCGAATTGGAGTGCGCATCGTGTTCGCCAAAGCCATGATGCGTTTAACTACAGCTCAGATAAGCCGTTCCTATTTACCGGCGAGATGGTCTTCCCGTGGATGTTTGATCAATACCAATGCTTGAAGCCGCTTAAAGAGGCCGCTGAATTACTCGCAGCAAAAGAAGATTGGACACCACTGTATGACGAAAGCGTACTGACGCAAAACAAAGTGCCAGTTAGCTGCGCCGTCTACGCCGATGATATGTTTGTGGAAATGGACATTAGCCGTGAAACGCTGGCAAAAATCCCAAATTCAAAAGCTTGGATTACCAACGAATATGAGCACAACGGATTACGTGCAGACGGCGAGCGTATTCTCGATAAGCTGATTGTGATGGGAAATCAAACTGCTGCGACACTCGTCTAAGCTAGAAACCGATCTGATATAAATATGCCCCGAACGATAATTCGGGGCTTACTTAATTTTATTCCATCGAATGAAGGCCTATCATATTACCTTCGGTATCCGATACCATTGAAATAAAGCCGTGAGGTGCAATAGAGAACTTAGGGTGAATAACTTGTCCACCAGCGCTTTCGACTCGACCCTGCTCTATTTCGCAATTTTGGCAAGAGAAGTACACCAGCGTGCTATTACCACCGGGGGCAACATCCTTCATTTTTGCGAGCGCTCCCGAGGCTCCGTATTGCTCCATAGACGAAGGGAAACCCCACATCTCTATACCCGCTTTGGCCTCATCGGCAATTTTTTCTAACGTCGTGTTAAACACTGCTTGATAGAAGCTTTTTGCACGCTCCATATCTTCAACATAAATCTCAAACCAACCTACAGGGTTCATTTCCATATCCTAGCCTCCGTTGTTATCTACCAATGACGATAATTGAAAGCTAGTTCAACGAAGCAACTTTTGCGTTGTCATAAACGCACATCTGGTCAAGATCTCAAACTTGAAGCAAGCGGGTGATGTAAACCAGAAACAATAGAGGTGCCGAGCGTAGAACAACAGCTCGCCTACTCTGTGACTTTGTCGTCTTCTTGATGATAAATAGGGTGTTTGTATTTATCATTCAGCTTTTTTATTTCGACAGTTTCAATTTCAGGGAAAGTCGATTGCAGACGGGAAAACAGCTCTATTTTTTGTTCAAGCGTTGCAGTAAAAATAGTCCCTACGTAATCAAGTGTGTCTCTTTTTGGGCTTCCAAATGATAGCACCGAGTCATGAGTGAGATTAAACACGATACTGTGCTCATCGATAAGCACATAAGACTGATTCACGGTAGACTGAAAATTGGTCATGCCAAACGACATCAGCGCACATGCCCCAGCACCGACAAGCGCCAAGGGACCCAGTAAAAAGACGGCAATAATACATACCGCAATTCCCACCCAAGCAAAGCCTCGAACAATTTTAAAGGCTACCTCTGGGATCATATCTTGCTCCGTATAGTGAATACCCAGTGAGGTTAAGTGATAACAGCGATGTTTATCAGGGAAAAAAAGGTATCTCGATACAAAAGTCATTATTAAACTAAATGAGGAAAACAACCAAAAACCGGGTTGATGAATTGCATCGTCTTCTACGATTAATAAGAATAAGGGAAATATCGACCCAGCCAATATCGATACTCCCCACCGCCATAGATACTCGTATTTTCCGCCCCATCCTTTGTGCTCCCAAGAGTACGCTATCTCAGCGTTATAAAGTTGCTCCTTGAGAGAGTCTATGCATTGTTCATTATTCATTATTCATTAGTCGATTCTCACTTCAATAATACGAGTAGCAAATTCTTTCGGTGCAGGCTCTACGGTTAAGTCACCTTGGTTATTCCCCGTCGCCACATAGCCAAGTCGCTGCTTCTCATCTGCTTGCCAGTTAAACGGCATGCTGACAAGGACGGCGATGGTATCGTCCATAGTAGTATTCATACCTGATAACTTTGTGAAAAACCGTTCTCGACTACTCTGTGACTTTGTCGTCCTCTTGATGATAAACAGGGTGTTGGTATTGATCATTAAGCCTTTTGATTTTGACGATCTCGATATTTGGAAAAAGCAATTGAAGATGAGAAAGTAGCGCTTCTTTTTTCTCGAGAGAGATATAGACATCTCCTGAAAAGGCATGTGCACCTTTCTCAGAAATCGCAAATGACATCACACCATCGTTTATTAGATTAAATGCGACAGTACGTTCATCCATTAACAGACAACATTTATCAGCGGTAGGCTGAAAATTGGTCATTCCAAATGACATCAGCGCACATGCCCCTGCACCGACCAAAGCCAAGGGACCAAGTAAAAAGACGGCGATAATACACACCGCAATCCCTACCCAAGCAAAGCCTCGAACAATTTTGTAGGCTACCTCTGGGATCATATCTTGTTCTGTGTAATGAATACCCTGTGCTGTTAGGTGATAGCAGCGATGTTTATCTGCTCCGAACAAGTATCTCGAGACAAAAATCATTATTACGCCAACTGATGAAAACAGCCAAAAACCAGGTTGATAAATCGCATCGTCGTCTACAATTAATAAGAATAAGGGCAATAGTGACCCGGCGAAGATAGCTGTACACCACTCTATTAAGTTACTATATTTCCCTTCACCACCTTCATACTCCCAATAATAATTGCTCTCAGCGTTATATAGTTGTTCCTTAAGAGACTCTATGCTTGGGTTATTATTCATTGGTCTATTCTCACTTCAAGGATACGAGTCGCAAATTCTTTCGGTGCTGGCTCTACGGTTAAGTCGCCTTGACTACTGCTAGGCGCCACATAGCCAAGTCGCTGATCCTCATCCGCTTGCCAGTTAAATGGCATGCTGACAAGGACGGCGATGGTATCGTCAGTGGTCGCACTCATACTTAATAACTCGGTGAGAAACCGTTCGCCTACTCTGTGATTTTGTCGTCCTCTTGCTGATAAATAGGATGCTTGTATTGATCATTCACACGCTTGATTTCTATGGCTTCCATATCAGGGAATAAATCTGTCAGGTGCAAGAGACATTCTGCTTTTTGCTCAAGCGTAGTGAAATACACCCAACCTTTATACATATGATTCCCTTTTTCTGGGATCGTGAATGACAACATTCCATTATCAATCAAGTTAAATAGAATCGTACGTTCATCCATAGCTAACGAGTACTTCTCGACTGTAGGATGAAAATTAGTCATTCCAAATGACATCAGTGCACATGCCCCTGCACCTACCAGAGCCAAGGGACCAAGTAAAAAGACGGCGATAATACACACCGCAATTCCCACCCAAGCAAAGCCTCGAACGATTTTAAAGGCTACCTCTGGGATCATATCTTGCTCTGTATAATGAATACCTAGTGAGGTTAAGTGGTAACAGCGATGTTTATCGGGAATAAACAAATACCTTGTTATCAAAACCCCCATTGTTGCCAAAACAAAACAAAACCAAAAACCTGCACTCCACATTGCGGTACTGCTCACCATCACTAAAAATGTTGGTAAAAATAGGCCAATAAATAGAGCTAGAAGCCATCGGATAAATGGAGAATAATTTCCATCGGGACCAATGTGCTCCCAACAATAAGCGACTTTATCCTGATACAACTTCTCTTTTAATGTTTCGATTTTGTCATTAAGGATCATCTATTCTATTCTCACTTCAATAGTACGGGTCACAAATTCTTTTGGTGCAAGTTCTACGGTTAAGTCACCTTGACTACTGCCAGACGCCACATAGCCAAGTCGCTGATTCTCATCCGCTTGCCAGTTAAACGGCATGCTGACAAGAACAGCGATGGTATCATCGGTGCTGCCGCCCAAATCTAATCGATAGATGACAGGGCTGCCTTCTTCTTTGTCTTGGCTCCATGTACCGTTCTGTTCGTTAACCATTACCGCAGTTTTTGTCTCAGCTGAGGCATAACTGTAGGCTCTATCTTTAGGCTGACGAGTAATTTGTAAGCCAATTAATTGACCTTTGGTAAACGCAGGGAGAGCTATTTCTAACTGCCATTGGCGCCCCATCGCATGATAGGTGGTTTGAGAAGGAGCATTAGAATAAACACTCTTCAACTGTATTTGAGGCTTATGAATGATTTGCTCTAAAAGCGTTAATTCTTCGACAGAACTCCATTGCTTCGATTCTTTACCCCATGTGGAATAAAGCAGCCATTTCTCGAGTTCGGAGCGCTTAAAGACATTAATGATGATCACGGCAATCAAATACACAATACCGGCAACCATCAACGTGGTCAGCATCCAAGAGGCAACAATGGCACTGATACTACCAACACCTAATCGACTAAAGAAATTTAATGTGAATTGTGCAACAAAAACTAATGCCTGTGATCCAGTGGATAGTCCTTTTAACCCATAACCCAACCGCTCCATTGGCGCATGGCTTGAGTCTTTAACTTTATCGTAGCTTTCCCATGTTTCGAAGCCTGTGGCGATTAAACCAAACAAGGACACAGCCGCCGTAGTTTTCGCGAAAGTTTTGAGTGAGGCAGCTCTTGAAGCACCTTCTTCTTTTATCGCTATGTTAAGACTTTTTTTAAGTAGTTCGGAATCCTTAGCCAGGATGTCCCATTTCGCATCTCGCCACACAGCGGTAACAGCCGAGACTGCGTAACCTGTCGCATAGACCGCTTCCCTAATCGCTGGATTGGTCCAAAAGTTACTGTTTGGATGCTGTTGAGCTTTATCTTGGACGTTTTGCAAAACAACCGATACATTCCAAAGGTTAAGAATAGCGACCACGCCCCCCATCTTGCCCAGTTTGTCCCATGACGCTTGGGTGGTTTGTTTACCTTGCTGCCAACTCCGTTCTATCGCGTCGTTAAGCATTTGCTTGGCGGTATTATTGATCGCTTCATGCTTAAGCATCACCATCATCGGCAACTCACTACTCAACAACTTCTGCATTTTCTGCTGAGCACGACGCATGGTTTGTATTTGGTGGTTCTTTGGCGTTACGCTCCCTGATGGAAGCTGGTTAACACGACGAATGTTTGTCATTTCTGTATTTAACTTTCGCTGCCATGCCGCTAACTGTGCTGGATAGTCAGGGTTATGCACCACGATGGCTTCTGGGTTCACGATTGCCTCTAACAGAACCAATCGTAAATTGCTGATCAATCCTTCTGTCGTTGCGGTGGTGTTCATCTGGCTAGGGAATAGGAAGTTCGAAGTGGTTCGCCAACTCTCTTGGGCCAAGCCTGAGGCGGCTTTTTGAAGTGCAATAAAACTAAGCTGAACTGGCTCTGCTAACGCTTTAAACCACGCCTTATCATGCATGCGTGCATCACCGGTGAACGCCTCCCAGTTAGCAATCGCACTAGAAAGGGCCACCATATCACTAGCGCTCTCTACAGAAAGTAAACCGGGTTTAAGTTCATCTACATAAGAGTTCAACGCCTGCCAATTGTCCAAACTAAAACCGAGTGAGGCTATAGCGAAAAGCGTTTTAGGTGAATCCAATGACAGCGCCTGCTTTAACTGCTCGTTCGCTTGTTCTGTGGTTACGGCTTGTTTGACTATCGCTAGGTACTGGTTGGTTAAGCTAAGTAGATAAGCTAGGTGTTCCTCGTCTTGGTTATCCAACCCAAGGGCGAGTGGGTCAGTACCCAGCTGCTCAAATGAAGTCATAAAGTCTTGATAAAGCGCGTCGATACGCTCATCTAAACCTTTGATCTGGGTGTAATATTGAGTAAGAAAAGCATCGAGTTCGTCCCAGTTCACTTCGTCGCTAAACACCGTATTGCGCTGCCAACTTTCTATCTGTTCATCAGTAGGAGTAAAGTGATAATTTGCTTTTAGCTCAGAATGCTTCTCAAGTGCTTCCTCTTGAAGCTGCGTAAAGGGAGCATTACCAACATTAGGGTTCGCTTCAAGGGCAGTACGCTCTTTATCCACCAGATATTGCGTCGCGACATATTCAGTAAGCTGACGCTCAAACTCCATCACCTTGATCGGATCATCCTTAACTTGCTCAGGTAAATCATCATAGTCGACTTTGACTCGTCCTAACGTTCGAGTCAGCTCTGCCATTTGTAACTTGTGAAGGTTCTCTTCATCCTGGTGTACTGTACTCCGCTTCGTAACCTCATCAGCAAGAGGCGAGAACAAGTCACTCACATCGGCTAGCGGATCATCGAGAGCAATAAACATCCCGCTATCTTGTGCCGGTAAATCTTCTCGATAATCAAGATCCCAACAACCCGCTTTATCTGCCACATGTCTAAAGTCATCAATAGAGCCTTCAAACGCACTTAGCGGTGTACAGGTTGATTCAAAAAGCTCAGTGGGAGCAGCTTGAGTGCCGATGTCAGCGACATAGTTGCCTATCTCTGAGGCTCGTCCAGCATGAGGATGACTCAATGTTGATTGGAATTGTGGAAGATTCACTTTTCGCATCCACATCGAGCGATTGGTAGGGTTAGAACGCATATGCTCACATAGGCGCCATGTCCAACGTTGATGGGCAAAGGTCATATAGAGGGTATTTCTTGCAGGGTAGATTAAACAGCTTTTACTTTCTCCGATACTACCTCTTTCATGGGCTGGTTTATCGGCCTCATCAGCCGACCAGTCAATCTTAATAAACTGCTGACCTTGAACCTGATATTCATGAAACGTCTTATCGGTGACGTCATAGACATAGAGCCAGCCATCGCGTAGCTGTCTCAACGTATATTGACGATGCTTAGGAGCAAAGCGGCCGTTCCACTGAGTTTCTTTCTCTGGTAGCGGATTAAGTGATAAACCATTCTCCCCCTTATCATCAAACGCATAGCGAACGGGAATGATCCCGATTTCATCATGCCTAAATTGGCACAAGCTTGTCGCACTTTTTACATCATTGGTTGAGGCGCATTTGGCGGCTTTATTAGCGGTACTCATGCTTAGCAATTCCTTTGTCTGTTAGCGATGTGTTCCGCTAGTTTGGCGGCGTGTGCAATTCGATCGGAGGGAGAATCAGAAGAGGTAGTCTCGAAAAATGGAGTCAGCTCTGGGTAAGCATGGTTCGAGAAAGCGTCCTCCCCAAGATATCCGAGAACATTGAAGTAGTAGAGTAAGTCTTGCTCTGTTTTAAACCCTTGAGCGTAGGCTAAATCCATATGTTGGCATACCCACTGCCTTAGATCATTAACTGTGGATATGGACTCCGGAAACCAGCTCTGCAAGTGATGAATAACACGGTCAGGCAAGGCACTTAACCACGGAATCATCTTCATCCTACGCCATTGTTCTTCGGCAATCTTAATTGGATCGTTAGTTAGCTCTGGCGATGCTTCAAATGGACTTTCTAAGATTTGCCACTCTCCTGACCGAGCGAGCCAAACCCTATTCATCGGGTACCATAGCGCAGCACAGTGGGTTTCAAGCAAAATAGCGGCGACATTACTATCGAAAAACCGCAAAAAGCCTTTGTTCCCCTCTGGCATCTCCGCAACGATCAATCGGCGCAATGATTCTGAAACGTGGCTCAATGAGAGGTTTGAAGAAAAGAAATAGCCGGATTGATATTGGTTTAGTTCAAGAAACCACTGTTGAACGTCTTTTGTCGCTACCACCACTCTTGGAGAAATGTGTAATAAATCATCGTAAGGTGGATGTAGGAAAATTGGCTCTTGCTCTAGCTCACCCGGAAGTTGATACAACTGACAGGCAAGATCGGGAACGTTAGCCCCCTCAACGAGAAGGAACAGTTGCTCTCCTTTTCCCAGTTCAAATCGTGGTTTCATGACGTGTTTATTCAGCCTGACATCGATTGTTTTTCATACATACAATCGAGAATATCGAACTCTAAACAGGTGAGCAAGAGGCCACCGATAAATTAGTAACCTTTTGACTTAAAAAGAAAAAACAGGCAAAAACCTGCCTGAATCGAAATCACATTTTATCTATGTTGATTACTAGCAGTTACTAAGAATACGTTCATTGACACGTAAAAATGAATCGAGAGACTTACCATGCATCAACACGGTTTCAATCTAAAATCGAGACAACGCACCTTGTTACGGCCCTGATCTTTGGCTTGGTAAAGCGCTTTATCTGCCATCTGTATTACGTCTTTTACTGACAATTCGGGACTGGTTACACAGCTCGCTACACCAATAGACAAGGTTACTCGATCAGCAATTTTCGAGGCAGGGTGATAGAGATTCACTTCTTCTAATGTTCTTGCCAGCGTCAGCGCTTTTTGACACGCATCATCTAACGCCTGTCCTTGGAGCAGAGTAAAGAACTCGTCGCCTCCATAACGAAAGACATCACCCACCCCATCGAAGGTCTCAGTTAGCAGTGAAGATAAATTGCACAATAATTTGTCGCCAGAGCTATGACCTAAGGTATCGTTGTATTGTTTAAAGTAGTCGATATCTATCATCATCATACTGAGCTGTTGATCCGACAACTTGATATAGTTTGCGGCAACATCATCAAACTCGCGCCGGTTTAGCAGCCCGGTTAACCCATCGGTTTTCGACATAAGCTCAAGCTGACGTCTCTGTTTGATGTTATTGATAGCAACCGCAATAAAATGCCCCAGTTGCTCCATAACCTCCAGATGATGCTGTTCATAACGATAGGTTTTTCTATGCTGCAATGACAAGCAGCCTAACACTTCATCCCCCAAGATGATTGGAGTGAAAATTCCTGAGAACGTCATCGTTTCAGTTCCGGGAATATAAGTAATATTTTTTGACGCAAGGTGAGGTAGGTAGTAGTAAATTTCTGACGGGATGCCGGTATTGAGTAGCACTGACTTTCGGGTACTACAACAATACGCCGAGATGCTTGTCATTTCAGAATAGCAATACGAAAAACCAGGTAAGACTTGGTTGATATCGATCTGATAATCATTGTGCATCATGTCATTTTTAATATCCAACATGGAAAGAGAAAAGTATTCACACGGTAGAATGCGTCTGATCCCCTCCAAAATATTAGGCAGCACAGTGGCGATATCATCGCATGTTGCGATCATTTGGCCGATGCTACTGACAGCCGACATGTATTCTTGCATCTGCAAATAGTTTTGCTGCTTTTGGCCCAACTCATTTTGCGTCATATGATGGCTAATCAAGCTCGCTTTCGTTTCTGAAGCCTTGGCTTGCAACTCTTCGAGCAAGGCTGTTTGAATATCAACTTGTTGGAAAGCTTTCTCGTTTTGCCTCAGTTCTCGATAGCAAACAAACAACAATTGGTGCAGGTGGAGTTTTTGGTGCACATTTTCTTGTGTCTGAATATGGCTTGAAACATCTTCTAAATGCGAAAGCGCTTCTTCATACCGCTTTTGCTCTGCAAGAAACTCTCCGTACTCAAAGCGCACTTCATTGATGGTGTGAACCACGTTCGTTTTTTGCATAAAACTCAGCGCAGTATGAAAACATGATTCAGCGTCTTCTGTCTTGATTTGAGCTTGATACCAAGCCGCCCGAGCTAGGTTGTTGTACCCGAGTGCATAGTCACTTTGAATCTCTTCAGCAAGGGTATGAGCCAGTTTTAAATGCTCATCCGCTTGTTGAAATTGCGCTAACTTGGTCTGTGCTAGCGCAATATTATGATGGTTAATCGCCATACCGAGTGGTCTAGCTTGAGTGTTTTCACTATTAACCACTTGCAGTCCATATTCGATAGCACTCGCATTGTCATTGAGCTTCAAGTAGATATCTGAAAGAAATATCTTAAGTACCATAACATACGATGGTTCGAACAAGTGTTCATTGCGTTGCGCCTTAGTTAAATACTCTAGCGCAACCTGATACTCCCCTAAATCACCATATAAGCGGCCCAGATTGACATAGATGACGTTCTCAAGCACCGTTTCATTCTGCTCTACGCACGCCTTAAGTAACTTGGCAAAAAAATCTATCGCGGTTTTATGAGATTGAGTCCGATAGATATGGCAAGCATCAATAAAGTCGAAATAGATCGCTTTAGGCTCGATCTCTGCTCGTTCAGCAATCTCTCTAATCTTGTTCTTGGCATCATCAAACGCAGAAGGAGAGTGATCGTTCTGGATATTAATAGCAGTGTGCAAACACTCTTGATGCGCAGCGACAGCAATCATAATCGGACTCAATAAGTAAACGTGCTGCAGATGATACGGAATGACATACCAAATCGCAACTTGCATTACTGATTGTTTTCTCACCGTCCCGCTTTTTGGCCCTCTACTCTTTTAAGGCATCGTATTGAAAGTTAATTGGCGCGTCGATAAGTCGTTTGGACAATCGCATCTAAATACGTGCGACTCTCGATAAGTTGAAAGGCTTGCATTGCATCAAGCTCACCAAAGAGTGATGAGCCGCCACCAAGTAATACGGGAATTGTGGTAATACAAAGTTCATCGACTAAATCTTCTTTTAGGAAACTTTGAACTGTCTTACCACCATCAATGTAGAGATCGTTGTAGCCCTGCTCATTAAGATTCTGAACGACCTCTTTAAGTTCGCCTTGAACCAAGAAGACTTTATCTTCATAACCTGCTGGTACTTGAGTCATAGTGTTGCTTAGCACAAACACTGGTTTGGAATACGGCCATTCGACACCAAAGCTCAGCACCACCTCTAATGTATTTCGCCCCATCACCAAGGCATCGACTCGTTCCATTAGAGGAGCAAAACCCATGTCGACATTGTCTGGGTTCGGCACCGAATGTAACCAATCAAGGCCACCATTCTGGTCAGCAATATAACCATCTAAGCTGGTTGCGATAAATACAATATTCGCCATATTAAATTCCTATTTCGGTATACTAGGAGAAGCCCCTAACTGATTAGCTTATAACATGCTCAAGATTTCGAATACTGTTTCTCTCCAAGCGTGGGAAATTCAACTCACAGCAATCCGTGCCCAAGGCGCTGGCGGTCAGAACGTCAATAAGGTCTCATCGGCGATTCATCTGCAATTTGACGTCAAACATTCTACCCTCCCGGCCATCTATAAAGAGCGAATCTTGGCACTCAAAGATTCTCGCATCTCAAAAGACGGTGTGATTACCATTAAAGCACAACAATTTCGTACTCAAGAGCAAAACAAGGAAGATGCGCTTAAACGCTTAGCAGAGATGATCCAAGCGGCGATGGTGGTGCAGAAAAAGCGCCGAGAAACCAAACCCACTCGAGCCTCTAAAGAGCGACGTTTAAAAGGTAAGAACATCAAATCTCAGACAAAATCTCTGCGTGGTAGAGTTAACCACTGACTGTTTTTAATCACCAATTTGTATATGCTAGAGATAAGGATGATTTAGGAATAGGGTATGCTATGACGAGCTTAGGGAAAAGTGCGTTGCTGATCGGGTTAGTCACTTCGTTGCCCATTTGGGCGGACGCCTTTACTGGCTGGCAGTTCGAAGGGGATAACGACGGCATTTCAATCTATTCCCGTGAGCACAGTGATGGACTTGTCGAAGTGCGAGCTCAGATGTTTGCTCCTACCAGCTATGGCGGGTTTCTGACCTTGCTTGAAGACAGCGAAAATGTACCGAATTGGATTGATAACGTCAGTCATAGTCGCGTTCTCACACAGCTTTCCACCAACGAAAACATCGTTTATACCCAATTTGCTGCGCCTTGGCCTGCCTTGGACCGAGATATGGTCACCTATTCAAAATACACCATTGATGAGATCGGATTTACACTGCAAATTGAAGATGCACCAAGCTCTGCTCTGCCCGAGCAAGATGGCTACATTCGGATTCGCAACGTTGACGCCACTTGGTCTCTGCAAAAGCTCACTAATGGCACCACGTTAATTGAATATACCGCTTTCGCTAATCCTGGCGGTCTTCTTCCCGATTGGATCATCAATAATCTAACCAAAGAGAGCGCGCGGAATACGTTTGAAAACCTGCGCCAGCAACTTCCTCAGTATCAGCAATATCGCCATCCTAACATCAGTGAATGAGCGAGAGCGAAAAGGTTTCAGACAAACAAAAAGGCCAGCATTAACTATGCTGGCCTTTGCTATCGACTCAAAGCGAGGGCACTACTTGAGCTTGTAGAATACCGTTGCTAGTGGCGGTAGGCTCAGTGATAGGGACTGGCTCAGCCCTTCACTTTCAACCTGCTGTGACTCAACAACCACTTGTACTTGGTAACCACTACCATGATATTTGCTGTCATCCGTATTCAATAACAGCTCGTAGCTACCTTCTAGAGGCACGCCTAAACGGAATTCATCATGTGGTACAGGTGTAAAGTTGCTGACAACCAAAATGCGTTCGCCATTATCACTCAAACGCTCATGTGCCAGAATCGACGCTTCAGCGGCATCTTGCAATCGCCATTCAAAACCACGCGGCTCGCAATCAAGTTCATGCATCGCTTTTTCTGACGTGTAGAGCTTGTTCAAATCACGGGTTAACGCTTGCACACCTTGGTGACGTTCAAATTCAAGCAAGAACCATTGGAGTTGGTCATCATGATTCCATTCCGCAGTCTGCCCAAATTCTGCGCCCATGAAGTTAAGTTTTTTACCTGGCTGAGCATACATGTAGCCTAAGTAAGCACGTAAGTTAGCCGTTTGCTGCCATTCATCACCCGGCATCTTATTATGAATAGAGCCTTTGCCGTACACCACTTCATCATGAGATAGCGACAAGACATAGTTTTCGCTGTGTGCATAAACTAACGGGAATGTGATGGTATCGTGATGATATTTGCGGTGAACCGAATCTTCTTGGATGTATGAAAGCGAATCGTGCATCCAACCCATGTTCCACTTAAATCCGAAACCTAGACCGCCCATAAAGGTTGGAGCTGACACACCTGGGAAAGCGGTCGACTCTTCGGCAATCGTCATTGCATTAGGGAAGTGTTTATAAACTTCTTCGTTCATCCATTTCAGCGTTGCTATGGCATCGTAGTTTTCGTTGCCACCATCCACATTTGGCACCCATTGGTCATGGCTGCGTGAGTAGTCGAGGTACAACATCGAAGCGACCGCATCTACGCGGATACCGTCAATGTGGAACTGCTCGAACCAATACAGAGCGTTAGAGACTAAGAAGCGGCGTACGTGCTCACGTCCAAGATCATAGATGTACGAGTTCCAATCTTGGTGCCAACCACGGCGTGGATCAGGATCGTGGAACAGTGGCGTCCCATCAAAGTTCGCTAAGCCATGGTCATCAGACGGAAAGTGCGCAGGAACCCAATCCAGTACCACGCCAAGATCGGCTTGGTGGCATTGGTCAACGAAGAATTTGAAATCATCTGGCGAACCAAAACGGCTCGTCGGCGCAAATAGGCCAACGGGTTGGTAGCCCCATGAACCATAGAATGGATGCTCAGACACTGGCATCAATTCAATGTGCGTGTAGCCCATATCCACTAAGTAAGGGATAAGCTGCTCCGCGAGTTCACGGTAGTTAAGAAAATCACCGTTTTCATTACGGCGCCAAGAGCCCGCATGCAATTCATAAAATGATAAGGCTTCTGTGCGCTTCTCTGTGACTGGGCGAGACTGCCATTGTGTATCTTGCCACTCATAGCGAGTATGATCATAAGTCACAGAAGAGAAAGAAGGATATTGCTCAGCGTAAGCGCCCCATGGGTCTGCTTTATGCGGTAAGCCTTCACCATTTGGCCCTTTAAGCTCAAATTTGTATTGAGTGCCTTCAGGAAGATTTGGAATAAAGATACCCCAAATACCGTAATCGAGTCGCTGCATTGGCGTACGACGGCCATCCCACTGGTTAAATTCACCCACTAAGCTGCACGCAGAAGCATGCGGAGCGTAAACCAAAAAGCGAGTACCAGAGATCTGTTTACCACCACGCTCAAGCGTAATGAACTGAGCGCCCATGTGCTTGTACATTTCTTTGGGCGTATGGAGATCATCATATTCAGCGTAGATGGTGTGGTATTGGTATGGGTCGTCAATGAGCTGTTCGTCGCCACCCCAGTTTACCGCAAGCAAATAGTGGGTTAGATGCAGATCTTTTTGCTGCTTTAAGATAAAGCCAGATGCATCTTCACGCTCTAATTCAATGCGCTCGTCATCTAGCACTAGCGCTACGCTGTCTGCCCCCGGCATCCAAACACGCAGTGAGCCTTGTTTCGGCTCAATAAAAGGACCAATAAAAGAAAATGGGTCAGCGCACGAAGCATGTGAAAGTCGGTTATATGCCTTTGTTGCCTTGTCTAACGTTTTAGTTTTCAAGTTAATTCTCTCCCTAACCTAACTTTCGATTATCCGAATAATTCCGGTTTTTATATTCCGGTTCTTATAATAGCGGGGTAGACCCCAAAAGCCCGCAATGTGCGGGCTTTAACAATGTTCTCAAGTTTACCGAATTACGGTTTTACTTAGAGTGACCAATTCGATCATTTTCTATGTATTCAGTGCAACTCGTTGTTTACTTACCTACTTTCGCTCGAACTTCGGTCAACTTGGTTGCAATACGATTGACACCTTCGTGAGCGAATACTTCGTCTAGGTTCATCGACAACTTACGACGCCAGTTTGGATACTCATCAACGGTGCCTGGAATGTTGACCGGCTTGTCCATTTCTAGCCAGTCTTCAAGCTGAACACTAAACAATGTTGAAGAACCCGCTGCAACATGAAGTTGCAGTGCTTCAGCCAAGTAAGAGTCCATTGGAACGTATTGCGCATCACGACCAACGCCTTCAGGCAGGTAGCCGTGCCAAGCCACAGAATCCAAAATGCCTTGCTTCGCTGCCAGACGATCAGTAAACAGGCCTTCTAGCTGTTCAGGATCAGGATACAACCCCAGTTCTTCACCCATCTTCAAGTCGTCACAATGCCAAAAACCGCGTAGCGTTGGCATATCGTGAGTACAAAGTGCCGACATTGATTGATCAGCGTAGTGCTTTGGTGAAATATAACCGCCGTCATCTTCTGATGTTTCAAAGAAGAACACTTTGTATGAATGCACACCCGCGTCACGCAAGATCTCGACAATCTCATCGGGTACTGTACCTAAGTCTTCACCAATCACACTACATTGATAGCGATGAGATTCAAGCGCGAGGATTGCCAGCATATCTTCCACTGGGTAGTAGATGTAAGCGCCCTTGGTCGCATTTTCACCTTTTGGAATCCACCATAAACGCAGCAGACCTAACACATGGTCAATACGCAGTGCACCACAATGCTTCATATTGGCACGAAGCAATTTGATGTATGCGTCGTAACCGGTTGCTTGCAGTACTTGCGGGTTAAGCGGCGGTAAGCCCCAGTTCTGACCCAACGGGCCAAGCACATCCGGCGGCGCACCGATGCTCGCATCCATAATTAGGTTGCCATCATCTGCCCATGTCTCGCTCCCAGAATCAGCCACACCAACCGCTAGATCACGGTATAAGCCAACCGACATGCCTTTTTCTTCAGCCAGAGCTTGAGCTTCGTTGATTTGAACATCAGCCACCCATTGAAGATACATATACAGATGAACTTGATCTTGATGTTGTTCAATGAACTTCTGCACTGCGCTGTTTTCAAAACGGCGGTACTCACTTGGGAATACAGGCCAACCCCATACATTTGAGTCGTCTGCGTGTAATTTAGCGTGCAGAGCATCAAAGGCCGCCTGATGAACGAGGCTTTCTCCACCTTCTTCAACAAACGCTAAGAAAGCTTGTGCACGGTCAGAGTTTTTATCGAGGTGACGCTTTTTGAACTCTTCAAACAGCTGTGGAAGCACGCTTAACTTTAGGTCCGCCACTTCACTGTAATTCACCCAATGTGAATCACGTGCTTTTTGTAGGCGTTGCTGGAACTCCGCGCTACCGACTTTTTGCTGCGCTTCAATACTTAGGGCAAACTCAGGTACAGAGCTCACATCGATGTAAAGAATGTTCAACCAACGACGTGACGATGGGCTGTACGGACTCGCCCCTTCAGGGTTGGCAGGAAACAGTGAGTGAATCGGGTTTAGGCCCACAAAGTCACCACCACGAGAAGCGACATCTGCGACCAACTGTTTTAGATCACCAAAGTCACCCATACCCCAGTTGTGCTGAGTGCGCAACGTGTAAAGCTGGACACTTGGGCCCCACATTTTCTTACCACTAAGGATGTCGCCTTGCTTGTAACACGCTTTTGGCGTCACAATCAGTGTCATCTCATACGGTGCTTTTCGGCGCTTACGTGTCAGCGTTAATTTGTGGTAACCCCAAGCAATGTCGCTTGGTAATGCAAACACTAAAGGGCCACCCTCGTTACGCTCATCTCGCACGATTTGCGATTGAAGATAGCCTTCAAGTACCTCTCCCTGCTCGGTATCGAGTCTCCAGCTAAACTCACTCTCGCGAGCGCTTGCACCAAGATTCAGTGCGACTTCAACTGGCTCTCCATCTCGAATCACTAACACAGGATCAAGCACATCTTTCTTATGCTTTTTCTCCGCGGATTTTAGAAGAGTTTCATCATTGGTTGTGTCGTAGCCTAAAGACGCAAGTAAGTGACGAATCGTCTCGTCTTCTACCTTAGCTTCATCTCCCCACGCGCTAATGTAGCTGTCGGCAATTCTCGCCATCTCTGCGACTTGTTTTAATGCGTTATTTTGTTTCATCGCTCTCTCCGAAGGACTGCTATACCTTCAAAATTGTAGGGTTTTTGATATCAAATAAAGTATTGAGCCAAGACCCGAAGGCCTTGGCTATTTTTGGTGAAATTAGCGTTTAACTGACTCTAATTTCCAAATGTTGTTTACATAGTCTCGAATTGAGCGGTCCGATGTAAACTTGCCCACCAAGGCAGTATTAAGAATCGCTTTCTTCGCCCAACCCGCCTGGTCTTTGTATTGTTTGCCCATCTCTTCATGCGCTTGAACATACGAAGCAAAGTCAGCCAAACATAGGTAAGGGTCACCGCCATCTAGCAAGCTATCAAGCGTTGCACGAAGCAGACCTGGTTGACCTGGAGTGAACTCCTCACCAGCCAGTAGATCCAGTGATGCTTTCAGAAGTGGATCTGAATGGTAGTAGTCATAAGGGTTGTAGCCCTGCTTGCGAATCGCTTCTACACCATCAACGTCTAGGCCGAAGATGTAGATGTTCTCGTCGCCAACTTCTTCACGAATCTCAACGTTCGCACCATCCATCGTACCAATCGTTAGCGCACCGTTTAGCGCCATCTTCATGTTACCCGTACCTGATGCTTCTTTACCTGCAAGCGAGATTTGCTGAGAAACGTCCGCCGCTGGAATGATGATTTCTGCCATGCTTACGCGGTAATCAGGAATGAATACGATTTTCAGCTTGTTACCAATGCGTGGATCGTTGTTCACTTTCTCTGCCACCTTGTTGATAGCAAAGATGATCTCTTTTGCTAGGTGATAACCCGGTGCTGCTTTCGCTGCAAAGATTGCCACACGCGGTGTACATTCAAAGTCCGGCTCATTGATGATGCGGTGGTATAGCGACAAGATATGTAGCAAGTCTAAGTGCTGACGCTTGTACTCATGCAGACGTTTGATTTGCACGTCAAAGATAGCGTTAGTATCTAGTTCGATACCCATGTTCTCTTGAACCCAATCAGCAAGGCGCTGTTTGTTTTGCTTCTTAACGGCCATGAATTCTTTTTGGAATTTAGCGTCTGTCGCAAACTGGCTAATGCCTTCTAATTGCTCAAGTTTTGCAGGCCACTCTGTACCAATTTTTTCAGTAATCAGATTTGACAAGCCAGGGTTACAGAACTTCAACCAGCGGCGAGGTGTAATACCGTTGGTTACGTTCGTCAGTTTGTTCGGGAAGATTTCGTTAAATTCTGGGAAGAGATCTTTCTTAACCAACTGAGAGTGCAGCGCCGCAACACCATTCACCTTGTAAGAGCCAATCACACATAGGTTAGCCATACGCACCATACGGTTGAAACCTTCTTGAATGATTGAAAGCTTCGCTTGCTTCTCACCATCGCCCGGCCACATCTTACGAACTTCTTGTAGGAAACGGTGGTTGATTTCAAAGATGATTTCCATGTGGCGCGGCAGTAGACGCTGAATAAGCGACTCAGGCCATGTCTCTAGTGCTTCTGGAAGTAGCGTATGGTTGGTGTATGCGAATGTATTGGCGCTGATTTCCCACGCTTTATCCCAAGATAGACCTTTCTCATCCATTAAGATGCGCATCAGTTCAGGAATCGCAATCGTTGGGTGCGTGTCGTTAAGCTGAATCGTCTCTTGCTTCGGAAGATCAGCCAATGCGTAACCTGCTGCTTCATGGCGACGAAGAATGTCACGCACAGATGCTGCTGAGTGGAAATACTGCTGCATTAGGCGCAGTGTTTTGCCTTTCTCATGGTTGTCATTCGGGTAAAGCACTTTGGTGATGTTGCCCGCATCGATGAGCGAGTGCTGCGCTTCAAAGTAGTCGCCGTTATTAAAGCTTGCTAGTGAGAATGGCGCAATCGCCTGACATTCCCATAGACGCAGTGGGTAGACCGTATCTGACTCGTAACCTACGATTGGTAGATCCCAAGGCATCGCTTTCACTTCCATACCTGGTACCCAAGTACGTACTTCACGGCCATCGATGTATTCAACGTTCACGTGGCCGAAGAAACCGATGTTTTGTGCCAATTCTGGACGAGCGACTTCCCAAGGGTAACCTTCAACACCGCGCCACGCGTCTGGTGCTTCTTTTTGGCGACCGTCTTGGAAAGATTGCTTAAATAGACCGTATTCATAGTGAAGACCGTAGCCTACCGTTGGGAATTCTTGCGCAGCACATGAGTCCATGAAACACGCGGCTAGACGACCTAGGCCGCCGTTACCCAGTGATGGGTCACGCTCTTCTTCAAGTAAATCTGTCAGGTTATGACCCAACTCTTCCATCGCCTCTGTGATCTGCTCGTACAGACCCATGCTGATTAGGTTGTTACCCGTTAGGCGACCGATAAGGAATTCTAGAGATAAGTAGTTAACGCTTTTCGCGCTTTGGATTTTTGGATCTTGCTCTGTCTTAAGCAAATCTAAAGTGGTTAGCTCAGCCAATGCACGGCCCATTGCTAAGTACCAATCACGCGGCGTCGCGGTTGCTTCTGTCTTCGCGTAAGTAGTCGACAAGTGTTGCTTTACACTTTCTTGGAATGCAGCTTTATCAAATTTTTTCTGTTGCGTAGGTTTCATCAGAGAAATCTCACTTATTAGTTCTAATCCATCTGTGACATATCGTGCATGGATATAGTCTTCAAAACATCCTCCTACCTAGACGGCGTATTGGGAGGAGGACACAGGGCGTAGAGGGCGTACTACCCGCGGCTCAGTGATCAAACTCTCATTAAACTTTCAACAAGACTGAGCCCGGGTGATTGAGATCACACCGCAAACGAATTTACCCTACATCTGATGTATTAAAGATACGTGTCTGACAAAATACTTAATTGATGAATATGCATACTCGATCACATTAAGATTCATCTCCGAATGCAATTTTCATGTTTTTTGGTGCAAACAGGTGTTTAAACCCCATCTAAGAACCCAAACCAACGTGACATTAATCACACTTATGGGGCGTAGTTCCTCCCAAATTGTGAAATAGCCAAAAGTCCGACCCAAGTTGGATAAACCTGGCTGTATTTCTCAAGTACCATTTGCCCAAACCGTCATCCTGACGACTATTTGCTTACTTCGGTGAACCAAAGGATCAGAGAAATGTGGATTCCTTCAAAATTGACGCGTCCTGGCAGGTTGCATAACGCGATTGTGCGCCCTAGAGTGTTAGATCTGCTGCAACAAGCCCCTTTTTATAAGCTTGTATTACTACGCTCCCCCGCTGGCTACGGCAAAACCACCATGGCTGCACAATGGCTTTCAGATAAATCTCATGTGGGGTGGTATAGTATTGATGAAAGCGATAACGACTCGTTCCGCTTTATGAACTACTTATTGCAGGCACTAAACAAGGCGACCGATGGAAGCTGCCCAAATTCGCAAAAACTGGCTGAAAAGCGTCAATTCTCTTCGCTACACTCTTTGTTTGGCGAAGTGTTCACCGAGATCTCTGGCTTTCATCAAGAGTGTTATTTGGTATTGGATGACTACCATCTAATCCATGACGATGAAATCCATGAAGCAATGCGCTTTTTCCTTAAACATCTGCCTGACAACCTCACCTTAGTCGTCACCAGTCGCGCCGCCCCGCCATTAGGTACAGCCAACCTTAGAGTGCGCGATTTGATGATCGAAATTGGTGATGAGTTGCTTGCGTTTGATACCGAAGAAACCACTCGATTTTTCAACCAACGCATTGCCGATGGCATTGATGACACCACTGCAACCAACCTACGCAATTACGTAGAGGGTTGGCCATCAGCACTGCAATTGATCGCGTTGCAAGCCCAACATCAGCATAAAACCCTAGCGCAATCGGCTGAGTCATTTTCTCAGTTTAACCATGCGCACCTTTGGGATTACTTGGTGGAGGAAGTGTTTGATTTACTTGATCAAGACACCCGTCAGTTCTTGCTGCAGTGTTCTGTTCTTGACCATTTCAATGATGACTTGGTATCAGCGCTAACAGAGCGTGAAGATGCTCTAAGCATGATTGAATCACTCAATCGCTTTGGTTTGTTCATTCACCCACTTGAAGGGGAGCAAAACTGGTATCGATTCCACAACCTGTTTGCGGAGTTTCTTGCCCATGAGCGCAGCGCTCGTATTCCTCAGCAAGAAAAGCAGCTACACCAAACCGCTTCAAAGGCGTGGCTAAAACTCTCATCCCCTCATCAAGCGCTCTTTCACGCACAAGAGGCGAATGACAGCCAGTTGACGGCCGACATTCTGAGCCAATTTGGATGGAAGATGTTCAATGGTGGCGAATTGCAGTCTCTTGAAAAAGCGATCAATACCCTGACACCAGAGCAGCTCTACAGTGAACCGAAGCTGTGTATGCTTCAAGCGTGGTTAGCTCAGAGTCAGCATAGATACAATGATGTTGGCGATCTGCTATCTAAAGCCGATGAGCAAATGAAAGCGTTGAACGTCGTACTTTCAACCAAAGAGCAAGGTGAGTTCAACGCTCTGCGCGCCCAAGTTGCAATCAACAAAGATCAGCCTGAACAAGCATTGGAATTAGCAGAGCTGGCACTAAGCCAACTCGACAGTACCACCTATCGCAGCCGCATTGTGGCAACATCGGTCGTTGGAGAAGTGAACCACGTGCTTGGCCACCTTAGTCGTGCGCTGCCAATGATGCAGCAAACAGAGAAGCTGGCGAGACAGTATCAGGTTTATCATCAAGCGCTGTGGGCCATGCTACAACAAAGTGAGATTTTGATTGCTCAGGGTTACGTTCAAGCCGCATTTGAAGTGCAAGACAATGCGTTCAAACTGATCGAAGAGCAGCAGCTTCAACAAGTTCCTTTACATGAATTTTTGCTGCGTGTTCGCGCTCAAATATTGTGGTGTTGGAATCGCCTTGATGAAGCCGAAGAGTGCGCTTACAAAGGGTTAGATATCCTTGGTAATCACAGCCCAAGTAAGCACTTACATAGCTATTCAATGCTGGCTCGTATCGCTATTGGTCGCGGTGAGCTTGATAAAGCCGGTAAGTTCATCGATCAGATCGTTCACCTACTCAAACAATCGACTTACCATGTCGATTGGACGGCGAACGCGTCTCTATCTTTGATTCTGTTTTGGCAAGCAAGAGGCGATCTTGAAGCGATAAAACAATGGCTAGAAGAAACGGTCAGACCGATACAAGCTTGTAACCACTTCACTCAGCTACAATGGCGCAATATTGCCAGAGCGCAGATCGCACTAGAACAGTTTGCAGATGCGAAACAGACACTCTCATTCTTGCGTCAAGAAGCAGACAGTAATGAGCTACTCACCGATACTAATCGAAATCTGATCGTTCAGGCCGTCCTGTCCGTTTCTGCAAAAGACGAGCTCGCCGCACATCAGTATCTAAAAGAAGCGTTGGCACTGACTAATCAAACCGGCATGTTGGGTAATTTTCTGGTTGATGGCAGCAAGATTGGTCACGTTCTCGAATCTTTGTATCAAAAGAATGAGCTGAGCGATTTAGAGAAACACCGCACTCAGCAACTGCTAAAAGTGATCTCGACGAATCAGCGCAGCAGCTCGGTTCATTTTGACGAAGAGTTTGTCGAAAAATTGGTCAATCACCCGAACATTCCAGAGTTGGTGCGAACCAGCCCACTGACTCAGCGTGAGTGGCAAGTATTAGGTCTTATTTACTCCGGCTTCAGTAATGAGCAAATCGCTCAGGAGTTGGATGTCGCAGCGACCACCATTAAAACTCACATCCGCAACCTATACCAAAAGCTCAATATCGCTAATCGAAAAGAAGCGGTAAAGACGGCAGAAAACCTCCTGCAATTAATGGGTTACTAGTTACTCCAGAAATCAGTTAGCCACCAATTTTTGGTGGCTAACTTCCTCTCCAACTTATTCGCATGAATTATCAAACTTTGACGAACTAATAATTATGGTCTTTCCTTACTGAGCATTTACTGAACACAATGTAGATCAAGGAGTGAGGCTTAACATGAAACTAATAACGTCAGTAACCCTATTGTCCGCTGCTATTCTGGCGGGTTGCCAATCAACGTCATCTCCCGAAGAACAAGCGATACGCTCTAATTTGTGTACCGCTGGTGATGGTTCGGGGTCGAGCTACACCCAAGAGATGTTTGAAAAAGCCGTCATGGGATGTGGCGGGTATGAAATCTTTGTCGATGACATGCTCATTGGTCAAGAGTTGGTATTCTCATTCAATAACGGTAAGAAAAAGCGTCAAATGGTGTTGATGGATGATGGTACTGGCAAGTACACCAAACTTGAAAGCGGCGCGTCTGAGAACATTACTTGGGAACTCCAAGACAACGGAAACTTACATTTAGCCTTTGAAGATGGCTATAAGTGGGATTGGCGACTCATCGAAGAAAAAGGGGCATTCTGGGGAGTGAAGTCTCATGGCTATGGCGAAAATGAAGGCGATCGAGATGTACTTTCAATGGTGGTCATGAACCAAACCGCACTCACATCCTTCGAATAATGACTGATTGAAAAAGCCAGCAATGAAAAAAGGCAGCGATGAGAATTCGCTGCCTTTCTGTTATTTGAGTGAGACATTGAGCGGTAAATTAAGCCGTGTAATGAGTTCATCGCCTAATCGTTCAAAGCTTGGCATTAGCGCATAGACAATGGCGACAAAGGCAATTGACCCTACTAAGTCTATTGGCCTATGCATCCCAAGCCACAAACGGCTATAAGCCACAGCAAACGCCCAGACCATAACTAACGCTGCCAAGCCATATTTTCTGTGCTGAGCAAACAGCCCGCCAAAGAATGCCAAACAAATCGCAGCAAAGATGGTGTGTCCTGATGGGAACGAGTAGTCTTTCTCACCTTGCCAATGACGTGTGCGCCATTCCGACACATGCTCTGAAACCTGAGCGATTACCTCATCCTTTTGCTTCATGTCCAGCTTATAGAAGTGCTCTGGGTTAGGGATCAACAGTTGATGAGTCAGCAGTTCAGTATAAGGTCTTGGACTTTCTGTTACGTGTTTTAGCCCTGTTTTAGCCGCAAAGCCAATCACCAGAATGACGCCAAGTTGAACCAGCTTGCTGAGTAATTCACGGTTGAAACCGATCATTTTGCAGCTAACTGCTAACAATAGAGCCAGCGTGACTAAAAAGCCTTTCGAGCCTGCCGAATCGGTGATCACTGTATAGCTCAAACCGGTGATTTCACATACATCACTGAGTAAATCAATATGGCTAACAAACATTGACATTGGCGCTACTAAAAGCAGAAAACCAATCAGCAAGAATAGCCCTTCTCGCTTGTTATATAGATAGTTTTTCACAATTCTTGATTCTTAGCCGTCTAAACTCGATGCTGCATATTAGTCGACCAATACCCACAATTTTATCAACTGAATGTCAATTTGCTGAAAGTTACCACACCGGCGATATCGAGCTCACATTACAGCAACGAAGTCGGCTTACCTTTGATTAGCGTACGTTGGTGAATCCGCAGAAAAAATGATGGACCGGACCGTGACCTGCACCGATATCAAGTTCATCAGCATGAGAGATCGCTTGGGTCATGTACTGCTTTCCAAGACAAACCGCCTTATGAAGACGATTTCCATGAGCAAGGTAAGAAGCAATCGCAGAAGAGAGTGTGCAGCCGGTTCCATGGGTATTGCCAGTCATTACCCGCTTAGCTCGAATCAGTTCACTTGCCGAGGGAGTGATCAGTAAATCATTACTGTTGTCGCTTTGCTCTAAGTGACCCCCTTTCAGTAGCACCGCTTTAGCACCAAGGGCACGAAGAGATTCAATCATCGCTCCCATTTGGTCTTCGTCATGCGGCACATCACCACCCGTTAACGCGGCACCTTCAGGTAGATTTGGGGTAACTAAATCGGCCAATGGCAAAAGTTCACGTTTAAGCGTGTCTATGGCATTGCGTTTCAATAACAGATCACCACTTGTCGCCACCATAACAGGGTCAACCACTAGGTGCTTGGGTTGATACTGACGAATTTTGTCGGCAACCACTTTAATGATGTCAGAGTCTGCCAACATGCCCACTTTGACTGCAATAATATTGAGATCAGTAAACACCGCATCTAATTGGCTTTCAATATGCTTAAGGGGAACAGGATGGATTGCCGAGACACCCAAGGTGTTTTGCGACGTGATAGCGGTAATCACCGAGCAGGCATAACTGCCGGTTGCAGAAATGGCTTTAATGTCGGCTTGGATACCCGCACCACCGCCGCTGTCTGAGCCTGCAATGGTTAATACAATGGGAGTGGTGTCTTGTGAATGTGGCATAGTTGCTCCTACTACAAGACGTACGAGAACTCTCGGCCACGAAAAAGGATCTCAATGAGGGGATCGCTCAATCGACTACGAGCAACATCAGAATTGATGCAGATAGTTCCCTACGTCAGTGCTAACTGAATCAGGTTCTACGGGTCTCGCATTGCGATCTCAGCCCTTTCCAAAATGGTTAGGCTCCCCGACTATTTCGAGAAAATAATAACAACAAAAAGCGACTATTGGCAGCATTAAGTCAGAAAAGCGCTAAACGGATCGCTGTGAAAAAATAGCGATACAACCCTCTATTAGAAACTTCTGTTATCATTTAGACTCATCAAGATAATGTTTCCTTATGAGCAATGATATGTTGAATCCAATCTGGTTAAAGACCTTTGTGACACTGATAGATACCGGTCACTTTACCAAAACCGCTGACAAGTTATTTATGACTCAACCCGGAGTGAGCCAACATATCAAGAAGCTTGAGCAAGCGTGTGGACATGCTCTCATCGAAAGACATAACAAGAGCTTTGAGATTACCGAAGCAGGCAAGGTTGTTTACAGCTATGCCAAAGAGCTAGAAACACAACAAAATCAGATGCTGCTTTCTCTCAATCAAGATGACCCCCATTCAGGCGATGTCTCTTTGGCATGTTCTGGCTCTTTAGCTCTACTGCTCTACCCTCACCTTCTCGATTTACAATGTAAATGCCCGAGCCTTATTCCACACTTAGAGGCAGCGCCACATCATAAAATCATTGCAGAAATTATTGATGGCAAGGTCGACTTGGGTATCGTCACCAACGAGCCATCTGACCCAAGAGTGGAGTCTGAACAATTTGGACAAGAACCTTTGTGCTTGATGATGCCTAAGGCGATCGCAACGAAATCACTTGATGGAGAGCAGCTAAAACAAATGGGGCTGATTCGCCACCCAGATGCCGAACACTACTTAGCACTCTATTTTTCTCGCTGTGGGGAATCCGCATTGGAAAGCATCAACATTCATCAACTCCCCGTTAAAGGTTACATAAACCAACTCAACCAGATATTGCTGCCAGTGGCGAAAGGCCATGGATTTACCATTCTGCCAAAGAGTGCGTTAGACACCTTCCCATACAAAGAAGAGATTGCGATTTACCAACCTAAACAAGAAGTCATCGAGACGCTTTACTTACTCACTAAGCGTCACCGACAACTTCCAGCAAGGTTTGAGACCATTAAAGCGGTCATTCGAGAGCAGTTAATCAGTGATAATTCACCGACCTAACTGTCTGTCTGAATCACTTTTAATTGATCCACCAACGCCGTCACGATCGCATCATCGGTCGCACCTGCGCCTAAACCGAGTTCGCTGTACCCCAAATCATTGATCTTGATGTTAGTTTTCCCACCGTTTTCATCGGTGACTTCTAACAGGGTGTATGCGTCGTCGTTAGGGTCGTTGATATCATCAACCACAGTGGCATCGATATGAGCAAACAGATCATTCATGCTCGGTGCATCTGGCAGTAAGTCTGACAAATCGATGATGTCATCGCTGACGGAAAAATCCGCCAAGGTATCTTGGGTTGGACTCAATGCGGTGCCTGCATTCTCACTCAGCATCACAAAGGTATCTTCACCGAGTCCACCCAACAAGATGTCATCATTTGCACTGCCAGTTAAGGTATCGTCCCCTTCATGTCCATAAGTTTGAGAGATGGTGATCGCTTGATCGCTGACTAAAGTGCTCAGCAGCTCAGCTTGAGTCATACCGGAAGTATCTTCACTGGTCAGTTCGCTGATCAGTACATCTTGTAAAGTAATGGTTTGAACCAAATCTTGATTGCTATCAAACAAGCTAATTTGCGTATCGGATCCTACCTCATCGATGTTCACTTGCTGTGCCACTGCGACTGATTGCCAAACATCATTAGCATTGACGAAACCTGATAGGTCAATAATGTCTTCGCCAGCATCAAAGTCTTTCACGTAATCGGTTCCTGGCTGCGCAGATGTACCAACCGTAGAATCACTCCAAGCGAAGCTGTCTGACTGCCCTGCATCAGAGCCATCATTGGGGCCGCCCCATAACCATTCATCTGCGCTGCTCGCTTGTAGTAAGTCATAGCCGACGCCACCTTGTTGAGCCACATTACCAATCACCGTAATCGCAATGACTTGCTGCGTGGTTTTTACGCCATCCGATACTTCAACAATAAATTCGTCAGTATCCGTGGCACTAGCAACTAAATCATTGGTTGAGCCAGGAGTAAGTTGATAGTCCCATTCACCGGTTGTTGGATTAAAGCTCAACGTACCGTACTGACCGACTGAGTTACTCACTAACTGCCATGTAAGATCGCCAATGTCAGTTTCGGTGTCTGTCGCGACAAGCTGCCCAGAGGTTTGATTGAGATAATCTTCTTGAACCTGACCTGTCGCCGAACCGGTAATTACAGGCGCGTCATCGGTACCTTGAATGTTGACGGTTAGCAATTGAGTAATCGCCTCTCCATGTTGATCCTCAATCGTGACCGTAAAGGTATCACTCACCAATTCATCTTTAAGCAGCAGTCCTGCAGCAACATTGAGGGTGTAGTTCCATACACCGGTTGTGCGGTCAATCGTCATTTCACCAAAGCTGCTAGTCAGCACTTGCACATCGCCAGCCAGAGCAAAAGTGTGCGTATCGCTGGTGTCATCATCAATCACTATCGCACCATCAGCGGTTGTGATTGCACTATCGGAATCAATAGAGCCGCTTAAGGTACTCACGGCAGCAACCATTGGAATGTCATTGGTGCCGTTAATAGTGATAATGATGTCTACGATATTGGACTCGCCATTTTCACCATCAATCGCTTTAACTTGAATCATATCGGTGGTGCTTTCTCCTACAGCAAGCGCATTGACTGCTGGTGCAGTATCATCGACCACATAGGTCCACTCACCTTGAGCGTTCACTTGTAGCGTACCTAAGCTGCCATTCGAGACGATGGTGAAGGTTGCACTGTCTCCCACATCAGCATCGCTGACCACCAACTTACCTGATGCGCTGCTCCCTGATGCCTCTTGCACTATGCCTTGAACATCACCGGATAACACCGGCACATCATTAGAACCAGTGACAGTCACCGTCACCACTTGGCTCACTTCCGCACCCAAATCGTCGGTAGCGAACACGGTAAAGCTTTCAGTCACCACCTCATTTTCAGCAAGGGCTTGGATATGTGGCTGATCATTGTAGATGGTGTAACTCCACTCACCGGTCGCATCAATAATAAATAAACCATAAGTACCATTGAGTGACTTAGCATCAAAGGTCACGGTATCTCCACTATCGACATCATCACCAATGAGCTGTTTGCTTTGAGTAAGCACACCGTCTTCACTTAATGCGGCACTGGCATCACCGCTGATGGTTGGAGCATCATTCACCCCGTTGATGGTAATGACGATGTCTTTTTCAGATTCTAAGCCTAAGCTATCGACCACTTTAACGGTGATGGTTTCAGTGAATGGCGCTGAATCTCGGCCATTGAGCTCAATAAGATCGTTCCTAGTCGTATCCAGGTCATAACTCCATTCTCCCGATGCGCCATTCCACATCCACATCAAGCTAAACGCACCATACTGGGGAACACTCTCAAGACTCCAACTGTGGCTATCATTGGTATCGACATCACCCGGTTGCACTGTACCTGACAGGGGCGAGGTATTATCGGCATTGATGGACTCGGATAAATCGCCGGTAATGTTTGGCGCATCATTGCTGCCCTGAACATCCACGGTAAATTCCATCAACTGCGGTTGGCCACTACCATCAACAACGGTTTTACCATGCTCATCGACGACATAAAGCGTAAAGGTATCTTGCACCGTCTCACCGGTTTGCAGTGACTGAACCGCATTACTGCTGTTGTTTAAGGTGTAAACCCAGTTACCGCTCGCATCCACGCTGATGCTGCCATATTGGCCCGAGCCATCGACTAAGGTCCAGGTTGGGTTGTCACCTAAATCTGTTGGTGCCGCTAGAGAACCCGAAGCAGTGTACATGCCGTCATCACTGCCATCTTGGTCATCCACATCCTCTGTCATGGTGAGCGTTTCAATCACAGGGTCCACAACCGGTACGTCTTCACCTACACCTGTTACTTGCAAGGTAATGGTTCGTGTATCAGTCGCAAGCTCGCTATCGGTAACCGTCACGATAAAGGTTTCAGTGGCCGTTTCTCCATGAGCAAGATTGTTAACCGCAGCGTTATCGGCCAATACGTAGACCCATTCACCGCTGTCCGCATCGAGTGTTAAGGTGCCGTAAGTGCCTGATGCTGGAGTTCTTGGATTCAGTGACCATGTATGCGTGTCGCCATTGTCTGGGTCATCGACACCGAGCACACCAGATGCTTGCGGAGAGACTTCATCGATCACTTCACCCACCTGAACAGTAACGCCCGGCGCAGGTTCAGTGATTGGAGAATCGGTAAAGGTGATCACTGGGTCATCGTTTGTCCCCTCAATCACGACTTCCATGGTGTAGTAGCCCTGATTGGTGTCAATGCGCCATGTTTCGGTGACTTGCTGCCCTTCAGATAAGCTTTGGACTAAGTCAGAGCTGTTATCAAGCGTGTATTGCCATTGACGGCCTGCAACGCCTGTTTGACCAGAACCATCAATCAAGGTACCAAAGATGCCACCCGAGATTGGCGAAACACCAGTAATGTTATTGTTCCCCGGTAAGACGGGCACCATGCCATCTGTCACAGTGGTGACATCTTCGATAAGGGTCGTCGACAAATCGCCCAGATCGGTGCCAGAACCGCTGCCGCCACCTCCAGAGCCGTTTTCATCTTGGCCATAGACATCAATGGTGATCTGATGCCATTCCGAAACACCACCATCGTTGTCGGTTGCAGAAACATAGAAGGTTTCTTGACCAACATCCCCCAAATTGAGCGCTTGCGTATCTGGGGCGCTGTTGTTTAACTGGTAAACCCACTGGCCATTGTTACCTAGAGTTAACGTACCGTAGATGCCTTGACCGTAATCGGCGTCACCAGGATCGGTACCATTCTCAATCGCCCAGCTGACTACAGAGCTGTCTTTGTCGACATCCGAAGAGGTCAACTGTCCACTAGTAGAGCTGAAATCGATCGCACCAAAGTTAGCACCATCCTCAATCACGCTGCCTGAGCTATCCCCAGTGATGACAGGCACATCATTAGTCCCTTCAATATTGATGGTGACGTATTGAGTGATTACACCGCCAAAGTCATCTTCTGCAATCACAGTAAAGACTTCTGACACCACTTCTTCACGTTTCATGGCATCTAGGGAGTCTGGGTAGGCCGTAAAGCTCCACTCACCCGCTTGGTTAATATCAAACTGACCAAAATTACCTTGGTAGCTATTGGCAATAAAGCTTGGTGTGTCGGCATCGTCTATGTCTGACAAGGTCATTACACCCGTAATATCGGGAGAGGCTTGGTCTTCAACGAAGGTACCAGCAATATCACCGGATACAGTTGGCAGATCATTAGTACCACGAATGGTGATCACCACATCACGACTGTCGGTTTCACCATAGCTATCGACCACTTCAACCGTGAAGTTTTCTTGCAAGGTTTGATTGGGATTGAGCTCTTGGATCTCGTCGAGTGCATTGTTGAGTGAGTAGACCCAAGCACCGCTAGAGGTCATGGTAAAGCTGCCGTAGTTACCGACTAGATTGCTTGGTGACCATAAGTGAGTATCGTGAGCGTCTGGATCACCATCTTGCAATTGACCACTGAAGCTGGCGGTATCTTCTCGGATGGTTTTCGCGACTTCCCCTTTGATGCTAGGGCCGTCATTGTTGCCTTCGATATCAATGGTGAAATCTTTGATCGACACTTCACCAAACTGGTCGACAACTTTGATTTGCACCGTATCTTGAAGAAGATCGCCCTCATCAAGTCGGTTGACAGCGTTGTTGCCATTATCGAGGGTGTAAACCCAACCACCAATTGAATCAACTACAAAGTTGCCATAACTGCCGTTTGAAATAACGCTCCAAAGCGCAGAGTCACCAACATCAGGATCGCCCGAACCAAAGGTGCCACTGATGGAGCTTGGCACATCATCTTCAACAATCGTCGGCGTATCACCCAATACGATATCAGGTGTGGTGTTAACACCAGCCACCGAAATATCCACCGTGATGGTTTCTGTCGCGCCATTGATATCCGTGACTTCAACTTCGAAAGTATCGATTTCTGTTGTACCCGGTGGGATCGATTGTGTACTCCAACGGGTGCTATCGAGTTGGTATAACCATTGGCCGTTATCATCAACGGTTAAGATGCCGTAAAGACCACTCGCCTCACCGTTAATATCTTCGCCAACCACTTTCCAGCTGTGTGCATCGTTGGTATCGATATCAAGGGCTAGCAGCTTACCTGTTGTGCTACTTTTCACTGGCGTATCTTCAATCACACTGCCGGTTGTACCACCGGTAATGCTTGGCGTGTCATTACTGCCTTCAATCGTGATGGTGATGGTTTCTGTGTCTGAGGCATTGTTAGAGGATTTGTTGTCATTGGTGTCATCAGTAACCGTGACTAAGAAGGTTTCAGTTAGTGTTTCACCCGGGAGCAAGGCTTGAACCGCCGAGTGACCATTGGTTAAGGTGTAAGTCCACTCACCATTAGCATCAATTTGTAGCGAACCGTATTGGCCTTGATTGGTTTGCAGTGACCAAACATGGTCATCCAATCCATCAACATCATTGTGATTCAGTTGACCTGAAGTGGTCACTGGCAGTGCATCATCTTCGGTCACCGTACCCACTAGCACACCATCAATTTCAGGTGCATCGTTACGACCTTTAACCGTGACAACCACTTGCTGGGTGTCCACTTGGTTATGCTTATCGACTACTTGAACCATAAAGTACTCTTTGACGCTTTGATTGAGCGAGAGTGCTTGGGTATTGGCCGCTTGCGTAGCATTGGTGTCTAAGGTGTAAGTCCACACCCCATTTTGATCGAGAGTCAGTGAGCCAAATTGCCCATCGGGGTCGCCAACAATTGACCAAGTGTGTACCTCATTAACATCCGGGTCGCCAGTGTTTAGAGTACCGCTTCGAACACCGCTACCATCGTCTTCCCAAATAGTGCGAGTTGAGCGACCTGAAATATTCGGCGCATCATTTTGACCGAGAATATCGATATCGATTTCAAAGCTGTCAGTGCCGCCATTGCCATCGTTGACGATAGCTGTGAACGTTTGTTCTTCGTAGAGTTCACCGTGTTCAAACGACTGAGTCAAACTAGGGTCTAGAGTGTATTCCCACGCACCATTTTGATTAATAGTGATGCTACCGTAGCTGCCTTGACCATTACCTTGAATTGACCAAGTGTGAGTATTCGTCACATCGATATCATCAACACTGAGCACACCATCGGCCACTAGCATTAAGTCTTCTACGGTGTTGCCGCTGTCATCACCGCTGATCACAGGATCATCGTTGGTGCCTTCAATAGTGATAACGATGTTTTGTTGCGATGTTCCACCCAATCCATCATCCACTTCAACCACAAAGGTTTCTTGTACTTCCTGACCTTCGGCTAATGGTTGTGCGGCATTGTTATCAAGGGTGTAAGTCCATTCACCCGTTGCACCAACGATGGATATTGAGCCGTAGGTCGAATCCGTTTCTCCGACCAGAGCCCAAGTGTGTGTTGCCCCATTATCGACATCGACTGGAGTAAGCGTACCTGTGGTTTGTAGAGTCGTTTCCTCTTTCACCTCACCCGTAAGATCCCCCAGCATAATAGGAATATCATTGGTGCCAACAATGGTGATGGTCACGGTATGCTGCGTGCCATCGAGCGACTCTACAGTAAAGGTTTCAACCTTAGTTTCGCCCTCGGCCAAGTATTGAACGTCAGCGTTATCAACCGTGTAGGTCCAATCGCCATCTTGAGTAATATCTAAGCTACCTAGAGCGCCTGCACTGGTGATGCCTGTGGCTGCAACGAAAAGTTCTTCGTCTTCACCATCGACATCAGAAATACGCAGTGAGCCTGCATCAGTAAGCTGTGGTGTGGACTCATCTTCAGTGACGGTGCCAACATCGTCACCTGAGATCACTGCAGAATCGTTGACGCCAGTAATAGTCACAGTAATGGTGTGCTCGGTACCATCGAGCGACTCAACCGTGAAGGTTTCGACTTTTGTTTCGCCTTCGCCAAGGTATTGCACGTCAGCGTTATCGACTTGGTAATCCCAATTACCTGCTGCATCAATGGTCAGCGAGCCCAATGCGCCCGCAGAAACAACCACACTGCTTGGTTTAAATTCGGCTTCGCCGCTATCAGCATCTGAAATGGTTAAAATACCTGAATCGGTCAGTAGTGGAGTGTCATCGTCTTCGGTCACGGCACCAACGTCATCACCGGCAATTTCAGCGCTGTCGTTGACACCAATAATAGTCACAGTGATGGTGTGCTCGGTACCATCAAGTGATTCAACAGTGAAGGTTTCGACTTTGGTTTCACCCTCGCCGAGGTATTGCACGTCCGCGTTATCAACTTGATAATCCCAATTGCCTGAAGCATCAATAGTGAGTGAACCTAATACGCCCGCAGAGGCGACCACGCTGCTTGGTTTAAATTCCGCTTCACCAGTATCGGCATCCGAAATAGTTAACGTACCAGAGTCAGTCAGAAGTGGATTACTGTCATCTTCCGTTACTTCGCCGGTATCAACGCCAGCGATCACTGCGCTGTCGTTTACGCCAGTAATAGTCACGGTAATGGTGTGCTCCGTACCATCAAGGGATTCAACGATAAAGGTTTCGACTTTGGTTTCGCCCTCAGCCAAATATTGCACTGAATCATTGGCAACGACGTAATCCCAATTGCCCGATTCATCGATGGTTAGCGACCCTAACGCACCTGCTGATGCCACCACGCTAGTCGGTTTAAATTCTGCTTCACCTGTATCGGAATCTGAAATGGTTAAGGTGCCTGAATCGGTCAGTAGCGGTGTGCTTTCATCTTCGGTGACAGCACCAATATCATCGCCGGCAATTTCCGCACTATCGTTGACACCGGTAATGATGACGGTAATCGTGTGCTCCGTACCATCAAGGGATTCAACGGTAAAGGTTTCTACTTTAGTTTCACCCTCGCCGAGGTATTGCACGTCCGCGTTATCAACTTGGTAATCCCAATTACCTGCCGCATCAATTGACAGTGAACCCAATGCGCCCGCAGAGGCAACCACACTGCTTGGTTTAAATTCGGCTTCGCCGTCATCCGCATCTGAAATGGTTAAGGTGCCAGAGTCGGTCAGCAGTGGCGTATCATCGTCTTCGTTCACCGCGCCAACATCATCACCAGCAATTTCTGCACTGTCGTTGACGCCAATAATGGTGACGGTCACGGTATGCTGCGTGCCATCGAGCGATTCTACGGTAAAGGTTTCAACCTTAGTTTCACCCTCTGCTAAGTATTGAACATCAGCATTATCAACCGTGTAAGTCCAATCCCCGTCTTGGGTAATATCAAGAGTACCTAGAGCGCCTGCACTGGTGATGCCTGTAGCAGCAACGAAGAGCTCTTCGTCTTCACCATCGATATCTGAAATACGTAGTGAGCCTGTATCAGTAAGCTGTGGAGTAGACTCATCTTCAGTGACGGTGCCGACATCATCACCGGAGATCACCGCGGCATCATTGGTACCAATGATTTGAATAGTGATCGGGTGTGAAGTGCCATCAATCGATTCGACGGTGTAAACCTGGGTGATGGTTTCCCCTTCACCCAAGTATTGGATTGAGCTGTTTTCTAACTCGAAATTCCATTGGCCATTTTCATCAATAGTCAGCGTGCCGATCGCATCTTCCGGAGCAGTCAAAGACGCAGGAACAAACAACTCTTCGTCAGCACCGTCCACATCACTGATGGTTAATGTGCCAGATTCCGTTAACAACGGTGTAGATTCGTCTTCTTTAACGCTGCCTGTGTCTTGGCCTGCAATCACCGCCGTATCGTTGACACCGACAATGGTTACCGTCACGGTGTGCTCAGTGCCATCAACCGAACTCACGGTGAAAATCTCTTGCTTGGTTTCCCCTTCACCTAAGTATTGAACGTCTGCGTTGTCTACGCTGTATTGCCATAGGCCGGTTTCATCAATCTCAAGCTGTCCCAGAACACCCGCAGCAGGTACGACGCTGTTGGTATCAAATGCTTCTTCTTGCTCACCATCAACATCGCTGATTGTTAGCTGGCCTGAGTCGGTAAGCTCTATGCCTTGAGAATCTTCAATAACTTGACCGAAATCGACACCTGCAATCACAGCGGCATCATTCACGCCTGTCACAGTAATTGTCACCGTCTGCAGTTGGCTGTCTAAGCCGCCATCATCGGTGACTGAATAAAGGAAGGAGACTTGAGTAGTTTCACCTTCTGGTAAGAAATCGAAATCCGTTCCGGTTTCAAATACAAAAGAACCATCAGGGTTGACTGTGACGCTACCAAGCTCTGGGTTTGCCACTAACTGATATGACGCAATGGTGCCATCGACATCTTCCCCGTCAGGCAAGCGACCTTCTAGAGTCTGATTTTCAATCACCGAACCTTCGCTATCAAAAGCGACAGGCGCATCGTTGATAGGTGTTAGGAAAATCTGAACCGAACCTGGTTGAACACTATTGAGTAAACCAGCGCCGTCATCGACGGTATAAGCTAAAGTACCAGCGACTTCGCCTGCGTTGTCCACTTCATCTGGCGCTTCAAATCGCAGTGACGTTAACTGTTCAGTGGACAGCACCTGACCAACCACTATCGGTGTACCATCCTCCAAGGTCACAACACCGCGCTCAGGTAAGCCTGTGATGGTCACAATCAGCACTTCGTCATTAAGATCAGTCGGTAGAGTGATAGCAAGTGCACCAGAGCCAGACTCTTCGGCATAAGTTCGAGATTCAACCGCAGCAAAAGGCGCTAAGTTGCTGGTACGAAAACTTGGATCATCAAATAGAGAATTGTTGTTTAGTTCGCTTCCAGAACCCAACGCCGAAGTTTCAAAAAGCGTTTCTGCGATTCTTTCTTCACCATCACGTTCAATCGCGGCACTCGTGGTGGGGCTTGCGCCAGCGTCTTCACCCGCGGCCGTCGCAAAATCTTCGATTAAGGTTGGGTCCAAGCCTTGTTCCAATAAACTGGCGATTTCTTCAACGTCAGGATCAACTGGGGAGTCTTGTTCCAAAACGTTTGAGATTTCCGCACTTAGTTCTGGGAATTGTTCAAATAACTCAGAAGCGGGGGCAACAATCTCTCCGGGTTGGGGGGATTGTCCTGCGAGTAACACTCTTACATTGCCATCCGTGTCAATTGCGACCTGTGCACCTTCAGGTAGGTTGAGTGATTGCGCCATAACCGACTCCTTTATCATCGTTATCTAAACACTTGCCTACAACTACTGCTTAAAGAAACAAGGCGTGGAAACTAGATCTCGCAATTTGTGAGCCAATTTTTATAAACTAATAAATCTAATATTTTCAGTAGTTTAATCTTTACAAAATCAGCGTAAGAAAGGAGTTGTCAGATCGAGAATCAAAATAAAAGTAGATAGGAGAAACAAAAAAAGGAGCCAAACAAGGCTCCTTTTTCTCTCAATTTTTTGCGCTTTAAGCTTCTAAAACATCTTCACCAGACATTTCAGAGATGAGTAGTAAATCGTCTTCATCAAGCTTCATCCCAAGAACGGGTAAACCGTGTTGAACAACCCAGCAGCCTAAGAATACGAATGCACCTAATGCGAATAAACCTAGTGGTAACATAGCCAAACCTCCTCCATGGTTATCAGACAATGTATCGATAACTAGAAAGTGCGACTATTTAAAGAGGGGAAAAGCAAAAGGCCTTTGAAAATACTGAATTCTTTTACGTTTTTAGATGGCACCCTTAACGATTCGTTAAGCCCTGTGTCTCATATTGCGTTCAGTTGGTTCGTATTCACTCTGGGAGTTTACTCAGTCTCTACACCTTAAAGTTATGTGGGATACCCTTTCAATATAGTTATACCGTACAAATGAAGCAACTATATTTAGTGCTTAATTGTCTAAAGATCACACTTTTTATGCTTTTGAGCGCATAACAAGGCTCTAATAGGCTGTAGAACCAAAAAAGCGGGGCACAATGCCCCGCTTCAAATCGTTAATCAGCTCTTAAGCGCCGATTACGCCACCATCTTCACGTGTGATCGCCATAATGGTCGAACGAGGTTTACTGCTGCCACCCGCTGGGAAGTGCGATGGAGCGCCCTTCTCACCAGGGTGTTGAACACCAACAAACATGGTTTTATTATCAGCCGAAAATGTTAGACCGGTAATTTCACAGGCAATTGGCCCAGTTAAGAAGCGACGCACTTCACCCGTCATTGGGTCACCACACAACATTTGGTTATTGCCTTGACCAGCAAAGTCGCCCTTATTTGAGTAGTTTCCGTCAGTTTGAATCCATAAACGGCCCGCTGAATCAAAACCGATACCATCAGGGCTATTAAACATATTATCAACGCTAATGTTGTCACTACCCGCGTACGCTGTCCCTTTGTGAACCATTGGGTTGCCTGCGATAAGGTAAAGATCCCACTCGAACCCATCATTAGTGTGGTCGCCATTTTTAGGTACCCAACGAACAATCTGACCATAGTGGTTTTCTTTACGTGGGTTTGGACCACCAACTGGTTGACCTTCTTTAACACCACGGTTTTTGTTGTTAGTTAGAGTACAGAACACATGATTATTATCAGGGTGAACGGCTACCCATTCAGGGCGATCCATGGTTGTTGCACCGACTTGAGTAGCAGCGCGACGAGCAAAAATCATCACTTCTGCTTGGTCGTTAAAGCCGTTCTCTTTCGTTAAGCCGTTTTTGCCATGCGTCAACTCTAGCCATTGACCTTTGCCTTTCAGCTCTTGATCATCAAACTCAAATTTAGCGACATACAGCGTACCCTCTTCTAAAAGGTTACGGTTTGCCTTGTCGTTGCCCGCTTGGTATTTGTTCTTAGAGACAAATTTGTACAAATGCTCGCCACGCTCGTCATCACCAAGATAGACCACGACATGACCGTCATCATTAATCAGTAGTGCCGCATTTTCATGTTTGAAACGGCCTAGCGCAGTACGTTTAAGTGGCGTTGATGTTGGATCATTCGGGTCGATTTCGACAACCCAACCAAAGCGGTGCGGCTCATTGGGGTGCTTCGCGACATCAAAACGCTCATCGGTGTCGTGCCACTGATACTTGCTCTTTGCCGCTTTTACACCGTAGCGTTTGTGATCATCTGAAACGTCTGCGCTGCCGCTAGTGCCAAAGTAGCCATTGAAGTTTTCTTCACACGTTAGGTAAGTGCCCCAAGGCGTTTGGCCGTTGGCACAATTATTAAACGTACCCAGTGGCTTCATGCCTGATGGGTCTAACTTCGTTTTCATCAAGTCATGACCCGCGGCTGGACCTGTCAGCATCATTTCAGTATTCGCTGTGATACGGCGGTTACGCTTACCATCAATATCTAGTTTCCACTCGCCACCTGAACGCACGATCTCAAACACCGTCACGCCGTGTGCAGCTTGTGATTTCAGTACATCGTCAGCGGTCATCGCTTTGCCGCCATGATCAAACAGAAGATCGTAATTGGTGTACTCGTTGTTCACTGCGATCACTGCACGATCTTGAGTGATCGGAAACAGGCTCATGCCATCGGTGTTATCACCAAACTGGCGAAGCTGCGCATTCGAGTCTTGTTTACCACTTGGGTCAAAAGCTGGCGCACCTGTAAAAATTGGGTCTCCCCATGAAAGCAATGGACTTGCCTTATAGCCTTTTGGCACGATAAACGCGTCTGCGGTAGACGCCGGTACCGCTTCAAAGTTAAGTAACGGGCTTTCTTCTTTCGCTGCAAATGCTTTTGCTACTGGATTAAGAGAAAGAAAAGCACCAGCACTCACCGCCGCAGTTCCTGTTAGAAATCGACGACGAGATAGTCGTGCATCAATCATTTGGCTAAATTCAGAATCTTGATTGTCACTGCGCTTATCTGAAATAGGGCACATTGCTTACTCCTTGCTTGAGTATTTTTATAAAAATTCGTGCAAATCGTAGATTCCTAAAATGACAATCAGGTTAAGCTATTGTTTAGGAAGTATTAATTATCTGAGACACTTTCTGTCCATTTACATTTCACTGCCGTGAAACTGCGCTATGGTTCACTTTTTATGAATAAGGCATGGCATATAGACAAAAAAACGTGATCAAAAACATGGATCTTTGGCGATTTGATGTCTACATTGTTCTCTGTTCATGAGGAACTAGATTCACATAAGCTCATTGAAGAGCAAATTTTGTATTTGAAGTGAGGGATTATCATGAAGAAAATGAGAAAAGCACAATTGCATCGCGTACGCATTCAGTACTGGAAAGAGTCGAACAAAGACGCAAGCAAAACATCATAACGTGCTATACAACCGTACTAAGCTGGCTTAACCGCCAGCTTTTGTGTTTTTGGCGTATGGAAAATTACGCAGCTCGGTGAGTTGATGGAAACATCTGAGCCAATTCGTGCAAAATGATTTGTGTCTGTTTCGAATACAGATGTTTATCTTTGTAGCCCACCAGTTGAACCTGACGTACTTTGCCAGAGAACAGCAACTGGCGAATCATCCGAGCGACAACCTGAATGTCCAACGCACTGCCCCTTTCCAATCGAGAAACCGGATACAAGCTTGCCAAATCAATGTTCACCACCACTTCGTCACAATGCGATAGATACGTGGCCAACTGCTGCTTCACTTGCAGTCGGTGACTAAAACGGCATTCATCTAAGCTCATCCAATCACAGCCAAGATCTTCGGCATATTCCAACGTTCTTTCATCTTGCTGAGAGAGATCCACTCCAAGGCAAAACAATCGACATTCGTTGTAGCGAGAAAGTGCAAAGTGGAACGCACTGCCTTGAACCGGCTCCAGAGATGCCGTTAGTTCAAATTGACGACCGATATGAATGATGCCCAACTCTCTATGATTGGAATTAAGCAAAGGCAAGCTGTGCAGCAGTGTTTCGCAATTGTTGGTTAGGAGAACAGGTAATGCTTCGGAGCCCAGAAAGCGACTGAGGTGCAATTGATATTGTCCACTCGGCTGTGCCACCAAATTGAAATGGCCTCCATTGCTCCAATGTTGGCCGCCAATATCAGAGACCCAATCAAACGCCTCTTCTAAACTTTGATCGGCCATTTCGAAATCGACTTGTTTCATCGGCTTAAGTTTTTCGCTCGCCGTCAGTAAAACCAAACGATGAGAAAGAACACCTGTAAGACTCGTCACTTTGTTACGTCGAAATAGCCCGAACATATCCGTTACCTTTCTGGGGGCAATGCCCTCGCTGCCTGAAGAACATGCAGAACAATTTTCTGCTGATTCATTTGAACTCGATGAGCAGGCGCCATCACAGAAATCGCGCCAATAAGCTTAGAGCCTTTCATGACCGGAGCGCTGATGCCTGATACGCCAGGATCAATCTCTGATGTACTCACGGCGTAACCCTGATTACGGATCTGCTCTAACTCTTTTTGCCAATGTTCCATACGTGATTCTTCACCAAAGTAACGAAGAATCTTTTCGCAGCGAGCCATCGGCATATAGGCAAGCATCACTTTTGAGGATGCACCGCGTAATAAAGGCTGACTCTGTCCTTGAACATAGCTGCATCGAAGCGCCTGCATGCTCTCTTTGCGGCTAACACAAAGTGCTCGGTAACCCACAGGCACCATATAAGCAGACATTTCACCCGTCTGCTTTTGCAAGCGATTGAGAACAGAATCCACCACATCTAGGTCATGCTGGCTGGTCTCATAACTGCGCATCAAAAGCAGAGCTGCCGGACCGATGATCAAGGTTTTGTCATTTGGACTTTCCTCAATTAAATTCCATTCTCTCAGCAGCTTAAGGTGACGATAAAGACTGCTGATTGGTGTGCCTAATTGCTCACTCAGTGTCTTTGCTGTCACAGGTTCATCGTTGACTGCGACCTGCATTAACAGTTGCAGCACTTTCTCGTTTACTTGCCCACTATTGCTGTGTTTCATAGAGTTCACACTGATGTTTTATCGTTATCCAAGAGTCTCGATCAAATTGTATTCTTATAGAATAGGAATTTATAAACATATTTGACTCACAATTCTCATCAAGTAAGAAAGTAGCCAATTCCCTTTTCGAACAGCTATACCTCATAACGGCTCAAATTCCCCATTGCTAATCTGCGGCAATGTCATCCTTGTCTAAAGTCTCAGCTTTGGATCTTGAGCCACTCTCTTAGGCCTGCGACAATCTTTGATATTACAGACTTCCCGAAGGCTTACCTATGACACACGATCAATTCAATCAGTTTTGCGATTCTCTGCCCGCGACAACCTATGTCATGCAATGGGGAAATTCGCATGTCTGGAAAGTGGGTGGAAAGGTGTTTGCCATTGGTACCACTCAAGAAGGCGGGAAGGAGGCCTACACGTTTAAGACCTCTGATCGTAATTACGATTTCTTGAAAGAGAATGAGGGATACCGACCAGCGCCTTACTTTGCAACCCGTGGAATGAAATGGATTCAGCAAACCGCAACCGATGGCGAATTGGTTGAGGAGCTATCCTATTACCTGAAAGAGTCTTATCGAATCGTTGCTCAAGGACTGAGTAAACGAAAGCACACAGAACTGGGCCTTGTTGAAGAGAGCGAATGAAAAAGGAGCCGAGTTGGCTCCTTATTGCTACTTCAATTACTACTTCACAGTTAAGCTTGCGCCGTTGGTCGCGATGACCTCTTTATACCAATGAAAACTCTTTTTAGGTGTGCGTTTCAATGTGCCGGAGCCATCGTCATGGCGATCGACGTAGATAAAGCCGTAACGCTTGCCCATCTCTGCTGTTGAGTTCGCCACCAGATCAATCGGGCCCCAACTGGTAAAGCCTATCAATTCCACACCATCCAATACGGCTTCACGAGCTTGCACTAAGTGATCGTTGAGGTAATCAATGCGGTAATCATCAATGATCTCGCCATTCTCATTCACTTCGTCACGAGCACCAAGGCCATTTTCAACAATAAACAGTGGCTTTTGGTAGCGATCATGCAAGAAGTTAAGCAAAATTCGTAAACCTTTAGGATCAATCAGCCAGCCCCATTGGCTTTTCTCTAGGTATGGGTTCGGTACGCTATCGACAATGTTACCCACTTCTTTCTGCTTTGGATCGGCGCTGGCACATCCACTCGCGTAGTAACTAAATGAGATAAAATCAACGCTCGCACTGGCTAACTCTTCTAAATCCCCTGCTTGCATCTCTATCTCGATACCCTGCTCTCTGAAGTAACGCAGCATATAACCTGGGTACTGACCACGAGTTTGTACATCACCAAAGAACAGCCACTTGTTGTTTTCATGCATTGCCGCAATCACATCATCAGGGTGGCAGGTATAGGCATAATTGAGCGCCCCTAGAAGCATATTGCCAATTTTCGCATCAGGGATGATCTCATGGCACAGCTTCACAGCCTTAGCATTGGCGACTAACTGATGATGTATCGCTTGGTAGATTTCTTGCTCGCTGGCTTCTTCTTGCAGTCCAACACCAGTAAACGGCGCATGCAAAGACATATTGATTTCATTAAACGTCAGCCACAACTTCACTTTGTTTTTATAGCGCTCAAACACTGTGCGGGCATAACGTTCAAAGAAGGTGATCAAATCTCGGCTGCCCCAACCACCGTAGTTTTCCACCAGCGCGTAAGGCATTTCGTAATGCGAAAGCGTCACAAACGGCTGCATATTATGTTTGGCTAACTCATCGAAGATACGGTCATAGTATGCCAAGCCTTCTTCATTCGGCTCTAGATCGTCACCCTTAGGGAAAATGCGAGTCCAAGCGATCGAAAGACGTAAGCAGTTAAAGCCCATCTCATTAAACAGTTCGATATCTTCTGGATAACGGTGATAAAAATCGATGGCGAGATCCTTAATACCATCGGTTCGCTCTTGACGTGTTTGATGCGGGCTTAGAATGCCATTTGGTAGCATATCTGAGGTTGAAAGGCCTTTGCCGTATTGGTCAAAAGAACCTTCGACTTGATTGGCTGCGATAGCGCCGCCCCAAAGAAATGAATCTGGAAATGTGGTCATGGTTGGCTCCTAAGCCTGCCGAATTATCTGCCCACATTGTAGATCTGAAATGGGGAACAAATGAGGTTCAGTTTTCCCCAAAGTTGTTCCTTATTTTTAAATTCCGATCATCGCTAAAAAACAAAACTCAGCATCACGGTGTACAGCTGTGCCGTTCGATCTTGTGGGATGACATCCAAGGTCATAAATGGGCCATTACCTTTATAGACTTCAAAGTATTGCCACTCTAGGTTCAATGAGACATTGTCTAACACATTGACTCTGGCACCAATCAGATAGCTATCGCTTTCTTTATGCTCGCTTGAACTCAGCTCCATTCCATAGGTTAGATAAGGAGTGAACATCCTAAAGTGATGCTCTCCCATGATGTAAAAAGAGGATGAAAGGTCATTCATTTGACCTTCTATGGTGAGCTTTGACTGACCAAATTCATACTGCGTCCCTAATGACCAGAGTGTGATACTTTGGTCATCAGAAGGTATGGCAACTTGAGGAATGATGATTGACCCACCAGCAGGTAACGGCTGATTTACATTGTAAAGAGTGAGCACTTGATTGTAATTTGCCTGCACGTAAGAGAAATGCCAACGAGAGCCATCGCCAAACAAATTGACGTCAAACCCCATTACGCTCTTTGCTTCAAACTCAAAATCCGTCTGTTCGTTGTAGTGGACTTTATTCTTGTCCTTAAAACCGATGTAAGGGGTGACTAATGCGGTCAACGCATCGGAGAGTTCATGCGACCAACTCAAACTCACCCCATTGTAAGCCGTAATACCTAACGCACTGTCATACACTTCTGGAGGCCGAGCCGCAGTGTAAGCATGGCCGACATAGTAGTATTCAGACGCCAAGAACAAAGGTAAACGCTGTCGACCGGCCGCCACCGAAATGTCTTGCCAATCATAGCCAACATACGCCCATTCGAGTTCTGGTTCATCCCAATTGTCTTGAGGGCGTTTCACGACTTGCACAGAGGCTTTGAAGCCAGAATTAAAGTAATCTAGCTGCAAGCCAAAGGTCGTATCACAATCAAAGCAGCTTTCATCAACAATATTGCGCTGAACCAATAACGGAGACGAGTGATCGGACTCGGTATAAGAGCCCGAGCCAAATCCACTAATGGACAAGTTGTCTCCGAGTTCAATCGCCCCCAGACTCCAACCTGAATACCCCCCCAATAGCACCATCGTTGTCAGTATTTTATTCATGGGTCTTTTCTCCGCACCACATAAATAATGGTGGCGTTTTCAGGTAGCAGATTCACTGGCGCATAACCAATTCGATGAGGTTTCGCAGACATCCAAACTAATAAGGCATTTATGTCTGCTTTAGAGATTTCTTTAGGGGGGCGGGCTTTACCCGAGAAAGAGAGACTGGCCCAATGAGCGTTCATTTGAGCGGAATTTTTGCCAAGCAACGCAGAGTAAAACTCCATGCGCTGTTCACTCTCTTTTGGCCAATCAGAGAGCTCAATTCGTTTACCTTGTAAATGCTTTGTCTTGCCACGGTATAACTTGCGTGCTTTAGCCTGAGACAGCATAGTAAACGCTGGCTCTAGTGAAAAGATGGCCATGTCCTCGCTTGCCTCTACCGATGTGGAATAGAGAGCAATGCTAAGTAAGCCAACGATAATTCCCTGACCAAATAACACTTCGTTCCTTCGTCCTAATTTCCTAGCCTAAATGGCGCTTTCAATCTCGTGAAGCAGCTTCTCTTGCTTGACCGGCTTGGCAATATAGCCATCCATGCCTGAGTCATAACAGCGTTGAATATCGTCGTCGATAACACTGGCAGTCAGTGCAAGAATAGGGATCTTATTTAAGCCGAGATCCGCTTCAATCTGACGAATCTCTTCGGTCGCCGAAAAGCCGTCTTTAATTGGCATCATGCAATCCATCAGAATCAAGTCGTACTGAGCACCACTTCGAAACTTATCTAAGGCGACTTGCCCATTATCGGCAATATCAAACTGATAACCCGCTTGCGATAAAAATAGCGACGCCACTTTTTGGTTAACGAGGTTATCTTCCACTAACAAGATTCGTTCAGATTTAGGCACAAAGCTCGTGTTGTGGTTGGATGACTCTTCTTGATAAACCTTAAATTCCATTGATTGCAAGGAGCGTTCAGTGTCGTATCTTGCCCAAGAACGTATCTTCTCTTGCAGCACGCTTGCTTTAAAAGGCTTGGCAACATAGTCATCCATGCCAACTGTAAAGCAGCGCTGAATATCATCATCAATCACGCTGGCAGTCAGTGCGACGATCGGTACGGGTTGCAAACCTTGCTGATTTTCATAGTTACGAATCGCTTGCGTTGCAGTAAAGCCGTCCATCACTGGCATCATGCAATCCATAAGAACAAGACAGTAACTTGGGTCTCGCTGATACATCTCACAGGCTTCTTGACCGTGGTTGGCGATGTCAAATTCAAAACCGGCTTTCGCCACATGAAGAGAGGCGATTTTCTGATTTACACCGTTGTCCTCAACAATCAGGATTCGGCGTCGACCAAGAGATGGGCTGCCATGATTCTGAATCTCAGCACCACTGTACACAGCGTCGGTTTCTCGCAGTGCCCTAAGCAGTCGTTGACCCAATAGAGGCTGTATCACGATGGAAAAAACGCTCGACTCAAAATCGTACGCAGGAGAATTGAACTGTCGAGCCACAACAATGGCGTAACCCACTCCACTCCATTGAGAAAGGGTTTCTTTATTCAGTAACTCACTATTCGCTTTTGTCTCTACAATAAGCAGCACAGGTTTCGCTGTGACCGATTTCACGGCCTCTATCTCATTTAGATACGTAACACGCTCGACATCTTGATAGCCATAAAAAGCCAGTTCATTGACCACTTTGTCGCACAGCGGTTGATCATCACAGACAACCGCAATCGGCGTTTGAAGCCGCTCTTCTTTGCTTTGGGTATACGACTGAACATCAACCGGCAACGAAAGTGTAAAGTAAAAACAGCTCCCTTTGCCTTTTGTAGAACGTAACTGGATTTCGCTGCCCATTAACTCTGCAAGCTGCGTACTGATTGCTAAACCTAATCCTGTTCCACCATATTCTCTGGTGATGGAGTTGTCTTCTTGCAAAAACGGCTCAAAGATTTTCTTCTGTTGCTGCTCATCGATCCCGATACCGGTATCTTCTACCGAAAAGGTAAGCTCCACCTTGCTCTGGCCTTTCAGTTGCGCATCCAATAATAGGGATACAGAGCCATGGCTGGTGAACTTAACGGCATTGGACATAAAGTTCATTAAGATTTGTCTGAGTCGATGATCGTCCACCATCACTCGATAAGGCGTATCAGGATGGACCGACACATTCAGTTCGATCCCCTTATCTTTCGCCGCGGGGGCAACAATAGAGGCGATGTCATAAATAGATTCACGAACGCAGGTGGAGCTTGGGCTCACCAACAACAAACCAGACTCAATTTTTGAGAAATCCAATACGTCGTTAATCAGACTAAGCAATAATTGGGAAGAGGTTTCAATCGTATCGACGTAGTCACGTTGATTGACGTTCAGCTTGGTATCCGCCAACACTTCGGCAATACCAATCACGCCATTTAAAGGGGTACGGATCTCATGCGACATATTCGCTAAAAAGCTGCTTTTCGCTTTGCTCGCAAGAATGGCTTCATCTTTGGCTTTTTCCGCTTCTTCCTTGGCTAAGGTTAAACGCTCTTTTGCTTGCTGGCGCTCAATCGTAAGCCTTTCCACTTCAGAGGCAAACTCACTTAACTCATCCCCCCCTTTCACGGTCTTACTCAAACTCGGCAAGCTTGTCGCATCATCATGCTTGAGAAACTCTAACACTCGGTTCAAGTTGCTGGTTAAGTGCTGCGCAAGTTTGATCGCTAAACCGATGACAAATAGGGTTAAAAGCGAAACAGCCAAAATATAGGTTAATCGACTTTGTTCGGCCTTTATCACCGCCAAATCAATCTCAGCTGCGAGCTGATTCTCAATTGATAACGCCACCTGATGCAGTAGAGCCTGTCTGCCGGAAAGCGCCTCTAACCCCTGTTCAATCTCGGTTTCCGAGAGTTGGTTCAGTCCGGTTTGCGCCATCAATAAGGTGCGAAATTCTTGGCTTTTGCTAAACACCTCATTACTGAAAGCCGACACCATGATACTCACTTGCTGCTCATTAGCATTGAGGGTAACGAACCGCTCAACATAAAGTTGTTGGTTATGGACTAAAGCGATAATTTGTTCTTGCAGATCGGTATCAATGACTTCGCCTTGATGCCAAATATCAATCAGCCCCTTAGTCAGGCGGCTTTCTTCAACCGACCAATAGATTAGCCATTCCAGTTGAAGTAATGCTGCCAAATGAGCAGACACTTCAGGCGTCACCTCAGAGAAGGTCACTCGATCTAATTTGGCTAACAGTTGTTTATAGAGGTCAGACTGCCACTCTTGATTGTCCAAAATTTCATAAACGTCTCTCGTCCCACGGCTGGTTACCAATGACTGCAGCAGCTCAGAAACAAGGCCATCCACTTCGGCTTGATCCTCAGAAGGAAAAACAACAGGGGAAAGGGTCGACAAAGCCAATGCTGTTTTGGACGCCGCCAACATATCTTCGGTTCGATATAACACGCCACTTTGCTCAACAAAGTCGATGTAATATTTGGATTTGGTGAGGTTCTCTTTATGAAGTGTCAGTAAATGAATCTGCCAAGCGACAAACGCGACCAGCAAGAAAACAGGCAACGCGACAAGAATAAAGAGCTTCTTTCGAACAGAAAGACTCCCTGACAACATCACTCTCTCCATAGACTGACCCTACTATCCATTATCCTTATGCATAAGAATATAGTAGTACATATATGCACCAAGTATGCTATTAATTGCCAAACAAGGGGTGCGACTTTAGCAGCACATCATCTATCAATCGTTATGCATATTTTAGAGGTAGGTAACACACTTTTTCCATGCAGAGTGTATGGTTATAACAGGCATTGAAGATAAGGACACGATCATGAGATATACACATATTTTGGTTGCCCTCGAACGTACTGATGAGAGTAAAGTGCTGATTGATAGAGCCACCTACCTATCAGAGCTAACCAACGCCTACGTTTCGTTTGTCCATGTTGATGGCTCGCACGGTGAGATTTACCCAGAGCTGGTCGATATTCAACTCGATGGCAATGATCACCCGCTAGGAGAACAAACCATCACTGAGATTCGTGCATTTGAAGCGTACAGCCCGCAGCCGATTAAACACATACTTATCGGGACAGGCGATCTGGCAGATAAGCTAAAAGAAACCATTGAAAGCAATCATATCGACCTACTGATTTGTGGTCATCACCATGATTTTTGGAGCAAGATAGCCTCTTATTCTAAGCACTTGGTTGATAAATCACCCATCGATATTTTAGTCGTTCCAATGTAAACCACGCCCTGCCCCAGTCTGTTGGTGGTGAGTAGACTCTGCTCGCCACCTATATCTCGACAACCATCACCATTATGGACATTTTAATCCATAGTCATTGGAAGAAATGGCTATTTTTCCTCAGCGATTATTCACTTACATTAGCCCCATCAACGTAAACCACACCATGGTTTAACGAAATTTGGGTCATGTTCTCTGACAAATAATAGCAACTGTTAATGTTGACGCTCTGAACATATAACCCGAGTGAACTCATCAAAATGACTAGGAATCATCATGACTCATCCAATCATCAAAGATCTCAACACTCGCTACACCGCTAAAAAATACGATGCAGAAAAGCGCATCTCTGCAGAAGATATGGATGTGATTAAAGAAGCACTTCGCCTATCTGCGTCTTCTATCAACTCTCAGCCTTGGAGATTCATCGTGCTGGAAAGTGATGAATCAAAACAGCGTTTCCATGACACGTTCTCTAACATGCACCAGTTCAACCAACCGCATGCAAAAGAAGCGTCTCATACTATCTTGTTTGCTTACGACCCTAAGTTCACCAAAGAGAAATTCGCTAAACGTGTTGATGCGGAAGTAACCTCTGGCCACCTACCGGCAGAGATGTATGACACTTTCATGGGCGCTTACGCCTTTGCTGACATGAACACAGATGAAACTGGCTTCAACGGCAACTGGACTAAAGCACAAGTTTACATTGCACTTGGTAACCTAATGCACACATTAGCGCGTCTAGGCATCGACTCTACGCCGATGGAAGGCGTTGATTCAGAGCTGATTGGCGAAGCGTTCGCAGAACAGTTAGAAGGCCACGTATGTGAACTTGCTCTGTCTATCGGTTACCACAAAGATGGCGAAGACTACAATCATGGTCTGCCGAAAGCGCGTCTAGCGATGGACCACGTTATCACTACGCTGTAATGGCATGACTCGTTAAAAGAGAGAAGACTATGAGCAAACTGACCATTGTGGCGAACATCGTCGCCAAAGGTGACCAAATCGAGATGGTGAAAGCCGAGCTGATCAAGTTAATTGAAAAGACTCGTCAAGAAGATGGCTGTATCAACTACGACTTACACCAAGACAACGACAATCCAGCCCACTTCGTGTTCCATGAGAATTGGGCGTCGGAAGCGGCTCTAGAAGCTCACTTAGCGACAGAGCATATTGCCAACTATGTGGCAGCCGTTGATGGCGCAATCGAAAGCTTCACCATCGATCGCTTAACCCACATCGCGTAATTCACACCATTCCACGCCTTTAAAGCTCTGCCCGCCCAGCAGAGCTTTTGTTTATCAATCGCATCCAGACAAATCCTTGCTATACTCTCGCCAAATTCATTTGCTAGAGAATCCTTATGGTTATCCTATCGACCACTTACGGCGACATTCAAATTGAACTAAACTTGGACAAAGCACCAGTGAGCTCAAAGAACTTCCTTCGTTACTGCCAAGAAGGCTTTTATGAAGGCACGATTTTCCACCGTGTGATTGATGGTTTCATGATTCAAGGTGGTGGCCATACGGAAGATATGACGGAAAAGGACACTCACGCTCCTATCGCTAACGAAGCAAACCGTGGGCTAAAAAACATGACGGGCTCTATCGCCTTTGCACGTACAGATGCGCCTCACTCAGCCACTGCTCAGTTCTTCATTAACCTAGATGATAACGACTTTTTAGATCACACAGCAAAAACCAACAACGGTTGGGGTTATGCGGTGTTTGGTAAAGTCACGGCAGGGATGGAAGTGGTAAACAACATTGGTAAAGCGATGACAGGAACTAAGAAAGGCCACGACGATGTACCACTTGATGCAATCAAAATCGAAAAAGTGACGATTGTTGAGTAGACGCTTATAAGCTCGATACCCTCCTAGATATACCTCTGGGAGGTATTTATAGATCAAACAATACTGAGCCGTTATAGTTCGAGCAATACCCCTAAAAAGTGGTATACTCCGCGAATATGCGATCCGATGGATAACTTTGCTCAACCTAAGCGTAAGGACAATGCTTTCAACCATGAATAAGCGATGGACAGTTCCCACAGTATCTGCGCTGCTGCTCACTTCTTACGCACACGCAGTAGACTCAGTAGAAAAACAAAATGACAGTCACTTTAAAACCATAGCTATTCCATTCTATGACCCGAGTGTCGGGGTTGGCGCGTCATTAGTTCCTATCTATACGTTTTATTCTGGTGAGCAAGAAACCGACCCTTCTACGATGTCAGCGATGCTGACCTACACGGAAAGCAAGAGCTACAATATTCGCGGCACAACTAACATTCTGTTGGATAAGTTTCGCATTGTTACAGATTTTGGTTACAACCACTCCAACATCGATGTTCGCCTGCTTGAGCAGATAGATAACGTCAGCACCACTCAGCATGAAATCAACTTCTTCGGTGATGTTTATTACTCACTGACCGACGAAATTTTTGTCGGTTTGGGTTTGAACTTTAGTGCCAGTCGCTATATTGGAGACAGCGCGCGAGACCGTATTTTGCTTTGGGTAGCCGGTTTTGAAGAAGAGTATCAACCCGATACTGGACTGACCCTTTCACTGTTACTCGATCACCGCGAGCACTATTACTATCCGTACAGTGGCTATATGTTTGAAGCCACTTACGAAGATCATGCCAGCTGGCTAGGTAACGATGATGATAAAACCTACTCATTGATCACAACGGACTATCGCCACTACCGCAGTTTGAGTGACGAAAACAACCACATATTGGCGACTCGTTGGCTAAACCGTTATCTGTTTGATGCCGATAACGCACCATCGAGTGCTCTGAGTACCTATGGTCGACAAGGTCGTGATGTGCAACGTGGATTTATTGTCGGAGACTACACCCCCGCCGCGAACCTAACCAGCTTAGAGATGGAATATCGCTACACGCCGCTCAATACCGGCAATGAAAAACTGGATCGCATCACCTATGTCGCGTTAGGTGGCATTGGTAAATCCTTTGGTCGTCAAGCCCTTGGCCCAGAGAAAAGCTTCAGTGACAGTGACACTCTATCGATGGTTGGTGTGGGTTTGAGATACCGTGTTATGCGCCAAGAACGTATCAACGTACGCATGGATGTGACCTACAATAACGATGGTGACTGGCTAGCGTACTTTAGCCTTGGTGAGAATATTTAAATCATCACCACCTTTGTAAACCTAGGTAAATTAAGGCGCTGAAAGTTGCACGAATTGAGCATCGACTTAAAATTGCTCTTCTTGCCCTTAAAAATGTCACATTATGACTCATCGCCTTGTTACTTTTTTGTTCATCCAAACCAGCCAAGCGGGTGAACAAGCATGAGTAAACCAATCCAGTTTAGAACCATTTTACTCGCGTGTTTGATCATCAGCATTGGTCAGCTCAGCATGGGGTTGGTTTTCCCTTCACTGCCTTGGATTGCAAAAGATTTCTCTATTTCATTAGACCAAGCTCAATTATTAGTCAGTGTGTACTTACTTGGCTTTGGCCCCTCACAGTTTCTTTATGGGCCAATGTCAGATGCACTGGGTCGTAAAAAGGTACTGCTGTCAGGTTTGCTTATTGCCCTGTCAGGCTTAGGCATGATCATCTTTCTCAGTGACTCTTTTACCGGCATGATACTAGGCCGATTTTTGCAAGGTTTAGGCACTGGTTGCTGCGCCGTGTTAGCGCGTGCATCGACCCGAGATAGATACAGCGGTGCACAATTGCCTGTCGCATTATCGTACATAGCAATGGCCGCTTCGATTACACCGTTGGTTGCACCGGTCATTGGTGGGTTTATCAACTACCACTTTGGCTGGACTATGGTATTTGTGTCTTTGCTTGGTTATGTTGCTATCGCTTGGGCATTCATTGCCCTAAGATTTGATGAAACCTTGTCGCAAACCAGTCCAATACCGTCATTGAAACAGATGGCGACACACTATAAGTCTCTGCTCTCTTCGCGCTACTTTATGAGCTTTGCCAGCATTGGGTGGCTCAACTTTAGCCTGATGATCACCACCGTCTCTGTGATGCCATTCATCATGCAGAACCAGATTGGTATGGCGTCAGATGAATACGCAATGTGGGCGATCATTCCTGCGTTAGGAATGATTTTAGGCACGACAATTTGTAACCGAGTTCGCCCTATTATCGGCAGTAAAAACATGCTGCTCTGCACACCTGTTTTGCATTTAAGTGCGGCTATTTGGCTCTTCTTTTGTCCTCTGGAGCCGTTATACCTAATGATTGGTCAATGGCTGATGATTCTCGGAAACGGGATTGCGCTCCCTTGTGCTCAAGCGATGGTCATGCAACCCTATAAGAAGCAAGCAGGTGCTGCCGCGGCGATGTCAGGTGGTGGGCAAATGGTCGTGTCATCGGTGGTCAGTATGGCGCTGGTCCAATTCGGGCTCAGCCAAGCATGGCACTTATCCATCGTCATTGTTCTGTTTGCTGCGATTACGTTAGGCAACATATTACGCGGCTTTAATACAGAGCAGCCCACAGGTTAGAAAAGGCGAATGACCACAGAATGAAATCACTCACGCTATCTGAAGCTCAAAAATTGGCGCTGCTATCACAAGGATTACCGATTGGCGCCTCGAAAGGCAGCGCATATACCAAAACACTCCATACTTTTGAGCAGTTAGGGTATGTACAGATAGATACCATCTCTGTGGTGCAACGTGCTCACCATCATACTTTATGGAGTCGCAATCCGAGCTATCAACCCAAGCACCTTGATCAGCTCGTTGCAGATAAAAAGGTCTTCGAATACTGGTCACACGCCGCCGCTTACCTTCCTATGATGAACTTTCGCCACACTCTGCCACGAAAGGCGGCCATCAAGTCTGGGCAGCAACGTCATTGGTATTGTAAAGACCGTACCTTGATGAGCAATATCCTCCAACGCATCGGCGAGGAAGGCCCGTTGATGGCGAAGGATTTCGAATCTAAAGCAAAGACAATCGGTGGGTGGAGCACAAAGCCAACTAAACACGCTTTAGAAAACCTCTATATGCAGGGTGACTTGATGATCTCTGAGCGAAGAGGGTTTCACAAAGTGTATGACCTTACGGATCGTGTGCTACCCAGTAACATCGATCGCTCGATCCCCAGCAATGAAGAGCATGGTCGCTTTCTTGTCCTTAGTTATTTAAAAGCGCATGGAATTGGCACCTTGCCTGAAATGATTTATCAGCTTAAAGATGTTAAAACTGACGTCGCACAAGCGCTCAACGATCTCATCGAAATGGGTGAGGTGGAGAAGGTTAAAGTCAGTGAAACGCACTACTTTGCCTGCAGACATGCCCTCAAACAACTCGATAAACGGCTCTACCGGAAGCGAGCTAAGATCTTATCACCCTTCGACAATCTACTTATTCAACGCAAGAGAGCCAGTGCCCTGTTCAACTTTGACTATTTGATCGAATGCTATGTCCCTCAAGCCAAGAGGCAATTTGGTTATTTCTGTTTGCCGATATTGTGGGATGGAAAACTGGTCGCACGCGCCGATTGTAAAGTGGATAAGCCCAGCTCAACACTCAATGTATTGCACTTATTCATAGAGCCTACAGTGAAACGCCAAGGTGATTTTCTCGCTGCACTTGAAGAGGAGCTTCAAGAATTTGCGATATTCAACCAATGTGAACACTTTTCAATATTGAAGCTCTCTCAAAACCTTAGCTAACCGTCTGAAACGCATTACCTAGATAACTCTCTCTAGGGAGAGCGCGCACTCTACTCCGATTCAATCCTAAAAAGAGTCGAGAGAATGTTTGATCAATCGGCTGAAATCGTTAATTATCGGGCTAATGCAGATGTAGTACAGAATCCTGATTATGAAACCAATCACCATACTTGATGGCGGAATGGGTCGAGAGCTCAAACGTATGGGTGCTCCGTTCACTCAGCCGCTATGGAGTGCTCAAGCGCTGATCGAAGCCCCTGAACTGGTCACACTCGCACATCAAAACTTCGTTGATGCTGGCGCTGAAATCATCATCGCCAATAGCTATGCGTGTGTGCCTTTTCATCTGGGTGACGCTCTCTATCAAAGCGATGGCGCCCGACTCGCCAAAGAAGCAGCGATCATCGCCCAAAATGCAGCTCTCGCCGCAAACCACCAGGTCCTTGTTGCCGGCGCGTTACCGCCTGCTTTTGGTAGCTATCGTCCAGACCTATTTAAGCTGACTGAAGGCGAAGCGATCTTTAATGCTCTTTTTGTAGCACAAGACCCGCATGTGGATATTTGGATAGCAGAGACTATCTCTAGCTTAGAAGAACTCGGCACCATTCAAACGGTCCTTGCACAAACCGACAAGCCTTGTCATTACGCCTTTTCTCTTTTAGATGAACCTGATGGAGAGCCTCGTCTGCGCTCTGGTGAACCGATAGTGAAAGCCATTGAGTCTGTGTGTAAATTGGGGGCTGAGGGCATCTTATTTAACTGCTCCATTCCAGAAGTGATGGCTAAAGCTGTGTCTGCGACTAAAACGATTGTCGATATGCGCTCTCCTTCAACCGAGATTGGGGTTTACGCCAACAACTTCGCACCGATTCAAGCGGATCATGAAGCGAACGACACCATGCAAGCGATAAGAGAGCTCACTCCTGAGGATTACCTCCGCTACTGTCAGAGTTGGTCTGAGTTAGGTGCAACGATTTTAGGTGGATGCTGTGGCATTGGACCAGAGCACATTGAAGCATTGGCCAGCTGGAAACGCTCCCAGATTGAATAATCGCTACGCCAATTCATAATCAATGATAGACTTAGCCGCGCTCACAAGAGCGCGGTTATTTTTTGCTTTTTGATTAGGAAATTCTGCATGGCTTTAGCAAACTCTGTCATCGTACTCGACTTCGAAACCACCGGACTGTCACCAAACATGGGCGATCGCGCCATTGAAATCGGTGCCGTTAAGCTTGTAAATGGTGAAGTGGTTGATACGTTCCAGCAGCTGATGAACCCAGGTTTTCGAGTCAGTGGATTTATAGAGAGCTACACAGGGATCACTAATCGCATGTTAGCAACAGCACCGAGCTGCGCAGAAGTGATGGCGGAATTTAATGACTTTATCGGCAACGATAATTTGGTCGCGCACAACGCCTCTTTTGATAAGAAATTTCTCGATGCGGAGTTTGAGCGTATTGAAAAAAGTTACAACGGTGAGTTCGCTTGTTCATTGTTGGTTTCACGCCGTTTAAACCAAGACGCCCCAAGCCACAAATTGGGCGAGCTAGTTCGATTCAAACAGATTGATAACGATGGCGTCTTTCACCGCGCGTTAGCCGATTCTCAAATGACCGCTAAGCTGTGGCTATTGATGCTTGAAGAAATGGCCGAGCAAGGCATCCACCAGCCATCATTTGAGCTAATGCAAAAGATAGGCAAAACCAGTAAAGCAACAGTAGGCAAGTTATTACAGCAGCATTCTATGTAAACTGTTATTGCCCACTGGGACCTACATCTCTTGTTCTAAGTCTTCATCTTCAAACATCGAAGTGCACTTAATTTCGAACTGATTGAAGGTGAAAATACTCGCGCCGTGTACCCGTTTGGTGATGACTTTTTCTTCACCAAACTGCACGGTGACGTGCGTGTAGACCTTATTTTTTACTTCCACTGTATAGGTACTTAAACCCACTTCCAGTTCTTGGTCGTTATGATCACGAGCGTGTTTCACTTTCTCTAAATACGCATTAGCAGCTTGTTTGTCTGCTTCGAGCTTGGTGGCTTGCTCTTCGGTGCGTTCCGCTTTCGGAGTTTTTTTAAATTCAAGCTCTCGGCGCACTATGTCCATGGTTTGTTCTTGCGCTTGCTTATACTGATCTTTTAGCTTTGTTTGACGCTCTTTGTACATTTGAAAGCGAGCAAATGCTTGAATTGAGGTGGCGGTATCCCCTTCAACACCAAGGTTCACACAAGTAATTTTTCCGCCGACTTTGGCGTGGCCGCCGCTAAGCGTGCCTTGTTTTTCGGCAGCGTCAGAGACCACTAAATCATGACCACAACGCAATTCGTTGCTCATGCAGTGTACGCTTAGATGAATGTCATCTGCGGCTTGCAGTTCAGAATACTGTGAATAGTTGGCTTTGATTGAACCGCCCGACTTCACCACACAGCTTTTTTGCTCGCCTTCAGAAACGTTATGCCCAATGATGCCCTTCGCGACATCAATATTGCCTTGAACTTGAACGTCAGCAGATTCGATAAACCCACCGACCGTCAGCGAACCAGTGGCTCTTACGACCATGTCCGATTCAATGTTGCCTAACACGACCACGTTACCTTTGAATTTAACATGGCCGGTAGAAACACCAATGGTGGGTAGACAAAGAGCATCTTCAACGTCCACCCCCCTCTCTTTCAAAATCGGCATTCCGGATGCGTCAGCCAGAAGTAAGTTTGGGTCATCAGGAGACACTTTGGTGCCTTTGCATTCTTTAAATAGAGCATCATCACCCGGTTTAGGTGGGATCACTTTGCCCTGGACCGTCATACCTGCCGTACCTTTTGTCGCCGGAACGCGCTTCATCAGCGGCTCATTTTCGGAAACAGTGATGGTTTCCCCTAGGTTAAGCATATCAACTTTACCATCTTCCTCAGACTCTTTAGGGGCGAGAACTTGCTTGGCCGGATCTTTGACGAGGGGAAGGAATTTGGCGTCTTTACCCTGAACAGGGTTTTTGCCTTTAGCGACAGGTTGAGTAAAGGTTTCGCCCGCTTTTAACTGATGGCTCATCACTAACACTTTTTTCAGCGCCAGTTTGTTGATGCCCTTAGTGACATGCGCTTGCGCTAAGGCTTGAACCAATTGAGGGCCTTTCAAATAAGAACCTTTATACGCCCCAGTGACGACCATACTGGCCAACATGTCATGCTCGGTTAAGACAACTTCGACAGAAGCATCCCGTACTTCCGCGATGACAAGGCCAACATAGGCTTCGCTTTTCATCTCTTTAGCGAAGTTAATAAAGCGAAGCACTTCATCCTCAATCAAGAAGAGTTCGTCCGCTCCGATGGCGCTGAGTGCGTCATCTAGGCCACGTGTATCAAAATTATTATCGACCACGATTTCTGGCGTCAGCTTTGCGATTACCTGACGGTTGTCTTCAGAAAAAGCGACAAATTTGTCCCACATTTGATTCTGCCTTTACTACATCCTAGAGAAAGTCTATTAGATTAATCCCTCCACCTGTATCAGAAGTGTGACAATTTAAGGCGTACATCACTGACTAACGCTTTTACAGTGTAAATAACGTTAGCTGGAACTCGGAAAGTGATGTTCTGCTTTTAAGCAATACACCGCCGTTACACATCGCCCCTGCTTCGAATATTCAAGTGAATCACATAATTCTGAAGCAAGTACAATGCCACGTCCGTGGGTCTGAATCTGCTCCACCTTTCTGGTGTTGTTTAGGTAGTCAAACCCTTCACCATTGTGTTCTAAAACTAGGATAAGTTTGGCCTCTCTCGGGCTATATTCAATGTTGAGGTTGACACAGGCAGTGTCTGGCAGCTCTTTCAGCTTCTCTTCTCGTTGCTGATAAAAAAGAAAGAAACCATCGGGCTCTTCTTTGATGGCCGAATCTAAACGCAGCAAACCGTGTTCAATCGCATTAGCAAAAAGCTCAGAGAGCACAGAGCACACTAAGTCAAGATGCACTCCTCCATGCAAAATACCGGTGAGAAATTTACGCACTTCGGTCATAACGGTAATATCACGAAGCACTTCCCCATTGAGCGTGAGATCGGCTTGCACCGGCATACTATTGAGGAACATTTGATTCGGAGGCGGTTCTTGAGGAAGCCCACTCGATATTGGGAAGCTCATTGACAATATCGATAAGTCATCCCCGACGCTTTTATTGGCAAAACGGCGCACCGACTCATACAAGGTTGGAATAATCGCTCGTTGATTCAAAAAAGCAGCTTCCAAGCGTTCTTGACCAAACTGTTCGCCATGCTCGTTAGCCGCTTCAATCACTCCATCGGTATAACAGATGATTTGCTGATCCGGCTCTAGCTTAAAATGCTGAATATTGGTTTCAAACTCATGAGGTTGTAAGACACCGAGTGGCATGTGATTGGAAGTAAGTCGGCGCACAATGGTGCCATCTTTTTCGATTAAGTAGCCATCAGGTAAGCCACCTCCCCACCAAGAGACTTCAAAGCCATTGGCTCTGACCTCAAATATGCTGGCAGCTAACATCATTCCCATGGGCAAGAACCTGACAAGCACTTCATTAATTTCACGGGTAATTTCACCTAAAGAGAGCCCCTTGGATGCCATTGAAAAAAAGGCACGAGTCGCCGGTATCGCAGAGATGGCGGCGGGCAAACCATGGCCTGTCGCGTCGGCAATCATCACATAGACCCCACCATGGGGGCGGTTCGCCACAACGATCAAATCACCATTGAACACCGTCGATGGTGTAGAGAGGTAGTTGATGCCATAAATGTGCTGCACTTGTGAGCTCATTTCATGGACCAAGTTAGAGAATATGGACTCTGAAATCGCGTAATCGTAGCTCACTTGCTCTCGGAACTGGCTCAATTCATCGCGCTGATTTTTAACCTCATTGTGCATTCTTACAATACGGTAATGGGCTTGAACTTTTGCTATCAAAACACTGCGTTCAACCGGTTTGAGGATAAAATCATCCCCATAAGTTAAACAGCGTTCAAACGAGGCGTGATCGTCGAGCACAGTGAGAAAGATAATGGGGATATGAGCATGAGGGAAAGCCGTGCGAATATCTTGTGCGGTCTCAATACCATCCTTTACCGGCATCATAACATCGAGCAAAATGACATCCGGCAAGTGCTCCATTTTTGTCAGCGCATCTACGACACCTTCGCCGTTGTTAAACGTTGTAATGGTTTCCACAATATGACTTAACATGAACCGACACAGCTCTCGGTTGGTTTCATGGTCATCAACAATCATGACATGCATAACCGCTCCTTAGCTGCTATTCGATAGCAAACTTTTTATCAAAGCGCGAAATAGTTAAGATCTTTCTCACCTGAGGCAAAGTGTTGGTGATTCGGATCATGCCGTCTTCTTGCCCAAGGTAATTATGCATATTCAGCAACATGCCAAGCCCTGCACTATCAATGTAATCGACCTTGCGTAAATCGATGGTAAAGCGGAATTCTTGTCTGTCGTTGTAACAGCGACGAAATTCTTGCACAAGGTTAAAACCAAATGCGCCCTCTATCAAAATCGTGATGTGTTTTGCTGCTGAATCCAGTTGTGCTTCTACTGTCATGAGCTCTCTCCCCTTCAGTCTTAATCGGTATGCTAGAACAGCTCTACCTCTCCCTCATCAATACTCTCTTGCGATGCGGCTGGTGCGTCACGGTTATCGATCTGTTGTTGTAGCTCTAGAATGTCTTCAGCAAATGCGTCGGCGGTAATCTCTCCTTGAGACCACAGCAGACACAGTTGAGAAAACTGGTTAAGGTAACCAACCGTTTTCTGAGCATATTCCCCCTGCTGAACAATAATGTCGGCAAACTGAAGTGCTCTAATTCCGTTATCGACTTGCGAGTGGATAGCATCCCCACTTGAGCGGATCTTATTCACTTCTTGTTCAACGGTGATGTTGACTTGCTGTACGCCACGTAGCATCTCATCCACTTTATCTTTGGATTCAATTGCTTCCGTCATATCAATCGATGCCATCTCACCCACGGTTTTATTGGCTTCTCGAACGGTTTTTTGCGCGACGCTGATTTCGGTTTCAATTTGATCATTGAGTTGTTTCGCTTTTACAGATAAATCTCGCACTTCTTGAGCCACAACAGCGAAGCCTCGCCCCGCTTCTCCCGCCCTTGCCGCTTCAATGGCCGCGTTAAGTGCCAGCAAATTCGTTTGTTCAGACAAGCCACGTACCTGCGCCAGTAACTTGAACACCGCATCTAACTTATCCGACATATCATGAATACTGTGTACCGCAGAGATACTCTTTTCTGAAATATTGACGAGGGTGTCGACGAACTGGCGAATAATCGCTTCCGTTTTAGGTAACACTTGGCTGATGTCGTGGTCGCTATTTTTGTTCCCGAGCAGTTCATTCACCAAATCAGACGTGACGCTGTTTTGTTCTTCTGCCAACTTTTGCAAGGTAAAGTAGCTCTCGTTTAAAGTTTCAACAGATTCATCGACCACACTGCGTTGATGATCCAGTGGTTCAGTAAGCTGGCTTGAGATAGTAGAAAGTACGGGTGAAAGAGAGACTGGCGGAGTCACTGACTTCGGTGTAGACCCCGTTTGTCGTTGCTCGTTAACAAGCCCGTCTTGAGGATCTCGTTTTGCAATCACCAGCCATGGAACCGCGGCAGCGAAGATCATCAAAGCAACATGAAGCAATGAGGAAGACATGCTCATTGCGGCGGTAAGTAAAACAATTTGTAAGCCTATTGCGATGAAGTATTTTGTTTTCGTTGGTAACGTTCTTGTTTTCATCGTTCTCTCCCTGACGTGATAAACCTGACTATGAATCAGGAGATAAGTAGTGGCAGATCTGCCCAGCAACCTGCTGTAAATCGACAATCGACAGCGCTGCGCCAAGCTCCGTGGCCACTCTCGGCATTCCCCACACCACGGATGATGCTTCATCTTGTGCGATGGTTTTTGCCCCTTGCTGTTTCATGCGCAACATACCTTGCGCGCCGTCTTGCCCCATCCCGGTTAAGATGACGCCAATGGCGTTTTTCCCCACGGTTTCAGCGACCGCATCAAACATCACATCCACGGACGGTTTGTGTCGATTCACCGCTGGGCGATCGTCTAATTGGCAATACAGGTGCTGGCCTCGTCGAACCACAACAAGGTGTTTATCCCCCGGAGCTAGATAGGCACAACCATTCACTAACGGGGCTCGATCGCTGCTTAGCTCTTTCACTTGAATGTCACTATTGCCATTCAAACGCTCGGCAAATGAGCGAGAGAACATGGCACTGATATGCTGAGTAATCACGATCGGAGGCATGTTGGCGGGCAAAGCAGAAAGAACCGTGTTAACCGCTTCTGTTCCCCCAGTCGAGGCCCCGATCGCAATAAGTTCTATGTGGGTGTGCGTTTTAACGGCAAGCTGTTTAGGCGCAGGGGCTGCGGTGTTAGCGCCAACATTCGCCCCTGCCGCCATTTTGATTTTTTCAATGATCTGCTTTTTATCACTCGCCACTTCGCCGGTGCTATCCACGGAAGGTTTAGGGAAATAATCAACAGCACCATACTCTAAGGCCGCTAAGGTGGCTTCTGCGCCATGCTGAGTCAGCGTTGAGATCATCACCACAGGCATCGGACGCAGGCGCATCAAGTTTTTTAAGAACTGAACCCCATTCATTTTGGGCATTTCAATGTCGAGTGTAAGCACATCGGGGTTGTGTATTTTGATCAACTCGCGGGCATGAAAGGGATCTTCAGCAGCGGCGATCACTTCAAGATCAGGATCGGAATTGATCATTTCCGTGAGCAGGGCTCGATAAACGGGTGAGTCATCTACGACCAGAACTTTTATTTTTTTCATCAGAACAACTCCACGTCATCATCATGAGGTTGATGACTTTCTCTATCCAACTGGTGGGCGTATTTTTCTTCTTGTGCTTGTAGTTTATGTACTTCAGCAAAGGGGATTCTTTTTAGCCACGCTTTGCCACTGTAGGGGTCGAACATCACTTTTCTCGGCTCTAGCCCTCCTAAGTCTTGAGCAACGACGTCTAGCCCTTCTTGCCTAATAAAATTGAGGATGAATGCGACATTCTTCTCTCCAATCAAAGAGTGATGCCCCATCATTTGAGCCCCCCCAAACAGCTTTACTTTCAGCTGAGTTCTTTTTGCTCCTCTGGCAATCAGAGAATTCAGTAGCATCTCCATAGCGTAGCTACCGTAACGTGAGGCAGTAGACACGACCTCTTCCGGTTTCCAAGATTTCAGCTGGCTGCTGCTATCAAAAGGCAACAAAAAATGGTTCATTCCACCAATATGGCTTTGTTCATCCCACACACAGGCGGCCACGCATGACCCTAACCCTGTGGCAATCAGTTCGTCTGGCTTGCATGAGCAATACAAACCGCCCGGTAAAACTTTTACGATGTGCTTCTCTTTAGTAGGGTGGTAAAAACGATTAAAGTGCTGATTTTCATAATGCCCCCTATCCATGGTTCCAATCATGCCTGTTCCCTACTTTTTGATATAGATAGTGTGACCAAGGTGATGAAACAGGCCTAAACTAGGCGGTACGCTCTCGGAGTGACCAATAAACAATGCGCCACCAGGTTTGAGCTGTTCATAAAACCGTTTGATCAGCCTCTCTTGCGTATTCTTATCGAAATAGATCATCACATTGCGGCACGAAATCAGATCAAACTGTCGTTCAAAATCCCATTTTTCCAACAAGTTAAGCTGTCGAAAATCGATCAAACGCTGTAAACCCGCTTTGCACTTTATGTAACCCTGCTGGTTGCCTGTCCCTCTGACAAAACAAGGCTTGAGATACTTAGCCGGAATCGTATTTAAAGCGTCTTCCGAGTAAACCCCTCTTTTTGCAGATGCCAACACTTTTGTGTCAAGATCCGTTGCTGTGATACTGACGTTCTCAAATCGATCGAACGACTTTGCCCAATAAAGCGATGAAACCAAACTGTAAGGCTCTTCCCCTGTCGAGCACCCTGCCGACCATATCTGAGGATGGCTAACTTGACTCGCTTGCCAGTCAGGAATGAGCACTTTTTCGAGGTATTCAAAATGGTGGTACTCACGAAAAAACTGCGTCTTGTTGGTTGTTAAGCAGTTGATAAAGTTCGCTTGTTCTTCACTGTCTTGTTCAATGAGCTGTCGATACTGACGAAAGCGTCTAAGCCCCAACCGCCTTAACTGACGGCTGATGCGTCCATACACCATGGTTCTTTTTCTGTCTGAAAAGAAGATGCCGACATTTTTGTGCATGAACCACTGAATAAACTTAAAGTCTTTTTCTGTCAGTTCAAACTCGTCGTTGTGCGGCACCGCCGATTCAGCCTTGGCTAGAACTCTTCCCATTCGTCTCCATCCTCTTCAAGCTTAAAGCTCGCATTGGCAACTTTAGGGGAGCGAATCTCCCTGACATTGGTCTGAGGTTTTGAGTCTAAAGATTTGGATTCAAAGGTCGCTACGTTGCTGTCAGTGACAAAGAAATTCATTAGATGCAGCAACTGCTTACCTTCATCTTTGAGCGACTGACTTGCCGCCGACGTTTCTTCAACCAGTGAGGCGTTCTGCTGCGTCATTTCATCCATCGTGGCAATGGCGCGATTGATTTCATCGATACCTGTAGACTGCTCTAGGCTCGAAGAGGCAATCTGTGCGATTAGCTCAGTTACCTTAGCCACCGCATCTACAATCTCGTTAAGCGTTTCCCCAGATTCATCAACTAAGCGCGAGCCTTCATCGACTTTTTCAACGCTGTCTTTAATCAGGCCTTTAATCTCTTTCGCTGCAGCGGCACTGCGCTGTGCTAAGTTACGCACTTCACCGGCGACCACCGCAAAGCCTCGACCTTGCTCTCCGGCTCTTGCCGCTTCGACAGCAGCGTTAAGGGCCAGTAAGTTTGTCTGGAATGCAATCTCATCAATAACGCCGATGATGTCAGCAATCTTCTTACTCGCATTATTGATTTCAGACATCGCCTCCACCGCTTGACCAACCACTTCACCGCCTTTGCTGGCTTTTTTGGTCGCATCGTCAGACAGCTCATTTGCCCCTTTAGCGTTGTCGGCGTTTTGTCTTACCGTCGCCGTCATTTGCTCCATGCTGGCTGCCGTTTCTTCAAGATTCGAGGCTTGAGCTTCAACACGCTGGCTTAAGTCATTATTGCCTTCTGCAATCTCTGTCGATGCCGTCGCAACACGCGCTGACGATTGAGTGATCTTATCAACCATATTACGCAGGTTTAGAATCGAGGTATTTACTGCACCAGATAGACGGGCAAATTCACCCGTGTTGTCTTCAGGCATATTAGTATTAAGATTACCTTCTGCCACCTGACTCATGACATCGATACATTGCCCAATTGGCGTCACCATGGTGTCGAGTAAGTTGTTGATTCCATCCCCGAGCTCTTTCATGAAACCGTTATAAACACTGGTATCGATGCGTTCGTTAAGATCGCCAGCAATCGCTTTTTGGATCAGTGACTCAACTTGACGCTGACCATCTTGCTGTTCAGTAATGTCGACCCACTGCAGAGCAGGCCCAATGTAGTTACCTTGTCCATCACGCATAGCAATACAGGTTAAGTTGAACTCTAAGCCGCCCACCGCAATATTGTTCGAGAAAGGTAAGCGGTCTGGATTGGCAATAATGTTGCGCTGGTGGCTTGGGTTCTTATGGAAAACGTCAATGTTCTTGCCGACTAGGTTGTCAGCATCAAAGCCCGGTAAGGCTTGCTGAAGATCGCTTTCTCGGCTCTTGAGGAGTGTGCTGAGTGCAGGGTTTAGATAAGTGATGATGCCCTCTTTATTTGCCATCATCAGGTTGGTTGTCATCCCTGATACTGCCGAAGCCAATCGGCCAATCTCTTCTTCTTTGGCGCGTTCTTCGGTCACATCTCTCCACTCTAATGTGTTACCGATATAGTTACCTTTCGCATCGTTGATAGCCGCTACATTCAGTTCGATCTTCAAATCTTGGATTTTGATATCCGTGCTGTATGGCAAATTAGTTGGATCGCCTAGCATTTGTCTTTGATGTGCCGGGTTACGGTGAAACTCATCAATACAACGGCCCATCAACCACTCTGAACTTGCGGTAAATCCGCTCCACACTGTGCGCAGCGTCGCTTCATGTTTACTGAAAAGATTGAGTGTCTCTTGGTTGATGTAAGTAATCTCAAAGTCTCGGTCAATCATCACCATGGCAGTTTGTGCCTGATCGACCGCCGCTTGTAGACGGGTGATCTCATCATTTTGTTTCAGAGCTTCAGTAACATTCGACCACTCTAACGTGTTGCCAGTGTAATTGCCCTGAGCATCAATAATGGCACCGACATTAAGCTCTATCTTAAGATCTTTCACCGTAATGGTTGTGGTGTAAGGTAAGTTAGATGGGTTAGAAAGCATCTGCCTTTGGTGAGCAGGGTTGGCATGAAACAGGTCAATACAGTAGCCCAAAAGAAACTCTTCTGTGGCTCTGAAATTAGGCCAGATGGATTGAAAGGTGTCCTCATGTTCTTTCAACAAATCGACTGACTTCTGATTCAAATAGGTAATATTGAAATCTCGGTCGATCATCATCAACGCAGTTTGAGCAGCGTTCAGGGCAGAGAAAAGCTGCTCTTTACTGATTCCATGCTCTTCCGCTTCAACCTCTTCAGTCAGCGTGTCTTGAGTGGGTGCGACAAACTGAGTTTGTGGTTCAGGTTTTCTATTCCAAAATGCCATGAGTTACCTCTCACTGGTTACTTATTCTGACGTTCTTGCTCAATGTAAACATTGCACAGTCGTGTTGACTTAAGCCCAACTCTCTTCCACTTGGTTGGGTACGGAAAGCTCTGAAATATCAAACAGAGCTTCTAGATCAATAAGAATCAAATGCCCGTTGGTGACGGAAGCAATGCCTCGTACATAATCTTGCTTCACTTCATTCGATACCGTTGGCGGCGCCTTTATTTGTTCTTCACTAAGTGGGTAAACTTCAGAGACACCATCAACGATGATTCCAAGCGGGTTGCTTTGCCCATCGTTCAAGACAATCACCACCGTTGTAGCGCCAATATCAGCGGGTGATAGCCCAAAGCGCATACGTAAATCGACAATGGGAATGTATTCACCCCGAATCTCTAGCACGCCTTTCATGTAGTCAGGGGAGTTAGGTATCTCTCTTACTGCGCTCCACCCCCGAACCTCTCGGACATCTAAAATAGGCACACCGTATTCTTCATTTTCTAGAACGAAACTTAAGAACTCTTGCGTTATGATCATCAGTTCGCCCTCAGTATGCGTTCGATGTTGAGCAGTTCATCGGTATCAAGCAATGACATCACTTGGTCACCGACATTGATTAACCCGTGAATATAGGGCGTCACTAATGACTCACCGACCGATTGGTAGATCTCATTATTACCTTGAGCAACAACATCACTGACAGCATCCACCACTAGGCCCATCAAATGTTCTTGGTCGTCTTCTACAGAGCGCAACACAATCACCACCGTTGTCGCCAAGTATTCGCACTGGCCAACCAGAAAACGGGCTCTTAAATCGACGACCGGAACAATCATGCCACGTAGGTTAATCACGCCGCACACAAAGTCAGGCGAGCGGGGAATCGGGGTTGGTCGTTCCCAGACGCGAATTTCTTCAACATCTTTGATTTGAACCCCATAAAGTTCATTCGCTAATTTGAAGCTGAGGAAGTCGGCCCCTTCACTGGCTTCATCATTCATTTTGTCTAACAGCGCTTCAGCCTGCTCTGCAATCACTTGTTGATTTGAGTTACCAACGCTTTGCTCTTGATTCATTCCATCCATATTGTTTTATCCTTAAGCCGCCATGCCTTTATTCGCCGTCTCAGAGGTACGGTTTAGGAAGTTGGTAATTAAGCCCTGCACATCAAGAATCAGAGAGACTGAGCCATCACCTAATATGGTGGCACCCGAGATACCTGCAACTTTACTGTAATTGGACTCTAGGCTTTTAATCACCACTTGCTGTTGATCCAATAATTCATCAAGCAGTAAGCCAACGCGATTACCTGCGGCCTCAACAAAGCACAAGATTCGCTGATCCAATGTGCCGCTGCTGCCCATTTCGAGCTCTTCTTGAAGACGTAAAATTGGGATGTTTTCTTCTCTCAATCGGTAGAGTTCAATACCGCCGGAAGCAAGTTTGATGCAGCTAGGGTCGATTTGAATCGATTCAACAATGGTGAGCAGTGGAATGACATACACTTCCCCTGCTACTTTGACTAGCTGGCCATCTAATATCGCCAGTGTTAATGGAAGACTGATGGTGAAACGGCTACCTTTACCAAGTTCGGATTCCACTTCAATGTGGCCACCAAGCTCTTCAATGTTGCGGCGCACCACATCCATGCCTACGCCTCTTCCTGAAATATCAGACACTTCTTCTGCGGTTGAAAAGCCAGGAGCAAAGATAAGATTCATAATCTGTTTATCGGAATACTCTTCGCGGCGAGAGTCTGGCTCTAGCACCCCTTTTTCGGTTGCCTTTTGCCACAACTTATCGCAGTTAAGTCCGGCGCCGTCGTCACGGATTTCAATGACAATCGAACCTCCTTGATGATAAGCGTTCAACTCGATCACACCTTGTTCAGGTTTGCCACTTTCAAGTCGTTGAGCCGGTTGTTCGATGCCGTGGTCAATGCCATTTCGAACCAAGTGCACCAGAGGATCGACAATCCTCTCTAGTACGGTTTTATCTAGCTCGGTTTGTTCACCTTTGATTTGTAGATCGACCTGTTTTTCTAATCGGCTAGAGAGATCACGCACCAATCGAGGGAAGCGACTAAAGGCAAAACTCATCGGCAACATTCGAATATTGAGAACGTTCTCTTGTAAGTCTTTGCTGTTTTGAAGTAATTGGTCGAGCCCAGATTTAAGCTTTTCTAACTTATCAATGGAGAAGTCATTGCCAATTTCCGTCAGCATCGATTGGGTAATAACAAGTTCACCCACGAGGTTGATTAAGCTGTCTACTTTATCAATGTCGACTCGTATAGAACTGACGCTAGAATCGTTCTTGCTCGCTTTTGCTGGCTTCGCCGTCGATTGGTTAGACAGGTCGGATTTGGTAGCTTGTGACACTACCCTGTTTGTTTCAGGTTCAGATTCAGATTCAGATTCTTGAGATTGTTGTACGGGCTTAGCCTCAACGTTAAGGGCCTGACTTTTCTCAATGGTTAAGTCACACTCATCTTCAACCCACTCAAAAATCTCTTCGATTAAGCTGCGTTCCACTGAGTCGCTGATGGTCGCATTCCATGACAAATAACACAGCTCAGATTCAATCTGGTCAATGTCTGGTAGGTTTGATGCATCAACGGAAATCTCACAAGAAGGATCGAGGTCTTTGAGTTCTCGCAAAATTCTTAATGGGTCATTACCACTGAAGAACATCTCTTTATGGGGGATAAAGCGAATCGCCCAATCACCTTCGAGATCGGTGGTGTCAGAATCAGGTTCGCTGCTAGTGGTAGATTGATTGTCTGATTGATTCGAATCGTCGAGCAAAACAGCCAGTCTTTCACTGACTTCTTTTTTGAGCGCATCGTTCACTTCACTGCCCAGTTCATGCCCTTCTAGCATGCTGTGTATGCAGTCTCCACTTTTCAACAGCAAATCAATGGAATCAGGAGTCAACGTTCGCTCGTTGTTTCTCACTAAATCAAGATAGGCCTCAACGTTGTGAGTAAACTCACTGATGTCCATCAGATTAAATGTCCCAGCGCCCCCTTTTATCGAGTGAGCCGCTCGGAATATGGTATTTATTGACTCCTCTTCGATATTGGTGACATCAAGATTGAGTAACACCTCTTCGAGAACTTCAAGATTTTCACGACATTCCTCGTAAAACATCTTGCGCAGCTGTTCCATGTCTAAAGCCATACATTGCCCTCACCTTAAGACGTTGTCGTGTGAGTTTGAATCCGTTTAAATAACGCGTTTTAGTGTTTTTAGTAGCGTATCTGGATTAAACGGTTTCACTAACCAACCGGTCGCACCTGCAGATTTTCCCTGCTGTTTTTTGTCGGTGCTTGTTTCCGTGGTTAGCATAAGAATGGGAATAAATTTGTATTGCGGCTTTTCTCGCAATGCTTTGACCAATTCGAAGCCACCCATGTTCGGCATGTTGACATCAGAGATCACCACATCGAACTTGCCACTAGTGACCTTGCTTAACGCATCTCTGCCATCATTGGCGGTTTCTACATCGTAACCAGCGTCTTTCAACGTGTGGCTCACCATCTGGCGAATTGAAACGGAATCATCTACAGCCAAAATTCTTGTCATCAGTCTCTCTCCAACTTAACTATTGAGATCAAACGTTTCAGCCAGTCCTAAAATGGTCGCACCATCAATCACCGGCTGAGTCGGGTTCATCAGTTGAATGTTTATCTGGTTGTTTTTGGCAGAAAGAAACAAAGCGGCTAAAGCTTGCAAACCAGCGGCATCTACACGATGAACATGAGAGCCATCTATATGAAGGGATGTTTGTTGAACCAACCAATTTCTATATTCGATTGTTGTGTCGAGTACCGTTGAAATATCCAGTGACTCAGGCAGTAAACAGTCCATGTTCTAACCTTTTTGTTTTAATTATTCCTAGCCAATATTAAGCAAGTTGCTTAAAAATGAGTGTAGAAAGGAATGACTATTAAGCAAGTTCGAAATATACAGATTTAGTATGAATGGAAGATTTTTGAATTTAGTTTCAAGGATATTCGTTTTATTTTTTAGGCACTTAGAAAACCAAGCATTTAACGAAAAAACTTTATTTTATGTATGGGTATTTAAAGAAGGGTGAATACAATAGAAAAAGAAAATTGATTTACAGTGTAAAACTCATTTCGTTTTACACTGTAAATCTACAATAGGAATCTAAGCGGTTGTGATTTTACAGTGTAAATCAGCTATCCAGTTGTGACAGTAACAAGTCAAGCTGACCTCTAAACGCATGCTCAACTTGTTTACGACCAGGATAATCGAGTATCTCGGCACACTCACTCCAAGACCTCCTTTGTACGACTTTGCGAACAAAAAGATCACTCGCCAGCGCCAATAGTTTCGGAGAGCGTTTCCACCACAGGTCGAGGAAGGGAGCGACACTATCGTAGCTCGCCCCACCCTTTGCATAAGCCTGAATAAGTTCGATGAAGCTAGGTTTATCAACGGAAGCATCATTTTCTTCAAACAAACTACGGACAAGCTCAATCTCAAGTTGCGAGAACGATTGAGCCACGCTGTAGTGCAATGAAAGTTGGTAACACACATGAGCTTGCGCTAACCAATCTTGTTCCGTTTTTACCATTACCAACGAATGAGTTCCACTCGCTTGGTCACGTTGGCTACCGAGCTTAACCGGAACAAATCCACAGTAACGCCAAAATGCCAACAACTCTGATGTAGCCCCAAAGCTGGTGGAGTAAAAGTCATGGTCTGTTTGCTGCTGCAACTGTGCCAGCATGTTCTGACCAACTCCCTGACCTTGCAAATGTGGATGAACGGCAATACGCATGATACGTAAACTCGATTGCTCGGCAGCAGCGTGAATGCCCAATTGATTCGCTAACATAACCGGAACCAAATGCCCACGCGGTCGACGCTTGCCTAACTGAATATCTTCAATGAGCTCGGCTGACAGATGTCCTTCATCAACTGTCAAAATACAACCTAAACAAACTTCATCTTCAAACCAAGCAAAGAGACGAATCTGAGGGTCATTAAGCAGTAACATCAAATCATTCGGTGACGTCTGATAATGCGCGTTGACCAACAAAGCGAAACACTCACGCAGCAAGTTGGAATTCGCCAGCAACATTGCTTTGTCGATACTCTCCAATCGACATGACCTTGGTTTGTCACTTAGCGGCGACAATTCAGCATTGAGAAGAAAGCTATCAAACAGCCAGCGTTCTAGCGGATCGCTTTTAGCCCAGCGAATAGGTTGGTCAAGATGATAGAAAACAGAACCTGGTCTTTGCTGTTTTAACCACGTTTGGAATTTAAGAGTAAAGCCACGGCCACAGCCTTCATAACCATGAATCGTGGTTGAGAAGACAGCTCGATGATGGCGTTCAACCATTCGCTTAAGCAAAGGAATCGGAATCGCAGAGGCTTCATCAACCAACAATAGGTCACTGCTACTATCACTTCTTAGTAACTCATCTGGGGCAATAAACTCTAAGGTACTTCCCCGCCACTCAACTGTGTTTTTCGTCTGAGTGGCACCTGGCAGCAATCGGGATGCGTGTTCAAACACAGGTTGAACCGTTGCCAAAGTTGGTGCTGTGAGCAAAATTTTCATCGAGCGTTGCTGCATTAAGTGAGCGGCTGCCATGCCAAGTGCACTACTCTTTCCTCGGCCTCTGTCTGCGGTCATAACAAGAGGACGCTTTCGATGTCCTTCTACAACCTTTACGATTTTCTCAATCGCAGCTTGTTGCTGAATATACCCTTCTTCGGTTTGATACTCTGACAAGGGTAGTGCCGGAAGAGCTTGTCCTTGTTTGACTACCAATAACTGAGCCAAACAATTATCCAACCATTGCTTGTCAAGCGTATCTGACGCGCATTGAGCGGCAGCCAAAACGACCACTAGGCCACCGCCTTTTACGCAGCCCAAAGCGGCACTGAAACTGTTGATGTCAAAACCAGAGCGGAAATCACAAACAAGCAGTTTGCACTCCTGCCCGAGAAGCTGCTGACCTTTATTGAATTTAACTTGCTTTGAAGCTGGTAGCGTTAGCTCATCACCCAAAAGGTAGATACGGTTTTCATCTACGAGCTGACAGATTTGTTGAACGGTATGAAGTTGCCAATCCCCCTCCCCTGCCAATACCACGCCAAAACGATGATTCGCTTGCTGAGCAGCTTGTAGGAGTTGAGTAAAGTATTGAGAGATGACAGCCATAATTGAGGGTCGCCTGAAGTGGTTGCAAGTCCAATATTATGACATAAAAAAAGCCGCAATTAAGCGGCTTCGTATCGTGTGATTTAGATTAGTTTAACTTGCTTGCGACTAAATCCAAGATCTCTTGCATCAACGCATCATCTACTTTCTTAAGGTTTAACGTTAAGTTTGTTCCCTTACGAGTATAGTTTGCGCGGCCTTTCACTAGGTCTTTTTTCGCTGGCGTCGATGTCTTGGTTGGTGCGAGTTCTTCCACCCAAGCTTCAATCGTTTCAGTGACTTCTTTAGTGATGCGAGCCACACCTTGAGACTGGCTACGTTGCCAAACAAACCCTTCATCTGAGCGACATTTATCCAGTAATTCAGAACGCTTTTGTTGGTCTAGCGCATTGTATTGCTTATGTAGCTTAACGATGGTTGGTCGGCCAAGCTCAGCCACATTCGGGTACGCTTGCAGAAGTTGCAGTGGTAAATCCGCCGCTTTCAACGCACCACTCACTAGCGCTTCGCTGCACTGGAACATTTTCGCTAACGCTTTTTGGTCTTCTGCTTCACCGCTTTCTAGCTTCGCCAGCATCTCTTTGCCTTTTTCGTATAGCGATAAAGGCTTATGAGCGTTTGCTACGTCAGATAGGAACTTAGCATGTTCAGTGCTAATGTTCTCACCCACATAGATTAGAAACTCTTTGTCAGCCAGAATACACGACATACGACGGCGGCTACCATCAAGAACCTCGATCTTGCCATCTTCACGCTTGCGGCCAACGGCTGGGTATTGCTGACCACGCTCTTTTAATGTCACTAGGACATCAGAAAGCGCATGCTCATTTAGAAACGATTGCTCACGAGCGTTCTCTGCAAAAACGACCGTTTGCTCGCTGACTTTATCCGCAGGAATACGTATCAGCTCAAACTGAACCTTCTCTTCACCGGCAACAGATAGCTCGATGACTTGAGCCTGTTCTTTTGCTGCCTGCTGCGCTTCTTGCGGTGTCGTTACATGGCGTTTATTTGCCTTACCAAATAGTCGAGCGTTTAAATCTGAAGTTTTAATTGCCATCTTCTATATTACCCCTGATTTAATGATGTCCAGTGACTATGCAGGACACGTTCTAATTCTAGTGAACTCTTTTGTACAGCATCTTGAGCTGTTGCGAGCGTTTTCTTACCGCCTTCAAAATCACCGGTCGTTAAGTCAAATACGGTGCTGTAGGTATCGGCACAGGTTTCAAATGCACGACTACGTGGAATCGTTGCCATCATGACTTGATCACCCAACAAGTAGTTCATTTCAGTCAGCACGGCCACTTGCTTCTTATTGTCGTCTTCAAACATGGTTGGCATCAAACGTACAAACTCAAGCCCTTGCCAGTCTTCTGGGAACATCTCGTAAACTGTTGGAAGGTGCTGGAAGAAGTTAACCGTAGAAGCCCAATCTAAACGCTTCGCCGCACAAGGAATCAGCAAAGCGTTTGACGCATACATTGCATTCCAAACCAATGGGTCAACGTGTGGACCGGTATCGATCATCACAATGTCGAAGTCATCAGCAATCTTGTCGATCAGCTTCTCTTTCAGCAATTTTACGATATCAAGAGACTGGTTCTGAGAGAGATGCTGCCATGCTTCAGCGTTAAACATTGCATCTTCAGGGAATGCCGATACCGTCTTCAAATTCGGGTATTGAGTTGGTAATAGCACATTTTTGTGCAGGAATTCATTATCAACCTCTACCCCATCAGGAACGTTATCAAGCATCACATCAACAGCTGAGTAGATGTTGTCGTGATCAGTAATACTGATTTGTGGGTTTAGAAAAAGACGAAGTGAACCTTGTGGATCCAAATCGATAAGACAAATACGGTAACGCTTATCTAGGTTAAGTGCTAAACAAGCCGCTAGATGCACAGCGGTCATTGATTTACCCGTGCCGCCTTTTTGGTTCTGAACATTCACAATCCATGGTTTGTTGTCACCATGTTTCTTGCGTTCATGGAACTTAGGGATGCCAGCGGCATCCATCAGCATATGCGCTTCTTCTAACGAAATAGAGTAATGATTTGCATTGTTTTTTGTAAACTGATGGCCCGTTGCTTCAAGCTTAGTAATCGCATCGTCTAATTTACGGCGAGTTAAACCTGAGCGTGTTTCCATCAATGCTTTCGACATTGGAGGAAAGTGCTCATCGCTGCGTTCTTCTAATACAATTTCAATACGATCAGCTTGTACCTGAGCCGTCTTTTCTGCCAGTTGAATGAGACTCTCAATGGTGTGTTCTCGTTTCATTTGCCAAATTCCGTTATTAATGACCTGAAACCAATTGTACAGCATTTACGATATCAAACAATAAAAAGCTGAACATTCAATTATAGATGCTAATCACATTAAATAGAGATTTTACAAGAAATTGAATGTTTCGCGTAGAAAATACGCATATTTGGCCTAGATTAGACATGGAATGTAACCGATAAAAGCCAAAACTTTAAAAGAATTACAGTGTCACTTATTTACAATGTAAAGGTAACTCGTAAAAACACTCGAAGCGTTCACTCGGAACGATTAAGAAAGGCGACTATTTTACGGATGGTGTCATTTTGATTTTTAATTGACCGATTATGAGTCAGCTACACGCTTATCGATCATTGGCTTAAGGCAATCTCCTAAACCCAACCAACCGATATTTATGGAAACATGATCAAGATAAGCATGGTGATCATGCTTCCGACCTTAATCATGAATACAGGAACGATGATCAAGGTAATTTCGATCAGAAGCTTGATGTAAAACCAGCGAAAAACAGAAGATCCAAGATCGGAACAATGATCAAGTGCATGTATGCTTCGGAAGCATGAAAAAATGAGTCCAAATTACGGAGGAATGTAGATGCAGTGGGAAATACCGGGCAATAAGGGGGGTTGTATGTGCATCGAGACGCCAATACAAAGAACAGACATCAAACGCCACTTTTCATGATCATGCTTTCGGACCGATACTCCTATTAAACCCGTTGTGGATAATATCTGCAAACTGTCATTTGAATTTCAAGTTCGTTTAATAATTAAACAACAATAGAAAAAACAAATCGTCTCCTTGATCATCGTTTCGTGAAAAAGGGCTCAGCCACAAGGTCAATAGACGTTACAATGGTGATTATGCCAATTCTGCTTGTGGATAAAGTGTGTAGGAGTGATGATCATGTTTTCAGGGTTACATTGATCATTGTTTCGGCCAAGCGATGATCATCGTTCTTAGGATTTTTGATCATGCTTTCAATAAGTTAATGATCATGCTTTCAGCGTTTCTATGATCATGCTTTCGAAGCGTTATTTTTTTTACTTATTAAAAACAAAACGTTACAAGCCTTTTCCTTGCCTGATCAATAGATCATATAATCATTTAAGATCATATTAATCAGAAAGATCAGTTATTTAAAAGCCATAATTTTTTCTTTATTTATGATCTTTTTTTCTTTATTCTCTCGGAACTATAGCAATGTTACGGCTAGTGTGACACGGATCTAATAATGAGCTCAGAAGATAAACTGCTGATCAAAGCGCCCAGAAGCCACAAAGATGGACACCTGTTTGAAGTGTCTGAAATGGCAGTCAACTGGATTGAACAATACCAACACTTCAAAGGCGTTACGAAAAGCATCGTAGAGCTGTTAAACCTAATCTCTCTTAGAGGCTTTAGCAGTCGGGATGGATTAGTCTCTACCACTGAACTGATTGATGCGACTGATGGCCAAGTTACTCGTGCAGCGATTCAGCAACGTTTGCGTGCTGCGGTAAATATTGGATTGTTCCAACAAGTCCCAGTTCGTTTTGAAGAGGGCCTGGCAGGCAAAACGATGTTGCACCGTTTCGTTAACCCGAATCAGTTGATCTCTGTACTTGGTGCCACCAGCCTAGTGACTGAAACTGTAAAACAAAACGCCAAGCAGAAACGATCAAAAGCCCTAGCTCAGACACAAGTCAACAAACGCTTATTGAACGAATATGGCCTCAATACGCCTCCTGCGATGAAAGACGAAGCGGAGCAGTTTGTGGTTTCACCAACAAACTGGGCTGGGATCATCGATCAGGCTCTTGCCCCACCACGTACGCGTAAAAATTATCAAAAAAGCATGGTTTCAATCTCTGGAACTCGTGCAGTGATCGAGACACGATCATCAAAAAACATCATGACAGTCGATGATTTGATGACGCTATTTGCGTTGTTCACATTGACCGTTCAATACCACGAGCACCACCAGCACCAATATCAGCTGGATGGTACGCACGTTCCAAACAAGACACCGTTGTACATAACGGATATTTTGTCGCTTCGAGGCAAGAAAGACAGCGGCCCTGCGCGTGACTCAATCCGTGACAGTATCGACCGCATTGAGTTTACCGATTTCCAACTTCACGAACTCACCGGTCGTTGGTTAAGCGAAAACATGCCAGAAGGCTTCAAGAGCGACCGTTTCAGATTTTTGGCCCGTACCATCACTGCATCGGAAGAAGCGCCTACAGAGGGCGCTGACGGCGAAATACGCATAAAACCGAACCTGTATATCCTTGTCTGGGAGCCATCTTTCTACGAAGAGCTTCTTACCCGCGATTATTTCTTCTTGTTCCCGCCAGAAATCCTGAAGCAGCACACGTTGGTTTTCCAGCTGTACAGTTACTTCCGTAGCCGCATGTCGCGCAGACACAGTGATGTGATGTTGTTGAGTGAACTGAACCAAAAATTAGCTCGAAATATCGAATGGCGCCGGTTCTCAATGGATTTGATCCGCGAGTTGAAGAAACTGTCAGACGAGAAAGGGACGGAAGATCTGTTTGTGGTGAATCTTTGGGGTTATCACTTAACGATCTCAACACAGTCTGAAAATGGAAAGATCAAAGATTACCAGTTTGATATTAAGTGTGATGCGGAAGAGGTTCTACGCTACTCTCGTGCTCGTACGACCAACGCTGGCAAGCGCAACATGGCGCCGACGTTACCAAACCCACTGCGTAACGAAATGGTGTCGAAAAAGCAGCTTGAGGAGATGTCACAAATCATCGATGGTGAGTTTGAGCCTATTCAACGCAAAGAACGCTCACCAAAAGGCAATTTGGGCCGTCGAGTGAAGCAGCGTAAACACTTGGTAGAGATCAATGCGGATGAAATTACCATAACCTTGTCCAAATACACCTCTACAGAGGCTCTAGAACGCTCTATAACGGCTTTAGCGGCTATGACAGGGCATTCCCATGCCTCAATCCAAGAAGAGTGTCTGGAGCTCATAGACAAGCTCGACTTTCTCAGAGTTGGCGAACAGGTGGTGCCTTATGAGACATTAAGCAAGATGATCGAGCTGTACAACGCACAAAGTGAAAACAAACACTTATCAATCGAGCGTCTTATCGCAGGACTCGCAGTCAGAAGAAAAGTGTGTAAACAGGTGTTAGAAGGGCACCTCGATGAAAGTGTGTTCCGCGCTTTGGATGAAGTGGCCGTTTAATTACTCCAATACAATGAAAAAACCAGCCGATTTTGGCTGGTTTTTTTGTTTCGTTACCAACAAAAATACCTTGTTACAGTCTTGGATGATTAAGACAGAGCTACTACATTCCCCTGACAGTTAACTGACATTGGGGTAGGGGGAGTTGGATAATATTTATCCCGAATAGACAACCTTTTGTCCTTTCTGATGAATGAGGAATCGAATGGTTCCTATAGATTGGCTCATATTGTTACATTCATTCTGAATATTTTTGCGAGTTCTCTGAACTCGCTTTTTTTTGTCCAAAATTCAGCACCTTACTTCCCTTTTCTTTATCTCTCGCCTCACCATTTCGCTCAGCCATTACAACGAAAGCCCGGATCAATGATCAAGAGTTTCCTTGATCATTGATCCGGGCTTTTCCGTAAAATTTAGTGATACGATGGATTACCTTGATCATTGTTCCAGTGTGGATCTTCATTCCACCGTTGACTCGCCATGAACTGGACATGAGTTTCAATCAATAGATGCGACTCATGCTGCCAATGGTCATCAGATTGCTGATTACAGAACTCTAAACTAAGAACGGCTAAATGCTGCATCCGCTTCATGCACCAATCTTTCAGATCCAATTCGCTAGATGGTCTAGTCACCACCCATTGCAGCTTGCTATAGGCGAGTTGTAAGTATTGATAGGCTTTGCTTGGTTGTTCATAACGAGAATGCTGAAAGATACGTAGGCAACCATCCAGCCAGCAGGCGATCGCTTTGCTTTGAGTTTCGGTGATCATCGGTCCCCACACATCTTCTGGCGCTGATAAGATCAATGATTCCAGTTGTACTCCTTGATCATGCTTTCGAGTGTGATACCACTGACTGATCTGATTAACCCACGTATCTAGTTGATTCATGCCGCTTTAATCCAATGTTTTACAAAGTGGTTGGCGCCGACTTGATCAAAACCTTCTTGAACAATCGCGCTGTCCTGACGAACTTGGTCTGCTTCTACTGAATAGTTTGGCTCACTTTCTACCAATTGACCAAATGGCAGATCCGGATCGGGAACGGCAGAGATCAGCAGCTTGGTATACGGATGTTGCGGATCGGTTAAGATCGCTTGGGTATCCCCCCATTCAACAATTTGCCCTTTGTACATGACGGCCGTTTCTTCTGCGATGTAGTGGGCTGTCGCTAGGTCATGAGTAATGTACAGGAAGCCGATACCAAGCTCTTTCTTCATGCGTTGCATAAGGTTCAGTACGCCCAATCGGATTGATACGTCCAACATTGAAGTTGGCTCATCCGCTAAAATGACTTCTGCACCAACGGCGAGAGCTCTGGCTAAGTTGACGCGCTGACGCTGGCCGCCACTGAGCTCATGAGGAAACTTTTCTAACGTATCAGGTGCAAGCTCAACCATCTGGATAAGTTCTTGTAACTTAGCAGGAATGTCTTTTTTGCTGGCGACTTGATTGTGTATTTTTAATGGGCGAGTTAGGTGATGAGCAATGGTTTGGGTTGGATTAAGTGAGCCAAACGGGTCTTGAAACACCATTTGAACTTTACTGCGATACTCTTGAAGATCTTTTCGACTGGTGATCTCATTGATATTACGGCCATTGAAAAGGATCTCGCCAGACGTCGCTGGATGTACTTTAGTGATCAGTCTTGCGCAGGTACTCTTGCCACATCCCGACTCGCCGACTAACGCCAGTGTGCGGCCTTTGTGTAAGTTTAAGTTGATCCCTTGCAGAGCTTTGAATTTCTCCTCTGACGCAAAACCACCGCCAATAGTGAACTCTTTAACTACGTCATTCAGTTGGATAATTGGTTCACTCATGCGGTCGCTCCTTGCTGTTGGTGTTTGCCTTCATGGATATTAGGGAAAGAAGCCCATAACTTTTGTGTGTAAGCGTGTTGGGGATGATTACGAATCTGCTTGGCTTGATTCACTTCAACCAATTCGCCGTTTCTCATGATGGCAATACGGTCACAGAGTTGGCTCATTAGGGCGAGATCATGGGTGATGAACAGAACAGAAAAACCAAACTCTTCACGCAACTGATAGATTTGTTGCAAGATTTCACGTTGAACAACCACGTCCAGTGCGGTGGTGGGTTCGTCCATAATGATCACTTTCGGATTAAGAGAAAGGGCGATAGCGATGACCAAACGTTGACGCATGCCACCGCTAAATTGGTGTGGGTACTCGGTCAAACGCTCACGGGGAATATTGACCAGGTCGAGAAGTTTTTCAGCGCGGTCTTTCGCTTGCGCGTCGGTCAGCCCACGGTGATGGCGAAGTACGTCGGCAAACTGCTCTTGAATAGGCAAAACAGGGTTGAGTGAATTCATGGCACTTTGGAACACCATCGCGATTTCACTCCAGCGTATCGCGCCTATCTGCTCATCTGACAAGCGAAGCAGGTCTTGGCCTTGGAAATGGATTTGGCCGCCAGAAATGAACGCCGGTGGCTTATGTAGGCGATTGATGGCGAATGCAATGGTGCTTTTACCACACCCTGATTCGCCTGCGAGACCAAAAATCTCACCTTTACCAATGTCAAAGCTGACAGACTTTACCGCGTGAAAATCGCCGTTGTCGGTAATGTAGTCAACGCAGAGATCCCTAATCTGAATGACAGGGTCTGGATGAAATGCGTGCTGGTTTATTAATTCACTCATAACTCTTACTCAAAATTTAAATGCAAAGGATAATGATTATCATTAATTGTTATTTTGAAAGAGAAAAGAAGTAGCGAGCAAAAGGGTGAAGTCAGTCGAAGAAATGAGTGGTTTGTAATGTAAATGTCGCAATGGAAGAGGCGACTCAGGGGGCAAAAATGAGACGGCGATCTCGCTCATTTATTCGGGGGCAATCTCTTAAATGTACTTCGCACTTTGGGGCTACGCAAAACTTATTTATACAAAAAACAGTAAGACTTTCTGAACTATTAGCAGTATCACATTCTGGGCCAAAAATTCTTAACAAGAGGGGAAGAGTTTTGCTACAGATTACCTCGTCCCTTGCATGGTTTGTTCGGAGGTTTTTATGTCCATTAATTCTATTGACCATGATGAAATGAGTAAGATTGCAGGTAAGTGGGACTTCACGGAAGAAGTTGAATCACAAGCGCCTACTAAGAGTTCTAAATCGGTGGAAGCACGTCGCCGTATTGAAGCCTTAAGAGAAATACGTGAAAGCGGGTTAAGCATTGAAGAAGCGAAAGAACTCGGTTTACTTCACTAATTTTCTGCAACAACAACGACTCCATAAGGGGGGCACAGGAGTGCCGCCCTTTATTTTTACTTTTTTTGATCGAATCGGGCTCTATAGCAAGGTTTCCCTGTCTACATTTCCTCGCGGTGTGGTATATTCCCAAGCCATATTTTTACAGATTTGAGCCTGAGTATGTCGATCAACCTATCAACGCTTCCAGCGAGTGAAAAAAACAAGATTGAACTTGATAAGCAAGCTTCTTTTTTGGTTTGGAAATTGCGTGAAGCCAAAGCAGGCCCTGATGAAATTGATCAAGAGGCCGCTAAGATTATCGATGAAGAAGAAAAGGCTTCATTTTTAAACTCTGTAGATAAATATAAACGAGTAATGGGTGTTGCATAACGAGCTCATTTTCTCTGCAAGGGTGAGAAATTGAAAAGATTCCACTTTTTGCTAAAATCCTTCGCAACAAATTGAATTAGAGAGAACATCCCGATGGGAAGAAGTTTTGAAGTGCGCAAAGCCTCAATGGCAAAAACTGCAGGCGCAAAAATTAAAGTTTATTCCAAATACGGTAAAGAAATTTACATGTGTGCGAAAAACGGTGGCGGTGATCCAGACATGAACTTGTCGCTAAAGCACCTGATCACTAAAGCGAAAAAAGACCAAGTTCCAGCACACGTTATCGACAAAGCGCTCGATAAAGCTAACGGCGGCGGTGGTGAAGATTATGCACCAGCACGTTACGAAGGTTTTGGCCCAGGTGGCACGAGCGTGATTGTTGACTGTCTAACTGACAATGGCAACCGTACTTTCCAAGATGTTCGCCAATGTTTTGTTAAATGTGGCGCGAAGATTGGTGTTGAAGGTGCTGTATCTCACATGTTCGATCACCAGGCGGTATTCCAGTTCAAAGGCGAAGATGACGAAGTGATTCTTGAAACGCTAATGATGGAAGACGTTGATGTGACTGACGTTGAGCTTGAAGATGGTGTTATCACTGTATTCGCTCCGCACACTGAATTCTTCAAAACGAAGACTGCGTTGAACACCGCTTATCCTGACCTAACAATGGATGTGGAAGAGATTACGTTCGTACCTCAAACTCACACTCCAGTGGCTGGCGAAGATGCAGAAAAATTCCAGAAGTTCCTAGACATGCTGGATGATTGTGATGATGTTCAGCAGGTTTACCACAACGCTGAGCTATAATTCATAGCCGAAAATTAGAAAACCGAGCCTGAGTGCTCGGTTTTTTTATGTCTGTTATTAGTGCAGATGGCGATTGTAAACAACGCGTGGAGGGTAGGCGCTGACCTTGGCGCTTGAGAAACCCCTAAAGCCGACTTTCATTGTTTTTATCTCGCTGTTTGTTGATTTTGTTGCGCTGACCTTTGTCGCTAGCCATTCCGAAAACATTTTGATTTTCGGCAGAATGGTGAAGTTTAGCAGTAATGCACAAGGCCACGCAATAATCAGGCTGCTCAACCAAGCCGCTGGCCACAAATCATTAAAGCCAACTTTAGAAGCAGTGATGATGCCAGACATCAGCACTGCCATAGAAAACGAAGAAAGTACGGATGTAATCCAAAACTGTGTTCTTGTCATAATTCTTCTCCTAGTTGTTGTGTTTTGTTGTGTTTTGTTGTGATTAATATAAAACTTATCGAAATTGATAAAAATAGTAAGGAATGGAAGTGTGGATTCCACATTTGGAAATATTGATGATCTCTTTCTGTTTTGCACTGTCGTCGAACAAGGTTCGTTGCTAGCTGCATCAAAACGTTTAGAACTGCCAGTCTCGACCATGTCTCGTCGTCTTTCTGCTTTGGAAGAACGACTCAATATGCGTTTGTTGCACAAACAAGGGCGTGAGCTGGTCGCAACGGAATCTGGCTGGCGAGTCTATGAGTCTTTTCGTAGTGAGATGGAGCAAATTGAAGTCGCTTACCAGCAACTACGTCGCCAACAGAACGATGTTGAAGGGACGATTAGGTTAAGTTGCCCGCACAGCTTCTATTCGGGTTTTGTCGCACAAATTGTCGAGCAGCTTTTAAAACAGCACCCTAAGCTCAACATCGAGCTGCAGCTCAATCAAGAAAGTGGAATGCTTCCTGCGACGGAGCGCGACTTGATCATGACTTTTGATATCTCCAATATGGACGACATGATTGCGCGACCGTTGTTCACTTCTCGGCATGGTTTCTACGCCAGCAAAGAGTATATCGCTCGACACGGTATGCCGAGTACGCTAACAGAGTTAGAGCGTTGCCAATGGCTGTGTGTAGACCAGGATAGAAAAATCAACTTGTACCGAGACGATAAGCTCGCTCACGTCATCAATATCAAGCCGCGTCTAATTCTAAATGAAATCCATCAATTGATGGCAGTGGTCGAAAGGGGAGTAGGCGTTGCTTCAATACCGCAGAATATGGTCAAGGGGACCGACCTTGTTCCTCTGATGCCTGAATACTCTCGCAGTGATAGACAAGCTTACTTGGTGTATAAGGAGCGTAAATACCAACCTCGTGCACTAACCTTGGTGGTTGAGGCTTTACTTAATGGGGTCAAAAATATGCCAGGACCGACACGCTTTACAGTGTAAAGATACAATATTCACGTGGTTGCTTGTTTATATTTGTATATTTTGGGGTAAGTTATTCATTAATATATAAATATTTTAATATCAGATTGAGCTTTTTGAACACACACTACATGAGTCAAAAACAATAAAAAGGCTCAATTCTATGGACACTATTATTTGCCGTTCTATCCAATCCTTTATCGACTTGTGTGATAACAATCTTATTGAAGGAGCCTCGGTGCATTGCACATTTTACATCGAGGGAAGTACGCAATGGATGGTGGATTATTTCGGCGAAAAGGGAGGGAGCCAGCTTAGTTTCACCGATCAAGCTCGATTCGGGGGGCATTTAAGACCATAATTTAATGATACCTACCATGAGAATTCGTTAACGTTTGTCCTGATTGTCGCTCCACAATGACAGAGTGTGACAAACCCTTACTGACACTGACTTCCCAACTCGATATAACTTCCATCAACATTATACAAAAGTGATTAATTATTGATTATTAATTAACAGTTCAGGCGCAAAAAATATCTAATCAGTTATTAATTTATTGACGAAATAGGAAACTGTAATTTAGGTATAAGTGATGAAGAAAATGATAGATGAGTTAAGTTTGCCAATAGGAAGTTGCAGATTAGAGCGGAGTGAGAGTGGGGCTCAAGTGATACTTGAAAACGAGAAAGCATTTTCAATTACATTGCCGGAAAGTTGTATTTTGCAAAAGCTTTCTGAAAATAAAGGAGAGGTCATCACTAAGCATGATCTGATTGTTGCGGCTTGGGGAAGACCTGAAATTATAGGTTCGAACTCTTTGCCCGTGGCCATCACGAATTTACGTAAGGTCCTAGAGATTTCGAATATTAAGATTACTAATGTGCCTCGTAGGGGATACAAGATAGACATTCCGGAGGCTGAAGAGGTCGCTGATGTGGAGCCTACGAGAGAACATGTGGCGCTCGCCCCCCTAGAGCAACGAAATCATGGCTTAGAACAAGTGAAAGTATACGGGGCCCTGCTTACCCTGTTATTCTCCGCCTATGCTGCCATTTACACGACATTTTCATGGGTGAAAGTCGAATGCCAACAATATGGAGAGGCTACGATCTGCAGTATTCAAGGGGAACAACCGAGTCGAGAGCAAGTTGTGGGAAAGGCGGGGCGTTTTTATTATTCCGACCAAAGTGGTCTGATGGAGGTGAGTCATGGCTCTAGGTCGTAAGCTGATTGTTTTATCTCTCATTGTCACAGGGATCTTGAGCAGTGTTGTCATGTATGGCTTTTTAGTGGGGGCTACATGCCAATATTCCATATCACTTCATGTGCCTGAGGATAAACGAGACGTCTCGCTCACTTGCTATCGTGGAAAGGTTGTTGCCTTACAGACTAAAACTGCATCGGATGGTAGAATTATTTCTAAGTGGAAAGTGGAAGCTCGTCAGTTTCGTTTCGGTAATCAAGCGGTCTATTTTGTTTATTCTCGAGTGCCTTTGATCACGAATACAAAAGAAGACAGCAATGATAGGTTTAACCAAATTTCTTCAGGTTATACATTTTTATTCTACCACATAGTTCGTGAGAATGACGGCATATACTTGCTTCAGACGTTCCCTCACAATTACATCCACAAAGGAAAAATTGAAGGCTTTATGGATTTCTGGGGTATGACGTCTAGACCAGAAATTATAGTGGGCAACTAATTGAGAGCCAGCATTTATTGCTGGCTCTCTTTTATCAAGCCACTTCGACAAATTGTGCATTGAAGTGTCTTAACACCGGTGGTTCGTAGGTGAACGTCAAACCTTTGAGGTTTTGACACCCATTCATTACTAGCTGAAAGGCTGCAATGACGTAGTCAAGATGGGCTTGAGTATAAGTTGCTCTAGGTATCGCTAAACGCAACAGCTCTGCAGGAGCGGGTAGCTGGACACCACTCGATGGATCGCGCCCAATCAAAAGTGAACCGATTTCCGCACTGCGGATCCCCGCGACACGATACAATTCACACGCTAACACATGACCCGGGAATTGATCTTTCGGGATATGAGGCAGTATTGCACCCGCATCAATAAAGACCGCGTGGCCACCTGCTTGTTGGCATTGCACCCCAATGGCTTCGAGTCCATCGACGAGATACTGAATTTGCCCGATACGAGATTCAAGCCACTCTTCTCTCATCGCTTCATAGAGCCCGACGGCCAATCGTTCCATTGCCCCTCCTTCAAGTCCGCCGTAGGTCGGGAAACCTTCTAGGAGTACACACAATGTTCGACATTCTTGGTACACATCATCTAAGGAGTCGTCTTTAAAAGCGAGCAGTCCACCGATTGGCACCATGGCGTCTTTTTTCGCAGACATCGCCAAGACATCGGCATATTGAAACGAAAGGTGAGTGATCTCTTCAATGCTCATATGGCTGAATCCAGGTTCACGTTGTTTAACAAAGTAAGCATTCTCAGCAAATCGAGCGCAGTCCATCACTACGGGAATATCGTATTGCTTAGCGATTCGATACACCTCTTTCAAGTTGGTCACAGAGACCGGTTGACCACCAGCGGAGTTACACGTAATGGTGCTGACAATATATGGGATATGTTTAGGGCCAATGTCTTCAATTGTCTTTTCAAGCAAGTCGAGGTCAAAATTCCCTTTGAAGTCGGCTTTGACCTTAGTATCAAATGCAGCTGGAACAGGGACATTAACAATTTTGCATCCGTGCCATTGCGAGTGTCCTTGCGTTGTATCGAAGAAGAAATTGGATATGACCGTCATTTTGTCTCTGGACAAGCCTTTTTCACGTTCTCGCTTCTTGATCAAACTTGGTACATACAGCTGTTCCGCTCCTCTTCCTTGGTGTGTTGGAATAGTGGTTTGATAGCCGAAAATGTCTTCCACCGCCTCTTTCAAACCAAAGTAACTGCGGCTGCCACTGTAAGCTTCATCTCCCATCAACATGGCAGCTTGCATAGATTGCGTTACTGCGCCAGTACCGCTGTCCGTAAGTAAGTCAATGAATACATCTTTGCTGTGCAGAAGAAAAGGATTAAATCCCACCTTTGCCAGCGCCTCTTCCCTTTGCGAGCGGGTCGTTTGGCCAATCGGTTCGATTACTCTGATCCTATATGGTTCGGCGATATACCTCATAGCAGAGCTTAAATCCTTTGCCTGATTATTCTGCGAAAAAGCATTATTCGAACTTTCCATTTGCGTTTCCTTTTCTAATTGTTTTCTTTAAGGTAGACCCAATGCAATATGTGTGCAGTGGCTTATTAGGAGAACACTGGCGGAGATCTTATTGAATTAATATATGTATAATTAATTCAATAAGAGGCCAATGTTTTTGAGGGGTAAGTGAGGACTATCGACCAAAATTGGGAACGAAACCCAGAGGTTCTAGGATTCTGATTACTATAATGATGATGCCAAATAAAAACACCGCGATGAGCGTTAAATCACCGCCAGGTGTGGTATAGCTGCTGGGTTTCCAAGAGGTAGAGCAGGGCTCGAGCGTATTATTTGATTCCTCTTCGCGAACTTTTTTTACTAATAGAGCTGGAATGATACACGCCCAAATAGCAGCAAAGAGAGAGGCGTAGCCAATTGTCGCTAGAAAACCGAACGGGAGAAAATAGGAAAAGAGCAACGGAGGAAGAAAGGTGACCAACCATGCTTTGAATCGCCCTGAACGGTTATTCTCGAATTGAAAAGCATCGGTAAGAAAGTCAAATACCCCCAAGCCCACTCCGATAAAGCTCGACAGAATAGCGGCAGAAGAGAATGCATTTAAGATCGTCGACAGGGTTTCTTTCTTTAAGCCATTTGTCATGAGAGACATTAATGCATCGACATTGCCTCCAAGCTCCCTGACTTCAATGAAGCTGCTGCGAGTGAGATTACCATAAACGCTGATTTGCCAGATTAAGTAGACGAACAGCGCTAACCCAGTACCTAACACCATCGCTTTTTCTGCTCGAAACTCATCCACATAGTAGTCCCTTAAAGAAGAAACAGTATGGTGAAATCCGAAAGAAGTCAGGGCGATGGGTAACAAAGAAAATACATAGACGCTGTTTGACATCTGAAAGTCGCCAAATAGATTGATTGGGTCTAGCGACGTCAGCAGCCCTAGAATTGAGAAGATAAAGCTGAACGACATAAAGAGTAACAGCACGATTGAAATCTTACTAACAGCTTGGGTTGAGTGCCAGACGAAAGCGGAGAACAACAACACAAAAAAGATCGAGCCAGTCGAGGCATTAACTGAGGTGTATTGCTCAATAATCAGCCCCGATGAGGTGGTGTAGGCGTAAAGTAGAATCGCACCGACAAAATAGACAGCTAAGTTGTTTACTGTGGCAATTCTCGGGCCCAACAAATCGCGTGTCACGGTGCTAAAAGAAGAGCGAAATGGGTAAGACTTAAAGCTTTCTAACAGTAAGCAGCCACTTGCGGTCATAATGAGCATGGTCACAATCAATGTCAGTGAAGACCATATCGTCCAAGAGCCAGCACCTGCGGTAGGAAGGCCAAGCATTCCTGCACCAATACAAACGCAGGCAACAATACTGGCCCCGCTGCACAATGAAGGTTTAGTCTGATTTAGAGTAGTATCAGAGGATAAGTTCATGAAATTTCTCCTAGCAATAAAATACGCCAAGTTTTAAGTAAGTACATTTGAGTACGTGGTAAGCGTTAAACGCCAAGAGAATTTAGTCGTTCGAAATACGAGATGTAATGTTATTAATGAGTAAATAATAAACAGTATTTGAGGCGTTATTCCCAGGCGGTTGAAAAGTCCTGATCTTTAAAAGCGTCGGCTAATCCTGTGATTTGCTGCATTCTTAGAACTTCATCTTTATCCATCCCTAGTTCTCTCCCTATTTCTTCATTGCTCCAATTCATTTGCTTGAGTGCGATGACCATATTAGCGGTCAATTCGACTTGGTGGACACCTCTAGCGATGTTGTGCCTTATTGAGGACGACATGGCTTCGCCTTTGGATTTGGATAGGACAATCGCGGGGATATAGCCTTTGACTGTTTGTAGGTGAGAGTGCTTCTTTATCAGTTCATAACGGTGAAACCCATCAATGATGGTGTATAGGTCATGGTGGCTTTGTAGATTGACAAGTATGGGCAGCGTCAGCCCATCCTGCTCAAGAGAGTGCAACAGTAGCTTACCTTCTGGCTTTGCCATTTTATTTGGGTTGTAGTCATTGGCGCTGATTTTATTGAGGGGCAGTAGCTTGATGGAGCAAATAGGAGGGAGAAGAGGAAACTGTTTGAGTACGAGGTCAGTTAATTGGTTGTAGGTTGATATCCAGCCAAGAGTGTCGGTGGAGGAAGTCGTCTCATTGTTATCAAATATGGCTTTCTTAGGCCGCCTTTGAGTTGATTGAGAGAGCGCACGAAATAATTGCTTTGTTTTTTCAATGGTCTTATCCATCAGGACTTTTTCCTTCTTTGAAAGGCTTCGTGAGGTGTTGAAGGGTTCGGGCGGAAGATTGGTTATAACCAAAAGATAACCCGCGACACCAGTAATCATTTTTAATCAATACCCTACATATCCGTCGCCAACTCGGAACCTTCTTTTTCGTTTCTAGCTTGGAGTCTGCAAAGTCTGGGATGCGATGTACCCCTCTCGGTGGGCCATTTTTTCTCCACCATTGCAGGAACTTGAAAATGCGTTGTCGATAATGCAGCTCAAGCTCTGGGGGCATCGTTTTGAGTAATAGTTTGCTGTACTGACGATACGTCAGTCCATCGGGCAATGTGAAACGGTAATAGCCGAGTATTCGACCCTGATCTTTAGTGTATCTGGCCCCAAAGTTACACCCTTCCACTCGTTCTACTAATTTCTGCCAAGTATCCGGTTCTAATTTCTGGTACAGCCACAGGCTTTTTCTTTGTTCATCTCCAAACGGCTGACAGAGCCTTTGGAGGGAGAGTTTTACTCCTGCTTGGTGCATAAGATCGTATACTCGGTTGTAGTCCCACTTAAACTTACCGTTTGCGATCCAAATATCCTCGGTGTTCCAATCATAAATGGGGTAGGCCATGTAGACATCGTCTAGCATCTGGGTTGTCCAAGCTCGATCGTTAAACTTAGCTTTCTTGATGTTTTTTATTGTCTTATATCGATTGAGTGACTCATCCGCTCGAATGCCAATTAAAATGGCGATTTGTGTACCTTTTGCCTGCTGATACCAGTGGGCAAATTGACAAACAAAATCCTCAAACTCTACGCCTGGCTCGAAAAATGGCAGCGTCTGTTCGTCACTGATCACGCCCTTGACGTTAGGCAGTGACCTCACCCAACGATGCTTTTCTTTTGGATCCCAACACACCCATTTAGGTTGAAACTGTGAAACTGAGTTTCTTAAGCTGATCGGCAAACAGATCCAGTAAGGGTTGACCTTGCCAGTTAAGACGATACGTTCTAGAAAGGCAGCGGTTTGCTCAAATTGAGCTTCAAAGTCAACAATCAAGATATCTAAGGGAAGTCGTCCCCGTATCTCTGCTTCTCGGATAGCCAAATTGAGTAAAACGGCTGAATCTTTTCCCCCAGAAACAGAAATATAGAGATGATCAAAGTGGTCAAAAATGTAAGAAATACGGCGTTTTGCTGCTGTGAAAACATCCTCTTTTAGCTGTTTTTTTCTACCGGATTTCACCGTTACCCCTCCGTATTACACCCTCATGAATGAGGAAAAATTAGGAACCAGCCCTAAAAGTTAGGAGCCTCGCTCTAGCGCTCTAACCTAGTGCGGAGGTTAAACTAAAGAATTTTTTCCAACAGTAATTTATGTTCAATTTATGGAAGACTTGGTGGGTAGAGCTGAGTTTTCTGAGCTAGTAGTGCTGGAATTGAATGAAGGCATTTCGATGACGCAAGAGCCTGGTAAGACTTTGGCTACTGACATTACTCTCCCAAAAAATTCGGAGAATTAACATTAATAAACCATCAATTATTATGGCAAGGGTGTCACTCTTGCTAACCTCATTCTTGTGTTAAGCAAGGGCGGTGGTACTGTGCCAACCATTGTTTGCTTGACCGAGCCCACGTAAACGTTAAGTAGGTTGGGAGTATATATTGAACTTGTAGTCTTGGCTTAATGCAGGTTTGTTTCCTCTACCTTATGTGCAAGCACATTTTACTTACGTTACGTTTGATGCCTAGGCTCCCCCGGACTTCATCGCCTAGGCATCTTTTTTTCTACGGAGTCGGGCTTTTTACTTGTTAAGGGGGGAGACATTTTTAATTCGGCGTTCCGCTGATTGAGGACACAGGGGGTCCTAAAAACGACAATATCGTGGGTTTGTCGATGAATTGTCAATTCATGTCAGGGCTTTATGACACTCGAGGAAAAGTGAGAGTAAATTTGGCGCCGCCGAGGGAACTGCTCCCCACTTGAACGCTACCTTGATGCTTTTCTGCAATCATTTTAACGATCGCAAGACCTAACCCCGAACCTGATGTTGCTTTGTTTCGTGCAGGGTCGGCACTATAAAAAGCATCGAAAATCTGTGGCCAGTGCTCTGGATCAATCCCCTCTCCATCATCTTCTACGATTATTGAGATATTCTCTTTGGAGCAGTGGGTAGAAACCTGAATCGAAGACTTAGCGTATCGGTTCGCATTCGATAGGAGGTTGTCGACTGAGCGTTGAACTAATGCCTTGTCTGCAATGATGACATAGCCGTCCTTAAGGGTATTTACGGTGATATCTAAGCCTTCATTTCTTGTGCTCGAGACAGTAGACAACACCTGATTCAAGTTAAAGGCTTCACTCTGGACTTGAGTTTCCGGTTGTTCTAATTTGGCGAAATGGAGAAGATCATTGATCATTGCCTCCATTTCTTCTGTATCTTCGATAATACTAACAATCTTACTGTGCTGCTCTTTGGTCAACGTTTCATCTTGTAGAATCTCGGCTTGCCATTGAATTCGGAATATTGGAGTTCTTAAATCATGGGCGACCGCATTCGTCAGTGAGCGGTTACTGGTGATTAAGTCGGCTATTTTCTTCGCCATATAGTTAAAGCTTTTGTTGAGTGTGCCTACTTGGTCCTTACTTCTTTCAGGTGCTCGAGCGGTTAAGTCTCCCGCAGCAAACTTTAACGTGGCGCGTTCTAGCTTACGAACCCTTCGATTTAAAAACCAAATAAGGCCTCCTGAATAGATAAAAAAGCCTGCGCTGATAAATCCCCAAACAAGATTGTCATCTCGATATATCGCTTGTCTCAGCTCTGTAGAATCATCATCATGTAAGTGATAGTAAAGACTATGATCCGCCGTTTGCATCCACAGGTGGTGTTCGTGATCAAAATAGGTATGGGGGTGTTCTTCATGGGGGGCGTCGAAGTATGCTTTCACTTGCTGAGGAAGGTTAACATAGTCGACTATTGCCAAAGTATGCGCGGTATGTTTGGCATATCGGTTTAGCATACTCAGTGCTTTTTCTTGGCCTTGATCTGCGGATATTTCAGTGATCAGTTCGCGGAGGGCAGCACCTTCATGTCTTGCGAGCATATACTCATAATTTGGGTTCATTTCAAAGACAATGACTTTATACGCATACATGCTTAGAACAAAGAGTACAAACAAGCCAACAAATGACTCAACGTAGATTCGACGCATAAGGACCTCAATTCTATAGGTTGTTACCAGCTATCTGGTATAAACAGGTAGCCTTTCCCACGTACTGTGATGATGCGTTTGGGGGTCGATGAGTTGTCGCCGATCTTTTTTCTTAAGTTAACGATTTTGTTGTCAACGGTTCGGTCAAGCCCATCATACTCAATACCCCGGAGTGCAAACGTCAGGGCTTCTCGAGAAAGTACTTCATCGGGAGAGCTAGCCAGTATCCACAACAGGTTAAATTCACTGTCGGTCATGGTGACCTCCTTTCCTGCTAGCTCACATATTTTTCTCTGAGGGTTAAGTTTGAGCTGGCCAAAGACTAGGGCTTTTGACGTACCTTCGTTCTCACTCGTCTGCGCCTGTCTGCGAAGCAGCATACGCAGCCGCGCTAGTAAGACTCTAGGTTTAATCGGCTTGGTGACAAAATCATCGGCTCCTATTTCTAAAGCAGCGACATGGTCAAAATCATCATCACTCGCGGTAAGCATTAGAACTTTACCGGAGTAGTCACTGCGAATCTGTCTACAAATTGTCAGGCCGTCATCACCGGGGAGCATCAGGTCTAAGATGAGCAGGTTGGGCTGCTGGGCTATTACGGCGCTGACAACACCGTCACTGTTTTCAAAACAAGTCACAGTAAAGCCATTGGAGGCGAAATACTCAGCGAGCATTTGGCGAAGTTTTGGATCATCTTCAACGATAAATAGATCGAGTTTTTTATTCATAAAATGGTGTGCTTAAAAGTGTTCCTCATTGTTAATTTTAAACGTTTTTTATAAAAAAGATCTTGTCTAAAGAGAAAAGAATTTTGGTTACTTGATCAATAAGCCTACGCCGACTGAAAACTTTAATTTAGGTATTAATTATTCACCCTTTGGCGGGGATGTCGTTACTACTGGAAAGAGGTGAATAATTACATGGAGGCGATTTGTATGAGTGTGTCTGGATCAGAAGGAGCGAGTACAAAGCTTGCTGAAGAACAAGAGAGAGAGAGGAAACAGCTTAGAACTGCCCCTCATCCTCCTCGGAAAGCGCAAGGTGATTGTGTTAAATGTGGGTCACGAGTTTCAACGTCAAGGGCAATAGTTTGCGAGGCGTGTACTTCTTTGCAGTGTTTACTTGATGGCTATACCACTGACTCATCTGATGAGTTGGTGGTGGCAATATGGAATTTACACAACGCCAAGATGCATGTTAATAGAATACGTACTCAATACGCTCATCGAGTCGTGCCAATCGAAGTAATAGACAGTCTTTCTAAGCTTCGAACTCAGTTAGCCGCCTTGAGCAACAGCTTAGAACCTCTTAAACGAGAGAGTTTGCTGTACATCTTCTTACTGGATATTGCTTGTGAAACTCAGCTGTTACTTGAGAATCTCACCAGGGAGTCGCGGTTGTCATGAAGTTCACTAACCTACCGATTTCAGCTCAGGTTGTAACGCCTGTCATTATTCTGTCTCTTCTCTATGCCGTTTCTGGATCGCTAGTGGATTGGTGGCTACGAGATCTACAACGTGACACACAGTTGTACAAAGTGGGCCTAGAGGAATCTTTAGTCGCACTTAGGAGTTACACTGAACAGTCATCTAGCGACGAAGGGCTGTTATCTAGGGATCTTGCCAGTGACCTTATTGAACAGTTAGAGGTGCAAAAGACCCAATTCGTTGAAGGCAGTCTCGGGAGTACGAATCAAGTCAGGTTGCTTTTACTTGTGTCTATTTTGGTGGCTGCGCTTGTGTCGCTCGCTACCGCTCTATGGATTGCTCGAAATATGAAAGCAAAGCTTTGGGGGCTGAGTTCACTTATTGGCACTATGTTGAAAGGTTTTTTAGTCACAGAGGGTGACTATGAAGGCAGCAATGAGTTTGGTTATGTTATCTCGGGAGCAAACAAAGCGGCGAACTCAGTAGAGCGCTTTGTCATGGAACTAAAGGGAAGAAGTAACGAAATCTCTTCTTCAGCGGTTGAATTAATGGCTGTTCTCTCTTTTCATGAAGAGAGTGTGCAGAATCAACATCGGCAAATAAAAGCCCTCACATCACGCAGTATAAAACTTGCGACCAATTCTTTGCAGGTTGTTGAGCGAGGAATAGCAGCGGAACAATATGCTGAACAGGGGGTCGGTATTGCCCAACAGAGCCTTGCATCATCAGAAGAGAGGGCTTGCTTAGCGAACGAAGTGAGCACTGCACTCAACCAAGCGGTGAATATGGCGGAGAGTTTAAAGGGAGCGTCTAGTCAGATCGCTGAATTTGTTCATTTGATTGAAGATGTTTCTGAGCGAACCAATCTACTCGCCCTGAATGCTGCCATCGAAGCCTCAAGAGCGGGGGAAAGGGGGCGAGGCTTTTCTGTGGTTGCGGCTGAAGTTCGTGTTCTTGCTCAACAAACATCGAGTAAGACTGTTTCGATTCAAAAGCTCGTTGGCGATTTGCAACGTGACTCTCAAATGATGTTGGATTCGATGAAATTTTGCCTAGGAAAAGTGGCAGAAAACGCCAGTCTTTCGCAAAAAAGTGTCAATGACATTGAGACGTTACTTGATGGGATCAGCCATATTATTACACAGCACAAGGATATGGTTCACGCGGTGAAAGAGCAAAGCTTGGCGGTAAGTGCAATGAATGAGAGTATCCAGCAAGTCGAAGCGTGTTTGGGCGAGAACTCGGAAAGTGTCAAGCAAGCAATGACAGCTGCTGAGGGGTTATTAACCTTGTCAGAAAGGCATCAAACTAAACTGACAGAAGCCAATTAAACGCTCTTTCACTCCAACAAGCTTCTGTTTTAAGAGAGCGGTTTTACACTGTAAAGCTTGATGCAGGCTTGGAGTAAACGCTACTAAGGAATGTGAATGTACAAAGTCGTTATCATCACCGGCGGAAGTCGTGGAATAGGGGCTGCAACATCAACGTTGTTGGCATCCAAAGGTTATTCAGTTTGTGTGAACTATCTGTCCAATCATGAACGGGCACAGCAAGTGGTGGATGATATTATTGATGCGGGAGGAGAGGCGTTCCCTTATCAAGCAGATGTGGCCAATGAAACACAAGTGAAGGCAATGTTTGAGGCTGTGCAGCAGCGTTACGGCACCGTCACTCACCTTGTGAACAATGCTGGTATTCTTTTCACTCAATCAAAACTGTGCGATATCGACTTAGAGCGCTTTCAAACTGTGATGAATACGAATGTCATGAGCTGCTTTCTATGTTGTAAGGCATTTATTCGTCAAGAGGGCGCTAAGAGCGCGATCGTCAATGTGTCGTCAGCGGCATCTCGCTTGGGGGCGCCATTTGAATATATTGATTATGCCGCCTCTAAAGGGGCGATGGATTCAATTACCAAAGGGTTGTCTTTAGAGTTGGCCGAGCAAGGGATTCGCGTAAACGGTGTGAGACCTGGATGCATTTATACGGAAATGCATGCCGATGGTGGAGAGCCAGATCGGGTTGCTCGCCTTGCTCCTTCCTTACCGCTACAACGAGGTGGAACACCAGAGGAAGTGGCAGAGTCGATAGCGTGGCTGTTATCGGATGAAGCTTCTTACGTGACCGGAACGTTTATCGAACTTGCTGGTGGTCGGTAATCCAGACACGAAACGGATATTGCATGGGTCTTACGCAATATCCGTTTTCTATCGAACTTAGCGCGTCATGAGCGCTAAATTGCGTAAGGCTTTGTAAGCGGCTGTCTGCTGTTCAATGGGTCTGCAAACAGACAGCAGATCATCAATAAAGTGGCTCAGGGCTCTCGCTTCAACTTTACGCACGCCTCGTTGTTGTGTTTCGTTTAGGTAGCCATAAACAGAAGCGGCGCCAAAGTCTCCAAAAATCATTTCACCTTGATCATTGATCAACACATTGTGAGCGTATAGATCACCGTGGCACACCTTGTTGTTATGAAGGTGATCAAACACATCCATCATTTGATCGACGATCTTTTCAATCTGTTTTACAGGCAAAGTAAACTCCGGTTTAAACACATCGCGTGTGCAGGTTTCCAGTGTTGGTGGTAGGCCTAGATTAAAGTAGTCGTTAGGGATTAACTCCATAATCAATGCTAAGTAGTCCTGCTCATTAACTTGACCGATCGACTTCACCAGATTGGTATGATGGCCTGTTTGAAGACACGCTTGTAGCTCGTCTTGTGGATAGCCATCGCTGGTCACCTCACCTTTAAAAACTTTAACCGCTATTTCGGTAGGGAAGTCAAAGTCACTGTTGGTCCAGTTTGCATGAGAGATCACCCCTGACGCGCCTTGACCTAATACTTGGTTCAGCTGGTAGCTATCAGACGACACCGTCGGTACCGAACTGGTGTGTGTTAAACGCTCACAGAAAGGGTTACCGGAAAAGGCCATCCACGCCAGTTTAGGTAGCTCAAGCAGTACCTCAGGGAAGACTTCTAGCTGGTTAGCCGATAAACGCACAAGCTCAAGGTTAACCAGATTAGCGAAGCTTTTCGGCAGAGCTTTGATCTTGTTACCGGCTAAAGCAAGCTTTTGTAAGCGTGGACGATGACCTAATGACTCTGGCAGCGTTTCCATTTGGTTATCGGTTAAAATCAGCCAGCGAAGTTGCTCGGGCAATGACTCTTCTGCAACGCGAACAATCTGGTTACTTTTAAAACCGACCATTTCCAATGCACGACAGCGGCCTAGAACCAATGGTAAACGAGTAAAGCGGTTGTTGGAAGCAAACACTATCTTAAGCTTTGGCAATTCACTGAGCCATTCTGGAAGGTCCGTCAGCAGGTTATCTGACAAATCTAATATCTCTAACGAATCGGCTAAAGTTAGAATCTCGCGTGGAAGCTCTGTTAACTGCTGTGAAAGCTTCAGTCGTTGAATGCCTTGAAGCTCACCATTGTTAAGTTGTTCTAGTGTGTGCAAACCGTCTGCCTATCTCTACTCATAAGATGAAAAAGAGAGCGCATTCTACTTAGGTTACCCGAGAAAGGCGAGGGGGGATTTTGCGCTTCAAAGAGGAAGCGCAAAACATCATTGTTGCTTAAGCTGACGATAGCTAAGCAAGGTCAACAGAGCAAAGAACGCAGGATCGCTCCAGCCTAAACCGACGAAAATCCCGATCAGGCCTGCGTATCCAGTGATGACTACACCCAGTAAGTTTGTGACCAGTAGTGCTTTAAGCAGTTGCACTAGCGTTTCTTTGTGTTCAATGTTGCGCAGTAGCAAGCTGACGGCAGCAATACCACCGAGAAAGATGCTGGTATGCTGAGACAAGAAGTAAGCGTACTGATCATTAATTTCTACGCCGTATATTGGCCACATCAAGCTCGGAATGAAAAACAGTGCAAAGGCAAACACGGTGTAGATACTGCCATGCAATGTGAAAAAAGCTTTGTTGGTCATGGTCGCTCCTTAACGTCCAATTGGACCTTGGTTGATTGCCGTCAGTGGTTGGTTTACATCGAAGATAATGCCCCTTACTTCAGGTACACCCATCGCTTTGAGTCTAGCGGCGTGCATCTCTAGATAGTTTTTTGCCCTCACTTCATCTTCAAATAGGTAGATACCACCGCCTAATTTTTCTGACTCGCTTTCAGTCCAAATTTTCCACACTAAACCGGGCTCGTGGTTGATGGATTCAGCCAGCTCAACGAGTGCGCTAGACATCTCTTCACCCATAGGACCGTGATATTCAAAATCGACTTGTAGTAGTTTCATTTCATCTTCTCCGTTGTTCGTCGTGAACGCTTATTGCTGTTCGATGGAGAGATTATTGCCTGTATGAATTGAACAAAAAAGTTCATAATATTGCGTATATATGTCTAAAAAACTGACAGGTTTGGCGATGAGATTGAAAAGTACGCTAGAGCAATGGCTGACGCTACAAGAGGTCGACAACGCGGGGAGTATTCAAGCGGCAGCGGCTGCACTGAATAAAAGCCATACCACACTCATCTACGCAATTAAAAAGCTGGAAGAGCAGCTAGGGGTCAAGCTGGTGGAAGTGAAGGGTAGGCGAGCCGTTGTCACTGAGCATGGTAAGTCTTTACTTCGCCGCGCGAGCAGTATGCTCGATCAAGCCAGAGAGCTAGAGGATCTGAGTAAGCAAATCTCTGCCGGTGTGGAATCGGAGATCACCGTTGCGATGGATCACTTATGTAATCCGAGCCTGCTGTATCAACCGATGGCGCAATATCTACAAGGCAACAGCATTACGTCCATTCAAGTGGTTGAAACCTCACTCAGCAAAACCATCGAGATGGTCACTGACGAACAAGCCGACATTGCGATCATTACGTTACCAGTGACCAACTACCCAGCACAGGCGTTTGCGATGACGAGTATGGTGCCCGTTGTTTCAAGTAAGCACCCACTTGCGAAGCAAAGCAGTGTTTGCATGGCTGATTTTGCTACGCTCAGTCAGATTGTGGTGCGAGACCTTGGCGCAAGCAGCTTAGACAGCCGTGAACAAAACGTCGGTTGGTTAAAAGCAAATCAACGCATAACCGTCGACAACTTTGACCATGCGTTTCGCGCAGTTGAGCAAGGCGTTGGTTTTTGTCGCCTTCCTGAGCATATTATCGAACAAAGGAACCATGGTCAGTTGGCGGTGTTAAAGGTAGAGCAAAATGGCAAGTATCAAGTACCTCTGCATATTACTTTGCCGAAAGGCGCTAAAACCGGTCCTGCTGCCAAATGTTTTTATGAGCTACTGCTAGAAAATGCAATGCAGTCATAATAAAAACAGCGTTAGTCATAGAGGTAAGTAATTACTAATAACCCTCTATTTACGATTGAACTGTGCAAAAAGTGATGGACAACACGGGATAATAATTTAGTAATTTTAGGCGGTCACAAACTGAGGTTGATATGCGATATTCGACCCCAAATACTCAATATTTTTGGTAACAGAGATGAGAACTGAAAAAGAGAAGATGCTCGCGGGTGAGCCTTATGACGCTTGGGATAAGCAGCTGTATAGCGAGCGTATTCACTGTCGCAAGACGTTACAACAGCTCAATAACAGTATTCCAGATACTCAAGAGTGGCGTAGTGCCATCGATGAGCTTATACCGAGTGCAAAGGATGCCTATTTAGAACCGCCATTTCGTTGTGATTACGGCTCAAACATCAAGGTCGGGAAAAACTTTTACGCCAACTTCAATTGCGTTGTCCTTGATGTGGCTGAAGTGCATATCGGTGATAACGTACTCTTTGCCCCAAATGTGCAGATTTATACCGCAGGCCACCCACTCGATGTAAAAGGCCGAGTGGAAGAAGGGGTAGAGTTTGGTACTCCAATCACCATTGGTAACAATGTCTGGTTAGGTGGTGGTGTGATTGTTTGTCCAGGTGTCACCATTGGCGATAATAGTGTGATTGGGGCCGGCAGCGTGGTAACCAAAGATGTGCCAGCTAACGTAGTGGCCGCAGGTAACCCATGCCGAGTCATTAAGCCAGTGTAATAGAGATTCTAATCAGGACAATATTTATTGAATAAAACGCAGCACGTAATGAAAAAGGCCAGTACTAAAGTTATTTGCCATAGCCCATCACCATAGAAAGACATTTGATTATCTGACCAAACCCTTAAGGCGATGTTAAACAGCTCCCCTTTCAAACCAATAACGAGAACGGCAGCAAAGTAATACTTCACAAATTCGGTGAGCAAAAGTTTGGTGTTGGTAAAATAAGTCTGTAACACAGCGCACCTCTGAAAGGGTTTAGTCGATTAAGAGTAGCAAAGTTGCGCTGTATAAAATTTCCTCACCTCGGGTCATTACTCTTTGTCTCTCATCTGAGTCACTATCGAACCGCTGTTTCACTTTTATGATAGAAAACGAAAATAGCCCCGCAGTGCGAGGCTATTTAAAGTCAAATGCTTGGTTTGATTATGGCTGTTGACGAGTCGCTGCAACCACAATCTCACGGATACAAACGCCTTGAGGTTGTTGGTAAGCAAACTCTACAGTGCGAGCGATGTCATCAGCGACCAATACGCCTTCCATGCTCTCTTTCCAATCTTCGTAACCCGCTTTGATCTCATCAGAAGTTGTGTGAGAAAGAAGCTCGGTTTCTACTGCTCCAGGGGCAATAGTCGTTACACGAACGTTTGACTCTGCGACTTCTTCACGAACGTTTTCAGAAATTGCGTGAACCGCAAATTTAGTCCCACAGTAAGCCGCGTGGTTCGGGAAAGTTTTGCGTCCCGCAACCGAGCTTACGTTGATGATGGTGCCTGATTGACGTGCCTTCATTGGGGCAAGAACCGCTTGCATGCCGTTCATTAGGCCAATTACGTTTACATCGAACATGGTTTTCCACTCTGCTGCATCTTGGTCAGCAAGCTCGCTGAGTAGCATCATACCTGCGTTATTCACGATGCAGTCAGTTTCACCGTATACCGCTTCAGCTTTCGCAATCGCTGCTTCAAAAGAGGCTTTGTCTGTTACGTCTACTTTTTCACATAGCGTGTTTGGTAGGTCTAGTGCTTCAAGGCGCTCAACACGGCGAGCCAAAAGAAGCAGAGGGTGACCTGCTGCGCTCATACGACGAGCAATTGCTTCACCAATACCAGAACTTGCACCTGTAATAACAACTAACTTTTTCATTTTGACTCTCCAAATATTCATTAAGAAGCAACTCTCTAACCAAGCTGGTCTGTTGCGATGGGGGTATATTAAGGAAATGGGGTTAGTTGATATATAGCAATTTAATCAAATAAGTGTTGCTATGCTGCAACAATGAAAGGAGGGCACTTACGCAACTTACCTTGCTTACACCCTCTTACAATGCCCTAGTTTTTATAATGATATATTTCTCTGCAGATCAAGTGCCGCGCCGAGCACCGTTAAACAATATGACCAAGAGAAAAAGCAGTATGAAAAAATCAATCATTACATTATCCATCATTGCATCAACGCTATCGGGCGCGGCTCTTGCGCACAACGGCTTCTATGTTGGTGCAGCCTACTCAAAAATGGGTTACTCAAGCCTTTATGAGGACTTTGCTTCTTTTGAAAAGAAAGAGACGCGCAATGGTTACGCTGTGAACGCGGGCTATGATTTCGCGTTTGGCAGCTTCTTTGTGCTGGGGGCAGAGTTCGAATATAAAGACCTTGGTGGCGTGAGTGGCACGATTGATCCAAACGGTCTTAATATTGCTTCTCAGCTGGATATGACATCGATGGGTATTAATATTTTGCCTAAATTCTATATTGGCGAGCAGTTCAACATCTACGCCAAAGCAGGCTTACATAGTTTCAGCATTGACTCGACGACAGCAACCAATATTGGCGCAAACTCAATCTCAGTCGCTTCGTCAAACAGTGATTCAAGCATGGTGTGGGGATTAGGTCTTGGCTATGATTTTACTCAACATATCTCGGCACAAACTACCTATGAAGTCGTCGATACGGATACGGGTGTGATCTCGTCAGTGAACATGGGTATGAGATACAAGTTTTAAGCTCGATGTAAAAAAGCCGCACTCAATGGTGCGGCGTGTTCTATTAGTGTTGCTGACACTCGACCGGTGAAGGTCTATTCTGTCGAATCGCCAAAATAGCTTGTGGCAGCAATGACATGACAATCATACCGATCATCAGGCTGTACTGGAATGGGGTGAATGATTCCCCAAGTAATACTAAACCTGTCACAATGCCTGCGATTGGGTTGGCAATGCCACCAAAGGTGAAGTCCACCACTGACATACGTTGCAGCAACCACACATACATGCCGTAACCTAATGCTGTGTTTAACCCAACTACCCAAAGTAGGCCGCTTAAATTGGTCATCGAGAAATGCTCAATGACTGACGCATAAGTGCTTGGTTCTTTGATCGCTTGCACACCAGCCGCGATTGAGAGAATCACGCCACCCAAAATCAGCTGCCAAGTCAACACCGTCCACCAATGCATGCGATTACCCAAAGACTTGGTGATCGAGCTACCCACTACGATACACATGATGGCTGCCAGCATCGCACCTAGACCAATCGGATTAAGGCTAATTGAACTCGGGTCAAACAGCATCCACGCCAGAGCAATCAAGGCAGCTCCGCTCACCCCTTGAATTAGGCTCGGTTTATTTTTGTTGATCAGCCAGTTGTACATCATTGCAAACACAGGCACCGAGATCATACCCACACCTGAAATGGCAGAAGGCAGTGTCAGCGCCATCACAAAGATCAAGCCAAAGAAGGTCGCAATGTTAATCAGTCCTAGGCTGAACAAGATCTGCCATTCGCCTTTTTTTGGTAAGGTTGGCTTAAATGCGAGCAACAGAAGTCCGGCTGGCAGCGCTCGAATTGCGCCCAGCAGCAGAGGTGGCCAGTCTGCGAGTGTGTATTGCGTCACTGCATACGTGGTGCCCCAAAAGAACGCCGGAATCATTGCAAGTAATATATTCATAATAACTATCTTTACGTTAAGATACTTTTGTGATGAATGTACGCTTAAAATCGATGTTTGTAAAGTATCTTCATGTTAAGATACTCAAAACAGCATTTTATATACCAATCTGATTGAGTTCAGATGGCTATTCATGGTTAGTGGAGACAAATTTTCATGGACGCTATTGATAGAGTAGTTGAGCAGTGGGCTAAGGAAAAGCCAGAGTTAGATACAGAGCCAATGGCGATCATGGGCCGGCTGATGCGTATCGCCAAATATATGGAAACGGAAGTCGCTCAGTTACATAAGCGTTACGACCTTAAGTTGGGGGAGTTTGATGTATTGGCAACCCTGCGCCGCAGCGGTCAGCCTTTCCGTTTAACCCCATCAGAGTTGATTGATTCAATGATGTTGACCTCAGGTGCAATGACCAATCGATTGGACAAACTTGAGAAGAAAGGTCTGATTGGCCGTGAGCACAGCAAAGAAGACCGCCGTAGTGTGACGGTTGAGCTGACTCAAGATGGGTTTGTGCTTATCGATAAAATCATTGAAGAGCACGCAGCTGTGCAAGCCAAGTTGGTGAAAGGTTTAAACACTAACCAGAAAAAGCAGATGAATACCTTGACCAAAGGTTGGTTGACTCAGTACGAGTAATTAACAGTTTTGAGAAAATAACGCCCTCATTTGGATGAGGGCGTTTTTGTTTGTGTAGCAGATATCGGGAAGTAACTAAGAGAGCGACTCATCGCAATAGAGCTGTGCATGATCGATCCCACCCAGTGCGCAGCTTTCGTCAATATCAGACAAATCACCGCTGACGCCAACGGCTCCGAGAATGTTTTTATGTGAATCTCGGATCAATAGGCCGCCAGGGACGGGAACCATATTACCGTGAGCCAAAACATTAACCGCAGAGATGAAGGCCGGCCGGTTATCAGCATCTTGAGCTAATTTACGCGACGAACAGCCGAGAGCGAGTGCTCCCCAAGCTTTGGCAATGGCGATGTCTGGTCGCATCATGCTTGAGCCATCTTGCCTTTGGAGAGAGATCAGTTTGCCACCACTGTCTAATACTGCGACAGTCAGCGGTGCACTTTTGGTTTGCGAACCGGCCTGAAACGTGCCGTCAATGACACTTAGCGCTTGTTCTAGAGTTAAACTTCCCATGTTATCTCCTATAGTCTTCAATCTCTCTCACACGATTGTGAGCCAGAGATTAACCAGCCTCTTGCAGAAGCTGATAGCTTGGTAAGGTCAGGAAGGTGGCGAACTCTTCTGCGGTAGACAGCTCGAAGAAAAGGTCAGCGGTTTGTTCAAAGCGGCCTGCTGCATAACGAGCATCACCCACTTCCTGTTTAATCGTATCGAGCTCTTGATACAACCAAGTGTGGAAGAGCTCTTTGGTAAAGGTTTGTCCGTCGTCGAGTTGGACACTATGGCGAATCCACTGCCAGATATTGGCACGAGAGATCTCTGCGGTTGCAGCATCTTCCATCAAGCCGTAGATTGGCACACAGCCGTAGCCTTGAATCCACGCTTCAATGTAGTAAAGGGCAATGCGGATATTCTTACGCACGCCAGCTTCATCGCGACTGCCTTCACAAGGTTGAAGCAGAATGTCTGCGCCAATATCGTGAGATGGACTCACGAAATCCAGCTGGTTTGGCTTACCGTCTAGGTTCTTTTCAAACACGGACATCGCCAGATCAACCAAAGCAGGGTGCGCAACCCAAGTACCATCGTGACCGTTGCGAGACTCTCGCTCTTTATCTTCGATCACTTTGGCGGTCACGCGCTCCATTTCAGCGGGATCTTTGGCCGGAATAAACGCCGACATACCGCCCATTGCTAACGCGCCTCGCTGGTGGCAGGTACGAATCAGTAATTGGCTGTAGGCATTGAGGAAGGCTTTATCCATGCCGACAACGTGTCGATCTGGCAAGATACGATCAGCGTGGTTTTTCAGCGTTTTAATGTAGCTAAAGATGTAGTCCCATCGACCACAGTTCATCGCCACAATATGATCACGCATGGCGTAAAGCATTTCATCCATTTGGAATACGGCTGGCAAGGTTTCGATCAGCACCGTCGCGCGAACTGTACCGCGTTGAACCCCGAAATAATCTTCCGTAAACGAGAACACATCATCCCACCACTGGGACTCTTCCATGCTCTCTAGTTTTGGAATGTAGTAGTACACACCTAACCCCTGCTCAGCGCGAGTTAAGTAGTTGTGATAGAAGTACAGCGCGAAGTCCATCAGACAGCCTGGGATTGGCTTATCTGCGTATTGAATAGATTGCTCCGGCAGGTGCAGGCCTCGCGGACGGGCAATCAATAACGCTGGGTCATCACTGAGCTGATAGTGTTTGTTTTTTGCTTGATCGTGATAACTGATGGTTCGTGCGTTGGCATCACGTAGGTTGATCTGTCCTTCAACCATGTTCTCCCAAGTTGGTGACGACGCGTCCTCGAAGCAACACATGAACACTTTTGCGCCAGAGTTCAGTGCATTGATCACCATCTTTCGTTCAATGGGGCCAGTGATTTCGACGCGACGATCAAGCAACTCAGGCGGTGGCGTGGCCACTTTCCAACTCTTATTGTCGCGGATGGACTGGGTATCCGTTCTAAAGTTAGGTAACTCACCCGCATCGTAGCGTTTTTGTTGTTCTTCACGGGCTTGTAGTAGGGCATCTCGGCGAGGCGTAAACTTTTCAACCAATTTGGAAAGAAAAGAAAGTGCCTCATTAGATAGGATGGCTTGGTACTCTGGGTTATCCGTATTACCAATTACGCGCAGACAAGCGGTTTCCGCTTTTTCTGCTACATCGTTCAGACTCATTGTTTGTCTCCTTTAAACAATAGCGAATGATTTTGTGTACAAAATCTACCTTTCAGAAGTACTTATATTTCAAATTATGTAAACAATCAAAGGGTATTTAACAATTATTTTTCATTTGTCTCTGAGTGAAATTATTTTTACGTGAAGATATTTTATATAAAGTAATGATTTCTAGGCATTTCGGGGTTAGTGATCGCTTCGAGCTATTGCTCTATGTTGGAAAAATGTTGCAAATGGGGGTTGCCAAAATCGAAATATGATTCATAGTACACAAAGTATCTTTGAATTGTATACAATCGAAATGGAGGTTCGCATGGCAAAGATGAAGGCAATAGAGGCAGCGGTAGAAGTGTTGAAAAAGGAAGGTGTGGACATTGCCTTCGGCGTCCCTGGCGCAGCCATCAACCCTATGTACGCAGCGATGAAAAAGCTGGGTGGTATTGATCATGTATTAGCGCGTCACGTTGAAGGCGCTTCTCATATGGCAGAAGGTTACACCCGAACCAATCAAAGCAATATCGGTGTGTGTATCGGCACATCAGGTCCGGCGGGTACCGATATGATCACAGGTTTGTACTCGGCTTCGGCTGACTCAATACCTATTTTATGTATTACCGGTCAGGCGCCAAGAGCGCGTCTACATAAAGAAGACTTCCAAGCAGTAGACATTGAATCTATTGCTAAACCTGTGACTAAGTGGGCAACGACAGTGCTAGAACCAGCGCAGGTGCCACGCGCATTCCAACAAGCGTTTCACTTAATGCGCTCTGGCCGACCTGGACCAGTGCTTATCGACCTTCCGCTGGATGTTCAGCTAACGGAAATTGAGTTCGATATCGATACTTATGAACCACTAGAGGCTTATCAACCAAAAGCGACTCGTGCTCAGGTTGAGAAAGCGATGGAGATGATGTGTGATTCGGCCAATCCGCTGATCGTTTCTGGCGGTGGTGTGATTAACGCGGGTGCTGAAGAGCTCCTACAGCAGTTTGCTGAGATCACTGGTGTACCTGTAATCCCAACATTGATGGGGTGGGGCTCAATCGCCGATGATCATGAGCTGATGGCAGGTATGGTCGGTCTGCAAACCGCGCATCGCTATGGTAACGCAACCATGCTGGAGTCTGACTTTGTATTTGGCATCGGTAACCGCTGGGCCAACCGTCATACCGGTTCTCTGGATGTGTACACCAAAGGACGTAAGTTTGTTCACGTAGATATCGAGCCAACGCAAATTGGTCGTGTGTTCTGTCCAGATCTCGGCATCGTGTCGGATGCGAAATCCGCACTAGAGCTATTGGTTGAAGTAGCGCGTGAATGGCGAGATGCCGGCAAACTGCCAAACCGCAGCGCGTGGGTAGGCGAATGTCAGCAGCGTAAAGCAACCATGCTACGTAAAACGCACTATACCGATGCACCAATCAAACCAATGCGTGTTTACGAAGAGATGAACAAAGCGTTCGGCCGAGACACCTGCTACGTGAGCACCATTGGCCTATCACAAATCGCTGCCGCCCAGTTCCTGCACGTATACAAACCTCGCCACTGGATCAACTGTGGTCAAGCAGGTCCACTAGGTTGGACAACACCAGCTGCATTGGGTGTACGTGCCGCGGATCCAAATCGTGACATCGTAGCGATTTCAGGTGACTACGACTTCCAGTTCATGATTGAAGAATTGGCAGTAGGTGCTCAGTTCAACTTGCCTTACATCCACGTATTGGTGAACAACTCTTACCTAGGTCTAATTCGCCAAGCGCAGCGTCAATTTGACATCGATTACTGTGTTCAGCTGGCGTTTGAAAACCAAAATGCGCCTGAGCTGAATGGTTATGGTGTTGACCACGTAACGGTAGTGGAAGGCTTAGGTTGTAAAGCGATCCGAGTGACGGACCCAGAGCAGATGCAAGAGGCGTTTGTACAAGCGAAAGAGCTGATGAACAAGCACAAAGTTCCAGTGGTTGTAGAAGTGATTCTTGAGCGTGTAACAAACATCGCTATGGGCGTAGAAATTGATGCGATCAACGAGTTTGAATCACTCGCAGAAAGCGTTGACGACGCACCAACCGCACTGATTCACCGAGATTAATAGCAAGTATAAGGACATAGCAATGGCAAAGTTTGCAGCAAATCTATCCATGTTATTTACCGAGCTGGAATTTGAAGACCGTTTTGAAGCAGCCGCAAAAGCAGGATTTCAAGGGGTCGAATACCTGTTCCCTTATGCGCTTGAAGCCGAGCAGATTAAGGAGAAACTGGATGAAAACCAACTTACCCAAGTGTTATTCAACCTACCGGCCGGTGACTGGGAAGGGGGCGACCGCGGTATCGCCGTTGACCCAAGCCGAGTCGAAGAATTCCAGTCTGGTGTGGCAAAGGCAATCGCCTACGCCAAAGTATTGGGTAATACCCAAATCAACTGCCTCGCAGGGATCGTTCCACAAGGGGTGAGCGACATTGATGCATATGCCACCTTTGTGATTAACCTTCGCTATGCGGCGCAAGCGTTGAAAGAAGCGGGTATTCGATTGGTGATCGAAGCCATTAACACCCGTGATATTCCTGGCTTCTTCCTCAATACAACCGAGCAAGCGAAAGCGGTCATCAAAGAAGTTGGCAGCGATAACTTGTCTATTCAATACGACATCTATCACATGCAAATCATGGAAGGGGATCTTACCCCGACCATGACGGCTAATATCGACCAAATTGCTCACGTGCAATTGGCAGACAACCCAGGTCGCCATGAGCCAGGCACAGGCGAAATCAACTATCCGTTTGTACTAAAGCATTTAGATGACCTTGGTTATCAGGGCTGGGTGGGCTGTGAATACAAGCCGAAAACCACCACAACTGAAGGCCTAGATTGGCTCAACCTATACCGCTAATGCGGTGAATGCCCATCGATTGGGTGGGCAAACGTTACGGAGAACATATTATGAAAATTGCATTTATCGGTACAGGTATCATGGGTCGTCCAATGGCGGCTAATCTACAAAAAGCAGGCCATGACTTGGTTCTATCTGACCACTTCAACCCTGCACCAAATGACCTTGTAGCTGCGGGCGCTCAGGTGGTTAATTCTGCTCAAGCGGCGACTGAAGCGGCAGATGTCATCATTCTGATGGTACCAAACACACCACAAGTCGAAGATGTTCTGTTTGGTGATAACGGTGTAGAAGCGGGCCTAACGTCAGGTGGTGCACAAGGCAAACTGGTTATCGACATGAGTTCTATCTCGCCAATGGCAACCAAAGCGATTGCGTCTCGCGTTAATGAAAGTGGTGCGCAATACCTAGATGCGCCGGTATCTGGCGGTGAAGTCGGTGCGATCAATGCGGCACTGAGCATCATGGTTGGTGGTGCTCAAGAAGCATTCGACACAGCTCGTCCTCTGTTTGAAGCGATGGGTAAAAACATCACACTTGTTGGTGAAAATGGCGCAGGCCAAACGTGTAAAGTCGCTAACCAGATCATCGTGGCACTTAACATTGAAGCGGTGTCGGAAGCGCTCGTGTTTGCGTCGAAAGCAGGTGCTGATCCGGCTCGCGTTCGTCAAGCTCTGTTAGGTGGCTTTGCCAGCTCGAAGATTTTGGAAGTACACGGTGAGCGTATGATTGAAGGTACGTTTGATCCTGGCTTTAGAATTTCACTACACCAGAAAGATTTAGACCTAGCCCTGACAGGCGCTCGTGAACTAGAGATTGATCTGCCAAACACACAGACGGCGCAAGAGCTGTTTGAAGAGTGTGCGGCGCAAGGCGGTTCTAACTGGGATCATTCCGCGCTTATCAAAGCGATTGAAAAACGTGCGAATCACTCAATTCGTGATTAGTACGCCTTGATGGAATGAGTTCGTTTCCGTTTGGGGTGAATAGGATTCCTCTCCCTTGCCACCCCTATGCACTGTATCAGCTCGGCTTACCTCATGTGGGGAGTTTAGCTTGGCTGATATAACTTAAATCGCGTAGGTTTTTGTCTCCTTTTAATACGCGTTCCCGTTGTAAGACAATAGGTAGGAGCATCCTCGGTCTCCGTCTTAGCAGGCACCTTGCGAGCTTACTTCGGGATTTTTTCTTTCTATGTGACCTGAGCGAAATCGCTGTTCAGCCAACGTCACTTAGCTTGTGATATGTTATTTGGGTGTGCCGATAGGCCATTATCACAAGGCAAAAGAGATGCAGTTAAACACCCTGATTGCCCGCCAAATTGTTGAGCGAGCAACGAAAATTATCCAGTTTCCTGTCAACGTGATGGATGAAAACGGAATCATAATTGGTTCGAGTGATCCATCCCGTTTGCATCGCACCCATGAAGGCGCGCTGCTGGCAATACACGATAACCGCATTGTCGAAATCAATCAGACGGTGGCCAGCACACTGATCGGTGTGAAAGAAGGCATCAACTTACCCGTTGTTTATCAAGATAACGTGATAGGTGTGGTGGGGATATCCGGTCAGCCAGATGAAGTAAGAAGCTATGGTGAACTGGTCAAGATGGCCGCTGAACTGATCATCGAACAAGAAGCCTTAATGGCCCAGATTCAGTGGAATAAACGTCATCGTGAAGAGCTGTTACTGCAATTGATTCAAGGTTCCACCTTAAGTGAAAACCAGTTGTTGTCGATTGCTGAGCGTTTGGATTTGAATTTATCTCAGCCAAGAATCGCCGCAACGGTCAAAGTGATACCCAAGCAAGGGCAGCCATTAACTCAAGAGCACCTGCAAAAGTTGGTGCACTTACTGGAATACCCAGAACGAGACAACATTGTCGGTATTGTGTCGGTGTCGAATAACGAAGTCGTGGTGTTAAAGCCGGTGACGGTGGTTAATGATAAGTGGAATCTAGAAGAAGAAAAAACACGAGTCAAAAAGCTGCTTAGGCGCATTGCTCAAGAAACCGACTTTTCTATTAAGATCGCGATGGGCCAATATTTTCCCGGTGTGGATGGTCTTGCCCGTTCGTATGAAACCGCCAAAGCCACCATGGCTGGATCAGACAACAATAAGCAAGCCATTCTGTTTTATCAGGAACATAAATTGGCTGTCCTGGTCGGCGGTTTAAAACAAGACCAGTGGCGACGTGCTCAGTTACTAGAACCATTGGGTTTATTGCAACAAAAGGACGATAAAGGCGTATTAGCTAAAACACTGCGAGTATTTTTTGATCAGGACTGCGATCTGGCTCAAACTTGTGCGGTGCTACATATTCACCGAAATACGCTTCGTTACCGAATAGAAAAGATAGAAGAGATAACTAATTTAAAAATCAGTAGTTTAGATCATAAGGTGCAGTTATATTTAGCTATTAAATGTCACTGAGTAAACGCATTGGTTTGTGCAAGGTGACAATTTTATAGCGTATTAAGGTTGATAGATTTGTCATTTTGCATAAAGGAATGGCGCACACTTCGCTGAATAATAACACCGTCCCTACAGGCACTCTGAACGTAAGGCATCGGCCAACCGTTCGCACGAATACTATTATAAACGGAGTTATCATGAGTCTTATCTTAATATTGTTGGGGGTGATAGCCTTTATCGTCCTCGCAACCACCAAATTCAAACTGCACCCTTTTCTCGCACTGATTGTCGCAGCCTTTTTAGCGGCCTTTGCTTACGGTCTACCTGCTGACAGCATTGCGAAAACCATCGCATCAGGTTTTGGCGGAATCTTAGGTTACATCGGCTTAGTGATTGTTCTAGGCACCATCATTGGTGTCATCCTAGAGAAAAGTGGCGCAGCGATTACCATGGCAGACACGGTGATTAAAGTGCTGGGCGAGCGATTCCCAACGCTAACCATGAGTATCATCGGCTACATCGTATCGGTACCGGTATTTTGTGACTCTGGCTTCGTTATTTTGAACTCGTTAAAAGAGTCACTAGCGAACCGCTTAAAAACATCGAGCGTGGCAATGAGTGTTGCTTTGGCAACGGGTCTATACGCAACGCACACCTTTGTTCCACCAACGCCGGGTCCAATTGCGGCGGCGGGTAATCTAGGTCTAGAGTCGAACCTTGGCTTAGTGATTGGTGTTGGTATCTTCGTTGCAGCAACGGCGGCGCTTGCCGGTATGTTGTGGGCAAACCGCTTTAAAGACGTAGAGCCAGATAATGACGATCACGTTGAAGAAGTGAAGCAAGATTGGAAAGCGTTGAAAGCCTCTTACGGTGAACTGCCAACAGCAGGCCAAGCATTTGCCCCAATTTTTGTTCCTATTTTGCTTATCTGTCTAGGTTCTATTGCTAAGTTCCCAAGCTTACCGCTCGGTGATGGTGCATTGTTTGATGTGTTGTCGTTCCTTGGTCAACCGCTGACGGCATTGATCATTGGTTTGTTCCTATCGGTTCGCCTACTGAAAAGTGACAACAAGGTGGAAGAGTTCGGCGAGCGCATTAGCCAAGGTATTACTGCGGCAGCGCCAATTCTACTCATCACAGGTGCGGGTGGCGCATTTGGTGCGGTACTAAAAGCAACGCCGCTAGGTGAATACCTAGGCACCACATTATCAGCATTAGGCGTGGGTATCTTTATGCCATTCATCGTTGCCGCTGCACTGAAATCAGCGCAAGGTTCTTCAACAGTAGCCTTGGTAACAACATCGGCACTGGTTGCGCCAATGCTAGCTCAGCTAGGCCTAGACTCTGAAATGGGTCGAGTGCTAACGGTAATGGCGATCGGTGCTGGTGCAATGACGGTATCACACGCAAATGACAGCTTCTTCTGGGTAGTGTCGCAGTTCAGCCGTATGTCTGTGGGCTTGGCTTACCGAGCTCAAACCATGGCAACGCTGGTTCAAGGCGTGACTGCGATGGCATTGGTTTACATTCTAAGTCTTGTTCTTCTATAGCAAGCCAAATAGGAAACTTATATGAAAGTAGTTATCGCTCCTGATTCTTACAAAGAAAGTTTAACCGCTATGGAAGTGGCTACTGCGATTGAAAGTGGTTTTAAAGAAATCATGCCAGACGCAGAGTACATTAAATTGCCAATGGCGGATGGAGGCGAAGGCACAGTGCAATCTTTAGTTGACGCAACCGGAGGAGAGATCGTTTCGGTTGCGGTAACAGGTCCGCTTGGTCAATCCGTTGAAGGTTTTTACGGTTTGCTCGGTGATGGTTCAACAGCAGTCATTGAAATGGCAGCGGCGTCAGGTTTGCATTTGGTTGAACCCGATCAACGTAACCCACTACTCACCACTACTTTTGGTACGGGAGAGTTGGTCAAAGCGGCGTTAGATAAAGGCGTTAGCCATATCATTGTTGGCATTGGTGGCAGCTCGACCAACGACGGTGGTGTCGGCATGGCGCAAGCACTGGGAGCGAAACTACTCGATTCACAAGGTAACGATCTGCCTTTCGGTGGCGGTGCGTTAGCAGACCTCGCGACGATTGATTTATCAAACTTAAATCCTCGTCTAGCGAGCATTCAGCTAGAAGTCGCGTGTGATGTCGATAACCCATTGTGTGGCCCGAAAGGCGCTTCACATGTGTTCGGTCCACAAAAAGGCGCAACGCCAGAGATGATCGAGCAGCTAGATGCCAACCTTGCCCACTATGCTGAGGTGATTCGCCAAACTAATGGTAAAGAAGTGCTCAACCAAGCGGGTGCAGGAGCGGCAGGAGGCCTTGGTGCAGCGCTACTAGGCTTGTTTGATGCCACGCTTCGTCCGGGGATTAACATCGTGATGGATGCAGTGAATCTGGCGGAAGTAGTTAAAGATGCCGACTTAGTTATCACCGGTGAAGGGCGCATTGATAGTCAAACCATTCATGGTAAGACGCCGATTGGTGTAGCCAGAACGGCTAAGCTTTATAACCTTCCTGTGATTGGCATTGCCGGAAGTACCGCGCAAGATTGCCGAGTGGTGCATGACCACGGCTTAGATGCTGTCTATAGTGTGGTGCTTGGGGCAACTGACTTACCAACCGCACTGAAAGAAGCGGCATTTAATGTTGAGATGACATCACGCAATGTCGCGGCTGCCCTGGCGATGACGTTCAAATAATTTCCTATTTTACACTGTAAACGGCCGCTAAATAGCGGCCGTTTTTTTATGGGCAAGAGGCAGAGATTGGGCTTATGCAGTGTCTTTTGTGTGATCTTGGCGAATGTACCCACTAGTTATCGCGAGGGATGAGTACCAACTCTCCGGCTTTGATCATACTGTTGATTTGTTGCTGCAGTTTGGCAATTTTACTCGGTGGGATCTCTTTATTGCAGGCAAGATACTTAATATCAGTGAGAAAAATAAACGGTTGATTGGCGACCGTAATGCCTAAATCTTCTGATAGCGCCTGCGCTGTTCGGGTATCAGAAAGCCATAAATCAATGCCGTCACGGCGCAGCATCTGCAATCCATCATCGATCTCTTCCGTCATTACGATATTAAAACCTTGTTCTTTTAGCTGCTTGGCAATGCGATAGCCTTCATAAGCGACAATCTTCAATGGGGAGGCATCTTGCAGAGAGAGTAGCTGTGGTTGATTGGGCTGTTTTTGGTAGAGCGCATACTGGCTGATAGCAATTGGACCGACCCAATTAAAGTTGGCTTCAACCAACTGCGAACGAGCGACAGGGAAAGAGCAGACGTTCTCTACTCGTCGTGCTGACTTCATTGCCCTTGCTTCAGGAGAATGATTGATGACAAACCCAACGCCAGCGCGTTCGAACATTTGTGTGACCATATGGTAAGTATCGCCGTTATTTGCGCTGGCCTCATGATTGACCAAAGGGGGGGAGTAAAAGGTGATAAGCCGAATCTCTTCGGCATGGCTGACAGCACTTAAGAGCCCCGACAGCACGATTAATCTTCTAATGCATTCCATACTTTGTACACATCAGAAAAGGGGAGAGTCTTACCTTGCGGCTCTTTTAAGCGTTGTGGCCAAGGTGAGCCGGGTTGAGTGAGCCAATAGTCTGGCGATTGTTGGTTATTGAGTTTTGGTCGGCAACGCAGTGAATCGTCATTAGCAAGTACGGCGAGGTGCTGATCAAACTTATTGGCTAACTGATTGAGCATTTGAGCGGCAGTGATGTCGCTATAGAGGTAGTCGCCAATATGCTGCCACCACATCGAAGCCATGGTTGAGTAATCTGGAATGTTAACGCCGGAAGGAGTCCAAACATGCTTGGCCGGACTTTGGTAAAACTCGACTAATCCACCCAGTTTAGGTTTTAGCAGCGTAAAAGCATCGGAATGAACATCTGAGTGTCTAATCGGGGTAAAACCATTAAGCAACTTATCGAAGCTGACGGTTTTCGATACTGTGAATTGAGCATATAGCCATGCGGCTTCACGCTGCTTCGGTGGCGTTGAATGGAGAAACGTCCAAGAGCCTGCATCTTGATAGCCGGACTTCATACCCGGTTGCCAGTACTGACCACGTGGTGAGGGGGCTAATCGCCATAGTGGATTACCATTCTCATCGGTAACTTTAGATTCTGGCCTCAGTAGTGTCGGGATAAAGGCGCTGTACCAAAAAATCTGTTGCGCGACTTTTCCTTGTGCGAGCCAATCCGCTGTGGTGCGAAAAGTGAGTGTTTTGGACTCAGGAGGCGCGTATTCATTGAGCCAAAACTTGTACTTTTCTAAAGCGTAAATTGCCGCAGGACTATTAAGAGCCCCACCGCGACTGACACTGGCCCCGACGGGAACACATTCGTCGGCGCGGATCCCCCAGTCTCCAACCGGTGAGCCACTGGGTAGGCCAATATCATTGACACCTGCGAGACTTAACCAGGAGTCTGAGATACGCCAGCCCAAAGACGGCTCGTACTTACCATAGTCAAAGTGCCCCCAAATTCGCTCACCATCAATCTCTTTGACATCGTAGGTAAAGAAGTGGGCAATATCTTGATAAGCCTGCCAGTTTTGTGGAACGGCGAGAGGGTAGCCATACTTGTCTTTGAACTTGGTTTGTAATTCGGGGCGATTAAACCAGTCGTGTCGATACCAATATAAATTGGCAAATTGTTGGTCGGGCAATTGGTAAACAACGCCTTGCTCATCCTTGGCGAATTCAAGCCCAATGAAATCATCAATATCTAAGCTGGGCAGGGTGATTTCGTGCCATTGGTCACTGATAAATTCAGAGATAGGGATGACTTTCTGGCTCCTAATATGGGTACCGATAAAGTCTGTGTCATTGACATAGCCATCATAGATGCTGATGTCCGTTTGCATGTGCAATTCTAATCGTTTAACCAGATCGTCTTCGCCCACCACTTCATGAATAACCTGTATGCCCGTTAATTGAGTGAACATTCTCGCCAGCTCAAGTGATTCGTATCTGTGAGTAGGGATGTCTTCTGAAACGACGTTAATTTTGACGCCACGGTAGGGCTTGGCGGCAGTTTGAAACCACAGGAGTTCTTCTTTGCGCTGCTCTAAGGACAAAGTGGACGATGAGAAATGCTTAGCGAAGCGGTTAACTAAGTCACTTTGCTGGATTTCATCGGCTGATAACGCTAGAGAGTACAGCAAGGCAAACGTCGAAAAATATGGAACTGTTGCTCGAACGTTTAGCTTCAAGGGTCGATAGTTCGATTCCAACCGCTTCTGTGGCATAGTGCCCCCGCTCTAAGGAAAAACAGATGATTATCGTTGAGTTTAGTACAGAACTTACCCAGCAGTATTTCGGATCTATACTTTGGCTAATTGTTGGAACTCGTCTTCTGATAAAGGAATGAAACAATGGAACGTACGTTAGCGGTAGTGCTAAGTTTAGTGGCAAGTTCTGGTGCGTTGTCTGCGCAAACGGCAGATATGATTCTCACCAATGGAGTCATACACGGACATCCAAGCGCCAACTCTGTCGCTGTCGCTGATGGCACAATTTTGTTGGTTGGCAACAGCGAAGAGATGGATAAGGTCATGGACGAGTCTACTCATCTTGTTGACCTGCAAGGCGGCTTTGTTTCCCCCGGTTTTATTGATAACCACAACCATGTCTTTGAGGCCGCTTCTGATGCCGGGTCTCAGTGCGAGCTCAGCCTTGATGAAGGTTTGCGAGGTCAAGTGTCTTACCTAAAAGCGTGTCGACAGCAGACTCCACGAGGCGAGTGGATCATGGGTTACGGTTTCTCGATTGAGTCCTTACTGGCCGATGAAGAGGGCAGCACGCCATTACAGGTGATTGATGCCATCTTTCCTGAGCAGCCTGTGATCTTTATGGAGCAAACGTCTCATTCGATGTGGGTCAATTCTGCGGCGTTAAGGCAAGCGGGTATCACCAGACAGTCCCCCGATCCACAAGGAGGTAAGATCTTAAAAGACGAGGAAACGGGTGAGTTGCTAGGGATCTTGCTCGATAATGCGGGTGATCTTGTTATTGAGCTGGCTTGGAACAGCTTACGTAACCAATTTGAGCAGAGCTATCAGGGGTTAATGCAAGGCTTGGAGCAAGCGAGAACTTATGGCATCACAACCATCGGTGACGGTCGACTGTATTGGAAACGAGGTTGGTATGAAGTGTGGCAGAAAGCCGAAGAAAGTGGTGATCTCACCGCACGAGTCTCGTTACGGCCTTGGATCTATCCGACAGAACCCATGCCCGCTCAGTTAACCTACCTAAAATCGATTCATTCCGATAACCATTCACAGTTATTGCTGGTGGATCAGGTCAAAATGTACAGCGATGGCATCTTAATTAACGGCACCGCCAAGGTACTCGCCCCGTATCTGTTTACCTATATTCCAGACGAGCCCTACGGCATTAACTATATTGAGCCTCAAGCGATGTCAGAGTGGCTACAAGAGCTTGATAAGATAGGTTATGGCGCTCACATTCATGCGATTGGTGATGGAGCGATTAGAGAGTCGCTGAATGCGGTCGAGTCTGTTCGCGCGCAAGGTAGCAAGAAAGACTACACCTTAACGCACGTCGAGCTGGTGAACTCCAAAGATTTACCTCGCTTTGCCAAGCTTGATGTGACTGCGGATTTTCAAGTCGGCTCTGATTACGTTGCTTACCATGAACACCAGTGGGCGGAAGCCTTCTTAGGTGCCAAGCGAACTCGGGCATTAATGAACTTAAAAGCCTTGTTCGATTCAGGGGCTAACGTCACCTTAAGCAGTGATTGGAACGTTCACGATATCAATCCGTTAATCGGCATTGGTAACAGCCTTATCATGGGTAATACTGGTTTACCTAATGCGTCAGCAGCACTGGATGCTTACACCATTAACGCTGCGAAAAGCTTAGGAATCGATGATATAACGGGCTCTATCGAGGTCGGTAAATCGGCCGATTTTGCAGTGTTATCGCAAGACATCACGACCTTACCTCCAGAAGCGATTAAATCGACAGAAGTATGGATGACGATTGTTAGAGGCGAAGTGGTGTTCGAGTAACTAGGTGTTATGGTTGGGAGAATGGCCACGTGATGTGGCCATTTTTTGTTGTGGGGCGTTAAAGATTAATACACATTGGCTTGTTAGAGACTGGATCGGGCATGACCACCGCCTCTAAGTCAAAAACATCACGTAATAACGATTCTGTAAACACCTCTTCCGGTGAACCAGAAGTGACGACCTCACCCGATTTCAAAACCACCAAGTGATCACAGTAGCGACAAGCTTGGTTCAAGTCGTGTAGGACAACGATGATGGTTTTGCCACTGGCATTGAGTTTCTGGATTAACTTCATTAACTCAACTTGATGGGATAGATCCAGGTAGGTGGTAGGCTCATCAAGCATGACGATCGGAGTATCTTGCGCTAATACCATCGCTATCCAAACTCGTTGACGTTGGCCGCCGGATAAAGCGTCGACTTTTTTATCAACCAAATCTTGAATGTGCGTTTCTTCAATCGCCCGATCGACTTTTTGATGATCTTCTAGAGAAAGCTTTCCCCAGTAAGACAAATAAGGAGAGCGACCGTATTCGACTAGGCGTCGAACAGTAATGTCTTCAGGTGTGGTTAGAACCTGAGGAAGCAGTGAAATGTATTTCGCGAGTTCTTTGTCTGCATAGCTTGTAATCGGCTTACCAAGCACGGATAACTCACCGCCAAACCCTTTATTGATTCGGCAAAGGGTTTTGAGCAGAGTTGATTTTCCACTGCCATTTGGGCCGATCAAAGCCGTTATTTTTCCTTCAGGGATCTCAAGGTCTAAGTTTTGAATGATGGTCTCTTTTCCATAAGAGACAGACAGTTGATGAGTGGTAATCATTATTTCCAACCTTGGTAACGCTGAAGTAAGAAGATGAAATAAGGGGCGCCAATCAGTGAGGTGAGAACACCCGCTGGCAGCTCTAACGGTGGATCGATACCACGCGCAAGGGTATCCGCCGTGACAACAAGCAATGCGCCGATTACCCCAGACATTGGCAATAAAAGCTTGTGGTTATGACCAAACAGAAGTCGAGCTAAATGAGGCGACAGCAAACCAACGAAACTGATGGTGCCACACACGGCGACACTGACACTCGCCAGTAAGACAGACAAAATAAGCGCAATGAAACGTGTGCGTTCGGGTTGCGCACCGACGGTGGTTGCCGCTTCTTCACCTAACCCCATTAGATCGAGTCGCCACGCAAGATACATCGCGCAAGGAATCAAGCAAGCTAAGCTGACCCAAATAAGCGGCATCTGAGACCAGTTTCGCCCCCATAAACTGCCTGTTAGCCATACCATAGCGGTATTGATTTCGACCGGATGAACAATCAGTAAAAAATCGATGCCGCTTGAGATGAACGCGCTAATGGCAATACCAATGAGCGCTAATCTGGCAGGAGTTGGGTTGTACTTATAGGCAATGGCCAAAATCATAATGGCGGCACCAATACCACCCGAAATCGCCACACTTGCCAGTAGCGGCAGGGATGCATCAGGGACGTAAACCAACAGCAATGTAGCGGCAAATCCTGTACCCGCGCTGATGCCCATTAAATCAGGTGAAGCGAGTGGATTACGCAGTACACCCTGAATCAGCGAGCCTGAGATACCAAGCCCCGCACCCACGCCAATCGCCAGTAGAAAGCGAGGTAGACGATATTCATTAACGATAAAGTTAAGATCGCCACCGTTCCATAGCGTATGGATCACTGCACTGGGCTCTAGCGGTGTTCCGCCAATAAAAAGACTGCCAATGGCACAAATCAACAAGGTGCCAACCAACATTAAGACTTTTATCTGAATCATGACATTTTGCTCCTGACGGCAAGGGCAATAAAGAAAGGAGAGCCAATCAGCGCGGTAATGACGCCAACAGGGGTTTCTGCGGGGAAGGCGACCATTCTTGAAATAACGTCAGACCAAAGCAGTAAGCTTGCACCGATGAGCGCTGACGTTGGAATTAAAATGAAATGATTACTGCCTACCAATTTACGCGCAATATGCGGAACCAGTAGACCAACAAAGGCGATCGGACCCGCAACGGCAATACTGGAGGTTGCCAGTAGAAGAATGGCAACGCAACTGATGAGCCGAGTGGCTGAAAGGTTCACTCCTAGACCAATGGCAATATCATCGCCGAGAGCAAGTAAGTTCAGATTACGAGCAAGCGCAAGCGTCATCACAAGTCCGATTAAGCTGACAGGCCAGAACGCATGCCAATCTTGCCAAGTGACATTCGATACCGAACCCGCCAGCCAAGTTAATACGCTATAAGCCATATCGTCGGCTAGAATCAGAGCGCTTCGAGTAACCCCAACCAGTAATGCATTGACGGCGATACCAGCCAGAACGAGTTTGATTGGGTGGGATTTCGCCGCGAAAAAGCCACCAAGCGATAGGACTAAAAGGCCGCTTAGCGTTCCGCCGAGTAACGCACTGATCGCTATTGGCACCTCTGGTAAGAACGCCAAATTCATTGACGTGACAGCGATAAAGCATGAAGCACCCGCGTTAATACCTAAAATACTCGGTGATGCTAATGGGTTGGCTGTTAGCCCTTGCATCAACAGCCCCGCAATGGCCAAGTTGACCCCTATCAACATAGAGATAAGCACTCTCGGTGTTCTTAAGGTGGCTAGGATTTGCTGCTCCATGCTTGAGTTATCAAAGTGAAACAGATAGTCGATGAGGTGAGCAACAGAAAGTTCAAAAGAGGAGTAGCTAACCATTGATGAGATTGCGCCAGCGAGCAGTAGGAAGGCAGCAGCAAAGCACCCCAGCAGCATGCGCCGCTGGGGAAAGAGTGTGTTGGAGATCATGATTTATTAAGAATGGTATCTAGATTTTGCGCGATTTCTTCAGCGGCATTCATGCCACGGTTAAGTGACCAAACTTGAGGAGAAACCTTAATGATCTGTTGGTGCTTCTGAGAGTTTAATAGATTAAACAGCGGGTTGTTTTTCCATGTGTCTGCGATGGTTTCATCGCTGTATGGACCCAGTAGCAACCAGTCAGGGTTCACTCTAAGTAGCTGCTCTAGGCTCACTTCAACGTAAGCTTTTTCGGTCTCTTGTGGCATTGGGCTTTGAATACCAAGACTTGTTAGTACGCTACCTGCGTATGACTCTGGGCCGTGCATCCACATGCCTTTTTGCGTCACAACCGCAAACTGCATGGTTTGTTGGCTCGAAAACTTGGTTTTGTATTCGGCCATCAGCGTTTTGTGTTGCTCAATTCGCTGCTTCATTTCCGCTTCTTTATTAAGAACCACGCCAATTTTCAGTGCCGCTTCTAGGTTCTCTTCATAGTTTTCACCACGGCTTTTTAGGATCAGTGTCGGAGCAATTTTTTGCAGATCATCATAAGCTGGCGAGTGACGTTGTACATCGGCAATGATCAAATCAGGCTTGAGCTGAGCGATGATTTCCAAACTTGGTTGAGGACGCATGCCTACCGATGTCCAAGGTGAGATTTGATCGCGAATGCTTTGAAGAATACGGTTAACGTCTTTGTCATCGGCAACGCCGACCGGTGAAACTCCTACAGAAGCCAGAGCATCGACAAAGGAGTATTCCAGCGCAACCACTCGAGTCGGTGTGCCTGAGATCGTGAACGTGCCCTTTTCATCTTCGACAGCTCGTTGCTCTTGAGCGAGGGCGTTAAAGGACAGAAGTGTGGCGAGTAAAAGCGAAGAAAATTGTTTGAGTCTATTCATTATTGTATTCCATTAATATTAAGGAAGTTGCTGCTGATCGAAAGGCTGCGTAGCCTCGGAAACGTCAGGAGTAAGTGCAACGAATTTGTAGCAAAATATTAACGGAAGATGCTATTTCAAATGATAACTAATATCAATAACAATTAACTTATTTATGGTTTGCGATACTGTAATTTTTGGCTTGCGTTATGGCTTTTCTACCCTTGAAAATGCGCCCGCCTCTCGGTTGAAGACAATAGAATGGTAAGCAATCAGCAAGAGTGGGCGTTCGTACTTGTCATCCATAACATAATGTTTACACTGGGATTGTGTATGAATGATAAGGAAATCAAATGACACGCATTCGGCAGAAAAATCAGCAGTTAATCATAGAAGTCGCGAGCGAACAGTTTGCGCTTCATGGTTATGCGGCAACAAAAGTTGTAGATATAGCCAAAGCAGCTGATATTGCCAAAGCCAACGTCTTTTATTACTTCAGCACTAAAGACAAGCTCTACTATGCGGTATTAAAAACCGTGACTCAGCCTCTGCTTGAAGCCTCTCGCCCGATAGAAGAACTTCCTGATCCCGTTGAAGCGCTCAGCCAATACATTCAAGCCAAACTGCGCATCTCTCAAGAACACCCTTATGCGTCTAAAGTATTTGCTAATGAAGTGATGTCAGGGGCAAAAGTACTGCCGCAAGACATTGCCGATGAGCTGTTTAAGCAGTCACAGATGATCATCGAGAAGTTCTCGACTTGGTCGCAGCAAGGTTTAATGAACGATGTGCCGCCTCACCACTTAATGTTCACGATTTGGGCGGCGACGCAAACCTACGCCGACTTTGGCTGGCAGATCGGTAATGTGATGCAAAAGGACAAGTTGGATGATGTTGACTACAAACAAGCGGCGGACTTTCTCACTCAACTCGTTATTAATGGTTGCGGCGTAAAAAGCATTCGTTAAGAGAATACGCAGACGCACAGTCACACTCAACAAGGTCGCTAGTGAATGCGATGATTATTTCAATATCGACCAGGTTATTCTCTCTTCTTTGTCATTAGTCTCTAAAAAAACAGCCAAATCAGGCATTTATTTCGCTTCGGTTAATAAGTAAAACTCTTGATTGAGATCAAACTAATGAACGTCTTAGGAAAAAGCCTCTACCCATAAATGATGATTTGAAGCAGTTTTTTACATTATGTTACTGGTTGAAATTATTACACTTTTCCTCATTTGGTGACTTATACTTCGGGAATTCCGAGTAAAAATGCAATTTTAAATTACTTTTTCAGAAGTAACTCTCTCGTTAGCTTGAATACCAGTAACTGAACGGGAGTTGTTATGATTTTATCGAACGAGTTAAAGAAAGTCGGCAGCATCGTCACCAGCTTAGTTGATATCGTCAAAAAGCATGGGGTGGAACTCAACAGTGAATCAACGTACTACATCAGCAAAACTTTTAAAGAAAAAGTAATCCCTTGCAGCCGCAATGTGCATTACTACCTCACCTTGAACAATGATGTTGGCGATATCCTGATCACTAAAATTGTCCACGCGAGTAACTCGATTGATATTGGCTTTAAGGATATCTACGGCAATAAGCTCGCCAACGCGACCATCACAGACAAAGGCGAGCTCAAAGAATATCGCTTATAGCTAGAGGCCTGCGAATCCATTCAATTAGATTCGCAGGCTTTCTGTTACTTAATCGCAGTACAAAAGCTTACATCGGCGTGCTGAGTTTGCGGATCGTAGCTGTGATAAAGCTCGAAGCATGGGCGATCATCGTTTTCAACACCAGTTTCAATCACCTTGCTCATCAAATCATCCCACGCTTTGGCATATTGGTTATGCTCGGTGATGTTTTGACGCATAACCGCATATTGCCCACCAGGAAAATCTTGCAGTTCAATCCCACTTGGCACTTGTGTATCAGCTGGGACCATCAAACAGATATCGGTGCGACATTTGTCATTCGGTGTGACTTCTGGGTTATCGTGATAGATAAAGATGCAGGTATTACCCGCTAAGTTTTTCATTCCAGCCCATTGATACAAACGGTTTGAAGGTTCTTCATAACCTTCACCATAAGGGCCTGTGACTCTGACGTAGGCGAGTTTAGTTGCGTCAAATTGTTGCATTTCCATTGTCTTTCTCCATGTCGTTGGTTCCGAGCCAGTATATGGAGTTGTCATCTCGCTTTCGTTTCCAATCTTGCGCAAGGTGTGTCCAATCTTGCTGTTTTGTGCCAGCGTTGAAAACTCTTGATAGTTTTTGCAATCACGAAAAGCGGTCGGTGTAACACCGTAATGTTGTTTGAACGCCTTGGCTAAACTCTGAGAAGAAGAAAAACCAAACTCTAATGCAATGTTGAGGACGGGTTGCTTGGTTTTGAATAATTCATCGGCTGCAGCTGCGAGCCGTAAACGGCGAATGAAGTCGGCCAGTGTTTCTCCTTGCACCGCTTTAAATGTGCGATGAAAGTGATAGGGAGAAAGGTTCGCTAATGCAGCCACTTCGGGTAGGTTGAGAGGTTGATTGTAGTTTTGTTCGAGGTAACGGATGACCGGAATCAACCGCTTTTTATAGTCTACACCCATTTATGTTCTCTCTATTCCCTGAATTATCATCTCAGGCTAACCGATTGAGGCAGAGTTTAAAACCTGGGCGTAAAAAGATGAGATTGTTGAGCAGAAAGCGTCTCGTGGATAAGCCAGTGAGATGGTGTAGTATTACCCATAGATTTGGTGGCGCTCAATTGAGGAAGCGATGATAGCGTGGAAGCAATCTATATCGGGATATGAGTGGCTTATCCATCAGGTGTGGTATCTGGAAGTAGAAGATGGCGAGGTGATTGACCCTAAGCCGCATCTCATTCCTAACCCAAGAGGACACCTTCTTATTACCCCGCCAGAGCAGCCCTATCAATATGAAAGTGGAGTGGGGCGATTATCTGGGTCTGGTAGCCACCTGCTAACAGCAAGTGAACACTTACTGCTACTAGAAGATACACCACCAATAAAGCGCATTGGGATTACATTTCGACCAGACGGGCTTTATATCCTTAACTCAGGCTTAGACACGCCTGCTAATCAATGTGGTTGGTTTGATTGGCTTTCTCCGCTATTTGACTCTGCCTTTCAGGAAAGCCTATGGCATGACACATCTAAGCAAGCTCTGCTCTTGGCGATAAGGAATCATTTTGATGATTTAGGCCTTAAACCTTGCACCACTAAGCCGTATCGTTTGACTCAAACTGTGCTTGCAGCAATGGATAAGCAGGCTGTCGATGTCCATCGTCCGTTGCTTGATGTCGAAGAGCTGGCCCGACTATGTCTGTGTTCGAGAAGGACACTAGAGCGAAGCTTCAAACAAATCGTGGGCTTGAGTATTAAGCAATATCAACAAATGAGTCGTCTAGAACAGATGATTTTGGCGCTTTACCAGCAAAACAGTGAGGTCGATTGGACGGCATTTTCACAGCAGTTTGGATTTAGTGATCAATCACACCTGATTCGTACCCTTAAGCAGCAGCTTAGAACCACCCCCAGTAAATATCTTAAAAGTCGTGATCTGACGATTGATGTCTACGGTGACTTTGAATAGTTGCTTGTTTCGCTCTTTAAATTGCATTGAAGTGGATGTTGTCGCAAAAATACAATCCTTATCGTAGGTCCCTCGTTATGATAGTTAACAGATAACGAGGTAACACATGTCATATCAAAAATTACAACAAGGCGACGTCATTTCATTTAACGACTCGTTGAATATCCAACTGATTCAAGCATCAGATCTACAAGAGATTATCGAGATGCTCAATGACGATGATGTGAATCAGTACTTATACTTTGCACCCGCTGACAACAGTATGTTTAAAGGCTTCTTTGATCCGATTATCGACAATACTCAACAGGCGATCCAAGAGGGAATTTGGCCCGAAAGTCCTACCTTTGTCATTCGTGACCTGCAAGGTAAATACATGGGGATGTGCGGCATTACATCAGTGGCTTTTTTGGCGGGTAACTACGAAATTGGTTATCAGTTGCCAGTTTGTGCTTGGGGGAAAGGCATTGCAACCCGCGCTTGCCAAATGATGACTGAGCTAAGTTTTACCCAACTTAACGCTCACAAGGTCAGTGCAGACTGCTATGGCTCTAATGTGGGTTCATACAAAACGCTTGAGAAATGCGGCTTTGTTCAAGAAGGTCGCCAAGAGGGTTACTACAAGCTTGCCGAAGAGTTTGATGACAAACTGTATTACGGCATGACCATCGAGCAATTTGAAAATCAGCGCACTGTTTAACAGTATAACGACAACGAAAAGGCCGCGAATTCGCGGCCTTTTTTGTGGATGCGCTCTGCCTTAGAGCCCTTTCGTATATTGGGCATTGGTCGTTGGTTGAATTACTGAATGCAGTGACTGACTAATCTCTTCTTTGTGGTTATCAAGCAGGGTTAAGAATGCCTGAATCAGATCTGATTTCTCTATGCTCACTTGCGTCTCAGTCTGAATGTCTCGCAAGTCGATCAAAATGTCAGTGAATAGGTTCGGCAGTTGCGCAAGCACTTCTAGGTTAAGCACATTGTGCTCGCTGTAAATCGCGTTGTGACTACCTTTATGTTTTTGGATCACATAAGGGTTGTCTTTCAAGTTGATGATTGAGGTGCGTTTCTCACAGCGCTTCAAACAGCCCTTATTGACTTTAATCTTGCGGCAACCTTCTGTTTGTTGGAACAAACATTGGCGGCTCGTCAGCAGCGTATTCGGGTGATAAATGCTGTAGAACAGCTGCATATTGTCACTGCGCTTAATATGGCGCATCTGCTTCATGTTGAGCTCGTTGGAAATAAACGCCCCCGCACAGGCGAACTCTTCTTCAAGGCAAGCAAGAGCATAAGAGTTGGTGATGTTCATTTGTGGTCCTGCAACCCAAGCAAGGTTAAGTTCTTTGGCTAGAAAGCCGACACCCAAATTGTTGGTCACCAATTGCTTTGGCCTAACCGCTTGTAAAAAGCGCTTAGCGGCGACAAAGTCATCGCCAATCAAAATTGCAGGGAACCATGGCATCAGGCTTGGGTTGGCACTGAACAGTTCAATCAAGTTGTCGCACTCTGCCGCTAAACCCATCGGGAGCTGATAATAGAAGTTCACTTCTGAATCGCTAAGCAAACTTAGGTCATCGTTTGACGAAACCAGTACAGATAGCTTTGGTGTCTCGACAGGCTTTGCTTCTGGTAATGCTTTTAGCTGAGGAACATCAATCGCCCCTTTGAGGCTTGCGCTATTCTCTGTAGCTTGGATTAGCTCCATTGCGCTGGTTTTTTCCGCCACGGTCTCAATGATGGCCGTCTTGTCATCATAAAGCTTCTTCTTAACCTGCTGCACTTGTTCGGTGCTGCTGCATTGGTACACCTCAGAGAAGTGCTTAACGGCATGATCGCGAGGGTTGTCGATGTACATCGCTTTGCCAAAGTCGCCTTTTAGGAACGCATTAGAGAAGTCACGGTTAAACACGGTATAAAGCTCTGTTGTGTCACGTGATAATTCCACGCCATCGCAGAAGCGATCTATTTGCTTACGCCAGTTATCCACCACGGTGTAGACGTAGTGAGATTTCTTGATTCGGCCTTCGACTTTCAATGAGTATACGCCTGCATCGACTAACGCTTCGAGATCGCCAAACGCCGAATTGTCTTTCATGTTGAGCGGGTAGTTGTTGCCCGTTTTGGTGGTTTCGTATTGTTCACGGCAAGGCTGGCTGCAGCGGCCACGGTTACCCGAGGCGCCATTACGAGCCGAACTGATGTAGCAAATGCCCGAAAAACCAATGCAGTAAGAGCCGTGAACGAACACTTCCATTAACACATCATGTTGCTTACCAAACTGAGCAAGGTGTTTGATTTCATCAATATTCAGCTCACGAGAGAGATTAACGCGGCTGGCGGTCAGTTGGTTGAGAAACAGGATCTGACCTTCGTTGTGCGTATTGAGCTGAGTAGAGGAATGAACATCCAAATCAGGAAAGTGGTGTTTTAGGATGTACGCCAAGCCAAGGTCTTGAACGATCACGCCATCAATGGCGGTGGTATTTAGCTGGCTCAGTAGGCGAACAATCGCAGGGATTTCACTTTCTAGAATCAACACATTTAAGGTAAGGAAGATTTTGCAATTGTGCTGATGCGCGATCGCTAACACGCCATTTAAGTTATCTAAGGTAAGGTTGGTTGCTCGGTTGCGGGCATTGAATCTATCTAGGCCGCAATAGATAGCATCTGCACCAGCTGCAATGGCGGCTTTGATTGAATCTAAGTCTCCACCGGGTGCTAATAACTCAAATTGATCACGTGTCACTGTATGTCTCTTTCACTGCATCATAAATCAGGCACGCAGTTTACGGGTTTCATACATTTGATGTTCGACTAGTTAACCTTTTATTAATCTGGGTCAAAAACAAATAATGTCTCAGTAATTCCTATTTGTATTTGCTGTGAATCCGTTCCATTTGTCCATCAGCGATCAGCTCTTTTATGATCTGATCAATCTGCCCGATTTTGCTGGTATGAGGGGACTTTTTAGAGATCGCATAATAGATCGGGACGGAGACTCCGGTGTTGTATTCCACGGTTTCAAATTTGTCACTGTAACCAAGCTTAAGCGTCTGGTAGTCGATGTTCGGGTTGGTGCCAATAATCACATCGATACGTTTGTTGGCCAGCATGTGGAGCAAAATCGCCTCTTCACTGACTTGGTATCGGTTAATTTTAGGGTCACTGTTAAAGGGTTCAAAGTATTCAGACTTTACGACAGTCCCAACCTTGAACTTATAAAGATCTTCATAGTTTTGAACCAGTGATGCTTCGCCTTTACGAACAAGAAAGGCCACTTCAACGTGAGAGTATGGGGTATCGGTGTAGGTGAGGTATTGCTCTCGCTCCTTATTTCGAGCAATGCCACTGATGATATCGACCGAGCCGACTTCGGTTTCGGCTAAACAGCGTTTAAATGAACATCGTTTGAGCTCAATTTTTTGCCCCAAGCGCTGACCAATAATGTGTGTCAGATCCATATCAATGCCGCTGTAAGGTTTTGTCTTAGTGAGGGCGTAAGGAGGCCACTCGCTGGCTACAGCGCTTAAATGCTCACTCGCCAGTGCTGGAAAGCTGAAAATCGCTAAGGTGATTAAGCTACGTATAAAGCTCGTTTTGATGGGATTATTGCGAGACATCCGTGTTCGAAGCAAAGTCATTCTCTCAAATTGTCGATGTAATAGTTATTATTATGTTAAAGATTTAACACGCGTATGCATTTAAGTTAACTTAGCTTGTAAAACAATCAAGGATGATGGTTTGAAAAGTCGATTGATGTCGTTAGTCAGTAATAAAATTGCCTTTAGGCAAGCGAGCTTTATTGTGCTGATGACTTTTGTGACAGGAATTTTGTTTAGTGGTTGGCAGCTTTGGTATGACATTAAGCAAGAATTGGCTGCGTTTGACGTTGAGATTCAACATAAGTTGACCGCCGTGCAACACCCCGCTGCAAAAGCGGCATTCCATGTGGATCCCGATCTGGCAGGTCAGATTGCGTATGGCCTCTTTCTCGATAAAGCCATATTGAGTGTTGAAATCATCGCTGATCTTGGTGCCGATGGTTTCTCGGAGCCTCTGGTTAGCGATTTTGTCGAGTTGACCCCAGACGAAAAGAGCTTTATTTCCGAATCGTTGCTTGGCGGAGAGCAGAGTTACTCACTTGATCTATTTTTAAGTGAAGAGCCCGAACGTCGACTGGGGATTCTCAAAGTAACGGCACATCCTCATGTCCGCGCGGAAAGTTTTTTAAATCGTGCGATCTCGACTTTCTTCCTTGGTGTTTTGCGAAACGGAATTATCGCTGCCATCGCTTTCTATTATTTCTATTCCACGCTCTCGGCACCTATTCAAAGACTCACCAAAGATTGGGAGTCCATCAACCCGGTTTTACCTTCGCCTGATGACATAAAGGGTAATGCGGCTGAACGTGATGATGAGCTAGGTCGTTTAGTTCGCCAGATGAAGTTAGTGCTTGCGGTAATGAAAGAGAGCGTGCTGAAACGGCAAGTGATGAAACAACAGCTCATTGAAGTGAACGAAAAACTTGAAGAGCGAGTGTTGGCCCGAACGCAAGAGTTGCAAGTGGCAAAGCAAGAAGCAGAGCTAGCGACCGATGCGAAGTCGAAGTTTCTGGCCCAAATGAGCCATGAAATTCGTAATCCAATGAATGTCGTTTTTGGCCTATGCCATTTGTTATCAAATAGCCCACTCACGAGTAAGCAACAAACCTATGTTGACCGAATCCATCACTCTAGCCGCGGAATGTTGCGACTTTTAAACGACATTCTCGACTTTTCACGTATTGAGTCTGGCAAGTTTGAGTTAGAGAGGGTGCTCTTTTCTTTACCAGATCTTGTCGAGTCCAGCGTTCAACAGTTCGCTCATTTAGCTCGGGAAAAACAACTCGATTTCTCTTTTGATAACGAATCCAAAGCTCAAGGGTTATGTCTTGGTGATCCTCTTAGAGTCGAGCAGATTGTCACTAACCTCATCACCAATGCTATCAAGTTTACTCAAACTGGCTTTGTGAAAGTCACGCTTAATACTGAGCAAAGAGAGCAAGGCACTCTATGGTTCATCGTGAGTGTGCATGACAGCGGTATCGGACTAAGCAGAGAAGAACTGACCCAGATCTTTGACCGTTTTTCTCAGGCAGAAAGCTCTACTTCGCGCCAGTACGGTGGTTCAGGATTAGGTCTGAGCATCAGTAGTGATCTGGCGGATCTGATGGGAGGTGTAATTACGGTTAAGAGTGAAAAGCACAACGGCGCTTGTTTCTCGTTTGAATGTCAGCTTCCAATGGCTGCTTCTGCGCAACCAGATCAGCGACATAGTAATGCAGTTGAAACTGAAGTTCAGAATGAATCTCGCCAAGCTCTTACCATCTTGGTGGTTGATGACGGAGAGATAAACCGTCAAATCCTATGCGAACTGATACATGGTCCAGATGTTCGTTGCTACGAAGCAAGCAACGGTATTGAAGCGATTGACTGGGTGAACAAACAACATTTTGACTTAGTTCTGATGGATATCCAGATGCCTGAGATGAACGGCTTGAAAGCGGCAGAGGTCATTAGGCAGAGTTTCACTTTAGACCAATTGCCTATCATTGCTGTCACGGCGAATGCGTTTGCCAAGGACAAAGAGCTCGCGCTGCAAGCTGGGATGAATACGAGCATCGAAAAGCCCATTGATACCACAGAACTCTATAACGTATTGCAGCAACATCTTTCTTTTTCCCCACTAATGCAGCCGAGCGTTAACAACTTCAGCGAATTGCCGAGTGGCTTAGTGGACAAAGAAAGCGCTCTCAATCGTGTCGGTTACAACCATTTACTCTACAAAGAACTGGCCGAGACGTTTTTCGCTAAGCATTCAGACAGTGTGATGGACCTACGCAGCCTGATCGATGCGGGAGATTTTCAAGCAGCTTTTGCTCTTTGTCATGCAATAAGCGGGAGTTTAGCTAACTTGGGGGCGCAATTAGGTGAACAGTCTCGTGAGGTTGAGCAGTCTCTGAGTAATGAGAACATTGATTGGGTCGTCTTGGGAGAATACTTCGACCTCCTGACATCGTCGATGAATGCGGTTCAAGAGTTTGTTGAACAGTTAAATAGCTCGGTGGCCTCAGGGGACACGACAAGGGTCGATGTAGACAAGTGCTTGGGTTTGGCGCGTCAGTATATTCAAGAAGGGAACAGCGATGCGGAACACGTTGTTGCCCAGTTGATGAACAATGTCAGTGATGAGCAAGCTAAGGTTTTAGAAAGAATTAAAATCGATCTCACTGATTGTGAATTTGATCGAGCCTTAGAGCAGTTCGATAGTCTAAAAATAACATAACAGTTAGTTGGCTGAGTAGTATGGACAGAGAATCACTTAAAGCACTCATTGTTGATGATGAGGCGATAAACAGGAAAATGTTGGCAAACATATTAGATGACTTTACCAACATAGTGGCGAAGGACGGTCATCAAGCTTTGCAACGTGCCCAAAATACAGATGATCTCGATATTATTGTATTGGATATCATGATGCCTGAAATTGACGGGTATGAAGTGTGTCGGCGTCTTAAGGCCGATCCGAAAACAGAGCACATTCCCGTTGTGTTCGTTACATCAAAAGGCAGTGAATATGATGAAGAACTCGGTTTTCGTTTAGGGGCTTCGGATTACATCACGAAACCGTTCAATAGCAGTATTGTTAGGGCCAGAATCGACAATCATGTGAGGCTGAAAAAGCAGTGTGACTTTCTAGAGAAGTTGAATGTCACCGACCCTTTAACTGGAATTGCCAATCGCCGAGCGTTGGAAGAAACACTTCAAAGAGAGTGGGCTCAGGCCAACGAGACACAGCAGCCGTTGTCCTTATTGATGATTGATATCGACTACTTTAAGGCGTTCAACGACTTATATGGGCACCAACAAGGAGACGAATGTTTGAAGCGGGTCGCTCGTGAAATTGACTCGCTATTACTGTCGTCTAGAAGCCACTTCTCTCGTTATGGGGGGGAAGAGTTTTGTATCGTTCTGCCTGAGGTTGAGAAAACGGAGGCTCAACAACTGGCAGCTAAAATTATTTCCGCTATTGAAACCGCCTCTCTTGAGCATCGTGGTTCAACGCTCAATGAAAAAGTCTCTGTCAGCATCGGTGTAACAACAAAATCAGCCCGATTAGAACGTGCATCTGATCTTATCGCTATCGCGGACAAAGCTTTATATTTCTCAAAGCGCAATGGCCGTGGTCAAAGTTGTTTTATGGATTGACGTCTTAGTTTACTGCCATAGACAGTAACTTTCATTGACCATAATTTGGACTGAAGTGTATGGTAAAAACCTGATTTCACGACGTTTGACTCGGAATCCTAACAGTGATGACAACGATGAATCTAAACTTTATCAAGCATTTCTTGGCCGTTTATGACTTTGGCAGTATTACCAAAGCGGCTGAGCATATGGATATGACTCAGCCTTCGATGAGTAGTGCGATAAAAAAGTTTGAAGAGAGTTATGGCCAGCCTCTATTTTTGAAGGTCGGCCGCACGATTCAACCAACCGAAGCCGCGGACTCATTGGCATACCAAATGCGGCCTATTATGGAGCAGCTTGATCAAGCTCTCTATTCCCAAAGGCAGTTGGTTGTGTGTGGACCTGAAATCATTCTTCAATCTTTACCAAATATGGATGGAGTATTACTTACCGAAAGCCCTGCTATTGAATATCGCATGCTCGATAAAATTCGCTCGGGTGAAGTGGATCTGTTGTTTGATGATATAACGGTGGACGATCATACCTTTGTGACTGAAGAGATTGGGGAATACAAAATTGGTTTCGCTTGCCGCCACGATCATCCGTTCATTGGCGAGACGCTGAGCATGACACAGTTCGAACAAGCCGATCATATTCGCTTGAGGCTACAAGATCGCAATGTGGGTGCTTTAGAAGCCCGTACAGATGAAATCTTTAAACGTAAGATTGTCCGTGAAGTGAGTGGCCCATCGAACCTACTCCTTAGTGTCAGGAACACAGATGCGCTCTGCATTGTTACCGAAAGCATGTTTGGCTTAGCAGAGGAACTTGGTCTTAAAGTGTTGGCGTCGCCTTTTCCGATTCGGCCTTATCAATTGAAGCTGATTTATCATAGACGTCATCTAACCAATAAAGCCCACAAAGATGTTCGAGAAAGTATAAAACACCATCTTACTAAGCCACTCAATTGAGTGGTTTTTTTTGCCATTCCAAAAACCAATGTATAGATAAAAGCTATGAATTGAATAGTCGCTGGTCAATGGTTAACCATACCTTTCCCTCTTAGTATTACCCCATCAACAGAGCAGACGGATTTGAAGTGAATTGGTAAGGATGCCCGAATCGATTAATCCAAAACTATTGTTTCAGGGTAATACTATGAAAAAGTCTATCGTTGCTTTATCTATCTTGGTTGCTTTTGGTGCATCAGCACATTCTCATGATGCTTCAGAGCGTTTGACTCATGGCGATCACAGCCACGCTTTTGATATCAGTGACTATAACGTCATCATCTCAGACAATTACGACCCAGTAAAAAATGGTGTGAAGTTTATTGAGCCTAAGTTCTCAGCAGAGAAAAACAGCTATGTTGAGCTATCAAACAAGGATGTATCAGGTCAGTTCCCTGAAATTATCTGGCGCGGCGAGCCATTGTTTACTCCAGAATATTCAAAAGAAAACATGCAAGCGGCTTTGAAGGACGGGAAGATTCATCCTGAACTTGCAGAGATGGAACAGCATCTAACGCAGCCCGTTATCTTCAAACTTAGCGATCGCATGTACAACGCCTATGGTTTTGAAGGCGCGTCCATTACCTTTATTCAAGGTGATGAAGGGTTGATTATTGCTGATGCAGGTTCGGCAAAAGAGACAGCAGAGGCCATGTTAGCGGCTTATCGCCAAGCAACAGGAGATAAGAGTGAAGTTCATACCATTTTCTATACCCACCACCACCCAGATCAGTGGGCGGGGAGTGAAGGTTTAACCACTCGTGAGCGTTTTGAAGCCGGAGAAATTAACGTGATTGCTCATGCGGATTTCCAACGCAAGATGAACGAAGAGTCAGGTATTTACCTCAATCAGCAATCGATCCGAACCGGTTACGCATTTGGTGCTTTTTTAGCTCATGATAACGAATATGATAAAGGGGTTAACCAAGGTGTTGGCTACCCGTCAAAAATTGTTATGCAATCGCAAAACAAGAACTTCTTTGCACCAAATATCTTAGTTGATGACTTGTTAATTCTTGAAATAGATGGTTTAACGCTTGAATTCTTCCATACCCCAGGTGAAGCACCAGATGGCGTAGGCCTCTATGTACATGAGACTGGTGATATGGTTGGCGGCGATACCATCCAAGGTGAAACGCTACCGAACCTCTACACCATTCGCGGTGCTGAGTATCGTGATGGTCTAGAGTGGGCAGATTCTATTGACCGTATGCGTCGTTACCATCCAACAGCGTTGTCACTGCACCATGGTCGTTCGGCGGTAGGGGCTGACCGTGTGGAAGATGTGATGAAAGCGTATGCAGACAGCCTACGTTACATGCAAGACCAAACGGTTCGTTTCATCAACAAAGGCTATACCATGCACGAGTTGTCAGACTCGATTCGCTTGCCAGAAGAGCTGAAAGATCATGACTATTTGCGTCCACTTCGTGGCTCTGAGTACCAAAACGTTGCCAACATTTATGCAGGTAATGTGGGCTGGTTCAACGGTGATGCGTCTGAGTTTGCAAAGCCAGCTCATAAAGATATGGCTCAAATGTATGTCGATATGATGGGTGGTGACGAGAAGATCAAGAAAGCGGCTGAGCAGTTCATCGAAGAGCAAAAATACGGTGAAGCAATGCAAGTGCTTACTCACGTTATCCGTGTTGACCACCAAGACATGGACGCTCGTGAACTGAAAGCACAAGCGATGGAAAACTGGGCGTGGGAGCAATCGGTACCAGGCTGGCGCCACTGGGGTTTAACAGGTGCAGCTGAGCTACGTGGCCAACTTGACGGCGTGCTAGATACGATGAACTTCTTTGGTGACGCGAGCAAATTTGTCGATGCGCCAACCGATGATGTGATTAGCTTGGTCCCAACCCGTTTGAAAGCGGAAGAGCTGAAGCCGGATGAGACGTTAGTAATTAACATGGATATTGATGGAGAAAGTTACCTAATCAATGTATCCAACCGCACTATGGCAATTGACAAGATGCACGCTGACAATGCTGATTTGACGGTGAAAGTGTCAAAAGCCGATTTTGTCCACCTGTTCTTAGTCAAGGACTTGAGTGTTAAAGATTCATCGGCAAAAACAGTCAAAGGAGACTTAAACAAACTGCAACGCCTAGTGGATGTGACTGACGTATTTTCTCCATTCTACCTACACGTTCGATAACCCAATTATCGAGTACTAGATGAGGCAGGGATGCCTCATCTTTCTTTTATTGGGAAATCAAATGGGCTAAGAAAGATGAAATTTGATAAGAATACCTTCATTCCACGAGCTACGTTTGCAGCAATATTCGCCACTCTCGTCATTGCTCCTCAACTCAAAGCGGAAGAAGTACAAGATATGAGTGACCCACTCGCAGTCTATACACAGGCAGGTGTGGGGTGGACGACGAAAGGCGTCAATATAAAGCTTGGTCAAGCGTATGATACGGGTGATGAAGATTCGATGGCTCAGCATGTATTGGAGCTAAAAGGAGTCGGGGGAGAGTTGCTGGGGACATCGGATCAAGCGAATGATTCTGTAGATTCCGTTCGCTATCGTCATTTCCATGTTGATACAACCAATGGTCGTGGTAATCAAGTCGACGTAAATTGGAATTTTGAACAAGGTGTAGGCACGACTTCTTACAGCCTAATTCAAGCTTTACCTAAGATTGGATCTGTTCAACTTTACCCATTGGCTGGCTTAGGTCTAACCATTGATGAGTCAGATAGCGGCTATGCCGTACCCGCTTCTTTTGCCTTAGTTGGTATGTATGGCAAAGTGGACATTACCGACTCAATTTGGCTGAATTACAATCCAATGTATACAAGCCAGCTTGGTGGAGACGAGCAATATGAAGACGGCTATGGTTTGGCTCATGAAGCTGCCGTTGGGTATCAAATTACACCACGCCACAATATTCGAGGTTTTTGGAACTGGGGTGATTCTTTTAACGGTACCGATTTTCGAGTTGAAATGAACATTCAGTTTTAGTTCTTAACCAAGCTCCCACATCTAGGGAGCTTTTTTGTTTCCCCCAACCCTGCACCCCGCCATCGAGATAATGGTTGCAATCTGCTCTAATTGCTTTAGTGTTATACCTATGTATAACACTAAAGCTTAATGATTGGGCCTGCCATGACAGAATGGAACGAAACCCAGCCTATCTTTCGTCAACTCGCTGACCGAATAACCGAGCAGATCTTGCAAGGTACTTGGAATGAAGGTGAAGCGCTTCCATCGGTGCGAAACGTTGCCGCAGATCTGAAAATCAATCATCTCACCGTGATGAAAGGGTATCAGCTGTTGGTTGATGAAGGCTTAGTCGAGAAAAAACGTGGCCAAGGTATGTTTGTTGCGATTGGCGCCGTGATGCAATTGAAAAGCCACCAAAGGCAAGATTTTATCGAGCAGCAAATCCCGTCCATTGCCAACAAATTAAAGCAGTTAGATATTCCCCTAGATGAATTTATTACGCAGCTAAAACAGCATGCTGAGGATAAACAATGAGTGTATTAGTCAGAGCGACTCAAGTGTCTAAGCAATACGCTGGCCAAGGGAAAGGTCAGGGTGAGGCGCTAAAAAGAATCAACTTCGAACTCAAAGCCGGTCAGGTACTTGGTTTACTTGGCCACAATGGTGCGGGTAAATCGACCTTAATTAAAAGCTTGCTTGGCGCACATAACTACCAAGGCCAAATCGAAGTCGTGGGTTATGAACCTGTTAGAGATCGTGCGCAAGTGATGGCTCAGCTTTCCTACATCTCTGATGTGAACGTGTTACCTGATTGGATGAAGGTCGAACAGTTGCTGCGTTACACCGAGGGTGTTCACCCAAGCTTTGATATCGGCAAAGCGCGCAGTGTATTAGAGCAAACCGACATCAAGCTAAACAGCAAAATTAAGGCACTATCGAAAGGGATGAAAGTTCAGCTTCATCTCGCCATTGTCATTTCTACTGACAGCAAAGTGTTGATTCTTGATGAGCCAACCTTGGGGCTAGATTTGGTTTACCGAGACACGTTTTATCGTCATCTGTTGGAGTGGTTCCATGACGGTGAGCGAGCGTTAATCATTGCCAGTCATGAAGTCTCTGAAATCGAACATTTGCTGACAGACGTGCTGATCCTTAAGAAAGGTGAAGCGGTTCTGCAGTCTTCGATGAGTGACATTGAAGAGAAGTATGTTGTAGTTGAAACAGAGAACCAACAAACCGAGGCGATGCGTGCTCTTAATCCACTCTCAAGCGAGCAAGCACTAGGTACAACACGTTGGTTAATTGAGGCAGAACAGGCGAAAGATCTGGATAACCTTGACCGAATTTACAATGTAAAACTTGCCGACTTATTCTTAGCGTTACAGAAAGGAGCAGCATAATGAAAGCGCAAATGTCTATGTTGGAAAAAGAGTGGTTAGAACACACAATGGTCACTCGTGTACCGCTGGTCCTGCTGATCTGTGGCTTGGTAATGCTGTTTAGCATTGTAATGAACAGCACCATTCAAACCAATATTACCTATGAACTGACTTACAGTGACGGGTTTGAATCTCGCTTTGAGCTTGGCAAACAGGTCAGCAACGTGGTCTTTTTGTTTGCGGGTCTGATATCGATGTTACTAACGGGTCTGTATTTCCCGAAAACACTGCGTAAAGAGCGCCAAGAAGGAAGCTTGATGTTTTGGCGCAGTATGCCTGTGTCAGACATGACGATTCACGGTGTAAAACTGGCGTTTGGCTTGTTGGCTATCCCAGTGATTTGTTCGATGCTGGTGGTGAGTGCCGATCTGCTGATGTGGGTAATGAATGCCTCATTAGGTGGAAACTTCCCGCTATTTGAAACCGGAGAATCATTCTTTTACATCTTCACGCATTGGTTTGAATTTATTGGTCGCATGTGGCTGGTGGGTTTGGCATTAGCGCCACTGGCGATGGTGTCGCTCGCGATTTCTCAGAAGGTGAACTCACCTTTATTGGTGATGACGGTGGCGCTATTTGTTGCTCAGTTGTTGTCTAGCACTGTGCTTGGCACGTCTTTAGTGGGTGACTTCATCAATGATGTATTTCGCATTCCATTTGAAGTATTGACCATGGAAAACCCATTGGTTGGATTTGCGAATGCCGGGGCGATGAATGTACTGGTTTACGCTCTGATAGGCGCTGCGGGATTATTAGTGAGCTTAAGACTGGCGAAATTTGCTGATTAAGCACAAGAGTCTATAGCCAAGTTAGCTTTACAATAAAATATGATTAAAAAAGCCACCTAACCATTAGGTGGCTTTTGTTTATTTGCGAGCTCGCTTTGCCAATACAAAGAGGTGATAACCAAATTCACTTTCTCGCTCGGTGCAGATGTTGACCTCTCGCTGAATGTCATTTAATGCAACAGAAGAGGGCATGTCTGGCTCAAGTTCAGCCACACGTTGCTTGAGTGGTTGATAATAGTTAGACCAAGCTTGTTCACTTAATGGGAAGTGGTCAATCACCTCATAGCCGGCTTTCTTGATTTGTGTAAGTCGAGTCTGGATGGTTTGAATATCTGGGTACTCTTGCTGCCAGAACTCAACCGAATCATCGCTTGGCTGATCGGTTCGCCAAACCATGTCACTGAACACCAAATGCCCTTGCGATGTGATAAACGGCTTCCACTCTTTCAGCGCTTTCTCGACTCCTAGAATATAGGCACTGCCTTCAGACCAAATGAGATCAAAGCTCTCTTTATCAAAGGGAAGCTGAGACATGTTAGCGCACACGGTTTCAAGACTCTCTGATAAACCTTGTTGCTCAAACCGCTCTGTTAAACGATCCAGTGCCGATTGTTCGTTATCGATGGCGGTGACAGAGGCCTGGCTTTGAGTCACCAACACTTGGGTCGCTAAGCCTTTGCCACAACCAATTTCGAGTATGGTTGACGGCTTTTGGGGAACTAATGAGAGTGCGTGTTGAGTGTCTTCTTCACTTCCCGGGCCCCAACGTTCGAGGGTTTCAAACACCTTCATAAAGTCAGCCATGTAGACATCATGTTCGTTCATATCTTTTGATAACCATTTCAAGCGCAACGCTTCTTTCTCACTGAAACCTTGCTTCATTAACCAGTCTAAATGGGCATCGGGCGCCTGCTTATTAAGATCTTCATGCCAGCCTTTTAGGTCACCTTCACCCAAAATAGCGGCAAGCAAATTTCTAGAGCGTTGCTTCTGTTCGATCTCTTCATCTAATGCTTCAAGACGATTACGTAGCAGCTGTCGATCCACTTTGGCCTCAAGGCACACTTTACACTCTTTCAGCGTCAAGCCACCTGCCAGCAACTGTTTGATCAGTCGCACTCGTTGCACGTCTTTATCGCTATAGACACGATAGCCATTGTCGAGACGGCGACCTGAGATGAGCGCTTGTTTTTCGTAATAGAGAAGCGCTGTTCGTGACAGTCCGACTTTGGCGGCAAGCTCAGAAATTCGATACACAGTAATCAGTCCAATACCTGTTGAGGGTTAGAGACTTTAAACTATAAAGCGATAGTTAGGTCAATACAAAAAAGCGCATATTGTCAGGCCAATATGCGCTTTCGGGATTTTGTATCGCTTAGTGTGAGTGATTGTGCCCGTGGTGATGACCACAACTGCAGGTTGGAGCAGTTACGACACTGTCTAATGAGTAGGTCTGCATCGACTCTTGCAGTGTGTCAGGACTAATCGTGTTAATAAGCTGCATGTTTTCCATGTTGACCGCTTCGACACCACCGAGTTGACGCTGCTGCGTGGTGATGTCGATGAACTGGCAGCTAAGCTCTGGTGACAAAGTAAACTCACGAATGGACGCCAGCAAGTTGGTTGCGGTGTCGATGACCAACATAGAGAGCTTCAGTGTGTTGTCGTCACTTATCTCAAAGTAATCATCAGGAATCGCAGCAGAGTTAAACTGCATTTCAAAAGCTAAATCGTCAAAGCTTGCCACGATTAAACAGCCACCATTATCAGAGGTGATAAGGCCAAACTGAGCATCGCCTTGCGACAATAGAGCTTGTTCTGCATCGCTGATGTTGGCTAAACCGACATAAAGTAGGTTAGGTAAGTCATTGCGAAACAGCTCAAGCATTGCACCATCACCGGCTTGAAACGGATGGTCAGTCAATGTTTGTCCAACTTGGAAATGTGGAGTCTTGTGTTCAGCCATGTTGATTACCTTCTTGTATTCACTGTAAGTGTTAGCTCGACTTGTGAGACTAAGTATAATCTTTGCTTGGAAATAAACTATCCATCACTTATTAAAATAACTATTACGCATTTGTAATAATAAGTGCTTTGTCGCTAGAAACAAAAATGGCCTCACAGTGATGTGGGGCCATGGATTAGTTTTGCTTACAGATATCGCTTGATCACTTCGGCTTGCTGACGAAACAGCTCACCGTCTTTTTGAGCATAAGATTTAGCAACGTTGACCCATTGGACACCCGTTTCATCAATATGTCTGAATTCAACTTGCAGAGCATATCGAGAGCAGCGAAACAGAGAGAAAGCCAAACCCACAATGGTTAAACTGACGGCCAATACTTGCAACCAAGTCGGTGCTGTACGAATGTCAGGGATTGCTAGCCAAACCGCACCTGAAAAGAGAAATACCCAGAAAGCGATTTGGCCCAAATTATCCAACAGTGTGAGGGATTTTACTCTAACGTCGTTAATCTTACTCAGTGGGTAGCTGTCCTTTTTAAAGTGAAGCTGCCCATTCTCAATGCGAATATCGGACTCTTTATACATGTTTGCCTCTTGTACCAGTTAAAACGGTTAAACAGATCGAGCACAAGTGGCGTGTGCAAAAGCGGCTTAATATTCAGTTAGATAGCTTATAAAGCCTTGTTAATTATATAAACATACATTTTGTGAATGTGACCAGCGATCGATATCACAGTTCGTTACTCTTTTGATAAGAGAACGTTTGCGTATCACCGCTGGTACAGAAAGTGTTCAACTCTTAGCTAGTCCCAATCCAAAATGGTCCAGTTTGGTTGATCAGAGACTGCTTTTAAACGTGGGCACGGATTGACTAAATAGGCGTAATCGGCATGCTGACAAAGCGGTAAATCATTAATGGAATCGGTGTAGAAGTGGATCTCTGAGTACTGCTGAGATTGGGCGTCTAACCATTGTTGGAGTCGGGTCACTTTCCCCTCTCGGTAGCTTGCCACGCCAGAGACTTGCGGAGTATAGCGGCCGTCTTTTTCCACCAGGTCGATGCCTAGAGCAGTCGGAATACCGATATGACGACCCACTGCTTCGACTAAGAAGGTCACGCTTGCTGAGATGATCACCATGTCGATGTTATCGCGCTTGAGCTGCTCAATCAGCGGCTTTGACTGACGAAACTGCTTATCTAACACATGCTTGATGACGCACTCTTCGGCCAGCGCTTTTACTTGTGAAATAGGCAAGTCTTTCACTGGTGCAATGGCAAAAGACAAATAGTCTTCCATATCCATCGAACCTTGTGCGTACAGCGCCATCAAACGCTTATCTTCTTCCAGAAAGTTCGGGTCGGTTGCGATGTCTTTTTCTACCAGGAACTGGTTCCAAATCATGGCGCAATCAGCGTTGATGAGCGTCTCATCCATATCAAATACGTATAGCGGCTTTAGCATGTTAGGCACTCACTGGTTGAATTTCGTTAAGGTTAAAGAGTAGCTCTAATTGGCTGCCATTGGCGAGTAATCGCTCTGAAGAACGGTTGAGCAAATCAACGGTTAACTCGCATTCCTCTACATCCACTTGATAGCGAATCACATTGCCAAGCAGTTGGTGGCTTTTGATTGTGGCCGATTGCGGCGCTGAGATGTGCTGACCATATTGTCGGCCTGCTTCTTTGACGTAGATAGACTCAGGGCGAATGGCCACTCGCCACTCGGTATCCATATTAAATAGTTGCTTCGCTTTCGTCGCATCAACCAGATTGTAGTGCCCCATAAAACTTGCCACAAACTCGTTAGCCGGATGAGTGTAAATCTCTTCTGGCGTGCCAGCTTGAACGATTTCCCCTTTGTTCATCAAGAAGATACGATCTGACATGATCATCGCTTCTTCTTGGTCATGGGTAACGAAGATGGTGGTCAGGTTCATCTCTTTTTGGATGTCTCGGATCTGCTGACGAAGGTGCTTACGAATCTTGGCATCGAGTGCCGACAATGGCTCATCAAGCAGCAGGATTTGTGGCTTCACGACCAATGCTCTTGCCAAGGCAACACGTTGACGCTGACCGCCTGAAAGTTGGTGTGGGTAATGTTTTTCTTTGCCTTTTAGGTCAACCAGTTCAATGACTTTTGCTACTTCGCGCTGAATTTCATCTTTGTCTAGCTTCTTCATTTTAAGGCCAAACGCGACATTGCCTTCTACCGTCATATTGGGAAACAGCGCATAGGACTGAAACACCATACCAATACCACGCTCTTGAGGAGTGTGGTGAGCGATTTCTTGGCCGTTGACCCAGATTTCGCCGCCATCAACAGGGTTTAGACCCGCTAGGCTGCGCAGTAAGGTTGATTTACCACAGCCACTTGGCCCAAGAAGCGTAATAAATTCGCCTTGTTCAATGTTGAACTGTATGTCTTCAAAAACGGTGTTGTCACCAAAACGCTTAGTTAGGTTCGTTGCGGTTACGTAGCTCATGATTTTGCTCCTTGGCTAAAACGACTTGCCAGCCAAGTCAGTAGGAAAATGAATAAGAAGTAGGTCATCACCAATGCAGAGGTAAAGTGGCCACTGGTTTGACGCATGTTGTATAGATAGATTTGCAGTGTTTCGTAACGTGTGCCGACTAAGATGTTTGCGAACACGAACTCGCCAAGTAGGAATGAGAAAGAAAGGAACAGTGACGCCATAAGGCCTTTCTTCAAATTCGGTAAAATGATTAATAAGAATGCTTGTGTAGTGCTTGCCCCAAGTAGGTGGGCTGCATCCATCAAATCTTTGAGGTTGATGGCTTCAAAGCTGTTTGAAATTGCTCGGTACATAAATGGCAGGGCAATGGTGAAGTAGGTGCCTATCAATATCCACGGCGTACCAATCAACGCGAACTCACTATCTGCGTAGAGCTGAAGTAAACCGACGGAAGAGACGACTGGCGGCACAGCGAACGGCAATAAGATCAGAATGTTCATCAGCTTGTCGAGTTTCGGGAAGTAGTAAAACACAACAAAAATAGCAGGAAGTATCAGTACAACGCTTAAGACCAGCGCGGCAATACAGATAAACAATGAGCGACCAAACGCCTGTAAGAAACGAGGATCGGTCAACAGCTTTAAGTACCAATCTAGCGTTAGGCCGTCTGGCAGAATGGTAGCGCCCCAACGTGACGAAATCGAATAGATAAACGTGGCTAAGATAGGGATGCACATGATGCCGACAATGGAATAGACCACGGTTTGATGGAATCGAGTATTGATGCTTTGCATGATGTTACTTCCTACCTGCATAGCTTTTTGAAATCAGCCATTGGTTGATGATGGTAATAAAGGCCAGCATTGCCATAAGAATGACTGAAATCGCTGCCGCAAGGTTTGGCTCAAGGAATAGGTCACCAGATACCAGACTCGCAATACGAACGGTAATGACGTTGTAGTTACCGGCGGTAAGCGCATACACACTGGCATAAGCGCCAATCGCATTGGCAATTAGAATGATGAAGGTGCCAAGCAGCGCCGGAGAAAGCACTGGCAGCGCCACTTTTACCCAATACTGGGACGTTGTTGCTCCCAACAGAGATGCTGCTGCTTGCCAGTCATCGCTTAGCGCATCAAACGCTGGGTAGAGCAATAGGACAGCCAGTGGGATCTGGAAGTAGATATAAATCGCCAGTAAGCCCCATTTGCCATACAAGTCGAAGTCGCCAAGTAGTCCGTATTGCTTAAGCAGTAACGTAATTGCCCCGTTTGTGCCGAGAATGATGATGAATGCGAAGGCGAGAGGAACGCCGGAAAAGTTACTGCTCATGTTGGTAAAGGCAATGACGCCATCACGGATTTTTGAGTTGACTCGGCGCAGAGAGGAAACCAACAAAGTAGCGATAGTAAGGCCAAAAACGCTTGACCAAAAAGAGAGCCATAAGCTGTTGCCAAAGGCTTGCATCATGAAAGCAGAGTCGAGCACTTCGACATAGTTCTCGAAAGAAAACTCACCGTCATACACAAAGCTATTGGTGAATACCCAAACCATGGGTGCAAGCTGAAAAAGGTAGAAAAACAGCGTAAAAGGCACCAACCACAAAGCGGGCTTGATGCGTTTTAGCCATGACAGGGTTTTAGGCTGTGCCGAGCTCGACTTAACCGAGTTTGGTGATAGAACAGAACTGCTCATAAGGCTAACAATTCCTGAGTGTATGGTTTGTTATGGTCTAGGTTCAGTAGTTGGCACACAGTGCCGCAAATCTCGGTTTGCTTGACGTGACAATCGTCTAAATGCGTGAATTTGTCGCCGATGACAAACAGTGGCACAGCACGCTCTTCAGGCAGAATCCCACCATGAGACAAGTCGTTGTTCATGCCATGATCACTGGTGACAATGATTTGGTAGCCATCGTTTAGCCACTGCTCAATGTAGTTCGACAAAATGATGTCAGCGTGACGAGCGCAGTTGCGATATTGATAAGAATCCAAGCCATGTTTATGGCCCATATCATCAATGTTCATTGGATGGATGAGCAGAAAATCAGGCTGATGGGTTTGACGTAAATGTTCGGCATCTAGAAACAGCGCTTCATCTGGGTAGTGATCCCAGTGATAGAAACACCCGTGCTGAATATTTAATGTTTTGTCGTTAGTGAAGCGATCTCGTACAGCGTCAAAAGGCGCTCGATTGTAAAGCTCACTGACCCAATGGTAAGCCGCTGCAGCCGTTGTTTTACCTTGACTCTTCGCTAAGCTGAAAATGGATTCATGATGAGATAAACGAGCGATGTCATTATTGACGATGCCGCTGTCTACCGGACGAACACCCGTTAAGATGCACTCATACAAAGGGCGAGACAGTGACGGTAATTCACACTGCACCGAGTGCAGGGTAGCGCGTTTTTTGGGGCTGACATGACGTTGTTCTAATAGACCATTTAGGTAGCCCATACATTGATGAGCTACCTGATGATTCAGTCCATCTAGAACAACAAGGATAACCTTATTGCTCATATTGACCTGCTGTTATTGTTGATGAATAAGAACGCTTTCTTGCCATTGGCGTGGCAATTTACGAGCAGACTTTTCCCAAGCTGAGAAGTCTGTTACTGGGTGTACATTGCTGTACTGGTCGTTGGCAATCAGCTTGTCTTGTACTGATTTTGGTAGGGCTACGTTGGTGCGAATTGGGCGTGCATAACCTTCAGCAAGGTTGATTTGGCCTTGGTCGCTAAAGATGTATTCACGAGCTAGCTTCGCTGCATTCGGGTTTTGTGCGTATTTGTTGATGATGGTGGTGTAACCTGAGATCACCGAACCATCTTGTGGGATGTTGACGCTAAAACGTTCACGGTCAATCTTGTCGCGGTAGTTCAGGGCATTGAAGTCCCACATGATCGCGACTTCCACTTCGCCTTTTTCAAGGTTGGCGATGCTTGGGTCGGTAAACGATAAACGGCCCTGTTTTGCTAGCTCACCAAAGAACTTGATGGCCGGTTTAAGATTTGACTCATCGCCGCCATTGGCAAACGCTGCAGCCAGTACCGCATTGTTGGCTTGAGCAGCCACACCCACGTCACCAACTGTCACCTTGTAGTTGCCTTCAAGCAGGTCAGCCCAAGTCTTTGGCGCATCTTTCACAAGCGAGTTGTTTGAGATGAAAGAGATAGTGCCTGTATAAGCTAATGCCCAATGACCATCTTTATCTTTGGCCCAGTTTGGAATGTCACTCCAAGTGGTTGGCTTGTATGGCTGAGTCACGCCCTTTTTAACCGCAACTCGTGCAAAGGCAAAACCGACATCGCCAATATCTGCTGTCGCGTTCTTCTTCTCTGCTTCGAACTTAGCAATCTCTTGCGCCGAGCTCATGTCGGTGTCTTGATGCTTCAAACCGTAGTTTGATTTCAGATCTTTCCATGTATCTTTCCAGTTTGCCCAACTGTCTGGCATACCCACGCTGTATACCGCACCTTCTTTTTGTGCAGCATTTACGAGAGATTCAAGATCCGCTTGTTTCGCTACCGATGGCATTGATAGTGTTGCAGCAATCATTGCTGCTCCCATTGGTAACGCGGTTGAGCGACTTAGCAAAGTTTTCATTTATCCATCCTTCTGGACTAGGTCAGTAAGTTCGATTGGTATGCTAGGGAAGGAATGTGACGGTTTGGCTTTATAAATTTGACACTTTTGGTGAAGTTTTATGGCATTTCTGTGTCATTTGCTGACTTTGTATTCATTAACGATGTGTCATATTTCTGTTATCTACACGCCGTAGGTTGTGGGGCAAAGAATTAATGGACTAGATCACAGCGGCGACGTAATGACCACTCTTCATGCAGCAACACAGTTAGGGACAATCAAATCAACACTCAGAGGGCAAATTGACTCTGGCATTTTTACTCAGGGGCAGAAACTCCCGTCTGAACGTGAACTCAGTGAGCTGTTTGCCACCACCCGAATTACCATGAAAGATGCGCTGATTTCGCTTGAGACCGAAGGGCTGATCTATCGAGAAAAGCGTCGAGGTTGGTATGTGTCCCCCGATCGGGTTATTTACAATCCGCTATCACGATCGCACTTTCATCAGATGGTTCATGAGCAAGATCGTCTCGCTCACACTCAGTTGGTTAATGCACGCAGAGAGATGGCCTCAGGTGAGTACGCGACAGAGTTACAGGCAGAGAGTATTACTCCGATTTATGTCATTGAGCGTTTACGATACATTGATGGCCGAGCTGTGTTGTTTGTCGAAAATGTACTGAAAGTGTCGCTATTTGACGGTATTTTGTCCGAAGATCTCACACAGTCACTTACCGAGATTTATTATCAGAGATATGGTTATCAAACTCAGCGTTCGCGCTTTGAAGTGCTACCCACCTCAGCACCTGAGCATGTTGCTAAAGCACTAAATGTAGGTGTAGGGCAGCCTGTTCTGAAGATATGCAGAATTAACTACAAGCAAGATGGCGAACTGATGGATTGTGAGTTTGAATACTGGCGACCGGATGCGGTGACCATTCGTATTGATAGTGAGGTTTGAGGAGGAAAATCACAGCGCTTGCGGTCAACAAAGCGCTGTGAAGGGAACTAAATTCTAGTCGCCCAGTGGTTGTCGATCTAAACCGCCCCGGTAAGAGTCGAGTGCCAGTTTTAAGCGGCGCAGCTTATCGCGAGAGCGGCGCTTATGGTTGACGGCCAATGCCATTGAAAGTACATCGACTAACGCCAGCATCGCATAGCGAGAAGCAGACGGCTTATAGATAAAGTCCGTTTCTTGGTGCTCAATCGGCAGGGTTAAATCGGCAATCTTGGAAAGCGGTGTAGATTTAGGGGTAATGGCGATAACTTTCACACCATACTCTTTGGCAAGCTCAGCGGTTTCGACAATCGCAGGGGTATAGCCCGTTGCAGAAAGCATCACGATTACGTCATTGCTGTCAGCCGTCGAGGCGATCATACGTGTCATTAGCCCATCGTTATAAGCAACCACCGCGTAACCTAGACGGAACAAGCGATGTTGGATCTCTTGTGACGCAATGGTCGAGCCGCCGCCCATACCAATTGAAATGATCTGTCTTGCGCCATGCAGCCATTCAACGGCGGTATCCACATCTTGCTCGTTAATTAGGTTGCGGTTGATGTCTAACGACTGTTTGATTGACTCATAAATACCTTGATAGCCACTCTGATCAGGCGGCTCAAGGATAAAGCGTTGGCCAACGGTCAGGGTTTGAGCGAGTTTAATCTTCATATCACGCACGTTCTTACAGCCTACCGCTTTGGCAAAGCGTGTGATGGTCGCTTCACTCACTTCGGCACTTTCTGCTAGTTCGGTAATGCTTGCGTTGGCTGCGCTTTCTATGTCGTCCATGATCAGTTTGGCGACTTTCTTTTCCGCCTCACGTAGCGCACTGAATCGTTCGGTTATTTGCGAGATAATATCGACTTCTAAACTCAAGGTGTTGTCCTATTTTTCTTAGTTGGAGGCCAGTCGTTCGGCCTCCAAAATTTGCTAGCTAGTATACTTAAAAACGCGCTTCTAGAAACGGGTCTCTACCCAATGAGTGACCTGATATTCATCATCACATATTGCGATTGAGCGCCATTTATCAATCGTTAAGCATGGGTGAGAGGTCGAAAAGGCGATCGTATCACCGACATTTAGCTCAGAGCTTGGGTCGATTTCAATAAAGGCGTGTTGATCCATTACCGCTGTGGTAGTGGCACTGCCTACTTCAATCTGTTGGCCGTTACGGTACGCACGTTCAGGGATAGGTAGGCCAGCGTCAAAAGCGACGTCGCGTTTACCTAAACCTGCCACCAATCGGTTCGGCTCTGGTCTAGAAATGATGTGCGCCCAGACTTCGAGTGATGATTGCAGGTCACCGCCCAGAGCGCAGGCTGCGCCTTGGTTTTTCTCAGCGCGAGCCATCACCTTGTTTTGCGCTTCTAGATAGATGCCAGTGTCGTGAATCGCGTAGCAACCCGGGCGAATGATCGCTTCTACATCGTCTAAGTTGGCTAAGCATTCTGATACCACGTCATACCATGCTGAGCCTGCCCCCGTTACGATTGGCTGATCATTAATGAGCTGCTCTTGCTTTAATGTGCGAGCTAAAGACAAGCTGCGAGTCAGGAAGTCTCGTACTAATTGCTCGGCATTGTCACCGTGAATCACCCCTTCATACACTTCAATGCCGCGCAGAGAAAGTTGCGAATGTTGTTGGATCAACTGAGCCAGTTCAATCACTTGAGACTCGGTACGACAACCACAGCGGCCGCCTTCAACACCAAACTCAATCAGCAGGTTAAGACGAACTTGGCGCTCGGCAAAGAAGCTTCCTAGGGCTTGGATGTTAAGTGCAGAATCGACACACACATATAGCTCGACTCCTTGCTGCTCGATAAGTTTAGCCATGATCGCCATGTTTGCTTTACCTACCACCTGATTGGCAATAATGATATGTCTCGCCCCTGCTAAAGCGGCAATTTCTGCCTGAGCTGGCGTCGCAACGGTGATCCCCCAAGCACCATGCTCTAGCTGCTGACGGAAAAAGTCCGGTGTCATAGTGGTTTTCCCGTGAGGGCAGAGCTTAACGTTATGCTGCTCGGCAAAGCGCTGCATCCAATCAAGGTTGTTCTTTAATCGAGTTTGCTGAATGACCGCCGCAGGTAGGCTCACTTCTTCATTGATTAAGCTGAACTTTTCTTGGCTAGAGGTTGAGTAAGGTTGGCTTTTTTCACCACAGCTCGGTGGTGTGATTGGTTCGATTTGGTAGTTAATATCACACTTTTGTTCAAAGTCTTTCATCGCAAGCTCACTTCTAACATGGTTTAAGTTATTGATTTGTAATGTTTGTTGCTATCTAGATTAATTTATATGTTAGAAACTATCAAACATTGCGTGGTATTTTGTGTGTTTTATCACTGAATTTAGTGAGGGAATTATTACTATATAAACCATACAAACGACGGACGAAGAAGGTAACCATGTTGTTCGATACCATTATCAAAAGTGTAGAAGTCTTTGACGGTACCGGCGCCAAGCCATTTGTGGCTGACATTGCGATTCGTCATGATCGAATTGAGCAGATTGGTCAGTTAGAGCAAGCACAAGCGAATCAAGTGATTGATGGCCAAGGTCTTGCGATTGCACCGGGCTTTATTGATGTTCACACCCATGACGATACCAATGTCATTCGTTACCCAGAATGCCTGCCAAAGATCAGCCAAGGTGTAACGACAGTGATCGTTGGCAACTGTGGCATTAGTGCTAGCCCTGCTGTTTTAGCGGGCGATCCGCCAGATCCAATGAATTTGCTTGGTAAACAGGAAGATTTCAAATACCCAACGTTTGCCAGTTACGCAAAAGCGGTAGAAAAGGCTCAACCAGCCGTCAACGTTGCGGCATTGGTAGGACACACGGCACTGCGTAATAACGTGATGGACGATTTACAACGCACTGCGACGGATGAAGAAATTGCTCAAATGCGCGCAACGCTCGATCAAGCAATGGAAGAGGGCGCGCTGGGTTTGAGCTCTGGTCTAGCTTATGCGAGTGCTAAGCAAGCCACAGCCAATGAAGTGATGCGCCTTGCCCAAATACTGGGTGATCATGGTGGCATCTACACCACTCACATGCGCACAGAATTTGAAGAGATACTCTCTGCAATGGAAGAGGCGTTTGAGACGGGGAAATTTGCCAAGGTCCCTGTTGTGATTTCTCACCTCAAATGTGCCGGTGCAGGTAACTGGGGTAGAACCGTTGAAGTGTTGGACTTAATGGACAAAGTCTCTGAGCACCAAGATGTGTCGTGTGATTGTTATCCATACTCTGCGAGCTCATCCACTCTCGACCTTAAGCAAGTGACAGATGAAATCGATATCTTCATCACTTGGTCTGAGTCTCTTCCGCAGCACGCAGGCAAGATGCTTAAGCAGATCGCACAAGAAATGGATCTGCCTTTAATGGAGGCGGCGAAAGCATTGCAACCAGCAGGCGCGGTCTATCACTGCATGGATGAAAACGATGTGAAGCGTGTACTTAAGTACAAGTTGACCATGGTGGGTTCAGATGGGTTGCCGAACGATCCGCACCCGCATCCACGCTTATGGGGCACATTCCCTAAAGTGCTTGGTCATTACAGCCGTCAAGAGAAGCTTTTCTCACTCGCAGAAGCGATTCACAAAATGACGGGCATGTCAGCTAAGCGCTACAACTTGCAAGGCCGAGGTGTAATTCGTGTCGGAGCTTTTGCAGATTTAGTCTTATTTAACCCAAATACCATTAAAGATACCGCGACATTCGAGAACCCTGTTTCTGTAGCACAAGGTATTGAATATGTATTTGTTAATGGTGAGTTGTCTTATTTTGAAGGCAATGTAACTAATCAAAGAAATGGCACATTTATTTATAGAAAATAGATGGTCAAATAAATAAACAAGTATTAATGCAATTATTAGTTAAATTAATTTAGATGTTACTGGAGAATATTATGTCTATTAAACGTTACGGTGTTGAAGGTGGTACAGGTACTGGTGGTCAACATCTTCCGTTTGCTCGTGCAACAGAAGCGGGTGGCTTCCTTTACGTATCGGGTCAGACACCAATGACAGATGGTGAAGTGGTTGAAGGCGGCATTGTTGACCAATCACGCCTAGCGATTCAAAACTGTGTCGACATCATGACAGAAGCAGGCTACACGCTAGCAGACGTAATGCACGTGAAGGTTGTACTAACAGATTCCCGCTACTTCCAATCGTTCAATAAAGTATTTAAAGAGTTCTTCGGCGAGCACCCACCGGCGCGTATTTGTATGGTGTGTGACTTAGTGGTTGATGTGAAGGTAGAAGTGGACGTGACTTGTTACCGAGAAGATCGCCGATAAACCTCACAAATATATAGTATAAAGTGCTGGGGTAATTACAATCCCTGTTAATATCACCTCAGCGCTCTTACCCTACAAAATAAATTAAAAGCAACAGCGCATATAAATAGTGATCTTAATTCAATTTATTAAGAGGGCTACTTGTATCTAGGAATAACAAATTAATCGCTCGTTGCAAATAATTAAATATGGATTTTAATTAAGAGGTGTTCGATGAATAGTACACTGTTCCTCACTGGTTTTGGCGCTTATGTCTTGTTCTTAATCTGGCTTGGCTGGTTCGTTTCTCGTAACCAAAAGTCAGGTGAAGACTTCCTGCTGGGCGGTCGCGGTCTTCCACTGTTTCTTGTTTTAGGTACGACAGTTGCAACCATGGTTGGCACGGGCTCAAGTATGGGTGCGGTTGGCTTTGGTTACGCAAATGGCTGGGCCGGTGCGCTTTACGGCATTGGCGGCGCAATTGGTATCTTACTGCTTGCTCTCTGGTTTGCCCCAGTTCGTAAACTCAACTTCATGACAATGAGTGAAGAGCTCGCTTACTACGTGGGTGCAAACCGCATCGTTAAGAACGTGGTTGGTTTGCTTATCTTCATCGCATCAATCGGTTGGTTGGGTGCGCACATTCTCGGTGGTGGTATGTACCTCGCTTGGATTGCAGACATTGAACTGAGCACGGCAAAAGTGATCATTGCAGCGGCGTTTACCATCTATGTTGTTATCGGCGGTTACACGGCGGTAGTGTGGACAGATACGATTCAAGCCATCATCCTCTTTGCAGGCTTCATCCTAATGGCGGTACTGTCAGTGCAGCACATTGGTGGCCTAGATAACCTTTATGAAGCGATGGACCCTGCAGCGACAAGCTTCCTTGCGATTGAAAAATTGGGTCTGCTTCCGGCTATCTCTTTAGCGGTTGTGATTGGTGTTGGTGTTCTTGCGACGCCATCATTCCGCCAACGTATCTACTCTGGTAAAGATGTTTCAACGATTCGCCGCTCATTTGTTGCATCGGGCATTCTGTACCTGTTCTTCTCAATCATTCCTGCAATCATTGGTATGGCTGCACATGCGATTGACCCAACGCTAGATAATCCGAACTTCTCATTCCCGTACATTGCTGCAACGGTTCTACCAGTCGGTGTTGGTCTGATTGTTCTTATTGCTGGTCTGTCTGCAACGATGTCGAGCGCAAGTTCAGATGCGATTGCCGGTGTATCGATTCTTCTTCGCGATGTTTACGTAATGTTCACTGGTCGCGTGCCAAATAAAGAGTCGATGCTGAACTACTCTCGTCTAGCGTTGATTGTGGTTATCGGTTTTGCTCTTCTGTTCGCTCTGACGTCAAACGACATTATCGGCTACATCACTAAGATGATCTCTACCGTGATGTCAGGCATGTTTGTCTGCGGCATGCTGGGTCGCTTCTGGAAGCGTTACAACTGGCAAGGTGCGCTAGCAACCCTAGCGGGTGCATCGATTGCTTCATTCACAGTAATGCTAAGCGCTGACCTAACGGCGTTCTGGGGCAACCCGGTAATTCCTTCATGCTTGTTTGCGCTAACGCTAGGTGTGGTCGTGAGCCTACTGACTCCTGCAAACCAAGTAACGCCTGAAATGGCACGAGCAATCCTTGATGATGAGCGTGCGCTGATGGAAATGGAACTGTCTGACGAAGGTCAACTAGACGAAGACGCTTCACTACAAAACCGTAAAACGGCACAAAGCGCTTCTTAATCTCACCTCACACTAAACCCGGTGGCTCAGCAATGGGCCACCTTACTCAAATAGGTTAGCCCACATGACACACCCACTTCATATCGCATTCTTCGGCGAGTGCATGATCGAACTAAGCGGCCTTCCTCTTAAAAAGGGCTTTGGTGGCGACACGCTAAACACCGCACTTTACCTTTCTCGTCTTACTCAGAACACCCCCGTTTCGGTGAGTTACGCAACTGGCCTAGGTGAAGATGCACTATCACAGCAGCTGATTGAAGCTTGGCAGCAAGAGGGCATTAACACCACGTTGGTTGAGCAGTTCAGCGATAAGCTACCTGGGCTTTATATGGTCGAAACTGACTCTCAAGGTGAACGCAGCTTTATGTACTGGCGAGACAGTGCAGCGGTGAAAAGCTACTTCTTAAGTGCAGAGCTCAGCAAACTCGAACAAGCGATGAAGCAAGGCAGTGTTGATGCGGTTTATTTAAGTGGTATTAGCTTAGCGATTCTTTCAGACGAGTGTAAATCGCGGCTTATTCAGGCATTAAGCGACTTTTCTCACGCTGGTGGTCAGGTCATCTTTGATAACAATTTCCGCCCACAACTTTGGACAGCCGAGCAAGCTCAGCATTGGTACAGCAAGCTTTTACCATTAGTCGATATCGCGCTAATCACCGAAGACGACGACCAATTGGTTTGGGGCGTGGACGAAAGCGTTGAACAGCGAAGCGCTCGTTTAGGTTGCAAAGAGACGGTTATCAAACGTGGCTGTGAGCCATGCAAAGTCATCTGGCAGCAAGATGGCAACACGCACCATGCGTATGTCAGTGCCGAGCGAGTAACAAATGTCGTCGATACGTGTGCAGCCGGTGACTCATTCGCAGCAGGGTATTTAGCGGCAAGACTCAATGGCCAAAGTGCCCAATATTCAGCAGCGTTGGGCCATCAGTTGGCGTCAACCGTGATTCAATTTTCAGGTGCGATCATTCCGACAGCGGAAATGGTCCACCTCACTCTTTCTTAAAAATTTGATTGGTAATTAATAAAAATGAACAACGAAATGATCAACAAACTAAAACAATTCAAAGTTATCCCTGTTATTCAGATCAACAAGGTAGAACACGCGATTCCACTAGCAAAAGTGTTAGTAGAAAACGGCCTGCCGGTAGCAGAAGTGACGTTCCGCACGGCAGCAGCAGCCGATGCAATTAAAGCGATGAGCGATGCGTATCCAGAGATGTGTGTAGGCGCGGGTACGGTATTAAATGCAGAGCAAGTTGACCAAGCCAAAGCGGCAGGTTCTGAGTTTGTGGTTGCCCCTGGCCTTAACCCAAACACAGTACGTTACTGCCAAGAAGTGGGTATGCCGATTGTTCCGGGTGTAAACAACCCAAGCCAAGTTGAGCAAGCGTTAGAGCTTGGCCTTAACTTCCTAAAATTCTTCCCTGCAGAAGCATCTGGCGGCGTGGCAATGGTGAAATCCCTGCTCGCACCGTATGTGGATGTGAGCTTGATGCCAACCGGTGGCATTGGCAAGGGCAACGTTAATGATTACTTAGCGATTGACCGAGTTGTTTGCTGTGGTGGTACATGGATGGTTGCTCCTAGCCTAATCGAGAACGAGCAGTGGGATGAGATCGCAAAGTTAGTCCGCGAAGCGGTTGAGCATGTGGCGTAGATCCGAACAATAAAAAAAAATTAAGGACAAATAGAATGAAAAAAGCGACGTTAGCCCTACTGATTTCTGGCTTAGTGACGGCACCTGCAACGATGGCAATGGCACCAAACACAGACTTAAACCTTATGCCTTACCCACAAGAAGTGGAATTGGGCTCGGGCTCTGTAAGCATCGACAAAGAGTTTAGTATTTTCATCAAAGGTTACGATTCTGAGCGCGTTCAGTTTAACGCTAAGCGCACCATGGAACGTTTATACCGTCAGACTGGCCTGCCAATGCTCCACTGGCAGGCTGAGTCTGAAAAAGAGGCGACCTTAGTGATCGATATTCGCAAAGGACCGAAAGATGATGTGCAAAATATTGATAGCGATGAGTCTTACCAGCTAGAAGTGGAAGATGGTCAAATTCGCATCTCATCTGATCGCCCGTATGGTGCTTTCCACGGCCTTGAAACCTTCCTACAGCTTGTGACAACCAATGCGTCAGGCTACTCAGTGCCTGTTGTTTCGATTGACGATGAACCTCGCTTTAAATGGCGCGGTGTTTCTTACGATACTTCTCGTCACTTCATTGAGCTCGACGTGATTCTGCGCCAATTGGATGCCATGGCATCGGCGAAAATGAACGTATTCCACTGGCACATTTGGGATGACCAAGGTATCCGCATTCAGCTGGATAACTACACTAAGCTCTGGTCTGAAACCGCTGATGGTGACTACTACACCAAAGATGAAATCCGCTACGTCGTAAATTACGCACGCAACCTTGGTATTCGTGTTATCCCTGAAATCTCACTGCCGGGTCATGCATCAGCCGTTGCACACGCTTACCCTGAACTGATGTCTGGAATGGGCGAGCAGTCTTACCCGCAGCAGCGTGGTTGGGGTGTGTTTGAGCCGCTCATGGACCCGACTAACCCAGAGCTTTACACCATGCTTGCGAGCGTGTTTGATGAAGTGGTTGAGCTGTTCCCAGATGAGTATTTCCACATTGGTGGTGATGAGCCAAATTACAAGCAGTGGAAAGAAAACCCTAAGATCCAACAGTTCATCGCCGACAATAACTTGGATGGCGAACGCGGCCTGCAATCTTACCTCAATACTAAAGTAGAGAAGATGCTGGAAGAGCGTGGCAAGAAGATGTCAGGTTGGGATGAGATCTGGCACAAAGACTTACCAAAATCGATCGTAATCCAAAGCTGGCGTGGGCATGACAGCATCGGCCGTGCCGCTAAAGAAGGTTACCAAGGCGTACTGTCTACCGGTTACTACCTAGACCAGCCGCAGCCAACTAGCTACCACTACCGCAACGATCCAATGCCAAAAGGCATCACGGTGGATGACACGCTGCACAGCGGTGAAAAATTTGAAACTTACGACTGGATGAAACCACGTAACAAGGGCGGCCCGCGTAAAGGTAATATCACCATAATCGAAGCAAAAGATGGCTCTTTCCGTGCATTTACCGACTACAACGGCAAATCTCGTGAAGAAGTACATATCCTAGAATACGTACCTGGGGTTAAATTCCGCGGCCACTTCGATAACTTTATGTCGTACACTGAATTTAACTATGAATTTGCAGGCGGCAAGCTAAAAGAAGGCAGCTATCAGATTGTGGGCAATGTGCGTTGGCCTGCTACCGGCGAATTGGTCGCAAGTAGCGCAACCAAAGGCAGTGTCATTCCAGCACCAAATGGTGGCTACCCAGCGGAGCTTAAAGGTGATGAGAAAGATCTGATCTTAGGGGGAGAAATTACGATTTGGGGTGAGAACCTAGATTCAATGACTGTCGAGCAGCGTCTATGGCCACGCAGCTATGCCATTGCTGAGCGTTTATGGTCCAGCCAAGAGCTTACCGATGAGCGCAGTATGTACCAACGTATGAGTGTGATGGACACATGGTCAGAGATTTCTTTAGGTCTTCGTCACCACGCGGATGCGACGATTATGCTGAAACGTCTGGCAAATGGTGCAGATGTGACGCCGCTACAAACGTTAGCGAAGTACATTGAACCTGCTCAGTACTACGCGCGCCACTGGGAGAAATGGATCTCAACGCCAAACAAAGGCGACCTTTACAACCAGTATGAACGTCTAAACCGCTTTGCTGATGCTTTGCCTGTCGAAAGCTTGGCTGTGTATGAGATGAACGATCTTGTTGAAGCATTCGCAAACGGCGACAAAGACGCATTAGATAAGCTTGCGATGCATTACCAAGTCGTGTCGTTGGCGGCTCAGCAAGCGAAACCAATCTTTGCTAACAACGTGGCGTCGGTTGATACCGTGAAAGTGGCTGAAGCGACGATCAAAGTTGCGGAACTGGCAAACACCTTGGTTGAGATTGCGAAGCAAGGTAAGACGATTCGTAAAGCGGATGCAGCGGAATATCAACGTGTGATCGATGAGAATGCCATCATCCTCGATGAAACCATTGTCGCCATTGTTAAGCCAACTGAGATGCTACTTAATACGCTTACCCATAAGTGAGCGATTAAGTGACTCAGTGCTAGAGTTATAGCAAAAATCATTGCCGCCAGCGTATGCTGGCGGCATTGTGTTTGATGGAAGCTATCGAGAAGTACGAATAGCCAAGATTGTTTATAGGGATAATGATGCAAGCAAGTGAACACTTACTTTTCTATGTCGGTACATACACCGATTCACCAAGTCAAAGCCAAGGCATTGGACAAGTGAGTCTCAATCGAAACACCGGTGAATTAACTCGACGAGAAGACGTCTACCCGCTGCGCAATCCTTCTTATTTGACCCAAACCGCGAGCATGCTTTACAGCTTTTCTGAAGTGGAACAACAACAGGGAGCGCAGCTGGTTTGTCTGCAAGGCCAATCGGCTTTTTCATTGCCAATAGAAGGTGATTACCCATGTCATCTGAATGTGTCTGCTGACGAAAAGCACCTTGCGGTGGCCAATTATGGCTCAGGTAATGTAAGTATTTACTCTCTTGATAGCCAAGGTATCGCAACCAATTTAGTGGCTGATCTGTTTGAAGATGGGCAAGGCCCAAATAAAGACCGCCAGCTTTCGCCGCACGCTCATCAAGCGGTGTTCCTAAAGCAGCAACCCATGTTGGCTTGCGTGGATTTAGGCAGTGACGCCGTCCGTTTCTACGCCATGGATCAAGGTGAATTTACTCTTTCTCAAACCGTATCATTGACGCCTGGATCTGGCCCACGCCATTTAGTGTTCAACCACGCGGAAGATACTGCTTATGTGGTGTGTGAGCTCAGTGAAACCTTAGTGGTACTAACGCAGACAGAAAATGGCTGGCAGCTCGATCAGCAATTGCCACTTTTGCCAAATAGCGAAGTCGGTGAAGCGGCTGCGGCGATTAAGCTCTCTGCGGATGAGCGCTTTGTTTACGTCTCTTGTCGTCATCAAAATCAGATCAGCTGCTTTGATGTGTCTGGTGAAAAAGCCAACTGGTTATTCAGTTCAGAATGTGGCGGTGCATTCCCTCGTGACTTTACCCTTTCATCATGTGGAGAGTGGTTGGTGGTTGCCAATCAGCACTCCAATAACCTAGCCAGTTATCAACGAAACCCAAATGACGGCACGCTAACGCCAACAGGCTTTGAGTGCCAAATCGATAGCCCTGTTTGTTTAGTCGAACAACATAAATAACGAGAATTAAGATGACCATTCATCGAATTAACCCAAGTAAACGTTGGTCTGATGTGACCATTTTTAATGGCATTGCCAACTTTGTCGAAGTCGCAGAAGCAGACACGTCAGCAGACATTAAAGGCCAAGTTCAGCAGATCTTTGACCAAGCCGAGCAGATGCTGGCTTCTGTCGACAGTGATAAAACACGCATTCTGTCAGTCACGATTTTTCTCACTGACTTTGCTAATTTCGATGCGTTAAATGAAGTGTGGGACGAGTGGTTTGAAGAAGGCACTGCGCCAAGCAGAGCTTGTGTTAAAGTCGAACTGGCAGATCCTAACCTGTTAGTTGAAATGGCGTTTGTTGCTGCTGCAGGTGATAAATATCAGTAACGTCTTTTGTTGGTGGACTCATCGAGTTCGTTAAAGAAAGTCCAAATAAGCTCTGCCACTGGCCCCATTGGTTGGTCCTTGCGTCTTGCCACGTAGATCGGAACACCTAGTGTTTCTAGATTCTCTAGTGCGATAAGGTTAGGCGCATTTTCTACCTCATGTCTGGCGAGACGTCCCCAGCCTAATCCACTCTCTATTAGATTTCTCTTGCTCTGATGATCAGATACATACCAATGTAAGGCGTGTTTGACGATGCCTGAATCTGGGCTTGATTTGTATGAAGATTTGACCACAATTTGTGGGTATGGGGCTAGCTCTTCGTGTGTCAAATCACGTTGGTTGGAGAGCGGAAATGAGCGAGAGACATACACCGGAAGTTCAAGCTTATCAATACAACGGTAGTGGATCTGACGGGTGTCTTTTTCCAAGCCCGCATAAATACCAATATCGACCACATCATCTTTCAGCATACGTTCGCCAGACGCGGTTTCAATGTCTAAATGCACAATCGTTTCTGGAAAGGATTCTTTAATTTTGTGCAGCAGAGCCGTGAGCTTGTTGGTGGGGAAAATAGCACTGACAGAAAGGCGGATCTCTTTCTCTACCTCACTATTTAACTGGCGAGCAAACACATCAAACTGACTTGCGGCTTCTAGCAAGTGCTCAATTTGACCGATCAATATTTTCCCATCACGGGTCAATTCAGGGCGGTAAGTATCACGGCTGAAAATCTCAATATCGTAATACTGCTCGACCTGTTTGACGGAATAGGAGACAGCGCTGCGAGCTTTAAACAGCTTCTCACTCGCCTTGCGAAAACTCCCTTCTTGGTGAATCACGTTGATAACGTGCAAATGTTCCAAAGCAATCATGATCAAATAATATGACCATTATGGAGCAAAAGCTATGCTTTTTTCGGTCATGTTATCGTTTTAAAGTAGTCTTATCGAAGCAATCGCAAAGCCAAAACCATTGTGGCAGCAGAAATGGTCAACAATTGTGACCATCAAGGAGACGCACTATGACATCGACTATTTTAACTACCCCAATCTCAGCGTTTGAAAACTTAGTGGATTACCCATTTGAACCCAACTACCTCGAAGTCGATGGTATGAAAATGCACTATGTGGATGAGGGAAAACACCATACACAAACTATCTTTTTGCTCCATGGGCAGCCATCTTGGAGCTACCTGTACCGTCATATGATTCCTCTTCTCGTTAACGCTGGATACCGTGTGATTGCTCCAGACTTAATTGGTTTTGGAAAATCCGATAAACCCCTCTCTTCAGATAGCCATAGCTATGCCAATCATGTTGACTGGATGACTCAATTTGTTCGAAAACTTGGCATCAAACACGCTGCGGCGTTCATGCAAGATTGGGGTGGAATGATTGGTTTGCGTGTCTTAGCTCAAGAGCCAGAGTGGCTGGATCGATTGGTTGTTGCGAATACCGCATTGGCAGAAATGAAAGGGTTAGAAAAATTCTTAGTGCCTAAAGTGCTGAAGGTGATGGCCGCCGCCGCTGGTAAAACGGATCTGGTCAAATTTAAGAATAAGATTAACTACGGCAATTGGGCGGGCTACTTTCGTCACAATCCGCAGCCTGAAATTGGTGAACTCATTCAGAGCTTATCAATTCGCTACCTAAGCCAACAAGAAATGCTGGCGTACGATGCTCCTTTCCCAAGTGAAGAATATTTTGCTGGGCCTAGGAAAATGCCGGAAATAGTGGCCGATGATCTGGATGCCGTGAACCAAGATTGGCAAAGCCTGAAACAGTGGTCGAAACCTGTACTGACCTTATTCAGCGATCAAGACCCGTTTTTAGCTGGTCAGGGCTACGATGAAAAGTTTCAGCAGAATTTCAGTGGAGCGAAAGGACAACCTCATATCACAGTGGCTAACGCTTCCCACTTTTTACAAGAAGACCAATCCACTCAGCTCGCACAGAAAATGCTGATGTGGTTAGAAGAGACGAAATACAAGCAATCAGGAGTAGCAGCATGAAGATTTTAGCCATTGGCGCCAACGGGATTATTGGTCAAGCGGTGACCCGTTTATTTGCACAGCAACATGACGTTATTGAAGTGGGTCATTCAACCGGTGAACTGACCGTGGATATTGAAGATAGCGCTTCTATCCAATCACTGTTTGAACGAGTCGGATCGGTAGATGCGATCATTTGTATGGCGGGAAACGGTGAAATGGGCTCGATTGCCGAGATGCCTAATGAAGGGTATCAGACGGTATTAAGTAATAAGTTAATGGGCCAAGTTAACCTTGTGAGGTTTGGCTTGGAATACCTCAATGACGGAGGTTCAATTACGTTAACCTCTGGCCAAGCTGCGAATCATCCGATGCCGGGTACCGCTGCCATTGCGATGGGCGTGGCTGGTGTGAATGCATTTGTTTCTGTTGCCGCATTAGAGTTAGACAAAGGTAAGCGAATTAATGCGGTGAGCCCCGCGATTGTCAAAGAGACTTTGGAACAATGGGGTGTCGATAGTAGCCATGGAATCGCTGCCAATGATGTTGCGCGGTTTTATCAGCAAAGTATCGATGAAGGAAAAACAGGTCACATTTATGATGCTTTGCCGAGTTTAAATTAAACCCGATAAAAATCAGGCAGAGCACACTAGCTGAGCTCTGCCTGAGTTAGTATTGGCCGTTTAGCTGCCTAGAGGTATTTCTCGATCGGCAGTAACTGCAAAAATGAAGATTGGAAGCGGCGCCATTTGCCTGTATTAGGCTCTTTATCAAAGCTTTGTTCACCTGAATGCCAGTAAACATCGCCATCTTTCAGTTCTAAATACCAGCTGTTGTTCTCACTCATGGCATCGGTAATGTCATCTGCCAACGTTTGGGCGACTTTCGGGCTTTCAATGATGAGTAATGACTCGCTGTTTAGGTAGGTCGAACGCAGGTTAAAGTTGAAAGAGCCAATGGCAGCGATATCATCATCAAACACTGCCGATTTAGAATGCAATCCATAGCCTGTTTCTGGCGCGCACTTTGACGCATCTTTTGTCGATTCTTCACACACATCCGCCTCAGGCATCAGTTCAAACAGTTGAATACCGTGTTCGAGCATATCCTCTCGTCTTCCGGCATAAGCTGAGTGATTGGTGACTAGATCATTCGATGCCATCGAGTTGGTTAACGCTTTGATGTTAACGCCGCTCTCACTCAGCGTTTGCCACTGGTCGAGTTGGCGATCATCAAATACCAAATAGGCCGATTCGAGTAGCACCTGTTTATTGGTTTGACTCGCTAGATTGCCCAGGAACTTGGCGGTGGTTTTAGGCTCATCAAGATTCTTTTCATCTACCGGAGTCGGCCTGTCATAAACGTAGTGAGCCTCAACACTATCCATCTTCTTGATGGTTTGAGTCAGCAGTTGCTCAGCCTCTGTTTTTTGAGCGGGCAAAGCAGGGTAGGCAAGATAGGTCGGCTCAGCGGCTTGCTTTAGTTCGGTTAAGTCGATCTCTTTATCATCACCGAGTAGGTCGACTGGATATGACCAGCGGCTATCCCAATATTGGTCAAACCCCGTTTGTATTTCAGGGACGACCTCTCCCATGGTCAGCACATCTCGGTCACGGAAATTAATCTCGTCAGAGAGGTCGAAATACTCGTCACCGATATTGCGTCCTCCGACAATAGAGAAGGTGCCATCAACCGTGAATGACTTATTGTGCATGCGGCGATTTAAGCGTGAGAAGTCTCCAAGAAATTCAAACCACTTAGTCACGCCACGGCGAGTCAGGATTGGGTTAAAGACTCGGATTTCAACATTGGGGTGCGAGTTAAGCGCAATAAGCAGGGATTCTCGCTCATTGAGGTTAATGTCATCGAGCATGACTCGCACACGCACTCCTCGATCTGCGGCCGCCAATAAACGGCTAGCTAGGTAAGTGCCCGAGCGATCGGAATTCCAAATGTAATATTGAATATCAATGCGTTGCTGAGCGCTTTCAACTAGGGCTAATCGTTGTGCTAGGGCATCCCAGCCTGAGTTTTGGATATAGACCGCACTGTTTAGTCCGTCAGTTTGGCGGCTCCAATAATCGCTACTTAACGTGGTTAGGGCAGTATTGGCTGGCTGAAGCTCTGGCGAGTGGGAATGAATCATCTCTTCAGGAAGCGAACCACACCCCGTCAGAATTGAAATAAGAAGTAGGCTAGAGCTGAGCCGTGAAAACTTAGGCATGCATGGTCATCCTTGAAAGACTGATAGTAGATACTCAATCAGAGCATTCAATAAGTATATCAAAGTCATGACGTTATGGGCTTAGAACAAACAATATGATGCGCTTAAACGCAAAAAAGGTAGCGACAAAGGCTACCTTTTTCATGACTGGGGTCGGCTATTAAGCTTTCTTCAGGTCTCGTGATGGGTAAGTTAGAGACATACCGTCAACAGAAACGCGAACGTAGAAACCGCCACTGCTTAGACCTACAACAACCATCTGACCTAGATCAATGCCTTTAGTTGCTACAACTACATCATCAATTGCAAACATAGTAACACCTTGAAGTTAAATAAGTAGAGTTTGGAAATCTCTCGCCGCGGATTAAAACAGCAATGGTGCAATTGGACTAATCGAGTATTTTGTCGTGATGATTAATTTCTTTGTTTGCCACAAGGCAAGGTTTTACGGCGTTCTAACATGCCGATTACCTTAGCTTTTTTTGTTTTTCTCTTTGTCGGGGTCGTAGCCCAAAGTGCGAATGTGCTGACCATGAATCGTATTCTGCATTGCTCGCCACAGTGCGGCTAAAAAACGCTTATGGGCGGCGTGGTGCCGGATATATTTAACGTGAATGACAAGGTAGATAGCGCAAAAAAGGATCAATGCGACTGTCACGCCATAGGCTTCATACAAGCTCAGAATATTCATAAAAAGACCCTAAAGTGAGTAAGTTAAGATGCGAGAAATTTTATCCAGCGTTTGGACTTAAATCGATATATACAGGCGCCCCATTTAAACAAGGTTTCTAAGAAAAAACTCGCAAACACCCAAGAAGGTGACAAGCCAAAAAACATTGCGCCAAGCGCCGCTAACGGAATACCAAATAGCCATTGTGTCGAGATATCTTGATACAGGCAGAACTTCACATCCCCACCCGCTCTCAACACGCCCACTACCATAGTTGTTGGTAGAGAGCGCAGCACGATACCGAAACACAAGATGAGATAAAACTGATTGGCGAGTTGTCGAGTGTCGCCGTCTAACGCGCCAAATAAGCTGAGCACTGGCTCCCTTAACAGGAATAGAATCAATGCCACCAACAGCGTGACGATAATCGCCAGAACAACAAAGCCCATCGCTTGTTGATACGCTTTATCTGCGTCTTTAGAGCCTAAGTGATTCCCGACAATGACAGCAGAAGCATTGGCAATACCGGTTAGAAAGCTCAGAGAAAAGGCCTCGATCGGAGAAATCACTGAGAGGACGACCAAACCTTGGTCGCCAGTTTGTCCCATTATCGCGGTATAGGTAAAGAGACCGGCAGCCCACAATAAGAAGTTAGTCGTTGTTGGGATTGCCAAAGTCAAAAAATCGCGTATGTGTTTTAGGTTAAAGGCTTGCTGAATAGCACGATAAGTCGGGGCGAGTGCGTGTTGTTTAATTCTGAGATAAGCGATGGTAATCAATACTTCTAATAGGCAACTAATGGTTGTCGCAATGGCCGCGCCTTTTAAGCCAAGTGCCGGTAGTCCAAAGTGACCAAAGATCAGCAGCCAGTTAAGTACCAGATTAAGCACAATGCCAAGGCCACTGAGCCAGGTGCTCACGCTCGCTTGACGGGTTGAACGAAGCCCAGCGGCAATTGCGCCGCTAAATGAAGCAAACAACAAGCTTGCGGCGGTGTAGCTGAGATACTCATGGCCAAGAGTTTGAAGAGGCAACGAAGAGGTCGATAGCGCTATGACCTTGTCACCAGCAAATAAGAACAGCAGCGCTGGAAAAAGGGCAAAAAGGGTTGATATAAACCAACTTAACACCACGGTTCGACGTATCGCATGGTGTTTATTGGCACCAAAGTATTGAGCGATAAGCACTGAGCCTGCCGCCGAAATACCCGACAACAAAATCATGGCGACGAACAAGGCTCGGCTGGCCACACCGGCGGCCGCAATATCGTGCTCAGATAGCTGGCCGATCATCAGCATATCGGTCAGGCCTTTAGAGGCAAAGAGAATCGTTTGTAGTGTGACCGGAATAGCGATAGCTGCGATGGCAGACAGTTGTTCTCTATCAAACGGAAAAAATGAACGAGAGGGTTTGGAAGAAATTGAGCCAGTACGCATATTCATCACTTGTTCGAGCAAATATGTTGCGATTATGAACTCCGAATATAAACATAACAAACCACTTATGATGGGGTTTTACGTTCATGTTGGGAGGATGACATGCATACATTGGATCAGTTATCCGCGTTTGTTGCGGTGTTTGAATGCGGCTCTTATAGTGCTGCGGGTCGGCTCCTCAATAAAGATCGCACTACTATTCGAGAGTTGGTTAAGGCTTATGAAGATATCTTAGGTTATGCCTTGTTTACTATTGAAGGGCGGCAGGCGATTGCGACTGAGGAGGCCAAGAGATTGTATTCACCGGCTCGTCATGTGATTAGGCAGAGTTCACTGCTAGAGCAGCTCAGTTCGGCCCAGCTGGGTCACCCGCTGGCTGAGCTCTCTATTGCTTATGATGGGGATTTTCCAACCCCGTTTATCCAAGACCTCGATAAGCGTATCAATCAGCAATACCCGCATATTCGAATCCATTGGTTGCAAAGGGATAGGGAACAAGCGCTTGATGCCGTGGAAGATGGCACGTTCAATTTTGCTATTTGTCCGGCGCGAATGAACATCCAACCTAAGCAAAAATTGCTCTACAAAAACCTCGGCTATCTGACTTACGATATCTATGTTGGAGCTCAATCTCCTTTGCTAGAGAAAGCGGATTTTTCACTATTGGATGCTCAAGCAGAAACCCAACTGATCTGTGAGCACACCAATAATGCCGGTACTTTTGTTCACGCATACTCAGCCAATACTAAAATTGTCGGCAGTAATACGTTACTTTTAGAATTGTTGCCTCATTTGGGGTGGGCGATCATGCCAAAGCATGTGGCAGAGCCTTATGTGCAAGCCGGTAAAATCACTAAGCTAAAAACGTCGGCTCTTGCGAATAACATCTTGTTGCCATTCAGTATCTATTACCCATACTCAGACAACATTAGTGAGTTCTCACAGCGAATCTTAGGTTTGAGTGAAGAGTTAGCCCAAACCTACTTTGTGCACTCATAAGCGTCACTTATCCACACAAAGGGAAGACTGGCGACTTAGCCAAAATCTAAAGTAAGCAGTAGCCTTGGCTCGTTGTTTGTCGGGTTTGGCGAACGGTGCACTAAGCCTGTTTCTTCGTTACCTTCCCATCTTGTTCCTTTCAGTAACGCGACATCTCCACTTGTGAGCTGTTCAATATCTGACGCATTCTGAAATAGCCCAGATTGTTCGTCTGGTAATCCGTTGCTTCCTCGGCCCAGTTTTGAACGGTCAATCGTGTCGTTAGCCAGCCACTGTGTTGCGATGCCTTGATAGGTTGTGACCAATCTACACGGCACATGATCGACATGGAATCGAGGACACATAGCGCCACTTAAGGTCGCGAGCCGTAACCCAACATGGTCAAGCTCAAACAAGCAGCAAAACATGTCTACCAGTTCAGCCATATTTTCAACCAAGGCTTTTGGCGCTTTGCCGTCCAGAGCAAAATCGAGTGACTCGTAAGCGTTTTCAGGCGACAAGTTCAGAGATTTGCTTAGGCTAGGGTGCTCGTTAAGAAACTGGGTGATTTCATCTTGAGTAGCAGCATCAAACTGGCGTTGCCACACCGCAATGTTGATCTCATCTCGGTAGATATCGGTTAGAACGGTCGGGTCATCACTGATACTAAAACAGTCTTGGTCTGTGATTGCTAATGATTCTGCAAGGGCGGTCATGTGTAACCTCCGGTGTTACGCATATTTTGGGCGGTTTGGATTGTGTGAGATGTTATAACATAACAATTAGAGATTCAAACAACTCTAACTATGAGTAGTGATGGCACATATGGAGGAAGAGCGATCAGGCAGGCCTATGGGTAAAGTGAGGTGTGAGAAGGAGTAAAAAGCCTAGTCGTACAGAGCATCTAGGCTTAAAGTAAAAGGCGCTCAATTACGCTTTTTCAATAATCAAATAAGTATGTACTTCAGGATGTTGGTCAAACTCTAGGTGTTTGATCTTACAGCCAAGCTCGATGAAAAGCGTTAAAAAACCGTTGGTGCCCAAAGAGGAGTAATAGACTTCTGGCCCCATAAAGCTGTTTTTATGATCGCCCTCAGAATCCGTGCCGCCAAACGAGAAAATGAACACACCGCCTTGATTGAGGCTGTTGACGATTTTAGTGATCACGTTGCGCTGCTCAGAAAGTGGAATGTGCCAAATGCTGTCCCAAGCGGTAATGAAATCGTATTTATCCGTTAATGAATACTGGCAAATATCGGCGTGTATAAAGTCCACATCTGGACGTTTCTGTTTCGCTAGCTTGAGCATTTCGCTCGAGATATCTAAACCGGTGACGTCGAATCCTTGCTCATTGAGTATGTCGATAAAACGACAGGTGCAGCCACAGCCAATGTCGAGTGCTTTCCCTTTATTCGTTACAAAGGTAAGTGCTCTTTGATGCGCTTCGATGCCGTTGTTCATATTAAAATCGTCACCTTGCCAAATATGCGTAATTTGGTCGTACGCTTTACCGATCTCGCTTGGCTTCATTGTGTGTTCCCTAATCAATGAGAGTCGTTGTTCTAGCCGTGAAGTTATAGCCACTATATCAGTTTTTAGTGATGGTTTTGCGCTTACAACTTGGTGGGGGAAGATGTGCTCATATCTTGAGTCGAGCACTCGAACTAATCCAACATTTTAGAACTGGCTAATGGAGAAAGTGGCGCAGATACGTTAAATTATAATGAATCGCCAAACACTAAGCGCTCCATGAAAAAGTACCAAGAACTTGTTCAAGATATAATCAGTAAAATTTGCCAAAATATTATTGATGTTAAATTACCTTCAGAAAGAGAATTAGCTGAAAAGTACGATATTTCCCGCTTCTCGGTGAGAAAGGCAATGTCTAAACTTGAAGCAATTGGTATGGTTAAATCTAAAGCAGGCTCGGGATATTATGTAAATACGTCGAGTGTCGACTCGCCATTAATATATAACTCAGTAACTGAGAATAAATTTGGTGAGATTTCTTATAAGAAAATAAAACTGAATAAGCGATTGCCTACAACACATGAAATGCAAGTATTCTCTATTGAAGAAGATGACTATATTTGGAATGTGAAACGCTTAAGGTTAATTCAAGGCAAAGTTACCCAGATTGAAGAGGCGAGGCTACCGGTTAAATTATTCCCAGTGGTGAACGATACCATTATCGAGAGCTCACTTCAGAAACATGCGCTTTCTTTAGGGTTGGAAATCGACAGCTATCTTACAACCTACCAAGCGATCAGTGTTTCAAAGGATGACGCAGACTTGTTGGGATGCAAGCGTTCGAGTTCAGCAATGAACATCACCAACCGTGGCTTTCTCACTTCTGGTGAAGTGTTTGTCGTCAGTGACATCATTGATATCAACTACCAGTGCACTTACCACACCAAGTTTGATCCTGAGAGTTTAAATTACCGAGATCAAAACGACCGCGATTAGCGGTCGTTTTTCTATTAAGAGGGAGTTGGCCTAGCGTTATGGCGTATGAATAGTGCCATCAGGCAGTCGGCTCTGAGTCCACTCATGTGGGCGGTAGGTGACAGGGAAATCTTGTGCCGCTTCTTGGTTCATTTCAACCCCGATTCCCGGCAGCTCTGACGCATATAAATAACCATTGATAGGCTCGGCAGCATTAGGGAATACCGCTTGAGTATTGGCATTGTATTCAACATGTTCTTGAATCGCAGCGTTATGTAAATGGACGTTTAAGTGAGTGTTCACTGCTGCGCCAATCGGCGTCATATCTGGTGGGCAATGCCATGCAATACGAACCCCAAAGCTTTGGCATAGGTGCCCAAGTTTCAATGCCGGAGTAATGCCACCAATCTGAGAGACGTGGCATCGAATGAAGTCGATACGGCGATTAATGATCAACTGTTTCCACTCTTCAGGGTTATTAAATAGCTCCCCCAACGCGAGTGACACACTGGTTTGACTGCGAAGATTATCCAACCACTCAGTTTGGTTTGGCGGCAAAATATCTTCAATAAAATATGGCGTGTATTGTTCTACTCGTTTGGCAAATTGAATCGCTTGATTTGGGAACAGGCGTTCGTGGACATCGTGAAGAATGTGGAATTGATTGCCATACTTTTCGCGCAAGCATTTGAACATCTCAACCGTGTTTTCCATATATTGGTCTTGGTCGTAGTATGACCCTTCGGTTGGGTTATTTGCTGTGTGGATATTCTCTGGTACACCGCCATAAAAACCTAACTGACAGCGAATATGTTTGTAGCCCTGTGCTAGGTATTTTTCTACCTGCTCATACAGCCCTTCCATTGTATCACTTGTTGCATGGGTATAGACCTGAATAGCATCACGAGCTTTACCACCAAATAATTGATGCAGCGGCATATTGGCTAATTTCGCTTTAATATCCCACAGCGCCATATCAACACCTGAAATAGCATTATTGATCACTGGTCCATTACGCCAATAAGCGTTAACCATCATCATTTGCCATAGGTCTTCAATATTATTAGCGTCTTTACCCATTAATAACGGTTTGAGATATTCATCAACCATGGTTTTTACCGCCAATGGTCGTTGCTGGAAAGTCGCACAGCCAAAACCCTTCATCCCTGATTCCGTTTCTACAATAACTGTGATCAGGTTATGTCGGTCAGGTTTGGTAATCACACACTCAATATTTGAAATGATATTTTTATTCACTTTAAAACTAGCTCGGTCAACAGGATTTATTTTATATAAGCGTGAAAAAATGCAGATTTCAAGCGGTAAATTATACTGAAAATTAACTGGTTCGTTCCTGTTTCGAATTAGGATAAAAAAACGAACCAGTTGCTAAAAAACGGGCAAAATTAATTTTTTAGCTGTTTTAATGTGAGTTTTATCACTGTTTTGTCGATTGGATAAAAACGCTCAATCGCTAAGATTACCGCAGTAAATGAGCAGACAAGCACATAGGAATGTATGATGCAATTGACAGAAACTAACATGGCTATCGGCGATAGTGCGCCAGGGAAAGCAGACAGCTTTAGCATGAAATTACAAGAATTGGTTGCTGCCCTTGGCGGTAACGAAAACATCGCAAACATCACTCACTGTATGACTCGACTGCGTTTTAAATTGGTCGATGAGTCAAAAGCGAATAAAGAAAAACTCGAAGCCATTCAAGGCGTGAAAGGTGTGGTTCTCGCACAAGGTCAAACTCAGGTGATCATCGGTGTTGAAGTCGAGAAATGGTACTTAGCGTTATCCGGTGCAAGTGCAGCGCCAGAAGACGCAGAGATTGAACAAGAGAAAGGTAAACTGTTCCAAAACGCAATGCGTGTCGTCGCGGGTATCTTTGGTCCGGTAGTTCCTGCCATTGCCGGTGCCGGTATGTTGATGGGCCTATTATCTGGGCTTATTGCGACTAACGTGATTTCGGAATCTTCCGATACCGTGTTCTTCTACCGCTCTATCTCTGTGGCTGTGTTCTTCTTTTTGCCTATGCTGGTTTCGTTCTCAGCAGCCAAAGTGTTCAAAGTGAATGAGTACATTGCATTGGCGGTGGCGGCGGCAATGATGTCTCCAAAGCTAGTAGAAAAAGCCGCCTTACTGTCTGATGCAGGCAGCAACCCCGAGCTTAACGTGTTTGGAGTAGTGCCGATTGAGCTAATGAACTACGGTGGTGCGATTGTGCCAGCTATTCTTGCGGTTTGGGTGCTATCTAAGATCACCCCGATGGTGGATAAGTTGGTTCTAAGTTCTGCCAAACCTGTCTTTACACCACTGTTAGCCTTTACCGTTACATCCACCGTTGTGCTTTCATTGGTTGCGCCTGCTGGCATGTGGGTGAGTAATGGTGCTGGCTGGGTGGTTAGCTCACTACTTGAAATCTCACCAACGTTGACTGGTTTTGTGTTCGGCTTAACTCGCCCAATTACGATTGTGTTTGGTATTCACCACAGCATGACGCCAATCAGCCTGAACAACTTTGCGCTATACGGAAAAGATCTGCTAATGCCAATCATGTGTCTGGGTAACCTAGCAATTGCAGGTGCGACGATGGCGATTTGGTACAAGCAGCGTAATAGTGTGTCTAAAGAGCAGTCGTCAATGACAGTAGGTTCAGGCGTGACAGCGATTCTAGGCATTACTGAGCCAGCACTGTTCGGTACGCTGACTAAGTACACCAAAGCGTTGTTCATGGCGAGCTTGGCAACCGGTATTATGGGCGCTATCTCAGTCACTATCGATACGCACCTAACAAGTTACATTCTATCGTCAGTATTCAGTCTGCCAGCGTACTTAGCGAGTGGTACACAGAACTTTGTTCAAGCGGTAATGGGCGTGATTGGCGTGTTTACTCTGTCATTTATCCTGACCATGATGTTTGTTCGCTTAGACAACAAATAATCCTTCAATAAAACATCAGGTCTGCTCAGCTTAGGTTGGCAGGCCTGACTTGCTTAAAGAAACAGTGCGATGAAGACAATTGCCATCATTGGGGAATGCATGATTGAACTGAACGGAAAACCGTTTGGGGAGATGCAGCAGACGTTCGGTGGAGACACCTTAAACGCCGCGATTTACTTATGCCGAAGTCAGCGAGACTCAGCCTCTAAGCTGTTGGTGAAGTATGTCACGGTCATGGGCAGTGAGCCTCTTAGCCAAGAGATGACTGCTCGTTGGAAGCAAGAGGGCGTTGATACCAGCTTGGTTCTGACCGATACCAAGCGTTCGCCCGGGCTGTATTTGATTCAGCTCGACGAGCAAGGGGAAAGAACCTTTTTGTATTGGCGAGATCAATCTGCGGCTAAGTATCTCGTTCAGCACCCTGAATTTGCAAAGGTGAAATCAGCTTTAAAAAGCGCAGACATGGTGTTTGTCAGCGGCATCAGCTTGGCGATTTTACCTAAGCAAGACAGAGCGCAGATGCTGGAGTTACTGGCGCAGTTAAGAGAGTCGGGTGTCGAAATCGCTTTCGATAGCAACTATCGACCAGCACTTTGGCCTAATGACAACCATCAAACCGTCCAATCGGCCTATCGCCTTATGTATCAAACTACTGACCTAGCGTTAGTGACGTTTGATGATGAGCAAGCCATTTGGGGAGATGAAACGCCTCTGCAAACTTGCGAACGGCTTACTGCTCTTGGGGCAAAGACGGTCATCGTCAAACTTGGTGCTAACGGGTGTTTAGTCTCGGAATTGGGCGTCAATGAACCCTATAATGTATCAACAACGGTGGTTGAGAATGTGGTCGATACGACGTCTGCTGGTGATTCATTTAATGGCGGTTTTTTAGCTACTTACCTTGAAACTGGTGACATCAAACAAGCTTGCCATAATGGTAATGTGCTGGCTGGTGAAGTCATTCAGCATAAAGGTGCCATCATCTCAAAGGCGCATACAGACGCCGCAAAGAATAAATTCAAATAGGAACAAAACAATGCCTAACTTAAACGAGCAGCTACAAGCGCTGAAAGTTATCCCTGTTATTGCGATTGATAATGCACAAGACATTATTCCATTGGGTAAAGTGTTGGCGGAAAACGGCCTGCCAGCAGCAGAGATTACCTTTCGCTCAGAAGCGGCGGTAGAAGCAATTCGACTCCTGCGTGAAGCGCAACCTGACATGCTGATCGGCGCAGGTACGGTGCTAAATAAAGAGCAGGCGATCGCAGCGAAAGAAGCGGGCGCAACCTTTATTGTGTCACCGGGCTTTAACCCAAATACTGTTAAAGCGTGCCAAGAGATTGGTATTGATATCGTGCCGGGCGTGAACAACCCAAGCACGATTGAAGCGGCATTAGAAATGGGTCTAACCACACTCAAGTTCTTCCCTGCGGAAGCATCAGGTGGCGTAAACATGGTTAAGGCACTGCTGGCGCCATACACAGACGTGAGCTTAATGCCAACGGGTGGAATCAATCCTGCTAATATCAAAGACTACTTGGCAGTACCACGAGTGCTGGCGTGTGGTGGCACATGGATGGTTGATAAAAAGCTGATTGAAGCTGGCCAATGGGATGAGTTGGCTAAGCTCACTCGCGAAGCGGTTGCCCTCGTTTCTGAGTAATAAATTTACCCCCACTGCTCCTTCAAGCGCCTCCATTCTGAATCAGATGGAGGCGTTTTTGTTTTGGGTAGCCGCTCATTTGACAAAAATTGAAATCCCCAACTTTTGTGCCTTTACTTTATCCCATAACTACAAACCCAATAATAATGGATAACGTGATGAGCAAACCTGTCGTAGCAGCAAACAAACCAATCAAAGTCGAACTCACTGCCGGAGAAGAAAATTACTTCTGTACTTGTGGCCGTTCTAGCAATCAACCTTACTGTGATGGCTCTCATGCGGGGACAGGTTTTAAACCCAAAGCCTTCACTGCAGAAGAAAGTGGCGATGCCTATCTATGCCGCTGTAAACATACTCAGAATCCACCATTTTGTGATGGTGCCCATAAGCAGTTTACTGATGCTGATGTGGGTAAAGAGGGGCCAGGGGTTCAAATCCAAACCATTGATGTTGCTCCGGCGGCTAATGCAACCAAAGAAGAACCAACGGTGGAGTTTATTCATCAGTTAGCCCGAGAAGGTCTATCTAAAATGGGCCATCATGGGCCAATGACGTCTATGGGCGTACCAAGGCATTTGCTGCCGCACTGGGATGATATTCAAGTCATGGTGGCGCAAATGGCGACCAAGCCACTGATGGAAGACGTGCCCGTTTCAACTGAACTGATTATTGGACCACAAGCGAAAAAGCCACTTAAACTCAATATCCCGTTGTTTGTCTCTGACATGAGTTTTGGTGCTCTGTCCGAAGAAGCGAAGGTCTCTTTAGCCAAAGGGGCAGAACTGGCTGGGACAGGTATTTGCTCTGGAGAAGGGGGCATGCTGCCTGAAGAGCAAGCGGCAAATTCACGCTATTTCTATGAGCTCGCCAGTGCAGGGTTTGGCTTTGATGAGTCCAAACTTAAAAATGTTCAGGCGTTTCATTTTAAAGGTGGGCAAGGCGCCAAAACCGGTACTGGTGGCCACCTGCCAGGTGCTAAAAACATTGGTAAGATTGCCGAGGTGCGAGGCATTGAAGCGGGTACATCAGCTATTTCTCCGCCGACATTTAAAGACTTACATACCGTTGAAGATTTTAAGAATTTCGCCGATCGGGTTCGAGAGGTTACTGGCGGTATTCCGATTGGTTTTAAGCTCAGTGCCAATCATATTGAAGAAGATATCCAATTTGCGCTGGATGCCAGTGCCGATTACATCATTCTTGATGGTCGAGGCGGCGGCACGGGCGCAGCGCCAGAAATGTTTCGTGACCACATCAGCGTGCCAACCATTCCAGCGCTCGCAAGAGCAAGAGCTTACTTGGATAAGGTAGGAGCCAGTGGCCGAGTCACACTCATCATCACCGGCGGGCTTCGAGTCCCAATGGATTTTGTCAAAGCCATGGCGTTGGGCGCTGATGGCGTGGCGATTTCCAATAGTGCGATGCAGTCGATTGGCTGCGTGGCGGCAAGAATGTGTAACACTAATAATTGCCCAGCTGGGATCGCGACACAAAAAGCAGACTTAAGACAGAGGCTCAATGTTGATAAAGCCTCGACGCAACTAAAGAACTTCTTCGAAGCGTCCACTGAGTTAATGAGCGTGATGGCAAGAGCCTGTGGCCACAACGATTTAAGTCTGTTTAACCCGCATGACCTTGCTACTTGGAACCGTGAAATGGCGCACTTATCAGGGGTTCGCTATGCAGGGGTGTCAGATATAAATCAGCCCTAAAAGAATCAGAGTTGGGTTGGAGTTTTTATTGCTGAATTGACCATCGGTAAGCTATTGAGCCAAAAAGGATATCGTAAAAACTCTGCCTATCTGGGGCTGGTGTTACTAATAAAACTGTAAATTACCTACTAGAATTAACGGGTGCTTGGTACGTTTTTGGTCGGAGGTAAGCATGAATTTTTTTGTTCAATTTGATGAAGAAGGTATGTACCAGAATAACCCGTGGGATATACCGGTTCCTTACACAAAAGGTGAGGTTCGTGCGCTGAATCCTTTGTTAGCTATGATACTTATTGAAAGAAACCAAGCCCATCTCTATGACGACAATAGTGAGCGAAGAGTGAACCTAGAAAGGTAGGTTTGTTGGCGCTAGGTCTTGCTTTCACTCTTTGTGGCAATGTTTCGGATTGAGTCACGATTCTGTCCAGCTGTGTATAAGACAAGTTAGATAAAGGGTCCAGATATGAAGACGCCACTTTTGTGTGAAAGAGTGGCGTGTAGTTTAGTATGTAATGTGTTGTTAATGTTTCAAAGTGTTAGTGTTCGTCATAAAGAAGCCTATTTTTATATAGTCTTCTTCTGCGCCTTCTATATTGGTGTCTGTAGCCATGTACATTCCAAACTCATAGACAGGGAACTCTTCGCTGATTTCAAATCCGTTGACTCGACCATAATAGCCTTGAGAGCCACTCCATGAACGGCTGGTTAACGTTTCTAAGCCTTTTGTATATGATTTGCTGTTGCTGAAACCAAAGTTTCTGTAATTCAGCCCTACCTCTGCTGTCTGGGAGAGGGATTCCCCACTCCCCTGACCTTCTTCTAAATAAGTGGTTACAGTCATACCCACTTCCAAGTATTGGTCAGGTGTTGGAGGCGGAGAATGATACGTGCTTTCTTGTGCATCTGGATATCTCTCATAAACATCGTTTATTCCTGGATACTCTAGAGGTATACCTTTGGGCGCAAATAGATGGTCATAAGAAAACAGCTTTCCTCCCGTTTCATCATTTACTTGATTATATGTTGAAAGGTTTACATAAGAGCTCAATGGCGTTCTAGGGAACATATATCTCGTTGCAGTGCCTATAGCATCCGCCAACTCATTTGGCGCTGAAAGTATTTTGTACTCGTAGCTGTCATATGGAGTTACTTCAAAGTGGAGAAAAGCGTCTCCGGTTGTATTGCCTGCTGTATTCGAGGTGGTTTTCGTCACGGAGAGTTGCTGACTAAAAATCTCACTAACAGTGGAGCTTATTGCATAGCTAAATACTGGGGTCGTTATTCCAGAACTTGTCCCCGCAGAAGATGTTGAAGTCAGGCTATATGACTCGCCCGTTTCAGTGGAATGATAAAATTCTTGATTAGGTTTCATAGACTCGAACAAGTTCGCATAATATGGAACAGGATCCATTGCTTCAATTAGTATAGGCGCTGACACTTTGACCTCGTGTCCGCCTACATACTTAGCATTAATTGATACTTGGTTCGGATCAACCGTATTTAAGCTTGGGTAAGCCGAGTGATAATTGGTTGCGATCTCTACTCTAGAGGTAGGGAAAAATGTAGGTTGTGAAATGTACGCTCTGTTCAAGCCTGATTTATATCCGTAAAAGCCGCCGTTTATATCGACAACATCCTCAAAGGTACTATTGTCCACATCGATCAATTGTACTGTTCGAAGTGAGTATTTATCGTTGTCCCGATTGATTCTTGCCAGTATCAGCTCTTCACCTTCAGATCGGACTAGTTGCGATTCTGATGGCGATGCAGCTAATAAATTGTTTTTAGTTTGGTATTCGCTAAAATCTTCTGCAAAGTTACCAACTCGCCACTCGAGTGTTACATTTGACGCCTCACCTAAGTCCCATCGCCCGACTTTGGATAATTTATTGGCTCTTGATGGATCAAAGACAAAAATCTTACTAGCGTAGGCAATGTAATCTTGTCCTATGCCAAGTAGATCAGCAGCAGCAATGGATGTTTGCGCATAGAAGCTTTCCTCTTTCCACTTACTTTCACTCCAATCAAAGGCAGCGAAAGGCTCTGAAGAGTATGTCGTACTATCTATTTCATTGATATTAATGACATGAGTACCAAGTGTACGTTTAACGTCCACATGAACCCCACCTAAGATTAACTGATCACGATTTTGTCCGTTGATCTTTGCACTGGCTATTGCTTGAGGGCAGAAATATTCAGATAACTCGGTATATGGATTATTGATGAGAGTGTTGTAACCCTCCGTACCGAGTTTAACGATGTGAACTTCGCGCTCGAAGCAATGGTATTCTTTAGCGGGATCCTCTGGAATCCAAGGGTAGGCATATGTACGTTTGAGGAATATTAACTGTTCGCCTGGCTCCGTTCTAAATTCGCCTTTTGCAAGGGATATACTACCGTATTCTTCCTTTGAAAACTCTGGACGGAGTGCATAGGACGCAAGCAGTGTACCACTTGAAGAATCAGTTAGGTTTTCGAGAGTAAACACGTATACCCTGCCGTTATAAGAAGCAGCAAGTAGTTCAGAGTAGCCATCCCCATCAATGTCTAAGAAAGTGGAATCAAGTCTATGTGTCTGCTTAAGCTTTTCGTCACTTGGAATAGGGAAATTACTGCCTGTATCGGTATGTAGTGTGTTGGAAACTTTACCTTGGGGTGTATCAAATGTTAGATGAAGTTTAGCAATGCCACCTGATCTTACTAGCTCTAAGGCCGCACTACCACTCGCAAATAATTTTGACTCTTGTCCATAAAGAAAGGTTGCTCTGTGAATATTTGATCTCAGAATTTCTCCGCCTACAACACTTTTCCCAAAGCTATGGGACTGCTCGGCTGATAAGTCATTTTGATTATCAATGTAACTCGTACTCTCTAAGGGGAGCTGGTTTTCGCTTAGTCCGTATGGGTCTGTTTGGTAAAACAAATAGTCTTGGTTTTCTTCGCTTTTAGGGAAATTTGTAAAGCCTAACTGATCCTGAACGACAGGGGTAATAAATGTTTCCTGTGGCTTATAGTTTGAATTTGGCAAACCATTTACAGGATCAAACGGTCTTTTATCTACTGAATAAATATTGAATCCGAGCTGATGAAGTGCCTCTGTGTACTCATCATTGTCAATGGGTACTTCCGCAAGGCTTGTACTGGCATACGTTGAAAAACTGGATGCAGTAAGTGCGACGCTAATTACTGAAAGTGGAAATAGAAACCTACGTATAATCATTTATGGTACTCCGTTTTGAAACGACTGTTTGGATAATATGCATTAACGTTCACTGTGTAAAATATTATTAATCTAGTTGCATTTCTGTCAGTAAGAAAATGTACCAGAAAGCTAGGTTCGTTTGCTTAAGTGCCACTATGTCGTAATTGGAAATACCTGTTGTCATAATGGCAACAGGTCAAATCTAGGTCGTTGACATATTATCTTCGCAAACGATAACAGTGTGCGAGGACAACATGTCACGATTTCTTTTATGCAGCTTTGCCTTTGTGCTGCTCTACCCAACAGCGATAGATCTTTATTTGGTCGCGTTGCCTCAGATCGCCAAAGATTTAGCGGCCAGTGAGTCACAGCTTCATATCGCATTTTCAATTTATCTAGCGGGCATGGCGACTACCATGGTGTTTGTTGGCCGAATCGCTGATCGTCTGGGTCGAAAGCCCGTTGCCATTGCTGGTGCGGTTATCTTTTCTATTGCGTCGATGTTGGCAGGGTCTGCCGAAACCAGTGACAGCTTCTTGGTGATGCGATTTTTCCAAGGAGTCGGGGCGTCATGTTGTTACGTAGTGGCCTTTGCCATATTGCGTGACACTTTAGATGACCAAAAGCGAGCCAAAGTCTTGTCGATGTTGAACGGCATTACCTGCATGATCCCTGTGTTGGCGCCGGTGATTGGGCATCTGATCATGCTTAAGTTCCCTTGGCCGGTGCTGTTCACTGCAATGGCCGCAATGGGACTGGCGGTAGGATTTATTGCTACGGTTATTTTGAAAGAAACTTTACCGACTCAAAACAATGATCAGGAAATTCATCAAGCGCATGCCCAAGAATCACTATTCAATCGTTTCTTTATTTCACGAGTGTTGTTTACCTCACTGGGTGTGACCGCGATTCTTTCTTATGTAAACACGTCACCCATGATTGTGATGGGTACACTGAATTACTCTCGTGGTGAATATTCTACAGCGATGGCTCTACTTGCCATGGTGGGTATGTCGACCTCGTTCTCGGCACCAATTTTATTGCGCTACTTTAAACAAAATACTCTGATGATGGCTTCGCAGATCATTACGCTAATGTCGGCTATCGCTATTCTCGCGGCTCACTTGAATGGCGATAGCTCGACTCTCTATATGATTGGTTTTGTTCTGGTCAGTATGGGCTTTTCAATGGGTTTCGGTGTGGCGATGAGTCAGGCATTAAGTTTGTTCTCACGCAAAGCAGGGCTAGCAAGCTCAATGTTGGGGATCGCACAGGTGTCATGCTCGGCGTTCTATATCTGGCTGATGGCACTACTCGGTTTCTCAGCGGTGATGATGCTGTTTATTGCACTGGCTATGGGTAGCGTTATCGGGCTCTCTCTAATAGTATTAGTGCCAAATCAGCACATTAGTGAATGCCATGAAGAAATCTCTTGCCCGTCTTGACCTCAATTTGTTGTTCACTCTGCAATTGCTGCTGCAAGAGCAGAGTGTCACCAAAGCTGCGAAGAAGCTCAATGTGACGCCATCGACCGTGAGTAAATCGTTGGCAAAGCTTCGAGACTGGTTTGACGACCCTCTGTTTGTGAACACGCCGCAGGGGTTAAAGCCAACGACACTGGCAACCAGTATGGAAGAGAGTTTGTCGGATTGGACTCAAATTGGTACTCAGCTTATTTCTCGCCGTGGTGACGAAGCACCAACTGGGGTTCGTTTTAACCTTGGGGTTGAGTCGCCGCTGTCGTTGATTATGGTTGATGAGCTGACTCAACGCATTCACAATACTTACCCTGACTCGAAAGTGAAATTCTATAACTGGGACTATGATTCGATTGATGCCATCACTCGTGGCGAAGTTGACATTGGTTTCACTGGACGAGAAAGTCACCCACGCTCAAAAGAGTCTTTAGATCTCCTGCCTTATTTCATTAACTTTGAGGTGTTGTTCTCTGACTTACCGCTCGTCTACCTGCGCAAGGATCATCCTGCCCTTGAGCAAGAGTGGAATTTAGACACCTTCCTTAGTTATTCCCACATCAACGTGATTTGGGAGAAAAGCGAAGAGTGGGCGCTTGATGATATTCTGATTGAACAAGGTCTGACTCGCGATGTAAGGCTCACTATGGCAACCTTCGAACAAGCCTTGTTTGTTGCGGAGAAGCCCGGTCATGAGATGCTGACGACGGCCCCTAAATATTGTCAAAGCTATTGCCAACAGCTTCACCCAGACCTTGTTGCATTGCCGATTCCGATTGGTGAAGAGCATCAGCATAAATTGGTGATCCCATTCACCATGATTTGGCATAAACGCAACAATCAGAACCCTAAGATCACCTGGCTAAGAGAGACGCTTAAGAGCCTGTACGGTGAACAATAACTGGCTTAGTCCGGCAAAGACGTCAGTGCCTTTAAGTCAATTTTCAGCTAAATAGTACAAATTGCCATTTATGTTATGTTATAACGTATCGGTTGTTTATAAGTTTAGCTGATTTGATGAAATATTTTAGAATAGTATTATCTGCCATTGCAGGGGTTGCGCTTTCTGCTGCGTTCTTCCTACCAACCTCCGATGAGCAGACTCCACCACCAAAAATTGTCGTCACGCCTGCCCCTGAAGCGCCGCTGAAAGACTCTGTCATACGCGTGCACTATTTCGTCAAAGTTGGCGATACGCTAAGTGATATCTTTTCTTCATGGAACATACCCTACACTACGCTGCATAAGGTGCTTGCTGCAGATCTAGAACACTTGCAGCTTGATACGATTAAGCCTGGTGATCAGCTTGAGTTCATCGTGGATAGCCACACTCGTCAGCTACGCTCATTGACTTACCATATCAGTTTGGTTGAGCAAGCTACCTATCGTAGAACGGATGACGGGGAGTTTGTTTATGATTTTCAAGAACTGCCGGGTGAGTGGCGTGAAGAATTGTACAGTGGGACGATCAATGGCAGTTTTTCACTTTCTGCTCACAAGATGGGCCTGTCATCAAGGCAGATTGCTGAAATCACACGGGTGTTGAAGGATAAGATTAATTTCTCTCGTACGCTTCGAGCCGGTGACCAGTTCGATGTAATGATCAATAAGCAGTACCTTGGTGACCACCCAACAGGAAACAGTGAGATTCAAGCGATTTCATTTAAGCTTGCGAAAGGTGATGTCTCTGCGTTTTTAGCCAATGACGGACGTTTCTATGACCGAGAGGGTAACAGCTTAGAGCGCGCCTTTAACCGTTATCCGATAGATGTTCAATACCGCCGGATTACCTCACCGTTTAACCCAAAACGTAAGCACCCAGTGACAGGGCGAATTTCGCCACATAACGGTACGGACTTCGCCACGCCTGTAGGTGCACCCATTTATTCAACCGGTGATGGCAAAGTTGTCGCGGTGAGAGACCACCCCTATGCTGGTAAATATGTCGTTATTGAGCACAACAGTGTCTATACCACGCGTTATTTGCATCTGAGTAAGTCTCTGGTGAAGCGAGGCCAGCAGGTTAAACGTGGACAGAAAATAGCACTGTCAGGTGCAACCGGGCGCTTAACTGGGCCACACCTGCACTTTGAAGTGCGAGTCAGGAACAGAGCTGTCGATCCAATGAAGGCCAATCTGCCGTTGGCAACATCAATATCGAAGAAAGACAAACCCGCATTTATCGCCCGTATTGCCGAGTTTGAGGCTAAGGTGAATAGCGATATTTCTCAAGGCTAAAAAAATGGTGAGGTGTAATAACCTCGCCATTTTTAGAATCACTTGGCTTTATTGCTATTGGTGTTTTTTATTGGTATTGCTCAATTAACTCGGCTATCCGACCGGACTGTTGAAGTGCTTTAAGGCCGGCGTTAAAAGCAGAGAGTATCTCTTCCCGTTTAGGGTGCTCTCGGCTGATCGCAATATGTAATGGGTTTACCGCTAAAGGTTGGGCAACAAGCTCAAAATCATTGATGTCCATCTGATTGGTTTTGACATACCAACGGAAAAAGATTTTATCAGCGATCAAAGCATCGATTCTATTGGCTTTCAGCTTTCGGACGTTGGTGGCTAAACTGTCAGACTCCATTCGGTCGAAGTTTTCAGCTTGTAAGAAAGTGTCGTCGTACGCATACCCCCTCAACACTCCAATTCTCTTATCAGTCAGGCTAGGCAGCCCCGAATAGTCGAAGCGATTGCCTTTTAAGGTAACGAAAACCAATGAGTTGGTCAGGTAAGGATCGCTGAAGGAAAGAAAAACTAATCGCTCGCTGCTTTTCCAGACGGTGAGGGCAATATCAAAACGTTGCGTCATGACTTCGCGAAGTGCTCGACTCCACGGTTTGATTGTATTCTTGATTTGATAACCTTGGTCTGCGAAGGCTTCTGAAATGATGTCGTGAGCAAGCCCATTTTTGCTGTCAGAATCGATGATGTAGGGCGGCCATTCATCTTGTATCGTCCAGACGACATTCACTGGCATTTGAGCATGGGCAGGCAAAACTAATAAGGTGAATAAAATAAGAGCTCGGGTAAACATACATTGCTCCTCGCTGAGTCATTTAAATAAGTGTAGTCACTTGTGACGAGTAGCTTGGGAACATTTATTTACTCAGCTGTGAGCATGTGTGGAGCTATGGTTAATGGTTAGGATATCAGCGAATTAGTCTATCTCTTGCTTCAACTGTTGAAGAAATGCCTCCATATAGGCCGTTCTTTTGCGTGCTTCTTTCTTTGCAGATTCAGTATTCATCATTGTTTCGAGCTTAAACAGCTTGTTGTAGAAGTGGTCGACGGTGTAGTTCTTATCATCCAGCTCTCGGTCGGTACAAAACGGGTCATCAACTTGATAAAGGCTAGCACCAAACCCAGCGCTAACTTGCAAGCAACGTGCAATGCCGATAGCCCCAAGCGCATCTAATCTATCGGCGTCTTGGATAATCTTCGCTTCGAGCGTGGTTGGCGTTATGTTGGCACTGTAGCTATGGGCGCATATTGCGTGGTGAATATCGTCAATGTACTCGCTTGGGTAACCAATGCTTTGCAAAAATGCAGTGGCTTTGTCTGCCGCAATGGTGGAGCTTTTCGCTCTGTCTGGGTGATTCTTGGCAAAGGTAAAGCAGTCATGTAAGTAAGCGGCAGGCAGTACAACGGCTAGGCGAGCGTTTTCTTGCTGGCATAACTCACGTGCCGTATTTACTACTCTCTTTACGTGGCTAAGGTCGTGGGCAGGGTCTTGCACCATCTCTTGGCTGATAAACTCAAACAGTCGTGGTTCAAAGCGCTGAATCATATCCAACTATTCGCTCCTAAAATTGCTAGATAGGCATACTAGCATGCATGGCTTAGTCAATGGGATAGTGCCGTATCGCATTGTTTTCATTGTGTCTCAATGTTAGCAATCTAAGTAATTCACGGTTGTGAGCTTTCGTTAACTTCAGTAGGGTAAGCCTCTAAATTTATGAACGGAAAGGGATACAATGCGCCGCTCACTACAAGAAAAAGTTATTTCAGTATGCCAAAAGAAGATTGCTCAAAAGGGTGAGGGAGTGGGCGTTTCTTTCTATGCATTTTTTGCCAACAAGAATGATGATCCAGAATTATTAATGGAAGCCGCTACGTGGTGGATTCAGACTCATAAGCTTGATCATTTCGAGAAAGCGACAAAAATCATTGAACTGGTGCAATCAGAATCTGAGTAATCTTGTCTAGCCTCTTTAGCTCACCAAGGCTTTACTCTATAATTGCCGCGCTTTTATTTGGGTTAAGCCCTCTTACCTTGGACAGATTATGATTTCAAAAAACCAACTTAAATTACTTCGAGCTCTTGGCCAAAAGAAACAGCGTAAAGCGCATGGTTTGTTTTTGGTGCAAGGAGAAAAGAACGTACTTGAGTTGGCGAATAGCGCTCTGACGGTTAAGCAGATCTTTGCAACGGCTGATTTTCTGGCTGAGAATCGCAGCGAACTGAGCGGTTTTGAGTGCATCGAGGCTTCGCTTGATGACCTAACCAAAGCGAGCACGCTAGTTAGCAATAATGCCACGATTGCTGTGGTTGAAATTCCAAGTGTAGAAACACCAAAAGCACAAGGCTTGATGATTGCATTAGATGGTGTGTCTGACCCAGGCAACTTAGGTACGATTATTCGAGTTGCTGATTGGTACGGCATCAAACACATTGTGGCAAGCACTGACTGTGCTGACCCATACAACCCGAAAACCATCAGTGCGACGATGGGCAGTTTTGGTCGTGTGACGGTAAGTCAGCTTGACCTGCCAAGCTACCTAGAGCAATCAAACCTTCCTGTTTACGGTGCGTTCTTAGAAGGTGAAAGCGTACATAAAACGGAATTTGCTGCCGAGGGTATTTTACTGATGGGTAGTGAGTCTCACGGCATTCGTGAACATGCAGCGAAGTTCGTGACTGATAAAATCACGATTCCAGCTTTCGGTGGCGCAGAGTCACTGAACGTGGCAATGGCGACAGGTATCATCTTAGATAACTTGCGCCGTCAGCACAGTTAAGAATAAATTTAGAACATCTTTAAGCTTTCGACTCTTTGTAAGTGGATGAGTCGGGGCACCCTTTGTTACTTTTTAAATGAATGGTTATTTATGAATAAAGCCTTTGTCATCCGTGCTCGCGCTGCATCCACTGATCATAACACTTTCGTCGCTGGCGTCGGTGGTGACGCTCATTCCGAAATTCTTGCTCACGTCTTGATGAACGCGATCTTTACCGCGCAATCTCATCGCGATGATGTAACGGTCTATCTAGTTATTGAAAGTACTGCAGATTTCTCACGTACCCTACGTTTTGATTCTAGCCAACTTCGTAATATTGGTGGCTTTCATGAGTCGGCTCTGATCGCTTTGATTGCCAAAGGGTTACAACACTCGGTTGGCATGAAGAAAGAAGAGCAGCGCGATGTGTCTGAAGGGTTAAGTGTTGAAACAGTGAGTTTTGAAAAATTGGTTCAGCGCTTGGCAGAAGATTACACGCTCTACTTACTTGATAAGAAAGGGACGGATATTCGTGACGAACCGTTCAGCGGCCCGGCTTGTTTTATCCTAACTGACCACATTCCTATGCCTAAAAAGAGTTGGAACAGTCTCAAGCGTTTAGGTACGCAGAAGGTGAGTCTTGGCCCTCAAATGCTGTTTGCATCTCAATGTATCGTACTTATCCATAATGAGTTTGATCGACGCGGATTCTGAGCGATTTAGTTAATCAAACCAAACGTGATAGTAAAGCGCAGTGATGGCCAATCACTGCGTTTTTTTATTTTGAGCAGATGGAGTTTTTTATTGAGTTGGTTCCACAACTGATAGACTTTACCGGTCGACAAACTGCAGCGATACCTTAACCAGTCAAAAGTAACGCGAGCTCTCTGTCATTCCATAGACTGACGAAGGAAGGAGTAGGGAATCTCTCTAAGTTTTTCGAGTTGCCTTTAAAACGCAGGGCTCTTTCATTGCGTGAGGTGATTCTGAATTGTTTGTGCCCAAAGTTTGCTAGGGTATTAAAAAGAGGTCGATGACCCAGCTCCTTACAAACTATATATTCAATTTGACAAAAAATATTTTCTAGTACTTGATTCACACTTTTTTAACTTGAACCAGATCTTCTTTCTTACATTGTTTTTCAAAATAACTCCTCCAAAACAACACCAGCTTGGCCATTGGCAACTCTTTGGAGAAGACTATTCACCTTCACTCTTTCAGTGATTGAAGTTTGTTTATTTTGAATAGTTTTACTTTTATTAAATCTATTCTCGTTATTAACTATTTGATTAGACATATTATGCCCCTTATAAAAATTAGAATTAAGGTGCACTGAACATAGGTATTATTTTTAGGATAGAGAATTAAGGGAGGTTACAGAGAGAAACTTGCTAGGGATGACGCTGAAAAACTTTCTTTATATTTTATCTTGAAACAACTATTTGTCAGAGCAACTGCCTTACCACACGAATAATGATAAGGAAGTTAAAATTCAACTGTAAGACTAAAGTGCCGTTACATTTTCAGCTTGAAGGCCTTTTGGTCCTTTACCTATGGTAAAGGAAACCTTTTCTCCTTCAACAAGCTTCTTAAACCCATCACCTAAAATGCTTCGGAAATGAACAAATAAATCATCGCCATTTTCTTGAGAAATGAAACCGAAACCTTTAGTTTCGTTAAACCACTTTACTGTACCAATTGCTTGATTAGACATATTATGCCCCTTATGAAATTAAAATTAAGGTGCACTGAACATAGGTATTATTTTGGAGATAGGGAATTAAGGGAGATACAGAGAGAAACTTGCTAAGGATGACACTGGAAAACTTACTTTATATTTTTATCTTTAAACAACTCTTTGTCAGAGCGATAGCAACTATACAGGTTTGAATAATTAAAGATAGGTTTATTTTCATTTATTTTTCTAATGATGAATGGCGTAGATCCTGTATACGCGATGTGAGTTGGTTTGTACCTATTAAGGTTCTGTCCAAATAAAATTCAGCAGTAGGCTTCAAGAGATCCCCAACTCACTCGTTCCTCGTTCTTGAGGATGACGGTATCAAAAGGGCTGACGTATTACGCCATCCCTTCAAAATTTTGTGCTTTTGATATTTTTCTAATATGCCAACTTATCAGGTACACCATTCCAGCTTTCGGTGGCACAGAGTCATTGAACGTAGCAATGGCGACAGGCATTATTCTGGATAACCTACGCGGTCAGCACAGCTAAAGACCAACCTCAGAACACAATGAAGCGCAGTGATGGCCAATCACTGCGCTTTTTCTTTTGTGCTTCCATACATAAGAGAAATGAGGTAATCGTCTAAGGATTATGTGGCATAAGAATTAGAAAGTGGCGACCAGTTTCCCTCGCACTCGGCCTTGTTTACTCTCATCGTAAGCTTCAGCAATGTCCTCGAAATGATATTGACCACTGATAGTCACTTTAAGCTGATCTTCATCAATTAAGTCGGTAATGTGACGCAAATGCTCTGCATTGTATTGAACGAAAACAAACTCTGTTTCGATGCCTTTTCTCTCTGCGGCTTGTATGATTTCCGGCGGAATCCACGAAATACTCACCAGTTTTCCCTTTGGTTTTAGCACTTCAATCGCTTCGAGCTGAAACTCCCCTGATTGAGACTCAAGAACCAAATCAACGGGGTTGTCTTTTAGGACATCGACAATGTTGCTTGTCCTGTAATCAATCACTTCATCTGCACCGAGATCAAGTACGTAATCTCTATTTTTTTCCGAGGTGGTGGCAATTACATAAGCCCCCATGATTTTGGCCAATTGAATCGCGATTGAACCAACCCCACCGGCGCCCGCTTGAATTAGAACACGCTGATGGCGACGAATGTTTCCTGCTGTGAATAAGGCTTGCCAGCTCGTTAAGCTAACCATAGGGACAGAGGCCGCTTTTACAATATCTAAGGTTTTCGGCGCAAGTGAAAGCAGTGAACGCTTGATGGTGCAGTATTCCGATAGCGCACCCTCTTGGCCGATGGCTTTCATGCCGTAAACTTTATCTCCTGCAAGGTAGCCTTTGCCTGCATGAACCACTTCACCTGCTACATCCCAGCCAAGGGTGAGAGGTAAAGGTTGATTAATCAACTGGTCAAGTTGCCCTGACGCAATCTTCCAATCGACAGGGTTGATGCCGACCGCCGCAACTTTAATCAGAATCTCATCGTGCTCTGGTTCTGGAACGGCGATATCTCGAATTTCTACTCGTCCTGTTTCATTAAGTTGAACAGCTTTCATGATGTCTCTCCATTTACGAATCGAGAGTCATGGTATTTATTCCTATTCGGTTGATAAACATACCTTGTTGGTTAACAGTTTTTCCATATTGGAACAAATAAAGCGACGGCAAGCATGGATAAGCTCAACGCAATGCGGATATTCATTCGGGTGACCGAAACGGGAAATTTTTCAAAAACAGCCGATGAGCTAAACACCACACCTTCTTATGTGAGCAAGCAGATTTCGGCACTGGAGAAATCCCTCGGTACTCGTTTATTGCAAAGAACCACGCGTGTTCTGACGTTGACAGAGTCGGGCCAATCATTTCTTAAACATTGCCGAAAAATAGTCACTCAATTGTCGATCGCAGAAAGTGAAATCGCCGAGCTGAGAGGAACACCTTCAGGGTTACTGCGAGTGAGTATGCCGAGTGTTTTGGGCGATCGAGACAGCGCTAATCTATGTGCAGGTTTTTTAAAACAGTATCCTGAGATTGAGCTCGATATTTCGGTTGAAGATCGCTTTGTTGATATGGTCGAAGAAGGCTTCGATGTTTGTATTCGGGCCAGTGCAGAATTTCCGGACTCTACGCTCATCTATAAACGAATAGGTGATTTGGGGATTCACTTGATGGCTTCTCCGGAGTATTTAGCTGAGTATGGCCACCCCAAAACAGCGGCTGAGCTGACTAATCATCAGTTAATTTCTCATCGTAATGCACGAACAAGTACCTTCACATTTGAAAAGCAAGGTAGGGCTGAGCAGGTGACGTTTAATCGTAGGGTTAAAGTGAATAGCACGGCGATCGTTCGTCATATTGTCGAGCAAGGAACGGGAATGGGCTTTCTGCCTAAGCCTTCGCAAACAGGAATGCTTGAGAAAAATAGGTTGGTGTCGTTATTGCCAAATTATCAAGAGGGTAAGATTACCATCAGTCTTGTGTACCCAGAGCGAACTTATACACCCCTAAAAGTATATAAGTTTATCGAGTTCTTTGAGCAGTGGTTTAAGCGCTACAACTATTGAGTTTAGGTGATTAGTCAATCGGTAGCGGCCACTTCTTTTCGCATGACCATAATAGCTGTGATGACTGACCAGAGCGAACTTTCGATTGACCCTTGTTCGGAATTTTCTGCCGGCGTAGGCATAGAGCTGTGGGTAATTGGAGGCAAATTATTAGTCATAAGTTATTCGCTACTCTACAAAGGGCATAGGTGTGTCTCTTTAAGACCTTCAACTCGTTCAAGTCTTCAGTGTTAGCTTTACACCGTCATTTCCCTTAGCTTTTCCTCAATGGCATTAATCGCCAATTGCACCGATTTTGGCGTTGGGCCGGTGTAAGGGTGCAACGCATAAGCGCTATTTTTCTCAAGCTCATATTGTGGTTGATAGCGTTCAATATTGGGGTTCTTCATCGCAATAAACTCTGGAATTAACCCTATTCCTAACCCTTGCTCCACCATTAAAGCGACTTGGTTAATGCTGTTCGCTTGATGATGGGCAGTAAACTCCCAAGTGAGCCTTTCCTTAGTAACACAGTGAGTGACCGTGTGTTTAATGATATTTCCTTGCCACTGATTGGCGATATAACGGTTCTCTGCGGGTGTTGTTTGAGTCGAGCTCGCTTGGCACAGCCAGTCTTTGAACTCGCCAATTTTTTTCTGTTTGTAGTTACTGTCTGGTGAGCTCCCGACTCGAATTGCCAAATCAATATCATTTTGCATCAGCGCCAGTTTATGGTCATCGGCGATGAGTTTGAGTGAGACTTTTGGGAACGGCTGAAATGCTTTTGATAGTGCGGGAATGAGTAAATGTTCCATCAGTGCATTGGGGGCGGTGATGGCGAGAGTCCCAGATGGTTCAGACGAAAAGCGTCGGATGTCGTCCCATGCTAAAGAGACAATATCGTTCATGGAGACGCAGTGCGCATAGAACTTTTCCCCCGCAGGAGTAAGCGACTGTTGCCTAGTTGTTCGTTTGAGCAATACCAGTTCTAGACTGCTTTCTAGTTGCTTGAGATGAGTGCTTAAAACCGACTTAGACAGTTCCAGTTTTTCTGCGGCCTTGGTGATAGAGCCTGCCTCTACGATCGTTTTAAAGATCAGCATCTGTTTATGTTTATTCATATTGTTCGTTTTTCTGGAACTATGTTTTCTAATTATATTGTTTTTCAGGTTAATTAATGAGCCTATATTGAGTTCATTCGAAAGACGACCCAAAGGTTTCTGACTTATCACACACAAGTGAAACCGTGGATTGGGTATGACCAGACAGCAGAGAAGGTAAGGAAAATGAACGATTCAGTATTAGTCGCATGCCAAGCGGGCATTGAAGCTTGGAAAGTCGCGTTTAACAGCCAAAATGCAAAAGGTTGTGCAGAGCAATACGCCGAAGGCACAACCATGGTGGCGAAACCATTTGGTACGTTTGAAGGCCGCGAACAAATCCAAGCGTTTTGGCAGAACATTATGGACCAAGGTTTTTATGAGGTTGCTTACCAAGAAACAACTTGGGAGAAAGTAGACGAGAAAAGCTACATTTTGGCGTCGAAATGGACGATGAACAAAGCGTTCGGTATGGTTCATAAAGAAGTTTGGACGATGCAAGACGATGGCAAAGCACGCCTAACTTACGATGAATTTGAAGTGTTGGGCGAAAGGTAGTCTTTAGGTACCGCAAGAACGAAAAGAGGGCTGACAATCACTGTCAGCTCTCTTTGTGTATCTAGTTTGTGCAGAAATGTGCTAATTACTTTTCTAACATGCCCAATTTATCAGGCACGCCATTCCACTTCTCTGCTTCATCCATTGCTGGCTTCACTTCAGTTTGTACTGGCCATAGCTCGGCAAGTTCTGCGTTCAAAGAAATGTAGACCGTTTGATCGTCTGGCACTTCGTCTTCTTGGAAGATCGCGTGGGCATCACATTCATCAACACACAGACCACAATCAATACATTCGATTGGGTTGATGACCATAAAGTTTGGACCTTCATGAAACGCATCTGCCGGGCATACAGCGACACAGTCAGTGTATTTACATTGGATACAGTTATCAGTTACGACAAACGCCATGATGAATGCTCTTAAGTTTAAGGCCAGTTGACCGAGTGAATTTGAAGATAGGGGATAATACTCATCCCAAGCTAAAATTCAATATGCTAAATCGGGAATGTTATTTCCTAACTATGATTTAGTATGACAGACAAACCAATTTCTCGTAAAATGCGCGCCATTGTGAGCTGACCGTTCGTCAAACGGTTTTGGCTAAGACACCTATCGATACGAGACATCAACATGATACGTTTAAATGAAATCAAGCTTCCTCTTGATCATGAGGAAGAGGCGCTGACTGCTGCCATCACCAAGAAACTTGGCATCTCTGAAGACCAAGTCATCTCTTACAATGTATTTAGACGTGGCTACGATGCTCGTAAAAAAGCCAACATCCTACTTATCTACACGCTTGATGTGATTGTCGAGAATGAAGCTGCGCTTTTAGAGCAATTCGTTAGCGACCCGCATGTAAAAGAAACTCCTGATATGGAGTACAAGTTCGTTGCGAAAGCGCCAGAGAATATTACTGAGCGTCCAGTGGTTATTGGCTTTGGTCCATGTGGTCTATTTGCCGCGCTGATCCTTGCTCAAGCGGGCTTTAAACCAATCGTGGTTGAGCGTGGTAAAGAAGTGCGTGAACGTACTAAAGATACGTTTGGCTTCTGGCGTAAGCGTACACTGAACACAGAATCAAACGTACAGTTTGGTGAAGGTGGTGCAGGTACATTCTCTGACGGTAAGCTATACAGCCAAATTAAAGATCCAAACTTCTACGGCCGTAAGGTGACGACTGAGTTCGTTGCAGCAGGCGCACCAGAAGAGATCATGTACGTAAGTAAGCCGCACATCGGTACTTTCAAACTGGTTACGATGATCGAGAAAATGCGTGCGAAAATCATCGAACTGGGTGGTGAAATCCGCTTTAGCACTCGTGTTGACGATATCCACATGGATGGCGACCAAATCACAGGTCTAACGCTATCAAATGGCGAAGAGATTAAATCTCGCTATGTTGTTCTCGCTGTTGGTCACAGTGCACGTGATACGTTTGAAATGCTGCACGAACGTGGCGTTTACATGGAAGCAAAACCATTCTCGGTTGGTTTCCGTATCGAACACAAGCAGTCAATGATCGACGAAGCCCGCTTTGGTAAAAACGCAGGAAACCCAATTCTTGGCGCGGCAGACTACAAATTGGTTCACCACTGTAAAAATGGCCGCACTGTATACAGCTTCTGTATGTGTCCTGGTGGTACTGTTGTTGCGGCAACGTCTGAAGAAGGCCGTGTAGTAACGAACGGTATGAGCCAATACTCTCGTTCAGAGCGTAACGCAAACAGCGCTATCGTTGTCGGCATCGACCCAGAGCGTGATTACCCAGGTGACCCATTAGCAGGTATCCGTTTCCAGCGTGAGCTTGAGTCAGGTGCTTATGTTCTTGGTGGTGAAAACTACGATGCGCCAGCGCAGAAGATTGGTGACTTCTTAAAAGGTTGCGATCCTAGTGAGATTGGTGATGTTCAGCCGTCGTTTACTCCTGGTATTCACCTCACCGATATTTCGAAAGCGCTACCGGATTTTGCAATCGAAGCGATTCGTGAAGCGATTCCAGCGTTCGATAAGAAGATCAAAGGCTTTGCATCGGATGATGGTCTACTGACAGGCGTAGAGACTCGTACATCGTCTCCGGTATGTATCAAGCGTGGTAAAGACTTCCAGAGCATTAACCTAAAAGGCTTCTTCCCAGCGGGTGAGGGCGCAGGTTACGCAGGCGGTATCTTGTCGGCGGGTATTGACGGTATCAAGGTGGCAGAAGCGTTATCGAAAGCGATGGTTGAAGACGCAGAAAATGCTTAACCGCTAACATCATGATTTGAAAGGCTCCGCTGCTTGGCATCGGGGCCTTTTTTATTTTCTACCCTTCAAAGAGGAGCCGAGCGACTACACTGAATATTGTTGAGTGCTTTGTAAATAGTAAAAGGAAACGTCTTCCTGAGGGGGCAAAATGGCATCTCAGAATATTCAACACTTCTTCCATCCTATCTCTGGGACAATTAGCTACGTGGTGGCTGATGATGATACTAAGGAAGCGATCATTATCGACCCAGTCGCCGATTACGACCCTGAATCCGACAAGATCAGTTATGAGTCGGCTCAAGATCTCATTGCTCACGTTGAAGCAAAGTCGCTTCATATTGTGGCTATCCTAGAGACTCACATTCACGCCGATCACTTATCGGGCTCTTTTTACCTCAGTAAGTATTTTAATGCCCCTATCTCGGTATCTGAGGGGGTGAAAGAGGTCTACGCGCAATGGAAAGGCGATCTGTGCCTAAGTGAGCTTTACCACTTTGAACACTTCTTGTTAGAGAGCGATGAAATGGACTTTGGGAACTCCCATTTGGAAGTGATGAGCACCCCAGGTCATACCCCTTCAGACCTCACTTTTAAGATTGGTGATGCGCTGTTTGTCGGCGATTCGCTGTTTTATCACGGTACTGGGCGGGCGGATTTTCCCGGTGGTAGTGCAGAAAAAATGTTTGAATCGATCCGTAAACTGTATGAGCTAAAAGATAATACTGAGGTCTATCTGTGCCATAACTATCCCGACAAAGTGGAAAACCTCCATTATAAAACCACCATTGGTGATGAAAAACACGACAATACCATGCTGGATGAGCAGACAACACGTGCGCAGTTTGTCGAAATTAGAGAGGGGAGAGACGGCCAATTACCGCCTCCGAAACTGCTTCAACCTGCCTTAGAGTTTAATCTAACGGCGTCTCATTCTTCTCATTAAACATCGCTGAAACACTCCTGTCGCCCTGATTTACTATTGCTAAGCAGGGCGATTTTTCGATCCTGACTGATCGCAGCTTGTTATGTCGACAGTTGTGTATTGAGGTGTGTTGTCGGCTGATTTTTTAGCTGGTGGAATGTTTCAAACTTAAAAATGTTTCGCCTACTAAATATTTATTTACAGATGATTTTTTGGTGTCGTCAAGGAAGGGTTACTTGGTGAGGGTTTAGCTTGATTATGTTGTGGCGATTTTCATTAAGCATTTGATTTTAATGTTTAATTTTTGTTTTTGTGAGGTTTTTCTTGGTTATGTTTGTTTGGTTTTACCGAGTCAGCAGCCTAACTTGAATTATTAGTACTAGCAGGTGTTATGACGTTTCTAGATCGGTTTTTTAGATAAATAATTTGAGATCGAAAGGGTTTTGAGGCATTTTATATTTAATTGAACGTTCAATAAAAAAAGAAAAGGGATACAAAATGCCGAAAGTTGGCATGCCAGAAATACGGAAACCTCAGCTTGTTAAAGCGACGATGGCGGTGATTGATCGTGTAGGTTTGCATGGCGCAAGTATTGCGCTGATCAGCAAAGAAGCCGGTGTTTCAACGGGGATCATTAATCACTATTTTGGTGGCAAACATGGTCTGCTCGAAGAGACGATGCGAGAGATCTTACGTCAGCACTCGGCTACTATCATGGCAAAGCTTGCTGAACTGCCAAAAGAGGCGCATCAGCAGCGTATCCTTGCGATTGTTGATGGCAACTTTGTTGGCTTTCAGGCTGAAAACCAAGTGGCTAAGACATGGTTGGCGTTTTGGTCATATTCTATGCATGACGATAAGTTGAAACGTCTTCAGCACGTCAACGAGAAGCGCCTGCTATCCCACCTTAAAATTGAACTTAAAGCGCTGCTGAACGCTCACCAAGCCGACGTTGTTGCGCATGGTATTGCGGCTTTGATTGATGGTATCTGGCTACGTGGAACGCTCAACCCACAAGGCATTGATGCAGACAAAGCACGGGAGATCATCAACGATTATCTCGACAAGCAACTTACATTCTACTCCCTAAAATAACTTCAAAGTCAGATCTTCAAATGGATATGAAAACACTATTTATCGATGGAAAAGCACAGCAGGCCACGTCTGGTGAAAGCTTTGTTACATATAACCCAGCTAATGGCGAACCTCTGGCAACGATTGGATTAGCGAGTCAGCAAGATCTCGAACAAGCCATCGAGTCTGCAAAAAAAGGTTTTGCGGTGTGGTCGTCAATGAGCCCAACTGAGCGCAGCCGTATTTTACTTAAGGCAGTCGCGCTGCTTCGTGAGCGTAACGATGAGCTGGCTGAGCTTGAAGTGGTAGACACCGGTAAGCCGCTGCAAGAAGCGATGGAAGTGGATATTGCCACTGGCGCAGATGTTATCGAATACTTTGCCGGTTTAGTACCCGCGATGCAGGGTGAGCAGCAGCCACTCAGTGAAAGCCAGTTTTTCTATACTCGCCGTGAGCCTTTGGGTATTTGTGCTGGCATCGGCGCGTGGAACTATCCCATTCAAATTGCGATGTGGAAATCAGCGCCAGCCCTAGCGGCCGGTAATGCGATGATTTTCAAGCCATCAGAAGAAACGCCGCTGAGTGCGCTAAAACTAGCGGAAATCTTCACCGAAGCTGGATTGCCAGATGGCGTGTTCAACGTTGTTCAAGGCGATCACCGTGTAGGGCAAATGCTGACTGCGCACCCACATATTGCCAAGGTGTCATTTACGGGGGAATCAGGTACAGGCAAACAAGTGATGGCCGACAGCGCGAAAACACTTAAACAAGTGACGATGGAGCTGGGTGGTAAGTCACCAATGATTGTGTTTGAAGACGCTAAGCTCGATGACGCTGTTTCAGCGGCAATGGTGGCAAACTTCTATACCCAAGGTGAAGTGTGTACCAATGGCACACGAGTGTTTGTTCATGAATCGATTTATCCGCAGTTTATTGAGCAGCTAAAAATTCGCACTGAAAAGCTGATCGTTGGTAACCCAATGGATATGGCTACCCAGATTGGCGCGCTGATTTCTAAAGACCATTTGAGCAAGGTACTTCAAGCGATTGAGAGTGCAAAGCAGAGTGGCGCAACGTTACTGACTGGTGGCTATCAAGTGACGGACAATGGTCTTGAGACTGGCAACTTTGTGGCCCCGACCGTGTTTGTCGATTGTGATGACAGTATGCCGCATGTGCAGCAAGAGATTTTTGGCCCAGTTATGTCGGTGCTGACTTTCAATGATGAAGACGACGTCATTAAGCGAGCTAACGATACCGATTATGGCCTAGCAGCAGGTGTATTCACTCAAAACTTATCTCGTGCTCATCGCGTTATTCATCAAATGCAAGCGGGCATCTGTTGGGTAAATACGTGGGGTGATTCTCCTGCAGAAATGCCTGTCGGTGGCTATAAGCATTCTGGTATTGGTCGCGAAAATGGCCCAGAAACCCTGAAACACTATACCCAGACTAAGAGTGTCTTAATTGAGCTAGGCGATTACGCCAGCCCTTACACCTAACCAAATCACGGAGAGATTAAATGATGGAACGCTACGATTATATTATCGTCGGCGCGGGTTCGGCCGGCTGTGTGTTGGCGGATCGGTTAAGCGAAAGTGGTCAGCACAAGGTGTTACTGCTTGAAGCAGGTGGCACGGATAAGAGTATTTTTATCCAAATGCCGACTGCGCTTTCTTACCCGATGAACAGCGAAAAGTACGCTTGGCAATTTGAGACCGTGAATGAACAAGGCCTTGATGGCCGTCAGCTTCACTGTCCACGTGGAAAGGTCTTAGGTGGCAGCTCATCGATCAACGGCATGGTCTATGTTCGTGGTCATGCTTGTGATTTTGATGAGTGGGAAGAGCAGGGTGCTAAGGGTTGGGGTTATCAATCTTGTCTGCCTTATTTCCGCAAAGCTGAAAGTTGGATTGGTGGCGAAGACGACTACCGCGGTGGCTCAGGACCTGTCGGGACTTGCGGTGGTAACGACATGCAGCGTAATCCTCTTTACCAAGCCTTCATTGATGCCGGAAAAGATGCCGGTTATCCAGAAACGTCTGACTACAACGGCTATCAGCAAGAAGGTTTTGGCCCAATGCATATGACGGTCGATGGCGGTGTGCGAGCTTCTACCTCTAACGCCTACTTAAGACGTGCATTGAAACGTTCTAATCTCACCCTTATCAAAGGCGTGGTTGCTCGAAAAGTTATTCTAGAAAACAAACACGCTATTGGCGTTGAGTTTGAAAAATCAGGCATTGTAAAACAAGCCTTTGCCAGCAAAGAAGTGATTTCAAGTGCGGGTTCAGTTGGCTCTGTTCAATTGCTACAACTGTCTGGCATTGGCCCTAAAACTGTCTTGGAACAAGCCGGTGTTGAAGTGGCTCATGATTTACCTGGCGTTGGGGCAAACCTACAAGATCACCTCGAAGTCTACTTCCAATACCACTGCACGCAGCCGATCACTCTTAACAGCAAATTAGGTTTGATCAGCAAAGGGTTGATCGGAACGGAGTGGATTCTGACTCGTAAAGGGTTAGGGGCGACCAACCATTTTGAGTCGTGCGCATTCATTCGTTCGCGCGAAGGGTTGAAGTGGCCAAATATCCAATATCACTTCTTGCCAGCAGCGATGCGTTACGACGGTCAAGCAGCCTTTGATGGCCATGGTTTTCAGGTTCACGTTGGCCCGAACAAGCCCGAGAGCCGAGGTTCAATCGCCATTACATCTGCTGATCCTCATGCGAAACCAAGAATCGAATTTAACTACATATCGACCGAGCAAGATAAGCAAGATTGGCGCGATTGTATCCGCTTAACCCGTGAAATCTTGATGCAACCTTCGATGGATAACTATCGAGGTGAAGAAATTCAGCCGGGTAAAGAGATCACCAGTGATGAAGCTATCGATCAGTGGGTGAAGGAAAACGTTGAAAGCGCCTATCACCCATCATGCAGCTGCAAAATGGGCGCAGATGATGACCCAATGGCGGTGCTGGATGAGACGTGTCGTGTTCGAGGTATTCAAGGTTTGCGTGTGGTGGATTCGTCCATCTTCCCTACGATTCCAAATGGTAACTTGAATGCGCCAACCATCATGGTGGCCGAACGTGCAGCCGACATGATTTTAGGTAAACCGATGCTTGAGCCTGCGAATCAGCCAGTTTGGATTGCTCCTGATTGGCAGCAAAAACAACGAATTAATGCTCCAGCTAGAGAGCTAGATTAATCCCCCTTAAGTCAGTAACCATTACAAGGAAAACACCATGTCTATGATGACAAAAACACTCTCGACCATCGCTCTTAGTAGTTTAGCGATGAACGCTTATGCCAACCAATGTGAAACGGTACGTTTTGCTGATGTTGGTTGGACAGACATTACGGCAACCACAGCTGTGACCTCTGAGTTACTTAAAGGGTTAGGCTACAGCACCAAAACAGATCTGCTTTCTGTTCCTGTCACGTACTCATCAATGGCGAACGGTGATATCGATATCTTCCTTGGCAACTGGATGCCAACCATGGAGGGAGATATCGCTAAATACCGTGAAGCTGGCACCGTTGAAACGGTTCGTGCCAACTTAGAGGGTGCGAAATACACGTTAGCTGTACCTAAGTATGTTTACGATGCAGGTGTTAAGAGCTTTGCTGACCTAGCGAAGAACGCAAATAAATTCAAAGACCGTATCTATGGTATTGAACCGGGCAATGATGGTAACCGTCTGATCCAATCTATGATTGACAGTGATGCTTTCGGCTTGAAAGAGTTCAGCCTTGTAGAATCAAGCGAAGCGGGCATGGTGTCTCAGGTATCACGTGCTGTACGTCGCAATCAATGGATTGTCTACCTAGGCTGGGCACCGCACCCGATGAACAGCAATATTGAGATGGCTTACCTAGACGGCGGTGATGACTTTTTTGGCCCGAACTACGGCGGTGCAAATGTTTACACCAACGTACGTAAAGACTATCTAAATGAGTGTCAAAACGTAGGCAACTTGCTTAAAAACCTAGAGTTTAGTCTAGAGATGGAAAACGAGCTGATGGAAGCGATTCTTAACCAGAACGTGAAACCTGCGAAAGCGGCTCAGCAATGGCTAAAAGCGAATCCACAGCAAGTTGAAGCGTGGCTAGACGGAGTGAAAACTCTGAAAGGCGAAGAGGCTCAAGGCGCTGTAAGCAACTACATCAACTCTAAAGCTTAACGCGCAATATCTAGGGTGGGCATGAGGCCTACCCTTTCTCACACGCTAAAATAATCATTACCACAAAGGCTGTATTGTGAATTTTATTACTGACAACAAAATCCCACTGGGTCAATGGATGGAAGCAGGCGTTGATTGGTTAACGTTTAACGCTGCGGGCCTATTTGATGCGATTGCCATCTTTCTAGAGACAATCATACTTTTTGTTGTCGATATTTTTAAGTGGATGCCCCCTGCCATGCCGATCGTGATGACGGCGGCCATTGCATGGTACTTACACCGTAGCATCCCGCTTGTTTTATTTGTTATTGGTGCACTGCTCACCATTTTAAATCTTGGCTACTGGCAAGAAATGCTAGAAACCTTTGTTCTGGTTTTCGCAGCGACAACGATTTCTGTATTAATTGGCGTACCTCTGGGCATCATGGCGGCGCATCGCCCTTGGTTATACACCATCATGAGGCCGATTCTGGATTTGATGCAAACCGTGCCGACGTTTGTCTACTTGATCCCAACCTTAGTTCTATTTGGTCTGGGCATTGTGCCAGGGTTAATCTCGACCATTATTTTTGCTATCGCGGCGCCAATTCGACTGACCTATCTTGGCATTACTAAAGTGCCAGAAGAGTTAGTTGAAGCAGGTAAAGCCTTTGGTGCAACGCGTATGAAGTTGTTGTTTAAAGTCGAGCTACCAGCAGCAATGCCGAGCATTATGGCCGGAGTCACTCAGTGCATTATGCTGTCACTGTCGATGGTGGTGATTGCGGCTCTTGTCGGTGCAGATGGCTTAGGGAAACCGGTTGTTCGCGCTTTGAATACGGTGAATATCTCACAAGGTTTTGAAGCGGGTCTAGCGATTGTTCTTGTAGCGATCATCCTCGATCGTCTGTGTAAATCACCAAATCAAAAGGAAGCTTAACGATGGATGCGATTACGATTAAAAACCTTGATGTGGTGTTTGGTGATAAACCTAAGTTGGCACTAGACCTGTTAGATAGCGGTAAAACTCGCCAAGAAATCATTGATGAAACCGGGCAAGTCGTTGGGGTTGACGATGTTTCTCTTACTGTCAAAGAGGGCGAGATTTGTGTACTGATGGGGCTATCGGGTTCCGGTAAATCGAGCTTACTTAGGGCGGTAAATGGTCTTAATGACATCTCTCGTGGTTCATTGGAACTGAAAGATGGGGATGTTCACGTCGATCTCGCTGATTGTGACGATGAAACGTTGCGCCGCCTACGTACTCATCGTGTGTCTATGGTGTTTCAGAAGTTCGCTTTAATGCCTTGGTTGACGGTATTGGATAACGTGGCATTTGGCCTAGAACTCCAAGGTGTCGGCAAATCTGAGCGTCGTAAAAAAGCTCGTGAACAGCTTGATATGGTCGGCCTTTCTGAATGGGAAGATAAGTTCCCTCACGAGCTTTCTGGCGGTATGCAGCAGCGTGTTGGTTTGGCTAGAGCCTTTGCTATGGATACGGATATTTTGTTAATGGATGAGCCGTTCTCTGCGCTTGACCCTTTAATTCGAGCGCAGCTTCAAGATGAGCTCATCATGCTACAAGAAAAGCTTAACAAGACTATTTTGTTCGTTAGCCATGATTTAGATGAAGCTCTAAAAATCGGCAACAACATTGCCATTATGGAATCTGGACGACTGATTCAACATGGCAAGCCAGAGGAGATCATCTTAACTCCTGAGAACGATTATGTGCGTGACTTTGTTGCTCATACTAACCCGTTAAACGTGCTCAAAGGGCGCTCACTAATGCAGCCAGTTGATGAGCTAAAACAAGAGCAAAATCGACTGCAAGTGTGCTCCGCTCAGCCAGTTTGGGTTGACCAATCGAGTAATGAGTTGTCACTTGTGAAGGGCGATGATTTAACCTTGATCGAATGGGATAGCGAAAGCGGCGACATCGAGCAGGTCAATCAAGGGTCGATTGTGGTCACTAGCCCTGATATCGGAATGCGTGAAGCCATCGAGCTGAAAAAGCGCAGCGGTCAACCTATCTTGCTGGTTGAGAATGGTGAGTTAGTTGGCGTTCTCAACGACAGCGAGTTTTATGATGCGCTACTGGGTAACTATAACACGCAGCAAGCGGCGTAAAAGAGCATTAAGTCAGGTTCTCCGTGATTAAGGGGGAGTGACATATTTTAACGTGCTGATAGACATAGCATCAGCACGTTCACTTTATCGTCACCCTAAAGCAGCATAGTGGTTAAATTCGGAAACGCTATGATGATGCCTAAAGTGATAAGCATGATCAAAGCAAAAGGGGCTGCGCCCGCGAATATGTCAGAGGTGCTAACTGAGCTATCATTGAGTGTCGATTTGATTACGTAAACTGACAAGCCAAAAGGTGGCGTGAGAAGTCCAATTTCTACTGCGAGCACAGTGACGATTCCAAACCAAATGAGGTTCACGTCAAGCTCAATCACTATCGGTAAGATAAGTGGAAGTAGGACCAACATAATGGACGACGAATCAAGCAGAGTCCCCATTAAAATGACTGCAGCCACATAGGCTAAAATGACGCCCCAAAACCCGATGTCAGCTTGACCTATCCATTCGCCGAACTCTGCGGGTAATCCCGACATAGACAGCATCCTTGAATACATTTGCGCTGCAATGATTAGGAAACCAATACTGGCGGTGATTAAACCGGTCTCATTGAGGACTGATAAGCAAACTTTCCAACTTAGCGCTTTTTTTATCAAGCCCACAATAAAAGCACCTAAACAGCCAATAGCTCCTGCTTCTATTGGCGTAAACAAACCGAGATATAACCCTCCTAAAACCACTACAATTAAGCCCAATATTGGAACAATCTTGGCTAGCAACACGCGTAACCCTATGTCACTTTGAGTCTCAATTGATATCGGTTGCCCTGCAAACCTAGGGAACATCACGGTGATAACCACTACCCCAAAGCAAAACAATATGGCTAGAAGCAAACCTGGTACTACTCCCGCTAAAAATAAATCACCCACGGATTGGTCGGCTAGGAATCCATAGAGAATGAGTAAAAGGCTAGGTGGGATAAGCATGCCCAAAACGGAAGAACCAGCGACGATGCCTGTTGCAAAGGATTTGCTGTAACCGTGCTTAGTTAACTCGGGGACCGCGATCTTTGTAAATATGGAAGCGGAAGCAATGGAAATTCCGGTAATGGCAGCAAATAGAGTGTTTGCGCCAATTGCCCCGACGCCTAATCCACCTTTTACACGCTTAAAGAGCAAGTTAGCGACATCGAAAGCGTCTCTTCCGATTCCTGAGGCCGCGATGAGTAACCCCATCAAGACAAACAAAGGTATTACGCCAAAATGATACGTGGAGATCGAGTCATAGGCAGAGATTGCCAGTAACTTCCCTGCTAACGTCGGGGTGCCTTTAATTGCCCAAACGCCAATGTATGAACAAAGCATCAGTGCTATGGATACGTAAAAACCGCTGTAGACTAAAACGACCATTGCTAAAAGAGTAGCAACGCCAATTTCTAACGGACTCATGTTCTTTCCCCTCTTATGCTTAATCTCAGTTCGTGGGCATTAAGCAGGGCACTCAACATAAATTGTAAGAGCAACATGAAACATCCGATTAAGATGATGAGTTTTATCGGCCAAACTGGAGCGGTAAAGTCGCCAATTGATCCGATAAAGCTGTTTCTATCCCAAGCTTTGATAAAAAATGGGTAGCTGGCTGAAAGTAAACAGCCAGCCATAAAACAGGCCACAAGGTTGAATAGGATGTTGATAGCTAAGCTTGCTTGAGGATAATGAGAGCCTAGTTTGTTCAATAGTGCATCGGAACGAGTCAACTTTCCCTGTTGAACGGCGTATGCCACTTGAAGGAATACAATGGCAACAATTGACATACTGACCATTTCTGGCACACCTGATAGTGGTGTGCCAAATAGGTTTCGTCCCATGACATCAGTGTTGATCACAACGGCCATAAAGATAATTAAGATTGAACCAGTTAGGTTCAATGTTTGTGTGGTTCTGTTGACGATAAGGGATACTTTCTCTAAAGGCTGCACAGCTATTCTTGATCCCAGTTTCGTGCAGGCTGCACGCCGTTTTCTCGCATGGTATCTAAATAGGTTTTCAAAACTTGGGTACCGGCTTTTCCTTGCTGATCAAGGTGAGCTGCCCATTTTAGTGCGACGTTATCCATCCCGTTGACCCAGCTTTGTTGAAATTGCGAGTTTATGGTGGATACAACTGCACCATTTTCAACCATTAGGTTCATTGAACTTTCAATCGCTTGCGTAAGATCTTGGTGATAAGCGATTCGTTGAGCGTTAGCTGCACTCTTTAGTGCTAATTGAACTTCTTTCGGTTGGGAGTCAAACCAGTCTTTGTTGGCGACGATGCTTCCTGCATATTGAGCCCCAAATCCTACCTTAGATATATATGGGGCGACTTCGTACAGTTTGCTTGGAACCGCAGCGGTAGCAAAGACAATCACACCATCATATACCCCGGCTTTTAATTCGTTGTAGTACCGAGTTAAATCCCCTGAAACAGCGATCGCACCTGTTCCTTCTAGCCAGTTAACTGCTGGGCCTGGAGCGGCAATTTTTTTGCTTGCTAGGTCATCCATTGAGGCTAAAGGAAAGCGGGTCATCAGCAGGTATTCGTCGATCCCCGTTGCTCCACCTAAATACTCTACCCCGTTACTGTGCCACTCATTGATCATATCTTTGTTTGAGTGATTCAGGCTATCGATAAGGCTAGAAATTTCAGTGACGTCGTTAGAAACAAAAGGAGTGAAATAAGTGACGTTTTGTAGCGGTAGTTTCGAAGACTCAAACAGTGTAGAGACATAACCGACTTCGGCTAACCCTTCCTCTGTTGCTTCTAATACGCTGCCAACTTTGGCTAATGAGCCGCCATAATGTTGGGACCAAGTGAACGTGTACTGTGTTCCATCAAGCTCATTGTTTGCTGCAGGTATGAATGTATTTTCTAGGTGTTTTACCCAACGAAAGACAGGGGGATGTCCCGCAACGATGGTGGCGTTAATGCTGTCTGCGAATACGATGCCTATTGAACTGAACGAGGCGGCGGTTATTGCAAATAACTGAATGACTTTTTTCATACTGACAAGTTACTCTTAGGTATTAAAATTCTGAATAGTTGAAGGTTAATCTTCTATAATTGCCACAGCTCGTGTCCAACCTGCTGAGGCCCCTCGGATTTTGACTGGGAAGCAAGAAACCATAAAACCGCTATCTGGCAGTGATTCAAGGTTGTGCAGTTTTTCTAGGTGGCAATATTCCATCTCTCGACCGGCTTTATGGCCTTCCCAAATGATCGAAGCATCCTGAATTTCTTGGTATTTCTGAGCCGTATGACTAAACGGGGCGTCCCAGCTCCATGCGTCTGTACCTGTTAATTTCACCCCATGGCTCAATAGAAACAGTGTGGCGTCTAATCCCATGCCACAGCCACTCGATACGTAATCGTCATGGCCATAGCGTTCACCTGCTCGTGTATTCACTAACACAATATCCAGTGGTTCTAGGGTGTGATTAATACGCTTAAGCTCGTTGATGACATCTTGTTTAGTGACGACGTATCCGTCGGGACAGTGGCGGAAGTCTAGTTTTACGCCTCGTTGAAAGCACCACTCTAACGGCACTTCATCGATCGTGATTGCTCGTTCTCCTCGGTTCATTGTGGAATGAAAGTGATAAGGAGCGTCAAGGTGGGTTCCGTTGTGGGTATTGAGTTCCACTTTCTCCATTGCCCAGGCTTCACCATCCGGTAGGTCTTGCTTTTTCAAGCCAGGAAAGAACGGTTCGATTTGAGAAAACGTTTCATGGTGGTTGAAATAGTTGATTTTTGGCTGATAGCCAATGGGATCGGAGATGACGTCGTTCTCCAGAAAAATAGATAAGTCGATGATGCGCCTAGCCATATTTACCTCTCTAATGGAATTGTGGACGGTAAAGTAACATGTGCACACAGTTTAATAAATAGGCAGTTTAATAAGATACAAGAGATGATTGTTATCCACCTGAGTGATACTTGTGCTAAGTAGGCTTATTTCCTTTTCTTTTATTTCTAATCACTTTGCCTATCAGCTTCATTCTCAAAATGATAATGACATAAATGTGATTGTAAGTGACTGTTTTTGATGGGTACTAATTAGGCATCATATTTGCGTTACCCCTTACAACCAAGGATTCAGTTGACGAGGGGAATAACATGAAGGCAGCGAAACTTATAGCGCTAACCAGTTGTTGCGTATCGATAACGGGCTACGCACTTACGACTAGTGATCTATCGTTTGAATCAGGCAGTGCCAACTCCAACTACACCTACAAGGGTCAGCCGTTAGAGACAACCTCGATTGCAGACCAGTTACCCCAAGACACTCTCACCAATGTCTATTCAATGCTTCCAGAAGGCACGTATGTGAATACCGCATTTATTGCCGAAGATCGCTACTCCAATATCGATATTGATGATGAACTTGGTGGCGCTGATTATGCGACTGCCTCGGTGACCTTTCTCAACGAAGGTGCAGGGTATCGCAACACCCTTGGGTATTTCGTTTATGACACCAATAGTCCTCCTGCCAGCAAAGATGACATCGACACTCACATGGTTATCTTCCCAAATGCGTCGAAGGCTCCCGATGGTGATATGCAAGAGGGTGACACCATCGACCTGGACGTTCAGCTGACGGCAGGGCAAACGCTGGCATTTTTCGTTATTCCAAATGGTTGGAGTGCCAGTACATACAACAACATCGCCTACCTTGGTCCTTGGAACACACCTTTCTATAGTCTTTCTAGTTTGAACCCGGAAACCACTGCGACTTATCGCAGGCATAATGTCGCTTTTTTGGACATCCAGAATGAGTTCTTAGTACTCGGCTTTGAAGATATTAAACGCCCTAGCGGTGACAACGATTTTAACGACTTGATCTTCACCGTGGACATTTCGCCTTTTTCGGCCGTAGATGGTGTCAATACTGACGGTACTACTGACTCGAAATATGAAGTATTGGTGCAAGAAAACGACCCAGAAGTCACGGTTACTTCGGTTTACCCAAGTTCCGATACCTATGCCACAATGGCGTTCGAAGATCGTTGGCCGTTGGTGGGGGATTATGACTTCAATGATGTTGTGTGGCGCTACCGAGTGACGGAGCTTTTAAATGGTCAGCGTGAACTCAAAACCATTACGGTCGATTACACACTGCAAGCCATGGGAGCGGGTTACTCAAATGGCTTTGCTGTGAAACTACCGAATGTGGATTCATCCAACGTCGCTTCTGTTACAGTGACCAAAAATGGTCAGGCCGTTGAACACACGGCATTACAATCTGGTAGCGAAACTGTGTTAGTGGTGTCGGAAAATTTACGTGCCGAGTTGGATGCTCTCGGAGTGTTATCAGCAAGCTGCACTTTCTATCGTACTCAAAGCAACTGCCTAGATGAGCAAGCGTCAGACATTCTTAGTTACCAACTGGTGGTGGAACTGACAACGCCCGTCGCCCGAGACCAAGTGGGTTATCCGCCTTATGACTCGTTTATCTTTGCGGCGAAAGGGACTTATCACGGCAGTTTTGTTCTGACTTTCCCGGGCATGAGTTGGCAAACTCACTTCAAGGCATTCTCAGGTACAGGGGATATGAACAATGCCCTGTTCAATCTTCATGATGATGCGACAGGTGGAGCTAAGTATTTCCTGACCAACAACAATATGCCATGGGCTATCAATATTCGAGATGAGTGGGAGCACCCAACCGAGAACACCGATATCAGCCACGCTTATACAAGCTTTGCAACTTGGGTGACGAGCAGTGGTGAAACAGACACCAATTGGTATAACACGCCAGCGAATGGCAAAGTCATTTCAGCAACACAATAGTAAGGAGCCAAACATGAATATTTCAAAAAAACTTCTTTCCATCATGTCGGCCTCCACGTTTATTTTGGCTTGTGGAGGCGGCGGTGGTGGCGATAGTAGCGGTGGCTCAGGTTCTTCTGCCACTCCAGCGCCAGCCCAAACGGCATCGACAGAGCTTATTGATACTCAAGATATTGTGGCGCAGAGTGATTTTTCATTCTGTATTGGCGATAAAATTACGCTATCGATGAATTACCAAGGTACAGCTGACGGCGCTTTGCATCTCTATACTAAAGCAGCGTTTACCACCGAAGATGGCGTTGAGATTGCTGACCCTACGTCTCGGATAACCACCATTTATCCAACTCAAACTAATCAGGTCGAGTTAGAGGTGAATGGTAACTGGAGCAAACTCTATGCACAGTGGGTGCCGATGAGCGCCAGTGAACCGGAGCAGAATTGGGTTATTTCATTGAATCAGTCCAACAAAAACTACCATCTCGATTTTTGATACTGAACGGTTCTAAGTAGAGCTAAAAAAGCCGGAGGAAGTCTCCGGCTTTATCGTTACAGCTGCGCAGTGATTTCCTCTATCTCTTGCTGCCATTCTCTTTGCATAGCGGGCTTTTGATGTTTAGGTTTTCGTCCTAAATCCGCTTCCAGCAAGCTTTCTAATTCCAAAAGTCTTTCCAGTATTTGCTCTTCAGACTGGTCATCGGAGCCCGCTACGGCTTCTATTGCTACAGCATCGTTTGCATGATGAGATATGGCAGATTTGGGCGAAGTGTCAGTCAAACGTTGATAAACTTCTTCTGCAGTTAAATACTCCGTTAGCGAGCCGTTTTCGATAAACCAAAAGCGGTTACAGCTTTGTTCAATAAGACTTCGGTCATGGCTTACCAATAGCGCAGCACCTTCGAAGTTTTGTAGCGTTTCAATCAGCTCTTCTTTGCCTTCCATATCCAAATGGTTGGTTGGCTCATCAATAAACAGCATGTGATAGCGAGCTAGAGTGAGACCAACAAACAGCAGTCTTGCTCTCTCTCCGCCACTTAGACTTTCTACCCTCTGATCGTGCCTAGGATATTCGAAACCTGCGCCAATCAATGAACGTTTGGCTTGTTCACTGCTGATGCTGGCAAACGACTGCAGCGCGTCAGTAATTGACTGATTGTCGTCGAGTTGCTGTAAGGATTGATCGTAATAACCGAGTCGACAGCGATCATGGAAAGTTACACTGTCTAGCTCTGTACTGACACCTGCTTGAACAGCATCATATTGACGATAAAGTAGGTTTAGTATGGTTGATTTGCCACAGCCATTGCTGCCCAATACGGCAATTCTGTCGCCACTCTTTACTCGCATTGCCGCCATATCAAACAAGTGATAATCACTATTTGGTGGCATCACAGAGAAAGGTATCACTTCAAGTAAGCGGTTTGCAGGCAGAGATTCACCGTGAAGCTGTAAAGTCCATGGTGTGCCTTCGGTCAGCTCGGTCTGTTCTTCCTCTAAGCGTTCTTTTCTGGCGAACATGGTTTTGGCTTTGCGGGCAAGATCTTCGTTGTCGTAGACTTTGCCCCAAGTTGCTAAACGCTTGGCGCTTTTCTCGATACGATCAATCTCTTTTTGCTCACTGGCATGGCGCAGTTGGTCGGTTTCATCTTTCTCTGCGAGTGCTTGTCTCGCTTGAGAGCAAGGGAGAGAGAAGTGATGAAGCGACCGATCACGCATAACCCAAGTGGTGTTGGTCACTCTATCTAACAAGGTTTGATCGTGTGACACCAAAACGAACGAGCCTTTCCAGTTCGAAAGGAATTGCTCAAGCCAAAGCAGCGATGGCAAGTCCAAGTGGTTACTTGGTTCATCCAAAAGCAGTAAATCTGGCTGGTGGATGATCGCACGTGCAAGTAACAGCCGCATTTGCTGACCGCCACTGCAGTTATCTACTGGCATTTGTTGCTCGGCAGTCGAAAAACCGAGTTCATCCAATAAGAGTTCTGCTCTCCAAATCTCGTCTTCCGATAATGAATCGGCTAAAGCATCCAAAACGGAATGGGTACTGAGTGACGCAGGTAAATGCTGCTCAACATAACGCATTAAGCAAGAACTGGCTTTGGCAACGGTGCCTTGGCTAGGTTCAAACTGACCGCTAAGCAGTTTGAGTAGGGAGCTCTTACCACAGCCGTTATGGCCGATAAGACCGATTTTGTCGCCACGATGGATCGCAAACGTCAGGTCTTTAAAGATAGGTATTGCAGTGTGAGAAAGGGTTAATGATTGTGCAGTTAAAAAAGTACTCATAATGTTCTCAAGAATTTTGGGCGTGAAAAGCCGTTGTCATAGCTGACAATAATTCTTCGAGCTTGAGGGAAAGTACTCGGGTGACGTGTTTCGTCGAAAGGTAATTATTCGCTCAAGTCGAGATTATCGCAGCGCGAAATCTGAAACTCTTGAGCGGACTTTCATGCCATAAAAGCGTGGGTTGATTGAACACCACAAAGACATAATTCCTCCTTGAATTGATTGTAAAGTGTGAACACTTTGGGTTGATGAATGGCAAAGAGTCTATCTCGGAACGCTTTTAAGTACATAGGTTAGGGATGAAAAGTGTCATGAAGATCGCAAATTATGTGCGCATTTGTGGGATTATGTGTCGATATTCATTTTGAAAACGATGAGAAAGCCGTTAATGTGCTCGCCCATGACAATGAGTGAGAGACTGATATGAAACGTTTTATTCAACTGCTGGCCGTCTTGGCCTCTGTAGTAATCGTAATGGGATGCTCATCTCCAGACCAGGATGAGTTAGCGAATGAGCAGCAGCAGGTCGTAGAAGAGCTGCAATCCATGCTGAATGCTGCAGTTCAGTACCAGAAAGATACAGGTCAGCCACTGCCTATCACGTCAGATACCGATGTGGCATTTGGCTATTTAGCCATCGATGATTTGATTGAAGACCCAGGGATTGAGGGGTGGCAAGGGCCGTATTTACCTTACAATAATGACTGGTTTGGCTTCGAACAGTATGTCTCGCACCCTGACTATATCGCCGCTCAACTTCTTGCTAAAGAAGAGGTGGAATGGAGTAAAGGCAGCACCCCTGAAGGATGCAGCGAAACCTCTTCGTCATGCAGAATGTCAGCGTGTATTTGGAGTGTCCCTGAGGCGGTAGCAAAGGGAATCAATGAGCAGTTGGACGGTGTGATAAATGACAGCGAAGTGGACAAAACAGGTATGGTTCGCTTTGAAGGCGGATTGGTGTGGATTGTGTGCATGGTTGGTGACGATTATTCACTTTAGCGGGCAAAGCTATTCAGAGGAGATGCCAAGTAACGCCTCGGCATCTCTCAATCGACTTATTTCAAGCAGTTCTTATTCAAGCTAACTCTAAACTGATGAATCGGTCGGGATGACAACATTACGAGCGACCATCAATACTTCATCCGCCGAGTATAGATTGGATATGGTGGTTTCAACTTCAGCCCCTATTGTGCTCTTATAAAGTTCTTGGGCGTAATTGTCTGCCCTTGTGGTTACCAATATGTGCTTTAAAGTCGAACCTTTAACAGCAAGTTGCTCTGTTACAAGAGGTAAAGACTCTACAATCAGGCGTCGACCAATCCCCATCCCTTGTTTGTTAGGCATGACTGCGAGCTGCTCTAATTCCAATACGGCTTCTGGCCTAAAGCCACTTTTTTGCATCCAAATAATGTAACCGACAATCTCACTTTCGATCTCAGCTACGTAAATTAAGTAACGTGGGAAGGCGTTGAAATTACACTCTAACCATTCTTTTGAGTGCTTTTGTCTTACAAATGCAGATTGATGGACTAAGGCCGCTTGGGCTAAATCATGGTCCGTCATCAAACGAATAATCATATAAATTTCCTATCTAAACTGAGAAAGCTAGCTCTATTTAGATTGCTGAATTTCGACTAAGCCACCGGCATTGTGCAAGTTAGTAAACCCTTGTTGAGTCAGGTATTGAAAGGCCTTTCCTGAACGATTACCGCTGCGACAGTAGAGAACAATTTGAGCGTCTTTATCGATGTTAGCAAAATGCTTGTCTAGCTCAGACAGTGGGTAGTTTTTAGCATTGTCTAAATGGCCATCGGCAAATTCTTGCGGTGTTCTAACATCGACAATCAGTGCGCCTTGTTCAATCCATTCCCAACCAATCTCTGCTCGTTCTGTTGCGAAAACCGGCGAGGCTAGAAGTGCTGCTGAGGTGAAGAATGCTACTAACCACTTTTTCATTATTCATGTCCTTATTGATATGCTGATTCAAGCATAACGGTTTAGCGATCGTTTACCGAGATAAGATTCACATTGCTTTGTCGTAGTTGAGATACTCGATGCATAAATCATGAAACGCTTGAGCTTGAGGCGATATGGTGCGATCGCTCAAGGTGAAAATACCAATCTGTCTTTCTAAAGGTGGGTCGATCAGCGGTATCCAAACCAAGCGAGTTTCATTGGTCGGAAAGGCAAGCTTAGGTAAAGTGGTTACGCCAATCCCGAGCTCCAATACCGAAAACAGTGAGGTAATGTTCTCGACTGAATAAAGCGCTTGCTCACTGAGCGCTCTAGCGGGTGTGGGATCGAGGAGGGTACAAGTGCCATTGCGAATAAATGGCTGTTCAAGCAATGTTTGCCACTCTATGCCTTCTGGATGCTCGGCAATTGGGTTATCTTTCAGGCAAACCACACCAATGGGGTCTGAGAGAAGCGAGGTGAAGTTTATCCCGCCTTCATCGAGGTGAGAGGGGTTACCGAGCGCTAAATCCACTTCACCAGAAAGTAGCCTCTCTTCCACCCCCGCGGCGTTATCATCAATAAGGCTCACTTCTACATTGGGGAATTGTTCACTGAATGCGCCCAGTACACTAGGGATGAGTTTGGCCGCCACCGAAGGCACGCTCGCAATTCGTACACGCCCCTGTTGCCCAGCGGCGGCAGCTCTTAAGTCGTTATCGAGAGCACTATAGATATTCAGAAACTGGATTATTTTCGGTAAACATATCTCACCAAATGGAGTCAGCTTTGCTTTGTTACCTGCTTCAAATAGCGGTTGTCCGAGGATCTTTTCCAGCTCTTTGATTGAAGTTGATAATGCAGCCTGAGAGCGATTCGCCCGGTGTGAGGCTGCTCGAAAACCGCCTTCTTCTACCACCATCACAAAATGCATTAATTGTTGAAGCTTGATACTCATCTGACCACCATTCCAATCCCTTTGTTTCTCTGATGTTATTTAGAGTGATAAAAAAAACTTATCAAATGTAAAAAATTTACCGTTAGATTTATCAAGTGTCAATGTGCATGATTTAACCATCTTGAAACAAAGTCGTTACAAAGGTTGAAAGGCACGTGAATACTCCAACAAAAAAACACCCAGTAAAAACCGCTCTATTTGCTTCAAAAGCACCGCTTGAATGGGCAGTTGTCAGTAATGGCACTTTGTACACGGCGCAAATCCCAATTGATGATACAGGTGCTGTTGTTGAAGGTGGAATTGAAGCGCAAACACGCCAAACCTTTAACAACCTAGTCCACACCTTGGAGTGTGCGGGTGAGTCTCTTGATTCAGTGCTGCAAGTGCTGATTTATGTCACCGACCGCGAATATCTAAAAACGGTTAATGAAGTGTATGCCGAGTACTTTGAAGCGCCATACCCAAACCGCGCCGCTATGGTCGTCGCGGGTCTAGCGCGTGAGGAAATGTTGGTCGAGTTTGTGGTTTATGCCTCAGCAAGCCAACCAGAGTAATAACAACTAACAATAAGAATCGAAGCTGATTGATGTTGTCAGTCAGAACTGAACAAGGAAAGAGCAATGACTTTTATAAATAACGTTCAAGCAGAAAAGGCCCTTTACATTGGTGGTGAGTGGCAAGCGGGTGTCGATACCATCGCGAACATCAACCCATCGGATATCAGCGAAAATCTGGGTAATTTTGCTCAAGCAAGCCAGTCACAGGTAGAGCAAGCAATTCAAGCCGCTAAGCAAGCACAACCCGAGTGGGAAAAGACTCCAATCGAGCGCAAGCAAGCGGTACTGCAAGCGATTGGTGATGAGCTGATTGCCCGCTGTGATGAGCTTGGCACGCTGCTGTCGCGTGAAGAAGGTAAGCCTTTTGCTGAAGGTCGCGGTGAGATTTATCGTGCGGGTCAGTTCTTTCAATACTTTGCAGCAGAAGTACTACGTCAAATTGGTGATAACGCAGCGTCTGTCCGTCCAGGAGTCTCCGTTGAAGTGACTCGCGAAGCTGTTGGCGTTATCGCCATTATCTCTCCTTGGAATTTCCCGACAGCAACCGCTGCCTGGAAAATCGCACCTGCACTAGCGTTTGGTAACAGCGTGGTGTGGAAACCAGCCAACTTAACCCCAGCAAGTGCGGTTGCGCTGACTGAGATCATTCACCGCCAAGGCCTGCCTGCGGGTACGTTCAACCTTGTGCTGGGTAGTGGCTCTCAAGTTGGTAATACTCTAATCAATTCAAAACAGGTCAATGGCGTGAGCTTTACTGGCTCTGTCGATACCGGTCGTAAAGTGGCGGCGGCTACAGCGCCAAACTTTGTCCGTTGCCAACTCGAAATGGGCAGTAAGAACGCGCTAGTAGTTGCCGATGATGCGGATATCCAAATTGCGGTTGAAGCGACCATTGCGGGTTCGTTTTCTGGTGCAGGTCAAAAATGTACCGCTTCTTCTCGTTTAGTGGTTATGGATGGTATTCATGATGCGTACGTTGAAGCACTGATCAAACGTATGAGCGAACTGAAAGTGGGTCATGCACTGGAAGAGGGTATCTTCATGGGGCCAGTGGTTGACGGTAATCAGCTCGATGCCAACTTTGCATGGATTGAGAAAGCTCGTCAAAGCGGCGCCGAATTGGCCTTTGGTGGCGAGCGTTTGAACCTTGAGCATGACGGTTACTACATGTCGCCAACTCTGTTCCTGAATACGCAAAATAGCTGGGAAGTGAACCAAGAAGAAGTCTTTGCGCCGATGGCGAGTGTGATTCGAGTCGCTGATCTCGATGAAGCGATTAGCGTGGTTAATGATACTCGCTTTGGCCTAACGGGCGGGATCATCACCCAAAGCCTGCGCAACAGTGCGATCTTCAAACAGCAAGCTCAGACAGGTTGTGTGATGGTCAACCTACCAACCGCAGGGACTGACTACCACGTTCCATTTGGTGGGCGTAAAGAATCTAGCTTTGGTCCACGTGAGCAAGGTCAGTATGCGAAAGAGTTCTATACCGTGGTGAAAACTGCTTACCAACGTCCTTACTAACAGGATGAGGGAGCAGAGCCGTTCTGCTCCCGACTCGATAAGAAGTGATTAAAGGGACAGGGAAAGATTAAGGAGTGGTTATGTACCAAGAACGGATTGTGATCGATGGGCTGCAGTACTGCAATTGGGATCGTGAATATTTTCAAACCTTGAAAGCGAGTGGAATCACCGCAGTTCACGCAACGATTGTCTATCACGAAAACGCGCGTGAAACACTGACTCGATTTGCCGAGTGGAACTTACGCTTTGAACAAAATGCCGACCTGATTATGCCAATCTATTCGATGGCTGATGTCGAGACGGCTAAAGCGCAGGGCAAAGTAGGCGTCTTCTTTGGCGCGCAAAACTGTTCTCCGATTGATGATGAAATTGGCCTAATTGAAGTTATGCGACGCCAAGGCCTGTTGATTATGCAGCTGACTTACAACAACCAGAGCTTACTGGCGACGGGCTGTTACGAGCAAAACGACTCAGGTGTGACTCGGTTTGGCAAGCAAGCGATCGAAGAGATGAACCGCGTCGGCATGATCATCGATATGTCCCACAGCGCCGAGCGCTCAACACTTGAAGCGATTGATCTCTCTTCTCGTCCTATTTGTATCAGTCATGCCAACCCTACGTTTGCTCATGATGCGCTGCGTAATAAATCTAATACTGTCATTCAGGCACTCACCCAGCGTGGTGGTTTGATTGGCTTTAGCTTGTACCCATTCCATCTGCCCAATGGTAGCCAATGTAGCCTTGATGATTTTTGCCAAATGGTGGCGAAAACCGCAGACCTATTCGGGGTTGAACATCTTGGTATTGGTAGTGACCTATGCCTTAACCAACCACAACAAGTGTTGGAATGGATGCGCAATGGCCGCTGGTCGAAAGCGATGGATTACGGCGAAGGCTCAGCAAGCAATTCTGGTTGGCCTGACGCTTTGCCATGGTTCAGTGGCAGCAAGGGGATGGAAAATATCTACAACGGGTTAATTCGCCATGGGTTCAGTGAACCTGAGGCGGGACAAATACTGGGTGGAAACTGGTTTAACTTCCTTCAAGAAGGTCTGGAGCCCATTTCATAACAGTGCATTAAGTCAAAACAATGCATGACGTAACGCCCTAAACATGGAAAAGCCTACTCATAAAAAAACTACAAGGTAGGTGTTAATTCAACTTTGCTGCGAGTTGTCGGCTGCTGCAAAACAGTTCTGGAGTCAGAGTATGTCTGATCTAACCAATAGCATGAAAGCGACCACGATGAATGTGTCGTCGGGTCAATCGAAAGCAACACAACAATCATCCAACACCAGTGTTGAAAACTCACCGGATAAGTTGGGATTAAGTAATCCTGCACTTTGGTATAGCGGCGGCTTTATCGCGCTATTTGTTGCCTTAGCGCTCTACGATGGTGAGCTACTCTCTTCTATCGTTAATGCTGGCTTTGGTTGGTCGGTGGAGGTCTTCGGGCCTTACTGGCAAATCCTACTTCTTCTCACTTTTCTTATTGGTCTTGGATTAGCGGCAGGGCGAACAGGCAAAGTGATTTTAGGTGGCACAACTCAGCCTGAAATGGATGCATTCCGTTGGATGGCAATCATCTTCTGTACGCTACTGGCTGGTGGCGGGGTGTTCTGGGCGGCAGCAGAGCCGATTGCTCATTACGTTAGCCCTCCACCTCTGTATGGCGCGCAAGACAACCCGCAACAAGGGGCGGTCAACGCACTGTCACAATCCTTTATGCACTGGGGTTTCCTAGCTTGGGCGATTGTCGGCAGTTTAACTTCGATTGTTGTGATGCATCTTCATTATGACAAGGGCTTACCACTAAAACCGCGTATTCTTCTTTATCCAGTATTGGGCGAAAGAGCGCTCAAAGGCCATACCGGCGCACTGATTGATGCGTGTTGTATTATCGCGGTTGCGGCGGGCACCATTGGTCCGATTGGCTTCTTAGGCTTGCAGGTTAGCTACGCGTTAAACGCTTTGTTTGATATTCCCGATGGCTTTACTACTCAGCTGATTATCATCCTATTTGCGATTGCTCTTTACACACTTTCGGCGCTGAGTGGCTTAAACCGCGGCATGCAAATGCTAAGTCGCTACAACGTGATCCTAGCTATCGCTCTGATGATTTATATCCTGCTATTTGGTCCAACTGACTTTATCTTCAATGGCTACATTCAAGGTGTCGGCAGCATGCTAGATAACTTCATTCCAATGGCGACTTATCGCGGTGATGAAGGTTGGTTGAGCTGGTGGACCGTATTCTTCTGGGGTTGGTTCTTAGGCTATGGGCCAATGATGGCTATTTTTATTGCCCGTATCTCTCGCGGCCGCAGCATTCGCCAAATCATCTCTACTATTAGCATTGTTGCGCCGTTAACTACCTGTTTCTGGTTCACCATTGTCGGTGGTTCTGGTCTTGCATTTGAAATTGCTGAACCGGGCAGTGTGAGTAAAGCCTTTGAAGGGTTTAATTTGCCAGGCGCGCTATTGGCGGTTACTCAGCAGTTGCCTCTACCGATGCTGGTTTCGATTTTATTCTTGATTCTCACCACGATTTTCATTGTGACCACAGGTGACTCGATGACTTACACCATCAGTGTGGTGATCAGTGGTGAAACAGAGCCGAATGCAATTGTTCGTACCTTCTGGGGTGTGGCGATGGGTATCACGGCGCTAATCCTTATCTCATTAGGCTCAGGTGGAATCTCAGCCTTGCAATCTTTTATTGTGATAACTGCCGTTCCTGTGTCGCTGATTTTGCTGCCGTCACTTTGGAATGCGCCGCAAATCGCAATCAAGATGGCTAAAGAGCAAGGTCTTTAAACAAATCCAATAACGATGAGCTTGTGCAGGACACTCCCCTACACCTGCACAAGCTCCAATTATTCTTACAATAAAAAAATAGGTGGTGAGCAAAATGGATGCACATCGTTCTACTTACACTGAAAACCCGCTACGTGATGCAGCCATCGTGATGACGCCTGACAGGCTAGGTGCAATGCACCAAAACCGAATCAGCTTTGTGCGCGGTTTGATTCGTAAAATGGCTCAGCAAGAGTGGCAAGTCACTAAGCATGACTGGCACCTGTGTCCACGTGGTTTTGGCCATGTTATCTATAAACTGGCGACACCAAACTATGTCTATCATTTAGTGGTATTTTGTGACGAGATCGCTGACGAAGAGCGCAATGATCGCGTTATTGCTGAAAAATGGGATGTGACCTTTGCCTTAGTAAAGGGCGATGTTGACGTTACGTTACTCGAACAGTTAAGAGCGAATGTGCCGCTACAAGAAGCGGGCCGTAATCCAAATAATGTGTTGGTTTTAGCTCGTGCTAATAAGAGTGTTCGCGTGTTTGAGCACATTGTCAGTGCGTTGGCGAGCGGTGAGCAACCAGAGCCTAAAGAGCTGGCTGAAGTAGGCTATATCCTCCGTACCACCGCGGTTTACGGAAACGGTAAATTTGGCATCGCTGATTTTAAGTTGCTGGAAGATAACCCAGACTTTAACCAGTCATTTAGCGCTCAAATGTGCGCGGTCTATATACTGCGTGAGTTCAGTTTGGACTGGGTACATTACTTAGCCGAGCAACAAGGTGGTGATAAAGCGCTTATGTTGCACAAAGGCTTGCAGCGTTACCTCGGGGTGGGCAATGCGACAGGTTTAGGTATGGCACCTTATCTTATTAATCACCCTTGCATCGTCGATCAGTGGATGACATCAAGAGAGCGTGCAGTGGCTGAAGTGTTAGCCATGCCTTGTGATATGCAGTTTGAGCAACCTCTGAATGCGTTGTTGGTCAAAGCACTGCGTCACTTAGAGCAGGTCATTACCATCAATGAACATCAAGACCATTTGAATCAACAAGCATTTAGCGATATTGAGCTGTTGATTGAACGTTTGCCGCAAGTGATGACTTGTGAGTCAAACTGGAGCGCAGTTCTCAAGCAAGCAGAGACCATGAGTTTGGAAGCCCAAGAAATCCTGACTTCATGCTTGCTTGAGCTTTATCCGACGCTGGTGGATAAGTACGAAAATCAAATGAACACCAGCGAAACGCTTGCGATCCCTAGTGGCAAGAAGGTTGAAGAGTTGGTTAGCTTGATGAAGCAAAAATATCAGTGGGCAGTAGAAGCCGATTACTCGCTAAGCGAGAACAACTACTGGTTCTGGTATCGCTCACAAGATAAAGAAGAGCCAAGGCTTGGTGTACGCGGTGAAGAAATCGGTGAAGAGCGAGAGCTACCATTGGATATTGGCCGACAAGCGAATCGTTTGTACTTAGCATTGACTCAATGCCCGCAAGAGATGAGTGTGGCGGAGTTCTTACTCCAGCATCCTCAATATCGCGCGATTACTCGCCGTGTTTGGACGCTAGGTTGCAGAGAAATGGGTGACATCCAAATGAATGTGTTGCGCCAAGATGCGCTGCCCATGCACCTGCTACGCTGCAAACTGGCGGTGTTTGGTGCAACCAAGTTTGATCCTAGATCTGACCGTTGGGTGCGAGTGACTTTCTTCCAAGGTGCTCCGCTACTCGAAGAGATTAACGACCCTAACTACTGCGATACGTGGATTTTCCCAATTATGCCGAGCGCACAAGAAGTGGCTCAAAGTGATAATCAGACAATCAATGGAGGGATTGCATCATGATCGTGTCTCACAATGAACTGGTTGCAGCGGTCAACAAAGCCTTCTTGGGTATGCGTCGCCACTGTGGTGAAGCGGATGTGATAGCCAATATGGTCGCTGATCTTCAGATGGTAGGGCTCAATGGAGTTAGGCATTTTAACAATGCCAGCCAGTTTCTTAGCCTAGATTCAGATTGTGCGGTTTCGATTCAGAATCACAAGCCGGGTCGTTTTGAGGTTGATTTTCATGGCGGTAGTGTTGCTTGTCATCTACCAGCTGTGTTGGACTTTGCCCTAGAGAATATGGTCGAATCCAAAGCGGTCACTATTACGCTTAAGCAGTGTCACAACCGCTGGTTAGCATACAGTGAACTGGTGCGATTGGCGGCGAAAGGCATAGCCTGCCGCGCGCAGTGGGTGAATGGGACAAGTCCGAAGCGCGCCTTGTACGTGCTTAACCGTGGCTGCGTGGCGCCAGAGGTTTTCTTCTCTGACCAATTAGCAAGCGATCATAGCGATTTCCATTCCATGACCATCGAACTTGCGACACAAGACTTTGATGTTGCCGAGAGCTCGGAAGGCTATGCGATTCACATTGACAGTGCAGAGCTAAGCCGAGCACAAAAGAGCTCTTGGGAAGAGGGAATCTTCGTTGAGGACAGTGAGTGGGAAATGCTGAAGCAAACTGCGACCGTGTTCTTAGTTGAAAACAGTGCTCGCTCAATCCAGGGGGCGGGTGAGTTGGTTTAACTGCATTTAATTGTTTGAAGAGGCTGCCTTGTGCAGCCTCTTTTTTTAGCTAGTTTTTTAAACCCAACATGGCTCCAAACAGTAGCAGCCCTGCGCCGCACACTTGATTGATTCGATGCTTGGCTCGTTGCAGATAGGCTTGCAGTTTCGGTGACGTAAACAATATTGCGACTAAAGAAAACCAAATGCCATGCAGCACAATCATATACCCGCCATAGACAATCGCAGGCCAGTTATTATCAGCATCAGGTGACATCACTTGGCTGAAAATACTTAAGAAAAATAACATGGTTTTTGGATTGAGTGCGTTGCATAGAAAGCCTTGCGAAAAGTAGCGCCAACTAGGGCTGTGCTGCTTGTGAGATACGAGGATCTCTTGAGTATCGCGTTTAGCAAAAATGCCCTTGAGTCCTAGGTAAATTAAGTAGGCTGCCCCCGCATAGCGCACCAAGTTAAATAACCATTGGTTTTGTGAAATTAGGTAACTGATACCAAGCAAGGAGTAGGCGATGTGAACACAAATCGCCAAGCTGATGCCAATCGCTGTCGCTATGCCCGCTTTTCGGCCGCTATTTAAGCTGTTTTTTAATACCAGTACAAAGTCTGCTCCTGGGCTAATAACGATCAATATACCAAGGACAGCTAGGCTCATTAACTCCATTTTGTTTCCTAATCTATTCATTCAATGTGCCGCTATTGTAGGAAGGATTTTGCTTTCCTATAATCGAAATGAATTCTAATTAACTGTGAGAAAAATTCACAAATGAGGCATCTAAAATCCTTTCATGTTTTTCATGTTGCGGCGCAATCATCGAGTTATAGCGAGGCGGCGCAGCAGCTCAATATTACTCATGGAGCGGTAAGCAAACAGATCAAGGTTTTAGAGGCTTATCTCAATCAAACTTTGTTTGTGAAGCATGGCCGGAATGTCTGTTTGACTAAAGAAGGTGAGTTATTAAAAGCCTATACAGAACAAGCGTTCCACGCTCTGGAAACCGGCGTGGCCAAGCTGGCGCAGCAAAAGCAGAACTGTTTAGAGGTATCCTGCGAGCCTACGTTAACCATGCGTTGGTTGATGCCGAGACTGGCGACTTTTAACGATACATTTTCTGCCGATGTGCGATTATCGACCGCGGGTGGCTCGGTGACGCTCGGCAGTTCAGGTCTGTCGATGGCGATTCGGCGCGATGATTTTGAGGTTGAGCATAACTATCTGCAAACACCATTGGTGGAAGAGTGGGTTGGGCCTGTGATGTCCCCGGAATACTGGCAACAGATTAAACAAGACTTTAGCGCGGTTAAATTGCTTCACAGTCAAACTCGGCCAAAAGCGTGGTCGTTATGGGGAAAAGCCAGCGGCTTTGGCAACTTGCTTAGTCATGAACAGCAATCTTTTGCTCACTTCTATTTTGCTTTGCAAGCCTCTGTTGATGGCTTAGGTGCAACGATTGGTTCTTACCCACTGGTCGTTGATGATTTAGAGCGAGGTAATCTGATTGCCCCATTTGGCTTTATTCAATCAGGCCACCGATATATGGTGCTCACAGAGCCAAGCAGTGTCAGCAGTTTGGAGTCCAACTTCATTGAATGGCTTGCTGAACAAATGAAAAATTGTATTCCAAAGCAATAACATACCGGCATTTGCAGTCTATAGTCAGTAGAGAACTCTGATTAAAGGTGGCGGTATGCAGCAACAGATAGCGATTCAAGATCAGATCCCCAATAACCATTGTTATGGTTGCGGGAGTGAAAATGAACTCGGTTTACAAATCAAAAGCTATTGGCAATCTGAATCACAGGCGAGTTGTATGTTTGAGCCCTCTCATCACCACTGTGCAGGACCAACTCACTTCCTAAATGGTGGGATCATTTCGACCATCATCGACTGTCATTGTGTTTGTATGGCGATTGCCAAAGGCTATCAGATGCGGGGGAAAGAGGTGGGCTGTGGTGAGCCAGTATGGTTTGCGACAGGAGGGCTCAATGTATCGTTCTTAAAGCCCGTCGCGATTGACTCGCCTGTTACCTTGAATGCCGTGATTGTTGATGCGTCTAAAAAAAAGATCGTACTCGAATGCGAACTCATCTCCAAAGGTGAAGTGTGCTGCCGAGCAGAAGTTATTGCGGTGAAAGTACCGAATTCATGGTTTGCGCCAAATAACGGGTGAGGTTCGAGCCAATATAGAACTGTGCCACTTGGCCCGAAGCTCTTTTCATTTCAAAGAATGTTTAATCCGAATACGCCTTTTACGTCATATAGAACTTGAGCCGTTTTCTCGCGTGAAACGTGACTGCCTGTCGCCAGTATGTCAATCAGCTGAGCCTTGTCGTTTAGATACATTGCACGTCTTTCACGAATAGGACGCAGCATCTCTTGCAAACACTCTTCAAGGATCTTCTTGGTGCTGCCATCGCCTAACCCACCTCGTTGATACTGTTCTTTTAACTCCGCGACATAGCTTAAGTTTGGATGAAAAGCATCAAGGTAGGTGAACACAACATTGTCCTTAACACGGCCGGGATCTTCAACTCGAAGGTGGTTTGGATCGGTATACATTGACTTCACAGCTGCGCTGATTTCTTTCTCTGTTGCTCCGAGGTTAATGGCATTACCCATGGTTTTAGACATCTTGTTTTTGCCATCGGTACTCGGTAATCGAGAGGCGTTACTCAGTAGTGGTTTGCACTCTTTTAGCACTTCCTTCCCACCTAAGGCATTAACCTTACGAACAATTTCATTGGTTTGTTCAAGCATCGGGAGTTGGTCATCTCCGACCGGAATCAGCGTAGCGTTAAATGCCGTGATGTCTGCCGCTTGAGAAATTGGATAGGTTAAAAAGCCTGCCGGGAGTGAACGCTCAAACCCTTTACTTTGAATTTCGCTTTTAACGGTCGGGTTTCGTTCTAATCGAGCGATGGTGACTAAGTTGCTGTAGTACATGGTTAGCTCAGCCAAGGCTGGCAATTGAGATTGTAAACAAATGGTCGTTTGTGATGGGTCGATACCGACTGCCAAATAGTCTGCGACCACATTGAGAATATTAGATGAGACTTTGTTGGGGTTATGTGCGTTGTCAGTGAGCCCTTGCATGTCGGCAACTAGAATTGTTTGATCATGGGTAGATTGCAGCTCAACCCGCTGTTTTAGTGATCCAACATAATGGCCGAGATGGAGTGGGCCAGTTGCTCGGTCACCAGTGAGAATAATCTCTTTGTTAACGGTGTTTTGTTGTGTGTTCATTGTGATATCTCCAAGAAAAATAGATCGCTGCTGGAGATACAAAAAGAGATGACAATCTTAGCTACCTTCCAGCAGCATAAGAATGTAAAGATTCCGTGCCGCTCTAGTTAGAGCGCCACCAAGAGAAGAATGAGGTAGATCGTGACATATCGTTCATTCTTTCAATCTAACAAGACGGTTTATTAAATACAACCACTAGCAATGAGTGTCTGTAAATTCGTCGGTGACTCTTGGCAGCATCGGCACGTATGAGGCAGGGCTAACTTTGAGTCACTGGTTTAGCGTTGATAGAGCTCAGTGGTTTAGCAGGTTTGACGATTAAGCCAATACCAACCAAAAACAGCGCACAAGCAACGATTTGAGCTACGCTGAGCACTTCGTCATACATGAAGTAGCCCGATATCAGCGCGAATACAGGAACCAGTAAAGTCAGTGGTGCTGTTGTGCTGAGTGGGTAGCGGATCAGCAGTCGGTTCCATACCCAGTAACCAAATAGCGTCGTTGGGTACGCTTGAAAAACAACGGCGATGGTTGTGCTTGTGTCCCAAACGTCAAAGGCATGGGTTACGATGCTTGGACCGTGCAGGCTGATCGCAAACAGTACCAACGGAATTGGTGCAAACAGCATCCCCCAAACATTAAAGGCAAAAGCTTGAGTGGTTTTGGATGCTTTCACGATCATCCCCATGATTGTCCAACACGTTGCGGCAATCATAATGAAAGCGAGGCCTTGAGGTGTGATGTTGCCATTGGTAGCGGACACCAAAATCAGGAGCGCTGCCAAAGCCGTGATGGCACCTGTGACCTTACGTTTTGATGCCATCTCTTTGTGAATGAAAACGCCTACCGCCATGCTGATTAAGGCATTGGATGAAAGCAAAACTGATGACATACCTGAAGAAAGACCAGCCGTAATTGACCAAGAAGCCATGCCCCAAATACCCACGCCAAAAACGATGCCGTAGCTAATGAGGTAGCGCCAATCCACGTTTGGTCTGCGAATAAAAAAGATCGCTGGTAATACCGCGAGTGAAAATCTGGCTGCTGTTGCTAATAGTGGATGAACCTCGGTGATGCCCATCTTAATCATTGAGAAGTTGAACCCCCAGATGGCCATCACTAGCACCGCTAAAAATAAATCGTTTCGTATCATAACTGTACTCCCTTGTTGTTGAAAAATAGTATTACTCGAGTACAGTTGTCGGTACAGATACAATTTTCTACTAAAAAAGAAGTACAGTTTTCGCTTATGAGTATGTACAGAACGATGGCGAGCCAATTTGTTCGTGAAATTGAGTCGGGCAAGTTGCCACAAGGTAGTCGTATGCCCTCACTTAGGCAGCTTTCAAAACAGCAGTCGGTGAGCATGTCTACGGCAGTCAGCTGTTACCAAGAACTGGAATCACAAGGATGGATTCATGCTCGCCCTCAAGCGGGGTATTACGTGTCGGCTCGTAAAGGCCAACATCGAACGCCGCAAATCGTACAATTTATCAGTAAGGTGTCGAGCATTGATAAAAGCTTTGCGATTCATTCTGAATACAATGGGCCGCTTGGGGTTTCTAGCACGGACATTGATGAACAAGCGTTAAGTGAATTAGAGCGCAGCTTTCGCCGAGCCAGTAAGCGTTTAGGCAATAGCCGACTTAATCAATATCCCAATACTCAAGGTGAGCCGTCTTTACGAGATGCGTTGAGTGTCCACTTTGCTAAGCTAGGGCTGCACATTAACCCTGCTGAGTTGGTCATTACTTCTGGTTGCATGCCAGCGATTAAATCTGCATTAGAATCGTGTACTCAAGTAGGGGATGCGATTGCAATTAGCTCGCCCTGTTTTAGCGGTATTTTGGATTTATTGGGCCAAATGGGACGCAAGATTGTGGAGATCCCATCACTGGAAGACGGCATCGACTTGGCTCAACTTGAAACCCACCTCAAGCAAGGCAGTGTCAAAGCAGGCATCTTTTGTACCTCTCACATGAATCCGCAAGGGATCACCATGTCAGCACAGCAAAAGCAGACGCTGGCTGAGCTGGCCAATCAGTACCAAGTACCGATGATCGAAGATGATGTTTATTTGGAGCTCTCTTATGCTGAACATACCCCACTGCCTGCTAAGTATTATGACCAAGGTGGTTACATTTTATGGTGTGGTTCTGTGTCGAAAAGCCTGTCACCAAGTTACCGTTTAGGTTGGTGTTTACCTGGGCGCTATATTGAACGTTATCGTCAGCAACACACTGCTTCAAGTTTTGGGGTGTCACTGCCAACTCAGCTCGGTATTGCTGACTTTATCGAATCAGGGCATTACGCCAAGCAGCTAAAACGTCGCCGCAATAAATTGCTTAATTTGAGGCAGGCTTATCTTGGTTTTCTTACTGAGCGTTTGCCGGAGAAGGTCAACATCAGTAACCCTCAAGGGGGAATGGTGCTTTGGTTGCAAGTGCCCGATCTGGATTCAGAAAAATTCGAGTCCTTAGTGGCAAAGAATCATATTGATATCCGTCTCGGAAGGCTATTCAGCACCCTCGCGCTTTACAATGATTGTTTGCGAGTCAATATGGGCTTTGAGCTAACCGATGAGGTCAAAGTTGAGTTAGTGAAGCTGGTGGAGGCGATCAAGCAAGCGAGCTAACTGTGAGAATCAAAAAAGCCGAATGCTGTTTGAGGCAACATTCGGCTTTTTAGTAAGCAGTATTTCGATTAAGAGATATCGTAGCCAGCCGCGAGAAGTAGCCCACGTTCGTGTTTGATTAGGTTGGCTCTGTCTTCAACCAGTTCATGCAGCGCTTGGCGAGGTTTACCTGCCAGTGCATGATAGTCTTCAAAAGATTCTACAGATTGAATTTGTGCGAACATTTCACTGATCACATTGCGAGCTTCGCATGGCGTCTCTTGAGCTTTAAAATACTCGACAGCCAGAGCGGCATCTTTTATTTCAGCGATAAGTTCAATTGGACTGTTTTGTTGGGCGATTGATAAATAGTTATCTAAGACTCGCTTTGCAAACAGTAACTCGTTAAGAGGGATATCTCGGCCACTTTCTACGAGTGCTTGGCTTAAAATAGTATTTGAGCTCATGTTAAATCCTTAATTACATCCGACAATCTTTTAAGGCAGTCTAAAATAATCAGGCTTTAAAGAACACCACCTTTGTTAACAATCTTTTAGTCATCACTCTACTATCACTAGGCTGACTCTATTTTAGCTCCTGACAGCGGCTTCGATTGGGTCTTTAAACGTAATTTTTGCTAAGACTCAACCGCCAATCGATAGCAATTCTTTCCTGAGTGCTTCGCTTGGTACAGTGCCTCGTCGGCTTTGCGGAAAGAATCCGCCTTAACTGATTCGTTATGAACTGAAACTCCGCAGCTGATGGTGACGGGTCGGTTAATGCCAAAGTCATGAGTGGCTAAGGATGCGTGGATCGCTTTTAGGCTCACTTCAACGACATCGTAATCAGGCGTTTGATATATGATTAAGAACTCTTCGCCACCCCATCGGCCCACTTTACCATTCGTTCCAACCTTCGATTCTAATATACGAGCAGTTTGGGTCAGCACTTGATCGCCCACCTCGTGGCCATAGTCATCGTTGATTTTCTTAAAGTCATCAATGTCGATGATGGCTATCCATTGCACCTCTTGCGGCTCAGCTAATATCGCCTCCATGTGGCGTCGGTTATAGAGTTGAGTCAGCATATCGGTGTGAGATAAGGCTTGCAGCTTACGGTTTGACTCTTTTAATAACGCTAATGTTTTTCGGCGCCCGGAATCATAAAAATACGCAATGGCGAACAGAAACAGATAGACGATGGACAGGTGAATAAAGCTAATCGTATCGAATGGAATCGGCGGCCAGTTATGCATATCAATCAGACAGACATAAGCAATGACAGCGAAGTTGAGCAAACTGAACAGTGCGCCAACTCGATAGCCAAGGACGAATATTGCGACCACTGGCGTTAAAAATGAAAACGCTAAGGCAAATTCACTGTGCCCCGAGCCAACAATAAACAACAAGCTGACGGCCGTCATGACAGAGACCATAATGGTTGCCGCAACTTTGACATTACGACTTTGCCACAACCAATAGTAAGCAAAACAGCAGAGTACGAGTCCAACGGCTTCGATGGATGCGAGCAACAGATTTGGAATGAAAATGGTGTTGTAGTAGACAAATAGAGTCAATACGGCCGATAACACCGTCAATGAAGCGAAGACAAATGCGTTCTCTCTAAATTCTTCTTGAGTTCGACTTAACCCAAGCCACTTTTCTAATCCGTTAGTTAGCACAACAATCTACAGGTCCTTGTATCAATTGCGGCCAATATACCTGACGAGCTATGCAGCGTCACCCATAATACGAAAATCATCTGAATGTAGGAGTTGATATATAAATTGGTTAGGTTTTGTGTGTATTTTATTTGGCTAAGATTGGAAGGGGAAAAATGGACAATTGACTTCTACAAACTACGTACGGTCTCGAATTGTGGGTGTATAAAGCTAGCCTGAATGATGGTTCAGGCTAGCTTTCTTCGGGTTGGAGCGTTTAGATGTAGATGAGTTTAGCCACAAAGATAACCGTCAGAATGTACATCGAAATTGATACATCTTTTGTCTTGCCGGTTGCGACTTTAAGTACTGTGTAAGTGATAAAGCCTAGTGCGATACCATTTGCGATTGAGAAGGTCAGTGGCATCATCAGCGCCGTAATTGCTGCTGGTGCACCATTGGTGAAATCTTTCCAATCAACATGCTGCATACTGCTCATCATCACAAACGCTACGTAGATCAGAGCACCTGCCGTAGCATACGCTGGAATCATGCCTGCCAGTGGTGATAGGAATATAGCGGCTAAGAACAGCACTGAAACCACGATAGCTGATAGGCCTGTACGAGCACCGGCTGCAACACCGGCTGCACTCTCTACGTAACTGGTTACTGGTGGACAACCGACACACGCACCAGCGACACTTGAGATAGAATCGGCTTTTAACGCCTTGCTAAGCCCTTCGATCTTGCCTGTTTCTTTATTGACTAAATGAGCACGTTCAGCGACACCCATTAGCGTACCTGCGGTATCAAACATGTTGACGAACAGGAAGGCTAAGATCACGCTGACCATCGAGATGTTAAATGCACCTGCGATGTCCATTGCCATAAAGGTAGGAGCAATACTTGGCGGAGCCGCAAAGAAGCCGTTGTATTGAACAAGGCCAAGCATCATACCGACAACGGTGACACTTAAAATGCCAATTAGAACCGCACCAAACACTTTGCGTTCGCTGAGCACTGCGATGATAAGGAATGCGATAGCAGCAAGCATAGCGTCAGGTTTGGTGAAGTCACCAAGTGAGACTAGTGTTGCTGGGTTTTCGACGACGATACCGGCTGTTTTGAGGCCAATAAGACCCAGAAACAGACCGACACCTGCAGTCATTGAGTAGCGTAAGCTGACCGGAATACTTTCAATAATCCATTGGCGGACTTTGTAGAAACTCATCCCGACGAAGAGGATACCTGATAGGAATACCGCACCTAACGCCACTTCCCAGCTGTAACCCATTTCACTTACAACCGTAAACGAGAAGAAAGCGTTGAGGCCCATGCCTGGTGCTAGACCGACCGGCCAGTTTGCAAACAAGCCCATCAATAAACAACCAATGGCCGCGCCAATACAGGTTGCAACAAACACAGCACCGGCGTCCATTCCCGATGCGGCCATGATTTGAGGGTTAACAAAAATGATGTATGCCATGGTGGCAAAAGTGGTGATCCCCCCGATCATCTCATTTTTTACGCTGGTTCCATGTGCTTTCAGTTTAAAGAAACGTTCAAGAAAGCCGCCCGATTGACTCTCTTCGTTCAGCACTTCTGCTTTGCTTTCGTTCATGTCAGCAAGTCCTTTTGTGTTGGTGATTCGTGAATTGAATACCGCACTCTGGTGAAGGTGCCGCCCGGGACGGCCCTTTCCAGATTTCAATTATTGTGATTAAAACTATGAGTTTGACGTTGTTAGTAATAAAACCGGTTAGCTACCACGATAAGTAGAGAAGCTGTATGGAGAGACCAATAGAGGTACGTGATAATGTGCGTCTTTTTCTCCCAGCCCAAACCGGATGACAACATCATCAAGGAAAGGCACTTCTCCTAGATCAACGTCTTTATTCTTGTAGTAATCGGCAACGTAAAATACCAATTGGTATTTGCCGATGACAAACTCTTCGCCTTCTAGCACGGGTGCATCGGTTCGGCCATCGAAGTTGGTGGTAACCGTTTTGATTTTGGTTTGGCTATCGCCATCAATGCGATAAAGGTCAATTTGAATACTCTCGCCGGGAACACCGTTCATTGTATCCAATACGTGTGTTGTTAATTTGCCCATATTACTGCCGCGCTCCTTGCGCTCTCGTTAGCTCGTGTAAAATAAATTGTATACAAAGTGGTTCACTTTCACTTTCTGATAAGTATATATGTACACAAAATATTCAGATAGTAAAGCCCGTTGTTACAAGAATGTTATTAAAGCAAGGGGCCAAAAATCTGAAATGTGATGTGAGATTGAATGAGGTACGTCAGTAATATTGGTCTAAGTTATTGAAATAAAAGTGATTGTTAACGTTAATTAACTTTAACAACAAAATCTTTACATTGAGATAATTTATTGTATACAATGGATGTGTGAAATAAAAAAGACAGCCATGAATTGTCTTGATTTAAGGAGAGCCTGAATGGATAAGGATTATTCACGAGATCTAATTGGTTATGGGGCGAATCCTCCTCATCCCAAATGGCCTGGTGGAGCTCGTATCGCTGTGTCGTTTGTATTGAACTATGAAGAAGGCGGAGAACGTTGCCTTTTACACGGGGATGATGAGTCCGAAGCCTTTCTATCTGAGATTCCAGCTGCGCAGCCGATTAAAGGTGAGCGTCACATCAGTATGGAATCCATCTATGAATACGGTAGCCGCGCAGGTGTGTGGCGAGTTCTAAAACTGTTTGATGAATATGAAATCCCTCTAACGGTGTTTGCTGTCGCGATGGCAATTGAACGTCACCCAGACGTTGCACAAGCGATGACTCAAGCGGGTCATGAGATCTGTAGTCATGGTTATCGCTGGATTGATTACCAATACATGGATGAGTCACAAGAGCGTGATCACATGATGAAAGCGATTGAGATCATCAAACAGGTAACAGGCGAACGACCTTTAGGTTGGTACACAGGTCGTACTGGCCCGAACACTCGTCGAATTGTTGCTGAAGAAGGTGGCTTTCTTTACGACTCGGATGCCTACGATGATGACCTGCCTTATTGGCACACCGAAACAGGTCAGCCACAACTGGTCATCCCTTACACCTTGGACGTTAATGACATGCGTTTTGCCACGGTGCAAGGTTTTAACTCCGGTGAGCAGTTCTATCAATACCTTAAAGATACTTTCGATACGCTTTATGCTGAAGGTGAAACTGCACCAAAAATGATGTCAGTCGGTTTGCATTGTCGCCTCATTGGCCGTCCGGGGCGTATCGCCTCACTGAAACGTTTTTTAGATTACGTAAAACAGCACGATGATGTTTGGCTATGTCGCCGTGTTGATATTGCTCGTCATTGGCACGAGAACCACCCATACACACCACAAGAGGAGAAGTAATATGACTGAATTTCGTTTTTGCAAACCATCACAGATGGCACGTTCGGAATTTGTCTCTCATTTTGGTGATGTGTATGAGCATAGCCCATGGGTCGCAGAATCAGTCTACGATCAAGGGCTTAGCGACCAAGATAATTTTGTTTCGAATTTGCATCTAAAAATGGCAGAAGCACTGCTTGATGCGGATAAAACAAAGCAACTTGCACTTATTAATGCTCACCCAGATTTAGCAGGGCGAGCAGCAATCAACGGTGAACTCACAGAGGCATCAACCGCTGAACAAGCTGGCGCTGGTATTGACCAATGCAGCTCTGAAGAGTTTACAAAATTCACTACGTACAACGACAGTTACAAACAACGCTTCAACTTTCCCTTCATCATGGCAGTGAAAGGGGCCAATCGTTACCAAATTCTTGAGTCGTTCGAGAAGCGATTAGGCAATGATAGTGACACTGAGTTTGCTACTGCGATTCAGGAAATCAACAAGATTGCCCTGTTTCGCCTGCGAGATATGTAAGTCACGGAGAGGTCGACTATCTCGTTTTAACATCTAGTAGATGTTGATATCCAAAATAGTTGGAGTTGTAGCTAGGCGACAAGTCAATTCATCCCTATGAGCATAGGGGCTCTATGAGATTAGGGTGAATTGACGCAGGCAACAACGCTACAGCTTCAAATATGAAGGATATGGTGCTCGATAAGAGCTTACTCATTAACCTATTTTTGAATAATTGGAAGGATAAAGGAAATGTCCTTAGACTTTGAACAATACATTAATCTTGCTGACGATAAACTAGGCGCAGAAGCAATCTACGCTACTGACGATTTCTTTGCTGATAAAAGCCGTCTACTGCGCCGTGAAGCGCCAGAGTGGAAAGACGATGTTTATGATGACAACGGCAAGTGGATGGATGGCTGGGAAAGTCGCCGTAAGCGTGGCGAAGGTTACGATTACTGTGTCATTCGCCTTGGCTTAGCAGGCACGATTGCTGGCGTCGATATCGACACTTCTTTCTTTACGGGTAACTTCCCACCGTCAGCGTCAATTGATGCATGTTATTCACCAGACGGTGACCCAACGGATGCGACAGAGTGGCAAGAAATCCTGCCATCAATGAGCCTTCAAGGTGATCATCATCATCTAGAAGAAATTGCTAGCGAAGACGTGTTCACTCACTTACGTCTAAATATCTACCCAGATGGTGGCGTGGCACGTCTACGTGTTTACGGTCGACCAAGTGTGGATTGGGATCGCGTAGACCCGCAACAGCAAGTTGACCTAGCCGCTGTTGAAAATGGTGGTCGCGCACTGGCATGTAGTGATGAGCACTACGGCAACAAATCAAACATCCTTGGCCCTGGCCGTGGTGAGAACATGGGTGATGGTTGGGAAACCGCACGTCGCCGTACACCAGGTAATGACTGGGTGATTGTTGCGCTTGGTAATGCAGGTAACGTTGATCGCGTAGTCGTTGATACCGCGCACTTTAAAGGTAACTTCCCAGACAGCTGTTCAATTCAGGCTGCTTATGTGAAAGGTGGGACAGACGATCAAGTCGCAACGCAAAGCCTGTTCTGGCGCGAACTGCTACCGGCTCAGAAACTGAAAGCTCACGATATTCACGAGTTTACCTCAGAGGTCAATGACCTAGGTGCAATCACGCACGTTCGCCTGAATATTTTCCCTGATGGTGGTATTAGCCGTCTGCGTTTGTTTGGCACTAAAGCGAAATAAGCGAGGGAATGATTATGAGCAATGGAATTCTCCGTTTAGAAATCGAACCGTTAACCAAACAAGCCTTTGCCGAGTTTGGTGATGTGATTGAAGTGGAAAACAGTGACTACTTCATGATCAACAATGGTTCGACTCGTCGTTACCACAAACTGGCTAACACGGATGTGCAAGATCAAGGTGGTGAAGCCATCATCAGCATCTTTCAAGCAACGCCGCTTAGCTACCCGTTAACGATTTCAATGCTAGAGCGTCACCCTTTGGGATCGCAAGCGTTTGTTCCGTTGCTTGGTCAACCGTATCTTATTGTTGTTGCTCCAAAAGGAGATAACCCATCACTGGATCAGTGCCGTGCTTTTTGGAGTAATGGCCGCCAAGGTGTCAACTACCATAAAGGGGTGTGGCACCACCCGGTTCTGGCACTGAAGGACCAAGATCAGTTTTTGATCGTTGATCGAGGTGGTGAAGGGCATAACTGTGATGAAGTCTTCTTTGAAGCCGATTTGGTTTCACTACACTTAGAAGATATTCCGGCGAGTAACAGACAGGAAGTAATGCTCTCAGAGTAGAGTGCTGTAAGAAGGAATTTATTATGGATCCACATATCACGGAGTGGTTGAACTTAGCGATTCGCTGGGCTCACATGATAGTTGGCATCGCATGGATTGGTGCTTCGTTTTACTTTGTTTGGCTAGAAAACAACTTGAATCGCGTCAATCCAAAAACGGGCCTATCGGGCGATCTTTGGGCGATTCACGGTGGTGGTATTTATCACCTAGAGAAGTACAAACTCGCACCGCCAGAAATGCCAGAACACCTACATTGGTTTAAATGGGAAGCGTACTTTACGTGGATCACCGGTGTGCTCCTACTGGGTGTGGTTTACTACCTCAACGCTGAGATCTACTTGATTGCGCCTGGCTCAGGCATGGCACCGAGCACAGCGATTGCGATTGGTATTGGTGCCTTGGTAGCAGGCTGGTTTATCTACGATCTACTGTGTGACTCGCCATTAGGTAAGACGCCAATGCTATTAGGTGCGGTGCTATTCGTACTGCTAGTGGGCGCAACCTACGGTCTTTCTCAAGTGTTCAGTGGCCGTGGTGCATATATTCACGTTGGTGCAATTATTGGTACCATCATGGTCGGTAACGTATTCCGAGTGATCATGCCTGCGCAGCGTAACTTGGTCAGTGCGATTGAAGAAGGTCGTGAACCTGATCCAGCGCTACCAGCGAAAGGGTTGCTACGCTCTCGTCACAACAACTATCTGACGCTACCCGTGCTGTTCATTATGATCAGTAACCATTTCCCAAGCACCTACGGCTCTAATTACAACTGGGCAATTCTTGCTGGCCTTGCGATCTTTAGTATCTTGGTTCGCCACTACTTTAATACTCGACATGGTAGCCAGAAATTTGCTTGGACGATTCCAGTAGCCGCGTTGGGTATGGTTACGTTGGCCTTTGTGACTTCGCCGTATGCAAACAGACCAGCAGCCCCAGTTGCGAAAGCGCCAGTCGCGGTTGAAACGTCTACTGCGAAATCGACAGAGGCGGTTTCTACGGACAACGTTCAAGCGGCGAATTCCTCTGAGCAACCAGCTGACGGTGGAGTGAACTTTGCAATCATTAATCAGGTGATTCAGGAGCGCTGCTCAGTGTGCCATTCAGCAACGCCAACTCATGATGCATTTGCTGCGGCACCAGCTGGAGTGATCTTGGATACGCCTCAGGAAATCCAAGCTGCCAGCCCACGTATTGCGCAGACTGTGACGACCAAATACATGCCGTTAGGCAACATGACTCAAATGACCGAAGACGAGCGTACGCTTATTGGAGCGTGGGTTGCACAAGGTGCTATGATTAACTAAAGGCCGAAATAACTTCACTTACTGGTGTAGATTGCCAGTAAGCGAAATATATGCAATGTGGTATTTCCCGTCATTTATCTCATGTGAGATCCCCCGGCCCCTGTTCCGGGGTTTTTTATGCCTCAAAAGGAGTTTGAAGCTATGCGAACTGCGTTAAGTATTCGACATAAAACGATGTTGGCAACGGTAAGTGCCGTGATTTTAGTGATTGCCGTCTTGATCAGTATTACGGTCAGTCAAGGGCAAAAAATCATTCTGGACAAAACCTACTCACAACAAATGCCCGCCGCATTGGGTGAGATAAGTAACCTAATCAAACTGGAGTTGGAAAAGCCATTGGTGGTGTCTGAAGTGATGTCGCAAATGGCATTGCTAAAAGAGTTCACAGAGCAAGACAGCCAACAAGTGATTGACCAACTCAGTACCATTAAACGGGAGTTCAACGCATTAACCGCCTTTTATGTCACAACCATCAATGATACCTATTATGTGCCTAACGGCGTGCTAAAAACCATGTCAAAGAGCTCATCAGACGATGCTTGGTTTTATGGTTTTCTTAGGAGTAATAAGTCTGTCGAGCTCTCGGTCGATGTCGATGAAGCGACGGGGATTGCCACCGTGTTTGTAAACCAAGTGGTGATGAAAAATGGACAAAGAATTGGGGTGACGGGTATTGGTTTGTCTCTCGAAAGTTTGGGGCAAACGGTGTCTGACTTTTCGTTAGGCGAATCGGGTGAGCTGATGCTTGTGGATCGCCAAGGTGTGGTCAAAGTCCATTCAGACACCGCGTTAGTGGGCAAGTCTTTAAGCGCGGTGGGGATGGGGTCTATTGCAACTCAATTAAACGGATTATCCGGTGACGCCTCTGATATCTATGAAGCTGAGTTCAAACAAGGCCCAATGGTAGTGGGTTTGATGTCGCTATCGCAATTGGGCTGGATTTTAGTGTCTGTGCAAGAAACCACGGAAGTGCTCAGTGAAATTAATCACTTTATTGAGACCATGGCTTGGGTTGGTGTGTCGGTGGCGGTGCTGTTCATAGCGGCGAGTGCCTACATGACTAATACTTTACTCAAACCTCTTTCGACCACGGCGGATTTGTTGCTTGAAATCGGTGGCGGAGGCGGTGATTTAACCCAGCGACTTGATGAAAGCAGGAAAGATGAAGTCGGCAGCATTGCCAAAGGTTACAACCAGTTTGTTAGCTATATGGGTAGTGTACTTCAAGAGATTGAGGCTTCAAGGCAACAGCTGGTGGGTAACATTGAGTATATTGATCAACAAGCCGAAGAGATGAAGCAACAGATTCGAGGTCAAGAGCAAAACATTCATCAAGTAGCGACGGCCATCCATGAGATGAGTGCGAGCTCGGAAGAGATTGCCAACAACGCCAACAACACGTCAGATAATGTGCAGCAGACGACCTTGGAAGTGAAAAAAGGGCTCGATTCAGTCAGCGATACTTTCAGCCATACCGAAGCGATGAATCAGCAGCTTGATCAAAGTAATCAAAGTATCGAGCAACTGTCGGATGATATTAAGGCGATTGATACGGTACTGGACGTGATCAGTGGGGTGTCAGAGCAAACTAATTTATTGGCGCTCAACGCAGCGATAGAAGCGGCAAGAGCAGGCGATCAAGGCCGAGGTTTTGCTGTGGTAGCGGATGAAGTTCGAACCTTGGCGTCTCGCACCAGCGATTCAGCCAGTGAGATTCGCACCATCATCGAAAACCTACAGAGTTTGAGCAATACCGTGGTGAACGAAGTCGGACAAAGCCATAAGATAGGCCAAAGTTGCTTAACCGCCGCGCAATCATCAGAACAGCACTTAGCTTCGATTAATCGCATTGTGGAAGATATCCATCAGCTCAGCGCACAAACCGCCACCGCGACCGGAGAGCAATCTCAGGTGATCAATGAAATTGCCCCACACATTGAAAGCATTGCCGATGTCGCTCGCAGTAACACCGATATGGTGACTCAGACTTCTCAGCGCTGTATCAGCCTAAAAGAAAACGCCGACTCTCTGAGTCAGTTAGTCGCGAAGTTTAAATTTTAGTTAAGCGCTTATTATTCACAAAGGACTGCTCAAAATGGCAGTCCTTTTTGTTTTAGAGAGTGCTGTTGTAGAAAGTGCTGCTTTAAAGTGAGCCGCTTTCTTAAATGAACAGTAATCCAATCAATCTTGATAGATCATTCTCTTTGTCATTCCACCATCAATAGAGATATTCGCGCCATTGATAAAATCATTGTCAGAGTGCGTCAAAAATAGGCAGGCATTAACGATGTCTTGTGGTTTGCCAACACGTCCTGATGGGTGCTGAGCATGGTCTTCTTTTCGCAGAGCGTCATAATCCGACGTTTCAATCCAACCTGGACTTATTGTGTTGATGGTAATCGGTGTATGGCTGAGGGAATTGACCAGAGAGTGAGTTAAAGAGACCAAACCACCTTTTGATGCGCCATAAGCATCCCAACCGAACTCATTTTGTTGCCAGCGTGTCGAAGAGATATTAATAATTCGCCCAAAAGACTCGCCTTGGTTTGCACGCACAAATTCTCGTGAGCAAGTGAAGGCGCCATTTAAGTTAACATCAATGACTTTGGCAAACTCTGAAGTTGAAACCTCTAAAATAGAGCGACTACTTGTGGTGATCGCGCCATTGTTGATCAAGATATGGATTGCACCATACTGCTGCGTGACGGCTTGAAAAGCGTTGATGACCTGTTGCTCATCACTCAAGTCTACGGTGATGTGCTGCCAGTCATTGTGGCTAGGTTGAATATCCAAAGAAACAACTCGTGCCCCCTGTTCATGGTAGGCTTTTGCAACGCTTGCTCCGATTCCGTTGCTGGCTCCGGTAACAATAACGACTTTATCTTGATAGGTCATAGCTAAATATCCATATGAAGGGTAACAAAAGCCCCGCAGTGCAGGGCTAATGGATAAGTTTAATTAGGTCGGTGATTATGGCTGTTGGCGAGTAGCAGCAACAACAATCTCACGAATGCACACACCTTGAGGTTGTTGGTAAGCAAATTCAACAGTACGAGCGATGTCATCTGCAACAAGTACGCCTTCCATGCTCTCTTTCCAATCTTCGTAACCCGCTTTGATTTCATCAGAAGTTGTGTGAGATAGAAGCTCAGTTTCAACGGCACCTGGTGCAATAGTCGTTACACGAACGTTTGATTCTGCCACTTCTTCACGAACGTTCTCAGAGATAGCATGAACAGCAAATTTAGTACCACAGTAAGCCGCGTGGTTCGGGAATGTTTTACGACCTGCAACTGAGCTTACGTTGATGATAGTGCCAGATTGACGTGCTTTCATTGGTGCTAGCACTGCTTGCATGCCGTTCATTAGGCCAATCACGTTGACATCAAACATCGTTTTCCACTCAGATGCATCTTGATCAGCGAGTTCGCTTAGTAACATCATGCCCGCGTTGTTAACGATACAATCTGTTTCACCGTATACCGCTTCAGCCTTCGCAATTGCTGCTTCAAAAGACGCTTTGTCTGTTACGTCGACCTTTTCACACATTGTGTTCGGTAGGTCTAGCGCTTCAAGACGCTCAACACGACGAGCAAGAAGAAGCAGTGGGTGGCCTGCAGCACTCATACGACGAGCGATAGCTTCACCAATACCAGAACTTGCACCTGTAATAACAACTAACTTTTTCATTTTGACTCTCCAAATCTTGAATTAAGAAGCAACGGGCTTATTTAGCGTAGTTCGTTGCGATGGGTGTATATTAAGAAAATCGTATTAGTTGATATATAGCAATTTAATCAAATTAGTGTTGCTGTTATGCAACAATCGAAGTTCTGGCTTGGGAGTAATGCCTATGCTTAATTTTACATATCGGTATCGTGGCCAAAACGCTGTCTTGTCACCGTGCCCCACTTATGGTCTTGATAAATATCTTCGACAAATTGATTAGCGGTGTAATCGCTTACCACATCTCGCCAAAAATGAATGGCATGGTCAGCACCAGCCACTTGTTTTATTTCCCATGAGCCACGTAAATGCTCAAACAACTGCGATATAAATTTCTTACCGACTTTGTTCTTGCGAAAGCAAGGCAGCACGTAGAAATCACAAATCTCATACTCATTGTCTGATTTCTCTTCGATGGCTGTTAGAGCGGCTGGAACCCCTTCCAAATACAGAAGGTACCCAGTGACATTGCCTTCTAACTTCGGATAGATCTCGAACAGGCCATCTTGGTTTGGCTTGTCGTCAATGATTTTTGAAAACTCAGCGGCATAGCCCTGGTAAAGATTTGCGTAAACATGAAGGTTATTAGTATCAACTTTTACAATGTTCATTCGTTGCTTCTCCTGCGGGGTGTCAGGTCATGCTGTAACTACGCAATTCACAAGAGTGATGGTCATTAAGCAGGGCCGTTTCGATGGCGGTATAGTAGAGAAACAGGGCGAGTTGATATAGAGCCTTTTTATTAAATGACTATTGCACAATGGTAATAATCACTGGGCGTTTTAGTCAGCTCGAAACTCATTTAAATAGGTGATTGGTCGTGTAAGCAATTTACTGTTTTTGAAATCTTTCACAACGATGAAAACTTTCAAAAATGGCAGAGAGTTATCTCTAAACTTCCGGCTAGGTGCCGTGATCTCTATTTAGAAATTCCATGAAATGAAAGCGATTTCAATCCATCGCGGGGTTGCATCCCAAGCTCGATTTTTCTTTTATTTTCAGTAATGAGTAGCTGTGCAAACATACTCTTTGTTGTTTCATGACGGTTTCATCTCTCCTGGGTTGTGAGGCAATGAAGTCTTTTCAGTCGTTTCATTTTTTAAGATTCCCTACAGAACAAAAACATCCGATAAATAGGGAAATATCATGGCTAAATTTAAACTATTGCCTATCACTTTAGCAGTGGCCTCTTCGCTTGCAGCCGCTTCTGTCCTTGCCGACAACACCGATATCGCTGAGTTAGAGCAGCGTATCCAAGAACTGGAGTCCAAACTGGTTGAGATCGACTATACCGATGACCAACAACCCGCAGTGTTAACCACAGAAACAGAAGTACCTTCAGGTATTATCTTCTCTGGTTACGCACGTTATGGTGCGCATTACTCATCTGGCGATAACCGTTACGTAGAGGTGGGCAGCTCTGGCCGTTCACTGGGCCGTTTGGGTAACGAAGCTAACGGCGGTGAAGTACAGTTAGCGAAGATATTCCAAGCAGATAATGGCGCTAAATGGGACCTAGTGTTTATGGTCGATGACTGGAGTAACGATCAGTGGGGATCATCGGGTGGCGTGAACCTAAAAAAAATGTATGCCGGTGTGACCAATATTTTTGAAAGCCAACCTGAACTCTATATGTGGGCAGGCCGAGACTTCCATCAACGTCCGCAACAAGGTTTGAACGATTACTTCTGGATGTCACATGATGGTCAAGGTGGTGGTTTCAACAACCTAAACCTAGGTGGCGTAAAACTGGATATGGGCTTTGTGGGCGCCGTGGATAGCGAAGATGGCGCATTGGGTAACGATTCTGGCCGTTACGCGATTACCTCTAAATTGCACGGTATTGATTTGGGTCTTGGTAATCTTGACCTGTACGCCAACTACGGCTTTGCCTCTGATGAAGCGAACTCGGGCACCGATCCAAACGTCAGTGATGAAACAGCATGGCAAGTGGGTGCAGTAATGGGGCTAGGCGCTTCAAACAAGTTGGTCATGAAATTCGCCGACGGTGCGGATAATTCCGTATTTGAGCTGAAAGGGGATGACTATAAAGTCACTTACGTCAGCTTAGAAGGTGGTTACACAGCGTTAGAACAATTCATCATCGATTACTTGGTATCTTACAAAAACTTCTCTGGCACAGATACCGATGAGAAGAACGAGTATGCCGGTATCGTTCGTCCGCAATACCAATGGGATGATGTGCATTCTACTTGGCTAGAAGCGGGTTATGCGATGGAAGACTTTGACGACGGCAGTGAAAAGAACGGCTGGAAAGTAACGTTATCGCAAAACGTATCCTTAGGTGGTCTACCTTGGAGCCGTCCAATGCTACGTTTCTACACCACAGTGGGTGATGTGGAAACGAAAGGCCCAAGCACAACAACGGTAACTGCCGATACGGTCTCTGTGGGTGCAATGTTCGAAGCTTGGTGGTAATCCATCCTTTTAAATACTGTCCACTTTTCTGTTAGCGAGACGGCAGCAACCTCGTTAGCAGTCTATGATTAACTTCAATCATTTGAGCCGCATTTATGCGGCTCTTTTTTGTTTCAGAAACCTATCAATTCGCTTCCTCTATCGGCTCAGTAAATAGCTCGCGTTGGTCATCTATCAATCACTCCATGAAACAGTTTCATGGAATGATTTCAAACTGCACTGTGCTTCATTGTTTCGCAAATCAGGCCAAATAAGGCTCGGTTGAGTGTGATTGCACTCACGCAACTCACTAAGCAAATCATCAATACTAGCTCCATGAAAGCGGTTTCTGGTTAAGAAAGCGGTTTTGAATACAGGCAGTAGTCGAGGTGTATAAGTGGCCACAATTAAAGATGTTTCTGAATACGCAGGTGTCTCTCAAGCGACCGTATCACGAGTGATCAACGGTACCAGCCGAGTCAGCCATGATAAGAAGCTCAAAGTGGAAAAAGCGATACAAGTTCTCGGCTATCGCCCAAATGCAATTGCACAAGCACTGGCTTCTAGCCGTACCGGAAGTATTGGCATCATCGTGCCTGAGCTGGGTGGCCCTTTTTACTCTGGGATTCTGCACAACATCGAAAACAGGTTACGTCGACTAGGCTATCACGTGGTGGTGACAGCCGGTTCTAACACAGAACAAGGGCAGCGAGAGTCGGTTGAGTTTCTTCTTGGTCGCCGAGTAGATGCGATGATTTTGCACACTCAGCACCTTACTGATGATTACTTAACGGACCTTGAAGCGAAAGGTGTAGCGTTAGTGCTGGTCAATCGATTTGTCCCAGAACTTGCGCAGAACTGCATTGAAATAGACAACGAGTTTGGTGGCCAGTTAGCAACTGAACACTTGTTGCGAATGGGGCATCGTAACATCGCATGTATCACCGGCCCTCTGGATAAATCTGATGCACGGGGGCGTCTGCAAGGTTATCGCAAAGCATTAGAAGCGGCCGATATCTTGTTCGACGAAGCATTGATTTCAGAGGCCGGTTTTACCGAGGAGTCGGGTGTGAGTGCGATGCGTAAATTGCTTAACCGCGATTGTTCATTCACCGCTGTTTTTGCCTGTAACGATCACATGGCATTCGGAGCGTTTGAAGTGCTGAAACAAGAGGGCATTAGCGTGCCTGAACAGGTTTCATTGATGGGGTTCGATGACATTTTGTTCGCACGCTACATATCGCCACCGTTAAGCACAGTGAATTTCCCCATTGAACAAATGAGTGCTGAAGCCGTTCAACTGGTTATTCAAATACTCAATAAAAACAAGCGAGACGTGAGCTTCAAACTGTCACCGACTTTGGTGCCACGAAGCTCTGTGAAACAACTCTAAATCCTACAAAATCATTTAAGGACAATAAGATGAAATTAAAAACATTGACGCTTGCTACTGTGACGGCGCTTGGAGTCGCATCAACAGTCAACGCTGCTGATTCTGAGATTCGCTTTGATGGTTTCCCTGATTTTGACAGCAGCTTGAAAGTGCTGCTTCCTGACTTTGAAAAAGAGACAGGCATTAAGGTTGATTACCTGATGAATAACCACGGGGACCACCATACGAAGCTGACCACCAACTTAGCAACGGGTTCAGGCGCAGGTGACGTCATTGTTGTTGATGTAGAGAAAATTGGTCCGTTTGTGGCGTCTGGCGGTTTGGTCAACCTGTCTGAAAACTACGGCGCAGACAAATACGCAGAGAGCTTTGCACCTTACGCTTGGGCGCAAGGTAAAGGCGCGGATGGTGATGTTTACGGCATGCCTGTCGACCTAGGTCCAGGTGTAATGTACTACCGCACAGACGTGTTTGAGAAAGCAGGTATCGACTTAAATGAAGCTATCAAAGATTGGGATTCATACATCAAAGCGGGTGAAGAGCTGAAGAAGAAAGATGTTTACCTGATTGCTTCAGCAGCGGATGTAGCGCAAGCGATCATCTTCACGACAGTACCTGAAGGCGAAGGTCTGTACTTCGATAAAGACGGCAACCCAGTGGTCACTTCAGAGCGTTTTGTTCACGCATTTGAAGTGGCAAAAGAGATTCGTGAAAAAGGCTTAGACGCGCGCATCTTAGCGTGGTCAAACGAATGGTATGAAGGTTTCCGTAACGGCACGTTTGCTACTCAGCTTTCTGGCGCATGGCTACTTGGTCACCTAAACAACTGGATTGCACCAGAAACAGCGGGTAGCTGGGGCGTGTCTCACCTACCTGATGGCATTTACGGCAGCTGGGGTGGCTCATTCCTATCTATCCCAACCCAATCTAAACATCAAGATGAAGCGTGGAAGCTGATCGAATACATGACAACCAAGCGTGATATTCAGCTTAAACACTTTGAAACCATCGCTGCATTCCCTGCGAACACAACCACTTATGACGATGAGCTGTTCCAAGAAGAAGTGGCATTCCTTGGTGGTCAAAAGGCCCGTTTACTGTTTGCTGACGTAGCGAAAAACATCAAGCCAGTTGCACCAGCGAAAGGTGACCACGTGGCACGTTCTATTATTTTAGAGAACGCGCTAATGGAAGTACTGGATGAAGGCAAAGACATCGAAACTGCGCTGAAAGAAGCAGAGCGAATGATCAAGCGCCGTACTCGTAATCTTTAATTAGTTCGTTATTTGGTAAGGGAGGAAGGCGAGTTTCGCCTTCCTAACTAGAGGTCGTTACTATGAATCATGCAGCGAGCAAGGTTATGGACACATCCGAGAGCAAAAGCCTTTTTTCTCGCCTGAGTTTGAAAGCGCTTACACCGTATGGATTCCTACTTCCGTTTCTGATTATTTTTTCTGTATTTGGGATTTTCCCGTTACTGTTTTCAATCTTCCTGTCGTTTCACGAGTGGAACCCAGTCGAAGGTTTAGGTGCGATGGATTATGTGGGGTTAGAGAACTACCACATTGCACTGACTGACCCGTGGCTGTGGCGTTCACTGAAAAACACCCTATGGCTAGCGATTACATCGGGCGTCGCTCAACACTTGGTTGCGTTGCCTGTCGCTTACATTTTGGTGTCAATGAGTGACCGCTTCCGCCATTGGCTGACATCGGCTTACTTCTTGCCGTTTATCACTTCGACGGTCGCAGCATCACTGATCTTCTTCAATATGTACTCGCCGAACTCAGGCATCATCAACCAGACCTTAATCGCGCTGGCAGATAGCACCTTGTTTGGTTGGGCGTTTGGCTGGGTGAATGACTTTCAGCCAATCCGCTGGCTAGATGATGCGACTATGGTCAAGCCATCTATCGCCATCATGGTGTTCTGGAAATACACCGGTTTTAACATCGTGCTTTACACCACCGGTTTGATGACTATTCCTAAAGACATTCTTGAAGCTGCACGTATGGATGGCGCGAACGCTTGGCGCCGTTTCTGGAGCATCTCACTGCCAATGATTCGTCCGTTTATCTTCTTCGCAGTGACCATGACCATCATCGGTAACTTACAGCTGTTTGAAGAACCGTTCGTTCTGACTCGCGGTACTGGTGGTACAGGCCAATCAGGTCTAACGATCTCAATGTACCTCTACAAAGTGGGTTGGGAGTGGTTAGAAATGGGCACAGCATCGGCTATCTCTTGGCTGCTATTTATGCTGATTGCAGGCTGTACTGCGGTGCAATTCTTCTTCTTCGGTAAAAAAGGTTTGGGGGAGCAATAAGATGACCACTCAACACGTAATGTCTCCTCGCTGGCGTCCAAGTGATCGCAGTATCGAAATCTTTACCAAGTTAATGATGGCGTTGCTGGCAGTTGTGCTGATTATTTCGGCCATCATGACGGTGTTCCCGTTCCTTTGGTCAGCGCTGCTGTCTACTCGCGACCGTACGGAAATCTTTGGTACTGGCATCAGCTTTGCCATCGGTGACAGCTTAGCAATCAACTACGCCAAATTGCTTGAGATCATGCCGTTTTGGCAAGCGATGTTTAACTCCATCTACATTGCTTTTCTCGGTACAACCATCTCGCTGCTGTTCTGTAGCATGGGTGGCTACGCCTTTGCAGTATACAAGTTCAAGGGCAAAACATTCCTGTTCGGCATGTTAGTTGGTTCGATGATGATCCCGCCGGTGCTGAGTCTGATCCCTTACTTCATGATCGTGAAGTTCCTAGGCTTGCTCGATAACCATCTCGCAGTTTGGCTACCGTTCACCACGACGCCGTTTGGTATTTTCTTAATGCGTCAGCATGTGGTGGCTTCGATTCCTAAAGAGCTACTGGAAGCGGCAAAACTGGATGGTGCAGGTGAGTTCAGAACCTACTGGAGTGTGGTGCTTCCGCTGATGAAACCCGCTCTAGCAACGCTTGCTATCGTTCAATTCGTCTTCTTCTGGAACATGTTTATGCAGCCGTTAGTGGTGCTAACAACCCCAGACAACTATGTGATTACTCAGGCACTGCGTAGCGTGCAAGGCATACCAAATACTCCATGGGGAGCGGTAATGCTAGGTACGACTATCTCGATTCTTCCGCTGGTAATGACTTACTTATTCGCTTCAAAACAAATGATTAGTGGCCTGACGTCAGGCGCAGTAAAAGGCTAAAAGGTTTAATAACAATGAATAAATTCCAACTTCCTACAGACTCAAAATTACGTAGCCCAGAATTCTTATTTGGCGTTGCCACTTCTTCTTACCAAATTGAAGGTGGTGCACAGCTTGGCGGTCGTACTCCTTCTATTTGGGATACCTTCTGTAACAAGCCAGGTGCGGTGGACAACATGGACAACGGCGACGTTGCTTGTGACCACTTCCACCTTTGGAAGCAAGACATCGAAATGATCAAAGGCTTGGGCGTGGATGCTTACCGTCTGTCGATGGCGTGGCCTCGCATCGTTCCACAGGATGGTCAGGTTAACGAAGAGGGGCTTAAGTTCTACGAGCAAATCATTGATGAGTGCCACGCTCAAGGCTTGAAAGTGTTTGTGACGCTGTATCACTGGGACTTGCCACAATACCTTGAAGATAAAGGCGGCTGGTTAAATCGTGAAACCGCTTACAAGTTTGAAGAGTACGCTAAGGCCGTGAGTGCTTACTTTGGCGACAAGATTGATTCTTATGCAACGCTTAACGAACCGTTCTGTTCGTCTTACCTTGGTTACCGTTGGGGTATGCACGCACCAGGTATTAAAGGTGAGCGTGAGGGCTTCTTGTCAGCGCACCACTTAATGCTGGCACATGGTTTGGCGATTCCACACATGCGTAAAAACGCACCGAATGCCATGCATGGCTGCGTATTCAACGCGACACCGGCTTACCCATTGACGGATGCAGACATTGGCGCTGCTGAGTACAGCGATGCAGAGGGCTTCCACTGGTTTATGGACCCGGTGTTAAAAGGTGAATACCCGCAGCTGGTTCTAGAGCGTCAAGCGCACAATATGCCAATGATCCTTGAAGGTGATTTAGACATTATTCGCACAGACTTAGACTTCATTGGCGTGAACTTCTACACCCGCTGTGTGGTTCGCTTTGATGAAAATGGTGATATCAAAGATGTGCCTCAGCCAGAGAATGAGCATACTTTCATTGGTTGGGAAATCTATCCGCAAGCACTGACTGATCTACTACTTCGCTTACATGACCGTTATGACAACCTGCCGCCACTGTACATTACTGAAAATGGCGCAGCCGGTGAAGATGACTGCATCAACGGTGAAGTGAACGACACCCAGCGTGTTAACTACTTCCAAACGCATTTAGAAGCGGTAGATAAAGCAATTAAAGCAGGCGTAGACGTACAAGGTTACTTTGCGTGGAGCTTAATGGATAACTTTGAGTGGGCGTATGGTTACAAACAGCGCTTCGGTATTGTTCACGTGGACTACGAAACCCAGCAGCGCACTCTGAAACAAAGCGCAATCGCATATCGCAACATGCTGCTAGAGCGTCGAGAGGAGAACCAGTAATGGCAAAAGTTGAGTTTAAAAACATCAAAAAATCCTACGATGATGTGGAAGTGGTTAAACACTTCGACTTTACGGTCAACGATGGTGAGTTCGTGGTTTTTCTTGGCCCATCAGGCTGCGGTAAATCGACGACGCTGCGCATGCTAGCGGGCCTAGAGAGCATCACTTCAGGCGAGATTTTCGTTGGCGATAAGCTGATGAACAAAATCGATGCCAAAGACCGTGATTTGGCGATGGTGTTCCAAAGCTATGCCCTTTACCCGCACATGACGGTGTATGAGAACATCGCCTTTGCGCTCAAACTAAAAGGCATGCCAAAAGATCAAATCGATATTGAGGTGCGCAAAGCAGCCAAAATGCTAGAGCTTGATCCTCTGCTTGCTCGTAAACCGAAAGAGCTTTCAGGTGGTCAGCGCCAGCGTGTGGCAATGGGCCGAGCGATGGTGCGCACTCCAAAAGTGTTCCTGTTTGATGAGCCTCTATCGAACCTTGATGCAAAACTGCGTGGCACGATGCGTGAAGAGATCAAACAGCTGCACAGAGAGCTTCAAACCACTACGATTTATGTTACGCACGACCAAATCGAAGCGATGACCCTTGCTGACCGCATTGTGATTCTCAAAGATGGTTATGTGGCGCAAGTAGGGACGCCAACAGAGGTGTTCCAACAACCAGCGAACAAGTTTGTTGCTCAGTTCATTGGTAATCCATCAATGAACATGCTCGATGCACAGTTGGTGGGCGAAGAAGGTAACTGGCACGTTGAGCTAGGCGACACTCGCATTCCACTGCCAGAGCGTTTCCATGCTCATGCATCTAAGAACTTAGCGCTGCACTTTGGTGTACGCCCGACAGACATTCATTTACGTGCTGAGCAAGTGGATCATGATCGAGTGCTGCCGTTCCCAGTAAAAATCAAAGACAAGGAGCTACTGGGTGCAAGCATCTTGCTGAAAACCGAGATTGCAGGCCAATCTTTGATGGTTGAGACGCAGGCCGCTGAAGTGGATGTGAACGAGCTGACGCTTTACTTGGATCTGGATGCGATTCATCTGTTCGATGCCATGAGCGAGAAATCGCTGGCGACGTTTTAATCGATAACACTCACCCCCAAGGCAAGTCAGTGAATTTAGCCACTGGCTTGCCTCTTTAGCTCTCAGTTTCAATCAACGTCGGTTGAGCTCCATAAGAGGAGTTTCTATAGTCGATGTTTCGCTTGTTTAATTGGCAGTTCCTATGACGACCAGAAAGAAAAAAAAAACTTCCATCTATGATGTCGCCAAGCTCGCCGGTGTTTCACCCAGTACGGTTTCTCGCTTTCTAAATCGCACCACTTATGTGTCTGATGAAAAAACCAACAACATAGAGAAAGCGATCAAAACTCTGGGTTACAAACCCAACTACACCATGAATCAGGGCACCAATACTCGTTCGATGACCATCGGCGTATTGGTGCAAAACCCAGAGAGTCCACACACCAGCCGTATTCTTAATGATATGGAGAAAGTGTTCAGTGCGCAGGGCTACTCATTGGTGATCGCGACGGGACACTGGAAAAACAAACTCGAATCTCATGCGCTTGAATACCTCGCTAAGAGTAATGTCGATGGCGTGATCATTGTGACGGGCAGCCTTACCGAGCAACAGATTCTCGATTATTCCAAGCAGATTCCTGTCGTGGCGGTCGGCTATGACGTGATTGGTGACCGAGTGCGCTGCATAAACATCGACAACGTGCTCGGAGGTTATATGGCAACGCTGCATTTGCTGCAACAAGGCCACTTAAACATCGCTCATATTAAAGGGTTACTTAACCAGCCGGATGCAGTGGCACGCTTTGTTGGCTATAAAAATGCGCTGCAAGAAGCAGGGATTAAAGTCCAACCTAAGCTTATCAAACAAGGTGATTTTAGTAGCGAATGCGGCTATGAGTTAACCAAAGAGTTGATCGAGTCGAAAAGCCATTTTAGTGCTATATTTGCCGCCAATGATCAAACGGCTTATGGAGCCATTAAGGCGTTGCATGACCACGGTTATCGCGTACCTGAAGATGTCTCTGTGGTTGGTTTTGATGACTTGCCAACGTCTTTCTATTTCACGCCTGCATTAACCACCATGCGCCAACCCGTAGAAGAGGTTGGGGCAGTGTGCGCGGAATCAATTCTTAATCTTCTAAGTGGCGAAAGACATGATGTTCGCCTGCCACCAATTGAGCTGATTGTCAGGCAGTCGACCAAGTCGATTTATCGGTAGTGGTTTTATTGAATGATTTAACACATGAGGGTCTAACTGGGTAAGCTAGACCTTTTTCTTTCTTAAAGCTTACAAATAGTTAGTCCCTTATTCGTAAAAAACAGACTAAGAACTAACTCGTGAGTTTTAACGTTGATATCTCTTTACAGCCTCGCTAGCTCCTCATGATGTGATGAATGTCTCATTAATCGTCTTATTTGATTATTGTTTAATCAATTACTACTTTTTTATTATCCATATGAATAATTCAAGGGATCAGTTTTGAAAAGGTTAAAGGTCGTATTTCTCGTGCAGGTGATCATTGCTTTGACCCTTGTTTTACTTGTTTCGGCATTCATCAAATATCAGAGCTTCAAAGGAAACTTGCTCGTAGAACTACAACATTCGGTAGAAAATACCACTCAACGAATGGGGATTAGCTTACCCAAAGCGGTATGGGACTTCGATTTGGAGTCAGCCAAGGTGTCCATTTCAGCGGAGTTAAAACTGGCGGAAATATCGGCCATCCAGTTGATAGATAATGATGGTCAGGATTTGTTATTTCTCACTCATAAACTGGATGGGGAGGATTACTTAGCGGTAGATGTTCAAAATAAATCTCTGTTTAAGCGAGAAAACAGTTTGTCGTCTGATCTCACCTTTATTGAGTATGGGGAAGAGAACCCTGTGGGTAAAGTGACGGTGTATTTCGATACTCATGCGCTCGACACAAAACTGGCTGACTCGTTACGAACCAGTATTATTGAGCTGATTGTTTTAGATGTCATCTTGTCCATCGTGATCATTGCAGCACTGTCTATATTTGTGCTCCGTCCATTGTCAGAGCTGACAGACGTCATTAAAGATCTTGCGTCAGGCGATGGGGATCTCACCAATAAGTTAGCGCCTGCTAAATACCAAGAATTTTCAGCCATTACTGATGGTATCAACAGCTTTACCGAATCTTTACGCCTTATTGTCCAAGACGTAAACCGCTCATCTGAAGCCCTAGGCGAAAAAGCGCAAGCCAATGGTGCAACAGCCAGAGTCAACGCAGAAAAACTGGACATGCAAAAGCATCAGCTGACCACTGTAGCGGCAGCAGCAACTGAGCTAAACCATTCGGTGTCTACTGTCGCTGACACGGCTTCAGAAACCGCTCAGCAAGCACAGGACGCTACCGCCCTTGCGTCTAATGTGAACGATGCCATTGAGCATTCTGCCAATGACATCGTGAATATGCGTGAAGAAATGAATCATGTGAATGCAGAGATGCACATTTTGATTGATGAAGGCGGAAAAATTACCACGGTGCTTAATGTCATCAACGATATTTCTGAGCAGACCAATTTGTTGGCGCTTAACGCAGCCATAGAGGCTGCAAGGGCGGGTGAACAAGGCCGAGGCTTCGCCGTTGTAGCAGATGAAGTGCGCAATCTGGCAGTAAAAACGAGTGAGTCGACTGAGCAAATTCAAAAGAATATTGCCGCTTTAGGCGCTGCAACAAAATCGGTTGAAGATGAGTTGACTCGTATTTCGGCCTTGCTTGAACAAACAGCGACCCGAGTGAGTGAATCGAGAGCGTCAGTCAGTGAAGTGGAAAGCTTGATCACTGTTATTTCCGAGCGAAGTGGCCAAATCTCTCAAGCTACCGATGAGCAAAGAATGGCGGTTGAAGAGATAAGCCAAGCGATCGTCGAAGCATCGGAAGCATCGAATGAAGTCTCTTCCGGTGCGACCCAAAATACTAAAAGAACGGAAGAAGTACTGAGTTTAAGTCAGAGTATTGCCAATCACATGGCGAAGTTCCGAACTTAGTCATCAAACAGAGGAAACGTTATGAGAAACTTTTTTTTACTGCTAGCAGGTGCGATGTTTTCTATCGTTGCGCACTCTGCGACCATTACTGCTGCGCAAGACCCATGGGCGCCATTTGTTCAAAAAGATAAGGCTAGCCCGGGCGTCTCGGTAGAGATAATCACAGAAGCGTTTAAGTCTCAGGGGCATACTGTTGATTTTAAAATAATGCCTTGGACACGCGCATTGAATGAGGTCAAAGCAGGTAAAGTGGACGTGCTAGTGGCCACTTGGTTCACCAGCGAGCGGACCTCTTTCCTCAAGTACAGCGAACCGTACCTAGAGAACTCACTCAAGTTTATTAAACGTAAGGGTGATGGCTTCGAATACAATGGGTTAGACAGTTTGTCCGGCAAAACAGTGGGTGTTATTCGTAACTATGGTTATGGCGATGAGTTCTTGGGGGCGACGAACTTTAAGAAACCTGAAGCGAATGACTTGGTGGCAAATGCGAAGAAATTGATGGCGAAACGAATCGATCTAACGCTTGAAGATGAGTTGGTGGCGAAGTCAACACTGTCGGGCGCCGGAATGAATGTCGCCGATTTTGAATTTACAGCCAATGCTCTATCGGTTAATCCCCTGCATGTGACTGCCGGACTGGCTAACCCTAATCATGCTCAATACATAGAAGCGTTTAATAAAGGGCTTGCGGAGATAAAATCTAACGGTACGTTTGATAAAATTCTCGCTAAGTATGGCATTAAATAACGAGTATTTAATAACAACAAAGCGCTCTCAATGATTGAGAGCGCTTTGTTATTCAATAGTTATTAAGCCAGTGAGATAGGCTTAACTAGCGAACTTTTTTACGTCGATGTTTCCTTGCGCATCGTAGGCTTTCTCACCATAAATGAAGGTCTCACACACTGTGCGGTCATCGCCTAAGCTCATTAATACAAACAGCTTTTCTTCAAGAGTAGTGGCTTGGTGCATTCTAAAGCGCATCAACTGAGTTGCGTGTAAATCGAGTACAACAAAGTCAGCTTCTTTACCCACTTCCAAGTTACCAATCTTATCCTCTAGGTGAAGCGAACGTGCGCCCCCTAAGGTGGCTAAGAACAGTGATTTGAGCGGATGAAGCTTCTCTTGCTGCAGCTGCATAATTTTGTACGCTTCACTCATGGTTTGCAGAATCGAAAAGCTGGTACCAGCACCCACATCGGTACCCATGCCAACTCTTACACCGTGCTCTTCAAGTTTAGGCAGCTTAAACAGACCAGAACCCAAGAATAGATTAGAGGTTGGGCAGAAAGCGATAGCCGATTCGGTATCAGCCAAGCGTTTACATTCACAGTCTGATAGATGAATACCGTGAGCGAAGACAGAGCGCTTGTGTAGTAAACCATAATGATCGTAAACATCGAGGTAGGAGTCACGTTCAGGGAACAGTTCAAGTACCCATTCAATCTCTTTCTTGTTTTCAGAAAGGTGAGTGTGCATGTAAACATCAGGATATTCTTCAAGCAGCTTACCCACAGTGGCTAGCTGCTCTGGGGTACTGGTTGGTGCAAAGCGAGGTGTCACCGCATACAACAAACGGTCTTTATTGTGCCACTTTTCGATCAGCTCTTTCGATGCTTCGTAGCCTGATTCTGGGGTGTCTGTTAGGTAATCTGGCGCGTTGCGATCCATTAATACCTTACCCGCAATCATACGCAGTTTGCGTTTTTGCGCTTCTTCGAAGAACACATCGACCGATTCTTTGTGTACGGTACCGAACACCAGTGCCGTTGTCGTGCCGTTACTGGCTAGCTCGTCAAAGAACAGTTTAGCGACTTTGTGCGCGTAGACCGGGTTCTTAAAGCGACGTTCTTCTGGGAAGGTGTAGTTCTCTAGCCAGTCGAGCAGCTGTTCGCCATAAGAAGCAATCATGCCCGTTTGAGGGTAATGAATATGGGTGTCGATAAAGCCTGATGTGATTAGCTTATCTTCGTATTCGGTAATGCTGATATCCTTAGGTTGGCGAGCAAGAACTTCTTCCGTTTCACCGATATCGACAATATGACCATCTTCAACCACGATGATACCGTCATCGAAGAATTGGTAAGAGTTATCCAGTCCGACATCTTTCGGATCAGCGATGCTGTGCAAAATGGCTGCACGATAAGCGTTGCGTTGCGTTGTCATTGTTACTTCCTTTTATAACCCAAAATTAACCACGACTTGGGTTAGGCGATTTTCTCTTCCAATTCGGAATCGCTCTGTTGATTACTTTTACTGTGTGCCGTAGGGCGTTTTTGTTCAAGGGGAATGCCCTGATAGTGTGCGATAAGTTCACCTGCAACCGAGACAGCGATCTCTGCTGGGTGTTTTCCATTCACCATGCTGACACCAATCGGGCAAATCATAGTGTCGATTTGTGCATCGGTGTAACCACGCTGCGCTAAACGCATATCGAATTTCTTACGTTTGGTTAGCGAACCAATCATGCCGAAATAGACGCTGTCATCACGGTCAATAATGGCTCTAGCGAGGTCAAAGTCGAGCTGGTGGTTATGCGTCATCACCAAGTAGTAACTATTTGGTGGCAAGTCACGAACGTCACCCACCGGATCATCGGTGACGACCTTGGTGACATTACGTGGCAGATCTTCAGGGAAAACGTCATCGCGTTCATCAATCCAAGTGACTCGGAAAGGAAGGGTGGAGACGATATGTAAAAGGGCTTTGGCAACATGACCTGCACCGAACACAACCAGATGCTTTTGCGCGGTGCCAATCGGTTCGAAGCTAAGTGTTGCCATTCCGCCGCAACACTGCCCCAAACGAGCACCAAGATTAAAGCGTTCTACTTTTAGTGAGCGTTCACCCGCGATGAGCATTTCACGTGCCATTTTGGTCGCTACGTGCTCTAGATGACCACCACCAATGGTGGCAATCAAGCGGTCACGGGTCACGAGCATTTTGGTTCCGGCATCCCTTGGCACAGAGCCACGGTCTTCCAATACCGTTACCATCACACACGGTTCGCTGTTTTTTTCTAGTTGTGCCAGTTCATGAATCCAATTGTCCTTAAACATACGTCTCTCCTTGAACGGTTAAGCCCTTTGTTATGCTTCCTGAGTGCTTTGCTGTGAGGTCTTCTGAGGCTGAGTCACTTTAGCTATCGCCATCAGAACGCGCTCAGGTGTTGCAGGTGTATCCAGTTTTGGAATGGCACCATCTACGGCAACAGAAGCAATCGCATCTCTTAGAGCGCTCCACACTGACATTCCGAGCATGAACGGCGGTTCACCCACAGCTTTCGAGTTGAATACCGTATCTTCTGGGTTTGCTCTGTTTTCCAAAAGGTGGGTATGGAACTCAATCGGCATATCCGCAATCGCTGGGATCTTGTAACTTGCAGGGCCGTTGGTCATCAAGCGGCCTTGCTCGTTCCAAACCAGCTCTTCAGTCGTTAGCCAGCCTACACCTTGCAGGAAGCCGCCTTCTACCTGACCAATATCGATAGCAGGGTTCAGCGAGGCGCCGACATCGTGAAGAATGTCTGCACGAAGGATCTTGTATTCGCCCGTTAGCGTATCAACGATAACTTCTGAACAAGAGGCACCGTAAGCGTAGTAGTAGAACGGACGGCCACGTGCTTTCTCATGATCGTAGTAGATCTTCGGTGTACGGTAGAAGCCTGTGCTTGATAGCGATACTTGGTTGAAGTAGGCCAGTTGAACAAAGGATTCAAAGGTCATGATCTCATCACGGATGACAATCATGCCGTTTTTAAATATCACTTCCTCTGGCGAGACTTTGAAGTGGCTAGAAGCAAAATCAATCAGGCGTTGTTTGATCGTCAGAGCGGCATTTTGGGCTGCTTTACCATTGAGGTCGGCGCCCGATGAGGCCGCGGTTGGCGATGTGTTCGGTACTTTGTCGGTATTGGTAGCGGTGATTTGGATACGTTCAACATCAACTTGGAACTCCTGTGCAACGATTTGTGCCACTTTGATATTCAAGCCTTGTCCCATTTCAGTACCACCGTGATTCAAATGAATACTGCCATCGGTGTAGATGTGTACTAGAGCACCTGCTTGGTTTAGGAAAGTCGCCGTGAATGAAATACCAAATTTCACCGGAGTAATCGCTAAGCCTTTTTTCAAGATAGGGCTTTGCTTATTGAACTCAGCAATGGCTCTACGACGCGCGTGGTAGTCACTGCTTTGCTCAAGTTGTTCGGTGATCTCTGGTAAGAAGTTATCTTCAACCGTTTGGTAGTAGTGAGTGACGTTACGTCCTTCACCACCGTAGTAATTCGCTTTACGTACTTCGAGAGGATCTTTACCCAGATAGAGCGCAATCTCATCCATGATGTGCTCGATGGTCATCATGCCTTGTGGGCCACCAAAACCACGGTAAGCGGTATTCGATGCCGTGTTAGTCTTACAGCGGTGACCAGTGACTGTCGCATCACCTAGGTAGTAGGCGTTGTCAGAGTGGAACATCGCACGATCGACAATCGAGCTTGATAAATCTGGTGAGTAACCACAGTTACCTGACACGATGATCTCAGAGCCTTGAATCACACCATCATCATCAAAACCAATTTTGTACTGGTTGTAGAATGGGTGGCGTTTACCCGTCATGGTCATGTCTTCTGCGCGCGGTAGGCGCATCTTCGTCGGGCGTTTAGTTAGGTGAGCAATTACAGCTGCCATACATGCAGGTGCTGCGGCTTGGGTCTCTTTACCACCAAAACCACCACCCATGCGGCGCATATCAATCACCACTTTGTGCATTGGAACACCAAGCACTTCGGCAACCAGTTTTTGCACTTCAGTCGGGTTCTGCGTTGAAGTGTAAACGATCATGCCGCCATCTTCGGTTGGCATCACGCTGCTCACTTGGGTTTCAAGGTAGAAGTGCTCTTGACCACCGATATCAATATCGCCCTCAATCACGTGTTTTGCGTTTGCAATGGCAGTTGCTGAGTCGCCACGTTTTTGCTGGTGGCTTTCTGTTACGAACAGCTCTTTTTCCAGTGCTTCTTTGACATCAAGAACAGGAGGTAGCGCTTCGTATTCAACGATAGCCGCTTGAGCCGCTTTGCGTGCTGTTTCCATATCGTTAGCAGCAACGGCAATGATAGGTTGGCCGTAGTATTGAACTAGGCCATCAGCCAGTAGCGGGTCCCCAGGGAAAACCGCACCGATATCCAGTTGACCAGGGATGTCTTCGTGGGTAATGGCAATGGCTACGCCTTCAAATTCGTAACATGGCGAGACATCAAGCTTGGTAATTTTTGCGTGCGCTTGGGTACTTAAACGCGCATACACATGAAGCTGATTCGGGAACTCTAAACGGTCATCGATGTAGACCGCTTCACCGGTTACTTGTTTTGGGGCGCTGTCGTGTTTTACGCTTTTACCAACGCCAGTTTTAAGATCCTGCTTTACGATGGCGACCATCTCATCATGAGAGAGAGTCGGGTGGTGTGCGTTAGACATAAGACGTTACCCTTGTTTCAATCTGGTTATTCTGATGGTTCTGTTCGATGTAGAAGCGGCGCAGCATGTTGGCTGCCGTCATTGAACGGTACTCTTTGCTGGCACGGAAATCGGACAGAGGCTCGAAGTCATTGTGAATCTCTTGCATCGCTTCATTGACGTTCGCTTCCGTCCATTCTTTACCAAGCAGTACATTTTCACATCGAGTGGCACGTTTGGGGGTTGCCGCCATGCCACCAAAGGCGATACGAGCGCTAATCACTTTGTTGTCTTCAATCTGGATATTGAATGCGCCACAAACCGCTGAAATATCATCGTCCAGACGCTTAGAAAGTTTGTAAGCGCGGAACGTCTCATTAGCTTTCGGTTTCGGGATGATCACTTGCTCGATAAACTCACTCTCTTGCTGAGCCGTGACTTTGTAGCTAATGAAGTAATCTTCGATTGGCATTACACGTGATTGCTTGCCACGACGCAGTTTTACTTGCGCGTTGAGTGCAATCAGAAGTGGGGGCGCATCACCGATTGGCGAAGCGTTACCAATGTTGCCGCCAAGCGTGCCTTGGTTACGTACCTGCAGAGAGGCAAAGCGGTGCAGCAATTCACCAAAATCGGTGTAGTGACTAGTAAGAAGCTTGTACGCATCACTGATGGCAACGTTAGCGCCGATATGCAGCGCGTCTTCACTTTCTTCACACACTTTCATGTCTTCTACTTGAGTGACGTTAATCAGTGTTTCGATTTCACGGTGGAACTGAGTCACCTCAAGGGCCAAGTCCGTACCGCCTGCCACCAGTTTGGCATTAGGGTGTGAAGAATAAAGATCAGCCAGCTCATTTACGCTACGAGGAAGGTACGCGGTTAAGTGGCCATAGCTTAGGCTTGCTGGCTGCTCTTGTAGGGTTTGCAGTCTTGCGATGGTGGTTTTCTCTAGTTCTACGAACTGATCCATCAATGGCTCATCAGACGCAAGAGATAACGCAGCATCCACTATTGGACGGTAACCCGTACAGCGACATAAGTTGCCTGCTAGGGATTCCATTACGTCTTCTTTGTTGGCGGCTGGTTTGTTCTTGCTGAGGGCGAACATCGACATAATGAAACCCGGCGTACAGTAACCACATTGTGAACCGTGGAAGTCGACCATCGCTTGCTGAGTCGGGTGCAGTTTGTTGTTGTTTTGAAGATCTTCCACAGTAATCAATTGCTTACCGTGTAGGCTTGAGACGAACGTCAAACAAGAGTTGACTGAACGGTACTGAAGCTGACCGTCGATTACTTCACCTAGTACGACTGTACAGGCACCACAGTCACCTGAACCACAACCTTCTTTGGTACCTGTTTTTTGTACTTCTGTTCTCAGGTATTGAAGGACCGTCATATTTGGCGACAGCTCACTTTCTTGTCTGAGTTCTTGATTGAGTAGGAAAGTAATCAAGAGACCTCCTTGTGTATTGACACTTTTGTTTCGTAATTATTTTTCTGACCTTGTGGTCAATAATTGGTTATTTTGACCACAAGGTCAACTTTAAATTTACAAAAATGCAACATAGAAAGTATGGCTTAAGTTACTTATAAATGAGAACTGACGTAGTAACTGTTTGAAACTTATGAACTAAGTTTTTGGCTAGACTGAAGAATCTTTACGTAAAGTTTTTTAATATTGTACATCTTATTGTGTACAATCTTGATGGGTGAGTATGCTTGGAGCTAAAAAAGCCCAGCGGATCGCTAGGCTAAAGATATCGATATCAATGCGTTACTATCGGTTATTCAGTACATCCGAAAAAACCACGTGCAAATCATTCGATGCCGAGTTGCTATCGAGATTCAATTTAGAGCGAATGTGATCGATGTGCTCTTGCATTAACGATACGGCTTGCTCTGCATCCCCTGACTCGATGGCATCGAGCAGGTTGGAGTGCTCATCCAAAGAACAATTTGAGTGAGTGCCCGTTTCGTATTGAGCAATGAGAAGAGAGGTTTGTGATACTAAGCTGCGTTGGAAAGCCAACAGCGGTGCGTTGTTGGCCATCTCAGCAAGCTTGATATGAAACTCACCAGACAGGCGAAGCCCTTTTCCGTAGTCATTGTTGGCAAAAGCCTCGTTTTCGACCTCAACCAATTTACGACACTCTTCAATCTTCGCTGGGGTAGCGTGTGCAACCGCGAGTTCGGTGATGGCAAGTTCCATGACTTCACGCGCTTTAATGATCTGCTTGGCTTCTGCTTTGGTAGGAGCGGCAACCATTGCACCACGGTTAGGGCGAATACTGACGACCTGCTCCATAGACAAACGCAACAGAGCGCGGCGAATAATGGTGCGGCTGACATTGAAGATCTCGGCCAAAGCTTCTTCGTTAAGCTTGGTCGCTGGTGGTAAACGCTGTTCTAGAATTGCATCAAAAATATGGCAATAAACCACGTCATCTTGAGTTTGACCTGCGACTTTTGTCTTGATGTTTTTTGCCACAGAATTTTTAAGATTTGCCATAGGCGGTTTTCACTCTCAAACCATTTATTTCCCTGATAAAACAATCATACTTTACTTTGTATACATGTGGCTAGCATAGGGAGTGTTTTGCGACCCCTGACTCAGCAATGAGAGTAACAAGCTGTTTACAAATATTGCAATGAAAAAGCCGCTAAGTTCTGACAATCAGAATAGCGGCTTACTTAAGAGCTAATTTGGTTACACTGTGAACCTGCCCACTAAATCATACAGCTCATTGGCTCGATGATTGAGTGCTTGGCTACCCGTTCGGTTTTCATCGGCCAATTCTGCTGATTGCGAGCTTTGATCAGAGATGACGACGATACGCTGAGATATTTCTTGTCCGACTAAGCTTTGCTCCTCGGTCGCAGTGGCAATCAGTGAGTTCATGTCCATGATGGTTCCGATGGATTCTTGAATTTGAATCAGTGCTTGTGCTGCTGCATTGGCTTCATCTACCGTGCTTGCGCCGCGTTTTTGGCTCGATTCCATTGCTTTTACTGCATCGTCGGATGCCGCTTTGAGCTGCTCAATCATTTGGTGGATCTCGCCGGTACTGTCTTGGGTGCGGCTAGCAAGTTTACGGACTTCATCCGCAACTACGGCAAAGCCTCGGCCTTGTTCACCGGCACGGGCTGCCTCAATCGCTGCGTTTAATGCCAATAGATTGGTTTGTTCGGCAATGTCTTGAATCACCTCTAGAGAGGATGAAATGTTTTGCACATCGCCCTCTAATCTAGAGATAACGCTGTTTGCTTGTGAGACTTCTTCGGCCAGCGCTTCGACAGAGCTAGCTGCGGAGTTAACGATGTTTTGGGCATCTTTCGCGTTGTCATCAGCCTCTTTCGCCGAATGAGCGGCTTGGCTAGCATTGTTTGAAATTTCACTGGCTGTTGTGGTCATTTCAGTCATTGCGGTGGCGACTTGTTCGGTCTCCTGGCGTTGACCAGAAGCCAGCTCATCCACTTTTTCCGCGCGGCCTGACATGTTGTTGGTTTCCGATACCACCTGTTGCCCAACGTCACTCACGTTTCGGATTATCTCTTGTAAGCTCGCAACAAAGGCATTGAAATTTTGGCTGAGCTTTGCAAATTCAGGCGCTTTGAAGTCTTCCATTCGAGCTGTTAGATCAGCATCTCCACTGGCGAAGGAACGAATAGAGTCATCAAACATCTCGAGAGGTTTCATAATGGTGCGATTCACCGCAACCGCAAAGATCGCCACGATCCCTGCAATGACTAAACAAAAGACGACAATAGCTGAGAGGGTAGTTTGCAGAGCGCTGTGAGTGGCGTCTTCCATATCGGCGATGATCGCGTCGATGTCATCGGTATAGAACCCCGTACCCAGCATCAGATCCCACTCAGGGATGAAAATAGAATAGCTGAGTTTCGGCAGAGCTTTGGTTTCTCCGGGTTTAGGGAAGTAGTAGGTGGTGAACTCACCGGTTTTAGCGTTGCGAATCAAATCTTGAATAAGGTAATTGCCTTGTTTGTCTTGCAAGTTCCAGTAGCTATCCCCGATTCCTTTTTCACTTTGCCCTTGTACTCGACGTATCCCTTTTGAATCGTAACCAAACACATAACCTGACGCGCCATATTCCAGCGTTTTCAAGGTCGGGTAAGCTTCCTCTAGCGTCGCCCCTTTATCGAGAAAAGGTTGAATGGCCGACTTCGCCATTTGAAGGTAGTTTTTCAGTTCTTCCTTCTTCATGTTCATCATATTGGTGTGGGTGATGTCGATCTGTTGATCATTCAGATCGGTGGTTTTCATATAGGTAAAGCTCAGCATACCTATCGCGATTACAAGCAGCGGTACCAGTGCCAAAATGTAGAGGCGGCTACGAATAGTAAGACTCATACAAACATCCTGTTTTCATTATGGTGGCTGCCCATTAAACAGCCGAGTTATTGAATTATTCTTATAGACCAAAAGTTTATTTTATAAGATTAGTCAATTAATCGGCTAAAGGATGAGATTCTTGATGAGTTTGTGTACTTTCACTCTTAGACTTTAGTTAAACAACTACAGGCACTGCCCGTTGTTGCATCGACTTTTACCCGTGAGTAATCTCGACCAGCGGTAGCGATTTTTCGCAAAATGAAGATACGCTTTGTCAGCAAAGGGTTTGACGAGCTTCCAACGAAGCGGGGCGTAGAGCCACCCTTTTCCGACCAGTGACCAGGCTTGATATGTCACGTCTAACCCGAGAATTAGGTGACCTTGTTCATCAAGTGCATGCAAAATGGTTGATGCTTCTTTGGCGTCTATCATCGGGTATTGTTCAATGATGGATGTTTGTATATCCACCAACGCAATAGAGTTATTGGCATCGGAGTGTTTTAGGTGTTCCATCTCTTTGACGCATAGAGGGCAGTATCCATCGTAGAAAATCGTCAGTTTTGTCATGTTTACCTCGTTTTAGCTTTTCTACGATGAAGCACGGTTACTGATCATTTTTATGGGTCAAATATGAGTGCCAGTTATCAGAGATAGCTTGATACTGATAGATACAGAAGTCTTTGCGTTCGGTTAGGTAGTCGTTTTCTACCTCATCGAGTAAGTTCTCATGTTTTTCTGGGTCACTACCGTAAACCAAACACAAGGTAGAGAAGTAACGCTGTAAGTCGAAGCTGTGTTCATCGATATACTCACCGAAATCGTAATAATCGGGTCTATCTTCTGATTCAAAAGCAAACATGTCGGCAGCACTTATCGCTGCGCTGTCACCATCCTCTACATACTCAATCATCAAGACCGCGGCCAAGTTATCAACGGCGTCTTCCTCTTTGCCCAAGATTGGAATGTTCTGGTCAGCAATATAGGCGTGCCCAGCTTCATGCAGCAGGGTGTGAAGAACAGTATCAATCGCTCCTGATTGGGCTGGTTTCCCGTACTTCTCTTGATATTCATTCTTCGTAAAGTAAGTCAGTGACTCGTCATAAAATGAATAGGGCATTTGAACAACATGCTTTTCTGGATCATACAAGGGGCCATCTTTACTACCGTATTCGACAGTGAGCGTCTTTTTGAATGGGAACAACTGATCGGAGAGTTCAATCACGGTTTCATTAACGCCACTTTGCTCAAGCGCCTGTTTGACTTGTACTTCGTTGTTGTCGGTAGGCTCCAGGTAAGTCACTCGAATATTGTTTGATTCAGCGTAGGTATGAGACGTGAGTAGTAAACCAAAAAGTAAGCAGGATAAACGAAACATAACTGTCCTTAGAGTAGAGAGGCCACTTTTTTATATTGGCACAGTTTGGTGGTGATTGCAGAAATTCTAAATTAGAAAAAAATTATATTAATTAATGGCTTGTTACATTCTCATCGCTTTATAGTCTCAGTCCTGAGAAAGGGTTTTATAAATTCCACTGTCATTGCACTGTGACTCGCATTCAAATAAGTACGATATTTTGATAACAAAAATATCAACTTAAAACATGATCACCATGACATTTATTTATTCATCACGCTGATATTTTCACCGAGCATTTACACTACCGCCGACACATGAGCATTTTGGTAGGTATCTGATTATGGATAGATTAATTGAAACTTGGAGATAGTTTATGATGTTTAAGCGTTCCTCACTGGCGTTAGCTGTCGCTTTTACTTTGAGTGCATGTGGTGGCTCGGATGAAGGGAGCGATAGCTCTTCTCAGGGAAGCTCGTTAACGGCAAAAGCAGCCGATGGTTACTTGATTGGTGCTAATGCTTGTTTGGATATGAATAACAATAAAGTTTGTGAGTCTTCAGAACCGAACGCAGTAACAGGTGACAATGGTGAGTTTACCTTAACGGGATTGACTGAAGAGCAGCTTGCAAATGGCGTCCTACTTATAGAAGTTATTGCCGGGCAAACCATCGATTCCGATAACCCTGGGGTGACGCTTACCCAAGGTTACAGTTTGACGGCCCCTCCTGGTTCAGAATTTATCAGTCCTCTAACCACCATGATTCAAAACGAGGTTGAAAAGGGCAATTCTGTTGAAGGAGCTAAAGCGAGCGTTCAACAAAAACTTGGTTTTTCAGTGGATCTAACTAAAGACTATATCGCTCAGAAAAATGATGACACTCTTAGTGCTGAGGAACGCAACAACTACGAGAATTTGCATAGAGTTGCTCAGGTTACAGCCAGTGTCATCGCGTCTAAAACTGATGAGTTAAAGCAAGCAAGTAATGGAGCAGGGGTTAGTGATAGCGACTTCTTCGCGTTACTGATTGAGGAAGCAACCCTAGTTGTGGATACGATTGCTGGGCAGGTCCTTGCTAATGGTGATAACTTTGACCCTAAGGAAGTGGCTAGCACCATTAAGCAGGATCATATCAACTTAGGTGTCGGTAACTTAGTCGATAAGATCAAAGAGAACCAAGCGAACAAGAATAAGAAAGCGGCAGACCTTGCAGCTTTGGTTGCTGAAGACGGCGTTAATTGGTTCCACAGTGAAGCGAATTCTAATCAGCCATTCACACTAGAATTCGGCACTTTGAGACTTGAAGGTGATGGTAGCCTTACTGACGTTGAATTTGGTTATGATTACCAAACGCCGGGTTTTATCCCACTCATTCCTGAACAAGATACTCAGTCGATGCTACTTGATGAGTCAGGTTGGGTGCTGAAAGATGACACGATAACGGATCTAATTCCGAATCGAGACAAAAGCGTAACAGTCGTCAAAGCGTCTTCGGTGCTGAATGAGAAAGCGACAGCCCAACAAGTAGATGTCGGTGGACTCAACATTTCAACTGTCCTAGAAAAAACGGCCGGTGAAGGCGTTTGGTCGAAAGTCGTGCCGTCAAATCTAACTTTCCCAGATAATACAACTGCATACAAGCTCAAGACTGACTTTATCAACCGTGGTTACTTCGGATTCCAAAAAGGTACATGGTGTGAAGGTACCGATCGTTACACAGAGCTAAACAACATGTGTAACGGTGTAAGTGCCAACAATATTAGCACTTGGCTACGAACTCTTGAATCTACACTAGCGCAAGATGTAAGGGACCGTTCAGGTGGTTTTGATACTACAGACCTGCCTGTTATGGGGGCATTCGGTAAGCATGGTACTTTACCACTATACGCTCAATTGCTGCCTAATGGGGATATTGTTTATTACTCTGGTGACGAGCTTGGTGAGCTAACTAAGTTTGCGCAGAAAGGTAATTGGGAAGATCTAACGGTTTATGGCCAAACTGTCAGAAAAGTCACTCTACCCGAAGCTATCGCAGCTAAAACCATGTCAAACAATTATGATCCGAAAAATAACACAGCCTACTTTGCTGAGGTCGCAGGTTCAGTGCGAATTACTTGGTTTGTCGACCTAGAGAGTTCATCAGAATCTGAATATGTGTTTGATGCAGCAACCCAGGAGTTGATCCTGAACCATTATGAGCAGCCATTGAATCTGCAAGCATGTCTAGACTCTTTACCTGATGCGACTTTTGCCGCTATACCGGGTGATCAAATTAACTATAGCGTAAACCGTGTGCTTAATGGTGGTGAGCCGGTAGAGCTAGCTTACGAGTTTGATTATTTAGGCAACAACTTCTCGTGGTTAGACGATATAGCTAATGTGACAGGCCTTCCTGTTTGGATGACAAATTGGCAAGGTTCGCTAGAGAAAACGAAGATCAGCGTTCTGAGTGCGGAAGGGGAGTTATTGGGCTATGAGCACGCTTATCAAAAAGGCCAGCAGTACTTAGGTCAAGAAGGCTATTCTGCTCAGGGCATTGCTAGCTATGGTACGGCTAAAGTCGGGTTATCGGAGGATGTTAACTCGAATGAAAAACTATTGGGTGTGGAAACAGTGCATACACAAGCAACAAATGCCCCATTGTATAATGTGATGGATTACTCCGTATACCCTGAGTTGCTTATTGCGGAAGGGTTACGCGATGTTCGAGTAGAAACACCGTTGAGCTGGATTACAAGTGGTTGGAACCTAGCTAAGTTCGACTACCGCGAAATCTATCTAGGTAAAGAGACGGTGTCTGTTCCAGCAGGCGATTTTGAAGCTTGTAAGGTGATTAGCTATACTGACTATCCAGATGCTGAAGTTGCTGATACCGATGTGACTTGGTTGATTAATCAAGGCTTCGTTAAAAAGTCTCGTAATGCACCTTCTTGGGGCGCAAATATTGAGATGGAAGCTACGTCTATCGATCAAGGTGTTATCATTCGATGACCTTCGATTAAGAACGAAAGCCAGTGCTGGTTAGCGCTGGCTTTTTTGTTTGTACACATGAACAAAAAATAACCATAATGACGATTATCATTAGGGAGGCGATTATCCTTATGCTACACTCGCCGCCCTTTTCTGTTTCAACGAGATAATGACCATGAGCCTTAAGAAAGAACTACAAAACCTGAATAACCGTATCGATAACTGCAATCGCAAACTTGATGCTGCAAAAGGCCGTGGTGATGGCGAAATGATCAAGAAGTTTACTGATGAGCTAGATAAGCTAAACAAAAAAGTAAGCTCAATGAAGCACAAGCAACAATATGACATGAACAAAGAGCGTAAAAGCCTGCAAGACATGCCGTTTTCTCGTGAAATCACTAAAGCAGAACAGGCTGATATGGGTAAACTGAAAAAGTCTGTGCGTGGTTTAGTGGTTGTTCACCCAATGACGAAACTGGGTAAAGAGCTAAAAATTCAGGTGATGACAGGTTACGCACCGAAAAAATTCTAATTGTTGGTTAAGACCAATAATCCAAAAAAAGCGCCGATTGGCGCTTTTTTTGTGTCTGAATAATGGGGTTAACTCATAAACCAAGAGACGAAGATCAAGGCACCAAACAAGAAAGTGACATTGAGTGCCAAACTGCCACCGCCTGCGGTATAAGAGCTTTCTAAACATAGGTTAGGGAAGTCTGGTTGACGTACCTTTTTCACCATCATGAGTGGTCCCCAAATCGCTAAGAATACTAATACCATTCCGGCGTAGTCGAGCATGCTAACGAACTGGTTTGAGAACAGACTTGCCAAAGCCAGTGGTAGTACAAACGTCAGCAAGTAAGCGGCTGGCTTATTTGTGGTAATCGCATCTTGGTTTTGGTCGTAAAGCGCCATAGAAACACCGAGGAAAGAGGTCACAAGCGCAAGCGCAGAGAAGATTGCCACAATCGTTTTGATCATAGATTGCGATTCACTGAAGGCGTTAATCAGCTCTGAGATATTGTGGAAGCGGCTGATCGCGTCTGTGCCTAGGTTGCCGATAATGGCAAATAACCAAATTAGGTAACAGAACAGAGGGATCAGAGAGCCGAGCAAAATCATGTTTCTGATTTCTTTTTGGCTGGCTTCACGGTTGTAGTCAATCAAGGAAGGGATCACCACCATCGACGCAAAACTAGTAAAGATAATCGCGCTGTATTTTACGATATCGTTGACTGAGTAATCTGAGTCTTGAGTGATGTAATCGAGATTAATGTTGTTAAGCAGCGAGAAAATGACGATAAACAGCATTGCGACCATCATTAAGAATAAGCCACGGTTCAGGCGGTCAATGTGCCCTTTGCCTGCAACAACAATTACCCCCATCAACAAACTAAATAGGGTATAGCAGGTCGTGGTAGAGACCGAGAACCCTACATCACTCAGCAGTTTGTTGAGGATGTCACCAATGCCAAGGATGTAAGCAATCGACATACAAACGAGCAGTAGGTAGAACAAGATATTAATGAAGTGCTGACCTGCTTTACCTAGAGTTAGATACGCCACACTGCTCATGCTGTTGCTTTGTTTCGTTTTACTGCAAGCTTCAGCGAGAAGAAGCGCAGAGAAGGTGGTGCCGATAAAGATAAACAGCATTAAAACGGAACTGACGATAAAACCGAATTGGGCCAATACCATGGGGATAGCAAGCATGCCTGCCCCAAGAGCGGTTCCTGCTAAAATCAAGGAACTGCCAAATAACTTCATATTCAAAAGAAAATACCTTACCTAAAAATAATTACAGCTTAAGTTGTAAAAAAATATTTCCACAAGCCTAACAAACTTGAGCTCAAAACGGAGGCCGTTTTTTCTAAGAATTATTGATTTTTTCTAAAATAATTTGCTGGCAATTATTGAGTGAATAATTTTTAAGGTAAGGGATTTTTGTGATGAATGTTGTAACGGTGAACGGGTGGCACAATGAGTGTGTGCGCTCATATCAGGCGAAGCCCGACGACTTCGCCATTGTTGTTACCGTAGTTGACTGTCTTTACTGGCTCTACGGTTGTAGGAACTGAATGCTTTCTCGCGTGCATCTTGCTTCTCTTGGCACTCGATACAGTACTCAACACCCGGAAGGATCTTTCGTCGAGCGGCTGGGATCAGTTCACCACATTCTAAGCAGTAATCGCTGTCATTGTATTCGTGGTGAAGGAGCGTACGAGCGCGGTTAATTGCATCAATAACAGTGGCATCGATTTGGTCTTGAACGCCACCATCTTTTGTAAATCCATTCGCCATAATGGTCTCCAGTGTAATGAATGACTAGGAGAGCATTATCGATTATTTAGCCAGCGTTGATAATAAATAGAATCGTGAATTACTATTACTTAGATGTAATAAAAGCCCTTCAAAAAGGGCTTTTAACGTTGATGGGGTTAACCAAAGTTCTTATGGGATTAACCAAAGATAAAGCTGTATAGGAAGCCTGCACCGATTGCCATACCTAAGATGACGGTAAGGAAAGCCGCAATCATCTGGTTCTTAAAAATAGACTTCAGCAAAATCACCTCGGTTAGACTTGCCCCAGCACTACCGATGATTAATGCCATCACAGAACCAAGTGCCATACCTTTTTGTACTAATGCCGCGCTTAATGGAATCACCGCTTCAGCGCGAATGTACAATGGAATACCGATGATGGCTGCAACTGGGATCGCGTACCACTTGCCTGCACCTGCGTACTGCGCAATCAACTCTGTTGGGATGAAGCCATAAATAAATGAACCCATCGCAATACCTAGCATCAAGTATGGGAACACTTGTTTAAAGTCTTTCCATGTTGAGTGCCAAATTCTTACCCAGCGGCTTGGCTCGCTCTTTTCAACGATGGTAGCGGTTGCCGCACCATCAGAACCGCAGCAGCTAACTTCAACTGCTGGTTCTTCTTTTGTTCCACAGCAGGCGTCAGTTTTTGCCATGACTGGAGCTGCTTCACCGCAGCTAGAAGTTGCACATGATGACTCTTTCTTTGGCGCTGGTTTAGTGTCGCCACAGCTCGTACCACAACTTGACGCTTCTGCTGCTTGGTAAGCTTCTGGCTTTACGTAACGCTCAAAGCCCAGCTTTTCTAATGTGTAACCAGCGACTACAGACACTGTCATCGCGACCAAGAAATAGAACAGCGCGACTTTCCAGCCGAAGGTGATGACAAACAAACCAATGATAACTGGGTTAAGCAACGGACTACCAAATAGAAACACCATCATCGGACCGAAGCCAGCTCTTGCACGCAGCAAACCTTTTAAGAAAGGAATGGTTGAGCATGAACAGAAAGGGGTGATAGCACCGAGTAGGGCAGCAACCACGTAACCTTTACCATTACGTGAGCTTAGGATCGATTGGATCTTTTGTGGTGTCAAAAACTCTTGCAGAACCCCAACGATATAGCTGATCGCGAGAAATAAAATAATCAGTTCAGTGGCAAGAAAGGCAAACATATTGAGCGCCTCAGTGGCCATGGTGACTAATTCGTTGCTTGGGAAACCTGTGTTCATAATGTAACTCCAAATTCGCTAATGAATGAATCTGAGTTGTTCAAATTCATTTCGACTTTTCTCGAATTATAGAAATAAAAAATGACAGATCAACCTTTTATTTCCATAAATGTCGAAATAAAGGGTTAAGTGGTTGTTTTTATGTGTTATTAATTGTTTAAGGTGAGAGTGCGAAGAGGATTTTTCTGTACCTTATCAACTAAGGGAAGCTCAGTTAGGCAAAAAACAGAGATTGCTCGAACCAGCTATCAATCAAACGAATATGGAAACTGATACAAACTACGCCACAAAACGCAATTTCACGTTCTGGCTCAGACATCTTAGCTAGAATGCTTTCTATCTCACTCAGGGCGATCAACTCTTCATGCAGTTTGAGTTCTTTGTAGGTCATCAGTCGTTGCTGAGCTTGGGTAAGGGCCACTTTCTTTTGGGGAGTGAGCGGCTCAATCAACTGCCATTTGGTATTGCATTGGACACCAATAAGCGTTTGCAAATTGCGACTGTGAACTTTGCAGGTTGCATTGAGAGGGTATCGCATTCTTTTCCTTAAGGAGGCTTTTTTAACGTAAGTGTCTTGTTTTGCTCGATTTTATTCATCTACCTCTAATGGGTAAATGTAGACCGGAAAAGATGGTCCACTTATTGCTCGAATTAGGACAAATATGTCCAGTGGATTGAGGGGGGGCGGTTATGGAGCCCATCATTACGGTGATAATGGAACGTAGGAAGCAAGCGGGTCTATCACAAGATAAGGTCGCGAAATTGGCTGGGATGAGTACTAAAACTTATCAGCGTATTGAGCGAGGCGAGTCAGATCTCAAGCTTTCTCAGTACCGAGCAATTTTACGTTCTCTAGGAATGACCCATTTAGATGTGGCCATGGATGAATTGTCGGTGAGGAAAATCGAATCTGATGACCTTATCTCGGCGGTAAGGCTTTTAGACAAAGAATCAAAGCTACTTTTGATCCGATTTATTCTGCAACTCTCTAAGTCTTTTAAAACAACATAATGTCATCGGCCTTTGCGTAGCGATAGCACGAGATCCATTTGCACACCTTCTATTTGCAAACTCTCTATTTGCGAACTCTCTATCTTGCAAATAGGTTATATTTCGATTATTTTGGAAATATAAATTTCTTTATGGAGTCTCGTATGGAACTCGAAATCGTTGCAAAGGCGCTCAAAGAGCTAGGCCATCCGACGCGTTTGTCGATTTACAAAGCGATTGTAAAAGCGGGCTACCAAGGTGTAGCGGTTGGTACAATCCAAGAAAAATTGGCCATTCCAGGTTCAACACTCTCACACCATATTTCAAGCTTGGCTTCAGCGGGCTTACTCAGTCAACGTCGTGAAGGGCGCACGCTTTTCTGTGTGGCTGAATATCAATGCTTAGAAGGTGTGATTGGTTTTCTTCAAGATGAGTGCTGCGCAGATGAAGCTTGCTAGTTCAACCTTCTCGTTAGAGAGCGTTTGGGGTGAATATCAAAGCGCTTTAAAATCGTTTCTGCATTCCAAAGTGAGTAATCCAGATGATGTGGATGACTTACAACAAGAGATTTTAATCAAAACACACCAAAATCTTGCCACAGTAAAAGAGGCGGATAGCGTTAAGTCATGGCTATTCCAATTGGCCAATCGAACCATTATCGATTTTTATCGCAAGCGCGCTCGTCAGCAGCGAGATGGAGAATTGAACCCTGACGATTTGTGGTTCGAACAAGAGGAAGCTTCTTTAGAACAAGAGATGGCAGAATGCATTCAGCCGTTTGTTGATGCCTTACCACAAGAACAGTCATCGTTGATCAGTGCTGTGGATTTGCAAGGAGCGAGTCAAAAGCAGCTCGCAGATAAAGTTGGACTAAGCTATTCAACGCTTAAGTCACGAGTTCAAAAAGGCCGCGTTGAGTTAAGAAAACTGTTTGAAGAGTGCTGTACTTTGCAATTAGATAAAAACGGCAGCGTGATTGATTGTGAAGTAAAATCAGATGGTTGCGGAAAGTGCTGAAATTAATTTCAAAAAAATTCGTCTGATCTTCGTCTTTTAAAAAGTCTACCCGTCTTAAGGGTGTAAGTGATGCAAAACAGGCATCCTCCCTAAATGAGAAGAGTAGTAACATGATTAAGATTATCAGCTTTAAAATTTGTCCATTTGTTCAACGCGTAACTGCAGCGCTAGAAGCGAAAAAAATTCCTTATGAGATCGAGTACATTAGCTTGAGCAACAAGCCACAGTGGTTCTTAGATATCTCACCAAATGGTCAAGTACCTTTGCTAGTAACAGAAAGTGGCACAGCACTGTTTGAGTCAGACGCCATTATCGAATACATCGAAGATGAGTTTGGTCCACTAGAACAAGGCGTGACTAACGAGCAACGTGCTTTAGACCGTGCATGGAGCTACTTAGGTTCTAAACATTACTTGGCGCAATGCGGCACTATGCGCAGCAGCGACAAAGCAACACTGACCGAAAAAGTTGCTAACCTTGCTAAAGCATTCGCTAAGGTAGAAAAGCAAGTGGCAGGCCCATTCTTTAAAGGCGAGAAACTCAGCAACGTTGATATGGCGTGGTTACCTCTGCTGCACCGCGCTCACATCATCAAAGCGCATACCTGCTTTGATATGCTTGATGGCTTCCCAAGAGTTCAAGCGTGGCAACAGCAGCTGATGGAAACTGGCCTAGTAGAGATAACCGTCGCGGAAGACTTTGAAGAGGCATTTACCGGTTTCTACCTGTCGGAGCAAACCTTTCTTGGTAAAGGTGAAGACTGCAAGCCAAACAACGGCTGTGGCACAAACTGCTGTTAATTAATTGAGATTATGATCAAGCCTCGCGAATTTGCGGGGCTTTTTGCTATTTGAGACTTGGTATCGATGAAAGATTACCTACACTGATAAGGTTTTAGTTATCTAATACATACGGAGAAGAACAATGGTCACTGCGCTCTATGCGGCAATTTTGGCAGCCCTGATGATTTGGCTGTCGATCCAAGTCATCAAACAACGTAGAAAAGCACAGGTGAAATATGCCGATGGCGGTGTCGATGCCTTAACCATCGCACGAAGTGCCCAAAGCAATGCCGTCGATTATGTGCCGATAACCCTCATGTTGATGGCGCTGCTTGAACATAATGGTGCACAGCTTTGGATGATTCACCTATGTGGTATTACGTTTGTGGTAGGGCGAGTTTTACATGCGAAAGGGATTTTGGCGGATAGATTAAAAGGGCGAGTCTCTGGTATGAAGCTGACCTTTCTGGTGATGGCGGCACTGATTGTGCTCAATATCGCTTATTTGCCGTTTGAGAGGCTGTGGTAACAAGCTCTAATAAAAAAGCGATGGTGGGAGCCATCGCTTTTTCAAACTTAATGATTTATTGAACTTACCTAAATAACCAACGGTAAAGCGGTGTCTTTTCAACAAGCCTAACTACGAGGTAGGTAAAGACGAAAGCCCCAAACAACACCGTCATATCTTTACTAAAGCCGCTCAGTTGTAAGATGCCTGATACGTTCATCATGACGATGATCATCGGTAGGTGAGCAACGTACATTGGCAGCACATATTTCGATTGCTTTGTCAGCCAGCGATTTTCTCCAAGTGTCGGTTTTGCTAGTAACCACATAAAGCAGCCTGTTCCCCATAACACGGTGCCAAACAGAAAATCATTAGCATTAAATGGCTGTTCAAATTGGTTTAAAAGCAACGCCTCAGCGAAATGCATGGCGAAGCCCAATAGAGCCAATGTTAATGCTTGTCGGGCGGTCGCTTGGATATTCTTTTGACGAATGGTAAAGCCAATGGCAAACAGCAGGGTGCTAAAGAACGGGCCGTTACGTGTAAAAATTGGTGACCAGAACTCGGTCAAACCTTGATAGCTGCCCGCAAGTACTCCGTATACGTACAACGTGAAAGCGAGAGGGATCAGCAGGTCAATCTTGTTTAACTTAGACAAGAGTGCCGTGATAGCCGCTGCACACATTAACGCGGGAATAAACCATAAGTGAACCAAGCCGCCTTCAAATAATGTGTTTAAAGGCGTTTGTGCGAGATAGCCCCAGTAGCCTTGTCGCTCTGCCAAATAACCGGCTTCCGTTACCGTTCCAAGATTAAACGGCATCGCCAGACAGATAGCACTCCATACTAAAAAAATCTTCAGTAGTGGCGACAGATACTGTTTGAGTGTCGTCGTAGGGTCTACGATTAGTTTAGGTTGAATTAAATAGCCTGAAATTAGAAAAAAGAGTGGGACAGCAAATCGAGTGGCTTGATTGAACACATAACCGAGCCAAGGCGTACCGTCATACTGCCAGTAGCTGATAAACATCTGGCAATGCATAGCAATAATGGCGCAAATCGCAACGACTCGGCCGAACTCGATACTGATGATTTTTTTAGGACTCATAACGTCATAGCAAAAAGAAACAAAGGCCCTGACAGTATCACCTCCCGGAATGTACACAATTGATTTCGAGAGGGGTTTCTCTATCACGTTACAGTATTCTCCGTGGTTTGAGATATAGCTCTCCTTTTTGTATCGCAAGAGGGCACCAAAGGCAGGTTAGGTCTGTTTAAGTTTGCGTTAATGGCAGGTGTATGAAATTATAGAATGATATTCTGTATGTTTGGGGGCAATATGTTTAATGGGGTTAAAATAAGCACTAAAATTGTTGTGGCTTTCGCGGCATGTTTCATTTGTTTTGGAATGTCAGCCTATGTGAGCTATCAGGGCATGCAACGAGCTATTGACAGCTTTAAGGTGTTTGGAAAACTGTCGCAAGAAACGACGCTCATCGGCCAAGTGCAAGCCAATATGCTGCAAACACGTTTAGGTGTGAATGAATTTCTTGCCACCCATGATGATGCTTATCTGCTTGCGTTTAATCAGCGGTTAGAGAGAACAAAAACTTTACTGTCGGATCTTGAAAGTTACCTACATGACGAAGAAAGCCTACGCCATTTTGCCAAGATCAATACGGAAATTGCCGACTATGCGCATGATTTTGACCTGTTACAGAAAGAAGTTCACGAGTTTGATGTTTCACTACATGGCGCGATGAAACAGCAGGAAACATCCGCATTGAATGCAATAGAGACCTTGCTAAAAAGTGCCCACAAAAGTGGTGATGCAGATATTGAGTACTACTCCGCTCTTTTGATGGAAACCTTCCTATTCTCAAAAATCTCAGTTTCAAACTACCTACAAGACCCTAAGAAAACACCGCTTAGCGAGCCAAACAAATACCTACAGACGACGCTTCCTGAGGCGGAACAGTCATTAGAAAAAGTACTGAAAACGGCAGAGCAAAAACGCCTTTTGGAGGAGTTTGAGGGCCAGCGTGTTCTCTATTTGGGTGAGTTTAAACACGTCGTCGAACTGAAACAGCAAGAAGAGTTTCTAACTCGAGATTTGATCCGACTAGGTGAAGATATTTCGGTTGAGCTTGAAGCGATTAAGTACACCGCAATTGAGCAACAAAATACGATGGTCCCTCAAATGCAGCAGCAGAAAGAGCGTACGATTACAGCGATGGTCATCGCTGCTCTGATTGCTATTGTTATCGGTATCGGTTTTGCGACTTGGGTTCGTCACTCTATTTTGACGGGTATTGCCCGCGTTAAAGTGATTTCTCAGAACCTAGCGCAAGGCAATTTGTCGGTGAAAGTTGAAAACAAACATCGAGATGAGCTAGGGGAACTGCTTGAAGATATGCAGGGTACGATGCAGTCACTGCGCGATATTGTCGGTGAGGTGTCTGAGTCTAGTCATCGAGCAGGAGCCATGTCTGAAGAGCTGTCACAGATTACCCAATTGACGAACCAATCGACCATCGCGCTTAAAGCGGAAATGGAAGGGGTGTCGACGGCAATAGAGCAGCTATCTGCAAGTACTCTTGAAATCTCGACCAGTGCACAAGGCGCGTCGGAGTTCACCAAACAGGCAACGTTTAATGCTGAAGAAAGCCTCAGCGTGGTTGGACAAACATTGGATGATATCCGTGTAATTGAAAATGAAATGACTGCAAGTGTGGAGCAGATTCAGAACTTGCATCAAGAGTCTATCAACATTGGTTCAATATTAGAGACGATTCGTGGCGTCGCCGACCAAACCAACTTGTTAGCGCTGAATGCCGCAATCGAAGCAGCAAGGGCTGGCGAGCAAGGACGTGGCTTTGCGGTTGTGGCGGATGAAGTTCGAACTCTCGCGCAGCGAACTCAAGACGCGACTCACCAAATTGAAACCTTAATTGGTGGACTTCAATCGGGGGCAGAAAAAGCCACAAGCTCCATCGCGAGCAGTCATAAAAAGGTCACAGAGACGTCGGAACAAGCCATCTCTGCGACGGATAAACTGGAGGCAATCAAGAGCTCGATTTATGAACTCAATGAGCTAAATACTCAAATTGCTACCGCAGTTGAAGAGCAAAGCACCGTTGCCAACAGTGTCAGCGGTAGTGTTCAAGAAACGAACGAGATTACCGTCCAAGCTTCCGAATCAGTCACTGAAATCTCGGCTGCAGCCACGGAATTAACCAGTGTTGCACAACACCTAGATATGCAGATGAAACGCTTCACCCTATAGTGGTCGAACCGGTTAAGTGTTGCAAAAAAGAACGAGTGTGCTAAAAATAACGGTGTGGATGATGAGAGATTTGTATGAGTAAAGGCAAAGCGACCCGAGAAAATATCTTAAGCAAAGCATTTGAGCTAGCGAGTATCAATGGATTAGAAAGCTTAACCATTGGTGAACTAGCCAAGCAATGCGAGATGTCGAAAAGCGGTCTGTTTGCGCATTTTAACTCCAAAGACAACTTACAAATCTCGGTTCTAGACTATGCGAACCAGATTTTTACTGAACGCGTTATTGCGCCAGCGAGAATGAGCACATCGATTTCTATTGAAGAGAAGCTCAACACATTGCTCGATAACTGGTTAGGCTGGAATCACTCGTTTCAAGGCAGTTGTATGTTCCTTGATGCTTGGAAAGAAACGTGTGCCGAAGCGCCTCCTACGCAGGTGGTGTTGAAAAAGACCATCGCAACTTGGATAGACTACTTGACGATTCAAGTCGCGAAAGGCGTTGAGAGTGGCGAGTTTAGAGCGGATTTAGATCCTAAGCAGGCGACATTTGAACTGTATGGTCTTTATCTCAGTGCGCACTTGTTTTACTCCCTTCACGGTGAGCAAGCGAGTTATGAGCACTTTTGGCAAGGCGTGAAACGTCAAATCGCTAGCTGGAAGTAACAAGAACAAAATAAGCCAAACCGACATGTTTGGCTTATTATTTACATAAAAATAGCACGGTCGTTCGCTTTGTTGTAATGCTCTTCATTGGCGGCAGATCGAGCCTCAAAAGGACAGAACCATGAGTGAGAAGATCTACTTTAATACCTCGCAAAAATTCAGCGTGAAAAAGAGTCTTGTGAATTTAACCACCAGGCTTCACCACACTCTCGCGCCAAAGCACGCGGAGAAAACGGCCAGAAAACTGTTACTAACGCCAGCACGCCCAGAACCTAAAAATTCAGAGCCAGCAGGGCTTGTTAAAGCGGAAGTGGAATCAAAAGAAGGAACGCTGCAGACTTACTCACTGGGCAGTGGTCCTGTATGGGTACTCGCACACGGCTGGTCAGGCAGCGCGAGTCAGTTTTATCCGTTGATGGAACACATTGCCAGCCGAGGCTTCACAGCGCTGGCATACGATCACCCAGGACACGGTAAAAGTGGTGGTGTGTATGGTCATATCCCTGCCTTTGTAAACGGCCTCGAAGCAATTCTAGACAGTGTTGATGAGGTGGCGGGGTTAGTCGCACATAGCATGGGCACGGCATCTTCGATTGAATGTCACCATCAGAAGCTAGTAGACAAACCTTTCCTATTGATTGCACCTGTTCTTGATTACCTCGACAATTTGTTTGGTAGCGTGGCGCGTTCGGGCTATTCGATGAAGTTGTTTAATGCCGTGGTGTCTGAAATCGAAGAACAATACCGATACCCAATTCAGTCGGTTGATCCTTACAATAAACTTAAACTTCGCACTGCGGCGACCATTATCGTTCATGATGAAGGGGACAAGTTCGCTAAGTTTGATGTGTCAGAAAGAGCGGCTGGCGAAATGGAGAACGTGACTCTAATTGCGACTAAAGGCCAAGGTCACGGACGAGTGATGAAATGTACTGAAGTGATGGATAGCTTTGATGCACTCATTAACTGATAGCTTTGTAGAATATTCAGTCGGATAATGAGCGGCTAAATGTATGTTAAATAGTTAAATTTATCATATATTTAACATTGTTAACCTTAATATTGATGTGGTTAACAATTTCGCAATGGAAAATATTTCCTGAAGGGCTTATGTGGGATCATTTGATATGCCATTAGGCCCTCATAAGGAAATATAATAATGAATAGAAATGATAGTGTCCCTCTGCCTAGCAATACCCGAGAATGGTTCTTTAATCGAAATAGCATGATTATCCTCGCGGATGTTGTGCTCTTTGCGGTGATGTACTTTACCCTCCCTTTTGATCCTCAAGTCGTCTTAGGGCTTTGTATGCTAACCTTCATCGCCATTCTTTGGTTGACGGAAGCATTGCATGTCACCGTTACCGCAATACTCGTCCCAGTAATGGCGGTGCTATTTGGGGTTTTTGATACTCAAACCGCTCTGAACAACTTTGCCAATTCCATCATCTTCCTCTTCCTTGGCGGCTTTGCGCTTGCCGCGGCGATGCACAGGCAGGGGCTAGATAAAGTGATTGCAGACAAGGTGCTCATTATCGCTCAAGGCAAAATGAGTGTGGCAGTATTTATGCTGTTTGGTGTGACAGCCGCTTTGTCTATGTGGATCAGTAACACGGCAACCACAGCAATGATGCTGCCCTTAGTGCTGGGTGTGCTGAGTAAAGTGAACTCTGAAAGTGGTCATAAAACCTATGTGTTTGTTCTACTTGGTATTGCTTACAGTGCCAGTATTGGCGGCATTGCAACGATTGTTGGTAGCCCACCGAATGCGATTGCTGCCGCGGAAGTCGGGCTAACCTTTACCGAGTGGATGAGCTTCGGCTTACCGACTGCACTTATCTTGCTGCCAATCGCTATCGCCACTCTGTTTGTGATTTTAAAGCCTGATCTCCAAGGAAAGTTCGAACTCAACCATGATGCAGTGAACTGGGATAAAGGTAAGGTGGTGACTTTAGCCATTTTTGCCGCCACAGTGTGCCTTTGGATCTTCAGCAAGCCAATCAATGCGATGCTTGGTGGGTACGCGAAATTTGATACTGTGGTTGCGTTAGGGGCGATAGTGGCCGTTAACTTTGCACGAGTCGTGCATTGGAAAGATATTGAAAAGACCGCAGATTGGGGCGTATTACTGCTATTCGGCGGTGGTATCTGTTTAAGTAACGTCCTGAAAGCAACAGGGACAAGTGTCTTCTTAGCCAATGGTTTGAGTGAGATGATTGCCCACCTTGGCATCTTTTTCATCATTGCAGTTATCGCTGTGTTTGTTGTGTTCTTAACCGAGTTTGCCAGTAATACGGCCAGTGCCGCGCTATTGATCCCGGTATTCGCAACGGTTGCTGAAGCCTTTGGCATGTCGCCAGTGATCTTATCGGTACTGATCGCAGTGGCGGCTTCTTGTGCCTTCATGTTGCCTGTTGCAACGCCACCAAATGCGATTGTGTTTGGCTCTGGGCATATAAAGCAAAGTGAAATGATGCGAGTGGGTATTATTTTAAATATCGCCTGTATTTTAGCGTTGACGTTCATTGCCCTGACTTTTTGGGCGTAACTAGACTCAAATCTGCAAATCCTGTCAGTGATGGCAGGGTGAATTTAACCCTTAAGGCAAGCGAGCGACTTTACGATTTTCATCGACACTGACCCGAAATACCTTGAAGAGAGGCTGGTAAACCGTAAGATCCGTGGAGGCACTTCTCCAGAAGAGGCCCAACGTTTTTATGATCAGTCCGATTCAAAGAATGTCGAGAAGGTGTTAAACCATTCAATTGATGCCGATTTGACGCTTTACATGAATCAAGATGGTTCATTTGAAATTAACTAACTGAATTTAGGAGGTACGATGGAAATCGTTGTCGACAGCCATACTCATACGATTGCCAGTGGGCACGCTTACAGCACCATCTTAGAAAATGCGCAGGCCTCCAAAGCTAAGGGGTTAAAGCTTCTTTGTACGACAGATCATGCTCCAGAAATGCCAGGTGCCCCCCACTACTGGTTTTTCAACAATCAAAGGATCTTGCCCCGCTTTCTTCACGATGTCGGTATTTTGCGCGGCTGCGAAGCCAACACGCTCAATACTGACGGTGATTTAGATTTGCCGCCATCGTCTTACCAGCACCTTGATTGGATCATTGCCAGTTTCCATGAGCCGGTATTTGCCCCATCCACTGAAGAACTGCACACCGAGGCGCTGATCAATGTGATTAAAAAGGGTAAGGCAGATGTGCTAGGGCACTTAGGTAATCCGAACTTCCCGTTTGATATCAAAGCGGTTCTAGAGTGCGCTAAAGAGCACAACGTAGCGATTGAAATCAACAACACCTCGCTGACGGGCAAAAGCCGTAAAGGCAGCGACAGCCGCTGTGCTCAAATCGTCGAGATTGGTAAAGAAGTTGGTGTGTATTTCACGACCGGTTCTGATGCTCATTTTTGTGAGGAAATTGCTCACCTAGATTTAGCCAAAGCGTTATTAAAGAAGTATGGTGTTGATGAAGAAAAAGTCATTTCGACTTCCACATCTAGGTTTTTGAATTTCTTGTTGTTGCGTGGCAAAGAACGCATCGAGGAATTTGCTGAGCTGTACTAAGTACCGTTCCTGATTCATGAAAAAGCCCTAGCAGCATGCCGTTGCTAGGGCTTTTGTTTGTCTAAATTACACTCGGCTGAGAGACAACAAACATCGCAATCATGGCTAAACAGCCACCAAAGCATCGATTGATGATGGCGAGTTTCTTTGGTGATTGGATTAGCTGGTTGAGCATAGTGCCGAAGTAGGCCCACATAGCCATACCGATCACCCCTGTTATGACCATTCCGCTGATAATTATCACGGCTTGAATCAGATAGCTTTCATTCGGTGAGATAAACTGAGAAAACACCGTTAGTGATGCGACCCAACTTTTCGGGTTGAGGATTTGCACCAGAACCCCCGAGGCAAAGCCAGACTTCTTGACGGTGCTGTTGGTATCTAACCTTGTATTAGCGATGCCCCAAGCCATGTAGAGCAGGTAGCCAGCTCCTAACCACTTCATCACTGTGTAAAGCTCAGGATAAAGGCTAAACAGCCCCACTAGACCAACACTAGAACCGACTAGCAGGATGATGACTCCCACCGCACAACCAAACATAAATGGGATGGTGGCACTGAACCCATAGCGACTCGATAGGCCTAGCAAGGCAATATTACCCGCTCCAGGGACTATAGAAATAGAAACGGCAAATAGCATAAATGCCATCATGATTTGAGCGCTCATTAACTCTTCCTCAGATAATTATTATTTTTGATGTGAGATCAGTCTATCGAATCGGCTAGGAATAAAATTGCTAAATGAGTTAAAATTAAAATCAACTTGAGCAGACTATTTCTAAAAACAGTATGAAGCAGAAAGAATCCACCAATAATGTGCTAGATGACACTGATTTAACCATTTTGCGACACATCCAAGAAGATGGCCGAATCAGCAACAGTAAGCTGGCCGAAAAGGTTAACTTAAGCGAAACCCCATGCTGGCGCCGTTGGAAGAAAATGGAAGAAGAGGGCTACATTGAGGGTTACCAAGCCAAGCTCAATCGCAAGAAGATGGGTTATCAGGTTTCCGGTTTCACCTTAGTGACTTTAGGCAGCCATGAGGTTGAAAACACCGAACCGTTTGAAGATTTTGTCGCTGAAGCTGGCTGGATTCAAATGTGCCACTGCATTGCTGGTGGTGCAGATTACATCGTTCAGGTGGTCGCTAAAGATCTGGATGAATACTTCGATCGAATTAGCTCAATGCGCCGAGTGAAAGGGGTCAGCTCGATTCAATCTAATGTCTCGGTAAAAGAGATCAAAAGTACCTTTCAGTTGCCGTTGGTGTAATGTGTCCCTAAGCAGTTTTTAAAAGGTTGTTCTAAGTTGGATTTGCTCCTTCTTGAGTCATGCATCTAAGCTTATGTATCGATAATTGGCAACGTTGATATACAAATAGTAATGAATGGTAAAAGGCAAGGCCTGACACTGCTTGTTTGCTCTTGGATAGGCTTAACACCTCGGCAGTACGCCAGTGGTGATACTACCAGATGAGGCAAAATCAGCAAACGGCGTAAACCCACACTCAGAAAGCTTCTTCTCCACGGTGCGCGAGTCATACTGAATAGAAGCTCAGTAAAAGATGACCCCCTTAGCCGCTAGATGAATGGCTTAAAAGAACGCACGCATCCATGAAAATGTCCCGTCGCTATAGCAAACAAGCTTGCTCGTATTAGATGGCTGTACTGGCTAGCATAACCGAATTCCAAGCTTCCAAGGCATGATAAAGCCACGTACTGAAAACCAGACACAAGGAAACGGTAGCAACACATTTAATGAATAAACGGCATTCTCCCCGCTTGGAACTTCGAAGGGGTAACTGCTTGAAAGTAAGAGCCTTGTGTATAGGTAAACAGGGCTCTTGAGTCTCATTATAGCGCTTCGTAAACAAGCGAAAACAGACACCGGATATATGTCAAAAGACCGTGTTTTTTAACTCGCGCTAGTACCGTTAATCAGGTGAATTTATGTGACAGAAGAACAATTATGTCTTTTAACCTTTTCTGAGAATACTTCTCAATCAGCTTGCAATGACCCATCTATGTGTCAAATTTCCGAACGGCACCACACTATTATGGATTTGTAACTATTTCATCTTTGTATAAGAGCGTGCAATTTTATTCTTACTATTAAGATAAGGCCAAATTTCATGTAAAAGTACTTCAAAACACAATAGCAACCAGTCAGTCTTTGTGACTAAAAGTACTATGCCGGTTTTTGGTTATATGAAGAGTAGAAATGTAAAAATAGATACCTTAAGAGGTCTAGCTTGTTTGTTGCTTGTTACATATCACGTAATAGGCTCTGAACCACAGAATGGATTGAGGATCGCTGAAGGGGCTTATCGAGAGCTCAATGACATTTTGGCATATTTGCGCATGCCTCTCTTTACTTTTTTGTCGGGATTGGTGTATGCGTATCGTCCTTTTCAAACCGGGGCGAAAGACTTCTTGGTTAAAAAAGCCAGACGTCTTTTGCTACCGATGCTCATCGTCGGAACCGCATTCGCATTTCTTCAGTCTATAACACCAGGTTCTAATGCAAGTATCACTCAATGGTATCTACTGCATATTAAGCCAGTCGCTCATTTTTGGTTTATTGAATCTCTGTTTGTTTTGTTTGTTTTAATTGTGCTTTTTGAGAGAAGCAAACTGTTCGATACGTTTGGTAAGTTCACAGTTACATTTGCTGCAATGTCATGTTTGTATCTGTCGCCGATTGATATTGCATACTTCTCCATTAATGGGACTCTCTATCTCGCCCCTTACTTCTTTGCCGGCATGGCAATGAAACGGTATGTCGCACTAAATAAATTAAATGGCAATTGGAGGGGGCTGATGCTCGGTTCGGTTGTTGTTACCTATTATTTGGTCGGTAATGAGATTGTTATTATCGACGAACAACGTTCGCTCTTGGCCTTAGTACTCGGGATATGCTCATGTGTAGCGTTAATGGGGATGGGATTAAAAAACGAATTTCTTGCTAGGATCGGCGTCTACTCGTATTCGATCTATATATTCCATGTGTTTTTTACCGCGTCAAGCCGAATTCTTCTTCTAAAGTTAAATGTTAGCCAGATCGAGTTGATAATTTTAATATCTCTAACACTGGGCGTTGTTGGTCCAATAGTAGTCGAAAAAGTACTCGAAAGATTTAACATTGTTCGAGCTTTGTTTTTGGGCAAACCTGCTTGGCGAGAGAGAAAAAAGAAGCGGTTTTCTAAGGTAGAGTCGCCAAGTTAGTTTTACGCTCTATTAAGGCGTATTTAGTGTTAGGCTAAAAACACAAAACCCAAAGTTGTTGCAATTATGCTTTGCGTTGGGCGGCTCTTTAAGCGCTTGATTATGTAAACATCCCTTTCTTAGCGGCACTCGAAACTCGAAGTTAGCGAAGCCCCCTTCAGTCATTTACAATACTAAACGTTACTCGAAAACAATTAGTAGAACTGAATCTCTAGTTAGGTTTTGTCCAGCATTTTTTGGCTGCAGTTGGTTTACAAAGGGCATGTAATAGGGGCAAGCAGGTCGCACTAACGATCGAGTCGAGATTCACATACGGATTTGTAATGCCTATAAACTGGTGAACGGTAGATATACTATTCACCAGTCCATTCTAGTTACAGGTACAGCTTCGCAATCTCATCCCACTTTTTCTTACCGATAACCTTAGCTAATTCTGCAATTGAAGCTCTAGAAAGGCTGCCATCTTTATTGTAAGTCATACTCGGCAATCGTGAATCTAAACTCTCTCCTCTATCCATTAGGCTCTGGTCGATAGCTTGCCAAAATGCTGGCCCCTTGACGTAGAACAGTGGGTAATATTGGTACTGTTGCTTCTTTGAAACTAGGTTGTTGGCTTCAAGTAGTCCCGTACTCGCAAATGGGAAGCTTTGCTTAAAGTCGTTCCATTGAGTCTGAGGAGTGACAAAGTCATACGGCGTCTTGTCTAGAGACTTGTTCGCATAGTACTCCGCAATACTTTCTGACGCCCACAGTGGCGAGTTGGTGTCGAGTAAGTGCATGGACTCGTGAGCTGCAATCTTAAGCAGCATTGGCATTTCATCATCTTCTAATTGACCATTGTTTAAGATGACATTAATCAGAATCTTATCGCTACCGGCGGCTCCACTGACACTACCCGCTTGTTTATCTCGGCTAAAGAAAGCAATATCCCACTGATTCACCGTACTGTCAGGGAACAGGCTAATGAGGTAGTTCAACTGGGACTCAAGTGCTGGTTTCCAGTCGTCCATAGTTTTTAAAATTTGCCCGGTATCCGTGGTGACCTTAATCGTTTTACCATTGATATTTAGATCGACTGGCTTAAGACCCCAAATAACAAACAGTGGTGGTTGGTCGGCATCAGGCATCCAGCCGCATTGATTATCCGGAGAGCAGACTTGTGCGGGAATAGGCTTATCATTGTTCCCAGAAAAACGCGGAAGAGAGTTAAATTCACTGACAAAATTCCAGCCCTTGGTCGGCTGATAGCTATCGATTTGTTTGGCGATATCGAAGCCGTCTTGGTCTATTTCAGCAAGCGGTAATTGCCAAGTGATATGGTCACACTGAATAGGCATTTGGTACTTAATCGCAGATTGGTTTCCATTCGCAGTAACGCAGAATAAAGCGGGCTGTGTGTCGTTAGCGAGTGTTCTTGCTGGCAGAGCGTGAAACGTTCCGAGGTCTTTTGTCTCAATGCTGACGGTTACGGTGTCAGGGCTAGTAGAAGCCGGTTCGATTTGATATTTGAGCGTTGGTTCAGCAGAAGCAAGAAACGCAGTAGAGAGCATTAATAGAGACATAGATAGTGGCTATGGGAGATTTGTAATAGTGGTTGGAGTAGGGACGCCAACATTAGTTCAATCGAGAGTAGATATACGAATAACCAAAAAAGGACTGGCAACCACCAGTCCGTTTTTTCTATCACATGAACGACTAGGACTGAGCCACGATGCCAAGAGACTTAGCTGCTTCGATGGTTAAGTCATTGCTGACGAGGTTATGCAGCGCTGCTTCTGAGAGCAGTAGCACTGGTACTTCGCCTGTTGGCTTATTTACATGAATCATCACTTGTTTGCCTGCTTGGTATTTTGACCAAAGCTGGCTATCGACAAGATAAATGTAAGTGACATCGGGCAAACCTTGCGACTGTTTTGCCATGATTTGAAGCCACCAACTGGCTCGGCGTAATCCTTGTTGCCCCTCTAGATACTGTGGCAGCTCAATCGACTCACTACGAATGGCTTGCTGAGTAGAAATAGCGATATCTAAAGCACCGGGGTAACTCTCAGAGAAAGGGTTAGTAAATTGCCCATCGTAAGAGCAAGCCCAACTCAGTGGGCTTGCCAGCATTGCGAGAGCAGCAACCGCTAAAAGCTTATTTCGCTTCATACTGCACTCCTGCTTATGGGGTTACGATATTGAACCAGAAGTTGAACGTATCGAGCATACCAACAAAGTCCTTAAACACTTTCTTGTCGCCATCGAGTTTAATGTCACCATTGGCGATGGCTTGTTCTAGCGTTACGTTGCCAAGCTGAACATCATCCAAAGAAGCTTTGGTTAAGGTCAGCGAGACGTCTGGTTTGTCAGTTTGCTTGCGCGTATGGTTCAGCACCGAGTTCTCAACATACAAGGTGTATTGTTCATCAAGGTCGGTGAAGTCGAGGTTAATCGCGAAGTCTTTACCTGCTGCTTTCTCAGGCAGAATACGCACCGCCAGATAGTCGAACAACATTTCAGGAGGCATGTTTCTGATGATGTCAGGCGAGGCCGTGTTAGTACCACCGGCTGATGGTGTGCCATTTCTTAGCTCAAACGCACCTTGCAGATAAACAGAACGCCACGGGCCTGATTCTGATTGATAACCCAGCTGTTCATAGGTGTCGGCGAGAAGTGCCTTACCTTTTTTACTTTGCGGGTTCGCAAACACAACATGTTTAAGCACTTCGGCTACCCAGCGGTATTTGCCATCATTAAAGTCCGCTTGCGCCTTTTTAATGACTTCTTGCTCACCACCCATATATTCGACATACATGACCGCCGCATTAGTCGGTGGTAGGTTATTCAAGTCGGATGGATTACCGTTATACCAACCCATGTAACGTTGATACACCGCTCGGCTGTTATGACGTAACGTGCCGTAGTAGCCACGGGTACTCCAATTGTTCTCGATCTCGTCTGGGAACTGGATGATCTCAGAAATTTCAGAACCGATGTAGCCTTGGTTCATCAGGCGAACGGTTTGGTCATGCGTATATTTATACATGTCACGCTGCTTCTTAAAGTAATCGACAATGTCTTCTTGGCCCCACAGCGGCCAGTGGTGACTTTGGAATTTCACTTCGACTTCATCGCCCCACAGTTCAATGGTTTCTTGCAGGTAACTCGACCATTTCAGAGCATCACGAACCTGTGCGCCGCGAAGCGTTAGGATGTTGTGCATGGTGTTGGTTGAGTTTTCTGCCATCCACAGCGCTTTTTTGTCTGGGAAGTAGGTGTTAATTTCAGTCGGTGCTTCAGAGCCAGGCGTATATTGGAAAACCATCTTCACGCCATCAACAGTGCGTTCTTCACCGGTTTTCTCAATCATATCGGTTGGCTTGATTAAGGTCGCTAGGCCTGTCGATGTGGTTTGTCCTAAACCGCCGTTAACGCCACCACGTTCATTTCTAGGTAACAGCGCGCCATACATGTAAACCGCTCTTCGGCCCATGGCATTACCGGCAATGACGTTCTCTGATACTGCGTGTTCAGTAAAACCGTGAGAGGCGATGATCTCGACTTTGCCATCAAGCACATCTTGCTCATCGACAATGCCTCTGACACCACCGAAGTGGTCAATGTGGCTATGGCTATAGATGACCGCAACAACCGGTCTCTCACCAAGCTCGCTATTTACAAACGCCAAAGCTGCTTTGGCGGTTTCTTGGGAAATGAGTGGATCAAAGACGATCCAACCGGTGTCGCCTTTGACAAAAGTAATGTTCGAGAGATCGTAACCACGCACCTGATAGATGCCGTCCGTCACTTCAAACAGGCCATTGATCATATTCAGTTGAGCATTACGCCAAAGGCTTGGGTTAACGCTGTCAGGCGCGGGCGCATCGAGTGTGATGTATTGTTTGTATGCTTCCAGATCCCAAACCACATCACCGTTGTCGTTTTTGATGGTCACCACATCTTGTTTTGCGATGAAGCCACGTTGTGCATCTTTGAAATCTTGTTTGTCTTTGAAGGGTAGTGTCTGTTTTACCTTGTTATTGACGTCAATCGTGGCTTGTGTGGCTGGCTTTTGATCGTTGGCACTGAGGCCCGATGAGACAAATAGCGCGACAATGGCTATCGCAATCGGCTTCATAACTCACTCCTTAAGAATATGATAGTAGTCACTTATTAGTGTAGAAGTGAATTATGAAACGGCTCGTTTTTTTAAGTAAAATCAGACTTTTGTTTAGGCTTTGTGATTTGTTGCAATCACCGACATAGAAAGACTGATTATTTACTCAACAATAAGCAGTTGGATAGCGCTAGAAACAAAAAACGGACTGGCGTTAACCAGTCCGTTTTGTTGTTTTCAGTGTTGCTTCGAGTTAGATCTTTTTAAAGATGATCGAAGTGTTGATGCCGCCGAACGCAAAGTTGTTACTCATTAAGTATTCAACGTTGAGTTCGCGTCCTTGACCGGTGATGTAGTCTAGGTTACCGCACTGTTCGTCTAGAGACTCTAGGTTCAGCGTTGGGCTAAACCAGCCTGTGTGCATCATCTCTAAGCTTAACCAAGCTTCAATCGCACCACATGCGCCAAGTGTATGACCAAAGTAGCTCTTCAATGAGCTGATTGGCACTTTACCCAGAGCGTTGGCTGTTGCGTTACTCTCTGCAATATCGCCACGGTCAGTTGCGGTGCCGTGCGCTGAAACGTAGTCGATCTTCTCCGCTTCAATGCCCGCATCTTGCAGTGCCATTTCCATACAGATTTGCATGGTTTCCATTTGAGGTTGAGTCACATGAGCGGCATCGCAGTTGCTCGCAAAGCCAATGATCTCTGCATAGATCTTTGCTCCGCGCGCTTTCGCATGTTCATACTCTTCAAGCACTAGCGTACCTGCACCTTCACCAATCACTAGGCCGTCACGATGGGTATCGTATGGGCGAGGGGTCGATTTTGGCGATTCGTTTTTTAAGCTGGTGGCAAATAGGGTATCAAATACCGCAGATTCCGTTGGGCAAAGCTCTTCGCCGCCACCGGCTACCATCACGGTTTGGTAGCCATGTTTGATCGCTTCATAAGCGTAACCGATCGCTTGGCTACCAGAAGTACATGCGCTGCTGGTGGGAATCACTCGGCCTTTTAAGCCAAAGAACAGGCCAACGTTAACCGCGGTTGTATGCGGCATCATCTGCACGTAAGTAGTGGCGGTAATCGCTTTGGTTGTTTTATCGTTGAGCATAACGCCAAAAGCACCAATTGCATCGGTACTGCCGGTAGATGAGCCATAAGCAATACCGGCTTGGCCGTTGGTCAGTACATCGTTACCGATGAGGCCAGCTTGGATAAGCGCATTTTCAGTTGCCACAGTCGCAAGCTTCGCCACTCGACCCATGCCGCGCACTTGTTTGCGTTTGTAGTGTTTCGGTAATTCGAAATCATCTACAGGAGCAGCAAGTTTGGTGTTTAGGCCGTCATACTGCTCGTAAGATTCCATGTATTGAGTAGCGTTCTCACAAGCACGAAGTTTAGGCTCTACTGCTTGCCAGTCGTTACCAAAGGCCGTAACGCCCGACATACCTGTTACAACGACTCGGCGGCTCATACTAAGCCTCCGTTAACCGAGATAACTTGGCGAGTGACATAGCTGGCAATGTCAGACATTAGGTAGCTCACAAGGCCCGCGACTTCTTCTGGTTCACCCATACGGCGAAGGGGGATTTGTGGCATTGCATGTTCTTTAACGTGCTCATCAACCATGCCCGTATCAATCAAGCCAGGGGCAACACAGTTCACGGTGATTTTGCGTTTCGCCAGTTCTAAAGCGAGAGATTTCGTTGCACCAATCACACCGGCTTTCGCAGCGCTGTAGTTGGTTTGGCCTCGGTTGCCCATTAAGCCCGATACCGATGCAAGAGTGACAATTCGGCCACCTTTACGCTTTTGCACCATCGGCATGACACATGGGTGAAGCACGTTGTAGAAGCTATCCAGGTTAGTGTGTATAACGCCATCCCACTCTTCTTCTGTCATTGCAGGGAAAGCCGTATCACGAGTGATGCCAGCATTGTTCACCACACCGTAGTAAGCGCCGTGCTCTGCGATGTCGGCTTCGAGCTTTTCACGGCACTCTTCACGATTACTAATATCAAACTTAATGAGGCGACCGTTACCGCCGTTTTCTTCAATGGTATTCAGCGTTTCTTGAGCACCTTTTTGGTCACCCATGTAGTGAACAACAATGGCAAATCCGTCTGCAGCAAGTTGAGTGGCGATAGCTTTGCCAATCCCTTTACTTGCACCTGTCACTAATACTTGTCGGGTCATTGTTGACTCCTGATTTTCATTTCTTCTAATTTTTCTTCTGATGGAACGTAGACGTTCAGTTGGCAACTGGCGACGATCTGTTGCTCAAATTCAATTCGAGCGGTGAAGACTGCCATACCGTTATCTTCCATCATTTTTTCGGCATAGATATCGAGTAACTGTCCGTTGTTAAAACTATCACAATGCGCACTGTAACGGCGACTTCCAAGTAAGAATCCGATAGGCGGCTCGCTGCCTTTTTGTAAAGCATGATAGCCAGACCAAGCGGCAACGGATTGCGCCATAAACTCGATGCCCACATAAGCAGGCAGAGTCTGTGATTGTTGATTAAAGAACGGGTTCTTCGCACCAATCTCAACTTGGCAATGAATCGAATCAGACTGAATATCGAGCGCTCGATCAATTAAGATCATTGGCTCATCGTGGGGCAGTAGCTGCGCAATATCTGGGTAGTTAGTCATGGGTATAACCAAAAATAAGGCTAATGTTATTACCGCCAAAGGCAAAAGAGTTGCTTAAAATGGCTTTACCTTGCAGTTTAGTTGGCGTCTCAACCAGAGTCACCTCTATGTCGTCTGCTTTGTTGTGGCAATGCTGCATTGGCAGTAACAAATCGTGTTTAAGTATGTGCCACGCAATTGCGGCTTCGGTTGCGCTTGCTGCACCGAGTGTATGGCCAGTTAGAGGCTTGGTTGAACTCACTGGCACGCTTGAGCCGAATACGCGATAGATGGCTTTGCTTTCCATACTGTCATTCAGTGGTGTTGCAGTGCCGTGGGCATTGATATAGCCAATATCGCTTGGCTCTAGCCCTGCATCATCCAGCGCTTTTTGCATCGCTTGTTCGGCGCCAGTGCCTTCTGGGTGAGGGGCTGAAATATGATGAGCATCGGAGCTGTCGCCCGCACCAAGTAGCGCAATCGAAGAAGGCGTGGTGCTGACCAGCATTAACGCGGCAGATTCACCGATATTGATGCCGTCACGATCGGTGCTAAACGGCTGACAATGAGTGCTAGAGAGCGCTTCTAAACCGTGGAAACCATTCAGAGTCAGTCGACACAAAGTATCAACACCGCCAAGAATTACCGCATCGACAACTCCGCTACGCAATAGGCGCTGCGCAGTGATAAAGACACGGCCACTTGATGAGCAAGCGGTTGAAATCGCATAGCACGGACCGGTTAGGTCGAAATACTGAGCAATGAACTCGCTGGTATTGCCCAGCTCTTGCTTGCGGTAATGGTAATCAACAGGGAATTGGCCTTGCTCGCTCTTTTGCTGGAAAGCTTGCTCGCCATCAGAGATTCCTGATGTACTGGTGCCAACTACAACGGCAACACGGTTGTGACCAAACTGCTCAATCGCTTGACGCACGCTAGGTTCAATTGCAGACAACGCAGACAGTGCCAGTTGGTTGTTACGAGTATCAAAGCAAGAAAGATGCTCAGGAATATTGGGTAGCGCTTCACTCACCTGACCAGTCACTGTATGCGCACCGGTGTTGAGTGTTGTTGTGTCTGCAACCATATTGGCAGAGCGCTCACCACTGAGGCAGCTTACTACCTCCGATTCGGTTGAGCCCATTGCGCTGTGAAAACCACAACTTTGGATGTAAATGGGTGTCGATAGATTTGCTTTCATAGACATTTACTGCGCTGTCGTTGGTTCTTTCTGAAACTGGAGCGTGTTGATGGTGATGGTGTAATCGTCAACGAGGTGATGGAACACAATCTCACTGTTTAATCGCTCATTATTACCGTATTTGATGTCGATAACTTGCTGGCCTTCAGCATCAAAAATCGCTCTAGAATCAGCAGTATCAATAACCTGCCACCTTACCTTATTTAGAGAATCATCCCAAGCAGAACGAGGCCAGAGAGTGATCATTAGATTAAATAGTACCTGCTCTGGAGGCGGCAGCACATTTCCTAAACCCGGTAAGACTTCAGTGGTGACTTCTTGTCCTTGGTAGGTCAAAGACAAAATGCGAGTTCCCCAAGAGGAGAAGCCAGCCAAAACGACTTTCTCGCTGCTGACTTGCAGTTGCACAGGTAACTGTTCAGAGCGTGAGGCACGGTCTACTGACCATGAGGCACTGATTAATTGACTGGCGGTTAATCCATAACCAAGAGAACGAGGGGTAGGTAGGTTGACCAATTCACCTTTAGCGATCTCAACTTGTGGCGTGACCACTTGAGGTTTGGCCGCACAAGCAAGCAGCGCACCGGAGAGCCCGATAACAAGACCGATTTTTGCCCAATGAGCGAACGTCATGATTTGTTCTCCTGAATCGCAAGGGGAGAGAGTAACCAAGCGACAAAAATGCCGCATAAAACCGTGATCCCGAAGCTATGAATCGCATGAGTTTGGCTTAAAGAAAGTAAGCCAAACGACAGTAACGTTGTCATCGCTGATAGGGTAATGGCGAGTAATGTACTTGGACTGCGAGCTTTTTCAGCAAAAAACAACGTGTAGTCTATGCCGATCCCAATTATGAGAATAAGTGCGAGTAAATTGAACAGATTGAGCGTCGAACCAACTGCTGATGCGGCCGCTAAACCTGCCACGCAGGCAATAAGCGAAGGGATCAGAATCTTAGTCGCATGAGCAAAACCATAGCGTTTGGTCAGTACCGCACCAATCACAACCAGTGCAATGACGATAAGTTCCATCACTTTGGTTCGATACTCCGAAAACAGCTCAGAGATCTCTTCTGCTTTGTTGAGGTAGCTAAGGTCGTCATGTTGAGCAACAAAAGCTTTGATCACCTCTAGGTCTGTAACACCGTTAAGTAAAACCACGCTGGCAACCTGTTGACCAACTTGCCCAACGTATAAAAAGCGAATCGGCTCAGATACCGATTGAGTCAGGTAGCTTTGCAGTGACACGGGGCTGAGCGTTTCTTTTAGTTGCGGCGTTTTCTCTAGCTTTAGAGTGCGAGTCAATAAATCCGCTTGATTCTGATACAGCTGAGAGACCAACTCATAATCCGCCGCTTGAGTCTGCTCAGAGCGAATATATTGAGTGAGGCTTTGATAGCCGTTAATCGTTTTATCTTGCTGCCATTGATTGAGGGTTTGGCCTAGTAATTCGAGTCTAACAAGTAAGCTTTCATCATCGTCTGCCGTGACCACAAGCATCTGCTGTGAAGAGGTCACTCCTGTTAGTTTTGCAATCAACGCTTCTTGCGATTTCAGAGACTCTGGCATGGCTTGTAGCTGTCGAATATCATCATCATACGTCAGGCTTGTCATCGGGATAAGCGCAAGTGCCAAGCATGTCAAAGGCAGGGAAAGGCGAACTTTAGGCTTTTGCCAAATTGACAGCCATTTTTTCCACAGAGATTGACCCGGCAGAGGGCGGTTCGGAGTTGGCGCTTTGGCCAGTATCGGATACCAAGCTACCACTGTAGCATAAGCCGCGATTAAGCCAACGGAGGAGAACAACGCCAACTGCTGTAACCCTGGGAAAGGCGCGATCATCATGCCCATATAGCCGATCAAACTGGTAATAAGCCCCATCGTGATGGCGGCAAAGATATGTTTTAGGCCTTTTTCGCTGTCCCATTTGTTACCAGCGGCAAGGCGTTCGGTGAGATAGTGGAAAGCATAATCGATAGAAACACCAATTAAGCTGGCACCAAACACCAAGCTAAACAGATGTACTGTGCCGAAGATAGAAATGGTAACGGCGAATGAAGCCAGTAGACCAATAGCAATCGAAAGCAATGCCAAAGAAAGTGGTGCGGCACTGCGGAAAACCCCAAGGATCAATACGATTACGCCGAGCAATGAGAAAACACCAATGGTGCTGATCTCAGATTTGGCGCTCTGTGTACCGAACTCAGCATAGAAAAGTACGCCTGTGTGATAGACATCGGCATCGAATGTGGCTGCAATCTGCTGCTCAGTTTGCGCAATGGTCGCCACACTCTGCTGGGCACTTAGGCTATATGGTGATTGGTTGAGCGTGGCATTAACCAGTACGTAAGTTTTGCCTTGGTATTCACGGCTAAGAAATCCGTCAGTGAGCGTGAATGCCCCGCCTAGTTGAGTTAACTGGCTAAGGTAATCTCGGAAGATCAAAAATGGGTCTTGGCTTAGCTCACTGCCAGTCACTCCAGAAAATGGGTTATAGATAGATTGAATAACGTGTTGAACTTGTGCTTCCGGTTGTGTGGTTAACCGTGCTCTTTGTTCAGATGTGAGCTGTTGGAATCGGTGCTGAAAATAGTAGTCAGCCCACTGCTGCTGTTGGGTCGCTTCGACTTTGCCAGTGACATTGGCGAAAACAGTCAGATCTTTGAGGGAGTGAGTCAGAGATTCCGCAGCGGCATAGCTTTGCTCACTATCGGGCGCACTCACAACAAACACGACTTTGTCGCTTAAATTGTCAGAGACGGCTTCAAACGCTTGTTCTGCGACAGGGTTTTGCTGGTTCTTCGGCAGCAGTTTAAGAATGTTGGTTTCAATAGGAGAAGACGGCGCACTCAGCCATTGAAAGGATAATAGGGCTAGGAATAGACACACCATTCCTAGCCACGAGAATGCAATACGCTGACTGTTGCGAGATGAATTAGAAGCTGAACTGCGCTTTTTCAGCATCGGTGAGTCCTTCAGGCTGATGAGTCTGATTTGTGAAAAGGATTTCAGTTTTATCGCCACGAAGCTCTTTAAGCTCTAGACGATCGATATTGTCATTACCCGTTAAAGTAATCGCCTCGAAAACGGCATTCAAAGGGGCATTGAGTGGAGTGAGCACTAGCGTCCATTGATTGTCTCCGGCGCTAAAAGCAATGTCGAACTGTTCTTTTAAAGCGTCGGTATCGCCATGAAAGACGGCCAAAAAGATGTGGCTAAAGTAGAACGCCATTGGGTTCTCTTTTGCAGTGACCACTTTTGGGATTTGACCGGCGAAGGTTTGACGCAGCTTATCTTGGGTTAACACTAAACCAACCGGGAAAGGCGTGGCTTGTTGCCACAGTAGCCCTTGCTCCTTGTTGAGGGTGAATTGACCCTCAGAGCTTAAAGGCTGCTCGAACATCTCGATATGGCGCTTCTGAGTAAAATCCCCTCGCACCGTATCGTGTTGAGAAAGTTGCGTTTGTAAGGCATCAAGGTTGGCCACACTCGACCAAGCAAGAGGAGACGCAACAGTAAGCCACAAACAAAGCATACGTTTGATCATTGGAGCTTTCCTTGTTGATGCCATTGAGTGACTTTGTCGATGAAAACGTTGGGAGAGGCAAAACACATTTCTTGTTGCTCAATCGAAACTGCAACTTGAGTGGTGTGCGCTTTACACATGCGTTGACCGCTCTTTGCATCGTAAATCACATAGTCAACGCGTAAGCGGTTTTCCCACTCGGTCAGTTTGGCTGTCACACGAATCTCATGGTTAAACGGTATCGCTTTGACGTACTTTACTCGGGTATCAATGATCGGCCACATATAGCCAGAGGCTTGCATCGCCAAATAGCCGTAGTCGATTTTATCCATCATGATGCGTCGAGCTTCTTCAAAAAAACGGAAGTAGTTGCCATGATAGATAACGCCCATTGGGTCAGCATCTTGGAATGAGGTGACTAATGTCACCTCTGACTTTAATGGAAACTCGATTGCTTGCTCCATTATGCCTCCGAGTAAAGTGACCAGTGACGTTGCTGGATACGATCAATAAAGTGTCTTAGGTCGTGCTCTAGCGGACGGTCTTCAATCACAAATTCAAACTCGCTTAAGACGGCATCACGGATCATTTTCAGATTGTCACTCATGTGGTGTTCGTCTAGTTCGTTGTGGCGACGACGAATTTCTACCGCTTGTGTACTGGCGAGCAGTGACGCTGCTGCGACTTGTTCAGTCAGTTCCAACACTCGGATACAGTCACGCGCCGCAATCGTGCCCATGCTCACTTTGTCTTGGTTGTGACATTCGGTTGAACGAGAGAAAACGCTTGCAGGCATGGTGTGTTTCAGCGCTTCTGCTGTCCACGCTGAGATACCAATTTGCACCGCCTTAAAGCCGTGGTTGATTGGTTTACGCTCACCTTCAGCACCAGTTAGGTTGAATGGCAGGCCATTGTTGAACTTGTAGTCCATCAACTGTGCCATCTGGCGATCGAGCAAGTCAGCAAGGTTAGCGATGCCGGTTTTCAGTGTATCCATCGCCATAGCAATGTGGCCGCCATAGAAGTGACCGCCGTGAAGGACACGTTCGTTGTCACCATCAATAATCGGGTTATCGTTAGCACTGTTTAGCTCGTTCTCAATCATCGAACGTAGCCATGGCAGTGAATCTTGTACTACACCGATAACGTGAGGCGCACAGCGAAGAGAGTAACGATCTTGTAGGCGATCACTGTTACGAGGCGGGCGATCGGCTTTCAGATCGTCACGAAGCCAAGCAGCAACTTGTTGTTGACCAGGGTGAGGTTTTACAGCAAAGAGTGCTTCATCGAAATGGAAGTCATTGCCGTGAATGCCGACAGATACCATGGCAGTAATTTTGGTACAAAGCTGAGCCAAATATTCCGCACGTTTGTAAGCAAGGCAAGCAAGCGCTGTCATGACTGACGTACCGTTCATCAGTGCTAAGCCTTCTTTTGGCTTAAGGTGAATTGGGTCAATGCCAAGTTCAGCATACACTTCAGCGGTAGGGCGAACTTCGCCTTTGTATAGGACGTCACGCTCACCAATTAAGGCCGCGGCTAGGTAGGAAAGAGGGGTTAAGTCTCCACTTGCGCCGACTGAACCTTCTTGCGGAATACGTGGCGCAATATCTTGGTTAATCAGCGTCACGATTTGATTAAGCAGATCGTGCGTTACGCCAGAGACACCTTGTGCTAGTGAACAAAGGCGAGTCGCCAATACGGCGCGAGCTTGTTCATGAGACAATACTTCACCCAGTCCACAGCCGTGGAAGCGAGTCAGGTGCAGAGGAAGCTCATCGACCAAGTTAGGCGGAATAGCAACGGTGCACGAGTCACCATAGCCGGTCGTTACGCCATAGATGACGCCTTCTTCTTTTAGCAGGCGCTCAAGAAAAGCGACACCACGGTCGATTTTCGCAGTAAATTCAGGCGAGCTATTGATGTCCGCATTGGCACCTTGAGCTATCGCTACCACATCTTCAATGGTAAGAGCCTGTGCGCCAAACGTAATGGTGTTAGTGTTTTGCGTCGTCATCTTGCTGATTACTTAATGTCCAAAAATTGAAAAAATTATACCACTGTAAAGGCGCTTGTAATGTGTAGTGCTCTAGGCGATTGGCGTAGGTTTGTACCACGGCCTCCAAAGCTTGTTGACGCTCTTTTCTTGGTAATACGATCTTGTCGCTAAAATGTTCGAAATAGACGTTAAAGTGAGGGGTTTCACTGGCGTCATCTCTTAAACCAAATAGCAGATATACAGGAGCCTTTAGCACAGAGGCAAGCATAAATGGCCCTTGTGGGAAAGGTGCTGGCTGGCCCAAAAAGTCTGCCCAAACGGAACGACTCTCTTTGCTGGTGGAGGTGCGATCGCCGACGATCACAACCCATTCACCTTGCTCAATCTTTTGCTGCAATAAAATGGCCGTATCTGGCCCCATTGAGCTAACTTGAATCAAGTTGAGGTCTGAGCTTGGGTTCACCGCTTTCATCACGGTATTAAAGCGTTCTGCGTGCTCGGTAAAGACCAGAGCATTAATCTTAATATGTTTGTGTCGACGGCCAAGTGCTCGGCATAGCTCAATATTACCAAGGTGCGAGCCTAACAATAGAACGCCTTGGTTGTTGTCGACCATCACTTGAAACTGTTCATGCCCGTGAATGGTTAAGTTGTCGACGCTGAAGTCGCCTTTCCATGCTGCAAGTTTATCGAGCATGGTGTGGCCAAAAGAGAGCAGATGATGATAGCTATCCAAAGGTTGAGGAAGGTCGATCTGTTTTTGAGCCGCGTAAGCCGACAGCTGTGACAAGTAGTGCTCTGATGCTTGTTTAGCGTCTTTGCCTGTGAGGTGGTAATAACGCATCACCAGCTTAAGGATAAGGTTGAACGCTTTACGGCCAAGTAGGCTATAAATAGCAAGCATCAGCTTAATACCGATGATGGTTCCTTGCTCTTGACGCTTAGACCAATGGGCGTTATTGGCTTTGCGGCGATTTCGTTTAAGTAAGCTTGGGATCCTTGGCAACATGCCAAAAAAGAGGCGAGTGTGCATCCAGCTTATCTTGACGTTATCCCACAACGCATCGAAATGGGAAATGCCACCCTCAGGGTAGATAACACGGGTTTCGACAAAGTCGATTTCTACACCTTCCCAGTACATGCGCACAAGAATCTCGATATCGAAATCCATCCGAGTGCCGATGTCGTATTTGTTTAACACCGCAATGGTTTTATCAACGGGGTAGGCACGAAAGCCACACATGCTGTCTTTGATGGCAAAGGAGAGTGTCTCTATCCAAACCCAAATATGGGTCGCATATCGGCCATACAATCGCGCCTTGGGCACGCTGTCATCGTAGATAGGTTGCCCAGACACAAGATGTTCAGGGTGAGCTTGAGAGGCTTCAATTAACTTAGGCAGCGCTTGAATATCGTGCTGACCATCGGCATCAATCTGTATCACATGGCTATAGTCAAGCTGGTGAGCGAAACGAACACCGGCCATGACTGCGCCGCCTTTGCCTTGGTTCTCAGTTAACGTTACCACTTTAACGTTATCGAGTTGAGCGACAGCATCTAAGGCTAGTTTGGTTTCTTGGTTGCTACCATCGTCGACAATAATAAAAGGCAGTGAAAAAGGCTGTAGCGACGAAACCACGTCAGCAATCGTGCTGCCGTGGTTGTAACAAGGGATCAAGAAACAAGGTTGGTATGTGGTCACGTTATTCACCCAACTTCATTTTTCCGGAAGAGTGAACCACTAAGCGGTCAGCCGCTTGGGAGCTGTACTTAAATGCCAGCTTTTGCTTCTCATCATCCCAAACTAACGACAATTCTACCGTGGCATTAGGCAGAATCGGTTCTTGAAACTTAATCACTTCCATACCTTTAAAAAGAGGTGGCGTGTTTAAATGCTCAATCGCATAAAACAGTGCCCAATCGATTTGACTCACACCCGGAAGCAAAGGGAAATGGGTAAAGTGACCACGAAAGTCTAAGATACTGGCATCGACTTTCATGGTTAACGTAGCCTGATTGTCTTCAACGACTACGTTGGTAATGGTGGGTTTTCTCTGTTCCATTTTTCTATCTTATTGGAATAACTGTTCGATATCGGCGACAAGACGTTTACCTTGGCTGTTTAAGGGGATCTCGTCAACCACACGATACTTTCTCGGAATAGCGATCGGTTCTAACCAATTGCGCAGTTCCTTTCTCAGTGTAAGCCAAAACTTCCCTTTACCTTCAATTGTCATCTGCTGCTGCCCGTGTGAGTTAAGCACAATCACGGCACACAGTGACAATCGGTTCCCTTCCATCATTGGGATTACGCAGCTTTCTTCAATCCACGCTAGCTGCTCTAAGCGTTGTTCTACTTCAACAAGAGAAATGCGCTTCTCTTCGACTTTTACTACTCGATCTGTACGTCCTTTCAGCTCAAAAGAAACGTCATCATGAAAATAACACTCATCGGCGGTTTGATACCAGCTTTCTCCTGCAATATGCGGTGCGTTCAATCGCAAGCAGTTTTCTTGGTTAAGCTGTGCGTTCACCGTTGGGAATAAGCGCCAAGGAGTTTGCGCTGTTACCTGTTGACGATGCGCAATGCCGCCGGTTTCAGTACTGCCAAACACTTCAATAGGCAGATGTGAAAACAGAGCCTGACTGTGTAAAGCGGCACTGTTTGGCAGTGGGCCACCGGAAGAAAACAGGCAGCGTAAAGGCGTTGGCTTGTGTTCTTCGGTTAACCTTTTCAGCAGCGCTGGGCTACTGATTAACGCGGTGTTTTCGTCTGCATGTTGAACGAGCTGCTCTGGAAACTCGAGGTTATGAATGGCAAAAGGTCTGGCCGCACAAAGAGGCCACAACACTCGAAATAGCAAACCATAAATATGCTGATGAGAAACCGTACTCTCAATGCGAGCTCCAACAAGGCGCTCTCCCCATAGAGACTGAAGAATGTGCAGCTCCAGGTCGATTTGGAGTAGGCTTTTTTCAATCGCTTTGGCTTTGCCGCTAGAGCCAGAAGTAAACAGGGTGAGTTGGATGTGTTCTATATCGAGCGCTGACCATGTGAATGTCGTTACATCCAAACGTTCATCTTGGTATTCAACACCGTAGGCTTGAACCCCTTCAGCGACAGCAATTTCACTATCATGCAGCAGCAGATCAAAATGAGGGGTGAGCTCTTTGACCGCTTCTGGCTGATAGTTGCCCGGTAATACCAAGGCTTTACCAGCGTGGCATGCTGCAAAGAATGCCACTGAAAATAGGTAGCTGTCACTAAAGCAAAGCGCAATTCTTTTCGAGCTTTGCTGCGCCAGATAAGAACTCAACTGAGCGACGTCACTTTGAAATTGCTGCCAGTCGATTTTCTGTTCTTGATGAAAAGCGACAGGAGAGCGTTCTGAGCGAGGTGTGCTCAGAAGGTGCTGCAAAGAAACAAAGGAAGAAGCTTCGAAGCTCATAAGAGTTAGTGATCCTTTCGAATAAACTGTCGCACGATCCACTCAATGGCAAATAAAGAGCCGGCGAGTAGGTAGCTGATTAGCCCGTTGTAGAGCGTCCAAACTTCTAGAGGTTGAAAGCAGGTATAGAGTGCTATCAGCCCATTGATTGTGAAGAATGCACACCAAATTGCAGTCACTTGACGGGTGTATACAACGCCGCTTTCTGGCAAATTGGGTTCTTGAAGACGAGCTAGGCGTTCAATTATGGTTTGAGGCTGTTTTAAGCTGGTGGCAAACAATGCCAACATGCAGGCATTAACCACAACCGGATAAAACATCATCCAACCATGCTGTTTAAACCACACACTTAAGCCCACAAGCGTGATACCAACAAGGGCGCTCGCTTGAGCTACAGATTTGAGTTCTTTCAGTTTTGAACGTTGAACGGAGAATAGTCGAACTCCCAAGGCAAAGATCAAAACGATCCCTACCAAGGAAGTTCCAAATCGCTCTAAGCCAAAATAGATGGCGAAGGGATAGGCGAGCAGAACAACTGCAGACAAAACTGTCAGCAATTGACGCATTAGGCTTCCTTAAGAAGCTCAGTCACTGCGTTGACTACGTCATCGACCGTACGCACGGTACTAAATTCCGCAGGTTTGATTTTTTTGCCTGTCACATTTTGAAGATGAACAACAAGGTCCACGGCATCAATGCTGTCAAGATCAAGGTCTTGATAGAGGTGTGCGTCTGGCACGATATCGGCCGCATCAATTTCAAACAATTCTTCAAGTGCGCTTTTCACTTGTTCAAATACTTGGTCTTTATTTACATCAGTCATGAAAGTACCTACGAATTATTCACTAGCTTGAGCAGAAATGTACTTAGCAAGATTGCTTACTGAAGCAAAGTGCTCGCGCGTATTTGAGTCGTCTGCATCAATCACAATGTTGTACTTTTTCTTGATAGCTAAACCCAATTCTAGAGCATCAATAGAGTCTAGACCGAGACCGTCGCCAAAGAGTGGTGCGTCCGTTTCAATTTCTTCAATCGTTAAGTCTTCTAGATTGAGTGCATCAATAATAAGTTGTTTGATTTCGTTGTGTAGTTTTTCCACTTGGACCTGCTTGTGACTATTGGTTTTCTGGAAAGAGTGTTTCAGCCAAATGCTGTTGTAAGCGGCGAGCCGCTATCGTTGGTGACGTAGTTTGCTTGATAAAAGGCTCAACCTCAACTTTATCCTTAACTTCAACAAGGAAAAAAGGCTTAGTTGGGGGAACTTGATACCACTTTGTCTCTTTTGTGAGAAAGCTCGGAGAGACACTAATATGAACTAGACGCAAGTCGCGCTTTGTGCGTACGGCAATTTGAGCCGAACCACGTTGTAATTTTGATTCCACTCCCGGTGTGGTTCTTGTCCCTTCAGGAAAGACAAGAAGTACATTTCCTTGCTCGAACCGCTGTTCACAAATAGAGAGTAAATCATCTGGGGTTTCGTTGGGAATATATCCTGCAGCTTTGACGATATGCTTCATAAACGGGTTTCGCCAAATGGCCGATTTAACCAAGCAATCGCAACGTTCTAATTGTGAGGCAATCAAAACATAATCAATAAGGCTGGGATGGTTTGCGACGATCAAACAGTTTCGGTCTTGTTTTAAAACCTCCGCCCCCACTATTTTGTAGTCAATGGCACCTGTGAACTTCATTAAACGGCAAAATAGATCAAATGAGCGTTGTATTGAACGTTGTACTTTATATTCGGCTTCGGTTTGCTCTGCGGTAAATAATTTGGTGAGTGGGACAACAATAAAGCTCAGTACAAGCCCACCTAGGCCGAAAACAGCAAAACAAAATCCGGTTGCGACCACGCGCCAATATTGATTGAGTTTATTCATCAACGTGTCCAGCGCCACGATTGACGTGGAGAGTGGACTTCCCACGAGGAGGCCTGAGATACAAACTGGCGAATAAACGCCAATCCTTGAGGTAGCGAGCTATCTGAATCCTTGACTGGAGACAGCGCTTCGACGGATAAATCATCGCCAGCGGAGAGTACCAATCCTAACGCATAGCCGCGGTAATCTTGAACTTCAAATTCTTGATAGCATTCCGGCAAAGGTTCATCAAAATCAATCACTAACACTTTGTGGTCTGGGTGACTGTCGAGATACAGCCAGGCATCGAGAATGGCACTTTGAAAGGTGTTGTCGCCGGCAGCAATGGAAGTTAGGGGGATCGCTTTTTTAGTAGCGATAGTCGCAAGGCCGGCCGCCGTGTTATGCACTGACTGAGAAAACGCCATCGGTGACGCTTCTTCACCCTTTAAAATATCTTCGAGCAACGCTGCGCTGCGGTGAAGTTCACCGTGACGGCTAGCAAACACTAGGTAGTCCACGTCATGCTCATTGAGTAATTCAACCGAGGTTTGCACGGCCAATTTGGACAGGTTACTCATTCGACGTCGCATCATTGGGGGGATGGCAGAGGTGATTAATTGGGTTTCTTCGGGCCAATGTAAAGTATTTGCCCAACTTTCCCAATCTTGAGACATCGAGAATCCGTTAGAATGCGCGAGCCATGCATCGATATTGAATAACATTTTTAAATCTTGTTTTGGCATATAGAGATTGAATTGTTGTGATTACAGCGAAATACTATTACAGACTTACCAAATAATAAGGAATAACTTCTATGTCACCAATTAAGTTACTCGGCGCATTTCTGCTTACTTTATTACTCGTTGGTTGTGGACGTGTGCAGCCAGTAATGAACGTTGAGGATACTCCAGTTAGATATAATCTTCAAAGCAAACAAGTGAAGATGGCGATTATGCAAGCAGCAACAAATCGTGGCTGGATTGTCGAAGAAGTGAATGACCAAGAGTTAAATGCAAAAATCAACGTTCGCTCACACTACGCAGAGGTGAAAATCCCTTATAGCGCAAAATTTTACTCAATTATTTATCTCAACTCAGATAATTTGAAAGCAGAAGATGGCAAAATCCATCGTAACTACAACCGTTGGGTGAATAACCTCAACGTTGATATTCAGCGTCAGCTTTCATTACAAGCGACGTCTCAGTAAATAAATGAAATAAATAGTTAGGTTTTTCGTGTTAGATAAAAACAAAGATCGATTTAATGCCTTAGAAGCAAAAACGGAAGCTCAGAAGCTTTCATTTGCTCCGATTGTCTTCCACACCGCCAGAACGCTGCGTGATTTAGGTGTGCTGAAAGCACTTGACCAAACGGGCTCAAAGGGCATGACAGCAGAGCACATCGCCCAGCAGACGGAAGTGTCGGAATATGGAGTGAAAGTACTGCTCGATATGGCGATCAGTGCCGATATTGTTTTGTGGGAAAAACCTAACTATTCACTGAGTAACCTAGGTTTCTTTATTCTTTACGATGGAATGACCAATGCAAACATGGATTTCACAGCTGACGTTTGTTACGCCGCCATGATGCACTTGACCGAATCTATCGTAGAAGGCAAACCGGCAGGCCTGAAAGAGCTGGGGGAGTGGGAAACCATTTACCAAGGCTTATCTCAGTTGCCGAAGCAAGCAAAAGAGAGCTGGTTTAAATTTGACCATTTCTATTCGGATCGTTCTTTCCCGATCCTATTAGCAGAAGTGTTTAAATCTAAACCGAAAACCTTAGTCGATATTGGTGGTAATACCGGTAAGTGGGCAATGCAATGTTGTCACCACGATGCCGATGTGAACATCACCATTGTTGATCTGCCTCAGCAATTAGAGATGGCAATGGAGAACGCGAAAGCGCAAGGTCACGATCATCGTGTGACGCCATTTCCAGCCAATATGCTCGACAAAGCACAAACCCTTCCTGAACATGCCGATGTTTGGTGGATGAGCCAATTCCTCGACTGTTTCTCGCCAATGGAAATCTTGAGCATTCTTAAACGCGTTAAGAATCAGCTGCGTGAAGGCGATTCAGTGTATGTTCTAGAGCTTTTCTGGGATGCGCAGAAATACGAAGCGGCCTCATACAGCTTGAATGCCACTTCGCTTTACTTTACCTGTTTGGCCAACGGGAACAGCCGCTTCTACCGTAGTGATGACTTCTTAGAGATTGTCGCTGAAGCGGGGCTGGTGGTTGAAGAAAGAACAGACAACATTGGTCTGGGCCACACATTATTAAAACTAAAAGCACAATAACGGTCATTGACCGAACCGATTTGAAGTTTCGTTATGCATAAAGAAAATACGCAAGTATTAGTGGTGGGCGCTGGCCCATCAGGATCGACTGTCTCTGCGCTGCTCCATGCGCAAAACATCCAGGTGATTGCGATTGAAAAAGCGCAATTCCCTCGCTTCTCTATTGGTGAAAGCTTACTGCCGGCTTGTATGGAAGTGGTGGAACAAGCGGGCATGCTTGAAGCGGTTAAGAATGCCGATTTCCAATACAAAGACGGCGCGGCCTTTAGAAGAAATGGCGTTTATACGCAGTTCGATTTCACTGATAAGTTTACATCAGGCCCAGGCACGACCTACCAGGTTCAGCGCGGTAACTTCGATAAAGTGCTGGCAGATAGCGCAGCAGATCAAGGCGTAGAGATTCGCTATCAACATGAGTTGCTAGAGCTAGAGTTTGTAGGCGAACGCTCTTTGTTAACTGTCAACGATCAACACGGCAATCCGTACCAAATTGAAGCCGATTATGTGCTTGATGCGAGCGGCTTTGGTCGTGTACTTCCTCGCATGCTCGATTTAGAAGAGCCATCTTGTCTGCCGCCACGTAAAGCGATTTTCACTCACATTGTCGATAATATTGATGAGTCAAAAATCGAATACGATCGCAATAAGATCCTGATCTCTGTTCACCCAGACAACCATGATGTGTGGTATTGGTTAATCCCATTCTCGAATGGTGTTTGCTCGTTTGGTGTGGTCGGTGAGCCATCGTTTTTTGAAAACTACCCACAAGATAAGATTGCTGCCCTAAAACAGTTGGCGAGTGAAGAGCCTGGCTTGGCAACGCTTCTTGCTGACTCTGAGTACCCAAATCAAGCCGGCGAACTAGGCGGCTATTCGGCGAACGTTAAGCAATTGGCGACCAAACATTATGCGTTGCTAGGTAATGCGGGTGAGTTTCTTGATCCTGTTTTCTCTTCTGGTGTGACGATTGCCATGAAGTCAGCGCAATATGCGGCTGACTGTGTTGTGCGCCAGCTCAATGGCGAACAGGTTGATTGGCAGCAAGAATACGCACAGCCGCTAATGGTTGGCGTAAATACGTTTAGAACCTATGTCGAAGGTTGGTATAACGGCATGCTTCAAGACGTAATTTTCTATCAAAATCCTAACCTTCGCATCAAGCAGATGATCAGCTCGATCTTAGCGGGTTATGCTTGGGATACTGAAAATCCATACGTTAAGAACAGCTTACAAAGGCTAACGACACTGGCTGAAGTTGTCCGAGAAAGTTAACTGCTTTTGGTTTGATTTAACGCAAGGGTCGAGTTAGCGAAATAGCCACCTATTGCTCATACTTAATGGGTAAGACTAAGGAAGGTGGCGTATGAAAAATGAACTCGACCCAGGTAAAATCTTGCAAGCGTATGAATCGGTCATGACGAATGGCTCACCGACCGAACACGGCAAAATCTATGAAGGTGTAGAAGCGTTCTCTGATTATGACGGTTACAACGTCTATATGCGAGGGAATGGGGTAGAATTGAAAGTCGGCTTTCATAATACCTATCATCTAGAGTATGACCAAGAACATCTGCGAGACAGTTTCTTAAAGAAAGTGGCCCAGTTAGCAAAATAGACCTAAGCCCTTGGCTGAATTAGCTTGAGGGCTTTTGCATTTTAATAACTCGTTACACAGCATGAACGCATTGGTAACGTTTAAGGCTTTACATCTTGGCGTCATCAGGGAACAATCCCCCACAGATTTTAAAAATAGTGCACTAGATATTATGAGCAACACGGCAAACAAAAAGTCGAACCCTTTGTTCGAGATTATTTTCAACGTTTTCCTCCCGTCATTTATTTTGATGAAATTCAGTGGAGAAGAGCATCTCGGAACAGGGCTTGCGCTGATTGTTGCGCTAGCATTCCCTCTCGCTTTTGGCGGCATGGAACTAATCCGAAACAAGAAGTTTAACTTCATCGCAGCCCTTGGCTTTATCAGCGTATTGCTGACGGGTGGTATCGGCCTGCTTGAGCTTGATACGCGTTGGTTGGCGCTGAAAGAAGCGTTGATTCCGGGCCTGATTGGTTTAGCGGTTCTTGGCTCAACGTTCACTCGTTACCCATTTGTGCAAAAAGTGATTTTCACGCCAGCACTGCTTAACATGCCACTGATTGAAGAGCGTTTGAAAGAGAAGGGCAACCCAGAGCGTTTTGAGCGTTGCCTGATGAACACCAACTACTTGTTCGCTAGCACATTCGCATTTTCTTCAGCGATGAACTATTTCTTGGCGACGTGGATTGTCACCAGTCCAGCAGGTACCGCGGAGTTTAACGAAGAGCTCGGCAAACTGACGCTCTACAGCTACCCAATGATTGCGATTCCAAGCTTGGTAATGATGATGGGTATCTTCTACTACGTTTGGCGCCAAGTTCGCGCAATGACATCACTAGAAACAGAGCAGATCTTCATTACGAAGTAATCTTTGTTTCACTCAAATATGAAAAGCCTAGCGACTTCAACTTCGCTGGGCTTTTTTGTGCCTGTCTTACGCGCTGCTATCAGCCGCTAAACTCACTTCTTAACCAACTGCGCAGCAAGAGGATATTCTCATTCTTTAACTTGTCAGGCGCACAAGCAAAATAGAAATCTTGGTGCGGATTAATCACCGCATCGCCCACTTCTACAAGCATCCCGTGTTCGACATCGTCACGAATAAATTGGCGATGAGTAACAAAGACCCCAAGCTTTCGCGTAGCAGCCTGTACCGCTTGTACGGACGCTGAAAAGCTAAGGTTGTGGGCAGAGTCGGGTACATCGAGTTGATAATGGGAGCACCATACTTGCCAGTCATGCTTGCGCCTATCATTGGCGGCAATGATCGCTGGATATTGAGCGAGCAGCGATTGTGGTGTTGTATTGTCATCAACCAGTTCAGGGCTGGCGACCATGATCAATTCGTCTTGGGCTAATCGCTCGCAATAGTAGTCTTGCCACTGGTCGGTTTTACCGTGAATGATCGCCACATCGACCCCTTCTGACTCCATGGTAAAGCTGCCGGTTAAGGTAGAAATACGCACATCTAACTGCGGAGCAAATTGATTGATTTGGTTCACCCTAGGAATCCACCAATGCATCGCCAACGAGTTAACCATATTAAGTGTGAGACGGTGACTGTGTTGTTCTTCAATCATGGATTGGGTCGCCTGAACGATCTTCTCTAAGGCAGGGGCGACTTGCTTGTAGTATTTTCGGCCATTGGCATTGAGCGTGACATTGCGGCCGACACGTTGGAATAACGCTTGTCCTAACTGCTGCTCCAAGGATTTGATCGCTTGGCTGACGGCCGAGTGGCTGACACTCAGTTGGTTGGCTGCCTCTGTCATGCTGCCTGTTTCAGCAACAGCAACAAAAGAGTAGAGAGACTTAAGCGGAGCGTATTTTTTCATCTGTTAGTTTTTCTTACATAATCTGTCAATTTTACGCGTTATTCGTTTGCCAATTGAACCACTACACTTTGGGCCAACAAGGGAGGAATTATGCCTAATCAGTTGTACCCAGTGTTGTTCATGTTGTCGTCTACTTTCAGTTTGTCATTAACCGGTCTTTTTTCCAAGTATCTTACTCAGTATCTAGACGGCACACTGCTCAGTTTATTACGTTTTTTAACGCCTGCACTTATTTTATTTGCAGTGTTGGGTTTGAAAAAAATGCGTCTTCCACAACGCTCATTACTCAAGCCGCTCTGGGTGCGGGCACTATGTATTGGCTTGTGCCAAGTCTGTTTTATCTATGCCTTACAGCATCTGAGCTTGGTAGAAAGTGTGGTGCTGTTTAGCACGGGACCACTGTTTATCCCTTTGTTAGAAAAGCTAATCTTTTCAGTCAGAGTCAGCCGATTGAATATGCTTGGCCTTGGTTTAACCTTTTTAGGCGTGATTCTGTTAGCTGGGGATATCTCGGGCTTTGAATTTCGGCCTGAACTCTTGGTTGGGCTGTGCGCAGGAATGCTCAATGCAGGGTCCCAGTTGAGTTTGTATCGAGCGAGCAAAACGGATCTCAATGCCTTTGAAATCAACTTTTGGACTTTTGTTTTTGCCACTCTGATTATCGTGCCGATTGTCATGTTCAATCTAGTGAGCGGCCCGCAAGTGATGGTCTCGTCAGATGTAAGAATAGAATGGTTAATTGGGGCAGTTGTGTTACTTGCGATGTTCATCATCAACACCCAAGTATTTAGGGCTAAGGCGTACAAATTGGCCCAATCAAACTCGCAGCTTGCGCCACTGATTTTCACCAATCTGATTTTTACCGCGATTTGGCAATTGTGCTTTTTCGACCAAACATACCACGCCTTTCAGTGGCTAGGGCTTGGCTTGATCATTGGTGCGAATATGATGTGCGCCCTAGCACCGAAATTGGTTTCTCAATGGCGAAAGAAATCAAAGCTCGCCTTAGCTGATTCTCACTAAGATGACTTTGCTTCGCTGGTGCGTTTAGGCAGTAACTTTTTGCCAAATACGTTAATCAACGCACCAGTGACAATTAAGCTGCCGCCGATGTAAGTCCAAACCGAAGGGATCTCGTTGAACAACACGACCCCAAGCAGAGCCGAAAAGACGATTTGAACGTAAGAGTAAGCCGAGGCCTTGCCCGCAGCTTGGGTTTGCATCGCTTTGGTTAGACCGTATTGGCCAATCTGAGTGAAGATACCGACAAGTACCAACATAAAGGTCAGGGTCAAGCTCGGCACAACAAAGTCATTCCACATCAGTGCGACAGACGTTGGCAAGGCCACCAGTGGGAAGTAAAAGATGATCACTGAGCTGTCTTCTGTTTGGCTCAGCTTACGCACAATCACATAAGCGATGGAACTGCCCAGTGCGCCAATCAAAGCCATGGTGACGCTGAATATAGGTAATGCTTGGGTCGTCGAATTTGCAAGACTTGGTTGAACCATAAAGCCAAGTCCAACCAAACAGAGAGCGATACAAATCATCGTTGCACCCTGAATACGTTCTTTTAGGAACAGCACGCCAAGTAGGGCAGTAAACACAGGGTGAACGTATTGCAAAATGGTGGCTTCGGCCAAAGGCAAAGTAGTGACAGAGTAGTACACACACATCAGTGCGAGTGTACCAACAACGCCTCGGACCATAAGCAGAGGTTTGTTGTTACCCCAAACAGACAGACGTTTACGCTTGATGTCGATATAACTGATGATGAGAGAGACCAACGCACGAGCCGCAACAATCTCAAACAGAGGGATGCCGTACTCGCTCACGTATTTCACACAGGCAGACATTAGGGCAAAACCTAACGCCGACAGCAGCATAAAGCGGACGCCAACTGGGATCATCTGTGTGAATTTCGCATTCATTCTCGTTCTCATCATTCTTGTTTGGAGCCGCTATCATACGCCAAGCGAAACCGAAGTAAACCGATTCGCTTTCAGTCAAACCGTAACTATTTTGCAGAGGCGGTGCTTAAGCGTTCGGCGAGTAAAGCAACGCGCTGGCCAAGGTATTCTGCGGTCGCTCGGTCAGACGGGTGAAGAGAACCCTCAAGGTCCTGCGCCACAACGCCAACTTGCGAACCCAATCGGTTAAGACCTTGTTCGCCGGAATTGCTAATGGCATCTAATCCGACCCAAAGCATGCCATGTTGGCTCGCGAGAGTTTGCATGTATTGCAGAGTGCATGATTGATCGCCATTAGGAGATCCACCACTGGTAAAGCCTGCCGCGATCTTTCCTGCCCATTGTTGCGCGCCCCATGTTTCGCTGCTGGCATCGGCAAAGGCTTTGAACTGAGCAGATACGTTACCCATATAGGTAGGCGATCCAAAGATAATTGCTTGGCACTCGGAGAGGGTGGAAAATAATTCTGAATTGATGAAACGGCCCTCGAGGATCTCTTTGCCTGAGATTTGGTGAGAGAAAATCTCGAATTCACCTTGCTGTTCAATGCTGGTGGCCATCGCTTGGGCTAGTTGATTCGTGACGCCTGTTTGACTGAAGTAAATAATCGCAATTTTTGTCATGTTCATTTCCATTTATGTTGTGCGAGATATGTGTAATTGGGAATGAACAGAGGCTAAAACCTCAACCTAGGTAGAGGTCAACAACAAAATTAATTTTGTCGTTTTTCTGATTTTGCCGTTGACCTCAACTTAACTTGAGGTTCTAAGCTTTTCCCATCAAAACGTTTCCGGTAGAAACAAGGAGAGCACATTATGCAAAACAACTACATCAAGGAATTGGCGACAAAAAGCTACCAAGAAGAGATTCAAAGAGAGTATTACAGCAGTCAAAGAGTCAGTTTCCATACGCCAAGCTTCTTAGTCGGTAGCTTGATGTCCATCCTTTTACTGAATCTATTTTGAATAATTGATAGGAAAGGTTGATTAATTTATAGCCAGTCACCATGTAATGTCTACAAGGAGAATAAGAGTAAGGATAGCTACATGGAATACCTTTTCGCTGTTGCGTTGTTTGCCGTGTCATCGTCGGTGACCCCTGGTCCAAACAATATTATGGTCATGACATCCGGCGTTAACTTTGGCGTTAAGAAGAGCTTACCGCTACTCACGGGCATCTGTGTTGGCTTTACCATCATGCTGTTGCTCGTTGGGATGGGCTTCGCTCAGCTCTTTGAGCTCTTTCCTAGCTTACACTTCGTGATTAAGTGTGTCGGTGTCCTTTATTTACTCTACCTTGCTTGGCTCATTGCCCGTTCGGCAGGGGAGGTGGAATCTAGCCAGCAACAAAAGCCTCTGACCTTTATGAAAGGCGCATTGTTTCAGTGGGTAAATGGTAAAGCTTGGGTGGTTGCAACGGGTGCTATCGCGGCTTTCACCACCGTTGGAGACAGCTTTCTCAGTCAGAATATGATGATTGCCACGACCTTTTTCATCGTATCGTTCCCATGTGTAGGGGTATGGCTGATGTTCGGTTCAGTGCTGAAAAATATCCTCAAGAGCAGTAAGAGTCGAATGGTGTTCAACTACATTATGTCAGGCTTGCTCGTGCTTTCAGTCGTCCCTGTGGTGAATGAAATTGTCGTCCAGTTGGCATAATACTGAGCGCTTAAAAATCGAATCATAAGCAGGAAGGCGAACTTAACCGTTCGCCTTTTTGTTTTTGGGGCCATTTAAACGAGAGACTTAAAAGATGGGTTGCTTCTTATCTTTGACGTAGAAAGCCATACTGATAGCAATAAACAAAAACGCAAAGTAATAAACAAATGATGACAGCGAAGCAATAAAGTCAATGTGCTCGGCGATCTGTTCTTCGGTGTAGTTCTGTGAGAGCAGTTTGTAGTAGTAGGCATACAGCATACCAATCGAACCATAGCCTAAGTTAAACATCAGTCCCTTGAAGCTCAGCACCGTCGCTCGGTTGTGCGATTCGGTTTTTCTATTCAGGTGGTAGCTGATGAAAATGTTCATTGTCATGATGATAAAAATCAGCACCAATGCTGGGATCACGCCATAAATAGACCAACCCAAGCTAATCCAATAGTAGGTTGCTATGCTCGCCAGCCCCATCATCAAGATAAACGGTTTGGGTGCGACAGACTCAGCTAAGCGGCGGCTCTGACCAGCCAGTAGAATCTTTAGCCCGCTTACGCCTGCCCCAATCATGCCGAAGTAAATGATCGGAATGTTAATCGCACTATAGTATTGGCTATTCATGGTCAAAAACATGCGTGATGTGTGCTCAAACAAGCTGTAGTAAAGCAGAATAAACAGTACGTACGGTGTCGACGTGACCCACTTGCCCGTTTCTAAGGTCAACTTTAGGCTCGCCATTGTGGTGGCAAGTTTACCACCATCACTCGGCAAGGTTTTCTTCTCTTCTCTCATGCTGAACGCGGCATACATGGCGACCAAAGCGACTAGCAAAGTGGCGTAAACCGGAATGCGCATGATGTCTTGGGTGGTTTCTGGTTCAGCAAAACCAAGTAAATGGAAGACGTTTGCCATAAAGTTCACATCATACATTGCAGCACCGAGCAGAGTAACAAAGATACCGATACCAGAAGAGAGGCGAAGCTGAATCTGCAAGATACGTGGCCATAAATCTTCTTTGCCCTGATCTTTCAAGGTGTCGTAAGCGAGCGCTTCATCGGCGCCACTGGCCAGTGCCATGGCTAAACCACTCAAGACTCGGTTGATGAGAAATACGAAGAAGACAAGGTCGAGGTTTCCGGTGGGCACAAAGGCGATCATCGCAATTTCAATAAACATTACGATGGATGAAAGTACGACCAATTTCTTGCGCCCCAGAGTGTCAGCAAATGCGCCCGATGGGACTTCGGCAAGTACAATGGTGGCAGCCCAAACCACATTCAGCATGGCGAACTGAGAAAGGGTTAGGCCGTAATCCAAATAGAGTAGCGTGAAAACAGGGTAGTAAAAGCGAGCAAAGTAACTGCTACGAAAAATCAGGAAATTGCGCACATTACCTATTTGAAGGATTTCTTTGAGTGACATGAGTCGTCCAACTCTTTAAATAACATATTCTTATTGTACTTATTCTTGCTAAGGATGAACAAAGTTGTGTTCAGTGGAATATTGTCTAGATAACAAGTTGAATGAATTGTGACCACTCCCCCTTGTTAGCCACAGATGAAAACCGCTATACTCACCGCATCATTTCTTTAGGAGTTTACGCCAATATGAAGCACTAAACCTGTCATCCATACCATCAACTTTATTTGGATTTACAGGGTTAGTAGGCGTAGCTCACTACCAATTCATTGCACCTCAAAGAAACCACCCGACTTGGGTTTGTGTGCATTGATCTATTCGTTGTTTCTTTCATGTGTTGCTACGGCTGTTGTCCCTGTCATACAGGAGGCAATTTATGCCAAAATTTTATGCGAATAACATCAGTTACCAATTCGATAATGGTGACACTCTTTTTGATCACCTAACGTTCTCGATGAACCAAAAGCGAGTTGGAGTTGTCGGTCGAAATGGGGCAGGTAAGTCTGTTCTTGCTTCGATTATCTCAGGCCAAATTCAGCCCAGCAGTGGTTCCATCTCCAAGTTGCATTCTTGCGCCACTTATCATCAGCAGGCAGTCTCTTTTGGTCAGCAGAACATCGCTGAGTTTCTCGGCCAAGCGGATTTGCTCGATGCTCTTAATCACATTGAATCAGGAGATGTTTCTCAACATTGGTTTGATGTGGTTGGTGATAACTGGGATGCAGAGCCACAGCTTAAGAGGGCGTTAATTGAGTTGAACTTGCCGTGTGATCCCTTCATGGACTGCAATCAATTGAGTGGTGGTCAACAAGCTCGGCTTCAGCTTTGGCAGCTATTTTCAGGGGACCATGAGTTGCTGATTCTCGATGAGCCATCAAATCACTTAGATCGAAGAGCTAAACAGTGGCTCAAACACTCTATGCATGAGTTTGGTGGACACATATTACTGATCAGTCATGATCGTGAATTGCTCCGAGAAATGGACGAGATCTGGGAGTTATCGAGCCTTGGCTTACGTGTTTATGGGGGCAACTATGATGACTACCACGCTCGTAAGCAAGCCGAAACACAAGCGCTGGATCGACAGCTAAATCAGGTGGTTAAGCAAACCAAACACCTAGAGATACAGCAACAGAAAAACCGCGAGAAAGCAGAGCAAAGAGCCGCTCAAGGCAATAAGATTCGTAAGGATGGCAGTCAGCCTAAGATGTTATTGGACGGCATGAAAGAGAGTGCGGAAGACAGTGTTTCCAATCGCAATAAAAATACGACCTTACGGCGCAATTTGTTAGACCAAAAGCAGCAAGCCTTGAGCAGTCAACTTGAGCAAATAAAGCCGCAAAAGTTTTATTTATCTCAAGGCTCAGAACAGAAACATCAAGTGCTCAATCTAGAATCGGTTGTGCTGCCATTTGGCATTCAAGCACCCATTGCCTTGCAAGTTCGGGCGAACGATAAAGTGCACTTAACCGGCCTCAATGGCTGCGGAAAATCCACCTTACTGAAAGTTGTTAATGGACAATATTCCCCGTTGAGTGGGCAGCTTCAGATTAACTGTCCGGTCTATTATCTTGACCAGCATTTCAGTGTGGTAATTCATGAGCAGACATTGCTGGATAACCTTATGAATGCCTGTGTGGGTCTCATAGAAAGTGATGCCAGAACGTTGTTGGCAGGAATTGGGTTTCGAAGCGACAAGGTGTTTAAACTCGTACAAACGCTGAGTGGTGGAGAAAAGATGAAGTTGGCGATGTTGATTGTTAGCCATCAAACCGAAAAACCATTGCTGCTGTTAGATGAACCGGATAACCACCTCGATTTGGAGTCGAAAATTCTATTGGCATCGGCCTTATCGGATTATCAGGGAGGCTTCTTATTGGTCTCCCATGATGAGGACTTTGCTTTGGAAGCGGGAATTCAACGAACGTTAGAGCTCGAATAGGGAGTGAAACCAGCGCATTATTGGCGGGCTGAAAAGTTCGCCAATACAGAGCATCTATTGTTCTTAGAGAGGTTAAGGGCTTTGAATATTCGATGGTTTTACGTGTTGACCTTTCCCTAAGGGTAAGGTCTATACTTAAAGCTTCATTAGAAGGTAAGTTATGATTCATTCTCACAAAAACATATGGATTGCAATATTCAGCCTCTTTGCGATGCTGATGTCTAGCTATGTGTCGAGTATGCCAATGATGGCGATGAATAATGCACCTTCTTACTCAATGGCTTCCGATGAACGCGATAGTCATCAGCATCATCATGTGGCTGAGTATCGTGAACTCTCGAGCGACGCCCATTCGGATCACAAGGCTACCAACTGTCATTCAGAGAGTCACCCAACGGTCGATTTGGCTGCTCACAACGTAATGGAAAGTAGTCACTGTAGTGATTCCAGCTCTAGTGTCGACACCTGTTGCATCTCCGTTTGTTCAAGTACCTCTTATCCTACGAGCGATGTTGATGCGCCGCATTCCCTTTCGTTTTCGTTAGCCTTACATCAATCCGATACGATTGGTGCCCCTGTTACACGTATTCAAACCTTACTTCGCCCGCCCTCAGCTTAATTCAATACCCTCATTGTTAGCTCTCAAACCCTGATCAGGACAGATCTGCGTTTGAGGTGTGTCCATATCTTTTATTCGTGGATAAACATCGTGAATATTGAATTAAACGGGCTTGGTCTCATGAAAACCTTGCCTTTGAGTATTGCAGCTATTGTTTCTGCAATGCCTCTAATCTCGTACGCAGAAGATCAAGTTTCTGTGACCACTGCTGCGGCATCAACCAAGCAGCTAAATGCGTTGATTGAGTTGGCGCTAGACAGTGACACCAGCCGTGCACAATACGCTGCGCAATCCCAAGCTATGCGTCAGCGAGGGGCAGCGAGTGCAACCTTAATGGATCCCAAGATCAAAGTGGGTTTCGGTGGCTTACCGACCGACTCGTTCAAGTTGGATGAAGACCCAATGACCAACTTGTCGGTGGGTTTGATGCAGCAGTTTGAGCGTGGTTCGACTTTGGCATTGAATCAGCGCAAAGCCAACCAACAGGCTGATGGTGTGTCCTATCAAATCCAAGTGCGAGAACGTGACGTTGCTAATGCCATCACTCAGCAATGGTTGGAGCTCGGCTACCTTCGCTATGCGGCAAGTGTCATTCAAGACAATCAACGTCTAATGACAGAGATGGAGCGATATGCTCAAACCAACTATTCGATTGGTAAGAGTGAAGCGCAAGACTTGCTGAACGTTCAATTGCAGCGCAATAAGCTGGATGAAAAGTATCAGTCCAATCAACAAATGCAGCATCGAGCTAAGGCGCAATTGTCTGAATGGCTCGGTTCACAATGGCTCGACTCAAACCCAGATATTGATGCCAGCTATCAGCTTAGTTGGTCGCATCTAGACGGCATTTTGCAATCGAACGATGGCTCACAACAGTTCTATACCTTGTTGAATCAGCATCCAATGGCTCAAATCGCTGAGTCCAATATTGCCGCGAGTCGTACTCAGGTCGAAGTCGCTGAGCAAGCGTACACGCCTCAAGTTGGTGTAGAAGTGATGTACGCCCATCGTCAAGCGAACAACATGATGGGAGAACCGGCTTCGGATTTGTTGAGTGCGTATCTAACGATGGACATCCCCCTGTTCACCGATAACCGCCAAGATAAAAATGTCTCGGCAGCTCAATATCAAGTGGGCGCAGCACAGTATCAAAAAGACACCTTACTCGCTCAGATGAATGCGCAGGTTAATGCCCTGATGATCGACAGAACGAACCTAAAGGAACGTATTGAACGTTATCAGCTGCGGTTGCTACCTCAAATGACAGCACGTATTGAAGCAGTTGAACGTGGCTATCAAAACAACACTGCGCAGTTTGGCGATGTGATCACCGCATCGACTGACGAACTGGCACTAAAAGTCGAACTCGCACGCCTTATCACCGATCTAAATCAGACCAACAGCAAGCTTGCATCTCTGCTTGGAGGGTTTGAATACCAAGTATCGGCTCCTTCCGCTCAATACAACAAGAATAAAGGGAATTCAAAATGAGTACATTTAAAGTCGCGGCTGTTGCGTTAATCGTTGGTGCTGTCATGGGTGGTGGAATCGTTGGATTTGGGGCAAACCATTATCTTGCTGATATGAACCATTCGATGCCTCTAACCAATGACGGAGTAGCCAGTGACGCTCCAGCCAGTGATGAACCATTGTATTGGGTCGCTCCCATGGACCCCAATTATCAGCGAGATAAACCGGGCAAATCACCAATGGGGATGGACCTTATCCCAGTCTATGCCGATGACTTAAATGGCGCCAATGACAAACCCGGAACCGTAAGAATTGACCCTGCTGTTGAAAATAACCTTGGGGTGAAAACAGCCATGGCGGAACATGCGGTGCTTTCTCCTCGAATTGAAACCGTGGGTTACGTTGCCTTTGATGAAAGCCAGTTGTGGCAAACCAACGTGCGAGTATCGGGTTGGGTAGAAAAGCTCTACATCAATGCAGTAGGTGAAAAGGTTAAACAGGGCGAAGTGCTTTTCACGCTTTACTCGCCTGAATTGGTTAAAGCGCAAGAAGAGCTGATCAGTGCCTACAAAACCAAACGACAAGGGATGATCAAAGGCGCAACGGATCGATTACTGACATTAGGTGTCGATCGTAGCCAAATTAAAGCCATTGCACGTTCGGGGAAAGCGTCTCAAACGATTGAGGTCAAAGCACCAGCTGATGGTGTGATTGCTAGCTTGAACATTCGTGAAGGTGGCTACCTATCGCCAGCACAAGCGGTGATCAGTGCGGGGCCGTTGGATGAAGTATGGGTCGATGCGGAAGTGTTTGAGCGTCAATCTCACTGGATCAAACAAGGCAGCCAAGCATCAATGACCTTGGATGCGCTACCTGGTGGCGAATGGAAAGGGGAAGTGGACTACGTTTACCCGATTTTAGATCCCAATACGCGAACATTGCGTGTCCGTTTACGTTTTGAAAACCCACAAGGTCAACTTAAACCGAATATGTTCGCCAACGTTTCGCTGAACCCCGTTACTAGCGACCAAGTGCTGACGATTCCTCGCTCTGCGGTGATTCGTTCCGGTGGCATGACTCGCGTTGTCTTGGCGGAAGGTGAAGGCAAATATCGCTCTGCTCGCATCGAAGTTGGCCGAGAAGCCGCTGACAAAATCGAAGTGCTTCAGGGGCTTTCTGATGGGCAGAAAGTGGTGACTTCTGCGCACTTTATGTTGGACTCTGAATCGAGCCAATCGGCTGACCTATCACGAATCAATGGTGTTGAAGCGCCAACAGAAACCGCGTGGGCAACAGGCGAGATCACCGATGTGATGGCTGACCACCGCATGCTCACTATCAATCACCAGCCAGTTCCAGAATGGGAGTGGCCTGGAATGGTGATGAACTTTAACGTCGCCGAAGAGGTTGCGTTTGATTCGCTTAAGCAAGGACAGTTGATTGAGTTCGAAATGCAAAAGTCAGACTCTGGTCAGTATGAAATTGTCGATTACAAAGTCAGTGAATCTCAGATAGAAGCAACGGTGTGGGTGGAAGGTGATATCACCATGCTGATGGCTGATTTCGGCATGATTACCTTGCAACATCAAGCTGTCACGGAGTGGAACTGGTCAGCGGGAGAAATGAACTTCTCTGTAGGTGATGAGGTGAGTCTTAGCGACTTTGTAGAAGGACAGAGTGTTCGTTTTCTTGTTGAGAAGCAAGGGTCGGAATACCTGTTGAAGCAACTAGAGCAGAGTGAGGCGAGCCAATGATCAATGCCATTATTCGTTGGTCGATCAGTAACCGATTTTTGGTGCTGCTTGCCACCTTTGCGCTCATCTTTGGTGGGCTTTACAGTGTAAAAAACACGCCTGTTGATGCGATCCCTGACTTGTCAGATGTTCAGGTGATCATCAAAACCAGCTATCCGGGCCAAGCTCCTCAAGTGGTGGAAGATCAAGTGACCTATCCGCTCACCACTGCCATGCTTGCGGTTCCGGGAGCAGAAACGGTGCGTGGTTACTCGTTCTTTGGCGATTCGTACGTTTACATCATTTTTAACGATGATACCGACATGTACTGGGCACGTTCGAGGGTGTTGGAATATTTGAGCCAAGTCGCACCAAAACTGCCTTCGAGCGCCAAACCAACGTTAGGCCCAGATGCAACCGGCGTGGGCTGGGTTTACAGCTATGTGTTGCAAGATAAGACCGGACAACATGATTTAGCCGAGCTACGCAGCTTGCAAGATTGGTTCTTAAAGTATGAGCTGCAAACTGTCGCAGGCGTTTCAGAAGTGGCGACTGTTGGCGGTATGGTGAAGCAATATCAAGTGCAAATTGATCCTGCCAAGCTGCGCGCTTATGACCTGACCTTGCAGCAAGTCAACATGGCTATCCAAAATGGTAACCAAGAGAGCGGTGCATCGGTGGTCGAAGTAGCCGAGGCCGAACACATGGTGCGCACAACGGGTTATCTCTCAGGTATTGAAGATATTCAAGCACTGCCTTTGAAGGTGACTAAGCAGGGAACGCCATTGTTATTGGGTGACATTGCCGACATTAACCTTGGCCCGCAGATGAGGCGTGGTATCTCTGAGCTGAATGGTGAAGGCGAAGCGGTCGGTGGTGTTATCGTCATGCGCTTTGGTGAAAACGCCAGTGAGGTGATTGCCAAGGTCAAAGATAAGCTTGCAGACCTTCAGCGTAGTTTGCCTGATGGCGTTGAGATTGTGGCAACCTACGATCGCTCCACTCTGATTGATTCGGCGGTAGAAAACCTTTGGAAGAAACTGGCGGAAGAGTTCATTGTTGTTGCGATTGTCTGTGCGTTGTTCTTGTTCCACATTCGTTCTTCATTGGTTATTGCTCTGAGTTTACCAGTCGGGATTCTATCGGCGTTTATCATCATGCATTGGCAAGGTATCAATGCCAATATCATGTCTTTAGGTGGTATTGCAATTGCGATTGGCGCAATGGTGGACGGGGCGATCGTTATGATCGAGAACGTTCACAAGCACATCGAACGAACGCCTCTCAACGACAAGAACCGCTGGCAAGTGATAGGTGATGCCGCGCAGGAGGTAGGAGCGCCACTGTTCTTCTCATTACTGATCATTACATTAAGCTTTGTTCCCGTGTTTGCACTAGAAGGGCAAGAAGGGAAGATGTTCTCGCCTCTTGCGTTTACTAAGACGTATGCGATGGCGGCATCGGCGGGTCTTGCGATCACCTTAGTGCCAGTATTGATGGGTTACTTCATTCGTGGCCGAGTGTTACCCGAGCACAAGAACCCAATCAACAAAGGTCTTGTTGCACTCTACAAGCCGCTACTCAACATCAGTCTAAAGCACCCTAAGAGTATGATCGTATTAGCGATGACCTTGATGGGATCGGCGTACTACCCAACAACAAAATTGGGCAGTGAATTTATCCCGCCGTTGGATGAAGGCGACCTGATGTATATGCCGACCACTTACCCCGGTATTTCGATAGGTAAAGCGCGTGAACTGCTGCAACAAACCAACAAGCTGATCATGACGGTGCCAGAAGTAGAAACTGCATGGGGCAAAATTGGTCGTGCAGAAACCGCAACCGATCCTGCGCCGCTGACCATGATTGAAACCGTCATTCAGCTTAAACCAAGAGAAGAGTGGCGTGACGGTGTGACGACAGAATCCCTTCGCAAAGAGTTTGACGACTTGGTTCAGTTCCCCGGTTTAACCAATGCGTGGGTCATGCCGATCAAAACTCGCATCGACATGCTCGCAACCGGTATCAAAACGCCAATCGGCATCAAGATAGCTGGGCCGGATCTTAAAGTGATCGAACAAATCGGCTCTGAGCTAGAACCTGTCCTTAATGGTATTTCAGGTACAGCTTCTGTCTATGCCGAGCGCGTGGCTGGTGGACGTTACGTTACCATTGATATCAATCGCAGAGCCGCTGCTCGTTATGGCCTGAGCATTAAAGAAGTTCAGCAAGTGGTGTCGACCGCAGTAGGTGGGATGAACGTGGGTGAAACTATTGAAGGTTTGGAGCGTTACCCGATTAATGTTCGCTACCCGCAAGATTACCGCGACTCAGTGGTTAAGCTACAAAACCTACCGTTGGTGACGCCAAATGGTGCTCGTATTGCGTTAGCCGATGTCGCCGACATTCGTTATGAAGATGGTCCACCGATGATCAAAACAGAGAATGCACGCCCGAACGGCTGGGTGTTCGTTGACATTGAAGGACGAGATCTCGGCTCTTACGTTGAAGAAGCAAAACGCACGGTTGCTCAAGAGCTGAACTTACCTGCTGGGTACTCTCTCGCGTGGTCTGGGCAATATGAATATATGGAGCGAGCTAAAGAGCGCTTGGGTGTGGTCGTTCCGATTACGATTGCCATTATCATGTTACTGCTCTATTTCAGCTTCCGCCGAGTGGGTGAAGTGATGATCATCATGCTGACTTTACCCCTTGCCATGGTTGGCGGGCTCTGGTTGATGCATTTCTTAGGCTACAACTTCTCTATTGCCGTTGGGGTAGGCTTTATTGCGCTTGCTGGTGTTGCGGTTGAGATTGGCGTGATCATGTTGGTCTACCTCAACCAAGCGTGGCACTACACCAAACTCGATGCGCAAGAAAAAGGGCTCCCATTAAATCAACAAGACCTCAGTGATTCGATTCGTGAAGGTGCAGGGCTTCGAGTTCGACCAGTCATGATGACGGTACTCACGGTCATCATCGGCCTTATTCCAATTATGTATGGCGAGGGGACGGGCTCCGAAGTCATGCAGCGTATTGCCGCGCCGATGATTGGTGGTATGGCGTCAGCTCTGCTTCTGACTTTGCTTGTGCTGCCTGCCATCTTCAAATTATGGAAACAGCGTGAGCTCAAAGCGCTCGCACAGAAACTAACCTCAAACTCTTAAATCAATACCAATGGGTAGCGGTCGCCGTTACCCAAACTAAGCCTATTAAAGGCGAGAAGGAAAACAAAAATGAAAAAGACAGTATTATCCGTTTTATTATCAGTAGCAGTCACCCCTGTATGGGCACAAATGGACCACTCGCAGATGGATCATGGCTCGATGAAGCACGGTGAAATGGACCATAGCAAAATGGATCACAGCAATATGGACCATTCAATGATGAACATGGAAGGGATGTCAGACGTAGGTATGCCGGCGAAAGGGGCGAAACCAGATAAAGTTGTCCACGTTTTGCTGACCGATGACATGAAGGTTCAGTTTAAGAAGCCAGTCACCATCGAGCCAAATGATGTCGTTCAATTTGTGGTAATGAACGTGGGTAAAATTGATCACGAGTTCACGATTGGCTCCGCTAAGGAGCAGTTAGAGCACCGAGAAATGATGAAGAATATGGGCCATCATGAACATGATTCAGGCAATGCTGTAACCGTTAAACCCGGTAAAGCAAAGCAACTGCTGTGGCACTTCCACGGCGACAATAATGTTGAGTTTGCCTGCAATATTCCAGGCCATGCTGAAGCGGGTATGGTGAAGAAAATCGAATTGTAGTGATATCGAAGAGGTGGCTGATGCTGCCTCTTTTTTGCCTAAATTTTTCGACGAAGCTCACCGCTAGGCCTAGGCGTTGAAGGCAAGTCCCTTATTTGAGGCAACGGAATCGATAGAGCAAGACTTAGAGAGTGATATTTTGAAATAAACTAAAAAGGAGGGCCTAAGAGGTGGTCAACAAACAGTGTGTAAAACTACCTTTTCATAATGTGCTCCATGTACAAGCCCATCTAGCGATCAGGTGTTTACACTTTGTTCGTTCTATGTCGAGGTTATTATATAAATTATGTCTCTCTATTTGTCTGCTCGGCCTAGCCTCTTTACCATAAGAATTACGACCATCTTTAATCATTGGCTTGGGAGAAAGGGTGCGAAAATGTGACCAAGAGCTGTACAGAGTCGTTAATGTATGTTGCTAGCAGGCATTCGTATAGCTTTTGTCATTAATTAGGCTCTATAAGCCCTAACTTCCCTTTGAGGTCGGCCGTATAGACGTTGTGCTCCGGAAACTTCTCAAAGATAGTCAATTGGTTATCGGTTCGTTTCACAAAGTAAAATAGTGTATTGAAATCTTTAACTGAATAGTTGTAGTCGTCAATGTCGGCAGTACTGGCGGTTAATGGCCCCCCAATCCTTTCTCGGTCCCAGATGAGAAAAATGAGCTGATTACCGAATAATAACTGCCTTGCGGATATCCTCCATAGGGCAACCGTATTCTCTGTATGAGATTCTTCTGTGTGCAAAACGCTAACTTTCCCAACTCGACAACTTAAGTCAATTTGATTTGTTGGTGAGTGCGTTATCTTGAGTTGATATGAGCAAAAAAGAGAATTGACAAAGCCATAAAGAACAATCAAGAGAGAGAGACAAAAAGTTAACAGGATGCCTGTTATTATTGATTTACTTAAGGTTGATTTCATAGATTATCCCTCCAATTTGACAGACTTCCTTTTCGTCTTGCTTGTTGCACGATACATAAACCCAACTGCCTAAAGTATTAACCCATAATAGTATTAGGCCTCCTGCCATTAGAATGATGCCAATATTAAAGAGTGTTCGCTTTATATTGATTGCTCGTAAGTGGGTGGCGGATGCTTCTAAGGACAAATCATTGGGTGTCGCTATCGTCTCAGAGCTTACGGAAGAAAACTCTATTTTGTAGCCAACTCTCGGGGTGTTGATGATATCAGCATTGGCAATTTTGAGTATTTTTCTGAGCCGAGAAATTGCAACGGGTAGTGAGTTTTCACTTAGGTGCTCGGATCGTCCCCAACCCGCTTCAAGAAGTGTAGCTTTTGAGACAGTCTCTCTTTGTTCAAGTAGACACTGAAGTACTCGGCTTTCGGGATGGGATATTGAAAACTGATGTGTTGTATTTTGAAAGTAAACGATGGGCGAGGATTTTGTCCTATCTATTTTTAAGAATTCGTCTTCATAGTGATTCTGCTGATCCATTGAAAATCCTATTGGTTAATAACGTCACATTTTCTTTCATCGCTCAATATTAAGCTTAAATATTCGAGCCATTTTGCATTTTACTTTTATTTGAAGGCCGCCCTTTCAAGAAGGAAGACTGTCGAACTTCTGGGATCTTGCATGAAATCGCGTGACGATAAAGTTCTTTATTTATATGCAACTGGATAATTTCCAGTTAAGTTATTGAAAATAAATGGGTTATAATTATATTAATTATTATTAACCTTATCATTATTTAGTATAAACAAACATTGCTTAATGGCTCAACCTCATTATTTTTGATGAAATTTTCATAAAGACAATCAGAGGTACTTTTATGAAAATTCAGCAGCCCCCCTTGCTAGACTTGGGTTCCCCTTGTTCTCCTCCTTCAACAGCAACTCACAAGAAAGAAGTCATTGTGTGTTCAAGTTACGAATCCTTTTATGACTTATGTGAAAACAATCTTGTAGAGGGTAAGGATGTGCATTGCGTTTTCAGAATGACACGGAATGAATGCTCCTACCTTAAAGATCTATTGGTTGAAAAAGGTGGGGTCAACATGACGGTGTCCAAATCACTGTTAAAAGCGAATATCCCTTTTTTGAGGGGTGACTATGTTTGATATCTACGTAGGCAGCGTAGGGAATCTTCATAAGGCCGTTCAAGCAGTCGAGCAACGTAATATTTTTTGTCTCTTCGAGTTTAACGCACGAGAGCTTTTTATTTTTGGTGCTCTCGCACATAGAAAAGTCAATCATTTAAGTGTTGCTCTTTCTGGGCGTTCTGCCATGGAAAAAAAGGAGGTGGCTATGTCCTCAAATCCTTTATCCAAAGGTAGTCGTCTCGAAGTGATGTGTGCAGAAGAGCTTATCTCGACTGATTTAATTAAACGCTTTGGTTGGTCGGCAGGTGGTCGAATTAAGAGCTCGTTAATGTGTTGCAGAACTCCGATTGTCCACAGGCAAACAAGAAAGAAGATAGCTAAGTTATGAATGTACAAATAAAACGATACAGTGCGCTATTAATGCTGTTTAGTGTTCCTTTTAACACAATCGCTAACTCTCATCTTCAGTATGAACTTTATAATGAGTATGACTTTCGAACCAGCAGTGAGCTACCTCACTTGTTTTCTCAAGCCAGTGATGGTGAGTATGTGCATCTTTACTACGGCTCGTCCGTACCAAGAGAGGATTTCATTAATGAGATTTCTCAGGACATTAAGGAAAGCCACGTTTTTCTTTGGTTTGACCGAGCGTTTGATAATTATCGGTTAATGATGAAAGTTCCCTTAGGGGCGGATAAGTATGCCTTTTTGGAGAAAGCACGCCAGTATGTGCCGGATGCATACCTTTGGTCTTGGGTTGGCCATGGTGACGCGCAAAAAGTCGCTGCTCTAGCAGATTTTCAACCAGTCCAAAACGCGGAACAGAGCAATGGTCAAGGAGAGGGATTACCCTCACTTGGACGTGATGGTGACGTTGCCTCCCATGACTCAGTTTCTCTGGTGATCGCTTCTGAACTCGCTAGCGCTGGTCAAGCACTTAATGAGGGGAAGCCTTCGGACTTCTCCGATAGCGTCATATCAAAAGTACAAAACTACGCCAATCAGCAATTGGAAAGCACAGTAACCGATTGGTTGTCTCCTTATGGAACGATTGAGTTCTCAACAGATTTACTCAATAACCTTAAAGGCCCTTCTGCTTCATTAAATGCACTGATACCGCTTTATGATTCAGGGTCACAGCTGTTGTTTACTCAGTTTGGTTATCAAGCGAACGGCGAAAATACCTTTTCTGGACGTGATTTCATGAATGTTGGTTTGGGGACTCGCTACACCACTGATGACTATCTTGTGGGGATGAATGCCTTCTTTGACCGTGATGTAACACGCTCACACCAACGAGCTAGTACGGGTGTGGAGTTTTTTTCCAACTATTTAAAGTTAACAGGGAATTACTATTTCCCACTATCAGATTGGAAGGACTCGCCTGATTTTGATTACTACGAAGAGAAAGCGGCTAGAGGCTTTGATTTAGATGCAACGGGTTACCTCCCTTCCTACTCGCATCTAGGTGCCTCTGTCACCTATGAACAATATTTTGGTAATGAAGTGGATATTTTGGGGAACAAGAATAGGCAGTCAGACCCATATGCAGGCTCGCTGAGTCTTAATTATACGCCTATACCTCTTCTGACTTTTCAGACAGCTGTCACTAAAGCAAAAGGTGATAATCCATTATTGAGTGCGGGTGTTGATGTGACGTACCGATTTGGTGTTCCGTGGGAAAAGCAAGTATCTCCAAGTTATGTGGATATTACTCGTCAAATTGATGGTCAACGAGATGACTTAGTGAAGCGAAACAATAACATAGTTTTAGAATATCGTGAGAAATCAGTATTAACCGCAGAGCTCAGTGATCAGAGTGTCTTAACACTGAATGCTGGTCACGATTATCAACCTCTTGTGCTGGGGGTGGCCATTAACGGTGATAAAGCGCTCATTCCGAGCGAGCGCGTCCGAGGACAAAATATGGGGCTAAGAAGTCTCCCTGTATCTGGTGATTATCAAGTGGAGTGGACATTACATCCTGCACTTCTGGTATCACAGCCGCTTAAGGACTTACAGTCGTTTGAGGTTCTGACACCGCCAATCCCTGGCAAATATGAATATCAAGTAACTGTGACTCATAAAAGCAGTGGGAAGTCACAGACTATAGCGGGTGCAGTGACGGTGGAAGCTGATCCAGCTCTAGGTTTGACACACTTTGCTCCTGTGACTACGGTGGACATGAGTCAAAGTTCGTCAAGTTTTGAGGTGAGGGAAATTGTTGAGAGCCCCGAGTTGAGTGCTGCGATTCAGCGTTATGCCATACAAGCTGGTGTAAAGGTAGCGCCAATGTTAAAGCAGAATACAGACAAGCTGGACAAGACGTGGACCGATCCAAAGATTTCGCTTACTACTAAGAATGGAAGGGCTCTGTCCTCTGTGCTGACACTCACGGGTGAGCCAGTGATAGCGATGGTATATCCTTTTACTTTTGGTGAGTTGGCTTTTCCTTTAGTCATTGACGAAAGCAGTATCGATTCAGACGGGGATGGCATTTCGGACAAAGATGAAATTTCGAATGGTACCAACCCATTAGATCCTAACGACCCCGTGATGGGCGGAAATAACGACAGCGATGGTGATGGTCTTGTGGACGGGGTAGACCCAGATCGTGATGGTGACGGTGTAGTAAATGACGATGATATTGATCCAGCTGACCCGAACTCGGATTCAGATGGGGATGGCATTTCGGACAAAGATGAAACTTCGAATGGTACCAACCCACTCGACCCGAATGACCCCGTCATGGGCGGAAATAATGACAGTGATGGTGACGGCATTGTAGATGGTGTAGACCCAGATCGCGATGGTGACGGTGTAGCAAATGACGATGATATTGATCCAGATGACCCGAACTCGGATTCGGATGGGGATGGTATTTCGGACAAAGATGAAACTGCAAATGGCACGAACCCACTAGATCCGAACGACCCCGTGATGGGCGGAAATAACGACAGCGATGGTGACGGCATTGTGGATGGGATAGACCCTGATCGTGATGGTGACGGTGTAGCGAATGGCGATGATATCGACCCAGATGATCCGAACTCAGATTCAGATGGGGATGGTATATCAGACAAGGACGAAACAGCGAATGGTTCCAATCCACTTGACCCGAATGACCCAATTGCTCCATTGAATATTGGTGCTAATACCACAATTATAGTGGGCGCAACCCATACTGGCTTAGTGAGTCATGGTAACGGCGGTTCAATTACTTACCAAACAAGTGATGCGACGATTGCTTCTGTAGATTCAAATGGCCTAGTCACTGCTCTTAAGGCAGGTAACACGACTATCACGGGGACTCAAGTTATTAACGGGATTTTGCCAGCGCAAACGGCGAGCTACACGTTAACGGTAACGCCTCCGTTTAATGCATTAACGATTGCAGGGGATATTACTAAGAAATACGGTGATGCAAGCTTCACTCAAAAGGCAAGCGGTGGTAATGGAGGTACGGTGACGTACAGCTCTTCAACCCCTGGGATTGCAACGGTAAACAGCACGACAGGTGAAGTAAGCATTGTGGGTGCAGGTTCTGTGGTCATTACTGCGACTGAGGCTGCTTCTGCAGATTTTGCGAGCCAAGCAACAAGCTACACTGTGACAGTTGATTTGCCAACCATAATAAGTGGTGGTATGACTTGGCTGCCAGCTTTACCAGTGAACGTTTACAACTCCTTAGGCATTAGCCCTGATTTGAACTCTACTGACCACGGTGTGTCAATAGGCCGTTTTTATCATGGAAACGCAGTGGCAATGTGTGAAAAACTCAATGTCAATGGTCTTAATAATTGGCGATTACCATCTACCAATGAACTCCTCAACTTACATAGTAGAGAAGGTGATTTATCGAGTAGAGATGGCTGGCCTGTTAGCCTCCGGTACTGGTCAGCGACGCTAGGTAGCTCTGGTTACCGCGAGAATGCGCACCTTGGAATTGGCTACTCCCACAGTAACGACATCTCAAACACAGTTCTCTTCGCATCTTGCGTGTCAGGATAACCAACGTGTAATACCATGTGAGCGCCAGGATTTATACTTGGCGCTTTATTGATTTTTAAAGTCAAAACTAGATGACTCTGTTGTATAAATGATCGAATTTTTATCCCCAAATAAACCACAAAGGCGAACCGAATTGGTTCGCCTTATTCTATTCATTATTGCTTAGTCATTACCCTGTTCATTTTCATGAATCTTGCGGATTAACTTGGCGGGTGTTCCACCATAAAGAGAGTCAGGCGGAACGTCACTGTTTACGACGGAGTTAGCCGCAATTACTGAGCGTGCGCCAATGGTTACACCTTGGTTGATTACCACATTACCGCCAATCCAGACATCATCTTCTACCGTGATAGGGGCACAGTGAGTTGCCCAACTGCGGCGTTTTAAGTAGTTCAAATCATGGCTAGCACAGTAAAACTGCGTATTTGGGCCAATCAACACATTATCGCCAATGGTAATTTTTGCGCCGTCTAACATGGTGATGTTCATGTTGAGGAATGTTCGTTCACCGATAGAAATCGTCTTACCGAACTCGCAATAAAAGGGTGGGCGAATAATGCTAGAGTCAGGCATGTCCGCCATTAACTGCTTAAACAGTTCGTTGAGCTCGGCATCATCACTGGTTTGGTTAATTGCCTGCAGCAACGTTGAAGCGTTTTGACGAACCTCGTTTATCGAATCAGACCCGCCATCAAAGTTTTCTCCAGCAAACATCTTTTCAAATTCGGTCATTGGATTCACCTGTCTTTCATCGCAGTTATTAGCGTGGGATTGTAACAGTCATAGGGTATTCGCTTCCTAGATAGCCATTCCAAAAACCAATAACATCAGGGGTTTCGGCATATAAATGTTGGCGTACTTTTGAGCCGATTAGCGATGACCTGTTGCAAATATGCCAAAGGTGACAAGATTCAAGGTGTCAGCCACGTCTTCGAGTGATTTCATCACTTGCTTGGTCGGCTCGTTATTCAGTAAATAGTGTTCTGATGAGCTTTTTGAACTATTAGATTTGCTGTGTGATTTTGTCTGCGGGGCTTCTTTCGCTTTCGCTATTTCAGCAGGCTCATGGCTGCTCTCGGCTTTGGCCTTTGACTGGTCATCAGGCGTGATTTGGTGTGTAGATTCTAACTCTGCTTTTTGAGAGGAAGTGATCTCAACAGCGGTTGACGCTTTTTCTTGATTAGTAAGCATTTCTTCATCATTTGGAGTATTAGTGGTGGTAGAGCAAGCAGTAAGCGACAGTAGGCCAGCAACAACGATGACTAAATTTCTCATAATATCGTTTATAGCTATAATAAAAAAACAACGTTCGATTGTAAGGGTGTTAGCTGACGAGATCCAGTGAAAAGTACCCATAAAAAAAGCGAACCCTCTCAGGTTCGCTTTTTGATTTATAGCGTGAATAGAACGACTAATTAATCTTCGTAGTTATCAATGCTTGGACAAGAACAAATCAGGTTACGGTCACCGTATACATTGTCTACACGGTTAACTGTTGGCCAATATTTCCAAGACTTCGTTGCCGGTGAAGGGAAGCAGCCAAGCTCGCGAGAGTATGGGCGATCCCACTCTGCTGCAGACAGATCCACTTGAGTGTGAGGTGCGTTAACTAGAGGGTTATTCTCTAGCGGCCACTCACCGTTCTTCACTTTCGTCATCTCTTCACGGATAGCGATCATCGCATCACAGAAGCGGTCTAGCTCTTCCAAATCTTCCGATTCAGTTGGCTCAACCATTAGTGTACCCGCAACTGGGAACGACATAGTTGGAGCGTGGAAACCGTAGTCCATTAGACGCTTCGCGATATCTTCTTCGCTGATGCCTGTCTCTTCTTTTAGTGGACGAATATCGATAATACATTCGTGTGCTACGCGGCCGTTAGTACCGCGGTAAAGAACAGGGTAGTGAGGGCGTAGACGCTCCATCACATAGTTCGCGTTTAGAATCGCTACTTTTGTTGCGTCTGTTAGGCCAGCTTCGCCCATCATAGCGATGTAAGCCCAAGAGATAGGTAGGATAGAAGCACTACCAAGGTCTGCCGCAGAAACTGCACAGTCTGAACCCTCAACACCGTTTTCGATGTGACCAGGTAGGAAAGGTGCTAGGTGCGACTTCACGCCGATAGGACCCATACCCGGACCGCCGCCACCGTGTGGAATACAGAACGTTTTGTGTAGGTTTAGGTGAGAAACGTCAGAGCCGATAAGACCAGGAGACGTTAGACCAACCTGAGCGTTCATGTTTGCGCCATCTAGGTAAACCTGACCGCCAGCGGCATGAACCATTTCACATACTTCTTTCACTTGCTCTTCGTAAACGCCGTGCGTAGAAGGGTAAGTGATCATGATGCTTGATAGGTTCTCTGCGTGCTTCTCGATTTTCGCTGCTAGGTCTGTCATGTCGATGTTGCCATCTTCATCACACTTAACCACAACTACTTTCATTGACACCATTGAAGCTGTAGCAGGGTTAGTACCGTGCGCAGAGCTTGGGATCAAACATACGTTACGGTGACCTTCGCCACGGCTGTCGTGGTAGCGTTGAATCGCGATTAGACCTGCGTACTCACCAGATGCACCTGAGTTAGGTTGTAGTGAGAAATCGTCGTAGCCAGTGATTTCACACAGCTTCTCTTTCAGATCTTTTGCAAGTGCCGAGTAACCCGCCGCTTGCTCAATTGGCGCGAATGGGTGGATCGAACCAAATTCAGGCCATGTGACAGGGATCATTTCAGCGGCTGCGTTCAACTTCATCGTACAGCTGCCTAGCGGGATCATACCGTGAGTCAGTGAGAAGTCTTTGTTCTCAAGCTGCTTCAGGTAACGCATCATCTGCGTTTCGCTGTGGTGCGTGTTGAATACTGGGTGAGTTAGGTATTCTGAAGTACGACGTAGCGCTTCAGGAATAGCGGCGAACTCGTTGCCTGCGATTTCAGAAGAAAGTGCATTCACTTCTTCTTTCACATCAAACACTGAGAACAATGCTTCAACGTCAGCAACGGTTGTTGTTTCGTCTAAGCTCACACCAAGTTGAATCGGTAGTTTGCGAAGGTTGATATCAGCAGCTAGTGCCTTAGCGTATAGCGCTTCCGTTTGGTCGCCAGAATTGATGGTGATGGTATCGAAGAAGCTGTTATGAGCAAGTTCGAAGCCCGCTTTAGTCAGACCAGCAGCCAAGATAGCTGTCATGTGGTGAGTACGACGTGCAATAGTACGTAGGCCTTCTGCGCCGTGGTAAACCGCGTAGAACGAAGCCATGTTTGCAAGTAGAGCCTGTGCCGTACAGATGTTAGATGTCGCTTTCTCGCGGCGGATGTGCTGCTCACGAGTCTGCATCGCCATACGCAGTGCTTGGTTACCGTTGGTATCGATAGAAACACCAATCACTCGGCCTGGCATGGTACGCTTGTGTTTGTCACGAGTTGCCATGAATGCTGCGTGTGGACCGCCGTAACCCATTGGTACACCAAAGCGTTGAGCTGAGCCAATTACAACGTCTGCGCCCATTTCGCCAGCTGGCTTAAGCAATGCACAAGCGAGTAGGTCAGTAGCAACAGTAACCAGTGTTTTGTTTGCTTGCGCTTTAGCGATAACGTCCGTTAGGTCATGTACTTCACCAGTCGTACCAGGGTACTGTACTAGTGCACCAAATACGTCTTGCTCTGGTAGAGATTCTAAAGAACCCACTTGTACATCAAAGCCGATGTATTTCGCACGAGTCTTAACCACTTCTAGTGTTTGTGGGTGAACATCGTCAGCCACAAAGAATACTTTGCTCTTGCTCTTACCTGCACGCTTACATAGCGTCATTGCTTCTGCCGCTGCGGTTGCTTCATCAAGCAGCGATGCGTTAGCGATGTCCATTCCAGTTAGGTCCATTACCATTTGCTGGAAGTTCAGTAGAGACTCAAGACGGCCTTGAGAGATCTCAGGTTGGTAAGGCGTGTATGCCGTGTACCAACCTGGATTTTCAAGCACGTTACGTAAGATGACGTTCGGAGTGAACGTGTTGTAGTAACCTTGGCCGATAAAAGTACGTTTGATCTGGTTTTGATCGGCAAATTCGCGCATAGCAACCAGCATGTCAGCTTCGCTTTTCGCTTCTGCTAGGGTCATTGGTTTTTCTAGGCGAATTTGCGCTGGAACTGTTTCTTCAATCAATGCGTCTAGGTTGGCAACATTGATTGCGTCCAACATTTTCTGTTGGTCAGATTTGTTTGGGCCGTTGTGGCGAGCAACGAACTCATTTTGTGTGCTGAGGCTTTGAAGTAATTCAGTCATTGTCCTTTACCTACTCCATCATTCGGGTAATGGATTGTCGTTACTGACAATATTAATTATACGTCCGAACGTTGAAAAAAAGCTGCCTCTGAAACAGGGCAGCCTTCCTATGTCTTCCTAATTACTCGTCTTCGATTGAGTTTAGGTACTCTTCTGCGTCTTTTAGGTTGTCTAGTTCAGATGCGTCAGACATCTTCACTTTAACAATCCAACCGCCTTCATAAGGTTCTTCGTTGATTAGCTCTGGGCTATCTTCTAGCTCTTCGTTGATTTCAACGATTTCACCAGTGATAGGTGCATAGATGTCAGACGCTGCTTTTACAGACTCAACCAGTGAGAAGCTTTCACCCGCTTCGATTTCGTCTTCTGTTTCCGGTAGGTCAACGAATACTACGTCACCTAGCATTTCTTGAGCGTGCTCTGAAATACCGATTGTTACCGTACCGTCACCGTTGTCACGTACCCACTCGTGGCTATCTGCAAACTTCAGTGTTTTATCCATTGCTTAATCTCCAAAAATAACTTTGTTTAAATTGTTTATTGGTAAAGTGGGAAGCGACTACACAGCGTCTTCACTTCTTTGCGAACACGTTGCTCTACTTCTGCGTTGCCTTCTGGGTTTTCTACAAGCCCATCTAGCACATCGCCAATCCAGTTACCGATGAGTTTGAATTCTTCAGCGCCAAAGCCGCGGCTTGTGCCTGCCGGTGTCCCTAGACGAATGCCCGATGTAATCATAGGCTTCTCAGAATCGAATGGGATGCCGTTTTTGTTACATGTGATCCCTGCACGTTCTAGTGCTTCTTCTGCTTTGTTACCTTTTAAGCCTTTCGGGCGAAGGTCAACCAGCATTAGGTGGGTATCGGTTCCGCCAGTCACAATGTCGCATCCGCGAGTTTGCAATACTTCCGCTAGAACTTTTGCGTTATCGATCACTGAATCGATATAAGTTGAAAATTCAGGGCCTAATGCTTCACCGAACGCCACAGCTTTCGCCGCGATAACGTGCATTAGTGGACCACCTTGAAGGCCTGGGAAGACCGCAGAGTTAATCTTTTTATTGATATCTTCGTGGTTGGTCAGGATCATGCCGCCACGAGGACCGCGCAATGTTTTGTGTGTTGTTGTTGTCACAACGTGAGCGTGAGGAAGCGGGCTAGGGTGCGCACCTGTCGCGATAAGACCAGCAATGTGCGCCATATCGACCATCAAGATTGCGTCTACTTCGTCTGCGATTTCGCGGAACTTAGCAAAGTCGATAGTACGTGGAATTGCACTACCACCTGCAATGATCATTTTAGGCTTATGCTCTAGTGCCAATTCACGAACGTCGTCGTAGTTGATTTCGAGTGTTTCACGATCAACACCGTATTGAACGGCGTTAAACCATTTACCAGAAAGAGCAGGGCGAGCGCCGTGAGTTAAGTGACCGCCAGCGTCTAGAGACATACCTAAAATAGTGTCACCTGGTTGAAGCAGTGCCAGTTTCACCGCACCGTTTGCTTGTGCGCCAGAGTGTGGTTGAACGTTTGCGTATTCACACTTAAATAATTGTTTAGCACGTTCGATTGCAATCGCTTCTACCGTATCAACATGCTCACAGCCGCCGTAGTAACGACGACCCGGATAACCTTCTGCGTACTTGTTCGTTAAGCAGGTGCCTTGGGCTTGCATTACCGCTTTAGAAACAATGTTCTCAGAAGCGATAAGCTCAATTTGTTCGTTTTGACGTGTGTTTTCAGCTTGGATGCCAGCAAATACAGCATCGTCTGTCGCAGCAAGGTTAGTAGAGAAAAAGTTCTCTAGGCTGTGGTTTTGAAACGGTTTGTTCATGGTAGATGACCTTCCATTCGTGCCAGCGAGTTTATTATGTAGGGTATTGGTACTCGCCAGTTTCTTGTTTATTACTGCTCTTTCTCTAAAAGCAGGGTGAATTTCCATGCCCCAAAAGTGTGGGGAAAAAACGAACCCAATTGTTAAATCAGTCAACGATTGGCTTCGGAAATAACATCTCTACAACTAACAAGTTGGTAACATAGCGCTTGTGTAAGGAACAATCAACCAAAAATTTCCTATTGGAAACAAGGTTTCTGTTTTTGTTACCAAGAGCACGGTTTATTTCTTGTTCATCCCTTTTTTCTATTAAATGCTTCGTGCACAATGAAAAGTACAGGAAGTAGCCAGAGCAGAAGAGGGAAAGCATGCCCGAAGATATCTTTGATGAGTATCCATCACTCACATTGTCGAAAGAGTCCACGGACGAAAACATCGAGCCATTAAAGCTGGGTGAGCGTATTAAGAAAATCCGTGGCAAGCTAGGAATTACGTTGGAAGAGGCAAGTCAGCGCACAGGATTAGCTCGCTCGACATTGAGTAAAATTGAGAACGAACAGATCTCTCCTACTTTTCAAGCAATGCAAAAATTGGCAATGGGCTTGCAGATTGATATGCCGCAACTCTTTGAGCCGCCTAGAAAAAAAGTAGCGACAGGCCGCCGAGACTTGACCCGATCAGGTCAGGGTAAGCCACACCCAACGCCAACGTATGAGCACGAACTACTGGCCACTCAACTTTCCAATAAGAAAATGATGCCGTTCAAAAGCCAAGTGCATGCGCGTAACTTTGAAGAGTATGGAGACTGGGTTCGCCACGATGGGGAAGAGTTCCTTTTGATCCTTTCTGGTTCGGTTCGATTCTACTCGGAGTTCTATGAGCCGGTAGAAATGAACGAGGGCGACAGTGTATATTATGACGCCAATATGGGGCACATGCTCATCTCAACGAGTGACGACGATGCACACATTTTGTGGGTGACGGCAAAATAAACGCTCAATTAACCGATTTTCTTATACGAAAAGCAAACGTTTGCTTTTTGTTTTTGGATGAGTACAATAGCGCCGCCTTAGGTGAATTATCACTAAGGCGGCGTTTCTATTTGAATAGAGGTGATGTGAATATGATGTTAAACATCACATTTTAAACTGTTCCCTCTTTGTTAATCGTGCAAAATCTCTCCACTCGTGTTTATTATTGGAAACAAGGTTTCCTGTATGGAAAACGAACCTGATAAAACGGAGACAATGATGACTCAAGAACTACTCAAAACCCCTTTGCATGCGCTTCACGTAGAAGCTGGCGCAAAGATGGTCCCATTTGCTGGCTACGACATGCCTGTTCAATACAAACTTGGTGTAAAGAAAGAGCATTTGCATACTCGTGATGCGGCGGGCCTTTTTGATGTATCACACATGGGCCAACTGCGCCTACACGGTGAAGGTGCGGCTGCGTTTCTTGAGTCTTTGGTTCCTGTAGATATTATCGACCTACCAAAAGGCAATCAGCGTTATGCTTTTTTCACTAATGAAGAAGGCGGCATCATGGATGATTTGATGGTTGCTAACCTTGATGATCACTTGTTCGTTGTTGTTAACGCAGCATGTAAAGAACAAGACATTAGCCACCTTGAGGCGCACCTGCCATCTGGCGTAGAACTAGAAGTTATTGATGATCGCGCGCTGCTTGCCCTTCAAGGCCCTAAAGCGGTAGACGTGCTTAAACGCTTCAACGCTCAAGTGACTGACATGGTCTTCATGGATGTGAAAAAGCTTAATATTCTAGGTGTTGAATGTATTGTTAGCCGCAGTGGTTATACGGGTGAAGATGGCTACGAAATTTCTGTACCGAACTCACACGCAGAAGAGTTAGCGCAAAAACTTACCGCAGAAGCGGAAGTAGAGTGGATTGGCTTAGGTGCGCGAGATTCACTTCGTCTTGAATGTGGTCTATGTCTATACGGTCACGATCTTGATACAACGACGACTCCAGTAGAAGCAAGCCTGCTTTGGGGCATTCAAAAAATTCGCCGTATTGGCGGTGAACGTGAAGGTGGTTTCCCTGGTGCGGATATCATCCTTAAGCAAATTGAGACAAAAGATGTAACGCGTAAACGTGTTGGTCTAGTGGGTCAAACCAAAGCGCCAGTGCGTGAAGGTACGGAACTGTTTGATGCAGATGATAATAAAGTGGGCATCGTAACCAGTGGTACAGCGGGCCCGAATGCAGGCAAACCAGTTTCTATGGCGTACGTGCGTGCCGATTTAATGGCAGTAGGAACAGAGCTGTTTGCTGAAGTACGTGGTAAGAAATTACCAATGACAGTTGAAAAAATGCCGTTTGTTCCACAAAGGTACTACCGCGGTTAATTTTCACCACGAAGATTAAATTAATGTGCTAAAACCTCTCTTAGGAGAGGTTTTTTCGTATTAGAAGAAATCAGAGGTAAATGGATGCAGTAGAGGTAGTAGTCATGAAACGTATTTCTCTTTTGATGGCTTCGTTGTGGGCAAGCCATGCAGTCGGTGTGGAAGTGACGCCTTACATTGTCAACGGCACAAACATTAGTGCGTCTGCCTATCCTGATTTTGTCAGTTTATTCTATGACCGTATCGATTACGATGGGGCCTATGGTAGCGGTCCTTACTGTGGAGGGACGTTGCTTGATAACCAACACGTGCTGACCGCGGCTCACTGTATTTATGGTGACAGCAACTATCAGCTCTTTACCTCAATTGTGCCCCAACTACAAAATGAAACGGATTTCCCTAATTCAGTTTTACAGCGTGTCATGGTCAATGAGTACTACTACCCAAGTACCTATAATAACACCACGCTCTATGACGATATTGCCATCCTCAAGTTAGCCAGCCCTGTAACTGCGGTAAATACTTATGTCGATCTTGCTGAAAATGGCGATCGTAGTACCTATCGTCAGGTGGCTGAAGTCTTTTATGCCGTGGGTCATGGCAACACTCAAAGCAACGTCGATGCGACCGATGAACTGCAGCGAACCCAATTAAGCTGGGTTAATAATGCCACCTGTGACGCAATATACACGGTCGATGCCAGTGAAAATTTGTGTATGGATGGGGCTGCCACCGTAGTGTACGACAACGCAACCTGTCAGGGTGATTCTGGCGGTCCACTTTATTGGAACGGTGAGCAGGTAGGCATCACCAGTTTTGGTCCAGGAACCTGTGGGGATCCGGCTGTCACCGCCAACTCCGTATTTACCGAAGTTGCACTGACAAAACACCGAAACTGGATAAGCTCAGTATTGAGTGGATCAGAAACACCGAAGGTGACTGTTTCAGACTCGGATAGAAATGCAGCGTTAGGCATCTCGACGCCTTCCAGTAGCGGTGGTGGCTCATTGGGGGGACTTGTTATGGGGTGCTTAGCGTTGCTCGGTTGGAAAAGAAGTAGAAAATAGAATTAGTTAGAGCAAACTTATCTATAAAATCTGAAAAATTAAACTAAACTTAGGTGTGGTGATAAAAGGATTTTATACTATGCCGAAGTTGTACTGTTTTTTCTGCTTAGCTTTGTATTCGTTGTCGGGTTCCGCAATAGAAATACAGCCCTATATCGTCAATGGCAGTAACGCCAATCTTGCCAACTACCCGTCTTTCGCAAGCCTGTTCTATCGTAACAACAACGTCTACAGCACGTCGTCTTTTTGCGGTGCGACGATGATCAATAACAAGTACGTATTGACCGCTGCCCACTGTATATACGGCGACAACGACTTAATGCTCAACACCGTTGTTGCGCCCCAGTTAGAAGACGAAAGTAACTTCCTGTCTTCTGAGCAAGCGCGTGCGAAGGCATTTTACTACCCCGACACCTATGTTGATTCGTCCTCGGAATTATGGCGAGATGATATTGCGATTATTGAATTAGAAACCACGCTCTCAAATCCTGATTACAGCTCGTTATTGAATAGCACAAGGAACAATAACTTTAGCGGTGCTGATGCGTTTGAAGCGGTGGGTCATGGGTATATAGAGGGCAATGTTCGAGGTGGGACACGCTTACTTGATACGGACTTGGACTACATGAGTACCGCCAGTTGCCAAGCTATCTACGGCAGCAAACTGACGTCAAAGCACTTGTGTTTCTCGGGAGCTCTGCAAGGTGGTTATCGAAATTCAACCTGTTCGGGTGACTCAGGTGGGCCAGTCTATTGGTATAACGGTAGTACCTATATTCAAGTCGGCATCACTAGCTTTGGCCCTTCGGTATGTGGTGATCCCGGTATTACGGTGACGTCAGTGTTTACTGATGTCTATGATTATCAAGCGTGGATCAATCGAGTAATTAATGGTCAAGAAGATCCGAAAGCGTATGTCGTGACTTCGGGGAGTACTCGCAGTCTGGTCAATACTGATTCTGGTAGTACTTTACAGGCAAACTCCACTGAGGGTGGTGGCGGCGGAGGCAGCATAAACCTATCGATAGCACTAGCTTTGCTTCTCATACTTTTAGTGAGATATTGGTTGCATGAGCGGATGCAACGCGTTAGTTATCCTCTTTCTCATAATTAAGAAATGGCCGCTAACCCAATGAATAATAACCAAGTTCCATAGAGTCTAATTGCCTAACTTGTAAACAGCTTGTTGACTATTTGCGTCTAAACGATAGTTTTAAGTCATCAACCCGATAACGCAGAGGCTTTTGTTATGACTCAAGGCAATGTTTACCCAATTACTCTTATTTCTGATGTCAGCATGCAATCTAAGCTGCTTAAAGACTCGTTGGAAAAAGGCTTACCTATTCAGGTAAATATTGTGTCATCAGAAGCTCTGAAAGCGTATGAGCTGAATGGGAAGACAATCGATGAATTGGTGCTGATCGATTTTCATTATTTAGATGATGGCAAATTTGAAGCCTATAACACGGCAAAAATGCAAAGTGATGCCACAATTAAAGAAATTGTCTTCAATTGCCCAAATGATGCTCCATCAAGCCAACTGTTTAAGTGGCGTAATCTAGTTGGTGTATTCTATGTTGATGATGATATTTCATTGCTATTGAAGGGAATGGACAAGATCATGAACGATGAGATGTGGCTTTCGCGCAAAGTGGCACAAGACTACATTGAACATTTCCGCTGTGCGAATACGGTGACGACCTCTCAGGCTTATGCCAATTTAACCAAGCGTGAGAAAGAGATCATGAAGCTGCTCGGGCATGGTGCGTCTAATGTGCAAATTGCCGATGAATTGTTTGTGAGTGAAAATACGGTGAAAACGCATCTGCATAATATCTTCAAGAAGATCAACGCGAAAAACCGCTTACAAGCCCTGCTGTGGGCAAACAACAACATCTCCTTGGAAGAGCGTGTTTAGCCTACGACGTTAACGCTGAGAATAGATAAAAAAGGTCTAGCGATTGCTAGACCTTTTTCATTTTTGATGGGTGACAAGTGGCTTTAAAATACGCAGTGTTTGGCAAAGCTGGTGGCTTCGTTCGCGCTCCAGTCACCTTTTGGTTTGTCTTTTAAATCCGTACACCATGATTCGCTTCCTACCGCATCTTGCAATACACAATGCTTAGCAAAGTCTAACGCGTCTTGAGCACTCCACTCACTTTTGGCTGACTCAGCTTTGTTGTCACACCAGCCCTGCGTGCCTACTTCATCTTTACAAGCAGATAACGCGAGAAGAGCGAAGAGTGCGAATGTTACTTTTTTCATATTGGATCCCTACATCATTTGCAGCAACTATACCGAAAAAAGTCACGCGAGTGTGTAGGAAAATCGTTAAAAGCTTCTAATAATTACTCCATCGAAACGTTTCGATAGAGTGAGCTGAATCACTGAGTACTTGTTTGAACAGAAGCGAAAGAGGATCAAATTCACACTCTATAAAATGCCAGATCGTAATTCTTTATCGAATGTTTATTATTCTATCGAAACGTTTCGATGAGTGTTTTATCAACAATGAATGTTGGCTGATGATACAGAGCTCGCGGATGGTGAAACGTCTAATTGACAGGTCGAATAATGAAAAAAAGTACCCTAATTAACTCTGAACTCTCTTACCTAGTTGCCACGCTTGGCCATACCGATGAAATCACCATTTGTGATGCCGGTTTGCCTATTCCGGAAGAAGTTCAGCGGATAGATTTGGCGTTAACCCATGGTGTGCCATCTTTTCTCGAGACTGTAAAAGTGATCCTCAGTGAATCTCAAATCGAAGGGGTGATCATTGCAGAAGAGTTTGCCACGGTGAGTCCTGAGCACCATGAAGCTCTGATCAATCAGTTAAATGCGGAAAGTGAAGCCTCGGGCAAATCGATAGCAGTGACTTACGTATCCCATGAAGCGTTCAAAGCTCGTACCAAGCAAAGTCGCGCGGTGGTCCGTACTGGCGAATGCACGCCTTATGCGAACGTCATTTTTCAAGCTGGTGTGGTTTTTTAACCTCTGGAACGGAAAGGAATGATTATGACTCAAGCCATCTTACAGCTGAGTTCGATTGAAAAAGCGTTTCCGGGCGTAAAGGCTCTGGATAAAGCAAGTCTCAATGTTTATCCGGGCCGTGTCATGGCACTCATGGGAGAAAACGGTGCGGGCAAATCGACTTTGATGAAAGTGCTCACTGGCATTTACACCATGGACGCGGGTTCGATTCACTATCAAGGTGAACCTGCCGCATTTAAAGGCCCAAGAGATTCTCAGCAAGCGGGGATCAGCATTATTCACCAAGAGCTTAACTTGATTCCCGAGCTAACCATCGCGGAGAACATTTACCTTGGCCGTGAATTTACCAACGGGTTTGGCGGCATTCAGTGGGGCAAGATGTATGACGAGGCGGATAAATTGCTGACTCGTTTGAACGTAAAACACAGCTCAAAAACACTTCTTGGCGATTTAAGTCTTGGTGAACAGCAAATGGTTGAAATTGCCAAAGCGCTCTCGTTTGAATCTAAAGTCATCATCATGGATGAACCGACCGATGCTCTGACGGATACCGAAACCGAATCTCTGTTTAAGGTGATCAATGAGCTTCGTGATCAAGGCTGTGGCATCGTTTATATCTCTCACCGCTTAAAAGAGATCTTTGAAATTTGTGATGACATTACCGTTCTACGTGATGGCAAATTTATTGGTCAATGTGCGGTGGCAGATACCGATGAAGATGGCCTGATTGAAATGATGGTTGGCCGTAAGCTTGATGAGCAATACCCTCGTATTGATGTTACTCACGGTGATACTTGCCTTGAAGTCATTGGCCTCACTGGCTCTGGCGTTCAGGATGTCAGCTTCACTCTTAAGCGAGGAGAGATCCTAGGTATCTCCGGTTTGATGGGGGCGGGCCGTACAGAGTTGATGAAAGTGATTTATGGTGCGCTGCCAAGTGAACGCGGTGTTATTAATCTCGACAATAAAACCATTAACCCGGTTAGCCCACAAGATGGCCTTGCTAATGGCATCGCTTATATCTCTGAAGACCGTAAAGGTGATGGCTTAGTACTTGGCCTATCGGTTAAAGAGAATATGTCGTTATGTGCTCTAGACAAGTTAACAAAAGGCGGTCGAATCCAACATGGTGAAGAGGTGATGGCGGTTGAAGACTTCATCAAACTGTTCAACATCAAAACCCCGACACGCGATCAAATCATTGGCAACTTATCGGGCGGTAATCAGCAGAAAGTCGCCATTGCAAAAGGACTGATGACCAAACCGAAGGTTCTCATTCTCGATGAGCCAACTCGTGGTGTCGATGTGGGTGCGAAGAAAGAGATTTACCAACTGATCAACAAATTCAAAGCCGATGGCATGAGCATTATTTTAGTCTCTTCTGAAATGCCAGAAGTGCTTGGCATGAGCGACCGTATTCTCGTCATGCACGAAGGTCGTATCAGCGGCGAGTTCGATGCCAAAGACGCCGACCAAGAAAAACTACTCGCCTGCGCTGTAGGCAAAAAGATTAACGAGGAAGCAGCATGAGTACCAATACCATGAGCAAACCAACGGATTCACACAATAAAAAACTGCTTAGCAAAGAGTGGCTGATTGAACAAAAATCGCTGATTGCGTTGTTGTTCTTGATTGTTGTCGTGTCGTTTTTAAATCCTAACTTTTTCACTGTCGACAACATTCTCAACATTCTGCGCCAGACCTCGGTTAACGCGATTATCGCAGTCGGTATGACGCTGGTTATTTTAACCGCAGGTATCGATCTCAGTGTTGGCTCTGTGCTGGCTCTTTGTGGCGCATTTGCCGCAAGTTTAATTGCGATGGAAGTGCCTGTTCTGATCGCAGTACCAACGGCGTTGTTTGCTGGTGCGGCCTTGGGTGCGATTAGCGGCATTATTATCGCTAAGGGCAAGGTTCAAGCCTTTATCGCAACACTTGTGACGATGACGCTGTTGCGCGGTGTAACCATGGTTTATACCGATGGTCGACCAATCTCTACGGGTTTTACTGACACTGCAGATGCATTCGCATGGTTCGGTACGGGTTACGCACTGGGTATTCCTGTTCCGGTATGGCTAATGGTGATTGTATTCGCTTCGGTTTGGTACGTACTTAACCACACTCGTTTTGGTCGCTACGTTTATGCTCTAGGTGGCAATGAATCAGCGACTCGCTTGTCTGGCATTAACGTTGACCGCGTGAAGATTGGTGTATACGCCATCTGTGGTCTTCTAGCAGCCTTGGCCGGCATCATCGTAACGTCTCGTTTGTCGTCAGCACAGCCGACAGCAGGTATGGGCTATGAGTTAGATGCTATCGCTGCGGTGGTTTTAGGCGGCACCAGCTTAATGGGTGGTAAAGGTCGAATCATGGGCACATTGATTGGTGCATTGATCATCGGCTTCCTAAACAACGCGTTAAACCTACTCGATGTTTCCTCTTACTATCAAATGATCGCAAAAGCAGTGGTAATTCTTCTTGCGGTACTGGTAGACAACAAAAACAAGTAATTGATAACGAAAAGGGTCAGGCAACGACTTGACCCACCCTACACAAAGGACTAACACAATGAAAAAACTCGCAACTTTAATCTCTGCTGCACTCCTTTCTTCAACCGTTTCTGTTTCAGCACAAGCGCAAGATACGATGGCAATCGTACTGTCTACGCTGAACAACCCATTTTTTGTAACGATGAAAGATGGTGCGGAAGCAAAAGCGCAAGAGTTAGGCTATGACTTGATTGTTCTGGACTCACAAAATGACCCAAGCAAAGAGCTATCAAACATTGAAGATCTGACGATTCGTGGCGTAAAAGCGATCCTGATTAACCCAACGGATTCCGATGCCGTGTCGAATGCGATTCGCATGGCAAACCGCTCTAACATCCCTGTGCTAACACTTGACCGTGGTGCTAGTCGTGGTGAAGTCGTCAGTCACATTGCATCAGACAACGTGGTTGGTGGTGAAATGGCGGGTAACTTCATTGTTGAAAAAGTGGGCATGAAAGCGAAAGTTATCCAACTAGAAGGCATCGCAGGTACGTCGGCAGCACGTGAGCGTGGCGAAGGTTTCATGAACGCAGTAAAAGGCAGCGAAATGAATGTACTTGCTAGCCAACCTGCGGATTTTGACCGTACTAAAGGTCTAAACGTGATGGAAAACCTCTTGGCAGCAAACCCTGACGTACAAGCGGTATTTGCGCAAAACGATGAAATGGCATTAGGTGCGCTGCGCGCCGTTCAAGCTTCAGGTAAAGACGTGATGATCGTTGGCTTTGATGGCACTGATGACGGTATCGCAGCGGTTAACCGTGGCAAGCTGTCAGCAACAATTGCACAGCAGCCAAATCTTATTGGTGCGCTCGGCATTGAAACCGCAGACAAAGTACTGAAAGGTGCATCGGTTGAACAATACATCCCAGTACCACTGAAAGTGATCACTAAGTAAGACACTTGCCTTCCTTCTCGCATTTATCTGTCGTGCGAGGAGGAGGGCACATAAGTTTGCGTTTTTAAGCGTCATTCGAGAATGCAAACTTATTACTCCTGTTCAAATAATATAAAGGCTGAATTGAGCCGAGGATAACCGTATGAATAAGTTAGTGGTTTTAGGTAGTGTTAACGCTGACCATGTTCTTCAAGTGCCTTCATTTCCTCGCCCTGGCGAGACGTTACATGGTCGAAATTACCAAGTTATTCCTGGTGGTAAAGGGGCGAACCAAGCGGTCGCTGCGGCAAGATTGAACGCAGACATTGGTTTTATTGCTTGTGTGGGTGATGATGCCTTCGGTATTAACATTCGTGAAAGCTTCAAGATGGACAATATCAACATCGCGGGTGTAAAAATGCAGCCAAACTGCCCGACAGGGATCGCCATGATTCAAGTGTCTGACAGTGGTGAGAACAGTATCTGTATTTCTGCTGAGGCGAACGCCAAGCTGACGGAAAGTGCCATCGAGCCCGATTTAGAACGTATCCGCCAAGCAAAATATCTTTTGATGCAGCTTGAAACGCCGATGTGTGGCATCGAGAAAGCGGCAACAATCGCGAAAGAATCAAAAACTAACGTTATCTTGAACCCGGCACCTGCGCGCGAGCTACCAGACTCACTGCTTGCTTGTGTCGATGTGATCACGCCAAATGAAACCGAAGCGGAAGTGTTGACGGGCATTACAGTGACAGACAATGACACCGCACAAGAAGCGGCCAATGTACTGCACCATAAAGGGATTGAGATCGTAATGATCACCTTGGGTGCGAAAGGCGTGTGGCTAAGCCAAAACGGTCGCGGAGAGTTGATTCCTGGCTTTAGAGTGGAAGCAACAGATACAACCGCAGCAGGAGATACGTTTAATGGGGCGTTAGTCACTGGTTTACTGGAAGATTTACCTTTAGAATCAGCGATTAAGTTTGCTCATGCCGCAGCGGCGATTTCCGTCACTCGTTTCGGTGCTCAAACATCGATCCCGACCCGTGCGGAAGTGGACGCATTCTTACAGCAGCAGAGTTAACCGAGTTCGACGCTCGTCATCATAAGGAGAGAATGATATGGCAACGATGAAAGATATTGCGAAATTAGCCGGAGTATCCACTTCAACGGTTAGCCATGTCATTAACAAGTCTCGCTTCGTGAGTGAAGCGATCTCGGAACGAGTCAATAACGCAGCCCGAGAGCTTAACTATCGTCCTTCTGCGTTGGCGCGCAGCCTCAAAGTCAATCGCACCAAGACCATCGGTATGCTCGTCACCACGTCGACTAACCCATTCTTTGGTGAAGTCGTGAAAGGGGTAGAACGCAGTTGTTATCACCAAGGCTACAACCTGATTCTGTGTAATACAGAAGGGGACAATGCCCGTATGCGTGATTCGATTGACACCCTATTGCAAAAGCGCGTCGACGGTTTAATTTTAATGTGCTCATCCCTTGAAGGAGAGCGCATTGATGTGTTTGAGCAATACCCAGATATTCCTGTTGTGGTGATGGACTGGGGCCCGATGCTGTTTACCAGCGATAAGATTCAGGACAACTCCCTCCGTGGCGGCTACCTTGCCGCTAAACACCTTATCGAGTGTGGTCATACTGAAATTGGCTGTATTACCGGCCCGTTAGTTAAGCACCAAGCGCAAATGCGTTATGAGGGCTATAAACGTGCTCTTAATGAAAAGGGGCTCACGTTCAATGCCGATTGGATTGTCGAGTCTGACTTTGAATCGGAAGGCGGTTACGATGCTTTCAATCGAATGCACGCGAAAGGTAAGTTACCTAGCGCGATTTTCGTTTGTAACGACATGATGGCGATGGGGGTGATTAATGCCGCGCATGAAAAGGGCATTCGTATTCCTCAAGACCTCTCTGTTATCGGCTATGACGACATCCATATCGCGAAATTTATGACGCCATCGTTGACGACTATTCATCAACCTAAATACCGTTTGGGTAAAGCGGCGGTAGAAGCCCTGTTGAATAAGATAGATGGTCACAGCAGCGATGCTCAAATCGTGCAGCTTGAACCAACCTTAGTTGAGCGTGCGACTGTCCAACAAGTTTAATATTAATAAGTATGGCGTATTGTTGTTCGTCTGGGTCTGTTTTATAATTACGGGTTCTTGTTCTGTATTTGTAAGATAGTTGTCTGTGTCTAGATTCTTTAAACTGTTGTCGATTGCAATAGTTGCCTTCTTTTTCCTATCTCTTTATCTGTTTCGCCCCTTCTCTGGTAGCGAGCAAGCGCCCGTTATTTCTGAGCCGTTGGAGCCATTTGAACCCGATACATTCGTCGCCAAAACCGATTACGGCCGAGAGCTGGTGGAGCTGCGAGACCTTTCACGAAGCAAACCCAAACAGGCAATGGCTCGACTGAGCATACAGCACTCTCAACTTTGGCGTTTGGAAGAACCGATTGAAACCGCGTATCGATACATGATCATGGTCAATGTGTCATTGCACATGCAAAACAATGAAAAAGTGACCTATTACAATCAATTGCTGTTGGACCTTGCTGAAAAAGAAAACATAGAGTGGATCTTAGCCAGTGCTTTGGTTGAGCAAAGTATTGAGCATGCGAAGCATGGAGAGCCAAAGCTTGGCCTAGAGAAGATTCTTAAAGCGAAGGAGATCGCTAAGCGGATTCGATATGAGAACCTGCTGGTTAAAATCTACAACACGGCAGGCGCGCTTCACAATGAGATCAGTGATTACGTCAGTGCTCAGAACTATTTCCATAAAGGCATCGAGCTAGGCAAGCGCTACCCTGAACATATTTATAACAGTAAGCTTCTTAGCAATATGGGCTTTCTTTACGTTCAACTTGAAGAATGGCAACAAGCCAAGCGCTTTTTTGATCGATCGCTTGAATCATATTTACGCAGCAACTTGGTCGAGAATGGTGTGCCACTGATCCTGTATGGCAATCTTGTCTATGTCCATTACCGGTTGAATGAACCTGTCGAGGCACGAATTGCGTATGACAATTTGATCAGCTACTTGAATGATGCATCCCCAACTCGGCAAAAGTTAATTGCAACAAAAGCTCTAGCTTATGCAGAGAAGGCTGAGGGCAACTTAGAAAAAGCGCTAGCCACGGCAATGACGTGTACAGAGGGAAGTGAATCGGAGTCGTTTCCAAGTGAGCATGCGCAATGTTTGTTACTGCAAGCAGAGATTGCTCTTAGCATGGGCGATACAGAAAAAGCCGTCTCATTAGGCCAAGAATCTCAGCAGTTTTTCGAAACAATGGGCGCAAGAAACTGGCTCATCGCTGTGTACCGGTTTTTGTCTGATGCTTATGACAAGCAAGGTAATGCAACGTTGGCACTCGATATGTATAAGCGCTATTACCAAAATGAGAAAGAACTGCTGTTCGACCGTCGCCAGAGCGAACTCTATTTGGTTGAAGAGAAGTTCGCTAACAAACAACTGGTGCAAGAACGTGATTTACTTGATGCCCAATCGCGTTTAGACGAGCTCTCGATGGAAAAGCAGAAACTGCGTAACCGAGTGTTATTGTTGATGTCTGTTGTGTGCATCGGATTACTGATCTTTATGGCTTATCGCTCAATTGAGTATGTGCGCAAAAATAGAGAGTTGTCGGCAATCTCTACTACTGATCCTCTGACGGGATTGAAAAATCGACGCTATTACGAGCAGTGGGCAAAAGAACAAGCAGATAATGAAAGCTTATATACGCTAGCGGTGGTTGATCTCGACAAGTTTAAATCAATCAATGATACGTACGGCCATGATGTCGGCGATGATGTATTGGTTGAAACGGCAAACCGCTTACAAGCTGCTGCGCCCGAAGGCAGTCATATTATTCGTTGGGGAGGGGAAGAGTTCACTTGTTTAGTCCCTTACTCTTCAAAGCAAAAATCGGATTTAGATAACATCAGACAGGCTATCGCAGGCCAGCCAATCGAAACAAAGTTCGGTGATATAGCGGCCAGTATTACGGTAGGGGCAGTTGGCCCAATAAAAGCTGAACAGTTGAGCCATAACAATGACTTATTTGCCGAGGCGGATGAAGCATTGTATCAAGGGAAAAATGAAGGTCGCAACCGCGTTATCTACAAGCAAAGTGCGTAATCTACGTGGCGTAACAGCTAACTGAGCAGACTGTTGATGCTTGTGCTAAACCTAAGTTAGGTACAACAAAAGTTTAGGCAGCGTGATGATGGATTTATTTGCAGATCATCGCTCTCAAGAAGAAAGCGTTAACACGGATACACAACGCGACCAAACCGTTCGACAGGGCTGGAAGGTCTTGTTGGTCGATGATGATGAGCAAATGCACCAAGTCACCCGCTTAGCTTTGTCTGGGTTTGAATTTGACAAGAGAAAGTTGGAGCTAATTTCGGCGTATTCTGGCTCTGAGGCCCGAGAGCTTTGCCAGCGGCACAACGATATTGCTTTAGCGTTGGTTGATGTGGTGATGGAAACCGAGCACGCGGGGCTAGATTTGGTTCGCTTTATTCGAGAAGAACTGAACAACCGAGTGATTCGTTTAGTGCTGCGAACGGGCCAAGCAGGACAAGCGCCAGAAGACAGTGTCATCCGTGAGTATGAAATTGATGACTACAAAGAAAAAACCGATCTCACCACCCAAAAGCTCAAAACGGTCCTCTATTCCATGCTTCGCTCGTACCGAGATCTCAAGTTAATCGAAGCGCAAAAAAACGGACTTCGCAAAGTCATCGAATCGTCCGCCAAAGTTCAAAATACAACCACCCTTCGTGCCTATGCCAGCTCAGTATTGGAACAGCTCACTTCGCTATTACAGCTCGAAGAATCGGCGTTCTATTGTGTTGTTAAACCTCGTCCACAAGGGGAAGAGTCACGTTCACTAACGCTGGCGGCTTCTGGCGATTATGTTGATTGCTACAGCGAGTGCGCCCTTGAGAAATTACCCAATGTTGTTGCCTCCCGTTGTCGTCAAGCCATCGAGGAGCAGCGTTCCAAAAACTTTGGTGATGCCTTTGTTTTGCATAGTCATGATCACCAAGGCGTCGACAGTATTTTGTATGTGAATTTTAACCGTGAGCTGGATGAACTTGATGTTCAGCTGTTAGAAATCTACATGCACAATATTGGACTAACGTTTGAAAATCTCAGCCTCTTACTCGACATAAAAGAGACCTCCAAAGAGCTAGTCTATAACTTAGCGAATGCAGTAGAAGCTCGGAGTAAAGAGACGGGCGCTCATGTGCAACGTGTGGCCTTGATCTGTGAACGGCTAGGTATGCTCTATGGGTTAGAAGATGAGCAAGTCTTAATGCTTAAACTGGCAGCACCATTGCACGATGTGGGCAAAGTCGCTGTGCCTGACTCCATTTTACATAAGCCGGGCAAGTTGACCGCTGAAGAGTGGGAAGAGATGAAAAAGCACGTCGATTATGGTGTGGATATCTTGAGTAAGTCGAAACGTCGCTTGATCTTAGTCGCCAAAGAGATCGCGGGTCATCATCATGAAAAGTGGGATGGCAGTGGTTACCCAAACGGTTTAGCCGGAGAGAGTATTCCAATTTCAGGCAGAATTGCTGCGCTTGCGGATGTGTTTGATGCCCTAGGTTCGAAGCGCAGCTATAAAGAACCTTGGAGTGAAGAAGACATTCGCAATGAGATTGCCGCGCAAAGTGGCTGCCACTTTGAACCTAAGCTGGTGGATCTGCTACTGGATCAGTGGCAAGAGTTTGTCGATATTAGAGAGTCGTTACCTGACTAGCTTGCAGCTCTCATGATCGCCTTAGCCATCGTATGGAAGATCTTTAGGTACGGTGATAACGAGTTTTATGCCTTTACCCAGTTCGGAATCGAAGGTTAGGTCGCCTTTTAGCTTTTGTTTGATCAGATTAAACACTAAGTTTAACCCAAGCCCCGATCCTCCTTTTCCGCGCCTTGTGGTGTAAAAGGGCTCGAAGATTTTATGGTGAAGGTCTGGTGCGACACCGCAGCCATTGTCGGTGTACTCAAAGACGATATTAGTTTCTGATTGGTGAAAGGAAATCAAGATCGTAGGTTCATCGTTATCTGAGAAGGCATGAATGACGCTATTTAAGACTAGGTTAGAGATGATTTGAGTAATGACGCCAGGCAGACTGTTCATTTGCAACGTCTCATCGCCTTGAATAATCGGCGTTACGGGAATCTTCCTCGTTTCTGGATGCAGGCTCGCAATTAGCGCTTCTAATGTGTGAGCGATGACAAATTGACTACGGCTTTCGGAGACTTGATCCACCGCTGTTTGCTTAAAGTCTCGAATTAGCTTGGCCGCACGTGCCAAATTGGTTTCAAGCATGGCACTTCCATCGGCCAATTGTTGGATTTTCTCTTCGAACTGAACGCTTGTCAGTGTTTGATCATTGAATGCGGTATGCAGGTCTTTTGTCGCCTCTCGTATTACTGACGTCGCCGTTACCGCGATGCCCAGTGGCGTATTCACTTCATGGGCGACACCGGCGACTAGCCCCCCGAGTGCCGCCAGCTTTTCTTGCTCTACCAACTGCTCTTGGGCTTTTTGCAATTGCGCCATGCTTTGCTTTAAATCCGCGGTACGCACTGCAATGGTGTGCTCTAAGTTTTGGTTCAGTTCCTGCAAATTCAATTGGGCTATTTTGAGCTCGGTAATATTGATGGCCGAGCCGCGAAAGCCAAGAAATTTATCCTCGTCAAAGTGGGCAAGGCCCTGAAACATCAGATAGTGAGTAATGCAGTCTAAGGTGATTTGTTCTTCACAGCGGTAGAAATCAGAGTGGCGAAGTAGGTGCCGATGTAGGTCAGTGCAGTCTTTTAACGCGTCCACTTGATTGAAATAAGGCTTATCACTTACGTTAATCCGCAGTGAGACTCGCATGTGTTCAGAACAATAAGTCAACCGACCTTGATTATCGGTTTCCCATAGCCAATCAGATGACACCAGTGCAAAATCATTGAGTCGCAGTTGCTCTTGGCGAATATTTTGATACAGCAAAGAGACATTGGTGGTAATTTTGTTGGTTTCTTCCCCTAACCAATCAAGCTCATCGTCTTTTTCAGATAACCAAAGTGAGTGAGGCAGCTCGATGGCCTTGGCAGGATGACGTGGGTTGTACCCTCGCAAGTATTGGGCGATAGCAAAAATACGTTGGTTGATACTGCGGTGGAACACCACCAACACGATGCTGCAGACAAAGAGCGTACGAACCAAATTGAGCAACAAGGTGTAAATGAACTGGCGTATCAAGTAGTCGTAGACATCTTGCGCATTTGATTCGACGTATATCTGACCGACTTGTTCCACGCTTGATGAGTCGGGGTGTTGAAATAATAGAGGGTATGTGGATTGTACGACACTCTCGGTGACTTTCGTGCCTGCTTCAAATACATAGCCATCAGAGATAATCTTTAAATAGGCAATCCGAGGCAAGTTCACTAATCCATCGAGCCTTTGTTGCAAGACAACCAAATCAAACGTCCACAGCGAGGCAGAGAGTAAAGGCGAATGAACATCGCGTATCTCCAACTGACGCTGATCGATTGAGTCAAACTGTTCTCGATAGTCCCAAGAGAGTTGCAATAAAGTCGTCAGTAACGTCACCGCACCACTAAGCAAAATCATGATCAGAATGATTCGGCGTCCAACTCTGCTGTAGAAAGGATTGTGAATACCGTCTTCAAACTGCTTCGTGCGACTCATATTGACCTACTATTAAAGGACGATGACTTTTAGTATAGCTAGTCCTTAAGAAGCATGCCTGAGTAGGTAGATCATGGAATGGTTGACTAAATGGCGGGAATCAACTCAAAGAGGGAACGATTATGCGATGGGCGATGATGTTATTGCTGTTCTCATTTCCGGTCTTGGGCGCCAAGGTCTTTCTCATCGAAAGTTACCATTCAGAATTTGAATGGGATAAGAGCTATGTTCAAGGAATCAAAGATACTTTGCAGCAAGGTATAGAGCTTGAAACTTATCAGATGGATACCAAGCGAGTACCACCGTCTGAATATGAAAAAATGGCGGAGCTTGCGTTTGTTAAGTACATTGAACTGAAGCCTGATGTTGTTATTCTCGGCGATGACAACGCGCTTAAGTATATGTGGCCGATGATATACGATGACCCGATATCTGTTGTGTTCTTAGGGATTAACTCGAACCCTAGAGAAGTATTTAAGAATCATCAAGGTCAGGCAAAGGTGACCGGCGTTTTAGAGCGCCCGTTATTTGTCAAAACCATCGGTGAGCTGAAACGTTTTTTATCCGATAAAGAGATGAAGGTTCGCATCATGTTTGATTCTGGGGTGACGTCCACCATCGCGCGGCAATACATTGAGCGACAATATTCAATGATAAAACACAATCTCGGCGTGGAAATAGAGATCGTGTCAGCCGCAACTAAGCAAGAGTGGCGGCAAAACATTGTATCCGCGGCGGAAGAGAACTTTTCAGTCCTCATTGTTGGCCTTTATCAGACGCTCATTGATAGTGAAGGAAACAACGTTCCAGCAGACGATGTGATTAGATGGACTCATCAAAACTCAGAACTGCCCGTTTTTGCGTTCTGGGACTTCGCGGTTGCGAGTGATAAAGCAGCCGGTGGCGTGGTATTATTTGGCAACAGCCAGGGCGTGATGGCTGGGACCTTGGTCAACAGAATAATCAATGGTGAATCGGCACGAAGCATTCCGATTCAAATAGGTAATCAGGGGAAAGCGATCTATTCAACGTCGGCAATGGAGCGGTGGAGTATGACGCCTCCGGAACATTGGAAACCGATTGATTAGAGTGATGAGTTGTTGAGTGAATCACAACATCGGGTAACTGATGCAAATGAAATTTACAAACGACTCAATAGCCGTTACAAAGGTGTATACCCCGAAAGTTTAGCGTAGGCAAAAAGAAAATATGAGTGTATCAAGCAGTACGATACTGACAGAAAGTGGTACGAATGAGCTAGAAATTATCGAGTTTCATCTGGTCAAACAGATGCCTGATGGCAGTAAGAAAACCTGTTATTACGGCATCAACGTCGCGAAAGTACGTGAAGTGATTCAAGTACCAGACACCACCGATTATCCGAATGCTCAACCGCACATGATTGGGGTATTTTCATCACGAGATATCCTAACGCCGCTGGTGGATCTTGCGGGTTGGTTAGGTGTGCCGACGAGCAAAGATTTGGATCGTAAGTTTGTTATCGTGACGGATTTTAACAACATGACTAATGGCTTTTTGATCGACTCAATCAGCCGTATTCATCGTATTTCATGGAATGATGTTGAATCGCCAAGCCAATTTTTAGAAGCCGGTGAACAAGATTGTGTCGTTGCCGTGGTTCGTAAAGATGGCAACTTGATCATGATCCTCGACTTCGAGAAGATCATTGCTGACATCAACCCTGAGCTCAGCATGGAGAAATACGATGTCACGCTCGATAAAAGTGTTGATTTGAACCAACGCATGGTCACTAAGCGCAATGCTAAGACGGTGATGGTTGTGGATGATTCTGCGTTTATCCGCTCGATGATTCAAGATACGTTGACCTCTTCGGGTTACAACGTCATTGCGTGTAAAGATGGTGGCGAAGCGCACGAGAAGCTGATGAACCTTATCGAGGTGGCAAAAGAGGAGAATCTTCCTGTTAGTGAACTTATCGATGGTGTGGTGACAGACGTTGAAATGCCACGCATGGACGGCATGCATTTAGTAAAACGCCTGCGAGAAAGTGAAGCTTATTCGACGATGCCTATTGTGATGTTCTCTTCACTGATGAGTGACGACAACCGTGCCAAAGCATTAGCCTTGGGCGCTAACGATACGATTACGAAACCAGAGATCGGTCGTATGGTGACGTTGATGGACAAGTATATCTTTGGCAAAAAGAACTAGTCGCTTAGCTTGATAGCCGCTTATTTCAAGCGGCTTTTTTTAATCCTAAGCAACAGACAAAAAAAGGGTACGCAATGCGTACCCTTTTTTCTTGATTCAGGAATTAACCTTCGCTGCGGTTACCGCGACCATGGCCACGTTCGCCACGGTGGTTACCACGGTGATCGCCACCACGGTTACGGTCGAAGCGACGCTCGCCATCACGACGGCCGCCTTCACGGTTACCATCACGACCGCCTTCACGGTTGCCACGGTAGCCACCTTCGCGGTTACCATCACGACCGCCTTCACGGTTGCCACGGTAGCCACCTTCACGGTTGCCATCACGGTTACCACGGTAACCACCATCGCGACGACCACCGTCACGGCGACCACCATCACGACGACCGCCATCACGGCGTGGTTCGCGGAAATCGTTGAAGTCACATACTACAGCGTCAACTTGCTTCTGACGAATACGTAGTTTTTGTAGCTTGCCAGCCGTTTCAGAAGACATTGCTTTTGGTAGCTGAACGTAAGTTTCACCTTGAGCTAGTTTAATAGCACCGATAGAACCTTTCGTTAGACCAAGTTCGTTTGCTAGTGCGCCAACGATGTCTTTAACTTGAACGCCTTGCTCACGGCCAACTTGCAGTTGGTAAGTATCCCAATCTTGAGTATTGAAGCTGCGACCACCTTCACGACGAGCGCCGTCACGGCCACCATCACGATCACGACGTTCTTTACGACGTTGCTTGTCACGCTCAATTGCTTCAATCATTGGGTCTTCGCCAATGTAGAATAATGGGCGCTTACCTTGCTGACGCTTAAGCAGGATTGCTGCTAGCGTTGCAGCGTCTAGCTCTAGAGACTCTTGTAGTTTTTCAACTAGCTCAGAGAATTTCTCTAGTGCTTTATGTTCTTTTTCAGTTTCTAGTTCAGCACCAAGCTTAGCTAGACGAGCTTCTGCTACTTTGTCACGGTGTGGAAGTTGGATTTCTTCCATTGATGACTTAGTTACACGCTCGATAGTGCGAAGCATACGCAGTTGGTTTGTACGAACTAGAAGGATCGCTTTACCTTTACGTCCAGCACGACCTGTACGACCGATACGGTGGATGTAAGATTCAACATCGAATGGGATGTCGTAGTTGAATACGTGAGTAATACGTGGAACGTCAAGGCCACGTGCTACAACGTCAGTTGCAACTAGGATATCGATAACACCTTGTTTGATGTGATCAACAGTACGCTCACGTAGAGACTGAGGAATATCACCGTGTAGTGCTGACGCTTTGAAGCCGCGTGCAGATAGCCAATCAGCTAGACGCTCAGTGTCTTGACGAGTACGTACGAATACGATTGACGCGTCAGTTTCTTCCGTTTCTAGAAGACGAGACATTGCTTCGTCTTTTTCTACACCTTTAACAACCCAGAACTGCTGTTCTACTTTGTCTACTGTGTGGTTTTTACCTGCAACGTCGATCGTTTCTGGATCACGTAGGAAGCGCTCAACAATGTTCTTAAGCATTGGAGGCATAGTTGCAGAGAATAGTACACGTTGTGCAGAAGAAGGAGCGTGCTCCATGATCTCTGTTACGTCGTCAACAAAGCCCATGTTTAGCATTTCATCAGCTTCGTCTAGAACGAATGTGTGTACTTCGTCTAGGTGTAGACGGTCACGGTTGATAAGGTCTTGAACACGGCCTGGAGTACCTACAACGATGTGAGCACCGTTTTTAAGAGCGCGCATTTGATCAACGATAGAAGCACCACCGTAGATCTCTAGCACTTTAAGGCCAGCGATGTTTTTACCTAGGTTCTTAACTTCTGCTGCTACCTGAATCGCTAGTTCGCGAGTTGGTGCAAGAACGATAGCTTGAGGCTTACGTTGGCCAAGATCGATTTTGTTAAGAAGAGGTAGAGAGAAAGCAGCCGTTTTACCAGTACCAGTTTGAGCTTTACCTAGTGCGTCTTTACCAGCCAATAGGTGCGGGATAGCAGCAGCCTGAATTGGAGTTGGTGAAACAAAACCCATACCATCAAGAGCTGAAAGGATAGAGTCGTTAAGCGCTAGATCGCTGAACTGAATTACAGAATCTGTCATTGGGATCCTACTGTATATAAGTCAATAAAAGGTCCCACGAGCTCTACCAATTCCAATACCAATCCAGATATTTGCTGAGATCCGTTCAGATGCGGATAAGTCGTAAATCGCATCAAGCCGCTAGGGACATAAAAATATCGTTGCGGCGCAATGTAGTGAACATCAATGTTGCAGCGTCGATATAAGGGGGCGGATTATTCCTTAAATGCATAAAAAAAGCTAGAAAAAATTGAAATTCATCACAATTTTTTCCTAGATTGAGACTGTTTGTTCACATAATCGTCATTCTTTTTCATTGTTAGTGTGAATTTCGCACTATGGAACCACTTGGCTAACTTATTGAATTGTTCATTATTCAACAGATAGTCACGGTCAGACGCTAGCTAGGGTAAGGGCTCAATGATATAGTGTGCACAATTTTTCGGTTAGATAATTACTTCGGTTAATACAAGATAGATGTTTCAAGATAACCCTCTACTGGCTCAACTTAAGCAGCAAATTCAAGAAAACCTTCCAAAAAAAGAAGGCACGATCAAAGCGACTGAGAAAGGCTTCGGCTTTTTAGAAGTAGACAGCAAAACCAGTTACTTTATTCCGCCTCCATACATGAAGAAGTGTATGCACGGCGATAAAGTGAAAGCGATCATTCGTACAGAGAAAGAGCGCGAGCAAGCCGAACCAGAAGAACTCTTAGAACAAGGTATTAACCGTTTTATCGGTCGAGTTAAGCTGTTTAAAGGCAAATTAAATGTAACACCTGATCACCCACAGCTTAAAAAGCTCTCTTTGAAAGCGAAGACGCGCAAAGGCATTAAGAGCGATGACCTTAAAGAAGGCGATTGGGTAGTGGCACATCTGATTCAACACCCTCTTAAAGGTGATAACGGCTTCTTTGTTGAGATCTCTGAAAAAATCACTGATGCAGATGACAAGATTGCTCCTTGGTGGGTCACCCTGGCGCAAAACGATCTACCCAACAGCGAGCCTGCAGGCATCGATAACTGGGAAATCAAAGATGACGCGGATCTAGAGCGTATCGACATGACTCACGTACCATTCGTGACGATTGATGGTGCATCAACCAAAGACATGGATGATGCGCTTTACGCGAAGAAGACGGAATCTGGTGATTTTGAACTGACGATCGCGATTGCTGATCCTACGGCTTATATCACACCAGACAGCGACATGGACAAGGTAGCCCGCGAACGTGGCTTCACTATCTACCTACCGGGTCGTAACATCCCAATGTTGCCACGTGATCTAGCGGATGAGCTATGTTCACTAATGCAAGATGAAGTACGCCCAGCGCTTTGCTGCACAGTGACAGTAGGCAAAGATGGCGTTATTGCTGATGACATCAAGTTCTTTGCTGCTAACATCAAATCACACGCTCGTCTTGTTTATGACCACGTATCAGACTGGCTAGAAAATGGCGATTCGCCTGAGTGGCAACCAAACGAAGAGATTGCTCAGATCGTTCGCGACCTTTACGACTTCTCTTTAGCGCGCGCTGATTGGCGTGAAAAGAATGCCGTGGTATTCCCTGACCGTCCTGACTACCGCTTTGAATTAAGTGAAGACAATGACGTTGTGGCCATTCACTCTGACATGCGCCGCAGTGCAAACCGCTTGGTTGAAGAGTCGATGATCACGGCAAACATTTGTGCGGGTCGTACTCTACAGTCAACGTTTAACTCAGGTGTCTTCAACACTCACCTAGGCTTTAAGCCAGAGAAAATTGAAGACGTGCTTGGCTTTGTAAACCCAGAAGGCGATTTGCCATTCACGGCTGAATCTGTCGCCACACTCGAAGGCTTTGCCGAGCTACGCCGCTGGTTAGGTCAGCAAGAATCAAGCTACCTAGATAATCGCATCCGTAAGTTCCAAGCGTACAGCGAAATTGGCAATCAGCCTTTACCGCACTACGCAATGGGCTTAGATATCTACGCAACGTGGACATCACCGATTCGTAAATACGGCGACATGATCAACCACCGCATGCTAAAAGCGCACATCTTAGGCAAAGAGCCAGTACAAACTGCGGATGAGACTGTGGGCGAAGAGCTAGCACTTCACCGTAAACACCACAAAATCGCAGAGCGTAACGTTGGTGATTGGTTGTACGCTCGTACTCTTGCAGAAGAGCCAGCGAAAGAAACTAAGTTCAACGGTGAAATCTTCGATATTAACCGTGCGGGTATGCGTGTTCGTCTAGTGGAAAACGGTGCGGCTGCGTTTATTCCTGGTTCTCTGATTCTGGCGAACAAACAGCGCCTAGAGTGCAGTGCAGACAATGGTACAGTGTCTATCGACAAAGAAGTGGTTTACCGTTTAGGTGACGTTCTAGAAATCGTATTGACGGAAGTAAACCAAGAAAACCGTAACTTGGTTGCCAAGCCAACTCAGATCTTTGAAGACGTGAAAACGGTTGAAGAAGTCGAGAAAGCCGCAGAGTAATTGACACTCGAAAATGATAAAAGGGCGCTAACTTAGCACCCTTTTTTGTGTCTATTGATTGGCTAATCGACCCAGAATATCGCTTTCGGGTCTTTTTCGATTTCGCGCATGATCGCCGTTAAGTCAGTGCTTTGGGCTAAGTATGGATAAGGTAGCCATTGTTCAGGCTCAGAGTGATGAGGAAGAAACAATTGCCAAAGTGTCAGTTCATCGCTCCAGCATACTTTAGCGACAGGGTTCATGTAATCACAATGGCTTGAATCGAGTAAGAAGTGTTGCTTGATGAAGGTCACTTCGTTGTGCCTACTTTCATAGCTCGCTTTACCTAACTCTGCAGGCATGCTTTGGTTGCGCAGCTTACAAATAAGTTGTGCACGACTTTCAATTTGTCTTTGTAGCAAGCTAATGACTGTCATCGTAATCCTCTCGGCTAAGTCATTCATACTATTGAATCACGTTACCAGTTTCTGTCGTCGCTTTCACAGAATTAGCGATTTAATCATAGAGGAAAATCTGCGAGATCTGGCAGTTGATAGCTCGTGATTGAAGCCGTAATCGTTGCGTGAACAGCCAGCCAACCCAGTAACATCATTCACAAAACTGTAATCTAACCGAAATAAGATGGCAGCCAACAAAATCACTTACCAACAATTCAATGGGAGAAAATTATGGTTCGTGCTGTGCTCGCTGCATTGGTTTCTTGTGCGCTGGTTGCGCCGTCGGCCTTTGCAGAAGAAGTCAACGTCTCTGGCTCAACATCGGTGGCGCGTGTCATGGATGTGTTAGCGGAAGAGTTTAACAGCTCGCATGACGATATCTACATAGCCGTGCAAGGGGTTGGATCTACAGCCGGTATCACTCTCGTGGAAAAGGGGGTAGCCGATATTGGTATGAGTTCTCGTTATTTAACAGAGCGTGAGCAAAATGAATCGCTAACGGTTTCTCCAATCGCTTTTGATGGTCTTGCTGTTGTAGTCAATAAATCTAATGCTGTAGTAAACATCACTCGTGAGCAGCTGTTTGACGTTTACAAAGGGAAGATCACCAATTGGAAGCAGCTTGGTGGCGCCGATCAGAAAATCGCAGTGGTAACCCGTGAGGCTTCTTCGGGTTCTCGTTACAGCTTCGAAAGCTTAATGGGATTAACCAAGATCGTGAACAAGCGATTAGTATCTGATATCAATCCTGACAACTTAGTGGTCAACAGCAATAGCATGGTCAAGACCATCGTGAATCATAATAAACAAGCGATTGGGTTTATCTCGACAGGTTCGGTGGACAGCTCAATCAAAGCGATCACGTTTGAAGGTGTTGAAGCCACCAACAAGAATATTGCAACGGGTACGTATGAATTGTCTCGTCCATTCTTAGTGTTGTATCAGCAAGCGAGTTTGACCGAAGACTCACAAGCGTTCTTAAAGTATCTAAAGAGCAGCCAAGCTAAGAAGTTGATTGCCGAATATGGATATACCCCAATCGCTAAATAACACTTCAATAAAAAACCACCTGCGGGTGGTTTTTTTGATGAGTGCTATTGAGTGATGACTCTATCTCGTCCGGCTAATTTCGCTTGGTAGAGCAGAGCATCAGCACGTTCAATGGCACTTTCAACAAACTCATTTGAGATTTCCACCACGCCTGTCGAAAAGGTCACATCAAGGCCATGTGGCCATGTTTGAGCCTTCATTGATGTTCTCAGTTGATTGAAGAACACCTCGGCTTGAGCCAGTGAGCAGCCGACTTTAATGATTACAAACTCTTCGCCACCCCAACGAATCAGAATGTCTTTGTCTCTTCCTGTATCGATAAGGTTCTGGCTGAACTGGCGCAGCACATCATCACCAATCGCGTGTCCATGGGTATCGTTTATCTTTTTGAAGTAATCAATGTCCATAACGCCAACAGAGACATGGTGATTATGTTGAGCCAGTTGCTCGACGGTCTGGAACAGAGGCTCTAAACCACGGCGATTACGCAGTCTTGTTAGGGGGTCAATCGAGACCTCTGTCTGTAGCATCGAGAGGTGGCTTTGCAGATGTACAATGGTCTCTTTCTCTGCTCTTAATGTTTTGAGGATCTTGATGACATACCAAATAAGATAAGCAAACAGCGTTACGATCCAAACAACAATAATAATGCGTTGATATACTGCAAGCGGAAGCCATTTGCCTCTAAATTCTATCGAGCGAATTTCAAAGGTGCTTATCCCATCGGCGACAAACTCTTCAGTACCAATCTCAATGGAAACCGATTGACTGATGTCCACCGCTGTTAAGGTGATTGGGTGGTGATAGTAGTCAAACCACCATTTAGGCACATACAGATAGTTTAAAGAGAGTGGTGACTCGCTGTTATGTTGAACCGTATTAAACTCAAAAATGTTGAATTTGTCCGACTGTAAATCGTCTTCGACGCTATATTGCTCATTGTGATTGCGGATGATGAAGCGAGATTTAGGCTTACTTACACCCGAATAGATCACATCGAACGCGACCTCATCGTATTTTGAAAGGTCGAGGTAGGGATCCATGCCTGGCTTCGGTTTGTAATCAAAGCTGACTTCGCAGAATGGGTTCTTATAAGCATGTGACACGTTACAAGTGAGTAAGAGCGCGCCAGAATCTGTATAGGTGAGCTTTCCGGTGGTTAGGCCGTTGTGGTCTTGGTCGGTGTTCACTCGCAAGCTGAAGTTGTCATTGTGGACGGGATCGAGTGTGCGGTTAAAGCCGAAGTGATAATAAACGAATGCAACGAGCGTCATTACCGTCAATGTGACGATAGTGATGAATAAGTTTTTAATTTGATGTTCGACTATCACAAGCGGTTGGGTATGAGTTCATAGTTTTTTAACGGTATCATGTTCCGTATGATTTTTTCAACTTATCCAGCATTTTATAGAGACAAAAAAAGCAGAAACCGAGGCTTCTGCTTTTTAGTGTAGTGAATGTTAAGGATTACTCAACTCCAGCCTCTTTATAAAGGCGGCGGCATGCTTTACCGTCACTGTGGAATAGGTGGCAACGATGAGCTGGAATACCGACAGACAACTTATCGCCTGGGTCTACGTCCAATGTATCTGGTTGGCGGTAAATCATATCGGCATCGGCAGCATCAATGTGGAGGTACACCTGAGTTTCATTGCCTAGTTTCTCAACGATGTTGATGTCACCTTCAATAGTTGCATCGCCTTCGTTAGCTGGCAGTAGGTGTTCAGGTCGCACGCCCAAAGACATACGTTCTCCGGCTGTGACGGTTGTACCATCGACTGGAATCCAGAAAGTCGTTCCGTTGGCCAGTTGTACCATAACGCGATCTTTTTCTACCGCTTCGATGAATACACTCATAAAGTTCATTTTTGGTGAGCCGATAAAGCCAGCAACAAAGCGGTTTTGTGGGTAGTGGTAGAGATCTAATGGCTTACCAACCTGTGAAACAAACCCTGCATCGAGCACAACAATTTTGTCGGCCATGGTCATTGCTTCAACCTGATCGTGGGTTACGTAGATCATGGTGCAGCCCAGTTTGCGCTGTAGCTTGGTGATTTCAGAACGCATCTGAACACGTAGAGCTGCATCAAGGTTGGATAGAGGTTCATCCAATAGGAACAGATTTGGTTGCGATACGAGTGTACGACCGATCGCTACACGTTGACGCTGACCACCAGACAAGGCTTTTGGTTGACGCTCTAAAAGATGGCTGAGCTGCAAGATTTCAGCGGCGTGTTCAACACGTTGGTCAATCTCGCTTTTATCGGCTTTTGCCAGCTTTAGGCCAAACGACATGTTGTCGTAAAGGTTTAGGTGTGGATAAAGCGCGTAAGATTGGAACACCATGCCGACGCCACGCTTAGATGGCTCGACATCGTTCATACGTTCGTTGCCGATGTACAAATCACCCGAAGTAATGTCTTCTAAGCCTGCAATGCAGCGTAACAGTGTTGATTTACCACAGCCTGATGGACCAACGAAGACGACAAATTCACCTTCTTGGATCTCTAAATCCACATTCTTGGAAATTAGTACATCGCCATACGCTTTACATACATTTTTTAACGTGACACTCGCCATCTAGCTCGCCCTCGATCGATATTGGTTTTATCGCCTGTCATTTTATAGTTGATGTTGTCGGCAATAATAGTAGGAATTTGATAAGAAACTGAATTCTATCAGATGGTAAAGAAAAGTTGGGTGAAGAACAATTTCAACACCCATCAAGCCAAGTCAAGTTTGCATCCCCCGTGCTATTCAAGCTTCTCCCCCGAAGAATTCGGTTTAATGAATCACAACGTCGCTTGAACACTCTTTGCAAACATGAGCAGCATTGTAACCAGCCACCATGAAAAGGCGATAACTGGAAAAGGGTTCTTACCATCCACTCTTGGATAGGGTCATTGTGCTTAAGCTCCGTTATTCTCGCATCCTCCTAGTAAGATTTTTTATGGGGGGAGTAGAGAGGGAGTAGCGAAAAGGAGGAGGAGCGGGAGTAGTAAGACCAAGCTCAAATTATTTCGCTCGAGAGCAGTGAATCTGATCACACTAAGGGTCGGTTTTGTGATTTCAGTCGATAACCGCAACGATAGGGATCACGAAAATAGTACATAATAGCAAGGGCGTAGGGAGTAGGAGGATGAGCCCAGAGTTGGTTTGGCTGAAAATAGGCACTGAAATGAAGGCGAACCCACCGGTCGACCCCTACAACACAAATATAAAAAGGATATGAACATGAAAAACGCCCTAAGCACTGTCGCGCTCGGAACACTCGTTGCTCTTGGCTCATTTGGTGCAAATGCTGCTATCGAAGAAGGTCAACTGACCATCTGGATCAATGGTGATAAAGGCTACAATGGACTTGCAGAAGTAGGTAAACAGTTTGAAGAAGACACAGGCATTAAAGTGACGGTTGCTCACCCTGATGCACTTCAAGACAAGTTCCCTCAAACTGCGGCGACAGGCGATGGTCCAGATATCGTATTTTGGGCACATGACCGATTCGGTGGTTACGCAGAAGCTGGCTTGATTGCTGAAGTTAACCCTTCACAAGAAATTAAAGATGGCATTGTAGACTTCGCGTGGGATGCGGTGAAATACAATGGCAAAACTATTGGCTACCCAGTAGCAGTTGAATCTCTTTCTCTTATCTACAACAAAGATCTTGTGCCGAAGCCGCCAAAAAGCTGGGAAGAAGTGGCTGCGATTGACGCTAAGTTAAAAGCAGACGGCAAATCTGCAATCATGTGGAACCTGAAAGAACCGTACTTCACATGGCCTCTAATGGCGGCTGATGGCGGTTACGCATTCAAATACGGTTCAGCAGGTTACGACGTTAAAGATGCGGGTATCGCAAGTGATGGCGTAAAAGACGCGATGAACTTCGTAAAAGGTTTAGTCGATAAAGGCGTGATTTCTTCAGATATGGACTACTCAGTCTCTGAATCAGCGTTTAACCAAGGCCAAACAGCAATGACCATCAACGGTCCTTGGGCTTGGGGCAACATCGAAAAATCGGGCATTAACTACGGCGTAACAACCCTGCCTAAGTTCAATGGTCAATCCTCTAAGCCTTTCGTTGGCGTATTAACAGCGGGTATCAGCACGGCTTCACCAAACAAAGACTTAGCGGTTGAGTTTATCGAGAACTACCTACTGACTAATGATGGTCTGCGTAAGATGAACGACGACAAGCCTCTTGGTGCGGTTGCATTGAACTCATTCCAGCGTGAATTGGATGCTGACAAGCGTATTGCGGCAACAATGGATAACGCAATGAATGGCGAAATCATGCCTAACATCCCTCAAATGAACGCATTCTGGGGTAGCGCGAAAAGTGCAATCATCAATATCGTTGATGGTCGCCAATCAGTAGATGCAGCCCTTGCAGATGCTGAAAAACAGATGACTAAATAAACGTTTTTCTCTTTTTTAAGGAGGGGGCAACCCCTCCTTCATTTCTAAGTACTATCATCGTTAGCAGGTTCTTCTATGCAGTCAGTTCAAGGTACAGATGCGATGACATCTACAACAACGAGCTTGCCATCAAGTAAAAAAGTATTCGTTAAGTGGGGGCTACTCGGCTCTATTGGTATTCTTAATGGCTATGCGACAATTCTCATGTATTCTCGAGGTGAAGTGGCTTTTGCTCTGCTTACCCTCATTCTAACCGCGCTTGCACTTTACATTTTTGGTAGCAAAAAGACCTATGCTCATCGCTATATCTACCCAGGTATCGCGGGCATGATTCTCTTCATTTTGTTTCCACTGGCTTATACCGTTGGTCTTGCTTTCACCAACTATAGTGCGAAAAACCAGCTTGCGTATGAGCGAGCACAAACCGTCTTACTCGAGCGCATCTATCAAAGTGGCGACAGCTATCCTTTCACGCTTTATAAGACTGAAAACGGTCACCAAATTGCCATCAAGAAAGGCGGCGAGCTGTTTGCAACGGAAGAATTTAACCTAACTCAACCTTCCGCGGATATGGATCTTACACTGGTCGGTTCGGTAACGGGTGATAAAGAAAAAATCAAAACCATCATCAAGAACAAACAAGCGCTAGGGACGATCGACCTGCATCTGCCGTCAGGCGAAGACATTCGTATGAGTGGCCTGCGTAAGTTTGCGGCTGTGGTCCCTTTGTACACCCTGCAAGAGGATGGAGAAACACTCTTCAACCATCGTACCGGCGAGACACTGAAACCAAACTTAGAAGTGGGTTTCTATCAGCCTATCGATGAACAAGGTCAGTTTACTGGTTCTACCGTTTCGCCTGGCTTTATCGTAGATATTGGTACGCACAACTTTGAACGTGTGTGGAAAGACGAAGGTATTAAAGAGCCGTTTATCAGTATCTTTATTTGGACAGTCTTCTTCTCTGCCGCAACGGTAGGTTTAACCGTAGTGGTCGGTTTAGTGCTGGCAAGTGTTGTTCAGTGGGAAGAGCTAAAAGGGCGCGCGGTATACCGAGTACTTCTGATTCTGCCTTATGCGGTTCCTGCGTTTATCTCAATTCTGATCTTTAAAGGTCTGTTTAACCAAAGCTTTGGTGAAATCAACATGGTGCTTGAAGCGCTATTTGGTATCAGCCCGGCTTGGTTCTCAGAGCCGGTGTTAGCCAGAACCATGGTGTTGATCGTTAACGTGTGGCTTGGCTTCCCTTACATGATGATTCTGTGTATGGGTTTACTAAAAGCGATTCCTGAAGACCTGTATGAGGCGTCTGCAATTGATGGCGCTAACTTCATTGATAACTTCCGCCAGATCACGCTACCACTGATGATTAAGCCGTTAACGCCTCTATTGATTGCTGCGTTCGCCTTTAACTTCAACAACTTCGTACTTATTCAGCTATTGACTCAAGGCGGTCCAAACATGATTGGTACGTCTGAGCCAGCTGGCTACACCGATCTTCTTGTGAGCTACACCTACCGCATCGCATTTGAAGGTACAGGTGGCCAAGACTTTGGTCTAGCAAGTGCAATTGCGACACTTATCTTCTTACTAGTGGGTGCATTGGCGCTAATTAACCTACGTTTCACTAAGCTGTCTCAGGATTAAGGAGAGATTCCAATGGCAATGGTACAAGGTAAATCACTTAAATACCGTGTATGGGCAACGCACATTATTATGTGGTTGTTCCTAGCAGCAATCATCTTTCCTTTACTGATGGTTGTCGCAATCTCATTTCGAGAGGGTAACTTCGCAACGGGCAGCATTATTCCAGATAACCCGTCACTAGAGCACTGGAAACTGGCACTTGGTTTCTCGGTCACGAATGCGGATGGTTCGGTAACTCCGCCACCATTCCCTGTTCTAACTTGGTTGTGGAACTCAGTGAAAGTCGCGGGTATCTCATCGATTTTGATTGTGGCACTGTCGACGACATCGGCTTACGCGTTTGCTCGTATGCGCTTCAAAGGTAAGAACACCATCCTAAAAGCGATGATGATCTTCCAGATGTTCCCTGCGGTATTAGCACTGGTCGCACTTTATGCTCTGTTTGATAAGCTAGGTCAGTACATTCCGTTCTTAGGTTTGAATACCCACGGTGGCTTAATTTTCTCTTACTTAGGTGGCATTGCTCTGCACGTTTGGACGATTAAAGGTTACTTCGAAACGATCGATAATTCGCTGGAAGAAGCGGCCGCTTTAGACGGTGCGACACCTTGGCAAGCGTTCCGTTTGGTATTGCTTCCATTGTCGGTGCCTATACTAGCGGTGGTATTTATTTTGTCGTTCATTAGTGTGGTAGGTGAAGTTCCGGTGGCATCTTTACTACTTTCTGATGTAAACTCGTATACATTAGCGGTTGGTATGCAGCAATACCTTTACCCACAGAACTATCTATGGGGTGATTTTGCAGCAGCAGCAGTTTTGTCTGCACTACCAATTACCATCGTATTCTTGCTTGCACAGCGCTGGTTGGTCGGAGGATTGACCGCTGGTGGTGTGAAAGGTTAATAAGAACGATAAGGGCGACCGCTTGGTCGCCCATTTTGTATCTCACTTAACAATTTTGGTTTGGCCGCCGATCAGTTAAGCATGAGTACAAGACTGGCGTTACGCATAGCTGGCTGTTAGCTAGATTCCTTACTATTTCACTACTAACAGTTTTTGTAACCAAGACCCGGCTTTGTCCCGGGTTTTTTTATGTCCGCTATTCGGCCAGTAGTGTCAGTATATGAGACACCTTTGTGGATACTAGTAAGCTCAAACCCCAATGCGAGCAACTCAAGGTTATCCTTTGTAACTGCAGGGGAATTTGCATTCAGATGAGGCATACACCACGTTATGTAGGCTAAAGCTCGCGACTAGAAGGTGCGCAGCCGAGGTGGCGAAGTAGGACGTATAAGCTTTCTTGCGAGAGGGCGACTTTTCGAAACAGATCGGCAAAAAGGGGATCACCACCAAAACATGCCTGAATGTAATGATTTATCTCGCTATCCTCATAGCCTTCCACATACATGGTACGGACCCATTGGTACTCTACGGCTTTAAGGTTTGATAGTGTCGTTTCGCTGAGGGTAGTGCCACCGAGGTTCAAGAAATATTCCTTCATGTTTCTGTTTCGCTAGCGGATTTAAACAGACCAAGATGAAAGAAAAATGACAAAGCGGATTAATGACAGTGCGCTAACAAAATAGAGGCCGCAGCCTCCATTGTTTTAAGTTAAGCGTTAAGGCTATTTGAGATATTTAACGTGCGCTTCCATTTCTTCGCCAATTTGCTTACGCATGTTCATCAGTCGAATCGCAGAATCTCTCAGCTCAATATCTTCATCCGTTTCTGGCACCCACTCAGGGACTTCAGTCGGCTTACCATTTTCATCTACCGCGACCATGATAACGATACAATGGGTGGTTAGGCGGTTTTTGAGATCTTTAGGGTCGCTTGCTTGAACATCAATAGCGATGTGCATTGAGCTTTTACCCGTATAGATGACCTTAGCGCTTACTTCGACCAAGTTACCTACGTGGATCGGTTGTACAAAACGAATCCCACCTGCGTAAGCCGTAATACAATATTTACCACTCCATGCAGCGGCATTGGCATAAGCGGCTAAGTCGATCCACTTCATTACGGCACCGCCGTGGACTTTACCACCAAAATTTACATCACTCGGCTCTGCAAGAAAACGTAGTGTAGTGTTGCGTTGACCAGTACTCATTAGTCAATCCTTTGTTTTTATTGATTTACTCTTTGATAACAAACCAGTAAATAAACTGCAATGACTATTTGAGCTTAGGTGAAAAATAGAAAGAGCCGCAAATTAATAGCGGCTCTTTTCATAAAGGTGAGTGGAGGTAACCAATACTAGCTTTTAGGCGTCATCACTTGATCCATGATGGTCATGCTTTGCTCAAAGTATGGGTTATACGTTAAGCGAGCATGCGTTTTACCCGGCTCGATGTAACCCCACGCTGAATACCAAATCTCTACACCTTGAGCACATTGATCCCCAACGCTTTCGGTTTGTCCGTTACTGCAAATTAAGTTGCTACCACCAATGCCGTAATTCGGGTTCTGAGGTGAAAACAACAGCCCCATGTGTGAACCATTCGAAATGCGCTGCTCAGGCAACTTCATGGTGAATCGAGTTGATCGCTTGTCACTTAAATCGTGCTCACCTTGCCAGACAATATGGCTATTTGGGTTGAGCATTTGGTTAGAGAAGGTATCAATTGCAAACTGAGTATTGATCACCTTATCCCCTTCACTCATCAGCATAAACACAGGCTTGCTGTACTGCTTACCTTCGAGTTGCTGCTGAACCACTTCCGAAGTCTGATAGTAAACCGCGGCAGCGCTCATTGGTAGTGAGTTATATCTCAGAGGGTTATCCTCAGGATCTTGATCCGCCCACGTGACGAAGTGGCTCGCTAAACCTGCAAATTGCACGGCAGTTGAATTTGGCTGCAATGCCGGGGAAAACAGCAATAGACCGTTGATCGAATCATCATTCAATGCTTCTGACGTGACTAGGTTTGCGCCGGTTGAATAACCGCCCAGCCAGACAGAATCGGTATCTTTTTTAAGAAGTTCAATATGGTGATGAACCACGCCTTGCCAATCTTCTAAGGTCGGTAGCTGTAGATCGCCGACTTTGCTCGCATGACCAGGCAGCAAAATAGTCCTGATCAAATAGCCTTGTTCAGCTAGGTGCGTTGCCACATCTACAAACGAATAGGGAGAATCCCCTAAACCATGGACAAGTAAAACACCTTGGCCATTAGGCTCGGCAGGTCGATACTCTTTTGGTGCAACCAAATCGAGCTCAGTGGACTTATCATTGGTGATGAACAGTCGATTATCAGTCAGCCAGTTCTTCGTCTCGTCTATGTATTGTTTGAAGCTCTCTTGAGAGTAGCTCGGGAGATGTTCGGCTTTTTGGAAAGCTGGATCTTGCGGCTGTGCAGTGCAGCCAATCAAAACAGTTGTGGCTGCAGCTGCGAGATAAAAAGCAATCGCGGTTTTCTTGCGCATCATATATTCGAGCTTTTCCCTTTTACTTTGATACGTCTTCATATTCTCCCTCAAGCACAGAAGAGTTTTGTGACTGCTGTGGTGAGAAAGGTGAACGATTCATTTTTAGTGATTTCTCAATCTTTTTACCTGTAATAAGCGCTGCGATGGTGAGTGGAATCGCAAGAATCAAGGTAAATACCAAGGTAAACATGCCAATGAAAAGGGCCAAAACGCCTGAAATTACTCTATTCATAATCAATACCTCTTAGTTATGTTGTCACAATACTGCAAGTTAAATGAATCAAACATGAACAAAGACAAAAAAGCCACTCATACCGAAGTAAGAGTGGCAAATAGGGGATTATTATTCGTTATAGTGTTGTGGAGCTTTGCTTATAGCCAAATGGCGTAAAGCGATATTTCTCTGTGGTTACTTAGTTGGAAACGTCTTGTAACGTACGCCCATCATCTGTTCCATACAGTGAACAACCTGACAGCTGTAACCAAACTCGTTGTCATACCAAATGTACAGTACGCAGCGGTTATCTTGAGCGATCGTAGCAGCGCCATCAACCACGCCTGCAAAGCGAGAGCCGACTAGGTCAGTAGAAACAATCTCTGTCGATTCGGTGTAGTCGATTTGCGCAGAAAGCTCAGACGTTAGTGCCATTTCACGAAGGTAATCATTAAGCTCGTCTTTATCAGTGCCGTGCTCAAGGTTTAGGTTCGCAATTGCCATAGAAACGTTTGGCGTTGGAACGCGAATCGCGTTACCTGTTAGCTTGCCCGCGAGTTCTGGTAATGCTTTCGATACCGCTTTCGCTGCACCAGTCTCGGTTAGTACCATGTTCAATGACGCGCTACGGCCACGACGCTCGCCTGAGTGGAAGTTATCAATTAAGTTCTGATCATTGGTGAACGAGTGAACCGTTTCAATGTGACCTGAGATAACGCCGAACTTATCGTTCATTGCTTTTAGCACAGGTGTAATAGCGTTCGTCGTACAGCTAGCTGCAGAAATGATGGTGTCTTGTGATTCAATCACATTGTCGTTCACACCAAATACAACGTTTTTGATGTCACCTTTGCCCGGTGCAGTAAGAAGCACTTTCTCTGCGCCTTTACAATCAAGGTGCTGGCTTAGGCCTTCCGCATCACGCCAAACGCCTGTGTTATCGACAACCAGTGCGTTGTTGATGCCAAAGCTTGAGTAATCGACCTCTTCTGGCTTGTTAGCATAGATAAACTGAATGTAGTTACCGTTGGCGATGATCGCTTTGCGCTCTTCATCGACAATAATGCTGCCATTGAACTGACCGTGTACTGAATCACGGCGAAGTAAGCTTGCACGCTTCTCTAAGTCGCCTTTCTTACCACCACGAACAACCACAGCCCGCAGTCTTAGCGGGTAACCAGGGCCTGACTTTTCAACAAGTAGGCGAGTAAGCAAGCGGCCGATACGACCAAAACCATACAGAACCACGTCACGAGGCTCAGTAACCGTTTCGCCGTTCATTGCACCCATAAGTGCAGTATGCAAAAAGTCTTTTACACCGTGCTCATCATCGCGACCTTGCCAGAATTGATGCGCCAGTTGACCAATATCGACACGGCATGGAGAAAGCTCCATTTCTGATAGCGCTTTGATTAGAGGAAGAGTTTGCTCAGGAGTAAGAGCCGAGCCTGTGTAGCGGCGAGCCAAGCGGTGAGTCTTAATAATATCGATGGTTGCTGCGTTAACCAGTGTCTTACCAAAAAGTAATACTTCAACGCCTTTATGACGGTACAGTTGACCAAGAAGGGGAGAGATAGTTTCCGCAATCGTTTGGCTCGTTTGCCAATCTAAGAGATGTTTCTCTGGACTCATTGTATTGTTGGACCTTTCACGTTTTGGGGGACTGACTCTATTTCGCCTTGTAGGGAGGTGAACAGAGGTTGTATTCATTTTGTAATTTTTATGCGGCAGGATTGTAAGGGCTAACATCTTATTCTGCTAGAAAAAATAATACCGGTCGATTTTGCTGCTCAATAGGGATGGTTTGGCAAATATAACTAGCTATTGTCCTAGATATCTAATATTGACATTTGAAAACTGCGGCGCTTATTTCGCGAATAAAAATACTTGAAGCACATAAATTATGTAAATGATGATTTAGTCATTGGATTCAATAGTGATTGAGATCGCTTAAAACACCTATTTGGTGAACGAATAGCTGTGTCGATAGTGTTAAGACTAAAGAATGGTCCAGATAGGCCGGTTTTATTGCTTTGTGCAGAGGTGAGTGATCACGTTTTTGACACTTGGGTCGCCATCAAGTGGCTAACTGGAAGTCATTAGAAAAGAGAGAGGAAGAGAAACTAAGCCACATTTCTGTATATGAAGACTACGCAGCTTAGCTTTTAGGATGTTGTTAGTGGCTTATTCGTTATCAGTAAGATCAGACAGCGGTAGCCAGTTTACCTTTACACCCGCTTGCAAGAACATCTCTTGGCTCACTGTAATCTTGTCACCCCAGCGAGACAAAAAGTCAGGTGTCTGCTCAGGACAATGAACCGCTGAAATGCCTGTTTGAATAATCTTTGCCGCACAGTTAGGGCATGGGAAATGGGTTACCCAAATTTCACAGCCATCAAGATCACGTTTGGCAAATAGAATCGCATTTTCTTCCGCGTGCAGCGTTTTCAAATACTTCATTTCACGGTCATCGGTCATTGCACTGTCGGAAATACCATGAGGGTAGCCATTAAAACCGACAGATACGATGCGATTCTGTTTAGTAATAACAGCACCAACTTGTGTCGATGGGTCTTTACTCCAAGAGCCAACAAGTTCTGCCATTTGGTAAAAGCGTTGCGCCCATTTTGAAATCATTCAATCAATCCTCGGGAAAGAATACTTAGCTCAGGCTAAGCGAAATAAGTAATGTGATGTAGATCTAGTAATAATATCCTAATTTCCCTAGAGATAGTCCAGAAAAAAGCGCATAAACCGAGTGTTTCTTTACGATCGCATCACATTGAGTGACTTAGGTCACGAGGAATGTGGCAGGCTAAATTGAACCAGTAGAGCATTCGGCTATAGCCTTTGTGAGAGATCTCTTACAAGGATGTGAGCGTTGTGATTGACTTGGGTTAGGATTAAAGTAGTGGTTGGCTATAAGTTATTGAATTAAAAGGGTTGCAATTGTTCTGGTTGTTTTTTGAACTGCGAGTTTGGCGATATTAGCCATTGTGAAAAACGGCCGATCGCATAATCTTAAGTTGTCAGCAGGAAGCAGACACGGAACAGGAAAGACCCAAGGACAGGTCATCTTCAGGACGAAGATTCGATTATTTAGGATGAATGATCGGCATGGAAAGCGAAGGACATTGGCTGGACGCTAGTAACTAGGATGGTTACACAAGGATAGGCAATGGACACTTAACGGACTAAGGCAATTTCTATCAGGATGATAGAGTCAGGACACCGCTTAAGGATAAGTGATGAGAGTTAGCGAGGATAGCTAACGGGCTGGATTGCCAAGGACACCGCTAGGATGGCGATGATAAGGAAAGTGCTGAAGGATTCAGCGTACTATCAAGGAATAGATGCAGGGAGCACCTATTAGTAGCCGGATTGCTGCGAGTAAGAATAGAACCCCACTAGGCGAAAGCTTAGTGGGGTTTTTCTTTTGCCTAAACGAAAGTGCTCAGGCTAGACGAACAAAAAATGGGAAGCCGAAGCCTCCCATTGATGTTTGATCTGTTCTTTTTCTTAGCGTTTGAACGTCACTTGTTCTTGCTCACCAAGATGAATCTGTGTTGTTGCAGGTTGCGTTTCTGCGATCACTTTACCGTGACGAACAGAGTAACGTACAGGCACTTGGCGGCGCAGCGCATCGAAGCCATTTTCAGCAGGCAGAATCAGTAAGCTACCAGGCTTACCTGCTTCAATACCGTGTTTGTCTTGGATATTCAGTGTACGAGCTGAATTATCACTGATTAAGTCAAGACCGTTGTTGATTTGGTCGTAACCCATCACTTGGCTAACGTGCAGACCCATGTGCAAAACTTGTAGCATGTTCGCTGTGCCTAGTGGGTACCAAGGGTCAAACACATCATCGTGGCCAAAACAAACGTTAATGCCAGCGTTCAGCATCTCTTTTACTCGTGTCATACCACGGCGTTTCGGATAGTCGTCAAAACGGCCTTGCAGGTGAATATTCACCAGTGGGTTAGCCACAAAGTTGATGCCAGACATTCTTAGTAAACGGAATAGACGTGAAGCATAAGCGCCATTGTAAGAGCCCATCGCTGTTGTGTGGCTAGCCGTTACTTTATGGCCCATCTCATATTTGTGCGCCAGTGCAGCCAGCGTTTCAACGAAGCGAGATTGCTCATCATCGATTTCATCACAGTGAACGTCGATCAGGCGATCGTATTTGCGTGCCAATTCGAACACATAGTGCAGAGATTCCACACCGTATTCACGAGTGAACTCAAAGTGAGGGATAGCACCGATAACATCAGCACCGAGCTTAACCGCTTCTTCTAGCAGCTCTTTACCGTTCGGGTAAGAAAGGATGCCTTCTTGTGGGAATGCAACGATTTGGATGTCGACCCACTCTTTCATTTCTTCACGTACTTCGATCATTGCTTTTAGTGCAATCAAAGTAGGGTCAGAAACGTCAACGTGTGTACGAACATGTTGAATGCCGTTAGCGATTTGCCATTTTAGAGTCTGCTTTGCGCGAGTTTTTACATCCTCGATTGATAGCATCTCTTTACGCTCAGCCCAACGTTCAATACCTTCAAACAAAGTACCAGAGATGTTCCAGTTTGGTTCACCGGCTGTTTGAGTGGTATCTAGATGAATATGAGGCTCGCAGAAAGGGGCAACCGCAAGGCCACCCTCTGCATCAAGAATATCGCCTTCAAAAGCAATATCCGCATCGTTTTCAAGAATTTGCTTGAATTGACCGTCTTCAATCAGGATCTGCTTGAGACCTTCTTGATTGCGTAGTGTCGCGTTTTTGATCAATAGCGTTGTCATGATGCTTCCTTACGCTGTTTGTGCTTTCAGCGCTTGTTTGTTTAGTAGTGAATTAAGTACAACATAGCTTAGTGCGCCGCCTAATACCGCGTTTAGAGGCACAACACCTGGGATGAATTTACCAGCAGCAACACCGATAGCGACTGCGATAATACCTGCCCAGTTAACCGGTTGGAATTCCGCTTTTTCGAAGTTCTGGTAACGTTTACGGTTCAATAAGAAGTCCGCAATGATGACGCCACCAATCGGTGGGATTGCCATTGAAAGGAACGTTAACCAGCCTACGAAGTTATTGTATAACCATAGTGCGAAGATGGTGCCCACAAGACCGTTGATGATTGACATTGCGGTACTTGAGCGACCAGTAATGTTAGAGAAACCAAGGCCTGATGCGTACAGCGCGTTTTCGTTGGTTGTCCAAATGTTTAAGCCAAGCACAATGATAGCAGGCAGTAGTAAACCTTGCGCAATCATTACGTCAGAAATATCAGCTTGACCGGTTGCAGCAGCGCCAGCAGCACCAAAGATAAACATCAGTGAGTTACCGATAAAGAAAGCGACCATTGTCACTAACACTGCGCTCGCCGGCTTTTTGCCAAAGCGCACGAAGTCAGCGGTTAGCGTACCGGCACTAACGAATGAACCGACTACCATGGCAAGTGCAACAGAAAAATCCATTGGTGTTTCTGGCTGAATCAGTTTGAGTTGTTCTAAACCGCCAATGCTATCAACTGCCATCGAAACAGAGTAGCTACCTAAAATGGCAATGGCAGGTACGGCAATCGCAGACAGAATCATGAGCGCTTTGATGCCGAAGTAAACTGTCGCGGTCATCAGTAGACCAGAAACGATAATCAGCGTGTTGGTATCAATGCCCGTCGCTTTTTGTACTGGAATAGCAAACATGGCAACGCCCACGCCAAACCAGCCAACTTGTGTACCGCCAAGAAGCGCAGAAGGAAGCCAAGAGCCTTTAGTACCAAAAGAGAAACGAGCAAGAAGGTGAGTAGAGAGACCAGTAGAAGCGCCGATGTAACCAAGAAAAGAAGTGTAGATGCCGAGGATTAGGTTACCAATAAGAACAGCGAGGAGGAAATCGTTAAATGAAAGACCAGTACCAAGAGAACCACCAGTCCACATACTTGCAGAGAAGAAAGTGAGTCCTAACATTACCATTGTTAATGAAGCGACGCCTTTCCTTGCCGTTGTCGGCACGGGTCCGAGACTGTAATTATTGTCCGCAGCCATATATAACCTCCGCAAATAGATTATCAATACAAATTGTGTGTAAATTTCGGGTAAACGGCCGGTATTATGGTGATCTAAATCACGGTGTCAATGTCTTTTTGACAAATAAATCACTTGTTGATAATTTTTGGAAATAAAATTAATATTTTCAATTGCTTATGATTTTAAAGACGTTGTCATTTATTTAGATTGTTCCTCTCATGTCTGAAGTAAAATTAAAGTTTCAGGGGGCTTTTAGGATGAATGCACTGAGTTGAGTGTGAATGTTGTTCTATATATTTTGGGGGGCTGAGTTTCAATAATGAAGATGCATCGCAAACGTTACCTTAAGAAAGGCGTGACTTTCACCCTAAGTTCTTGGGTGTAGAGTTTGATTTTTGATGTATTGGGTCTGAAACTTTGATGTAAGCACTAAAAGTGAGTGTTATGTGTGTGTGGAGATGAAAAAAAGGCCAACCTCAATGCTTGAGATTGGCCGATATACGTGTGAACAAAAAGGTTCACTAACAACGTCAGTTGGCTAGGTGACCCTCGGCTTAAGAAGGGTCACTAATACAACTGCATGATGTGTGCCAAGTTTAATATCACCATATTGCTCATTATCTGGACGAAAAACAGCAATATTCCGCTGATTATTTGCATATTGAAAATGCATCTTGCAAATAACCACTATTTTGCTAATGATATTTAACTTATTTGTCAGAGCATCACTAGGCTTGCTGTGCCCAAGAAAGCAAAGAAGCCAACCACATCGGTTACCGTTGTTAACACCACTGATCCGGCGAGGGCAGGATCAAGTTTCAGCTTATCGAGCGCAATAGGGATCAAGACACCAAACAGCGCAGCTGTGATGATGTTCACTACGATCGCAAGGGCAATGGTGGCACCAAGAATCGGAGACTGGAACCACAGCCCAGCGAGTCCACCGATGATCACCGCCCATAAAAGGCCGTTAATTGCACCGATGCCGATTTCGTTTCTTAATAATGCCCAACGGTTCCCTGAGGTGATCTGGTTTAACGCCATAGCACGAATCATCAGTGTTAGAGTCTGGCTGCCTGCAATACCACCCATTGACGCAACAATTGGCATTAAGACCGCAAGAGCGACAACTTGTGCAATCACGTCTTCAAACAGGCCAATCGTGACAGAGGCGAGAATGGCGGTCATCAAGTTGATACCAAGCCAAACGCCACGTTTTTGTGAGCTCTTAATGACCGGAGCAAAAAGGTCATCCCCTTCATCCATACCGGTACCAGCCATCAAACGAGTTTCGTAGATCTCTCGTTGGGTACTGATGGCGAATTGCCAATCGACTTCACCGACTAACAGTTGCTCGTCATCGGTGACAGGCATCGCTGATAAAGATGAGTGCTCTAGAGCTTCAATACTTTCGGCGAGGGTCAGCTTAGCGTTGAGTGTCACGACATTTTCAATCGCTAGGCTACGTAGTCGGTCACTTGGTGAGGCACGTAGTAAGTCAATGTAGCTCACTACGCCGCGAAACTGCTTACGTTTATTGATCAAGTAGATCTGTTGTGGGGCGTCATAGCTGTAACGCTCCATCAGGATTTTGGCCTTCTCAACTGAAATATTGAATGGCAGCGTGACAACTTTACGCTCAGCCCAGCGGCCTAACTCGTCGTCATCATATTCGTTCGCTTGGTCATACAGCTCTAACTCATCTTTTTCGATCAGTTGTAGTGCTTCGTTGATGATCTCTTCTGGAAGCGAATCTGCCCATTCTATCAAAGAGAGGTTATCAAGCTTGGCAAGCGTAAGCTTTAGCTCGACTTCGGAAAGTTCATCAATGATGGAGTAACGTACTTCGGCACGCGCTTCGGTCAGAACTTCGATATGCAGCTCAAGTGGAAGACCACGCCATAGCTGTACACGTTCATCAATCGGGAAGGCTTCTAAGATCAGAGCGATAGAGCCAGCTTCTAAACCTTCTTCAATCAGCTGGTTTAAGATGGCACTTTGCTGTTCTGGCTCGGCTTGAGTAATACTTTCAATCTGAAAAGATAAGTCTTGAAATTCACTCATCTAAAATGCTCCGTATTGGTACGGTTATAATTCCATGAGTGCGTTATCTTAGCAGAAACGAGCGGGTCTAGAAGGTAAAAAGAATGCAAAAAGCCCAGTAATACTGGGCTCTTAGAGGTTAGATGGAATAGAAGAAGTAAAGCTGCGACTTCATTCGGATGATAATGCCACGGATTACATCCAAAAAGGCCATGAAGCTGATCGGCTTTTCTCCGCTGACCCAAGCCAGTCCAACCGAACCCACAGGAATGTCGTAGCCCTCAGGTTCGTGAATTTTAAGACGCACGAAATGGTGCTTGTTTTGTAGGTTTTGGCCTGTTGTTTGGCGCACTGATTGGTCTAAGCCCAATAGGTTACTTTGCGCTTCGCCTGTACCTTCGACAATCCCTTCCACTTCAGCGGTAAAGATGGTGCCAGGGTAGACAGATGAGGCAAATTCAGCGACTTGACCAGGCTTCACGTTGCGAATCGCTTGGTGATTCACTCTCATCAAAACGTACTTCTCTTCTGTGTACATCTGTAGGCGCGGCATCATCGAGACACGTTGGCCCTCACGCAGAATAAAGTTAGTCACAAAGCCATCGGTTGGCGCATAGACATTGGTGCTATCGAGATCCCACTGTGCTTTTGCTAACTGTTCTTGAGCTTTCTGCCAATCAGCCTGTTTGCTCTTAGCCGCCAGTTTAGACTTGCTGATCGCCAGTTTCGCTTTGTCCGTTTCCACCTGTTTGGTTTTTAGTTCAGATTTAATGGTGTCAATATTAAGCTTGGCTTTAGCAACCGCCGTTTCTTGCTTATCAATATCGCTGTCAGTGATGGTGTCTTTCACTACACGGTTTTGATCTTGGTAACGCTTAAGCATTTTCTTTTGCAGATCGTAGTCGACTTTCGCCATCGCCAGTTGGCTTTCCGTCGTCGTCAGGTCTTGCAACATGGACGCGTAAGTCGCTTTCGAAATCGCAATGTCTTCCTGTGCGACCTCTACCGCGACTTGAGCGGCTTCTTCGCTTACTTTCGCTTGGTTGTAAGCAATCTGGTATTGAGTATCGTCAATTTGATAGATCAACTGACCTTTTTCAATTTGCTGGTTTGGCTCGATATAGATCTTGTCTACTTTTCCGGTCACGTTAGATGAATCAGGACGCAATTGAATGTGCGGAGACTGAACCACAGAACCACCGGAAAGATCCATCGGAGTAAAGTTGATTAAGCCCACCCAAACGAACATTAACCAAGACGCACCACCGAGGTACGCAAATCCTTGGGTGAACTTGTTCCACGGCATACCGACCAAACGAAGTAGGTAGATGAACAACGCCCATACTGCTAAGCCTTCTAACATTACGCTTCCTCTTGTGTTGATTCGTGTTTTGGCGCATGACGCCAAGTGTCACGTAAGTTAACGATGGCTTTTTCCATATCAACGAAGGCAAGGATGACGGCAACCACCCAAACCCAGTGCCAGATAAATCCTATCCATGTGAGTGCCGTTATTAACCCGATTTGATGGTGATCTTTGCTGTGTGCTTTATTGATTGGCAGTTCGTGGAATTTCCAGAAGCCGTAAATAGCGGCGCCAACCGTACCGATCAAGACAACGGCTGCTACAACGTGCAACGCAGTATCGGCACCAGTGCCAACAAAAGGGACGCTCAATAGACTCATCTAAGTCTCCAAAATTTCTAAGAGTTGGTAATTGTGATCAAGATTTGCCAACCTTTACTTTTTGTGACAGATTGAATCAAAAGTTAGACCTATATGATGTGATCGGTATGAGTCAGGTTCGATTTATTCGTACGCTGGGTATTAAACAAATTCACCACCTCGCAAGACGCCGTTATGGCATTGACGCACAAGGGCTACATATCCCTGAAAGTGCGTTTGAAAATGACATGACGTTACTCCCGCTTTCGGAAGTTAATCGTTGGTATGAAGAGGTGGAAAAGCGTACAGGCAATCCTGATATTATGCTCGAGTTAAGCCGTGAGCTCGACCTAGAACGTGTGGGCGCGATATCACGCTGGTTTCTTTCAGGCAGTGACTTAGCATCGACATTTCGCCGCATCAACTATGGATTGAGCTCCCTTCAGTCAGGAGCTTATCTTTCGGGATCTCAAAGTGGTTCTATCTTGAAGTGGATCTACCACAACCCTTACATCGAACCACAGTGCAAAGTTCACGATAGCATTCGTGTCGCCGTGTTCATGACCAAGATCTTGCGAGTCTATTTGGGTGAAGATTTCTCTCCGATGCGGGTTTTGATTTCTGGAACACGAAAAAACAGCGCTAAGTATGAGTCTTACTTTGGTTGTACTGTGGAGTGGAGTCAGCCCAAGACCGAGATTTGGTTTCACGCTGATCTTCGTTTAGCGACTCGGCAAAAAACGCAGTTTTCACAACGTCGCCTCGCCATGAACTTTTCAGATTTGGATGAATTTCTCAATATGCCGGAGCCTGACGATGAGGTGAAAGTGATCTATGAAGTCATCAACTACAGTCGTCACTACGGCTTACCGACTCTTGAGCGAGTGTCAGGGCTATTGGGTCTATCCACCCAGCAATTCCAACGCAAGCTACATGGCTTTGGCATGAATTTTACCACTGTCCTGGGCTATGTTCTGAGTAATACCGCGGTGACTCTGCTTGGTAAAGGTGTCTCAGTAGAAGAGGTCGCACAGCGTCTAGGCTATCAAAACTGTGCCAGCTTCAATCGTATGTTCAAAAAGCACCGTGGGTTAACGCCAAAGCAGTACATTCAGCATTTCCACGATACTTTCTAGAGAGCGATTGGGTGATTGATAGAGTGTGGCTAACGGTTATGCCAGCGCTTGCCGTAAGCGGTGCTGTAATCGGGCTCTGGCAAATGCGTCGAGGCTTCAACCGGTTCGAGCGGTCCAACGACTGTTCGATAAGGTAACACCCCGGCCCAAGCCGGAAGGTCTAAATCTGATTTATCATCATTGACACCAAAGTTGCTGATTTTGACTGACGCCTCGGTTAAAGGCAGTTTGAGCACCATGGTTGCCGCAAGCTCTTTGTCATTGCTCAGGCGCACGTGCTGGGTGCGACCTGGGGCGATATGCTCGACAAAGTGATTAAGCACTCGATCTTTTTCTTCTTTCTCTTCCACCTGTTCAAACCCGCCAAATACCACTGCAGAACGATAATGTGCGCTGTGGTGAAACGCAGAACGGGCCAGTACCCAACCATCAAACAAGGTAAAGGTTAAGCAAGTTTGCTCGCCCTTTTTTAGATCTCTCATCAGACGACTGTTATTGGCTCCATGGATATAAACGTGGTTGTCGACTCGCCAGGCCAGCATTGGAATGACGATAGGGCCGTTAGTCGAGTGGATGCCGATATGAGCAATAAGAGACTCATCAATAATGGCGTTGAGTTGCTCAGGGTCAAACACCGCTTTATGTTGCCCTTTGTTGATTTCAGTTCTTTTCGTTGTCGATAACATTGCGTAGCTTCCATTCTTAATCACTTGAATGGTTACAAGGTATCGTTGAAGTGGTACTTTGATTAGAGCCAGTTTTTAATTATGGATGGATCCAGTTTGGCGTTTATAGACAGTGGTGATTTAGCCCTAAAACGTGACACTAGCCCGTTACAAGAACAACTTTTTCATGCGATCAGAGATAAGATCGTCAACCACCTCTGGCCGCTAGGAGGTAAGCTTCCATCGACACGCAAACTGGCCGGAGAACTGTCTATCAGTCGTAATACGGTGATCGCCGCTTATGAACAGTTGGTTGCTGAGGGCTATCTTGAAAGTCGTGTGGGGTCAGGGTTTTTCGTATCGGTCGATTTACCAGAGCATTATTTACACTCCAGTAAAGAGGGAAAAGAAACAGGCTCTGCGCAGAGTGTTCGATCTGAACCGAGCTTAATCAACCAACCGTTTTCACCGGGCGTGCCAGATCTCGCTCAGTTCCCAATTGAGAAGTGGCAACGATTCTTACAGCGTCATGCTAGCCGAGTCAGCTTACTTGGAAATCAAGATGTGCAAGGCAGTCTGGCATTGCGAACGGCACTTGCACAGTATCTATCGACCAGCCGTAGTGTGTCTTGCTCGCCTGACCAAATCATCATTACCTCTGGCGCACAGCAGGCTTTGTATATTGCCAGCAGTGTGGTTTTGCAGCGCAATGATTCTCTACTTATGGAGCAGCCCGGTTACACCCAGATGAGCAAGGTATTAAACCTAAAAGATATCGATGTGACACCTCTTAGCGTTGAGGCTCGTCAAGGGTTTGATTTGCAGCACGTCGTTTCAAGCGAGGCGAAAGCCCTCTACATCACGCCAAGCAACCAGTACCCAATGGGGACAACGTTAAACACCGAGCAGCGAATAACTCTGATTCAATGGGCAGTGGAAGGAAAGCGTTGGATCATTGAAGATGACTACGACAGTGAATTTCAGTTTGCACATCGCCCATACGCCAGTTTGCAAGGGGTGGCCCATGATATCGGTGGCGCTGGGCAAGTGATTTACATTGGTTCGTTCAGTAAGGTGATGTTCAACGGCTTAAGGCTTGGTTATATGGTGGTACCAGAGCCGCTTGTTGCTCCCTGTTTGGCGATCAAAGATGCCACAGCGGGCGACACGCCAACTCACACGCAAGAAGCGTTGGCCGATTTTATTCGTGAAGGCGACTTACTGCGCCACATTCGAAAAATGCGCCGTTTGTATCAGCAAAAGCATCAGCAAGTTTGCCAATCTATCGAGAGACACTTTGCAGGGCAGGTTGAAGTCATTAGCCAAGCGGCTGGGCTGCATGTCACGTTGAGATGGCATGCCAAAGTTGATGAGGATGATTTCGTTGAGCGAGCAAGGCAGCAAGGCTTGGTGATCAGAGCAATGAATTATTATGAAGACAGTGCGCTCAAACAAGACTTCACTCTTAAACAAGGTATCGCTCTCAAACAAAGTACCAGTCGAAAGTGGGGTGGTGTTGTACTCGGCTTTGGTAATGTCGCTTACGATAACATTGAGCCAAACATCGCAAAATTAGCAACGATATTTGGCTCATTGTTGCGCTAAGACTGTTCGACCTGATTGGTTGTGTTTCTTCGCCATTTGCTCCAAGGCAAAGAGAGCAAACCAAATACAGTTAGGGCATAGAGCATTGACCAGCTTAAGCAAATGAAAACAGCAACACACAGCACCAGCGAGAAACCGGCTAACCACTTGCTTGCACCAGTCAGTAGCTTAAAAGCAGATAGCATCGCTAGTAGGTACACCAGAACGAAAATGCCGTTGGCCAGTTTCAAAAAGAACTCCAAATCAAGGCCAGAGAATTCACCAATCAAGCAAGAAGCAATTAGAACAACGGCAAGTGCGAGTGTCGCATTGGCTGGAACGCCACGAACAGACAGTCTCGCTAATGCACTTTGTGGGCGGTATTCTCGGGCTTGTGCCCACACCATACGCGACAAACTTTGCGTATACAGGTTCACACTGGCAAAACATGCCGCAAAGCCGAGAGCACTGATTAATAGCTTAAACTTCTCACCAAACAGTTGCTCTGAAAGCCAAGGGATCGAGGCACTGTCAAAACCCGCAGCACCATAAGCCTGATACTTCAAAATGACGACCGAACATGCCCAGTATGTAGCGCCAGCGACAAAACAGCCGATAAGGATAGCGATAGGGAAGTCACGTTGCGGATTCTTGAACTCTTCCCCCATGTGAGCAAACGCCTCGATGCCAACAAAGCACCAAAACATCACGCCTAATGCTGCGCCAATACTCCACATCGACTCAGTGGTCAGCACCGGCATGGCAACATCACTGACTTGTACTTCACCTTTCCACCAAAACGCTGCCACTAAGGAAAAAATGGCTAAGGCAATCACGGTTTGAAGTCGCCCCGAAGACTTTGTTCCGGCTAAGTTGACGAACACCAGTAAAGCGACCGTTAAGGTTTGCGCTACCAATGAAGAGTTAAGTGCTTCGGGTAGCAACTGTTGTAAAAAGCCTGCCGCCAAAGCAATCGCAGCAGGAACGCCCACAGGAATGACGCTAACAAATAACCACGCCACGCTTTTCTCTAGTCGTTTGTTGAAAGCCTGACGAACAAAATAAGCCGTTCCGCCAGCATTCGGGTATCGTTTACCGAGCTGAGCGAAAGTAAGTGCAATTGGGCAAATCGCAATAAACAGAACCAACCATGCCCAAAGTGAAAAGTGGCCAGCGATCCCCGCTGCAATAGCAGGTACCATGAATAAGCCTGTACCTAATAGCGTGGTCGATAATTGACCGATGCCGGATAGCAAGGTGATCTCTTGTCTTAACTGGGTCATGATGCGCTCCTTGCACGAAATACGTCAGTGGTGGGTTAAAAATTAGGTTACCGTAAGCCGCTTAAGAGTGCAGTAGTCATTTTGTCGCAGATAGCCGTCACATTGTCGGAAGGTGTTTATATATCTGTCATTTTGTCAGCTTTCATCGCAGCGGCTTTTGTGTCACATTGCCAAAACCCGCTAGGAATTGGGGTAAAGGAAGCAGTTTATGGACAAATTTGACGAGCAGATCGTCTCAATACTAAAAAAGAATGCTCGCGAGAGCGTCAGTGATATAGCAAGGCAAGTGAACTTATCCCGCTCTGCAGTGACGGCTAGGATTCAAAAACTCGAACAAGAAAACGTGATTTTAGGCTATCACGCTGATATTGCTCAGACTGACAGCAAAGAAAAGATCAAAGCGTATTTGGCCCTTAAGTTTGATATGTCGAGCTCAACGCACTATTGCGAAGCGTATGCTGAGCTTATCTATGAGTTGGATGGCGTTAAGTGGTGCCATGCTATCAGCGGTGAAACAGACATGATGCTTTACGTTGAAGTCGAAACGATGAAAGAGTTAAATTCGATTCGAGATGAATTACAGAAAATCCCTGAGCTACGTCACCTTATGACGCATACGGTACTGACAGAATTTTTTAATACGATGCAAGATGCTAAGTAACCTTAACCTAAATCTATTACGCTCTCTTTATGTGTTGCTTGAAGAATGTCATGTGAGTAGAGCCGCTCAACGTTTACATATCACGCAATCGGCGGTGAGCCGCCAACTCTCTCAACTGCGGGAAATTTGTGATGATCCGCTGTTGGTTAGAGACGGTAATCAATTGATCCCGACACCAAGAGCACTTGCCATGAAAGTGAAGCTGCAACAGCTGTTGGAAGAGTTCGATACGCTGTTAGCGGATAAGCCGTTTGAGCCGAGCACTTGGCAACAAGAGTTTGTGCTTTCATCCAGCGACTATGTTGCCCAATACATCGTCCCTGATGTTGTTGCCGTGACGAGTGAGCAAGCGCCAAATGTTAATCTCGCCTATCGTTTGTGGCAGCCTGAGTTTCTCAATCAATTTGATCAAACGGGTATTCACCTTGCATCAACCATGTTGGACGAGCCACCTGCCCATCTTAGCAGTATTAAAATCGGCCAAGATAAATCGGTCTGTTTAATGAGAGCTTCTCACCCTTTGCGCAATAACAAAGCGATCAGTTGCGATGAGTTGATTGCTTTCCCTCATTTAAAAGTGACCGGTGGTGGCGATAAAGACTCGAAAGCAGACATTGCGCTAAAACAGCTCGGTTACCAACGCCGCATCGCACTTAAAGTTCCGTTCTTTTCTGCCGCAGTGAACGCGTTGCAAACCAGCAACTATCTGATGGTTGTGCCGGAGCATATTGCACGTAATCTGTCGAATGGCTCTGAGCTGACTTATTGCCCGTTGCCATTTGATACCGAGTACCACCACTATTGGCTAATGTGGCACCCTAAATACGATGGTGATAAAGCGCACCAATGGATGAGGGAGCACGTTCTTAATGCTATGCGCACGTCGACTTACTCTATTGGTATGAATTGAAATCATAAGTGGTATGACGAACTTTGATTTCAAATCATTTCTCTAATCTTCTACTGTCGTTATTGAGCTGAGCCAACTTCCGGAGCTCAGCGATTCAGAAAGGAATTGTCATTATGACGCTCACAGTTTGGCTGTCACTTTTTACCATTTGTATTCTTGGTGCCATGTCGCCAGGCCCTAGTTTGGCGATGGTCGCTAAGCACAGTCTTGCCGGAGGTCGACTCAATGGTTTGGCAACGGCTTGGGCGCATGCTTTAGGGATCGGCATCTACGCCTTTGTCACCCTAATTGGCCTGGCTGTGGTTTTGCAGCAATCACCACTATTGTTTAAAGCGATCAGTTACACAGGTGCTGCCTACTTAGCTTACCTCGGTTACAACGCACTGCGTTCAAAAGGTGGAGTAGCCGCTCGATTGGAATCAGGCGAGCAAACTACACTATGGCAATCGGCGAAGGAGGGCTTTTTGATCTCTTTGCTTAGCCCGAAAATTGCGCTGTTCTTTATTGCATTGTTCAGCCAGTTCGTCGCAGTGGGTGACAGCGTGACGGCCAAAAGCTTGATCGTTCTAACGCCGTTAGTGGTTGATGGCTTGTGGTACACCTTAATCACCTTTTTGCTCTCAACCCCTAAACTGATTGATAAAATTCGCTCTAAGGCACAGTTGATTGACCGCTTGTCTGGCGCCGTATTGATTTTACTTGCCATTCGAGTGGTACTGACGGTTTAATTGACCGGAATTTATAAGAAGAAGACTCGCAGTAAATAGGGAGAAAAGAGATGATACGACTGGCCGTTATTGGCACCAATTGGATCACAAATCAGTTTATTGAAGCAGCATTAAAAACGGGCGAGTATCAATTGGCTGGGGTTTATTCTCGATCACTAGAGAGTGCGGAACAGTTTTCTCAGCCATATGCTCAACCTCAGTTGTTTACCGACTTGTCTGAGCTTGCTCAAGCGCCCGATATCGATGCTGTGTATATTGCGAGCCCAAACAGCTTTCATGGGCCTCAAGCGATTCAAATGATGCAAGCAGGTAAGCACGTAATTGTTGAAAAACCGATGGCCTCTAACTTTGATTTAGCTAAGCAGATGTTTGAGGTTGCAGCTGAACACAATGTGCTGCTTTTTGAAGCCTTTATGTCTGCGCACATTCCCAACTTTAAGCGCCTTAAGCAAGAATTGTCTGAGATCGGTAAAGTTCGTAAGGCGTTGATTACTTATTGCCAATACTCCTCTCGCTACCCTAAATACCTTGCTGGTGAAAACCCTAATACATTTAACCCTGCGTTTGCTAATGGCTCAATTATGGACATCGGCTTTTACTGTTTGAGCTCTGCGGTTGAGCTGTTTGGCGAGCCGAATTCAGTGAACGCGCAAGCTCAGTTGTTAAACTCCGGAGTAGATGGCAGTGGCAGCGTGATTCTTGGTTACGATGGCTTTGAAGTGGTGTTGCAGCATTCAAAAACCAGTGATTCCTATTTACCGAGTGAGATTCAAGGCGAAGAGGGCGCATTGATGGTGGAAATGATTTCAACCGCTAAGAAGCTTACCAAGTTTAATCGGGGCGATAAGGTTGGCCTTGATATCAGCGTGAAGCAAGACACGAATCCGATGTTTTACGAAGCACTAGAGTTTGCCCATCAGTTCAAGCAGAAAAAGAGCTGCGAAAAGTGCACTCAACGCTCACTGATTGTGGCAAAATTGCTGGAGGAGATTCGCCGCCAAACTGGGGTCGTATTTCCAACCGATAAGAAATTCTCAACCAAGTAGATAGAGAGAAGCAGATGCAAGCTGAAGTAAAATGGATTGAAGACTTTAAATTCTTAGGTCAATCTCAATCTGGTCATTCTATTGTGATGGACGGCAGTGGCGGCGCTACAGCTCCAAGCCCAATGGAAATGGTGTTAATGGCCGCGGGTGGTTGTAGCTCTGTTGATGTTGTTGATGGCCTGAAAGAAGCGGGTGAAGCGGTAACAGGTTGTACAGCGAAACTGACGACAGAGCGCCGTGAAACCGCGCCACGCATCTTCACTCAAGTGAATGTTCACTTTGAAGTGTCAGGTGATAACTTGTCTGCAGAGGTGGTTGCAAAAGTCGCTGCGGATTCTTTAGAAAAATACTGCTCAGTCTGCTTAATGCTGGGTGAAGGCGTTAAGATGACGCACAGCTGGGAAATTGTCTAAGACGACACCTAAACCTGTATGCATTGTGAGCCGAGCACTTCGCTCGGCTTTTTATTTTGAGTAGAGCGTGATGAACAATAGCCACAAATTTACTTTAGCCGGCGTCGCGGCGATCTTTCTGTGGAGCAGCGTGATGGGCCTAGCCCGTGCTGTAACAGAGATGCTAGGGCCGATTGGAGGCGCAGCGTCTATCTATACCGTTGCAGCCCTATTCTTGTTTCTTGTCATGGGCAAACCTAAGTGGCGTCAATACTCGCTCCGTTACGTGCTCATTGGCGGCGGCCTGTTTGTTGCGTACGAAATCTGTTTGGCACTCGCATTGGCTATGGCAAACACTCGTCAGCAAGCGATCGAAATGCTGGTGATCAACTATTTGTGGCCCGCACTAACCGTTCTGCTTGCTGTGCTTACGAGTGGTAAGAAAACCAACTGGTTGGTCTATCCGAGTATCGGGCTTGCGTTTTTTGGTGTTGCGTGGAGCATTACCGGTGAGCAAGGTCTGTCTGTCGCACAAATTGCTGCCAATGTCGCCACTAACCCGGCCACCTATGCAATGGCGTTTACCGGCGCTTTTCTTTGGGCGATCTATTGCAACCTGACCAAGCGAATTGCTAACGGGCAGAATGCCATCACGCTATTTTTCATTATGACGGCGGTAACGCTTTGGATTAAATATGCGCTGAGCAGTGAAACCGGACTGATCTTGAATCTGAATATGGAGTCAGGCGTATTGCTGCTGATTTCTGGTGTAGCGATGGGCAGTGGGTATGCGTTGTGGAATTATGCGATCATCGGCGGAAATATGGTGCTTTTGGCGACGTTGTCTTATTTTACTCCCGTACTTTCCACCATCATTTCTTCGGTGATTCTCGGCTTAGTCTTGAGCCAAAGTTTCCTGCAAGGGGTTGTGATGGTTACCGTTGGTTCACTGATGTGCTGGTGGGTCACCAGAGAGAAAAGTTAGGCTAATACTGTCTACCAAGTGATTTCTATGGGTGTGCCCACTTTAACTAATTGAAGCAGTTCATCCATCTCTTGGTTGCTGATCGCAATGCAGCCGTCCGTCCAGTCGAAGCTCTGAATATAGCGTGCTGGGCGGTGCTCACCATTTTTGAGGCCGTGGATCTTAATATTGCCACCTGGATTGAGGTTCAGCTTGGATGCGTAGGCGAGATCTTTAGCGTTTGGGTAACTGATGTGGATAGAGCGATAGAATTCAGAGTCGTCTAAGACAAAATCGAGATAGTAACGTCCTTCTGGTGTGCGTTGGTCACCTTCTTGCACTTTATGCCCTTTAGGCTGCTTGCCAAGAGCAATGCGGAACTCTTTGATAACCTCGTTATTATCAATGAGGTACATACGACGCTTAGATTTATCCACTTTGACCAAATCTATACTCGCCCATGCAGGTAAACACATCAAGCTACTCAGTAGTAGCACCCACCTAAACACAATACCTTCTCCTTGAAACTTAGCCAGTTACGATGATGTCTGAGCCGCTGGCAATCTAGACATTTCGCATTATAAAGAATGAGCGACTCATGCAAAAGATGGAAACAACATCATACAAAATGTAGCAGATATCATAGTTGAACATATTGGCTTAAGTGATTTGCGAGTCACTTAACAACCAAATTTTAATACGTTTGATTGCATAGCCCCAACTGGTACTTTTTTAATCGATTTATAATAATTATTCGATACGGGCTAGGCTATGTTTCCAAGGATGTTGCTTAAAGATATTCTCTCGGCTAGAAATCAACGTTTTCTGGCGAACGCGCTTTTTAAATATTTAGATGAAATCCTAGCGCCGGAACATATCGGCATTTTACTTGAGCCAAAACCTGGCACTCAGCCAGAATTTCGTTTTTGTCATGGTGAGCCTACCTCGTTACTCAAGTATCCCAAAACGTTTTGGACTTGGGTTTCTCAATTTGATACCTCTGACGGTTTAATTCCGATTGCCCTCAATACCTGCCACTGGGATTACACCAACTCGATGGCTGCCCACAGCTATATCTTCATGATCGACAACCACCCAGAGCAGCGAGCTTATGTTGTGATTGAAAACCTTCATGCCGGAACACTCAATAAGCTTAACCTGAAAAACCAATTAGACGCACTGCAGATTGTGGCTTCTCGTTGGCAATGTGTTCGCGCCGAAACCGAAGCAGCGAAGGAGTTCAAGCAACGTGACATGAAAGAAGCGAAGTACTTGGATGTCATCAAACAGCGCGAACTGTTTATCGAAAACATGAAGCTAGTACAAGAAGTGTCGGTAGAGATCTCAAACCCGCAGAACTTAGATGAGCTGTATCGCATGGCGATTGAAGTGATTAAGTACAAGCTGGGCTTTGATCGCGCGGTGTTTATGTTGCTCGACATTAAAAAACGCTGTTTTAGCGGAACATATGGGACGGATGAACAAGGCAAAACGGTCAGTGAACATCATACCCAGTATGATTTGCACCAGCTCGAAGAGACGTATATTGATGCGCTATTTGATGGCAAAGAGAACTTGATCGTGGTTGATGAGGCTCCGCTCTATACTGCGGGCAGTGTGGTCGGGCAAGGCTGGAATGGGATGCTAATCTTGCGTGATGGTGAAGAAATCATCGGTTGGATTGCCATGGACAACTACATCAATCGAACCCCAATGACCACTTACCAACGCCAAATGCTTGAGTCGTTTGGTTCGCTCTTATCTCAAATCTACATTCGTAAGCGTCAGGAACAAAATGTTCGTATGTTGCATACCAGCATGGTCGAATTATCACGTTGCATGACGGTCAGTGAAGTGTGTAAATCCGCCGTGACGTTTGCGATCAACCGTCTTGGTATCGATCGCTTTGCGGTTTTTCTTACTGATAAAGATTGTACTTATATGCAAGGTACTTGGGGCACGGACATTCAGGGTAACGTGGTGGATGAATCTTACTATCGCTCTGAAACGGTCGATCGCTCTATTGTTAATGCGGCTCGAATCAACCCTAATGAAGTGGTGTTTGAAGAGTCTGTGCCTATCTATCATGACTTTCATATCGTAGGTTTTGGTTGGACAGCCATGACCATGCTTGTCAGTAACAGTGGCGAGCCTATCGCTTTCATCGCCGCGGATAACTTAATCAAACGTTCCCCATTAACCCACCAACTGCGCGAAGTGATCAGAATGTTCGCGTCTAACTTAACAGAAGTTCTCCTGAGGACTCGCGCTCAAGAGGCGATTCATCAACTCAATGACAATCTAGAGAAAGAGGTCAAAGCGAGAACGCGTGAACTGCAAAATGCCAATGAGAAACTGGATACGCTATCAAAGCTTGATCCCCTCACTCAACTAGGCAATCGCAGAATGCTTGAAGCCTTGCTCGAAGATATTTGTGTTGAAGGCAGCAGCGACTCTGAGTGTTATGGGTTAGTTATTGTCGATATTGATCATTTTGGGTTCTATAACAATGAATATGGCCACCGCCAAGGGGATATTGCCTTGATGCGCATTGGCGATATTTTGCAAAAGCACACTCGCAAAGATAAAGGCGAGGTTTTTTGTCGCATCGGTGGTGAAGAGTTTGCACTCTTAGTGACAAACCAAAATGAACAGCAAGTCGCTAAATTGGCAGAGAGCATTCGAACCAGTATTGAACAAGAGCGGATTTCTCATGCGCAGAACTCAGCGGGTGAGGTGCTGACTGTCTCGGTCGGCTACTCGGTTATGGAGCTACGACAGAATGAGTTTAGTTTCGACAAATTGTACGGGGCCGCTGACTCATCGCTGTATCAAGCGAAAGACAACGGACGAAACCAAGTGATCGGTTCTGCGTTGATGTTAGTGAACGCGTAAGAACACCTGAAAAGACAAAAGCCTTACGATTGAATGCGTAAGGCTTTTTGGTTTCTGAGGCTATTGCCTAGAGTGGTGCGAGTGGCGAGTCGCCTTTTTTGGTGTGGCGATGCTTATTAGCTTTTTTGATCAGATTAAGCAATTTGGTCGATTGCCACTTTTTACTCTCACTACTGTATTGGCTTTCATTCATTGCCGCTAACTCGCTGTGAATGTCTAGACAAAGCTGGGTATCTAACCCCTCTGTTTCCGACAACCAACGCTTAACTAAGAAGCTCACTTTGACCTTATCATCCACTTTTAGAGCGTGTTTGATTTGCTCAAGCTCCGAGCTGTCTGTGACCACTGTCGGAGTGCTTATTGTTGATTGCCCACGGCGTGATTTAACCAATAAACCTGCAGTGATTATCCATAGCAGTGCAAAAAGGGCAGTCAGATATGGCCAGTAACCTGCGTTAGACACAGTCACTGTTTGCGCAGGCTCTGTGAGAGTAGTGACTGGTGCTAGCGGTTCACTATTGACGATATTGGCTGGGGCAACGTCTAAGGTGAGTGGCGCGAGTTTCGCAGCTTGTGCTTGGCTGTTTGTGCTGTCCCACCAATTAAGACTCACGCCAGCAAGCGTTATTTCACCTTGCTGCTGGGGGATCAAAACCTGTTTCAGCGTCATACGAGTGACGCCATTGCCTAGGTCACTAAACTGAGGCTTTTCTTGATACAGGCGAACCCCTTCTGGATATTCAATGTTGATATCAGGAATGTGCTCACTCGTCAGCCCCTCTACATCCAATGTAATGATTCGGGTCAGAGAGTCACCGATTTGAGTGGCATAGCGAGCCGATGAAATCGCTTGTCCTGAGGCATCACTCCATTGTTGGCTTAAAATGAGGCTAGCTGCAGGAAGCCACTGGCCCTGATAGTTGCTTGGAATAGGATGTACTTCGAGTGGAAAGGTCTTAGCGTCGGTATTGGCTGAAATTAACTTTGTTGTTCCGTTACGGCCGTTGTAAACCACACTGCCTTGAAAGCCGACACCACTCAGAGTGTAGCTACCCGCGTGATTGGCGATCACTCGGTAGTTTTGATCAACCACAGTGACTTCGACGCCACCCAAAATACTTTGATACTGATTAGGCTCTCCGATAGGTTCAAGTGAAACCCCATTTTGGTCATTTTCGAGCACATTTGGTGGAATGATCGTCGGGTTTTGCAGTCTTCGTGGGTCCGCTTTAACAATCAGACGAGTGGTTAACGTTGCACTTTCTTTTGGATACAGGGTTGATTTGCTTAGGTTGCTGGTGAGTTCAACTAAGTCGGTAACATTGGGTTGTTCGGTGTCAGCAGAGACTTCAATTGAAATGGCATTAGAGCTTGCGCCATCAATAGTAAAAGCGGGAATGGATGTAATGCCAATTCGTTGAGCGGCGAGAGAAATATTCCATTCGCTGCGTGTACTTCTGTCACCATTCATAATATTGATTGAAGTGCCAAAGCTTGGTCGCCCGACATAGAAACCTTGATCTAGTGTCGAGAAATCAATCGCGTCAGAGGACACTTTTTTATCGACCACAACGCGCAGTTGGAACACTTCGTTTTTGACGACTTTGTTCTTACTCACCGTCACTTGAATATTGGTTGCAGAAGCGAACGGGCTGACGAGTGCCAGCAGGAGTGCGCAAAGGCTAACGAAAAAGAGTGATGTAGGTTTCTTCATTACCATTTCTTACCCGTATCTTGTGGTGGTTGTTTTTGCTGAGCTTGCAGAATCATTTGTGCTTGGAGCAGGCGACTCGGATCGCGTGCATTTTCTACTTGCTGGAGCTTTCTTAGTTCTGGGTCGACCGCTTGTTGATTGGAGAGTGGATTTGCTTGTGCTTCAGCACTCTCGTCACTGTTTGGCTCAGAATTTTGTTCATCATTTTGTTGATTGGCTGCTTGTTTCGTTTGGTCTTGCTGCTGTTCTTGATCTGAAGGTTTAGACGCGTTTTCAGATTGTTCGGAATCTTCACCATTCGATTGATCATTTTGGCGGTCTTGGGGCTGTTCTTGCTCACCGCTTTTTTCGTCTTGAGCTTCCCCTTGCTCAGGGTTCTGTTCTGATTGCTGACTTTGCTGGGCATCCTGTGAAGCGTTGTTGCCTTGGCTTTTATCCTGACTAGGCTCTCCTTGCTGTTGCTGTTGCTGTTGCTGTTGCTGTTGCTCTAGCGCTTTCTTGACTACATCAAGGTTATGCTGTGCATCTTGATGGTTCGGGTTTGTGTCCAACAGTGATTGATACAGTTCTGCGGCTTGTTCTAGCTGACCACTTTGCGCATAAGCGTTGGCGAGATTGTATTGAGCATCTGCGTTATCGAGGCCTTTGAATGTATCTATCGCTGCTTCAAAATTATTGGCGTTGTATTGTGCCGCCCCTTTCCAACTTGGATCTTCAAACAGCTCTGCGGCCTGGTCATATTGCCCCTGTTCATACAGTGCCATTGCTTGCTGATCGTTGTTGATCCAAGGGTTGGCGTAAGCAGATTCTGTGGGCATCAATGGCAGTGTGATTGCCAAAAGAGCACTAAGCAGTATACCGCGGCGAAAGAGTAATAAAGCGGGTAATAACAGCAGCGGAATCAACCAGTATCCTTGGTTGTTTCTCTCCATCAGGGTTTGGCCGTGATTGGTGGCATTTGCACTGTCGACCTGACTGGTGATTTGACTGATGCGTTCCACATCACTATTGGTGGGTTGCACAGGAACAAAATCACCGTTAACTGATGAGGCTAGTTGGCGCATGTTGTCAAAGTTGGATTTCGCGATGACCGGTTGGCCGCTGTCATGAGTCATCAAGCTTCCGTCATTCAGCTGTATTGGCGCACCAGCACGAGAGCCCATACCAAGAATGGTCAATCGCCACTTTGAACTTGGCAGCAAAGATTCGATGGCCGACTTCTCTGCGTCATCAATATCATCGGTGATTAAAACAATGTCACCAGCATCCAGCCCAGCATTACTCATCATCTCAATTGCAAGCTCTACTCCTTTACTCGCGTCAGCGCCAGGGTAAGGCATTAGCTCAGGTGAGAGATTCGGCAGTTGATTGGCGATGGTTTGGCTGTCACTTGTCATTGGGCTGATTTGATACGCATCACCGGCGTAGGCGACCAAGCCCGTGCTGCCTTCCTTCCATGTTTTCAGAAGGTCTAACGCTTTGTAACGGGCTAGAGTAAGACGATTCGGCTTGATGTCGTTAGCGTACATCGACATCGACATATCCATCACCAAGACCCTTGCACTGCTATTGGTGTAGCTAGGGCGCTCTTGCGAAGAGAAGCTTGGTCCTGCCAGCGCAACAATGGTGATTAGCCCCATGATGGTGATAAGACCGAGTCCTTTCTTCCGAGGTTGTTTAGATTGCATACCCATGGCTTTGGCCAGGTGTGGCGCAATCAGAGTGCGTTGTTTATCTCGCTTAGTTAACCAAAGCATCAAACCAGCCCAAGGCACGCTAGCGAGTAACCAAAGTGTGGAGAGGAGAGTAAAATCAGACATAATCCCTCCGAATAATCAGTAAAAGCGTGAAACTTAGAAACGCGATGCCAAGCGGTAGATCGAACCATTCGTCTTGTGGGCGCCAGGTTTGTGTGGCTTGGCTAATGGGTTCTAGAGCATTAATGGTGTCGTAGATAGTGGCGAGCTCTTTAGCATTGCGCGCTCGGAAATATTGTCCACCGGTAAGATCGGCGATTTCTTGCAATGTTTTCTCATCAAGATCTCGCGCGGTATTGACCTGACGGGACATGAAAAACTCTTTAACCACCATTTCACCGGCACCCACACCAATGGTGTAGATAGTTGCGTCATATTTTTTGGCTATTTTGGCCGCTTCTAATGGGTCTAAAACGCCGGAGGTATTGCTACCGTCACTGAGTAAAATCATTACTCGTTGAGGCGCATCACTATCAATAAATGTTTTCGTCGCTAGGCCAATGCCTTCACCAATCGCTGTCTTATCACCGATCAGTCGAAGTACTAGTGAGTTGACTTGGCTTGAGATGGTTTCGCGGTCGAGGGTAAGCGGAGTTTGCAGGTAAGCATGATCGGCAAATAACACTAGGCCAAGTCTATCGCCCTCACGTTTTTGAGCGAAGTCACTTACAACGTTTTTTACTGCTGAAAGTCGGTCTATGTATTCTTGACCGGATTGCATATCTTCTTGGCTCATGGAGTAAGACAAGTCGAGAACCAGCATTAAGTCACGATGTTTGGGTTGGGTTGTGACTGGGTCACCATACCAAACAGGGCGAGCGGCAGCGGTAATTAGCGCGCACCAAAAGATCAGCGCGAGCACCTTAGCTAACAGGTTTTTGGGCGCTGACCCCATGGACGATTCTGGCAAGTAAGGCAGAGTAATTGGCGCACTTTGCTTAATACTTGGGACAAAGAAATAGATCAGCAGTGGCAGTGGTAACAGGATGAACATCCACCACCACACAAAGCTAAAACTAGCCACGGCTCAGGTTCCTCTTCTTCGGCGGTAAGGCTTGTTCTACCCAATCTAAACAGTGCTGAGTTAATTGTTCAGAGCCTTCTACGGCCTGTTTGCTGTAGAGCACTTGCTGCCAGCTATCATAGTTGGTTGAAAAGTGTGGTGTTGCGATATGGCTATCCAAAAACGCATACCACTCCTTTCCGGTGAGTTGTGCGATCTCTTCGCGTGGGAAATAGCAAAGGGCCGCTTGTCTGACGAGTTCGATGGCTTCTGCAGGTTTTTGTTCAATGGAGAGCAGTCGCAATGCGGTTTTCTTAGGGGCTAAGCGCTTTTTACGCCAACGCAAAAAAAGCAGGGTCGCAATCACAAAGAATACAATAGCAGCGAACGTTGCCCACCAACCCCAAGAAAGAGGTAACCAAGAAGGGGCATCAGGCAGATGAATTGGGTTAAGGGGTAGCGTTGATGTTTGAGTTTCATTACTCATTTTATTGTCCATATAGCTGAGATGAAAGGGCGCTTTCACTAGAGAGTGATGAGAAGCTGATGCCCATTGTCATAGCAAGTTGTCGTAATTGTTGTTCTTTATCGAGAAATGCCGACTCAATTCCTTGCCTTGTTTGACGGGAAGAAAAGTCGAGCCAACGCGTTTCTTGTTGGTTTGATACTTGCTCTGTGCCGCGAAACTGGGTTTGTCCACGTTCGAGGGGATCACTGATTTGTACCATACGCACGCGGTTGTGTTGGCATAGGCGACGGAGTTTAGGCTCATGTTCAGTCACAAAGCGAGAGAAATCACTCAATAAGATGATCTCACTTCCTTTTGGGCACAGACGGGTAAGAGCTTGCAGAGCATGATCAAAGGATTGATGTTGCGATGCCGGTGCCGTGAGTTGTTGGTTATGCACCTCAACGATGGTTTGCATCAACGCCAACGCGCCTTTATTACGAGCCGTGGGTTTGAGCTCGATAAGTTGCTCCCCAGTGTCGATAACTGCACCAATGCGGTCTTGCTGTGAAACACTGAGCCAAGCAATAAGACTGGCAATATGCGCAGCTTGGACGGACTTCAGCAGTAAGGCCGACCCAAACACCATGCTTTGTGACAAGTCGATATAAAGAATGACAGGCTTTTCACGTTCTTCAGAAAACAGCTTGGTATGAGGCTTTCCCGTTCGCGCGGTCACTCGCCAATCAATCGCGCGGACATCATCCCCAGCTTGATATTGGCGAACTTCACTAAAGTCCATACCTCTGCCAAGTTGACGGCTTTGGTGCTGACCAAGCATTTGTGACCACAGACTTTTTGCTGGTGGTAGCCATTTGATGCATTGCTGTTTGTAATAAAGCAATTCATCTAAACAGACATTAACCCCATCACTGTAAGGAGGAAGTTGGTGTTCCATACCCGACCTTAGGCACTGCCAACCAGTGACAAGAGTTTATTGATGACTTGATTTGGTTTAATGCCTTCCGCTTGCGCTTGGTAACTCAGCAGCAGTCGGTGTCGCAAGACTGGGTAAGCCATTGCTTGTACATCTTCAGGTGAAACAAAATCACGACCGTTCAACCAAGCATGCACACGCGCGCAGCGATCGAGCGCAATGGTTGCACGTGGGCTCACCCCCATCTCTAGCCATTGGGCGAGGGTATCGTCATATTTGGCTGGGTCACGAGTTGCCATGACTAAGCGGATAATGTATTGCTCTATCGATTCCGCCATATGAACATTAAGTGCCGATTGACGAGCAGAAAAAATGTCAGCTTGCTTAAGAGTAGGAGGCGTTACCTTGGCTTTACCTTGGGCTTCACCACGATTTAAACGCAAGATCTCTAACTCACTTTCCGCATTCGGGTAGTCCACTTCTAGGTGAATGAGGAATCGGTCCAATTGAGCCTCTGGAAGTGGGTAAGTTCCTTCTTGTTCAATTGGGTTTTGGGTTGCCATCACAAGAAATAGCTCTGGCAAAGCATAGGTATTGCGACCGGCTGTGATTTGCTTTTCTGCCATCGCTTCGAGCATCGCGGCCTGAACTTTCGCCGGAGCGCGGTTGATCTCATCGGCTAATACCAATGAGTTGAAAATTGGACCAGCCTGAAAGGTGAACTCACCAGTTTCTGGGCGGAAAATATCGGTACCCGTTAAATCAGCTGGCAGAAGATCTGGGGTAAATTGAATACGGTGAAAATCGCCTTCGATACAGTCAGCCAGTGACTTTACCGCGCGAGTTTTTGCAAGCCCAGGGGGGCCTTCTACCAAAATATGGCCATCAGCCAGTAAAGCGATAAGCAGTTGGTTCACTAACTCATGTTGACCAATCACTTGGCTGTTTAGGTAGTCTCGTAGTTGCTGTAGAGCCTCAGAATTCATGATCGCGTTTCTCCCTATTTGTCACTTAGTCGTTGGTGAACGATAAAAGTTCCACGTATGTGTTTGATGCATGCTTGATTGCTGAAAAATTGCCCATTACCTAATGCAATAAAATTCAGCCAGTTAGAACATTGGGGCAAAAGCATAAACTACAAGGCTCATAGTTAATTGAGCTTAGGGCTAATTGTGTCAATTTTTCGGAAATATTTAGTAAAGATTTTCACCTTGCTTCCGATATAATAAAACGGCTGGAAGGTCTATAAAAACAAGGACGGCACATCCCTCTATTGTGTCTTTGACCATGACTCCTTAAATAAACCTATTGCTTTAAAAGGCAGCAAACATGAAATTAAACTCAATCAGCATTAAGCAAAAAGTCGTTGCTGGTATTACATTTGCCGTATTGGCTTCGACGATTATCGTTGGTGTGATGGCACAAAGACAAGCTCGAAGCGTATTGGAACATCGTCTGATCGACATCGAGCTCCCACTGATGCTTGAGCAAATCAACAGTCAAATTGATCGTGATGTTAGCCAACTGCTCTCAGCGGCCCATCAACTTGCGAACAACGAATTTATTAAACAAGCGGTTGATACGACCAATATCGATTCTGACACTGAGCGTCGATTGATCCGAGAACTTAATAATGTCCGTAGCCAATATCAGCTGAATGATGCCTCGGTAGCGAACCGAAATACGGCGTATTACTGGAACCAAAATGGCTTCCTGCGCCAGCTTAATCAGCAACAAGATGGCTGGTTCTTTGGTTTTACTCAATCTGGTCAACCAACTTCGGTGAGTATTTTCCAAGAAGCGAATGGCGACGTGAAAATGTTTGCCAACTACCAATTGACTAACGGTCTCACAATGGCTGGTTTGTCTAAGTCAATGGACGACATGGTTTCGCTACTCAACAGTTTCCAAATCCAAGAAACGGGCTTTGTCTTCCTTGCTGACGCGCAGGGGGATATTCAGATCCATCGTGACAGCAGTAAAGCACAATCATCACTGTCTAGGTTGTATGGTCAAGTGTCGTCTGAATTATTGAATAAGTCGGGCTTCAATATGATTGAGACCGATTACGAAGGCCAACGCGTGTTTGTGGCGAGCACTTATATTCCAACAATGAACTGGTTTGTTGTTGGTGTTGTGCCTGTTAATGAGGTGTTCGCTGACCTCAATGCGGTCGCGAAGCAGATGCTTATTACAACCATTGTGGTTGCGGGCTTATTCATCTTTATGGGTATTTTCCTAGCGAACAGCATTGCGAGCCCAATTCGCGCAATTGCAGAACGCTTTAGCTTGCTTGGCAAAGGTGATGGCGACCTATCACAGCGTATTGAGATCAAAAACAGAGATGAAATTGGTCAACTTTCAGAAGGCTTCAATGGATTTATTGAGAAGATCCACCAGTCAATGAAAGAAGTGGCCGAGACCAGTAGCGCACTTCAGTCTGCGGCAGATGGCGTGTCGAACAAAGCACACACCACTCACGATAACAGCCAAATCCAACGTGATCAGACAATCCAAGTGGTGACGGCAATTAACCAAATGGGCGCAACGATCAGCGAAATCGCGAGCAATGCGGCAACGGCAGCGGAAACGGCAGCAGAGGCTTCTGGTAATACGCAAGTAGGCCAAGATGTTGTCAATAAAGCGAAAGATGCGATCAGCCGTCTCGCTTCAGACATTGAAAATACGGGGCAAGTGGTTGAACAGTTAGCATCAACAACACAAGACATCGGCTCAATTCTAAGTGTGATTCGAGACATCTCAGAGCAAACGAACCTATTGGCATTGAACGCTGCGATTGAAGCGGCTCGCGCTGGGGATCAAGGTCGAGGCTTTGCGGTGGTTGCGGATGAAGTTCGTAACCTAGCGAGTCGTACGGCTTCCTCTACGGAAGAGATCCAGAAGATGATCAACCAACTGCAAAGCGATGCCAAAGATGCCGTAACGGCGATGGAAGCGGGTAAAGCGGTGACTAGCGAAGGCGTGTCGGCTTCGGATGAAGCGGTACAAGTGTTGATCACTATTTCTGAACGCATTCACGATATCTCTGATCGAAATACGCAAGTCGCGACAGCAACAGAAGAGCAATCTACGGTTGTACATACCATCAATAACAACATTGAAGAGATCAATGCGGTTAATGAAGAAACAACGGGAACGGCAGAAGAGCTTGCAGCGGCAAGTGCTGAACTGAAAGAGCTGTCTGTTCGCCTAGACCGTATGGTAGGTAGCTTTAAGCTTTAGTCTGTGACTGGAATAACTGAGGCTAAGTCGGTAAACTTAGCCTCAGTTATTATTTAAAAGGTAAGTGAGATCATGAGTGATTTCGAAAAAGAACTAGAGCAAATGTCACAAGAAATGGGCGATGAGCCTGAAGTGGCACTTCCATCTCTAGAAGAGCAGCAAGCCATTGCTGCAGAGCTTAAAAAGCTAGAAGCGGAAGGTAAGCTAACACCAGAAGTGCTAGAGCAGTATTTCGGCCAGTTCTACGCAAAGAATGACAAGCCAGTTCACTAACTTGAACGATATTGAATTTTAAAAGCCGCTTTTTGCGGCTTTTTGTTTTTGTGATTTTTATTGTAGGGAATGAGTGATGTTTATTATTTATCGACTTTTGAAACTAGCAGTTATCTGCGTAATCTTTTTTACGGTCTATGATCTCATTGCTTTTGGTGAGATTACGTGGTTAACGCGCCTACTTGGTCAGTTTTAGTTAAATCATGAAAATTTATGGAAAAGTTTGAGCTCTAAACTAGAGATAACTCGTTGTTATAGCTAGGCTAACAGTATCCCTCTCAATCAAACAGAGACTTATGATGGAACAAAGGCTCTATTACTGGCTTCATCGGCTTTATATGGTGGTGCTAAAGATTGCAGCAAAAGTGCTACCGATTTCTAAACCAACTCTTTTTATTGGTAAAGATTCATTAAAGCAGCTTTGTCATAGTGTCTCTATTATGGGGATCAGCAAAGTGCTGGTGGTCACCGACGAAGGTATTGTTAAGCTAGGTTTTGTAAAGCGCTTGGTGTTTGAATTTGAGCGAGCCGGGGTTCACTGCGAAGTCTACAGTGGTGTGCTTCCAGACCCGACTTATGACCAAGTAGATTCAGGCCTGTCTCTCTATCATAAACATCAATGTAAAGGTGTAGTCGCTATTGGTGGCGGCTCACCTATTGATTGTGCCAAATTAATAGCCGCATGCGCGACGAACAAAAAACCAGTCAGGAAATTGGTCGGTTTACTCAGAGTCTGGAAAGCGCCAGCGCCCACCTTTGTTCTGCCTACCACATCTGGTACTGGTTCGGAAGTGACGGTTGCCGCCGTGGTCTCGGATCCAAAAACTCATAAAAAAACGCCAGTAATGGATCCTAAACTCGTGCCGATTGCGGCTGCACTGGATCCTAGCTTGATGTTAGCGCTGCCTGCACACATTACCGCTCAGACCGGGATGGATGCCCTTACACACGCAGTTGAAGCTTATATATCCGGCAATGCATGTGCTGAAACGGATCGTTATGCTTTGGCGGCGATTACTCTGATCGATGAGAATCTAGAAAAAGCGGTGAACTTTGGTCAAAACGCGACAGCAAGACAAAATATGGCACTTGCCTCTTATTATGCTGGGCTTGCTTTTACCAAGGCGAGCTTAGGGTATGTTCACGCCATTGCTCATACCCTGGGGGCGAAATACGGTACGCCTCATGGTCTTGCTAATGCCGTGGTACTGCCCCATGTTTTAGAGTTTTCTAAAGTCGAGGCAAAAGAGAGGTTGGCTGAGCTAGCGACATCGTTAGAGTTAACCAACCCTCTTGTTTCAGATTCAATTAAAGCGCAAGCTTTTATCGACTATGTGAGAGGGCTACAACAAAAGCTCGGGCTACCTGATTCGTTCGACAATATTATTCATGAGCACATTAGCGAACTTGCGAAACAATCTCTGTACGAAGCAAGATGGAATTATCCTGTGCCGCGTTATATGCAGCAACAAGAGTGTGAAGCGTTACTGTTGGCACTCTCGACAAGCAAATAACAAAGAGCCCTCAATTATGAGGGCTCTTTCATTCATCTGTTAACGCGACGATTTATTCGGTTGATAGGTGACGTTATTTTACTGTCCAACCAATGTTTTCACCTGCACGAATTGGCACAACGATGTCATTACCAAACGGCATTGAGTCAGCCACTGGCCACTCTTCTTTCGTTAGCGTAACAGTGTCAGTGTTACGTGGAACACCGTAGAAGTCAGGGCCGTTGTGGCTTGCGAAAGCTTCTAGGTTTTCAAGCTTATCTTCTTGCTCAAACACTTCTGTGTACAGTTCTAGTGCAGCGTGCGCAGTGTAAGAACCTGCACAGCCACAAGCCGCTTCTTTCATGCCTTTCGCGTGCGGCGCTGAGTCAGTACCTAAGAAGAACTTCTTGCTGCCGCTTGTAGCCGCTTCAATCAGCGCTTGTTGGTGCGTGTTTCGCTTAAGGATAGGCAGACAGTAGAAGTGAGGCTTAATACCGCCCACAAGCATGTGGTTGCGGTTGTAAAGTAGGTGGTGAGCGGTAATTGTTGCCGCTACGTTCTCGTTAGCGTTTTTCACAAAGTTCGCTGCGTCAGCCGTTGTGATGTGCTCAAGAACGATCTTCAAGTTAGGGAAGTCGTTTACGATTGGCGCTAAAACTGTTTCAAGAAACTCTTTCTCACGGTCAAAAATGTCAACGTGGTTGTGAGTCACTTCACCGTGAACCAATAGCAGCATGCCCACTTCTTCCATCGCTTCTAGAACATGGTAGATGTTTTTTGCACACGTTACGCCTGAGTCAGAGTTTGTTGTTGCGCCAGCCGGGTAAAGCTTTGCAGCAACGACAGCGCCAGATTCTTTCGCTTTACGGATCTCGTCAGGGGTTGTGTTGTCTGTTAGGTACAGTGCCATTAGAGGCTCGAATTGCTCACTTGGTTTCTCAGCCATGATGCGCTCACGGTAAGCCAGTGCCATTTCGGTGTTGGTAACAGGTGGGACAGTATTTGGCATGATTAGCGCGCGACCGTTGTAGCGGCTAATGTCTCGCACGGTATCCTTTAGCACTTCGCCATCGCGGAGGTGAACGTGCCAGTCGTCAGGACGTGTGATCGTAAGTGTTGTCATTTGTGCTCCCACCATATTTAGAGTTGTCTGATTGGAGCCTAAACCAAGCGAAATTTGCAAAAGCAAACGCTTACGTTTAGGCGACAGGATGATAGAGCAATCAGCTTACTATTTCATCCTCTTTTTTGGTGAGAGCAATCAGTTGCCTAAATCATAGGCAATCACGAACGCTTATTTTAGAGTCAACCAAAGCGCGTGAATGCTTCCTGGAAGGAAGAAGAAGAAGGTCAGGATTAGGTTGATAACGAAATCTTTGTTAAGACCTTTATCAATGAATACTGCAAGAGGTGGTAGGAAGATACATAGTAAGATCATTACCAGCTTGTTCATAAATTACTCCTTAGTGACGGAATTCAGAATACTGTCGTTTATTTGACGAATATTATGATGGTCGAATTTCCATTTTCCAACGTGGATCACTACTTAATCAGACAAATCAGGCTTTTCCGACACTTACGTTGAATAAATATCAAAAATGAGACGTGAATCTCATCATGTTGTTGGTGATGTTAGCCAAGACAGAGGAACCGAGATGAGTATAATAACCGCATAATAACTCTCGCTTAGGATTAGCAATGTCAGCGCCAACTCTCTCCCAAATCAATGTCTTTCCGGTAAAATCGGTCGGTGGTCTTTCTTTATCCACGTCTTGGGTTGAAAAGCAGGGACTTATGTTTGATCGCCGTTTCATGCTTGCTTTTGCAGACGGTTCGATGGTCACTGCGCGTAAATACCCGCAAATGGTTAAGGTGCAATCCAGTTTAACGCCTGATGGTGTGATTTTTACGGCTGAAGGCCAGTCGGCTCTGCGTATTCGTTACAACGACTTCAAAATGCAAGAAGCGCCAGCTCAGGTGTGGAAAGACAACTTCACCGCTTACACAACGACAGACGAAGCGGATGATTGGTTTAGCCAAGTGCTTGGTCAACGAGTCGAGTTACTGTTTACTGGTGAGCAATCTAATCGTGTTCGTGAAAAGCTTGGTCACAATGTCAGCTTCGCTGATGGTTACCCGATATTGGTGATCAGTGAAGCGTCTTTGGAAGAGCTCAATCGAAGCAGCCCAGAAACCCATACTATGGATCAATTCCGTACCAACTTGGTGGTTTCGGGCACTGAGCCGTTCGCAGAAGACAGCTGGAAACGCATTCGAATTGGCGAGGTTGAGTTTGAGGCGGTGAAGCCTTGTGAGCGCTGTATTCTCACTACAGTTGATGTTGATAAAGGGGCGTTTAGACCAAGCAAAGAGCCGTTAAACACCCTGTCAAAATTCAGAGCCAATGAGCGTGGCGGCGTATTCTTTGGCCAAAACTTGGTGGCGTTGAATGAAGGCGTGATCAACCAGAACTCTCCTATCGAAGTATTAGAGTACAAGGATAAAGAGGTTTATCCAGATAACCGCAAATCGCTACTCACCATGACGTGCGTAGAGCGAGAAGAGATTGCACGTGATTTTATTACTTTCTGGTTAGAGCCAGAGCATGGAGAAGTTCCGGTTTATCAACCGGGCCAACACTTGCCAATTACGATTTCCGTGAATGGTGAGTCGATTGGTCGCCGCTATACTTTATCTTCAAGCCCATCTCGTCCTGGCCGTTTAGCCATTTCTGTGAAGCGTATTGATGGTGGTCGAGTGTCGAATTGGTTAGCCGATCATCTTCATATTGGTGATGAGCTTGTTTGTGAACAACCGGATGGCAGCTTCCATCTTGGTGATAAACATGATCAACCGCTATTGTTGTTGTCAGCAGGTAGTGGTGTCACGCCAATGCTTTCTATGCTGCGATACTTGGTGGACCACAATCAAGTCAATGACGTTGTTTTCTATCATCAATGCCGCAGCAAAGAAGATATCCCATGCCAAGATGAACTTAATGAGCTTCGTCGCCAACACCCTGGCTTACAGGTATTGATTTCACTTTCGCAAGCACCAATAGATTGGTTTGGTCTAAAAGGACGTTTTTCTCTGGCCCATCTTAAGCAAATCAAAGATGTAGAGCAGCGTCAGGTCTTTGTGTGTGGCCCTGATGGCTTCATGCAGAAAGCGAAAAACTTGTTACTGAAAAAAGGTCTACCAGAAGCGCATTATCACCAAGAAGCGTTTGGCGTGAGTCAACCATCACAAGCACCTCTGAAGGAAGTCACAGTGAGTGTGAATGGCCAGGTGTTTACTGGTGACAACCAGAAGACCTTATTAGAGCAAGCGGAAGATGCGGGTGTCTCTATTGCTAACAGCTGTCGTGCTGGCCTATGTGGAGCATGTAAGGTAACGGTGGAATCAGGCAAAGTGACGCAACCGGACGTGCCTGCTTTACAAGATCACGAACGTAATATGGGCGTGGTTCTCGCCTGTTGCAGTACGCCACTTACCGACGTTGAAGTGATCAGCTAAGCTCAACGAACGCTAGAAAAACAAAAGCCCTTTTCTGGGCTTTTTGTTTTTTAGTCAATCCTTAAGGCTTTTCAGCGTTGTCTAACGGTGGAAGTGGTGTAACTTGTTTTTTTGGCTGTTTTACTTGCGACAAAATCACACCAGATATCACTAACATGCCTCCAAGAACATGATACTCGTGAACGGCTTCGCCAAGGGTCGTTGCTGCAAGCGTGATGGCAACAACAGGCATCAGGTTCATAAACATCGCACTCGAATCGGCACCAATGAGATCGATGGCCTTAACCCACATCCAAGGGGCAAGAATCGAAGCTGCCAATCCAGCGTAAGCAATCAAAGGTAAGGATTGCTGGTTAGGGATAAGGTTATCGCTGGTTAACCACAATGGCGTTAGCATGATCAGAGCAAGAGCGCCTTGCATGTAGACCATGGTCCAGTTTGATAAAGGCATCTTCCAACGTTTGAGTAACACGCAGTAAGCGGCATAACACACTGACGCAATCACCATAATGCCATCACCTGGGGTAATATCTTGATGAAGGAAAAACGCCACGTCTCCTTTTCCTAACATAAAGGCCAATCCAGATAGGGCAATGATTCCACCCACGATGCTGAGCGCAGAAATTGGTTTACCGAGCAGCGGCACGCTCATAAAAATCGCCAACAAAGGCACCAAGGAGGTAATCATCGCCATGTTAGATGCGCTGGTGGTAAGGCCCGCATAATAAGAGAGCGATTGGTTCAGAACCATGCCGAGCAGCGCAAGAAAGGTAAGCTTGGCTAGGTTAGGGCGAATGATTGGCCAACTTTTGATGACGCGAGGCAAACAAAACGGGGTAAGAATGACAATGGCCAACAGCCAACGGTAGAAACTCATTGCACTCGGTTCTATGGTCTCGGCCGCCATTTTGTTAATGATGGCGTTTCCGCCCCATATACAAACGGTAAAAAAAGGAAGTAGATAGACCATGTGAAGACCATCGCAATAATTGGGTAGAACATAGTCTGACAGGTCTATATACTTGTATGTATCTCTATAAAGACATTGCGAGTCATAGGAAGACAAGTTTGAGAAAATCGGTAAAACATCTTCACCCATCCTTATCAATTGATAAAGCACCATCAGATGTGTTTATGAATTTTGAGGCGTTTCTATCTAATACTGAAACGCGTATGCACAGCCACCCTTGGGGGCAAGTTCAGCTAATAAGTGGTGGAATTTTGGAAATGGAAGCCGAAGACACTCGCTTTCTAGCGCCGCCTCATTTAGCGATCTGGGTGCCAGCAGGGATCATGCATACCAGCTTTAACCGCAAACCGCTCTCTTACTGCTCACTGAATATTGCTCAAAACCTCACGCAGCACTTTCCTGACTGTACCAGTCTAATCAAAGTGACCCCGATTGTTTCGGCCATAGTTGATGATTTTCGTCAGCGTGATATCAATGTGGCTCAAAGTGAACAAGACAAAAGACTGGTTCAAGTGCTACTAGACCAGCTCGCGACACGAGATACACAGCATCATTTCCTACCTTCTACAGACAACAAATATCTCGCCAAGATCTTAGCTTCAGTAGAAGAGAACCCAATCGATAACACCAGCTTGTCTCAGTGGGCAGAACGAGTCCATACCACGGAGCGTACGTTAGCGAGGCATTGCCAAGCTGAACTCGGGATGAGCTTTACGGAGTGGCGCTTAAGGGTGCGTTATCTCTACTCGATGGATCTGTTAAGAAAAGGTCAGTCGGTGAAAGAAGTGGCATTAACGCTTGGCTACAATCAAGCGAGTCCATTTATTGCGATGTTTAAGCGATATTCAGGTCAAACGCCAGAGCAATATAAAGGGCGGTTGCTTTAGGTTTAGGAGAGACTCTGTATTTATTATTCAGTTGCGCTGAACAAAAAACGAACGACAAGGAAGTAATATGACAAAAATATACTTGTTTGATTGGGGAAATACGTTAATGGTCGATTTCCCAGATCAAGAAGGGAAAATGTGCGATTGGGACAAAGTTGAAGCGGTGGACGGCGCGCTAGAAACTTTGAAACTACTTTCCACTACGTCTGATATTTATGTCGCGACAAACGCGGCTGACTCTTCCGTAGACGACATTAAGTTAGCATTTGAACGTGTTGGCCTAGCGCCTTTCATAAAGGGGTATTTTTGCAGAGCGAACCTTGGAATCGGAAAAGGCACACCAGACTTTTTTCATCGAATAATCCCGCTGTTAAATGCTGACCCTCAATCGATCTATATGGTTGGGGATACCTACCTCAACGACATAGAGCCCGCGTTGGCTGCCGGTATTCAAGCTATCTGGTTTAACCCACGCGGTGAGAATGTGTCCGTTGACCAAAAGGTAAAACAGATAAAGCACCTAAAGGAACTTTTAACTCCAGAGCTCTAAATGCGCAATATCGTTCAATACTGCCTGTTCAATCCTCTTTATCTTGATTGCTAGAAACCAAAAAATAAAATAAGGAAAGGGAATGGACAGTGTATTTGTGGCAATGGTGATCTTTGCCTTCGTAGGGGCCGTTACCCCAGGTCCGGTAAACCTAATCGCGACTTCTACAGCAGCCCAATTTGGCAAGTCGACTGCAGCGCAGCACGTTCTAGGCGCATCTATCGCGTATGCGCTGGTGGTTTTCATTACTGGCAATACCCTGAATAGCTTGGTTGAGTGGCTGCCGAGAGTTGAGCTCGCTATGCAGTTCGTAGGAAGTGTCTTTTTGTGCTATCTCGCGTTTAAAATCTATTCTGCACCTTTTGGTCAACTTGAGGTCGAAAGCGATCGCCATTCTAGTTGGATGAGCGGTGCACTCGTTCAACTGTTAAATCCTAAAGCTTGGTTAGTCGCGATGTCTGGGGTGAGCCTGTATGTGATTGGGCAAAGTGAACAGCACGTCTGGTTATGGATGTACACACTTGTGTCACTTATTGCCTGCTTGCTTGGGGTCGGCTTATGGGCGTTAGTTGGCAGTTTATTTACTGAGCAACTTCGCGAACCGAGAAAACAGCGATTTTTTAACCGCACTATGGCGACTATACTGTTAGCCTCGGTTTTAATGATTTGGGTGTGACAAGGAATGTCGGTATGAAAAGGGACAACAGTGCGAGCTTCAAACAAAACCTGGTTTTACCGTGGATAGAGCTCCGTGTTGCCAATCGCAGCAGCGCCTGTTATGACGCTCACTCCCATGATGAGTTTTCTTTTGGGGTGATCCTTCAAGGTACTGCGGCATACAAAAATCGAAGTCAATCTCATCAGGTTGGAGCCGGGGATCTTGTCACCATCAATCCTGCCGATGTGCACTCCTGCAATCCAGAGAAAGGGTTGTGGTCATACAGCATGTTATTTGTCGATGCGCTAAAAATGGGCCAGCTACAACGTGACATCCTACGTGAGAGCAATCAACGCTTGCCAATGGACTATCATGCGTTCAATGCGGACTTTGAACGTAATGAGGCGCTTAAAGCTCAATACTTTACTCTGTTCAATGCGTTAGAGCATGAGGAGTCGAACTTAAATATTGAAACCTGCCTGTACAGCTTTATTGAATCTAGCTTGCAGATTACGCGCCCATCGTTCAAACACCGCCAACATGATGAACCGATCAAACGCATTCGAGAAAAGCTCCTTGATGAAGTGGCTCATCACCATGAATTGGAGAGTTTAGCGGAAGAAGCAGGCATGAGCCGTTATCAACTGCTTCGCGCTTTCAAAAATCAATACGGGTTGCCGCCGTACGCGTATCTGATGGATGAAAAGATTAAACGCTCGAAAGTGATGTTGAAAGCCGGTGATTCACTTTCTGACGTGGCACATAATTTAGGTTTCTCTGACCAAGCTCACTTTCAACGCCAGTTTAAAAAACGTTTAGCGGTCACACCTAAGTATTATCAGTCTCATTTTGTTGGTGTGTCCTCTTAACTTGAAGTCACACACGCTTTGCAACAAATTCCGCAAGATACCAACGAGCCCAGAATGTATAATCGGCGAATCACTTATGCGTCTCAAGCCGATGCTAGCAATACCAATTCAATGGACTCTTGATGAAACTACAGAAAATCGACAAAAAGTTGTATCGCTCACGCCTTAACGTGGTGATTGTTACGTGTATCGCTGTGTTAGCTGCCTCTAGCTTAGCCATTTCCCAAACGCTGATTTTCCTTTTCCCGTCAGAGACAGGTTCTCATTTCCATTGGAATTTACTGGGTGTTGTCGTGAGTGCCATTGGGTTAGCGATGACCCTAGTGAAGCTGAAAACTCACCCGAAGATGCGTGAAGTCGCCTATGTGTGGGATCTTAAGCAGGCGTTAAACCTTATCTATCGAAAGAAAAGAGCCTTGGATGCGGCGGCAGAAAAAGGCAATGTTGACGCGATGTTAGCGCTTCAATTCAGTTACGACGGTTCACGCCAACTCTGGCAATTAGACGACAACACCATCACGATGGACAGCTTAAATAAGGCGCAAGAAAAACTCGATAGCTTGACTGAGGAATATAGTGTGACGTTGGATATAACAGAGTATCGCTCTGAGATGTTAAAGGCGTTTTAGGCGACATTGAGAAAAGAAAAAAGCGCAAAGTATGCGCTTTTTTTGTGCGTGTTTTTACTCTTCTGGTCGCCAGCTTAACGCACTTGCAATTGCGCCAACGGCGAGTACGTCACGTTGTTGCGGGGTCATTTCAGGAAGCCATTGCACGGTTAGAACACCGTTGGTTTGAACGGCTGCAACTTCTTGTCCGTTTAGCGTAAAGCGGTAACCCAATGCTTTTTCCAGCGGCATCATTAACCCTGAACCTGTGTGAACGGTTTCGACATCAAAACGTTGTTCACCCATCACGATAGAGCCCATTTCTTTATCTTCTGTGCCGAAGTCGATCATCTTAGCGTCGCGTTCAAGGACGAATGTACCGGCAGATTCCCCTTCTAAAGATATCGCACAAGTGTATGGCGCATTACCACCAATCTGAAGCATGTTGAACTTGAACGATGTGCCGCCACCATTACAACTCAGTAACCAGGTTTTTCCGCTCTCTTTATTGGTCACTTCAGCGGCCATTTCCCCATCTTTGGTCGAAATGGTGTTAAACCAAGTAGAGGAAGACGCATCGCGCGAATATTTCCCTTGGTAAGTTGCGCCTAATGTAAATTGACCGTCACCGCCTAAGCCCCATAGGTCGCCATCGGTTTTTATCAGCATTTCTGGTTGTGCTTTAATGGCTTCCGATTTGTCCATAATCGCAAGGCTGCCACAGGCTGTTAAGCTCAGAAGAGAAAGTAAAAGAGTGATTTGCTTTTTCATTGTCGTTTCCAGTAAAGGTCTCCCAGCCATGTGGTTGGGAGAAAAGTGATTAGAGTGTGATGGTTTTATCTGAGAAAGTGATCTTCTCAATGTGGACAAGTTCATCTGTGCCGCTTGAAGGGCAGTCTACAATCGCACCATATTTCGTTGTCGTGAGTGTGCATTCAGCGTACTTGTTATCAATAAGGTAAGTATCAATACCGCCCTTACCAAAAATCTTGTTGTTGGCTGAATTGCCTTTTATCACGTTGTCTTCGTCATTGGCTGAAAGGTCGATGGCCTTGTCGCCAATAATTTCAACGTTCAGTAACCACTGAGACTTATACGTGTAGCCGTCCTGCGATTGCGCATCGTCTCTGTTCATCAAGAAAGTTGGCGTGACTGAAGCACTAGGGTAGGTGTTGTCGAAGTAAGTCACGACGCCAGCAGAATCGATACGAGCCGTGTATTGAAGATACTCATGGAATAGCGCTTCAATCCATTGCTTTGCCTCTGCATCTTGGCTCGCCATTGCTGTGCGAGTTAATGCTTGATAGCCGTCTAAGCCATGGCCGTTGTGCTTTGCTACGCCCATATAAGCTTCAAAGGCTGCTGCAAAGTATTCATGCGAATAAGAAGTGCCGATATCTGGATTGAAATCGTCGTCTTTCCAATCATCCCAACTTGTCGGCGTTGGTTGCCAAACGGCAGGATTACCCAACTTATGATCGTCATAGATCGCCAGTGCTCGAACATCAATTTGCTGTTGGAGAGTTTGAAAACCATTTTGAGTGTTTGGCGCAATACCTTGAGCTTGAGTGATGTGCAAAATCTCTTCAAATGCTGCGTCGCGATCGGCATGAGTGCCAAGATCAGGACAGTAGCTCGCGTAGTTGCTCATGTAGTGGCAATCGCCCTCTAAAGAGAGTTCACGATACATTAAAGATTGACTGTTAAGCAGCCACTGCGAGGTTTGAGTGCTAGTCACAATGCCTCCGATTAAGCCCTCTACCACCGCTTCAAAATCGGCCTCACTTTGCTTATCAGCGTACTCAAGCAACGACTCGACAAAGGCATCGGCACTGTCGAAGTTTAGCCCTGCTAATGTGCTGGCTGAAGAGGCGTTAATCCAGGTTTCGAGTTTGCCTTGGCGAGCGGCTTCTTTGGCATACAAACGCGTTGAAACAAGCTGATTTTGGTCATCGTCTGCGGTTAAGATCAGCGTTGCATTGCGCGATGCCATACTTTCTGCCATTGAGCTCTTATCTGCACCATATTGGCTGCCGGCTTTGTTGGTCAGAAAGTGCTGTAGGATTGAAACAGCTCGACGCACCTTTTCATTACTGACACCGTCATCAGTGGCAATGATATGGATTGCAGCTGCGTTCGACGCATTACGACTTGAGCGAGTCACGCTGTTCGACTTAGGTGTGATTTTTACGTAGGTTTCGATGCCATCTACTTTAAATTGTTCAGGGACAGTATTGGACATAACCACCGAGCCAAGAGCTGAATTGGCAATAATTGGCAGTGATACGTTCTTGCTTTGAGTTTGGTTGTCTGACGTTGATGATTTATCACCACCACATGCCGACAAAAGGGCGACCAGGAGTGAGAGAGTGAGGACTCTAAGCTTAAGCATGGTTACTGACCTTTAAGTTGCAGTGAGTAAGAAACCGACTTCACTGTGCCATCGGGTGCTGTTTTCACTACAAAACCTGAGAAGTCTTCGAAAAACTTGTCATTGATAAGTTCCCAATGCGTCTCTTTCTTTACGACATGCGGCTCAACTTCATTGAATGATGAACCCATAGCAAAGAAGATATCACCAAGTGCTTCAAGCAAAATCTCAGCTTCCTCGGTGTTAGAAACAATGAAGTCTCTTTTGATGCAATGAGTAATGTCAGGCAGTGGCTGATTGGTACTCGGTATGTCGATCGCTTCTACTTGACCATCTTTATGCAGAAAGTAATGGTCGCCAAAGCTTGAAGAACCATCCGTCGTATTGATGGTTGGAGTCCCCGTATAAAAGTCACAATCAAAGGTGGCACGAACCGCTAGGCTTTTTACTTGTTTCACCTCGACATCGAACCAGGTGGCCACAATATCCGTGATTTGGCTTTCTACGCTCGCTAGCGCACCTGCAGAAAAAACAGAAGAGAATAGAAGAACAGAAGAGGACAGTTTCATACGCAAATACCCGTTATTGATTTCGAAGAAGAACTGGAGCGCATGGTAAACAGATAAATATAAAAGATAAGTAAGCAACGTTATGCGCATTGATTTTAAACGGGGGAATGTAAGCGTGGACGGCTAGCAGCTTTACATTAATTTAACGAAAACCGGTCCAGTTTGTTGGTGAAAACCTAGATTTGGTACTGGAATGGATAGAGAACAAAGCAAACTCATGGGCTTTAATTGGCATGTTATTCTGTAAGGGTGTGGTTTGTAAGCCTATGTAAGCAATCCCCTGATCTCGTGGTGATTTTGGTGTCTCATAAATGAGAGGTCGCGGTGTATATCAAGGTTTACAAGCGCTATTTTGGGTTGGGCTTTTGTTGATTCTGTAACCTAATTGTTATCATTGAATTCATCATGAGACTTAATTTGTCATAACTGATCATTTCTTGACTCAAGCAGTGCGTATTTTTGGCCTTACAGTTCTTCATACAGTTCCTAGTGCTGTAATCGTTTACATTGATGTGACCATTAAGGCTGTTGTTGTAAGGTATTTCTTACTCTAATCATTTGTCATCTTTATAGGTCGCCTTGAAGAGCGAAACGTTTGCTTTATACTGCGCGAAAATTTATAAATGGCGTGCGTGTAGATGAATTCGAAGATTTTATTAATTGAAGATGACCGTGATATTTCTCAACTAACTCAGATGTATTTAACCGCTGAAGGTTATCATGTTGAGGTCATTGAGGATGGCGTGAAAGCGATTGATAAAATTAGAGAATTTGAGCCAGACCTTGTACTTCTAGACTTAATGTTGCCAGGGAAATCAGGGGCTGAAATATGCAGTGAAGCACGTGAGTTTTACTCAGGAATGATCATGATTTTGACGGCAGCCGAAGATGAGATGAGTGAAGTCAGCTTATTCAAGTTTGGTGCTGATGATTATGTAACGAAACCCGTTAGAGGCCATATTTTGGTAGCGAGGATAGAAGCCTTATTACGCCGCTATCAACGCCAACAGAAACGAGAACAGACTAACTACGTTTCTGATGCTCATGGCATCGTTGTTAACGCACAAAGCCAAACGGCCTACTATGATCATAAGCCGCTGAATCTTACTAACTCTGAGTTCGAAATCTTACAACTGCTTATTGAAAACGTAGGTGAAACCGTGTCACGGGATCACTGTTGTCGCTTGGCCAGAGGTATAGAGTACAACGCCAATAATCGGTCAATCGATATGCGAGTTTCAGGTTTACGAAAAAAACTGATTCAAGCAGAAGTATATAGTGCAACGATTAAGACGATTCGTAATCAAGGTTACAAACTGGTGAGCAGCAGCGCATGCCAATAACGTCTAAACCACGCTCAATGTTTACCTGTTTATACATTGAGAGCTTACTGGGCATGATAGTGACGTTCGCCATTTTCATGCATTTTGGTATGGGATATATACGAACCGCCGATCTGGATGTGTTTGTTGATGATGGGATGCACCACGCCCAGCGTTATGTCGAGAGTCGTTACGATCGCCATGGCCTCTATGAACGGCTCAATCGGATGGGGGAGCTGACGTTCTACGACTACAAGCTGTCACTACTGAAAGGGTGGGATGAAGAGCAGCCTCTTTGCATTCATTGCACGCTCCATATCAGTTCTCAGGGTGCCAGAGTCTATATGGATGAAGACGAGCTTTTAATGATGGCGTCTCCGATCCCAAACTCCAATTATCACCTCGTTTTCAGAGAAATAGACGATCCCCACAACGCACTGACACCTTGGTATAAAGATCAAGAAATCCACTTTATGATCTCACTCTTCATTACCATGAGTATTGCGTTGGGGCTTTTGATTTATCTGCCTCTTTATCGGGTCAATAAACGTGTAAATCGACTGATAGAGACGCAAGCGCGTTTTGGTCGAGGGGATTTAAGCGCTCGGGCGGAGGATTACCACATTTCTCCAATCAAAGAGATCGCGCAAAGCTTTAATGAGATGGCGGAAGATATAGAACGCCGAGTTAAGCAGGGGCAAATATTCTCTCATGCCATTCCTCATGAAATCCGAACGCCTTTGAGTAAGATTCAAATGGCGTGTGATCTGGTGAGACGAGACGATTGCCAGAATAAACAGCAGCTGTTTAATGATATCGATGATTACATTGAAGATATTTCCGATCTCACCAGTGACATTCTTCAGCTATCTAAACTCAATGACAAAACGGGAGTTGGCTCTCAAGCCATTGAAAAATTAGTCCCTTTAGGAAAGTTCTGCCGCTGCCGACTCGATATGATGGCAGGAAATACCGCTAAACTGGTGGTTGCAGATGATGTTGTGAACGATGAGTTATTGCTGACGCCAGCGTTTGCAAAGTTGGTGTTGGACAACTTGATCAAGAATGCTGATCGATACGGCAATGGACTGGTTGAGGTGACGCTGCGTGAATACTCCACGTGTTGGACAATTGATGTCGAAGATAACGGCAAGGGGATTCCAGAAGATAAGCGCCAAGAGATATTCGTTGCGTTTGCTCGTTTGGATAAAAGCCGCAATGCCCATAGTGGTGGATTTGGTTTGGGACTAGCCATCGCCAGTAATGCCGCTAGAAATCTGAAGTGGACGATTTCCGTAGACCAAAGCCATTTGGGTGGGGCTCGTTTTACGGTGATGATTCCTAAACGCCCAAAGGTTCAGCAAAAAATGGAAGAAACTCAGACTATTGAAAGGTGTCTTTAAGCAGTGTTACTCGTGAGTCGGGCGTAGCGCAGACCAACGAGTAACACTTAGATGAACTTATTCAGTGACTATTTGCTTAGTTGCTCTTTCGCAATCACGTAGTCTAAACCACCGATAATCGCAGCGACTTGAGCATCGTTGCACTCTTCATCGGTCACTTTCGGGCTGTCTGGGTAAACTTCTGTGGTGGTGCCGTAAGTGCATGTTGTTACGCCACCACACAGACCAAGTTTCACCATTGGGTAGTTAATCACGCCATGTTGAACCACTTCTGAGCCAATAATCTCGCCTTTTTCGTCAGCCGGAGCAATGTGCGTTACCTTGCTTACTGACTCAATCACCGCGGCTTGAAACTCTGATTGTGGGTTTTCGGTATCGCCCACCGTGTAGAAACCATCAGGGATCATGCCTTCGATGTACTCGATACCATCGCGTGCGGCTAGAGCAGGGCGGAACTCCGTTTCATCGGTATCGGTGGTTTCATGTAGGTCAATGTGTACTAGTACGTCTTTGTTGAATGAGGCAACGAGCTTCATTAGGTTCGCTGACTCTTCCGCTGGTGAGTCTTTATAGAACGAGCGGTTTGGATCTAATGCTAGTGGGTTCCAACGATTAATCGTTTCATAACCCCAAGGGCTGACACAAGGTGCAATCACCAGGTTGAAGTATTGTGAGTAGTGCGCCATTTGGGTTGCTGCGAACTTAAGAGCGCCATGAACGCCACTGGTTTCGTAACCATGAACACCGCCAGTGACTAAAGCAATCGGCTTATCTTCATCCCAATTTTTTGACTTAATGCAGAATAATGGGAAACGTGACTCATCATAAGAAAGTGCGCCATATTGCTCTACGTTTAATTTTTCGCTTAATGCCTGGATCTTCGGCACGACTTCTTGTTGATATTCACGTTTGATGCTGGTTTGCTCACGCCATTGGATTCGCTCTGCATCGCCCCATTTCTCGCCAGGAGTGCCGATAGGATAAGTGTAAGTACTGCGCATTACCTTGCCTTGTGTCTTATTGGAATAAAGTGCGGATAGGATAAAGTTCTCCGCAATTTCACGCAAATGTTATCACTTAGAATTGAAAAGCTTGACCGACCTTTGACATCCAACTTGTTTGCTAAGGTGGAAGGTTGGGAGCAGCGCTAAGGGCAACGCCTTTTATGCGTGTTCTGCGATGATCTTATTGATGGCAGAGACTAAGAGTTCAGACGTTTGCGCGCCGGAAATTAGGTGTTTGCGATTGATGATGATCGCAGGCACTGCGTTAATCCCAGCTTCCAACCATTGCTGTTCAGTTGAGGCGACCGACTCGGCCCAGGTTGGATCGTTCAAGACGGTTCTCGCAACGTCTAAATCAAGTCCCACATGTTCCGCACATTCAAGCAAGATGTTCTCTTGGCTAATGTCTTTTCCGTGGGTGAAGTAGGCGTGAAACAGCGCAAGTTCGAGATCGAATTGCTTGTTTTCACTGTATGCCCACATCAGCAGTTGGTGCGCTTTGCGAGTATTGTAGATACGGCTGTCATCTGCGAAGTTAAACTCAAAGCCGACCTCTTGGCCGAGGGTGGTGAGTGTTTGTCTTGCTGAAACGCTGGCTTCATCGGTGGTGCCGTATTTCTCGTTAAGGTGTTCGCGTAGGTTTTGACCTTCAGGCCCCATTGCAGGGTTAAGCTCAAATGGATGCCACTGAATGTCGGCATTGACCGTGTCGGCGAGAGTCATTAATGCCGCTTCCAAACGTTTATAGCCGATGATGCACCACGGGCAAACGATATCTGAAACGATATCAATCCGTACCTTATCCATTGTCTTTTCCCCTTTAGCATCAACAACTGTCAGAGCCAAGTTCAATAAAAACTTGGCTCTGAATGCGCTTAGGCAATATGCCCTAATGAGATAATAGTTAATCGCGCTACATTTTGATAATTTAGACGCTGATTATTGGAGCTTGGTCATCGCTTAAACCACAAATTTGTTGAGTATCGAATCTTGCTCACGAATGTTTTCGGTTTGAGCCTGCATGGCGATATTGGCGTTGTCTGCGGCGTCAGAAACCTGAGTAGAAAGATCTTTGATCTTTACTGTGTTGTTGTTGATCTCTTCCGCGACAAGACTTTGCTCTTCTGCTGCGGAGGCAATTTGAATGTTCATATCACTGATTCGCTGAATCGCATCACGGATACTGTCTAGCGCAACATTGGCTTCTTGGGCGCGCTCAACGGCCGCACCTGCAGTACTCTTACTCATGTTCATTGCATTGGCAACTGAACTTGCACCAGCTTGAAGTTGCTCGATCATATTGCGAATTTCGGTAGTCGATTCTTGAGTACGTTGGGCGAGGGTGCGTACTTCATCGGCAACCACTGCAAAGCCTCGACCAGAATCCCCAGCACGCGCCGCTTCGATAGCTGCGTTTAGTGCCAACAAGTTCGTTTGGTCAGCAATGTCATTGATCACTTTCAAGATGGTTTCGATGTTGTCAGTGGCCGATTCTAGCACTTTGACCTCTTCAACCGCCTCATCAATTTTTTGCGATAGGTTATCAATGGCGCTGGTGGTTTCACTCACCACAGATGTTCCCAAGCTAGTGGCATCGTCAGCTTCTTGTGCCGCCGCCGCTGCTCCTTGGGCATTATTCGCAACATCACCGGACGTAGTTGCCATTTCATGCATGGCAGTGGCGAGCTGTTCTAACTCGTGGAGTTGCTGCTGCATAGCGGCTGCAGATTCTTGTAATCCATGAGAGGTCATTTCTGAGCCGCGTAGTATTTCGGTGCCAATCGCCTTGGACTGAGTGATGAGTTGTTGGAGCGTGCCAGTAAATTCATTAAACCCAGAGGCCAGTTTCGAAAACTCTTGGTCTGTATTCGTGTTGAGTCTTTGGGTTAAATCCCCCTCACCGGACGCAACGTCTTGGATGGCGTCACTGAGTGTGTCGAGTGGTTTCATTAAGCTTCGGATAAGAATAAGTAGAATCACGACACTGATGACTAACGCGATAATGGTATAAATGATCGAGCTATTACGTAAATCAGCCAGTGACTGGTAGGCGATTTTTTCATCGAGTACGACACCGATATACCAGTCTTCTCCTGGCACTTTAGAAAAGTCCAACGTGTAGTCTTTTCCGTCGATGATCGCTTGTTGCGGCTCATCTTGAATGGGGGCTTTGCCTAAAAAGTCAGACATGGGCTTGCCATTGTATTGCGTAGTAGGGTGCGCAATCGTTGTGCCGTCTCCAGCGACAATAAACACATACCCTGCATTGAATAACTGAACTTTGTTTACCACTTCGGCTAGAGCCGCCAAGCTTACATCGTAGAAAATGGCCCCGACAAACTGCCCGCTATCTCTTACGGGGGTTGCGATGGAGACTAAGATTTCTCCGGTCGCGGAGTCAGCGTAGGGAGCAGTAATGACGAGTTTCCCTGAGTTCTTCGCATCAATATACCAAGGGCGAACTCGTGGATCCCAGGTTGGGCCAGGATTCCAGGAAGGGTCGTTATTGATGTTGGAGCCATCTTTTTCAAAGCCGAGGCCAGCTAATAAGAAAGTTTCTTTTACGATAGGTCGGGTAATGACGGCCGAAACGGCATCAGGAGAAAGGTCGACCTCTAACATGCTGGTGGCGTAAGACGCGATCGCTTTACGCCCGTTAATTTCGGCTGCGGTGGTATCTCGAACACCATCAACGATTTCGGTCACGCTAGAGGTGACTTGGCTCTTTATCTCTTTTTGAACCGTGTAGTATTGTTGAGCGGTTAAAAGCGTGACGGTCGCTAAAAGCAGAACAGATGAAGCTGCCACTATCTTATGGCTGAATTTCATTTCAGAGTCCTTTCAAAAACTAATAGGATTATTTATAGATCTATAGTTATGAAATGACTTTTCAGCCAGAAAATGTACAACTTTTCTACGAATTAGTGCCCTATAATGGCTTTTTCTAATCCAGAGAATAGGGTTTCGTTGCCTTCAAATAGCGTATTAACCACAATCGGTCGCTTCTTACCTGATTGCATCATTTTAACCGCTTCACGCACTCTTAAAACTAATTGCAGTTCGTTGGCAATAGGAGATGGTTTGTCAAAGCGCCACTGGCTTAAGTCTTTCGTCAACTTGCTCTCATGCAGGTTAGGTTTAAGATCGATGAGTTCATGGCGAAGCACCGCCAGTAACTCTTTTTGCTGTTCAGTTAGTGTTTCGATAGAGGTCAGGCGATTTAACAGGGCTGAAACCAATTCATTTGCTTTAACGAACCCTGCCTGTTTTGGAAGCGGAGTAGTGACACGTGAAGATAACTCAACCACCTCTACCTGTGTGTTTGGGGTATAGGTTAGGGACGTTAACGTATCAAACGGCAACCAAAAAAGCTGATTAGGCTCTATCGCATATTCCTGCTTACCCAGTTTCACAATGACCAAGCCCTGTTTAACACAGAGTAATTTGTGCTTAAGAGATTTTCTGCGTGGTGTGCAAAGAAGAAAATCGTGCTGTTCAGTCTGGAAAGAGATCGCGTAATGCATGATGGTGCTCATTGGTTCAGGGGCGCTAAGGTTAACGTTTCTTGAGGAAAAAGCCAATATAGAGCCATGAATGCCTCACAATAGAAGGATTGTTCTGGTCTGACCTTGATAAATCTGAGAGAACTTAAGCTGCCAAGAAGCAATTCTATGAGTAGAATAGGCCCGCTTTCTTTTTAATGACGAAAATAATGACGACAAATACAGACCCATTTATTGAAATTCGTCCATACAATGATGACGAAATTCCAGCGGCAATTGACCGCCTAGTTAATGATGAAGAATTCATTAGCGCTATTTTACATCACCGTTTCTCTAATCACGCAGGTTGGTTTAAAGCTCTCATGTCTCCTGTTGTGAAAGTTTACCTAAAGATGAAATGGTCAAAGCTTAACTCTGTGGAAGCGATTCAAGCTGAAGTTAAGAAATACCTGAGTCAAACACTGAAATCGACCACTGACGGCGTGACCTATTCAGGTCTTGAAAAACTCGATGATAATCAAGCGTACTTGTTTGTCTCTAACCACCGCGATATCGCGATGGATCCTGCACTGGTTAACTACGGCTTGTTCCAAAATGGACACAAAACCGTGCGCATTGCCATTGGTGATAACCTGCTTAAAAAGCCTTGTGCGACAGAGCTAATGAAGTTGAATAAAAGCTTTATTGTTAAACGTTCGGCGAAAGGCCCGCGTGAGATGATGAAAGCGCTGGGGACATTGTCTGGTTACATCAAGCACTCGTTAGATACTGGCCACTCTATTTGGATTGCTCAGAAAGAAGGGCGAGCGAAAGATGGTAACGACTTCACTGATCCTGCGATTCTAAAGATGTTTCATGTTGAAGGGCGCAAGCAAAAAGTGGCGTTTCCTGACTACGTGAAGTCACTGAAGATTGTTCCGGTTTCGATCTCTTATGAGAATGACCCGTGTGACATCGCCAAAGCGATTGAGTTGCATGCGAAAGAGTCAGAGGGGAGTTACGAAAAAGGTGAATTTGAAGACATCGAAAGTATCATCCAAGGTATAGTTGGTGACAAAGGACGAGTTCATGTCGCATTTGGTGACGTGATTGATCAAGACTTTGAAACACCAGATGCATTGGCAGAAGAGATTGATCGCCAAATTCACGCGCATTACAAACTGTTTCCAATTAATGAACTTGCCGCAGGTAATGAGCAAGTGGATGAAGCGGTCAAAGTAAAACTGACAGAGAAGCTTAATAAATTGCCTGAAGGTGCTCAGCCATATTTGGTGGCGAGTTATGCAAACCCGGTAAGAAATCAACCGGCATAACGTTTACTGACTAGTATAGAAAAAGCCTCGCCACGTAATGTGCGCGAGGCTTTTTTAGTTTTTTCAGGGGAAATTTAAGGAGCAATAGCGCCGCCCAAATCGAGATTCGTTGGCCATTTAGAGATACGATTCCCTCCCAAAAAAATGTTTCCTTTTACGGTCATCGTCTCAGGGAACTCGGTGATCTTTGAGCCACCAATATATAAGTTTCCGTCAACCTGTATCCCTTCAGGGAGAGCTTCCAATGGAGTGCGGATCACACTGAGATCGCCTTTTACTCGAAAGCGAGGAGGTAAGGAAGCAAGCGGTGTATCGGTAAAGTTGATGTAACCACCGACTTTAACGCCATTCGGCCACCGGGTTACTTTTGATCCTATAAGGTTTGCGTAGCCCCTTATGTTTACGCCCTTTGCGACACTCCGAAGCTCACTGTTTGAAGCGTCAAGACTCCCCTGGATATCAATACCTTCAGGTAATTTTTCGATCACGGTTTTTGCAATGTTTAAGTTGCCCTTAATGACGAGTCCACTCGGCAGCTCAGTATAAGGTTTATTGCGTAGATCGAGGTTTCCGTAATTGTCGAGATGGTTGAGGATACGGAATTGGTCTAATGACTGGGCGTTAGAACCAGTACTTAAACATGCCAATAAAATAAAGTAGCAGGTGCGCAGCATAGTTAGGTCACTTGATAGATTCTTAATCAATATGAATAGTAAGCGGCGTTAGGTCAAATAATCTTAGCTTTAGGCATAAAAAAACGGGCAGAGCTGCCCGTTTTGAGATATCGAAAGACAATTATCGTGCTAGCGAACGTGTCTTTAATTCGAAAATCAGTTTCTCAGCGCTCACTTCAAACTTGAAACGAGCGGTTAGCTCTTTTGAGTCTTCTTCAATTGAAGAGACTTCATACTCGACACCGCTGCATACTTGCTGTGCGAGCTCAATGTACTTAGCCAACTCCGATTCCAGAAGCGCTTTCCCTGCTGCCATGATGGTAACTTCAGCGACGTCATCACCTTCTTTGATGATAAAGCCCATTTCACCAGCACAACCACATGCTTCACATACTTCTATTTGCTCTAGTTCGGTGGTCATCTCAATATCCTCTTACAAATAATGGGGCTATATTAACGGGAAATTTGAAGCTAATCCATAAAAAAGCAAGCACTTGGTTTCATGCTGTTTTCAGTATGTTATGTTGACTTGTGAGTGAAAAGTGACCATGAATCTGATGAGTACGCGAATATTCGTGTGATGAAGATCAACTTATTACGAAAATTCATGTCATTATCTTGTCAGAATGCTATTCAGTTAGTTGTAAGCGATACCGATTTATAACATTATCGGTGCTTTATAATTATATAAATAACAAGATGACCCAATTCACTTCTATAAATCGGCGTTATAGGTTCGATTTTTGGAAGATTAGTTTTCACAACAATTAGATGGCTCGTACGGTTTAATTGTGTTAATGTCTATCTGGTTTTGAGATTGATAATTGGTCTCGTTTATTGATTCGTTGATAGACAAGGAAGCTAAACTTAGAGGTCAACATTGAACTCATGATGAGTGAGACGGATTTACAGAGAGAAGAGCCTGAACATGCCAAAGCGTAGTAAAGAAGATACTGAAATTACAATTCAGAAGATCATGGATGCAGTAGTGGATCAACTATTGCGTCTTGGCTATGACAAAATGTCATACACAACACTAAGTCAGCAGACGGGTGTTTCAAGAACGGGTATTAGTCACCATTTCCCTAAAAAGACAGATTTCACCGCAGCACTAGACGGTCGAATCTTCAAAATGTTCGTTGAGCACGTAGAGTTTGAAAAAGGATTAGAAGAGTTTTCTTCTAGCTGGGTTGCCGCGCTAGACAGCGATGAGTTCTTAGCGATTCTACGTCTGCTATTCCACCATATCGTGACGTCACAAAGCACGCACGAGTTCGCAAGCAATGGTATTGATCGTCTATACAAGATGACTGAAAGCCAATACGGTGAAGGCAGTGCGAAAGAGCTAGAGTGGCTCATTGGTAAGTCCATCATCCGTATGGCACAATAACTTTTCTAAAAGCCTTCTTCGGAAGGCTTTTTTGTATCACCTCGCTTCAACATCTCTTATTGATGTACTGCCACACTGGCTTTTTAGCTTTCACCTTACTATTACTTCAATGATCTCAGCTTGTTAGAGGTCACTCTTTATCTATATTGCCGTTGCAGTATCTGATACGCTTACTATCTGTTAGACTTAATGAATTAGCTTCATAAATAGATGTAGGAGTAGGAATGTCATACCCCGTTCTAATCTGTGATGACTCTGCTTTAGCTCGAAAGCAAATGGCTCGCTCTCTGCCAGCATCGCTTAATGCAGACATTACATTTGCAGTGCACGGTTTGGATGCGTTAGAGCAGCTAGCGAACAACACATTTAAGCTGATGTTCCTCGACCTTACCATGCCAGAACTCGATGGCTTTGGAACATTAGAAGAAATCGGAAAACGTGGTATCGATGTACCCGTCGTCGTTGTTTCTGGTGATATTCAGCCAAAAGCGAAAGAGCGCGTAATGGCGCTTGGAGCCAAGGCGTTTATTCAAAAGCCGATCAATAAAGATGCACTCAATGCAGTGCTAAAAGAGCTTGTTGAACCAGCAAGCCGACCTCAGATAGTCACGCCAGTTGCGATTGATCTGCCTATTCTTCGCCGTCGTGATATCTATATGGAAGTGGCTAACGTTTCCATTGGTCGTGCCGCTGATGCGCTTGCCCGCCACTTTGACGTATTTGTCCACCTTCCTCTACCTAACGTTAATATCTTTGAAGTGAGCGAACTTCATATGGCATTGCGTGACCTTGCTGAGAACGATCAGGTTTCTGGTGTGTGCCAAGGTTTTAGTGGTGAAGGCATTGCCGGTGAGGCGCTGGTTCTGCTCAGTGATTCCAGTGTGTGTGATCTCAAACGCTTGATGAAAGTACCAGCAGACAGTGAAGAGTTAGAAGAACTCGAACTTTTGATGGATGTGTCTAACATCTTGGTGGGCTCGTTTCTAAACGGTTTGGGTGAGCAATCAGAAGTTCGCTTCTTCCAAAGCTCGCCAGTATTGCTTGGTCAACATATTTCTATCGATTCCATCATTCAGTCTACAACGGGTTCTTTTAAGAAAACCATGACATTTGAGGTGAGCTACAATATTGACGGAACAGATATCCGCTGTGACCTTCTGTTTATGTTTGTTGATGAGTCGTTGCCGTTATTGGACAACAAGCTTTCGTACCTAATGGAGGACTTTTAATGCTGAATCTTCCTGCTGAATTTGAGCAATTCCACTGGATGGTGGACATGGTACAAAACGTAGACTTGGGTCTGGTAGTCATCGACCGTGAATATAAGGTCCAAGTGTGGAATGGCTTTATGACGCACCATAGTGGGGTCCAATCTCATGATGCAATTGGTAAATCTTTGTTTGAGCTGTTCCCTGAGATCCCACAAGATTGGTTTAAATTAAAGACTAAGCCTGTTTATGATTTGGGCTGTCGAAGCTTTATCACATGGCAGCAGCGCCCGTACTTATTTAAGTGTCGTAACGTTCGTCCTGTGACCCAGCAAGCAGACTTTATGTACCAAAACATAACGCTCAACCCAATGCGTACACCAACAGGCGAAATACGTTCGTTGTTCTTATCAATTCAAGATGCCACAGCAGAGGCATTGGTCTCTCAGAGTCGATAGCGATAACCCTAAACTTTGCAGCTAACGCCAAGGTAATCCTTGGCGTTGTTGTATATGCTGTAGTTAAACCCTCAATTCGATTACCGCGATGATTCTGACCTCTTCTTTTCTCTACACTGCCGAGCAAGTTAAGCAAGGTGAACGCCTAGCGGCTAAATTGGCTGGCATTGAAATGTATGTTTTGATGCAACGTGCCGGTGGCGCAGTCTTTCGTGCAGTGCAGCAGACTTATCCTAACTGTGAGAACGTGATTGTACTGTGTGGCGGTGGCAATAATGGTGGTGACGGGTTTATCGTTGCAAAGTTAGCTAAGCAGTATGGTTTATCAGTAGCACTCTATTTGAGTTGCGATGAGTCGAAGCTTAGGGGCGATGCGAAACGAGCCAAAGATCAATGGCTGGAATGCGGGGGAGAAATTTCTTCAATCGGCCAGTTGAACCTCACCACACAGTCATCTAATTCAATCATCATTGACGCGTTGCTCGGTACTGGACTAAAAGGCGAAGTAAGAGCATCAGTGAAAAATGTGGTTGGGCTCGTTAATCAGAGCACTTTCCCTAAAGTTTCCATCGATATCCCATCAGGACTATGCAGTGATACCGGCGCTATTTTAGGTAACGCTATTCGAGCTAATCTGACCGTGACTTTTATCGGCATCAAACAGGGGCTTGTGACCGGTAAGGCCCGAGACGTAGTGGGAACACTTATCTATGACGGATTGCAGGTTGAGCGAGAGTTTTATTCGGTACAAGAGCCTACTGCGAGGTTATTAGATGCCAACGACCTTGAACTTCCTATCAGAGCTCAAACGGCCCATAAAGGCAACCATGGTCGTTTGCTTTGTTTAGGCGGAAATCAAGGCTATGCGGGCGCTATTCGTTTATGTGCCAGTGCTGCCGCTCGCAACGGAGCAGGGCTTATCACAACGCTTTGTCATGCATCATCAGTGTTGCCTTTGCAGGTCGCTTACCCGGAGGTGATGACTCGAGAATGGCAAGCGGGTTCAGACATTCTAGAAGGTAAGCTTCTGGAAGCGGATGTTATTGCCCTTGGACCGGGTTTGGGAACGAATCAATGGGCTGACTTAATGTACCAAAATGTTGTTAAGTCGAGTAAGCCCAAAGTACTCGATGCGGATGCGCTAACCATGTTGGCCCAAGAGCCGTTTGTCGACCCCAACCGAGTCATTACTCCTCATCCCGGTGAAGCTGCTAGATTACTTGATTGCACAGTCAGTGACATCGAAAACGATCGTTTCAACGCCGTTAAACGTATACAGGCCAAATATGGTGGCGTTGTTGTCTTAAAAGGGGCGGGGACGCTGATTTATGATGGCAGAGAAGTGTCGGTTTGCGATGCAGGCAATCCTGGAATGGCCAGTGGTGGAATGGGGGATGTGCTGACGGGTATGATCGCTGCTTTTCTCGCGCAAGGGCTACCCCCAGTCGATGCAAGTAAACTTGGGGTATTACTCCACAGTGTTGCGGCAGACAGTTTGGCAGACCAGTACGGCCAAATTGGGCTTCTGGCGAGTGACATTGTTGAAGAATCGAGGAGGGTACTGTCCCAATGGTGTAAAGAACGTCTGGATAAAAAATGAACTTTTTTCTTCCGTTTCTGGGACTTCGATTGTTATTTCACATTTTTTCGTTACAATGCTCGTTCTTTCCTGAATTGTGCATCCGTATTTGCATAAATAAGGACACGATTTCTCGTTTTTAGCTGGTTTTTATATCCATAAACTCATGAGCTAAAGACTTGTTTTAAATTGCATGTGTTGCTTGGTGTGCAACACCACTGTAAAGGATATTTTAATGCCTATTATTACTCTTCCTGACGGCAGTCAGCGTCAGTTCGACAACCCAGTTTCTACTCTTGAAGTTGCTCAATCTATCGGTCCTGGTCTTGCGAAAGCAACCATTGCGGGTCGTGTAGATGGCGAGCGTGTTGATGCATGTGATCTGATTGAAAAAGACGCAAGCCTTGAAATCATCACAGTAAAAGATGAAGTAGATGGTCTAGAAATCGTTCGTCACTCATGTGCTCACCTGTTAGGTCATGCGATCAAACAGCTTTTCCCTGAAGCAAAAATGGCGATCGGCCCAACAATCGATAACGGTTTTTACTACGATATCGATCTAGAGCACTCATTGACGCAAGAAGATCTAGAAAAGATCGAAAAGCGCATGAAAGAGCTTGCGAAGACCAAATACCAAGTTATCAAGAAAAAGGTAAGCTGGCAGGAAGCTCGCGATGCATTTGAAGCTCGCGGTGAAACATACAAGATCGAAATCCTAGACGAAAACGTCTCTCGTGACGATCGCCCTGGTTTATACCACCATGAAGAATACATCGATATGTGTCGTGGTCCACACGTACCGAACATGGGTTTCTGTCAGCACTTTACGCTACTTAACGTAGCAGGTGCATACTGGCGTGGTAACAGTGACAACAAGATGCTTCAACGTATCTACGGCACTGCATTCCACGACAAGAAAGCGCTTAAAGCACACCTAACTCGCCTAGAAGAAGCGGCGAAGCGTGACCACCGTAAAATTGGTAAGCAGCTAGACCTATTCCACATGCAGCAAGAAGCACCGGGTATGGTGTTCTGGCACCACAATGGTTGGTCTATCTTCCGTGATCTGGAAGTATTCGTTCGTGAAAAACTAACAGAATACGATTACCAAGAAGTGAAAGGTCCTTTAATCATGGACCGCGTTCTTTGGGAACGTTCAGGTCACTGGGATAAATACGCAGAAGCAATGTTCACAACAGCTTCTGAGAACCGTGACTACGCTTTAAAACCAATGAACTGTCCAGGCCACGTACAGATCTTTAACCAAGGTCTTAAATCGTACCGTGACCTACCGCTACGTATGGCTGAGTTCGGCTCATGTCACCGTAACGAGCCATCTGGTGCGTTGCATGGTATTATGCGCGTTCGTGGCTTCACTCAGGATGATGCTCACATCTTCTGTACTGAAAGCCAGATCCAAGATGAAGTGACTAGCTGTATCAAAATGGTGTACGATACGTACCAAACATTTGGTTTCGAAAACATCGTTGTTAAGCTGTCTACTCGCCCTGAAAAACGTGTAGGTTCAGATGAGATCTGGGATCAATCTGAAGAAGCCCTAAAACAATCTCTTGAAGCGATGGAAATTCCATACGAAATTCAAGAAGGTGAAGGTGCGTTCTACGGTCCTAAGATTGAATTTACTCTTCATGACTGTTTAGATCGTGCATGGCAATGTGGTACAGTACAGCTCGACTTCAACTTACCGGGTCGTTTGGGTGCAACCTACGTTGATGAAAATAACGAGCGTCAAACGCCAGTTATGATTCACCGTGCTATTCTAGGTTCACTAGAGCGTTTCATCGGTATTTTGATTGAAGAATACTACGGTTTCTTCCCAACTTGGTTATCGCCAGAACAGGCTGTAATCATGAACATCACTGATAAACAGTCAGGTTATGTTCAACAAGTTGCACAAAAACTACAAAAATGTGGAATTAGAGCCAAAGCGGACTTGAGAAATGAGAAGATTGGCTTTAAAATCCGCGAACATACTTTGAAGCGTGTACCGTATATGCTTGTTTGTGGCGACCAGGAAATGGAAGCAGGCGAAATCGCAGTACGTACTCGTAAGGGCAAAGACCTCGGCAAATTTAAGGTGGATGATTTTATTTCTTACATCCAAGACGAGATCTCTAGCCGTAAGCTCAATCTGGAGGAATAAACTATTAAAGGCGGAAGACGCGGCCAAGTACCGGCCAAACAAAATGCTCATCGTTTAAACGGTGAAATTCGTGGCGTTCGTGAAGTTCGTTTAACTGGCGCTGATGGTGAATCAGTTGGTGTTGTTTCAATTCAAGAAGCGGTAGCAGCAGCTGAAGAAGCGGGTATGGATCTAGTAGAAATTAGTCCAAACGCTGAGCCACCAGTATGTCGTGTAATGGACTACGGTAAATTCCTCTTTGAGAAGAGCAAGTCTGCTAAAGAGCAGAAGAAGAAGCAAAAACAGGTTCAGATTAAGGAAGTAAAATTCCGTCCTGGAACTGATATTGGAGACTATCAGGTAAAACTACGCAACCTGACGCGTTTCCTTGAAGAAGGCAACAAAGTGAAGGTAACAATTCGCTTCCGTGGCCGAGAAATGGCACACCAAGAGATCGGTGTCGACGTTCTAAATCGTCTTAAGGAAGACACTGTTGAATTAGCAGTAGTGGAATCTTTCCCTAAGAAGATCGAAGGTCGTCAGATGATCATGGTTCTTGCCCCTAAAAAGAAGTAATTAACGGCTTTGCAAGTAATAGAACTCAGCTGCCGTAAGGTGGCTGGGTTTTGTTCGCCCTGATTACTATTGTTTAATACAACTCAACAATGCGGAGTTATTCATCATGCCTAAGATGAAAACCAACAAAGGTGCTGCTAAGCGTTTTAAGAAAACTGCTGGTGGTATTAAGTTTAAGCACGCTACTAAACGTCACATCCTGACTAAGCGTACTACTAAGAACAAGCGTCAGCTTCGTCCAAATGCAATCCTTCCTAAGTGTGAAGTGGCTGCAGTTGCTCGTATGCTACCATACGCATAATTCTTTTTAGTTTATCAATCGTTTAGTTTAGGAGAAGCATAATGCCTCGCGTAAAACGTGGTGTACAAGCTCGTGCACGTCATAAGAAAGTTCTAAAACAAGCTAAAGGTTACTACGGTGCACGTTCACGTGTTTACCGCGTAGCTTTCCAAGCAGTTACTAAAGCTGGTCAATACGCTTACCGTGACCGTCGCAACAAGAAACGTCAATTCCGTCAACTGTGGATTGCACGTATCAACGCTGCATCTCGTCAGAATGGTCTATCTTACAGCCGTTTCATCAACGGTCTTAAGAAAGCATCTATCGAGATCGACCGTAAGATTCTTGCTGACATCGCGGTATTCGACAAAGCTGCATTCGCAGTTCTAGTTGAAAAAGCGAAAGCTGCTCTTTAATTAGAGTCAGTTATTAGGATTAAGGAAAGGAGAGCTTAGGCTCTCCTTTTTTATATCCGTCATACACCAACCCATCTCAATCGTTACTTCGAACACTCTGTTCAACCTCTTAAGCCTCTCGCCAGCATTACTCTATAAGCTCGAGAGCGGGCTCTGAACGCCACTAGCGCCTCTTTCTAATACATGGGTATAGATTTGCGTTGTGCGCACGTCACTATGGCCTAACTGCTCTTGTACGGTTCTTATATCTGCTCCAGATTCTAGCAAGTGGGTCGCAAAGCTATGGCGTAATGTATGGCATGTGACGTTCTTATCTATCCCGGCTTCTTTCGCGCTACGTTTAACGGCTCTTTGTAAGGCGATGGCGTTGATATGGTGACGTCGCAATTGATTGGATTCTGGATCGCGGGCGAGTTTTCCAGAAGGGAATAAATAGTGCCACTTAAATTCAAGCTCTGCTCCCTGATACTTTTTTTGCAGTGAACGGTTGAGCCAGACACCACTGTAGCCCGGGGTGTTCATATCTTTTTGGTAATATCGTCGTGCCATCGCTTCTTGCTCTTGAAGCATCGGGATAAGCTCTTTGGCTAGGGTCACTACTCGGTTTTTTCCTCCCTTGCTTTGCCAAACTCGTACTGCGTTATAGTCATAATCAATGTCTTGCACTCTAAGTCTGACCGCTTCCATAACTCGCAGGCCTGATCCATACAGCAACATGATGTGAAGGCGATACTTAGGATCGATATGCTTCAAGAATTGTCGGGTTTCATGTTTAGTAAGCACAACCGGCAATTTTCTATCGAGCAAGGACTTTTGAAATTTGATCTCGTTGTTGAGTGGGGTTCTAAAGTAATCGCGGTACAGAAAGTTAATCGAGTTAAGCGCCAAGGCCTGTGTCTTGGCTGCGACCTTGTCGTGAATGGCTAAATGCGAGAGAAAGGCTTCGACATGACTTTCATCGAGCTTAGAAGGGTGCTCCATATTATGGAAGGTGATGAACTTCTTAATCCAAAGTAGGTACGCGTCTATCGTTTTTGACGCATAGTGGCGCGTACGCATGTGCTCTTTAATTCCGAGTAAAAACTGGTTCTTCATAATGTCTGACTTGTTGTTCTGTTTTTTTATACAGTGATTTTGCTCAGTTGGAATTGCAATAAAGAAAGAGTTAAGAGCGGTATACTTCCTAGGTGATGCAAGTAGTTTGATTGGTGTTAAGCTTATGAGTTACAGAAAAATGTGAAGAAATGGTCGATAGCACAGATTAAAAAGTCCAATACCTATTTACAATGTAAATTTCTTAGCGATACTCTGAGAGGCCTCATTACGAAAGTACAAAGCTATAGAGCCCAAACGTGATTATAGGCCTCGAATTATTATCAAAATGGATTTAACGTGATATGGATAAACGCAGCAGAGATTATCTACAGAGTTTCCTAACGACTTTGGAGCAGGGTCAAGCAGAGCGTTATCACTCATTCAGTGCTGATTATTTCTGTGCCGATGAAGTTAATGCAAATATTTGCGCTGAATTGATCCTCCGAGGAGAGAAAACGGCTTCGTGTAGTCTGGCTCGCTGGTATACCCATGAAGGAGAGACCATGCCTGAAGTCGGCCACTTGCAAGTGGTCACTAACTGGTCAGGAGAGCCAATCTGCATTATTGAGATGACGGAAGTGTCACAGGCACGTTACTGCGACGTATCGGCTGAGTTTGCTGCCGCTGAAGGAGAGGGTGACAAAACGCTGCAGTGGTGGAGAGAAGCACATTGGCGCTTTTTCTCTAAAGAGTGCGAAGAACTTAAGATAGACCCAAGTGAAGAGATGCAGTTGGTATTGGAGCGCTTTAAAGTGGTCTACGCTCAATAGCAATAAAGTCATATGAAAACAAAAAGCCGCTAGACAGGTTCTGTCTAGCGGCTTTTTAAAAAAGGACTTACATTAGTCAACGAACATATAGTTGGCTTTAGTCACACCTCTATCATAAGTACAGAATGTGTCTGTAGCCGCTTCTGTTTTGCTATGAATTTTGATGTTGGTGATGACTTCTAAAGCACCGGCATCGTAACAGGCTTGCTGAGCGTTTTTGACAACCTCAAGTAAATGATTGAGTTCACCTTTCATCGTGGTTTCCATTGCGCCAACTTGATATGGCACATTAGCCGCTTTTACTACCTCAATCGCTTTATCAACCACTTCAAAATTGTTGCCTTCTTTTAGACGAGGGATAACTTGGAACGCAACGAATACATCTTTAACCACAGGGTTGTCTTGAGACATGATCTACTACTCATGGGGAATTATTATCGAGGCGTTGATATTACCATACCTCTAGTGATCAAGAGAAAACCAGAGGTATGAGTAGGCTTAGCTTGCGATGTTCATGGTCAAATTCAGATCAAGTGAGAGTTTAGACAGTTTATCTTTTAACACCCTGCGAGTTTTTTCTAACTCAGCCACAGGCACTTGGCTACCTTGAGCATGAACGTCAAGTTTGACACGAAGCTCGCGACCCACTTTAGTGACGGCTGCCACCTCTAAGTTTTGACTCACTTGCTTATCTAACGCTGATACTTCTGTGTCGACGGTATGACAAATCTCTTCACTTGGCTTCATCATCAGTAATTCTCGCAATGCGTCGCGCAGCATTTCAAAGGGTACTTTAATGAAATAGAACGACATCAAAATCATCATGGCTGGGTCGGCATAGACGGCATATTGTGAGAGAGGTGAAAACGACACCAACCACGCGGCGATAAATCCAAGAGTCACGGCGACACTGAGTAGCGTATCCATCTGCCACTGTTTGGCTTCAGCTTCAATCAGGCCAGACGAAAAGCGTTTAGATTTATTGGCGATATGCCACCAAGCGTAACCACAACCGATGACGTTTACGATGCCGAAAAGGGTTGCGATGCTGGCATCGACTTCACGGCCACCTGTGAATAGGGCAGTGATCGCAGAGTAGAGAGAGTAGGCAACGATAGCGAGAATAACACTGCCTTTAATGGCGATAACAATCGGTTCTAGAACAGACTTACCAAATGGAAACTCGCGCTTAGAGGGACGTTCAATAAATCGCGACACGGCGAGTGACAATAAAGTTAACAGCAAACTAACTAGAGAATAGACACCGTCAAAAACAATGACAAGTGAACCAACAAGCAATCCGAGTACTAAGCCACCGCCTGCAAAGCCCGATGCTAATAGAGCAGAGAAGGTGAGTATTCGTTTTTCATTTAAGCTTGTCCTGGCACACATAAAGGCATCTCTTGTATAAACACCCTTATAGTTTTCTCATAATCTGATTATTTCACAAACAGAATCTGCCTCACGCAAGTACCTACTTTGCTGTGTATTCAAATAAATTTATATTAATCAATGAGTTATGGCTGGTTTTTGCTGTCATTAAATTTGACGCTGACTGATTATTGCTCAAGCTAAGACAGAATGGTTTAGAAATCAAAGAGATACTCATTGAGCTTATCGGCAATCCAAGACATTCCCGGATGTTCTGCCATCCCTGCTGCGGTGAACATGCAGTAATCTTCCTGAGTTAATCCGTAGGTATGCTTGATGACTGCAAGATCTTGGTTTCTGAGAAGGTGACGGATTAAAGGTTCAGGAAGCACGCCCCACGCATCCTCTTCTAGGATGGTATTCAACATATAGTCAAAGCTTGAAAAACCGATATGGCGTAATGAGAAGGGCTGTAACTCTGGATTATCTTTTTCATTCAGATATACCATGACGGCTTGCATCGCGTTGCGGAGTTCTTCATCGGAAACACGTCTGAGGCGCGCAAGTGGATGACTTGAGCGACAGACAGACATTAGGCGAATTTTCCCTAGAGGCTGATAAGTCATCAATGGATCATCAATACGTTCATAGTCAACCCCAAAGGCAAAGTCCACTTGCGAAGTCGCCACTAAGTTGGCTAAATCCCCACTAGACGCCAGAACGATATTAAACGCAGTCGCCGGAAAACGGTTGTTTAACCTATGTGAAAGATCTTGCCAAAGCTCATCGGGAAGAGAATCATCGCGAGCAATCCAAACTTCTGCGTTGAACTCACCTGAGACTTGAGCGCAGGTCTGACGAATGCGAGATGCCGTTACCAATAAGTTTTGACTGTCTTTATAGATTGCTTTTCCGGCTTCAGATAAGACGAGGTTATTACCACTACGGACAAATAGTTCAACATCAAGGTCTTTCTCTAACGCCTTGATAGACATGCTTAATTTAGTGCGATTACATTCAAGTTGACGCGCCGCTTCTGAAACGGAGCCTGTGTCTGCAACGGTGCAAAAAGCTTCTATTTGCGAGAGGTTCATTAGGGACTCAATCTGGTTAAGATAGAATCGATCTTATAGTAAAGCTTTTCAAATGTCTGTTTTTAAGACTGAAATGCTATGAATTTCATGCAGTTTTGGTACTCTTGAGAGATGCCTAATGGATGTAGTTACAGGGAGATCATGATGGCTAACAGTTGGGACGATGTCGCAGTCAATTGGGATGCGGAAACGTCGACTAATATCTATGCTGATAAAGCATTGGAATCATTAAAAAGTGTCGTAGATATTAATGGGCTTCACGTTCTAGATTTTGGATGTGGAACGGGCTTACTCAGCCAGCGTATGTCGTCAGAGGCGAAAGATATTGTTGCTCTAGATAGCTCTGAAGCAATGATCGAGCAGCTTGATAATAAAGAGCTCCATAATGTAGAGCCTGTAGTGGATATGCTGAGTCGTGGCTTAGTCGCGATGCACCCAGCATTCCGAACGCAATTTGACCTTGTGGTTGCTTCATCAGTGTGTAGTTTCTTACCGAACTACGCCGATGTCGCGGATATTATCTATAGCTTGGTTGACGAAGGCAGTTACTTTGTTCATTGGGACTGGTTATCGGATAAAGATGAGGTTGGTGGAATGACCATTGGTCACGCCAAACAAGTTTTGACAAGCGTAGGCTTTGAAGAGGTTGTTGTGACAACGCCATTTGAAATCGATACGCCTCAAGGCAGTCTAAAAGTACTGATGGCGGTTGCGAAGAAGTAACCTAGTGCTTTAAGTCATGATGAATAAGCCCGATCTTGTGATCGGGCTTTCGTTTCTATAGCGTTTATCACTGCTGAGCTTGATACTGGCTTATCTCATCCAAGACCCAAGGGTTGGCGATTGCCCCTTTGTTCTTGACCTCTAGTCCATGAAGAACTTGTTTCACCGCTAACTCAACCAGTTTCCCTGACTTCGTTTTTGGCATTTCACTTAAGGTATAAATTTCACTCGGGACATGGCGCGGAGAACACTGCGTTTTGAGTGTCTGCTTGATTTGATCTTTCAGCTCAGTGTCGAGCGTATGCTCTGGGGCTAACTGAACAAACAGCACCACTTTTTCGTCACCATCGATTCTGCGACTGACCGCAATGGAATCCAAAACTTGTGGAATTTGATTAACCTGTTGGTAAATCTCAGCGGTACCAATACGGACACCACCAGGGTTGAGCGTTGCATCACTTCGGCCAAAGAAGATCATCCCATTTGATTCCGTCATCTCTACATCATCGCCGTGGTGCCAAGTATTATTAAACTTGCTCCAGTAGGCATTGTGATACCGTTCGCCGTCATCATGCCAAAAGCCCAGAGGCTGATTAGGGAAGCTATTGGTGCAAACCAATTCACCCCGCTGTGACACAACAGATTCCCCCTGCTCATTAAACACCGCGATGTTCATACCGAGTGCCGCACCTTGACACTCGCCTCGATACACTGGCGAAATAGGGTTCCCCAAGACAAAGCAGCCGCAGATATCGGTCCCACCTGAAATAGAGGCTAAGTGCAGGTCAACCTTAATGTTGCGATGCACAAAATCAAATTGTTGTGGGTAAAGTACAGACCCTGTAGAACACAGCGTTTTGAGGCAATCAAGTGCATAGTGTTCACAAGGAACAAAATCGCTTTTTTGTAGAGCCTCAAGATATTTCGCGGAAGTACCAAACAACGATACTTCGGCTTCGTCGGCAAGCTGCCATAGGACATCAGTATTTGGGTGCATGGGACTGCCGTCATAAATCACTAAGCTCGCGCCACTGGCGAGTGTAGAGACATGCCAGTTCCACATCATCCAGCCACAGGTGGTGTAATAAAACACTCTATCTTTCGGCTGAATGTCGCAGTGGAGCTGATGTTCCTTTAAGTGGTTTAAAATCGTGCCGCCAACCGAATGAACGATGCACTTAGGTTTGCCTGTTGTCCCTGATGAATAGAGGACAAACAAAGGATCGTTAAAGCTGATGCGTTGGTATCTTATTCCTCTCGGCAGGAAGCTAGCCAGAATTGCTTCCCAATCGGAAAACATAACTTGCTCTGCGTCATTCACCACAGCCTGCGTCGATAAGTATTCAATTTGGCATGTATTTACGATGCTTGGGATGGCAGCTACGATCTGACGGTTTTTATCTTCTAGCAGGAAAGGCTTACCATTGAACTCGTAGCCATTGCAGCAAAAGAGTATTTTAGGTTGTACTTGACCAAATCGCTCAACGACACTCTCAACGCCAAAATCTGGTGAGCTGGATGTCCAAATAGCGCCCAAGCTTGTAGTGGCAAGCATCGCGATGACGGTTTCCGTTAGATGTGGTAAATAACCGGCAACAACATCCCCTTTCTCAACACCGTTGTGTTTGAGCCATTGCTGAAGAACAGACACTTGGTCACACAGTTCTTGCCAGGTCATTTTACGGCTCTCACCACGCTCGTTTTTAAACCAAATAGCGATGTCATCCGGAGCCTGAAACGCGTACGCGAGAAGGTTTTCCGCGTAGTTGAGCTGAGATTGTGGAAACCAAATCGTGTCACGATTTGGCGTGAATGTGTCCCATTTAGGCAATCCTTCGCCTAAGATGCAATCCCCTTTGTAACCGATAACATCGCAAAATTGCCAAACTTCAAGCCAGAACTCTTTCTTGTGTTCAACAGACCAAGTGTGTAGCTGGTCATAATCACCGATATTAAATCCCTGAATATTAATGTGTTTAATGAACTGGGATAGGTTGGAACTCTCGATTCGCTCAGCGCTAGGTGACCAAATGGGTTCGCGCAAGCTAGGTTGGATATGAGACATGACATCCTCGTCTGAAGTACTCCTGAACTTGATTAAGCTTTGATGAAATATTAAACAAAGTCAAACATTCACCTCATCCTCAGATAACTGAAAATTAAGTAAAAAATGGAAATTGTAAAATATTTGTTACAGGAGTGCGAGCTTAGAGAGTATCTAGGTTCAATTGTCACCAATGCTTCATGGCGATAGGCTTTATGTAAAGGAATTGTTAATGAGGTTTTGTATGACACAGTACCATTCACGAGCAGTCAATGAACATGGAATAGTCGATTGGAGTGATGAAGACAACCAAGTTTGGCACGAGTTAATCATCCGTCAACAGAAGTTGGTTGAACAGCGAGCCTGTAAAGAGTACTTGGCAGGGCTGCGTTTACTTAACTTGCCAACTGATAAGGCGCCACAACTGGTTGATATTAATCGTGTTTTGAAAGGTGCCACAGGCTGGCAAGTCGAGCCGGTTCCAGCCTTGATTAACTTCGACCGATTTTTTGGCCTTTTGGCTGAGAAGAAGTTCCCAGTCGCCACCTTTTTACGCACCAAAGAAGAGTTTGATTACCTACAAGAGCCGGACTTTTTCCATGAGATTTTTGGTCACTGCGCGATGCTGACCAATCCAGAGTTTGCCGAATTTACTCACACTTATGGGCAGTTAGGGAAGCAAGCCAGTGACAAAGAGCGAACCTATCTCGCCCGTCTTTATTGGTTTACAGTTGAATTTGGTTTAGTGAAAGAAGGCGAAGAAACCAAGATCTATGGAGGCGGAATTTTATCTTCACCAGGAGAGACACTCTACGCACTCGATGACTCCGCACCACAGCGGTTAGAGTTTGATGTTCATACCGTGCTAAGAACCCCTTATCGCATCGATATTATGCAACCGGAATACTTTATCTTAAGCGACATCAAGCAGCTTTATCGACTGAGTAAAATGGATTTGATGTTTCATGTTAGACAGGCAATGCAAGCCGGACTATTACCCCCATTATTTGAACCAAAGGAAGTGACAAATGTTGAATGAATTACGTTGTGAGGCTTGTTCAAGCAGTGCTGTAGCGTTAGGTGAAGAAGAGCGTAGATTACTGTTCACTGAATTGAGTGAATGGACCATGCTAGAGCGTGACGGTGTGTGGCAGTTAGAGAAAGTCTACACGTTCAAAAACTACAAGTTGGCTTGGGCCTTTGCTAATCAAGTTTCTGAATTGGCAGAAGAAGAGTTTCACCACCCTTCGATATTATTAGAGTGGGGCAAAGTGACCGTGACATGGTGGAGTCATTCTATTAAAGGCTTACACCAAAACGACTTCATCTGTGCTGCGAAGTGTGATCAGTTCAATTAACCTACAAATATTAGGCGCTGATTTTCGCTTTCTGTGTGTCTAAGATTGCACCAAGTTGGCAGGCCGACACGGGCTTCGACTTCAAATAACCTTGGATGTAGTTGCATTTATGTTGGCTAAGTACTGCAAGTTGTTCTTGTGTTTCAACGCCTTCGGCCACGACCTCTAGATCAATGATGTGTGCCATATTAATAATGGCTTGGCACAAGCTGTCTGCATTACTTTGTCCCATCGCTATACGGCTGACGAAACTGCGATCGACCTTGATTACGTCAACTGGGTAGTCATTGAGGATGGATAGAGATGAATAGCCAGTGCCAAAATCATCCAAGTATAAGACAACACCGAGATCTTTGATGCGTTGTAACTGGTGGGCACTGCATTCATCCGCTAGCAGCATAGACTCGGTAATTTCAATGCCGATCAAGTGTGCAGGCACAGAGCATTCTTCAAGAAGATGAGCAAGAGTATGATAGATATGCTCAGACTCAAACTGCTTGGCAGAGACATTAATATTGACCCTAGGGACATGATGTTCTGGATACAACTTTTGCAGTCTAACGAGTGTTTTGAAGCATTCATGAGCAACCCAATCGCCAATCTTGATGATAAGGCCAGTCTCTTCAGCGATGGGGATAAAGTCTTGTGGGGAAATGGATCTCAGAGTGGGGTGATTCCAACGAAGCAGTGATTCAAAGCCAACCACTCTGTCGCTCTCTATGGCATAGATAGGTTGGTAAACTAAAGATAACTGTTTTAGGTCAAGGGCATTGGTTAATTCTTGTTCCAACTGAAAACGCTTTTTGGCTTGGTTGAACATTTGATCGTGGAAAAAGACAACTTTGTCATGGGTTGAGCTTTTCGCTTTGTACATCGCGGTGTCGGCTTCACGCAGAATACTAGCTAATGTCTGGCTAGGGTCAGTCACGACTGATATGCCAATACTCGCCCCGACGTGGCACGCTTGTCCCTCAATAATATAAGGCTGACTTAACACACTTGAATAGCGTTGACAGATATGAGTTAGCGCAGATGTAGAGGTGAGCTCGGGCAAACAAATCACAAATTCATCACCTCCAAACCGAAAACTCATGTCGTGATTTCGGCAATGTTTCACTAGGCGTTTAGCCACCTGCTGAAGAAGTTTATCTCCGTGTAAATGCCCCATGGAATCGTTGATGACCTTAAAGCGATCTAAGTCGATAAACAAAATCGAGAAGCCACGGCTACTTCCTTCAGCTAAGCGCGCTAGCTGTTTGTCGACTTCATTACTAAGGGCGGTTCGATTACGTAACTGAGTCAGGTTATCTTTAATCGCTTGTATGGCTAATGAACGAGTCTTCTCTTCAATCACTTGATCAGATACCTTGAGGCGAGTGGCATAAAAATTAGCGGCAAGGGTGGCTGAAAGGGTTAAAAGTAAGATCAAAAACGACGACGCAAAGCCATACATCAAAGTACTTCCAGAGCGATCTAACATCGAGACAGACAACGTCCATTCGGCGTTAAACAAAGGCACTCGAACGGTTCGGCTCGCCGAAACAATTCGAGTCAGTAAGCCATCATTTTCGAGTTCGGTGTTGAGGTGGGAGGCGAAGATCAAGCGGCTGTCAGGTTCTATATGAACCGAGATATCACTGTGAAGAGAGTTAACTTCTTGCTGCCAAATTTCACCGAGCAGCTCATGTAATACGATATCGGTCACGATGAACCCTTGAAGCTCTCCGCCATTTGAAAATTTAGGCAGTAACAGTTTGGTTGCTTGCTGGCCTTCATTTATATAACCCACCACACCGAAACGGTCGCTACTGATGGCTCTAGACATGGCAGTGACTATTTCTTGGTCACTGTCTAAACGAAGGCCTAGATAATCTGCGCCTTCGAATGTTGAAGAGATGTGGAAAATAGGGAGAACCGACTCATTCAAGAACCATGCGCTTTCTTCTTTGCCCGTGACTCGTGGATAGACCATATAACCTAGAAATCCCTGCTTTCTAGCCTGTCGTTCAAACTTACCTAGCTCTGCAATAGGAATAACCGGAGCCCACATAATAGGGTAGGCGATGCTCTGGCCATTATTGAGGTCAGTGAAAAAGGCTTCAAAGCTAGTTGGTGAAATAGTGCCACTGTTAGTGAGATAAGAACGGGTGGAGTAAAGCAGTGTTTCGATGGAAGCCAAAGACTGAGAGAGGGTCTGAATGCGGTGGTTGAGTTGATTGTCTAGTTGACGCGAGAGTTTCTGAGTCTCGTAGCTGTGGACCGTGATAAAACTAGCGACCATCAATACAAGGCCGATAAACCAAATTGGAATAATGTGCTTACAAGATAGGGCGAGTTTCACTGATCATGAGCTATGTTTGAATAAAGTAATTAAATAGTAATGATTCTCATAATCAATGCAAATGATAATTAATATCAAACTTGTTGAGTTAGTAACACTTTGTTAAATAAGAAAATGTCTTAAAATCATATATTAAGAGTGATCTTTATATGAATTTACTCTAAACCGATGTTTGAACCAAAGTGTGATGCAGGTCTATTTATGTGTTCAATCAGAAGGTTTCGGGCGGGACTGTTCAAGCGCGTCCAATTCGCTGACATAGTGACGCTTGAGTATATCTAACTGCTTGATTAAGAGCGTGGTGTCTTTAATTAACGCTTGGTTAAGCTGAGAGTAGTTTAGGCCGGTGACCATATTGATGGTGCTGGCACTGTTTTGGCAGTGCTGGCTAATATCAATCCAGTCTTGCTGTTGGTTTGCGATACGCTGGATCAGTGGGGCCAGGTTTTTGCGTTCTTGTTCAATGAGTCCAATGACGGTGAGTGAGGCGTGCAGTTGCTCCTGCATTCGTGTTTGATATATTGGATCTTTATTGGCCCACAGTTGTGTGAGTTCTTCGGCTGAAAACTCTTGAAAAAGAAACGGTCGGTCTTTGTGTTGCGTAAGGAAATGGTTAAACCGGGAAGCATGAAAGTTATAGCTTTCATCAATGTCTAACTGAATGTTAAGGAGATTATTCCAGCTTTTTTCATTGCAATGTGAAGCGGTGAGCTGAAAAGGTAAAGTGATCAGCACTGCTGCCGCTATAGTAGTAAAGTAATGCCATATCATAACTATGGATGCCGTGGTCTTGATTCGATAATTATAGGAAAAAATTCGAAGGAATATGAAAAAGCTAATAATGGTCGTCTTGCTACTTGTCGGAATAGGCTGCGCTGCTGGTGGCTATTACATTTTCTATTATAAGCCTCAGCAAGATGCGCTAGCGCAAGAAGCATTAGAAAAGAGTCAAGAAGCGCCAATTACACCTTTAGATATTGTCGAAGAGGAAGAAGAAGCGCCACCTAAAGCGCCAGTCACCGATTACTATGTGAGTCCACCTAAGTTGGGGGTTCGAGAAATGCCCAAGTTCGATGCGTTTGTCGAAAGCGTGGTCTACCGTGGCGACAAACTGCATATTCTTGAAAAGCGTGAGGGATGGGGGAGGATTTCTCCTTATTACGTCTATGAAGATGGTGGTCCTGAAGTGGCTGAATGGGTACCGATGGAAGCGCTACTTGAAGTTGCTCCGACGATTACCAATGAAGAACGCATCGAGACAATCAGCCATTACATAGAAAACTCTGATGACTTCAAACAATACTTCGATGTTTTCATCAAAACGACCGATTCATTACTCAAAGATGGGACATGCACACCTGAAGATTTTGAAGAGACTCAGGGCTGGATTCGTTCTGTCACGTTTAATGAGCAAGAAGCGTATTTTGTTTACTGTGGTGGCTTAAAACAAGCCAATAAGATCTATTTGGATGTGCACACCGGTAAGACGTTCTACCGCTAACACACTCTAAAACTGAAATATTAGCTTTTAGATTATTTTAGTTGTTTGACCCTGAGGTTAGATTTAATATCAGGGTGTCCTATATTATTTGGCTCGCCGATGTTTCAAAGACTTGTATCATATTTCTGGCTGATTTTGCTTGCGATGGTTTTACCAACGCAGGCTTTTGCCTATCTGTTACAAGCTGAAAATGAAGCGTCGGCCCGCTTAAGCTATCGAGGAGCGAACCTTGCTCCGACTTCGCAGCGTGACTTTCAAGCGCTGTTTGATGAGGTTCGTAATAGCTCGAACTCTGAACCTGTCAGCCAATCGGATATCTCTCATGATTGGCTTGCGATTATTCATGCGAACCGTTGGTCTACGCTGACCCGAGGTTTAGACGATACCGATCCTCAATCTGATTTTGAACCTGTAGGCTTTGAGCCTGCGGTTACTCCTCTCTATCGGTTATACAAACAGCCGGTCTTCACTTCAATGCAACGCGTTGCCACTCATCGTTCCATTCACCGTGTATCGGGGTGGAAAGAGTCGAACGCACTCTATGTTGCACTCAATAGTCACTTCTTAGCGATCTGAATTTAACCCAAGCGAAGAGAGAGTACTCTTCAAACGTTAAATACTAAGCGCGGACTCTCTGCGCATAGCAAAGTTAAGATAGATTATGACAAAACAACCTAGCAAACAGGCGAAATCCGCACGTCTGATGAACCGCTATTCGGCGTGGAAATATGTGGTGCTTATCGCCACTATCGTGATGCTTACCTTAAGCGCAATCCCGACATGGTATGGCGAAAAGCCGTCCATACAGGTGACAACGTCACAAGATGGAGATCAAACCGTACTCAACAGTGTGACAGAGCTGAACCACTACCTCGAACAGCGCAATATTGATGTCATCAAGATCGACCAAAAAGGCGATAAAACCACACTGGTCTTTGATGATGAAAATGAGCAGACTGAAGCAAGAAAAGAGCTCGATAAGCTACTTGGCAAAGAAGACAGCATTACGTTCTCTTATGTGTCAGTCGCTCCTGCTTGGCTGAGCGAAATGGGCTTCTCGCCAATTAAGTTAGGTCTCGACCTACGTGGCGGTGTGCAATTCCTACTGAATGTTGATATCGACAAAGCGTTTGAAGACCAACGTAATAGCTTGGTTGATGAAGTGCGTGATTTCTTACGCCAAGAGCGTATCCGTGGTGTTCAAATCACAGCTGTGGGTACCGAAGGATTCGACATTAAGAGCAATACAGAGCAGTCTTTGGGCTCGGTGCAAACCTTCTTAAAACAAAACTACCCAACATGGGATGTGAAGCGCCATTCTGACTTCATTGCGGTGAAGCCTACAGCACAAAGCAAGTCTGAATTCCAAACCGTTACATTGCAGCAAAACCTTAAGATCATGCGTGATCGCATCGAAGAGCTAGGGATCACCGAAGCGTTAGTACAGCGCCAAGGTGAACACAGCATTCGTATCGAACTGCCGGGTGTTCAAGATCCATCTCTAGCGAAAAACGTGATTGGTGCAACAGCAACACTGGCTTTCCATGAGGCGCGTTCTCCTTCTGAAGAGAAAGCGTATGGTGATGTGATTCTTAACGATAATGATGGCCGACCTGTTACTTTGGCTAAGCGACCTGTACTGACGGGTGAGCACATCATCAACGCCCGTGCTGGCATCGACAAAATGGGGTTCTCTGAAGTAAACATTTCGCTTGATCATGCCGGTGGCAAGATCATGAATGACTTCTCGGGCAACCACATTGGCAAACCGATGGCGACGGTCTATCGCGAATACACAACCAATGCTCGTGGTGAAACAGAGCGTAGCGAGAAAGTAATCAGTGTAGCGACGATTCAATCTCAGTTGGGCAGCCAGTTCCGTATTACTGGCGCAGGTTCAATGGAAGATGCGCAGAACCTAGCCTTACTGCTTCGTGCTGGTTCATTAACTGCGCCTGTTACTATCGTTGAAGAACGTACAATTGGTGCTTCGCTCGGTGCGGAAAACATTGAAAACGGTTTTGCAGCACTAGCGCTGGGCTTAGCAATGACACTGACATTCATGGCGCTGTGGTACCGCCGTTTAGGCTGGGTGGCAAACGTTGCTTTGATGATCAACATGGTGAGCCTACTTGGCCTCATCGCACTACTGCCTGGTGCAGTACTGACACTACCGGGTATTGCGGGTTTGGTGCTGACCGTGGGTATGGCGGTGGATACTAACGTGCTTATCTTCGAGCGCATTAAGGACAAATTAGCGGAAGGGCGAACCTTCGCGCAATCCATCGATTTAGGTTTTGGCAGTGCTCTAAGCACCATCTTGGATGCCAACATTACAACGATGATCACCGCAGTGGTTCTTTATTCAATCGGTAACGGCCCAATTCAGGGCTTCGCATTGACTCTCGGTTTGGGTCTATTAACGAGCATGTTCAGCGGCGTATTCGCGTCTCGTGCAATCATTAACTTAGTTTGGGGACGCGACGCTCGTCGTGATGTGAGGGTTTAATCATGGTTGAATTTTTTAAACAGCGTATTCGCCGTATCCGTTACCTAACGAGCTTTGTCTCTGTTGCACTGATGGTGATCTCTTTAATCGCTTTGGGTGTGAACGGGCTCAACATGGGCTTAGATTTTACTGGAGGTATGGTGACAGAAGTAAGTGTTGATGCGAACGTTACTCATGATCAGCTTGTAGACACCCTAGAGCCTGCGTTAGGTGAGTTCACCAATGTTACGCATTCCGATCAAGAAGGTCGCTGGTTGATTCGTTACCCAATCCCAGCAGAAGGTCAACAGATTGTAGACTTAACCAAGGTTCTGTCACCGATCTCGCATCATATCGAGGTGGTAAGTAACAGCATGGTGGGCTCTCAAGTGGGTCAAGACTTAGTGGATCAAGGTGGTCTTGCATTGCTTATCTCAATGCTGAGCATTCTTGGTTACCTCTGTTTCCGATTTGAATGGCGCTTGGCGAGTGGTTCACTCGTTGCACTGCTGCACGATGTCGTATTAGTGTTAGGCTTTTTTGCCGCGACGCAGATGGAATTTAACCTAACGGTGTTTGCTGCCGTGCTTGCGATTCTCGGTTATTCACTCAATGACTCAATCATCATTGCAGACCGCATCCGAGAGCTGTTGTTAGCGAAACAATCGACGCCAATCGAAGAGATTAATGACCAATCGGTTATTGCAACCTTCTCTCGTACAATGGTGACGTCGGGTACCACATTGATGACGGTGTCAGCGTTATGGATCATGGGCGGCAGCGCACTGCAAGGATTCGCTATCGCCATGTTCATTGGTATCTTATCGGGCACATGGTCTTCGATTTCAATCGGTACGGTACTGCCAGAGTGGTTCAAACTTGAACCTAAGCATTACCTCCCTGTTGAAGTGGATGATGCGCCATAGAGTATCTAAGCGTATAAGTTGCCTTTGAATGACTAGCCCTGCCGACAACGCAGGGCTTTTTGTGTGTGCTGTTTTGGATGGATCAAAAAAGCCTCCCGAAGGAGGCTCAACTTACAAGGAAAAGAACTCAGTTACATCGCAGCTTCAAAGATGGCAGAGATTTCTTCATGTGTTGCTTGTTTCGGGTTGGTAAAGCCACACGCATCTTTCAGGGCATTGTCTGCAAGAGTAGGGATGTCTTCAGACTTCGCACCTAGCTGCTCAATACCTGTCGGAATGCCCACATCTTTAGCCAGAGCAACAATCGCGTCAATCGCTGCGTTTGCGCCTTGCTCAGCTGTCATATCTTCAACGTTTACGCCCATTGCTTTTGCAACATCACGTAGACGCTCTGGACACACTTGCGCGTTGTAGCGCTGTACGTGTGGTAGAAGAATCGCATTACATACACCGTGAGGTAGGTCATAGAAGCCGCCTAACTGGTGTGCCATGGCGTGTACGTAGCCCAGAGACGCATTGTTGAACGCCATGCCAGCCATAAACTGCGCGTAAGCCATTTGTTCACGAGCTTCGATGTCTTCACCATTCTCAACAGCGGTACGTAGGTGAGCCTGAACCAGTTCAATTGCTTTAATCGCCACAGCGTCTGTGATTGGCGTTGCTGCGATAGAAACATACGCTTCAACAGCGTGTGTTAGCGCGTCCATACCCGTTGCTGCTGTCAGTGACGCTGGCTTAGCAAGCATCAGCTCAGGGTCGTTTACTGAGATTAGTGGCGTGGTGTGCTTATCAACGATCGCCATTTTAATGTGACGCGCTTCATCAGTAATGATGCAGAAGCGAGTCATTTCAGACGCCGTACCTGCTGTGGTGTTGATAGCGATCAGCGGTAGCATTGGTTTAGCCGATTGATCGACACCTTCGTAGTCAGCAATTTTGCCACCGTTAGATGCAACAAGCGCAATGCCTTTTGCACAGTCGTGTGGAGAACCACCGCCTAATGAAATAACGAAATCGCAATCGTTGTCAGTCAGTAACGCAAGACCATCGTTCACGTTGCTGATGGTTGGGTTTGGTTGTGTGCCGTCAAACACAACCGTTTCAACATCACGCTCAGCAAGCATATCTTGAACTTGCTTAACCATACCGATTTGGCTCAAGATTTTGTCGGTAACGATCAAGCCTTTCTTAAAGCCTTGAGATTGAATACTGTCAGTGGCGTCTTTCAGGCAGCCTGCGCCCATGAGGTTTACTGTAGGGATAAAAAATGCACTTGTCATTGGATTGCTCCATTCTTATATATTTAATAACTGCATCTAGATTCGCATAACAATCCAGGGATTTATTTTGATCTTAGACAAACAACCTATCCAAAAGTGGTAGGTGGAATTGGAACTGTGATGTAACGCTTCATTCTGATTAAAGTTGTTAAATATTAGTGGGTTAACGCAATCGATTTCTCAACAGGAGCGGGGGATGTAGATGGCAGCATGTCGGCGTATTTGGTTGGGGGAAGTAGCCCAATCATCCATAGTGGGAGGCTGGGCTAGCGAAGTCATTTACTCATCAGAGCGTTCTTCATCATTCTCTTGAATAGATTCTTCGGCGGAGCTTAACTCTTCTGGTTCTTCTTCGGCATAGTTTCTAACAACAAAGGGAATCAGCATTACGTTTGAAGGAAAGAATCGTTTCATTATTGGTGCCTCATACAGCGAGTAAGATAGGCTGATTATCTCGCCAATGACTTTCGTAATCTTGTTTCAGGTCATTTTGCCATCATCTAAATGCAACCAATTCCTTAACGTGAGCAGGCGGTCACATTCGCGAATACAGCGGTGAGTATGCAGAGAGTAGCGCTGCGACTTAGCGAAAATGTTTCGCTTTTTATAAGGAAAGATCTAGACTAGCTGCGTTGCCATAAGGAGAAACAAATGAAGTACGATTGGATCTTGTTTGACGCTGATGAAACCCTGTTTCATTTCGACGCGTTTAAAGGAATGCAGCTGATGTTTGCGCGAAAAGGTGTGGATTTCACTGAGCAAGATTTTGCCCATTACCAGACGGTAAACAAGCCGCTTTGGGTCGATTATCAGAATGGTACGATTACCGCACATCAACTCAAGCACACACGTTTTCAGGAATGGGCGAATAAACTAGAAACAACAACTTCCGAACTTAACAGCGCGTTTCTAGAAGCAATGGCAGACATCTGTACGCTACTGTCAGGTGCAAAAGAGTTGATGGACTCACTCCATGGCAAAGCGAAATTAGGCATCATCACCAATGGTTTTACAGAGCTTCAGGCGATTCGTTTAGAACGTACAGGAATGAGTCACTACTTTGATCACGTAATCATCTCAGAAGAGGTTGGTGTCGCTAAGCCTGACAATGCGATTTTCCACCATGCTCATGAGAAGATGGGATTGCCGTGTAAAAGCCGAATTTTGATGGTGGGGGATAACCAACATTCTGACATTCTTGGTGGCATTAATTTTGGTATAGAAACCTGTTGGTTGAACAGTACCGGTGCTGACGCTGACCTGTCAATTGAGCCGAGTTACACCGTAGAATCACTCCACGAACTAAAAAATATCCTGATTGCCTAACTGAAAGTGATCCAACCTGTGCTTCAAGCAGTACGTACTGTTGACGCACAATGGTGGAGATAATGCGATGTCGGTTCTTGGCAAAATAGTCGATTTAGATGTGGGGCACGGTTACGGTTTCATAAGAGATGAGAACAAATCTGAGATGATCTTTTTTCATGTAAGAGATCTCGACAAAACGACCATTAAACCTCACGTTAATGAGTTGGTAGAGTTTGATATCGAATCTGACTTAAACGGTTGTTTACTCGCATTAAATATCTCCCCTAGCTTGATGAAATAATAGTAATAAACAATTTGAGAGGCACACCTAATAAAGGTGTGCCTCTTTTTATGTGTCGCATTTCTAAGCGCTTCATCCATTCAAAAGTCGCTGACTGAGTTCTTTGCTCGACATATCCTAACCATTCTTTTTCTCTCTCACTATGATTTGATCTTGCTCAAATTTTAACCGATACCTTGCCTCTATTGAGCATCAAGTGGCATATTTGTGCTATAGGTTAATGCATATAAATAAAAATGCGCCCTAAGGCTGCAACTGCTAGGTAAGGTAATACAATGTCTATACAAGGAACGATCTCACACTGGGATTCTAGTAAGGGCTACGGTTATATTTCCGTAGAGAATCAAGACGCGAAAATATTATTTCATATTAGTGATTTAGAGAATGCTTCTCAGCCCCCCTGCGTAAGCGAGCGTGTCATTTTTAGGCTTGGCTCTGACAATGATGGTGTCATGAAAGCAGTTAAGGTCGAGCGTCCAATAGTCTTTAACTTCTCTTTAGCTATCGTTGTGTGGTTTGTTAGCGCACTTATTGGCAGTGTGGTTCTTTTAGATTTCCCTGTTATTGTCTGCGCCTTTTATCTCTCAGTGAGTACCATAAGCTACATCGTGTATGCGTTTGACAAACAAGCTATGCTTCACGGCGGTTGGCGTATACCGGAAATCACGTTTCATTTACTTAACATTGCTGGTGGTTGGATAGGGGCATTAATTGCTCAGTCGGTAATGCAGCACAAATATCACGACATCGGCTTTAAATTGTTGTTCTGGTTAACCTTCATGATGAATATTTTATTGTTTGCTTGGTTGCTAACGTCTGAAGGAACGATGGCGCTGCACAGTGCTATCTATCAATTGAGAGCTTCTTGACGAGATTATCTCAGAACCGAAATTAAAAAACGCTCCATTATTGGAGCGTTTTTTAATTTAAATGACAAGTACTCTTATTATATTTTATATGAAACATATAATTATTTACTCTAAGTCGAATAGAGCCTGTGATAATTCATTGAATTAGAACTGTAAGTAACTTATTGAATGGTTTTAAAAAAGTCTTTAAGCATATTACAAGCCACTAAGTCCATACAATTACTCATACATTAATCTTTTTCCGCTCTTCAAAAAAACTGAATAACAAGCGCAATTATTTTTAATTTGTTTGGGTCTTATTATTCGTACCATATAGGTAATCGAACGGACATAAGGTTCGAGTTAAATCGCAGTGTCGTTGCATTGCGTTAAGGTAACTAAGGAGTCAGTTATGATTAAAGTAATGAGTTTAGCAAGCGTAATGTTGTTTAGTTCTATTGCAGTTGCGGGGTTGGGCGGAGCTTCGCAAACAGTCATCAGCAGTGAATCAATGAGTGGTGCACCAGCCGCTTCTAAAGATGCTGCATTGGCTGCCGGTAAAACCATGATTATGGAGATCAACGAAAAGTCTCCGTATGAATTAAGCCGTTCAGTACATTACTCTTCAAATATGCAAGTAGACGTGAATTCTTTTGAGCTTTTAGATTCTCATGTCACCGTAAATGAAATTGTCACAAACGAAGGGGATATTGCTTATCAACCTGTGATTAATGTCAGTTACGAATTTAAGGCTCGAGATCGAGACTAATTTTTTAAGAGACAGTTTTTGCTAGCGCATAATAAAAAACCCAAGCACAGGCTTGGGTTTTTTCATGAATTGAGCAATTAGCTTTCGGCTTCGACTAATTCTTGTGGCTCGTCTCGGCGCGCTGCCTCAAGCATCTTACGAATAACAACCGATGACACTAGAGCAATAGCAACCATCACGACTGCTAAGATAGTTAACAATTGGAAGTATTCGCCGTAAACGTTCTGAACCACTTCTTGTGTGATCTCTTGACCTTTTTCTAAAGCGATAGAAGTCGAGAATACTGCACCTACGATACCACTTAGCGCCATTGCAACTGAGAACAGCGATACAGAGAAACCTTCGATATGTTTAGGTGCCACAGACAGAATAAATGCTACTACTAAGCTACCGACAATGACTTCCGCAAATGCTTGGAAGAAGTGGATTGCTAGGAAGATTTCAGGTCGAATGATCACATCTTCGCCCACGTTCATCACCGCCATGGTTAAGATGCCGAAAGCAATCGCAGTAAAGATGAAAGCAAAACCGATCTTAGTCGCTGTAGAGAAGTTGATGCCTTTCTTTTCCAAAGAAGAGAAGGTGTAGGCAATCACAGGGCCAGCTACGATACACCAAAGTGGGTTCATCGCCATGGATGCTTCAGGAGCGATTGGAATCAAGTTAAATAGATCACCACGCATGGTATTGATGGTTACCATCGTCATTGACGTCATCATCTGGCCGTAGTAAACGAAGAAACACGTTGTCAGTACGGTCATGATTAAAATCGTACCCATCTTAAGGGCATCTGATCGTTCAGACTTAACCATCAGAGAGATGAAGTACAAGATTGCTGCTGCGCCAATCGCGTAAACGATGTTTTGGCCGATATCCATGTTTGAGAACATGAAGAACACCAAGCCCACCATAGCAGCTGATAGGCTGATAAATGCAATCCAGTTTTTTGCGCTAACAGGTTGCTGATCAATATTGGCACCAACGTTAACTAACTGTTTGTTGAATACAATGAGAACGCCGAAAGCAATCGCTGCCATAACCGCTGATAAGCTAAAGCTGCCGTGGAAACCAATCACAAGCACAAACATTGGGAATAGGTATTGGCCTAAGAGTGCGCCTACGTTGTTTACTGAATAGTTAACAGGGTAGCCGTTTTCAAAGTCCTCTTCTGAAGCGAAGGTGCGTTTGTATAGACTTGGGTAAGAAGGAGACATTAAGCCACGAGCGTAACTAGCCAGTGCAATACCCACGAGAGCCATTGGAACGTTGGTTGCAGAAGCGCCCATTACCAATAGAGTGTAACCCGTTGCGAAAGTACCGTAGGCAATAGTTAAAGAACGATAGGCACCAAGGAATTTATCTGCTATAAAGCCGCCCGCAATAGCAAAGAGTGGCCCGATAGAAGAGAAAGCACCCACGACCATCATGGTGTCAGCTTCGCTATACCCTAGATCTTCTAAGAAGAAACGGGTCAAAATCACCATCACACCATAGAATGATAAGCCAAACATCGCCTGGCAGAACATCATTGATTTATTGAGTTTATTCCACATAATTGTCTCATTTTGTTTGAATAACACAGAATTAACAACTATCTATGTTGTGTATTCTAGTATGTTATAAATTGAAACAATTATCGCAGAATTCATTCTTGATGCACGATTTTTTCTCGATCTCGCATAATTTTTTATAATGAAATTGATCTAAAACGTTTGCGTTGAATATTCTGCTTCAACAAATGCTGACAAAACATCTCACTAAACCTTTTTGAAGCCGCTATCTTTGTGGTAGCCTCCCGAAAAATGCTTAGTAATGTATAAGGAATGTAACGTAATGAAGATTTTTAGTAATTTCGATAGTGGTAGCATCGACGTTGTAAGTCTCGCAGATAGAAATAATATTCAACTGAAGATCCCAAACGATAACCAATCGGAATTTTATCAATGGTTTCACTTCCGCTTAGAGACTGAAGCGGAACAGTCGCACACGATTTCATTACTGGATTTAAAAGGATCAGCGTACCCAGACGGTTGGAAGGGTTACGATGTCGTGGCGTCTTATGACCGAGAAGAGTGGTTCCGCATTCCTGCTGAGTTTGACGGTGACACACTAAGCTTTACGGTGATTCCTGAGCATGGCTCAATCTATTTCGCTTACTTTGCTCCATACACGTATGACCGTCACCTAGATTTGCTGCATATGGCGCAATCAGCTCATCATTGCCAATTAGAGACACTTGGCTCGACTTTAGATAACAACGATATGAGCCTACTGACATTCGGCGAAATGGAAGAAGGCAAAAAGCGCATTTGGTTGATTGCACGCCAGCACCCAGGGGAGAGCATGGCAGAGTGGTTCATGGAAGGCTTGATTCAACGCCTATTGGATGAAGACGATGCAACAGCGCGAGCGTTACTGGAAAAAGCGGTGCTCTATGTTGTACCAAACATGAACCCAGACGGCTCTATTCGTGGTCATCTGCGTTGTAACGCGATAGGCGTTAACCTTAACCGTGAATGGCAAACACCATCAATGGAGCGCAGCCCAGAGGTTTTCCTAGTTCGTGAACGCATGCTAGAAACCGGCGTGGATATGTTCCTTGATATTCACGGTGATGAAGCGATTCCATATAACTTTGCTGCAGGCTCTGAAGGGATCCCATCTTATGATGAAAGACTGCAAAGCTTAGAGTTGGCATTTAAGAACGCGCTTGCTTTGGTAACACCAGAATTTCAAGACGACCATGGCTACGATAAAGATGAGCCGGGTAAAGCAAACTTAACGGTCGGCTCAAACTGGGTTGGAGAGCAATTTAAGTGCCTTTCTTACACGATTGAAATGCCATTTAAAGACAACAATGACTACCCAGATCCACTGTATGGTTGGTCGCCAGAACGCAGTGTGAAGTTTGGTCATGATATGTTGGCGGCAACACTGGCCGTGACTGATAAGATTTAGTCTCGAGCTTAAATAAAAAAGGTGCAGATTGTTCTGCACCTTTTTTTGTTGTTGGCTAGCCAGAGTGGTTATTCACATGGTGGCGCCATATGGATCACGGCTAAGCCCCCAAGTGACGTCTCGCGGTATTTCTTGTTCATGTCTTTACCGGTCTGATACATGGTCTCAATGACTTTATCGAGCGAGATTAAACACTTGCTGGTGCGTTTTAGCGCCATACGAGAGGCATTGATCGCTTTCATTGCGCCCATCGCATTTCGTTCGATGCACGGCACCTGAACTAAGCCCCCTATTGGGTCACACGTCATGCCTAACGAGTGCTCCATGGCAATCTCTGCGGCGATACAGATTTGCTCGTTACTGCCGCCTCGCAATGCCGTTAAGCCTGCTGCTGCCATAGAGGATGAAACGCCTACTTCACCTTGGCAACCTACCTCAGCCCCAGAAATAGACGCATTGGTTTTGTACAAGATGCCGATAGCGCCAGCCACCGCCAAAAAGTCTTTGAGCTGTTTGGTATCGAGCTCTTTGATAAAGCGATGGTAGTACATCAAGACCGCAGGGATAACACCTGCTGCACCATTGGTTGGAGAGGTAACGACTTGTCCACCCGCGGCGTTCTCTTCACTTACAGCAAAGGCAAACAGGTTAATCCAGTCCATGATCTCCATAGGATCGTTTTCGATAGCCGCATTGGCTTCGAGCTTCTTAAGTAGGTTAGGGGCACGGCGTGTGACTTCTAATCCACCTTCCAAAATCCCCTCGGTTTCAAAGCCTCGTTGCATACATAAAGACATCACCTTCCAAATTTGGTCAGCTTTGTGGGTAATGTCATCTTCGTTAAAGAAGCAACGTTCGTTTTGTAGGATCATTCCACCTAAGCTGAAGCCATTCTTTTCGGCCATCGCTAGCATCTCGTCGGCACTAGTGAATGGGAATGGTACATCTACATCGTTGCTAGTACCGCCATCTTTGAGTTCCTTCTCGGTTGCAATAAAGCCACCACCGATGGAGTAATAGGTTTCAAAACCAATCTGAGTGCCCAACGAGTCGTAAGCGGTGATGGTCATGCCATTTTCATGCAGCGGTAGGTTGTCTGAATGAAATAGAATGTCATTGTCATAACTGAACTCAATCGTATGCGCCCCAGCTAAGGAGAGGTAACCATCTTCGATCGTTTGAGACAATGCACGTTTAGCACTGCCCATTTTGATGGTGTCTGGCTTGTTACCTAGCAACCCAAGTATCACGGCACGATCGGTGTGGTGCCCTTTGCCCGTTAAGGAAAGCGAACCATAGAGGTCTACTTGAACTCGTTGAACCTTACTGATTGAAGCAGCGAGTAAACGAGTAAAGTGATAACCTGCGATCATAGGGCCGTTAGTATGCGAGCTTGAAGGGCCCACCCCGATTTTGAAAATGTCGAATATTGACAGCATAAAATGACTTCCTATTAAAATGGCCTGTCGTGCAGACTCTTATAAGTACTATTATGGCATCTGGCGAAATAGCTGACGTGATACTCGCCCGATAACAAAATTTTAACCTTTGCTAACCTAGCGAGAAAGAGAATACTTGTACAGTACCTGAGTAATTTAGTAGGAATAATTGAGACTTGGACAAATAATGAACGTTTCTGATGTGATACTGGTTTTAGGTAAACGCTTGCACAATAACAAACTGACTGCTGAAGGGCGCTCTCGTGTTGATGCGCTGATTTCTCTATTGGCTTCAGTAGACTGCACTCGTACAGCATTGGTCTTCTGTGGAGGGATAACCCCCAATCAGACAAACTCAGAAGCGCGAGAAATGTACGAGTACTTTATGCAGAGCCTGCCAAATCCACAGCCTGTACTTCCTGAAATCTTGCTAGAAGATAGATCGGTAAATACCATTGAAAACGTCATCAATGCTGCCGATACCTTAATTGAAAGTAAGTTGTGTCAAACAGGCCAACAAGTCACAGTACATTTCGTTTCAAACGATTACCACCTCAAGCGTATTTTTGAAATCCAGTCTTTGATGGATGAGCAGGGCTTACTAAGAGTGCTGAAGAGCCGCTGTGCATTGAGTGGACTTGATATCACAATTCCAATTGAGCATTCTGCGCACACTTACGTGCCTTACCCTCATACTACCGAGCAAGGAAACGTCTTTTTGCTGCTCGACGAGCTGACGACTTATCGAGTGTACCTAGAGGGAGTAAAAAGAGGGGCGTTTGATCGACCGCTGAATCAAGTCCGAGCAGAGCCGCTTAAGATCGCAAGCAAGGCGCTAAAGAAGTTGTTGGACCTTGAGTTAGGAAAAGAGGTGTCGGACGAATTAGAGGTAATAAAAAGGGCAGTCGAAATGACTACCCCAGATTTACCTTATCAAGAATTGGCTGAGCAACTCTTGTTACTTGATACTACTTTGACTCAGCTGAATCGCACGCTTGACCCTGAGCGGCAGAACGTTTGACTAGGCGATTAGTTTTGAACGCAGCAAAAGCGATAATGCTGTAAGCCATAAGTTCAGTCGCCTCTTCAGACAGGTTTTTTATTTCGCGCATGTAATGGTCACCCATGACGGCATGCCAGAACGACCCCATCCCATAAAGGCGAGTGAATACCAGCAGAATCACTAGACCTGTTACCAAGATAGGCATGTAACGAGTATTCAATAACTGAGCCATTTGCTCGATGGTTTGATTGCCCCCTTTATAAGCAATGTAGCAGGCTGTTACCGTTACGGCTAAAGCGGGAACAGCCCACGAGCCATGAGCAATCAAATCAAACCAAGCATCCATTTCGCGAAGCATCAACACGGCAAAGAATCCGGCGATCAAAACAGCGGCATAGTTGGTATTCTCTTTGGTATTGGCAAGGTGATAGAAGCTGCCAATAGTGATTGTGAGCATGAGAAGTTGCGCTGATTCTGTAAAAGAGGTTTCGCCTAGCGTGTTGTGTAAAAAGATGAAGTCTGCACGTAAACACAAGTTAACCAAAATACTTAAGGCGGCCACGACCAACGCATTCAACGCGACTTTTTGAAACGTTTCTTTAGCGTAAGGGGAAAGTAAGGTTTGTTCGCTCTCTTGCGGATGTGACGAAGATGAACTCTGAGATTTCATGGTTGGCCTCGGTATCGGCTTAGTGTGACTTGGGTCGCATTCTATTCCGTGTGAATCATGAAATGTCAGAAGATTGTCATAATGAAACAATGTTCGATTTAAAGGAGCCGTACGTTAAAATAGCGTACGGCTCTCTTCAAGCATTGCGATAGTGACACGTTATTTTGTTAACGTGTTGAATCGATTAGTTAGTCGATTCTTCTTTGTGGTTATTACGGTAGTATTCCCACTGTTCCACGCGTTCTTCGTCAGAAAGTACACAGTAGGTGATGCGTTGATCGCTTTCACTCACGGTCTCTAGCTCACCGCCTTTTTGAACACAGTATACTGCAGCAGGGTTTGCCATCGAGGTGTACTCTTTCACCTCATATTCATCTTGTTCACTTGCACAACCCGTTAAGGCAATAGCGCCCACCATAGACATTACGATATACGCTTTCTTCATAAAATTTCCTCAATTGAATCAATTGGTAGCATATCGAGTATAGAGGATCGGTATAAAAGTTCTGTCTTAGGTTTGTCAAAAGGTCGCTCAGGTCTAATATTATAAATAGTTATTGATAATAGTAATGGAACAGCTCTTGAAACCTTATCGATAGTTATAATAAGGTATCTCATACTTTATAACGAATAATGAAAGCATAGGAAGTGCCGAATGTCGGAGCAGAAACATCGACTTGTAACCCGTAGTGATTTTGATGGCTTAGTATGCGCAGTATTGCTCAAACAACTCGACCTCATTGATGACATTAAATTTGTTCATCCTAAGGATATGCAAGATGGTGTGGTCGAAATCTCATCGAATGACATTGTGACCAACCTACCTTATGTAAAAGACGCTCATCTGGTTTTTGACCACCATTTATCAGAGACCATCCGTAACAAAGGTGAGCGACCAAACCACATCATTGACCCGAATGCGCCTTCTGCAGCCCGAGTCGTTTGGGATCATTACGGTGGAGAAAAGACATTCCCATCGGAGTGGCTTGATATGATGGAAGCCGTGGACAAAGGGGACTCGGCACAATTCAACCGTGATGAAGTGCTAGATTCAACAGGTTGGAACTTACTGAACTTCTTAATGGATGCGCGAACGGGCTTAGGTCGATTCCGTGAATTTCGAATTTCGAACTACAACCTCATGATGGATTTGATTGAGTACTGTAAAAACCACACCATTGATCAAATCTTAGCGTTGGAGGATGTGAAAGAGCGTATCGACTTATATCGTGAACATGAGAACCTGTTTAAAGAACAAATCCAACGTTGTGCAACCGTTCATAACAATCTCGTTTTTCTCGATCTGACGGGTGAAGAGGTGATCTACGCGGGTAATCGTTTTGTGATTTATGCTTTGTACCCACAGTGCAACATCTCAATCCACAAGATGTGGGGATTCCAAAAGCAAAACACCGTATTCGCAACCGGTAAATCGATTTTTGATCGCGGTTCTAAAACCAATGTTGGTGAACTGATGCTGAAATATGGTGGTGGTGGCCATAAAGCGGCAGGCACTTGTCAGATTGATAACGACAAAGCCGAACAGGTACAGCAAGAGTTGATTGACGTGATCACCGCTGATGGTTGATAGACGTTTTTAATCGCTTTTATCTGATAGACAAAGCTAAAAAGAAAAGCCCCAGTGTTGTCACTGGGGCTTTTCAATATTGAGTCGCTGCTTGTAAGCCTAAAGTGGCATCACACGGTTTCGGCCGAGATCTTTTGCTTCATACAAAAGTTTATCTGCACGCTCAATTAATGACTCAGCGGATTCGCCAGGCTCAATTTCAGCCACCCCAAGTGAAATGGTGATGTTACCCACTTGCTCCGCCGTTCGGCGATCTCGAATAGAGAGCTTTTCAATCGCTCGGCGCAGGCTTTCTGCGTATTGACGAGCGACACGAAGAGACTTGTTCGGCACGATAAGTGCGAACTCTTCACCACCAAAGCGGTAGGCGTGAATCCCTTCTCGACAGCTTAGCTGAATGCGGCGCGCGATAGATTTGATCACCGTATCACCAAACAAATGACCATAGGTATCATTAAACGCTTTGAAATGGTCGATATCAGCTAATACTAAACACATCTTCTGCTCAGAGCGACAAAGAGTATTGATGTCGCTATCAAACGCTCGGCGATTGTATAGGCTAGTGAGAGAGTCGAAGAGGGCATCTTGTTGGACTTCAGCAAGCTGGCTTTTTAGCTGGTGGATCTCTTTAGTCGCATTCTCAAGCTGATTATTGAGGAAACGGGTGGAATGCCTGATCTCTCGTGACTCAACAACCAACTGACGAATCACCTTCATCACTTCGTCCAAAGACATGGACTCATCATCCACTCTCTCTAGGTTTTCGAAGCTCTTGTCGATCATCTGCGAGAATTGAGACGTGTCCGTTAAGGTATCGGACATCGAATGAGCCACTTCATTAACCAAGATTTCGATATTCGCACGTAGGTCGTGCATATCGGTCTCTGTTCGGCTCGCAATATGGGTATTGTAAAGCTGCTCTCCAGCTGCTGGTGGGCAAATGCCATAATTCTCGATGACGTCATCGAGTTCACGGTTGAGCTGAGGGACTACATTATCAACATAGGTGTACCACAGCGCATAGTTCGCTGGGGTCGCAGCCACGTGATGTTTCATCATTAATGGAACAGCTTTCTTGAGATTCGCTGTGGATTTTTTAAAGTCGTCGTCAGTCATTTCTTATGAGCAATTCTTATCAAGACATCCTATTCATTAAGATTAGCGGATTTAATGCTTAGATGCTTGATTTGATATCAAATTATATTCACGAGTTAATTAGAAAATTACCTTAGCACAAGTTAACTTTATGAACTGTATGTTCTTTGCTCAACCAAACTCGATTTGTCAGCAAAAGTATTACGAAATATGAGAGGTTTGCGCAACGTTCTGCTCTAGCGTTTTTGCCCCTCTAAGCATCGCACTAATGAGGTCGCCGGCATTAAACTTTTCGAGCGCTTCATGAGCACCCACTTGTTTTGCACGTTCAGTACAAATTTCGCTTGAAAGTGAGGTGTGCAGAATAATGTAACTATTGCTTAGGTCTGATTCATTTTGTGTTTCAAACGCCAGCTCATAACCATCGAGTCCGGGCATTTCAATATCGCTGACTAGAAGTTCAATCGGTGAACCCTGTGCTGCCTTTTCTCTCATTAATGCAAGGGCATCTAGGCCATTGTTGCAGATTAAATAGGGGATATTGATGCTATCGAGGGCATCAGACAGTTGCTTTCTCGCGATAGATGAATCATCGACCAGTAAGATGCTCAACGCTTTAAGTCGTTCACGTTCGATGTCTGTCAACATAGGAATATTGGTCGATTCATATTGTGGGTAGATTTTCGAAAGCAATAATTCCACATCGAGCATTTGCACAATGTTGTCTTGATAACGGGTTATTCCGGTCACAAACACATCATTGCCTGCAGTTTGTGGTGTCGCTTCAATCGACTTCCAATCACATTCAATGATCTTCTCAATCGAACGAACCATAAACGCGACAATAGTACGTAAACAGTCGGTGACGATCAGGTAACAAGAATCATATTCTTCAGGTTGGATTGGACGAAAGCCAATGGCAGCTGGCATATTGATCACTGGGATGGTCTTGCCACGTAATGACACTGTCCCCACAACATGATGATGAGAATAAGGAATTTGTGTCGTGGGCTGATAAGGGACAATTTCCCTGACTTTCAGCGTACCGATTGCAAAGAGCTGTTTGCTTTGATTAAGGGTAAACATCAACATACCCTGTGATTGATTCGCTTTGCTAACTGTCTTTGCCATAAATGGTTTTCTCTTGGTTCTCTTACCTCTATGGTAGCGGATTCGGGGCTATCTTCAATGCATCAAATCAATTTCGCCTACGTTATAGCCAGTAAGGGCTAGAGCGTGATGATTTTATCTGAATGCTTGGGTGAAGATCTCATTACTTTCGGGTACAATCCGCGCCAGTTCAGCGATTTTTTACAAGGCATCATTATGGCTAATACAGCAGCAGCTCTGCACATTCTAGTGAAACATAAAGAGCAAGCAGAAGACATCATCAAGCAGCTTAAAAAAGGCGCAAAATTTCAGACTCTAGCGAAGAAATACTCAACGTGTCCTTCTGGTAAAAAGGGTGGTGATCTGGGTGAGTTTCGCCGCGGTCAGATGGTTCCTCAGTTCGACAAAGTGTGTTTCTCTGGCGAAACACTAGTGCCGCACCTAGTCAAAACCAAATTTGGTTGGCATGTGGTTAAGGTGCTTTACCGAACCTAATAAGTTTTTTAATAAAAACAAACAGATATGTTAAATGGCGAGCTTTCAGCTCGCTTTTTCGTATCTAAGGCTCGGAAAGTACTCAAGTGCGTTATAGGGCGTAATGTTTCTTTAGATCCGGCGGTGGGGAGCGTTAGGGGGCTCGCTCTTAATGTAACGATGATTAATGATGTAGTGTTGTTAAATATTTGGTCGCAATATTTGATCGGTGGCTCATATTGCTGTGTGTTTATTTCTTATGCTTATGAGTGGGTTGGGGTGTTCGCTTATTTTTATGGCTAGGGAAAGAGCATGAATGATTGCAGTCACTTGAGTGCTAGTGCGTCGCATTTGTCCGTATTGGAATTAGAGCAAATACTTAAGTTGGAGCTTGCCAAACTTGGGGTTGAACAGTTCGTACTTATGATTGTTGATGCTAATCAGAGGCCTATCTATCAGAATGTCTGTGGATTCAACCATAAGCAAATGCAGGTGTACGAGGAGAACATGGCACATGATGCGTTCTTTGAGCACTATGCGCATAATGGCTATTTAGGGCAGCTTCTCTATATGCAAGAAATGTTGCCAATGAGAAAAATTCGAGACCCGATATTTAACGAAATACTTGTTCCTACCATGGGCTTGTATCACTCGTATAGCGGTTTAGCCCCACTATTGGATGAGCACTATGTAATGCTTTCAAGCCATTGCGATCATGCATTGAATTACCGCTCACGAAAAAATATAGATTCGATTTGGTGTTTTCTGAGCGCATGGGGTAATTATTGGCTCGCGCAAACAGTGATGACGACTCAGCTACGGCAGTTTGAGAGTGCAATGGAGAGAAACTTACTCGTCGAAAGTCTCACCCAAGCTGAAATTGACGTACTTAATATGTTGGCGCAAGGCCTAGATGGAAGTGAAGTCGCCGCGAAGCGCAACGTATCAAAAGAAACGGTGCGTAGCCAGATAAAGCACATACTGCATAAAACGGGTTGTCGACATCAAAATCAGCTTTTAACGCGCTATTTTCAATCAGGTGTTCAAAGCGCATCTAAGTTCATGACTCTCTCACATAAACTGACTAGATTGATTTAAATCAATCTATGTTATTGTAATTCTAATCTGTCCCCCAAACGGGTGATGAGTTCATAGTTGGCCTTTTCTAAGCTGTTGATGAATCAAATCGATGCACGCTTGCTAGGGAGGCACTATGAGAGTCAACAAAATTGCTATTGCGCTAGGGTTGACCAGTGCAATTGTTATCGTGGGATGTGATGGAGGGGGATCCAACTCTTCTTCAAGCACCACACCATCTTCTACAACGACTTATTCAGTTAAAGCCATCGACGGCTACTTACGAAACGCAAAAGTTTGGCTTGATATTAATCGAGATTATCTTCATGACGAAGGAATAGAGCCAAGTGCGATAACCGGTGAAGGAGGGCTTGCAGAACTTGATGTTACCGATATCGAAAACTATCAAGACTACCAGCTTGTTGTACATGCCATCGCAGGGGAAACCGTTGACGAAGACACGATTGATGAGGCCAATCCCGCTGGTCAAGTGATGCAGGGAAGCATGGTGTTATCTGCGCCAGCAGGAGAGTCCAGCATCACACCACTTTCATCATTTGTAAATATATTGATGAATAAAAATCCTAACGCATTAGATGATCCAGAGCAGCGAGCGCTGCTAAAACAGCAAGCCATTCAAGACGTGGCTAATCAACTTGGTCTTAATCCCGATACTCTTTTGGGAGACTTTCTTGATGAGGGTACTGAAGATCCCCAAGCCGCTTTTGCTGCTCAAGGTATTGTTAAGTCAGAGCAAATTTTGCCTGAGACACCTGAAGCGATGGCAGATCTCATGCAAGATATTCAGAGTGCAGGTGAAAATGCGAGTGAAGCGGTTGCTGAACTCATGGTTGCGGAAGCAATCAATGAAAAAATCAAGCAAGTGGTTGAGTCGACAGAGATTAGTGAGCTAGCAAATACGTTGCCTCCTGTTGCTCCACCACCAAAAAATATGACGCCTGTCGATGATGATGCTGACGGAGTACCTAACGATCTAGATGAGTTCCCAAATGACGGCAGTGAGTGGGTGGATAGTGATGACGATGGAATGGGCAACAGCCAAGATGCTTTCGATTATGATCCAACAGAGCAATACGACACGGACGTCGATGGTATAGGTAACAATGCGGATCCGGATGACGACAATGATGGCTTTGCCGATGATATTGATGCTCACCAGTTAGATGCCACAAAAGCAGGAGACCACGACGAAGATGGTATTGATAGTGTTGACGACCAATACCCATTTGACCACGACAATGACAGCTACCCTGATGATCAAGATGCTTTCGATGACGATCCCCTAGAGTGGTTAGACTCGGATAGTGATGGCGTCGGAAACAATGCAGATTTAGATGATGATAACGACGGCATCGACGATGAAGATGATCTTCATCCGTTTGACGATACCCTAGCAGGCGATCCGGATAACGATGGGGTCGATACCCTAGTCGATGCCTACCCTAACAACAGTGAAAAATCGGTGGCAGATGTTGTTGTTACAAATAGCCAATACATGCCGGTTCTAAACGTGAATCATCGCCAAGTTGTTAAACTTAATGTGGAGGTTGAACAGAGACTTGAAACGTTTAATGTGGGTACTGTCACCACAACTTTGACCACTCGTTACCTTAGTGACAACGGCGTTGAATATGGCTACACGCAGAGTATTGATATTGAAAGTGATACTGGTTTTTCACGTGTTGAAGAGTTCCGGTATGACTTTAACTTAGACGGAAGGGCTCAGTTTGTCGGCCGAATCCTAGATATAGGTACTCGTACAGAGGGAAGCGAGAATTATTGGCGATATGTCGATGAGAGTGACGCAAGTGTAGAGGGAGGCGTCAACGCGTCAGGCCGGTTATTCGATGATCTTGATTTTTCCTCAAGAGCTCACCCAAACAACTTATTTGGGGTTGATACTGTTCAATACTTCACAGTGACTTTGGAAGATGTTGAGGGCAAACATCAATATACATCCAATATGACGCAGTTCGATGTTGCTGGCTTCGAGTATGAAGATATAAACACACATAGTGCCAACTATTCGAGTGTTAACCGAAGTGTTGTTGATAATCTGCTTCAAATTGGTGTGGAAGACTCTCAGGATTGGGAGGCGGATGGTAGCATCAACACTGTGTTGCTTTTAGGTGTGGGTGAAGATGGTGAGTATGCAACTGGGTATACCATGCCGATTTATGCCAATCCACAAGATGGTGTTCATGAAGAATACGCAGATTTCAATTATACCGCGGGCAACTGGGATAACCTCACCAGCTATTGGTATGAATATTACCGCGAGCATAAATCTGATGGCAGTGTCGTTGAACAAGGATGGCGTTTTGTTCTCGATGAAAGTAACAATACCAAGCTTACTTCACAAAATGCTCCTAATGCCTATTTATTTCATGAATGGGATCAAACAACTCGCTACATTTCACCGACTGAACGAAATGAGCACGTTACATGGACACATTATGCTTTAGATGCGTACAGCTTTACTGCGGCTCAAGATAATCCTGGTCAAGCGTATCGCATATACACTCATCAAGTTGATGATATTTGGACAACACTTTCCTTCGATGAGTGGGGTTCTAAAGATGTGGTCGATCTCCCTAGTCAAATTGAGAGTGCACGTTCGGGTGGAACTTGGGTATATGACATTGATGCATCGATACTGCCGGGGTTAGATCGCTATGCTGCCTCGTTGCCAAATGCGACCTTCCAATACTATCCCGACGGTATGCCACGACGTTGGTATGCTGTTACCCAAGATCCTCGAATAACTGAGGGAACGCCAACGGTAGTCCCTATCACTTTGAGTGATGATGGTATCGTGGCAAACAGTCATGTCGTTAGCAATGGTCCTGACTTAATTTTGGTAGCACCAATGGATGAGAATAATATCAACCCTTGGTTTGACTCATACTATCGTCAACGTATTGATATGTATGGACTAAATATGGATCCGAACCATTTTGACTGGACAACTAATATCGGGCAGTTATTTAAGAATGAAGCCGATGCGCAGACACGTCTTAATGAAGTGTTGAATCCGACCTATCGAGTCTGTTCACACCAAAATACCGGTGAGAAAAGTAATCCAGCAGATGGATATGGGGACTTTGTAGCAGCGGCAAACCAATGTGGTTATATAGGCATTGATGCGAGTTATCTCGATGGTTTAACCCTCTACTATCAAGAAGGTGAGGTGAACTATTTCAGTTATCAATTCAATATGAATGGTACAGGCAACTATTATGAATCGAATGGTTACACTGATAATTTTAGTTGGTATATCACCGATAATGGGATTATTAGCATCAATAATGGTGGTGACTCTGAATACCTCGCTTATATTGCTGATGAAGATGGACGCTACAGTCTAGTTGGGTTCTTTGAGTGGGACGAGAATGGAACGCCATACAGCGAGATCTTCGGTATGGAGATGACTAGCTACTTATCCAATGGTTATAAAGTCTGTACCCAAGGTGATACTGAATGGGATGAGATAAATAACCAGCCTGCAAGCTCACCTCAATATTCGGATCTTCAAGAAGCCGTAAACCAATGTGGAGGATCTATTCCAATTACTGTTGAGATGATGGATGGCCTAGTGTGGCATGATTACGAAGCGGACACAGATAGACACAAAATTTGGACCTTCTATCCTGATGGTACGGTGACTAAAACTAAGAATGGCGTCGAGTCGGAGCCATTTACCTGGCTAATTGATGCTAATGGGTATTTGAATATCATCTATGACCAAGGTAACCCTGATGATTTTATCATAATGGCGTTGATTGCGACGCAAGATGATAAATACAGTTTGAAAGCCTTGGACAGCTACCCTGAAATGGTAGATGGACACATCGAAGTTTGGACGGAGATCGTAACAGAACAATTCGTGACGACTAACCCAGTTGATAAATCAGCGGTGATATCCACCCTTATAGATCAACAGAATTGGTTCTCTCCATGGGCCGATTGGAGTGAAGACGAGCAAAAAGATCATCTCTACTTCGATAATATGGATGTTACTCAAGAGGTGTTGGCATGGACGGGGTCTAGTGTCGTGACGACCAATAAAACGTTATCGAGCATCGATATCAGTGATGACTTCGATCTGATGCTGACTGACGATGGCTGGGAAAATGTCACAGGGTTTGAGTTCGATCTATCCAACAATGATATTGTCGGAGCGTCTCCTGTTGCACCTAGTTTAACTTACTCAATTATCTATGCGCAGATACACAGTAAAGAGGGGGGCAACATAGCGAGCGAGGCTCCTGGTGATTGGATTCATTATTCCAATACGTCAGAGACCTATCCTAGTGGGTCAGAAGTCGTTGCTTTAACGATGCGCAATGATAGAGATAGCTATTACTTGTTAGATTGGCGTCCATATCACATGTTGGCGGAACCTGGTGTAGAAAATGACAGTGATCAAATTCATAGCCTTGAAGAACTATTTGTCGCTAGTAGTGCAGGGGATGGAGTACTAGGGGACTTATTGGACTCTACCAGTATTGGTCATGAAGTGAGCGTCGAACTCGTCCGCCCTCTAAGCACAGATACAACGGGTGAGGCTCACTTTTACACAGTGGATTGGCATAACAGTAATGCGATGTTAATTGCTTCAAGCCAATGGGATCTACGTACGCTGAATGGAGAGCGGTTAGTACTGTTCGAGATCCCTCAGGTGGTCATTGATAATTACGGCAATGTGATTGATTCAAACTGGATGTTCTATAGCGTCTATCGATCAGAAACCGGTGGAGATGACTTAACCCACGTTGGTCAGTTCTTTGAAGCGCGTAGTGAGTTAGATGAAATCCATCTGTTCAATGAAGTAGCGAAAGACGCAATCATTAATGCAGCAGATATTCAATAATACTCGCTGGAGTAACGATAGCTCCGGAGATGTCCGGAGCTATTACTACTGACTAGAAAAATACGCAGAAATGTCTTTTAAATCTTGATCGTTGAGTTTTGAAAGCTGTGCTTTCATCATGTCAGCGAGTGGACCTGTGCGATTGCCATCTTGATAATCTTTCATGGATTGAAACAGATACTGAGCATTTTGCCCTTTGATATGAGGATAAGTCGGGTTCGAAGCGATGCCGTCTTGGCCATGACAGAAGATACAGCTTGGCGCTTTTACCTTTCCGAGTTTGGCATCACCAAAATTAGGGTTAGCGAGCGAGACGCTTGAGAAGAGTGCGGCAGCAGCAAAAATGAATACACGAATCATTGAAAGTACCTGTTTACTATTAACAGGCGAAATAATAAAGCTTCCCCCTAGGGGAAGCTCAATGGTGTCAGATCAAGAAATGATTTAAGAGAGATGGGAAGCAAATTTCTCTGCGAAGCAAAGCACATCTTGCTCGCTGATGTCCTTGTGAGTGACAAAACGAATCGGGTTTCCTGGGCTGATAGTAATGCCATCTTGGTTAAGCTTTTCAGCAATCGCGTGGATATCAATTTGGCTATCAAGTTTAGCAAATACGATGTTAGTCTGAACAAACTCACTATTCACTTTCACGCCGGGTAGTTGATCTAGGCGCTCAGCGAGCAGCTTGGCATTTGCGTGGTCAACTTTCAGCTGGCCAACTTGTTCTGTCAGCGCCAACTTACCTGCAGCGGCTAAGATACCCGCTTGGCGCATACCGCCACCGACCATCTTACGTAGACGACGCGCTTTGGCGATAAAGGCTTTGTCACCGAGCAGCAATGAACCAATCGGAGCAGCAAGCCCTTTAGAAAGGCAGACGGTCATCGAATCGAAATACTGTGCGATCTCTTTAACATCGATATCAAGCGCAGCTGCGGCGTTGTATACACGAGCGCCATCAAGATGCAGTAACAAGCCATGCTCATCCACAAACTCTCGTGCCTGCGCAAGGTAGCTCATAGGTAGCACTTTGCCATTGATGGTGTTTTCTAAACTCAGTAACTTAGTGCGAGCAAAGTGGCTATCATCAGGTTTGATTGCTGCTTTTAGCTTACCAAGGTCAAGCGTACCATCAGGGTTATTCTCAATCGGTTGAGGTTGAATAGAGCCCAAAACGGCTGCCCCACCGGCTTCATACTTATAGTTATGCGCCTGCTGGCCACACAAATACTCATCACCACGTTCGCAATGGGCCATTAAGCCTAAAAGGTTGGCTTGCGTGCCGGATGTCGTAAATAGTGCCGCTTCAAAACCATGGCGTTCGGCAGTCCATTGCTCCAGTTCATTTACGGTTGGGTCATCACCATAAACATCATCACCAACCGGTGCTTCTGCCATTGCCTTACGCATGGCTTCTGTCGGTTTCGTTACCGTATCAGAACGAAAATCCATTATTACTCTCTCCTAAATATATCCGCACAGCTTTGCTTTACTTAAACATGCGATGGTTTTTGTATCTGTAATTTCGCCGTTAATGACTTTACTTTCAAGTTGTTCAACAGAGAGGGCTACCACTTCGATAACCTCATCGTCATCACAATCGTAACGGCGGGTCAAAGTCAGATCTTTGGCGACAAACAAATGTTGTATTTCATCACAAAATCCCGCCAGAGGTGTTACTTGGCCTAGAGATATCATGGTTTGTGCGCTGTAGCCAGTCTCTTCTTCAAGCTCTCTGTGCGCGCAGGCATCCACCTCTTCATCGCTTTCCAGTGTGCCGGCAGGTAGTTCCAATAACCATTTCTTAAGTGACGGTCTGAATTGATTGATGGTGATGATATTGCCGTTATCGTCAATCGGCAGAATCACGGCTGCGCCCGGGTGTGAAATGGTGGTGTGAGTAATGGTGTTGCCGTCTGGTAGTTGTACGTCTTCTTCAATAAGAGCAATACGTTTCCATGTATGTAGGGTTTTTATATTGGTATTCATTTTGACTTAATAGGCCCCAGAAATAGACAGGGACTACATTACAGACAATGCTTAAATAGATAAAGAGACAAGGTGAAGTGGGCGCATCGCAATAGGCAATGATAAGTGATGTTCATCTCAAAATTGCAAACATTGATTTCATCGCGTTACGGAAATATTCGTTCTGCTATAAATGCTTATCATATTTGAAATTGCACTTGTAACAAAGTAATAACAAATGTATAAACTCATTTATACGTACAGTGGTTTATAGGTAGGAGAGCGCAAGTAATGATGATTCAGAGTCGAGCTACTCACTCGCAAAAAGCGTTACTCTCTGAGAGAATAAATAAACTCGCGAAAGCCCTTTCTGATGGGGTTTACGAGCGAGAAGAAACAATCAAATTATGTCTACTCGCTGCCCTAGCGGGTGAAAGCGTTTTTCTATTAGGCCCCCCTGGCATTGCAAAAAGTTTGATTGCAAAACGTCTCATTCAAGCCTTCGATAATTCTTCTTACTTCGAATATTTAATGACGCGCTTCTCGACACCTGAAGAAGTGTTTGGTCCTTTAAGCATTCAAGAATTAAAAGATAACGGTCGATATGTTCGACTCACAGACGGTTATCTACCGACCGCACAAGTCGTATTCCTCGATGAGATCTGGAAAGCAGGCCCGGCAATTTTGAATACGCTGTTAACCGTCGTGAATGAGAAGACCTTTAAGAACGGTAGCGAAATTGAACGTGTGCCGATGCGCTTGTTGGTTTCTGCATCCAACGAGTTGCCCGATGAAGACAGCGGCTTAGATGCATTGTATGACCGTATGCTGGTGCGTGTGTTTGTAAACCGTATTCAAGATAAGCAGAACTTTAAGTCGATGCTTACCGTGGGCACTCCTCAAGAAGCCTCTATCCCTGAAGGATTAGCCATCACTGATCAAGAATATCACCAGTGGCAATCAGAACTGGAACAGCTTGAGCTAAGTGATGATGTGTTCGAAAAGCTTTATGAGCTCAAGACACTACTTGAAAACGCAGCGACCGCCGACAGTGGTCTCGATGCGTCTGATACCGAAATGTACGTGTCTGACCGTCGTTGGAAAAAGGCGGTGAAATTGCTTAAAGCGAGCGCGTACTTTAATGGCCGTGACTCGATTAACCCTCTCGATATCTTGTTACTTCAAGACTGTTTGTGGAACAGTCCTGAATCGCGTGACATTGTGCGTAAGGTCATTCGAGACTTTGCGCTAAAACATGCCTTTGATCAGCAAGATGTAGAACAACAAATTACCTTGTGTCGTGAGGAACTGAGCGATATTCAAGAAGAGCTAGAATCTGAGTTTGGCACCATGCTTTCAATGGAGTCGACGACTGGTCTGCTTAAAAAACAGATCCACAGCTACGATATTTCAGACGCGAAAAGCTACAAGGTAGGCAGTGCGTTTGATTTGATTAAGCTTGTGTTGTTGCAGAGTAATATGTCAGTGACTGAGTCTGAAAAAGGCGACAGTCGTTGGGTCTACGTGCCTAAGAATGAACTCGAACGTGTGATCAAAGAAGGTCATGGCGATGTTTACGGTTATGTGAACACCAATACCAACCTAGTTCGCCTTCGTTTCGATATGGACGCAGCCAATAATCTTGTTATCAAAGACATTGCCAACCGAGCTGTGTTGGTGACTATTGTGACCACTAAAGGCTTGGATGAGTCCCTCTACCAAGAATGGCTGACAAAATCTGAACAAGCAATGGCCCAACTTGAGCAGGCGGAGCACCATCTATTACGTGTTCGTTCTAACTTCCACGGTGCACTGCCGCATGGCTTTGTTGATCAAGAGTTGCCAAGAGCGATGGAGTCGAGCCTACAGAACTTACAGCAGGTTCTAGAAACAACCAAAGCGGAGTGCGAACGCACTGTCTTCCGTTTCAAAACCTTAGATCAATTCTTTGCGTAGGAGAGTGGAATGCTAGGTGCTGACGGACTTAACCTTGTATTAATGATCGCAGATTCAGGCATGATTGATTCTGCGGTCAATGATCTGATGGCACGTTCACAAATGATGGCGGTGACTGAAAACCGAGGGGTAAAAAGCTCGGTTAAAAACCATCTTCTGAAGTGGCGTGGTAGTGTTAAAAAACGCATCACCAAGGTCTGTGAGACCGAACGTTTCCAGCATGAACTCGCCCTATATCAAGAGGTCATTCACTGGAACGAAGCGGAATTTTTCGACAAAATTTCCGACATCATCAAGCAGTTAGAATGGCACTCTGCCTTCTACATGCAAGCTCGCCGCTTAATGGAGCAAAACAAAGGGTTAGAGAACCCGATGTTTCCGCACTATTTCTGTGACCAATGGTATCAAAGTTTATCAGATGCGATCCGACAAGCTCAGCTTACCGAGTTAGAAGCCAACAAAGAAAAAGCCCTTAAAGATCTCTATCAACGCATGGAAACCATGAAAAACATGGACAAAGTGACCGAGAGTGGCGATGAGGGCAGTGTGGGTCGATTATGGGATATGGCGTCTGCTCGACTCAGCAGAACAGACCTCACCGTGATGAAACGTCACGCTGAGTTTTTGGCGAAGAACAAAGGCTTGCAAGAAATTGCTGAAAAGCTTGGTCGCATGGCGAGCCAGGTCGATGATCCTGATTTGAACCGTGCACCAGTTGAAGAACCCCAAGTAGTGGAAGAGAAATCCGATCAAGCTACTGATGACATTGTTGGCATTCATGAAGGTGATGACCTTAACAAGCTGCTGCCTAACGAAACCATGTTCTTGGCCTACCCAGAGCTTGAAGTGGTGTTCTACAAACATTTAGTCGATAAACGTTTGATGAACTACAAGATGCAGGGTAAATCTCGCACGCTACGTAAAGTGAGTGCCCAAAAGCCAGACAATGCAAATGCGGATGTCGAAAAAGGGCCGTTTATCGTGTGTGTCGATGCCTCAGGCTCAATGAGCGGATTCCCAGAGCAATGCGCTAAGGCTATGGCGTATGCGTTAATGCAGATTGCATTGGCAGAAGATCGAGATTGTTACGTGATTCTGTTCTCGACTGAGCAGATTACCTATGAATTGACTAAGCAAGACGGCCTACGTGAAGCGAGTGACTTTTTGACTTACAGTTTCCACGGCGGTACCGATTTAGAGCCGGTACTGATGAAATCTATTGATTTGATGGGCGGAGACAAATACCGTAATGCGGATATGGTCGTCATTTCGGATTTTATCGCACCGAAGCAGTCGGAAGAAATGCTAGAGAAAGTCGCCCAACTTAAGGAAAGCAAAAACCGTTTCCATGCTATTAGCTTATCGAAATACGGTAACCCTGAGTTGATGTCGATGTTTGACCACAGTTGGTCGTATCACCCGAATTTAGTTGGTCGCTTAATGAAAAAATGGTAGAGCAACATGCTCTACCATTTTTTTTGGATTTTCTAAGAGCTACTGCTTAGTAAGCTAACGGCATCTCGTTTGAAGAATCTGGCGTGTGGTTCACACGGATCAAACCGAACATCGCAATCACTGACATCACCAGCATCAGAGCACCTAACGGCATTTGGTCAGGAGCAGGGATAAGAGATGCACCTAACGTCGCGAGACCAGCCCCTAAGTTCTGCATACCACCTAATACTGCGCCACCTGTGCCTGCATGGTACGGGAATGGAGACAATGCGCCTGTTGTCGCCGCAGGAAACAAGATACCTGCACCTAAGAAGTAAATCGTTGCACCACCAATCAGAGTCAGGGCATTGGTCTCACCAAATAAGCCCGGCACTAACACGACCACAGAACCCACCATAATGGCAACTAGGCCGACATTAAGAGCACTCTTCTCGTTACGTTTGGTGGCAATAAAGCTTGAAAGCGCTGCGCCGACTAAGTAACCCGGAATCGGCAATACAAACAGCAAGCTGACTGTCGTTGCAGGTAGCTTTAATACACCCCCTAGCAATACACCCGCTGCCGCTTCAAAGATCGCAATCCCTGAAAACGTCGCCACTAAGCAGATCAAGTAACCTTGAAAACGGCGATCGGATAAGACGTAACGGTAGCTGTGCGACACTTTCTCGTAGCGGCGTTTCTCTACGGGTAAGGTCTCTTTAAAGCTGGTCATCATAGTAATGACCACGGCAATGCCAAATAGCGCTAAGAACATGTAGCTAGAGCGCCAACCCAATGACTCAGTCAGGTAGCCACCTAATACTGGTGCGATCAGTGGTGAGAAGATCACACACATGCTGATTAAGCTGTTTACTTTATGTAACTCTGAGCCTTCAAACAGGTCGCGGGTTAAGGTGCGTGACATAGCGCCACCACAGCCAATACCTAGGCCTTGAATAAAGCTACCTACAAGAAACCACTCGTAACCGTGAGCAAACAACGTGACCAGCGTCCCTAAGATATAGATGAACAAGCCGACAATGATGATAGGTTTACGACCTAAGCGATCAGACAGTGGCCCATAAACGAACTGAGAAATACCGTAAGGGATCAGATAGCAGGCCATAACTGCTTGTAGCGCAGCGGGCGTAACCAGAAACTCACTCGCCATATAGCCGATAGAAGGCACATACATGGTTTGAGTCATTTGACCAACAGCAGTCAAAATCGCAATAAGAAACGTGAGTTTTACAATTTGTGAAGACGCAGACATCTTGGCGGCACCTAAGTATTAAACGCAAAAACAATTAGCTTTGTGAAAACAGAGCTAATTTGAAGATTTATAAAGGGAAGTTTCAGGCGCGAGATATTAGTGGGTGTTGAGGATGCTATCAACCAAAAAGTGTGATCTGAAGCAGGATAAAAATTTTGATTTTGGATTAGAAAAAGTAATCCAAAATCAAATCTATGGTTTGGGCGATATTTATGCGGTAGGGAGTGCAGTTAGGCACTTACGACATAGGCAGCTATCAGAGCTTGGTAAGTCAGACGTGTCGCGCTTTTCAATATTGAAACACCAACACGTTGATTTGCCTATGCTGATGTCACACTGCGCAGGTTGTCGGCAGTTAGGGCAGCTGTGAGTCGACTGTTTGGCGCTGATTCTTTCAATCGCTTGGTCACGCTCTTGATCGGTGTAGTGTCTCCAATTAGCAATTTCATCCATTGTTCTATGGCAGCCGCTACAAATACCATCGTTGTTCTTACAAGCTGCAATACAAGGTGTCTTCACTGTTATTTTCCAATCAATTGTCTAACCAGACCGCGACTATACCGTTATTGTTTGTCGACAGCAAAAGCAGAACAAGGTTGGGTCATTCCTACTGTTTCTCAAAAGTCGGAGGTTGGTAACTCAACGACTGATCTTGTTTCATAAACAGGTTGCTGGCGATAAGACTACCGAGGCCGATGATCAACAATGCACACCATACTACGGCACTGGGTTGCTCTGAAAAAGCGCTCATTGCCAAGAGTGTCGCAATCGCTGGCGTTGCTGCGCCAAAGGCCGCCGTTCGCTCTGCGCCCAGAACGGAGATGGCGTGAAGATAGGTAAACGCGGCCACTAATCCTGCTCCAACACCCTGCAACAACGTATGGCTGATCAACTCAGTTAAAGGCCACTTATCGTAAGGTTGAGAATACAAGTAGCTGTCTAAAGCCCCGCTTACAATGAGCAGTATCAGCATGAACGTGGAACACAATGAAACCAAACCCGACGCAACCAAAGGGTTGAGGTTAGAAACTCGAGCGCAAATAGTAAACGTTGCCCACATCATGCTGCCGGTTAAAAACAGCATGTGGCCATGCAGTAGAGTCAATGAAGCAGCCCCTAGGCTTTGACTTAGGAAAAGGCCAATACCGGTTACAACCAGCCCCAATCCAATGACACGATGGCGACTTAGGGGCTGTTTAAACAGTATCACTGCGATACCGGTAACAAACAGAGGTAGCGTTCCTGGGATCAGTGCACTGCCATCCGCGACAGGGGCCAAACGCATACCAGCACCCGCAACCAGTAAGTAGGGCAATCCGCTGCCGACAAATAGACCCAATAGGTAGCGCTTTGGAACCGCTAAAATGGAATGCCGAGCTTTATAGACAAGTGGGCATAGCAAAAGACACGGGATGATGAATCGTGTGAGGGCAATATCAGCGGTCATCAGATCAGAATGAGCGCCCCCGCGAAGGGAAAGAAAAAAACCTGACCAAAGTAACAAGGTGGCAATCATTGCCAAATATCCAGAAACCATATCCATACGTGAGCTAAGTTTTAATTATGATTATTATGGAGCGTATCTTGGGGTTAAATCTGGCAATATTGATTATCAAAATAAGTATTATTGATGAAATCAGCTAACATAGCTGAAAATTTTGATGGAATGTGACGGTACGAGATATGGATAGGATCGATAAACACATTTTACGCCTGCTTCAGCAAGACGCTCGCCAATCGACCGCAGACATTGCAGACAACGTCGGGTTATCGGCTTCGCCTTGTGCACGTCGTATTAAGCGATTGGAAGAGCTGGGGATTATCGCCAACTACCGAGCGAGCTTAAATAAAACGCTGATTGGTGTCGGCATGACGGTGTTTGTTGAAGTGAGCTTGAACAATCACCAAGCCAGCAGTATTGAAGACTTTGAACAAGCTATTCAAGAGATGGACGAAATCATCAGCTGTCACGTTGTATCAGGCGCTTATGATTACTTGCTTGAGGTCGTGAGCCACGATTTAGCTGGATATGAATCGTTTACAAGAAAACTGCAACGTTTGGATAATGTAAAGGATATTCACACTCACTTGGCGATACGTCAGGTCAAAGGGGAAGGTGAGCTTCCAATCTATTTGTCGCACCAAGCTAGCTAGCTCATTTTCTGTGTCACTTGGCGTGATTCCAGTTGGTCATCTAAGGCTGGGGTATAGACTGAGACTCGGTTACGCCCCAAATGTTTGGATTTGTATAACGCAAGATCAGCTCGTTTCATCCACTCTTTAATCTCTTCGAAGGTCTTGGATTCAGCGACCCCCGAACTGATGGTGACCGATTGCTGGTGCGCAAAGTTGACCATTCGAACTTGATTCGTGAGGTGATTCATTAGTCTCTCCGCCAATTTAAGATCTCGGTCTTGAATCAACAATAAGAACTCATCGCCACCTAAGCGAAAAAGCAACTCTTTGTCCGTAGTCACTGCCTTAATGGTTTTGACCGTATCGATAATCACCTTATCGCCAATGTCATGACCGTGGTCATCGTTCACTTGCTTGAAATTATCGATATCAATGATGGCAATGCAAGAGCAAGGGTACTGCGCAATGGTGCGCTCTAATGCGGCAGGCAATTCGTGTCGATTGTAGGTTCCAGTCATTGGATCTGTCACTGATAAGGAGCGGAGCTCTGCTTGCAAGTTTCTCACTGCCTTTACAACGACATGAACAATAATCGTGGTAACCACCAAGGATATCAGATAACGCAAAGTGACTTCCGGAGTTTGGTGCTGTAAAGCTGCGAGCGAAGAAAAGAGGATCATCGTTACGTTGGTGACTAAGGCTTCTCGTCGAGGTAACAGAAAGATGGTACTGATAACGATGGGGTAAAGCCAGTAGGTGGCGAGTGTGCCGAATACGTTGATGGCTAACACCGCAGACACGGTCAAGAGAGCAAGGGGAATGTAGTAGCTGAGGAGTGTTGTGCGATTAAGAATGATCGCTGAAATTTCAAGCAGTAATGAAATTTCGAATGCCAGTAAAACCGCTCCTAGCATGATTTCGTCGTTAAATATGTTGTTGATCCCTAATGGAATAAAGATCAATAGAGTGATTGAGGCGATGAGTTTTAAAACTTGCGTTTGTTGCTCTTGGCTGAGTATTGCATCTTGCTCTAGGCGTTGCACTGCTTTGCTTTTACCCATTAGCACACCCCTTTCTACCGCTTATTCAATATTATTGTTATAACAATAAAATTAAGCATAAAAAGGGGCTGGCGCAACTCTAGAGACAAGTGAGTTGTCTCAGATTTGATTATTCAGGCTTAGTAATGCTACCAAGCTCCAAAACAGGCGCTACATCGATGTCTTCGGCATTCATCATAGAAGAAATTCTCTGGACCGAAGAAAGCAATAAAGACTGCTCCCATTCCTCCAAGCGTTGGAACTTGGTGATGAAGCTTTGTTGGAGTGGTGTCGGCGCATCTTCCAAAAGAGCTTGGCCTTTTTCCGTCAGGTACGCGTGTACTTTACGCTTATCTTTGTTACTTCTGACACGTTGAACTAGACCATTTCGCTCTAGACGATCAAGGATCGTCGTGGCCGTTGCTTGACTCATGTTCGTATGGTCAGAGAGCTGACGGATAGTGACTTCGCCTAGCTCTCGAATTGAACGCATCAATATTAGCTGGGGTCCAGTTAATCCAGACTCTTTACTTAATTTTTTAGAGTGTAGATCGATCGCTCTGATAATTTGGCGAATCGAAATCAGGACTTCTTCGTGCTTTTCCAATGCGGTTCCCTAGTCGGTTGAGATAAGTAGGCGAAAATACATCAATTGAGTAATGAAAAAAAGCCTCAAACCTCACAAATAGCTATAACGTTGAGTTGTTAATTTTTGCTAGAGTGAGTGAAATGTTTCGTGCTCAAACAGTATTTTTAACTAAGCTTAGCGTATCTTGGTCGCTTTCTAGTCACAAGCGTAGGTCTTTGGCTAAAATATGACTAAAAAACAGCTTATTACTGGAACAATGTGACAATCAGCGTACAATATTGAGACGTGTGTCATGTGGTTTAGCTTAGAAATCATTTTTAACTCTAATGATTCGACTAATAACCTTGATACACAGACAGGAATAAATGCTAGAGAGGAATCATGACTAAAGGCATAGACAAGTACAGTATCGACAGTACCGATTACACTATCGGTCAAGATAACGTACAAAAATGGGGATTCGATGTGCACAACCCGGTATTTGGCTGGAGTGCAGGTCTAATTGCAGTATTCTTAATCGCTGTGTTGGTTATGGATGCCGAGTCTGCGAAAGCAACGCTAGATGGCATCAAGTGGCAAATTATCGGTAGCTTTGACTGGTTATTCATCTGGTCAGGCAACATCTTCGTTGTTTTCTGCTTAGCACTGATTGTATCGCCAATGGGCAAAATTCGCCTAGGCGGCACAGACGCAACCGCAGATTACTCTTATCTTTCTTGGCTCTCAATGTTGTTTGCTGCGGGTATGGGTATCGGCCTCATGTTCTGGAGTGTGGCAGAGCCAGTGGCTTACTTCACCGGTTGGTATGAAACGCCACTGGGTGTCGAAGCGAATACACCAGAAGCCGCTAAGCTTGCATTAGGTGCGACCATGTACCATTGGGGTCTCCACCCTTGGGCTATTTATGGTGTTGTTGCGCTGTCACTGGCTTTCTTTGCGTACAATAAAGGCTTACCTCTTTCTATTCGTTCGATTTTCTACCCAATCCTTGGCGATCGCGCTTGGGGCTGGGCGGGTCACATTGTTGATATTCTTGCGGTACTGGCGACGCTATTTGGTCTAGCAACGTCCTTGGGCTTAGGCGCACAGCAAGCAGCAAGTGGTATTCATCACGTGTTTGGTGTTGATGCTGGTCTTGGCTTGCAAATCACGGTCATTACTGTGGTCACACTACTTGCGGTTGTATCGGTACTTCGCGGTATCGATGGCGGCGTAAAAGTGATCAGTAACATCAACATGATTGTTGCGTTCTTACTGCTAATCCTTGTTGCTCTAATTGGCTACGCAATCGTCGTGGGCAACATCGGCACAACACTGATGGCTTACGTAGAAAACCTTATCCCTCTAAGTAACCCGCATGGTCGTGAAGATGAAGCTTGGTTCCAAGGTTGGACGGTATTCTACTGGGCGTGGTGGATTTCATGGTCACCATTCGTAGGTATGTTCATCGCTCGTGTTTCTAAAGGTCGCACGGTTCGTGAGTTCATCACTGCTGTTCTGCTTGTTCCTACTGCAGTGACGGTTCTTTGGATGTCAACGTTTGGTGGCATGGCGATCGATCAAGTGATGAATGGTGTTGGTCAGCTAGGTAACGAAGGTCTAACCGATATTTCACTGGCGATGTTCCAAATGTTTGATGTACTGCCATTTGGCTCAGTGCTGTCAATCATTGCGGTTGTACTAGTACTTGTATTCTTCATTACTTCTTCGGACTCGGGCTCGCTAGTTATCGATAGCATCACTGCTGGTGGTAAAGTTGATGCGCCAGTGATTCAACGTGTCTTCTGGGCATTTATGGAAGGTGCGATTGCGGTTGCACTACTGTGGATTGGTGGTTCTGAAGCAGTTCAAGCGCTACAAGCGGGTGCGATTTCAACGGCACTACCGTTTACTATTGTGCTGCTGTTAATGTGTGTAAGCCTACTAATGGGTATGCGTACAGAGCGCCGTTAATCAATTAATTGATTTGATATGTGAAAGCCAGTCAGTGAATGCTGACTGGCTTTTTTATTGTGTGTGTACTGCCATTTCTTTGGAGTAGGCTTAGTGTTGGGACACTTCAAACGATTGTTTGTGACTAAGTAAATACCAACGTATGCAGTGATGCACGACCCACATGACCAATGCTGTCACGGTTACTGCAACAAAAATGGAGCTGAATCGGTACAGAATGGAGAAGAACGCATCTTTCTGCTCAGGTACCAACGAGGTCGTTAGTGGCACGGCTAGAGCCGACATAGCTGAAAAAGCGATCGCCGCTTTAGCTTGGCCTTTAGTGAGCCACAAACAAAACGGCGCCATGGCAATGGTGACCGCTAACCAGAACAGTAATCCATGGCTGAACCAGTTGCCTAAGATAAGCTGAACCGCCATACCCGCAATACATCCTAACGCTGTTCCAATGATGCGAATCTTCGCCATTGCAAGCGAACCTGCCAAGGTCATCGGGGTCAGAATAATCAAGATCGATGCTTGCGCAGAGAGCGAGTCATAAAGATCGGCCACTTGGAACACGATAAAGGCGACCATCGCTACGACCCAGCCCATCGCCACTTGGCTAATGTAGTCGATGTCACTTTTGACGGGCGTACTCATCTCTTCTTGCACTGATTCTGATTTCGGTTCTGGGAACAACCAATATGCCAGCGCACAGACAACAATGTTACCGAGCGTAATGACCCATAGATTGACGTTAAACTCTTCAATATCAATAAAGTCGTAACTCGCAAAGTTAAGCACAATTGATCCAACAAGTAGACCCATATAGCCGAACAGATAAGTTTTTGGGTTCATCATTGCGATGCATTTGAACAGCATCATGATACCCACTGCCACCAGCATTAAGCTTGGATGAAACTGCAAGTATTCCAGTAAGAATGTCGCCTGTATGGTTGTCCAAATTGCTGATATGCACACCATCAGTAACATAGGCCAATGGAAATGGTTCATACGCCCTAGAACGAACAGCGGCAGCATCATAGCAAAGAACCCGTAAGACCAACCAAATAACATACTCAGGGCAAGGCCGCAGGAGCAGCCAAACCAGATTCGCATCGCTTTCATGCATTAACTCCTAATAGATGTAGTGGAACCAGCTCGCGATATGAATTTGCACTTGCGCCATAAAGTGCCAGAAAGGGTTGGTTTCTGGGTAGAGTACGACCGTAACACGAGAGCCAATAAACAGCGCTGAAGGCATCGGACTGTCTGAGTCTAGGTTTACCCGAGTACGCTGCGCGTCACGTACCCATCGGTTGTTCACTTCGACTTTGGTTAAGGCGCCATTGGGAGCCTGCTGAGCCGTCGACACGCCGTAATCTTGGCTATCAATGTTGAATGCGAACACATCGCCAGGGTACGCATCGAAGGCAACTAGGGCGTGATAACCCGTAGACACATTGGCCACGGATTTCTCACGAAAGTCAGCCGTAACCCACAAGGAATCTGTCGGGATAAAGGTCAAGATTGGCATATTGGTGTTGGCCATCGCACCAATTTCAAGTTGTAGATTGGTGATTACACCATCACTTGGCGCCACTACCTTAGTATTGGTCATGTCCAGTTGTGCTTTTTCTAGCGAGTTCTTAGCAATTTGTACGGCGGTGCTTTGACCGTGACCGTCACCCAGTTGTGCATCAATGACGTTTAAGCTTTGCTGCTCTGCTTTTAGGGCGGCTCTTGCCACTTGGTTCTGGGCAAAGGCAGAGTCCAAGTTGGATTGCGATATGACCTTCTGCTTGGACAAGGTCTGCAAACGAATGTACTCCCGATGTGCGTTGTCGTAGGTCGCTTTAGCGCGAGCGATATTGGCTAGCGCAGCTTCACGCTGTGAATAGAGCGTCGCTTCTTTCTCGTAGGCCGATTGAAGTGATAGCTCCGCTTGCTTGAGGGCTATTTGGTACTTGCGAGTATCGAGCTGGAACAGAGTGTCGCCCTTATTGACGGATTGGTTGTTGGTGACAAAGATGTCGGTCACTTTGCCTGACACTTCAGGCGCAATCTGAACCACGTAACCTTGAACTCGTCCTTCTGTCGTGATCGGCGCGTGACGGTCAGCGGTGGTAATGTACAAAAAGAGTACGATGAATAGGACAATGAGTGTTCTCATCCAATGTTTGAATTTTTGATCAGCCGTCATGCAAGGATTCCAGTGCTTATATTATTGAACTGAGAATTATAGAGAAGCGAGTCACATTTCTGTAGAATGCGAAGATGACCATAAGAGACCTAAAAGTAGGACAATGAACGTTAGCTTAGATGACATAAATTTGTTTAGCCAAACGGTGATTCATGGTGGGATCAGTGCTGCCGCAACCGCGAATAATATGCAGCGTTCCAAGGTGAGTCGGCGTCTACAAGAGCTCGAAAAAGCATTAGGCTGCCCATTGTTAATCCGCACAACACGATCGATTGAATTGACTGAACAAGGCACACGGCTATTTGAATTGATCGAAAAGCCTGTTGAGCAGCTGCGCCAAGGGTTGAGAGTGATGAAAGAGCACCAAAGTGATCACTCAGGAAAAGTCCGATTGGCGATCCCGTCGGCCCTAATGAGCTCGGCCGCTTTTAACGCTATCATTACCGAATATACTCAACGGTTCCCCGACATTTCTGTGGAAATAGAGAATCACCAAGAGAGTGTTGACCTTAAGCGACAAGCTTTTGATCTTCAGTTACTGCCGAGCGTGGTCAAAGTGACTGATGATAGCTATGTCCAGTTTAGCTTGCTGCCTTATCGTAGTCACTTTGTCGCATCCCAAAGCTATTTAGCCTCACACCCTAAGATTGAAACGGTTGAGGACTTGAAACAGCACCGTTTGCTGACCAACCGATACAACGTCGCACTTCTAGACGAAGATCTTCGTGTTGCTCTTCGATCCGATGACTTGAATTTACTTCGATCTATGGCGATGGCGGGGAATGGCGTTGCATTGTTGCCACAAGTTCACTCTATGCCAGCGTTGAAGGAGGGGAGCCTAGTTGAAGTGCTGCCAGATTTCTCTCATCCTAAGCAGCATTTAACATTGGTTTACCCATCAGCGATGTTTTTGCCAAAGAAAGTGAAGTTGCTGATTGATATATTTCGTGTGCATTTTCAGTGAGTGGGGCAGTAAATCGGCATAATCGAGGATAGATTTGTTGCTATATGGGCTGAAAATGAAAATAAGTCCCCAATGATCACATTATTGCTCTATAATCTGCCACCGTCATTTTGGTTATGCTTTGTATTAGCCGTTAGCTTTAGGAACAAAATATGTCATTCGCATCACAAAACTTTTCTCCAGAAATCGTGAAAGCTCTTACAGAGTGTGGTTATGAGAAACTGACTCCGGTACAACAAAAGGCAATCCCTTTTGCTCGTCGTGGTCATGACATTCTAGCTAATGCGCAAACCGGTACAGGTAAAACAGCAGCGTTTGCTCTGCCTATCATCCAAAACATTCTTGATAACGCTAAGCCACAGCAACGCCGTCAGGCTCGCGCTGTTATTCTTGCGCCAACGCGAGAGCTTGCTGCGCAGATCGCCGCTAACATTCAAGACTACACCAAATACACAGCGGTTAAGACGATCGCGATTTACGGTGGCACGAAAATGTCATCTCAAGAGAAAGTGTTGGATTCGGGTGTTGATATCCTAGTTGCGACGCCAGGTCGTCTCATTGAGCACATGGACCTTAATAACGTTTCACTGGTTAACCTAGAGTTCTTAGTGTTTGATGAAGCTGACCGTATGTTAGATATGGGCTTTATCAACGCAATTGAAAGCATCATGGCGGGTGTGGCAACCAAACCTCAAACTATGCTGTTCTCAGCGACTTTCTCAGCGCAAATGAACACGTTGGCGGGTAAAATCCTACGTCAACCAAAGCGTGTTTCTGTTGCTCGTGAAAACGTGACGGCTGATACCATTGCACACGTGGTTTACCCTGTTGAACAAGAGCGTAAACGTGAGCTACTTTCAGAGCTAATTGGCCGCAAGAACTGGCAACAAGTGCTGGTATTTGTGAACTACAAAGAGACAGCAAACGAACTAGTAAAAGAACTTAAGCTCGATGGTATTAAAGCGGTATTGTGTCACGGTGATAAAGCGCAGAGTGCTCGTCGCCGTGCGCTGGACGAGTTTAAATCAGGTAAAGCGCGTGTGATGATTGCAACGGACGTTGCTGCTCGTGGTCTTGATATCCAAAACCTACCGCACGTAGTGAACTTTGATATGCCATTCCTAGCGGAAGATTACGTTCATCGCATCGGTCGTACTGGTCGTGCTGGTCAACGTGGTAACGCGGTATCATTTGTTAACCGTGACGAAGAACTAACACTTCAGCAAGTTGAGACTCTAATTGGTCAGCGTATTTACCGCAAAGAGTTAGAGGGCTACGAGCCAAAGAACCGTGCCGCACTACTGGAAAAAATGCACTCTAAGCCAGCGTTTAAAAACCGCAGAACGCGTCAAAACAACCCAAGTGATTCAAACCAAGGTGATGCCGAGCGCCGTTCTCGTCTACGCCGTATGATTCGCGCGAAGAAGTAACCGATTCAAACTTACGAAAAAGGAGCCGAGTATGGCTCCTTTTTTACTGGCTAGCTCTTTAAGAACTGATGGTTTACTAGCTCAATTGAGAAGCTAAATCCAAAGCTTACCAATTGGCATGGTGCGATCGTAGTGGTGAGCGATCTGCGCTTGAAGCAGCTCGGCGGTCGCGACTGCATCGGTTAACGCGTGGTGCGGCGTATAAGGTGGCAGGCCGTAGCGTGAACGGCTAGCGCCTAAACGTACCGACTCTGGCTTTTTGCCGAAGACTTTGTTGATGAAGCCACCACGTTGCTTATTTTGCACCGTTGTTTCGATGTGCATGGTGTCAACGACTGGGAACTCAATCCCTTCTTTGATTCGAGTTTGCAGTGCTTTATCAAAGAACTCTCGCTCAATACGTTGATAGTGAACCACCATGATCTTTCCGGCCATTTGCTCTAACACTTCAGCATAGATCCCAGAGAGATCCGGCGCATCCAACACATCTGAGTGAGTTATGCCGTGAATCACGACCGACTCTTCCGCAAGTTGCTTACGAGGTCTTACCGTCCAGTGGTGCGCTTGATTGATGAAAATACGGTTCAGATTAAACGGCACCGTACCAATGGTAATGATGTCTTCGTTGTCTGAATCTAACCCTGTCGTCTCAAAATCCATCGCTAAGAACGTCACGTCTTCAAGCGGTGTACTTGGATCGGGAACGCCAGCGTTGTAGTACTCTTTCAATTTAGCGTCTGCAACCACATCAAGCTTTCGGCTAAATTTCTTTGGCCAATCGATGGAAGGAGGCGACATTAATCGTTGAATCATCGTGGCCTCACTTAAAGTTGTTGCTAGCTTGGTAGCGGAACTTTAAGAAGTTCTGCGCGTTACTTAAGATTTGGAACGCATCCTTGAGGTTACGGCGCTCAAAATCTGACAAGTTTTCTGGCTCGATATTGTTATCTGGGTCGATTTCGTTCTCGACATCTAGCGCTTGGTGTCGAATACGTACCATTGAGATAAACTCAAGTGCATCGCTCAAATCACGCGCTTTCCCTTTCGGTAGAATACCCGCTTCATGAATGTCATCTAAACGTTCAAATGAGTTCTTAGAGCGAGAGCCCACCGCCAGTGCGTGAACACGTATCAAGTCAGCCAGTGGGGCAGTCCCACGACGTTTCAAGTTAATAGAGTTTTTGTGCTGGCCATCTTTCTCCATCACAAAATCTTTAAAGAAGCCCAGTGGCGGTGTACGGTTCATCGCATTACGCGCCAAGCAAGCTAAGAAGCGATTGTTTTTACGAGCGCGGCGTACAATAAAGCCGTTAAGTTGCTCGGCCCATTTCAGTCGGCCGTAAACCCCATCTAAGTCGAAGAAAATCGAGGCGTTGAGTAGCGCTTTCGGGTTTGGGTTATCGATCCAATCAGCAAAGCACTCTTCCCACTCGGAACGGGTCATACGCCAGTCAGGGTTGGTCGCCATAATATCGCCGGTACAGTAGGTGTAACCACACTTATCAAGGCCATCACATACGCGCTTTGAAAGCTCAACAAAGTAAGAGTCATGCTCTTCTTTGACGAAGGTATTATCAAGGATGATGGCGTTGTCTTGGTCGGTTACGAGCAGCTGCTCATCACGGCCCATAGAGCCTAATGCAACAAAACAGTATGGAACGGGTGGCTCGCCAAGTTCTTCTTCAGCCAGCTCAATAATACGTTGCTTGAAGCTACGGCCAATTACCGACATCGCACTGCCGACCATGTGTGAGTTGGCGTCTTCGTTGACCAAGCGAACGAAGCTGTCTTTAACCTGTTCAGATAAGGCTGCCAGTTCTTCTACGGTTTGTTGTTGGAAGATACTGCTCACCAATAGCAGCGAGTTTTGTGATTCGTAGCGAACAATGTCCGTGGCTTCGATGATGCCAATCGGCTGCTTGTCTTTTAGGACTGGTAGGTGGTGTACGTTGTAGCGCAGCATGGTCAGCATGGCTTCATACACATAAGCGTTGTGATCGAGCGAAATAAGCTCCGTGGTCATCACGCTCGATACATCATCACTTGGATCTAAGCCTTGCGCCAGAACGCGAGTACATAAATCTCGGTCAGTAATGATGCCCACAAGTGGCGAGTTATCGTGCTCGTCGTCCTCTTCCACTTCTGGGTCAATGATCAGCAAAGAAGAGACATTCTCTTCGGCCATTTTAATTGCCGCACTTTGGATCGACTCGCCTTTATGGATGGTTGGCGCCTCTGAAGTAAGAAGAGTTCGTACTTTGGAGGTGGTCAGATCGTTTTGCTCGTTACTGTTGGAGACAGTTTGGCGTAGACGGGCGTTATCTTCTACTTCCACGAAGTCGGCAAAGGCTTCATGGTTGTCGTACAGCTCTTGGAAGACATCTTGAGGAATGCAGTAAAGCAGGCTGTCTTTGATCGCTTTAGCTGGAAATCGAACTTTGTTGCTGGTTAGCAGGCCCATTTGGCCGAACAGTGCCCCTTCATCAAGGCGGTTATAGAGTTCACCTTTACGTCGATAGACTTCAATAACCCCGCTTCTTACCATGTATAGGTCGTGAATTTCGTCACCAAAGTGAATGACAGGGGTGTCTTCACGATAGTAAGAGATCTCGACATGTTTGGTCACATAGTTAAGGGTTTCGTCTTCGAGTTCATCAAAAGGAGGATGTTGGGAGAGGAAATTCTTTATTTCCAGTAGCTCTGCTTCCATGAAAGATCCGGTTCTGAGAGAGTGTTCTCTTAATGGTACATGATATTGGATCTAACTTCATGGCTTGAGCGCCTGTAGAACAAAAAAGAGGCCAAGTCTGACTCGGCCTCTGAAAATGAATTAGCTTAAGCCGATGATATTGCCGTCTTCATCAATGTCTAAGTTCATAAACGCAGGCTTGTCTGGCAGACCCGGCATAGTCATCACATTGCCGCACAAGGCATAGATGAAACCGGCACCTGCACACAGTTTCAATTCACGGATCTCGACATCGAAACCGCTTGGGGCACCTTTGATGCTGCCATCGGTTGAGATCGACAGCGGCGTTTTTGCCATGCAAACAGCTAGATTGTCAAAGCCTTGGTCCTTAAAACGTTTCAGCTGAGTTTTGGCTTGTTCACTTAATGTTAGTGTCGCAGCGCCGTAACCAACTTCGGCCACAGCCATGAGCTTCTCTTCGATGGATTGCTCTAAGCGATACAACGGCTTGAACTGACTTGGCTTGTTCGTCTGAGTAACGACTTTCTCTGCAAGTGAAAGCGTGCCGTCACCTCCGTGAGCAAAACCTTCGCTGATCGCTACTTCGACATCCGAGGGTAGGGCTTCAATCCATTCTTTGAGCGTGTGAAGCTCTTGCTCGCTGTCTTGTGGGAAACGATTAATCGCGACAACGGCAGGAACGCCATATTGAGTGACGTTATCAATGTGCCATTTCAGATTTTCAAACCCAGCTTTTAGAGCATGAGAGTCTTCCTCAAACAGCGAGTCAGGGATCGCTTGACCTGGTTTCAAATCATAAAGGCCAGAGTTGGCTTTTAATCCTCTCAATGTTGCCACGATAACAGCGCAATCCGGTGCTTTCTCAGACATTTGAGCTTTGATGTTACAGGCTTTCTCAAACCCCATGTCTGAGCCAAAACCGCCTTCGGTAACAGTGTAGTCAACCAGCTTGGTGGCGATGTCATCTGCGATAATGGAAGAGTTACCATGAGCAATATTGGCAAACGGCCCCGCATGGATAAGAGTAGGGACGCCCTCCAGAGTCTGCATCAAGGTTGGCTCAATCGCTTCTTTCATGCTGACGGCCATTGCACCAGCTACTTGAAGATCTTCTGTGGTAATCGGGTTTCCGTTCAGATCATAAGCAACGACAATTTTACCGATGCGTTGGCGTAAATCTTTCAGATCTTTTGCTAGCGCTAAGATAGCCATCAGTTCTGACGCTGCCGAAATATCAAAACCGTCTTCACGCTGGTAGCCGTTAATGGTTTTACCCGCTTCATTTTGACCAACAGTGACCATGCGTAAGGCTCGGTCGTTATGATCCATGACGCGTTTCCACACCACAGATTGAGGGTCGATCTTAAGTGCTTTTAGCCCACAACGTTGTTCAAATTCTTGATATCCGCCACGCTGCTCGTGATAAATACGAGCATCAATCGCCGCGGCTGCAAGGTTGTGCGCTGCGGTCACTGCGTGAATATCACCAGTGAGGTGCAGGTTAAGCTCTTCCATTGGAGCGACTTGAGAATACCCACCACCCGCAGCACCGCCTTTAACGCCAAAGACTGGTCCCATTGATGGCTGACGAATACAAGCCATGACTGACTGATTGAGTTTTGCTAAGCCTTGCGCAAGGCCGATAGTGGTGACGGTTTTTCCCTCACCCAGCGGCGTTGGCGTGATCGCTGTGACAACAATGAGTTTACCCGCTGTATTGCCCTCTAGACGCTTGAGGCTAGATAGTTTCACTTTGGCTTTATGCAGACCTTGGCTGGTGTACTCATGGGCTTCAAGCCCAATATGTTGAGCGACATCAGCAATGGGCTGTAATGGAGTGTTTCGACAGATTTCAATATCAGACAGCATAAAACCCTCAAAGTGGACGTGTTTTAAGTTAAGCAAACGTTTGCTTGCGGATAATAGACATAAATTTGTTGTTGTAAAGCAGGAATGGTGGTCAAACGTAGTATGCGGGGGATTATACGTTGTACACCTGATCGAAATCAAAACATTACAGAGGGTAGAGCAATTGAAAAAAAGGCGAACGCAATGTTCGCCTTTACGATTACTGAGACAATAGATTTCTTATTGGCACGGGTTCGGTGTATTCAATAGGTGAGCCGTGAACGAGCGCTTTAACTTGTTTAAGATCTCCTTCGACAACCAGTACCTGATCTTTTGGTAGCTCATCAACGATGTTAAGGCCTGCTTGAGTGATAAGCATACGGGCTTCATGCTCTTGACCATCAAGGTATTTCACAAAGTATCGCGATGGTGCTTGCTCTAGGTTTTCTTCTTTGTTGCCTGGAAAAGAAAAACCTTGGCTATTCGCGAATACTGAGCCAGTTATACCAACCAAAAGCAGCACTGAACATAGGATGAATTTATTGACCATAGAGATTCTTACTCCTTAAGGAAAAGTAAGTGACCATCGATTAATTGTGCCGACATCTCGTCTTGCGCTATCAACGGCTTTTAGCTGCCAAGCTCCCTCAGATACAAAGCCTGTGAAATCAACTTGATAACTATTCTGGATGTTGTTGGCGCTGCCACCAGTATTGTCGTGTAGGACGACTTGTCCACCTTCTGGAGATATGAGTGTAATTTTCAGATCTCCAATGTAGGTATGACTGATATCGATGGAAACAGTGACTACACCGGAATCGCCAATACGATCGACATAAAGGTCGCTGGTTACACCACGTCTATTGTTATCTGGAATGGAAACCGCGCTATCGTTAACAAAGCTATCAGTGGCACCACCACCGTTGCCGTTACCTTCACAACCAAATTGGTTTAGGTAATCAACCGCTGCATCACTGTCGACCAAACCATGACCCGTTCGATTATCGCGTCCTGAGATGTCAATGTCGACTGCGGTTTCTGTCAGCGCACTGCGTATTTGCGTTGCAGTACAACTTGGGTGGTAACTCCATACTAAACCAGCAACACCGGCAACATGCGGGGTCGCCATGGAAGTGCCGTTGTAATATTCGTAGTCTTCACCAAGGGTAGTGGAAACCGATATTTCCTGTCCAGAATAGGCGAGAAGCTGTTGGCCAAACTCACGATCAACGGTGACCGATAGCATGCGTGCGCTATCGTTGGTGTCGACAAGGAAAGGATTTTGTAGTCCAGGCAACTCGTTGTTACTGTAAACAATAGTCGCTCGCGCACCTGAGTCAAAACAAGCTTGCACGGCATCGATTTCCGGATAGCTACCTGAACCTTGGTTTCCAACACGTTCAACCAAACAAATTTTGTCGGTCATATCACCACAGTTAAAGCTTCCACTAGTGTTATCGCACACACCTAGTGGTGCCGTCACTGAGCCTGAAATCGGTTCTGATTGATAGCTCCCTGAACGCTGGACTAAGCGATTGTGTGGGACGATACCAATATCAAACTGGCTGATGCCGTCAAGCTTGATATCAGAGAGTTTACCCTCGCCAACAGTCACCGTTGATAGGATGGCGACACCGGGGCCCGATATTTCGACCTGATCGGTGGCTTGAGAAAACGCCGCATGGTCATTGTTGTTATCTGTCGCCGCAACTGACATGACTGAATCGTAAGACGCAGGGTAGCTATGTGCGGTATTACCATCGTTACCAGCCGCCGCAATCAGCAGGACACCTTGGTCATAGATACGTTGCAGTGCCGTCTTCTCGGTCACGCTCGACTGACTGCCACCTAGGCTCATGTTAACCACATTCGCACCATTGTCAGCACAGATTTGGATTGCTTTAACCAAACTCGATGAGTAACCCCAGCCTGACTCATTAAACACTTTCACGATGTGCAAGTTTACATTTTGATTCGGCATCACACCCTTGATGCCCTCGTTGTTAGCGATGGCCGCAATTGTGCCTGCTACATGAGTACCGTGTGCATTGTTGTTACCCGGTGAACTCCATGAACCTGTACCATTATCGTTAGTACCCGTGACTCTGTTCCCACTTAAATCGTTGTGCGATAAGTCGTAACCCGAATCAATGATACAAACCGTGCGATTACCTGCGTTTGAGTCGTCCAGTAATTGCGCATTGACGGCAGTAAAGCCCCAAGGGACAGTTTCACTCAATAGGTATCGAGGTGGATCTACCTCCACATATTCAACGTCACTTCGGTTACTCAGTTGAGTTACGTTCGCTGAGTCGATTTCGATACTGTATATCGATTGGTCACCTAGTTTTTCTACTTTGTTAGCGTCAAGTTGTTCTAACACTGACTCTTGCACGATTCGAGGACCGTAAAACGGGCTACGACTCATAGCTGATGGAGTAGAAGGATCTTCTTTGAACTTAACGATGTACTTCGTTGGTAGTTTGGATTCATCGAACCCTGATAAAGAAGCGTAAGCTGACGTTGGTAGTGTTACCGCTACCGCAACAGCAGTAGTGGAAAACAAGCCTTTTATTGTATTTGTTATGTGATGCATTTTGTCTTATTCCTTTTGAGACAATTCTATTCACTTGTTGTTAATTAATTCTCATTTTATAAAACTTAAACGAGCAACATAGCTATGATCACTTGTTGGTAAATGCCAATATATTTGTGTCCTGAATGTATTGAAATGAACAAAAGATCAGCAAATAAACACATTTTGTTAACACAAGGTTTGTTTAAATATCCTTATAAAGCAATTACTTAATAGTGTTTAATCGCATTGTTAGTTAATTAATTTGAGTAAATATTCTATTTTTAGAGTAAAAGAACGATATTTACTAAATCTATTGAAAGTCGATCTTGGTTACAAAGCTGATAGATAGAAGGCGTGGATAATTGACGAATTAGAGTAAATAGTCAGAAACTGTGCTCTTAGATGAGATCTTTTCTCATTAAACAAAGAGCGGGAATCTTATGAAAAGAACCATGACATTACTGAGTGCTTTATTACCACTCTCATTTGCTTCAGCTTCAGAAGAGCTAATAACGCCTGAAATGATCTCTCCAGCGCAGGTTGTTAGTGCGCAAAGCAAGCAAACTTATACTTACGTTCGCTGTTGGTACCGCACTAGCTATTCAAACGATGACTCCGCGACTGATTGGGAGTGGGCAGAAAACCCAGACGGCAGTTATTTTACGTTGGATGGCTATTGGTGGAGTTCGGTGTCTTTCAAAAACATGTTCTATACAGACACGGCCAATAACGTGATTAAAGAACGCTGCGAACAAACTTTAGACCTGGCGAATGAAAATGCCGACATCACTTTCTATGCTGCAGATAATCGCTTCTCATACAATCACACCATATGGAGTAACGATTCCGTCGTTCAAGCACAGCAAATCAACAAAATCGTAGCGTTTGGCGATAGCTTGTCCGATAACGGCAACATCTTTAACGCATCACAGTGGCGTTTTCCTAATCCGTACAGTTGGTTCTTAGGCCACTTCTCTAATGGGTTTGTCTGGACCGAATATATTGCCGAAGCGAAGAACTTGCCTCTATACAACTGGGCGGTTGGTGGCGCGGCGGGCGAGAACCAGTATATCGCTTTAACAGGAGTCGGTGATCAGGTGAGCTCTTACCTCACTTACGTTAAGTTAGCTAAGAACTACCAGCCTGAAAATACACTGTTTACGTTGGAGTTTGGTCTGAATGACTTCATGAATTACGGCCGTAGCGTCGCTGAAGTGAAGTCGGATTATGCTGAAGCGCTTATTCGCCTGACAGATGCCGGTGCGCAACACTTTTTACTGATGACATTACCGGATGCAACGCGAGCGCCTCAATTTACCTATTCGACGCAAGAAGAGATAGAGAAAATCCGCGCAAAGATTTTGGAAATGAATGCGTTTATCAAGGCGCAGGTTGAATACTATAGCGCGCAGGGATACACCATTACGCTGCATGATACCAACGCACTGTTTGAAAGCTTAGTTTCTGATCCGCAAGCGCATGGCTTTGTAAATGCGAGTGAAGCGTGTCTAGACATTAACCGTTCCTCAGCGGCTGATTACCTATATAACCATCCGCTGCGTTCAGAATGTGCGTATGAAGGGGCAGACAAGTTTGTCTTCTGGGATGTCACTCATCCAACGACGGCAACCCACAAATATGTCGCAGAGAAGATGTTGGAAGAGAGTAACCAATTGGCAAACCATCCATTTTAAGTCAGGCTTTTTCATAGATCTTGAATAAAAAGTCCCTTAACTACGAAGCCCTTTAACAACAAAAATGCCAGTCAGTTTAACTGACTGGCATTTTTTATGGGGGTAATGTTAGCTTAGAACCAATCGTCTTCAGGGAAGATCTTACCTTCCGGGGCATATGGGTCATCATCAAAAGGATGCTCAGCTTTATTGCGTAAGCTATCGAGTTGGTGTTCTAACATTGTCACTGCGTCGTAATCACCTTCTGAGCAAGCGACATAAATTTGCTGCTCTAGTGCTCTAATACTGTCGTTGATACCCATAATGTCCTCCCGCATCCCTACTATGCGCTGTTGAACGAATTACCTATTCTCAAATCTATTGTAGTCAAGGAGGCCAAATTCGATAGGTTGATTTTGCTGGTACCAGTGATGAACACGATCGCTAAATGGCCAGAAGTCTGGAGAGCTTCGACGAATTGCAAAGGCATCCAATAGCTTAACGTAATCTTCCTCTGTCTTAATATTTTTCAGCCTATCCACCAATTGGGGAATTTGTTTCTCCGATAGGGATAAATACGCAGCTGGGTAACTGCCGATCACACCACGCACTAACGTCAGATCATCATTCTTTAGATCGCGATTGCTCTCTTCATCAAACAGGCTCGAAATATTGGTGTGAGCGTTATTGTGAAGCAGAGTAAACAACTGATCTTCGCCTTGTTCCGACGTAATCATCAACATAACGATTTGCGGAATGTAGGTGAGTCCTTCGCCCTTGATGTGATTAATGCTGCGTAGCAATGACTCATTTTGCTTGCTCAAGCCGGTTTGTTCGATGTCATAACGATTGCTGAGCACTGGGCTAAGCTGAGTTTTGATCATATCGTAGAGTTCAGATTTTGGATCATCCGTTTGATACGGCACTTGGGTCGGTTGATCAAACGGCTTGACGTTGCGCTGCAAGAAATCACTCATCTGTGAGCTTTGATTTTGATACCAGCTCGACTGCTCTTTGTGGCGAACGTCACGCGGGAGCAAAGCGACAAAGTTACTTTCACCTTCTAAACGCAAGAAATCCATAAACATGCGGGTGATCAGCTGGTGGCCAAAGTTACCGTAAACATCAAAACCCGCAACAAGCAGATAGTGAATACGTTCAATCAGTGCGTAATCTAGAATCCACGCGGTTTTCGGAGGGGTTCCCACTAAGCCTTGCACAACCGATGCACTGTCAAAGTGACGAAATACCGTTAGGGCGGCGTTTGGATTGGTCCCATTACCGGTCCAAAGTACATCGGTCGTTAAGTACTGGCCATCTTTAAACCACTGGTTGATAAACTCGGACTTGGCTTCGAGGTATCGAGCTTGTTGACGCGAATATTTTACCCAATTGGTGACTGGCACCGTGTTACTTTCAAGCTCTCCAGGCAGTTTTAAGTTGTCGGCTTGAGAGCGGTAAAACTCATTGACCTCAGGTATGTTGGCTTTGTCAGGATCGATAAATAACACCCAGAAGCGATCATTAATAACATTCAGTGCCAGTTGACCACGACACACAGGGCCTTTAATGAAGGCGTTAATGGTGTTTTGGGAGTTATCCAACATGAACTTAAAGCGTGCTTGAACAGGCAATTCAATGAATGCACTCATTGGATTCGCAGCGATTTGCGGATCGTAACTCGGCAGTTGCGCCACGTCGTAGTCTGCATCAATAAACCACTCTTTCCAGTCACGCATACGTTGTTCATTAAGCGCGAATGGCATGTGCGTTTTATCAACGATCGTGCCTTGTTCAGGGAGCAGTCGGTAGTAGACTCGGTTAATACCTGGGTCGTCGTATGGTCGACGTGTCGTAATACGTTTTACCGGTTCGCCTGGTGGAGTGCTTGAACGCACTAATGTGAAGAAGCGTGGGGTTGGCTCATTGAGCTCAGAAAAATAGAGATGAGATAAGAACAGATGCTCATAGATATAACGAGCGGTCAGCTGAACTTTACGAGAGCCTTTATTCAATACGGTTTCGTATTCGTTGACCAAAGCTTGCTGTTCTAGGGTTAATGGAATGTGTGCATTCATGATTGCACCATTTTGTAGCCAGTCCATGAGTGTTGCGTATTCGCGGCTGTCCAGATTTGGCATCCCGTAAGGCATTCCCCATGTTGGGTAGTCTTGAGCGTATTGATCATATTCTTCAATCGTTGGGCAGACTTGTGAACGATCGACAGCAAAATCGAACCCTTCCAACTGAGGTTGTTCAGGAAGAGGGTGCTGTTCTTTTTGCATCAACATACGAGCAACCAAACCGGCTTCTAAGTTGGCCGTTGGGGTTTGAATACGTTCGTTTAAGACTGGGTGAAAGCCCAATTCACGCCACTGCTCGGTGGTGTCTGCATCTTCGAATAGACGGCTTGGCGTAGCCGCAGTCAAGCGAGTGCCTTGATAAACCAATTCTTTACTTGAACCACGGTCAATACCTTCTACTGATGACATCTTTAGCTGACACGGCGCGTCATAACAGGCGTGACAGACCACGCAGCGCTTGTCGATGATCGGCTTTACTTCTGACAAGAAGAAATCACTTTGAGGGGTATCTAACTGAGTGGTGCGCTGTTTGACCTCAGCTTCACCAAAAAGTTGATCGTAATTGAGTCCTGCATACGTCGCACAGCCTGCAAAAAGCATGACGATAACGGCTAGCATAATGGTTCTAAAATTCATTGCTCAAATTGGCTCTATTCTTTGATTTTATTATGTTTGTAAAGGATAGACGTTTAGAAAATAAAACACCATTCATTCTTCTGAGAAAGAGAATGCCTTGAGTCGCATCCTGATGTTTGAAGGCTTGCTCTGTAAGGCCAGTTAAGTAGGGTAACTGAAGCAGAGTTAGGAGGAAGTTATGTTGAATCGATGGAAGATAATAGGCTGCGCAGCCTTGGTTGTCGCGACACTGATTTTTGCTAAATGGAACACAGAGAACGAACGAGTAAAGGTCGCTCAGCAAGAGCAAAGTTTAGAATCAGATGTTGATAAAGCGATTGCAAGCAGCAGTGAAGCTTTTGCACTGCCGATGCCTAAATCGGGCATGATCCAAGACTATGCTGAGTTTGGTAAAGTGGCTCGATTTCCCAACTTGTATCATTCAGCGGCTGACTACTATGCGTCTCCGGGGGACCCTGTGTATGCAGTGGCCAATGGCATCGTCTATTTCTCTGGCTATCAAGAAGCGTATGGCGGCTTAGTTATCGTTCAGCATGAACGAGAGGGCATCTATTCTCTTTATGGTCATGTTTCAGCAAAGCGTTGGCTGGTGGACAAAGGGGATAGCGTGAAGAAAGGCCAATTGATCGGCTATATCGCTGACACTAACGAGGGTTATGGTATTGGAGCGGTGCCGCACCTTCATTTTTCTATTCGTTTAGGTAAACCAGAAGATTACCCAATGACGGGAAGAGAAAGCTGGATGACCGGCTATACCACCGAGCACCCAGCTTTTCATCGCTTTGTTGATCCAAACAAGTTCATTGTTCGAACCAAACAGTTTCATAATCAATAACCCCGTTATTGCACGACTTTCTGCATGTCATCGATCATGAACTGGGTGGCTTTAATCCCGCTGGCTGAGATGTACCAAGCTTGCGGGTTAAGATAATAAATATCATCATTTTTCGCCGCCGTTGTTTTATTAATTAGCGAATTATTCAGCTTTTGGAACGCTTCGCCTGAATCACGACCAATTGCTTGATCGCGGTCGAGAATAAGCAGATTCTCCGGGTTCGCTTTTGCTATGTACTCGTAGCTAATCAAATCACCATGGTTCTTGTCAGCGCTGTTTGAGACCGTTTCACTAAAGCCAAACAGATCATAGATAGCGCTGTAACGAGAATTCGCCCCAAACGTTGCAAGCTTGCCACCATTGGTCATGACCAACATGACTTTGGTCGAATGATCTGCTGTGAACTGCTGAATCGAATCAATTTGCTTTTGCTTATGTGCGATGAGCTTTTCGATATGATCTTGCCTTTCAAAAATCTCGCCCATCATGCGCCACGCTGTTTGAGTCGTTGGCCAATAGTTCTTTGAATCAGCCATAAACACCACGGTCGGTGCAATCTTTGATAGTTCTTCATACGATTCTGAGCTTCGATTACTGGCGATGATCAGATCCGGTTTAAGCGTGAAGATGGTTTCAAAATCTGGCTCAAACAGGGAACCCACTGCTGGGTACTTATCGTCTTGATACTTGTTTAAGTATTGAGGCATTGGCGCTTTTACCACTCCGACTGGCTCAATGTTCAAGCTATCCAGTACATCAAGAGTATCCATGCCCAGTACGATGACGCGTTCCGGTTTGGTCTCAAGCGTGGTTGTTCCCATTGGGTGTTCAACCGTAATGGTGGTGGCGCTCGCGACTAAACTCATGAGTGCGAACGTCAGTGCTAACAAGGTACTTTTCATCTCAATTCCTTAGAATGCGTAGCTAACGTTAAAGCGTACATCTCGGCCCGCGCTCGCATAGCCTTGAGCAATAGGGCTGCCGATGTATGCCATGTATGATGCGTGGTCAAAGTAGTATTTATCGAACACGTTTTTAACCGATAGGGTAAGTGTCAGGTCTTGCTCGGTAAGCGGGATCCACTGAGCGTAGATATCATGCACGCCATAGCCTGGTTTTTCTGGGTGAACCGTTGGGTCGGCAACGTCTGTTAGGCGTTCAACAAATCGTGCGTTCCAACCAAGAGACAGTTCATCATTGGCAATGTAGTTGACATCAAGCACCCAGGTATCACCAATAGATGTCCCTAGAGTAGAGTCCTCATCACTTAGTGGCACACCGTTAAGTTCAGGGTTTGATTGGTTGTAGCTTAGACGAGCATTAACTTGGTCGATTGAGTAACCGATGTAAGCCGTAAGACCTTTAGTGACTAGCTCACCGACGTTGGTGTAAGCACTGCCATCGCTCGCAACGACGTCTTCAATCGTACTGTCAAATAGCGTAATGCCTGCATAGAAATCGCTGTACGCAAACTTGGCACCCAGTTCGGTGTTTTTCGCGCGCTCAGGACCTCGGTCTTCAGCGTTTGCAGCGTAGTCGATAATAAACAGCTCTTTAATCTGCTGACCACGGAACGCTTCTGAGTAACTAGCGAATAGCTCAAGCCCAGTAGTCACTTGGTAATTGATGCCAACGTTTGGACTAAAGCCGCTTGAGTCAAACTCTTGATCTAGATTATCGGTCAGTTCATACCAATCGTAGCGAGCGCCGGCACTTAGAAGTAGTGCATCGGTTAGCTGCCAATCATCCTGAACAAACAGGCCGTAAACAGTACCTTCTTCAGTATGGTTTTGTTTACCCGCATAGTTGGTCTCAAATTCAGACTTGTCTTTCTTGTAATCGACACCGGCAATAAGCGTGTGCAAACCAACATGGGCAGTGTTAAATACTTTTGCGCCAACCGTATTGATTGTGCCGTCACTGGTGCCCCATTTAGGGTGATCGTTATGCGCAATGCGGTTGTCGGTTGTGTATAGAGAAGAATCTAAGTTTAGGTAGCTACCTGAACGGAATACGTGGTTTGCGGTAATGGTTTGACGATCAGTCTCTTGCGCCAAAGGTTCGTTTTTAAAGCTTGGCTGAAAGTGTGGGCGGTTAAGACGGGTATTGTCGTCATTGCGATAGTCGTAGCTCAGTGACACATAGTTCTTATCATTGATGTCGCCCGATAGCTTGATTAACGCCATTTGCTGATCGGTTTTGGTGTATGGTTGTTCTTCACCGTTACCATCTTCAATGTTGTCGCCTTCAACTTGGCTAAATGAAGCAAGCAGACCTAGGCCATCTGTGACTTCACCGTACAGGCTCGTCGATACTTTATAGCCATTAGTATTACTGTAGTAGCCACCTTTCACTAATGCGCCAAAACGTTCCGTTGGGCTAAGTAAGTCATGAGCATCTTTGGTTTTGAATTGGATCGCACCGCCTAATGCCCCAGGGCCATTCGTTGCTCGTCCGGCACCTGCGCTGACGTTCACTTGTTTGATAAGCTCTGGTTCAATCGACAGGCGACCTTGGTGGTGGAAGAGGCTGCCTGATTGCTCCGCGCCGTCAATCGAGATGTTAAGCATGGTATCTTCAAGACCACGTACGTAAATCTTCTGAGAGATACCAGAAGAACCACCAACGCTGACTTCTGCATCTTTACGGAAAATATCGTTAAGATCTTGCGCTTGTTGCTTATCTAGATCATCGGCGGTAATCACACTATCAACGCCAGCAAGCTGCTGACCAACAACTTGGATTGTCTCGACAGGTTCTTGGGCGGCACTCGCGGCGTGTGAAATAACTAATAAAGCGATTGGGCTTAATTTAAAAACGGTATCCATTTGACCGTAAACTCCATTGGTAATGAGAATTATTATCGAGCGAGATTTTGCGGTCGGAACGCACTGGAGTAAATCAGTTTTACAACTGTTACAAATGGATTTAATACACTTGGTGAATGTAAGGGTGAAAAGGGAGTGGAGCGTTATTGCTCCACTTGCTTCAGTCGGTATTAAACAGGTAACTGAATCACCATATCTAAGCCACGTTTGGTGTTATTGCGTGCTGAAATAGACCCTTTAACCGCTTCAATATGTCTTTTGGCGAGCGCCAGTCCAACGCCAAACCCTTTGCGTGCCCCTGTTTGGTTATCAGCTTTAAAATAGGGTCTAAAAATGGCGGATTGGAACTGTGGGTCAAGACCTGGGCCCGAGTCGGTAATGGTTATCGTCATATCTTGATCTTGGATGTCACAGCGAATGATCAAAGCTTCACCCGCAGGCGTGTACCTTAATCCATTGCGAACAATGTTTTCGATCGCTTGGGCAAGCGCTCTCTGGTTCGAGTGATGCAATGGGAGATGCTCAGGTAGATCGAGTTGAATGCGTCTATCTGGATACTCGAATTGCGCATCTTCAACGATGGTTTCAATCAGCTCGGACAAATCGAAAGACTCATCGGTTAGGTTTGGCTGTTCGTTTTCAAGCCACGCGAGAGTAAGAGTATCTTCGGCCATCTGGCGCATCGTGAACACTTCATGCCGAATACGTTGCAGCATGGTGGCGGTGTCGATTTGGTTCTCAGCACAATCAATCGCCATTTCAATTCGAGCGAGAGGGGTGCGGATCTCATGAGACATTTCAGCGATGAGGTTGCGGTTATGATTGATGACATTCGATGTGCGCTCGGCCATTTTATCGAAGGTTTGTGCAATCTGGCTAAGCTCGTCATTACCTAACACTAAATGGTTGCCGATTCGAGAATCGTAGTTGCCACGGCTAAACTCACGCGTCGCTTTGTGGAAATAATTGAGTGGCGTCATAACGTATCGGTATAAATAGATCGTCAATGCGAGGAATGCAGCAAACGGCACAATCACACGGAAGAACCAAAACGCATGCGACATATAGGTACCAGGTCGCATTCGTGCAGGAAGTTTGATCAGAAAATGGTAATCAGAGGGGGTTAATGCCACTTCCATTATTGGGTTATCTGGAAAGTCGAGATGGATTTTCCACCCTACGTTGCGACCAATTCCGTAGCCGTCCCAAAAGCGTTGGTTAAGAAGATTACCGCTCACGACCGTTATTTGAGAGCGCACTACGGTCGCCCAAGTATCTTCTTGAATCGCGAGATCGTTGACCCACTTATTGAGCTCATCATATTTGCCGTCAGACAATAAGGTTTGAGCGTGTTGGCCCCAATCGAGAATCTCTTGTTGATGCTGTTGGTCGAGGTAACTCATCTTCTCGTTGGACAAGATAGCGGCGCTGTGTAGTAAAGAAAAAAAGATCACCCCACCTAATGCAAGCACGATGAATAAGCGCCAAAAGAGTAGTTTTTTCATCGGACTATGTAACCTTTTCCGTGCATGGTTTGAATGCGATCTTGAGGCATACCTAAGTTGACTAAGCTTTTGCGAATGCGGCTTAAATGCATGTCTAAGCTGCGGTCATAAGGACTGAACTCTCGCTCTAGCACCATTTGATAGAGGTAAGGTTTGCTTTGTACTGAACCGTGATTCTGGACCAAGGTCCACAGCAACTTAAACTGAATGGGGGTTAAGGTGACTTTTCGGCAACCATCGACTGTGACTTCATATTCATGACGATCAAGCTTAAGCTCACGATGTTCTAAGTAGCGGCTTGAAGTGGTATTGGCGTTAAACCCTGAACGTCTCAATATGGCTTCGATACGTAAGCTGACTTCCGTGAAGTTGCACGGCTTACTGATGTAATCGTCAGCGCCATACTGTAAGCCTCGAATGCGATGTTCTTCTGCGCCAAAAGCAGTCAGCATGATTACCGGGGTAGTGGAGTGAGCTCGAATGTAGTTGAGCAGGCCAAATCCGTCGACTTCAGGCAGGTTAATATCAAGAATCACTAAGTCGAATTGATGTTGGCTCAAGGTACTTAATGCCAGCGCGCCACAATTGAGGTTAGTCACTTGATACTGTTGTTTGGTGAGCAGAGCCGTGAGTTGGTCGTTGAGTAATGCATCATCTTCAACCAATAAGATTCTGGGGCTTGCTGCTGTTGGTTGCTCGCTGATGTTACTTTGGCCAAAGTAAGCGGAGCTTGAGTAACTTTCCAACATAGAAAATCCTTTTATTGATAATGACAACTATTATCAATAAAAGGATTTGTTGTTTCAATGAAATATATGGATTTGTTACAAATTGTTGGTGAATTTATAGCGCTTTTACGTAGCAGACCTTCATATTGACGCCTAACGTTAAGAATCGCTCGATCCAACGCCATTGATTGTCTTGTAATTTGTCACCAGGGCCTTTGACTTCTACCCACTCATATTGCCCGTCTTTGAAGAGCATAAGATCAGGCATGCCGTTTCGGTAGAGCTTTAGGTCGGTCAGCATCACGCTAAATAGCTCGGAGACGAGCGAAGCAGGCATACACTCAATACAGGCTGATAATAGTGATTGATCAAACGCTCCCCAATGAACGAATGGGTTGCTGATCCCGATTTTATCACTATAGGTCTGGTTCAGTGTTGATAAACCGCCTGCTTCTAATGTTGCTAACGCCTGACGAATTACAGAGTCACGTTTTTTTCCAAAATCAGAGTGATACAGATCGAGCGGTTGATGCTGATATTGGTTAATGAAAGCACCTTCAATAGGGGCAAAAATGGCATCCCAGAAAGTGAGACCAAATAGACCATTGAGCAACGCATTCTCAGCATAGAACACTTGATAGCCGAGGTTTTCGAAATGTTGCTTTACTGCCAGTTCGACTCGTTGGGAAGAATGATCCAACGAGAGATGATATTCATCCAGTTTTGGTTTGGGTGGACGAGGGACTTTTTCACCAAGCTTCCGCCTTAACCGCTGCTTCAGTTTTAGCGCTACTTCGTATTCTGCAACGTCATGCGGCTGCTCAAGCATTTGAGTGACAATGTCACTCATCCCGTTGATATCATTAATCTTATCGTAAATACGAGCTTGGCGTTCCAGTGTAGGAGGAAGATCCGTTTGCCTAAACCAATGTAAGGCGTCTGAAAACAGTTCGAGTCTTTCTAGGTCTCTCGCTAAATCGTTAATCAAATGCTGACGTTTTCTTGCGATATACGGGTGTTCGATGTTTTGAGGCAGCGCTTCTAGCAAGCTAAGCAGCTCCACGCTTTCTTTACGATTGCCGTTCAGGTACTGAGATTGAATCTCGGCGAGAGATAAGAGTTGATCAACTTGGGAACGAGACTGAAAGAAGCGACGCTGTTGGCTAAGCTGGTAATCTTCAAAGCGGTTGAGGCCCAAATCATCGAGGACAAATTGGCTAAGGTCCTGATGGGTATTGGCAAAGAACAAAGTTAAGAGAACTTCGATAAATTGAGGATCGAGTAGTTCGATGACATCGAAATTGAGCGAACTGAACTGGTCAAAATCATCGTCACTCAATTCTGCCAGAAGCAGTTCTTTACGCAGAGATTTGTTTGATACCGAAAACAGAGTGCAAAGTTCTGTTTTGGTTAAGAGCGTTTCTGCTAATAAGCGCTGCGATACTTTGCCATTAATATGAATGAAACCATGGCTTTGCAGCTCAAGTAGGGCAGAGTCTAGACGAGGGATTTCAGTATAGTTGAGTTTGTCTGAGCGAAACCAACAGCCTTTACGAGATAACAATCGAACCAGCAAGCACTTAGCTGGATGAGTTATTGCATCAAATCGTGATAACCAAGAGAGTTCCGAATCCGTCAGAAAGTCTAAATACCAGTCATTGGCATGCTGGGTGAGTTTAAGAAAGTTATCAAGATAGTAGTCTGGCGCGAGTTCAATTTGGTCAGGCATCATTATGAGTTTACGGACCCTAGATACAAAAAAGGCTTACCACTTAGGGTAAGCCTTTCGCATCGAAATTGGAACGATTATGCGCTCTTCAGCTCAGCCACTTTCGCTTCAGTCAGAGGCTTAGTGATGAAGGCTAGAACAATACACACAGCCATCATAACTGCAGAGATTGTGTACGCTAGGCCGTAACCTTCGCCAGCAGTCATTGAGAAACCAACAACAGCTGCGCCGATTGCACCACCGATACCCCAAGATGTGTAAAGCACACCGTAGTTAGTACCGTAGTTCTTCAGGCCATAGAACTCAGCAGTTAGTGTTGGGAATACCGCTAGTAGAGTACCGTAACCGATCGCTGCGATTGCAGTACCGATGATTAGCGTGAACTCAGTCTTGAACGTTGCGAACAGAACCATGTTGATGCCCTGTAGAACGAACGCTAGAAGAAGAGTACGTACGCCACCGATTTTGTCTGCAAGCATACCTGCAGCAACACGGCCACCAGAGTTAAAGATCGCTAGGATAGACGCTAGGTAAACAGCGTTTGGCAGGTTCGCTTGAACGCTTGCGATAGTCGTGATGTTACCGATGATCATAAGACCAACAGAAGCTGCGAATGCGTACATGATCCATAGTGAGTAGAACTGTGGAGTTTTAAGCATTGCTTTCCAGTTAAGGTCTTCAGACTTCTTAACAGCTTTAGGAGCTTGGCCTTCTTTTACTTTAGGCTCTGCTGGTGCGTAACCCGCTGGTGGGTTGTTGATTGTTGCTGCTAGAGGAACTGCGATTGCAAGGATACCAGCACCAAGAACTTTGAAACTTGTTTGGATGCCCATTGAATCGATCAATGAAGCTGTTAGCGGAGCTAGGTAAATAGCTGCTAGACCAAAGCCTGCCGCGATGATGCCGTTAACCATGCCTTTCTTAGAAGCGTGGAACCATTTCATAGCAGAAGGAGATAGACATGCGTAACCAAAACCGATACCAGCACCTGTGATAACACCAAATGTGATGTTTAGCATCATTGGAGTATCAACAAAGCCAGATGCGATCATACCAAGGCCTGTTAGAACAGTACCAAGGATAAGGATCATGCGTGGACCCATACGGTCTTGAAGGATACCTGCAACAAGAAGACAGATAGAGAATGTGATAGTTGCAGTTGCGTAAGGTGCAGATGCTTCAGCTGCACTCCAGCCAGACTCAGTCACTAGTGCTTTGTTAAATACACTCCAAGCATACAGGATGCCAAGACAAAGGTTGATACAGAATCCCGCTAGTAGGATGCGCATAGCTTTATCAATCTTGCTCATTTTTCTTCTCATTTTTCCTCTAAAAAAGAGGATGGGTTAACAGGCGATTTTTTCAAATTAAGTTTGCGTTTATCAACATAAAGCGCAATGGGCGCGAATTATAACCAATTAAAATGTGATTGGAATCTCTTTTTCAACCAAATAGGGGATTTTTTTAAGATGTTGATTTTATGTTTCTTGTTTGAAATGAAACGAGGTGATTTTTAACAAGTCTTGTTTGTAGTGTTTATAAATGTAGAGGGGGAGTTGGAAGGTGAAATGGGGAATAAATAACCAACGAGAAGAGGGTTTGGGGGCACAATGCACTGTGCCCCTACAAATTTACTGACCGATTAGAGCCGGAATACCAGGAAGCTGACCGACCACGGCTAAAGAACCGACACACACAATAAAGGCTGCACCTGGGATTAGGTATTTGTCTTTATTTGAGAGGGATTTTGCACGTTCATGGTCACCAATTAGGCCCATGTTATCGAGCAGCATTGTTGTTGCCCAACCAAAGACAGGGTTCACAAACGCACAGGCAAATATACAAATGCCCGCGCTGAGCGAATCTTTGTGTTTATGAATCATCTGCATGCCCGCTTCAAGTAGTGGCAAGAAGACACCGACAATTAGAGCAACGCGCAGCACTGGTTCCCACATGGCCAGATCCATTGGGTAACCAATCACAGAAGCCGCGATACACATTAAGCCTGTCAGCAATGCGCCACCTGGAATTGGACGTTTGGCAATCGCCGCTGGGATCATGTAGGTACCCCAAGAAGAAGCTAAGTTACCACCGCCCAGTAAAGCACCCACACCTTGGCGAACCGAAGCACCGACCATGGTGTCATCAACATCCATCAGTACGCCTTTAGCTTCTTTCGGGTAGTTAAGCTCTTGGAATACACGGTGGCCAAGATAATCTGGTGACCACATCGCAACCGCAAGCAGGGCAAAAGGCGTCACGGCAATAAAATGTTCTAGATTTGGCCATCCTAATTGCCAACCTGTGTCTTCACCCCACCAATAGAAAGGGCTGAAGTGTGGTAGGCCTGGCTCCGTGGTAAATGAAAAATCAGCGCCTAATACATAAGCTACAATCCCTGCTAACGCTGAACAAAGTGGAATCGCCAACCAACGTTTGTTAATTTTTGCGAGGTAAGCGTAAACCATCACCGTAATACCAATCACGGCAAACGAGATGTAGCCTTGATCGGTACTCGATGCCCACGCCTCGGTTTTATTGATTTGACCGATAAGTCCTACCGCACCAAGATAAATCAACAAGCCGCCCCGAACACCAACTCCAGTCAGGGTCATCAGTTTCGATCCCCCTTTGGTAAAGGCGAGGATCAAACCAAACGCGCACACCATTAAACCCAATGCGAGAGGGTGGCCGCCCGCCGCAGCGATTAACGGTATAAGTGGGATCATTGGGCCGTGAGTACCGGCTAGGTTTGCGTTAGGGTTGAGGATGGCTGAGAAAAGAATCACAAACAGTGCGCCAGCAATCAGCAGTTCATAGCGAACATTTTCTGCAACAAACTCAGGAGAAAGGCCAAACTGCGCGGCAAAGGCGGCGACCATCGCGGTTACCATCACCACTTTACCAATCGTGGCGGCTAGAGCTGGTACCCAGTCTTCGATTTCAATGCTGTAATCGCGAGAAGGTAAATGAATACCCCAACGGCGAAAACTCATGATTTTTAGATCGTGGTTGAGGAACTCCTCTCGGCTTTCAAATTCATGCGCTTTTTTACGCATATCCCTATAAAAGGTCTTACTTGTATTAGACATCGTGTCTTCCTTTGTAATGTCCCGAAGTTGCACCATGTCAATTAGGGCTCCGCTTGCACTTGGTATACTGACCTTCGACCAGTACGTGACGACATCCCAGACGCTACCAAGCTCCTTTATCTGATTGATAAAGAGGGAAAACATAGTGTTGCTTCGGAGATGAAAACGAAACAACAGCGAGGTCATTTCGTCAAAATTCAAATCCAAACGATGGGGTCATACTAGGAAAGGGGCCTTGGCTAAATATTGATTTGAATTAATGAATGGGTCTAATGATTGATGAGATGATTGGGTTTTTATAAAAGTGCAGCGCGCCTCACGCTTTTGACTGTTTTGTTAATATGACTCAGGGTTGAGTGAAATCGAATGAAAATATCGGAACATGCAGACCGAACCGAGCGTCAATTTGGCCTCAGAGCGGAAGAGATACACCTCTGGATTGATGGTTTTTTTGATCATAGCGGACGAGAGCATCGAGAAACCATCGCAACCGATGTCGACTTCGATCCTTATTCCCACCGCCGTTTTCGTCATTGTAAAGAGGCGTTATCCGAAGCCATCAAAGAGTTCGGTGACAAGTACACTAATCAGCAAATTAAAGATGTGTTCGAAGCGCACATTCGAGATGACTATCATGGTTATCTGCCAAGCCGAGTGGATTTCGAAAACAACTCGTTCACTGCCAAATACCACGATATTGATAGCGAAGATGATTTAGCCAAGGTGCTTGATGAAAGCGAATTGGCGGAGTATTTCGACGGCGTTAATCAAGAAGAGGATCAAGGTTCATCTGGCTTTAGCCGATTTAACTTGAGAATCATTCTTCCGACCGTGTGCGCAGTTCTGCTGTTTATAACCGCGATACTCTACGTGATTCTTCCTCTGGTGGAAGGCGCCATGGTGGGGCAGAAAAAGCAGATGCTCAAAGAGCTGACGGCCACCGCTGTGAGTATTGTTGATAGCTATGTAGACAAAGAAAGGCAGGGCGAACTCACGACCTTAGAAGCGCAGTCTCAGGCGATCAACGAAATCAAATCATTGCGCTACGGACCAGAAAATAAGGACTACTTCTTCATTACGGATATGCACCCAACTATGGTGATGCATCCATACCGGGATGACTTAACCCACCAAGATCTCACTGATTATCAAGCGGATAATGAGGGTAGCTCAGTTGCGATATTTGTTGAGCTGACCAAGTTGGTTCGTCAATTTGACCAAGGTTTTTTAGAGTATCAATGGCAATGGAAAGACGACCCGACCATTACCGCTCCTAAAATGACCTATGTACAAGGTGTTGGCGCTTGGCTGTGGGTGGTTGGAACTGGGGTGTATTTAGAAGACGTTCAGCATGAGTTGAGCAAATTGGAAAAGACACTGTTTCGTATTTTCCTCGCCATTACTCTCGGTTTAGTTGCAATCATGCTTTATGTCATTACTCAGTCCAAAGCGATTGAGAAAAAACGCAAGCGAGCCGAACTGGCACTACATGAAGCGAAGAACCGCTATAAAGCGCTGGTGGAGTCTTCCAATGAAGGCTACATCCTTGAAGCAGACGGCAAGATCATCTTTTCAAATAACCGCTTACACAGATTATTGGGCTATACCGATACTGAGTTAAAAGCGTCATCAATATGGGCGTCACTGTTCTCTGAATCACCTGCCAACGAGCGAGTGTTAGAACATCTCAATAGACTGTTCAGTCATGAAACAGAGCCGAGCGAGTTTGAAGCTCAGATTGTGACCAAAAGTGGCCGAGAGATAGACATTATCCTTAGTACCTCGCGGATCTTTTTATCGGAAAAGTTAGGGCATGTTATTTCGTTTCGTCCGATTGTTCGCAAAGTCTATGGTGGCGGCTTTGCTTCGGTTAACCCTCTGACGGATTATCAGAAAACCAGTTTCAGTATCGTAGCGGATATTGAGCGAGGAGAAAGCCAAAGCCACGTGGTTGAGTCTCTCAATCGTCTAACTGACCTGATTCGAGAAATGATCTCTTCGGGAACTCGTCCCGATCATCTTAGACAATTAATTGGCACGACTTACGATGCAGCGATTTGTCGCTTTATTGAGTTGGCAATAGATGAGTTGGGTGAGCCGCCAGTTCCGTTTGCCTTTTTGTCGTTTGGCAGCAATGCTCGCCACGATATGACGCTGTTCTCTGATCAAGATAATGCGATTGTCTTTGAAGCACCCGATGACAAAGATTTAAAAGCAACACGGCGTTACTTCCTGCATTTAGCGGAGCGAGTCTGCGCCATGCTAGATCAAGCGGGTTACAGCTATTGTGATGGCCTGATCATGGCGTCTAATCATCAGTGGTGTTTGAGTGAAAAAGAGTGGCGACACAACTTTAGCCAATGGATAGAGCAAGCGAGCTCTGAGCCGATCCTTGAACTAAATGTGTTCTTTGATATTCGAGCGACTTATGGCGAGGCATCCTTGGTTGATTCGATTCAATCGCACATACAACACGAGATTGAGCTTAATCCAACATTCTTAACGACCTATGCTCAACACTGCTTGTCTCATGCCGTTCCGAATATTGAGGAGGCGGATAAAGATGTGACGATAAATATCAAAGAGTGTTTAAGGCCGATTGAATTGTTCGGTAGGCTCTATGCGCTCAAACTTGATATCCGCCACAGCAATACCTTGGCGAGGCTAGGGGGAATGCTGACGGCCAATCAAATCGATTCAGAAACCTACCGAGAAATGGCGTTTATTTTTGATCATCTATGGCGCTTACGATTCATGAATCAGATTGTGGAATACAGCGACCTTAGACAAGTTAACGATGAGTTGGCTCTCAATCAGCTCTCGGTGATCGAGCAGCAGCAACTCGATGCGGTTTTACAACGTATGAACCTGTTCCGCCACATGATTGGTGAAGATTTCGCGTTACCGACACTATAGAGCAGGCAAGCGTAGCGCTCACATCGAAGAATAACTTGGGCCGCCTCCTTCCGGTGGTCGCCACAGGATATTCTGAGACGGATCTTTGATGTCGCAGGTTTTGCAGTGCAGGCAGTTTGCCGCATTGATTTGAAGTTGCGTTTGTCCATCGACTTCTATCAGCTCATAAACACCGGCTGGGCAGTAACGCACACTCGGCTCATTAAATTGAGTTAGGTGACGCCCTGTAGGCAATGAGCGGTCGCTAACAATAAGATGGCATGGTTGATCTTCTTCGTGATGGGTGCCAGACAAATAGACAGAAGAATTTTTGTCAAAGCTCAGCACGCCATCTGGCTTAGGGTAGGCGATAGGTTTACTTGCTTCGCAGGTTTGCAATGCTAGGTGATCTGGCTGTTTATGCTTTATGTCCCATATTGAACGCTTAGTCGTCATTTTTAGCCAGAGGTTGTGCTCAAACAGAGAAATCGCTCCTCCAATAACTGGACCGAATCGATGAACGGCACCAATAAAATTACGTGACTGGTCGAGTTCTTGGTACAGCCATGAGCTTTTAAATACGCTCTCATAATCAGGCTCAGTAGTGCTGTTTAGCATAGCGTTAAAGACTGCTTCGGCGGCAATCAAACCCGATTTCATGGCAGTGTGAGTCCCTTTGATTTTGGCCGAGTTTAATGTTCCAGCGTCACAACCAATCAGCAGCCCTCCAGGGAACTGCTGTTTGGGTAGCGAGAACAGCCCGCCTTTGGCAATGGCTCTTGCTCCGTAGGCAATGCGCTCCGCACCTTGAAGCTGTTGGCTAAAAACCGGGTGATGTTTTAAGCGTTGAAACTCTTCAAATGGGCTCACGTTTGGATTGGAATAACTTAAGTCGGTGATCAGCCCGACGGCAACCTTATGATCGCCCATGTGATAGAGAAACCCGCCCCCAGTGCTGTCGGATTCACTCAAAGGCCAACCTGTTGAATGAATGACTTTACCCGCTTGATAGTGTGGCGCACTTGCATCGAGCTGCCACACTTCCTTAATGCCGAGCGCGTAGTGTTGTGGCAATGAGTCAGCATCAAGATCGAAATGACGGATGAGTTCTTTGCCCATGTGGCCTCTCGCCCCTTCAGCGAACAAGGTGTATTTCGCATTGAGTTGAACACCAGCTTGGTAGGTTGGCTTAGGTTTAGCTGAGCGATCTAGTCCCATGTCTGCGGTAATGATCCCGGTGACTTTGCCTGAGTCATCGTAACAAATCTGACTGGCTGGAAAAGCGGGGAAAATCTCAACGCCCAGTTGCTCCGCTTGCTCCCCAAGCCACTGGCATAGTTGTCCTAAGCTCACCACATAATTGTTTGAGTCATTATGCAGCGTAGATGGTGTACATATGCTGGGAACTTTGATGTGATTATGTTCACTGGTTAAATAGAACAAGCTGTCTTCACAAACCGAAGTCTTTAACGGTGCATTAAGCTGTGCCCAGTCTGGGTACAGTTCATCGAGTGCCTTGGTTTCTATGACAGCACCAGATAAGATGTGCGCTCCGATCTCAGCGCCTTTTTCTACCAGGCAAATAGAGAGATTTTGCTCATTGTCTTGACTAAGCTGAGCCAGTTTACACGCCGCTGAAAGTCCTGCAGGTCCGGCACCTACGATAACGACATCAAAGTCCATGCTTTCTCGTTCCATGATCTTTTCCTTCTCTTTCAGACAGTTGCTGTTGCTACCTTTGCCTATCTGTTTGTTTATCTCGTCTGTAATGAATAGCCACTTTACGAATAACTATAGTTACAGTTGACGTAAACGTAAACTTTACTAAGCTCAAACTAGATAGATGGCTTAGCGGAGGCAATGATGAAAGTTCTTGTCGCAATCAAGCGAGTAATTGACCCTTACACCAAGGTGCGGATTAAATCCGATGGTTCCGGTGTCGAAACCGATAACGTGAAAATGACCATGAATCCATTTTGCGAAATCGCAGTAGAAGAGGCGATTCGACTTAAAGAGTCAGGCACTGTGAGTGAAATCGTTGCTGTTTCTATCGGCGCTGCCGTCTGCCAAGAGCAGTTGAGAGGGGCGTTAGCGCTAGGTGCTGATAGAGCGATACATATCGAGTCAGACCAAGAGTGCCAACCTTTGATTGTCGCCAAAGCGTTGAAGGCTATAGTGGAACAAGAGTCGCCACAGTTAGTGTTACTTGGCAAGCAATCCGTCGACAGTGACAATAATCAGGTGGCTCAAATGCTAGCAGGGCTGCTCGATTGGCCACAGGCGACTTTTGCGTCAAATGTCGAGCTGAGTGAAGGCTCTGTTGTCGCGACTCGCGAAGTGGATGGTGGGTTAGAAACACTCAAACTGTCATTGCCTAGCGTGATAAGTACCGACCTAAGATTAAATGAACCTCGCTATGCGTCTTTACCTAACATCATGAAAGCGAAACGGAAGCCTCTTGATGAACTGAGTTTGGAATCGTTAGGGGTTGAATGCGCACAAAGCCATACGCTGCTTGAGACATTTGCGCCGGCGAAACGCTCTGCGGGCGTCAAACTGGATAACGTGGCGCAATTGGTCGACAAGTTACGCAATGAAGCAAAAGTGATTGATTAAGGAGGCGAACATGAGTAATTCAAACATCTTGGTGGTTGTTCAGCACAATAATCATCAGTTTACTCCAGAAACCTTATCGGTGATCACTGCTGCTTATCAGTTACAAGATCACTTGGGTGAGGCGGCGATTGATCTTCTTGTGATGGGTTATCAAAGCAATTCGGTAGTTGAAATTCTCCAGTCGGTGAGCTCAATTGAACGCATTTTGCTCGTGGAACAGCCAGAGTTTGAGCACCCATTTGCTGAGGTTCAAGCAAAGGTACTTGCTCATCATGGTAAGGAATACAGCCATATTTTGGCGCCCGCTACTACCTTTGGTAAAGATATAATGCCAAGAGCGGCCGCACTGCTTGATGTTGGTTTGTTGGCTGACATCATTAAGATAGAAAGTGCCGATACGATTGTTCGCCCGATTTATGCCGGTAATGCGCTTGCCAGAGTCCAAAGCCATGACGCGATTAAGATGATGACCGTGCGAGCGACCGCTTTTGAGAAAGTCTCACTGCAAGGTGATGGAAACGCCGAGGTTGTCACGCTTGGTGCCGACGTTAGTGGAATACGCACTCAATATATCGGCTTAGAAGCAACAGAATGTGAAAGACCAGATTTAGCAAGTGCAGAGGTGGTGATCTCAGGCGGCCGAGGGGTTGGCAGTAAAGAGAACTTTGCCTTAATCGAAAACTTAGCGGATAAACTAGGTGGCGCTATTGGTGCGTCACGAGCGGCGGTGGATGCTGGGTTTGTTACCAACGATCTGCAAGTGGGGCAAACAGGTAAGATCGTCGCGCCTAAGCTCTATATTGCCATCGGGATTTCTGGCGCGATTCAGCACTTAGCAGGCATGAAAGACTCGGGTATTGTGGTTGCCATTAACAGTGATGCCGATGCCCCTATCTTTGAAGTGGCCGACTATGGTTTGGTGGGAGATTTGTTTGAAATACTTCCTGAGTTGATTGATTCGGTATGATTCTGTTTGTTCAACATCCATAAAACCGATGGTAAAACGCCATAAAAAAGGGAGCGATAATTCGCTCCCGTTTTTCGTTTCACTATCACACAGTTTCACCATCAAAGAACGGCTTTCTGTAAGTGCTCGACCAGTTTCTTGGTAAACCTTGCTGCCTCGCCACCTGTGCATGCTCGGTGGTCAAATGTGATCGAAAGTGGCATTACTTTGATCATCTTAGGCTCGCCATCGATAAGCGTAAGGCGATCAATAATTCGCCCTGCGCCAACAATGGCAACTTGCGGCGGTGAAACCACTGGTGTTGCGAATATGCCCGCAATCGCCCCAAAGTTTGACAGGGTTATGGTGCCGTTTTGAAGGCTCTCTCTACCAATCTTCCGCTCGCGTATGCCTTGAACCGTGCCGTTTAACCAGTCTCTAATCTCATCGGTTTGGTATTCATTAGCGTGTTTGAGAACGGGAACATACAGGCCGTGACTACTGTCGACTGCAATCCCAATATTGACGTTGTTGTGCACGCAGCGCGTCATGGTTTCCGCATCAAACCAAGCATTAAGCGCAGGCTCTTGCTGACACGCATAAACAACGGCTTTGATCAGGCGGCCAGAAATATCTTCTGTGTCAGACCACATTGCCAAGCTGGCTTCTTCAGTGATCGTCACCGCGGCAACATGATGATGAGATTCCGACATGGTCGAAACCATGGTTCGTCTTGCCCCTTTTAAGACTTCAGTGCCCGGTTTTTGTTTACGTGCTTCGCCATAGATATCGGCATCGGTAATCATCCCGTTGGCACCACTGCCATGAACATTGATGATATCAACGCCGAGTTTTTTGGCGAGTAGACGAGCAGAAGGAAGCGCAGTAATTGGAGTATCTTCTGATGGAGTATGGGTACTGCCGATCCAAAAATCGTCCACCTCTACTTGATGAGTGGTTTGAGAGACATTGCCGACGACTGTGGCGGCATCCGATTTCTGAGCTGCATTAGCGGCGCTGGCTTCGGCAAGTTCTGGTTGCTCTTCTATTTCAAGCAGCAGTGAACCAATGTTGATGATGTCTCCCGCTTCGCCGTGGCGGCTGATGACTACGCCAGAATAGGGTGCTGGCACTTCAACCACTGCTTTGGCTGTTTCAACGGTGAGGACCACTTGATCAAGCTCTACTTCATCGCCAACTTGAATATGCCATTCAACAATTTCAGATTCTGCTAATCCTTCGCCTAGATCTGGTAATAAGAATGTTTTCATTTCCAACCCTCCACAAGCTCTCTTGCTGCATGCACGATGTCTTGTTCTTGAATCATGAAATAATCTTCGTTTCGGTAGTAAGGCATGATGGCGTCCATGCCTGTTACCCGCTTTGGTGGCGCTTTAAGCATACACATGGCGCTTTCGGCCACTCTAGCTAAAATCTCTGCTCCCACGCCACAGGTTCGACTCGCTTCGTGAACCACCAATAATCGCCCTGTTTTTTCCAATGACCTTAGGATTGTGTCCATATCAATCGGTTTGATCGAAGCAAGATCAATCACTTCCGCTTCAATGCCTTGAGAAGAGAGTGCATTGGCCGCTTGCAGCGATTCAACAACGCAAGCGCCCCAAGTGACTAACGTAACATCTCGACCTTTGCGTAGCGTAAAACAGGTATCGAGTGGCAGGGCTTCCCCGTTGTCAGTCACTTCAGATTTGACGGTGCGATAGATGCGCTTAGGCTCGAAGAACATTACAGGGTCATTACTGCGAATAGCGCCGAGCAATAAGCCATAAGCACGTTGAGGGGAGGACGGAATAACCACTTTGAACCCTGGAACATGCGCAAACAAAGCCTCAATACTTTCAGAGTGATGCTCTGGGGCGTGAATACCGCCGCCAAACGGGGCTCTGAATACAGCAGGGCAGGTGAGTCGTCCACGGGTTCGATTGCGCATCCGAGCTGCATGACACATCAAATGTTCCAAAGCTGGGAAGACAAAGCCTTGGAACTGAAATTCGGCTACGGGGCGAAGTCCTTGGCTCGCCATACCAACTGATACGCCACCAATAAGGGCCTCAGCTAATGGGGTATCAATCACGCGTTTGAGTCCAAACTTCTCTTTCAATCCAACGGTCGCCCGGAACACACCGCCATTTTCACCGACATCTTCACCGAGGACGACTACATTCTCGTCTGTATTCATTTCATGGTGCAAGGCGAGGTTGACCGCTTCGACTAGTGTTAATTCAGCCATGGTTGCCTCCTTGCATTCGAATCGCTTTGTTTATGATCTGATCCCGTTGTGCGTTTAGTTCGCTAGGGGCATGTTCATAAAGGTAGTCAAAGGCGGTTTCAGGTGCTTGTGGAGGCAAATTCTTATAATGCTCGACAGCTTGCTCAACTTGCTCTTTACAGGAAGCTTGCAACGCTTGTTCTTGCGCATCATCCCAAAGGCCATTATTCATCAGATATTTTCGTAGGCGAGCGATAGGCTCGAATTGCCATGCTTGGTTTAGCTCTTCATCACTGCGGTAGCGGCTCGCATCGTCTGCGGTTGTGTGGTCGCTTAAGCGATAGCTGATGGCCTCTATCAGTGTTGGGCCTTTGCCTTTTCGAGCTCGGTCTAATGCCGACAATACGCAATCGTACATTGCAACTACGTCATTACCATCAACTGTGATGCCCTCAATACCCGCGCCTTTCGCTTTATCAGACAGAAAATCGGCAGCAGATTGCAGCGCGCGAGGAACAGAAATCGCCCATTGGTTGTTATTAACGACGAACACTAAAGGTAAGTTCCAAGCCCCTGCACAGTTGATGCTTTCAAGGAAGTCCCCTTTAGACGTTGCACCATCACCACAAGTCACCAATGCAGCATGGTGCTGATGTTCGATTTTAAGGGCAGCCGCAACGCCGACTGCGTGAGTACATTGAGTCGCAATAGGAACACAGAAAGGCAAATCTCGGCTTGGTTCTGCTTGCTGTCCATCCTTTGGAATGACATGAAAATCACTACCTCGCTCATCACCGCCCCAATATTGAAGGTTTTTCTCCATTGGAATGCCTCGAACCCACATGGCGGGCATATCTCGGTAGTAAGGGATAAACACATCTCTAGGGTGCATGGCGTGGCCAATGGCGACACCATAAGCTTCAGCGCCTAAGTGAGAAGGATAGGTTCCCAGTTTGCCTGTTCTCTGTAGGGCAACGGCCTTATTGTCGTACGTACGTGCCAACATCATATCTTGATAGAAGCGCACAAGAGTGGGGGAATCGGCCCATGAGGGTAAAGGGTTTATCGACGCTCCAGTGTGGTCAATAAATCGCAACATAGGCAGTGTCTGAACATTCATTACTATCTCCTTGATATTGCGAAGGTGGATCGCACCTATTAGCAATGTTCTTTGACCCTGCGATCATGTTTCGATTCAGAGCCAAGATAGATACCTAAACTTCATACATCTGTTAACGCAAATTGAAATAACCTACTAAGTCATAACCTACTGAAAATGTTTTTCTCTAAAATCGAGTGATAAAGCAGACGACAATTTCAAATGCGCTGGTTATGTATAAGTGTAATCAAAATGTTAAAAATTGCTTAATTGAGAGAGGGGGGAGCGACTTTATAGAGAGGGGTGCAGAACAATGTTGTGGTCGATCATGTTGGTATTTTGTATCGCTTCACGATCAATCTAGAGTTTTATACTTTTGGGTGAATAAACACTAAAACATTGGTTTGTTTAAATCGAAGAGAAAAATATACAAAAAAAGCAGCAAGCCGAAGCCTGCTGCCTACTCGATAATGGGGACTATCGAGGTATTCTATTAGTCAGCCTGTTGAGTCAGGTTCTGCTTTTGTTGCACCTTGTACACTTTACCTGCGTTAAAACGCTCAAGGTAATCTGCTAGGTCACGCTTCACTTCTGGTACTAGGATGTAGAGACCAACAATGTTCACAAGTGCCATTGCAAAGATCATCGCATCAGAGAAGTCGATAACAGGGCCAAGGTTCATTGCCGCACCAATCACGACGAACGCACAGAATTTAACTTTGAAGATAAGTTCAGCTGTTTTGCTCTCGCCAAATAGGTAAGTCCAAGCTTTTAGACCGTAGTAAGACCAAGAGATCATAGTAGAAAAGGCGAATAGAACAACCGCGATTGCCAACACGTATGGGAACCAGCTAATCGCACTACCGAACGCCGCAGAAGTTAGCTCAACGCCCGCTAGGCCAGTATCTGTGTCTAGGTAACCAGTAATGATGATAACTAGCGCTGTCATCGTACAGATAACCACGGTATCAATGAATGGTTCTAGTAGAGAAACAAAACCTTCCGACATTGGCTCTTTGGTTTTTACTGCTGCGTGAGCAATCGCTGCTGAACCAACACCGGCTTCGTTCGAGAACGCTGCACGTTTGAAACCTTGGATAAGCACACCAATTACACCACCTGCAATACCTTCGCCAGTGAATGCACCGTTGAAAATAGCCGCGAATGCGTCGTCAATGCGGTCATAGTTCATAGCGATGATCACAACCGCTGCACCCACATAGATGGTTGCCATGAAAGGAACCACTTTTTCCGTTACTTTCGCGATAGATTTGATACCGCCAATGATTACGATACCGACAATCACTGCCAGAATTAGACCAAACAACCAGCCTTTGTCAGCAAAGAATGACGCATCGCCACCCGTTACGCCTACAACCTGTTTGAATGCTTGGTTAGCCTGGAACATGTTACCGCCACCCAGTGCACCGCCGATAGCGAACACAGAGAACAGAACTGCAAGAGTACGACCAAGAGCAGCATTACCACGCTTAGCCAGGCCTTTGCTTAGGTAATACATCGGACCGCCAGAGACAGTGCCATCTGGGTTTGTATTACGATATTTCACACCCAATGCACACTCAACGAATTTGCTCGACATACCCAGTAGGCCTGCAAGAATCATCCAGAATGTTGCACCCGCACCACCGATAGAGACAGCAACAGCAACACCAGCGATGTTACCTAAACCAACCGTACCCGATAGAGCAGTTGTTAGTGCTTGGAAGTGTGACACTTCGCCATCTTCTTTTGCTTTCGGATCAGAGAACTTACCCGATACCAATTGAACCGCGTGTTTAAAACCGCGAACGTTGATGAAGCCAAGATAGAATGTAAAGAAAGTTGCTGCTACAACTAACCAAAGAACAATCCACGGCACCTGTACGTCAGTAAAAGGGAACGGAATAGTCGAAAAGATCATTCCTACAAAAGGGTTAACGATAGGTGCGACGACTTCATTTATTTTGTCATCCAAGTTGGATGCTGCAGCGCTACCTGCAAATATGCTCGCCAAAAAGGCCAGCGAACTACGCTTTTTCATGCTTTTCCTGCCTGTGAATAGAAGTTTATATTATTAATATTTATATGATGTTGTGTTTTGTTACATTTGTGTAACTTTGGCTATTATTCATTTTATAAATATCAGTTCAACATCTTTGGCGGAAAGTTTGATCCAGCAAACAATTCTGATTTTCGCTAACCTAAAGGCTTAAACTTGGATGTTTTGACTGTAATATCTCTTAAGATGGGTGGTTAGTTGTGTGTAAGTGTTTGAATGCCAGTGATATATTTTGTCAAAATCCTCGGAATATATAACTGTCTGTATACGATTTGAACAGGAAAAGATGGCATCATACTCAGATATAGTAGTGAGATCTGTGGCATATCAATCTAATGATTACTGGGTTTAATGATGGGTTGTCTATAGGTAATCTCTAGTCCGAGGCTTATTTGAGCTGAAGCGTAAAAAATCAAACTTTATTCTCATGAGGTAGGAATTTACCTACATAAAAACAGAAACTTAACACAGTGAAAGTTATGTCAAATGTCCATGTTTAAGGTGGATTTCATATTCTTCAAGAGTAATATGCAGCGTCCTTAAAATATGGTGGTAACTATGAAATCGAATATGTTGAAAGTAGCGATTGTCGCTGGTCTGGGTTTATCTTCTCTAACTGGTTGTATGGGCCAAATGGCGACAACGGGGATTGTTTCTAAATTTAACCTAGAAGTGGTAGACAACCGTTACGGTCGTGAAGGTATGTTTTTACTACTTTCGCCTGTTTACGCTATTGCAGGTAGTGCTGACCTTTTCATCATCAACGCAATCGAATTCTGGACAGGTACTAACCCGATCACTGGCAAGTCTCCAGCGGTAGTAGACACACCAACTAAAAACTACATCAAAGTAAATGACAAGCTAGACAGCTCACTGAAAGATGTTCCGCTAGCAAGCAACGCGAACATTGAGAATGCGACAATGCAGCAAATCGATGAGAACACAATGCAGATGGACATTACTTACATCGACGGTACTCAAAAAGTACTACGTGGTGAAAAAGTAGAAGACAGCGTAGCCTTCTACCTAAATGATGAATACATCACAACTGTGTCAAATGATGAGCTAACAGATTACGTTGCTGCTTCTCATATCTAATTAGACGCATAAATATTTAAAGAAGCCCTAGGAGAGATCCTAGGGCTTTTTTGTTTGTTCCAAGGAAAATATACGACAAAAGTTTAATTCTGTAGCTCACATTTATTTAACATTATTATCAGAGACGTTATAGTGAGAGGAGAACTTACTTTAGGAGTTAGATGGATGAAACTCACGATATCAGGGAAGTTACAGCTAAGTTTTCTGTCACTTGCAGTACTTTTTATCGTTTCCGCTTTTTTTACTTACCGGAGCATCAGCACGGTTGAAACGCAAACAGCATCATTGCTTGACCGCGATTTACCGACCGTCGATGCAGGCCGTACACTTCAGCAATCTGTTCAGGCTACAGTCTCCTCTTTAAGAGCGTACATGCTTTTGGGTGGAGAAGAGTCACTACAACAAACTCAGCAAGACAACCTCACTCAGGCTATTGACCGAGTAGAGATCCTACTGATTTCTCTCGAAGAGCTCGTTGTTGAGCAGAACTACCAAGAGATCGTCGCTAAGTGGGGTGTGGTGTCTCAGTCGCTAAGTGAAATATCTGAGATGAGCCATAGTGAGGAGAACCTTCCTGCTCATTCTCTGTTTATTAATGAAGCCGCTCCCATCGCTGAGGTTGCCTTAGACCAGATCCAAGGCCTGATTAATGATGAAGCGAGTAATACCGAAGGTGGGGAGCGTAAACGTCTGTTCCGTCTATATGCCGATAGCTATACCTCTTTTGCTAATGCATTGTCTTCAATGAGAGACTTCCTGCTTTATGGCAAGCAAGAACACCTAGACAAGTACCAAGATTTCTTAAAAGCACACGCAAAGCCAGTAGCTGAAATTGACTCTAAGATCGAATTGCTCTCAAGCAGCGATCAAGGGTTGTGGTCACTGTTTAAAGAAATGCAGCAGCTCTATTTCCCTCTGGCCGAACAAGTGGTTGAACTTCGTCGCTCAGCGGATTGGAATATCGCTAACCAGAAAATGGCCAATGAACTTGTGCCAGCGGTTGCAGATTTGAATCAAAGCCTTGAAGCGGTGATCAGCAAGCAACAAGCTAATGCTGATCGTTCCGGTCAAGGTATCTTCACCTCAGTCAAAAATGTAATTACGTTGCTGGTGGGTTCGATTGCGGTTGTTGTTGTGATTGCAGTCTCAACAGCACATTTGATGGGTAAGAGCATTGGCCGCCGTGTTGCGACCATTTCGAAACGAGCTGAATCTATTGCAGATGGCGATGTGTCCCAGCCTCGTTTGCCAGTTGAAGGTAGTGACGAGCTAGCGAGCTTGACCCAATCGATCAACAAAATGAATGACGAACTGGCAAGTATAGTGAAAGGCGTAACCAGTAAAGCCAACAATGTCAGCGACAGCATGAGTGAATTGCTTAATGCGAACGCTCAGACGGTGACTCAAGTTGAAAGCCAAAAGACAACCATGGAACTTGTTGGACAGCAGGTGAATGATGTGAGCCAATCAGCCAACGAAACTGCGCATCAAGCCGAACAGTCAGCAAGCTATTTGAAAGAGTCTAAACACCAGATAGAGCTGGGCTCTCAAGCGCTCGATCAAAACAAAACCACGGTTGGACTGCTGCACAACACCATCGAAAACGCCAGCGTTCAGGTTGATACCTTAAGTAAAGAGAGTGAAGCGATTGGCCGAGTAACAGAAGTCATCGAAGGCCTTGCCGAACAAACCAACTTACTGGCTCTAAATGCGGCGATAGAAGCAGCACGGGCGGGTGAATATGGCCGAGGCTTTGCGGTTGTCGCCGATGAAGTTCGTATGCTTGCTACAAGAACGACAGAATCAACCACTGAGATTAATAACATCGTCAATGCGATTCAAAGCTCCACCAAAGCGGTAGTGCAAGAGATTGATAAGAGTAAGGCCTTAGCAGAGGAAGGCGCGGACCATACAGAGAAAGCGTACGGCACATTGAGCTCAACTACTGAGCAGATCGAAGTGTTGAATCAAAAAATGCACGACCTTTTGGCATCCGCTCAACATCAATCTTCAGCAACTGATGCGATTGAGTCCTTAATGGGGCAAGTGATTGAATCAGTGGATGGCGTTGCTGAGATCTCAAACTCTTCGGCTCAAATATCAAGCCAAGTTCGAGGCCAAGTCGAAGAGCTTAATGCAGAGATGGCACAGTTTAAAACTGACCAATCATAAAACAATGCTAAAACCTATGCATACGTTTGTTGATTGAGGTCGCATATCTCACGCGAGCCATACAGCGTCCCTGATTAATCAGCTATAAATTACAGTAGTCATTAAGCTCAAAGTACATCACTTTGAGCTTAATTTTTGGTTATTGTGGCGTTAGGGGACATTGTGGTTCGTACTCTCACTATTTTACTATTCTTTTTTAGTGCGTTTGCTCATGTTCAAGAGCCAAGCTCACAGACCTTAGTCATCGCAAATTCGAAAGCGTGGAAACCTTTTTCGTTTATTAACAACGAGGGAAAGGCCGACGGAATCCTAATTGATTATTGGAAAGAGTATGGCCGAAAAAATAACATCAAAGTTGAGTTCTTATTGCTCGATTGGCAATCATCCCTAGATGCGGTCAAAGATGGGCGAGCCGATCTTCATGCTGGGTTGCTTTGGTCAGAAAACCGAGATACCTATTTAGACTACGCACCTGTCATTATGTCCATTGATACTCAGTTTTACATCAGCCAAGAGTTGATCGGTATCGACTTAAATGACTTCATGTTTGGTAATCACGGTTATGCAATCGGCGTGGTGAAAGGCGGATATGAAGAAGAGTTTACTAGACTCCATTTCCCCAACCTTAATCTTATTGTTTACGCCAACAACCAAGAAATGATTGACGCAGCCTTTGATGGCGACCTACAAGGGTTTGTCGCTGACTTGCATGTTGCTAACTTTTACCTGTTCACAAGCAATGACCCAAGGCGATTCATTGGTGTTCGCCACTTATACTCGGGCGATTTAAGGGCGGCGGTGAAAGAAGGCAATAGAGCGTTACAGAAGCAAGTGTCTGAGGGTATGTTAGATTTCACTGATGGCGACAAGATGAAAATCTTCAACCGTTGGATGTATGTCAATACGGTTTATCCAGAGTACTTTTTTCATGCCATCTTCGTTGGCGTTGTTCTCATCGGTGGCACATACATTTTTGTCCTGCGGATTGCGGTTAAACGAAAAACTCAGGCACTAGAAGCCGCTAACCTAAACCTCAAACATTTATCTGAAACCGATCAGCTAACAGGTTTGAGTAACCGCCGCCATTTCACGGTTGAATTAAAGCAACGTCTTGAGCTTTCGGGTTCGGTATCCATTTGTATTTTTGATATCGATGACTTTAAGTTGATTAATGATCGTTATGGACACCAAATCGGGGACGATGTGATTCATGCGGTGGCCAGTGCTGCCCGACAGGTTGTTCCTGAAGAGTCTTTACTTGCGCGTATTGGTGGTGAAGAGTTTGCGATTGTAAGCAACAACCTTGATTACGCGAGTGCAGTAAACTTGGCTGAGAGTGTTTGTCAGGCGGTCCGAGAGCTCGCCTTGGTCGGTGAAGAGTACCCTAATGTTACGGTCAGCGTGGGGTGCGCATATTATTCTAAACATACAGACTCTGTGACACTGTCAGACGCAGACCACCTGATGTATCAATCGAAACAGGCAGGCAAAGACCGAGTCACTGCCAATCACTATTAGGGGAAAGTGGTGATAAGAACGGCATGCTATGTACAAATTGATGTTTAGTTCACCACTTAAACCAAATATGGAAAAAAACACTTTTCTTTTCAGTAAGATCTGGCATATTAGAACTCGTCAACAAGACGTAGCGTACTTCGTATAATGGCTATTACCTCAGCCTTCCAAGCTGATGATGCGGGTTCGATTCCCGCAGTACGCTCCAAATATCTTCTTAAAAAATCTCCCATATCTGATTTGAATCAACACGCTTAACTGCGTGGTTTTTTGTATCTGGCGTTTAGCTATTATCTAGGTTGTGTTGCGAACCTGACTCCGGCGAAGTGCTTTGTTTCAGAATCTTCCTACACGTCATTATTTAATCATTTGATAGCATGTAAAAGCTCGATTCGTACATGGACGATGTAAGGGCTTTTGGCTCGCTAGAGCCTCCCCCTTGAGTCTAGCGAGCCTCTTTTACTTTAATGGATTGAATTGTCGCTTCATGGCGAATGTGACGAGCTCTCCAACGGCGAGGAATTGGTACTCCTCGGCATCCATAAACGTTTTTACCGATGTAATGCAGCTTTGCAGTAGCCTTTCACTTGTCTCTGGCTGATAGCGTGTCATAAGCCGGATTAAGTTGAAAGCTGGGTACTTTAACGTTGGGTAGGTAAGGTGCACATTGGCCAAGATTTTAAATCGGGTTTCAATTGCTTCTGCATGTTTCAGATCGCTTCTTGTTTGCGCTAACCAACTCGATTTTTGCTCAATGCTCTTTTTCAGCGCCTTTGCCATTTCAATTTGTGACAAGTTCAAGCCGCAGTCGTCAGCTTGGTCTGGAATCGCTTCAAATAACCATGTTAACGCTTCTGAACTGCCGCTTTCATCTGAGATGTAATGGCATAGCCAAGTTAAATGATAAATATCACTGAAATGATGAAACGTTGTGGCGTCAAATAGGGCAATAAGCTCCTCAATGCCTTGCCGATATTGTCTTAATGCAATTTGCTTATGCGCAGAAACAAGAGCGAGCTGATTTCGGAGCTCGTTACGCTGTGCCGCGTTGAACGAGCCAATCATGTTATCCACTTCAGATAGTTTGCGCTCAACCTCATCGTTATCAGCATATTGCATCGATATCATGAGCAATCGAATGTAGTTGAGCTTTGCATAGTGATTGAGGCGAAACGTATTGCGGTTCATATCCATGTAGCACTTGTAGTGTTTGAGGCTCGATGCGACATCGCCGGCAGACAAACACAAGTTCGATATGATGAGTTCTTTTAATGCGTTATTTGGCGCTAATACACTCGCGGTACGGAAGTGTTTCACCGCTTTTTCAATGTTGCTGGTTGAGATGTAGTGTTCACCTGCACCTATGTGTGCGCTAGAAATTTCGGCATGGTGTTTTAGCAGTTGTTCTATTTCGTGTTCAGCACGTTCAAAGTCCCCCAAATTTATCAGAGATTTACTTAACTCGAATCTAGCCCAAACGCTGTCGGACTCTTGCAGAGAGGACTCGCAGACGGATTTCACCTCTTGGTGTTTACCGAGCATTCGCAGCATTTTGGCTTTAAATTGATTGATCTGCGAAGAGTAGTTGGGGTGAAAGCTAGCGATATGATCGCAGGCTTCCACGCCAAGTTGATATTCTTTGCGAGCATAGTGTTCTTGGACGGGGAGCATCACTTCTTTACGCTTCAATGCACGCCTAAGCCGCTGTTTTAGGCTGTCGAAGGTAAAGGGTTTTAGGAAATACTCGTCAGGATCATATTCGATGATGGATTGCACCACGGTAAGTTGGGCTTCTCCGGTGAGAATCACCACGAGGGTTTTAGGGGCTAGTAGTTGGAAGTGCCTTAATTCTTCGAGAAACTGTAACCCTGTTGGTTGACTTAGGCCGAAATTATAATCAATAAACATCAAGTCGAACTGTGCTTCTTTCAGGATCAAGCTGGCTGTTTTCGGCGATTTGTCGGTGGTGATGTTTTTCTCTTGCGCCCCTAGGCGAACTAACGTCATTTTTAATGAATGTAGGATGATAGAAGAGTCATCTACAATGAAAATTTTCTTATTATCTAGCATGGATTTATTATCATTTTCTCAAACCATAAGGGTTTAAGTTGGTGGGTTGTGTGTGTCGTTCTTGTTAATTATTTCTATCACGCTGCGCACTCCATGCTTTTTCAAAATACGCGCTTTGTAAGTACTGATCGTTTTGGCGCTTAACCCTAACATTTCAGCAATGTCTTTATTGCACCTTCCTTCCATTAGGTAGTTAAGAACGACCGTTTCGCGGCTAGAGAGACTGCGGTTTTCACTGCCTGATTGCATGTGCTCGCCATATTTGAAGTAGCTAAAACCTCGGGTGATGTCGGAAATGGCTTTGACGATGACATCCGTGCTTTCTGATTTAGCGATATACCCATCAGCACCGAGTTCAAAGGCCGTCCTAACGCAGTACGCTTGTGTGTAAGACGAAAGGAATAGAGTTCGCCCACTGTAGCCATGCGCTTGAATACGACGGAAAAACTCGAACCCGTCAGCTTCTTCTAAATTGATGTCTAGCAACAGTAAATTGAAGTGGCCAGATTTGATCATCTCTAGCGCTTCTTTGTAGGTGCTGACCGACTCGACAGTATCAATAAAATCGAGACGTTTGATATAGACTTTGAGTGACTCACACACAATAGGGTGATCGTCGTAAATCAAGCATCGAGTCGTCACTTGAGTGTGTTTTCGTAATGGCATCACAGTACATCCTTAGTGATAAGTTGTTCTATAGTTGTTGGTCTTCCGGTGAAATAGCCTTGGCAAATATCTACACCGATCGCTTGCATTGCGTTGAATTCATCTTTATTTTCTACGCCTTCCGCGACCACCTTCATGTTGAGTTTTTTGGCTAACTGAACAGAGAGCTCAATAGCATGGCGATGCTTCGAGTTTATGAGGTAGTTATTCACAAACTGGCGATCAATTTTGAGCTCGGTGAAAGGTAGCGAGACAAGGTTTGATAGCCCTGAGTGGCCGACACCAAAGTCATCAATCGATAAGCCAAACCCACTCATTCTTAACCTCGCAATATTGCGCAACATCTCAGGTGTGAGCTTGTACACTCGCATCTCGGTGATTTCGAAGTTAATTCGCTCAGGTTTGATGTCGCTTTGTGCAAACTGAGAGAGCAATGAACTAAAGTCGTTATGGTTTGATAGGTCGTCAGCCGAAACGTTGATTGAAATGGATACGTGATCAGGCAAGTGCTGCGCATCATGGATAACATTATCGACCACCGCTTTGAGCAGATCGAACGTGTGCTCACTCTCTTCCAATTGCGAAATAAAGCTATCTGGGAACATTAAGCCATCTTGTGGATGATTCCATCGTACCAGTGCTTCAACGCCAATCAGGCGGCCGGCTTTAAAGCAATACTGGGGCTGATAATGATTGCAGAACTGCTTTTCTTGTAGGCCCTGAGTGATTTCTTCAAGCGGATAGAGTGTGGTTTTTCGAGGCTTCTGCTTTGCCGCTTGCTTGATTTGGCGCGATTGCCAAACAATATTTTCAAGTTGGTCTTGTTCCAAAGGCTTGCTGTAGCAGGAAACCATGTTCAAACCAAACATCAGGCCCACTTTCTCGGCGAGGTCGATGATCTCTCTATTCATCCCACTTAGTATGCAGATTGGCTGGCCGAATTGAATTGAGTGCAAGTGGGAGAGTACAGCTAGCCCATCTTCCTGAGGCATCTCGAGATCGAAAATTATCAGATCAACATGGTTTGCGCTGATGTATGAATAAGCTTCTTTTGGCGAGCTAAACGCAACCACTTTGCAGATGCCAAGTTTCGTTAGGCGCATCTCCAATACGTGTAATTCAATTGGGTTATCATCAATCAGTACAACTTTCATCGTTCACCTCGTTGGTAGCGTTGGGCATGTTCAATTTGCTCTTCCATTGCAGTCACGAGTGATGAGACGAGGGGAAGCAGTGCATGTTTAGCCACCTGTTCCGCTTCTCGCTCGACTTTGTGCGCTGTTTCTGCCAATTGAGTTATGCCAAGGGTTGATGCGCCTCCTTTCACTTTGTGTGCAAGCTTTCTAGCCTCTGTGCCAGATATGCTCTCTTTCTTTAGGCTGTTTAAATCGTCTAGCATAGAGTCAATAAACACCTGTGCGATGGTTTCTGCTTCCTGTTCAGAGAATGCCTCAAGCCAAGTCACAAACTTACAGACTTGGTTAGAAGTGACAGTCGCACTTTGTTCAATCACAGAACGCAGCTTGTCGATCCCATAAGGCTTATAGAGGATATTATCGAAACCGACCTGTTTCGCTTTGTCATGGGCGATACGAGAATCTTCAGCGGTACAGCCAATAATCACCATGTTCTGATAGCCTGACGGGGAAGTGCGAATTTGGCGAACCAGCTCGTAACCATCCATCACAGGCATGTGGCAGTCCGTAATGAGAAGCTGATAGGCGTCTGGATAAGTTTTTAACTGCGTCAGTGCTTGCGCGCCGTCATCAACGATGTCTGCTTTCACGCCAAGCTCTTGAAGCTGTTTAGAGATAACCAATTGGTTGATTGGGTTATCTTCTGCCACGAGCACTCGGCCGTTGAATGTCAGGTTTTGTTGCTCCTGAGCGTAGACTTCATCTTTATCTAGACCGCTTAACGTTTCAAATAGCAGATCAGGGAAGAGTGGGGTGCCTGTCAGTTTGTGCTCATTGCCGAACACCTGCTTGAACCCAAATAGAGTAGGGCAAATACGGATGAGGGAATCGAAGTCTTGGTTTGGGGTATTAACGTCATCACAAATCAAGACAGTCTGAGTGCTTGAATGCTCGGCGTTCGTGAAGCCCCAATAGCTAAGCCAATCATTGATTTCTGGATATTGAGTGCGATTGATTACCTTCAGTGGTACAGCGTTAGTTTTATAACGCTTGATTGGCTGGTGGGGCAACTGAAGATCAACTCGCGTACCAAGCCCTTCAATACTCGATAGGTTGAGTTCGCCGCCCATAAGTTCAACCAATTGCGCCACAATTGATAAGCCCAAACCTGTGCCACCGTATTTTCGCGCAATCGAGTTGTCGGCTTGAACAAAGGGTGAGAAGACATGCTGCACTTGCTGAGGTGACATGCCGCAACCTGAGTCAGTGACTGACATCTTGATGGACGTATCATCAAGGCTAACATCAACTTGAATGTCGCCTTTTTCGGTAAATTTAATCGCATTCGACAGTAGGTTATTGACGATTTGCGCATAACGCAGTGTATCGAAAGTGATGGTTTCGATATTGGTTGGGGCAAAGTGATATTGCAGGTTCAGCCCTTTATCTTGAGCGGCTGCCATATGAGTGCGTAGAACGTCACCGGTCGCTTTCAGCAACGAACATTCACGCATATCGAGCTTAAGCTGATTCGCTTCTAGCTTAGAGAAATCGAGGATGTCGTTCACTAGCATATTAAGCTGGCGAGCAGAGACAGAAATATTGCTCAGTAGCATACGGCTTTCGCCATCCGTAATTCTACCCATCAACATTTCTAGCAACCCACTCATACCTGCAATCGGGGTTCTCAGTTCGTGGCTCATTGATGCTAAGAACTTTTCTCTGACTGAAATCGCCTCTTCTGCTTTCTGTTTAGCCGCAATCAGTTCACGCTCTTGTTTCTGCTTCTCAGAAATATCGTTGAGGATGGTCAGGACGTAGTCGTTGTTGTTTGCGGTGATACGCTTACAGGTGTATTCAATCGTCTCGATGTCGAGTGCGCAGTTCGTGACGTCTACGGTGCGCTGGATAGTTTGATCACTTTGTAGCACTGCTTGACGCTGCTTACGGTCGACGATGTTGGTCGCATCTTTCCGATTGATCAGATCGCATTGAGAACATTCGCCTTTACGATATTTAATACAGCTCGACAGTAACAGGTCATCTTGACTGTTATGAATGAATACTTGGGCAGGAAACTGCTCGATAACACTCTGGAGAAACTTCTTCTCTAGTCGCGAGGCTTGAGCATCATTCTCTTTAATGATCATCTGTAGGTTTAAGTTCTTAAACCATAAGTAGCCAAGACCTGCGAGTAGCAGAATGACGCCAATAATCCCGACTAAAATCAACGTCAGGTCACGGTAATCGACGCCATACACCACATGGAACGGGTCGTAAGAGTTCTTAATTTTTTGTAATTCGTTACCGTCCCAAGTGCGAACGACGTTATTAAGGAGATTGGTCAACAGAGGCTTGCTGGCAGACACCGCCATAACGGCGTTGAGTGTTTTAAAGTCTTTACGATCAATTACATAGTCATCATCAGCATGAGAAGAGATGATCATGTCAATGATGTCTTCTCGGATGTACGCTTTTTCAATCTTACCGGCTTCCAATGCTCTTAGAATGGTTTTTGGCGTCGTGAACATCTTCATCTCATTGCCGAAAACCTGCTCTTTAACGCCCAGTTTGCTTTTGCTTGATGCAAGCAATACGCCGTCAATCTTAGCGGTGTAATTAGGCTTATCGACCAACGACACACCGTAGTAGCGAAACGATAGAATAGTATCGGTAGAGTCTAATGTTTCACGGCTTGTCATCTCTTTAAGGCTATAGGGAATAAGATCGATTTCGCCTCGTTCTAGCATTTCAACCAGTGTGTAATCACCATTGGGTTCAACATATTGGAAGCGCAGCTCTGTTCGGCTTTCAATCAAGGCAAGGAGATCATGAATGTAGCCGCTCAGTTGGCCTTGCGGATCTCGAAATAGGAGCGGGAACGTATCGTCATCGAACGAGTAACGAACCAAATCCTGATGTTCGTTTTTAACTCGATAGGCGATGTTTGCCATGTCAGCAACATGGTAGGGGTTGTTCTTAGTGAATAGGTAAGACTCTTGCTCAATCAGCTTAATGATCTTATTAATAATTTTGATCAGCTTATCTTGTGATTTGTTAGCGACAATATGGGCGTTAACAAGCCCTCCCCATTCGGGAGTATGTAAGGTGCCTCGTAGCTCATCAGACTGGTTTAGGTATTCGCTCAAACTGATGTAGCTTGCGAGTACGGCATCGTAATCACCACGGCGCACGCCAGAAATTGCATTCTCAAACGTTTTGGTCGGTGTTGTATTGCTAAAGCCTTGTTTGCTGAGCACATCGCAATAGATACTGTCCTCTACACAAGCCCAGCGAAAGTCGGGGGCTGTCGTGTCTTTGGTTTCCGATAAAGACCAATAAGCGACGCTGCTTTTAATAAAAGGGTGTGAAGAGATAAACGGCTCGAAGCCCTGACCGTCATAGTTAAAACCCACGGCGAGATCGACTTGGTTCGATTCCAATGCCAAGGAGATATCTTCCACTGTTTGAAACTCTATGAACTTGAGTTTGATGCCGAGCTCAGTAGAGACTCGTTTCAGGTAGTTAAGATTTAGGTTGTAAAATTCACCGACTAAAGGGGGAGTGTTAGGATCAATGCCAGCTTCATCAAATACAGCGACACGCACTTCACCTCGATTGGAAATGTACGACCATTCAGCAGGGGATAAGATCTTTAAATTAGCAGCATGCCCTATTGAAGCGACCAACAAAGCGACACAAAGCAACCATCTTTTCACATTTGAACCCTACATCTCTTAACGAGTGCGGATTCTTACTCCACATGCGCATAGAGTCAAATTTGAAGAATATGATGCGATAAATTAAGTGTTTGATTTATAAGCACTTAATTGGGGTCGTAAGTCGATTCCTACTATATTATAGGAATTAACTGATACGAACTTGAAGGTTGGGACAGGTGGTTGTTGTTAATTTTATTGGTAGAAAGTATGTAGCGAACGCCGGCCCGCTACATAGCCAGGAATGGTGGGATATTATGGCTCTAAGACGAACAACTATAATGGGACGTGCCACCGAGTGAGAAATATTTCAGTGGGCGTAGGCGGTAATACTTCTCTTCGAGCTCTTTTGATTGCTCATCGTATGGATTCGCAAACAGCGCTTGTAACTCATTGATGAGGGCGTAGTTACCCTCTCTAGCCTGCTCATACGCCGGAACGATAAGCCATTCACGCCAAGTGTATTTAGGGTTTACTTGCTTCATCTGCTGTGAAAGTTCAGTCAAACTTACTTTATCGCCAAGTAAGCTTCGCCACGTTTCAAGCCACTGACTCCACTCAGCAGTGAGCTCTTCATCAGGTTGGCTATAGAAGCTTTTCTCAAGTGCTGAAATGTCTTTAGGAATATTAGAAAGCTCCCTAAAGAAGATAGTGTAATCAACGTGCGTTTTGACCATCAGCGCTAACAGCTGGTGGAATAACTCGGTATTGAGCTTTTCTAAACCAAGTTTGCTCATCCACATCTGGGTCATTTTCTGCTGCATCAATGCTGAGAAGCTTTCACTGAGATCGGCCAGTTTATCTAACGCTTCTGGGTTCGATTGAAGTAAAGGAGTCAACGCAGAGCAGAAAGACTCAAAGTTCTTCTCAGCTGCAAGTTGCTGATTTAAAAAAGAGAAGTGCCTACCACCACCTGTCCAAGGTTGGAAGAAGGCTTCAAAGCGCTCACTAAAACCAAATGGGCCGTAGTCCAAAGTAAATCCACCAATCGCACAGTTGTCACTATTAAAGTTACCTTGGCAAAAGCCCACTCTGATCCAGTTAGCAATAAGAGAGGTGAGTCTGTCTCTAAACTCAGTTGCAAGCAGGATGATTTTATCGGCCATTGGTAACGAAGCGTCGATTTGGTGGCTGTATTCACGCTTAATAATGTGCGCAACTAACATTTCCAACTCATGCATTGCAGCAGGGTGTTCGTTACTGCGAGTTCGGCGACCGAATAACTCAAGCTGGCCAACACGCAAAAACGATGGCGCAACGCGAGTGCTGATCGCAACAGGGTTAGAAACCATGATGTCTGGATTTTCAGAGCGAGAGCCTTCTTGATACCAAGGGCGGTCAACGTGCTCTGATTGAGAGGCAAACAAGCATAATGAGCGTGAAGTCGGAACCCCTAATGCGTGCATGTAATCTTGGGCCAAAAACTCGCGAACGCTTGAGCGAAGTACTGCTCTACCATCGGCTCCACGGCAATAAGGGGTAGGGCCACCACCTTTGAGTTGCATCTCCCATCGTTGACTATTAAATACACCTTCAAAGACAGACATCGCACGGCCATCACCATAGCCATTGCCGGTTTTAAATGGGCAGTTATCGATATACTCATTGCCGAAGATGGAAAGCGCATAGCCAGTCGCCCAGCCGACGTTACGCATCGGGGAAGGGACATCGTCTATATTGCCTGAGAACATCTGACCAAATGCTTGATCGGTCGCTAAGCTATCATCGATCCCAAGCTCTTTAAAAAATGAGTGGCTATGGCTGACATAGACGGCATCAGCAATAGGCGTTGGTTTTACAGGAACATAGTGGCCAGAATAGACTTGGCGAGGGCGGTGATCATAGCCGTCTTGCGTGGCATCAGGATCTGGGCTGAGAGTGTCTAACAATGAATAATCCGCCATTTTGGCGAAGTCATTAAGATTAAAAATGCTCACAGGGACTTCTGACTCCTTTGGTTTACTCATTGCTTTCCTACTCCATGCTTTAACTTTAATGTGAAGCTTAACAGCAATGATACGTCAACGACGACCAAAAGGTATCATTAGTCCCTATTGTTTGGTTTCGATTTATGAATTTATCAATTAATCAGCTAAACGCCATATTGGTCGCCATTGCCAGTAACAACAACGCAAAGATTTTCTTGATAGTTGGAACCGGTAAAGTGTGCGTTGCTTTGGCACCAATAGGGGCAGTGAACCAAGAGGTACACACAATACCAAACAGTGCTGGTAAGTAGACAAAGCCAGCAAACCCATCAGCAAGCGAATAGTAGCTACTGCCTGAGCTGATATAGCCCACTGAGCCAAAGAGAGCGATGACGATGCCACAAGCCGAGGCACAGCCAATCGCTTTTTTCATATCGACAGAGAAGAACGTCAGTAGAGGCACAAGTAATGCGCCACCGCCAATCCCAATCATGGCAGATAGACCACCGGTAATGGTGGTTAATGTGGTTAAGGCAAATTTGTTCGGGATTTTTCGTTCTTTATTACCGTCGCCTTTGCCACTCAGCATCATTTTCAGTGCGATAAGCACAACGCTGACGGCGAAGACCATGCGAACCACTTGTTCTGGTAACAGAGCGGCCATAAATCCACTAATCAATGCGCCTAACGCCACACCTGTCATGATCCAAGGGGCTAAATCCCAAGGTACGTTGCCGTTTTTGTGGTGAGCAAGGGCAGAAGAGGTAGAGGTAAATAAGATTGAAGCCAAAGAAGTCGCGATGGCAGCGATCACCACTTGGTCTGAAGGTAACACATCAAAATGGAGCAAGATCATACTTAGGATCGGAACGATAATGAGTCCACCACCAATGCCCAGTAAACCCGCCAGAAAGCCTACACCACTGCCTAATAATGCACAGTAGACGACCAACAATACCAAATCACTCACTCGATTCTCCTTTCCCTGTTTTTCAGGTGTTTAAGTTATTAAATTTCTTCATGTCCTTATGAGGTCCCCTAATATATCTGCGTTCAGAAATAATGAAACATGAAATATTCTCATGTTGATAGTGAAGTAAATCCATTGTTATTTAGACCTAGATCAAAGTTATAAATAAATCACTGCTTTCAACGACAGTGCTTTTTATTCTTGGCTTTAGGGTTAATGAGAAAAGTAATGGTGAAGAAAGCCTGAGCTTAAAGAAAATAATGAATAAGGCTCAGAAAAAGTAAGGACTAATTCAGCTTTCATCTTAGGGAATAGGATAAAACACCATGACTACAAACTTCACATTTACAATCAAGAGCCTTAGCCTCGATGAAAACTATCGCCCAGCAGATAGCACACGTATCACCACTAACTTTGCCAACCTAGCACGCGGCGAACATCGTCAGCAGAACCTACGTAACGCACTGAACATGATTAATAACAGCTTCAATGCCTTAGCGCACTGGGATAACCCAAAGGGTGATCGTTACTCAGTAGAGCTAGAGATTGTCTCGGTTGATATGGATATTGAAGCGGGCGGTGGCAGCTTCCCATCAATTGAAGTGCTAAAGACTTACGTGGTCGACAATAAAACCAATGAGCGAATTGAAGGTATTGTTGGAAATAACTTCTCATCTTATGTTCGTGATTATGACTTCAGTGTGCGACTGCTTGATCACAATAAAGGAAAGTCTCAATTTACTATTCCAGCAGATTTCGGTGAATTACATGGAAAACTGTTTAAACACTTCGTGAGTTCAGAAGAATATAAACAGAACTTTAAAAAGCCACCGGTTATTTGTTTAAGCGTTTCAGATAACAAAACCTACCACCGCACTGAAAATCAACACCCGGTTCTTGGTTTTGAATATGAACCAAACGAGTCTTCATTAACAGAGCAATATTTCCAGAAAATGGGCCTGCAGGTGCGCTATTTCATGCCGCCAAATAGCGTTGCACCTTTTGCGTTTTACTTCTTCGGTGACTTGTTGAACGACTACACCAACTTAGAGTTGATCAGCACTATCAGTACGATGGAAACGTTCCAGAAAATCTATCGACCAGAGATTTACAACGCAAACGCAGTGGCAGGGAAATCTTATCAACCTAGCCTAAAAAACAGCGATCACTCGTTAACGCAAGTTGTGTATGACCGTGAAGAGCGTAGCCGCCTAGCGATTGAGCAAGGTAAGTTCGCTGAAGAGACATTCATCAAGCCTTATCAAGATGTGCTAAACCAATGGGCTGCGAACTACGCATAAGAAGTAGGAAAGGGAGATAATATTATGACAACGAAGACACTTTTACCGACTTCGACAGCGGGCAGCCTGCCAAAGCCATCTTGGTTAGCAGAGCCAGAAACATTATGGTCACCTTGGAAACTTGAAGGTGAAGAACTGACAGACGGCAAGCAAGATGCACTACGCTTGTCACTTCAAGAGCAACAACATGCTGGTGTGGATATCGTCAGCGATGGTGAGCAGACTCGACAGCACTTTGTAACGACCTTTATTGAACATTTAGACGGCGTTGACTTTGAAAATCGTAAAACGGTTAAAATTCGTGACCGGTATGATGCCAGTGTTCCGACTGTGGTTGGCCCAGTAACCCGTCAAAAGCCAGTCTTCGTTGAAGATGCTAAGTTCCTTCGCCAGCAGACCGACAAACCGATCAAGTGGGCACTTCCTGGGCCAATGACGATGATTGATACCTTATATGATGCGCACTACCAAAGCCGTGAAAAGCTAGCTTGGGAATTTGCCAAAATACTGAACCAAGAAGCGAAAGAGCTTGAAGCGGCGGGTGTTGATATTATCCAATTTGATGAGCCAGCGTTTAACGTCTTCTTTGATGATGTCAATGATTGGGGCATCAAGTGTTTAGAGCGTGCCATTGAAGGCCTCAAGTGTGAAACGGCGGTGCATATTTGTTACGGTTACGGTATCAAAGCGAACACAGATTGGAAGAAAACGTTAGGTACAGAGTGGCGTCAATACGAAGAAGTGTTCCCTAAGCTTCAGCAGTCGAAGATCGACATCATCTCATTAGAATGTCATAACTCTCACGTACCTATCGAACTGCTTGAGCTGATTCGTGGCAAGAAAGTGATGGTCGGTGCGATTGATGTGGCGAATCATGATGTTGAATCGCCAGAAGAAGTGGCTGAAACACTGCGTGAAGCGCTAAAGTATGTCGATGCCGATAAGCTCTACCCATGTACGAACTGCGGCATGGCGCCACTGCCTCGTGAAGTCGCGCAAGGCAAGTTAAGCGCACTTCAAGCGGGTGCAGAGCTCGTTCGAAAAGAGCTAGTGAGAAAATAGTTAGTTAGAAAATAACTAGTGAGAAAAGAGCTGACGACCAAGTAGGTGACAAACAGCTAAGACTATCTAGCCGTTATGCTTTGAGCGAACGTACTCACTTGTTTAACGGCTGATAGATTTACCCCAGTCTCTATACCCAGTCCCTCACATAAATAAAGCACTTTCTCGGTGGCGACATTACCTGTCGCCCCTTTTGCGTAGGGGCACCCTCCAAGTCCTGCCACGCTTGAATCAATCGTATTAATGCCCATTAGCAGAGCTTGATAAATATTGGCGATGGCCTGACCGTAAGTATCGTGAAAGTGCACGGCGATCTGTCCGGTTGGGCTTTTCGCCATTACCGCTTCTAGCATTCGAGCAACGCTAAGTGGTGTGCCTGTTCCTATCGTGTCACCTAAGGAAACTTCGTAGCAGCCCATATCGAGCAAGGCTTTAGTCAAACCTGCTACTCGTGTGGAAGCTGTTTTTCCTTCGTATGGGCAATCAATCACGCAAGATAAATACCCTCGAACGGGAATGTGGTGTTGTTTGGCAAGTTCAATCACGATTTGATAACGGCTTAAGCTTTCAGTAATCGAACAGTTGATGTTGCGCTGGCAAAAGGTTTCAGACACCGTGGTAAAGATCGCCACGCTGTTTGCATTGGCAGCTATCGCTTGTTCTAAACCTTGTTGGTTAGGCGTAAGGGCAGAGTAGGTGACCTTGGCTTTGCGGTTGATCTGCTGCAGCACTTTGTCAGAATCTGCCATTTGGGGTACTTTTTGCGCTGAAACAAATGCGCCAGATTCAATGTGCTTTAGCCCTGTTTGTGAGAGTTGGTTGATGAGTTGTATTTTATCTTCTAGCGGAATGGGAGGCTCATTTTGCAACCCATCTCTTGGCCCAACTTCAACAATGTTGGCCCTAGACGGCAGTAGGTTTGTTAGTTGATTGACTGTTGCTTGAGAAGAGTAGCTCGACATATCAACGTCCTTACTTAATGACCCAACTAGGCAAGCGTTTATCCAAAAAGGCGCTGAGTCCTTCTTGTCCCTCTTCAGATACTCTGACTTCTGCAATTAATTCGCTGGTGTAGCGTTTCAATGGTCCATCTACCACGCCTTGTTCACAGCGAGCGCAAAGCTTTTTGCAGCTAGCAAGCGCATGAGGTGCTAAACGCAACAGGTTCGCTACCCATTGCTGAATAATTGTTTGGGCCTGCTCCTGCGTTGTGATTTGATGAATTAGATTCAAACTGAGCGCTCGTTCGGCATTGATCTTTTCTGCGCTGAGCATGTAACGCCGAGTTTGGCGAACCCCAAGGGTACGAATCACGTAAGGCGCAATAGTGGCGGGTACTAAGCCTAGTTTGACTTCACTGAGGCAAAATTGGCTATCTTTCAAGGCGACCACCATATCGCAGCAACATATCAAACCTAATGCTCCACCAAAGGCAGCGCCGTTGACCAAGGCGAAAGTGGGGTGAGGAAAGGTGTCTAACATTTCCAGCAAAGTCGCCAGCTGGTACGCATCGTGTTGATTCTCTTCTTTGGTTTTAGAGACCATTGAACGCATCCAATGAATATCGGCACCGGCAGAAAAGTGCTCACCTTGCCCGGTCAGCACCAATCCACGCACGTTGGCGTAACCGCTTAACGTTTCTAGCGCAGCAATAAGCTCAGCGATGGTTTGATCATTAAATGCATTCGCCACATGGGGGCGGCACAAAACGATATGAGCAATACCATTTTCATCGACATGATATTGAACAGTTTGAGGATCAGACATACGCACTCCTTACATTCGAAAGATACCAAATCCACTGTCAGGGATAGGGGCGTTCAATGCAGCATTTAAAGCATGGGCAAGCACTTCCCGGGTATCCATTGGGTCGATAATGCCGTCATCCCACAGTCTTGCACTAGCATAGTAGGGGTGGCCCTGAGTGTTATAGGTTTCTAAGATGTCTTGGCGGAACTGCTGCTTATCGCTGCTATTCCACGCTTCGCCGTTACGCTCGTATACTTGTTGTTTTACCTGAGTCAGAACGCCAGCGGCTTGCTCACCTCCCATGACCGAAATACGGGCGTTCGGCCACATCCACATCATGGTTGGATCGTAAGCTCGGCCACACATACCGTAGTTTCCTGCGCCATAAGAGCCACCAATGATCACGGTAAACTTCGGCACATCGGCACACGCTACAGCCATCACCAGTTTAGCGCCATTTTTGGCGATGCCGCCTTCTTCATACTTTTTACCGACCATAAAACCAGTGATGTTTTGCAAAAAGATCAACGGGATTTTCCGTTTGGCGCAAATCTCAATAAAGTGAGCGCCTTTTTGGGCTGACTCTGAAAATAGAATGCCGTTATTGGCAACAATGCCAATCAAGTTCCCTTCAATACGGGCAAAGCCGCACACCAGCGTCATACCGAATAACGCCTTAAATTCATCAAACTCTGAACCATCAACAATTCGGGCGATCACTTCACGTACATCGAAGGACAATCTCAAGTCAGCGTTCACAATGCCATAGAGTTCAGATGCGTTGTAATGTGGGCTTAAGCCGCTATATTTTGAGTTCGTTTGAATGGGTGTTTGGTTAATATTAGCGATGGTTTGGCGTGCCAGCTCAAGGGCATGAGTTTCATTTTCAGCATAGTGATCGGCCACACCTGATTTTCGACAGTGTACATCTGCGCCGCCAAGTTCTTCGTCAGTTACTTCCTCTCCGGTGGCGGCTTTAACCAAAGGTGGACCGGCCAAAAAGATCGTCCCTTGCTGTTTCACAATGATGGATTCATCAGCCATAGCTGGAATGTAAGCACCGCCAGCCGTGCAAAGTCCGAGAACAACCGCAATTTGCGGGATTCCTTGGGCAGACATTCGCGCTTGATTAAAAAAGATCCGGCCAAAATGCTCTTTATCTGGGAACACCTCTGCTTGGTGGGGGAGGTTAGCGCCACCTGAGTCGACTAAATAGATACAAGGAAGCAGGCAGCGATTGGCAATCTCTTGGGCTCGCAGGTGTTTTTTCACAGTAAGAGGGTAATAGGTACCGCCTTTTACCGATGGATCGTTAGCGACAACCATACAATCCACTTGGTTAATTTTACCAATGCCAGCCACAACCCCTGCACACGGAATTGTCTCGTCATACACGTTCCACGCAGCAAATTGGCCTATTTCTAAAAAAGGACTGTCTGGATCAAGCAAGAGGCGGATTCGTTCACGTACTGCAAATTTTCCTTTCTTGCGTTGGTGCGCCTGCGCTTTTTCGCCACCACCTTGCTTGATGGTTTCAATATCCGATTTAAGAGTCTCGACCAGTTTCGTCATGGCAGCGTAGTTGCTTTGGTATAGCTCAGCATCGGGTTTAATCTTGGTTTTGATAACAGGCATGGCAAGGTCCTTAGCGTGATTCTTCAAACAGTTCACGGCCAATCAGCATTCGGCGGATTTCCGACGTGCCTGCACCAATCTCATACAGCTTGGCGTCTCTGAGATAACGGCCAGCAGGAAACTCGTTGATATAACCATTGCCTCCAAGCAATTGGATAGTGTCGAGGGCGATTTGGGTAGCGAGTTCAGCGCAATAAAGAATCACTCCGGCCGCGTCTTTACGAGTGGTTTGGTGGTTGTCACAGGCTTTGGCAACAGTATAAAGGTAGGCTCTGGCAGCATTGGTGCGAGTGTACATATCGGCTACTTTGGCTTGGACAAGTTGAAACTCGCCAATTGAGCGGCCAAATTGTTTACGATCATGAATGTAGGGAATGACGGTATCAAGGCAGGCTTGCATAATGCCGACAGGGCCAGCCGCAAGCACGACACGCTCATAATCGAGCCCACTCATTAACACTTTTACGCCTTGGTTTAGCCCGCCCAAAATGTTCTCTTTCGGTACGGGGCAATCTTCGAACACTAACTCACAGGTGTTGGAGCCCCTCATGCCCAACTTATCGAGCTTCTGAGCATGAGAAAAACCGACCATAGACTTTTCGACGATAAATGCAGTAATACCGTGCGCCCCTTGCTCGGGTTCGGTTTTCGCGTAAACCACAACGACATCAGCATCAGGGCCATTGGTGATCCACATTTTAGAACCATTCAATAGATAGTGGTCATTCTTTAACGTTGCTTTAAGCTGCATGCTCACCACGTCAGAACCGGCATTGGGCTCACTCATAGCTAGTGCGCCAACATGAGTGCCATCAATTAACTTGGGCAGGTATTTCTGGCGCTGTTCAGGATTGCCGTTACGGTAGATTTGGTTTACACATAGATTGGAGTGCGCCCCATAACTTAAAGCCACAGAGGCAGAGGCTCGGCTAATCTCTTCCATCGCAATCACATGAGCCAAGTAGCCCATGTATGCGCCGCCATATTCTTCGCTAACGGTAACACCCAGCAGGCCCATTTCGCCGAATTGTGGCCAAAGGTGGTTAGGGAATTGGTTAGAGTGATCAATCTCAGCGGCGAGGGGAGCGATATGTTGCTGAGCAAACCCTGCGACATGCTCTCGCAGTAGGTTTAACTCTTCGCTTAGCCCATAATTGAGGGACAGATATTGAGATAGCATAATGCCTCCAAAACACGGCGCATGACCGTTTGGTTGAAGACATTATGTGAGCGATATTCTAGCTTTCTTTACGGGTACTTAGAGCTTGTTCGCAGCGCTCTCTGGCTACTTTCAAGTCATCAAGCATACTCTCAATGTCTTCGCGTTGACGTTGTAGTAACGCCTCTTTTTCATCAATGATTTTCAGCATCTCAGTGAGCTGTGTTTCACCTTGTTGGGTATCGTAAAGTTCAAACAGTTCACGTATTTCCGCTAAAGAAAACCCTAATCGCTTACCACGTAAGATCAGCTTTAAACGGGTTTTGTCTCTGCGGTTATAAATACGCATAGTTCCTTTACGTTCAGGTTGAATCAGCCCCTCATCTTCGTAAAAACGGATGCTTCTGGTTGTAATATCAAACTCTTTGGCGAGGTCGCTAATTTTGTAACTTTCCACTGAAGTTTATTTCCTTTCTCCTGGTTTCCTATTCTCTTGGGTGCCTTTTTCTCTAGGGCAAGCGTTGCTAAATAGGAAGCAACAATAACGTCATGTTGGCTTAAAAAGGTGAAATTTTCTTTTCGCTTCAAAGTTGACGTTTACGTAAATGTTAGTGCTATGCTTACGTAAACGTCAAGTTATTAAATGAGGCGCAACATGGAACATAACGAAATTTGGATAGTGGCAGCGAAGCGTACCCCGATCGGAAAGTTTCAGGGGTTACTGTCTCATTTTTCTGCACCTCAACTCGGGGCATTCGCCATTGATGCGGCCATGAACCAAGCGAACTTAAGCCAAACGGAGATTGATGAAGTCTTTATGGGCTGCGTGCTCACCGCGGGTTGTGGTCAAGCGCCAGCCAGGCAAGCGGCATTAGGAGCAGAGTTATCGGTAGAGACGCCTTGCACCACAGTAAACAAAGTGTGCGGTTCAGGAATGAAAGCGGTGATGCTGGCCCATGACCTTATTAAAGTTGGCACGATTCGAACGGCTATTGCTGGTGGTATGGAAAGCATGACCAACGCCCCTTATTTGATGAAAGAAACCCGTTCAGGTAAGCGAATGGGCCACTCCACCACCTTTGATCATATGTTTTTAGATGGCCTTCAAGATGCCTATGAGGGTGAGCTAATGGGCGTTTATGCTCAGCAGATCGCTGAACAGCTTATCTTTACTCGTGAGCAAATGGACGAGTGGGCGACCTTATCCGTTGAAAGGGCTGTGTCTGCTCAAAAGTTGGATTCATTCAGCTCTGAAATCGCCCCTATCGAACTAAAGCATGGTGAAGCGCTGACTTATGATGAGCTGCCCCCGTCAATTAATCCGAAAAAGATTCCCCAATTACGCGCGGCATTTTCAGAAACCGGCTCCATCACTGCGGCTAATTCCAGTGCCATTTCTGATGGGGCGACAGCGTTAGTTGTGATGGCAGAGGCGCAAGCGAGAAAACAAGCCATTTCTCCGTTAGCGGTGATCAAAGCACACGCTAGCCACGCCAGAGAGCCCGCTGAGTTTACCGTTGCACCCGTATATGCGATCCAAAAGCTGCTTGCTCAAATGGATTGGGAAGTGGACGACGTCGATCTTTGGGAAATCAACGAAGCATTTGCTGTCGTCACTCAAATAGCAATACGAGAACTCGACATCGATCCTGACAAGGTCAACGTTAAAGGGGGCGCCTGTGCGTTGGGCCACCCAATAGGTGCGAGTGGCGCCAGAATTTTAACCACATTGATCTACAGTTTACGCCAGTTACAAGCGTTTGGCGTAGATGGCAATGCGGCGGAACGTAAAGTAATGAAAGGGGTTGCGGCAATTTGTATTGGTGGCGGAGAAGCGACTGCCATTGCCATCGAGATCCCTGTTTAACCCTTCGAAACGAAAAGGAATCGACCATGACTCAACTTGTCCCGTTATTTATTGATGGCGTGTTTTGTCAATCGGAGAGTAATGATTGGCTAGAAGTAACGAACCCAGCGACTAACGCCGTGATTGCAGAGCTTCCGTGTGCAACCGATGAAGAATTAGAGCGTGCGATTGAAAGTGCCGAGCAGGCCCATTACCTATGGAAAGAGGTGGCGGTGTCAGAGCGAGCACGGCTGATGCTGCGCTACCAACATCTGCTTAAAGAACATCACGATGAATTGGCGGTATTACTGTCGAAAGAGACCGGTAAAACTACCGTTGATGCAAAAGGCGATGTTTGGCGAGGCATTGAAGTGGTTGAGCAAGCCGCCAATATCGCCAGCAATATGATGGGTGAAACAGTAGAAAACGTTGCCACCGATATCGATAGCTACTCTCTTATTCAACCTCTCGGCGTATGTTGCGGTATTACGCCGTTTAACTTTCCAGCCATGATTCCACTTTGGATGTTTCCAATTGCCATCGCAGCAGGGAACAGCTTTGTGCTTAAGCCTTCAGAGCAAGTACCACTCACTGCAATGCGCTTAGCTGAGTTGTTTGAACAAGCGGGCGCACCCAAAGGCGTTTTGCAAGTGGTTCACGGCGGCAAGCAGCAAGTCGATTACCTTTTAGCCCATCCGACGATCAAAGCGGTTTCTTTTGTCGGCTCGGTTCCCGTTGCTCAATACATCTACCAAACCGGTACTTCGCACAACAAACGTGTTCAAGCTTTTGCCGGGGCGAAAAATCATATGGTAGTCATGCCCGATGCCAACAAACAGCAGGTGTTGAGCAATTTAGTTGGCGCCTCTGTTGGGGCGGCGGGGCAGCGCTGCATGGCGATATCGGCAGCGGTGTTTGTCGGCAGTGCGAAAGAGTGGATTCCTGAACTCGCCGCTGAAATGGCCAAAGTACATCCCGGTGTATGGAATGACGACAATGCTGATTACGGCCCGCTTATCAGCCAACACGCAAAAGCGAGAGTGACGGCGTTAATTGATGAAGGGAAAGCGCAAGGGGCTAAATGCGAACTTGATGGTAGCCAATGCAAAGTTGAGGGCTTTCCTGATGGTAACTGGCTTGGTCCAACCTTGTTTAGTGGCGTGACGACCGATATGGCTATTTATCAGCAAGAGATCTTTGGTCCGGTTCTGGTGTGCTTAGAAGTCGATACTCTCGAACAGGCGATTACGCTGATTAACAACAACCCTTATGGTAACGGCACGTCGATTTTTACTGCTAATGGGGCAGCTGCGAGAAAATACCAACACGAAATTCTAGTTGGTCAGGTCGGTATCAATGTGCCGATTCCGGTTCCTCTACCTTTCTTCTCTTTTACTGGCTGGCGAGGCAGTTTCTACGGCGACCTTCATGCTTATGGTAAGCAAGCCGTGCGTTTTTATACGGAAACCAAAACCATCACTGCCCGTTGGTTTGATGATGACATTCCAATCGGCCCAAACATGACCATTCAGCTGAAATAGGGAGGACCTATGGATTTTGAACTCAACGAAGATCAAAGTGCGTTTGCGGATACGGCGGCGCAGTTTGCCCGTGAACGACTCGCGCCAAATGCTGAAGAGTGGGATCAGAAACAGATCTTTCCGACTGATGTGCTCAAAGAAGCTGGTGAGCTAGGCTTTTTAAGCTTATACACGCCGGAAGAAGAGGGTGGACTTGGGCTTTCTCGCCTCGATGCTTCCATCATCTTTGAACAGTTGGCGATGGGCTGTACGTCTACCACAGCGTTTATGACCATCCACAATATGGTGACGTGGATGGTCGCCAGCTTCGGTAGCGACAGTGCTAAACAAACCTACTTAGACAAGCTGATGACGGGCGCATGGTTAGGCTCTTACTGCTTGACGGAGCCAAATGCTGGGTCTGATGCCGCGTCGCTCACCACTAGTGCAAAACGTGTTGAAGACGGGTATCTGCTTAATGGTGCAAAGGTGTTTATTTCCGGTGCTGGTGAAACGCAAGTGTTGGTCGTAATGGCAAGAACAGGCGATAAAGGCCCGAAAGGTATTTCTGCCTTTGTTGTTCCAGCGGATGTAAAAGGCATCGAGTATGGGCGTAAAGAACCGAAAATGGGTTGGAACTCTCAGCCGACACGCAGCATCAGTTTTGACAATGTGTTGATCCCTAAAGAGTCGCTTCTAGGCGAAGAGGGTCAAGGCTTTATCTTTGCGATGAAAGGTCTCGATGGTGGCCGCATTAACATCGCCACTTGCTCTGTCGGTACAGCGCAACAAGCGTTAAATCATGCGACCGAATATCTTAAAGAACGTAAGCAGTTTGGCCAGCCCATCGCACAGTTTCAAGCCTTGCAGTTTAAGCTCGCGGATATGGCGACTGAACTGGTTGCAGCAAGACAAATGGTGCGTTTAGCCGCCAGTAAGCTTGATAACGGTTCACCCGATGCATCTACCTACTGCGCCATGGCAAAACGGTTTGCCACCGACGTAGGTTTTAAAGTCTGTGACCAAGCACTTCAGCTCTATGGAGGCTATGGTTATATCAAGGAATACCCAATGGAGCGATATTTCCGTGATGTGCGAGTTCATCAAATCCTCGAGGGGACGAATGAAATTATGCGGGTCATCATCGCAAGACGTTTACTTGCCGAAGGTATCGACATTCTATAGAGGGCTCGACTATGTCACATCCAATCAGTGCTGCGCTGCCGTTCAAAATTGAGAACCATGTTGCGGTGATCACCATGAACAACCCACCTGCGAATACGTGGACGTTAGAGAGTTTGTCTGCACTAAAAGCGTTAATTGAATCATTCAACCAAGATAAAGATATCTACGCCATTGTGTTGACTGGCCAAGGTGAGAAATTCTTTTCTGCCGGAGCGGATCTCAATCTTTTTGCGTCTGGTGATAAGTCGGTGGCGTGGGCAATGGCCAAAGCGTTTGGTGAAGCGTTCGAAACTCTATCGGCATTTCGAGGGGTTTCGATTGCTGCAATTAACGGCTATGCGATGGGTGGCGGTTTAGAGGTGGCGTTAGCGTGTGACATTCGCATCGCTGAGCAGCAAGCTCGAATGGCATTGCCTGAAGCGAAAGTCGGGTTACTACCGTGCGCGGGTGGAACGCAAAATCTGACCGCTTTGGTTGGTGAGGGTTGGTCAAAACGAATGATCCTATGCGGTGAACAGCTTGATGCGGAAAAAGCGTATCGGATCAGTTTGGTAGAAGAAGTGGTTGATACAGGCACAGCGCTTTCTGCGGCGATAACGTTGGCACAAAGCGTGGCCAATCAATCACCGAGGTCGGTTTCCGCGTGCAAGTCACTGATTCAGAATGGTCGAAAGGGCTTTATGACCAACGGATTAGTGAAAGAACGAGAGTTATTTATGGGCTTGTTTGACACGCAAGACCAACAAGAAGGGGTTAATGCATTCTTAGAAAAACGCCCACCAGAATGGAGAAATGGATAGACCCCAATAGGAGTAAACATAATGAGTGGCAACGTTCATTTTGTTGAGCTGCCTTGTAGCGGTAGCCCACATAAAATTGGATTGGTGACGTTAAACAACGAAGCCTCATTAAATGCACTGACGTTCGATATGTTAGTGAGCTTAAAAGAACAGCTGACCTTATGGCATGACGATGATGAACTGGTCTGTGTGGTATTAGAAGGGGAAGGAAGCAAAGCATTTTGTGCAGGTGGTGACGTGCGCACAATGTACAGCGTGATGAATGAATCGAGTGAGGCTGATATTGAAGCATTTTGCTCGACCTATTTTAGTGTTGAGTACGAGTGTGATTATTTGATCCACACCTACTGTAAACCCATTATTGCTTGGGGGCAGGGGATTGTAATGGGTGGGGGCATGGGTCTTTATATGGCCTCTAGCCACAAAGTGGTGACGCCAGACTCAAGGCTTGCGATGCCAGAGGTCAGCATTGGTTTATTCCCCGATGTGGGGGCCACTTGGTTTCTCAATAGGCTTGACCAAGGCATTGGCTTGTTCCTCGGCTTAACGGGAACCATGGTCAATGCGACTGACGCTATCGCGCTGCATTTAGCCGATCATATGGTGCTCGTAAACCACCGAGAAAGTTTGCTTGAGCAGCTTCAAGTCGCCGATTGGGATTGCGTTGAAGATACCTACGAGGTAGTGACAGAGATTCTAGAAGGGTTTGACAGTCAGGTCGAAACCGAAAAGCCACCTGCGCAAATTACACCTTATTTTAATCATATCCAACATGCTTGCGCCGCTGAGCAGTTACCTGATGTGATTGACCGAATCTTAGCATTAGCCGGTGATGAAGCTTGGCTGGTGAATGCCAAATCGAGCATGACCAGTGGAAGCCCAATTACCGCCCATATCTGTTTTCGTCAGATGACCCAATATCAGCAACTCTCTTTGGCGGAGTGTTTCCGTTTAGAGCTGGTGTTAGCGGTCAATAGTTCGCTACTTGGTGAATTTAAAGAAGGGGTACGAGCACGGCTGATTGATAAAGACGGAGAGCCGAACTGGCGATACTCAACGATTGAACAGGTTGATGTGACGTGTATCAACCAGTTATTTACTTCTATTTGGGATGACGAATCTCATCCGTTAGCGAAGCTGGGTCACTATTAGGCGGTATAAATGACTACTCAGCGTAAGGAGACAAAACCATGGGAACAGTAGCATTTATTGGTTTGGGGAACATGGGCGCACCTATGGCGCAAAACTTACTCTCTGCAGGCTTTAAAGTGAGAGTGTTTGATCTGGTTTTTGAATTGGCGGCTCAACTTGAATCGCTTGGTGCGACTCGATGTGAATCGATCAATGAAGCCGTTCAAGGCGCTGATACAGTGATTACCATGTTACCGGCCGGACAACACGTCAAGACGGTTTATCTCGGTCCTGATGGCATTTTGAGCCAAGAAACAAAAGGCAAACTCCTGATTGATTCATCGACCATTGATCCTGAAACTACGCGAATGGTCGGACAGAAAGCCATTGAACAAGGGGCGTACTTCACAGATGCGCCTGTATCTGGCGGAGTTGCAGGGGCGAAAGCCGCCACATTGACCTTTATTGTTGGCGGAGATGAGAAAGCGTTCAACAAAGCAGAACAGGTGCTCAAACACATGGGCAAAAACATCTTCCATGCGGGAGGCGTTGGCGCCGGTCAAATGGGCAAAATCTGCAATAACTTAATGCTTGGGATCTTAATGTCGGGAACGTGTGAAGCGCTTAATCTCGGTATCGATAATGGTCTCGACCCGAAAGTATTGTCTAACATTATGCTTCAAAGCTCAGGGCGAAATTGGGCGTTAGAGCTTTATAACCCTTGCCCAGGCGTGATGGAAACAGCGCCGGCGTCAAACGACTATAAACCGGGCTTTATGAGCAAACTCATGCTCAAAGATCTCGGCCTAGGTTTGGAAGCGGCAACCAAGAGCCAATCGTCTGTTCCAATGGGGTCATTGGCTCGAAATCTGTACGCCTTTCACAACATGAATGGCAATGAAGAGTTAGACTTCTCGAGTCTGTTTGAGTTTTATCAAACCCAATCAAAAGAGTGAGAGCGTTAAGATGGATCTAAAAGAGAGTGTGATTGCGATTACGGGTGCCGGTCAGGGGTTAGGGCAAATGATGGCGGTGACTTTAGCTCATGCTGGTGCTGAACTTGCTCTGATTGATGTCAGCCAAGAAGCGTTAAACAACACACAAAAGCAATGCCAAATGCTCGGCGTTAAAGTATTCACCTATGTCGCTGACGTCACTAATGAGGCGCAAGTAGAACAAACCTTTAGTGACGTTGTCGCTGATTTTGGTCGATTGGATGGTTTGGTTAATAACGCGGGCATCTTACGTGATGGCTTACTCGTTAAAGTGAAAGATGGCCAAGTATCTAAAATGCCCCTTGAACAGTTCAATGCGGTCATTGATGTCAACTTAACGGGGACCTTTCTTTGTGGTCGAGAGGCGGCTGTGAAAATGATCGAAACCGAGCGTAGTGGCGTCATCATCAATATATCGAGTGTGGCTCGTGCCGGGAATATAGGCCAAACTAACTATGCGGCTTCCAAAGCTGCGGTGGCGACCTTAGCGACCACTTGGGCAAAAGAGCTAGCGAGATACGGCATAAGAGCGGCTGCAATTGCACCGGGCGTGATTGAAACCCCAATGGCTGCGCAGATGAAGCCAGAAGCGATTGCTCGATTAGAAGGAATGATTCCCGTCGGTCGAATGGGCCAAACCAGCGAGATAGCCAATACGGTGAAATTCATCTTCGAAAATGATTATGTGAATGGCCGAGTGATTGAAGTCGATGGCGGGATTCGGATGTAATGATTGGTTCGACCAATAAATCTCAAAACATCATCGAAAAGTTTAGTTTTTGTGCTTACACTTATAGAACTATATGCATACCAAGGGCTCGGGTCGTATTGAGCCTTGGTAGAAGACTTATTAACGAACATAAGCGCTAGTTGGCGATTTTCCTCAAATTTTAAGGCGGAATGGATTTCCGCATGAGGTTGTCGTTATGAAAATTGCAACAAAGATTGTCCTTGCTTCGACATTGCTCTGCTCAATAGCGGTGATTGCCACAGGGACGATAGTCGGGTGGCGTTCATCAGGACTATCAGAGCAAGCCTTGTATGAGCGAGCCAACAATCAACTGATCTCTGTTCGTGAGATAAAGAAAAACGAAATCGAAAGTTACTTTCGGCAGATTGCAGGCCAAGTGGTCACCACGGCTAATTCAGTCGGTGTGCAAGATGCCATTACTGCCTTTACTCAAACCTTTGAAGCTTATCCCGTCGATCGTGTCTCAGACGGTGATGTTGCCAAGCTGCGCAACTACTACCAATCTAGCTTTGGCGCGACCTACCGTAACTCAAATGACGGCGCTTCCGCTAACGAGCTTCAAAAGCTTGATAGCTTGAGTGAGAGAGCCAGAGCGCTACAAGCCCGATATATTGGCGTTAACCCCAATCCTTTGGGCGATAAACATCAATTGATGTCTGATTCACTGAACACCGACTACGATGGTGTTCATGCAACGTACCACCCCAGTATCAAAGGGTTCTTGGAAGAGTTTGGTTACTACGATATTTTCTTGGTCAGTACAGCCGGCGACATCGTTTATTCGGTGTTTAAAGAGCTTGATTACGCCACCAATTTAAATTCAGGCCCATATGCGAGCAGCGGTATTGCTAAGGCGTATCAGCAAGCATTACGACTTGGCCAAGACCAGTTCTATCTAGAAGACTTTGCGCCTTACTTTCCTTCTTATGAGGCGGCCGCATCGTTTATTGCCACCCCAATCAAGCAAGATGGTAACACACTGGGCGTGCTGATTTTCCAAATGCCAGTCGATGAAATCAACGCCATTATGACCTTCGGCCAAGACTGGAGTAATGCGGGGTTAGGGGCCAGTGGCGAAAGCTATCTGTTGGGGCAAGACAAGTTGCTGCGCAGTGAATCGAGGTTTCTAATTGAAGATGCCAGCGGTTATTTTTCTGCCCTAGAGCAAGCGGGCGTTAGCCGTAATGTCCTCAGCCAAATTAAGGGAAAAGAATCGGCCATTGGACGCCAACCGGTTTCTACATCTACCGCCAGTGCGGCATTGAAAGGTCAAAGTGGCTCACAGGTCATTGAAGATTATCGTGGTGTTGAAGTGCTATCGGCTTATTCTCCGGTGAATGTGGCGGGCCTTAAGTGGGCCATCTTAACTGAGATTGATAAAGCCGAAGCGTTAGAAGATCTACAAACCCTCGTTAATTCATTAGTCGTGACAGTAGCAAGCAGCATTGTGGTTGTGGTGGTCATTTCCGTGTTGATTTCTTACTTCTTAGGTAACAGCATTGCCAAACCAATTATGATTGCGAGTCAGAAAGTCCAGTTCATTGCGAAAGACAACGATCTGACGCAACGACTTGAAGTCTCGGGTAAAGATGAAATGACGGACCTTGCGGTGTCGCTAAACGGCTTGTTTGCCCACTTACAGGACATCATTGGTAAGTTTGGTCAAGCCACCAACAATCTGAACAGTAACACCCAAAGTATGGCCGGTAACATGAACAGTACCCGTGATGCTGTGGCTGATCAAAATCACCGTACCGAGTCAGTCGCTACAGCGGTAAATGAAATGAGTGCCTCGATTGCAGAAGTAGCGCAGTTTGCAACTAAAGCTGCCGAGTTTGTAAAAACGGCCAATGAGACAGGCAGTGAGGGGGTGCAAATTGGCCAAAATTTAGGAAGTGAGATTTCTCGATTAGATTCAGAAATGCAAACCGCGGTGGCGGCGATTGAACGGTTGCACAACGAGACGAATTCTATTGCTGAAGTGCTCGATGTTATTCAAGGCATTGCTGAACAAACCAATCTACTTGCTCTCAACGCTGCGATTGAGGCGGCGAGGGCTGGTGAGCAAGGTCGAGGTTTTGCGGTGGTTGCCGACGAAGTGCGTTCACTGGCTGGCCGTACGCAAGCATCAACCGAAGAGATTCGCGGAAAAATTGAATCACTTCAGCGTGAAACGAAAAGTGTTTCGCAAAGTATTGAAAGTGCGAATAGCACAGTGTCTCAAGGGGTATCAACCTGTGACGAAAACACCCACATGCTAGAGCAGATCGTTTCCATGCTTGATCAGTTGAATGAGATGAACGTGCAAATCGCCTCTGCAACTGAAGAGCAAAGAGCAGTAACCGATGAGATCAGTGGCAGCATCACTTCCATTGCGGATGCCTCTGCCGCGGTCTCGGTTCAGGTTCAAGATGCGGATGATGTGTTACAAGGTCTATCGACGGAAGCCGAGCACCTTAACGGTGAAGTGTCACAATTTAAGTACTAGCTCAGCCTCATGAGCAATGTATGACGCTTAAATAGCGTCATACAATCCTTTTTTTCTGTTAATCAATGTCATAGACTCTGAACAAATTAATTGGAGAAGTGACAAATGGAATTAACAGCCTTCCTATCTGCTCTTGCAGCAAACCCTCAAGATGTTCAATTTGAAGAGGCCATCGCAGCGATTGAAGCGAACTACGAGTTTTCACCAACAGCTTTTACCAATGGTGACACTGCGAACGGCGCAAACCAAAACAACGGTTCATGTAAGATCTTTGCCTTCGGTCAGCTAAATAAGCTAAGTGAAGAAGCGACCTTAGCGTGCTTTGGCCGCTTTTATCGTGAAGATGTACTTGGTCACCCAGACGGTGACGATCACGCAAACATCCGCAACTTCATTAAATTTGGTTGGCAGGGTGTTAAGTTTGAAGGCGAAGCGTTGACGGCGAAAGCATAGCGAACAACGACTGACGAATACAAAAAAGCCAGACGAGATGTCTGGCTTCTTGCTTTTCTGAGGTTTGATTTTAGTGGTTAGATTTCTTCATGCTTATGAACTAAACCAAAATCGGCCAATACCGCGTAGGCAGCTGGGATCATAAACAGAACCAGAAGTGTAGAGGCAAAAATACCGAATACAATCGAGATCACCAATGGCTGAATAACCTGTGCTTGTAAGCTGGTTTCGGTCAGCAGTGGCAATAGACCTGCCGCCGTGGTCATTGAGGTAAGGAACACAGCACGGAAACGTTCACGACTCGCTTTCACGACAGAGTCATGTACACTGTCACCTTCATCAACATGGTGCCTGATGTATTGCACCAGCAGTATCGAGTCATTAACCACAATCCCGGCCAGTGAGACAAACCCCATCATACTTGGCATACTCAGCGAGTGGCCAAGTAAAATGTGCCCCCAAACGACACCGATAAACGCCAACGGAATCGCCAGCATAACGACGAACGGCTCTAAGTAGCTGCGGAACTGATAACTTAGAATCGCAAACACACCGAACAGGCCGAGCATGAAGCCTTTACCCATAGAAGCGCCAGTTTCAGCGGTATCTTTCGCTTCACCTTCAAAATCGAAACGCAGACCTGGGTATTTGGCCATCAGTTTAGGCGCTTCTTCTGCTTGGAATTGATTAATGATGGCGGTGGAGTTCGCCTTAGTATTATCCGTATCACCAAACACACTGATTGTACGCAAGCCGTTGATACGTTGAATACGCACGTAGTTACGTTGGAAGTCCAACGTTGCAATGGTCGCCAGTGGAATTTGGCTACCATCAGGCATGATGATTGGGAAGTTAGATAACTGCTGCAAATCTCCCGCTTCAACTTTGTTCAAACGTACTTCGATGGAAATGTTTTCAACACCCACCTGAATCTCATCCGCGGTTTGACCAAAGAAGGCAGCACGCAGTTGATTGGCAATAAGCTGGCCATTAATACCATACGCCTCAGCACCTGGGCGAAGTTTTACTAATACCTCTTCTTTACCCATTCGCATGTCATCTAATACGCCATGGACACCATCAAACTCATTGAGGTATTGCTGAATGTCGATGGACGCTGCTTTGAGCGCTTCAAGATCGTCATGTTTGGCACGAATCTCAATCGCTCGACCACCTGGCCCCATCGTTGGTTGCTTAAAAACTAAAGAAATCGGGTCAGCAAGTTCACCGACATCTTCACGCCACGCTGCGACAAACTCATCAATTAAGGTGTTGCGGCTCTCTGCGCCAAGTAGGTCTAAACGCACTGTCGCAATGTGTGGGCCTGATTCGTTCGCATCGGCGTTGGCATTGAATTGGCTGGTAATGTGCTGAACCAATGGCGTGCCATTTTCGGCTTTCTCGGTCCACTCTTTATCAAGTTTCTGAGCAGAGGCAACGATATGATCCACCACGGCTTCGGTTTGAGAAAGCGATGAGCCCGGTGGCAAAATAATACGTGCTTCGGCAATGTCACCATCCAGCTCAGGGAAAGGTTGGAACTTAAGTAAACCGCCCGCGAGAGTGGCAACGGAAATGAGCAACAAGGCACCTACGCCACCTAAGAAGGCATAGCGATACTCGACGACTTTCTCTACTGCATTAACCAAAGTGGTGTTACGGAAGTTCTCAAAACCTGCCAATAACTTTTGCTTAAACTTTGCAGTTGGTTTCTCCTTTTTCTCTTTATGTAGAGAGTGGGATAAGTGATTCGGCAGAATCAAAAACGCTTCGACCAAGCTTAAGGTCAGCACCAGAATAAGCACTTGAGGTACTGCTTTTAGTACCGCACCCATTTCACCTTGCAAGAACAGCAAGCTACCGAAAATACACACTGTGGTAAGGAACGATGAAATAACCCCAGGTAGGACCTTTTTAACGCCTTTGACCACTGCATCGTCGACTTCTTCACCTCTATCTAGGTGAGCGGCTATCGATTCTGCGATTACTATGGCGTCATCCATCATGATACCGATTGCCATGAGCAGGCCAACCAAAGACATAATGTTGATTGATAGGCCAAGTTGCGCCATCAAGAACAAACCACCTAAGAATGCGACCGGTAAGCCAGCTGCGACCCAAAACGAGTAACGTAAGCTAAAGAATAGCCACATGGTGGCAAACACTAACACGATACCTTGCCAACCATTACGAACCATCATGGTGAGACGGTCCCAGAGCACGGAAGAGAGATCGTTTGTCAGTTGAAGTTGAACGCCAGTAGGGGCGATAGCCTGCTGATCTTCAACAAATTGAGAGACGCGCTCTTTGATTCTCAGAGCATCATCTTCCTTATTCTTACTGACTTTCAATAGCGCGGAAGGATGACCATCAAAGAGAACCTTCTGCTCATCAAGCTCAAAGCGATCGGTAATGGTCGCAATGTCTCGCAGTCTAATAATCGAACCGTTAGGGCCGGATCCGATGACTAGGCTTTCAAGCTCAGTTGGGGTCGTTCGGCGTTCATCAAAACGGATCAGGAAGTTTTTGTCAGGTGTTTCAACGTTACCACTTGGCAGCTTGATGTTTTGACGACCAATTTGATCCGCAATATCACCGACACTGAGACCAAGTTGACGCATGGCTTGAGAGTCTAGCTCTACACGATATTGGTGATCTGAAAAACCAGCAACATCCACCAAAGAGACGTCATAGTCGAGCTTTAACGTTCGTTTAAGCTGCTCGGCGTACGCTTTTAGCTCTGGCCAAGTGGTGTCTGCGGTAATCGCCACATCGACAACGGGTTCATTCCAATCTAGTTCCTGAACAACCGGCGATTCGATCTCTTTCGGGAAGTCGTTAATCGAGTTTATTTGAGTCTGAACATCCACCAGCATGCGGCCAATGTCGGCATCTTCATTCAGCTTTAAGATAAGTCGAGCTGACCCTTCAATGGCCTCACATTGCGTTTCTTCAATGTTGGCAAGGCCATCGACCGCATCTTCCATACGAACACAGATGCTTTCTTCCACTTCATTTGGTGAGGCGCCCGGATAAACCACGCCCGCCATAATGTAAGGAGGATCAAACTCAGGAAAGGTTTCTCGTTTAATGTTGGGCAAGGAGGTTAAGCCGAGCACCAATAACCCAAGCATCAGCAAATTGGCTGCGGTTGGGTGTTTTGCGAAGAATCGTATCATTGCGCAGACTCCTCTGTACCAGATTCTGCTTCTCTGAGTAACATGCCGCTGATCGCAGGAAGAAGATCGTTCAGTACCAGTTTGTCGCCTTGTTCGAGCTGGCCGTCAATCACTACTTGGTTGTCACGGCGGTAAAGTACATCAACGCTTTTAATGACCAGTGTTGAGTCGTCCGACATTAGGTAAATCTTATCGCCATGCAGTGCGCGTTCAGGAATAACCCAGCTTGGGTTTGATTGCCCTTCAATGGTTGCGCGTACAAACATCCCGTTAACTAGCGGAGGGACAGAGGTTGGATTCAGATTACGATAGTCTTGCTCGATTTCAAGAATCACACCGGCCGTTGCTTGGTTTGGATCCACAGTTTCACTGATGCGAGTCAATTTCGCTGGCCAGTTTGCGTTGAGGTTGCCGCTGCTTAGTTCAATGTTGGCGTTAATGTTGTTGGTGTTTGGTTGAGGAATGCCGCTCTCATCGCGAGAAAATTCACCCAGGCTTGAAGCGAGTGTCTGCATATCATGAATTGAAAGCTGCGCTTCTACTTCCATTACATCCATACCGTGGCCTGTCACCATGGTTTGCTGAAGGTTAACCACTTGGTTTTGTTCAATATCGACGTTAGCGATACGCAGGTCGTAAGGCAGAGTGATGATGGTTTTCTCTAGCGAGCGATGTGCTTCTTCAACCTTTGAGGTGTTCACCTTAACCAAAGCTTCGGCCACGCGTTGTTCGTCCGGCATTAGGCCAATTTGGTTCTCGATATCTAACACCAGTTTACGTTGAGACAGAGCGCTTTGTTCTTGCTGATCCACATCGGATTGAGAAGTGAGGCCCTTTTTACGTAGGTTTTGTTTACGTTCGAGCTCTTTGTTTGAGATCACCAAGCGGTTCTTTTCAATCTTTAAGGTCTGTTTAAGGTTTAACTCTTCTTGATTCAGCTTAGCCAAAGAGGTTTGTGCAGATTTTAGGTCGGCTTGGGCTTGAACCAGTTTGAGTTCGTAATCGAGAGGATCAATTCTCAGGACTTCTGTACCGGCCTGTAGAACTTGGCCTTTTTCAAGTTGAGGATGGCGATAGACCACTTTGCCCGTTACTTCGGCAATCGCGTTCCATTCTACTTTCGGTGCTACTTTACCGAAGCCGATCGCAAGCGGAGCGATAGACTTGAGTTCTAGAGCGGTTGTTTCGACTAATCGCGCTCTATCACCTGCAGGTTTTACCGGAAGGTCAGGTTTGAGTTTGACGGCGAGCACTAAGGTGACAATGCCCACCGCAAGGGCTGGGAAGAACAGTAGTTTTTTATTGATTTTCATTCTGGGTTATTCCTGCGAATGGGTGGGTTGGAGAAATCCGTGACTCATTAATTTGATGTTGTGTTCGAGCAGTTGGTCTAGAAACGCTTCATTGAGTTCAATTCCGTGAATCGCGAGCAGAGCGGGCGGTGCAATAAAAGGAAACACCATCAGGCTAATGTAAGATACTTTACAAAGACGTGGATCAGCATCGGGCCTTAAAATGCCGCTGTCGACTAGCTTGTCAAACATCACGTGTTGCATGGGTTGAGTCACATCAATAAACACTTTTTCAAGCAACTTGCGTTGGGTGTCTGAACTGTCCATGTACATCACTCTAGCAATCAGGCGAGGAAAGAGCGGGACTTTGATCATTTCACGGTAATACGTTCGCATGATGTCTAGAAAGTTCTTTTGTGAGCTGTCTTTGACCATACGCTGCATTTGTTGCTTCATCGGTTCAATGGTTTCACGCAGCATAGTCTCAAACAGCCCCTCTTTGTTGCCAAAGTAATAGCGAATCATGGCAACGTTGACACCCGCTGTACTGGCGACAAGTCGTGTAGAGACTTTGTCATAGGGCTTGACGGTAAATAGCTCTCTTGAGGCATCAATTAACAATTGCCTTGCATCGATATCTGCGCTGGGCCGTCCAGCTTTGCGATTTTCGCTCATCCATCTGCTCTAGGTTATTAAACATGCGATTAATTATAGTGCGAGCTGAGCGTATTCGATATGGCAAAAATTAATCACTATTTAAACATTTGATTAATTAATCGCGGAGATGGGGCGGGTTCGAATTTAAATTCATATAAATCAATAAGATAAATATTTCTGGTTGAGGGGAAAGACTAAGAAGGTAGAAAAGAAAACGCCCATGTACTAGTCAATACATGGGCGTAAAAGGACAACAACTAATGTCGTTATTTGGAGATTGTTGGTCCAACATCCTTATCAAGACTGTTACAAGCTATCAGACTTTATGAGTAGTTCTTTATAGCAGTGTAACCAATGAACAATAAAGTAACATTTTTATGATTAACGATTAAATATCGAAAAGTGGAAAAATAAATTTCAAAAATGAAACGAGATTGTTAATAACCGTGAGCAATTGACTAACGCTCACGGTCGTGTCGAAAAGTCTTAAATAAGCCCTTGTTGTTTCGCCATGTGGTTCGCAATCTGAGGGGCTTTCCATAGACTAGGCAACAGGATCAAAGAGACTGGCACTGCAGTAATCACAATGAAGGATTGCAGGGCAGAAATGCCGCCTGCTCCCATAGAGATAAGCGCAATCGCGACAATGCCCATCATGATACCCCAGAAGGCGCGCATTGCAGCATGAGGCTCAGTCGTTCCAGTAATCACTACACTGATGGTGTAGGTCATGGAGTCACCTGTGGTCACGATGAATGTGGTTGTCAGAATCAAGAACAATACTGAGATAACAATCGGGAAGGGCAATTCACCTGTGATCGCAAGTAAAACAGCTGGGAGGTTGAAGCCTTCAAATGCTGACGAGATAAGCCCTGGGTTTTCGAGCTCAAACGCCAGACCGCTGCCGCCAACAATGCTAAACCAGAAACAGGTAATAAGCGGAGCGGCAATACTGATCGAAAGGATCAGCTGGCGAATTGTACGGCCACGAGAGATACGCGCAATGAAGATAGCCATCATTGGTCCGTAACCAATAAACCAACCCCAGAAGAAGACCGTCCACCAGTTTAGCCAGTTTGCGTCACCACGGAACAGAGCCATAGGGAAGAAGTTGTCGATCATACGACCTACGCCCTGAACGTAACCATCAACAATGAAACTTGTCGGGCCAAAAAACAGTACATAACCGATCAGAGCAACCGACAAGATGATGTTGTAACGGCTCACAATTTGGATGCCTTTACTAACGCCACTTAGAGCAGAAAGCGTGTACGTAGCAATCGCGAACAGAATCACCATACTTTGGGTCGCGAAGGTATCAGGGATCCCAAACAAGGCATTGAGTGCGTAGCTAATCTGTAAACCTAAAAAGCCAATAGGACCAATGGTACCTGCGGCGACGGCAATAACACTACAGGCGTCTGCGAGATTGCCAATCCAACCGTTGATCGCTTTATCACCAAAAATCGGGTAGAGCAGGGTGCGAGGTTTGAGTGGTAAGCCTTTGTCGTAGTGTAAATGCATTAAAACCACAGACGATAAGCAGCCAAGAATAGCCCAGGCTAGAAAGCCCCAATGCATAAATGATTGAGACAGCGCATTGATCGCCATTGAGCGTGGAGACGTTTCACCGTAGAGAGGCGGCGCAGAAACAAAGTGCGCGATAGGCTCGGCAGCGGCCCAAAACACACCACCACCCGCTAGTAGGGTACATAAAACGATAGAAAGCCACTTAAAGGTGTCGATTTCAGGTGTCTTTAAACCACCTAATCGAACATATCCAGTGCGGCCAAACGCGATCACGAGGCCGATAACAAAGTTAAGTAGCAACAGCACTTGCCAGAAAGCGCCAAAATATTTTGTAGAAAGAGAAAACCCGGAATTAACCCACTGTGCAAGAAGAGAGGTATCCGCTAGGGCAAGAATGACAAACGCAGTCAGGAAGCTGCCGCTTAGCCAAAATACAGGGTTATTGAGTTCGAGTTTCGCAAAGCGATGATGAGGATATAAGTTACTGTCTGTGGGGTGACTATCAATTGACTGCGTCAAGTTAGACATTAAAAAGTTCGCTATTTTGTCGCAGACTTTATAAAGCCTGCTAATGTATTTTCCCCACTCCGTTTCGCAAGAAATGTGAGGTACGTCAAAAAGCCGCGCATACTAACACAGTTGTTACTAAATGTGCAGTATGAAGCTCAATCAGCGAAATACATGGGTGTTCAAAATAAAATACCCCTAGTTTGAGCTCTCTATACCATACTTAAAAAACAACCTGTTATGAGGTAGGGAATGTGAGAAGAGGCTTTGTTTGGCTATTGGTCTTTGCCCCATCAATAAGCTGGGTCATCTTATCTTTCTATGAATCAACATGGTGGATCGAAAACATTGTGGCGTTTCCTGCGCTGTTTTTATTTGCCTATTGGGTATTAGCGGCGATCTTACTGTTGATCAAACGGTGGTCTGCAGGGGCAGTGTGCATATTACTTTCCGGTGTTTTCTTTCTGTTGAGTCCACAAGCCGAACGTGTGCAGGTGAGTCATTGTGTCACCCCAATCTCCATTGCTCAGTACAATCTTTATTATGAAAACCAAGACGTCAATGCGTTTATTAACTACCTCATCTCACAGCCGAAAGACTTGGTGGTTTTACAAGAGGTTGCGCCAGAAATAGGTGAGAAACTAAAGAAGTTAGATGATATTTATCCTTATTACTATGGGGGTCAAGAAGGGATTGGCTACCCATCGAGCCAGATGATTTTAAGCCGTTCACCACTGACCGATATGTCAGTTTATCTGACACCAGACGAACAAGCGATCATTCGTGGAACATGGCACCCAAATCGACACCTAGCGTTAACCTTGGTTGCGGCGCATCCACCATCACCTAGGACAAAAGCCTTGTGGTACCGGCGTAATGCGATCATTCGTACGATTGAGTCGCTCAATAAACTTTATCCGAGTGATGAGATGCTGGTGGTAGGTGACTTTAACTTATCTTCTGTGAGTCTTCGATTTGGACAGATGTTTTCGAGCTTCCAGACGCTACCGGTCGCGAGTTGGCCCAATTGGGCGGAACAGTTTCCCACGCCAGATTTCTCTATGATAGCGATAGATCATTTGTGGCTTAAATCTGCAGCGAGTGGGCGACGAATCTGTGATAGGAGAAGTATCGCTAAACCTAATGGTTCCGACCACAAATTGGTCGAAACCACGATTGGCTATTAACGATACTTGCTTAGTGTGTCATTTAAGGTTGGAGCTTTAAAACATCATCAATGTCTTGTGCACTGTGACGTTCTGGAACTTGCTCCCAAGCTTCACCCCAGGCACGGTTAACAATACGGCCACGTTGCACCGCTTCACGCGCTTCGATTTGTTCAGCCCAGCGTTTCACGTTTTTGTAGCTATCGACATCTAAAAATTCAGCAGCATCATACGCTTTGCCCAATACTAAATTACCGTACCAAGGCCAGGTTGCGATATCCGCGATAGAATACTCTTCGCCGCCTAGATAAGTGTTATTCGCAAGGCGTTTATCTAATACATCGAGCTGACGTTTCGCTTCCATCGCGAAACGGTTGATTGGGTATTCAAACTTTTCAGGTGCGTACGCATAGAAGTGACCAAAACCACCGCCCAGGTATGGGGCAGAACCTTGTAACCAGAACAGCCAGTTCATTACTTCAGTGCGTGCTGCGGTGTCTGTTGGCAAAAAATGACCGAATTTTTCCGCTAGATAAAACAGAATATTGCCTGATTCAAAAACGTTGACCGGTGTTTCACCAGATTGATCGACCAACGCTGGGATTTTAGAGTTTGGGTTCACTTCAACAAAGCCTGAACCAAATTGGTCGCCTTCACCAATCTTAATGAGGTAAGCATCGTATTCGGCTTCTTTGACACCTAATGCGAGTAACTCTTCTAGCATGATTGTGACTTTCTGGCCGTTAGGAGTACCCATGGAATGCAGCTGAATCGGGTGTTTTCCTACCGGTAAAGCCTGCTCATGACGCGCGCCAGAGTCCGGTCTATTAATGCTTGCCCACTGACCGCCGTTTTCTTCATCCATTGTCCAGACTTTTGGTGGTACGTATTGGTTTGTCATGATTGTTCCTTATTGTGATTGTTCTTTTCACTTACGTTTATTGAGTGAATCCTAACGCAAGCGAAAAACTTAACAGACAATCATTATAGTTGGGATAGAAGAATGGGAATCAAACCCTAGTAACGAAGTTTTAATAGAACCCTTGGTTATGAAAAAGGGGAATTGGATATAAGGAGTTGCTAATATAGGAAAGGATAAGCTTGAGCATCGCCCAAGCTTATTAGTGAGGATTAATTTGACTGTTTTAACTGAGCCAGCACATCAGTCAATGACGGCAAGATGGTGTGACCCAACTGTTTAATCTCGTCACTTGGCTCAACGAGATCAGGAATTTGGAAGGTGATCATCTTAGCCCCCACCGCGCTAAGTACACCATTGTTAGAATCTTCAAACGCCAAACACTGAGTAGCATCAACACCTAAACGTTGTGCGGCGAGTAAGTAAATCTCAGGGTCTGGCTTACCGTGTGTTACCTCACAACCACAAGTCAGGCCAGCGAAATATGGGCGCAGTCCGGCCAACTCTAATTTCTTTGCTGCGACTTCTTTGTGTGTTGACGTCGCTACCACGGCAGGAATCTTATTGTCTCTTAGCCATGTAAGCAGCTCAAGAACCCCTTCTTTGACTGGAATCGCTTGGTGTTTAACAATCGCATCGTAGTTTACGCGCCACTCTGCATGCAGCGCTTCGTAGTGTTCGCCATACGCTTTGCGGAAAATTTGCTCAATACCTGCTGAGTTACGGCCAATAATCGAGAGGTAAACATCGTCATAGAAGGGTTGACCGACGGTTTCACAGGCTTGTTTAAATACGCGCATGCACACGCGTTCTGTGTCGAGCAAAAGGCCATCCATATCAAATATTGCGGCTTGGTAGTTCATGAGTACAACTTGAATTTCTGAGTATTGCGTCGATTTTGTCATATTTGCCATTGAGGAAAAAGTGGTTCGGACACCTCATGGCTATTTATCGACTTTAGAATGAATTAAACAATATAAATCCACTATCTGTGACCACCTCGGATTGATGGCTGAAATAGGTACATACTCACTTACATTCCTATCACGTTATAGTGGTCAAAAAATGATCTCGCTTAATAATTGATTACCGCGGGCCCTTATAGTGCTCTCAACGTCAATTATTAAGAAGGATATTTCAATGAAGAAAGCACTCGCACTGAGCATTTTGGCCGCTATTTCAACCCCAGCGTTAGCCGATCATAGAATCATTGATGGCATGGACTTTGGACCATTAGCCCCACTAGTCGGGACATGGAAGTCAGTGGACGTTGGTGGAGTAGATATGTCTCCAGGTCAAGAGGGCAGTGAGGTCGGAAAGGGTGGCCCGGCCGTGACACCATTTTATGAAGTGATGACGTTTGAAGTAGCTGCAGACGCAACCAATGCAAGTGATCAGTACCTTGTTGCGCTTTACTATAAACAGGAAGTGTTCCGCAAAGTGGATGACAGCAAGTTCCATGACCAACGTGGTTACCTGATTTATGACCAAGAGAATCAAATCGTCTACAACTCGTTTTGTGTACCAAGAACAACGTGTGTGACGGCAGAAGGGGCAGCAGGAGAGACAATGATCCTGAGAGCGTCTTCACGTGGCATTGCGGAATCTGAGTACATGACGGAGAACGCGAAGACGACTGACTTTATCATGAATTTGAGCATTGCTGATGACACGTTAACGTATTCTCAAACAACGAGCTTAGACATATACGGCAAGCCTTTTGCGCATACGGATTCGAGCACGTTAGAAAGAGTGAAATAGTCCCCCTTAGCCACAAATAGATGCGATACAAAGCTCCTTTATGGGGCTTTGTTGTTTAATGCACTGCGCGGATATTAATTTGTTGCCCAATGTCTAGTACACTCGTGTGAAAACGATAAGTAATAAACTTTAAGGGGAATAAAGTGCAGGACAAAAAGGTAGCGTTTGTTGGTCTAGGGGTTATGGGTTACCCAATGGCGGGCTTTTTAAGTAAAGCAGGGTATGAGACAAAGGTTTTCAACCGCACCAAAGCCAAAGCCGAACAGTGGGCGCAAGATTACCAAGGCACGGCTTGTGAGACACCGAAAGAAGCGGCAGAAGGCTGCGATGTGGTCTTTGTTTGTGTCGGTAATGATGACGATGTACGCAGCGTTGTTTATGGCGAGGAGGGTATCTTAGCTGGGCTAAAATCAGGTGCTGTGCTGGTGGACCACACGACAACGTCTGCGGAACTTGCGCTTGAACTTGCGAATGCGGCCAAAGAGAACGGCAATGCCTTTATTGATGCGCCTGTATCAGGTGGGCAAGCGGGCGCTGAAAATGGTGTGTTGACCATTATGTGCGGTGGCGAACAAGCGATTTTTAATAGCGTGTCTCCAGTCATGGATGTGTATGCAAAACAAATCTCTTTATTGGGCGAAAATGGTCAAGGTCAACGTTGTAAGATGGTTAACCAAATTTGTATTGGCGGCATTCTACAAGGTTTGAGCGAAGCGCTATTATTGGCTCAAAAGTCTGGCTTAGATGTAGAGCAAGTCGTCGAAACACTGAAACATGGTGCGGCGGGATCTTGGCAAATGGAAAACCGCGCGGTGACGATGTCACAAGATAAGTTTGATTTTGGATTTGCGATTGATTGGATGCGTAAAGACTTAGGCTTCTGTTTAAAAGAAGCGGAGCGCGTAGGTCTTAAACTGCCACTAACTCAACAAGTTGATCAACAGTACGCGGACCTACAGCAACAAGGTTTTGGTCGAATGGATACATCGGTTCTGTTCAAAGCGGTGGCAAAGGATCAATAACCCACATCCAATGAACGTGAACTGATGTATCAGTAATAGATAAACAGTTCTTTAGTGTCGAATAATTTAAAGAAGTTAAAATCACACATAGCCAACTCTCCTAGTAATGGAGGTGCTATATGCACCTCCTTTCTCATGAAATGCGCTACTGATTTAAAGGTAGTGCACATTCACCGGTTTTTCTAATTTAAATCGAAACGATCGGCGTTCATTACCTTGGCCCAAACAGAGATAAAGTCTTTTGCAAACTTCTCTTTGTTGTCATCTTGAGCGTATACCTCAGCGTATGCACGTAGAATCGAGTTAGAACCGAACACCAAATCAACGCGTGTTGCTGTCCATTTCTCTTCACCAGAAGTACGCTCTACAATCGAGTAAGAGTTACGACCTGTTGGTTTCCAGCTGTAACGCATATCCGTTAGGTTAACGAAGAAATCGTTCGTTAGTGCTCCAACTCGGTCAGTAAAGACGCCATGCTGACTGTCGCCAAAGTTAGCACCTAACACTCGCATACCACCAAGAAGAACAGTCATTTCTGGCGCAGTTAGACCGAGCAGCTGCGCTTTATCTAACATGAGCTCTTCAGGGCTTACCGCGTAGTGTTGTTTCTGCCAGTTACGGAAGCCATCAGCCACAGGCTCTAGCACGCTAAATGATTCGACATCAGTTTGCTCTAATGTTGCGTCACCACGGCCCGCTGCGAATGGAACAGTGATATCAAAACCTGCTTGTTTTGCTGCTTGTTCTACTGCCCAGCTACCCGCAAGTACAATGGTGTCAGCCACGCTGATGCCAGATTCTTGTGCGATGCCTTCAAGTACCGGTAGCACTTTAGCGAGTTTCTCGGGTTCGTTACCTTCCCACTGGTTAAGTGGAGCAAGACGAATACGAGCGCCGTTTGCACCGCCACGTTTATCTGAGTTTCGGAATGTGCGTGCGCTATCCCATGCGGTTGAAACCAACTCACCGATACTCAAACCACTAGCCGCAATTTTTGCTTTCACGGCATCAACATCGTAGTCGCTGCGACCTGTTGGTACAGGGTCTTGCCAAGTTAGCTCTTCTGCTGGTACATCTGGACCGAAGTAGCGAGCTTTAGGTCCCATATCACGGTGCGTTAACTTGAACCAAGCACGAGCAAACGTGTCTGAGAAGTACGCAGGATCGTTATAGAAACGTTCTGAAATCTTACGGTATTCAGGATCGATCTTAAGCGCCATGTCAGCATCGGTCATCATAGGGTTGTGACGAATCGATGGATCTTCGACATCGACAGGTTTGTCTTCATTTTTAATATCGACCGGTTCCCATTGCCACGCACCTGCAGGACTCTTCGTTAGTGCCCAGTCGTAAGTGAACAATAGGTGGAAAAAGCCGTTATCCCATTGAGTCGGGTTAGTTGTCCAAGCGCCTTCAATACCACTGGTCACCGTGTCACGGCCGATACCACGAGATGTTTTGTTGTTCCAACCTAAACCTTGCTCATCAATATCAGCACGCTCTGGCTCTGCACCCAGTTTAGAAGCGTCACCATTACCGTGCGCTTTACCAACTGTGTGTCCACCTGCAGTGAGCGCAACGGTTTCTTCGTCGTTCATACCCATGCGAGCAAAGGTCTCACGCATGTCTTTCGCGGTTTTAAGTGGATCAGGGTTGCCGTCAACACCTTCTGGGTTTACGTAGATAAGGCCCATCATTACTGCTGCGAGTGGATTTTCAAGATCACGCTCACCAGAGTAACGGCTGTGATCAGCGTTACTTTCTGCTAGCCATTCTTGCTCTGCGCCCCAGTAAATGTCTTTTTCCGGATGCCAGATATCTTCACGACCAAAGGCAAAGCCAAAGGTGTCTAGACCCATTGATTCGTAGGCCATGTTACCCGCTAAAATCATAAGGTCAGCCCAGCTGATTTTGTTGCCGTATTTTTGTTTGATTGGCCACAGTAGGCGGCGCGCTTTATCTAGGTTGCCGTTATCAGGCCATGAGTTTAAAGGAGCAAAACGCTGGTTACCTGTGTCAGCACCGCCACGACCATCACCGATGCGGTAAGTACCAGCAGAGTGCCATGCCATACGAATCATCAAGCCGCCGTAGTGATCCCAGTCAGCAGGCCACCATTCTTGGCTGTCAGTCATCAGGGCTTTTAGGTCGGCTTTTAGTGCTTCAACATCCAGTTTTTTCAGCTCTTCGCGATAGTTGAAATCTAGCCCCATTGGGTTGGACTTATTATCGTGTTGATGAAGAATGTCTAGGTTAAGCGCGTTTGGCCACCAAGCGACATTTGAAGAGTTGGCAGAGGTCGCTCCACCGTGCATGACCGGACATTGACCGCCGTTGTTTTTTTTATGTTCCATGAATTGCTCCTAGAGTGTCACAGCAAGTAATTAGTGTGAGATAAGAACCACGACTACAGTGTGGTCTTTGTTGTACTTAGAATAGGAGCTTTTCTCGTTTTTATAAATCTGGTATTAACTATGCTTACGATAGGTGTTTTCTATCGTAAATTAGGTAAAGAAATGGGGTGGAGATTGAGAGCTGTGGTGGAGATAGAGAGTGATGGAATAGGGGAAAGAGCGCTGCCACCAACAGCAGCGCTTAGAGTTTAGCCGTATTGAACTTCTATTAGCTGTAGTGAACTTCTAACTGTTCTGCTTTTTGCCAAGCAGCATGAGTCTCAAGTTGCTTAGCGTATTGTGCGATGTTCGGGTAGCGTTCTGTTAGACCGAATTTGTTCAGCGCTTCAACAATGAACGACATCATGATATCGGCCCCTGTTAGTTTGTCGGCCACAAAGTAACGCTTACCTTCAAGTGATTGGTCGACATAGCTCATCACTTTATCAAGCTCAAGTTCTGCGTACCCCTCAAGGAAATTGGTTGGTGCACCGTCTTTCGCGACAAATATCTTTAGCAGCAGTGGCAGTGCTGCCGAGCTCTCTGCAAAGTGTAACCATTGGATATAATCAACGTACTCGTCGCTGTCACGACTTGGAGCAAGGCGCTCAGCCGCATATTTGCTAATCAAGTAGTCTGTGATTGCGCCAGATTCGGTGATCACTCGGCCTTGATCTTCAATTACTGGAGACTTGCCAAGTGGGTGAACAGATTTAAGATCCGGCGGAGCAAGGAAGGTGACACTATCACGTAGATAAGGGACGATCTTGTATTCCACTTCGAGCTCTTCAAGAAGCCAGATAATGCGCTTAGAACGGGATTGGTTTAGGTGGTGTAAAGTAATCATGCTTGCTCCTAGACTGGCTCGTTAGTTTTGATGACGAGTTTGCCGAAATTTTTCCCTTCTAACAGGCCCATAAACGCCTCTGGTGCATTTTCTAGTCCGTCAACTAAATGCTCACGGTAGTGGATTTTGCCTTCAGATAGCCATTGGGTCATCTGAGCGGCAAACTCACCATAGCGATGACCGTAGTCGTCAAAGATGATGAAGCCTTGCATCTTGATGCGCTTGATCAGTAACTGGGCCATCAGCATAGACATGCGATCTGGGCCTTCTGGCAGTGAGGTTGCATTGTATTGTGAAATTAGGCCACATAAGGGAATACGCGCGCCAGTGTTGAGTAGTGGCATAACAGCATCAAATACTTTACCACCAACATTTTCAAAGTAGACGTCGATGCCGTTATCACACGCAGCAGCGAGTTGTTCCGCGAAGTCTTCAGCTTTGTGGTCGATACACTCATCAAAGCCAAGTTGCTCTTTTGCGTAACGGCATTTTTCTTCACCGCCGGCAACACCAATGACTCGGCATCCTTTTAACTTACCAATTTGGCCGACCATGGAACCCACTGCGCCTGTTGCCGCTGCCACGACTAAAGTATCGCCTTCTTTAGGTTGGCCGATGTCGAGTAGGCCCATGTAAGCGGTAAATCCTGGCATTCCCATTACGCCCAACGCGTAAGATGGATGGCTTGGGTTCATGCCCATTTTAATCAAACCTTCACCATCAGAAATTCCGTAGTCTTGCCAACCTGTGAACGCTAGTACCCATTCGCCTTTATCAAAGTTGGCGTGGTTTGATTCCATAACCTGACACACGGTGCCACCTACCATGGTTTCTCCAAGGGCAACGGGGTCAGCGTAAGATTTCGCATCGCTCATTCGACCACGCATGTAAGGGTCTAATGAAAGATAGACACTACGTAACAGGATTTCACCTTGCGCCGGAGTAGGGATGTCAGCGTGTTCTAGACGAAAGTTATTAGGGGTAGGAGCGCCAACTGGACGTGAAGCCAGGACAATTTGGCGATGAGTTGTAGGGTTAGACATGGTAATTATTCCTTATTAGACCGGTCGTCTAGTTTGTGTTTCAAAAAATCCCGTCTGCAATTGGACGGGAAATCTCGTTATTCAGTGATTAAACGTTGTTTTGTCGTTTCTAAGCATAGTTCAAGATGAGATTGATCTTGAATGAGTTTGTTTAAAAGACTTGCACCAAGCCACTGTTGGTATAGTTGGCTCGCGACCAAATGGCAATCAAGTTGCACAATAGACCCGTCAGTAATGCCTCGTTTGAGCGTATCTTCAAGTGCGCGAATGATGAGTTCCGCACCTTTGGCAAGTGATACGCGCATGGTGTCGGAGAGATCAGAAACCTCAGCACTTAATTTTACAATCAGACACTTGTTGGCATTACATACGCCGTTATCTATCGCTAACCAACGTGAAAAGTAATCGAGTAAACAGTCGCGACCGTTCATTTCTGGTTGGTTAAGTACTCGTTGGATACGATCCATATAGCTGCGAACGTACTCTTCAATCAAAGCTTCACCAAATTGCTCTTTCGATTTGAAGTAGTGGTAGAACGAACCTTTTGGAACCTCTGCAGATTTCAAAAGCTGCGCCAAGCCGACCGCGGTAAAACCTTTATTAACGATAAGCTCATAACCAACATCTAAGATGTGCTGGCGAGTGTCTTGTGTTTTTGCATTCATGGCGACAAGCATAAAGTCAATTAGACCAGTCGTCTAGTTGTTTTTGATCTTTATACGATCTTAGCGATTGAACGGTCATTCACTCTTTTTAAGTGGCAATACCTCTGATGGGCCATCATTAGCGTTCAACTTGGTCGGCTCTCGTTTAATCTGACTGTGTATCGCTTGGCTGCGTCCGTCGTCTTTTGCTTGGTACAGTGCAGTGTCAGCGGCCTTAACAATTTCATCGGTTGAACCGTTGAGATCAGGGAAGGTACAGACACCAATCGACACACCAAGCTGCCCAAGGGACAAGCCTTTCATATCTAAGTGAAGGTCACGAACTTCATCGACGAGCAATTGAGCGAGCTGCAATGAACTTTCTATATTCGTATTAGGGCAGATGACCGCGAGCTCTTCGCCACCAAGACGACAGGCAACCTGTGTTTCACCGATGCATCGGGTGAGTAAGTTCGCGACTTCTTTAAGCACATAGTCACCGGCATCGTGTCCAAAGTTATCGTTAAAGCGTTTGAAATGATCCAGATCGAGCATCAGCAATGAGAGAGGCGAGTTGTCTTGATTAGACTTAGACCACTCTGCATCCATCGTTTCTTCAAAGAAGCGTCGGTTATACAATCCTGTTAATGGGTCTCGCATCGCTTGTGAACGCAGTTTCTCTTGCAAGCTCAGGTTAGCTAAGGCGAGGCCAAGGTGCTCCGCTAGGGTAAAGGCGAGTTGCTTGGTTTCTTCGGTCACTTGAGCCGTTTGAGGGTTAGAGTAAAGGTGGAACATCCCGACAGTATTACCGTGAGCCGTTAAGGGAATGCACATAGTTGTTCCATTCTCGTGACCGGACATATGGCTACAAGTGAGGTTGTGATGCTTTTCGTGAGAAAGGTGGAATTTACCTTTACGCAGTGCCCAGCAATCATTGGGTACATACACTTGTGATGCAGGCCAATCGCCACCCCAGTCGAGTTTTACCTCAAGCTGGTTTCGAGATTCACGCATGATTGACACACAACCATTAATGTCACCCAACAAGCGAGGAATAATATCAGCGACCACCACTTGCGCCTCTTTAATGCTGTTACAGGCGGCAAGCATATTCGCTAGCTGGTGGAGTAATTCAATCTTACGAGTGCTCTTTTCGATGCGTTGCTCTTGTTGCTCGCGCTCATATTTAACGACGGCGAAGATTTTTCGGTTGCTGAACCAGGATGAACAGATAAGCACCGCGAAAGAAGAGGCCATTAAAGCAAAAAAAATGAGTTCGATATCCTTTGTCATACCAGTAATTGAGGTGAGTGGCATGGCAAGGCGAATGACGTAATTCGTATCATGGCCATGCTCATCAGGGGGAAGTTCAAGTTTCTTTGCTACATAGAGCAAGTCTTGATTAATACTGTCACTGTGTCGTTTGGATATGCCAACGTTGCCGGTTAAGGCGCTGATGACCTCTGGGCGATCACTATGATTACCCAAGGCCCGTATTTCTCGATTAGAGAGCTGAGAGTCGCCTAAGACAAGTCCTTCGCTATGGATAACCGTAAAGCGTTGCCCAAATCTTGATTGAGAGAGATTGTCGATAAAAGTATCGATCTCAGGCTGAGGCATATCATACAGGTCCAGTTGTTTGTCTTGCACTTGGTGGGCAACATCATCAAGTAGACTCGACATATAACCGCTGACGATACGGGTCGTCCATGATTCAACGGTAGTATGAAAATAGTAGCCACCAATCATCATAGAAAGGGCGAGGGTGACAATAGGTAAATACTGTAAGCGATTGAGAGACGTTGCCATGATAAGCCTTACCTTTATAAGAATTAAAATCGATAGGTTTAACGCTTATATAAATATAGCTGCATATTTTCTAAGTGTGAGCGTAGAACTAAACTTTAGGATTAGACTCAAAGTTTGCCACTTGAAATTGGCAAATGGGGATTAGAGAGATCGGGGGACTATTTTTGTGTGTGGGAGGGCTGCTGGACTACCGCTGTCGAATGGAAACGACAGCGGAAGAAACGGGGCGTTACACTAGCTCGTAGCTGATCTCAAACAGAGTATCTGTATTCGGGTAGATTTCACGGATCAGTTTTTTAAGCTTTGGCAGCTCGATGTATTCCTGCTCTGCGTGAAACTCATTGATGTCGTCGAAGTGAAGTGGTTTAACCGACAAGATTTTTACCTCACACACTTTTTGGTCTGTTTCTAATGTGTAGACTTCAACTTGAGTTCCCGGCACATAGTGAGATTCAGATTCGTCACGGATCGTAATGGTCTTTTTACCAGATGCGACTAGTGGCGTTAAAAACTCGAAGAAAGTAATTTTAGTGGGTGCACTCATTATTGTTCATCCTTCATTTCACGCTTGTGTTTTGGTACGTAATTAAGAATTGAAATTGGCACAGGTTTACGAGGCTCAAATCCCTCGATCTCACGGCGCTCGATCAAATGACCTAAGCGGCTTTCGATCATACATAGGTTTTTGAAATTGTCTTTTGATACGAACGAGATCGCTTCGCCTTGTGCATCCGCACGGCCTGTACGACCAATGCGGTGAACGTATTCATCGGCAGGGAAAGGTAGGTCGTAGTTAATCACGCGAGTCAGCCCTTCAATATCAATACCACGAGCGCCAACACCTGTGGCGATCATGTATTGAATTTTGCCCGCTTTGAAATCTTCCAACAGTGTTTTACGGATCGCTTGGCTACGACCACTGTGGAACGCTTCTGCCATGATGCCACGTTTCTCAAGTTGAGAAGCAAGCTTAGCCGCGCCATGTTTGGTTTCAATAAAGATTAGCGCCTGATCCCAATCGTTCTCTTTGATTAGGTGGCTAAGCAGGGAGGATTTCATATCTTTATCGACGGTGATCAGCCACTGTTCGATGTTTTTCTTAGACGCTTGATTAGCCGCGATTGAAATCTCGAACGGGTCGTGTACTGCTGTTTTCGCCAAGTCACGAACTTTGTTGGATAGTGTAGCCGAGAACAGGAGGTGCTGAATATCGGTTGGGAGACGATCTAAAATCTTGTTGATGTCTTCGATAAAGCCCATATCGAGCATTCGGTCTGCTTCATCCATAACCAATACTTCGACTTCTTCAAAGTACACGGCACGTTGACCATACATATCGAGCAGTCGACCAGGTGTCGCAATCAGAATATCGACACCTTCAATCAGCGCTTGCTTCTGTGGCTTCTCATCAACACCGCCGTACATAGCAAGTGAAGTTAGCGGCAGGTTCTGCCCATAGTCACGCACTTTCTCATCAATCTGCTGAGCTAGCTCTCGCGTTGGTGCTAGGATTAGAGCGCGAATGCGTTTTTTCTTCTGCGTTTCACCTTGTGCCAGCTTCTCTAGAATCGGCAGCACAAAACCTGCCGTTTTACCGGTGCCTGTTTGTGCAGCTGCAATCAGATCTTCGCCTTGTAAAATGGCAGGGATCGCTTTGCTTTGAATGGTCGTTGGTTTGTTGTAACCGAGAGATTCGATAGCTTGGGTGATAGGTTGGCTAAGGCCTAATTTAGCGAAAGGCCCTGAGTTAGTAGAAGACATTGCAACACTCTGTATTGGGTATTAAATAAGGAGTTTTCTCCTCTGGATTGCCGCAGAGTGTAGCATGAAGCGAGCAAGGTGATTAGCTTTGTTTTTCGATGTACCAAGTTCCTTTGCATGGGCCATTGGTTAAGTGCCACTTACCTTGAATTTTGTTCTTTCCGGCTTTTCCAACAAATCGATAGTCCCATTGGCGGTGACGAGCGTAAAGGACCAATTCGCCGGTCTCTTTGTCAACCCAACCTTGAAGTGGGGTTCCGTTATAGGTCAGCATCAGGGTGGCAAAACCATCAACAATTTCACCAGTAATGGTCGTTCGTTCACACATATTGTTTCCCGTTACATCGACCCGTCTACCTAGCCATGTTCCATCATATTGCTTGGCAACTTCAAAGCCAAGTTGCTCAGGCAGCTTCGGAAAAGAATCAGGGTTGCTAGAGCCAAACAAGCCAGTCTGTTGCCCAACAAGAATGAAAGCGCCAAAGCCAACGAGGGTGAGTAAGAGTCCTTTATTTTTCATTTGCGATTAATCCATGATTTCGGTCGTGATCTGGGTTTTTACTGAGTTAGCAATAAAGCAGTGTTGATGAGAAAGGTGGTGAAGCTTCTCTAACTGCTTGCGGGTAGGTTGCTTGTCTCCTGAGAAAACAATTTGAGGTTTTAAAGTCACTTGAGTGACGGAGGTATAACCATGCTCGTCTTCCTCCATAATTCCCACAGCATTATCAATATAGCTATCAATCACGTAGCGCTGTTTGGCAGCGATGCCGAGAAAGGTGAGCATGTGACAACTAGAAATCGCAGCGATAAAGGCTTCTTCCGGGTCAACATTGGCTTCAACAGAAAGGGGGGCAGGAATGACATGAGGCGATGAAGAGGCCGGGACAAGAACACCACCATCAAATTCCCAGGTGTGGCCACGACTGTATTGATTGTCGTTAAAGGCTTCTTCACTGCCACGTTGCCATTTTATTAATGCGGAATATGTCGACATGCAAAGCTCTTCCTTGGACTGATGTACGTATGCTACGTGCGTAACAAAATGAAAACGAGCAATTAGTCATCAAGTCTTGAAGAATATCGATATAAGTCTCAAGTATGAAAAAAGCCCTGAACGGAGTTCAGGGCTTGATGAGTTATTTGTTGCGACGTTCTTTAACGACTTTCTTTACTCGGTCACCGTTAAATTGGCTTTTTCGGTTTGGAGTTCGAGCATCATGCTTTTCGTGGCGGTCTTCACGACGCACTTCTCTTCGCTTTTTACCGTTGTCTGATTGAACGTCCTTTTTGAATGCAGTCTTAAACTCGTCAAGAGTACCTGACTTTGTACCATTGCCGTCTGATGGCACAATTGTGTACACAGTGCCATCTTTTAAGGTAATCTCTAAGTCACCATTTTTTTCATTGTGATAGACCTCTACATCAAAACCCGCTTTTTTGAACATAGCATCTAGAGCAAGAGCTTGTTCTGAGGGAGTCAGCCCTCTTACTTTATCAGCGCGCTCACCAGGTGCATATTCTCGCGCTTCACGACGAGCCTCTGCATTTTTTGAAGCCGCTTTAGTTAGCTTGGCCATGATCTGTTTTTCATTCAGAATCTTGCCATTGTTCGGGTTAAATACCTGAATTTTTCCATCTACAATGGAGACTTCAAGGTGTTCCATTCCTGCTTTACCAAAGATACGGTGCAAGGCTAAAGCATGCTTTTCTGCGTCAGTAATGACACGCCCACCAGGAGTGGTGTTATCAAGCCAATGCTCTTTCGCTTTGTCTAGAATATCTCCTGCTAGTTCGCGGTCACGATCACCTGTTGGGACGTCTTTTAAGTAACCATTCCCTTGCATCACATCTAATAAAGACTTGTTTGAACCGCCAATCATAAAGCTATCAAGCAAGGTTGCGAACTTAAGCTTATTCGCATCATCTTCGATGTTTTCGTAAATGTCTGCGATGCCTTTATAGTAACTATTGACGTTCTCACCCCACTTGGCTTCACGCTTTTGTTCCACAAGTTTTTCAAGAGCTGGCGTCGCTTTTGGATTACCAAAGTGATCCTCGGTAAAAAATTGAGGGTACTTAGATACGAACTCTTCATTGTTCTCTAGTACGTTAAGAATGTTACTTACTGAAATCTCGTTCACAAGCATCATTTTTAGCGTTGCAATTTTCCCTTCTGGGGAGTTAGCCATTGCAATCATTGCTTTGTAGCTTTCTAAAGACGCTGGATTAATTGCACCAGTCCAAGACTTAACCACCGCTAAGTTATGGCCCCATAAGACAGGACTAACAATTGGTGCGTTCTCGTCATATGGAGGAAGAGGGTCGACGCCGAAGCCAGGGTCAATTGGTTCTATAATGACATCGATAGGATCAATGATAATTCGGTCGTCACGGCGGGCAAGGCGCTCTTTGTGTGCTTCCTCTAAAACTTCAAGGATCTTAGAAGAATCTTTAAGCTGCTTCTGTTTTCCTTTACTGGTTTCCCATAGGAGCTTTCCATCAACGACAACAACTTTACCTTTTGAAGATTCGTTATTGTTATTGATGTAACGAGTAAGTGCTTCTGCCTGCTCCTCAAGGCTCATTGCTCGGAAGCTACCTAGGCCAATCACTGGCATATCTTCATCTTCACCAATTGGCTCAATACCATAGCCCGGCTCGATTGGAGCGATACCGAAACCTGGGTCGATAGGGTCGATAATGAAAATCGGTTGTTCAGGCTCACTTGGTGCGGGAAGAACAGGAATCAATACTGGACTGTTATTTGCGTTGCTATCGCTATTTCCACCAGGAAAAACGCTAGTAACAATTGAGGCTATAATTTGTTGTTCGATACCTGCCGCCGTTGCCTCAAACTCAATACAGTAGCCATAGTCATAAATACCGTTACAACTTGAAGCATCTTGCATTGCAACTAGAGTACCACCCTCTGGGACAGAGTTGATAAACACCACTTTCTCAAGAAACTCTCGATAGGTTACATCGAATACAGGTTTCGCTAACTCAGCTTCAGAGTAACTATCTAAACGCAGTTGTGCTTCGTTAGCACGATTGATTTCTACTGGGTTTGATAGTGCAGGAAATGAAAGAAGAAGAGAGAGAGAAAGAATGCTTTTTTTCATAGTGCCTCAGATTTTATAGAACGACAATCAGTAACTGGGCAAATATTAAATGGCATAGCGTTCTAGATATACAAGTATTTACACTCTATTACTCCTGTCTCATAGGTGAGAATGTTTTGCATTAATTTCATTCATTGATGACTGAATACAAAAAGCAGGCTGTAGGAGCCTGCTTGATAGAGTCGTTAAGTTATGTTGCTGTGGAGTGTCCTACTGACCATCTGAAAGGTATTTCGCCCACGCTGCTTCGCTTTATACAACTCTTTATCGGCAAGGTTGCAGAGCAGATCAAACGCCATGTAACGGCTTTCCACTTGGGTGTAATTGGCGCCGCCCATGGTTAGGGTGAGGTACTGATTACATTGAGAAAGTGGATTGGTCAGCTTTAACGTCTTGATCGACTCTTGCAATGCACTTAGCTTGCTTTCGATTTCTTTATCGGATTGGTTATAGCAGAGAATCAAAAACTCATCGCCACCATAACGGAACAGATGATCGTCGTTTGATGAAAATACGGTCTTCATTTGTTTAGCCACTTGAGTTAATGCTCGGTCGCCCATCAAGTGGCCATGAAAATCGTTGTAGCCTTTGTAATAGTCAATGTCGATCATCACGACAGCACAATTGTGATGATGTTGGGCGGCGGTGTGTGTTAGCTCTGGGCCAATGCTATCGAGTTGATAACGGTTGTACAGCTTAGTGAGCGGGTCAGTTTGAGACATGATCTCTAGTTGCTTATTAGCCTGATGCAACTTGTGCCTTTGAACGTGGTGCTCTAGCGCAATGGCAATAAAGCTGGCGAGCTTTTCAAACAAGCTACGATGATATTGCTGGTACTGGTCTGCACGCGAGTGCTGAATCGACAGCACGCCTAACACTCGATTTTTGAGTGTAATAGGGGTGAGCAGAATCGATTGCACTGGCTTCGAGTCATCGTAGTAAACATTGTCTTTATCTTGGCGGTACTCTTTCGGCACCATCGAATCAAACGACTCTTCGACAATACGATTAAGATATACGGTGGTATTGTTTTGAACCACATAGCTGCCGATTGAGTGCTCCTTGGCGCAATCGACCATAGTACTTTCGACAAAGCCATCGTCATCATAGAAATAGTCGTAGCTGAGGATTTGATTCGCTTCGTTATAGAGTGCGATACCGAACTCTTCTGCGGGGAAGATCGAGCCAATCATGTCGTAGATGAAAGGGAGGTTTTCTTTGAGATTATCGGTAGTCGCGATGTATTGGCCGATTTCGGTAATCACACCGATTCGCTCTTCCATTTGGGCGAGCATGACACGTTCTTGTTCAACCGTTGCTTGTTCAACGGTATTCAAGATGGCGTCATTTTCGCGTTGCTGTGCTTTAGAAAATGCGCTTTGTGTTGCTGTTATATAGCGGCTTTGAAGGCGAATGAGGTCATCGTATCGACCTTGCTTTTTCGCAAGCTTTATCAACGTAGTATGCAGAACTTCAAAAAAGCCAAAGCTAGACTCTGGATCTATTTCAGACTCGACTGAGTGACAGATTTCTAGGGATCGTTCATCTTGTTCGATCTTTTCTAGATAGGCGCCGAAGTAGACTAAGTTCTCTTGTCGGTTGTGCTTGTCATGTACGCTGAGGTAAAGCGCTTCTGCTTGTTCGAAATGCGAGATCACCTGAGTTGGTGGGTATTGATCACACAGGCTCATCACTTGAGCAAAATACCCATGAGCAATCGCTTCGATTCTCTGGTTTTTAATGCTGCGAGCAATCTCTCTGGACTGTTCAAGGTAAACCAAGGCCTCCTGTGCTCGGCTAAGGTGCCCCAAGGCGTAGCCCATGTTTAACAAACAAATCGCTTGGTTTACGTAGTTACCGATCACCCGACCACTTTGCTCACCTAGCATCGCGAGTTGTAATGCAGAGTCATACTGCTTTAAGCACAGGTAGAAATCACTGATGTTGGTATAAGCGAAAGCGAGGTAGTTGTCATCCAGCAGGTGAACTTTATCAAGCACTCGGCGGTAAATACGATGCGCGCGTTGGTAATCTTCCCGGTCCGCATAGATAGAGCCAAGCACGATATAGACGTGCAGTGAGAGCAGCTCGTCTTTTGATGTGCAGAAGCTTAAGCAAGTTTGGTAGTGCTCGATCGCTTTATCAAGTTGGTCTAAGCGATCGAACTTCATACCGAGTAGGAAGTGCTCGTGAGCCGGTGGCAAGACAAAATCGTACTGATGACAAATTGCACTGACGGACTCTTCGAGATAAGCGACACCTTCAACGCCATGGTAGAGCTGAATTTGTGCGAAAAGAGCCTGAATTTTTTGTAATGCAACTATCGACATCGAACCTCCTAAGTGGAGGAATTATTATACAGAATGCCTTACGGAATTATAGGTTTTTGGCGATAAAACTTATTTGTCGTATTAATAACAATATCAAAAGTCAGCGTTGGCTTGAAATAGCATACGTTCGCCGCTGTATGGGTGATCGAGTTCAAGCCTCTCAGCATGTAGATGAAGTCGATTGGTTTTTTCACCGTATAGCGTGTCCCCAACCATAGGGGTGTTGAGCCCTTCTAAGTGCGCGCAATGGACTCGCAATTGGTGGGTACGGCCCGTTTTTGGGTAAAGATAAAGCTTGGTCTTGCCTTCGATTGTGGATATGGCTTCCCAATAGGTTTCGGCAGGCTTACCGTGCTCGTAGCAAACCAGTTGGCGAGGGCGGTCGACTGGGTCGCCGCGCATTGGCAGGTTGATCTCACCATTTTTACCTTCGATAGCACCATCAAGCAGAGCCACATAGCGTTTTTGCACACCACGAGAAATGAACTGCTTCTGTAAGCTCTTATTCGCACGTTTGGTTAAGGCGAACACCAACAAACCGGAGGTGGCCATGTCCAAGCGGTGGATAACAAATGGTCCTTCAACATCAGGGTAGCGTTCTTGCAGGCGTGTATAGGCAGAATCTTTGATGGTTTTACCGGGCACAGATAAAAGACCTGATGGTTTATTCACGACCACCATTGCTTCATCTTCAAAGAGAATTTCTAGTTCTTTGTCTTCCGCCCAGTTCTCTTCTAGTGGGTTATCATCGACAAGCATGCCTTGTAGCATATGGCCGAGTATCGGCTGACATTTGCTGTTGCATGATGGATAAAACTTACCGTGTTGGCGAATTTCCGATTTCGGAGAGCACCCCCACCAAAACTCAGCCAGTGCTAACGGCTTAAAGCCATGCTTATAAGCATAGTGAAGCAATTTAGGCGCCGCACACTCGCCCGCACCGGCTGGTGGTGTTGGTGTCGCAGTCGGTTTGAAGATCGCTCGTAGAGATTGCTCTTGGCCATCAGCGTTTAAGAATCGATATTGCTCGAAAAGCTTGTTCTGCAGCGTATTCGACATTTGCTTGCGTTGATCTTTCAGTGCATTGAGCGAACTCTCTAGTTGCGTTAGCTCGTCGCTAATGATGGCAATCTTTTCATCCCACTCTAGCTTGAGGTATTTGAGCACGTTCTTTTCTGCTACGCTTTGTTTGCTCAGTTCTGACAGGCGCTCTTTTAATGCTTCTTCGCCTAGTGTTGCCTCAGCCTGCTCACGCTGAGCTTTGCGTAACGCTCGGCCTTCAATCATTTGTTGGCGCTGCGCTGACTCTTCTTGCTGATACTGAGCCTGATTCGCCTTTAACGTCTCTCTAAGCTGCAGTAGTTTTGGATTGGACTGTTGGCTTGTTAACTCATTACTCACCGCCGTAATCTCGGCCAATTCAGTGCGGAAGAAGCTTTGCTCAGCCAGCATGTCGAAAACAGGTGGAACGAAACCAGGTAGCAAGTTCGAGTCGGCAATTTTACCCGAAAAGGCAGATAGAAAACCGAGTTCCCCTTGAGCATTTTGAACCAGCAATACGCCAAACATTTTGCCAGTCCCTTGATCCAGTGAATCAATGCCGAAGTCATGGTGCCAATTTTTCTGAGTCGATAGATGTTTTTGCAGCTGCTCAGAGGCAAGCACCGTCAATGGGTGAGGCTGATAGTAAAAGGGAAAGGTGAACTTTTCAGGTAGTGAATAGTTTGAAATGTCTTGTTCGAATGGGGTAAAGAGATCTTGAGGTTGGTGCATCTAGCTATTCACTACAGGTAAAATCAATTGGGCGTGATTTTACCTGTTTAAAGAGTGAAAGCTAGAGCAAATATAGGCTGTCATGCCTTAGCAGAAAGGATTAACGAGTGTACTCCGCATCGACACTGATAAACCAATGCTGAACCGTGCCGTTTTCACGCTCTACCCATAGGTCATTATCGAAATGCTTAATACGACCTTTAACCGTTAACGAGAGTTTGTTTTCATCGGTTGTTTCAAACTGAATGAACGGATCAGACGTAATCAGGAAAGGTTCTGCGTCTTTCACGTCGCCGTTGGTGTCGATTAGGAAGAAATGATTCAATTTGCCGTCTTGAGGCTTGGTTGAAATCGCCTTGTAACCCACAATCTGAAAACCGTTACCGATTGGCTTGCTAAGTATTTCGCTGCTTAAGCGAACATGAGTAGGAATGAATACCCAAGCAAGTAAAACAGAAATCGCTGAAATGATTGCGCCGATGGATAGGGTTAATTTAGACATAGTTAGAATTTTGAAATGCGAAACAGAGCGGTATGTTAGCACAAAGCAATAAGTCGGTGCATTCGCGAAATTATGAGTTTCGATAGTGTGCTGTAACGTGAAATTTTGAACCCTTTTTAGGGCAGAGGGTCGTAATGTCACTTATATTGGATCTCGACCATTAAATCGCTGAGAGTGTGCCTTTGAAAAATCGTTTTGATCTTAATTTATATCGCTTTTTGACCGCATTGCACCGTTTTGGCTCTCAGGTGAAAGTATGCCATGACCTTGATATTAGCCGAGCGACGTTTAATCGCCATTTGTCTGACTGCCGAGATAGTCTGGGTGATGAGCTATTTGTGGTTGCCAAAGGGGTGTACACGCCAACATTGTTTACCAATCAGCTAATTGACTACATAACTTTGCCATTACAGCAGCTAGATCAAGTGCCTTTGGTCGCAAAACGATTTGATCATGGTGAGCCTAATCTTGAATTCTTATTTTATGTGGTCAACCCTTTGAGCCGGCTTGTTACCTTACCGCTAGTCAGTGATCTAACAACTTTAGCAACGCCGCAAATCTCGTTTATGGATTGGTCTTTAGACAGGATCGAGTTTCCCAAGCCAGATACCTTAGCAGTAGGTATTGCGGGTTATCCGAATGAGTTTAATGAAAATATCATTGAACGAAAAGTCGGGGCAGTGGGGCTCTATTTGTACGCCAATCAAGAACATCCACTTGCTCAGTTTGATACGCTCGATTTAAGTCAGTTGATTGATTGCAAGACGGTACGTATTTCAATGGGGGCGTTTGATAGCAGTGCTTACTATGAACGTATTCGAAAAAATGTCGGCATTTCGTTGGTGCAATCTCTTACGGTAGCCTCACTAGGCAGTGCCATGGATTGTGTGGCGGGTGGCGAGCATGTTTTGGTTTGTTTCGAAGTTGGTAAAGCGCTGCCTGATAGTGTGAAAAAAATCCCACTGTTACTGGATGGTGAGCAAATGCGTTATGACGTCGGTATTCATTATCATAGAGTGAACTATCAACACCCGATCATGAATAAGATCGAAAGCGTTATCCGAAACACTCTCGCCAGTTTATAGCGACAAAGGCAGCGTCAACGAACGCTGCCTTTTTGGTCTCAAATGCTATTTGACCAGTTCAATATCACCCGGTTTCCAGCTTTCCTCGTACCAAGCTTGTTGTGGTCCGTATAAGCGCAGGATGCTAAACCAACCTTTATTTGGCACGGTTTGAATCCAGTTGGCTTCTTTTCCTTTCGGTGCAGTTGGTCCGAAGTATAGGTCGACAGAACCATCGGCATTTTCAATAAAGTCATCACGTTTATTGTTCTTGCTCGGGAACGGCTGGTTAGTTTGTAGTTCTGAGCGAGTTTGTGGATCGTAAACCACCACTGACCAGAAGTTCTTCGCCGGGACGTTCGCTGGAATGTTCAGCTTGTATGTTTTACCACCGTCTAAGAATTTGCCATCGCTAGAGGTATCTGCCAGCGCATATTGTGAGCCTTTCTCAATCAGCTTAAGTGCCATTGCCGGTGTGTTTACCGTTGCAACATAGAAAAAGTAGGTTCTCGCATCTAAGTTACGGCCACCTTCTCCACCATCGACTAGCCATTGGTAGTCTCCGCCAATAAAGGCTGTTTTCCACTGACGATCATCATACTTATAGGCTGACTTATCCCTTGGGTGAAAGTAAAGCGCACGCGCCGTAGCATTACCGATCGCAACGCCATCTTCTAGAATTTTCTCCATACGTTCGTCTGGGTTAAACGGCTTATTCTTTTGCAGGCCAATGCTCGACATTAAGCCACGCATTTCTGGGTCAATGAACGAGACTGGTTCTTTATCGAGTACGGTTTTAATCTCGCCATAGAAATGCTTGTCGTTAGCGTGAATCGTGTTGAATGATTTGCCGCTAACAGAGACAAACTCCATGTTTGGCTGTTGAGATTGTTTCGCTAGCGGATAAATCTTCAGTTTTGATTTGTACGCTTCGATTGCTGCATCCGGCTTGCCATCTTTGAGGAAACCACGAGCAATGAACCAGTTGGTGTAACTTGTTGACTTAGAAACAAAGTAACCTTCAGGAATTTCGCCCTCGTAGCCAGGAGGCAGGATCAAATACTTACCACCTTTGCCTTTATCTGGGCCTACGACACCTAGGTCGGTCACGAAACGGAAGAACGCATCATTGACTGTTGTTGGACCCATACCTGGTGGCACTTCAATCACGGTTGGACCATCACGCTCTAAATCAAGGAAAGCAGAGGCATAGACGGTATCAGTATTACCGGTCAGGAATAGCGGATTGGAGTCCATCAGTTTGTCGAAAATCATTACCTGATTCGACTTGGTGATCCCCATTTCCACATGCCCAAGTCGAATCGCTTCCAACGATGCCATAGGGATCGCGTTAAGGAATACCTCGGTAGCTCTCAACGTATCGAGGTTATCGTAAAGTCGCTCAGCGCTTTCTTTTGAAGGCACGCCATCATCAAACGAGAGTGAGCCGATGCTGGTTTCGACTTTGTCAGGAGTCATAATGCTTTCAGGAACATCTGTGTTGTAATCGCTGCTCAAGGCTGAGGTAGAAAATACCAGTGTTACTGATAGAGCGAGTGCTTTAATTCGAGTCTTAAACATAAATTCACCTAGTGGGTTTGTTTCGATACGTTCACTCTAATCGAAGCGTATGAACAAAGTTGATAAAGGAGAGGCTCAAAATTGAGCATAGATAAGATCAAATAGTTTGCGAGCCGATTGCAGACTCTATTGCATATCTGTAATAATCGTCGCAAAACCATATCGAGTATTGCAGAGAGTATTATGGCGAATTGGGAAGGGGTCAGTGAGTTTGTAGCGGTTGCTGAAACACAATCATTCACCGCAGCGGCGAAAAAGTTGGATACTTCAGTGGCGCAAATCAGCCGAAGAGTATCAACACTTGAAGAACGTTTGGCGGTGAAGCTGTTTAACCGGACTACACGTAAAGTGTCGTTAACTGAAGCAGGGCAGATTTACTACCAGCAGTGTAAACACTTAGTCGAAGGTTTGGAGCTAGCCGAACTTGCGGTAACCCAGATGCAATCGACACCAAAAGGGTTACTCAAAATCACCGCACCTGTCACCTTTGGAGAGCAAAACCTTGCGCCTCTTATCCATCAGTTTCTAGAGCTCTACCCTCAAGTCAGCTTAGATCTTGTGTTGAGCAACCAGAAATTGGATTTGATTGAATCTGGAGTGGATGTGGCGATTCGCTTAGGCCGCTTGCAAGATTCCAGCTTTATGGCAAAACGTTTATCGACTCGTCAATTGTATGTGTGTGCGAGCCCTGGCTATTTAGAGCGTTCTGGCGAGCCTCATACACTGTCGGAACTGAGTAATCATCAATGCCTAGTAGGTTCGGTTGATTACTGGCGCTTTAGGGATCGCAACGGTGAAAAGTCTTTACGTGTGACAGGGCGTATTCATTGTAACTCAGGTTATGCACTGCTTGATGCGGCCAAGCGTGGACTAGGACTTGTTCAGCTGCCCGATCATTATGTACAAGAAGCATTAGATTCGGGTGAGCTGGTGGAAGTGTTATCAGAGTATCGCGATGAGCGAGAAGGGATCTGGGCGCTCTATCCGCAAAACCGAAACTTATCACCAAAGGTAAGGCTACTGATTGATTTTCTGGCTGAGAAGCTGGGTTAGTATTAGTAAGAACACGATCTAAAAAGGGGCTGACTTAGCCCCTTTTCAATGTTGGTAGGTAACCAAGCGTTAGCCTTCGTTCTCTTCAGCGTCTTGACGTTTAATCACCTTATGACCGTCTTCTGCAACGCCTTTTTTCCAGTAGCTACTGATGTAGATATGTTCACGGTCGATGCCTTTATCGTTACGGAAATATTGGCGCAGTCCACGCATCGAATCAAATTCACATGCACACCAAACCGAGGCTTTACCTTTTAGCCACTCAAGCTCTCGTGCCGCTGTAGCAAGATCATCCTGCTCAAAAATCCAATGTACCTGAACATTCTCAGGCGCTTCAATTGGCTGAATATCTTGCTCAGAAATGACCTTGATCACCGCATAACCTGTCGCATCACTCGGCAGTTGCTTAATTTTTGCAGATAATGCGGGTAGGGCTGTCATATCTGCGGTCATGAAAAACCAATCCGCTTCAATGTTCATTTCTTGAATCGTACCAGGGCCAGCAATCGCGATTGATTCACCTACTTCGGCATTCATCGCCCAACGAGCGGCAAAGCCACACTGTAAGTCTTGGGTAATGTGCCTCACAAAGTCGACCTCGATCGTGCCAGTTTGTGCGTCAAACTGACGAATCGTGTAGGTGCGCATGGTTGGTCGGTCGTCTGGCCCTAACAGAGAAAGGTCAGTCGAACCAGACGGTGTGAACAATAGCTTAATGTAGCTACCTGCGCAGTTTGCTGGAAACTCTCGCAGGGAGTCTGATTGGAATGTAATACGCTGCATATTCGGTGTCACAGCGTGAGTAGACTGGATAACCACATGTTTTGGTGATGGCTTTTTCATGATACGACTCGATAATTGTTCTTGTTCGCATTTAGATTAACAGTAGAACTCACGCTTGAATAGCATCTTTAAACAAATTTACATTCCTGACGTGCTAGCCGCTTAAATCATCGGAACGGTCGAAGCGATCAGTAGCAAGGCCATGGAAACGTTAAAGGTGCGTACACGAACATTGGTCGTCAACCAGCGCTGCAGTTCACGCCCGGCCAATATCCAAAACGTGCCAGACGGGTAGTTTGCTATCAAAAACGTCAACGAAATGATCATCAGTTCAAACCAACCGCCGCCGTTGCTATACAGCGTGACTGAACTTAGTGCCATTGACCAACCCTTAGGGTTAACCCATTGAAAGCTGGCTGCACCGATAAAACTCATTGGCTTAAAGTCAGCCGAACCTTTGGCTCTGCCACTTAAAGCAATTTTCCCTGCGAGATAAAGCAGATAAGCCAAACTGACGTACTTGAGGGCAGTATGAGCGGCAGGGTAAGCGGTAAAAATTGACGATAAACCTAAGCCAACGATCAGCACCATAAACGCGAAACCAAAAGCGACGCCACTCATATGGGGTAAGGTTCTCATGTAGCCGACGTTTGCACCCGACGTCATCAGCATCAGGTTATTTGGACCGGGTGTAAAGGTAGAAACGAATGCGAAAAGTGCTAATGCGCCGAGTTGTTCTAATTCCATAATTAAATCCGTATTAAACAGGCTCAAGGCCGAGTAGATGAACGCAATAATATTGCGCTAAGAAGCAATTTTTGACCGGTCGAGAGTTATAGTAGGTGGATTAGTGAACAATTATGTGCTTTTATTCGAACTGAATGGGAAAAATGAACAATAAAGGTGCGATATGGATCGGTTTGACGAAAGAATCTTGCAAGAGCTTAAAATGGACGGAAGAATCTCTAACGTTGAGCTATCTGAACGTATTGGGTTGTCGGCCTCCGCTACATTAAGGCGAGTGCAAGAGCTCGAGAAAAGAGGGGTAATCAAAGGCTATCGAGCCATGACCGATAACACTCAACTTGGCGTCGGCTTTATTGCTTATGTCTCCATCGGGTTAGCAAGTCACCGAAAGCAATCTCAGCAAGAGTTCGAAGAGCACGTGCGCTTTGTCGAAGAGGTGGTCGAATGCCACAACATCACAGGGGCGAACGAGTACCTATTGAGAGTCGAAACGAAAGATTTACCGAGCTATAAGAAGTTTCACGCTGACGTTCTTGGTGAGTGTAAACACGTTCAATCTATTACAACCATGGTGGTGATGGACTCCCCCAAAGATGAGCGTTAAATCATTACAATGAATATGACTGTCATCATTTATAAACTCAATCGCCACTTAATCGTAATAGATTAGCAATTAAACCTTCATCTCAGACCTCTAATTTATCTCGCAACACATAGTTCGAGCATAGAAGCTCATTATAAATGCAAGGTAAATAAGATGAAAAAAGCAGTGGCAGCGTCTGCAGTATTTGCAGCACTCGTATCAGGTTCTTCACTAGCAGCGACAGTTTACAAATCAGATGGCACAGAGTTCAAAGTAGGTGGCCGCGTAGAATTTCGTGGTGACTTCATAGGTACTTCAAAAGGTGCTGAAATTGAAGGCACGATGGATGACAGCACACGCGCTCGCTTTAACCTCAAAGGTAAGTCAGAAATCACAGAAGGTATGTCTGCCTTTGGCGTTTACGAAGGTGAGCAAGATACAGGTGGCGATACTGGCTTCGAAAACCGTTACATGTACGCGGGTTTAGACTTTGATGGCCATGCAATTTCACTAGGCCGTCAAGATATGGCGTCAGTTATCGTTTCTGATATGACGGATATTACAGAGTTCTCTGGTGTTCAACAGACCGTTGATTCTGCGAGCGACAAAGAAGACAGCGTTATTGCATACCGTGGCGGTTTTGACGCGATTCAACTTGAAGCAACATATCAAGCGAAAAAAGAGAAAGATTCAGATGGCTACAGCGTGGCAGGTATGTACTCAGCGCCATTTGGCCTGGATTTAGGCCTTGCATTCTCTGGTGCAGACAGTGATGACCTATCTGACTCACAAGTTCTATTTGGCCTAGGGTTCACTCTAGATAGCTTATATCTAGCGGGCACATACTCTCAGGGCGACAATGAAATCGATGAGGGTAAAGGCAGCGAGTTTACGGCTTATGAATTGGTTGCAGAATACAAGTTCTCGAAACAGTTCTCAGCGGCTGCACTGTACACATATCAAGAGAATGAAGTGTCTGGCACCAAAGCTGATGCAACTGACGGCATTGAGCTCGTTGGTTACTACAAATTCAACAGCAACTTCCGTACTTACGTTTCTTACTACATGAACGGCCTTGATGAAGTCAAAGTGGCTGACCTAGTTGTTCAGGGTGAAGATACGCTACGTCTAGGCGCTCGTTACGATTTCTAATTAAACTGCCTGATTTCAGCCTAAATACCAGTCAAGGTGAATAGCTGTTTGTTTTGACTGGTATTCATCTTGGGTTGAATAAGTTATGTCCCAATTGGTCAAGCACTGCTTGGCCTTTTTTTGTTTTGAGTCAAGTCAAACACATTCATGGAAAGGATAAACTTGGTGCATATCCCGTATGCACATAGAACAATACGCAAACGGTTTAGTTAATCTGTGGCCGGTTTTATAGAAATTAGCATGACAAGTGGTACTGCAACTATGTTAGAATCCGCGCCCTTTATGTTGTGGGAATATTCCCAACTCAAGGAAGAATTCAAAAAAGTTGATTGAGAAAAATAATGCAATTATCGCTTAAAAATTTGTCTATTCGAACTCAGGTCCTTGTGCCTGTTCTTTTTACTACTTTCGCGCTGTTTATCGCGCTGTGGATTACTAAGAGTAACCTAGATAAAGAGCAACAAATCATTGATTCGAACACTGACGCGTTAGTGTTCTACAAAGATAAACTGGCACATATTGATGATCAGGTTTACCCACTACGCATAAGCGCGGTTTACGCCATTTATGATGCATCTCGCCGTGATGTGTTCTTGTCAGAGTTAAGAGTAAGCCTAGCTCAAATCCAAAAAGACCTCGATCTTATGGCGCAACGAAAAACGTTCCGTGATGATGTGAATGTCGTACGCCGCTCGATTGAAAACTACATTGATTTCTCTAATCGTGCTGTGGCGCTGTTTGCTCGCCGTGATGCAGGTACTGCAACCCAGCAAGAGTACGATAATTTTATCGCGCAATACCGCAATGCGGGTAATGAGATGATTGAAGCGATCAACAAGCTATCTGCAAAGGTTAACAAGTTTGCGAGCGCAGCAATGGATCAAAGTGCTGAGCAAAATGCCAAGGTTCAAAACCTAGCGATGGTATTGGTACTTTCTGTGTTGGCCATCTCGCTATTTGTTGCATGGGTACTGTCAGGCATGATCGTCACACCAATCCAAAACTTGCAGCAAGTCATGCGTAAGATAGCCGCAGGTGATTTATCTGTTCGTGCTGATGTAGACGGCGAGAACGAGGTTGCCCGTTTAGGACAAGATGTGAACCAAACTGCTGAGCAGCTGCACAGCACGGTAGAAGCGTTAACACGTATTAGTGAAGAGGTAGCGTCAGCGTCAACTGAACTTGCAGCCGTAATGACACAAGCTCAAGCAAACGCGCAGCAAGAGCTGGCGGAAATCGAGCAGGTGGCTTCGGCTGTGAACGAATTATCAAGCACCGCAGATAACGTAAGTGATAACGCTCAGCTAGCAGATGCAACAGCGCGTGAAACCGATCAACTTGCAAAATCGGGTCTTGGTATCTTTGAAGAAAGCAACCAAGCGAGCGAGCAAATGGGTACGGCGCTAAATGAAGCGGCTAACGTTGTGCTCATGCTAAAAGAGCAATCGGAACAAATCAGCAATGTAATCGAAGTCATTCGTGGTGTCTCTGAACAAACAAACCTATTGGCACTCAACGCAGCTATCGAAGCGGCGCGCGCTGGTGAGTCTGGTCGTGGATTTGCGGTTGTCGCAGACGAAGTTCGTATGCTGGCTGCACGCACTCAAGAGTCGACAGGTGAGATCCAAACCATCATTGAAGAGCTACAAAAGCAGTCTGGTCTAGCGAACGACAGCATGCAGTTAAGCCTAGAGATGTTGGAGAAGAACAAAGAACTGTCTGCTCAAGCTAATGGTGCACTTCAAGGCATCACAGAGTCTGTCACCAACATCAACGATGCGAACACCCAAGTGGCGACAGCGGCTGAGCAGCAGTCTCAGGTCACGCAAGACATTAACCGCAACGTTGTTAACATGTCAGAACTGGTTAACCAGAACGTTTCAGGTATCTGCCAGAGTGCAAGTGCCAGTAATGAACTGTCTACATTGGCTGAAAAACAGAAAGCGCAGCTCTCTTTCTTTAAGTTATAAGCTCAACATTGAGTGATAAAGCAAAAGCAGAAGACCCTTTGTCTTCTGCTTTTTTTGTATCGGTTCGATTTATTTTCTCATAAACGTTCAAATTTCGTCCAAACAGTACGCAAGAGGCGATATTTTTACTGAGAGAAATCGTCATATTTTAGTGACTTTTTTGGGATATTGTACGAAAAACGCAGTGATTGGGTGAAAGCTGTGCAGAGTTTAAGACGAAAAGGATTGCGCAAACGTTTCGCTAGATGCTGGTTAAGTGGTTGTTTTGTTAGGAAAAGTAGAGGTTTTTGAAGAGGTTAGTGCTAGTTAGGTATGCAACTTAACCGAACTGTATCACAAAAAAAATGAAAATATCAGTCTTGCAGGAAATAAATCGGGACCTATAATGCTGAAAACCGGAGCGTCTGCCAACGCTCCGGTTTTTTTGTGTCCGAAACTCAGTAAAGCGTCTGCCAACGTTTACCGAAAACGCACCGACACGTAAATTTGTTTACAGGAAGATTTATCATGCGTATCGAACAAGAACTTAAGTTAGGCTTTAAAGATGTACTATTCCGCCCGAAGCGTTCTACTCTTAAAAGTCGTTCTCAAGTTGAATTAACCCGCGAGTTTACATTCAAGCACAGTGGCCGTCAATGGTCTGGCACTCCTGTAATCGCAGCGAACATGGATTCGGTAGCAAGCTTTGAAATGGCGGCAGCGCTAGCAGAACATGAAGTAATGACAGCAGTACACAAGCACTACACAGTAGAGCAGTGGGCTGACTTCGTTAAGAACGCAGACAAGAAAACACTGAACAATGTATTCGTTTCTACGGGTACGTCTGAAGCTGAGTTCGAAAAAACTAAGCAAATCATGGCACTATCTGAAGAGCTAATCTTCATCTGTATCGATATCGCAAACGGCTACTCTGAGCACCTAGTAGAGTACGTTGAGAAAGTTCGCGCTGAGTTCCCGAACAAAGTTATCTCTGCAGGTAACGTTGTAACTGGTGACATGTGTGAAGAGCTAATCCTAGCAGGCGCAGACATCGTTAAAGTCGGTATCGGCCCTGGTTCGGTATGTACTACACGTGTTAAAACTGGTGTTGGTTACCCACAGCTTTCTGCAATCATCGAATGTGGTGACGCAGCACACGGCCTTGGCGGCATGATCATCGGTGACGGTGGCTGTTCATGTGCGGGTGACGTTGCTAAAGCATTCGGCGGCGGCGCTGACTTCGTTATGCTAGGCGGTATGCTAGCAGGTCACGAAGAGTCAGGCGGCGAAGTTGTAGAGAAAGACGGCGAGCAATTCATGAAGTTCTACGGCATGTCTTCTCAGTCTGCAATGGACAAGCACTCAGGTGGTGTTGCTAAGTACCGTGCAGCTGAAGGTAAAACCGTACTTCTACCATTCCGTGGCTCTGTTCACGGCACTATCTCTGACATCCTTGGTGGTGTACGTTCAACTTGTACATACGTAGGCGCAGCAAAGCTTAAAGAGCTAACTAAGCGTACGACTTTCATCCGCGTACAAGAGCAAGAGAACAACGTATTCGGTAAAGAGAAGTAATCCAATACTTCGGAAATTACGAATGATTAAGAGCCGCATTTAGCGGCTCTTTTTTTGTCTAAAAATCACTAAATGGCGACAAAGTGGCGACAAACTACAGATTAGTGATTGGATTATGAGTGATTGCTTCTGAGAGGTGATCGGGTGCGAAGTGTGCATAACGCATTGTCATGCTGATATCGGCATGGCCTAGAATGTCTCTCAGCACAAGAATGTTGCCGCTGTTCATCATAAAGTGGCTAGCGAACGTGTGGCGCAAAACATGCGAAGCTTGACCAGAGGGTAGTTCAATACCCAGTTTGTTCTTCAGAATGTAGCAGAAGGGCGTGTAGCACTCTTCAAACAGCTTTCCTGATGTTGGTTTATAGATTTCGTTGTAAAGCGATTCAGAGATAGGTACAGAGCGATTCTTTTGTGAAAGTAACCTTGAACTTACTTAGCTGTGATCCTTTAAGTTGAGCTGCTTCGTTCCAACGGGCGCCAGTAGACAGACATAGCTTAACTATTTTGAGCATATCCGTACGTTGATGACCTTCGACTTGCTCAAGTAAAAGGGATATTTGCTCTTTCTGCAGGAATGCCATAGTACGTTCATGGTCTTTAAAAGGTTTAACTTCCTCTAGTGGATTTTGACCTTTCCATTCCCCAAGTTCTTTAAGCTTGCTAAACATCGCTTTAAACCTTGCAAGCTCGGAGTTTAAGGTTGCGATACTTGGTGCGCCTTTCTGCCAACGTGCATCAACGAAGATAAACTCACCAGACATACGGCGGCTACGAAACTCGGAATACACCTTAGAAGAAAACGTAGAGGCGATTGGGTTACCCATGGCTTCAGCCATCTTAAGAAATTTACTCTTAATTACTGGTCCGTTGGCTAGGGTTGCACCATAGTGATCGAACCATAATTCGATAAGCTGCGAGAGCCTTCGGTGATCAGGCTTATCGCCAGTCCAGGGTTTATCTTCTATCTCTTTCATTGTGAAGCGTTCAAAAGCAGCGGCTTCGCCTTTAGTTGCAAACTTCTTGCGAACACGTTTACCAGTGCGACCGTTTGGGTAGCATTCACATAGCCAAGGTTTTTTGGAACCATCTTTTAAGTTGCGGATAGACATAGTAAAAACCAGAATAATCTGTACATACATACAGTCTATTCTGGTGTTGTTTCTCACCAATGTTTGTTTGTAGAATAACGTACAATAATGTAGCGATCTGCATCACATTGATGTGATATTCAATTAGTTGAACTAAATCTGGCTTGTTAAATTTATGAGACTTAATGAGTGAGGAGTTGCTTATGATCGTTTGTACTTACAGAGAAGATGGTAGTGATTGCACCACTGAGCAATATGAAGCGAACCCTGATAAGTATCGAGGACTTATCGATTGTAGCGAATGCGGTGTAAAAACGTGGTTTGTAAAAGGATATACAACAGCCAAAATCGAGAGAATGGCTTGCTTTGCTGCTCGTCACCTTGAAGGTTGTAACGCCTCTACTGTATTGGTTAAATCTGACGGTAGTGAAGACGAGGATGAAGAAGGAGAACTTTCTCATGATATCCGAGTCGATTTAGACAAGGCCGGTGCTAAGCAACTCTACGTTTCTCAAGATAACGATAAGCATGGCGATGAACCATCAACTCGCCTTACACCACAGCAAAATATTGGAATTGGTGGCAGTTCTGGATACCCACTCAACAAATCATTAAGGGCACTCCTTACTAACTTATGCCGAAACCCAAATTACGGCGACAAAGGCCAAACAATCAACATAGTTGCCGATGGCGGTAGAGACGTCATTAACGATACTTTGTCGAACTGCTTGGTACCAATTCATGAAGCTAGCGATCAACATATTGGTAAGGAATACATTTTCTGGGGCCCGATTAACAACCTAGATATTGATAAGAAAGGAACGCTTTGGCTTAACTATGGGGATTATCGTACGGAGCCAAGCATTAGCCTATCATCCGAGTTAAAAGACCAGGTATTACGTAATTTCAAAATAAAAGAAGTAGGGAAGCTAGATGGTTCAGATGTGATTATTGTTGGTCACGTTGGCATATCACCAAACAACAAAGTCATTATCTCTACTGGCTTCACTAAGTATCTGTCGTTTAGGAAAGTTAAAGTTGTAGACTCAGAACTAGAAGGGGCATGATTTACGCCCCTGATTACTTGAATATTTTTCGCTTATGAGTTGTTTTTTTCGATATGATCCCAGATGCGCTTGCAGAGCTCTCTTAACTTTGGTGTCAATTCCCACTCTTGTTCTTCCATCACTTTAACTGCTGTATGGCAGAACTTAACTTTGTCTTTGATAGTTCCGGACCTGTCTTTGTAAAAGTTACGTTCCAAGCCAGGAGCTTTATCGACAAAGCGTTCTAGTATGCTTCCAATACCTTCATCCGTTTTCTCAAAACGAGCATCTTCTATATTTGAAAAACGTTTGATTGAGCAACCTCCACGCTGATTGAAAGTATCCCAGCGTTGCTTTGCTGTTTCGAGTAAAATAGCCTGAGGGATAAAGTTCTCAATTTCTTTCCACTTGAGTAGTAGAAAACTATCGCCTAGTGCTTCTTTTAGTTCAGTGGTGCGATTACCTTTACCGTCAATATCAGCATCAGCGATAAGCAAAATATTCTTATTAAGTTTTTTAGCTGGTGTTTGAGTAGTAGTAGCCTCATCACCGAACGCCCAGTGTGTAATGTTGCTACCTTGATATTCGGTAAAAACATAATGCAGATTTTCATGGTAGCTATTTAACCTGTTGGCCGTGCTGAGTTCACCTTTATTCCGCAGCTCTTGAATGTACTTGTTGAGGTAAGCCCTTAAATATAGTTTGTCGGTAATGCCTTCAACCCATATAGAGCAATTCGCTAGAAGAACTGATGATGCACGTACACCTAACTGATCTAGTAAATCACTATACTCTTGAGTAGGATTTACAATGGTGGTGCCGTTATCCTGATGAACATGTTGAATTGAGATATCATCACGTTCTTGAGCAATATCTAAAATGTGGTTTGAATGAGTAGTCATGAAGAACATGTGTTCTTCATGTTTTGCGAAAGCTTCAATTAATGTACGCTGAAGACCTGCGTGGAGGTAATGTTCTGGCTCTTCAATGAAGAAAATCGTAGGTTTGTCAGCCATGAAAATTGGAAAGGTTAAAATAATGATGGATTGTATGCCATCACCTAGGTCATAAATTGGACGTTCGTCTTTATCACCTTCTTTAAAATAAACAACATCTTTGCCAACCATAGGAACTAGAGATATATCCTGACCAAAGAAAAAGTTATGAGACAGATATTCCTCGTATTTTCTTACTTTTTTTCTCTGTTCATGGCTACCTAAGAGGTGTTTTACCAAATCTTGGTAAAGAGAGTAACCTGTGAAAATATCGCCAAGATTTTTTTTATCAGAAAAATAATCTCCCTGTGTTCGGTATTTGAACAAGTCCGTAGCATTTTCAATATGTGCTTCTAAACTTCTAAGACTACGCAATGTAGGAACATAACACTTAGCCCAGTTTATGCTGGTTAAATTGTTATAATTGTCAATTTCAGTAGTTTTATCTTTGTGAAGGCCTAATATTAATATGTCGTTTAATTTGTGAGGAGCACTATTACTACTCCGGGTATTAATCACTTCTGGATAAATGAACTCTCCAAGTTTAGTTGTCGGTCTTGGTTGTTCAGATTTAATCAACTTATCAATTGCAGGGGCGACTTTACCGATAACAACATAATCGACATTCCGAGTGATATTATTATTAATAGTTGAACTGCTTTTGATTGCTCTCTGTGCGGTGCGCAGTACATCGACAGCTGGAAAAGAGTAAGTATCGATAATCCATCTGCTTGGATCACTGGTAAATAACTCCCTTAGTTGTCTACTTTTTCCGGAGTTATTAGGGCCTATAAAGCAGTTAATTTGTTTTAGATTTGTTAGTACCCATTCATCAGGATACATATTGTTCTCAAAGTAGGCGATTTTATCAATATCGTTAGTAAGCTTTCTTGTCATTGTCTCTGGTAATTAGCTTTATTGGGTGGTCTGATTAAGGTGAAGGCATTGAAACTAATCTGAATGTTCTTAATTTCTGCGCTTCACGAACAGTCCTTAGGGTTTCGGTGTTGTTTCTGTTTTCGAGGATGATGAACTTTGATCCCGTGGCGTCTTTATAGCTTGTGCCATTTTTATTGCTTCATTCATATTCTTAATGAAGTCAGGAACGTTACTGGTATCTGGCTTTCCGTCATAGAGACTAAAGAAGTTAGCGGCCAGTTCTTTCTTCAACTGCGCTTTCTCTGGTGCAGACAGCTCGTCAGTATAAGCGCCGATGCTAGAAAGGTGAGTACTCCTTTGACGGTAAACATTTTCTTTACTTCTGTGTGCTGCACTTTCTTTGAGCATATATATGCTTGGAGTGGTGAGTAGTGTAATTGTCATGAAACGTAAAGCAAACCAACCAATACCGAGCTCATCGATTGGTGTGATAGTCCCCTCAGGTTTGCCAAAGAATTGAATGTAATCGTTAAATAGCCAAATGGAACAGAAAATTGTAGCGACTAGGCCGATGATCCCTGCTATACGGTATTTATTCGCAGCACTCTCTTCTTTATCAGCTTGTCTTGAGTTAGCCCCCGCTTGGTAAGCTGTACTGATTTCTCCAAGAATTTCTGTTATTTCCGTCTTCTTAGTTTCAAACTCTTTAACTTCTGAATCTATTCGCTCTGAAATAGAATTAATTTGGCTATCCACAACATCGTTAAACGTCTTTGTTCGCTCTGCTGATTGCGTTCTTATACGTTCGATTGTTTCTTGGCCAACAGTATTAGATCTAGATTCCAGCTCTTGAATGATATTGTCACTAGCTTGTGCTAGTTCACTCTGGGTTCTTGAGCCATAATCTTGAAGAGTATCTTTTATCATGTCAGCTCTATGGGAAATATTAGATAGGCTTTGCTCTGAGAAATTTTCTATATTCTTACGGTAGTCAGTGACTAGTTTGTTTATGGTTTGCTGTTCTGACTGCGCGTCAATTATTAACTTCTGAATATCATGCTTATAATCTAAATACTTTTCAGCCTCTGAACGAACTGAAGTTATTAATTGCTCTAGTTCGGTTTTTGATTTGTCGAAATATGAACGACTCTCTTCTTTATTTTGAAATTGTTGAAGATTCACATAGACATTTAACTCGTTGAGCCCACTACGTAGGTCACGTCTTATGGAATTTATAGCCGTAAGTATATCCGGAGGTAGTTTTGGGAGATGTTGAATTGTTCGACAAGCATTTTCACCGTCAGACAAAGCCTTATATAAAGATTCAAGCCCGTCGTTAGCACCGATGTAACCAATTACCTCAAATACTGTTTTTGCTTCTCTGGCTAAACGATTAGCAATCTCCTGAGAGGGAGCAGGTGTTGTTTTGTCCTTAGGGTGGTTAATATTATTTATAGCGTTGCTTAGTGTTCTGGCAGTAGCTTCTAAGTTATCTCTTTGGGTGATTGAAACCATCACTTCTTCTCCATAACCAATGCCACACGCCCAACCACCCTTACTTCATCTTCTTCAACAGCTAGAGTCGAGCCATTAAAGCTGATCGCCAGTTTCTTACCAGGTGGCCGTTGAATTTCATTTAGAGCGCGTAATCCGTCCATATCAAAAATGGACTTAACCAAGTCAAAGGTATTGGCTAACATTCTTTTGGACCTGGTTATTGTGGTTGGCATTAACTTTTCGATAGATTCGCTCCATTCGACATTCATCGAAGTGGGAAAAGAGTATTGGCGAGCTTCCATGAGGGATAGATAGTTCCAAGTGAAGTCGGGTGCTAATTTAAAGCCTAACACCCAAAAATTAACGTATACGTTATAGCATACCATTATAAGTTCATATCAAGTAGTTCTATATGCACCTTGTACAAAGACTTACTACAAAGGCTTGCTCACCTCATCAACCAAATACAGTATCGACTGATAGGGTACACCACTGTGGTGCGAGAGCCCAATTTCGCAGGTTCGGCTGTTACTGAATCCACGCTTGCAGTCAGCAGGGACTTGTTCTTTAAGTGGGTGAACGGCCGCAGCGTTGAGTTCTGGGGTCGTGAAGCCCTTATCGCCAGCCCAGCCACAACAGGCGATATGCTCAGGGACGATCACATTACTCGCACATTGGTTAGCTAAATCTAACATGGTGTTTTCAAGTCCCATCTTGCGAGAGCTACAGGTCACATGCAGCATGACGGTTTCATTGAGCTTGTTGATGGCGAGGTGTGGCAATAAGTATTTAGAGACAAAACCAGTCGGCTCTAGCACTTCTAGTGGTTTAGAAAATTGTTCAATACTGCGTTTAGCGCACGGGCTAGTATCCATGAGTATTGGATATTCGCCTTCAAAGCTGGCTAACCAAAGCGCAGTCTCCAGTTGTGTCGCTTTATTGCTTGCGATGTCATTCATGCCTTTGCTGTCATAGGGCATGCCACAACATTGATCGTTGATGTCCTCAGGGATGATTACTTCATATCCTGCTTTCTTAATTAGTGACAATGTCACCTCTGTTAAGCTGCGCTGGTCACTGGCACTCGTTTGTTGTCCCATGGTACGAGAGGCACAAGAGGGTACGTACACCACTTTTTTATCTGATTTCACCAATAACTCTAATGACTGTGCTAATTGGTGAGCGTTCGGTTGAGGGGTTTCTGGCAACCATACAGGCGTCTTATTGTTACTTAGCTTACGAACACCATTGGTTAGTTTGGAAACTCCGGCTGCGCCAATCACTTTTACCGCCAATTGGTTGGCTTTCAGGGAGGCACGAGTGACTGTTGTCGTGGTCGAGAAATGATCGGCTGTCCATCTTGCTATCGGTGTAAACTTTTTGTACTTGGCGGTACGAAGCTGCTTAACCAGATCTCCCGTGTTAATTCCTACGGGGCATCGGGCTGCACATAATCCCGTTGCTGCGCAGGTATCTATGCCCTGATATTCAAACACGCTTTCAAGTTCGGTGGCCTCGATATTTTCACCAGCAGCTTTACGGCGCTGTAGTTCACGATACAGAACAATACGTTGCCTAGGGGAGAGCGTAAGGGTTCGAGACGGACAAACAGGCTCACAAAATCCACACTCAATGCAGCGATCAACAAGCTCATCAGCGGCAGGCATGGGTTTTAGATTTTGGATGTGAGAATGAGGGTTATCGTTGATGATGACGCCTGGGTTAAGCAGTCCTTCTGGATCAAACAGCTTTTTGATCTTCTGCATTAACACATAGCCATCTTTGCCCCATTCAAGTTCGACATAAGGGGCCATATTTCGGCCAGTGCCGTGTTCTGCTTTGAGTGAGCCTTGATATTTAACCGCAACTAAATCAGCCACGTCATCCATGAATCCGCCATAACGGTTGATCTCATCTTGGGAGTCAAAACCTTGGGTAAAGACAAAGTGCAGGTTGCCTTCTAGTGCGTGGCCAAAAATGATCGCTTCGGTGTAATCATACTTATCGAATAAGGCTTGGAGGTCGCGCACGCCATTGGCGAGGTTTTCTACGGGGAATGCCACATCTTCAATGATTACCGTGGTGCCAACTTCTCGTACGGCACCCACGGCAGGGAACATCCCTTTACGAATCCCCCATAAAGTGGCGACAGTCGTCGCATCTAATGTGAAGGGAACCGATTCGATAATCGAATAGTTAGCGAGTGCGCTCATAATGGTGTCGCATTGCTCATTCAATACTTGCTCTGAACTTGCATGTGTCTCAACCAATAGAGCTGCGGCCTCTAGAGTTAAGCTCGGCATAAACTCTGGCATACCGGGTTTATTCGCAACAGAACGTAGCGCACGTCCATCCATCAGTTCAACCGCAGCAACTGGGGTCTTAGATAGCGTTGTCACTGCTTGGCTTGCTTCTTCGATATCGGCAAACACTAACAGGGAAGAGGCTTTAAACTCATGTTCAATGACGGTGTTATAGGTTATTTCAGCAATAAAGCCGAGTGTGCCTTCCGAACCGATCAACAGGTGCTCTAACACCTCAATCGGAGCACTGAAATCGACCAATGCGTTCAACGCATAGCCAGTGGTATTTTTGAGTCGGTATTTGTGACGAATACGTTCCGTCAGGGCTTGGTTCTGCTGCGTTTCAGTAACGAGAGCTTCTAAACCTTGATAGATATCTGGGCGAGTGACCTTAAATGCGTCAATGCTTTGTTTACTTGAAGTGTCTAGCACAGTGCCGTCGGCAAAGACGACTTTGATGCTATCAACGGTTCGGTAGGTATTCTGGGCCGTACCACAACACATACCACTGGCGTTGTTCGCTGCAATGCCGCCAATTTTACATGTATTGATTGAGGCTGGATCTGGGCCAATTTTGCGTTTAAATGGAGCGAGGTATTTATTGGCATCGGCACCAATGACACCAGGTTGAAGAAGGATCTTGTTGCCGCCTTCAACGATTTCATGGCCACGCCAATCGTCAGTGAGGGTAATCAATACTGAATCAGAGACAGCTTGGCCAGAAAGGCTAGTGCCAGCGGCTCTGAACGTGAAATGCACACCGAGATCTCGACAGCTTTGAATGGCGTAAATAACCTCGTCGAGGCTTTTGAGTCGTAAGACGATTTTTGGAACCAAGCGATAAAAACTCGCATCAGTGCCATAGGCGAGGCGCTTTGCCTCTTGAGTGATAATACGTTCGGGATCAATTTGTACAGTAAGCAAGGTTTCAAGCTGCTCATAGGTGACGTTAGAAATTGCGTTGGCCATCATTCTTCCTTGTGCTGATGTCACGGACATGAGTTGTTGTTCATTGTTTTATTGAATTGTCCGTGAGTAAAAGGTGTCACATCTGGTAAAGAAAAGCCGTGACACCCATTAAATTAATCCACTAGATGTTGACGAGTGAGTCTCGGTTTAGATCCTGAATGGTTTTTGCGCCGCATAACGTCATCGCAACACGCATTTCTTTTTCATATAGGTCGAGGAGGTGTTCGACACCCGTTTGACCTTGAGCTGCAAGTGCATAAATGAAAGAACGACCAAGCATGGCACAATCGGCCCCTAACGCGAGCATTCGAACCACATCTAAGCCTGAGCGGATACCGGAATCGACCAAGATTTTCATATCCCCTTTGACAGCATCAGCAATCGCAGGTAGTGCTTTGGCAGAAGACATGACGCCATCTAGTTGGCGGCCACCGTGATTAGATACCACGATGCCATCTGCACCAAATTTGACCGCATCTTTCGCATCTTCAACATCCAAAATACCTTTGATGACCATCGGGCCATCCCAAAAATCTCTAATCCACTCTAGATCTTTCCAACTGATTGAAGGGTCAAAGTTTTCCCCTAACCAGCCAATGTAATCTTCTAGCTTGGTTGGTTCACCACGGTAAGTCGAGATGTTGCCAAGGTCGTGAGGTTGACCAAATAGTCCAACATCAAATGCCCATTGTGGGTGACGCATCGCTTGTAACACACGGCGCGCCGCCGCATTAGGCCCACTCATACCAGAATGCCTATCGCGATAACGAGCACCCGGCACCGGCATATCGACGGTGAAAACCAGTGTGGTTACGCCAGCGGCTTTGGCACGTTCTAAAACGTTCTTCATAAAACCACGGTCTCTTAACACATAGAGCTGGAACCACATTGGACGTTTAATGGTTGGCGCCACTTCCTCAATAGGGCAGACAGAGACAGTAGACATCGTAAATGGCAAGCCTTTGTTATCGGCCGCTTTTGCTGCCTGAACTTCACCACGACGTGCGTACATACCAGTCAGCCCGACAGGAGAGAGTGCAATTGGCAGTGCCATGTGCTCGCCAAAGAGCTGAGTTTCTAGCGAGAGCGTTGACATGTCGTTCAACACACGTTGTTTGAGTGCGATTTCAGCTAAGTCTTGCGTGTTTCGTCGTAATGTATGCTCACTGTATGAACCACCGTCAATGTATTGGAATAGAAATGGAGGCAATTTTGATTTTGCTGCTTTGCGGTAGTCTGTTGGGGCAGAGATAATCATAAAGTCATTCCTATTAATAGCGTGATGGGTTCACCAGTGCGTCGAGCTTGCTTTGTGATGAATATGTTAACTTGAGGTTAATTTAACCCTTTCGTTTTTATTGATATAGGGAAATAATGAAAATGATTAATTCCAAAAATGACATAATCTATGCGTGCAGATGATTTAATCCTATTTTCTCAGGTCGTGGAAATGGGCAGCTTCAGTAAAGTGGCTGAGGCAAATAGCCTTACAAATTCGGTAGTTAGTAAGCGAATTGCTCGATTAGAAGAGGAGCTGGGTGTTCAGCTATTATATCGAACAACGCGTAAATTGACCTTGACTGAGGCAGGCAAGGCGCTGACCCACGGCGCTAAAAATGTGACACAAGCGGCACTCGAAGCGAGAGAGGCGGTTTCTGGCTTTGGCGAGAATATTAGCGGCCACATCAAAATGTCGGTTCCCACCATATCGGGTGATTTGATCTTGGCAGATGCAGTTGCGGAGTTCTGTAATACCCACCCTGGATTGAGCGTTGATATGTCGCTAGATAACCGCTTTGTCGATTTGGTGGAAGGGGGTTATGACTTGGTGATTCGAACCGGCTACCTTGAAGATTCGAGTCTTATTGCTCGGCATATCCTAGATTCACAGTGGGTGGTGTGCGCTTCTCCAGCTTATATAGCACGTCATGGAAAACCTCTCGTTCCCGAAGATCTCACCCAACATAACTGCTTGCAATATGCCTACCAAACCACCGGAGCCAGTGAATGGGAATTTAAAAGTAAGGATGGGAATGACATTGTGCGAGTGTCGGGATCTTTCTCAACAGACAACGCTACGGCCCTAAGAAAAGCGGCACTAGGTGGGCATGGCATAGCCTATGTACCGCGCTGTTTGGTTTACCATGATATTCGCAATGGGCAGCTGGTGGATCTGTTTCCTGAGCTAGTGGGCAAAAAGCTTGGCATCTACGCCGTTTATCCGTTTACTCGTCAGCCGCCGAACAAAGTAAAACTGTTGATAGAACATATACGTACACGTTACTTAGCTATCTCCCATTATTTTTAACGCATCCTTAAGCTGTATTGTTTTGGTCTATAAAACAAAGCGTGCCGTCACTGCTACAAAGGCATGATCGCTTGCGAACTTGTCTCGCTCATAAATGGGATTAATCAGGTGTGAATCTAAAGTTTGGTAGCGAACGATGTCAGCCATAGAGACATCGCTGTCCGTATGAAACTCTTGCGACATCAACACATAATCGAGTACGTTGCCGTTAGCAAAGTGATAATGGGTCGCTGGTCGAGATTGCTCAGATGCATCAAACAAGTCCCAACTGTCTTTTAATATCAGGCCAGATTCTTGCTGGCGTACCTGCTTAACCAAGTAGCCGGTCGTATCACTGGAAATCGCTTGGTTCATATCCCCAAGTAATACCGTGGGCTTTGGGGCCTTTTTGTATGCTGCTTCCATAAATAAGCGCAGCATCACCGCTTCCCAGCCCCTTTGTTGACTCGAAAGCCAACTGCCCAATATTGGGTTATCCAGATCTGGATGATCACCTTCTGTTGGACGCTGAGACTTCAAGTGGCAAACGTAGACAGAGAATTCACCGAGTTCGGGAACATCAATGATGACGTGAATAGGGTGACGACTAAACTCGGGAAGAGTGTTCGGGTAACCTTGGCACTGTTCGATAGGCGGTGTGACTTTTTGAACATGAGTAATTGGATATTTAGAGGCAATCGCCACCACCGGTTTTGAGTAAATGTAATCACTTTCTACGTGGGGCTGTTCAACCGTCACAAAATGGGGGTAACCTAATTGTTCACAGAGGCTTCTAGCCTGACCAATGCTGAACACTTCCTGCAAGCCAACAATGTCAGCATTTAAGGTTGATAGCTGATCCGCTGTCCATTGGCATTTACCAAGCCACGCTTCTTCTTCATAGATGTTATTGAACTCATAGAACGCATCAGGTGGCGCAATAAAGTTAAATAGATTGGCAGTTGCAAAGGTGAGCGTTTTATCTGTGAGCAAGGTGTTCTCGATATATCGGTGTTGTCTTGGCAAGTGTAACCAAATCTGAGCGACTGGCAACACATTGCCTTCTGCGCCTAGCCAATCTACATGAAAAACCTCAACAAATTATGGTCGTTCGGTTGGTTTCAAGCGGGTTCTTCGATAGATTAGCCTAATACTGACTTTTCTGGTGCTCACTATGCATGACTTAAACGCATTGCACGTTTTTATATCCTTGATGCAAACGAACTCGACTCAACGGGCCGCGCAAAAGTTGGGGCGTTCTCAATCTTACGTGTCGAAAGTGTTGTCTCAACTGCGTGAGGAGTTAGGTGATCCTCTGTTCGTGCGTGATGCATCGGGTTTAGTTCCAACCGACTACGCAAAATCGATTGAGCCAAAAATTAAAGGAGCGTTGGATCAGCTTGACCTTGCGCTAGTACCGGTTGAATTTAACCCTGCTGATCTAACCAAAATGACGCTTCATGTCGTTGAACCTTACCTGGTGGAAATTGGTAAATCACTCATCAAAGCGATTCGTGCTCAGACTGATGCCGTGATTGAACTCAGGCAGTGGAGTGAACACAGTGAAAGGCTGATTCTGGAAGAAGAGGTGGATTTGGGACTGCATGTTCTAACCGATAAGCCGCAAAGTTTCTATCAGCGAAAAATACACAGTGGTGGCGGCTATTTTGAAGGTAATCGCGATGGGGAGTATGTGAAGTTCATTATCTCGGGGATTAATGAACATCAAGATCATTTCAAAACGTTAGAGCCTGATTTGGAAGCCGGAGTGATTGTCGATAGTGTGCACCTGATTAATCAGTTAATGGATGACTTTTTTACCCTGCGGTACGAGCCTTACTACGATGAGAAACGCTTATCACCATTGAACTTAGACATGGCACTGATTTGCAAAGCGTCACTTAGGTTGGCAGAAAAGCAAAAGTGGTTGATGGGATTAATCACGCCAATTGTGGATGAGCATATTGCCCAAAGTAAGTTACAGAAAGAGACGCGAAACGAACCATAAAGTAAGCGCCCTTAATTGGGCGCTTAGTATTGGGTTTATAGGGCAGAGAGATAAGACTTATACGCTTTTAATCTCACCGTTGCTGCACCAATGATATCCATAAACCCGAGCGCGCTGTGTGGCTTCTTCGCTGAAACCCAACCAGAGCCCGTTGCGCCGATTGGCACGTTGTAACCTTCAGGCTCTTCAAACTCAATCACAATAGTTCGCCCGTGACTGCCTGTGTTATTCCCAACGTGCTGACGAACATGCTGAGACCCGTTGATGACAGAGACTCGTGCTTCACCGGTACCTGTCGTTAAGCTGTGAACGCGACCGCGGAAAATCTCGCCTGGATACGCATCAACATAGAACTCCGCAAACTGACCAATCTCGATGTTGCGATAGGTTTGATCGGCAATACGCATTTCAACGAACTTCTTATTGGTATCGTACAGGTGCATGTTACCTACACGAGTGCCTTGAACAATATTGGTGATAGAAAGCTGACCATCAAATGGCGCACGAACTTCACGTCTTTCATTTTGCCAAACAGCGGTGGCGATTTGTGCGTCAATACTGAGTATCTGAGCGTTTACAGCGGCAATCTTTGCATCGGTTGACTCGATTCGAGTACGTAAATCATCACGCTGTGACTCTTGCGCAAAATCGTTGAGCTTGGTTAATCGATCAAGTTGTTTCTTATCGTTATCCATTTGATGCGTTAACGCTAGGATCTCGGCGTGACCGGCTTTTTTCTGAGCATTTAAGCCTTCAATTTGTGATGCACTGTCTTCGCTTCTCAGGGTGTAAATTAGGTCGCCTTCTTGGACTATTTGGTTATGCTCAACGAAGACTTGTTCAACCTCTTGACCAAGCAGTGGGCTGAGAACCGCGTGAGGCGCTTTTACTGTGGTACTGTCGGTTAAATCAGCCGGTGACCAAAAACGGTGAGCCGTAAATAGGGCGAGGGCCAAGAGCACGCCTGTTCCAACAATGATGACGGCATTTTTAAGTGTCCAACGAACAACGCCAGTTTTTACCAACAACCAGCATAGGAAAACATAAGGGAGCATGATCTCTTTCATTGTTTAGTCCTCCTTCTGCGCTAAGGGTTGGCGGCCAGCTCGTATGATGTTTGAGATTTCATTTGCCAACACATCCCAACGTGCAAACGCAATGATGATGGCCAGAACCCACCAAGTTTTGTCGATAAACAGGCCACAAAGTGATAGAGCAAAAACGATTTGGGTATGAGCGCTCGACATTTTCGCCGCTTGATGAACCGCCACTTCGTGCAATTGCCACATTAAATAGACGACATAAATCAAAATGGCGACTGTGACAAAGAAGATAAAGCCCATGAACACTTCAGAATCGAGAAGAGTCAGAATGGCTGGGTAGCCGTTGGAAAAATACTCTTCAGGGAGATCTTTACCATGAACGGTTCCTAGAGTGGAAAGGAGAACAGATGCGCTGACCAGTACAACCGCAGCGATAGACCATTTCACTAGGTATGAGAATAGGGTGTAAGCAATCCTTCGCGATTTAGCCTGCGCACCTTGTTGCGGCAATGGGAGCGTGGGTTTCATCGACATTCATTCATCCTCGTTATTTTCTTTACCAACAGAATACAACTCGATGAATGTAAATTTGGAATAGTCGAAATTCCATATTGTTTAAGCCGTTTAGGTGGGGCATTTGAAACAAGTCTCATTAGTAGCGCAGCAACACATCACAAAACAGGCTAACCTTGAAGCATAAAGAAAAATCTCTAAGGAATTGAATGCAATACAAACGCTACGGCCTACCGATTCACGTTCACCTCACCACGATAATTATTGCTGTCGTCGTGCTCACATCGGGTATGCAGATTTGGCTGTCGAATAAAGGGTTGTCTGAATTGAGCTTTGAGGCAAACAGCAAGTTGTTTGATCGCATAGCAGCAGAGACTCAGTATCAATTGAAAGGGCACTATAACACTGCGCTTGCTGCTTTGGGCGTATTCGCTGAAAGTCACAACCTCAACAGTAATACCCAGCAGGAACGCGAAGAAAGCATGCCTCAAGTCGCTCACCTTTTGACGCAGTTCAAGCACATTAGCTCTTATGCTTTCTATTACCCTTCAGGGGATTTCTTCTCTGTGACAAGTGTCAGAGGGACGGCCACAGCGCAGCGGCTTGGGATTCCATCGAAAGCGCGTTTTATCGTCACTCATCACATTGCGGGGAAAGTGGAGATTGTGGCGCTCAATCAGGCGCTAGAAACCATTGCCGAGATAGACCCAAGCAAAGCGGTTCTTTTTAAAAGTTATGATTGGTTTACCAAAGCGACAAATAAAAGCAATGTCATTTCTACGCCGACTATTATTCCAGAAACCGAAGAGCTCGGTGTAAATATCTATAGAAAAAGCAAACATGGCATCATTATTAGCGCTACCGTCGCACTCAAAGATTTGAGTCTCTCGTTAGACAAAACCCTAACCAACAACACTTCACTGCGTGTTCTTTACAACGGTTTTGGTCAAGTGTATGCGAGCAGTGGCACCTCGGTAAAAATCGGTCATGAGAAACAGGCGTTTACGATCGACCTTTTAGATGAGTCCGTCATCTCTCATGCTGTCACCCATCACCAACAGGAGGGGACCCTTGGTTTATTCACATACAACGGTGAACGTTGGTTTGGTCGAATCGTAACGCTGGAGTCGCCTAATAAACAGAAAGTTCACTTGTTAATGGCGGCAAAAGCATCTGCGTTGTTTAACGATGGACAACTGATTCAGCAGCAAACCTTGTATAGCTCGTTATTGATATTGCTGCTTACTTTACCGGTCATCTATATGGTCTCGACGTATATATCGAAGCCAATTAAACGCGCAACACAAAAAGCGAAAGATATCGAGGGGTTCAATTTCGATTCTAGTTCGCTACCGAACAGTTATATCAGAGAGATTCATGAATTGAACCACGCTCAGGTAGCCACTCAGTCGACCATTAGCCGATTTATCTCATTAACTCACAATATTTCTCACAAAGAAAATCTTAATGACATTTTGGAACTGGTCTGCCGAGATACTGCCTCTGCCGTAGAGGCAAACGGTGTATTTCTCTATTTACTTGATATCCCATCTAAGTCTCTTGTCCCGGAGTTTGTGTGGTGGGAAGGAGCGAAAGAAGCGGAGACCATCGCAAGGCCGGTTCTTGCTTCTGAGGCAAAACGGGTTATGCATGAGCTGTTTATTGCCAAGAAGAGTGCGATTTTTGATGTCGGTGACTTGCATAAGTTGAATATTGAATGGGATGAGCAAAACGCAGGGCAAATTGTCTGCATTCCTCTAAAAGATCGTTCAGGTAGCGTTATTGGGTCATTTGGTCTTCTTTATGATGGTGATGTTGCTGCGTGTAAATACAAACAGTATGAGGAGTATCTAGATACATTACTTGGCTTCACTTCCGTCACGATTGAAACCCACAATATGATGGACGGACAAAAAGCATTACTTGATTCGTTTATTCAGGTGATTGCGGGCTCTCTTGATAAAAAATCCCCGTTCACTGGCCATCATTGTCAACGAGTCCCGATTATTACGCAGTGGTTAACTGAAGCGGCACAAACGTCTAGCGATGCACCGTTTCATAATTTCAGTTTAAACGAAAAGCAGTGGGAAGAGCTAAAAATGGCGAGTTGGTTGCACGATTGCGGGAAGATAACCACGCCTGATCACATCGTCGATAAATCAACCAAGCTGGAAACACTTTATGACCGTATTCATGAAGTGCGTATGCGATTTGAAGTGCTAAAACGTGATGCGGAATTAGAAGTTTACAAAAGTCAGTTTGGTCTATTGCCTGAACAAGAGACTGAGGCGCTCGCTTCACGTCTTAAACAGATTGATGAGGACTTTGCATTTATCGCTGAACTTAACCTCGGTGGGGAGTTTGTCAGTGACGAAGTACTTGAACGGCTGAACAATATCGCCCAACAAACGTGGACGAGAACGCTAAGTAAACGAATTGGGATCTCATGGCAAGAGGGTAATCGATATCATAGTGATGAAACACTACCAGTATTCGAAACCCTACTGCACGATGGGGAAGAGCATCTAATTGATTGGCAATCAGAGCCAAATGATGAGGAACGCTTTACATTAAAACCGACTAAGTACCAAGCCAATCTCGGTGAGCTGTATAACTTATCAATAAGACGTGGGACATTAACTGAAGAGGATCGGTTCATCATTAATGACCACATCATACAGACCATTAAGATTTTGGAGTCTTTACCATTTCCTCAGCACATGCGTAATGTCGCTAAAATCGCTGGTGGTCACCATGAGAAGATTACCGGGCAAGGGTATCCGCTAGGATTAAAGGGGAATGAAATGCCATTGACCGCTAGAGTCATTGCGATTGCTGATGTGTTTGAGGCGTTAACCGCTAATGATAGACCGTACAAAAAAGCGAAAACTTTGTCGGAGACGATTCAGATTATGAGCTTTATGGTCAAAGATGGTCATTTAGATGGGGATTTGTTTAAGTTACTTCTAAGCTCTGGTGTGTACAGAAAGTTCGCTCAAGAATACATGACTCAAGAGCAAATAGATGAGGTCGATATCAAGTCGTATTTGGCATAATGACTCTTTCAAAGATAGAAAAAATTAGCCCTAAGCTATATAGGCTTAGGGCAACATATCAAAGAATCGACACCTTATTAATAGCTATGTGTACTGGATAAGTTTTAACCATATGCGACACTTGGGAACCACAGCACTAGCTGAGGCCACATCACCAAACAGATAAGTGCGGTTAGCTGGATTAAGATAAACGGAATCACGCCGCGGTAAATATCTTTGAGTGCGACACCGTCTGGGCAGACGCCTTTTAAGTAGAACAAGGCAAAGCCAACAGGTGGAGTCAAAAAGCTAGTTTGTAGCGCCATGGCAACCAGCATCACAAACCACACCAAGCTTGGATTATCGACCACGCCATGACCATCAAGTTCAATGCCTAGACTAGAGATAACAGGTGCCAAAAGCGGTAGGGCGATAAGCGTAATCTCAATCCAATCTAAGAAGAAGCCGAGCAAAAACACAATCAGCAAGATAAAGGCGATGATGCCGTACGGGCCAAATGGCAAGCTGGTAAGGAATGATTCTATCAGCTCATCGCCGCCTAGCTCACGCAGTACCAAGGCAAAGCAAGATGCGCCAAGGAAGATCATAAAGATATATGCGGTTGTACCATACGAAGAGAGTAAGACCTCTTTAAGCACTTTAAGGTTGAGCTTTTTGTTGTAGGCCGCGAGTAGCGTTGCGCCCATCGCACCAATACCAGACGCTTCCGTTGGCGTTGCAACGCCTGCGAAGATAGAACCAAGCACGCAGAAAATCAGCATTACAGTCGGGGTAATGTCTTTGAATACTTGCAGGATCAAACCCCATTCAACAGGCTGAACATCTTCAGGAACTGGCGCTTTGCTTGGGTTCATTTTGCCGACAATCAAGATATACAGAATGTACAAGCTGCCTAGCAATAGTCCGGGCATAATCGCGCCCATAAACAAATCACCAACCGATAAGCCAAGCTGATCGGCCATGATAACCAGCATGATCGATGGCGGCAGAAGAATACCAAGTGTACCCGCAGAGGCGACCGTGCCGAGTGCAAGCGGTAAGTGGTAACCTTGACGCATCATACTCGGAAGAGACATCACGGTAAGGAGCACGACAGACGCGCCGATAATGCCAGTCGAAGCGGCGAGAATAATACCGATCGCCATAACGGTAATCGCTAAACCGCCATGAACCTTACCAAACAGTGCCTGCATTGATGACATCATCTTCTCAGCAATACCAGACTTATCGAGCATGTTACCCATAAAGATAAACATCGGCAGCGCGACCAAAATCCAGTTATCCATGATCTTATAGATACGGTTAACGACTAAGCCCAAGCTGGTGTAATCCAATCCGGTAAAGGTATCTAAGTAGATATCAGCAAAATAACCAACCGCCGCAAAGACAACCCCAATACCGCCTAAAACGTAGGCAACAGGAATACCAGTAAACAGCAGCAAAATAAAAGAGCCAAACATGGCAATCACGATCCACTCATTAGCTTCCATGATGCTCTCCTTGAGATGTGGCGCCTTTAAATAAGGTTTCGATGTTACGTAAGATTCTGGCCACCATCGACAGGAGCAATAGGCAGAAACTCAAAGGGATGACGCTCTTAATTAGCCAGCGATAAGGCAAGCCTGAAGGGGAAGCTGAGCTTTCATTCACGCGCCAAGATTCATACGCGAAGTCATAGGAATGGAGGATCACTACAACAACAAATGGAATCGCTAATAAAGACAAGCCGAATAGGTCGACGAGGGCTTTTTTACGCTCTGAAAACTTGTGATAGAAGATATCGACACGAACGTGCAAATTGTTCACTTGCGCATAAGCGGTACCAAACATGACCGCTGTGGCGTAAAGGTGCCATTGCAGCTCTTCTAGTGTGATTTGTCCGTTGGCAAAGACTTTGCGCAGCACGACTTGGATAATGATCACTAAGACTAAGGCTAGATTGGTCCACGCGAGAAAGCGGCTAGCACTGGTGATTGCTCGTTCTATATGAAAATAGAGAGGATAAGTGGGGGTAGAATAAAGTACCTTGCTCATTGGCAACTCCTTACAACCAATGGCCGACAACACTGCCGGCCAACAGGTCCAATTCACATAGGATTATTGATTTTGCGTTTCACGCGGTAAGAAACCGTTCGCAGACCAAAGCGCATAACCTTTACGGAACTGGCTTAAGTCATCCCACACCTTGTTGAAGAATGGGTCTTCGGTTTTCTTCTCTTCCACAACTTCAAGCCAGGTATTTTCGAACAGGCTTAGCATTTCTTCGTTCCAGTAACGGATCTCAACGCCGTTCTCTTTGGCTTTTTCCATTGCTGAGTATTGCAGCGCTTCACCTTCGGCAATCGAGTAAGTCATGGTTGCCATACAAGTGGTTTCTACTGCCGCTTGCTGAGCATCACTCATCTTGCCCCAAGTATCTTTGTTGATGAGCAGCTCAAACACGGTCGATTGTTGGTGCCAACCAGGGAAGTAGTTGTACTTCGCCACTTTGTGGAAGCCCAAACGCTGGTCGATAGCTGGTTGAGAGAACTCAGAAGCATCAATCGCGCCTTTCTCAAGTGCGCCAAAGATCTCGCCGCCCGGTAGCTGAACCGTACCTACGCCCAGTTTTTCCATAACCGATGCGCCAAGGCCAAAGAAGCGCATGTTGAGACCTTTAAGATCTTCAGGCTTTTCGATTGGTTTACGGAACCAACCAGAGGTTTCAGGCGAAATGATTGCACAAGGGACCACTTTTACGTTGTAGCCACCTTCGTCATACATTTGTTGGTACAGCTTCAGACCGTTACCAAAGAACAGCCACGCCATGTATTCACCCGCTTCTGGGCCAAAAGGAACCGCAGAGAATAGGGCAGATGCAGGTAACTTACCTTGCCAGTAGCCAGCCGTTGAATAACCGGAGTTCACCTTACCTGTCGATACTGCATCAAGGATCTCGGCAGGGCTAACCAGTTTACCCGGCTCGTAGATTTTCATTTTGATGGTGCCACCAGAAGTCTTGGTGATGTGGTCGGCGTACCATTGAATCGGTGTACCTAATGCAGGTAAGTGGCTACCGAAAGCGATAGGGGTCTTAAGCAATATCTTCTTGTCAGCGGCATGAGCCGAAACTGATAGACCCGTAGCAGCGATAGCAAGCGCAGAGGCAATGGCAGCTTTCTTAAGGTTCATGGTGTTCTCCTTGTTTGACTATGTTCCATGTCGATCTTGGTAAATGTGAACGCCGCGCATTTATTTATGTTAATGCGATGTTACATTTGACGCTAAGTGTAGATAGGAGATTTATTGCGCTCTATTGGCAAAATTGCGCAAATTTAATCCGTAGAAAAGGCAATTTTCCGCACGATCTTTCAGTAAAACTACGTACTCGTATGGATGGGAATATGGGATTTGTAAGCAACCGACGACTGACGGTAAATATAATATTGTTGTCGATCGTGCCACTTATTATTGTGGTCTCGATTGTTGCGAGCATTCTATTTAGTCAGGCAAAACAATTAGTTGAAGATCAGGTTTCGCTGACAAGAAACAATGTGCTGGCGGTGAAAAAGCAAGAATTAAAGCAGTACGTAGAAATGGCAGTCAAAAGTATCGAGCCTTACTACTCAGATGAATCCCTAACCCCCGAGCTTGCTAAGCAAATTGTTATCGAAAAATTGAGCCAGCTCACGTATGGCAGCGACGGGTATTTCTTTGCTTATACATGGGAAGGTGATGCGCTGGTGCTGCCATATCAAAAAGATCGCATAGGAAAGAATTGGTGGCATGTAGAAGATGTCCAAGGCAAAAAACTGCTCCAAGAATTGATTCAAGCAGGTAGAGAAGGCGGCGGCTTTGTTGACTATCTTTGGCATAAGCCCTCAAAAAAAGAACCGTTGCCGAAGCTGAGCTACGCAATCTCATTAGATAAATGGCAGTGGATGGTGGGTACCGGAGTCTACCTTGATGATATTGAGCGCCAAGTCGACCATATGGAGAGTGGCTTTGATCAGAATATTGGCAAAACCAGTACCGCATTGTTTGGGCTGATGTTTGTCGCAGTGACTGTTATTGCAGGGCTGGGCGCTTCGCTCAACCTGAATGTTAGGCGTTTAGCCAACCAACAACTGAGTGTATTGAATCAACAGATCATCGACTCGCAAGAGAACGAACGTCGCCGCGTATCCAGAGAGCTGCATGATGGCGTTAACCAACTATTGGTTGCGGCCAAGTATCGCTTAGACAATGTCACTAAAGAGCAAGATGAAGAGAAGAAACGATTTGAGCTTGATGCGAGTAAGAACGCGATGGAACACGCCATTGTCGAGGTTCGGCGGATTTCACGTGATTTACGACCACCACAACTGGATGATTTGGGGTTGGTCGCAGGTATTGAAACTTATATCAATGAATTGAGAGATCGAGTTCAAATGGAGCTGGTGTTTGAGCATGATATAGAAGGGCTTGAGTTTTTACCGCAAGTAGAAACGACACTTTATCGAGTAGTACAAGAAGCACTTCATAATGTGGAAAAGCACGCCAATGCTCAGGGTGTAGATGTGATTATGCAGCGTGAAGGACAAATGCTGATCTTAACCATTAGTGATGATGGTGTTGGTATTCCTGCCAAGCAATTGAAGTCGAAGAAAAACAGCAGCGCGCATTTAGATCATATGGGGCTGCAAAATATGAAAGAACGAATTCAAGCGATTGGCGGAACGTTTAGCGTCACCAGTGAGCAGGGTGAAGGAACGGAAGTACGCGTGAGCTTAAACATGGAGTTTGTATGATTAGATTGATATTGGCGGATGACCACCGCCTAATGCAAGACGGGCTAAAATCGCGATTAGAGCGTGAAGATAACTTAGATATTGTTACCTGTGTCGGTACGGGCACTGAAGCCTTAGAAGCGACACTGGAGCTAAAACCCGATGTACTGCTACTCGACATCAACATGCCCAACCTTAATGGGATTGAAGTGTTGGAACAGCTAGCGAAAACCAGCTCTGCCACGTCAGTCATTATGCTCTCGATGCATGATAGTCGCGACTATGTGGTTCGCTCGGTTAAAGCAGGCGCAAAAGGTTATGTGCTAAAAGATGTCGGCTCAGAAGAGCTGGTTATGGCGATTAACCAAGTCGCGCAAGGTCGATCTTATTTGTGTCCACAAGCCTCAGATCGACTGCTTGAGCAGATCAACGAAGCGCCAGAAGAAAAGGATGACACCTTATCTAAGCGTGAGTCGGATGTTCTTAAGGCGATTGCTAATGGTGCATGCAACAAAGAGATTGCTGATTCGCTGCATATCAGTGTTCGTACTGTTGAAACTCATCGCTTAAGAATCAAGAAGAAGCTCGGCGCAACGTCGACCGCAGCGCTGGTTAAGTTAGCGTTACAAAAGGGTTTGGTGACCTAATGTCTAAGAATCTGCTTTCTAGCCGACAACCCATTCTTGATAAGATCGTCTTCTTTTGCGCGGTGGTCCGAAGTGGTTCGTTTCGAGAAGCATCAATTCAACAAGGGCTATCACCCGCTGCCGGAAGCCGCTGGGTAAAAGAGCTAGAAGAGGCTTTGTCAGTCGAACTGATCAAACGTAGCACGCGTCAATTGGTGGCGACCCAAGCAGGCCAGTTACTCTATGATCGATTTGCGCCGCTTTTGCCAGACATCAATAGTCTGTGTGAAGAGGTACAAAACTTAGCTGAAGAGCAGCAAGGCGAAATCCGAATCTCATCCACGCCGCTGTTCGCACGTCAGTATCTGACCAAGATTGTCGCTGAATATATGCAAAAGCACCCTAAGGTTAATTTTCGTATCTTCATTGAAGCGGGAGAGTTTGATCCGCTGACCATCGACTTTGCTTTTCGAGCCAGTGCCAGTTATGAAGGTGAGCGTGACATCGACTCCTTATTAGTCAGAAAGCGCCTGTTGCGTGAAACGCTCTATTTATGTGCATCGCCAGAGTACATCAAACAATACGGTGAGCCAGTTAATCCGGAGCAGCTCAAACAGCACCGCTGTCTTTACGCGAAAACCTTACTCAGCGGTAATCGTTGGTGTTTTGAGCATCAAGGGGAGTCTGAGATCGTCACCATCCAAGACACGTTAGAGTGTGATAACAGTGAAATGTTGCTCGATTTGGCGCTAGAGCACGCAGGTGTCGCTTACTTACCCCATTCACTTGTCCATTCTGCACTGGAGTCTGGTGAGCTTTGCCAAATTATGGCCAACTATCAATGCGCCAGTTTCGATGTTGATATGTTCTACCGTCCTCGCTCGCCAATGCCTGAACGCTGCAGTGGTTTCAAGCAGTACCTAGTTGAACGTGTTGCAGCACTGAACGCCTGATTCATTACGATTATTCCTATTATGAAATTCACAATCTACATTTGTGCAATTAACATTCGGCGAATCTGCAACTAAGCTGCATTAAGAACGAATAACAAGCAATCAAGGAAGAGTGCAGTGGTAGCGAAGTTAACGCCGGAGCAGGCAGCAAATTGGATTAATGATGGCGATGCCGTTCTACTCGGTGGATTTATTGGCAGCGTGGTTCCCGAAGCGATAGAACGTGCGATTGGTGAGCGCTTTAGCCAAACTCAAACTCCCCGTGATTTAACGTTGATATTCGCCGCAGGCCAAGGAGATGGTAAAGGGCGAGCGATCAATCATTTGGCTCATCAAGGGTTAGTAAAGTGCACCATTGGTGGTCATTGGGGGCTCGTGCCTAAGCTGCAGCAACTGGCGAACGATAATCTCATCCAAGGCTATAATCTTCCTCAAGGCATTATCTCTCACCTTCTTAGAGACACCGCGGCTGGCAAGCTTGGGACGCTGAGCAAAGTTGGCTTAGGTACGTTTGTCGATCCGCGCATTGAGGGCGGAAAAATCAATGCTGTTACCGACAAAGAGTGGGTGGAAGTCGTAGAGCTGCTCGGTGAAGAACACCTGTTTTACCACAAGCTACCCGTCACTGTAGCGGTCTTGCGCGGTACAACCGCAGACCAAGACGGCAACATTACCATGGAAGATGAGTGCTTAACGGTGGAAAGCCTAGCTGCGGCACAGGCTGCGAAGAACAATGGCGGCCGAGTGATAGTGCAAGTTAAGCAGATTGTTGAAAGCGGCACGCTAGATCCACATGCAGTGAAGATACCGGGTATTTTCGTTGATGCAGTAGTCGAGTGTGAAGACATCCAAGAACATATGCAGACCTTTGCTACGGTGATGAACCCTGAGTTTGTTGGGATCACATCGAGTGACGCTGTCACTAAATCTATTGCACAAGAGCGTTCATCACTGAATGCCAAAACCATAATTGCGCGCAGAGCGGCGATGGAACTTAAAGCTGGGTCGATTCTTAATTTAGGTATTGGCGCGCCAGAGTACATTTCTGAAGTGGCTCGTGAAGCAGGGGTGTTAGACGAGTTTATTTTAACGGTTGAGCCCGGCGCGATTGGCGGCACGCCGCAAAGTGGCCTCGATTTCGGCGCTTCTCGCTTACCTCAAGCCATTATTGGTCAAGATCAGATGTTTGATTTCTATGATGGTGGCGGCGTCGATCAAGCATTTCTCGGTTTGGCTCAGTGTGACGCGAAAGGTGATATCAATGTCTCCCGTTTTGGTAGCAAAATTGCTGGCTGTGGCGGGTTTATCAACATCACCCAAAACGCCAAACAAGTGGTGTTCTGTGGCACGTTTACCGCGCAAGGATTGCAGATTGATGTACAAGGCGGTGAGCTAGAGATCGTCACTGAAGGGAAGCAGCACAAATTCATCAGCCACGTTGAACAAATAACCTTCAGCGCTAAGCAAGCGATGAGCAAAGGGACGCCAGTTCTCTACATTACCGAGCGAGCGGTGTTTCGCTTGACCAAGCAGGGCCTTGAGCTGATTGAAATTGCCCCTGGGATAGATCTACACAAAGACGTGCTGGATCAAATGGCCTTTGTGCCTGTCATCAGCCCGTCATTAAAGGTTATGGATAACGCCATATACCAGCCTAATTTTCAACTTACTATTAACAGAGACACAGACTAGGTGTCCGTCAATTACTCATAACTTGTCAGTTTAGTGAAGCAGTCATACACAAAAAGGATAGAGAAATGTTTGAGAATAAAGTGTGCATCGTCACTGGTGCAGCTCAAGGAATAGGTAAAGCGATTGTTGAACGATTTGCTAGCCAAGGTGCGCTGATGGTTTATGCCTTAGACATGAATGAGCAAGCATTGTGCGCTGCTTATGAAGGCGTTAATAATGTCACGCCAGTCGTGATGAACATTTGCGATCGCCAAGCGGTCTCTGAGCTGGTGGAGCAGGTTCAAGCAGACTATAGCCGTGTCGATGTCTTGGTAAATAATGCAGGCATTACCCGTGATGCCCTTATCGAGAAAATGACAGAAGATGAGTGGGATGCGGTGATCAACGTCAACCTAAAAGGGGTCTTTAACCTTACTCAAGCCATTGCGCCTATCATGATGGAAAACAACGCAGGCTCAATCGTAACCATGTCTTCGGTGGTAGGGACGGACGGCAATATCGGCCAAAGTAACTACGCTGCGACCAAAGGTGGTGTGATTGCGATGACCAAGGGCTGGGCTAAAGAGTTTGCCCGCAAAGGTGCTCAAGTGCGGGCAAACTGTGTAGCTCCGGGGTTTGTCGCAACGCCAATGACTGAGAATCTACCTGAAAAAGTGCTCGATTTAATGAGAGCCAAAACGCCACTAGGCCGAATGGGCACACCGGAAGATATTACCAATGGGGTTGAGTTTTTAGCCAGCGACAAGGCGAGTTTTATTACTGGCCAAGTGCTCAAGATAGACGGTGGACTGGTGCTTTAAGATGACTCAGAAAGTATATATTGTCGCGGCGAAACGAACCGCAATTGGCTCTTTTCTTGGCAGTTTAAGTTCTGTTTCTGCCGTCGAACTGGGCGCTGAATCAATCAAAGCTGCGCTTAAACAAGCCAATGTCGAACCAGATTGGGTTGATGAAGTTATCGCAGGTAATGTGCTGGGTGCAGGACAAGGTCAAGGGGTGGGCAGGCAAGCGTCTATTCATGCTGGTATACCGGCAACGGTGCCTGCTTATACGCTGAATATGATTTGTGGCAGCGGTATGAAAACTGTGCTCAATGGTATTAATGCGATTAAGTCTGGTGATGCGAATCTGGTGGTTGCAGCAGGTATGGAAAGCATGAGTAATGCGCCGTTTGTGGTGAGTGGGAAATCTCGCCAAGGCAACAAACTAGGCGATATGGCGATGGTTGACTCGCTGCTCAAAGACGGACTCACCGATGCGTTTGGTGATTTTCATATGGGGATCACCGCAGAGAACGTCGTCAAGCAATACCAGATTAGTCGCGAAGAACAAGATCAGTTTGCGCTAACAAGCCAACATAGAGCGCAAACGGCGATAGAGCAGCAGCGTTTTGAAGATGAAATCGTCCCGATCAGCATCAAGACTCGAAAAGGTGTGTCCGAGTTTGCGGTTGATGAGCATCCAAGGTTCGACGCATCACTGGAAGCATTGGCAAGTCTGAAATCTGCGTTTGAACGTTCTGGCAGTGTCACCGCGGGCAACGCGTCAGGCATCAATGATGGCGCGGTGGCGCTTGTCTTAGCTAGTGCGCAAGCGGTAGAACAATATCAATTAACACCGCTAATTGAGGTGCTGGCAACAGGGCAAGGTGGCGTAGAGCCTGATGTGATGGGCTTAGGTCCGATTCCAGCAGTTGGGCAAGCACTTGAACGTTCAGGGCTGACGTTGGGTGATATTGAACGCTTAGAGCTTAATGAAGCCTTTGCCGCACAAGCGTTAGGTGTCATAAAAGGCTTGGCTAAGCAGCATCAATTGTCAGAAAACTGGTTTGCTGACAGAACCAACGTTAATGGCGGAGCAATTGCGCTTGGTCATCCGATAGGGGCTTCCGGAGGGCGAATCCTCACCAGCTTGATTTACGAACTTATTCGCTCAAAGACTCAGCTAGGTTTAGCCTCTTTGTGTATTGGTGGCGGAATGGGTACGGCGATCATCGTCAGGCGAGTTTAAAAATAAAAAGGCGAGCTACTTGGCTAATGGCAATTGCTTTGTGGCTTAAACCAACGACAGAATTGATAGCTACACATCGAAATGCATCAAAGTTTTCGAGGAGGTTTACCTATCCTTTTTATAGACAAACGCCCTAAGCCTCATCGGCCTAGGGCGAAATATCAAATGTCTGATACCCTTTTAAACGCTACACAGCTCCTCATAAGTGACCTGTATTGTGCTCTGAGAGCAGGGTATTGTTAGTGCTGACATTGATTAAGCGAGAAGCTCTTTCGCTGTGTTTACTACGTTTTCAGTAGTGAAACCAAACATTTTGAATAGTTCACCTGCTGGTGCAGATTCACCGAATGTTGTCATACCGATGATCTTGCCACCGAAGCCAACGTACTTGTACCAGAAGTCAGCAATGCCAGCTTCAACTGCGATACGTGCCGTTACGTCAGATGGAAGTACAGACTCACGGTATTCAGCATCTTGCTTGTCGAACGCGTCAGTTGCAGGCATAGATACTACGCGTACTTTCTTGCCTTCAGCTGTTAGCTCAGCAGCAGCGTTAACCGCTAGCTCAACTTCAGAACCCGTTGCAATAAGGATTAGCTCTGGTTTGCCTTCACAATCTTTCAGGATGTAACCACCCTTCGCGATGTTCGCTACTTGCTCTTCGCTACGCTCTTGCTGTGCAAGGTTTTGACGAGAGAAGATTAGCGACGTTGGGCCATCTTTACGCTCGATTGCCAGTTTCCAAGCGACTGCAGATTCAACTTGGTCACATGGACGCCATGTGCTCATGTTTGGAGTTAGACGTAGAGAAGCGATTTGCTCAACTGGTTGGTGAGTTGGACCATCTTCGCCAAGACCGATAGAGTCGTGCGTGTAAACTTGGATGTTCTGAACTTTCATCAGAGCAGCCATGCGCATTGCGTTACGAGCGTATTCCATGAACATTAGGAACGTTGCGCCGTATGGTACGAAACCACCGTGCAGAGCGATACCGTTCATGATCGCAGTCATACCGAATTCACGTACACCGTAGTGGATGTAGTTACCAGACGCATCTTCAGCAGAAACAGACTTAGAGCCAGACCACATAGTTAGGTTAGAAGGTGCAAGGTCAGCAGAGCCGCCTAGGAATTCAGGTAGCATAGCACCGAACGCTTCTAGCGCGTTTTGAGACGCTTTACGTGATGCGATGTTTGCTGGATTAGCTTGAAGGTCAGCAATGATTGCGTTTGCCTTTTCTTCCCACTGTGCAGGAAGGTCACCGTTTACGCGGCGTTTGAATTCAGCTGCCAACTCAGGGTGTGCTGCTTCATAAGCTGCAAGTTTCTCGTTCCACGCTGCTTCCTTAGCTGCGCCTGCTTTTTTCGCATCCCACTCTGCGTAAACTTCCGACGGAATTTCAAAAGGACCGTGCTCCCAACCAAGTTCTTTACGTGTCGCTGCAATTTCTTCAGCGCCTAGTGGTGCACCGTGACAGTCGTGTGAACCAGATTTGTTTGGAGAACCAAAACCGATGATCGTCTTCGTACAGATTAGAGTCGGGCGTGGGTCTGCTTTCGCCGCAATAATTGCTGCGTTGATTGCTTCAGCATCGTGACCGTCTACTGCTGGGATTACGTGCCAGCCGTACGCTTCAAAACGTTTTGGCGTATCGTCAGAGAACCAACCTTCAACTTCACCATCGATAGAGATGCCGTTGTCGTCCCAGAAAGCGATCAGCTTACCAAGACCTAGCGTACCTGCTAGAGAACATGCTTCGTGAGAGATACCTTCCATCAGACAGCCGTCACCCATGAATGCATAAGTGAAGTGGTCAACGATGTCGTGGCCTTCTTTGTTGAACTGTGCTGCTAGAGTTTTCTCAGCAAGCGCCATACCAACAGCGTTAGTGATACCTTGGCCTAGTGGACCAGTTGTTGTTTCGATACCCGGTGCGTAACCGTACTCTGGGTGACCTGGAGTCTTAGAGTGCAGTTGACGGAAGTTCTTAAGGTCTTCGATTGATAGCTCGTAGCCTGCTAGGTGCAGCAGAGAGTAAATCAGCATAGAGCCGTGGCCGTTTGAAAGAACGAAACGGTCGCGGTCAGCCCACTCTGGGTTAGACGGGTTGTGGTTTAGGTGATCACGCCAAAGAACTTCAGCGATGTCAGCCATACCCATAGGTGCGCCTGGGTGGCCAGAGTTTGCTTGTTGTACGCCGTCCATGCTTAGAGCACGAATAGCATTAGCTAAATGTTTACGATCCATAATAACTACCAGTGTTTAAATATTGGAATTGGAAATTGAAAGGGGAACGCAAACGTTCCCCTTTTTTAATTCTGTGTGATTACAGCTTAGCTGCGATCATGTCTTCTAGTTTGCCTTGGTCAACGGCGAAGTTGCGGATACCTTCTGCAACTTTCTCAACTGCCATTGCGTCTAGGTTGTGCTCCCATAGGAACTCAGCGTGAGTCATTGGAGCAGGACGTTCTTTAGAGCCTTTAGAGTCAACTAGCTTCTCTACAACTTCACCTTCAGCAGCTTCTAGTTCAGCTAGAAGAGCAGGAGCGATAGTTAGACGGTCACAACCAGCAAGTTCTAGGATCTCGCCGATGTTACGGAAGCTTGCACCCATAACTACAGTCTTGTAGCCGTGCTCTTTGTAGTAGTTGTAGATGTCAGTTACTGAGATTACGCCTGGATCTTCAGATGCTTCGAAGTCGCGACCTTCTTTCGCTTTGTACCAGTCCATGATACGGCCAACGAATGGAGAGATTAGGAATACGCCAGCTTCAGCACATGCACGAGCTTGCGCGAAAGAGAATAGAAGTGTTAGGTTACAGTTGATGCCTTCTTTCTCTAGGATTTCAGCAGCACGGATACCTTCCCAAGTAGAAGCCAGTTTGATTAGAATGCGATCGTTAGTGATGCCAGCATCGTTGTACATTTTTACTAGCTGACGAGCTTTAGCTACGCTGCCTTCAGTGTCGTAAGAAAGACGAGCATCAACTTCTGTAGAGATACGGCCTGGGATTGTTTTCAGGATTTCTTTACCGATGTTTACTGCAAGCATGTCACAAGTGTCTTGTACTTGTTGTGCTTTGTCTGAGCTTTGTGCTTTTGCGTATTCGATTGAAGCATCGATTAGAGGAGCATACTCTTCGATTTGAGCTGCTTTAAGGATTAGAGAAGGGTTAGTTGTTGCGTCTTCTGGTTGGTACTTTTTGATAGCGTCAATTTCACCAGTGTCTGCTACTACTGTCGTTAGTTTACGAAGTTGCTCTAATTTGTTGCTCATTCCGATCATCCTATTTCTTGGGCCTCATACATATTTGGTGATGTATGACGGTGCATTTGCAAGCGAGTTAACCAATAGAGAGAAAATGACTCTGCCAGTTAACTTTAAACTTTTCATCGCTAGAACATTTGTAGTGAACATTTGCTCTAGCGTTGAGTAAATGATGGACTCATAATTATCTTATCTAGCGTAATTGTCAATTAGTCATGTGGGGTTATAGTGACATTCATCAACTATTTTTTCTCTCGATTACTTTGTCTCATTGAAATAAACGTTTGCCCAAGCGCTGCAGGGCTTCAGGTGACAAATCGGTGGTGAAAATTGAATCTGAGAAAATGTATTCATGATGAGCAATTGTTGCTATAGTTTGGCGGTATGACATCTGCTACACCTATGAACATATGTTCGGTGTGATGACCGGCGAGGTAATGTGACGATTATGAGCAAAAATCAAAATGATATTTCCGACGATAATGCGGATCTACTGACCGAAATTTCGGTTGCGTATTATCAGGATGGCGCAACCCAAGAAGAAATCTCTAAGAAGTTTTCAGTCTCACGAGCCAAAGTAGGCCGTATGCTAAAGCAAGCAAGAGACGAAGGGATCGTTGAAATTACCGTAAAATACCACCCAGTATTCAGTGCTAAGATTGAACAGCGTCTTATCGAAAGATTTAATGTAAAACGCGCTTTAGTGGCATTAGACCAGCCGAGTGAAGAAGAGCAGCGACTCCAAGTGGCAGGGCTTGTGTCCAAATATATGGCAAGCACGTTGCAAAACGGTACCGTCGTAACGGTTGGACAAGGGCGCAACGTATCGGCAGTGGCTCACCACACTGGTGTTATCCCACCTCGAGATGTGAAGTTTGTTTGTGGCATTGGTGGCATCCACCCAAGAGGCGGTATGTATAACGCAGACCACGTATGCCGTCAGTTTGCGAAAACCTATGGCGGTACATCAGAAACCCTTTATGCACCGGCTTATGCTGAAAACCGTGAGCAAAAGATGGCGTTTATGCAGAATGCCACGGTTAAGCAAACTCTCGATTTAGCGCGTAAAGCCGATGTGGCGTTAGTGGGTATCGGCGACATGAGTGAAAACAGTTACATGGTTGACCTTGGTTGGTTCACTGCTGGAGAAGTGGTGCAGTCTCGCATGTTGCAAGGTGTGGTTGGGGACTTTGCTGGTTATGACTTCTTTGATATTCACGGTGAAGCGGCGAAAACCGTAATGAGTGATCGTGTGATTGGCTTGGGGCTTGAAGAGTTTCGTCCCATCGCCGAGGTGATTGCCATTGCTGCTGAAAACAGCAAGCCACTCGCGTTACTTGGCGCTCTTCGTACGGGCGTAATTGATGTGATCGCCACAAGCGTAAGTAATGCCCTAACGGTATTAAACTTAGACGAGCAAATGAAGTAACTCTAGAACTCGAATATAAAGAAAAGGCAGCATCACGCTGCCTTTTCTTTTAGCTGTTTTATAAGGGAATCAACGCTTTGAGGTTTCGCGTAGTAGTAGCCTTGCATTACATGCGCGCCAAGCTGCGAGATACCCTCGACCTGTCTTTTCTCTTCAACACCTTCCGCGACGATCCTCATATTTAACCCATCACCAATACACGCAATGCTTTTGATCAGAGAGTAGCATCTTGGGTCCTCTAAAAAGTGGGAGATAAAACTACGATCGATCTTGAGCTCATCCACAGGAAGTTGATGCAATACATTAAGTGACGAATAACCTGTACCGAAATCATCCAAAGAAAGCTCGAAACCGAGTGCCTTGAGCGCCTGGCACTTCGATAAAACGGCAGGTAAATCTTCAATCAACACACTTTCAGTCAGTTCTAGAGTGATAGCAGACGGATCGAACAAATTGGACTCCATCAACTCAGTTAACTGGCTGATAAAGTCATCCTGCATAAATTGGATAATTGAGATGTTTATAGAGGTTTGTAGATTTACTCCAGAGCTCTTTTGTAATCGCAATGATTCATGTAGTGCTTGGCTAAGTAACTGTTTGCCGAGTTCTGGCATAATGCCGATGTATTCAGAAACCTTGATAAACTTTTCAGGTGACACAAACCCCAGTTCATCGTCAACCCAACGAGCCAGTGCTTCTATGCCCCATATCTGACCGTCTCGGTATTGGGGTTGAAATTCGATATGGAAGCTCTCGCTAGCCAAGGCAGCTCGTAAACGCTGCTCAAAACGCGCTTCTTGTTGCTGTTCTTTTTCCATGTCAGGACTGAACAGGCAATAAGTATTACGCTGCTCTTTTGCTTTCAGAACGGCAATGTCTGCTAAACGTTTAACACAATCAATCTGGTTCGTATGCTGAGGGTACAGTGCGACGCCAATGCTTGCCGAGATTAGGTACTCTGTCGTTTCTAACTGATAAGGAAGACTGATTTGGTCGAGTAGCGTACGACAAAACGTCTCGAGATCAGGGATTTTACTCTGCTCACAAACCAGCAAAAACTCGTCGCCAGCCTCTCGAGTAAAGAGACTATTTTCAGGCTTTAAGTTATTGACACGTTTAGCGAGTTCAACCAATAACTTATCACCATTTATATGGCCATAGGTATCATTGATTACCTTGAATTTATCAAGGTCAATATACATCAGCGCAAAGCGTTTATTGCGCCACGGCGTTTGCTGCTTAAGCGAATAATAGCGGTTAGGTAACCCGGTTAAGAAATCGTGGTTTGCTTGATAAAGCAGCTCTTGCCTTCGAGTTTTCTCTGAGTTGTAGATACGTTTAATCAATGCGTAAATGAACCATTGCAGAGCAAAGAACACCGTTATGATCACCATAAGTGACGGCATAAAATCAGCGATGATCGCATCTTGGGCAACTTGAGACACAACCCAAAGCTGCTGTTTAGGCAGGTATTTGGTTACGCCTAGATAGGTAGAGCCATCAAACTGAACATCAAATGACTGAATCGCACCATTTGCTCGTTCTGCTTTAAGAAATTTTAGGTTTTCAGTAAGAACGGAACTTTTTGTAAACTTAACCTTCTCCATATAGCCCTGTTTGGGCGTCGGTAGCTCAATTTGCGGGTAACCATCATTGCGTACAACTTTGAATACGTTATGTGGGCCGAGCAAGAGAGAGTCGGTGATTAATCCTGTGTTATCTAACGATACAGCACCGGTAATCACCGCGACAGGCTCACCTTGGATGTTGCGAATCGCTTTTCTAAATGGGATGAAGTCTGATTGTAGGTTTTGGCTATAGTAAGTTCGACCGATTACGAGATTGTGAGAGTCGAATGTTTCAAGGAAATTGTTCCACAACGGCGTGGTTTTAAAATTGGCGAGGTGTGCGTTTGAAGAGGGAAGGTTACTGCTTGCAACCAGCGAACGGCCTTCAAGGTCCATCAACCTAATCGCAGAAAGATCGCCAGACTCACTGATCAAACCATCGAATACTTTGATGGATTCTTCAATAGGCAGGCCGTTTTCAATGTTATTGATCGCTTGCTCACCCGCCACCTCTAACAATCTATCTTCGGTATCAATCAAAGCAGAAAGGGAGGTAGAAAATAGCTCTACTTGAGTGCTTTGCGTTTGGAGCGTGCTGTTTACCGTTGATTGCCAAAGGTTTTGTATGATGAAAGTTAACAACAAGACGCTTATAACAACAACGACTCTATGCAATGTCCATACTGTTTTTGGCTTGTTCATCGTGCTGCTCCTTAGCCATATATCAACGAATTATCGCTAGCATAAGGAGCAGTATACGGAATGTGTGGCTTACTTACAAGCTATCGTTCTGTTTGTTCTAGGGGAAGCTGAGACTCTGCTCCCCACTCAGTCCAAGACCCATCATAGATATGTAAACCTTCATACCCAACGACATGCGCGGCTAAAAGAACGATACATGCTGTCACACCAGAACCACAGCTAAATAGCGTTTCTTTTACATCCTGAGATAGAGCTTTGGATAAGATCGGTTCAAGCTGTTTAACCGGTTTGAGTTTATGCTTGTCCATTAGTCGTGCGAAAGGTAAACAGGTAGAGTGCGGTATATGACCACTTCTTAACCCTGCTCTTGGTTCAGGTACTTTACTGTCGAATCGCGCTTTAGAACGTGCGTCAACGGTTAAGCTTTCAGGGTTATCAATTTGGCTCAGGACATAATCGGCCGAAACAAAGTACTGGCTGTTTAATGTCCCATTAAAATTCCCTTGAGAAGCGACAGTGGCATATTTTTGCACAACGTTGAAGCCATGTGCTTTCCATTCTGTTAAGCCGCCATTGAGAATATGGACATTTTTGTGACCCATGGCTTTAAACATCCACCAAGCCCTTGGTGAAGCGAACGTGCCGCTGTTGTCATACACCACAATTGTTGATTCATTATTGATACCAAGCGTTTGAGCTAGCTCGTTGAATCGTTGCTCTGATGGCATCATGTGGGGAAGTGGGTTGTTTGGGTCGCAAAAGTCTTTGTCGTAATCGAATCTTAGCGTATTTGGGATCAGGTTTACTTTATCTTTCTCAACTTCCCCAGGGATCTGAAAGTCGATGCTTGAATCTAAAATGACTAAATTTGGATTAGAGATAATTTGTTCGTTAAGCCATTGAGGTGTGATGAGAGGATGAGGCATGAGATTTCCTTTCTTTTTATTGTGTAGGCAAACACTTTACTAATTGGTAAGAATCGATACCACCAATAAGCCCTGATTCTTGTTTAACGGTGACGTTTGAACCTTTCGGGCAATCGACTTTAGGGTCGGCTTGAATCAACAACTCTTCGTCATCAGAGGTGATGATGTTAATAAACCGGCGGTGGCCATCGAGAGATTGAGTGAGAGTTTGATTTAAAACCACTCCGTGAATCTGATTAGATTTTGGATTGGGTGTCAAAGAGAGTAGGGCGATGAGTATCAAAGAGACAAAACAAAAAGCGGCGATAAAGACTTTCGGACTGTTCATGGTCATGTTCTATCACCGCCTTGTTATTGATTGACTCTAGCTACACACAGAGCAGCTAGGCATTTTCATTAGGTTCATTTCACGCCAAGACATGCTCATGGCATCAAGCATTAAGATCTTGCCTTGTTTAGGCGTGCCGTAGTTGGCGATGACTTTGATCGCTTCCATTGCTTGCACCGCACCGATGATACCGACCACGGGTGCCATCACACCAGCTTCAACACAGCTTAAAGTCGCGTTACCAAATAGCGCACTTAGGCATTGGTAGCATGGTTGAGATTCATCTTGATAGGTGAACACGCTCACTTGGCCTTCCATACGAATAGCTGCACCAGACACCAATGGCATTTTTAGTTCAAAGCAAATCTTATTGAGTTGGTTACGTGTCTCAACATTGTCTGACGCATCCAATACTAATGTATGTTGTTTGATCAGCGCTGTTAACTCATCGTCGCTTAGGCGTTTGTCGATGGTGTCGACAACAAGATGCGGGTTAAGCTGTTTTAACGAGCTAGCCGCTGACTCGACTTTCTTCACCCCGATGTCGCTGTCGTGGTGAAGTACCTGACGTTGCAAGTTAGAAAGCTCGACCACATCATCATCAATTAAGGTTAGCTTACCCACACCAGCCGTGGCCAAATATTGGCTAGACGCACAGCCCAAGCCACCGGCACCCAAGATCAAAATAGAACTTTGCTTGAGCGCCTCTTGGCCGTCAAAATCAAACTGCTTAAGGATGATCTGGCGGTTGTAACGCAGCATCTCTTGGTCAGATAGAATCTCCAATGGATGCTCCTAGTATAACGTTGAGTTAAACAGCTGAATGTTGACTGTTTCACCGACTTCAACACGACCGCGTTCACGCTCAAGAACCACAAAACAGTTGGCAAGGCTCATAGAACGGAATGCACCAGAGCTTTGATTACCAGTAGTTTCGACCACGAACTGGCCATTTTCGATTGAGTAGATACCACGTTGGTAGTCAGTACGACCCGGGCCTTTCTTAAATGCACTTTTGGTAATAGCAGGAATCGACTCAGGTGCTATCCACTCAGTATGACCGGCAAGCTTCGCCAGTAACGGTTGAACAAGGACATACATGGTGAGAACCGCTGAAACAGGGTTACCCGGCAGGCCGCAGAACCAAGCGGTAGAAAGCTTACCAAAGGCAAAAGGTTTACCTGGTTTAATCGCAAGCTTCCAGAATCCAATCTCACCGAGTTCTTCCAGAATGTCTTTGGTGTAATCCGCTTCACCAACACTCACACCGCCAGAAGTGACAACCACATCGGCAAGCGTTTGTGCTTTTTCAAACGTAGCTTTCAGCGTTTCTGGGCAGTCAGGAATAATGCCTAGATCAATGGCTTCACAGCCGAAGTTCTCAATTAGCGGTTTAATACCGTAGCGGTTACTGTCGTAGATTTGACCATCTTGCAGAGTGTCACCAAGAGGCATTAGCTCATCGCCAGTAGAAAAGAATGCGACACGAGGCTTACGAACCACTGTGACACGGCTAATACCTAGAGTGGCAATCATCGGAATATCACGCGCAGTTAGACGTGCGCCTTTCGCGAGAACCGTTGCACCTTGAGTAATGTCATCACCCATAGGACGAATGTTATTTTGCGGCTTAACGTCAGTTTGATTGAACTGAATGCCTGCATCCGTCACTTCTGTGTTCTCTTGCATGATGACCGCATCACAGCCTGCAGGGATTTTTGCGCCAGTCATAATACGAACACAGTGACCTTGAGGCCATTCGCCTTCAAAAGGCTGACCTGCGAACGACTTGCCCGCTAATGGCATAACGTTGTTACTTGCAAGATCAGCAAGTCGGATTGCATAGCCGTCCATTGCCGAGTTATGGAAAGGAGGCACAAAAATTGGGGATAAAATATCTTCGGCTAAAACAAAGCCAATAGCATCAGCAAGGGGGAGTTGTAAGGTCGCCTGAATAGGTTTAATTGGCGATAGCATTTTTTCCATCGCATCTTCGATAGGCATTAAGCCCGGAGCGTCACAGCAGCCCATATCAAAATCCTAGGTTTTATTATTGTCAGGGAATCGAATCACTTTAGCACAGAAAGCCTTGCGCAATAATGACCTTCGATAAAATATGGGTGTAATTATTCAGAAATCCGAGTATCCTTGTCTGCCATCCTAAAGGGGTAAAGTAAGAGGAAGTCGAATGTCAGGTCTTAGCGAATCCGCAAAGTTGGTAAAAGATGCGCTAGAAAGCCGTGGTTTGGAAACACCAATGGTGCCTAATCAGTTCAGTCGAGATGAGAAAAAGGAAAAAATTCAGCATCATATGCGTGAAATTCTCTCTCTATTAGAGCTGGACCTTTCTGATGATAGCTTAGAAGAGACGCCGCATCGCATTGCGAAAATGTATGTCGATGAAATCTTCTCAGGTTTAGATTACTCAAACTTTCCTAAAATCACGGTCATTGAAAACAAGATGAACGTGAGCGAAATGGTTCGAGTAAAAGACATTACTGTAACCAGTACGTGTGAACACCACTTGGTGACCATTGATGGCCGTGCGGCGGTGGCGTACATTCCGCGTGGAAAGATCATTGGCTTATCAAAGATCAACCGTATTGTTCGATTCTTTGCTCAGCGCCCTCAGGTGCAAGAGCGTATGACTCAACAAATCTTAGTGGCACTGCAAACACTGCTTGAGTCTGATGACGTAGCCGTAACCATGGATGCAACGCATTACTGCGTGAAGTCTCGTGGTGTAATGGATGCAACCAGTGAGACTACAACGACCGCATTGGGTGGTATTTTTAAAACGAATCCAGCGACACGCCATGAATTTCTACACGGGATTCGCTAGGCTAAACTGACGATTCAACCGATTTTTTAAACCGCTTCGTTCATGAAGCGGTTTTTGTTTTTAGTGTTGGCTGCAATGTGGCCGACTCATCCTAAGGGATACGATAGTGACAACTTCATTCAAAACATTGGGCCTGCGCCCTGAGCTAATCGAAACGCTTGATAGCCTTGGCTACACTGAAATGACGCCAATTCAGCAACAAGCACTGCCTATGGTATTAGCAGGCAAGGACGTGATTGGCCAAGGTAAGACGGGCTCAGGTAAAACGGCGACGTTCTCGCTAGGTCTGCTGACTAACCTCAACGTTAAGCGCTTCCGTGTTCAGACGTTGGTGCTGTGCCCAACTCGTGAGCTTGCCGATCAGGTAGCAAAAGAGATCCGTACTTTGGCTCGCGGCATTCACAACATTAAAGTGTTAACGCTTTGCGGTGGTATGCCAATGGGGCCGCAAATTGGTTCACTAGAGCATGGCGCGCACATTCTAGTGGGTACGCCTGGTCGTATTTTGGATCACATGTCGAAAGGGCGCATTAGTTTAGATGAGCTAAACACTCTAGTGCTAGACGAAGCTGACCGCATGTTGGATATGGGCTTTGAAGATGCGATCGATACCATTATCGATGCGGCACCAAGTAAGCGTCAAACACTACTGTTCAGTGCAACCTTCCCTGACAACATAGATTCTTTGGCTGCCAAGGTAATGGTTAACCCAGAGATGGTGAAAGTGGAATCAACGCACCAAAAAAGCACCATCGAGCAGCGCTTCTTTAAGTTAAATACAACCGAAGAACGTGACGATGCATTAGAAGCATTGCTGCTTACTCACAAGCCAGAATCTTCAGTGGTGTTCTGTAACACCAAGAAAGAAGTTCAAAACGTGACGGATGAGCTAAGCCATCGTGGTTTCAGTGTTATCGAACTGCACGGTGATATGGAACAGCGTGAGCGTGAACAAGCGTTGACCATGTTTGCCAATAAGAGTATCTCGATTCTTGTTGCGACAGACGTTGCTGCGCGTGGTCTAGATGTTGATAACCTAGATGCCGTATTCAACTTTGAATTGTCTCGTGACCCAGAAGTACACGTGCACCGCATTGGCCGTACCGGTCGTGCTGGTTCAAAAGGTGTGGCATTTAGCTTTTTCAGCGAGAAGGAAGAGTACCGTGTTGCGCGTATTGATGAGTACATGGATATCGCGATTTCTTCATCTGAACTGCCAGAAAAGCCAGTAGAGCGTCCGTTCTATCCGAAGATGCAAACCATCCAAATTTTGGGTGGCAAAAAGCAGAAAGTTCGTGCCGGTGATATTTTGGGCGCACTAACGAAGCAAGCAGGCCTAGATGGTAAGAAGATCGGTAAGATCAATATTTTGGCGATGGTTTCTTACGTAGCGGTTGAGCATGACATTGTTAAGCCGGCTCTTAAGCAACTGCAAACCGGTAAAATGAAAGGGCGTAACTTTAAAGCCCGAGTGATGAAATAATCACTGCCTAGAATAAGCTAGAGCCCTGCCAATTAGGTGGGGCTCTTTTGTTTTAATCGGAGCTTAAATATTGTGGAATAGGATCTCTAATCGGATTGTTGCCTTAAACTCACCTTCTCGACTAGTCTCAGGCTCTCTTGACCAATTGTATTCAGGTGTGAACTCATAATAGAACCAAGGCCTGAGTATGTTCTCGCGGTATGTCATTGACGCATGGGTATTCGAAATATAGTGGAATGGGCGATTAGTACCTGTGGTGCTTAAACGATAGTTGATCGCTTGTTTTTCGGTAAGATGGTGGTAAAGCGTTACACCAGTGCCCAGCTCCCAGCCTTTAATATCATCTTCATAGGTCGCAAAGTTATTCCAACGCAATAAGAACTCCGGACTCAGAGAGTAATCGAGGTCAAGTTCTGTTGATTCACCCGTTAGTCGTTTTTTCTGATAGATCTTCTGCGTCGCTCGAAAGATGAGATCGTCGTTGATTGGATAGGTATAACGTAAACGCGCCTCAGCACCTGGGTGAGCCGTCAGTTTTATGTTGAAACTGGTGCGTTCATTATTGAGCCAGTCATAGCGAAGGGCGAGGGTGTTCTCTGCATCTTCGCCATTTTTAGGAAACAGATCGAGCAAGTCACTCTCATCATCCGACTCAAAGACCAGTTTGATGCGTTTATTAACTTTGGGTAAATGAAAGCGCGCTTTAAAACGTGTTTTGTATTGGTAACCTTTTCCTTCGACATACGAAAAGTCATTACGCCAGCGAACTAAACTACCCGCGTTGGCATCTTCATCAATACGTTCATCGACAAAGAAGTTATCAAACCAAATCGCAGGCTGACAAAAGCGGCTATTTACATAGTGATAAGCAGAATCGAGGATCTCTGCGCTGTCAGGCTGACTGTGGCAGGAAGAGTAATCGACCTCATTGTCTTCGGCGTACGCGGTAGAGCCTAAAAGGGCAATAGAAAGGATAAGGAAACGCAACGTAACTACAACATAATGTGACTGAGTGGTTCAGTATGACGCTGAATGATTACGTGGGTCAATAGGTAAGCGAGCCACTATGGGCCATTTACAATGCCAACCGCTGGAGTAGTTGGCATTGTGGTATTCAATAGCCGAGCAATTACGCCTGAGCGATTTGCGCGTATTGGCGCAGAAGGTCGGTCAGCGTTGTTACCCATTCTAATGCGTTCTGAGGGCTTTGCTTTACGATGATCTCGACGTGGTTGCAGTGTGTCTCTAGCGGGATGGCACGTTCTAAATGGAACGAAACTGTGTAGAAATGCCACAGAAGCAGACGTTGCATACGAGTGATGTTTTGCTCTTTGTTTTCTGATTCTTCGAAGAGAGCAGGCAGTTCGCTGAGCGCTATGGCATTCATGCGTAGCATTGCATCGAACTGGGCTTCTTGGAGCTTATCTTCATCTTCGGTTTCACTTTGCTCAAAGGTAAACAGCTCAGTCATTGACTCTTCAGGCACCAAGCGATGGATCATACGAAGGCTCAATTCTTCAAGTTCTTCACGTGGCATGGTGGACAGCGATTGATAAGTGTAATCAAGTTGCATCGGTTTTCTCAGAGTCAATAAGTTGGGCAGGTATTCTAACGACTTAAGCAAAGTTTGCCATATTCATCGTTAAAAAAATCCCCACCCATCGAAACGGGTGGGGAAACTTATAGTTATGGATGCTAGGTTAGCCATGACGTTGTTTAGAGAACTAGAGATTGCTTGTTCAACTTACTTACTAAAGTTAGATTCTATTGATGCTTTTGCCACTATCCGTGAGTGTTTTTTAGACTTAAGCAGCAAAAATGTGATTCTGCTCCAAACAACATTTGTCTTATATCAGGCCAAAACATCTTTTGGCTAATTAGGTGCAAACCTCAAGAAAACAGTGATATCGATTACATCGTGAGCGCTTGAACGTTTGCGTCGAAAAATGTGATGAATATCTCGTTTGTGGCGCTATACTTTCCGCCCGGTTGAGAGTGTTCGCTCTACCAATACAAGCCGTCACACGGAATGGTGAATGACCCCAAGGACAGGACCAGCTACCAATTCAATGCTTGTAGAGGTAAATTTTAATGAATGTATTATTTGGCTTGATCGGTGTCGCCACTTTATTGTTGTGTGCGGTATTGCTGTCTGAAAGTCGTAAATCAATCAACTGGAAGACGGTGTCACGCGCACTGCTACTTCAAGTTGGTTTCGCAGCGTTGGTGCTATATTTCCCATTGGGTCAAGCTGCACTAACATCACTCAGCGGTGGTGTTTCAAGTCTGTTGGGCTTTGCTGACGAAGGGATCAAATTCCTATTTGGTGATCTCGCTAGTACTGGCTTTATCTTTGCCGTTCGCGTTCTCCCTATCATCATCTTCTTTAGTGCTCTTATCTCGGCGCTTTACTACCTAGGCATCATGCAAAAAGTGATCGAGTTTATCGGTGGCGGCATCCAAAAATTCCTAGGCACAAGTAAAGCTGAATCGTTGGTTGCAACGGGTAATATCTTTCTTTCTCAAGGCGAGTCTCCACTTCTTGTTCGTCCTTTCCTTTCTCGAATGACTCGCTCTGAACTGTTCGCTGTTATGGCTGGAGGCATGGCCTCTGTTGCCGGTAGTGTCTTGGGTGGTTATGCCGGTCTTGGTGTAGAGCTTAAGTACCTTATTGCGGCGAGCTTCATGGCGGCACCAGGCAGCTTAATGATGGCGAAGATCATTGTTCCTGAACGTGAGACTCCTATTGACCAATCTGAAGTTGAAATGGACCAGGCGCAAGAAAGCAACGTGATTGACGCTTTAGCAAGTGGTGCTATGAACGGCATGAAAGTCGCGGTAGCTGTGGGCACTATGCTGATTGCTTTCGTGAGTGTTATCGCTATGGTGAACACTGGCCTAGAAAGCTTGGGCGAAGTGGTAGGCTTTAGCGGCATTACACTGCAAGCGCTATTTGGTTATCTGTTCTCACCACTGGCTTGGGTGATTGGTGTTCCTTCAAATGAAGTGTTGATGGCGGGTTCTTACATTGGCCAGAAAGTGGTAATGAATGAGTTTGTTGCCTTTATCGACTTTGTTGAACACAAAGCGTTGCTATCAGAGCACACTCAGGTAATCGTAACATTTGCACTATGTGGTTTTGCAAACATCGGGTCTATCGCGATTCAACTTGGTTCTATCGGTGTTATTGCACCAGAGCGCCGCTCAGAAGTTGCAAACCTAGGTATCAAAGCGGTCATCGCGGGTACACTTGCAAACTTGATGAGTGCATGTCTAGCGGGTATCTTCATCTTGCTGTAACGGCTCTTTAGAATGACTAAGCCCAGAGTGTTTGCTCTGGGCTTTTTTGATCCCGCTTTAAGAGGAAAACTGCTCCGTAATGTAATCAATAAACCCACGCAGTCTTGCAGGCATGTACTTAGTTTGAGGGTATTGCATCGCAATTGCGCCGTGGTAATTACTTTTAATCGTCCAATCTTCTAATACTGGTACTACTTGGTTTTGTTCAATGGCATCAGCGATAACAAAGTCATGGAAAATACCAATCCCTAAGCCATTTTTAACGCCATTCAATCGCATTTGCGAGTGGTTAACGGCGTAGCGACCAGTGACAGGTACTGAGTGGTATTCATCTTCTTTAAAGAAGTCCCAGATATGGTCACTGTCATTTTCAGCTAAGTATAAACAGTCGTGACCCTCAAGCTGAGTAGGGTGAGTCGGCATGCCTCGTTTGGCAATGTAATCTGGGCTTGCACACAACACTAGGTTGGTTTTGCTCACTTCTCTAAGTACTAAATTTTCATCGGGTTTGTCTGTCAGTTTAAAGGCGATATCAATGCCGTCACGAATCAGGTCAATCTCCCCATCTGCAACACGCAGTTTGAGCTGTATCTCTGGATACTTTTGCAAGAACGGGACAACGTGTGGCTGTAATACTGAGTTTAAAAAGGCTTCTGGGGCAGCAACTGTCAATGCTCCTGACATTTCTTGGTGGGCTGTGGTTGAAAGCTCGACAGCCTGTTTGGCTGCATTGACCATCACCATTGCTTGATCGTAAACCTGTTGACCAGCTCGAGTGATGATCAGTTTGCGGGTTGTACGTTCAAACAGTTTGACTGATAAGGAAGACTCTAAACGTGTGACGAGCTTACTCAAAGCAGATGGCGTGACGTTGAGTTGCTTAGCTGCTGCAGTAAAGCTTCCCTCATCGACGATCAAAATAAAGCTTGCTAGATCAGGCAGTAGCGCGATTAACTTGGTGTTTTTCATAACTGTTGTTTTATTGAAATATTTGTTAATAACAAGTTTATGGGACTAAGATCTCATTATATGAGTGTGGTGTACTGTATGTTTTGTTCTGTCAGCCGCAATCAACGAAGGAGCCCTTATGCAGCAAGCGACAATGTTACTCGATTTATGGTCTATGCTTGAACACATTCTGTATGCCGCACTGGGTGTATTTGCGTTCTCCGCTGTGACACTGATGGTCGATACAAACAATTCAAGCCACTAATACTATGAAGTTAAAAAGTTAAGCGGTGGCTCAGATCCTGTTGCCACCAAATTTGATACAGCAATCCTGCCTCCGACAAAATACGTTCTCTATTCTTTTACTATTTCATCCAACCAACGGTCATTCTACTGAGCTAATCGATAAAGATATGTGATATTGGTCATTAAATGTCATTATTTGTGCCTGTGAGTCATGAATGTTTTTCCGAGAGCGAGGATTATGGATTTGGTGCGCTTGAATTACACTTACGCCATCGTATAAATGCCTTCAGGTCTACACTGAAAACCATGTAGGCAAGTCGCCGGCAAATAATAACTAGGAAGGAATTTGAAATGTCTTCTGCATTCTACCAACAGATCCAAAACCAAATTGAAGAAGTAAAGTCTGAAGGTCTTTACAAATCAGAGCGTGTGATTACGTCTCAGCAGCAAGCGGCTGTAAAAATTTCAACAGGCGAAGAAGTACTGAACTTCTGTGCGAACAACTACCTTGGCCTAGCTAACCACCCAGAGCTTATTGAAGCGGGTAAAGCAGGTATGGATGAGCACGGCTTTGGTATGGCGTCTGTACGCTTTATCTGTGGTACTCAAGACATCCACAAAGAGCTAGAAGACAAGCTTTCAACATTCCTTGGTAAAGAAGACACGATTCTTTACACCTCATGTTTTGATGCAAACGCGGGCCTATTTGAAACAATCTTAGGTAAAGAAGATGCAATCATCTCTGACGCGCTAAACCACGCTTCAATCATTGATGGTGTTCGTCTTTGTAAAGCGATGCGCTTCCGTTATGCAAACAACAACATGGAAGAGCTAGAGCAGCAACTTATCGCAGCGAAAGAAGCAGGTGCTCGCCACATTCTTATCGTAACTGACGGTGTGTTCTCAATGGACGGTGTGGTTGCAAACCTTCCTGCTATCTGTGATTTAGCTGATAAGTACGGCGCATTGACTATGGTTGATGACTCGCACGCGGTTGGCTTTATGGGTAAAACTGGCGCTGGTACGCACGAGTTCCACAATGTTGTAGACCGTATCGACATCATCACAGGTACGCTAGGTAAAGCAATGGGCGGCGCATCAGGCGGTTACACGTCTGGTAAGAAAGAAGTGATCGACTGGCTACGTCAGCGTTCTCGCCCATACCTATTCTCTAACTCTGTTGCTCCTGCGATCGTTAACGCTTCAATCCGCGTTCTAGATCTTCTTAAAGAGAGCGGTGAGCTTCGTGATCGTCTATGGGAAAACTCTGCTCATTTCCGCACTCGTATGGAAGGTGCAGGTTTCACAATGGGCGGCGCAGACCACGCAATCATCCCAATCATGCTTGGTGATGCCAAAGTAGCCGCTGAGTTTGCTGAGCGCGCACTTGAGAAAGGCATCTATGTAGTAGGCTTCTCGTTCCCAGTTGTACCAAAAGGTCAAGCGCGTATCCGTACGCAGATGTCTGCTGCGCATTCACGTGAGCAACTAGACCGTGCTATCGATGCGTTCATCGCTGTTGGTAAAGACATGGGCATCATTTAATTTTCGCAATAGACGAAAACAGATAACACAGAATTTTTGATTCTCGCCCGAACGGTGGGCGAGATGAATTAGGTAACAATATGAAAATCAAAGCACTTTCGAAGCTAAAGCCTGAAGAAGGCATCTGGATGACTGAGGTTGAGAAACCGGAAGTTGGCCACAACGATCTTCTTATCAAGATCAAGAAAACCGCGATCTGTGGTACTGATGTACACATCTACAACTGGGACGAATGGTCACAAAAGACGATTCCAGTACCTATGGTTGTAGGTCACGAATACGTGGGTGAAGTGGTTGGTATGGGCCAAGAAGTTCGCGGTTTTGAGATTGGTGACCGCGTATCTGGTGAAGGTCACATCACTTGTGGTCACTGTCGTAACTGCCGTGGCGGCCGTACTCACCTTTGTCGTAACACAACAGGTGTTGGCGTAAACCGCACGGGTGCGTTCTCTGAGTATCTTGTTATCCCTGCGTTCAATGCGTTTAAGATCCCAGCAGAAATCTCTGACGATCTAGCGTCTATCTTTGACCCGTTTGGTAACGCTGTACACACAGCGCTTTCTTTCGACCTAGTAGGTGAAGACGTGCTAATCACAGGCGCTGGCCCAATCGGTATCATGGCGGCGGCTGTCGCTAAACACGTTGGCGCTCGTCACGTAGTCATCACAGACGTAAACGAATACCGTCTAGAGCTTGCTAAGAAGATGGGTGTTACACGAGCTGTAAACGTAATGGAAGAGAAGCTAGAAGACGTCATGTCTGATCTCGGCATGACAGAAGGCTTCGATGTCGGTCTTGAAATGTCAGGCGTACCTTCAGCGTTCAACAGCATGCTAACTAACATGAACCACGGCGGTAAGATCTCTCTACTCGGTATTCCGCCATCAGACATGGCGGTAGACTGGAACCAAGTAATCTTTAAAGGTTTGGTTATCAAAGGCATCTACGGCCGTGAGATGTTTGAGACGTGGTATAAGATGGCTAGCTTGATTCAATCAGGTCTAGATCTAACGCCAATTATCACTCACCACTTCAAGGTTGATGACTTCCAAAAAGGCTTCGACACCATGCGTGGCGGGATGTCAGGCAAAGTTATCCTTGATTGGGAATAGGGTTCGATTAGGTGAAGTAGAGCCTTCTTTACTCTATACCTAGAGACACCAATAAACTAAAAATGCCGCCTCGGCTTAAATCGAGGCGGTATTTCTTTTGTATTAAAGATCAAGTACGGGATCGTGCTGTTTGATTAATTAAGTCCACTATATTGCCGATAGAACGAAAATTAAAATCTCCATTTAGACTGGATTTCAGGAGCGCACCTCTTTTTCCCCCGTGATGTGTATTATAGAGATACTGACTAATCCCAAGCCATTGTTGGCAAATTTTGTGAGAAAGTGTCTGACGGTACTTGTTAGGCAATTTCGTTTCTAGGTATTCCTGATAATCACTCGCCCAATCTTGGGTAAGCTTGTCTACACATTGCAGTCCCCCTTTGGTAAGCGAACACAGCACCACATCCAGCTCTTGCTTCACCCCAATACTGGGGAATTTAACCCAAGTCTCATTCCACCATCCTATCTTTTTTTGCTCTGGGTAAGCTGGCTCTTGAGCTTTTGATTGGTAGAGATAATAGAGGTTGGTTTGCCCTTGCTTCACCGGTTCTGAGAACGCAAAAATAGAACTGCCGCGGATAAAGCTTTCATGTTCCAAAAGAAGGTCAGTCGGTTTGGAGGTAGGTAGCAAGTCATTCAGCAATTGGAAGTGAGTGTGAGCAGCTATCACTGGGCGAACCAAGGTTCCTTCATTGGAGTGTGCTTGACGCTGTAGGGTGTAGCCAAGGTTATCGAACTTATTGCGTGCAAAGATCTTATCGTAGGTCCACTGCACGTGTTCAAACATATCAGAACCAGGGAACTGTGGCTCAATATAGTCGAGTACATAAGGGCTTGAGGTCTCAGCATGGCCTTGCAATAGGTTGTCAGTCACCAGAATCTTAAATCCAAACTCGGCATCAACGGTGTGCAGTTGCCATGTAGTTAAGCATGCTTTTTGTTTCCCGGATCGAACGTCTAACCGACTGCTATAAGATTGCAATGAGAGTTTTGGCTGGGAGTTAAAGTAGGTTTGAAGCAATAGTCGATTAGCAAGGCGAATCAGGGCCTCTAGTTTGCTTAATCGTTGATAGAAAATTTTACTGTTGAGACCGGCTTGTCGATGCACCGCCTCCACGCTTTTACTATCAATGATCAAATCTAATAAAGGCTGAAGTTGTTCGCTGAGCTTGCCTTCATTGAGGAGCGAATAGACCGAACCACATCCTTCACATTGGCACCTTGACGTTCCGGCTTTGGTTCTACCGAAGCGGCGTGAAGGCGTGCGCTGATTGCACTTTATACAATGAGGTAACGCAAGAGGTGTTTGGGTACGAATGGCGTGTTCGATAAATTGATTGATCGCACTATCGTCCAGTACTGGGGTGAATGCCCCGCACTCGGGGCATTGGTAAGAGTCAAAGCCAAGTTGATCGGTTTTGCGATAGAGAGACAAATCAGGGTTAGCTAGATTAGGGCAACCAAAGGATTTACACCCATTAAACGCGGTTTTCATATCGCATAATGTTAGCCTAAATACTAACCCTCATTGTTAGTGCCGCAGTAATTAATTGCGGCTTACATCTACCTGACGACCAAGAGCAGGAACCTTGATGGCCTTATTCTTTTCGAAGCCTTTAATCAGAACCTGCGTTACCGACTCGCCTTTTGATAACGTCTCACCTTTGTTGAATACGGTGTAGCCGTCACCGCCACTTGCCGCGTATGAATACGTTGCTACCGTGTATTTTTGCGCATCTTTCACTGGTTTGCCATTAATAGATAGGCTGATCAGGCGATCTTGTTCAGCTTTTGTGCTGTCGTAGGTTGCCTTAATGCCAGAGAACTGTGCCAACCCGTATGGCAAGGTGTAGCTGTACTCTAGAAGCTCTTTGATGTTCTCACCCGTTAGTTCAACCACCGTCAGTTTGTCTGTGAACGGGAACAGGTTCATCACATTTTCACGCGTTACTGAGCCTTGGTTTAGGTCAACACGGATACTGCCTGAGCTCATCATCGCGATGTCTGAGTTTGCGGCTTCACGCATTAGGTCTGCCACTAGGTTACCGATGTTTGATTCACGGTAGTAACGACGCGATGCTGCATGATCAATCGTTGCCAGTTCTTCAGCAAGCTGTGGGTTGTCCGTACGAACTTTTTGGATCATCTGGTATGTTTTTTCATCACGCTTAAGCTTTGATGACTCAACAGGGATAAGCTTACCACCTAGGAATTCTACGTTATGCTTTTCCGTATCCACTTTGAACTTAGTGTAACCAAGGTGCATGCCCTGACCAAAGGTAAGGCCAACAACTGTGCCTGTCTCTGGGTGAACCACTGGCTCTACAAGGCCGTTGTCTGAGTGACCGCCGAAGATCACATCCACACCTTTTAGCTTGCCTGCCATCTCGTAGTCTTCTTCAAAGCCGCGCTGAACTTCAGGATCCGCTTCCTTGTCTGTCTGCATTGGAGCGGTTTTGTTTTGGTGAGTAAGAACCACGATCATATCGACATCTTCACGGATTTTATCAGCCCAGTATTGTGCAGTTTCGATAGGGTCTTTGATTGTAAGACCCTTACGGTTACCTTTCCACATGGTGTTGTAGAAGGCATCAATCCCCATGACACCTACCACACCAACGCGAACGCCATCACGTTCTAGAATGGTGTAAGGCTGTGCCATCATGGTATCTGAAGCTTCGTGGAAAATGTTTGCGTTCAAGACAGGGAAGTTTGCACGCGGCATTGTCTCTACTAGTGATTTCCAGCCGTATTCAAATTCGTGGTTACCAAGTGTGATAACGTCGTAACCCATCGAGTTGTATAGCTCGAACGGTAGCTTACCTTTGGTCTTTTTAGACAGCGCACCCGTGTAGATATCACCCGCATCCATAAGGAAGCTAGTGCCTTCTGTGGCACGTGTTTCTTTAATTAGAGTCGCTAAGTAAGGGATACCACCGATCATATCGATATCTTCATTCCAGAATGCTTCTACTGGGTCATACACACTCTCAATATCGTTAGTGTGGAGTAGAGTAACCTCTTTGATTTCAGCCCATGCAGGAAGACTAGCGGTCACGCCAGCCAGTGCCATAGTCAGGAATAGTGGTTTAAGTTTCGCAGCTTTCATTTTGTTCTCGATGTAGTGACGTAAACGATTGCGCAATGGTAGAAGGTGGGAGGACTGTTAAATGTGACATGAATCACAGTATTCCATTCCGGTTAGGTTGATAAGTTTATTATTTACCATTTGAGTTGATACGACACCAATTTGACAAAGTATCTACAGGGTAAATAGCTTCAAGACTGGAAATGAACGATGAAACACATCAACACTAATGACCAGTACATTACCGATGTTTTGGTCCCCCAAAGTGGCGAAGAAACTTGGTTGGAAAAATAATGGCGGCGATAATCAGTTTGAGTCAGGACACCTGTATCAAATCTGCAAATAACAGATAATTTAATCCACATTTATAATTCTCGGCATTTTTTGTTTGGGTGCACGATAGATGTTACGGCACAATAAATGAGTTAGTCGTAGCGTAGCCAACTCTCGTTGGGATTAAGTAGCGAAATCAAAAATGGAGTTTGAATGCTGGGTTTAGTTCGATTTGTATTGGTTGCAAATATCATAGTGGTCTCTATTGTTGTTGGTCTAGAGATGTCTATAGGCTTCTTTGGGCTTAAGTTCCTATCGGACTATGCATTTTTCGTCGTGATGTTCTTATGGGGAACGGCAGCCCTATTTTTCATGTATCCGCCTCTAGGTGGGCTTGGGCAATCTGATGACAAGGTCGATAGGGTGACAGATTCAATGGTTGACCGCACCATCGTGGACGAAATTGATAATGTCCGATTTTCAGAAAATACCGTTTTTTGTCTCAAGTTGTTCATCGCGGGTGTGCCAGCATTTATGATTTGCCTTCTTACCAGCATCGTCTCATAACAGGTGCCAAGAATGATTCACAACATTTGAAGTCATTCGCACTGTAACTTGCCGAATCTATATTTGGATTGTTTTGATACGAAAGTGGCGCGAGCTTACGCAAGGACAGCGATTGACCTAGTAAAATAAGCTCAGCAGCGAGTTCAAACAGATTTTAGACGAACCATTTTTACTTTTTAGCGCTGAATATTGTTTAATCATGGAGGATTAATTGTGGAAATCTGGAAACTCTTACTCTTTATTCCTGCGTGTTTTGCGCTAAACATGACTCCAGGTCCAAACAACCTGTTGTCGATGAACAATGCTCGTTGCTACGGTTTCAAGTCTGCCTTTATCGCTGGCCTCGGTCGAATTGCAGCATTTTCTGTGATGATTACTTTGGCTGCTTCAGGTTTAGCGGTTGTTCTCTACGCCTCCGAGGCACTGTTTCTAACCATCAAAGTTGCAGGTGCAGCATACTTGTTATGGATTGCGTTGAATCTGTGGCGTTCTGAGGCAAGCCCAATAACCGAGATGGAAAATACTCACAATCGATTGGGGCTAGCTAAACAAGAGTTCTTATTAGCGGCTGGTAACCCAAAAGCGATCCTAATCTTCACCGCATTTCTACCACAGTTCGTTGATGTTTCGACTCGCGTAAATGATCAGTTTTTCATCTTAGGGTTGACGTTCCTCATATTAGAACTGGGGGCAATATCGATTTATGCCATATTCGGAATATATCTAAGGCAGTGGTTCACGAAGCCGAAAATGGCAAAGTACTTCAACAGAGCTTGTGCAACCTTTCTATCGATGTCCGCTTCAAGTTTGCTAATAAGTCGTCAGCAATAAAATGCTAGGCGTTTGTGATGTAGAGGAATGCCTTTTATTCAACATGAACATGGAGGTTAAACGTTTTGGGTAAGCAGTTTTCAGAGTTATCAGATAAACATATCGAGTTCATCGAAAAGCAAAATATCTACTTTGTCGCTACAGCAGCAGAGAATGGCAGAGTGAATTTGTCACCCAAAGGTGGGGACTCCTTGAGGGTGAACAACGCTAAGCAAATCGCTTGGATGAACCTCACCGGAAGTGGTAATGAGTCGGCGTCACACGTCATTAAGAACCCACGAATGACGGTTATGTTTTGTGCATTTGAGGGTTCACCGCTAATCCTTCGAGCGTATGGCCATACAACAGTATTACACCCTAAAGATAAAAATTGGAATCACTTTGCACCACTATTTCCAGAAAGCGTAGCAGCAAGACAGATCTTTGTCCTCGATGTCGATCTGGTCCAATCTTCCTGTGGGATGTCAGTTCCTTACTTCACGTATGAAGGCGACCGCGATGATTTAGCGAACTGGTCTGCAAAACAAGGTAAAGAGGGAATGGAAAAATACTGGCTCAAAAAGAACCAAAAGAGTATTGATGGCTTCGAAACTGAAATCGCAAAAAGAATGGGTCTAGACGAATAAACCATTCGAGTTTGACCATTTTAATCGTTGTATTTTAAGTCAGGGGAAGATTTTCACTTAGGAGAAGTTAAGATTTGCTCGATTACTTGAAAACTACACCCTGATAAACAATCTGGCAATTACATTGATTGCGTGAAAAATAGCCAGATTACTAGGTTGTTATATTCATTTCTCTAAGTGTCTATCAGTCAGCGATTATTTTTGTTTTGTATACTGTGATGTGGATATTTAGATATATCTAATGCCTCAAAGGAATATCTTTAATTGCGACTAAATTATTGATATTGAGTGAATTGTAGATATGGCTCGCATAGTGGTTAATCAAAATTTAACCAATCCTTCGTGGCTTTTCTTAATACTGGAACTTTTTCAATCTTATTTATGAGATCTGTGTTGGTTGCTCATATTTACCTGTTTTTTTTTGTCGTTAAAAAATTCAGAATACAGCTCTTAGTCATTTGGTATGAATATCTGGTTTTCTAAATTTTTGTTGCGGGCAATAGCCCTGAAGAAAATCAGGTCATTTAACTTATTTAGCGGTGATAAACCAATATGGGATATGGAAATCCAATTAAGCACCATGGGGAAGAATCGGTGCTTATATATCGAGTTGTCGATATTTTTATTATTTGTTCTCTTCTATTTGTTACGACTTTTTCTTATGTTGGCACTTTCCCTGCTCTTTATCAGTTAATCTTATGTGTGGTTGTTATCGCCTACTTTTTTGCAGCTGAAATTTCTGGTGTTTATCATACTCACAAGCACACTTCGTTGAAACAGGTACTCCTTACGGTACTTGCTTCGTGGTTTATATGTATTGCCTTATCGTTAGTTTTGGGGTTTTTCTTCAAGATTTCAGAGTCTTACTCACGAGTTGTTCTCGGTGTATGGTTTGCGATTACTCCATTTGTTCTGATTAGCTGGCGCTGGTGTGCGTTTGTGCTTCCCAAGCGCTTACGCCCTAAAGATTGCTATAAAGATAAGTCCATTATTATTGGCGCGACACCAGCAGGTATTATCTTGGCGCAAGAACTCCGCAATAGTAAACATATTAATGAAAATCTATTGGGTTTCTACGATGATAGGACGCCGGAAAGAATAGAGAAAACCATGGGAGCAAGTGAACTTCCGCTTAATATGAAAGGAAATATTGATGATGCGCTACTTTTGGCTCAACATCATAGCGTTAAAAATGTCTATGTCGCTCTCCCAATGGAAGCTGCCAAACGCATCAAACAGATATTAAATGCATTTTCAAACTCTAATGCTCATGTTCATGTAGTACCCGATTTCTTTACCTTTGACTTAATGCATTCGCGTTGGAAAAATATCGGTAATATGATGACGTTGAGTGTCCATGATACGCCTTTCCGTGGTTTTACATCGATGATAAAACGATTTGAAGACGTTTTACTTTCTCTTGTAATTATCGCTTTAATTAGTCCGGTTCTGTTGGTTGTCGCCATTGGAGTGAAGCTGTCTTCACCTGGACCAGTCATATTTAAACAAGATCGTTATGGCTTAGATGGTCGACCAATTAAGGTCTGGAAGTTTCGTTCGATGAGCGCTACCGATAATGGCTCAGTTGTTAAGCAAGCAACAAAAAATGATCCGCGCATTACTAAGTTTGGAGCATTTATTCGAAGAACATCACTCGATGAATTACCACAGTTTTTCAATGTGCTTACTGGTCAAATGTCGATTGTAGGGCCCAGACCTCACGCTGTCGCACATAACGAAGAATACCGAGGCCTAATTGACAAATATATGTTGAGGCACCAAGTAAAACCAGGAATTACGGGTTGGGCCCAGATTAATGGATATCGCGGAGAAACAGACACGATTGATAAAATGGAAAAGCGTGTCGAGTATGATCTCACATATATCCAAAACTGGACCTTATGGCTAGATATTAAAATCGTATACCTAACAATTTTTAAAGGCTTTACAGGCAAAACAGCCTATTAAAGGATGAATATGAAAACGTCGATTAAATCAATTTCGGCAATGATTTTTGTAGCGTTATCAATGAATGTAAATGCTATGAAAGAAGGAAATGGCTACGTCACTGACTCAGGGCTCAAAATCCTACCAATCCTAGATTCTCGCTTAGAGCACAATGATAACATTGGTCGTTATTCTGACGCAGAGTCACCTGAGTCATCAACGGTTTTGGTTATTGAACCAGGGATAGCGCTTCAGTCTGATAGAGGTGGTAACCAATACCAAGTCGCGTATCAACTAGCGGCCGGATCGTATTTTGACAGCAGCGATGACAACTATGTGGATCATAGATTTACGACGAATAACAAGGTTACTCTAAATACCAGAAATGCGTTGAGAATCAATTACGCATTTCTATATTTGCATGAAGAACGTGGCTCTGGAATCTTAGCAGGTGATGGCTTGTCAACGATTGCCAACGAACCTGTTGAATATGTTATTCACAACGCTAGCCTAACTCATATCTTTGGCTCTCAAGAAGCTATGGGGCGTATTGAAACGGGCCTGCGCATTGAAGACAAGAAATACAAGAACTATCGAAATATCGAGAATCCTCAATATAGTTTGATAAGCACTAAGTATAAGGATTATACCGAGTTTGGGGGGAATGGGGCGTTTTACTACAGAGCTTTTCCAACGACAAGTTTACTGTTTGAAGTTGACATATCAGAGAGATCTTACGATCTGAATGATCCGGTCACGAGCAACTCACAAGATAGCCTAAATGTTTTTTACCTGACTGGAGCGACTTGGGACATTACGGGTAAAACAACCGGTAAACTTCGTTTTGGTCTACAAGACAAATCATATGATGACAGTACTAAGAAGGACTTTACTGGTTTCAGCTGGGACTTAGAACTCGAATGGAAACCGTTATCTTACTCTACTGTTACTGTGGCCGCAGCACAACGAGCAAGAGACCCGGAGCAGGGGTCTAATTACGTTGATGAAACAAGCTTTGACGGAAATTGGAAACACTATTGGTTGAATCACCTGTATACAAATGCCTCTCTTCAGTTCGTTCTTGATGATTATTCAGAGTCTACGAGAACAGATGATCTCTACAGAGTAGGTTTGTATTTCGGGTACGAACTTCGTGATTACGTTGAACTGAGTGCAGGATGGCGATTTGAAGATAATGAATCATCGATTGACGGAAATAGTTACGATCAAAACGTGTGGTATTTGTCTGCCGACATGTTGTTTTAGGTAAGGAATGACGGATGTTTAACTGTCTGAGAGTGATCGCTCTTTTATTAATTAGTGTTCCAGTGAACGCACAATCTTTTGATGATACATACAGAATTGGAGCTGGCGACAAGATTCAGGTTTCTGTCTATGGCGAACCAGATCTGTCAATTGACGAACTGTATATCAGTAATAGTGGTAACTTCGAATACCCGTATTTAGGGCAACTTAATGCACTGAATAAAACGCCAGAAAGGCTAAAAAAAGAAATCATTAATGGCTTAAAAGGCGATTACCTTATTTCCCCTAAAGTAAGGGTTAGTGTTGTGGGCTTCCGTAGTATCTACGTAAATGGCGAGGTCAAAAAACCTGGTGGCTATGAGTACCAACCTGGTCTCACTGTCGATAAAGCGATTGCTTTGGCTGGTGGATTTACCGATAGAGCGGCGAGAGAGAAAGTTTTTATCACGCAGTCAGGCTCTGACGACTTGAAAAACAAAGTCAAGCTTTCTAAGAAAGTAATGCCCGGTGATATTATTGTCATTGAGCAAAGCTTTTTCTAATTGAATCCTAGTATTTTTGGATGTTCGAAATGTCAAACTTTTCTACACACTCAAACCCAGAACAAGAACAACTCATTGATTTAGGGTATTACCTCCATCTGATCAAAAAGCGTTGGATAGCCATAGCCGTATTCACGGCTTTAACAACTGCGATATCGATTCTAGTGGCATTGTCCATTACACCGGTATATCGAGCGACAGCAACTTTACTAATTGAGTCATCGCAAAAAAATGCCATTTCTATTGAAGAAGTGGTTGGGATTGACACACGCGCTGCTGAATACTACCTAACACAATTTGAGATCCTAAAATCAAATCAAGTTGCCAAACGTGTAATAGACAAGCTGCAATTGACTCGCGTTGAAGAGTTCAACCCATCCTTAATAACTAAGGAGCCAGGCGTGTTAGATAGCCTGAAACTTCAGGTAAAATCGTATCCGTTGATACAGCCATACTTCTTAGAACATCAAGAGGTGGACGAATTAGCCATTGAAAAATCGTTGAACAGAGCAGTGTTGAAAAATTTCAAATCGAAATTGACAGTGTCGCCCATTCGCAAAACTCAATTAGTCAATATTTCCTTTGAGTCTGAAGACCCAGAGTTAGCTGCAACGATTGCGAATGCAATTGGACAAGCGTTCATTGAAAACAACATGGAGTCGAAAATTTTGGCCACCGAACAGGCAACTGGTTGGATTAACTTAAGGCTTGCAGAGCTAAAACAAAAATTAGATAACTCTGAAGAAGCACTGCTTAGCTTCTTACAACAACAAGAACTAATTGACGATAGTGGTATTTCTGCTTTAACAAGCTCAGAACTTTCGAATCTTACACTTCGTATCTCTAAAGCCGCAGAGAAACGTATCGAAACCCAAGCACTCTACAATGCGTTACAAATAAACTCTGACACTACGACATTGGCATCTATGTCCCTTGTCTCTAATCACCCTCAGGTCAGAGATATTCGTCTTGCAGAATCAAATGCTGAAAAACAAGTTAGTGAGTTAGCAAAGCGTTATGGTCCAAAGCACGACAAAATGATTCAAGCTCAAGCGCAGCTCTTAGCGATTCAAAAACGTGCCAATACAATCGTTCAAAAAATCACCAATGGTATAGAAAAGGAGCTAGTTAGTGCCAAGCAGCAAGAACAGTTACTTAAGGCTGAACTCCTAAACAAAAAAGATGAGTATCAAGCTTTGAGTGTGGTCAAGCGGGAATACGATGCTCTAAAAAGAGAAGTAGATACAAATGCTAAGCTTTATGACCTATTCTTGAACCGTCAAAAAGAGACATCTGCGACAAGTGACTTTACCTCAGCAAACGCTAGGTTTAGCGATTACGCGATGGAACCTGAGTCACCAAGTAAGCCAAATAGGAAGCTAATTGTTGTACTTGCATTAGTAGCTAGTGCAGGTTTTGCAGTTGTTCTGGTGATAGTTATCGATGCTCTAAATAACACATTCGAATCAGCAAGGGATTTTGAAAACAAACTTGGTTTGCTTCCTTCTGGAACCCTGCCGCTTGTTAAAGATCGCCGATACAAAAAGGCACCAATTGACGCAAAGACTTTTAACGATGAGAAGTTCAGAATTTATCAAGAGTCTATCGACTCAGTTAGAACATCTTTGAATATCAGTTTGTTCAATAAAGATCGCAAACTGATTGCTGTTTCGTCGGCTGTTTCGGGTGAAGGGAAAACGACAACGGCTTTAAATCTGGCTTACTCATTTGCCAAGTTAGAAAGAGTGCTTCTGATTGATTGTGACTTACGAAAACCATCAATATCAGAGCGTTTCGGTTTTCCACCAAATAGGCCTGGTTTAACCAATGTTTTGTTGATGAATATCCCTTTAGAAGAATGCATTACGAGTTTAGAGGGGACAACGTTGGACATTTTAGGTGCGGGCATGCTAGCACCTAACTCTCAAGAGTTATTGAGCAGTAAGTTATTTGAAAGTTTAGTGGAGAAACTGGCTATGAAATACGACCGCATTGTTTTTGATACCCCTCCAGTTCTACCAGTTAAAGATGCTTTTATTGTTGGGAAATTAACCCAGGGTATTTTACTCGTGCTCAAAGCAAATAGCACCAGCAAATCAGTATATAAACACACCATGACATTGTTTACTAAACATGAAATATTGATTGACGGTGTTGTTCTTAATCAGGTGGCAACAGCTAGAATAGGTGCGCACACATATAACGAGTACGCAGGGTACCAAAATAATTAGATGAAGTTAATTTTAGAGAAAATTAAAGCAAACGAAATTAGCGTTAACTTTTTTTGGATGAGCTTTGATAAATTCATAACGATGTTATCGGGTTTTGCGATTAGTGTCCTGACTGCTAGGCACATTGGGCCTGAGAATACCGGAATAATTCAGTATTGCATTTCTATCGGTTTGCTGCTTATCCCTCTGAGCCAGCTAGGGATTACTAACTTGGTATTTGATAGAGCTAGTAGCAATGCTGTTTCTGCCCGAATGCTAATTTTTCTTACTAGAAAATTAAGATCCGTAATATTTATCTTATTGTCTCTAGTCGTTATTATTATCCATCACGATGAAGGTATTGTATTTATTGCGATCTTGAGCTTAATTCTTATCTCTACTTTCTTTACCTGTATGGACACACTAGTAAATTATTATGATTCGACATTATCCTCCAAAGTTAACATGAAAGCCACATCAGTAGGAACACTTATGTCCCAGTCTTTCAGGTTAGTTTTGAATTTTGTCACGTCAAATCCGATACTGTTCGCTATACCTTACGTAATTAATACCTACATCCCATACAGAATAAGGGTTGCTAGTTTACGAAAAGAAATCGGGGCCAAAGCATACAGAAGTTCAAAAGAAAAACGTTACAATAAGTATCTCCTCATTAACGGCTTACCATTAGCTATTTCATCGTTCTCGGTGGTAGTATATTCAAAAATAAATTCGATAATGGTTGGTAGCACGATGAATATTGAGAATGTAGGCTACTTCAATATTGCACATTCATTGAGTACTATTTGGTTGTTTATCCCTTTGTCATTAGTAACTTCAATTCTGGCAAAGGCATTCTCATACAACAGTAAATCTAAGAAGATAAAACTGATTAAGATGTCATACTTACTAACTTTGTCTATTGGCATACCGCTCTATTTGATTGTGCATATTTTTTCTGACGAAATTGTCTTTTACACTTATGGTGTTCAATTTACTCCTTCAGCAGATATAATATCGGTGCTTTTCATTTCAACAATTTTCTCAGTAATAGGCACTGTTTCGAACAGAACCATTGTGAACTTTAAAGGTTACAAGTTCTTGCTCGGAAAAAGTGTGTTTATGGGAATACTTAGCGTACCACTTTCTTATATTTTAGTTAAAGAGTTTGGTCTATACGGGGCGGCTTATTCTCTGCTCATAATTGAAGTTATCTCTTCAACATTTCTAAACTATTTCTTTAAGCCTATAAATATAGCACGTGTACAACTTACTTGTTTCATTAATCTGAAAGACGAATATGCTTAAAACAGTGTTACTAAAATTCCCATCTGTATATAAACTGATTTTTTCTTTAGAGAAGGTTTTATTTAGAGTAAAATATATAATTAAAAGCCCAAAGTCGCTAAGGATACGTAAGTATAATGAAGTACATGGATACTATCCGAACCTTATCGAACCAAGAAGTTTTAGTGAATTAATCCAAGTTCGATCTCTTGATCTTGCACCTAACATATATTCCGAATTAACTGACAAATATAAAGTTAGAGATTGGGTTTTAAATAGAATAGGCGAAGAATACTTGGTTCCTCTATATGATGTATTCAAAAAACCTGAGGATATTGATTTCGAGGCACTTCCGAAGGAATTTGTTCTTAAATGCAACCATGATTCCCGGAGTGCTATAGTATGTAAAAATAGAGACGTGCTAGATAAAAGTGATATTTTATTCAAAATAACAAGATCATTTATTCGCAACTACTATCATCATTCTTTAGAGGCACACTATAGACATATTAAACCTGTTATACTTTGCGAGAAGTTACTATCTGACTCATCAGGGCAGTTAATTGATTACAAGTTTCATGTTTTTCATAAAAAAATCGAGTTAATACAAGTTGATGTTGATAGAAGTAATGGTATCAAAAGAAATGTATATGATGAAGACTGGAACTCCACTGATATAAGTTTAAACGGTGTGTCTAAAGGGCAATATTTTGAAAGGCCATCTAACTTTGAATTAATGAAATCAATTGCGATCAATCTATCTGATGATTTTGACTACGTGCGAGTAGATTTGTATAACGTAGATGGAAAGATTTATTTTGGTGAAATGACATTTACTCCTGGAAGTGGCTTGTCACTTATAGAACCTATAAGTGAAAATGAAAGGTTAGGACGACTCTGGAAGCAAGGAAGATCTGATGAAAAATGACAGGTACCCGCTAGTTACAGTATACATCACAACTTATAATAGAAAGGCATTACTTAAACGTGCTGTTGAATCTGTTTTAAATCAGACTTATGAGAAAATTGAAATCATAATTGCAGATGATGGTTCGAGTGATGGTACACATCAATACCTTAAAGAAATGTCAAGCTTAGGTGTATTTAAGACTACTGTTAATAATAGTGGAACTAGTAAAGGAGCTTGCTTTGGTAGAAATAATGCAATAAAACTCGCTAAAGGAGAGTTTATTACAGGTCTCGACGACGACGACTATTTTGAGCCATGGCGTATAGAAAAGTTCGTTGAACTTTGGCTTAAATTAAATTCTAATGATCAAATTAATGAAGTTGCTGGGTTATTTGATAGTGTGGTCGAGCTAAGAGAAGATGGGAACTATAAGTATTATGAGTCAACTTCTGTCGATCACGCGACTTTAAGAGCCTCGAACAAAATTGGAAACCAAGTGTTTACTAAAAAAGAGTACTTTTTGGGGATTAACGGTTTCGATGAGAAGATGCCAGCATTACAAGACTGGGATACCTGGATCCGTCTATCTAAAAAGTACGGAAGTTTCATTAATTGTAATACGCAGTCTTATATAATTGATCAAGTGCATGGTGAAGTCCGAATATCTGAGAAAAAGTCAAAAAAAATAAGGGATGCATTTGCGAGACTTTCCAGTAAACTAAAACCCATGTCTTATAATGAGAAAATTTCGCACCTAGATGCTATGTATAGTTACAAACAGCTGAATGCATATTTCCCAGACATTGTGACGCTACTCCTCTTTGGAAAAGCTAGAAGGGTAGCACAAGTGTTAAAGAGGAAGTTGGTAGGTGCGTAGCTCTACTCTTTATATATTTTCACCTTTACTGTTCTTCATGCTCTACTTTAGAGCATCTATGGATCCTATCTTAAATTTGACTAAGGTTGGTGGAATCGGATTTGGGGCATTACTCAACCTTTTAGTAGTTGTTTACTTTATGTTTGTTTGTTTGAAGAATAAGTTTGTTATACCAAAGTCATTTTTCTATGTTTGGGGAGCATTCATATTAATAGGGCTTTTTTCAATTTTTCAATCACCTGATAAGGTTACTTCTCTTAGATCATTTTTTGCCGTGTTGACATATTTTTCTATATTCAATATGTCGTACTACTTCTGCAGAACAAAAAAAGATGTAAGCTTTTTAGTCATGTTCATTGTACTTTCAGCAGTTGTTCCATTTGGTTTTAGCATCTTTGAAATTATTTTCCCAGACGGCAGTACGTCAAGGAATGGCTTTCGATTATCTGGAAGCTTTTCTCATCCTAATATTTATGCATTCTATCTTGTATTGGTTTCGAGTCTATGCTTCTTTAGCCTTAACCAAAGAGTATTAACTTTTCCTCCTAGGTTTATTCAGTTCGCTAAAGTAATCCTGCTACTATCATTGGTTTGTCTAGTTCTTACCAAGACTCGAAGTGCTTGGCTTGGGTTCATAGTGGTTATCGCTGTTTACGGAATGATTTATAATCGCAGGTATCTCCTTTATCTAACTGTATTTGGATTAATTGTCTTGGCGATACCATCGGTTCAAGAGAGAGTATTGGAGATCTTTTCTGGTAATTCAGTAGATGAGCTGACTTTAGGAGAGTCGTTAAACTCCTATGCATGGCGAAAAGTAGTTTGGACCGCATCTTGGGACTTTATTCTACAGAAACCTTTATTTGGTCACGGCTACGACACATTTTCATATTATTTTTTGGATTTCTTTCCTTTAGAAGAGAATAAAGGTTTTGATGCGCATAATACCTATGTGCAGATAGCTTTTGATATGGGCTTTCTAGGGGCACTATCTTATTTGTTAATTTTCCCCGTCATTTTTTATAGAGTTTTTGTTATTTATAGCCTCGATCGCTCTGGCGGTGCTGTCATTATTGGCTTAATGGTATCCTACTTAGTGGTAGGGTATTCAGATAATATGCTTTTTTACTTGTCCTATAATTGGTATTTTTGGCTTGTTTTAGGAGCATTTTTTTACGCTTCAAGGCATTATAAGGTTCAAAGAGAAAATGAGTAACTGGAAAAGTGATCTAAAAGTTTATGGTGGGTACAGGTCTTTTCTTAGAGAGCAATCAATAATTTGTGTAGCGCTCTATCGATTGGGAAGAAAAATTGAAAGAACTAGGCCTGAATCGTTGAAGAAATTAATTAGAATTCCTTACCTAATATTATTTCGTTTATTTGAAACTATTTTGGGAATTAGTCTGCCTGAAAAAGCGAAGATTGGCGGAGGTCTAAGAATATGGCATTTTGGTGGTATATTTATTAACGAAGGTGCAATTATTGGCGAAAACTGCACATTGAGGCAGGGAGTAACGATTGGTAGTAAAATTGCGGACGGACCTTCGCCAATAATTGGTGATAATGTGGATGTTGGTGCTAATTCCATGATCATTGGGGATATCAAAATAGGAAATAATGTGACGGTTGGAGCCATGACATTAGTACTTAAAGATGTTCCAGATAATGCGATCGTTAAGGGTGTACCCGGAGTTATCACGTTAAAGCAGTGATTTGTGAATTGTTACAGGTCAATATAAAGAATCAGGAGCTCGCAAGTTTCATTTTGTGAAAATCAAGGCAGATATGAAAATAACCTATTTTATTAATCAGTACCCGCATGTTAGTCATACATTTATTCGTCGTGAAATATTAGAACTAGAAGATCAAGGTTTCGATATTCAGCGAGTTGCATTGCGCGGGTGGGATTCCAATGTAGTCGATGAAACAGACAAGTCCGAGCGAGCTAAGACGCTCTACGTCTTACAATCGGGCTTAAAGGCGTTATTGCCTGTATTTTTTCGCCAGTTGATAAAACAACCCGGCAGAGTTTTTTTAGCTATCAAACTTGCCGCTCAGATGACGTATATGTCCGAAAGGAACTTTGCTTATCATCTTATCTACCTATTTGAAGCTTGCCAATTAGCGGAATTTTGTGCGCAGCATGAAAGTGAGCATGTGCATGCTCACTTTGGCACTAACTCTACCGAAGTAGTAATGTTGGCAAAACTATTATCAGGTATCGAGTATAGCTTTACCGTTCATGGCCCAGAAGAGTTTGACAAGCCACTAAGCTTACACTTAAGAGAAAAAGTTAACCTGTCAAAATTCGTTGCAGCAATCAGTAGCTTTGGTCGTTCACAATTATACCGTTGGACGGATCTTGAAGACTGGAATAAGGTCAAGATTGTTCATTGTGGTTTGGACGATAGCTTTTTACAAGGTCAGCCTGAACCAAAGTTAAACTCTGAAACAAAACAGCTTTTATGCATTGGGCGTCTGTGTGAGCAAAAAGGCCAGCTTCTGTTATTGCGGTCTGTGAAAGCTGCACTTGATGAAGGAGCTAATGTAAAATTGGTGCTTGCAGGTGACGGTGATATGAGACCTGATGTCGAAACCTATATAAGACAGCATCACTTAGAAGATAGGGTGACTATCACTGGTTGGATAAGCTCCGACAAAGTGAAGCAACTCCTGCTTGACTCTGATGCCATGATTCTACCAAGTTTCGCAGAAGGACTTCCCGTCGCTATTATGGAGGCGATGGCAATAGGCCGACCTGTGATAACGACTTATATTGCCGGGATCCCTGAGCTTCTGAGTAATCGAGAGAATGCATTGTTGTTTCCTGCCGGTGATATCAATGCCACAAAAAATGCAATTGTTGACTTTACCCAACTCACTGATAATGAGTTAAACCAAATGGTTCGAAAAGCCTATGATGCAGTCGAAGCGAAACATAATATTAAGACAGAAGCATCTAAATTAGCATCATTTATCAGAGGTGAAATTTGATGGATTGGTTTAACGATATATTAACCACGTTAGTATTCGTCATGGTGTTTTTGCCTTCTTTGTTTCTTTTTTTAGAGTTAACCTTTGGCTTAATACACTCAAATGTAAGGCGTGAGGAAGGAGAAGTTAAACCTTACCGAATAATTATTCCTGCTCACAACGAAGCTGAGATAATAAAGCCTACGTTAGCTAAACTTAAAGCTGAACTTGGCTGCTTATCGCATGTAGTAGTTATTGCCGACAATTGCACAGATGATACTGCTGATTTAGCAAGGGAGCAGGGAGCGTTTGTTGTTGAGCGGCATCATGCCACTTTAAAAGGTAAGGGATATGCTCTAGATGCGGGTATTCAAGCTGTATCAGATAGTGCCCCTGACACAGTTGTCGTGTTTGACGCTGATTGCGAATTTACTGAGGGTAGCTGTAAACAACTAATTTTAAAAAGCCAGAGGACAGACAGTGTTGTACAGTCACTTTATTTAATGAAGGCACCTATTCAGGCTCCGGTCAAAACTAGGATTGCTGAGTTTGCGTGGCTTGTGAAAAACCTAGTTCGACCTTTGGGATTATCAAAGTTCGGTATTAATTGCCAGTTGCAGGGCTCTGGAATGGCTTTCCCATGGCGGGTTTTTGAGAAAGTATCTTTCGCTTCGGGAAGTATTGTTGAAGATTTAGAGTTGGGCATAAAGCTGAACAACTTAGACGAAAATATTACTTTTGATGTTTCGAGTCAGGTTATTAGCTTTTTTCCCAGCTCCGGGCAAGGTAGCGAAACTCAACGAATGCGATGGGAGCATGGTCATATGGCTTCGATCGCTATCTTACCTAGTGCAATGCTGAGCGCGCTTAAACGTGGACGCTTAAAAAGCTGTTTTACTGCTTTAGATGCCATGATTCCGCCTACAGTGCTGTGGCTCATGCTTGTGGTTTTTACTAACCTGGTCACTGCATGTCTTTCTATCTTTCTCGAAATTGACTCATTCCTTGTTGCAGTTCTTTCTCTGACTCTTATCTTGTTGGGTTTGGCCTTAGCTTGGTTACGCTACGGTTTATCTATAATCACTCCCCAAGATATCGCGAGTGTTATTGTTTACATTTTTAGTAAGTTCGATATTTACAAAAAGTTCTTAGGCAATAGACAAAAAGATTGGGTAAGAACAGATCGGGGGAATAAGTCATGAGTACTACAATACTCTCTAAAGTGAATTACTTAGAGGATAGAGAAGTGGAAGCTTTTATCGATGGCTTAATTGCCACGAATGAGGTTATTAGTCTCGGTTTTATTAACCAGCACGGATACAATTTAACGGTTCAAAATGGTGACGTGTATAAGCATTTCATAGCTCTAGATTACTTATTGCGTGACGGTATTGGGATTGAATTAGCTTGTAAACTAAAAGGTTTAGATGCCAAAGCTAACCTTAACGGAACAGACTTGATCCCAAAAATTGCCTCTAAAGCGCTAGTTGCCAACAGAGATACTAGTTTTTTTGTGTACGGTACGGAGGAACCTTGGTTATCTAAGGGGTCTAAAGCCTTGTTCAAATCTCATTCTGTCCAAACACTTGATGGTTTCCATTCTGTTAAGTCCTATCAAGCTCATTTCAAAGAACATCACAATACAAATGCCTTGAATTTGGTTGTACTAGCGATGGGCATGCCCAAGCAAGAAGAAGTAGCGAGTTTGCTAAAGCAAACCAGCCAAGGACCTCTATTAGTTATTTGTGGCGGGGCAATTATCGATTTTCAGGGAGGCAAGACAGAAAGAGCGCCTAAAGTGTGGAGAAAGCTTAATCTTGAGTGGCTGTATCGATTGATTAAGGAACCTCGTAGAATGTTTCAACGCTACGTCATCGGTATTCCTAAGTTTTTATACTATGTGTTAATAGATAGGTGAAAAGTATGATACTGGCGAAATTAGTGAAAGATACTCATATAATAACTTACATTCGAAACTGGCGGAGTGAAAACTCTATACTTGAATTATTATGAACAGTATTAGGAAAGAAGTTTGTTTATTTACTTACACTATTTTTAGTTTAAGTCTTTTATTTTTTTCGGCGTTCCAACTCTATCAAAGCATATATCGAAGTGCGGCTGAGTTGCACGTGGAGAATCTCATCTACACCGTATCAAAAGCTGATGAAGTTAACTTGACGAAAGCGCTTTCTGTAAAGCTGTCTAGTTTCCCGCTTCCACTGGCTTACGATCTTAGTTTGGGTGCTACCCTGTATGAATGGGTGTATTATTTGTCTCAAGATAAAAGATATTTAGATTTACAGTTCAGATTGAGAGAGCAGAGCGTTCAGCTTCGTCCGACTTGGGCTCCTATCTATTTGCAGCGTGCGAAGCTATATCGCAGGTTAGACAATAGCAAAGAGAAAGATATGCTCGATTTAGCTCTGTACTTTGGCCCAAATGCTTTGAGTTCATTGATATACAACCTTGATTACACGTTTTCTCATTGGGATAACGTTTCTCGCGAATCACAGGTTAAGGCAGCAAATCAACTACTTGGTGTTTGGTCCCAATTCAATTATCGCTCTGAGTTGAATCAAATGATTGAATTTTCGCGAGGCAAGCAAAGGATATGTAATTTGATTACCTTCAATAATTTGTCGGTAGAATCTTGTAAAATGTAATCAACATAATGATTATGTTTACGCAAGCAGCTTCCCGTAAATAATATTCACTTTTTCCAAGAAAAGAGACAAGTTATTTGGTGATTCAAGTTTTTACGTTTTACTAAACTTGATAAGATTTTCATGTTTAAGGACAAACCCGAAAGGCTCCAAATGAGATTGAGAAAATTAAGCGTAACATTGTTGACCACTGTGATGTCATCTTCTTTAATGTCAGCGGAGATTTCTGACAGTGATCTTGTTCAGCGTTTAACCGATGAGCCCAATGCAGAAGCACTGCAGGCGGTGTTCGCAGAAACTCCAGATAACATATTAGAAGTATTGGCATTCTTGCTCAAAAGTGAAATGGTGGATCCTCAAGAAGCTATAACCGAAGCCCTATCGGTTGCACCCGAAAAAGTGAGCGAAATTGTAGAATTAGCGAGAGAAGCGGGTATAAGTAACGAAATCATTACTACCTCAGCACTATTAGCCGGGCTCGATCCTACGGTCGTTTCTGAAGCTACTGCAGCGGGTATTCAAACAGCAGCGACATCTCCAGCGATTGCTCCACCTACTGCACCTGCAATCGGCTCGAATGGCGGTGGTGGAACCGCAGTCGTATCGCCTAACTAATACTCTCACCTAAATTTAGATAGCCCGGCTAGTCCGGGCTTTTATTTGTTTATGAATCATATAGAGAAACTTGCTTTTTACACCTTTCTTGCGCTGATTATCTGGTTGCCTATACCTCTAGGTAGTAACCGAGATTGGGCCTGGGCAATCGCAGAGCTTTGGATTGCATTGCAGAGCTTGATGCTAATAGCTGCCTATAAGGGTTCTCTCCCTTTTCGAGTATTGAGTTCTTATAAAGTAGTGCTTTTAGGACTCTTGGTTTTTCAATTCTGGGTGCTGCTACAAACTATACCGTTACCGTTAACGTGGATAGCGACTGTGTCTGAGCAAACAGCGTATATTTATGACTTGGTTGGAGCACAGACAGGCTATTTATCGTTAGACTCACGAACGACCCAAATATCACTCTTCAAAGGACTTAGCTATTTGCTGTTTTTTATCAATGCGGCTTTCCTAGTGAATTCGAGTCATCGCCTTCGTTCAGTTGTCTTAGCTGTTGTGATTAGCGGTACTTTACAAGCTTTTTATGGGGCAGTGTCTGTCTTACTGAATGTACAAGAAAGTCTGGTTTTCGGTTTCCCAGAAAAGGATATCTCTACCGGTTCATTTGTTTACAAGAATCACCTTGCCAACTACCTGATGATGACATTATGTCTTGGTCTGGGGTTAATCATCGCGCAGCTTCACATTAGCCCTTCAGGCTCTTGGCATATTCGAATTAGAAGGGTTGTAGAGGGGATGCTCAGTCCCAAAATGCTCGTTCGTTTGTGCTTAATTATCATGGTGATAGCGCTAGTTATGACACGATCTCGTATGGGAAATATTGCTTTTTTTGCGGCAACGACAGTCGGTGGTCTCATCGCTTTAGTCTTTTATAAAAAGAAACCTAGAGCGCTAATAATACTTGTTGGGAGCGTGATAGCCATTGATACCATTGTTGTGGGTGCTTTATTTGGCTTAGAAAAAGTGAAGCAGAGGCTCGTTGAGACTTCTTTAGGAGCAGAGTCGAGAGATCAGGTTGTCGTATGGTCGATGGATATTATTCGAGACTTTCCGATTACCGGTACAGGAATGGGCAGTTTTTATACCGTGTTCCCAATGTACTCTAAATCTGATATTGGCTTTTATGACCATGCTCATAACGACTATGTTCAGTTTTTGGTCGAGGCCGGCATTCCAGCGACCTTACTACTCGGATGCGTGGTACTTTATTCTCTATTTCTTTGTTTTAACACAATTCGTACTCGCCAAAGTAAAACGATGAAGGGGCTCGCTTTAGGTTCTATGATGACGATTATCGGAATGCTTGTTCATATAAGTGTTGATTTTAATTTGCAGCCTATGGCCAATGCTATGACATTTATCTTAGTGTTATTCGTGGCCAACGCGACTGCAGTTTTGCCAGCGACCGGTCGCATTCTGAAAGACTCTTCAACGACTCAGCTTACGAATAAAAAGGTATTTTCAAATGATTAATAGAATTCTAATTGTCTGTTCAGGAAATATCTGTCGCTCTCCACTGGCTAAAGCGATTTTTGAGGCAGCTTTGCCTCAGGTGTCGTTCGATTCAGCAGGGTTATTGGTCGAAAATAGTCACTTATCGGGTAGCCCTGCAGCAGTTTACTCACAGGAACGCGCTAGCTTGTCGGATTTATGCTTATCTGAACATCGTGCTAAGCAGCTGACCCAAGAATTGGTCGACTGGAGTGATCTTATCCTCGTCATGAGTCATAGCCAGATGGATATGATTTCGCAAATTGCTGATGGTGCGCGAGGCAAAGCACACTTAATTGGACAGTGGATCGGCGTTGGTGATATTCCAGATCCAATAGGTAAAGAGTTTGTGGAGTTTGATAACTGCTACAGGCTTTTAGATAGAGCCGTTGGTTCATGGAAAGTTCGGTTACATGGACAAAAATCATAGCTCTTACCATTGGACTAAAACAAAGGCCCGCTTAGTTAAAAGTGGGCCTTTTTAGTGTCGAAGTCTGGATGGATCAACTATCGAATAGATATAGGTACTCGCCGTAACCTTGTTTTTCTAACTCATTCACAGGAATGAATCGCATCGCGGCAGAGTTCATGCAGTAGCGCAAGCCTGTCGGTGCAGGGCCATCTTTAAACACGTGACCAAGGTGAGAGTCAGCAAACCGGCTTCTTACTTCGGTACGCGGGTATAGCAAATGGTAATCAGTCTTTGTGACAATGTAACCTTCGTTGATTGGCTTCGTAAAGCTTGGCCAACCTGTCCCAGACTTATACTTGTCTGTGGAAGAAAATAGCGGCTCGCCAGTTACGACATCAACGTAGATACCATGTTCTTTGTTATCCCAATACTCATTATTGAATGCGCGCTCAGTGCCTTCTTCTTGCGTGACATAGTATTGAAGATCAGTCAGTGTCGATTTGATCGCTTTGTCCGATGGCTTGGTGTAAACCTTAATGTTTGAAACGGCTTTCTTTTCATCAATCAGCTGACGTAGTGTTACCGGATTCTCTTCACGGTCATCTCCGAAAATCTCATCTAGGTATTGGTCACGGCCAGATGCATAACGGTAGTAGTTATAACGAACTTTGTTACGCTTGTAGTAGTCTTGGTGATAACCCTCAGCAACCCAAAACTTATCAAACTTGATTAATTCGGTCTTTAGTGGCTTTTTGTAGATACCATGGTCGTCAATTTCTTTCATGAAGGTTTCCGCAATCTGCTTCTGCTCGGCATTGTGATAGAAGATAGCAGGGCGGTAATGTGGGCCTCGGTCGACAAATGAACCTTTATCATCCGTTGGGTCGATATGACGAAAGAACTGATCGAGGATCTGCTCATAGCTTACTGCTTTAGGGTCATATTTCACTTCAATGGCTTCAATATGTTCCGTTTTACCCGCAGAGACCTGCTTGTAGGTAGGGTTCTCTTCTTTACCACCGGAGTAGCCAGAGACCACATCAATCACACCTGGAAATTTTTCTAAGTCAGATTCCGTACACCAAAAGCAACCACCAGCAAGCGTTGCAACTTCATATCCGTTTAAAGCCGCAGTGTTTTTCATACTGCTATCAGCGTTTCCAACAAAAGAGGCCAGGGCAGCGATGGCGGCAATAGCAGTGAAGGCAAACTTAAACTTCGTTTTCATATCAACCTCATGGATTGTTTGTCTTTATTGATTAATAAGAACGAGCGGAATAGGAAAAAATTGCACGCCCAAGAAGTTTTATTGTTTTGGCGGATAGAAAGATCAAAAACGGCGTCACTAAGACGCCGCTAAAAAGAACAGAGTATTCGGTGCTTAACCAAGCGCAGGTAGAGCTCCGACCGTAATTAGGATTTGTGCCCCGACAATGAGCACTCCTACGACGCTACATAGAATTAGGCCGAGATTACCTCCCAACACTTGGTAATGGGATTCTTGGGCCGTCTGACGTGCTTTCTTCACCATCAGAATTGGCAAGAAGATAGCCAAAACAACTAAGGCAATAGCGGCATAACCTAACGCCATGATAAAGCCTTGTGGGTAGAACAGAGCGAATCCCATAGGCGGAGTGAAAGTCACCAAACCGACCAGTAGACGTGAGCCACCTTTACCTTTCTTCTTAAGGCTATCACCGAGAAATTCAAACAAACCGAGACTCACACCTAAGAAGGATGTTAAAAGCGCAAGGTCAGCAAAGACGCCTATCATTTGCCCGAGATTCGATGTATGAACCGTTGTCGCTAACGTTGAAATCAATGCACTAAGCCCCTGATTTTCAATGAGTGTCGATTGATTGACGACGCCTAATGTCACAAGTTGCCAGAATATGTACACAATCAAAGGAATTGCAGAACCAACTAGAATTGCTCTTCTTAAGGATGGAGTATGACCATCAAGGTAATTCACGATTGCAGGGATACTGCCGTGAAAACCGAATGAAGTGAAAATGACCGGAATTGCTGCAATCACTAACCCTCTCTCGACAGGTATACTAAGTAAGTAAGATTCAGTGACATTAGGCGCTAAAAAAGTGAGAACAATAGCCATGGTGACAATTTTCACTAAGAACAGTACACGATTCACTTTATCGACGGTTGAAGTACCAATGGTCACAACGCTTGCCACAATCAGAGTAAAAGTGAGTGTGGAGACGGCATTTGACACTTCTAGGCCAGTGAAGTCGGCGATACGATCCGAAAACTGCGCGCCACCACCCGCGATGTACGCTGCGCAAAGGGCATAAAACAGAAACATCATCGCAAAGCTTGCAACCCATTTTCCTTTTGTCCCTAAGAACTGCATTGCGAGCGTATGCAGTGTCGCGTCTTGTTCAGCGTGCTGGTGGATCTCGATCATTAACAGCGCGGTGTAGGCCATTAAACACCAGAGTGCGAGCATAATGATGAGAGAGGTGCTGAAGCCGATTCCGGCAGAAGCGAGTGGTAGCGCCAACATACCAGCACCAATCGTTGTGCCAGCGATGATCAAAGTACTACCCATTACCTTTGATTGATTCATTGTATATTATTCTTTACATTATTTGGTTTTGTCTAGTCATTCTATCTGCTTCTGCTAGTGAAATAGGATGTAATGACTGCGCTTTTGGCCATTATTTAAAATTATCGAATGACTTTCAAGAGCGATGTAAGGATTTTTTACCGATAGTGTATTGTTTTGTTTACAGATTAGGTTGGCTTGCCGACGAAAACGTTTACTTGAGATATGATTCAAACCATCGCCAGTTTTTACTTTCTCCTTTCAAAAAACTGTCATATAAGTGGTTTAAAAAGGAACACAAGTACCGCATATTGGTACTAAGGCCTTCGCCGGTCTTGTTATAATGTTAAAAAGGAGGTCAGAATGAGTGACCAAACAATCAACGAAGAATGCCTAGAGCTGTTAGATGCGATGGAGATTGGCTTCGAGCTTTCAGACTACGAACAGTCAATCGAAGAACTCGCAGAAGAGATCTTTAAATAATCTTTGTAAATTGAAAGGCTACCCTGAGTGAGTAGCGACCAGAAAGAGCCAGTGCAAATGCGCTGGCTTTGTGCTTTTATAAACAGATAGTTTTTATTCGGTACTGCTTTTGAACTATCTTGCTCATCTTCATATTGCTGATCATTGCCAATCAAGTCCGCTAGGAAACTTGTTGGGTGACTTTGTTAAAGGTGATCCGCAGCGTCAATTCCCCAAAGTGGTCGCCGATGGCATTCAATTACATCGGTTCGTGGATTCCTTTACGGACAGTCACCAAGCGGTACTGGACAGTAAATCGCTTTTCCCACAGGGAGTGAGGCGGTTCTCAGGCATTGCGTTAGATATGTTTTGGGACCACTGTCTATCTAAGCGGTGGGGAGAGTTCCATCATGATGAACTGCCTCTATTTTGCCTCAACGCGCAAAAACGTGTCATAGCGCAATCTCGCTTTCCACTACCAGATCGTTTTGTTCAGATGTCATTTGCTATGTGGCAAGGGCAATGGCTAGAATCCTACCAGCATTTAGACAATATTGAGTTCGCTCTCAATAGGATGTCGCAACGAAGAGCGACAATGGGAGTATTGGCCGAGTGTTTTCCCTATTTAGAGACAAACTACCACCAATTGAATGAAGTATTTAGTACCTTCTACCCCGAGATACTAACCGCAGCCAAAAGATTCTGATAGAATCGTCCGCCTTGCAATTATAGGTAACCTTGATGTCGACAGAATTTCAATCTCTAGGGCTGAACTCAGCACTGCTATCCACATTAGAAAAGTTAGGTTTTCAGCAGCCAACGGAAGTCCAAAAGCAAGCGATTCCGCATGTGCTTGAAGGCAAAGATGTCTTGGCCGGCGCTCAAACGGGGACGGGTAAAACTGCAGCCTTTGGCTTACCTATTTTGCACAAGCTGTTAGAGTCTGAATCGACTCGCGACCCTCAAAGTAACGATGTACGCGCGTTGGTGTTGGTACCCACTCGTGAGCTTGCCCAACAAGTCTTCGATAATATTACGTTATACGCTCAAGACACCGATATTAAAGTCGTGACCGCTTACGGTGGCACTAGCATGAATGTGCAAACGCGTAACCTGCACCAAGGTTGTGACATCCTTATCGCGACACCTGGCCGCCTAATCGATCATCTATTTTGCAAGAACATCAATCTTCTTAAAACAGATTACTTGGTTTTAGACGAAGCTGACCGTATGTTGGATATGGGCTTTATGCCTGATATCAAACGTATCCTTAGCAGATGCAGTGAAGAACGTCAGACGATGTTCTTCTCGGCGACGTTTGATAAACGCCTCAAAACCATTGCGTACAACATGCTAAACGAGCCTGTAGAAGTGCAGGTAACGCCATCAAACAGCACCGCTGAAACTGTGAAGCAGATGGTCTACCCAGTCGATAAAAAACGCAAAGCAGAGCTATTGGCCTACCTGATTGGGTCTCGTAACTGGCAACAAGTCTTGGTGTTTACCAAAACCAAGCAGGGCAGTGATGCATTAGCCAAAGAGCTGAAGCTGGACGGAATTAAAGCCGCGTCCATCAATGGTGATAAGAGCCAGGGCGCAAGACAAAAAGCGCTTGATGATTTTAAATCAGGTAAAATTCGCGCGTTGATTGCAACAGATGTGGCCGCACGTGGTTTAGATATTCAACAGTTAGAGCAAGTTGTGAACTTTGACATGCCGTATAAAGCAGAAGATTATGTACACCGAATCGGTCGTACGGGTCGTGCAGGCAAAGAAGGTTTTGCTGTATCACTCATGAGCCGTGATGAAGAGTATTTACTTGAGGCAATTGAACGGCTGCTAGACAGTAAACTCCCTCAGGAGTGGTTGGAAGGTTTTGAACCAAGCCTGATTGAAGAGATTGAACCAGATCGCTTACCAAAGCGCAAAGGTCGAAACTCTGACAAACGTAAAATGAAAGCTAAGCTTAAGATCCACGCCGGTCGAGGCAAGAGTAGTAAACGTTAGGATCATTAGTGAGCAGTAAAAAGGAATTTGCTGAAATTACATTAGAGCTGCTCAGTTTAGATGACGCTGAGCAGCTGCTTGCCTTTGAATCAGACAACAAAGGCTGGTTCGATCAATTTATCCCACCAAGAGAAGAAAACTTCTATTCTCTTCACGGCGTTCAAGCTCATATTCAAGAGTTTCTTCTTGATTACAAATGTCGTCAATTGCTCCCACTCCTCATCAAAGATCGCAACCATACTATTCTAGGGCGATTGAATTTTACCAATTTGGACTTTAAGAAGAACACGGCTCATGTTGGTTATAGAGTTGGGCAGAAGTATGTCTCTATGGGAGTCGCAACACAGGCCTTAGAAAGAGGGATAGCGATTCTAAAAACTCAAGGAATAGGCCGTCTGTTTGCGTATGTGGAAGTGAGTAATAAAGCGTCACAAAAAGTACTGCTTTCTAACGGTTTTCATCGAATACGAGTGGTAGAGAACTATGCAAAGCTTAATGGCAATGACATTGAGTGTATTGAGTACTCAATCAAGCTGAATGTTGTCTAGTCAACCGCAAGCTCACTTAAAACAAAAAGGCTCTCATAACGATATGGGAGCCTTTTTAATTGTTGAAGGTTAGGCATATTGTGCAATAAGCATTTCCCAGCTTTTACGTTGCGCCGCGAGATCATCTTTCATTTGTTGATAGCGGACTTTCAGTACCGAACGTTCATATTTCTGCGTGAGGTCAGCGCGCTTCGATTCCAGTACCTGTTTTTTAATATCGTAGTAGTCAGCTAACTTCACCATTAACTCTTCAAATTCTTTGTTTAATGCATCGTTAAGCAGCTTGCCATTGGGAAGCTTACTGACATTCCTAGATGCCGTGCTGAGCGCTTGTTTCGCTTTAGCTTTTTCAATTTTAAGCTTAGGCGTGACGCGTAATTTCTTAGTTAAACCTAGCCATGAACATGACTTGATTAACCATTTGGTTGGGTCGTATTGCCACCAATAAATACCATTGCGGTAGTCATTTTCAAAGATGTGATGGTAGTTATGATAGCCCTCACCAAAAGTGAACACGGCAAGAACAGCGTTATCGCGGGCAGTATTCTTATCTGTATAAGGTTGAGAGCCCCAAATGTGCGCCAATGAGTTAATAAAGAAGGTCGAGTGATGGCTGAACACCAGACGTAAGACACCGACGACTAGCAACATACCAATCACATCGCCATAGATAACGCCGAGTAGCAGAGGAAGACCAAAGTTAGTCGCTAGGGCAAGAGGGACATAGTATTTGTGCTGCCACATTACGATCTTATCTTTCTGTAGATCGCGACAGTTTGAATAGTCGTCGTATGTGTTGGTGTTGTATTCACGCAGCATCCAACCGATGTGAGAGAACCAAAATCCGCGTTTAGCCGAGTAAGGGTCTTTATCATTGTTGTCTACATGCTTGTGGTGAATGCGGTGGTCAGAACTCCAATGCAGGGCGCTGTTCTGGAGAGCGAAAGCGCCGCCAATAGCAAATATCAAACGTAGAGACCAATGCGCTTCAAAGGTTTTATGAGACCAAAGCCTGTGATAACCCGCCGTGATCGACAAATTACAAAAAGAAAACGCAGCGAGGAACCATAGCCCATGTTCTAACCCGTAACCATTCGTCATTCCGTACCAGGGCACGACAACAGCAGCAAGTAAGAATGAGGACAAAAAGATAAAGACGTTTAACCAAATCAGTGGTGGTTTGCTCAAACCAGACATTGGGATTTCCTTTCAGCTAACAATTGTTCGCTAGAATATCAGCGTACACGTGTAAGTCAAACGGCATGGTTCAAATTTATGAGGAGTCAACGGGATATTTGGTAACGATTTGTAGCTTTTATAGGAGTGACAATGCACTACGAATGGGGAATGTTTCAGAATGTTTGGCTTTTAGTTAAATGTTTTATAGTATGAAGGGGCAAACAATCCTTACAGGAAGTAATAAGGAACTACAAATGGAATTGAAAGTAGCTGAATATAGCGACTATGAACGCATTGCTACACTGCATGCACAGAGTTGGAAGCAATTTTACTCTGGTATCTTAGGCGCTGAGTTTCTTGAAGAAGAGGTTCATGATGAACGCTCTGCAATTTGGCAAACTCGCCTGATTAACCCACCGTTCAATCAACACGTAATCTTGCTCGAAGAGGGTGGTTTATTGTGTGGTTTCGTCTGTGCATTTGGCAATCATGATTTTGAGAAAGGCACCATTATTGATGCTCTGCACATTGACCCTAGTTACCGTGGCCGTGGTTTAGGAACTCAACTGCTGGCTGAAATTGCCCAGTGGATTGCGCAATATTTCCCTGACAATGGCGTCTATTTAGAAGTCATGAAAGATAACAAACAGGCCGTCGAGTTTTATCAGCATTTAGGTGGGCAGTGTGATCTAGAAAGGCTTTGGAACGCACCGTGTGGTAGCCAAGTTACCGAGCTGGTTTACACTTGGCCGTCAGGGCAAGCACTGTTAGAAAGTGTGCAAGATCACATTAAGTCAGAGCTTGTAACAGGTTGAAACACTTAACCTTTCCCTTTTGATAATTCTCGGACATAGCCTCACAGACTGTTAGATAGTTTTATAAAGCCCATTTTGTATTTATCTAACGGTCTATTCATGAAAAAAACGTTACTCTTTACGGCGCTTAGTAGTGCTATCTTTCTCGTAGGATGCGGCGACAATTCTCAAGGACAAAAACAAATGCCCGCACAGCTCGTAGTAGCAGAGCAGGCGCAATATTCCCCTCACCAACACAGCCAATCCTATATCGGTCGTATTGAAGCGGTCGAAGATACCAATATAACCGCTCAGGTTACGGGTTACCTCCAGACTCGCCATTTTAACGAAGGTCAAATGGTCGAGAAAGGTCAACTACTTTACTCAATTGAACCTTCCTCATTCGAGGCCCAACTCGCGAGTGCAAAAGCGACCTTAGCCCAGGCCAATGCGTCACTTAAAAAAGCGGAACTCGATTTCGAACGTGGTAAGAATCTGCTTCCTAAAGGCAGTATCTCTCAGTCTGAATTTGATAATTTGAACGCGGTACTTCTAGGTTCTCAAGCACAGGTTGAAGCCGCGAAAGCACACATTCATCTCGCCGAAGTGAACCTCTCTTACACACAAATTAGAGCTCCATTTGCTGGCCGTATTGCCCAAAGTAAAGTGAGTACCGGTGATTTAGTTTCACCTCAGTCGGGGATACTCACCACTCTCGTGAGCTTAGATCCTGTTCATACCAGTTTTAGTATTAGCGAACGAGAGCGTTTGCAGCTAGGAATGGATAAGGTGAAAGGAGAAGGGTCTGCAGAGTCCATCGAAGTACAAGTGGTACTAGAGAATGGTCAACCTTTTGAACATATCGGCAAGCTCGATTTCTTGGGTAACCGAATTGACCTCAATACCGGCACGATCGCGATGCGCGCGGAGGTTGATAACCCAGACTATCGCTTATTGCCCGGGCAGCATATCCGAGTCGAGTTACGAGAAAAGCAGACACAAGATGTGATCGTGATTCCTCGCCGCGCTGTTCAAACGGATCTTGAAGGCAATTTCGTTATGGTCGTTGCACAAGGAAATGTGGCCGAGCGACGAAACGTAGAGCTTGGCACTCAGCTTGAGCAAGGTGTTATCGTTAAAAACGGTTTGAAGGCTGAAGAACAAGTGATAACACAAGGGTTACAACGTATCCGAAACGGTGTGCCTGTTCGATTCGCTGATACAGCGGTCACTGAGTAGGAGGGGTCATGTTAAGTCGTTTTTTTATACAGCGCCCAAAATTCGCACTGGTTATCTCAATTATTCTTACCCTTGCTGGGGCGATTTCATTAACCCTCTTGCCAGTGGCTGAATATCCTAAAATTAGCCCACCTTCTGTGAGCGTTAATGCCTACTACACGGGGGCAAGTGCCGAAGTCGTCGAGCAGGCCATTGCTGATCCCATCGAAACCTCAGTGAATGGTGTAGAAGACATGATCTACATGTCTTCAAAAAGTGCCAATGATGGTTCATACAGCTTGAACGTGACGTTCGATGTTGGCACTGACCCAGATATGGCTCAAGTTAACGTTCAGAACCGAGTATCGCAAATAGAATCCAAGCTTCCTCAAGAAGTTCGTATGGTTGGCGTGACGGTGAAAAAACGCTCACCCGATCTACTTATGGTTCTAAACTTCTTTTCACCAGACGGTAAGTATGATGATCAGTTCTTGATTAACTACATCAACCTAAACGTGAAAGATCAACTGGCTCGAGTCAAGGGTATCAGTGAAGTGAACGTGATCGGTGGCGGCGAATATGCAATGCGTGTTTGGCTTGACCCAGAGAAGATGGCGAACTTAAACCTAACGACCAGTGACGTTTACTCAGCACTTGCCGAGCAAAACGTACAAGTTGCCGCAGGACGAGTGGGTGCTGCACCGTATAGCACGGCGCAAGAAGTCCAGTTCAACCTTGTGACCAAAGGTCGTTTGGAAAGCGTTGATGAGTTTGAGAATGTTGTGCTTCGTGCAAATCGTGATGGCTCTAGCGTCTATCTAAAAGATGTTGCCCGCGTAGAGCTCGGCAAGAAGTTCTATGACGGTAGCGGTAAATTCCGTGGACAAGATGCTTCAATCGTAGCGCTCTCACTTCAGTCTGACGCCAATGCATTAGAAAGCGGCCAAGCGGTGATGGAACTGCTCGACAACTTAAGTACGAACTTCCCTGAAGGGATGGCGTATGAAACCAGTTATGACACAACAGTCTTTGTTGCGGAATCGATTAAAGGCGTCGTTAAGACGCTGGTGGAAGCGATATTACTGGTTATTGCGGTGACCTATCTGTTTTTAGGCAGTGCACGAGCCACCTTAATTCCTGTGGTTGCAATCCCTGTTTCTCTGATTGGCACTTTTGCAATCATGCAGGCGACGGGCTTTACCATTAATACCGTGACCTTGTTCGGCTTGATTCTCGCTATTGGTATCGTGGTCGATGACGCGATCCTTGTTATCGAAAATGTCGACACTACTATGGCGCAAGACCCAACGCTTAGCCCACGTAAAGCGACCTTGATCGCGATGAAAGAGGTGACTGGACCGATCGTAACCTCGACGTTAGTTCTATTAGCCGTGTTCTTGCCAGTTGCGATGCTTCCGGGAATTACTGGCATCATGTATAGACAGTTTGCATTAACGATCTGTATCTCGGTTGTGATCTCTTCCATTAACGCGCTAACGCTTTCACCTGCGTTGTGTTCACTGGTACTGAAACAGGGCGGTGGTAATACGGCTCGTTGGTTTAAGGCCTTTAACGCTGGGCTAGAGCGAGTTACCAAGCGTTACGGCCAAGTGGCGGGCTTCCTGGTGAAAAAGGCGCTGTTACTGATCACCTTCTTTGTTGTTGCGGTTGCGGCGGTGAGTTTCTTTGCCAAAACAACGTCGACAGCATTCGTACCTCAAGAAGACAAAGGCATCTTACTCGTTAACGTGCAACTTCCAGATTCTGCATCGCTATCGCGCACTGAAGCGGTGTCTGAAAAGTTGATGAACATCGTTGAACAAGAGCCGGGTGTTGATGGCGTGACGGTTGCGAATGGCTTCGCATTTATGACCGGCGCTGCCGCGTCGAATGGTGCGTCACTGTTTATTAAACTGCATGACTGGGATACGCGTAACGGCCTAGACGGTGAGCATTCGGCTAATGCGATCGCTCAGCGCATCAATGGTAAAGCGGCAATGGCGATGCCAGAAGCGATCGTCTTTGCCATGGGGCCGCCAGCGGTACCGGGTATGGGCGCGGCATCAGGTTTTGAGTTTGTTCTTGAAGATACGCTAGGGCGAAGCCGAACTGATCTGGCGATGGTGATGGGGCAGGTGATTGAAGAAGCGAACAAACAACCTGAAATTGGTTTTACGTTCAGTACTTTCCGAGCCAACGTTCCGCATTACTATGTTGATATTGACCGAGAAAAGACCCAGCAGCTTGGTGTTCCCTTGTCGAACGTGTTCCAAACGCTACAGGGTAACTTAGGCTCGCTGTACGTCAATGACTTCACGATGTTTGGCAAAAACTTCCGCGTGACCATGCAGGCAGACGGCCAACATCGTCAGACAATGGAAGATTTAGAACGCTTCCACGTAAGGTCGGCCAGTGGTGAGATGATTCCACTCAGCACTCTAGTGAGCTACGAGCAAATCTTCGAACCGGATGTGGCATGGCGCTACAATATGTACCGTAGTGCTATCATCCAAGGTCAGCCAGCTCCGGGGTACTCAAGTGGTGATGCGATTGCTGCAATGGAACGTGTCGCAGAAGAAATCTTACCTCAAGGCTATCAATATGAATGGACAGGTATGGCTTACCAAGAGGTGTTAGCGGGTAATCAGGCAATTTTTGCTTTTGCTCTCGCGTTGATCTTTATCTATCTGTTCATGGTGGCACAATATGAGAGTTGGTCGATTCCATTGGCCATCATTCTTGTGGTGCCAGTAGCGACCTTAGGTTCTTTCTTGGCACTGAATCTAACGGGTACACCGCTCAACCTCTATGCCCAGATAGGCTTAGTTCTGCTCATAGCCTTAGCGGCAAAGAACGCAATCTTAATCGTTGAGTTTGCTAAGTTAGAAAGAGAAGAGAAAGATGTTCCAATTGACCAAGCGGCGGTGAAGGGCGGTAAGTTACGTTTCCGCGCAGTGAACATGACATCTTGGTCGTTCATCTTAGGTATCTTCCCATTGATCTTTGCTTCAGGCGCCGGTCACGTGAGTCAAAACTCGTTAGGTATTTCACTGATTGGTGGATTACTGTGCGTGCTTCTTGCCGGTACGTTCTTGATCCCAGGTTTCTATGCGATGGTGCAAAGAAGACGAGAGAAGATTTACGGAGGCAACACTAAACTGGTTCCGATCGATGATGAGTAATTTTGGATCGCTAAGGTAAATAAAAAATCCCCTCAGTGAATGCTGGGGGGATTTTTTCTTATTGGTGTCAGATAGCTGCGGAATTACGAAGTCTTAAACTCAGCAACCGCTTTATCCATTTCGCCCGCTTGTGTTGCGATGCCGTCGACCTCAATCAAACATTGCTGCGCTGAGTTCATGTTACCTTCTGATATCGAGTTAAGTTCAGTAATAGACTCACTGACTTGATTCATCACGATGCCTTGCTCTTCGATGGCTGACGCTATACGTTCTGAATTTGCCTGAATGTTGGTCATATCATCAATGATTTGCGTTAAGCTGCTGTCGAGAGTCTTCGATGCTTCAAGGGTTTGACCGCCTTGTTCATTACATTGATCAATATCTGTCACCACTTGCGACATTTGGCTTTGGATCGCCGTCACAACCTTAGTGATTTCTTCCGTTGATTGATGTGTACGGCTAGCTAGCGCACGAACTTCATCGGCAACCACAGCGAAACCTCGGCCTTGTTCACCCGCACGTGCAGCCTCAATAGCGGCGTTCAGTGCGAGAAGGTTAGTTTGCTCGGCGATTTCTTGAATGATGTTGACGGCATCACCAATCTTATCGACGTGATTGTTGAGTGAATTAATAGACTCTTGGCTATTGCCCAAAATAGAAGAAAGTTGGTCAATATTATTCACAGTGGTTTCGACCACTTTTCGACCGGTTTGTGCATTGACTGAAGCTTGCTGTACGCCTTCGACGGCGACAGAAGTGCTTTCAGAGATCTCATTGATAGTTGAAACCATTTCTTGCACAGAGGTGGCCATCATACTGGTGTGATTGGCTTGAACATGAAATTGTTCCATCACGTTTTGAAGTTCACTGTGCATGTTGCCGGTGCTGTTTGACAGGGTGGCTGACTTAGCTTGTGAACCGGCAATTAGCGACTCGAACTTGTCTAATAGTCGGTCAAAGTAGCTACCGATTTCAGACAGCTCATCATTGTTGGTGAGTTTTGCGCGAAGAGAAACATTATTGGTTTCAGCGATTTTTTGAATTGCGTGAAGCAGTGAAGAAACCTGTAGGTTAATTGAACGCGAGATTTGGAAAATAAAACCAAAGATCAGCAACACAACTAACGTAGTCACAACTAGCTTCAATGTTGCCAACTGACTACGAGTCGCTTCAGTTTGCTGTGCGAGTGCAGCAGAAAAAGATTTAAACTGCTTTTCTACATTGTGGGATAGGCCGCGAGTATCACCTAGAAGCCCTTGGTTATATTTCAGACCGATCTTCTTGCTTTGCTCAATCAGCGTGTTGGCGGCACTTACAAGGGATGATGCGTTACTTGGAAGCAAGTCGCCGTTAAATTCTCCCTTTAAAACCAGTTCATTGAACTTGAACAAATCCACAAGTTGGTCGCTACTAAGCGACGCTTTAATACTCGCAAGTTGAGTAAAGTATTGTCCGTAGAGCTTGTCCTCTGGCTTCAATCCGCGCTGTTCAAAGGCATTGACTAGAGCATTGAAGCCGTCTTGATATTTGAGAATATCTTGCTTGAGCTGCTGGCTAGAGGGAAGGTCGTTAGCGTTAAGTATTCCCGCTAATTCAGACTCTAGGCTCAAAAACGTGTCCATATTTTTGTTAAATTTATCGAGATACTTCATGTCTTTACGTAACAAGAAGTCCTTCTCGTTTCTGCGGAGGTTTAAGAGGCGAATTTCGAGTTTAGCAACCAATAAACTGGCTTGATTGAGTTGCGAGGTAGTCTGGGCAAAATGAGTGGTTGAAAAAAGAACAGTAACAACCCCTAAAATGGCTACAACACCTAATGAATACAGTTTATTCTTAATATTCATAAGATTACCTTAGTCCGTTTGGTAAATGATTTACTTTTTATTTATAAAGATGTTAGTTGCTATCGGCAGATATATCAATATCTTGAATCGCCACGATAAGTAATTGAATAAAAGATTAAAAAGAGTTGAAAATGTTCGAGTTGTTAGACGATTATCAAGGCCTTATCTTTGATATGGACGGCACATTGATTGATACCATGCCAGCGCACTTAGAAGCCTGGCACCAAACCGCTGCTCATTTTGAGTTTCCATTTTCAAATGATTGGCTACATAGCTTGGGTGGAATGCCGAGCTACAAAATTGCAGCTGAAGTGAATGCCAAATATGGTTTATCACTTGATCCTTACGAAGTATCTCGATTCAAAATGGCAACGTTTGCTGCGATAGAGCAACATGGTGAAGTGATCCCTTGCAGTGTTAATGTGTTGGAGCACTACTACAGCAAAAAGAAACTGGCCGTAGGTACGGGAAGTCAACGAGACAGTGCGATTAGGCTACTGACAAAGGCTGGGTTGATTGAAAAGTTAGACGCTATTGTTACGGCAACAGATGTGACTAACCACAAACCTCATCCAGAGACTTTCTTGCAAGCGGCAGATCAGGTTGGCTTGAAACCAGACCAATGCGTTGTATTTGAAGATACGAAATTGGGGATGCAGGCTGCGCACGCCGCTGAAATGGATTGTGTGATGGTGGAAAAAGGGAACTTAGTGTTTTATCCATGTGTCAGATAGTAAAAGAGCCGCAAAAAATGGCGGCTCTTTTTAATTGGGCTAGATTATCGATCCCAGTACGCTTCTTCTAAGCTGTCTTCACGTTCTGGCAGTGCTCGGCCAAGACGTGGAGAATGCTGTGTTAGCACTTCGTAGCTTACTCGGTTCGCATACTTACAAATTTGTGAAAGCGATGAGTAAGTTAGGTAAGGGTTGTCATGCTTAGATGAATTCGGCACATTCATTAAGTGGTGGCTGTTTGCCGCCATATCATGAAGCAGTGCTGAAAGAGCGGCATCACCTGCACCGTTGGTGTTCTTAATCTCTAGCGGACCACCTAAGTACGGACCGATGTGAGAATACACTTTCACTGGAGTTTTACAGTCTGAACGACGCATAGCACGGCTAAATTCGTACTTATTGAATTCAGGGATGTTACCCGGAAGAAGTGGTAATTCAGTTTCACGTTTCACTGATTCATCCGTGTAACCAGCCATATACAGACCCACTGGACCAGCCGTACAAAGTACCACGTCTACCCATTCAAGCGCTTTGTCAGCAGCAAGCAACGGATCTTTTTCACCCGTCAGAGCTTCACCTTCTTCTTCGTTCATTGCAACGATAGAGATGTTCTCTTTAATGTATTCTTGCCACCATTCTGCGTTACCTTCGATAACCCATTTAGTCCCAAGGGTAAGCACGACAGGTACGTTCTTCGTTTTTGCAATTTCAATCGCACGAGCAACTGCTTGTGGCATTGGATCTTCTGGTTTACCACGCATTAGGTAAGAAGAAACAATGAGTGCCGATGCTTTATCAAAGACCTCTTCTGGGATGCTATCTGGGCGCAGTTTATTCATGTGACCTTCATTGATCGCGAACGTACGTTCACCATTTTCTGAGATCAATGTGTAACAGCGACCAATAGAGCCTTCGACCATTTGTAGGTGATTCAGGTTCATGCGAGAAGAGGTGCGGCATAGGTAGCGGTAGGCGAATGAGCCCACTTCGATATTACGCGACATAACGCCTAGCAGCACAGATTTACTGTCTGCTAAAACAGAATAATTGTGCAGCGTGTTGCCGATCGTATCACCAGGGTATTGATGAGTGATCAATTCGCGTGCAACGAGTTCGTCGTAAAGTGCATCCGCCTGGCTTTCTTCTAAAACTAGAGAGTGTCCCTTACTCAAACCGTATTTTGTTAGAAACTCATCATCAACACGAGCTTCAATATCAACAATTGTTTGACCAACACCAACCACGATAGGTCGGTATAGCTTTGGCGTTTGTTTCATCTGGTTGATGAGTGGATCACGAGCGTGAGTTGGAAAATAGTGCTTAGATTTGCGCTGTCCGGGAAACTTCATGTTAAAAGTTGGGTTGGGAATTTTGGCCGCATAATATCACATAGTTGTAAGATTGCTTTCATATTTATTACATAAAAACGGGGCAAGCATTACTGATTGCCCCTTAAATGACCTATTTATCGCCTTGGTAAGCACCGTAAGCTTTTGTACCCCAAAGTGGAACAGTTGAAAGGCTGTGCTTAAAGCTACCAGAGGTCTCTTTAGTCGAGTAAGACAAGTACATTAACGTTTGGTTTTCAACGTCAATAATACGGCGAATCTTCATGCTCTTGAAAAAGATGCTCTTTGATTTCTTAAAGACCACCTCGCCATCGTTTGACTTATCAATGTTCGCGATCATTTCCGGAGTGATTTCACCCGTTTGACGGCATGAGATAGAGCTATCACTAGGATCGGCTAAGCTAAAGTCTGCTTCAATAGACGCAACATGACAGGTAACGCCAGTGACAACAGGATCTTGCATGTGGTTAAGTTTGATGTCTTTCATGGTGAACAGACCCAAACTGACATCACCCACTTCACCGCTGTCACACGCAGTAAGACTTAGAGTCATTAAGCCAATCGTTGCTATTTTCTTGATCATTGTACTGAGTCCCTTAGTGAAACAATTTGTAAACCATTAAAACAGCCTAAGCATATCAGCTTTCCAGTCTAGTTGCCGAATAAGTGGTTAAAAGACTTGTGACCTCAATGTGTTATCGAGTAAGCTTTCTTTTTAGTTAGAGCACAATATAGGTATAAGCTAAGCTATGTCGCACCCGAAGATTGCCGAATTAAAAAACGCTTGGCTTTACCAGCAAGTTGATGTTCAGTTTCCTACCAAAGAAAGTCTCGTTGGCTTAGAGCTCTATAAGCAAGCGGCTGCAGAATGCCAGTACCAGCTTTACCAGCCTAGTGAGGCTCACGAAACCGCTTTTTCTCCTGATGAGTTATTCCTCGTCGATTTTCATCGATTAACCGTTATGTTTGCGTTGCTCCAAGCCAATCGATGGTCAAAGCCGCAAGATCAAGAGATGATCGTTGAATTCTTAACCCAAATTATCTATTCAGAGCCTTGTTCACTTTATTTGGGCTTTAAAGAGGGCGAAGCAGTCGCCGCCGCGATCGTTACTCAAGTTGACTCGACCGCGTTAATTTCTGACGTTGTCTGTAAAGAAAGTACGAATCAAGCATTATTCGTTGACAGTTTAGTAGCGAAGTTAATGCCTAACGTTAAGCAGGAACTTGAACTGTTTATTGAAAAATAAGCAAGAAAAGAGTGATTCACACGATAAATCTGATCATGGCTTCGTCAGAATCAGACAAAGTGTTAAGCCCGTCATTTTAATTGTCTCCGTATTACCTATTATTTCTCAAAGAAAAATAAGAGGGTAATGTGAATGGTTCAGACAAAAGCTCAATGTGTCATATTTGATTGCGATGGAACGTTGGTTGATAGTGAGCGTTTATGCTGCCAAGCACTGTGCGACACTTTCCATCAGTTTGGCGCGAAGCTTACGGTGGAAGAAGCGGCCAGTCATTTTGAAGGTGGTAAGCTCGCTGACATTCTGAGTGCAACAAAGAAACGGCTAGGCGTGAATGTTTCTCTCGACAAGCTAGAGCCGATCTACCGTCAACATTTAGACCAATTATTCGAAGAGCAATTAGAGCCAATGGACGGTGTGTTCGAAACTCTCGACTTTTTAAAGCGAGCAGGTATCGAATATTGTGTGGCTTCGAATGGGCCGAGTGACAAAATTCAGAAAAGCCTCGAATTGACCGGTTTGTTACCTTTCTTTAACGGTAAAATATTCTCTGCATTTGATACCAACAGCTGGAAGCCAGAGCCTGACCTCATTCTTTATAGTGCGATGAACATGGGCTTTCGCTTAGAAGACTGTGTCTATGTCGACGATACCCCAAAAGGGTTGGAAGCTGGGGTCAGAGCTGGTGTCAAAACCATTCACTTGGTTGGGTTAAACGACAAAAGCCACGAGTTGGATTTACCCAAGATTCGTAGCTTAAGAGAGTTAGAAACCGTTTTTTAAAAGCGGGTTCATAAGTTAATGAGCAGGCAACGCTCGAAATGCCGCCTGCTGAAGACTCACTGAAACATGGGGAAGAGCAGGTTGTGTTGGCGTTATTTGGCTAACATCTTCAAAAAAAGAGCCACACTCTGCGCAGAGCATCTTATCACTTGCGGCCAATAAATATTCTTCACTACCGCACAGGGGGCAGCAAAGCACATCATCTTGCTTTGTATCGGTTGTCATAGGGTTTCTCCTAGCAGCAAAAATAAGATTAGTTGTACTGTCTTTTTATTATGTGTTTCAGGTTAATAGCATATTTGGCTATTTACAATTCTATTTTAGTCTAATCCGCACTCTAGACTCCCTCGTGGTTGAAATTACCAAAAGTTTGGGAAGCAGTTCATAGATTATTCCATAAGAAACTTCTAATGGAATGCCATTTCATATATGATGGTACGTCATTCCATATAGAGGTTTGATCCTGTGAAACGTTTCCTATTAATTCCACTTCTTACTTTACTCAGTGCATGCGGTGACCGTATGAAACCAAACGAGCAAGAGGTGGAGCAGCCAGTTAGAAGTGTCAAGTTCATCTCTGCTGAGTATCAAAATCATCAGCAAAATCGTAAGTTTGGTGGCGAAGTCAAAAGTGCCACAACATCCCCTCTGAGCTTTAAAGTTGGCGGTACGATTGAAGTTATCCACGTCAAAAAGGGCCAAAGAGTCAAGCAAGGCGACCTGATTGCAGAGCTAGACAAAGAAGAATTCAAACTCGCACTGGACAAAGCGAACGCTGCACTCGGCTCAGCCAATGCGGCGCATTTTCAAGCAAAAGACCAATTTGAACGTGCTAATAAGCTGAAGGAAAGGGGATTTGTTTCAGACTCTGAATTGCTGACTATCAAGGCTGATCTCGATGCTAAGGCACAACAAGTGAATGTTGCGTTGACTGATGTTGATAATGCGGCACTTAGCTTAGCTCGCACCAGCCTTTATGCGCCTTTCTCTGGTCAAATTAGTGCGGTCTTTCTCGATGAATTTACCAAGATCAGTTCCGGTACTTCAGTGACCGAACTGATTAACTCAAACGCATATCAAGTTGATTTCCTTGTGCCTGAGTCGCTTATCCAAGAGGTGAAGTTCGGTGAGCAACTTAGCGTATCGATCCCTGCGCTTAATGATCTTCCTCTTACGGGCATTGTCAGTGAGATTGGCGCTGTGGTTGAGAAAGGGAATGCCTACAGCGTGAGCCTGATGCTCGAAAATACCGGTGATCTACTGCGCAATGGTATGGGTGCGAATGTTAACTTTACGATTGGAAAAACACACGAAGAGGTGGTTCTATTGCCATTGACGGCGTTTAATTTCAGTGACAGTAAAGCTCGTAATGAAAAAGAGAACGCTGCAATTTTTGTCGTCAGCGAAGAGTTAGTGCTAGAAAAACGCTATGTACAAGTGCGACGCAATATCAACAGTGAGGTCGTCGTACTGAGCAACCTCAAAGAAGGTGAGAAGGTCGTGGTAGCAGGTATTCCTTACCTATTTGAAGGTCAGAAAGTGACACTTTGGAATGGTGTGTAGGGAGCCTTATCATGCATAAATTGACCCAGTTAGCGCTCAATTATCACCGCTTTACTCAAGTCTTTTTGGTGATGCTGCTTTTTATTGGCTATAAGACTTTTGTCGGAGCACCAAGCAAAGAAGACCCAGAAATTTTGATACGAAATGCCATTGTGGTGGCTCAGTTTCCTGGGATGTCACCCGAGCGTATCGAAAATTTTATCACGAAACCTCTTGAGCGCGAGATCAAGCAGATTCCAGAAGTGACGGATATAAAGTCTTTCTCACGTACTGGGGTTACACAAATCAATGTCACCGTTGATGATCAGTATTTTGATTTACAACCGATTTGGGACAACCTGCGCAACCGAATGGAAGCGATGAAATCTGAGTTACCTGATGGGACACAAGGCCCGTTTGTTAATGATGAGTTTGGTCAGGTTTATTCGGCGACAATGGCGCTTTATGGCGACGGTTACTCGCAAGGTGAACTGAATAAGATTGCTGAAAAGATACAAGATCGGCTCAACAGTACACCGACTGTGTCTCAAGTTGAACTTTATGGCGTCAATGAAGAGCGTATCTGGATTAAAGCTAAGCCAGATGCAATTGAAAATGAGAAGTTTCAGTTTAAGCAGGTAGTACAAACGCTTCAGGCTCGTAATGTCGTGCTGCCAGGTGGTGTGATTGAAACTGGCACGTTAGAAGTTGAGATAGAACCGACGGGTAACTTCCAATCCGTCGAAGATATTCTCAACCTTGATCTGTATGTTCGCGAACTTGATAACACGGTTTTCTTACGTGACTTAGCACACGTGTATCGAGGCTATGAAGAGCCGTTCAATACACCGGTTTACTTTAATAATCAGCGTTCAATCATCATTGCAGCTGCAATGGTCGGTGGCGCTCAGAGTGATCAATTCGGTGCCGACATTCAATCATTTCTAACAGAGGAACGACTTCGTTTACCTGTAGGCGTTGAACTCGAACTTGCCACATTCCAACCAGAAAAAGTGGACGTTGCGGTTTCCTCTGCCACGAACAACCTTTTGCAAACCATTGCTGTTGTGCTTGCGGTCGTGATGGTCTTCTTGGGTATGAGAATGGGCCTGATTGTGGGTAGCATCGTTCCATTGACCATCCTTATGAGCGTGATTGGTATGAGTCTGTGGGGTGTTGAACTGCAGCGAATGTCGATCGCGGCCATCATCATTTCATTGGGGCTTCTGGTCGATAACGGCATTGTGATTGCTGAATACATTAAAACCCAGATCTCTGAAGGGGTAGAGCGAAAAGAAGCGGCAATCGGTGCTTCAAAAACGATGGCGCTACCGCTACTGACGTCATCGCTAACCACCATCCTTGCCTTTATGCCGTTGTTGCTCGCGCAGGATGTAACGGGCGAATACCTGCGCTCTCTATCTCAAGTCATTACGATCGCACTACTGTGCTCTTGGTTCTTATGCTTGTTCGCGACACCAGTAATGTGTGTTTGGTTTATGAGTGATGAGAAACCGAAACAAAGTGCGGCCAATGAACGCGTAAAAAACGTTTATCGTAAGATAATCTCAACCGTACTGAGTTTTAGAATCAGTTTCATCGTTTCGATTCTGCTGGTGTTTGCGCTGGCGATTTATGGGTTCAAGTTTGTAACCGTGCAGTTTATGCCTGGTTCAGAACGAAATCAGTACTTGGTGTTTGTTGATCTTCCTGCTGGCACCAAAGTGTCTGAGACTGAGCGAGTTACCGGTCGACTCAATAGCTGGCTGATGGATAAGTCACAAAACCCTGATGTCATGAGCACGGTCGCTTACGTTGGCGACGGTGGACCACGATTCTTCCTTGCATTATCACCGATTGACCGCCAACCAAACCGAGCATTTATTGTTGTAAATACCAAAGATGCAGACAGCGCGTTGACCATGGTTGAGCGAACAAACGCATTTTTTGTGAGCAATATGCCAGAAGCTAGCGGGCAGGCGAAACAGATGTGGCTTGGTGGTACTGAACTTGGTTTGGTTGAATATCAGGTTGTGGGCGAAGACATTGAGACGCTACAAAATATCGCGGTGAAAATAGAGCAGCAACTACGTAAGGTGCCGGGGGCTGTTGGTGTTCGTAATGATTGGGAAAACAATGTTCCTAAACTGGTTGTTAACATTGATCAAGCTGCGGCGCTACGAGCGGGTGTGTCGAGTCGTGATATTGCACAGAGCTTAGACAGCTACTTGAGAGGTACGCAGATCACCAGTTATCGTGACGACTCTGATGTTATTCCGGTTGTGGTGAGTGGTAGTGACTCAGATAAGAAGATTGAAGAGCTGTTTTCTGCGCAGATCGTTTCAAGTGCGACAGGCTCTGCGTTGCCACTGATTCAATTCGCTAAGATTGAAGCCCACAGTGAGCCGTCAGTCATTCGCCGCTTTAATCTTGAGCGTACGATTACCATCAGTGTGAAACATAGTGAGTTACAAGCGAGTGAACTGAACAAGCTCGTTCAGCCAACATTATCAGAGTTAGATCTTCCGCCGGGTTACAAAATTTTACTTGGCGGTGAGCTAAAAGGTGCGAGTAAAGCTAACGGGGCTTTATTTGGCTACCTGCCACAGTGCTTTGCGGTGATGGTATTGCTACTTCTTCTTCAGTTTAACTCGTTGAGAAGACCTGCAATCATCCTAATGACGATTCCTCTGTCATTGATTGGTGCGTCGTTTGGTCTATTGATAATGGATGCCTACTTCACATTCCCAGCAATGCTTGGCATTTTCAGTTTAGCGGGCATCATTATTAATAACGGTATCGTATTGATTGACTGTATTGAACAGCAAAGAGAGAGCGGGTTAGGAGTAAAAGAATCTGTTATTGAAGCGTGTGTGGCTCGCTTTAGGCCGATTGTGATGACAACCCTAACGACCATTCTTGGCTTGATCCCATTGGCGATTTCAGGAGGGGAGTTCTGGTACTCGATGGCGATCGTGATGATCTTTGGTATGGCCGTTGGAACCGTGCTGACATTGGGTGTGGTGCCGGTGTTATACAGTTTGTTCTTTAGAGACAAACAACCAGTCGCTCAACCAGCGTAAACAAAAAAAAGCCTGCGAACATCGCAGGCTTTTCTTATTTTAGATAAGAATTACTTCTTCTTACCTTGAATAACTTTGTCTTCTTCCGTTAGTTCACGGATGCGGCGGCTGATATCACGGCGCTCTTTCGAGATTTCTGCGCTTTTGATGATGTGATCATCAACACGGTCTTCGTAGTCCGCTTTCATGTTCTTGATGATGCCAACGATTTCGTCAGTGCTCATGTCTGAATTAATGTAGTCTAGTAGGTTGTCTAGAAGGTCAACACGTTTGCGGTTATCCCGAACTTTCTTTTCGTTGTCGATAAGTTCACGCTTTAGTTTGTTCTTACGGCGTGCTTCTGCAACGATCTCAAATACACCACTCATAGGTCTCTTTCCCTAACTTTTGATTAACTACCGATGATTAAATCACAACATCTAGTGTTATAACAGTCTTTAGATCAATCATTACAACGCGTTGACGCTTTTATCACCGATCTCTCAATCGGCAATTGAGCACACATCAGTAACCATATATGATTTGAGCCATGTTAGTTAATTTGAAGCGCGACTCATGCGTGAATCAACAATCATTTTTCCTCGCTCTCCTGAAGTGAAAGAGCACCCAGCAAGTAAACTGGTCAACGCGTACAAGAAAGAGCGAACACATCAAGAAATAACCGAAGTCGAGCTTAACCGTGCAAAGATCGCAGTTGTGGATGAGCACGGTAACGTAAAACGAATTACAATTTTGGCTGAGCATTAATTGCCTGACTAAAACAATAAAAAGATGAGGAAACGGTATGAACATTGAGCTAACCCCTGTTGAAGCGCGAGTGATTGGCTGCTTAATTGAAAAAGAAGTAACTACGCCAGATTACTACCCACTGACGTTAAATAGCTTAACGACAGCATGTAACCAAAAGAGTAATCGTGAGCCGGTAATGGCATTGACGGATTCTGATGTTCAACAGGCGGTTGATGCGCTTATCTCTCGCCGTTTGGTTAGTGATGAAAGTGGCTTCAATAGCCGAGCAAACAAATTTCAGCACCGTTTTTGTAATACTGAGTTCGGTGACCTTAAGCTAACTAAGCAAGAAAAAGGCATCGTTTGTTGTATGTTGCTTCGTGGCGCACAAACGCCGGGTGAGCTAAGAACTCGAACCAACCGTCTCGCGGATTTTACGGATGTAAAAGAGGTGGAGATGGTCTTGGACAAAATGGCTTCACGCGAAGAAGGTGCGCTGGTCGTCAAATTGCCGAGAGAAGCGGGCAAGCGAGAATCACGATACATGCACCTATTCAGTGGTGAAGTCGACATTGAAGCGTTAGCGACTGCATCAACGCCCGTAACTTCTGCTGGAACGGATCGCATTGCACAGTTAGAGCAAGAAGTTGAAGAACTAAAAGCTGAACTTGCTGAACTACGTTCAATGGTTGAACAATTACAACACTAATGGAAAAGAATCCGTCACCAAAAACGGATTGGTTCGTCTATTTGATTAGAATGCCAAATAACGCGCTTTACTGCGGAATTACAACCGACGTAGAGCGCCGCTTTAATCAGCATTCAACCGGGAAAGGGGCAAAGGCCTTACGAGGTAAAGCCCCTTTGACCTTAGTCTGGAGCCATGGTGCGGGCCATTCTCGTAGCACTGCCTCGAAAATTGAATATCAGGTTAAGCAACTCAAAAAGGCACAAAAAGAGCGTCTTATTGGTGGCGTAGCCTCCTTGGCTCAATCCATAGATTTAACTAATATCGAATAATTAACCACCAGCTTTTGAAATATGTATTAACCTTGATAATGAAGGGATAAATCTCTACGGAAGGTTAATAACATTATGAATAAAATAACTAAATTGTCAGTAGTGGCTGGCTTGATAGGCTTTTCATCGACTTGTCTTGGTGCAAGCGTGATTGCGGATGGCCGCGGTAATGGTATGGGTAACACTGGCGTCACTAGTGCAGACTACTTACTTGCTCCTTTTTATAATCCAGCGCTAACGGCGGTCCATCGCGACAGTGACTCGTTTGGCATTCTCGTACCTGCAATAGGTTTGACGGCAAGAGACACAGACGAGTCACTCCAAACCATTGATGATCTTCAAGATACCATCACTGCGTTCGAAAACAGCGGCAGTAATGATCCAGCCATTGCCACCGAACTCAACAATTACCTAACTCAACTTTCAGATGACAAACCCTTAGCCGTTACTGGCGGGGTGGGTATTGCAGTTGCCTTTCCGATTAATACACTCTCCGTTAATGTCTTCACCAGAGGCTACGCCGAAGTGGTCGCAACGACAGCAATAGCGCCAAACAATGGTAATGCCGTAGGCGATGTGCAAACCCGATATGAGAACTCAGAAGTCGACATGATTGCGTTTGGATACTCAGAGTTTGGTGTCGCCTTGGCAAAACGCATGGATATAAAAGGGCACGATGTGTCATTTGGTGTGACGCCTAAGTATCAACAACTGAGAACCTACAAGCAGAACCTTTCTGTCGAAGATTTCGATATTAGTGATTACGATGAAAGTGAAACCAACAAGAACGCGTTCAACATGGACTTGGGGGCCGCGTGGTTACATGAATTTTATCGTGTTGGCATTGTGGTGAAAGACCTATTCTCAAAAGAGATTGAAACCTTGGATGTCGGCAGCGGTAAAAGCACGTATAAACTGGATACACAAGTTGTGATTTCTGGCTCTTATGCGATGGAGTATTTCGTCGCAACCGTTGATTTTGATTTGACCAAGCAAGAACGTTTTACGGACCTCAATGATGATACTCAGTATTTAAGGCTCGGGGTTGAGGGAAATGCGTTTGGTTGGGCGCAGTTGAGAGCGGGTTATGAGATGGATCTCGAAGATACGTTAGATGACTCGTTTACTGCCGGTATTGGTATCAGCCCTGGCGATTTGGTCAGCCTAGATTTTGCCGGCAGTTATGCTGGAGACAATCAATTTGGACTTTCAGGCAATTTGGCTTTTACGTTCTAGATAGGTTTCGGCATAATAGAAAAGCTGAGGTAAATGAATGGCTTGAGGCTCAAAAGCCTTACCTCAGCTTTGTATTTATAAATCAAATTATACAAGGCTTAAATATAATAAATACAAGTTGGTATGGTTGATCAAAAGAGAATGCTGCATGTCTAAATTGTTACCTTTATCTATCTTCGCTTTATATTCAGCAACGTCAATGGCACACACGACCCAAGTGCTCAATGGTTATTGGCAATACGATGAATATTTAGAAGCTCACCCTAAGCAAAAACAGCTTACCCAAGAGTTGACTGAGGTAGTACGTGGTTATCCGACCCCACTGGCTATTGGTCAAAAGGAGCCAGTGACGATTTCCGTTGTGTACCCCGGACAACAAATCTCTGACTATTGGATTCGAAACATTAAAGCGTTTGAGTATCGCCTAGAAAAGCTCGGCATCAATTATGAAATCAACCAAGTATTTACTCGCCCTAATGTCGATGTACGCCAGCAAAGCTTGTCGTTGCTTGAAGCGGTACAAAATAACTCCGATTATTTAATTTTCACGCTCGACACGACACGCCATAGAAAATTCATTGAGCATGTATTGAGCTCAACGGATACCAAGCTGATTTTACAAAATATCACCACACCTGTAAGAGCGTGGGCTCAACAGCAGCCATTCATGTATGTTGGCTTTGATCATATCAAGGGCACGCGTATCATCGAATCCTACTACAAAGAGAAATTAGAGTCAGACAGCCGCTATTCGGTGCTCTATTTTTCTGAAGGCTATGTGAGTGATGCTCGTGGTGATACGTTCATCGAAGAAATGAGTCATCATGACAATTACAAGCTCTCTTCTTCGTTCTATACAAAGGCAACACGCGAATCGGGATACAACGCAGCGAAAACCGCCATCAAGAAAGACCCTGACCTGAAATTTATTTATGCCTGCTCGACGGACGTTGCCCTTGGTGCGGCCGATGCGTTGAACGAACTTGAGCGTGGAGACATTATGCTCAATGGTTGGGGCGGGGGAACAGCCGAGCTTGAAGCTATTGCCAACAAAAAGCTAGATCTGACGGCAATGAGAATGAATGATGATACGGGCATAGCGATGGCGGAAGCGATTAAATGGGATATCGAAGGGCGCGATGTGCCGAATGTTTATTCCGGTGACTTTGAACTCGTGACCAGTGAAGATAGTGCAGAGAAGCTTGAAAAGCTGAAACAGCGTGCGTTTAGGTATTCTGATCTGTAATGCGGTATTGGTTCTCACAAGGCACTAAGAGCCGGCTAGCAACAATATTGACCAACTCTATTTTCTTGGTAATCGGAGTACTGATCATTGTGATGGTACTGCAAAACTATCAAGTGAATAGAGAGGTGGTGTCACAAGAAGTGGCCCGAACAAAACAACAAACCCAAAGCTTGGTTCAGGAAATCTTCAACCTCAGAGTAAAATCGTTAGAGATTCAACAAGACAGCTATAGTCGAAATAGGGTACTGCTTGAAGGATTGATGAGTAGCGATAGCTCAGCGTTAGACCGTTTCTTTAACGGTATCGACCAGGTTTCCCCTGACTTTGCACCCGATTTTCGTTTTATCTACCGAGATGGCAGGATCGCATGGGATGATGCGAATTTTCCTTTCTATGGTATCTCTGACAAACAGATCCTCCACCTTAGCGGAGATATGGTTAGCGGTAATGATTGGCATATCGCGCAAACCCCATCAAGCATGGGCATGCGTTATCTAATGATGCGCCGTACCGCGATCATCAACCTCTATACCGGTGAAGTTGTGGGCTTTCTTTTCATTGGTGTAGTACTGAATAATAACTTCTCTTTGGTCAACGCTATAACACAAGGAGGTAACGCAGATGAGATACTCTTGGCGGTTGGCTCTCAAGTGATTGCGGCCAGCACTAAAGATGAAGGGATTCAACATATCGAATGGTTAGAGCAATCATCGAAGTCATTGAATGCCAGTCGCTATATGGTGTCTCGGACCGATCTAGTGATCAACAGTATTCCTACTTTCTTATCGGTTTATACCATTCAAGATAACCAGCATGTGGTTCGCTTTGTACAGAGCCACTATGTATGGATTGCGGTCGCAAGTTTACTCATCCTCTGTATTGCACTGTACACCCGTATTTGGCTTGGAAAACGTGTATCAAAAGAGCTTAGGAGCTTAATGAGCTATACGGACACGTCAATTCAAGAACAAAAGGTCCGTGATTTTTCGGGCTCGACCATCGAAGAATTTCATCAAATTGGTAATTCGTTCCAACGTTCCTTTAAGCGACTAAATGAACAAGAGAAACAATTTGCTGACCTGTTTAACTTCTCGCTCTCACCAATCACGTTATGGGACATTAACGGCCGTCTATCGCGCTTTAACCCTTCAGCTGAGCGAAGTTTTAAAAGTTCAGATTCGCAACAAGCGTTAATCGAAAGTTTGCAGCCGCATATTAAGATGTGTGCCAAAGGGGCCACACTGACTGGTATTAACACGACCATTGCCAATAAGACGTTTCGCTGGAATCTGTCGCCGATCATTAATGATGGAGAAGCCGTGCAAATTATGGCCCAAGGCCAGGATATTACGAGTTTTATCGAGGCAGAGAAGCAGAGTGAAGCGGCGCGTGAAGAAGCGGAAGAGTCCGCGCGTTTACGTGCCGATTTCTTAGCCAAAATGAGCCACGAGTTACGAACGCCGTTGAACGGTATCTTGGGTGTGTCTCAGCTATTAAAAGATAAGATGGAAAGCCCGCAAGATATTGAACATATGGAAGTGCTTTGTCACAGTGGCGAACATTTGTTGGCGGTACTCAACGATATCTTGGATTTTTCGAAGATCGAACACGGAAAATTCCATATCGAGAAATCCGCCTTTAGAGTGGTGGAGCTCGCCAATGCAGTAGAGAAGATCTTTACACCACTTGGTGAAAGTAAGCACGTTGGCTTGCAAGTCACCAACCGAGTGGGTATTGACGCGTGGGTGTTCAGTGACCAAGTGCGTTTGAATCAGATCTTATTTAACTTAGTGAGCAATGCGGTCAAGTTCACTCATCATGGTTCGGTAGAAATGTTGATTGATTCTTTCACTCGAGAAGAGATGAGTTATCTTAGCATTGAAGTACGAGACACTGGTATTGGTATAGCGGAAGAAAAACTGAAAGACATTTTCGAACCGTTTGTACAGGCTGAATCAACCACCACGCGCGAATATGGAGGCAGTGGTTTAGGGTTAGCGATTGTCCGCAGCTTAGTCTCCATAATGGATGGTGATATCGAGCTTGAAAGCCACGTAGGTCAAGGAACCTGTTTTAAGGTGATATTGCCGATTCAAATCCGACTCGACAAAGCCTTTAAGCCTGAAAAGCAGGGGCTGATTGAAGAGCCTTCAAAACTGTTTGATAGTCAGATCCACGTATTGCTAGTCGAAGACAACCATACCAATGCATTTATCGCAAAAGCGTTTTGTGAAAAATATGGGATGAAAGTTACTTGGGTCAAAGATGGCATCAATGCGATTGAGTTTCTGAAAAAAGACAATGATATCGCGTTGATTTTAATGGATAACCAACTGCCAAGTTTAGGCGGTATCGAAACCACCAGTATCATTCGTAAAGATCTTTGTCTACAAACGCCTATCTATGCGTGTACGGCAGATGGTATGCAAGAAACAAAACACTCGTTCCTAAGGGCAGGGGCGAACTATGTGATTGTGAAGCCAATCAGAGAGATTGCACTCAATAAGGCGTTTATTCATTACAAGAAGAATTACTACCACTTATTTGAGCTTGGTTAGAATAAGAAAGGGCTGTCATGAGACAGCCCTTTGTGTTTCAGATTAACGTACATTTAGTCACGTGCGAGCTTTTGATGCGCTCGAGAAAAGTGTCCTGCACAGAAAGCGCCAACAATTGAAAGCTCACCCGCTAAACACAGTACCGCAGCGACTTCAGCTAACGCCTTTGCTTTGCCATTGCCATAAAGATTCATGAGCTCTAAACATGCTTTCTGAGAAGGCAAACCAGTCCCACCACCAACGGTGCCAACCATTAAATTGGGCAGTGTGACACTGGCGTATAGACCACCTGATGGATTAACTTCCATACGGGTAATACCAATAGCAGACTCAGACACACATGCTGCATCTTGACCGCACGCAATATACAGAGCTGCGAGCGCATTGGCGTAATGAGCGTTAACACCAATACTGCCACTCAATGCCGCGCCAGTGGTGGTCACTTGACCAAAACGCGCCATCTTTTCAGGTGTAGTGTGAAGGTACTTTTCAACGAGTTCACGGCTAATGTGTACTTCTGCCGTGACTTTTTTACCACGTACATGACGGAGCGTATGGCTATTGGCTTTTTTATCGCCTGACAAGTTGCCATCAAGAAACGCTTCGACTGGCGTATAAGGGGAGTTATCCAAAATAAAATGGAACACTTCATTAGTGGCGATCGTGACCATGTTTTGGCCTGATGCGTCACCTGTCTGATACTCAAAAACGAGATAGACGTGGTTGCCTTCAATGTTGACATTGATATCGTTGAGCTTTCCGTGAGAAGTGGTCGACTCAGCGATGCGTTTGAAGTGTTCAAACTGTGTGACGATCCAAGCAACGAATTGCCCCGCATCAATCAGAGAATCAAACAAAAAGACCGGAGTACGAGTGACGCCTTCGTTGAGCAGCATAGCACTGGCTCCACCGGCGGCGGTAATCAACTGTGAACCACGATTGTAAGAGGCAACCAAAGCTGCTTCTGTTGTTGCCAGAGGCACTAAATAGTCATCATTGGCGTGTATGCCGTTCACTCGCATAGGGCCAGCGACACCAACAGGAAGTTTGACCGTGCCAATAAAATGCTCGATGTTTTTATTATAAAGTTCGGCATTGTCTTGAGTCTGAGGGTCTAGCAAGACCGATTTATCGGTGAGCGTTGATAGTTTATCCCAACGTTTCGCTAATGCTTTATCTGAGATATAAGGACTCGGCGTCAATCTAACTTGTGGACGCTGGTGCTGAGAGCTGAGCTTTTGTTCTAATTGGGAAGGGCAGTCGTCTGGTTCTAGAAATGGTGTTGTATTTCGATGAGAAAGATTAAGTTTCGGCATTAGGACTTAAAGCGATAAATTTGTCTGCATTCTAACGTATAGCGGTTGGAACACAACGACTGTTTAATGGATTGCTACAATTTAGATAGGGAAAGCTTGAATACACGCTAAACATGAATGTCTAGTAACGACCCGATCATCTCTTGATCGCGCTGCATAACGTTGGTTCCAATACGCGAGTATTGATTAGAAGTATTGAGCTTGGTCAGGGATTCGATTTGAGAAGGTGAGGGTTCAAAGTTGAATTCAACTTTGTTGAAGTCGTAACTGTTGTCTTTCGGGATAGAAAGTTCACGTTGACTCTGTTGGATTTCAAGCGCAGCTTCTTCGGCCATCTTCGATGACATATCAATAATCTGATAGCCTGGCTGAACTGATGAGACTGACATATACACCTCCGCTTACTTATAGCTTAATCGTAGGAAAGCGGTTGAGCAAGTTTCGACTATGCAAACAGACTTGAGATAAGCTGTAACTCTTCATTAGTCACTAGAGATTGGTTCTCACCCTCTAATTCATTATTGATTGCGCCTTTTAGCATGCGCAGTTGCTGTGGTGTGAGCTTTTTGATCTGAGCTCTCATTGCTTCAAACTGTTGCTGACTCATAGGACCCCCTACATGAAACTGGCCTGACTGACGTCGAAGGTAAACATTCGCACATCGGTAAGATTTATCTGACTTAAATTTTATGGAATACAGTACAAATTTTGTCCGAGTAATGTCAGGCAATGTAAAGAGTCGGTGAAGGCGTAATAAGTGGCGACAGGTGAAATTGAGCAGCCAAATATGATTTATCTGGCTGCTACTTAGGAGAAACAATGGAGTTATTGAGGGGAGTGATCCACTCGCACAGCGAATTTACTGGCAAGAGAGTGGAGTTCTGGCAGCATCCGATAAATAAGGTGGAGCTGCTGTAGAACCATGCGAACTGAACTATCGTCTTCATCACGCCACTCTGATAGGCGTTGTTCTAGCGCTTCATCATTAATATGGCTGGTATCACAGCTGTCACTGTGTTGGTTCAATTGAGCGAATAGAATATCAAGGTGCTGGTGGATCACTCTATGCGCATCAAGAATCAGCTTGTGTGTGGCCTCATCGGCGATTTGCGTACGGTGAGCACCAAGCGCAGAGATATAACTGAGCAGTGCATGATTTAATGTTAAGAAGCGGTAGCTTTCATCCACCGCAGATTGATAGCGACCTGGTTCGGCTAACATGGTGCTGATTGCATTAGTCAGAGTGGCATCTTGGTTGTGAGCGCTGCGGCGTGAAATACGGTAGCTGAGGCTGTCTTTCTTACCGATTCGATACTGACCGATAATTTGAGCAAGGTAGTTCTTGTTTGACTCAATCGCATCCGCCATGACTTTGTGCAGGCGTTTGGATTGCCAATCAGGCAGAATCAATGCAACAGCAGCGACCGCCAACGCACAACCCACTAGCGTATCGGCTAATCTTGGCAACACAACGGCATAGCCTTCGCCGAGCTGATTAAAGCAGAACAGGACTAACACAGTGATAAAACCCGTCGCGTAACCATAATTCGCAAGCCGGAATGCAAAGAAGGCCACCCCAGACACAACAATAAAGACTAACTGGCTTTCCTGTGAAGGAAAGAAGGTTAACAACGGGACACCAATTAATAAGCCAGCAAAGGTGCCTACGACACGCGCGACCAGTTTTTGACGAGTCGCGCTGTAGTTGGGCTGGCAGACAAACAGGGTCGTCAGTAGAATCCAATAGCCTCGTTCGATTTCAAATAGTTGGATAAAGCCGTAACCAAGGGTCAAGGCGATAGACATTCTCACCGCATGACGAAACAGCATTGAGTCCTTAGAAAAGTTAGAACGCACGCGTAGCCACATGGCCTTTATGGAGTGCGCGTCAGTGTCATCTAATACACCTTCTTCAAGCTTATTCGTGTCTGGGTTATTGACGTTATTAAGCTGCTTTTCTACCGTTGCAAGATTATTAAACAGATAGCCTAATTGACTCAGAAGCAGACGCCAATGAGGTTGTTTTTGCGACTCTAGATAGTTAAGAGAGTTTTGCAGTTCATCCAATGCAATGATCGAGTCATCGTTATGTTGATACTCTTTACCCAGTAAGATGGCTTGAGCAATATCGCGACAAGACCGGGCTTGTGTCTCCATCAAGTATTTAAAGCGGAACATCACATCTGAACGTTCAAAGTGATCCGCTAGCTCTTGGTATCGATAGTGGGTCGAACTGATACGTTCATGGATATCTTGCGCTAAGAAATAAAGGTTAAGAAAACGGTCACTGGCGCCGTCAACGTGACCACGCTTAGAGCGGCTTAAAAACGTTGCTTTGCACGAGTTTAAGGCGTTAACCGTCGAGGCGTTGAGTTTGGCTTCTGCAATTCGGTAGGGTTGAGGCTGCATACCGGTCACAGGATGAAAAAGCTGACTCTTAGAATCAAAGTAGTTGGCAAGTTGCAAAAAGACATTAGCCAAACTTTGCTGAACAGGTTGCATCGGCCAGAAGGCGTGCCAAATCATCGAGACGAGGTAGTACCATGCGGCACCGGTAAGCAACATTAAAGGTTGGAACCAGATATTAGTACTTTCATGGGCGCCTAACATCGCGTATATCGCAATAAGCAATGAACCAAATGCAATGCTGGCGTAACGTGGGCCAATCGCCCCTAGCATGATGAAACCGAAGGTAGAAGTAAATAAGCCTAAGGCAAATAGCCAAGGCGTATTGAAGAGTAACTCGATAGAAAATGACGCAATCGCAAAACAGACCAGTGTCAGTAGCTGAGCTTTTAACCGCCCCGTGAAGCTGTCGTCACTTTCAGCCAATGCCGCGGCTATGACACCAAGGATTAAAGGAATGATCAGCGAGTTAAGCTGTAAATACCATGCAGGAATCACGACCCCTAAAAGGGTCACTAAGATAAGCAGGCTGTAGTTGATGGTTTTATTCGCCCAATAGTGGCGGAGCTGACTGTAAAAATTCACTTCAAATTACTTTTAACCCAAGAGTGACAGCAATGTACCGTTATGCTTATCGTAACGCGCTGATCCAAATAAAGATATAGGTCTGTTTGTTTATATTTCACTCATTCCTACCCTTGACTCCGATAAAAAATGCGAAGCGAGACAAGAGTCGCTGCTCATTCAATAAATTCACCGTTTGAGTGCCTGAAAAATAGTCGTCTATGCGATATCAAGCAATGGTTTTTGCTTTAATATGTCAAAAGTAAAATCAATTGGGTTATTATGCCGACAAGGGAACATTAAGGCTTATCAATCATGCAGCTAACAGCAAACAAGACTGCACAGTTTTTCATTCAACGTGAATACAACCAAATAGAGATCGCTCAAGACTCACTGATCTTAAATTCAGAAACCAGCCAAGAAACCATTCCTTTTAACGTTTGGAGTGGTCGAGTTCAGGTAAAAAATGGCTTGTTTTGGGGAAGCTTGCTCTTTTACGCTCACGCGGATCAAGATTCAGAGCAAGCATGGCTTGTGCAAGGCCTGCCTCAAGAAAAGTGCCGAGAGTTTGCTCGATATGCTGTTGCCACGTATCAACAGTGGCATAAAAAGCAATGCGTGCAGCTTTTAGAATACCTGCCTAAATGGGAAGAGAGCTTACATCGCATTCAACTGCAACCTTCATTTTTGACTCATTCGGTAACCGAACAGTGGCGAGACTCCTTATTGAACGATATTCAAGTGATGGAAATGAGCCTTGAAGATGCCACGCTTCGCATGCCTAAGCGAATGGAAGTCATTGAGCCCTGGATCACGGAAACTGGCACTCAACTTAAAGAGCGCAATGAAGAATGGATGGCCAATGAGTTAGAGAATTGGCAAGTGCTGTTCTCGCAAATTGAATCGTCTCCTCTTAATCTCAGCCAGAAACGCGCGGTCTTACTCAATGATGATCATAACTTGGTATTAGCAGGGGCTGGCTCAGGAAAAACCAGCGTACTGACGGCTCGTGTTGCGTATTTACTGCAGAGTCATATCGCTCAAGCCAATGACATTCTGATGCTGGCGTTTGGTAAAGATGCCGCTGCAGAAATGAAACAACGCCTCAGTGATAAAATTGGCAGTGCAACTGATGATGTGCGTGTGAATACCTTCCATCAGCTCGGCCTTTATATCCTCAATCAAGTCGAAGGGCAAAGAGCGACTATCTCTCCTTTAGTGTCGGATGATAATCAGCGTCATCATTGGTGCATCGATTGGTTAAAGAAACACTGGATGACCCCAACTAACTTTAAACGTTGGCAGAAACACTTGTCTAAATGGCCAATCGCTTATCTTAAAGGGGATGAAGAGCTCGGTAGCCATGTCGAAGATCCTAAATTGATCGCCTGGCTTGAAAAACAAGTGTCGCAACTCGCGACCATGGGGCTAAGCAAAAAAGATTTACAGCAAAATTTGGTTGAGAGCCCGGATTATACCCGTTTAAACAGCGAATTAGCGTTAGTGTGGCCATGCTACCAAGCGTGGCAACAACAGCTGAAAGAGCAAGGGCATATTGATTTCAACTTGATGATTTCCAAGGCAACTCAATATGTGAAAAGCGGAAAGTTCACCGCGCCTTGGCGATTTATTATGATTGATGAATACCAAGATATTTCGCCACAGCGCTTAGAGTTAATTGAGGCGCTGTGTCATCAAAGTAAGCAGGACAGCTGTGTGTTGTTTGCTGTCGGTGATGATTGGCAGTCTATTTATCAATTTGCCGGTTCAGATGTGGATCTAACCACAGGCTTTGCTGAACGCTTCCCACATTCGACGGTTCACTACTTGGATACCACGTATCGCTTCAACAATATGATTGGTGAAGTAGCAAACCGATTTGTTCAACAGAATCCGGCTCAGCTTCCAAAAGCACTAAATAGTCATAAAGAACAAAAATCGAAAGCAGTGACTCTTATCCCGAGTGCTAATGTAGAGAAGGTACTTGATCAGCTCAACCGCGCGGCGAAATCTCTTCAAACGGTGCTGTTGTTAGGCCGTAATCATTACCACAAGCCGGAACTGCTTAGTGATTGGAAAAACAGCTATCGCTCACTCAATATAGAGTTTATGACGTGCCATTCAAGCAAAGGCAAAGAGGCCGATTTCGTGATTTTGTTATCGGTTGATGAAGGTCAGTTCCCAGCCAGAGTAAAAGCGCTCCACCTTAGCGATGCGCTAACGAAATCGAGTGACGACTTTGCTTACGCTGAAGAACGCAGACTGTTCTATGTCGCTTTAACTAGAGCCAAGCGAAAAGTCTGGATCGCACATACCGGAGCAGGGTCGAGCTTTGTCCACGAGCTTGTTAACGAATCGTACCCAGTAGCCGTACAAAAATAACGAAGAGGATGCCATGAGCGGACAATATTGCATTGTACTTACTACAACGGATAACAACGAAAATCGCCAAGCTATCATCGAGCAGGTCCTAACGAAAGGGTTAGCCGCTTGTGTTCAAACCATGCCTATCGAAAGTCATTACGTATGGAAAGGGCAAGTTTGCCAAGAGCAAGAAACCTTGTTGATCATGAAAACCAAAAAAGCCTGTTATGCAGAGCTTGAACAGGTCATTGTTGAGAGCCACAGCTATGAAACGCCTCAAGTGGTCCAAGTTCCTTTTGTCGAGGGCTTCAACCCCTACTTAGCTTGGATAGAACAGAACACCCGTTGCTGAAACCTCAGTATCACTAAGCTAAGTTAGTTACCAAAACTGTTGAAACTTAGCCAGCTTGCACACTCTTCATGCAAACGATACACCGCCGAAGCGTATCGTTTGCTTTACCAAATTGTCACAATTAGAATCGCATGTTCACATACATAACTATTAGAAAGTAAAGTCATGAAATTAGAGACTGTCGATTATTTAGCGGATAATGCTGCAGAGCAATTTGTCACTTCTTTAAGAGAAACCGGTTTCGGTGTGTTAAAGAACCACCCAATCCCGAAAGAGCTTGTTGAATCAATTTACGACAATTGGTACAAATTCTTCACGTCTGAACGAAAAGAAGAGTTCCACTTTAACGTTGAAACTCAAGACGGTTACTTTCCGCCGAACGTGTCAGAAGTCGCGAAAGGCCACACAGTAAAAGACATCAAAGAATACTTTCATGTTTACCCTTGGGGTCAGATCCCAGAGGAGCTGAAAGAGCAGATCCTAGATTACTACGACCGTGCAAACGCGTTTGCAGAAGAGCTGCTAGGTTGGGTTGAAGCTCATGCTCCAGTAGAAGTACAAGAAAAGTTCTCTATTGCATTGTCAGAGATGATCAATGGCAGCCAAAAAACGTTACTTCGTATTCTTCACTACCCACCAATGACGGGTGACGAAGAACCTGGCGCTATTCGTGCGGCAGCTCATGAAGACATTAACCTATTAACTGTGCTTCCTGCAGCGAATGAGCCTGGCCTTCAAGTACTAAGCAAAGAAGGTGAGTGGCTAGACGTTCCATGTGACTTTGGTAACCTGATTATCAACATCGGTGACATGCTTCAAGAAGCGTCTGGTGGTTACTTCCCATCAACGACTCACCGTGTGATTAACCCAACGGGCGAACGCCAAGAGCAATCACGTATTTCACTACCACTTTTCTTACACCCTAAGCCTGAAGTGGTGCTTTCTGAGCGTCACACTGCTGACAGTTACCTAATGGAACGTCTGCGTGAGCTGGGCGTAATCTAAGCCTCGAACAGTGAGAAAAGAGTCGGTTAATCCGGCTCTTTTTTTGTGCGACTCTACATTTGGTTCATTCCGCACTCGACAAAAGCCCAAATATGGCATTAATTAAAAAGAAAAAGAGTAAGGCTTATGAACGAGCAACATGAACTCACGGCGCAGTTTCAGCAGTATATAGAAAACCCGCTACTTTGGCCGATTCTAGAAGTGTTAAAGAAGAAACCGAGTGGTTGGAAGGTGCATACCCTGGCATCTCACCTGACTGAACTTGGGTTTATGCCTGTGCTTGATGCCTCTCCAGAGAAAGACCTTTTCAAACGCAACTTCCTTATGATGAACGCGTTGTATCAGCTTCAAGAAACCCTCTACCCAGACAACTGGCTTCAAGTGGAAGCGATGGATATTATCTTAATGCCGTCTCATCAAGTGGCCGGGCATGAGGTCGATCATCAAGATCCTTTAAGAGATTACTATACCCAGTGGCATAATTACGAAGCCGAAGAAGGGGAAGTGAAGCGTCTACTTAACGAGTTTTGGACACGCTATCGTGAGTTTGTTGGCAGCACAAATGGCAAAGATATGGACCGGGCTAAAGCCCTTAGCCTGTTTAAGCTTTCACCGGATGCAACGCCAGCAGAGATTCGAAAAACTTGGCGTAAGTTAGCACTTAAATGGCACCCAGATAGAGAGTCTGGTAACAGTGAACAATTCCGCGTGCTGTGTGAAGCGTGGCATGTACTCAGACACTAATTTGCCAGACTTATACGAAGATAGATAAAACAAAAGCGCTGATATTAGCGCTTTTGTTGTGTTAGAGACCTTGTCTTGCTAGTTGATCAGTTTGATGACTTAAACTGAGACTTGCGCATTCTATTTAGAGCAGCCATAACATCTAGCGTTCGAGGCTTCGCTAAGTCACCGTGAGCTGGCATCATGCTTGACCAATCACTTGCAAGCTGAGTAGCAACCTGTTTTGCAGGGTTGTTACACCAGTTTGGCAGCTGCGCCAGTTGGAACCATAGCCAACCAATGGCATGAAGTTCACTGCTAGACTCGATCTGTTCAAGTGCTGACAAGTCTGCGAATTCCTTGCCGAAACGCAGTGAATCTTTGCCTTTTGCCGAGATGCGGAATTTACCTTCAGCGAGGATCTTTTGTAACGAGCTGCAGTTCAGTGGACGAGGGCGGAACGTTTCAAGTGCACTCTCGCTTTCATTGCAACGTTGGCTAGGATGCTGCGCAATCACCTGTTTTGCTTTTTCTGTTACATCAACCGCCTGGTAATCGTGCATCTGAATAACAGTGTCTGCGACATCTAGGTAGTCACCCGAACCACCCATAACAATGAGAGTCGAAATACCCATTTCATCTCTTAATTGACCGATACGATCAACCAGTGGAGTGATTGGTTCATCACCTTTAGCGACAAGAGCTTGCATACGCTCGTCACGGATCATGAAGTTAGTCGCTGAGGTATCCTCATCAATTAAGATACTTTGCGCACCAGCCTCAATAGATTCTTGTAACCAAGCCGCTTGTGACGTTGAACCTGAAGCATCTTGTGTCGAGAAATCTCCGGTGTTTTTACCCATAGGTAAATGGTTGATGTAGTTAGACAGATTCAAGTTGTGCACACAACGGCCGTCTTCTGCTCGGATCTTCATCGCTTCTTCCTGGCTGACAATCCACTCTCGGCCATCTCCAGGAATATGGTTATAGATCGAACGTTCAATAGCATTAAGAAGCGTCGATTTACCGTGGAAGCCACCACCAACAATGAGAGTGATCCCTTTTGGAATCCCTAAGCCTTCGATGTCGCCTTGGTTGGGCGTTGATAGGGTTACTTTCAAAGAGTCTGGGGCGTTAAATTCAACGGCGTCTTTCATTGGCAAGTCACAGTTACCAGCGATTCGAGGAAGAATCGAGCCGTTGCCGACAAACGCAAGTAAGCCTTTTTCTTCCAGTTGCTCTCGCATGGCAGCTTGGTCTTCAACCACTTGGCAGTGCTTAATTAAAGCATCAATATCTAATTCACGTTCTAATGTCGCTTTGCGGATAAATTTCGGCATATGGAACGTAAGAATATTATCTGCTTTTTTGCCCAGCACAGAGCGACCATCGGCAGGTAAGTTCATTCGAAAACGCAGTTCAATACCTTGCTCTGTGAACAACACGGCAGTGCTGTCTAAAATAGTCTGTCCTGTCAGAGCGATATCGATGCTTTGTTCCTGTTTCGCAAACGCTGAAAAGCTACGCGCAATAAAATCGCGGGCAGCAACTTGATAAGCGGGAGATGTGTCACGAAGCCAAGCAAGACCAGTCACAGACCAAGGTCGCACCGCGCGAAGGCGAGAGGCTGACGCGTAAGGATCACCTTGAACATAATCGATATAGAGGGTGTAGTCACTAAAGTCATACTCGCCTTTAATTTGCTGGTATGCGCGGTAGTTCTGCTTTTCGATTTTTTTGAGAGTTGCGGTAAGCTGATCCATATTGAATCCGTTGTTTAGAGACAGGAAAGGCGAGGATTATAGGAATCACTCGCCTGAGAGTAAAGGCATAACTGATGTTGCGCCGTTAGGAATATAAATATTTCGCTTGCGTGTAGTTTTGATTGATCAAACTGGTTTCAAATTCATCACAAGGCATGGGTTTGCCATACAAATAGCCTTGGCCAACATCGCATTCTTCATGCAGGATAAAGGCTTCATGTTGTTCGTTCTCAATCCCTTCAATGGTCACTTCTAAATCAAGCTTTTTGGCGATACTGATAATAGAGCGAACGATCTCTTTGTCTTCATCACTATGGTTAAGGTTTTGTACAAAACTTTTATCGACCTTAATCGCGTCAAATGGAAACTTCTTGAGGTAATCAAACGAGGCATAGCCAGTACCGAAATCATCAAGTGACAATGTCACGCCTAGATTGCTCAATGCATTTAATGTGCTACGCGCGATGACCTCATCAGCAATCAAGCCACTCTCAGTGATCTCCAACTCAATGTATGAACCAGGCAACTGGTAAGACTCAAGCAGATCTTGAACTTGTGAACTGAACTGCGGACTTTGCAATTGCACCGCCGATACGTTGATGCTGACCTTAAAGTCATCAACTTTATGCTTCCATTCCGCTGCTTTTTGAATCGCCGAGCGCAGAACGAAGCTACCCACTTCAAAGATAAGACCATTTTGCTCTGCTAAGTGGATCAGCGTTTCGTTGGATATATCACCTAAAATTGGGTGACGCCAACGGATTAGAGCTTCAGCCCCCACCCATTTGTGAGTGATAGGAGAGACCTTAGGTTGAAAGTAGAGTAGAAGATCATCATTTCGAACGGCTTGCAGTAGATAACTTTCAAGTTGGTTAATGTTCTTTTGCGTATCTGAAATATCTTGGCTATGAAAACTGAATTTATGACCAGAATCTTTACATGCTTGCATCGCCTCTGCCGCGAACTTAATCAGTGTGTTCGGGCATTGGGTATCGTCGGAACTCGCGATACCAATGTAACTGTGTAAATGAAGATGCTCACCATCAACATAGAACTCAGACTGGCTCACTTCGACCAATTCACGGCAAAGTAGGTTGATGTCTTCATCCAATTGATGACTTTCGAAAACAAACACTAAATCGCTTGATCTCGGCCGTGCAGTAATCAGTTCAAAATTCGCATGAGAGAGTAACCGCTGCTTAAATTCAACCAGGATGTTTTCCCACATCGAGTATCCATGTTTGGCTTGAATGCGGCGCCCGTTGGTAAAGCCAATATGCAGTACACCCACTTTGTGATTTTTGTGTTCGGATAAGTTGTTCAGTAAAGCGCTCGTATGGTGCTCTAGTGCTGAACGATTCAAAAAGCCAGTACCAAGATCATGAAGCTGTTGATAGCGAATGGTTCGCTCGGCAGCGCGGCGTTTGTCAATCTCTTGGTTGAGCGAATAGTTAAGGTCAACCAGATCTTGAGTACGCGTGTTGACGCGGGACTCTAACTCCAAATTAAGCTGCTGTAAGTGATAGTTTTGATAGATGGTTTTCAACTGCGCTTCAATCGAATCCTTGAACGTTGCAAGCAGTCGTTGGTACGTGGTTTGAAATTCATTTTTCTGATCATCAAGTACGCAGATAGTCCCAAAGGGTGCACCGTTTGGCCAACATAATGGCAGTCCACAATAAGCGACTAAACCAAACTTCATATCAGGGTTGTTACACCACTTCTCATCTTCTTCCGCATTCGGGACAAGAAGTTGGCGATTTTCATTAATCACGGTTTCGCAGTAGAGACCTTGGCCAAGCTTCTCACTGTCACCAATGTGATAGGGGTGAGAGCAATTATTATTGGCAGAAAAAACCTCAATATGGTCTTTGTGGACTCGCATGATCAGAGCAGCAGGGACGGAAATAATCTCCGCCAAAAGGTTCACAATTTCTTGCCAGCCGGAAGCTAATTCTTCAGGTATCAGCATATTGTTTGTATTCAATTTAGACATACAAATTCCCTGTAGGCATTAGGATAGTCAAGAGCATTCCGTGCTCCTATTATCTTAATAGTAGTCGGTAGTATTGCCTTTAGGCAGGCAACGGCCGAACATCGTTGTAATATCTATAAGAATGCATGAGCAAAATGATAAAAAAAACCCCTAATAGTGACTTAGGGGCTAAGGATTGGCTGGGTGTTTCAATATTGAGACATTCTTTTAAATCAATTATCTTTATTTTATAAACATGTCAATATCGATGGGGGATTGATAATTTACGCTATCGAAACCGAACCCATTCAGCGCGAGAAACTCTTGTTTGAAGCCTTGATAATCAGAAAATTCTGAAAAGTTATTTGAGTTGAGTTGCGCGAGCAATTCGGTGACTTGTTGCTGTGTGTCAGCATCGAGCTCTAAGTCATCGATACGGATAAGCCGTTCATTGTCGACAGGAACATGTTCAACGTTGTAGAGCTTAGTGGTAAATAGGCGTTGCATCTGCTCAATACACCCTTCATGAGTGCCTTTCTGCTTCATCACTTTATACAGCGCTGTTAGGTAAGGACTAAAGCCGGGAATGTAGGCGCTGGCTTTTGTTACCAGTGCTTTACAGACCGTTGTGTAAGCGCCACCGTCAAAGTTGGCAAGTTTTAAGTTAAGTGCGTGACTGGTTTGATGAAGGTCTGCTTTGGCAACTCCGAGTGTTCCTTCTAGATAGATTGGGTGAGTGACCTCTGGCCCAATATATGAAAAGGCAATGGTTTGGCAGCCGTTGGCTATGGATTCGGAGTTGATCAAGGCATCAATCCAGGATTCCCAATCATCACCGCCCATGATTTTGACCGTAGCCTCGATCTCTTCATCAGAGGCGGGCGTGAGTTCAGTGTCTTGCCATTGATCATTGTCGAGCATCAAGGTTGCCCCAGAAACCGACTGACCTATAGGTTTGATGACAGAGCGCCAGATTTTATCGTCTTGCCTTCTTAGACCGCTCGCAACACTGTAAATAATAAAGTCGACTTCGCCCTCAAAGTAAGTCTCGATCGCTTCAACAACGTCATTCTTTACTTCTGGACTGAATGCATCACCTTGGATGTTGATGGCAGTACGTCCTGCTTGGTGAGCGTACTCTTTAAAGTAATGATTGTTATAGAAGCCAGCCGTACCAACCCCTTTCTCTGAAGGTCCTTTTTCATAAGAGACACTAATGGTGTCTGCGTTTGCACCGCCGAAGGTTAACGCAATGCGAGAGGCAAGACCAAAGCCTGATGAACCTCCAATAATTAACACGCGTTTCGGGCCGTTAATGATCGGAGATGACGATTGAACGTATTCAATCTGTTGACGTACCGCTTCTTTACAACCTAATGGATGAGCGGTGCGAGCAACGACACCATCAATGACGGGTTCAATAATCATACTTAATCCTTTAATCAATCGCTTAATAAGCATATTCGAATAGGATCAAAGGTAGCGTAAAGCTATGTAAAGTTTATTGAGCTAGGGCAATTAGAGATGATTAATTAGTTGCTCTGCAACGAAGTTAGCAATCCACGGCTGAGCATCTGGCTTAGGATGGAGTCCATCGTCCATCATCCAACCGGGCGTTGTGATTACCCCTTCGAGGAAAAACGGCAGCAGCGGTGTTTGTTGTGCCGATGAAACCGAGGGGTAAATGGATGAGAAGGCTTCGGTGTAGCGCTTACCATAATTAGGCAGTACGTGGATCTGCATTAATAACGGAGTTGCACCAGATTCTCTAATAAGCGCAATCATTTGTGTTAAATTGTTCTCTATGAGTGCGGGCGGAAAACCACGCAGGCCATCATTTGCACCTAACTCGATCATGACATAATTTGGATTGTGTTGCGTAAGAAGGTTAGGCAAGCGGGCTAACCCATTGCCAGTGGTATCACCCGAGATACTGGCATTGATAACATTCAGCGAATGGCCTTTATCATTAAGTTGCTCCGGTAGCAGAGTCGGCCATGCGTCTTCAATAGACATTTGATAACCGGCACTTAAACTGTCGCCCAATATCATCAAGCTTTTACTATAAGCCGGGTGAAAAACAAAAATTAAAACTAGCAAGGAAAGTTGTCGAAACATGCAAACATCCGTAATCAAAGCAGATTCATTATCTAAAGTAGTCTCTACTAAACAAGAACAATTAACAATCCTTGAAGGGGTAAACCTAGAGATTAAATCGGGCGAAAGTGTCGCTATTGTAGGAACCTCTGGGGCAGGTAAATCGACTTTAATGACGCTGTTAGCTGGGTTAGATACGCCAACGCAAGGTGAAGTTCACCTGCTTGGAAAGCCTTTACACACATTAGACGACGAGGCGAGGGCGGCGATTCGAAGTGAGTCAGTGGGTTTTGTCTTTCAAAGCTTTCTATTGATCCCTAGCTTGAGCGCATTAGACAACGTGACATTGCCATGTTTACTGAAAGGTGAACCTGAGAACAAAGCGCGAGCAATCGAATTGCTTACGTCTGTCGGGCTTGAAAAGCGCATTGACCATTCTCCATCTCAGCTATCCGGTGGGGAACAACAGCGTGTTGCACTGGCGCGAGCTTTTATGATCGAGCCTCAAATTCTCTTTGCCGATGAGCCGACCGGCAATCTCGATGAGCAGACTGCTTCCACTGTCATTGAACTGCTCTTTGAATTGAATAAAAAGCACGGGACCACCTTAGTGTTAGTCACACACGATCAAAAATTGGCTCAGCGTTGTGATCGTATCTTCACGATGAAAGCAGGCATGTTGGAGGGAGCATAATGTCTGTTCAGTCAAATACTCATATAAACAAGCGTTTAATTCGATGGAGCTTGAGTGAAATTAGACAGGGTCAACTTTGGCCTGTCACGGTAGCTCTGGTGTTGATTGTTGCTTGTATCTTTGCGCTTACTGCGTTGGCCGAACGCATGGAGCAGGTTGTGGTTAAGCAAGGCAAAGAAGCGCTAACTGCAGACACTGTATTTATCTCCGCAAATCCAGTAGCGGATGATTTTTATCAATTACTCGATGGTAACGCGCTCATTAGTACAACCCAGACTCGTTTTGCGACCATGGCGTTTAGCGATAACGGCATGAAGCTTATTACGGTCAAATCGGTGGATGAAACCTACCCGCTGCAAGGAGAGATGGTACTTGCCAACGACACAGAAACGTTTGAACGCGTGAACCCTGGTGAGCTTTGGCTCGATGAACGCTTATTCAATCAGCTCGATGTTACTATTGGTGACAGTGTCACTGTTGGTGATGCGGATTTTCTTGTCTCAGGTAGGATTGTTGAAGAACCCGGGCTGAGTTTTAATCCTTTCCAGCAAATGCCGTCTGCGTTTATTCATAATAGCGATCTCGATAAGACTGGAGCGGTACAACTGGGTAGCCGAGTGCGTTACAGCGTGTTTATTAACGGCGATCTTGATGTGATTGAAAACGTGAAATCACAGGTTGAATTGACGCCAAGTGAGCGATGGCGCGATCAGAATAGCGCGAGCCGCACCAACGAAGTGTTTCAGCGAACCGAACAGTACCTTTCATTAACGGTTGCGATTGTCGTGATTATGGCGGCAACTACTTTGGTTCTGACTTGTCATCATTACGTGGCAACACGCAGAAAAACCATCGCAATGCTTAAGAGCCTTGGCGCGAGCAAAATGTGGGTCACGAGATGGTTATTAACCCAAGTCGCTATCCTAATGACCACTGCAGCGGTGTTCGGCATTCTGTTGGGCATTGGTCTTGAATTTCTCCTGCGAATTCCGCTCGTTGATCTACTACCAAACCCACTGCCAAGCTACGGCATTAAACCGGCCTTAATAGCGTTAAGCACCAGCTTTCTCATTGCGGTCCCAGCACTGGGGATTCCCTTAATTAACCTTACCAATGTGAGCGCTGTAAACGTTATGCAGCCGACATCTGAAGGGCAAGGATCATGGGCTCGGTATGCACTTATTCTTGTTCCTATCGTTCCGATGCTTGTTGCGTACCGTGACAACCAATTAGTTTGGATTGTATTAGGCGGTATCATTAGCCTGTTTTTGGTGTTGGGTGGACTCAGCGTACTAATCACTCGCGCTTTGAGCAAAATTCCCCTTAGTACGGCGTTTAAGTTAGCGTTAAGTCGTATCAATCGCTCGATGACCGCGACTGGCGTTCAATTTGGTGCGCTGGCTCTTTCTCTAATGCTGCTCTCGACTATGTGGTTAGTCAGAACCGACTTACTCACCGATTGGCAAACAACACTTCCCGCAGATGCGCCTAACGCCTTTGCTCTTAATATTGCGCCGTATGAAAAGGACGCCTATCTAAACGTATTGGACAAAAATGAGATCGACCGCTCTGAGGCTTACCCAATCATTCGTGGCCGATTGCAGAACATCAATGGACAAGACGCGAAAGAATTAGCGAAAGGAGAAGAAGGGACGGACGCATTAAGACGTGAAATAAACTTCACTTTCGCGGACAAGGTTCCTGCCCACAATACGTTTATTGATGGTGAATGGAGCCGTGAACGTGGCGTCTCTGTTGAGTCAGATGTCGCCCGTGATCTTGGCCTAAAGCTTGGTGATGAGCTTTCCTTTGTGATTAATAGTCAACAAGTGACGGCGACCGTTAACTCGATCCGCGCCGTTGAATGGCGAGACATGAAGCCTAACTTCTACTTTATTTTTACACCAGATGTACTGAAGGACATTCCTGCGACCTATTTGGTCAGTTTTCGAGTGGAAGAGCGAAACGATCAGGTCTTGAATGCGTTGTCGCGACAGCATCCAACGGTCAGCCTGATGGATATCCGTACCATGGGCGCAAAAATTCAAGCGCTTCTGTCTCAGATTGTCTGGTCAATTACGCTGTTGGCTGCCATTGGTGTTCTCTCTGGGCTGCTTTTGATCTTTACGCTGTTGCGTTTGAGCCTTGGTCAACGTCAGGAAGAGATCCAACTCTACCGAACGTTAGGAGCAAGCAAGAAGCGCGTTCAACAAACGATTTGGGCAGAATATGGTTTGATGGCGTTAGTCGCGAGTTTTATCGCGATTGTTGGCTCTGAACTTGTCGTTGGAGCGATTATGGTACTCGGCTTTGAGCTTGAACCAACCCTACATACCTTGCTTTGGATAACATTGCCTACTGGCACGTTTTTCACACTTGCTTTAGTTGTGAACAGTCTAATAAAACGGCTTCTAACCCCTATAAATAAAGCGTTTAGCTAATAATCAACAGGCCGAGGAGTTCAGTTATCCACAAAAACAGTGGATAAAGTTTTGGATAACTTGGCCTGTAGATAACTTCAAAATGCGTCAAAGCAAGATAACCAAAGCGCTTGGCGAGATTTGTTATTCACAGTGGTTATTTTTTCGAACTTATCGAATTATCAGTCAAGCAATATTTTAAATTTTTTATGGCACAAGGGGACAAATTCCCCTTGCAAAAAATGTGATTTTAATCGTCACTGAATATCAGTAAAATGTGCTGAGAATGAATGAATTAGCCACATTAATGCAAACTCAGAGTACAACATTGACTCATCCTAAACTTGCCGTTATCGGTGGTGGTATTGGCGGTGCGACTGCAGCACTGCATATTGCTGAATTGGGCCTAGAGGTCACTCTTATTGAAAAGGGGACGGGGCTCGTTAGTGGTCCTCCTATCTGTCACTTACATGCTGGTGGTAACCTTTATCGTGAAATCGATACGGATCAATGCATCGAGTTACTTAAACAGTCTATTGATACGGTTCGACTCTATCCAAGTACCATCAACAGAAGACCGACGGTGATCACCGTACCTTATACCGATGGTGGCAGCCCAGAAGAGCTTTACGAGCGTTTGATTACCATTCAAAAATGTTACTCACAGCTGGTTGAACAAGATCCAGCTAACAAAGTGCTCGGTGAGCCTAACGATTACTACCGGTTCTATAGCCGTGAAGAGTTAGAGCAATTAGCTGTTAAAACTCAACCAAACCAGCCAAAGTGTGTTGATGAATGGATGATCCCATTTGCTAAACACACGGACTTAGATGCATTGAAATTTCCTGTTGTAGCAGTGGAAGAGCATGGTTGGAGTGTGTTTCGCATTGCGGCGTCAGCGACATTGGCATTAGAACAAATCCCAAACTGTAATCTACTGCTTAACACAGAGGTTGTTGGCGTTGAAGAAACCCAAAACGGCTGGAAAATCGAGTATTCAAATCAGTATGGTGCAAACCAGATTATTGACGTCGATTACCTGATCAACGCATGTGGCTATGAGACGGGCTCCATTGATGATCTGGCTAAAAAGCCCCGTGAAAGACTCGTAGAGTTCAAAGCCGCTTATGTGACCAAATGGGACCAGTGCAACGAACTTTGGCCTGAAGTTATCTTCCACGGGCCTAGAGGAACGCCGAATGGCATGGCGCAGCTTACGCCATATCCCGGAGGGATCTTCCAACTACACGGCATGACCAAAGACATCACTTTGTTTGACGATGGCTTGGTCGCGTCCGCTGCGGATTCTTCACAACCTATCTTGCCGCTACGTTTGAAAAAGAAAATTCGAGCCGGGTGGGATGAAGAGGTGGTGGTTGAACGCAGTCGTCGCGCGATTTCGCACATGGCTCGTTTTATCCCATCTTATGGTCAAGCTCACGAGTTCGGACAACCTCTCTTTGGGGCTCAACAAATCCCTGGCAGTGATGATTCACTTAGAGCAGCGGATGTCACCTTTGAAGGCGCACATTATGCTCGTATTGAAGTGGTAAAAGGGTCTTCTGCACTCGAAGCGGCGATCAAAGTGGTGTCTACTTGGTCTTTGTTTGACTACCAACAGCGCAGCATTGAAGAGTTACACCCAGTTATCATGTCTCTTAGTGACCATGAAGTGGAACTCAAGGCGAGCGAATTGGCTGAGCAACGAGGCTATCCGAATCAACTCGCTTGTTACTATGGGCAATAAACACTGAAATAAAAACAGTAAGGCCAGCACCAGTAGAACGCTGGCCTAGTCACTCGCATTCGTTGTCGTTAACGAGTGATTAAACAGTCCTAACTAATAACCGAAGAAACGTGCCCACTGAGCCCAAACATCTTGTAACCCAAGTAAGTCACCTCTAACGAACCGGACACTTTGCCCTGGCTTCGCTTGCGCCAGTCTTGGTAAGTCAATACGGGCCACACATCCCACTTTTGGGTATCCACCAATAGTTTGCCTATCATTCAACAAAATAATCGGCTCTCCATTAGGAGGAACTTGAATCGCACCGAGCGCAATGCCTTCACTAAGGTATTCGTGTTCTGGGGCTTTTATGCTCGCTCCTGTCAGTCTATACCCCATACGATTGATCAACTGGCTAACCGTAAATTCTTGCTGATAGAGCTGTTGCAGCGCACCTTCGCTAAAGTCATCCACTTGATACCCTTCAATGACCCTTAACTCTAAAGGCAAGTTGTAGTCGGGTTTATAACGAAAAGTCATTTGTCGGGTTTGAGCGTTAATCGTGTGGTCATGAAAAGGAATAATGTCGCCAAGCGCGAGAGGATAACCGTTGCTCAAACCCCCAAGTGAATCACGTGTGACCGTTGCGGCACTGCCAAGTTGAGTTGGGATATCAAATCCCCCTTTGATGGCGAGATAAGCTCTTAAGCCATTCTTCGGCAACCCAAATGTGAGTCTTTGACCTTTAAGTGCCTTGAATGTCGACCAGTTTTCGACAGGATTCCCATCCAATTGAGCGTTAAGGTCACCTCCGGTAATCGCCATTTCGCAGCTATTGTGAACGAGGAACTCGGCCTGACCGAGAGTAATTTCAATGGTTGGGCAGTTAGTGGAGTTATCGAGTAAGTGATTCGCCCAGCTGTATGCGTAGTCATCGACTGGACCGCCTTGTGCGATTCCGAAGTGGGCGAACCCAAAACGACCAAAGTCTTGAATGAGCGTGTGCTGACCCGGTTTGATCACTTCAATACAAGAGTTCATGCTCATTGCCATCCCTCCGAAATTTTCCCACCTAGTTCGGTAAATTCCTGATGAGAAATCGGCGTAAATTTTACGCGCGTTCCAATCGAAAAAGGCAATAGGGTCTGGTTGTTAGGTTGGTACAGATCGACAGGGCAATTACCAATAATATTCCAACCGCCAGGGCTCTCACATGGATAGACTGCCGTTTGATGGTTTGCGATCCCGACACTGCCTTTCGGAACGATCGTTCGTGGGCTGGTTTTCCTTGGCATCTGAATTGAAGGCTCTACATCGGTTAAAAATGCAAAGCCTGCGGTAAAGCCAATTGCACCCACAGTATACGTCTGTTCATGATGAGCCTGAATAACCGCGCTTGCGTCTAAGTCATACAGTGCTAAATCTGGTCCAACCGACAAATCGTAATACACCGGTAGCTCTAAGACATCAGCTTGATGGGACTCTGGCATATTGGTGAGCGCCTGTGTGACAAGGTGCTCTAAGTAGGGAACAAACTCAAATACCGATAGTCGATGAGGAAGATAATCGATCAGAATGGTTTGGAACGAGGGAGTCACATTCATTACCCAAACCCCCAATTGGTTCCTCAAATATTGGCTGATCTCGCCAATGACCCAAGAAAGATGATCGCTGGGCTCGGTATGAAAGCGTATTAAAATAGAGCACTCGGCAACGGGGTCTATTGATGTTTCTATATTCATCGGCAAACCTCCTCTTGTTGCTCTATCACTTTTCTTATATCTTGAATCAATCTAATGCTTTGGTCGTTGTCACCATGAACACAGAGCGTGTCCGCTTCGATTGGGATCAAAAAACCATCTAAAGTTCGCACTTTTCCGTATTTCACTATCTGTTGAACTTGGTCTAACAGCGCATCACGATTCGATATGACGGAATTTTCCATCGAACGGGGGGCAAGTAAACCATTTGCTTGATAGCGTCTGTCAGCAAACGCTTCAAACAATAACGGCACATCGTAACGATCTGCAATATCGAGTAGTGGTTGATTGTCAGTAATTGCCAGTGTCATCAATGGAAGTGAATAGCTTGATACCGCAGACACGACAGCTTCAAAAATGGAAAGGTTAGACTGCATATCGTTATAAAGTGCACCGTGAGGCTTTACGTAATGAAGCTCGGTGTTATGACTTGCGCATAATCCTTGTAGAGCCCCAATTTGATAGATCAGCATGGCGGTAATTTCTTCAGGCTCCATTGGAATACTGCGTCTACCAAACCCATTCAGGTCGGGATAACTAGGATGAGCACCAATTTGAACGTTGTGAGCGATGGCGAGCTTAATCGTATTGCTCATGATCAAAGGATCAGAAGCGTGAAATCCGCAGGCAATATTCGCCATATCAATATGGGGCATTACCTGCTCGTCACACCCCATCTTCCATGAACCATAGCTTTCGCCCATGTCACAATTGAGATAAGTAGACTGCTTTTTCATCAATGAGGGCCTTAAATATAATTTAGATTGGTAACATGTTTCAAAACAGCAAAACAAACAGTGATCGGATTCATTTTTTCGTTAACAAACACTAAAAATATGCCGTGCTGTATGTTAATTGGAATTGATAAATGAAATAATAGCGGTTCCTAATATATCCAGGCACCTTCATGTTATATCGAACGCTCATTTCCGCTATTGTCACTGTTTCACTTTCACCAGTTTATGCTAGTGATGAGCTTAATGATCTTATGTCTATGAGTTTAGAAGAACTTTCTATGCTCGATGTAACAATGGAAACTGCGTCAAAGTTTTCACAAAAGTTGACCGATATTCCTGCCGCTGTCTATGTTCTGGAAGGTGAGCGAATTAAACGCAGCGGCGCAACGACAATTGCTGAAGCGTTGGCATTAGTACCTGGGCTAAGAGTGAGTAGTTTTTCCGCTGTAGAGCCCAACGTTTCAAGCCGCGGTTTTCACGGTGGCCTATTTAATAAGATGCTTGTTTTGCAAGATGGGCGCAGTTTATACAGCCCTGTCTACGGTGGGGTATATTGGGCGGACATCGACTACTTGCTCGAAGACATAGAACGTATAGAGGTATTACGTGGGCCCGCTGGCACGATCTGGGGTGGCAACGCTGAAAATGGCGTCATCAATATCGTGACCAAGTCCGCTGAAGAAACTCAGGGCGGGTTGGTGACAGGTACATACAAGCAGTTTGGTAACTATGAGCTTGGTGCGCGACAAGGGATTCACTTAGGTGATGATGTTTACGGCCGTGCATTCTACAAGTTTAAATCAACTAAACGAGACCCAGTCAATAACCCGGTTCGATGGAACGCGCACCATGCTGGGATCGTTATTGAGAAATCGGACGATTGGACACTCAGAGTCGGCGGTGAACAGTCTGGTTATGATGAAGATATCTACAAAGTTAAGTATGAGAATGGACTTTCAACCGACATAAGCTTCGAATCTACCAATATTGATAGCTACTCATACTATGCGCAGTTTGATAAAGCGATGTCGATTTCTGAACAAACAGATGGCCAATACCGATTGTGGTTTCAGAATAACTATGACAGTGCCTATGACGCACCCGGTAAATATTTGACCATAGATGGTGAGGCGAGCTTTGTTACTAGCTTTACCGACGAGCACAAAATAACTTATGGACTTGGCTACCGATTTGTTCATCTAGATTTCACTTATCAGTCACAGTCTTATGACTTTGATGATGTTCATTACTACGTGCGCCTTTACGACATACCTTCAGCTTCCGATAGTATCGTTAATGGATTCATTCAATATGAAGCAACGTGGGGTGAAAAGCTTTCGACAGTAGTTGGCGCCAAATTAGAGTATTTTGAACAAAATGATCATATAGAACTCTCTCCTCAGGCACGGGCTCTTTATTCATTAACCAACGCTCATACTCTTTGGGCAGGTATTGGGCGAAGTGCAATTGCACCTTCTTATATGGACACAAACTCTTCATATATCGCCAATGGAATCTACTGCCCACAAGGTTCTGACTGTAACGCCAATCCAAATGACTACGAGTATTTCTTCTCTTTGACTGAGCCTAGCCAAGCTGAAGAAGTCGAAAGCGTAGTGACATACGAACTTGGACATCGATACGCCTCTGCTCATGTAGAGCTCGATAGCACCATATTTTTTAGTCAGTACAGCCATATTTCTGGTCAAGAATTTGTCAGCTGGCATCCTGACTATTCTCAGATCGATCTTTATCAACGCACCTATGACTATGAAGTGGATTCATTTGGGGTCGAGATCGCGGCACATTGGCGTTTAGCAGATACCTTCACGCTATATGGTGCCTACAGTTATGTTCACCTTGATCAAGAGTGGGCTCCAAGTCATTCAGGTTCAAGTAATGGGAACGATCAAGACTACTATGATATTGATGGTCAACATCTAGCGTCGATACAAAGCCTTTGGAGTGTGACTGATGCCATTGAATTTGATTTCGTGGTGAAAGGTCAGGCAATCGACTATGGTAACTCATGGCAGCTAGATAACTTTTTTGCTGTTGATGCACGCTTAGGCTGGCAAACCTCAGAGAATGCGCCGCTTGTTGAGCTCCTGATAAAAAACATCGGTGAAACCAAAGGCTACTACGAAGACATTTATGGTGCATACAAGCAAGAACAAAATGTGGCGCTGAGGGCGAGCTATGCATATTAATATAAGTCGTGTCAGCAAAATCACTTCATTATTGTGGCTGTTAACCTTGTCACCAATGACGGCTCATGCCAAATACACTCCCGATCAAGTAAAAGCGGTCTATCTGTATCGAATTGCCACTTTCGTACAGTGGGAAAACGAAGCGCAGATGGATAGCATTAACATCTGTGTTCAAGATAATGAAAAAGTAAACACTATTCTGTCCAAACTCACTCAAGATAAGCTCATCCGCAATAAACCTCTTAAAGTTGTCTCGTCTGATTGTGATGTTCTTTACATTAGCCAAGAGCAAAACCTCAATAGAATTGAGAGTGTACCAACCAATACCGTGACGATTGGCGGTATGGAATCGTTTACTGAGAATGGTGGGGCGATTGAGTTAGTTGAGCACAAAGGCAAGATTCGACCAAAAGTGAATTTGGACAACATCAAAGGTTACCAACTATCTTCGAATTTCCTACGTGTCGCAGAAGTTGTAGGAGGACAGCAATGAAACTTCTCCGTGATTTATCCTTAAAAAGTAAATTGATTGTTCCAATCATTGTTTTTACAGGGATCATCTTTGTTGCGTCACAAGGTTACGTATTTTACAACTCGTTTGAAACGCAAAAAGGAAACCTTATCGACCGCGTAAGCGTGTTGGCAAAAGGGGTCGCCTACAACTTACAAGCCGCGATTCTCTTTGATGACAGCTTAGGGGCGACAGAGGTACTTGATGCGTTTGAGGCGGATGACGAAGTCTATCGAGTGAAGCTATATACCTCAGATGGCCAGCTCTTTGCGATGTATGAACGTCAAAATACGGTGGCACCTGTTCCTACAGAACTGCAACGAAAAGAAATTGCGAGTAGCCAGTATTCTATTGCGAACGATTACATCTTTTTGCTTGTTCCTGTTGAGGTCGAAAATGAAACCATTGCACACCTGCGAGTAACGATCTCTAAAGGATCGTTTGAAAAACTCTATACCAATGCATTAATGAACAGTCTGGTGTTCTTCTTGCTCCTTTCTGTCGCGGGTGTGGTTCTGTACATGACGGTGCAAAAATACATTGTTGGTCCCGTTTATAGCCTCAATCTAGGCATGCGTTCGTTTATTGACCGTAAACAGACCACGCTGAATGTTCAACCTGCGGCCAACGACGAGATTGGTGATCTTGTCAATGCGTTCAATACAATGTTGGAGCGTCTCAGTCAGCGCGATCAACAGGTGGCTTTCACCTTAGGGAAATTAGAAGAAGAAAAGTCATTCGCAAACGAAGTGGTTGAAACCGTAAAACATGCATTAATTGTTGTGAACGCGAAAGGAGAGATCATCCATTTCAACCCTGCATCCTGTGATGTGTTCCGCTGCACGGCCGCCTATTTGAAGGGGGCAACGCTGGTGGAGCTCATTCACGAGATCGACACATCAATCATTTCTCATGCTATCAACTCTTCCGAAGAATTTACCGATGAACAGGTCTGGGTCAAAGATGTGTTTGCGAGAAACCAACTGCTTAACATCACTTCAACGAAATTAAGCAAAGTTGGCCAAGTCTTATTTGCGATTCAAGATATTACTGAAGTTGAAGCCGCGTTAAGAAGGCAACGCTTAGCAGCGGGTGTTTTCGAAAATAGCCAAGACGGCTTAATGGTGACCAATGAAGACGATGTGATCACCATGGTGAACCCGGCGGTAACAAGGCTTCTTGGGTATAATCAAGAATCTCTACTTGGTAAAAAAGCGGAAAGTTCGTTCGCTTGGCAGCAGTTCAGCTCATTAATGCCTACGATTAAAGAGTCAGTGAATAATTACGGCCAGTGGCAAGGAGAGATTTGGGAACAGCATCTCTCCGGTCATAAAGTGCCTATGTTCGTCAAGGTCTCTCGAATCGCGAGTTCAGATGGCACTAATCGTTATGATTACGTCTATATCCTCTCTGATCTCTCTAGCTTAAAAGAGATGGAAAGATTGGAGTACCTTGCGCACCATGATTCTCTGACGGGGTTAGCAAATCGAGCGAAGCTCTATCGCGTGCTTGATGAAACGTTACTGCTTGAACGCGATGGAAAAGAGGGGATTGCTCTTCTTTATCTAGACCTTGATGGTTTTAAGGGTGTCAATGATACCTTTGGTCACGATGCCGGAGATGAAGTCCTCAAGCAAGTCGCTGAAAGGTTGCTTGCCATGTTTAGCAGTCATGATTTAGTGGCGCGACTGTCTGGTGATGAGTTTGTTGTGTTGGTCGAAAATACCACCGCCGAAGCGATTGCCAATACGGCCGAAAAACTGATTGAAGTGATACAGCGTGATATCGTTTACAAAGGTCGAGTGCTTAAAGTTGGTGCCAGCGTTGGTATTCAACATTCGGATGCAATAGAGAAAGATCTTGATCAATGGCTCAAAGCGGCAGATACGGCAATGTACCAAGCGAAAACACAAGGTAAAGGCCAATTTGTGCTCCATCAGAGCTAGGTTTGTATTCTGTCTCAAATATGCTCTATGTTTTGTAAAAGGTCTGCTTTACACTATGGGCAATGATTTCAGAAGGTTAGCAATATGAATGTTCTTGTAACAGGTGGCATGGGCTATATCGGCAGCCACACATGTATTCAAATGATCGAAGCAGGGATGACACCTGTTATCTTTGACAACTTATACAACAGCAAATCTAGCGTGCTTGATCGCATCGAGAAGGTATCCGGTGTGCGTCCTGCGTTTATCGAAGGTGATATCCGCAATAAACAAGCGTTGATTGAGGCACTTACATCTCACTCGATTGAGGCAGTTATCCATTTTGCTGGCCTAAAAGCGGTTGGAGAGTCAGTGGCGAAACCGCTTGAATATTACGATAACAACGTCAATGGTACCTTGGTATTGGTGGATGCAATGCGTCAGGCGGGCGTGAAGTCTATCGTCTTCTCTTCTTCAGCAACCGTTTATGGCGATCCTGCTTCTGTTCCAATTACAGAAGACTTCCCAACCAGTGCGACTAACCCTTATGGTCGTAGTAAGTTGATGGTGGAAGAGTGTCTGACTGATTTCCAAAAAGCGAATCCAGATTGGAGCATTACGCTACTTCGCTACTTTAACCCTGTGGGTTCACACCCTACTGGTGAGTTAGGTGAAGATCCACAAGGTATTCCTAATAACCTTATGCCGTTTGTTTCTCAAGTTGCTGTTGGTCGCCGCGAGTTTTTATCTGTGTTCGGCAACGATTACCCAACGCCAGATGGCACTGGTGTTCGTGATTACATTCACGTGATGGACCTATCTGATGGGCACATTGCGGCACTGCAAAAAGTAGGCAAGAAAGATGGCCTACATATCTATAACCTAGGCACAGGTAATGGTTCGAGTGTTCTTGATATGGTTAAGGCGTTCGAACAAGCATCTGGCAAACAAGTTCCATACCAGATCGTAGAGCGTCGTCCGGGCGATATCGCAGAGTGTTGGGCAGATCCGGCGAAAGCAGCGAATGAACTAGGTTGGAAGGCAACACGCTCACTGGAAGAAATGACAACCGATACTTGGCGTTGGCAGTCAAATAATCCTCAAGGTTACCCTGAGGCATAAACCCAGATAGGTAAAAAAAGCCACCTCGATTTGAGGTGGCTTTTTTAGTTACGCTAGATACAAAATAGGCAAAATTGTCTTAGCGTTTAAAGGAAAGATACTGGGCGGTATCTTAAACCTCTTTATCTTTACCAAGTGATAGAAGCCAAACTGAAACAGCTGCCACTAACGCAAAGCCAGATAAGATGATGAATGGCATCGCACCATAACCTAGGATGTGCCAAATTACTGATTCTAAAGTACTCATAACTTAGGTCTCCTTATTGCCAGCCTTCAATGCCATGCATATCAGGCAGTTTGTGAGCGATACCTTTGTGGCAGTCTACACAAGTCTTTTCACCAGATGCTAGGGCAGTAGAGTGTTGCTTCGCGCTACGTGTGCTTTGCTCTGAGAAATCCATGTACTCGAACTGGTGACAATTACGACACTCGAGAGAGTCATTCTTCTTCAAACGAGACCATTCACGTTCAGCTAAGTGAGCGCGACGCTCCTGGAATTTCTCAGGGGTGTCGATGGTCTTAGCGATAAAGTGCGCATAAAGCTCTTTAGACGCTTGTACTTTACGTACGATTTTATCTGTCCACTCATGAGGAACGTGACAATCTGAACAAATTGCACGAACACCAGAACGGTTAGAGTAGTGAATCGTTTCTTGGATCTCTTCGACGATAGGTGCGTGACAACCAGAACAGAATTCTTCTGTGTTGGTTGCTTCCATACCTGTGTTAAATGCGCCCCAGAATAGAAGACCACCGGCAAAGCCCATAAATAAAACCACACCAACGGCAGCTTTACTTGGACTAGCTAGTTTCTTCCAAAACGCTTTCAATAATTTCATAGGTAGCCTCTTATTTACTCACGTGTGCTTATTTAAGCGCATCGACACTCTTGTATTCATTTTCTACAAGCGGTTTCGCGTTTGCTTGAGGAACATGACACTGAAGACAGAAGTAACGGCGAGGTGATACGTCAGCAAGTACAGCATCTTCACGGTTTACATAGTGAGTCACACTGATTTTAGTTGCACCCATCTCTTTGGCGTTTTTCCAGCTATGACATGCTAGACATTTATTCGCATTTAGAGACACTTCGTAGCTACGAATGTTGTGCGGGATCAGTGGTGGCTGATATACAAAGCTGCTGTCTAGTACTTGTTCACGTGGGAACTTTTTAAAGTCGTCTGCAGCGCGAGTTGTTTCTAACTCACTTGCGCCGCGTAACGACTCAAGACCACCGATACCGCCTGGGTTGTCGATTTCAGCAACGGCCGCGCCGCTGATAAGAGCACCAACAGATAACAGTGCAATTAGAAATTTTTTCATTATTAATTCTCCGCCTAATGGCCAAATTCTTGATTCTGACTGCCCTAAAAAGAGCAGTCAGAGCATTCATATTTAAGCGATCTTAGTGATCTTAACTGGACACTTCTTGAAGTCTGTCTGTTTAGACAATGGATCAGTTGCGTCTAGAATGAGCTTGTTAATAAGAATGCGCGCGTCAAAGAACGGTACGAATACCAAGCCTTGAGGTGGACGGTTACGGCCGCGTGTTTCAACACGAACACGTACTTCACCACGTTTGTTAGCCATCAGGACTTCGTCACCACGACGAACGCCACGTGCTTTCGCATCTGCTGGGTGCATATAACAAACAGCATCAGGAACGGCTTTGTAAAGCTCAGGTACGCGACGAGTCATAGTACCTGTGTGCCAGTGTTCAAGAACACGGCCAGTACATAGCCACATATCAAACTCTGAATCAGGTGCTTCGGGTGGCGCTTCATATGGAGCTGAGATAATAAGAGCCTTACCATCTGGTTTACCGTAGAAGTCCCAACCAGAGCCAGCTTTCGCATATGGATCTGAGCCTTCTTTATAGCGCCACAATGTTTCTTTACCATCAACAACCGGCCAGCGTAGGCCACGTACTTCGTGGTAAACATCGTAAGGGGCTAAGTCGTGGCCATGACCGCGACCAAATTCAGCGTACTCTTCGAATAGGCCTTTTTGAACGTAATAACCGAAGTGGTGCGCATCGTCGTTTAGCTCACGAGATTCTTCGATAGGGAACTTGTTGATCACGCCGTTAGCAAATAGCATGTCATACATAGTTTTACCGCGGTATTGAGGCGCCGCAGCAAGTTGTTCTTCAGTCCAAACTTCTTCCATCTTGAAGCGTTTAGAGAACTCCATAACCTGCCACAAGTCAGATTTCGCTTCGCCAACCGTTTCAACTTGTTGGTACCAAGCTTGAGTACGACGCTCAGCGTTACCGTAAGCGCCTTCTTTTTCGATCCACATTGCTGTAGGTAGAACTAGGTCGGCTGCTTGCGCTGTTGCTGTTGGGTATGGGTCAGAACATACAATGAAGTTTTCTGGGTTACGGTAACCCGGTAAACGCTCACCGTTGATGTTTGGACCTGCTTGCATGTTGTTGTTACACATTACCCAGTAAGCGTTAAGCTTGCCGTCTTTTAGCATACGGTCTTGAAGAACCGCGTGGTAACCCGGTTTTGGTGGGATAACACCATCAGGAATATTCCAAATACCTTCGGCAATCTTACGGTGTTTAGGGTTAGCAACAACCATATCTGCAGGTAGACGGTGTGCGAACGTACCCACTTCACGTGCAGTACCACATGCTGAAGGCTGGCCTGTTAGTGAGAACGGGCTGTTACCAGGAGTCGCAATCTTACCTGTTAGTAGGTGGATGTTGTACACAAGGCTGTTCATCCATACACCACGAGTATGTTGGTTCATACCCATCGTCCAAAGTGACATTACTTTCGTGTTTGGATCGGCATATTGCTTAGCAAGATCAATAAGTTGCTCTTCAGAAACACCAGACATCTCAGATGCTTTTTCTACTGTGTAAGGTGCAACTGACTTCTTGTATTCCTCAAAAGAGATAGAAGACATTTTACCCGAGTTAGGGTTTGCTGCCGCTTTTTGTAGCGGGTCATCGTCACGCAGGCCGTAACCGATGTCGGTTGTCGCTTGCTTGAAGTTAGTGTGCTTGTTTACGAAATCCCAGTTCACAGCATCGTTTTCGATGATGTAGTTAGCGATGAAGTTCGCAATTGCAAGGTCTGTTTGTGGCTCAAAAATGTAGCCTTTGTCTGCTAGCTCAAAAGAACGGTGGTAGTAAGTAGACAGGACGTTTACTTTAACGTGTGGGTGGCTAAGGCGACGGTCGGTAATACGAGTCCATAGAACAGGGTGCATTTCTGCCATGTTCGAACCCCAAAGCACGAAAGAATCCGCAGCTTCGAAGTCATCGTAACAACCCATAGGCTCATCGATACCGAAAGTACGCATGAATGCACCTACCGCTGATGCCATACAGTGACGAGCGTTAGGGTCGATGTTGTTTGAGCGGAAACCTGCTTTCATCATTTTAGCCGCAGCGTAACCTTCCATTACCGTCCACTGACCAGAACCGAACATGCCAACGCCTGATGGGCCTTGCTTTTTAAGGGCTTGTTTCCACTTTTCAGCCATTGTGTCGAAAGCAACGTCCCATGAAACAGGAGCGAAGTCGCCGTCTTTATCATACTTGCCATCTTTCATACGAAGAAGTGGCTGAGTTAGACGGTCTTGGCCATACATGATCTTAGAAAGGAAGTAACCTTTAATACAGTTTAGGCCTTTGTTGACTGGTGCTTCTGGGTCGCCCTGAGTCGCAACAACTTTGCCGTTTTGCGTACCTACAAGAACAGAACAACCGGTACCACAGAAACGACAAGGCGCTTTATCCCATGTGATTTTAGTTTGGTCTGAGCTAGCGATCAGGTTAGTAGCTGAAGCTGGTAAGGTAATACCTGCAACCGCTGCTGCTGATGCTGCCGCGTTTGCTTTCACAAACGCTCGTCTTGTCATCTTCATACTTCGCCCTCGGTCTGGGAATGTTGAGTTCCAGTGTTTTTATTTTTTGATTCGTTTTCATCAAGCTCTGTTTCGATTTGGTGATAAACCAAAACCGTGCTCAAAACGTTTGGTAAGTTGTTGATTGCTTCGATATTGTCTGTAATGAACCCTTGATTTTCTGTTTCCATCACGACGACAATTTTGCCCTCTGGGCTGTCGCCATAAATCTCAGCATTTTCGACTTCGCTTATTTGAGCTTTGATTGTTTCTAAGTGCTCTGGAGCACAATGAACAACTAAACTCGAAATATGCACTTCATTCAGTGACATTGAACATTTCCGTTTTAAACTAATTTGCTCACATTGATGGACGAAGTAGGGCAGACTGCTACGCATGCACCACAACCTGTACATTCATCAAGGTTTAGATTTGGTTGCGCGACTTTACCGATCTCTAACTTAAATTGAATTGCCATGGTGTCGCACATATCTCCACAGCTTCGGCATTCGACATTTTGTGTTGCTAAACAACTTTCGAGGATTGTTGCTTTGGCTTCCCACGGGTTGTTTTCTTCTTTATCAAATAGTGATTCCGGACACGCGTTCGCGCATCCGTAACAAAAAGTGCATTCGCCTTTATTAAAGTCCACTTGAGGAAAGCCACCGTCACCATGAATGATGATATTGGTCTCGCAAGATTCAGCACATTTCCCACAACGGGTACATTGCTCAGTAAACTTAGAGGCATTTGCAAGCCAAGGTAATCGGATAGTAGTATCGTCAACGGTACGTTTTGAAAAAAAGCGTCTCTTGGATAGATCTATCAATATTTCACCTGAACTCGTTAATCATTGTTTCTATGGATAAAAGATTGTTCATAACTTTTCATTTATCCGTACACAAATTGTAGTTTTTGACACATTTGTATAAATACCTCTTAGGGGTTAATTCAGGGTTAAATTTGTTTTAGATCAATAAACTTACAGTGACTTGATCACATATTGTCGCGCCAATAATGATTAAGCTTAGTCTTTAACCAACGAATTTCTAGAAAGGCGGTAAGAATCGCATGTTAAAAAATGTGAAAAGGTCGGTAACCACAACGGTAGCAAAGGCGATGGTGTCTATCTTGCTGCTTTCTGTAGCGACCACCAGTTTTGCGATTTTGACCTTGGCTTCAAGCCTTAATGATGCCGAAGCCGTCAATGTAGCGGGCTCAATGAGAATGCAAAGTTACCGCTTAGCCTATGACATTCAGTCGGAATCGACGGACTATGCTGCGCATATAGAAATGTTTGAGCGATCTATTTACTCACCATCAATGAAAGCCCTGCAGCATTGGACGGTACCCGAAGACATTACCCACGATTACTACAATTTGATTGCACGTTGGCATGAACTTAAACAGGTGTTAAGAAGTGAAGATAAACAACGTTATCTTGTGCTAGTGGCAAAGTTTGTTAATCAAATTGATGGTTTTGTGTTTAAGCTTCAAGACTTCTCTGAGAAAAAGCTTATCTCACTAGCTTGGGTTGGTGGGTTAGGCTTAGGCGCGGTTCTGATTATCAGCATTTTTGTGGTTCACTACACACGCCGACATATCGTCAACCCACTCTCATCTTTAGTGACGGCGAGTGAGCAAATTCAGTCGCGCTCGTTTGACATTCAATTGAACGTAGACAGTGACAATGAGATGGGTATTCTCGCTAAAGCGTTTAACAATATGGCAAAAGATTTAGGTCAGCTTTATCGAGGGCTAGAGCAAGCAGTCAATGAGAAAACGCAAAAACTCCAAAATGCGAACGATTCATTACGAGTACTCTATCAATCATCCCAAGAGCTGACCGCGTCTCGTATCACCCAAGACAATTTTGAGGCGATTCTAAAGCACATTGTCAGTTTAGAGGGGATTGCGTCTGCGCGACTCGAAATCAATGAACCTAGCGAAAGAAAAATTGTGTTATCAGAAGGTGAAGAGTGCGTCGATTGTGAAGACCGTTGCCACAATCAAATCTTGTCATTGGACGGTGTAGAACTCGGTATACTTTACTGGAAAGTAGCCTTGCCGTGCCCAGATCAAGCTTTGATCGATAACTTTGTTCAGATCCTTTCACGGGCGATATACTATAACCAGGCACAGCGCCAAGCAGAGCAGCTTTTGGTGATGGAAGAGCGTGCAACTATCGCACGTGAGCTGCACGATTCTTTAGCGCAAGCTTTGTCGTATCTTAAGATTCAGGTGTCTCTACTAAAACGTGGCATGAGTAAATTGCCTGACTCTCCAGCATTAGACAAAACCACACCCGTTTTGACTGAGCTTGATACTGGGCTGTCAGCCGCTTACACCCAATTAAGAGAGCTTTTAACAACCTTTAGGCTCTCAATTCAAGAAGGGAGTTTTGGTAACGCATTACAGACCATGACAGAACAACTTTCTGATCAAACAGACGCTGAAATACGCCTACAAAATCAACTTTCTTCCATCGAGTTAGAAACGAATCAACAAGTGCATTTATTACAATTGATTCGAGAGGCAGTAACCAACGCGACCAAGCATGCAAATGCCACCTTAATCGAGGTTGATTGCGATGAAACTGATAGTTACGTTCGAGTTTCTGTCAAAGATAACGGGGCTGGTTTCGATCCCAAAATAGAAAAAGCCAACCACTACGGTCTGAGCATCATGCAAGAGCGTGCATCAAGGTTAAAAGGCGAATTATCCATTAAGACTGCGCCAAACAGCGGCTGCGAAGTCTATTTACAGTATGCAAAAAATTAAGGATCCCACATTGACAAAAATTAGAGTGTTATTGGTCGATGACCATCCATTAATGAGACGTGGCATTAACCAACTACTGAGCTTTGAAGATGAATTTGAAGTGGTTGCAGAAGCGAGTAACGGTGCAGACGCCGTGGCTCAAAACCATGAACTCAAACCAGATTTGATTTTACTTGATCTGAACATGAAGGGCATGTCAGGCCTTGATACGTTAAATGCGCTGCGTGCCGATGAGTGTGATGCAACAGTAGTGATACTCACGGTTTCAGACAGCCCTGCCGACATTGAAGCAATCGTGAAAGCAGGGGCAGATGGCTACCTGCTAAAAGATACCGAACCAGATGAATTGGTTGAGCTGCTAAAGGATTCGTTACGTGGTAACAAAGCGTACAGCAGAGAAGTCGCCAGCTACTTAGCAGAGCGTGAAAACAGCCCTAGTGTTTTTGACGAGCTAACCGACCGCGAAGTACAAATTTTAAAAGAAGTCGCGAAAGGGTTACGTAACAAGCAGATTGCTGATACCTTGTTTATTTCAGAGTCTACTGTAAAAGTACATATGAAGAGCCTGTTGAAGAAGCTACAAGTACCATCTCGTACGGCAGCTACAGTGCTGTACTTAGAACGTTACGGCGACATCAAGTAACAGTCTCTGTAGATAAACAAAAGGGCGCATCGTGCGCCCTTTTTTAGGTATATACGTTGAAATAGCCGTGATTATGCCGTCATCGGCACAAGAACTAACGTACCAATGATTACCGTCACAAGGCCACAAATGACTGGGACTGACGTACGTTTAACCACCTCAAATGGGCTGATCTTACCCATACCCGACGTAGCAACAACCACGCCTGACACTGGCGAAATTGTGCGTCCCAAGTTAGACGCTTGAAGCATTGGAATAATTAGGAACGCAGGGTTTAGGCCCATTTTCGCGGCTAGTGAAGGAGCCAGTTCTACAAACGCATAGAATGGTGCATTACCCGAACCTGTTGCAATTGCCGCCGCAACTGTAAGGCCCGTTAGAATTAGCATAAGAGCGATGCCGCCTGCGCCTGCTGTTTCTGCAAGGTGAAGTAGGTTATCGATAGCGCCGATAGACATTAGACCCTGTGCGAATACACCAGCAGCAACTAACAACATTACAACGCCTTTAAACGCGTCTGCCATGCCTTGGTAACAAGACTCTAAGTCAGCCAATGTCTTCTCGCCATCAAAGCGTTTCACGACGAAATCAACCACAGCACCGATGAAGATCGAAAGAACAACGATTGTGTAGATATCTAACTGTAGACCAGGAATCGTGCGGCCGTTAAACAAGAACACACCAATGATTGGTAGGAACGGGAGCACAGCGTAGAAAGCTGGGGCGTTCACTTCAATCTCAGACACATCAACACGTTCCATTGGTGAGTTGTCTTTTTTATCAAGGTACTTGTTCCAGAAGAATGCAGCCGCTGCCATCACGATGATTGCACTGATAGAAACAGGTAACACGGTTTGAACAGCAAACACGTCTAATGCTAAGCCTGATTTTTCGGCAGCGATAACCACGTCACCCGAGGTTGGTGAAAGGATAATTGCAGCAGGGGACGCACACACGGCAACGGCGGCAGGACGAGAAATACCCATTGCTGTCATCATTGGGAATAGCGTAGCCATTAACAGAACGCCTAAACCTGTCGCCGAGCTTACAGCTAAAGACATCAAACACGCTACGATGTAAGCCGCAACAAGCAAGACATAAGGTGATTTGATGACAGACAACGGCTTAGAAAACTGTTTTACCACAACATTGTTGGCGCCGATGTGAGTCATATAAGAAGCAAAACCACATAGAAGCATGATTTGCATACCTAAGCCGCCGCCACGATACTGCAGCATGTATTTCACGTACTCAAGAGCGTCTGTAAACATATTACCGGTTGATGCTACTTTCGCAGGCAACACAGTATGGCCAATGATACCGGTTAAAATCAGAAGTAGGACACCGGCAGTTAAAAGTACGCCCGCTGCTTTATAGCCTTTCACAATGAAGTAACCAACAGCTACTGTCACCGCCAACCCAATTAAGAGCTCCAGCATAGATATTTCCTCAACAAACAAGATTATAAGAAAGTGTTTCAAACTATGACAAAGAATGTACAGAATTCTATGTTGGGGTACGAGAGGAAGTTGAGAGTCTGATGATCTAGAACAATAAATGGACTTTTGTATTAATAATGGTGGAACATCATGTGTTTAATACGTTTTTTAGATGTTAAATAGTTTAAGAAAGGTGAGGCGAGAACTTTTAACTCGATCAATTTGTGAAAATTAAGGGTGAGGTCCTATGAAAGAGACAAATGCTTGTAGACCTGGCTTGGATCGCCAAGGGATTTGATATTATTGGATTCGCTTAAGTAAACCGCCTCAAGCGCTTCTGGCATTGCAAGGTAATAGCCTTGGTAGTAATCGATGTTCAGTGCTTGCATGGCGCTCAGTTGCTCAATGGTTTCAATTCCTTCCACAACCACTTTCGCATTAAGCGATCTTGCTACCTTGAGTCCTGATAGCAGTGGGAACTGATCACCTGCAACGTACGCGAGCATTAATGAGCGATCGATCTTAATGATGTGTGGTTTTATCGCTTCTGCGCGTTTACGGTTGGACGCATTAACACCGAAATCATCGACGGCGATATTAAACTTACACTCGTTGAGCTTTTCCATCGCTAATGCCAAGCTTTCTTCATTTTCTGCCGCAAGTTCAACCACTTCCATAACAATTTGACTGTTATCGATTTCCAATGCTTTTAGACGTTTAGAGAGTAAACTTGAATCGATGTTTTCTAATGCTAGGTATTCACCAGCAGAAGGCAAGACGTTTAGAAACAGGTGTAAGTGGCGTAGTTTTGAGCGGGCGAAGTTACGTATGTGAATCACACGGCTTAATCGCTCAACGTTGAGTTTGTCTTCAAATCCAACCTCATCAGAATGGAAAAACAGATCTGGACGAATTGCGCCATCGATTTCGTGTTGGATTCGCACCAATGCTTCTACACCAATCGGTTGGCCACGTAGATCAAAAATAGGCTGAAAGACACTGGTGAGAGTAAGCTCTTTATAAGTAGCGCAAAACTGCGATTGCTCGTTCATAAATAGGCAATCAACAAATTGTTGCTTTGTTGAGAGAATCATAACTACGACAGACCTCTTTCCTCAGGAGCTATATTTCACACATGGTTGTGAATGGCATTCGATATAATATTGGCGTCGACATAAAAGTGTCAATCTATATCTCTTACTTATAGTAGAGAGCATCAGTTCATCGACTTAAGCCAGTTTAGAATTTTAATGTGGAAATTGTAAATTAACACTAGTTGCAAATGAGAACTTCGTCTTTTCTGGACTAAGCTCTCATCATGAAATCAATTGTGTAGGGTCTTGCGGAGAAATATGTTGAATCGGTAGAAAAACGCTAGCTGAGCTGGATGACAGAGTAAAGCTGAATATACTTACGCACCAACTGCTTATCAGTCGCTCGTTTCAATGGGTGAGTGAACTTCACATAATACGGGCTTAGATTGAAGTGTTGTTCTAGAGACAGTGCCAACTGCGAGTCACTTTCATATAACGAAATCCCTTGAGTTCGATACTCATCTATCTCGTCCGGTAGCTCACCTGTCCACCAATGAAGCAGCTCTCGACTTTGTTTACTACGAGAAATCCAATGGTCGGTGAGAAGTAACAAGAGATCGTTAGGTTGAACAGCAAAACCGTATTCTTGCTGCCACTGTGCCACAGACTTAAACAGTTTTTTGCGGCAAGAGGGCCCAGCACTGACCAGGTGAGACGTTAATATCCAAACCGTACCAAGCTCAGAACTGACTCGATAATGGTGAGGTAACTCAGAAGATTGAGTGGTGTCGATGGGTTTGTAATCATAATCATGACCAAACTCATTTAGAGTGCGAGACAATCTGCGGGCAAACGCTAAACCCAAGTGGTGTTCACTCATTCCTTTGTTGTGAATGGTCGGATAGTGCTTCTCACACAAGGCCATACAGTCAGCTTGAAATTCATTAACGCTTTGAACCAGCACATCCAATAACAAGATCTATCTCTCCATAATGAACTAACCTGCATAGTTAGCGTACCATGCACGTGATAACTTTCGTTACACTTAATCGGCAAAAAGATACAGAGCTAGAGGGGTTTATGTCTAAGATTGAATTTACGTCACAACAAAAGCAGGCGATGTCTGCGGAACTTCAACGTTATCTAGAAGATGAATTAGACATTGAAATCGGGCAGTTCGACGCTGATTTTCTTTTAGAGTTTGTAACAAAGAAATTTGGCGCCACGTTTTACAATAAAGGCTTGTCCGATGCTCAAGCTATTTTTGATAGAAAGATCCTTGATGTAGCGGATGAACTCTATGAAATAGAACAGATCAGTGAGTTTTGAGTGTCAGGCGCGAAAGTAAAAATAAGTTCCTTCAAAATTTTTGAACGACTTAATCAAGTTAGCCCAATTTTTTCAATGTAAAGAATGGTAAATAATCTGTTGCATGAAAGGGGGCGCATGTACTCTAATTTTAACAACTGTGACTGAACGTTTAAGGCTAAAGATGGCAACGGAAGTAAAAAACTATAATCGACTATCACGGGCAATACATTGGATATCTGCGATTGTCATCATCGGCATGTTCGCAGTCGGTCTATGGATGGTTGACCTTTCTTACTACAGCGAATGGTACAGAACTGCGCCACATTGGCATAAGTCGTTAGGCATACTTTTAGCTGCGCTGACGCTGTTTAGAATTGTGTGGAAATTTGTTACCGCGTCACCAAAAGTAGAAGGCGTCGCTTATGAAGTCATTGGGGCAAAAGTCGGTCACGCAATTATGTATGGGCTGATGTTTGTCATATTTACTTCAGGTTACTTAATCTCTACTGAAGACGGCCGAGGAATCGATGTCTTCGAGTGGTTTACCGTACCAGCCTTAGGTGCATTGTTTGAGAACCAAGCAGATCTTTCAGGCGAAATCCATTTTTACGCAGCATGGGCGCTGATCCTGTTAGCCGGTGGTCATGCCGTTGCTGCTTTAAAACACCACTTTATTAATAAAGACAACACGCTACGCAAGATGATAGGAGCTTCAAAATGAAAAAAACGTTATTTGCTACCGGACTAGCAATGGTGATGGCATTACCATTTGGTGCAAGCGCGGCGGATTACATGATTGACACCAAAGGTGCTCATGCTTCAGTAAACTTTAAAGTAAGCCACCTAGGTTACAGCTTTATCCAAGGTCGTTTTAACAACTTTGATGGCCAATTTTCATACGACCCGGCAAATATTACAGCATCTAAGGTTTCAGTAACCGTTGATACAACGAGTTTGGACTCAAATCATGCTGAACGTGACAAGCACATTCGCAGTTCAGACTTCATTGATGCGTCTAAGTTTTCAACGGCAACGTTCAACAGTACAAGCGTTGTAGATAAAGGCAACGGTAAGCTTGAAGTGAACGGCGATCTTAACCTTCACGGCGTGACTAAACCAATTACTATCAACGCTGAGTTTGTAGGTGCAGGTCAAGACCCATGGGGCGGTGAGCGTGCTGGTTTCGTTGGTACGACTCGTCTAGAACTTGCTGACTTCAATATTCAAGTAATGGGTTCCTCTAGCTATGTAGATATGGATCTGCATGTAGAAGGTATTAAGAAGTAATCTAACGCAGATGACAAAGAAAGCCCCCGACACGAAAGTGTTGGGGGCTTTTTTGATCAAGCGACTTATTTCCTGACCAAAACCTAGCGACAACGTTGTTTTATTATTTGAATTTACGCTGTTTCAAGTTCTTTCTGTTCCACAACCGCTACACGCTCACCGTAGATAGGGCGAAGAGCAGACAAAACATTCTCACGAGTAATCACACCAACCAATTTGCCCTTATCCAATACCGGTAATACATGAGGTTTGTTAACCTTAATCGACTTAGCACGCTCTTCAAGTGATAGCGTTGTTAGCTGAGTCGCGATGCCCATGCTCGTTGTTGGGTAAAGCTGCTCTTTATCAACACAAAGGAACTCAGCAATATCGACAAGCTTATCGTTGATATCGATAGCGATAACGTCTCTCGCCATAATATCGACCACTTTTTGCTCTTTAGCAGGTAGGTAGTCTTGGCACCAAAGATCGACCATTACATCATGGGCAGAGAAGAAACCAACAAGACGACCTTCAATGTCACAAACAGGCGCACTCACTTGGTGTTGTTCAAGTAGGGTATCGATAGCAACTGGAGTCAGCATTTCTGCACTAAGTACAATTGCATTTGGGTTCATTACGTCTTTTGCTGTGATGTTGTTGTTCATAGTTGTTTCCTTAGCCGATTTAATTTGAGTTGTTGTAATAGATTGAACGTTTGCTGCTTTTAGTTGTGGTCTGCGATAGATTCCCCAGTTCGCGAGGCCAACAAGGACAGAACCGCCAACGATGTTGCCAAGAGTGACTGGAATAAGATTCGCAAATACAAACTGTTGAATGTTTAGGTCAGAGTATTGAGCAGCACTCACGCCGACCTGTTGCCAAAATGAATCTGGAGCAAAATTTTGAATAACAATACCTAGCGGCACCATAAACATATTGGCAACGCAGTGTTCAAAGCCACTTGAGACAAACATCGCGACTGGCATGATAGTCATCGCGGCTTTGGTTAGCGCGTTTGCACTACTGAACGTTAGCCAAATCGCTAAGCAGACCAGCAGATTACATAGAACGCCTAGCGCGAAAGCTTGAACCGGTGTGTGGTGCAATTTGTGCTGCGCAATATTCAGAGCGTTCAGTCCCCATTGACCCGCATCCATTTGGTACAAACCTGCTGCTGTGACAATCGCTAGCAAGAACATCGCACCGATAAAGTTACCGATATAAACCTTGCCCCATATCGACAACATCTTTGTGAAACTGATCTGTTTGTTGGCCCATGAGATGCTCGACAGCACCGAACTGGTGAACAACTCACCGCCACAAATGACGATTAAAATAAGTCCCATACTAAATGCGAGCCCGCCAGCTAAGCGGCTTAATCCCCAACTAGCGTCAGAACTACCGGTCGTGACAGTGATGTAAAACAAAAACGCCAACCCGATAAATGCCCCTGCCATGATGGCTAAACTGAGCGTCATACCACTGCTTTTCTTTGCTTTACTCAGGGCAAACTTTTCAGCTTCCGCCATCATCTCTATGGGTGAAAAGCACTGATTATTCGTTTGAGTTGCTGCCATACGCACTCCAGAACGTCACCTTCATATTCAAATCTCCTATGTTTATTTGCTGCCACTCGTTGGCTGCACATTCAGAATATGGGTCGTTCATCTACAGGTAAAATTGATAATTTTTAAAATCCTTATCAAAAATATTGATATAGCGTCGCGAGAGAGTAGAATGAAACGGCTTGCGTATATATTGGTGAAAACGTGAGCAAAATGAGTTTGTTATGGTGTCAAACTCTAATAATCAGCAAGGATAGGAGTGCTATGCGATATTCATTGAAACAGCTCACGGTATTTGATGCGGTAGCCGATACAGGCAGTGTGAGTCTGGCAGCAGATAAACTGGCGTTAACGCAATCCGCTACAAGTATGTCGCTAGCACAATTAGAAAAGATGCTGGGTCGCCCTCTATTTGAGCGTCAAGGTAAACAGATGGCGCTGACTCACTGGGGAATGTGGTTAAGACCGAAGGCCAAACGTCTGTTACAAGACGCTCAGCAAATTGAAATGGGGTTTTACGAACAACATCTACTCAGTGGTCACGTTAAACTCGGCGCGAGTCAAACGCCTGCAGAACACCTAGTTCCTGACCTTATCAGTATTATTGATAACTCATTTCCTGAGATGCGTATTTCGCTCAAAGTAAAAAGCACCGATAGCGTCATTCAGGGTGTACTCGACTATAAATATGACCTTGGCATCATTGAAGGGCGCTGTGATGATAATCGTCTTGATCAAGAGGTATGGTGTCGTGACCATTTAACCGTGGTTGCCGCGGCACATCACCCATTTGCAAGACAAGAAACGGTCAGCCTCGCCCAACTAGAGCAAGCCAAATGGGTACTGCGTGAGCATGGTAGTGGCACTCGCAAAATTTTTGATAGTTCAATTAACCATTTAATTGAAGATTTAGATGTTTGGCGCGAATACGAACACGTGCCTGTTCTTCGCAGCATGGTGGAACACGGTCAATACATTACTTGCTTGCCATATCTTGATGTCGAACGTTTCATTGAAAGTGGTCAATTGGTTGCACTGAACGTTCCTGAGTTGAATATGGAACGTACACTGTCGTTCATTTGGCGTGCCGATATGGTTGAAAACCCACTGGTTGAATGTATCAAACGAGAGGGAGCTAGGATGATGAAAGGTAAACCATCAGTACTCTAGCGAATTTTTGATATTTCCTATTTCTGTTGAAATAACGATTGCGTCACACAAATATGAAATATAAATACAATTGCATTCATTTTAGTGTGATCTGTGTTGTTTCTAAAAGTGCTTAACTTACCTAGTATGCGGACTTGAACTTTTGATGTGTGATTCACACACTGAGCGAGGCGTAATGAGCACTCTAGTCGCAATTTCATTAACAACCGGCATCTTATCTGGATTATGGGGATGGATAGCAGTCTCACTGGGATTACTATCATGGGCAGGCTTTTTAGGTTGTACCAGCTATTTTGCTTCTCCAAATGATGGCTTAAGAGGGTTATCAGAAAGTTTGATAACCAATATGAGCGGCGTATTTTGGGCGATGGTGATTATCCATGCTTCACAGTTCGCTTCTTTTGAAATTTTAGGCTACATCATTACTGCAGTTGTTGCATTTTTCATGTGCGTACAAGCGAAACAACAATGGCTAGGTTATATCCCTGGTACGTTCATTGGCTCATGCGCAACGTTTGCCGCTTCTGGTGATTGGAAGCTGGTTGTTCCTTCGTTAGTGCTTGGTGGCATCTTCGGATACCTAATGAAGAGCAGCGGTGTATGGTTGCACCAAAAGTCCAAACAATCACAAACTCGTGCGAATTTACAAACTCGCTAGTAGATTGTGTCAACCGAACCTCTTACCTGAAAGAGCGTAAGGTTACCCCCGATTGGTTTGTATCAGCAGTTTTTTTGATACGCGGCATCAAGTTTGATGCCGCTTTTTTATTCTCTAACGCTAGGTATTTCCGTTCGCCATGGTAACCACACGTTTTAGTGTCCATCGCAACAATAATGGAATCCCTTCAACACCACGCTCCTCACATTGAGAAACAATCGCCAGCGCAAGGTCTGGTTTAGCAAATTTCTTCAGTACACGTGCCACCACTTTTTTGGCAGGAATAGGATGATCGAGTGGTATTTTCAGCATGTCTTTAAAGAAACTTTCAAAGCCGTTGTTGTAGATATAATGCTCGATATCACGATCGGGCAGTTCAGTCAGTCTGTGCCTTTGCTGATCATTACCAAGCTGCGCCTTTACTGAAGCTGCGTACTTTTTACCTGCCGCATCACCATCGGTCACTACATGCCAATCAATACCAAATGCTTTCGCTACCTTAATTAAAGACTTCAACCCGGATTGGGCAAACTCAATAATCTGAACCCCTTCAGCGGCCAAGTTATAACCACATTGGTTAGCAAGTTCATTGAATAGCCAAACTTCCGTTTCACCTTCGACCAACAACCAACATCGAGCAAATAATGCCCCAGAGCGATGAAAACGGATATGAAAACCAATGCGCCGAAGTTCATCTTTCCCTAAGTTTTGGTCAGACAAATAGGTAGTGATGGTTCGATCAGACTGCCTGACAAGACGCCGGATGCTTCTAAGGGGAACTTGCCCGAGTAGTTGACCACTGTTAGTTGTGAGTACCTTTTGCATTGGCAGTAATTGCAGCAAACCCCAAGCGCGGGCAAGATGGGTAGGGTGCAAACGACCTTCTGGATCTTCAATGATCAAAAGCGGGCGAGCACATCGGCGCAGCGTCGTAGGGCCTTTTGCTTGCAAATACGCATTGAGAAGGCCCATAAAAAGTAGGCGAGTCGATTTATCATTGGTTTCTTCAACCACCTCGGTGATGCTTTTGTTACTTGGCGCACCACTAAAGAAAATACCATCTCTTTGCTTACGCAGGTCTTTACGAGAGTTGGGTTTAAATGAAAAGTAGTGTTCTACCAACGCATTCATTGAATTAAGGCTACTGCGCATCTCTCCTTTATTCACATGGCCAGGCACCGCCATCAACCGGCGACAGGTATTATTGATCCGTTTTTCGATTCGCGAATTGACATCACTACTGTTATTGATTGGGCGTTCAAAGCGGCGCGAGTCTTTGAGGCGGATCACTGGATGCAGAGACATCAGCTCTTGGGCTAACTTCTCAGAATGATGCAACATCATCGGGTTGCCCTCAATATCTAAGAAGGAATAGCGTGTGACGATGTCATAACCATCTCTAGAGGCACTCAAGCGATAAATGATTCGGTTTGTTCCTTGCTCATCTCGAATCCAAATCGGCTTTATTTTGCGATAACGCCCAGAATGGAGTTCATTTTTATCGGTTGAAACCATGCTCAAGATAATCTGAAGATGTTGAGTTTGAGGATGAGCGATGGAATAGTCCACATGAAAATCGGTCATCTCAAATTGATAAGGAATGCCTTCAGGTGGCAAGGCAACAGAAAGGGCATCGAGTAACGATGATTTGCCCCAGGTATTTTCACCAATCAAAGTGGTGAGTTCATCAAAAGCAATCGATAAGCGTTTGATTCCGCGAAAACCAGAAATTTCGATTCGCTCAAGCTTCATTGAATCACTCCATTACGCTGATACTGATTTAAGCATAATAGAAAAATCCAGTTATAGCAGACATTTAGCTCACAAAGTTGCACGGTTTACAGGGGAAGAATAGTTGCGTCAAATAGCGATCAAACTCAAAGATAGGATGTATATGAAACACTATGTTCAATAAAAGTGTGAAATATAATGAATCTGTCACATTGATTGCGGTACGATGACTCTGAAAAGAGAGATAAATATGACAAATAAAAAAAATAAAACGACACTACTACGAATCGCACATATCAACGATACCCACTCATACTTCGAGCCAACCTCACTACAACTCACGATTAATGTGGATGGCAAAGCGCTTTCACCCTTTGTCAGTGCCGGTGGTTTTGCTCGCATTGCCACGCGAGTGAAACAGCTTAGACACGAAGCACAATCGCAAGACAAAGGCTTTTTGTTTCTTCACGCTGGTGACTGTTTCCAAGGTACGCTTTACTTCTCGTTATTTAAGGGCGAAGCCAATGCCACTATGCTCAATTGCTTAAACATTGATGCGATGGCGCTCGGCAACCATGAACTAGACATGGGTAATGAACCTGTCGCGCACTTCGTTCAGAAAATCGATTTCCCACTGCTTGCCGGAAACTGGGATCTGTCCAACGAGCTTTTAACCAAACCAATCCGTTTATCCGACAGTCCGAATGTGGTCAGTTACAACCCTGACAGCCAAGCTGCAAAATGGATAGAGAAAGAGATTAACGGTGAAACCATCGCCATTTTTTCGTTAGCTCTCGACAAAATGGCTGACATATCAAACCCTGACTTCGATACGCCTTTTACTAATGCGATAGAAACGGCGAAGCAGACCGTAACAGCCATCAATGCAAAAGGCATCAACAAAATCGTTTTGCTCAGCCACATGGGCTATGACGCAGACCTCGACTTAGCCAATCACGTTTCTGGCATTGGCATTATTGTAGGAGGGCACAGTCATAGGTTACAAGGTAACTTTAGTGCGCTTGGGCTAGCCAAAGATGACGATTATGGCGTAAGAGTCAATGAAACCTATGTGGTTCAAGCGGGTTATCACGCGCTAAGCCTTGGACACTGTGACATTGAATTTAATCATGATGGTTCGATTCACTCCTTTAATGGTAAGAATGAGTTGTTGCTTGGCCGCCGATTATTTATTGATGCCAAGATGAGTGGAACGCACGATGAACTGCCATACCAACTTGCACGACAGTTCATCGATAATCACCCAAATGTTTGTGTTTGTAAAAAAGACCGCGAAACCCAGTCGATTTTGGAGCAGCGTTACATTTCTCGCGTTCGTGCACTGCAGAAAAAAATCATTGCGAATGCTAACCATAAGTTGCGCCATATACGTGTGCCTGATGAACAAGGGCCAAGCGATCTCGCGCCTATGGTGGCAGAGTCCTTTGCGTATGTGATGAACAAACAGGGCTATGAGGTTGAGTTTGCGATTCATAATGCCGGTGGCGTGAGAAACTCTCTGAACGCTGGCGATGTATCCGTTGCAGATGTTGCCGGTAAGCTCCTGCCATTTGCCGTTCCAATTGGGGTTTATCAGATAAAAGGACAATACCTGCCGCTTATTTTAGAAGGTGCAATCAATAATGCGCTTAATAATGGCGTAGAAGGCACTGGGGATGGCTCGTACCCATATACCTACAATTTAGACTTCGATTACCAGTTTGAGGCAGAGCAGGGTAAGCGAGTACAGAACCTTAAAGTTCGTAACCAACAAGGTGAATGGCAAATACTTGATCTTAATCGAGTTTACGTAGGTTCTTCTTCCGCATACACAATGAAAGGTAAAGAGGGATACGAAGCAATCCTCAATATGAAAGGCGAAGGTGTTGTCACTTGTGTCTCGATGGCCGATTGCTTTATAGAGCTACTTACAGATAAGCCAGAAGTACTAAATAGAAAGCAAGGCGGTCAAATATCAACCACTGGCATAAAGGTTGCTACTTCTTCTCCTGAGTAAACAAAATGTATGGATATACTCAGGGGAAACTATGTGGAGTCGAGACTGGATTGATGTGGTCGTGATCGTCAGCTGGATTGGCGTGTGGTCCGCACTGACTTACTTGGTGCCTATCAGCGGTGTTTAACCACCAGACAATAAGGCAAACGTAAAAAAGGAGCATTTATTTGCTCCTTTTTTGATTTTATTGCTAGACGAATCACGATTTCAGGAATAAAATCCGCCGTGTTTGGGGAGTAGTCGCCTCTGGTTTACTTATCGTCATCTCGTTAGACGTCGTTCTATCCGGTAAGTATAAGTATGACAACGATATTCATCGGTCATATTTCGACGAGACCAACGTAATCAACTGTTACTTTGCTTATATAGGCTGAGTAGTTTGTTTGTTTGCGGTAGGGATCGTCACACACATCTAAATCCTTCGATCCCTCCGCCTTTGGAGGAAACATGACCCCAGTTACTTATTTCAGCTTTGGTGTACTGACACTTGCGCTCGTTGCACTTGATATCTGGCAAACTCGTGGTGGTAACATCACTATCCGTAAAGCCGCTGTTTGGAGTGTATTCTGGTTCGCTTTGGCATTCTTGTTCGCTGCTACCATCTATCTATTTTGGGATGTATACGCGCCAGGAAGCGATTACACAGCAGAAAAAGCAACCTTGTCATTCATTACTGGTTATCTGTTAGAGAAATCGCTCAGCGTCGATAACTTATTCGTGTTTGCGATCATCTTCCATCAATATGCGGTCCCTGAGCATTTACGCCCACGAGCATTACTATGGGGTGTGATCGGTGCATTGATACTTCGTGGCATTATGATTGCGGTCGGCGCACAGCTTCTTGCAGAGTACCATTGGATCTTGTACGTATTTGCACTGTTCCTAATCTGGACGGGTATTCAGCTTGCTCGTGACAAAGGTGATGACGAAATCAACCCACTACCAGAACGTATCATTCGCAAGTTCGTTCCTGTGAGTGAGAGTTATGCAGGCAATGCATTAACGGTGGTAGAGCAGGGCAAACGTACCGTAACGCCTATGTTCATCGTGATCGCTGTTATTGCGTTCATGGACGTGATGTTTGCACTGGATTCGATTCCAGCTATTTTTGCGGTAACAAGAGAACCGTTCCTTGTGCTAGCAGCTAACGTATTTGCATTACTTGGCCTGCGTTCTTTGTACTTTGTACTGCAAGGAATGATGGATAAGTTTATCTACTTAAAACCTGCGCTGTCATTCATCATGGTGTTCATTGGTACTAAGATGATGCTAGTCGGCTCTGAGTGGGAAATCCCAACGGCAGTGTCATTACTTGTGCTATTGGCAACCATGACAGTGGCGGTGATTGCTTCAGTCATCAAACAGCGTAATGATTTAGAAGAAAGTAAGTTAACTATCGATAAATAAACTAATTAACTTGCGACACACATCCTGCTTTAGTTTGCTAATGTTTGTAAAAAACTTGTGATCTAAAGCAGGAGTTAAAACTAACGATAAAATATTTATTCGCTAAAATCGTGCGTATTTGAATATAAATTCAAATTAAATGAATTGAGCAAAAAAATAGACTGTTAATGCATTGTTTCATTAAAATAACTAATCCGAAAAGTCAAAAATAGTCATTTTTTGAGCCGATAATTATTGCCTATTATTAGCCCATCGAAACGAATTACACGAATTTATAGAGAGGCAATCATGGCAGCACAAGCAATGCAAATCGGTACTATCGAAGCACCTATCTCTATGGATAAAAAAACCTACTCGGTTTCTTTCAAAGGATTGATTGCACACTTATTAGATATTCTATTTACAGACAACAGCGAGCCACGTGCGTACTACGCAAATGACTTGTCTGGTCATATGCAAAAAGATATCGGTCTATATCGTTAATTTAAACGAACAGATTTTAAAAACGCCAGCTAGAGATAGCTGGTGTTTTTTTATGTCTCGCGAAAGTTGTCGGGTAGCAAGGCGGTCAATCTCTTCAAGAATGTAAAATTTGAAGAGGTGAAGAGTATGACTGCATTGTTAGCACTTTCTGTTGTGAGCAGCATATCGGCCGGGCAAATTTGGACTCATCAAGGTCAACCGGCACAAGTAGTGGAGCTGTTTACCTCTGAAGGTTGCTCAAGTTGTCCACCAGCCGATAAATACGTTTCTAAGCTGCAAACTCATAACGAGTTATGGAACGGTATTATTCCCATCGTTTATCACGTCGATTATTGGGATTACCTAGGCTGGCAAGATAAATTCGCAAAACCCGAGTTTTCGCAGCTTCAACGCTTGTATCAAGCGTATGACGTCGTATCGAGCGTTTATACACCCGGCTTCGTCGTTGACGGTAAAGAGTGGCGGGGGTATTTCAATTGGGTAAACCGAAACCTACCAGATAACCACCAAGCCGAAGCGAATCAGTTAACTTTGGTGAGAAAAGGACAAAAGTTTGAGCTTAAGTTTGCAAGCTCACAAACGTTAGACGCGACGATCGTTTTTCTTTCTAATGATCAAACTACCATCATCCGATCCGGTGAGAACAAAGGCAAAACGCTAGAGCATGACTTTATCGCGGTTGCACGCCAACAAGCCAGAAGCGACGATGGGCACTGGCAGTTTGAGTACTCAGGCGATCTCGAACACATTGATGCCGTTGCAGCATGGGTGACACCTGCAGGTAGGTTTGAGCGCATCCAAACGGTAGCGGGGAAGATTGAGTAACCCAAATAGCCATATCGTGCACGTAAATGAATAATGAGTCTGGATATTGCCATCACATCAATTCATGATGGGTTGAGTTTACAAAGCAACTGTTAATCTAATGAATATCATAAGACTTTTGGCTCCATTGACTTTACTCATTTCCTTCTCTTCATTGGCGAGTGAATGCGTACCTTTTTTCCAGCAAACGGCCAAGCAATCTTTGCAAGGCAGAATAGAGACGGAACTAGAGTCAATCAATGTTGAGCAACTCGCTGAACCGATTGATTACTACCTTGCGGCATTGAAATATCGTTATGGAATTGGTGTTAAGTTGGATTTTGAGAAATCGAACGACTTACTCGAAATGCTTGATGACAGCAGTTTTGAACAATACCCTGAGATGATCACATTCAAGTACTACTTTTTAGGCAGTTACTATTATGCTTGTGGGGACAAAAAACGCGGACTGAATCGCCTTTGGTATGCAGCAGAGCACGGTGACCCTAACGCTAAATTCCTCTATCTCTATATTTCATACAATGCTCCGATTGAAGATAAGCTTTCTTTTGATCAATATTTGCGAGGTTTGGCGCAACTTGCAGACGATGGGTATAAGGTTGCTGGGTTCGAGCACCTCTATCAAACACAAGTCAAAGAAATCGACAATTCTAAGTCTAAGATCTGGGCGAGTATGTTTTCTCGTTTCACGACTTTCGAAACATGTGACTTAATGAAATTCTATCAATTTGGGGCAGGGGTCGATGGCCTTGTTGTCGATTGGTCTAATAAGGCCAAACTCATTTATCACTTCTGGCCCGACTACTATATGAACTGTTTAAATAAGGGTTAAGGGTGCAGGGGTTCTTCCTAGACGTTAAAAACAACAAAGGCGCTCCAGTGAGCGCCTTTGTTATATCTGTCGAGAGTAACTGGTGATTACTTCTTACGGCAGTATTCAGCGATAACGTACATAGATTGGCCACCGTTCGCTTTACCAGAAACAAGCTTAGGATCGTCACCAATGCTGATGCCACGGATAACCGTGCCTTGCTTGATTACTTGGTTGGTGCCTTTAACTGGTAGGTCTTTGATAACCGTTACGTCGTCACCTTTTTTAAGTTCAACGCCGTTGCAATCGAATGGTTTGTCGTCTGCAGACATGCCAGTCATTGCCCAGTTCATTTGATCTTCTTCCATGTACATCATGTCTAGCGGGTTGTGCTGAATCCATAATTGTTTTCAACTTATCAATGGGTTGGAGATTTTTGTGAAATTTTTGGGGCAAGTTTGGGGCAACTTTTGGCTGAATTCTCAAAAATGCGTAATCTGTTTCATAAAACTAGGTCATAAGCCTTACGCTGTTCTGGAGAATTGTGTACTCTCTCGGAAAAATTATTACCAGCTAGGTTTTACATGGAAATCCTCAACGTAATTCTCCACAACGTTATCAAAAAAGAAAACAACACCAAAGTTGATTTAGATGATCGCAAGACAGAAAATGCAATCAATGACTCCGCCAATATGCTTAGTAAAGGAATTAATGAAAAGTTTAATTCGACGGGCCTAAATACCGGACACTTCGCCAAAGCAGAAAATAGCGATGATCCTACACCGCACTTTGAGTCCTTATTAAGCAAATATTTTGTAGAGTCTAAGTTCGATGACTTTGTTGCGTTTTCCGTGGCAGCTGCTCGTTGTCTTCAAAAGCAGCTTCAAGGCGCACCAAAAGCAAAAGGTGGCCATATTTGGTTTAACCACTACATCCATCAAGGCCAGCACTTCCTGAGCGTCGTACTACTTCGTCAAAAATCAGTAATGCGAATCGATGAATTAGAGTTAGCACAATTTGATAGTGTTGATTTAGATAAGCTACACATGGCAGCTCGAATCAACCTAAGTAAATGGTCTGATGAAAACGAACAGTCTGCACGCTATATCTCATTCAAGATTGGTAAAGAAGCAAAGAAGGTTACAGACTACTTTGCAAAATTTATCGGATGTGAAGAGTTCACAGAGTCAAGAGATGATACCCGAGCTCTAGTTAAATGTGTAAAAGCATATTGTGAACATCATGAGTTCGAAGATGACAAAACGGAAATAGTTAAGGCTGCTGTACACGAGCAGATTTCAGAGTGGAGTGCTGAGAACAGCGCTATAAAGCTCGACTCTTTATCGACTTACCTTGATACGAAGTATCTACAAGAGGACGACGAAAAAGATTGGTTATTGGCAATTAGTCAAGGTGAGCTCTATGGCCTTAACAATGAGATTACACCAGACAAAACTGAGCTTAATCGTCTAAAACGATATGTCGGAAAAAATAAAGACTTGTCAATAAGCTTTTCTAGTGATCTACTTAACAAATCAGTTTTCTATAAGAAAGGTGAACTAACTATTAAGAAGATTCCAGAGAACCTTGAAGCGCAGCTTGAAAGATAATGTGTAGCCCTGAAAAACTTGAACAGCTAGTTTATCTATTGCAGAACGAAAACACAGTAGTTACAGATGATGGTTTTTTTGAGCTCTTCATCGACGTAACTGCTGAGGTTAAGAGTTTACTTACATGTTTAGATGATGAGTCAGTTCCTTTCGACGTTAACGGAAGTTACTTTAAGGCCGATCAGCTCTTAGAAGGGCAAACATGTAAAGTTGAGCTGGATCCAAGCCAATTGATGCGAGCTGGCTATGAGATTTATTTAAAGTGGGAAGACTTTTTCTCATACCCTAAAAACCTTACTCAGGCACCGGTTTGTTTTTATGTTCACTCGTCTAAGTCAGTTTATCTTGGGGACAGTGAAAACATATCAGAGCCAACGCTCAAATGTTATCTAGATGTCTTGAAACTGATTAACTGCTTGAAAAAGGCGTCAGATCATTCGGAAGATTCTTCATCAGATAAAAAGACATTCATTTTTCTCCATAAAGCGCGAATGAATATAGAGTGTGATTATTCTTTAAAAGACATTGAGCACGGTATTGATGGTATTACTCAGGTAGATACGTGGTTTGGTCAAAAGACTCACAAAGACCAAAGGAAGGCGATTTTTAAAGCTGCACTGTATGATCAGTTGAAGTCAGTTGACTCTAACAAGCGCTTCCAACACCTCATTGCTAATTTTGGTGACATATCCGCTAAGCTCGTCGAAGACTATAACCTGTATGTTAGTGAATTTTCCTTTGATGATGTAAGGCTTGAATATCAAGAGAAAAAGCGCGAATTCATAGTCAAAATTAATGACACGTTTAATGACATTCAGACTAAAGCACTCGGTATTCCTGTATCTATTGGGTTAGTCGCCTTTAGGTTGTCATCGCAAAATATTGACGCTAACGCTAAAAATCTAGCGGCGGACTTCTTGTTGTATGCCGCCGCTATGATCTATGGCCTGATGATGTTTTTGCTTGTTTGTAACCAACTTCATACTCTAAAGTCGCTAAAAAAAGAATACAGAGATCAAGAGGCTCGATTAAAGCGCAAGTACCCAAAGCAACATGGGGCGATTCGGGGAGAATTTAAAGAGCTTGACCGTCGTCACCGCTTTCAAAAATTTCAGCTCTGCTTTTTTCTCTTTCTAGTTGGCGTATTAGTTTACTTGGTGGACCACTACATTCATTTCGATTTGTGGAATTATCTTGTAGATACGTTTCCAGCCTTCAAGACGATTGCAGAATTCCTTGAATTATCAGTTAGTCACGGCTAAGTGATCTAAGTCTGATTAATTGATCCAAGCATTGTGTTTTGTTTGCTCGCATTCCAATATATGAGAACCGTTTCATTTATTGAGGTGTTTTATGGATAGGGCTTTTAACAGAATCACAAATGAAATCTGGTATGCTGCAAAGCTTAAGAAGGAGGGTGATGAATACGTTAATCGACACAAACAAAATTTTGAATGTCCAAACGTATACTGTAATGGCAACGCAGAGCCTGTTGCCTGCCTTTCTATGCGACAAGTTGGCGTGAACAAGTTCCAACCGTATAAACAACCTCCACACTTTAGAATCAAGAACCATATTCCTAATTGTATTTACAGCGACGAGCATGGCGGTAAGGGAAGAATTGATACTAAAGGAAACTATACGTGGGTTCTACCTTACGTAGAAGAAATTACGACACCTCACAGTAAGAAAAAAGACAAACAGCATCAGACGAACCCGTCAAGCACGACTCTAAAAAACAAGCAGCTCTCAAAAAGTAATTCTGGAAGTAGTTCATCCGGTGGAAGTCATCCCCAACGCACTAATTATGTTTCGGGGGCAGCGCATTACTATATTCAAAGTACCGAGGAAGCCAAAGATAAAGACTTAACTATATTTGGTTACACGAGGAAGTATCATCAATATTTTCAAGAGCTTGGTTGGTTTAAAGATTCAAGGTATATAGACAATCATATCTTCTACAAAGCATTGAAATTTACCCAAGAGCCAGTAATTAAAGATGATCTAATTATCGTGACTTTGTATCAGATAGAACCGAACTCCCGTAAACAATTTGAAGTTCACTTAAATACATCTGAATGGAGTCCCAGAGATAAAGAAGGCTGTAAGCTAGAGATAAAGCTAGCTATTGAAGCTGCGAAGAATAAAAGTGCCTTTACGACGGCTTTCTTCATTGGATGCCAGGATCGAAATGAAAAACACATCTTCCACTGTGATTATTCTGAGTTTTTTTGCATTTATATGGGCGAAGAGTTTTCCTTACCTGCTAATAACCGGGGAGTGAAAAAAGATAAAAATAAGCTGAAAGGTCTTTCAGTAGTAAAGCCTGAAACGTTGTCTAGTACCTCGTTAAAGAGATCATATGATAGAGAGCCGACGGAATCAGAGCCTCTAGCTATCGACCCTTCCATAGCAGCCAATAATGATAGTTCATTTCAATCTCAGCAATCTGATCTGATGGTCAATGGTCACGAAAACACTCACTTTGCGAGTGTTATGGACGAGAAACCAGAACCATTTGAACCAATCGTTGATCAAACTGCGATGCTTAGTGAGCCAACAAACAAGCCCTTGACTACGGAGCGCAAGCAAACGCACGTTCTTAATGAGAGTAAACCAACCAGTCCGCAAAAACCTGGTAAACAAGGTGTGTTGTCTACGTTTACCTCCAAGATTAAAGCTATCCTTGGGTTCTCACAGTATTGAAAGCTAAGAACTTTATTCGATAGAATGCCGTGATAACTTCTAAAAGAGCTAGGTAGTTAAGTTGATAGAACACTTTAATAAAGTCTGTGAATTCAGAAGAATTAACCCACCTAAAAAAGGTGCGGGAATAAAAACAAACGATCCGATTACTGCGTCTGTTAAAGGCTCACTTTTGAGCCTCAAAAGCGAACTCGAAACAATGTTCCAGGGCTACCGCGGGCATACTTTTAGGTTCCAAGAATCAAGAGGTGCCACACTATTTCCGTTCGTTACTCACGTCTCGATACTTCCTAAGGGGCAAGAAGTATCAAATGGCATATACGTCGTGCTTTGTTTTGATAAGAATGGGAACGGTGCGCTTGTCGGATGTACAGAATCGAAGTCAAACCGCAAAGGGCTACCGACTATCGAGCGTAAAGTTCGAGGTAGTAAACTCAAAATAGACGTTGACGGAAGCAGTCAGAATACTAAGTACAATAATGTATTCGTAAACCCAAGAGAGTTCATGTACCCCCTAAAAGGGGACTTGCAAGATTTGGTGGAACACATTCGAGCTTCACTTGATCTGGCGCTTCATTATTTGGGTGAACTTACTGAGGAAGATATCCTCGGTGGTGATGAACATGACGGCTTTATACCTCCGAACAAGAAAGATGTAAGAGCAAGAACCCTCAGACAGATCGTTGCGCGAAGAGGCCAGAAAAAGTTTCGTGATAGCTTAATCAAGCAATATAAGCGTTGTGTTTTTACTGACTTTTGTGTGGTTGAAGCATTAGAGGCTGCCCACATCATGCCTTACAATGGTGATGAAACGAATCACGTTCAGAATGGCTTATTACTTCGTTCAGACATCCATACCTTGTTTGATTTAGGCCTTATTTCAGTGAACCCGGACACCATGAGGGTTGTGTTGAACTCGGGGTTACTTGAATCCGAATATGCTAACTTGGATGGTAAGGACGTTAGCAGTTTGATCGCGAATAAAGGGTGTCTTCGAGATCACTTTGATACGACCTTTAAAAAAGATTAATATATAGCCTCGCACTCGCGAGGCTTTTCTTTACCCACCAGAACTCGCCCCCTTCAACGCCTCCCACGCCTTTTCACTGTCTGACATATTCGTGTTCTTCATCCACTTGCCGTAGACATTGGCGATCATCAAAAAGTTACCTTGGTTAACTGATATGGGCAACGTGGCTGCCATGACGATATAGGGCACAAGAAAGTATGACACTGAGACAACACTATTACTCTAAACACCATTCTATATCTTTATTTGATAGTCTAAATCTGTTAGAACTAATTGATATAAACTTGTTGCAGGTAGAGCATGACTAAATTAAATAAAACGCTGAGGTATAAGCAGTTTACTGGAACCGTAAATATCATGCCTGATGGTTCACTGTCAGGTGAAGTTGAAGGCCTAAGAAAAAACCACAAATATGAAGGAAAAACACTTACGGAACTTAACTTGCAGTTTAAAAACCGGGTTGAGCTTTTTTATAATAAACACGCACATTATGGCATTAAAGCAAAATCAAAAAAACGTATAACAACAGTTATACTGCCCTCTGTCGCCGTAGTAACTATCATATTTTTGCTAGTAAACCTATGGCTTTTTTACTTAGAAGGCCTACCATTTAATGCACTTATTTCTGGTGAAATACAACCTATTAAGGAGCAAATGGAGTGGTGGGATAAAGCAAGCTCATTCTTTAATAACATATCATCTCCACTCTTGTCATTCATATCCTTTACAGCGCTCTTATATACTATTCACCAACAGACCGAAAGCCATAAACTTTCACTTAAAGAACTTGCCTTAACTCGTGAAGAGCTCGAAATGACAAGAACAGAGCTTGCGCAAAGTACTATTGCACACCAGAAGCAAGCCGATGCTCACGAGCAACAAGTTTTAGATGCACAAAAACTTGCCGAAGAACAAAGAGAACTAGCAAAGGAACAACAACGCTCAACTCAAGTTCAACAATTTGAAAACACTTTCTTTTCTTTATTAGCCAATCATGAGAAATCACTGAATAAAATTACTGAAAAGAATGATGGACTATCAATTGTTGATCGAGAATTATCTAAAGATAAATTAAAAAGGACAGAAAAAGTCAAGCATTACAACTTCTTTGAGTGTAATGAAATGACAAGTTATTTTATAGTTTTATATCAACTACTAAAGTTCATAAAAACTTACCCACATAACGATAATATACAAGAAGATAATAAGGTTTTAATTGAGAAAAAGTACACAAGTCTAGTTAGGGCTTATATACCCAATAATGTATTAGTATCAATTCTTTTGAATTGTATTATTGATAACAAAACAAGTGCTAAGTATAACAAGTTCGTTGCGTATAGAGATATCATTGAACGCTATTCATTTCTAGAACATGTTTCCATAGATTCTTATAGTGAAATTATAGATTTAAAACTTCTAGGTAACACATATTCAGTGGATAGAAATGCTTTTGGAGAGAATGTAGGATTAATTGAAGAATCAGTTAAATCTGAAGTTATTTTATTCTATAAAAATATTATTCAAAGTAAAATTGATAGTGAAAATCACCTTAAAGAGCATGAAGTAATAAAATTGAAAAAAATGTAACTATGTCGAACTAGTAGAGAACGAAGATCGATTAAATAGCTTGATTTTGTTGGTTCACAAAATAAAAGATAAAGCCAAATCTGCTCTTAATAAAAATAGCAGTGATAGAGGTTTGGAATATATGGAAATTAAGAAATTTGATGAAGAAATTAATAGCTATCGTGACATATTCACTTGTGATAGAGATATTTTATCAAAAGTTCAATTTCAGCATGAAGGTGGCTCTAATGAATTAGGAAATGAAGGTTTTGATAAAATTATTGAAAATGCAAATTATATTATTGGATTGGCGAACAAAGAGACAATGGATAGAAATGATTATCGTAGCTATAGCAATGAGATTAGACGTTTAAATAAAATACTCAGTGGGGCCATTAATGATGAGTTGAAGAAATGCGATGATGACTTCGGACTTAATAAAGACAGTATCTTTTTCTCTGAATTTAGAAAACATATCGATAATAGCTGATTTACCTCTTGCGCTGGAAACTTCAAACGTTACACCATGCTTATTGACCAAAACAACATAGGCGCTCAACTGAGCGCCTTTGTTATATCTGTCGAAAGTAACTTGTGATTACTTCTTACGGCAGTATTCAGCGATAACGTACATAGATTGGCCGCCGTTCGCTTTACCAGAAACAAGCTTAGGATCATCGCCAATGCTGATGCCACGGATAACCGTGCCTTGCTTGATTACTTGGTTAGTGCCTTTAACTGGAAGGTCTTTGATAACCGTTACGTCGTCACCTTTTTTAAGTTCAACGCCGTTGCAATCGAATGGTTTGTCGTCTGCAGACATGCCAGTCATTGCCCAGTTAATTTGATCTTCTTCCATGTACATCATGTCTAGCGCATCTTGCGCCCAGCTTTCAGTATTAAGACGAGTAAGTTGACGCCATGCCGTTACTTGAACAGCAGGAACTTGGCTCCACATACTGTCGCTTAGACAACGCCAGTGGTTAATATCTTTTGGTTCTTCGATTTCACCTAGGCACTTGTCACATACCATGATGCCGTAATCTACTGTTACGTGGCTATGAGGAGGCACAGCGTAAGCAGTTAGTGATGCGTCAGCAGCACATAGTTCACATTTAGATTCACAGCGTTCTAGCATTGTAGCTTCAGAAGACATAGTAGACTCACATTGTTAGGTGTTAATTACGGGCGCTATTATGCACTTTATCCGCAGAAAAGAAAGGGGCATCCGGTAAAGCAAAGGTTTAACCAAAAGAAAATCACCAAACGCTGACTTTTAAAATCCAATAGATAACAAAATTAGAACCATCAAAGGGTTATTGGTGGTGACGGTGTAACAAATTTAGCATTTACTTTAAGTTATTAGTCTTTATTGGCATAATCAGCGCAGTATTTATAGCGAATTAATAGGTCGATTACATTGGAACTGCTTTCCATCGAATTTTTAGGTAAGCCATTACGCTTAGAAGGCTCAATGGCTGGCTGGCAACAGCTGTTTTGGAACAACCAGTTGGTGTCACAATTGGATGCGGATTCGGAGCGTGGGGAATCTGCTCGTCACCAGTTTACGCTAATGAATGGTGAGCAAGAATTGCAATGCTCACTTGAAACCACATTAAAATGGCAGCCGTTCTTAATCGAATATCAAGCCGGTGTGAATGGTGAGACGATTCAACAAGGTAGCCGCGATACCAAAGATATCGAACAGCAAGTGCCTTTTACACCGCCAACGCCAGAAAAACGCTTTAGCTTAATCGGCATTATCTCTCTTGGGATGAAAGCGCTGAAAAGTGCCAAGCTGATCAAAGTGGTTTTAGCTTCAGCAAGTCTCGCGGCTTATTCTTGGCTGTTTTCCTTTCAGTTTGCGCTCGCATTAATCGCTTGTTTGGTCTTTCACGAGTATGGTCACGTAAAAGCGATGAAGTACTTCGGGATGAAGACCAAAGGTATCTACCTTGTCCCATTTTTAGGTGGCTTAGCCCTGAGCGATGAAAAGATAAACACACGTTGGCAAGATGTGGTTATTTCGATCATGGGGCCAATGTTTGGTTTGATATTATCCGTCATTCTTCTGATTGTTTACTTAATCACTGGCGAAATGTTCTTTGCTGGCCTTGCAGTATTTAACGCATTCTTAAACCTATTCAATCTTCTTCCAATCTTGCCACTGGACGGCGGTCATGTGCTGAAAAGCATCAGTTTCTCAATGAACAGTGTTGCGGGGATTGTTTTGTGTACGCTCGCTGCTGCCGGTGGTGTCGTGCTTAGCTACTCACTCGGGCTAACATTATTTGGCTTCTTGCTGATTATGGGGATGTTAGAGATTATCTTTGAATGGCGCGGCCGCCACCACAGTCATTTATTGCCACTCGATCGCTATGGTCAGATCATTTCGGCAGTTTGGTATGTTGGGTTAGTCGCAAGCTTAATTGGCATTATCTGGTTCTTTGCCTCTACTGGTGATCAGTTACTGCAATTGCCACTATTGATTCTAGGTACATAAAACAAAAGGGAGCATCGAGCTCCCTTTTTAATATCAGCCGCAGTTAGGGCTAGAAACATTATAGCTTGGCAGAGTGTTGATTTTCGCCTGCAAGTCTTGAATACGAGTGCTGTGAGAAGGGTGAGTCGATAACAATTCTGGAGGCTGCTGCCCACCTGACGCTTTCGCCATGTTTTTCCATAAATCGACGCTTTGACGAGGATCGAAGCCTGATTTGGCCATCAATTCTAGCCCGACGATATCCGCTTCAGACTCTTGCGTTCGTCCGTATGGCATGAGTACCCCATATTGAACACCCAGCCCTAGTGCTGCCATGGTCGCGCCACGATATTGCGCATATTCAGACGTGCCGAGCGCAATATTGGTGATTTGCAGCCCAGCGTTGGCAATCTGAGACTGTGATAAACGTTCGTTACTGTGGTCAGCCAACACATGCGCTATCTCGTGACCAATCACCGTCGCTAATTGATCTTGGTTTACTGCAACATCAAGCAGACCGGTATAAACACCAATTTTACCGCCTGGTAAAGCAAAGGCATTCACCTGTTTACTATCAAATACCACGACTTCCCATTTACTAAAGCCAGGTTGAGGAGGCACATGTTCGGTGATTGCATTCGTCACACACTGAACATACGCATTAGTTTTTGCATTGGTGCTGACTTTTTGGTCGGTCTTCATCTGCTCAAATGATTGAGCACCGAGGCTACTCATGTCTTGATCTGAAAACAGTAACAGTTGGTTACGCCCGGTAGGTGAGGCGCTACACGCAGCAATCGCTAACGTTGTTACTACGGTGGTACATTTTAACCAGTGTTGCATCGAATTCCCTATTTCAAACGCAATATATTATCGGCAAATCATAACATTAGGTTACAATCCTTGTTAACTGTAGTTCATGATGGATTGAATAATGAGTATTTGGAAGCGTCCAATAGACCTGGATTTACTAAACAAAACCTCACAAAACACGCTAATTGATCACTTAAATATCATCTATAGCGATGTTGGAGAAGACTTTATCAGCGCTACCATGCCGGTATGTTCTTTTACTCATCAACCTCTTGGAATGCTGCATGGCGGTGCTTCGGTTGTGTTAGCTGAGACATTAGGTTCTGTTGCAGCCAACTTCTGTGTTCCAGAAGGCAGTTACTGTGTCGGATTAGACATTAATGCAAATCATGTGCGATCTATGCGCAGTGGTGAAGTTACTGGCACCGCTAAACCCATTCACTTAGGCATCTCGACTCAGGTATGGCAAATCAATATCTGCGATGAAAGAGAGCGCTTAGTGTGTACCAGCCGACTAACCATTGCGGTTAAACATCGTAAACCAACCAAGCAAGAAGCGAGCTAACCACAATGGTGATACATTTTAGCAATGGAAAGATCATTGCCACACCTCATGAAGTTGTCATTAAGCTAGAAGGCAATGCGATGGTAACGCTGCAAGCTCAAGTTGATGCCATAACGTTGATAGGGCGAGGAGCGAATGTCATAGCCGCAAATGGCGTTGAAACTAAGTGGTCCGTTAAGTTAGATAATCAAGAACAACTTGAACAATTGTCACAACACGCAAGCATTGCGATTCAATAGAGTAAATATCTCTTGATCCTTCGGCACCAAATGAGGAAACTCTTTATCAAATAATGGTAAGTGAGATTTCCTCTTTATGAGTAGCCCGCGTTTAAGAGTTCAGTTTGAAACGCTATTTGAACACTATAAAGGACAAGATTCTGATGTTCAGTTAGAAGAGATCACCGAGATCCTTTTCTGTACCCGTCGAAATGCTCGAATTGTTCTCAACAAAATGGAAGAAGAGGGCTGGTTAGAGTGGCACCCAGCCCCTGGCCGTGGAAAGTTATCCCAGCTGAACTTCAAACGCAGCAGAGCCGATGTCAGCGAGAACCTTGCCAAGCGATACCTTGAAGAAGGAAAAATCAGCCAAGCTCTAAAAGTGCTGGATCACGATAGTTCGAAACTCGCTCAAGTCGTTGAAAAATATCTTGGACTTGTGCATCAAGAAGGGCAACAAGTCGTGAGGTTGCCTTATTATCGTCCGCTGTCCAATCTCGATCCTGCCGCCCCGATGCGTCGCTCAGAGCTGCATATTGTGCAACAAATCTTCAGTGGTTTAACCCGTATTGATGAGCATGAACAGCTGCAACCAGACCTAGCTCATACTTGGGAAATGATCACTCCGACACATTGGCGATTTTATATTCGACCGAGTGTTCGCTTTCATAATGGCGATCTTCTTACCGCGGCACATATTGCTGATTGTTTATCAGAACTCAAAGTGAAACGTCTATTCGCCCATATTGAATCTGCCGAGCCTGTAAGCAGTCTAATTGTTGATGTTCGCTTATCGCGTGATGATTATAAATTGCCGCTTTTACTCTCCGAGTCGTGCGCAAAAATAACGTTACCGAAAGAAAACCGTGCCGATAATTTTGACCTTTTTCCAATCGGAACAGGCCCTTATAAAGTCACGCAAAATGACAGCAAGCGCCTTATTTTGCAGGCGTTTGATGGCTACTTTGGGTTTAGGCCGCTACTTGATCGTGTTGAAGTTTGGGTAATAGACGAAGCGCATTCCTCAATGGTCTTCCCAAGTTTATCGAAACCCGTTAGACCTGAGATTGCTGAGTTTAGTGATGAAGTCGAGCTAGACCCAGGCTGCACACTGTTACTGCTCAACCGCAAAGATGGACTAGCCAAATCCAATGACTGGGCGAATTACTTCAGTCAGAGGCTTAACACGCTCAATTTGTTCCAACAGCTGCCTCAAGACAAAATTGTCGAATTAGGCGTATTGCCTGCCCATGGCTTAAAACCGGGTTGGTACCACCACACCAAACAAGGGTATGTTTCGCCACCATCTTACCGAAGCGTGACGATTGCGTATCACGGCCAGCACCCTATGTTCCCAACTTTAGTTAAGTGCATCGAAACACTGCTTAAACAGGATGGGCTTAGTGTGAATTTAGTGACCTACGATCTCACGGTAGAAAACACCGATGAAGTCGATATCTGGTTAAAACCGATGGGCATTTCGACCAATCGTGACGATGCATTGGCCGGTTGGCTGCTTAATTACAGTGACATTGCCGCTTTAAGTAAAGATACCGATTTCGCTCACTGGGCTGAGCTTATTGAACAATGGCAAGCAACGGACAGCCGTGCTTTCCCTGCAAAAGAACTCGGTAAGTCGTTAGTCGAAAAACTCCAGTTGATACCTATGTTCCACTGTTGGTTAGGGGTAAACAAGGACCAATGTGGTTCGCTTCAAAACGCGAAATGTAATGCTCTTGGCTGGTTTGACTTTAGTCAGGTGTGGGTGAAGCCAGAACTAGGCCAGGTTTCGGACGAGAACGCCGATGGCTAAACCCAACAAAAAGCAACCGAGTAAAACGGTCAATATCTATTGCGCGAAATGTAAAGCGCAACTCTTTAAGTACCGTAAAGGGGGAAAAGGGGCGTTAGTTAAATGTTTCAAAGAACGAATTGTTGAAGACTATACCAATACCCCATGCTTTTGTCCTGAATGTGGCGGTGAATTTGCCCGAGACACTTTGGTCAGGGGAACGCCTGCTTTCAAAATAATTGGTGGGAAAGTCACGATGAAATAGCGCGAAGACAGAACATTATGTCATTAAACGCATCGATTAAAAATGAATCTCAAACTGCGTAAAACGGGCCTTTCGAGGCCTTTTTTGATCTCAATTGAGAAAATGAACAAAAACCTCTGTAACTACTACCATTGTTTTTTAATACTGTTAGAATAGCCGCAGTTAATCTTCGGTTTTTCCAAATATAGAGTAAGGGTACACAATGGAACTAGGTCTTATCGTCACTTTCATCATCGCTGCAGCTGTAATGGTTAAGAAAGAGATGACAAGCGCTAAATAAGCCCTTCATTTGCTTCATTTTTAATCTTCTTTTTATGCAAATGAATCTGATAAAAGCTCCTTTAATAGGAGCTTTTTTGTTTTCAGTACACTGACAATCGACATATTCATGTACCAAAACGTAAAAAAGTCAGCATTGCGCTGACTTTTTGCTGTAAACGTTGAATTAGAACTCGTACTTCGCTGTAATTGCCCAGTTACGGCCAGCTTGAGTGTCATCTAGGTCAAGTTCTGTACGACCACGTACATCATCCCAAGCCCAGTACTTCTCGTCCGTTACGTTGAACAGACCTGCACGAAGCGTTAAGTCTTTAACTGGTACATAGTAAGCGGTGAGATCAACAACCGTTGCTGATGGGTTTTCAACTTGATCAGTCGTACCACCGTTATTTGAATCAAGGTTCAAATCGCTGTTTGATTTCTTAGCAATGTAGCTGAGTTGAATGCTTGTTCCCCAATTTTGCGTTGGGGCATCATAGTTTAAAGCAACAACCGCATTCCAAGGTTCAATACTGTTCAGTGCATTACCATTGCCATCTTCGCCCTCAGTGTATGCGATAGCGAAACGAGAGGTAATGCCTTCTTTAATACCAGCCATTGCACTGATATCTAATGTATTACCTAGTTCTACACCTTTAATGATGGCTTCGTCCACGTTCACGTATTGGTAGATGTCTGGGTTACTGCCAACACCTTCCTCAACCACTTTGTTGTCAATGAAGTTGGTAAAGTCGCTGTAGTAGAAGGCAATCTCAGACGAGCTAAATTCCGTGTTATGTCTAAAGCCAATTTCGTAAGTAATACTCTCTTCGGCTTCTAATTGCGGGTTAGGGCGGTTCTCATAAGATGATCCTCCATCATATGAGTAGTAAAGCTCATCAAAACTTGGCGCGCGGAAGCCTTGCGAAATTTGCGCGAATGTTTTCCAGCTTTCATTTAAGTCGTACACCGCACCTAAACGCGCTGTCACTGCCGAGCTTGAGTGCTTATCGTATGTTACGCTTGGGTCAATACCTTCGGTTTTCACATCTGGTGTCGTTTCAAAGCTGTCGAAACGTATTCCTGGTGTTAGGCGTAATGTCTCATTAAGAAGCAGCATTTCGTCTTGAACAAATGCACCGTAGCGTGTTTCTTCTGCATTCGGTTGGTAGAAGAAGAGTTTGTCTTCCGAGCTGTCGATTAAGTTACGTGTGTAGTTACGGTTCTCAATATCTTTCGTTTGATAGTTCGCACCATAAACAATTGTATGTTGAACACTTGCTGTTTCGATGTACTTAGTCGCTTGAATATCAACTTGGACAGACTTTTCATTGTATGTGTAATCTTTATGTTCTGCTCGAAGTGCGTCATCACCCGTCGGTAAATCAGGGGTAGGAGAGCCCGGTGCTATTGGACTAACAGAAGTAATCTCACCATTTCGGTGCGTATTGCCGTTTTCGTCTTTCTTAACGGTTGCGATGCCCCATTCGAGTTTGTCAGCAATCGTGAGGTCTTTTTCTAGAATATGCTTAAAGCCTAAACGTGTTTGCTCTGATTCATCATTACCGTAGTTTTGGTCCCAATCGATGTTACCTAGCCCCATGCGGAATGATGGTGGCATCCCACCAAAGTCAGATAAGAACGTTTGACCAGTCTTCTCTAATTGAGTCTCTGTTTGCTTTTGACCGTACTCACCGACTAACTCAATGCGGTTTTCATCGTTAACTTGATATTGAACCTTAACCAATAAGTTATCGCTCGAAGAGTCTTGCTCGTCTGGTGTACCAAAGTTGTCAACTTCATCACCATCTCGACGTGTATAAGCAACTAATGTTTCTAGATCACCAAACTTATTTGCTAGAGCAACAGACTCTGAAAATTCATTGGTATCAGAGGCATAGCCAAGTTTAACGTAACCACCAAGTTGCTTGTCGTCTGACACGAAATCAGAAGGGTCTTTAGTTTGGAATGCGGCGATACCAGCAATACCGTCACTGCCGTATAGGCTTGATGCTGAACCTTTAACAATTTCTACAGATTTGAACATTTCAGTATCGGTCATAACACGACTAGACTGTAGGAACGAATAGCCAGAATTGTAGCGCGCTGGTTGAGCAACGCCATCAACCAAAATATTAACTCGGTTTCCGCCAAGGCCGCGAATGTTAATGCCTTGAATACCATGTCTGCTATCGGTTTCTACTGAGACGCCAGGGGTGTATTTGAAAGCATCTGCCAAGTCTTTTGCTAGGTTTTTATCGATATCTTCTTCTGTCACGACCGACACCGAACCAGCCACATCTTCAAGCTGCTGCTCTGTACGAGTTGCGGAAACAACAACTTCATCAAAAAGTGCATATTCTTCGGCGTGTGCGGTTGACGTAAGAGCCAAAACGATTGAAGCTGACAGGAGAGTCTGTTTATACATTGTTTTTACTACCTTTAATCCATAATCGGTTTCTATTGAGCGAAACGGATTTTATTGGATCTAAATGATAATTACTATTGTTCTCATTGTTATCTTTGGTTTTTAGAAGCAATGTTTTGGCTTGGGTAATTAACTAAGTTGAAATAAAACAATCACTTAGTGTCTTTAGCCTCAATAATAAAGGTTCAATAGCAATTCAATCAATGTGACAGGTATCACAATATTTTATTCATTAGTGTTTAAGGAATGCGACAGTGCAGAGTCCAATTACATTAGAAGCGCTTCACATATTAGATGCGATAGAACGAAGAGGGAGTTTTGCTGCGGCTGCCAATGAACTTGATCGTGCACCATCTTCCTTGAGCTACCAAATTCAAAAGCTCGAACAAGATTTGGATATCATGATCTTTGACCGATCGGGCCATAAAGCGAACTTTACTGAGGCTGGGAAGCTCATTTTGGAACGCGGTCGACTGATACTCGAAGCGACTGAAAAATTGGTGAATGATGCCAATGTACTGGCTAACGGATGGGAACTTGATTTGACACTGGCCTTCGACGGTATCATTCCTGTTAGCAACTTTTTTGAGCTGGTTAATGAGCTAAGTAACGTCAGCTCAACAAGAGTCAGGCTACAAGAAGAGATATTGGCAGGATGCTGGGAGGCCTTGAACGTGGGTCGAGCCGATCTATTGGTCGCCCCAAAGATAGATACGTTACCTCAAGATGTCAAAGCGGAAACCATTGGTGAGATGGAGATGATTTGGGTTGCCGCGACCAGCCATTATGTCCATAAGCGCAGTGGTGAATTTGATGACAAAGCGCGAGAGAAATATCGTATCATTGCCATTGCGGATACTGCGAGAGAGCAACCGGCACTCAGCGTAAACATCACTCAACGTCAGCCTCGTTTAACCGTGACTAACTTTTCAGCGAAGGTCGACGCCTTGAAACAAGGTCTCGGCATTGGGACATTACCAAAACAGTTAGCCCTAGAGTTGATTGAAAAAGGGGAACTGACTCAAATCAAAGGAACAGAGACGTTTACTATTGATGTCATTCTCGCGTGGAAGCGCAATAAAATTGGTGAAGCGAAATCGTGGTGTATCCAATACTTAATGAAGCACTTTAAGCAGCATTCAAAGATCTAAACAAACAGGGGGAGATACGCTCCCCCGATCCCGTTAGCTCAGTGGCAAACGCATATCCGCTACACCATCTTCAAATTGAATGTCTAATTCGAAGCCCAGTTTTTGAGCTAGCATCAACATCCCTCTGTTGGTTGGCATTGTCATACCTGACATTTGTTTTGTGCCCTTATGGCGGCAATATTGAATGACCTTCTCCATTAACACTTTGCCTAGTCCATTACCTTTGAGATCTGAACGAATCAAAATCGCAAATTCGGCATCCGTATTTTCTGGATTAATTAGCGCGCGGGAGACACCAATAATCGGTGAGTCAGGTCGAGTTTGGCTAACCGCAACAAACGCCATCTCTCGGTCGTAATCAATTTGTGTAAGATTGGCGAGCGCTTCATGGTTAAATTCCCCAACATCAGTAAAGAAACGTTTGTAGAGGTCTTCTTTCGAGACGTTGTGAATAAAGTCAGCGTGATGAGGCTCGTCTTCGGGAAGAATAGGGCGCAATAGGACTTTCTCTCCATCCTTCAGCTCGATTCGCTCTTCATATTCTACCGGATAAGGTCGAATCGCCAATCGCTGTTGTGCATCCCCTTCGTAACGCTTTAACACGAGATCAGCATCAATGATGGTAAAGTTCGAACCATTTGCAAGTACTGGATGGATATCCAGCTCATGAACTTGTGGGCAATCAACCACCATTTGAGAGATACGAACCAGCAACTCCGATAGCCCTTGGATATCCATTGGCTCAGGCAATTTTTGAGGTCGAATCTTGCCATTTTTTATCGCTCTAACAATAAGATAGCGTGCTAACGCCATGTTAAGCGGTGGCAATGCCGAAGCCGCGTCTAACGCTTCATCCCACTCAGAGCCTCCTTGGCCTAATAGAATCACTGGGCCAAAGGTGTCATCATGCTTTACTTTGATACGAATCTCTTCACCTCCGGCGAGCTTTGCCATCCCTTGTACTAACAGGCCATGGATATTCGCTGACGGATAAGAGAGTTTAGTTCGATCTAAGATTGCATCAGAAGCGTTGGCCACTTCAGTGCTGTTTCTGAGGTTGAGCATGACCCCTTGGACATCTGACTTGTGAGCAATATCTGGAGAACGGAGTTTAACCGCAACCGGATAACCGATTTGTTCCGCAACATGCACCGCTTCACTTGAATCCGACGCGATCCATGTGGGAAGTACCTCAAAATCAAAACACTTCAAGAATGGCCCAATTTGATGGGTATCAAGTGATACTGTGTTTTTGTCCAGTAATTTATTTTCGATCCACTGATTCGCTTCTTGAAGTTCAGAAATATGGACAGGTTCAGCCGTTGTCGGTGTCTCCATTAGTTGCTTTTGATTTCTGCGATATTCCACCAAGTGCATGAAAGCAACGACCGCACTTTCTGGTGTCCGGTAGGTCGGAATCCCCGCTTGAGTAAAGATATCACGGGCAGGTTTTGCAGTGAGTTCACCGGACCAGTTGGTTAGAAAGTTAAACCGTTTGTGTCTAGGATGAGCTTTAATCGCCTCTACGACGGCAAGCGCTGTTTGCTCTGAATGTGCGACAGCAGAGGGGCTATGCATGATCAGGATAGCATCAGCGCAGTCAGTATCCATCAGCGCATTCAGTGTTTTGACATAACGAGAATGATCAGCATCTCCAACCATATCGATTGGGTTGTTATAGCTCCAACTTGTTGGCAACAAGCTATCTAATTGGGTGAGGGTATCACTGGATAATTCAGCCAACTTACCACCGCGTTCCAACAGCGTATCAACTGCCATAATAGCGGGGCCACCGCCATTAGTGATGATCGCAAGTCTTTCACCGCGCAATGGTACAGAGTGAGTCAAGGTTTCTACGGCTGCAAACAGTTCGTGGGAGTTGTTCACTCTCAACATACCAGTTCGGCGAATGGCTGAGTCATAGATGATGTCGAGCGTATCGTCTCCACCAGTATGGGCTTTTGCAGCTATCCGCCCTGCAGAAGTTTTGCCTCCTTTTAAGACAAGTATCCGACGGTTTCGAGAGGCCGCACGGGCAGCAGACATAAAGCGTCGCGCGTCTTTAATGGTATCGACATACAGTAAGATCGATTCTGTGTGCGTGTCGGTACTCAAATGATCCAAAAGATCTGAGAAGTCGATATCTAAAGCGTTACCGAGAGAGATAAAGGCAGAAAAGCCGATGTTCTTATCATTGGCCCAATCAAGAATAGTGGTACACATTGCTGCGGATTGAGAGATAAACGCAATTTTACCTTGCTTTGCCGTGACCGGAGAAAAAGAAGCGTTGAAGTTGATCCAAGGAAGAATCATACCAAGACTATTAGGACCAAGAACTCGCATGCCACTTTTCTTCGCGATATCCAAACAAACACTCTGAATACTTTGACCGTCATTGTTGGCGAGGTGCATATCTGCTGAAAGTACAATGACGGATTTTACTTGTTTATCCGCTAATTGTTGGAACAGGAGCTCGTTGTATTTTGCATGGGTGCATAAGATGGTAATATCGGGAACAATTGGTAACTTCTCGACGGAAGCGTAAGCTAGAACGCCACAAACCGAGGAGTACGTTGGCGTAACCGGCATAATTGCGCCATCGAAACCAGCCTGTAAAAGGTTTTTCATAACAATATTGCCTGCGCGCATCGGTTTAGTCGATGCGCCAATGACGGCAACAGAACGAGGTTTAAACAATTGGTTTAGTTGACTCATATCTAGCTCCGAATAGGCGACCACCTCATATTAGCGGACCTAACGGCTAAACTCTTAAAGATTTTGGTGTAGTTTTAGTCAGATCACCTTGGTGCAAGTGAAGATTGTGCCTTGCGTCACAGAGTATTGATATATAATTAAAATGTTGGGTTGATTCTCTGTCTATCTAACGGCATGATTTACAGTAATTTCTAGTTAAGGCATTTGAAAATTTCATGAAAAAAATTGCGATTGTTGGTTTATCAGTTTTGCTTTCTGCATGTGTATCGAGCGATTATGTCACAGACGTGAGCTCAGAAAGCTATCGTGAGGAATACCAAACAGCTAAGGTTGAACAACCGGTTGTTTCACAACAAGGAGTGACCAACGGCATTTCAGAAAACAACGTCCAGAGTGATGTTGTGAAAATGTCACCAGAACAACCTAAGCAAGTAGTGAAGGTTCAACCTCAAACTAAACCTGCAGTGGCAATTACTCCACCGACAGCCAAACAGAAAGCGATGAACCCACGCTACGGTTTCACTATTCAGGTTGTGGCTGTGGGCTCTCAAACTAAAGTTGACCAGTTCGCACGTAAACTTCCACGTGATAACCAGCCAATCTGGGAAAACTACAAAGTAGTGAATGGCACCAAATGGTATTCAGTGCTTTACGGTGATTACGCAACTCGTACTGATGCGAAAAAAGCAATCGGTGAGCTTCCAGCTGAGTTCCAATCACTTAAGCCATTCGTGAAGAGCATTGACGCAATTAAAAATTCTCAATATCCAACACTAAACAAACTGAACTAATCACATTTTAATGAAAAGGGGCGTCAGCCCCTTTTTTTATGACTAAATAAGCATCATTCAAACCGTAAATACCGGTTTTATTAGCTAAAACGATGTAACTCATTGCGCTTTTGATTATGATGTTTAAACCAATCCCTCTGTTGTGTCACGGAAAGAACGATAAATGACTAAAACGACAATTCTACTTCTTTGTGGTGGTGGTTCTTCTGAACACGAAGTATCGCTGGTTTCGGCAAATTATGTTCAGTCTCAGTTAGAGCAAACACCTGAATTCAATGTCATCCGAGTTGAGATGAAAACAGACGGTTGGTATACCGACAACGGTACATTGGTTTACCTCGATACGAACACAGGCATGCTTAACTGTGATGCAACCAGTACCAAACTGGATTTTGTGGTTCCATGTATTCACGGCTTCCCAGGCGAAACAGGCGACATTCAGTCAATGTTAGAGCTGACGGGTATCCCATATCTTGGCTGTGGCGCGGAAGCGAGCACGAACAGCTTTAACAAAATTACATCAAAGCTATGGTATGACGCGCTAGGCATCCCTAACACACCTTACGTTTTCTTGTCTGATAACAATGAAGCAGCATTAACTCAATGCCAAGACGCGTTAAACGAGTGGGGTGCAATTTTCATCAAAGCCGCGCGCCAGGGCTCGTCTGTGGGTTGTTACAAGGTAACGGAATCCTCACAAGTCAAACAAGCACTTAATGATGCTTTTGGCTATTCAGACCAAGTGTTGGTGGAAAAAGCGGTTAAACCTCGTGAATTAGAAGTCGCGGCTTATGAAATTGATGGGGTTCTTCATCTCTCAGCACCCGGCGAAGTCATTGCGCCAGAAGATGCGTTCTATTCATATGAAGAAAAGTACAGTTCAGACAGCCATTCAACGACGGAAGTTGTGGCGTCAAACTTGACTAACCAACAGCTAGAGCTGATTCGAACTAGTGCAGAGAAAGTCTTCACTCAAATGCGACTTCGTCACCTGTCACGCATCGATTTCTTTTTGACGCAAGACGGCGAAATTTACCTGAATGAAGTCAACACATTCCCGGGAATGACCCCGATTTCAATGTTCCCTAAAATGTTAGAGAACAACGGCCATAAATTTGCTGATTTCTTAGCGAACTGTGTACAAACGTCACTTTAATCAATTGGTTTTATCTTCTTAAAGACAACAAGATCTTCTTCAATGTATGCCTTATTGCTTAAATAGTAATAAGGCATAGCCACACTTTGCCATCTGCCTCGTTTTTGTATCTCTTTCACTTTTACACCCTGATTCACAAGCTTACTAAGACCACCAATACGCAGTGATTGCCCTGAAAACTTGACCTTTAGTCCGAGCTTGGTACTTGCTTTACGTAAAATTCGATAGATGGAAGAATCATCGAGCGGAGCCTGACCCAGTAAGCCATGTCGATCGATAGAGGTGAATAACGGCCCAGTGTGTCGAGCCGTTGCATCAATCCACCGAGATAGATATTGGGCAGTATGATAACTAAGTCGGTATTTGGATTGGCCCATTTTGAGGGAGATTTCCCCATTCAAACGGCAAATATCACCAACGTTGAGCTGTTTTAACTCTGAACGCTTTAACATGCACTCGAACATCAAATGATATATTGCTAAATCGCGTATATCTGACAAACGTTTTGAATGCTCCAGTAATTTGGTTATATCTTTAAGGTGTTTTGCGGTAAACGACTCTGCAGACCTAGCATCACTTTGCTTGTTCTGCCTAAACTGAGCCATCAATGTTGTGATGGTTGTAGACGAGCAGGGGTCGGACAAACTTAATGTGCGGTGAACAAGACCAATTGTGACCACGTAACGTTTAAGGGTTGCATACTTCCGACGCTTAGACTCCGACTCCAAAAACAACCTTAATGCAGTAACAGAAGCGGGGAGAGGCCTAACGCCTTTGCCTAAACAAAACTCCGTGAACAGATTCCAATCTTTGCGCATCGCCAAATTCGAATTATGTGAGTATCCGTTGTCGAGCAACGAAATAATATCTGAAATATCAATAGGTTTAGAAAACGCGTCGATATATATTTTTCGAGTCTCATCACATGTGACAACGCGAACGATTTTCTTCATTTATACGCACTATAACCAACAAATGTATGATAAATATACTTGATAAAGAGAGTATTACAATTATTATTAAACTAACTCAATACTAAAAAATTATAACTTATGGCTGCTGCTACTTATCGAGGTTTTACCCTCAAAACTGCTGGAACAACAACTGACGTTTGGCAAGTCCAAATAAAACAACATGTTCTTTCTGGGAGCATGGCTGCTGTTAAGAAGAGCATCGACTGGTTCTGTGATACAGCGACAATCATCGATCCTAAAGAGTTCAGTTCTTTGGCTGAAAAGAAAGCGCAACAAGGCAAACCGGCGCAAGAGAACTTTAACGGCTACACGTTGAAGAATGATACTGGCGACGCAAATAGTTGGTACTGTTTCTTTAATGGTAGGCTTATTAAGGGAGGAAAGCTTGCGATCCAGAAGCATATAGAGGCATACTTGCTTGCTAAGAAAAAAGCTGAACAGCAACAGAAGAAGTAATTTGTATGAGTCTTGTATATAGCACCGATGTAGGTCGAATCAAACCTGAAGAAGAAAAACCAGTACGCGAGAAAGGCGATGGAATTGTTCGAATTCAACGTCAAACTAAAGGCCGTAAAGGTAAAGGCGTTTCAATTGTCACTGGGTTAGATCTTGATGATGCACCTTTAAAACTATTAGCAGCAGAGCTTAAGAAAGTGTGTGGCTGTGGCGGCTCAGTGAAAGATGGCACAATTGAGATTCAAGGCGATGCTCGTGACAAGATTAAAGCGCATCTTGAAAAGAAAGGACACACCGTCAAATTCGCTGGAGGCTAAGCCTAAGAGCAAGTTTGCTAATCTTTGATTATCAAACTAGTTATTAGGTATTTTATGGTAAATCCAGTTATGTTGAATACTGACCACAATACCAAAGCGAGTTAGAGAGAATAGAGCACATAAGATAAGTGCTCTATTAATTACCAAACCTTATTTAACATAAGATACATAATGCGCACTTGGCTTGTAAGCGCAAAGTTGTAATGTCACTTTTTAGCAAAGTTAAAATGTCTCTTTGTTAGTTTCTATAGCTAACCTAACTCTTATGTGAACTTATTCAAGGGACATTGGGATGTTGGTAACTATGAGTGACAAAGACCTTTCACGTTCTTCGAATTTGCACATCAACATCGACATAAACATAAGTCCTCGACAAATTAGACGCTTAACAAATCAACCTAAGCTAGCATGGCGCGTCTTCCACAGAATCTGCGCCAGTCTATCGAGAAACTCCAAATGCATCTGGTTTGAAGGACGCGTCGACAAAGAAAAACCGAGTGTTTGTGCTCGGTCTTAATCAATACAGGGCAAATTAAGTGACGGCGTCACTCTATTTTAAGGCCTCTTTTACCGGTGCAAGCTGCCAATCGTTGTATGCGTATGAACGCGCGCCTGCCATGTATCTAAGATTTAGATTTCGGTTATTAAGCAAAATTTCTACAAACAGGCTGTTCTCACTGCGGCTAACTGGTTCAAAAGTGAGTAAGGCTCCCTTACAGGTGCGTGAGAACTCTAGTGGCGTTCCGTTAGCGAGAATGCTGACGCTTGGGTTATCTACAAAGTATTCATTTATCCCACACTCAACTCCATCCAAATACATTGAAAGCTGTTTAGATTGAGAAACGGCTAGCGTTGGTAATGCAATCGACTCTGCGATAGCGGGCTTTTGCTCTGCTAGAGCAGGAAATGCAGCGCAAGCACTCAATATAAGGCTCATAAAAAGATTATTTGATCGAAACATATCTACGTGTTTTCCGGTGTTCGTCCCATTGCTTAAGCGTATCAGTAGTTTAGTTGAAAACAACGTCTGTAAGCCAGAGTTGTGATTTCACCGTAAAACAAAAAGAGGAATGCAAAGTTACGCGATCACGATGTAGCGTAAATCACTGGCTGACAGTAAGCGCTTGCACTCAGCGCTTACAGACTTGTAAATAAATTACACCCATGCATTCAAATTATATACAGACAGGATAATAAACCAATATAAACCATTGATATTGAAGGCATAAGGCAAGCCCAAGGTTGAATTGGACCTGACTTACAGGAAGCTTACAGAAGTCATATTTGGGTGTGTAGAGGTTTAGAAAAGTACCATTGTGGTCAGGTAACGATTAGAAGCTTTGTCTATTATGGTTATAGTGCGCCAATTTGTTGAGATATAAAAAAAGAGCAGTTCCCTGCTCTTCTTCTCGTTAATCACTTTTTAATTCTTGGCGGCTTCAGCTCTAATTTCTTCCGCAACCACTTTGATTGCTTGCGCCGTACTCATTCCTTCAGCCATTAGCTTTTGGATTTGTTCTACAGCTTTTTGCTGTTCTTCGTGTGTGAGTGGTGGCAGATCATCAAACATAAAAAAGGCTCCCAATAAATTAGGAGCCGACTATATTATGAATTGCGGTTTTAGGCTAGTGTCACCTACTCTACTTCTTTTCTTCTTAATAACTGGTTAAGAAGTTAACGTAGGCACCCATAGAATTTTCATTGGTGTAACTCGCACCGATATCTAACTGGAAAAGGTTCAAAGGCGAAAGCCCGATACCAGCGGTAACCGTATCATCGAGATCGTCATACGCTAAGTTACGCTTCCAACCAGCGCGTAGTTTTAGCTGACGCATGATATCGATCTCACCACCAACTCGTAGCATTTGGGTATTATCATCAAAGTTGGTGTAACGCTCTTCTTCATTCAGATCGTAATCAACACTGATGGTCGCATAATCCGCCACTAAGCCAACACCAACGGTGTAAAGTGGACGCATTTGATAAGCGTAAGATACTGGATCAAAAGTTCGGCTTTGTGTTCCATCGATGCTTGATGTAACTGTCGAACCTGCTAGTTCCGTCGTTTTGATATCACGTGATACTAAGTTAGTTGCTGAAAAACCTACACGTAATGGTCCGTGGAACCAAAGGAAGCCGGCATCCATGTTAAACATGGTTTCACCCGTTCCGTTATCTCTTACATCTTTAATATCGTAGTTATTTAGATTTGCAGTATAAACGTAAGTGTATATACGTTGCAGTTTCGGCGTAATACCAAATGAAATGTGTTGGCCTAAAAAGGTTTGGTATTTCGCTAGTGATATACCAACTTCCGTCACACCGACACCTACTGCATTTACAGCGCTTAACTCAGCATTGATCGCAGGGTTTAGTGCAGGATCAACCGCACTATTAGCGCCATCGTAGATATCAGTTTGCGCAAATGACTCAGCGTAAGCTTTACCAAAAACGTTTGCCGCTATATAACGGTTTGGAATGGCAAATGCGACCACACCACCAAATTCCAATTTAGCTACATCACCTGATAGCGCATCAAGAGTGCCTTCAAGCTCACTAATATTTGAGTAATCACCACCAATAGCTTGGTCAATCAGCCCTGCCGCTTTATCAAGATCATCCACCATCATATGTTCGTCGCTGTAAGACAAACCAAAACTTGGCGTGATCATGCCAACATCATCATTACGACGATAGATTGCAGTTAACGCAGGGTTATAGAAAGGAGCAGTTAGGAAGTTTGCCGACACAACGCCGACACCGCCCATCGCATCGCCACGGGCTTCAATTGCGTAGTTTGCTGCAGAGGCTGAAGACGCAGCAAACATAATAGACAACGACAGAAGTTTTATTTTGTTTTTCATATCGGTATAAACTTTTTTCAATCCTTAGGTTTATATCGACCTATTGTGTATTAACTTGAATTATTCCTCCACTGAAACATCATACGTTTTACTAATTATTTGGGATTGCTCTACAATAATCGGTCCTTGCCAGCGTTGATGGTTCATTGAAACCGCTAATACGTATCGCCCTGGCTCAATTGGGATTGTATCTAACGAGGATGGGTAGTCGGAATCATGGCTTTCGCCCCAAACTTGAACATAGTTACCATCAACATAGTCATAGAGTGCAGTTTCAAGTTTTGGTAATGGGCAGTGGCGGTTAAGCAACGCGTTTTTTTCAACCTTCCACTGTGCTTTAGCATTCCAGCGGATTGATATCTCAGCTTTTGGTTCACCAAGAACAAGCCAAGAACTCCACGACGTTTCATCAGTGGCAGTGACATCTATTCGATATAAGCCCATCTTTACGCGACTGTTTAAATTGTAGCGCTTGATGTATCGAGTGGATTTACGATCATCGGTATTTTCCACGACCGTAAGCGTGTTATCAGTAGAAACGATTTTCGACACCCAACGAGTCAACGCAATGTCTTTAATTGCAACCGGAGAGTCAACTTCGACCAACGCACGATAAGAATCTCGACCTGGGCTTTGAATCTCAGTTCGGCGAACAACGACACTGGTAATCCAATCGGGTAACGATCGATTGTCGAGGCTTTTACCGCAGTCAACTTCGAGAGATTGTAAGAAAAGATCGTTGAGATGAGGAACGATGCTTTGATTTTTTTCGAGTTGCCAGACCTCGACCAAGGATGAAAACATTCCCGGTAAGTCATCATTCAGCAAGTGTTTATGGGCTTGCGTTAATGGAGAGTTGCTTTCAAACCATGGCACTTGTGTTGCAAAGGTTGAAAGAGGTGCGCTCATTAATAGCGCACCTAGTAAGGCTTTCGATTTCACCATTAGGCTTTCATTTTGTAGCCAACACCGCGAAGTGTTTCAATTTCTAAGCCCGGAAGCTTTTGACGAAGTTGAAGTACATGAGTATCAACCGTACGCGTTGTTGGGAAGTGGTTATAACCCCAAACATGGTCTAACAGCTCATCACGTGTAAATACTCGGCCTAAGTTACTTGCTAAGAACAGCAGTAGATCGAACTCGGTACGAGTTAGCGTGATCGATTCACCTTTGTACTCAACTTCACGCGTCGCTTTGTCGATGAGCAGATGCTCAGTGGTTACCTTGCTGTCATCGGCCATATCGCCTTCAGGGGCACGAAGCTGCGCGCGAATACGTGCGAACAATTCAGCTTCTGCAAAAGGCTTTGTTAAATAGTCATTCGCACCTGCATCTAAACCCATTACTTTATCTTTAACGGTCACTAAAGCCGTCAGTAGAATTACGGGTACTTCTTTAATCTTTTTCCACTCAGGCAATTGGCTTACAGAGTCACCATCCGGAAGTTGGCGATCGAGAATCACTAAATCTGCCTTGTCCCAGTACTGAGCCACATCAGCAATAGTTTCTGAATGAAAACATTCATATCCTGCTTGTTCTAGGCTTACTAATAGGCCGTCTGCTAGGTTCTTATCATCTTCAACGAGTAGCAGTGTCTGTTTCACAAGGTATCTCCAAAATAAACGTTGTCGGTGGGCCAGCTAAGGACATTTTTCCGCCCATGCGCCCTACCATTGATTCCACAATGGTTAAGCCTAAACCAAGGCCACTTTTACTTACAAACGGCTTTCTAAGGTGACGCCAATCCTTGGAAGAAAGTTCACCTTGGTCTATGACTTTTACCGTAATCTTTTGTTTCTCGGTCGTTACGTCAACAACCACGGGAGCAACGCCATATTTAACGGCATTACGTATTAAATTATCTATACAGGTGCCAAGCCAATATACATTCAGTTTAGCGGCAATATCTTCGTTGATAACAAAGTCGACACCACCATTAAATTCTTCTTCTACTTTAAACTCTAACCACTCTTGAACAGAAGGTACCCAGTCCGTCGCGAGCGGCTTATTGTCAGATTGTAGGTAATCTTTGCTCGCCTCTGCTAACTGCCTTAGTCGTCTAGAGTCTTCACACAAACGTCTAAACTCATCATAAACAGATTCAGGCAGACGCTCAAATTCACGTCGGAACCCTTCAACAGTTAAAGATAAACTTGCGATAGGTGTTCGTAGTTCGTGAGTCAGTATTTGCAGAATCAACATTCTGCTTTTCATTTCTTGTCGCTTAGTGTTCCAACGATATACTGACCAACCTAATACTAACAAGATATTGGCAATCACTAACGCAACCATACTGATGCGTAAGATATCGGAATGATCTTCGACATCCCAACACAGGTTACCTCTCTGAACAAAACAGCTGTTTGATTCGCTGCGGAGACTCACCGCTAAACCAGCTGTCTCAATATTTTGGCGCCAGATGTGTTCAGGAAAAATCAGGTAATTGTCGCTTTGTCTTAACCACAGTTCGTTACGTTCAACAAACATGCTTGAACCCGAGATGAGCGCAGTAATCGAATCTTCTTTCATGCGCTGCAGTCGGCCAAGTAGCGTTGAGTCTGGTGCTAATGAACGTTCTTTAATGTGCATGTATTGCTGCAAGTCTTCCGAACGCTCTGGAAAAATATCGACATAGCGGCTGGCATAAGTACCACCACCTGGGTGAACCAATGCACTTCTTGCAAACCACTTTTCACTGAGTGTATTGCCTTTACACATCGCTCGCGTGAAGACTAATGGTTCGGTGATTAAAGGGCTTAAAGGCAATTTTCCGGTACAGTGCTGCGCTAAGTAATAAAGCCTTTGAATATCACGCAATGGATAAGCAGAGGTCTGAGGCAGCATTGACTCCGGGGTTAATAACCGTGTTGGGTAGTCTGACTGCAAGCTTCGAATATCATAGGATGCAGTGGCTTTAGCTTGATCGAAAAGATCGACAAAACGGTCAATACGTTCAGGTAATGACTCTGCGTTTACATGACTGCTTAACAGCATCAAAGCCAATGATGCTGCTTTTATTGTCGATTTAATCAAGGCAAAAATTCAATAAATCAGATAGTTAGATTTAGAGTAAAGCATTATGGCAAAAATATAAAATTGAAATGTGATATCAATGTCAGAAATGTTACTCACAAAACAAAAGAAGCCAGCATTAGTGCTGGCTTCTTAGTCTTTTATAAAGCTTATAGTGCTTTAGATATCGCGTCTACACTCTCTTTTGCATCACCAAACAGCATTTGCGTGTTTTCTTTGAAGAAAAGTGGGTTTTGAACGCCCGCGTAGCCTGTGTTCATTGATCGCTTAAACACAATCACATTTTTCGCATTCCAAACTTCGAGTACAGGCATACCTGCAATAGGACTGTTTGGATCTTCTAATGCGGCTGGGTTAACCGTGTCGTTCGCACCAATCACAAGTACGGTATCGGTTTCGCTTAAATCATCATTGATTTCGTCCATTTCTAGCACGATATCGTAAGGGACCTTTGCTTCAGCGAGTAGCACGTTCATGTGTCCTGGGAGACGACCTGCAACTGGGTGAATACCAAAGCGAACGTTAACACCCTGAGCACGAAGTTTTTCTGTGATTTCATGCACCGGGTATTGCGCCTGAGCAACGGCCATACCATATCCAGGAGTAATGATGACTGACTTAGAATCTTTCAACATTTCCGCGACTTCTTCAGCCGATGTTTCACGATGTTCGCCCTGCTCTACGTCATCAGAAATCACCACTTCTTGACCAAATCCACCAGCGATGACACTGATAAACGATCGGTTCATGGCTTTACACATGATGTACGAAAGAATGGCACCTGAAGAACCCACCAATGCACCGGTTACGATCAACAAATCGTTCGCTAGCATAAAGCCCGCTGCCGCCGCTGCCCAACCAGAATATGAGTTAAGCATTGAAACAACAACCGGCATATCAGCCCCACCGATAGACGCAACTAAATGATAGCCAAATGCAAAAGCGATCAGCGTCATAAGGATAAGAGCAAACATGCTGCCGTCAGCTTTGACGAAGTAAATCATTAGCAACGTAGATACCACAACAGCCGCTAGGTTCAGCTTATGTTTGTGAGGTAAGTTTAAAGGCGAAGATGAGATGACACCACGCAATTTACCAAAGGCGACAACAGAGCCTGTAAAGGTTACCGCACCAATGAACACGCCTAAGAAAACTTCAACTAGGTGGATAACATGAGCCGCATGCGCTTCTTGAGGATTCAACGAAGCGATGACTGGTGCATCAATGTAGCTGTTATAACCGACTAACACGGCAGCCATACCTACAAAGCTGTGAAGGATAGCCACAAGTTCTGGCATTTCCGTCATTTCAACTTTTTTAGCGTAGTGAATACCAATACCACCACCGATCACCATCGCGATAATGATCCAAACAAAGCCTTCAGACTCTGGACCAAAGATCGTTGCGATCAAAGCGATCGTCATACCAGCAAGACCGTAGTAGTTACCCGATCTTGCTGACTCCTGCTTAGACAATCCTGCTAAGCTCAAAATAAAGAATAATGCAGCAACAATATAAGCTGCTTGTACTAATCCTGCAGACATTCCCTGTTACTCCTTAATCTTTACGAAACATTTCAAGCATGCGCTTGGTTACGGTGAAACCACCGAAGATGTTGATACTGGCAATCAATACCGCGATAAACGATAAAAACGAAACGACACCATTTCCTTGCCCGATCTGCAACAGAGCACCGACAACAATAATCCCCGAGATAGCATTAGTTACCGACATAAGCGGTGTGTGAAGGGCGTGAGTCACATTCCAAACAACGTAATAACCCACCACGCAGGCAAGCACAAACACAGTAAAATGAGATAAGAATGCCGCTGGCGCGACAGAAGCGACCCAAGCGAAAGCGCCGACACCAATTGCCAGTGCTGCGAACTTCTTAATTGGAGAGGTCGGTTCTTCAACTTTGGGTTCAGGTTTGACAGGTTGGGCTGCAGGCTTCTGCTCTGGCTGAGCGGATACTTGGATTGGTGGAGCTGGCCAAGTCACCTCACCTTCTTTAACGACTGTTACGCCGCGTAGAACGACATCTTCAAAGTCGATGTTGATGTTGCCATCTTTTTCTTTGGTCAGCAATTTTAGAAGGTTAACAATGTTCGTTGCGTAAAGCTGTGAAGACTGAGTCGGCAAACGGCCAACCATGTCTGTATAGCCAACAACTTTCACACCGTTCGCCGTCGTAATGACTTGATCAGCAACCGTGTACTCACAGTTACCGCCATTTGCCGCCGCTAAATCAACGATTACGCTGCCCGCTTTCATGCTGTCGACCATTTCTTTCGTGATCAGCGTAGGAGCAGGACGCCCCGGAATGAGCGCAGTCGTTACGATGATATCAACGTCTTTTGCTTGCTCAGCGTATAATTCAGCCGCTTTCTTGTTGAAGTCATCGGACATTTCTTTCGCATAGCCGTCACCAGAGCCCGAGTCTTCTTTGAAATCGACTTCTAAGAATTCTGCGCCCATTGATTGGACTTGCTCTTTGACTTCCGGACGAACATCAAATGCACGAACTATCGCGCCCAAACTGCCTGCAGCGCCAATCGCCGCTAAACCTGCAACACCAGCACCTGCAACAAGTACTTTCGCTGGTGGAACTTTACCCGCAGCGGTAATTTGACCCGTAAAGAAACGACCAAACTCATGAGCCGCTTCAACCACAGCGCGATAACCCGCAATATTGGCCATTGAAGACAGTGCATCAAGTGCTTGAGCACGCGATATACGAGGGACCGCATCCATTGCCATCACGTTGATATTTTTGCTTGAAAGTTTTTCCATTAACTCAGGGTTTTGAGCCGGCCAGATAAAACTGATAAGGCTCGTCCCTTCTTTAATGAGCGCAATTTCATCTTGATCTTCACTGTAGAGTGGTGCGTTCACTTTTAGGATTAAGTCTGATTGCCACACCTCTTCAGTGGAGACAACCTTTGCCCCTGACTGTTCAAACGCTGCGTTATCGAAACTTGCTAACTCGCCCGCTCCGGATTCAATAACAACATCGAAGCCTAATTTTAATAACTGCTCTACCGATTTCGGCGATGCAGCCACTCGCGTTTCTCCCGCGAGTATTTCTTTTGGCACACCAATTTGCATTAGCTATTCCTTGACTATTCGCAATAATGACTGTTCTTTTTTTATCCAACGATTTTAGATACTTCAAGCATTTTGTTACAAAAACACAAAATATCATTAGTTATAACCATCGGTAATGGAACGCTTGATTGATTCTTTGAGTTATCAGTCGATCATTCACCCTTATTCACAGGTCTTACCAGATTAAATAATATTTCGTTAAAACAACGAATTAGAGCTCAATAGAAACAAAAAGAGCCATCAGCATAACGGCTAATGGCTCTAAAATTTATGATGCTCATCAAGTTGAAAAGAATCTATTGGAAAATATTGTCGCCCATCTGATCAATGAACATCTGTGCCTTTTTCAACATAAATTCATTGGCATCAGTTTCGCTAGGCAAAACATCTGAACGAATAAATCGGTGCGTTTTCGTTTCTTCGCCAAACTGTTTAGTAATACGGCCAGCAATTCGATATTGCCCGCCTTCAGATTGCGCTTCTTGGTAGATCAAATACTCTTTGTATTCAATCGGCTCAACTTCTTGTTTAGGTTGTTCTTTCTTCGTTCCGAATAAGCGTGAAAACAGTCCCACTTAGCGCTCCTTTCTTATTACTTCTTATTTAAGATCGGCTTCTCGAACCACTCAAGCTCGACATCATCATCAAAACTCTGTTTGCTGAAAATGACCGGAATTTCATCTTGCCGATTCTTTCTGCGGTCGTCAACGATCATACTTACCGCAGCATCAACAGCACTCTCAGCGTACTCTTTGAGGGTCACTAAGCGCTCTTCTGGTAACGCTGATAAAAAGTCGATGTCATGTCGAATGTAAACCGGTCGTAATTGACTGAGTGCTAAACACGCGAGATCAGCGAGTTGTTCATGATCGAACTTCTCTACATATTCTTCATTGGCAAGCACTTGACCAACAAGAGTTTCCATATAGTTATGAACATCTACACTTATTTGCATATCATCTAGCTCCTTCTCAGATAGCATACCAAGCTTTACAGCCTATACAATGTGTTCACTTGATGCTACAGGTTGTATAGACAAGCATCAACAATTGAGCGTAATTTACTCATACACGCACTTTTCAATCATAAGTTTAGTAAAAAGCTTGGAAATTCATCAAATAAAAGTATTCTTAACATGCATTTGAACAATAAATTAAATTCCAACTAGGCTAGGTGCATGTCCTTTTCGATCGTCACTACAAATTGGTTCCGTGTTACGTTGCCTCTGCTGTTGTTGACGTTTATTGGAATAGGAATAGATAACGTTATCCTCCTGACCCAATCCAACTTAGGTGTGGTGACCAAGTTTCCTTATATTCTTTTCTGTTCCGCTATCATGTTAAGCCATGCGTTTAAACAGAGCCGAATCGCAATGGTCGCATCTGCCTTAATGCTCTGTTATTGGGTAATTCAAGAAAGGCTTCAGTCGCCGCTCTCCTCAGGTACAACCATATTAGAACTGTCGCTGTTGGCGGCGCTGTTACCCATCGCTCTGCTGCTTGTCTACTCCTATAAAGATTCCAAGCTATTTACCCGCTCATTTGCCAGTTATTTGGTGACACTGTCACTACTTGCGTTCTGGTGTTACCTGATTTTGATGCACTTTTATGATGGCGGGTTCGATAATATCAATGACACGTTCCTATTCGTCGTGCCCACGATATCTAAGCTGCCACTTATCTTAGTGGTCTATTTAACCGCAATGGTTCTGATATTTTCAATGTGCGTATTGAACATGAACCGTAACGTCGATGTGGTTATCTATTCAGCGACCCTGCTCACTTCGATTACCTTTGTATTTTTCCATGTCAGCTTCATATCCAGCACCATGTTCTCTCTCGCTGGGATCTTGCTTCTCGTCTACTTGCTGTCTGCAAGCTATGAACTGGCCTTTACCGATTCACTCACTGAAATTCCAGGACGCCTAGCATTAGAGTCAGATCTGAAAAACTTAGGGCGTACCTACACCATTGCGATGCTCGATATCGATCACTTCAAAGCGTTTAATGATACCTATGGCCATGACACAGGTGATGATGTGCTCAAGCTTGTCGCTTCAAAGATGACTCTCGTTGGAGGCCGAGCAAAGGTGTATCGCTACGGTGGTGAAGAGTTTACCGTTCTATTCAAAGGCAAGTTAGCAGATGATGCAAAAGATCACTTAGAGCTACTGAGAGCGTCTATCGAATCTTACGATATGGTCCTTAGGAATCAAGACTCTCGCCCGAAAGACGATAAAGCAGGTTCAAAAAAACGCGGCGGAAACAAAAGGAACGATGTGGTTAATGTTACGATCAGTATTGGCGTGGCTGACAGTAGCGAGATCAATAAGGTTTCTGAGGTGATGAAAGCAGCCGACAAAGCCTTATACAAAGCAAAGAAAGCCGGCCGCAATAAAGTTTGCTTAGCCTAGAGCATGATGTATTAGTCTGCTTGGTTAAAAAACAGCACGATACTCCCACCCTTTAAATTACTTCCATAGTTAATGTTCAAGCCCAAACCAACGTTATCGATCCAATCGGATTCAAACGGTGGGGTCATTAACCACCCAACAGAGCCTTCATAGTAATAAGGCGTTCCCATTGGTTTACTGGTGTCTCCACCAATGTCTATGCGCCTAAAGCTGGTATAGACAGACTGTAACGAGCGACCAAGCCTACTCACGTTATAGTAAGCTTCAATACCGTTAGCGAAGTACCACCCTTCTGGATTGCCCACATCTCCATAGTTGGCTTCTCCCCAACCTTGGCCAAAAAAGTAGTGGAACGCTGAGGTCACATTCCAACTGCCCCAATTGGTCGGCTCAATGTATTTGAGTTCAGCATGAGGTTCGACTGAAGCCGCCCAAGCATCTGTATTAAAAATCACGCCATCCAGTGCGGGCTTCACGACATCATTAGAAAAATCACTCTGGTATTCATGGTGATTTCTAAAATATTGAAGGTGAACACCGACACCTGGGGTTAACGTCCAATGATCTGACAGCTTGTATTGGTATCGATAAGCCGTAAATGCACCGAGGATGATTTCATGTTGATAGTCTTGAGGATCGTTACTTCTGATCTCATAGTCTTGCTTAGAACCTACGATAGAGAAACGAGTAAAGATTTGGTGCTTGTGCTGTGCGTCTTCATCGCTGAGATCAAACGTGTAAGGCAATGTCGACACACCAATCTGTTGCCTAAGCTTCACTGACTCTTGGGAGCCAATATCTTCATTGTCGAGGTTAAACCATTCATTGGGATCAAAGTCATGGATACCGACCGTGAACACGTCACTGTCGGTTAATACAATTGCGGTAGCAAACGCTTGTTCTAGATAAGATTCAAGGTTGGCATTGCCCTGCGCATTTACTGATGTCGCAGCACACGCACAAGATAAACCGAGATAACGAAATGTCTTCGACGTTACCATTCGCCCTAAGCCTTAAAATTATGGTGAGATTTGAATAAGTTACTTCAAATTAGCAGTGAATACCATTGCTATCCGTTATGGACAATGGAAACGTATTGATTCCTGCCTGACTGTTTTGCGAGATACAACTGTTTATCAACACGATCATAAAGTTCTGAGATCGTTTCTTTACCGGTGGGAACAAGCGTCAACACACCTTGTGACACTGTCACTACGCCTGACACATCGCTATAATCATGAGGAATTGCCAATCCCTCTAAAGCCGACTTAATTCTTTCAGCGTCGGTTTCAGCTTTCTCTTGGTCAGTATGGCCAAGAATAATCACAAACTCCTCACCGCCGTATCGCCCCACCACTTCACCACTGCGAACAAACAACTCTTTCAGCAAGCTGGCCAATTGAATTAGGCATTCGTCACCTTCCGTATGACCGTAGTTATCATTGAAAGGCTTAAACATATCGACATCTAGCAAGATCAAACTAAGTGATAAACGATGCCGACCATGAAGCGCAATCATCTCCGCGAGCTTATTGTCTATGCAGCGGCGGTTTTTTACTTTGGTTAAACCGTCTTCTTGTGCCAACTGTTCAAGCTCTCGGTTTGCTTCAGCCAACTGTGCTGACTTTTGCTTTAATTCACGCCTCATCTGAGCAATTCGCTGCATGGCTATAAGCTTAGAGTTAAGAACGATTTTATCGACAGGTTTCACTAAGTAATCATCCCCGCCGGCTTCAATGGCATTGGCGACCATCGTCGGTTCGTCATGGCTACTTAGGAAAATAATGGGTACCCACTCTGGGTATTGCTCGCGGATCTTAGATGAGACTTCAAAGCCATTCATCTCAGGCATCGAAATATCGAGTAGAATCAAATCAGGTTCGAAGGTGGGGTAAAGTTCCAAAGCCCGAACACCTGAATCAGCGACTTCAACCGTATGACCGAGCTGTTTTAGTCGTATCGCTAACTGAATACGTTCCATTTGCACATCATCGACGAGCAATATTTTCATTGAAGAACCCGTTACATCCACCCTGTACGCTCCGCTAGCAATCAGTTGTTAAGTTGTTTTAGTTTTATTCTGCTCAAAACTAACAGAAAATCACGCGCTTAGGCTAAAAATACTACATGATGAGATATTCCTCCATTCGAGGTTGACATTTAGCCCCAATTTTTTACGATATCGCCGTCATATACACTTATAAGAGAAGATAACCATGTCTGACGTTAATCAAACAGAACAACCGAAAGTAGACTTAGCAGAAGTTTCAGCAGAACTTCGTCAAGTTATTCAATTTGATGAAGTACCAGAAGCAATGCACTACATGGTAACGTCAATCCATGAAGTCTCTGAAGACGCAGTACGAGAAGCTTGGAACGAACTACCAAACAGTGCTCAGAACGTGCTAGATAACTTTGAGCAGTTTCACGCTCTGATTTCTGTCAGCCAAGCATTCGCTGGTATCAATGTAATGGAAGAGTTCCCAACACTTGACCTTCCAAAAGACATGACAGAAGAGCAGAAAGAAGAATACCGTGCTTCGCTACTTGACCAAGTTCTACACAACTGTGTAAAGGATATGGTTAAGCAGATTAAAAAAGCGCGCCGTGACCCAATTCTTAAACGTGATTTCACAGACGTGTTCGCGAAATAAAGAAACAAAAAACGCCGCATCTCGCGGCGTTTTTTAATGGGATAGCACCACGTCTTTTTGCGTAACACTGACCCCTTTCACCTGCACATAAACCGGCAAGCCAACGTCTAGTTCAAGTTCATCTTTTGCCCAAGCCGTAATGGTGGCATTTAGACAGCACTTCTCTGCCAACGCGATCTTAATTGACACACTTTGCCTTTCGTTCCCGTGGGTCTGAGTTTCGATGGCCTTGATTGAGCCCTTTAAAATATTTCGAATAGAGGTCCCTTTCGGCTCTTCGAGCATGATAGACACATCATTGGCCCGAACTTGAAGCCTAACCGATGAGCCCAACTCCCCTTCAACTTTTTGTACCCAAAGAGAAACTTTGTCGGCGAGTTCGATCTTTGACAATGCATACTGCTCGTTGTGCTGAACTAATTTTCCTTCAAATAACGAACTTTGTTCTGAAAATGATTGCCATGGTCGCATCGCCTTTGATGCCCAAACCTCTTCTATTGGCCCAGAAACAGCAATTTTACCGTGTTCTAAAACCGCTAAATGCGTTGATAACCTCAACACTTCGTTCAAGCTATGGGAAACATAGAGAATTGGAATTTCTATGCTTAATGCCAATTGTTCCAGAAAGGGCATCACTTCCCTTTTTCTTGGAAGGTCTAAAGAGGCCAACGGCTCATCCATTAAGAGAATATCCGGTTTTGATAACAACGCACGCCCGATTGCAACGCGTTGTTTCTCACCACCCGACAATTGATTCGGGTAACGCTCGAGCAATGAGCCCAGAGCCAATAATTCAACAATCTGCTTAAAGTGTGTTTCGTCAGGTGATTTCACACCATACTTGAGATTGGTTTTAACCTTACAGTGAGGGAACAAACGTGCGTCTTGAAATACATAGCCGACATTGCGTTTATACGTGGCGACATTAACGTTAGACGAAGAATCAAACAGCGTTTTGCCATTCACTTTGACATAACCTGAATCTGGCGCGGTTAATCCCGCAATGACGTTAATCAGTGACGTTTTACCTGCACCCGATCGACCAAAGATCGCGGTGATCCCCTTTTCAGGTAACACTAAGTCAATATCAAATTGAGTCTCGCCCAAGCGCTGTTTATAGCAAACTTCTATCTGACTCATTGGCGCGCTCCTAATCGACGTGTCGTTGCTTTGCTTAAGCGTTCGGAGATCACAAGCGAGCTCAAGGCAATCACGATCGAAATAATACAAAGGCGCATAGCCTCCGCTTCTGAACCGGGTGTCTCAATAAAATTGTACATCGCCAAAGGAATAGTTTGAGTCTCGCCTGGAATATTGGAAACGAAACTAATCGTGGCACCAAATTCACCCAAGCTGCGGGCAAACGCGAGCATTGTTCCAGTAATGATCCCTGGAATCGTTAGAGGCAGTGTAATAGTAAGAAAGATTTTAAAAGGCGACGCGCCAAGGGTTGCTGCTGCTTGCTCTAGCTTGGTATCGACAGATTCAAGGCTCAAACGGATAGAACGAACCATAAGTGGCAATGAAACGACAATACAGGCGAGTACCGCGCCTTTCCAATTGAATGAGAAGACCAGACCAAAATGTTCGTATAACCAACTGCCTAAAAAGCCTTGTCGTCCCATTGAGATCAACAGCAGGTAGCCGATAACGACCGGAGGAAGCACAAGCGGTAGATGAATGATGCTGTCAACAAGACTTTTTCCGGGAAATTGTTTTCGGGCCAATACCCAAGCAATCGCAATACCTAATGGAATCAGCCACACTATCGCGAAGAAGGCAACTTTGAGACTCAGCATTAACGCTTGATATTCGTACTCGGTTAAAACATCCATCAATTTTCGTGTACCTTTTTGAAACCATACTGCTGAAGAATCGCTTGCCCGTGTGGCGATCGTACAAATTGACTAAATGCTTGCGTTGCTTCTTTTTCGTTTAGTGTCGTCATTGGGTAGACGATAGCGTCATGGGTCGATTCGGGTAAGCGCCCAACAAGGTGAACCTTATCACTTGATAAGGCATCCGTGAGGTAAACGATGCCCAGAGGTGATTCATTACGTTCAACCAATGCCAAGACGGTACGTACATTTTTTGTTGGAGCGAGCTGCCCTGCCAGGTTTGACCAAACGCCTAGAGCTTGCAAAGACTGCTTAGCGTAAATGCCGGCAGGCACCGCATTTGTTTGCCCTAATGCCAGTCTTTGTCCATCTAATGTATCTAGCCAAGACTGAGCGTTAGCTGTCTCAAGATGAGTCGCTTGCTGCCCTACGACGACAAGTTGATTAGACGCAACAATTGTGACAGCGTCACTATCAATGGCCTCTTTACTCAGTAAATAGTCCATCCACTTCTGGTTCGCCGCGATGAAAATATCTGCTGGCGCCCCCTGTTCTATTTGCCTAGCGAGTGATGATGTTCCTGCGAAAATAAGGGTCACTTTCACATCATGCTCTCGTTCAAATTGTGTGCTCAATGCTTGAAGGGCCTGAGTCATTGAAGATGCTGCGTAAACACGAATAGACTCTTGACCAAAACTGGACGAGCTCATCAAAAGTAAAGTGAGAAATTGTATTAAATGACGACGTTTCATTACTGCCTATTTGTTATAAGTCGGGCCACAGTTTTGCTAGATCAACATGCTGCTCTATCGCGTCAGCTATCTGATCAATCGCTTTTTGTTGATTTTGTTTATGGTCAATGTGAGTCAACTCATCAACACCAAGCCAATGGGTAATTTCCCCAAGAGCAGCGGGCGTATCGAAGATACCATGCAAATAGGTACCAAACACTTGATTACAGTCACTGATTGCGCCATCAAGAATGCCCGTTTCCAAGCGAATAGCTTCAGAGCCTCGAACATTAGAAATACCAGCATGAATTTCATAACCACTCACAGGCACAGGTCGGCCGTTTAAGCTCAGCGTACCTGTTACATTCGTGAGGGTTTTACTCGGTTTCAGCTCGGTTTCTATATCAAGGTATCCAAGTCCTTGAGTTGAGCCTGCCTGCCCTTCAATACCCAGAGGGTCATCAATGCGATTACCGAGCATCTGATAGCCACCACAAATCCCCATCACTTTACCACCTAAACGTAAATGGCGTTGTATATCTTGGTCCCAACCTTGGCTTCTTAGGTACTCTAAGTCACTCCTTACTGCTTTAGAGCCCGGCAGAATGATTAAGTCTGCATTTTGAAGGCGCTCACCCTTACCTACATAACGTAAGTTAATATCGGGATTCTGTCTTAGCGCATCAAAATCGGTATGATTACTGATCCTAGGTAAGACAGGTACCACAACACTCAACTTACTTATCTCTCCATTGACTTGTTCAGCGTTGATCGCGTCTTCCGCTTCAAGATCAAAACCATGCAAATATGGAAGGACACCAAGTACCGGTATGTCGGTTTTCTCTTCAAGCCAATCTAACCCCGGTTGAAGCAATCCAATATCACCGCGAAAGCGATTAATGACAAAGCCGACAACACGCTGTTGCTCACTTTCAGATAATAGCGCTAGCGTGCCGTAAAGATGGGCAAAAACGCCACCACGATCGATATCTGCAACAATAATGACGGGCACATCCGCTTCTTCAGCAAATCCCATATTAGCAATGTCGTTTTCTCTAAGGTTGATCTCCGCTGGACTACCCGCCCCCTCAATGACTACAGTATCAAATTGCTGTTGGAGTATTTCGAAAGACTCTAAAACTACCGGTAAGGCTACTTTTTTGTATGACTGATAGCCAATCGCATCAACAGTTGTGGTTGCTTTGCCTTGAAAGATGACTTGAGCACCGGTATCGGTATGAGGTTTGAGTAATACTGGGTTCATGTGAACGCTAGATTCAATATTGCACGCGACCGCTTGAACCGCTTGAGCTCGACCAATTTCGCCACCATCCGCGGTGACGGCACTATTTAACGCCATATTTTGAGGTTTAAAAGGGGCAACATTCACACCCTTTCTCGCTAGTACGCGGCACAGACCTGCCACTAAAACACTTTTACCTGCATCTGACGTAGTCCCTTGAACCATCAGTGCTTTTAACGTCGACTGCATGTCGTATCAAATCCATTAGATTTCTTATTGTAAGCGCCATAATAACGGCTTTTACCAGTTTTACTCAATAAGATGAACGGAATATGAATTACCTGCTCAGCCTCGATTCAACTTCACTCTGTTTTAATAGCACCATCAAACAAACATTGACGAATTAATAAAGGAAATACCCATGAAGAAACTTCTTATCGCGACTGCTGCAACAATGATCCTAGCACCTACTTTCGCAATGGCTAAAGATGGTCATGACAAACATAGCGGCGTTCAATATACCGGCCCTGTTGAGATCGCTTCAGTAAGCTCTCTACTGGAAGACACAAGCATGTTTACAGAAAAAAATGTTGTTGTTGAAGGTGTGTTGGTACGCCAAGTAAAAGGTGACACATTTATCTTCTCAGACGGTAATTCGGAAATTCAGGTTGAACTAGACGATGACATTAATATGGCGAAATCTATTGACCACACGACAAAACTTCGTCTATTTGGTGAATACGAAGGCGGAAATACACCGGAAATTGAAGTAGATCGTATCCAAGTTCTATAATCTACCTGAATTAGTCTCTCGATTGAGTTATTATCTGGCTTGCTTATTGCAAGTCATTTTTATAACACCATTTTAATGTTAGTCGGAGACTACTTTTGAAAAAAATCATTTTGGCCAGTGCCCTAGCATTCGCAGGTATCAGTGGAAGTACTCAAGCGAATAACTTTAGCTACAACTATTTTGAAGTTCGTACCGCCATAGGGCCAGAAATGACAGGGGCAGAGTTTAGCACTCTGTTTACCGACAACTCTCACTTTATTGTTCGCGTAGATTCGCAATTCGACAATGACTACGACCTTGCTGGTGGTATCGGATTCAATGGTCCTGTAAACCAATTTGTTGACGTGTACGGACAACTGCTCATTCACCAAGTTAAACTGACTGAAGAAGCTGGTGGTGAAAGTAACACTCAAGCCGAAGTGAACATTGGTATGCGTGCGTGGTTAACCAACCAAGTTGAAGCAACGATGCGTTTAGGTCGTAACGATGACTCTTCAGTGTTCCATGGTGGTGTCCGTTTCCACTCGACTGAGCAACTCTCTCTTTCTGCTGAAACGCGCAATAACGGCTTGTACGGCCCTCAAGTCACCATGTCGGTTCGATTCCAATACTAAAACGATCCCTCAGGCTACTGACTTAGCAGTAGCCTCTTTATCTCCCTAAAAAGTTTTGACCCACTTAAAATAACCCGTTCCCTTGTAATAAATAGTACGCATGACCATTTAATTGTTTCATTATGTAACGTATAATGTGCGGGCATTTAAACCCCTGGGGATGAACAACGAAATGAACGCCATTTCAATAAAAAACAAACTCACGATTGCTTTCGTTATCGCCATTTTGGTTATGACAGCGATTCAAACCTATATGACCGGCCGTCAATTACTTGATGAAACCTACCGTTCAGTGAAACAGTATGGTACCACTCTGCTAGAAACGAACATTTCAGGCATGGATAAATGGATTCAAGGGCGAATTAACGTCGTAAACGCTGCGAAAGACGCGTTTAAATATTCAGATAACCCAACCAGCTATTTCACCCAAAGCACCAACGCAGGTCAATTCCAAATCGCTTATGCTGGCTTAAGTGATGGTACATTCATGCAGGGTGTTGATTTACCCGTTCCTCCAGGCTATGACCCGCGCCAACGCGATTGGTATACAAACGCCATGTCGAAAGGGACTTTCCATATCACTGAACCCTACATTGATGTCGCAACCAATGACCTCGTCGTAACGATTGCTACCCCGTTTTCAACTAACGGCTATAACGGGGTTATTGGTGCTGACATGAACATTAAGTCTCTGGTTGAAGATATCGTCAACCTGCACGAGACCGGCGTTTACGCATTCTTGGTAAACAGCCAAGGAAAGATTGTTGCACATAAAGACACCTCACTGGCGCTTAAACCTATCAGCCGCATCTCTGACAACTTAAACATTGGTACAATCCAGTCCATCGCTCAAAGTCATGAGATCAAGGAAATTCCAGTCGCCGGTGCTGAAGCCTTTGTCTCTTCACGACTGGTTCCGAATACTGATTGGTACTTTACCGTTGTGATCGATAAGGACAATGCATTCGCCTCATTCCGTTCTGTACTTCGCCAAGCGGCATTTATGGGTGTATTACAAACCATTATTATCGCCTTCATTGCTCTATTCTTCATTCAACGAGCCCTAGCACCTCTGCTAACTCTAAGCAAATCGATGGAAGCCTTGTCGAAAGGTGACGGCGACCTAACGCAACGCATCAAAGTTGAAACAAAAGACGAAATTGGCTTACTGGCAACCCATGTCAATGCGTTCATTAGTAAATTACAACAAATCGTCCAAGACATTGCTCAATCATCAACAGCGCTGGATGAACAGTCGAAAACCAGTACGGATGTTGCACGACAAACCAGTGAAGGCTTGGCTATTCAGCTTAATGAAATGTCACAAATCGCTACAGCTGTTCATGAAATGTCAGCAGCGGCGGAAGAAGTGGCAAACAATGCCCAACTGACGGCCAATTCTGCAATCGGTTCTACTGAGCATTGTAATGAAGGTAAAGAAGTGATTATTCGTAACCAGGAATCGATCACTAGCCTTGCACAGCAAGTAGAGAACGCTGCTAAGGTAATCCGCGAGCTTGAGAAGAATGCACTTGATATCAATATGATTCTTTCCACCATCAGTGACATCGCAGAGCAGACTAACTTGCTTGCGCTTAACGCTGCCATCGAAGCTGCCCGTGCAGGTGAACAAGGGCGTGGTTTTGCGGTTGTTGCGGATGAAGTACGTGTTCTTTCACAACGTACTCATAGCTCGACCAATGAAATTCGTGAAATGATTGAAAGCTTGCAGCAGAATAGTGTTGAAGCGGTAAATTCTATGCAACGTAGCCAAGATCTCGCGCAATCAAGTGTTGATGACGCAAGCAACGCGACCGAAGCTCTAGAGAAGATCGCCCTATCGATCCAAGATATCTCGGATATGGCTTCTCACATTTCAAATGCCGCTTCAGAGCAGCGCACCGTGACAGGCGAAGTGAGTAAGAACATTCAGCTAGCGAACGATGTTTCTGATCAGATGTCAGTACAAGCCGATAGCTCACGCGAACTTTCTGAGCACCTACAGACCATCGCGAAGCAACTTAACAACCAAGTTAAGCTGTTCCGCTACTAGATATACCCTGTCTCTAATACAAAGCCCCGCTACATGCGGGGCTTTCCATTTCTAACGTTCAATGATCTTTCTAGGGATTAACTCTATACCCGGCTGATATCGCTTGGCCGCAGCATTCAAGGCAAGCGCCATCGCACTGTCAGCGATAAGCTCAAATTGCTGAGGCAATGAGTTGATCTTCATCGGCAAAAAGTCCAATAGTCGATTATCACCGAAGGTCGCAAGCTTAACCTTCTTGGCGAGCTCTGGTTTTTCTAACATCACATCTAACACCCCTTCTAATAAGGTATAAGAGGTAGTGATAATCGCGTCTGGCATCGCGCCATTATCAAGCCAGCCCTCCAGTACTTGCTTACCATCAGTTCGATTAAAGTGCTCACCGTAGCCGACAATCAGTTGTTTACCTTTGTGCTTCACAGCCGACTGAAAGCCTAGTTCCCGTTCTTTGGAAACATTCAGTTCAGGCAGTGCACCAATTAACCCCACCGAAGCAACTTGCTCATCTAATACCGACTGAGTTAGCTCAAACGCACCACTAAAGTCTTCACTGATAACGCAAGAAAAGTGTTCATCATCTAGCGGGCGGTCAATGGCGATGACCGGAGTGCCACTCTTTTGTAATTCGAGATAATAATCGGTCGCTTCAGGGATAACACTTGCGACAAACAAGGCATCGACTTTGCGGCTCACTAGCGCCCTAACCACATTTTTTTCAGTGTCCGGCTCATCATCCGAACAGGCGATCAAGATCTGGTAACCTGCTGAACGTGAATTCTGCTCCAACAATTTTGCCAAGCGTGCGTAACTGGTGTTTTCAAGGTCTGGGATAATCAAACCAAAAGAACGACTGTGTCCAGCACGTAACGTACTTGCCGCTAAATCAGGTCGGTAGTTATGTGCATCAACAACTTCCATCACCTTACGCTGTGTCTTTTCGCTGATCCTATATTTTTGGGCTTTGCCATTAATCACATAGCTCGCAGTGGTTTTCGACACCCCAGCAAGCTTAGCAATTTCATCAAGTGTCATATCTAACGCCCCTTTATTGTGCACTGGATCATAATCCATCACGAATGATCAATCTCTAAGTTGAATTATAAGCTGAAACGATTCAGTATAAAAGCTGAAAGGATTCAGCAAGAGATAGAAAGTGACTTGAATCACGATGAATGACCTTTAAAGCCAACCTTTAGTTGAGCGACTTGCTGGATTCTAAAATTTTTCTTTTTTGCTGAATCGATTCAGTTGAATTTAGCAAATACACATTTGAGTATCTTCGACACGATTTGGAGATTCATTTTCAAGCTGGAGAGCCCCATGCTTACACTGTCCAATAAAGATATTACTCTTGCTCAACAGGCAAGTGACAAAATCGAAGCGATCAAAAATATTGCACAAAGCCTTGCTGAAAATGGCTTTGTCGATGGTGGCTATGTTAATGGCATGATTGATAGAGAGCATCAAAGTGCCACGTTTTTAGGTAATGGTATTGCCATCCCCCATGGCACTGTCGAAACCAAGTCACTGGTTAAGTCAACCGGTGTTGCCGTCCACCACTACCCTAAAGGCGTAGATTGGGGCAATGGAAATACGGTTTATGTTGCGATCGGTATTGCAGCAAAGTCTGACGAACACCTAGAGATTCTGAAGCAATTAACGAAAGTATTAGGCTCTGACGGCGTGGAAGAAGCGCTCAAATCAGCGAAGAAAGAACAAGACATCATTCAGCTTCTTTTAGGCCAGACCCAACTAGACGCGGATCTCGACGCGGCACACGTTCAGCTAAACTTCCCTGCCAGCGACATGCTGCAAATGGGCGCTGTCGCATCAGGACTACTCAAAAACAGTGGTTGCGCTGGCAATGAGTTTGTAGCCGATATCATCAATAAAAAGCCTACCCACTTAGGTCAAGGCCTATGGTTGGTAGGAAGCGACAAAGCTGTAACCCGTACCGGTGTTTCATTTGTTTCAACGGCAAATGATTGTCAATACGAAGGTTTGCCAGTGCGCGGACTTATTACCTTTTCAGCCTGTAATGCAGCACATAAAAGTATCTTATCCAATTTGTCGTCCCTTGTTTTTAACAACAAGCAAAACGACCTGCTTGAAGCGAACACCGAGCAACTCATTGCAATGCTAAAAGGCGAAAGTGCCGCACCATCACGCTCTGATGATCATAGTGCAGTATTCAAAATCAAGAATGCTCATGGCTTGCACGCTCGTCCGGGCGCAATGCTAGTTGCTGAAGCGAAGAAGTTTGAGTCAAACATTCGCGTGGCCAACCTTGATGGTGATTCCAAAGAAGTGAATGCGAAGAGCCTGATGAAAGTGATCGCTCTCGGTGTGAAACATGGCCACCAGCTTAAGTTTACGGCTGAAGGCCACGATGCGACTCAAGCCCTTGAGTCTATTGGTGCTGCGATCGCATCTGGCCTCGGTGAAGGTTAAGGAGTCAATATGAGTAAAACCAACAAAGTCGTTACCATCACGCTCAACCCTGCCCTTGACCTTACTGGTTCATTGAGCACATTAACTTCAGGTAGCGTCAATCTTGTCTCAAAAAGCAATCTCCATGCTGCGGGCAAAGGTGTAAACGTTGCCAAAGTACTGAGTGATTTAGGTGCTGATGTCACTGTGACAGGTTTTTTGGGCCGTGATAACACTGAACTGTTTTATCAACTGTTTAAACAAATTGGCGTTTCAAACCAGTTTGTCGAAGTCTCTGGTGCAACACGAATCAACGTTAAATTGGTTGAGCAGGACGAGAATGTTACTGATATCAACTTTCCTGGCGTTACCGTGTCACAGGGCGATATTGATAAATTTGAGCAACAGTTGTTTGAACTTGCGGAAACACATGAGTTCTTCGTATTTGCAGGCAGTCTACCTGGTGGTATCAGCCCAGAACTCTGTGCTCAGTGGATCCAGAAATTACGTCAGCAAGGTAAAAAAGTCCTATTTGATAGCAGTCGAGCGGCGCTTAAAGCAGGTATTGACGCTCAACCTTGGCTAATTAAGCCGAATGACGAAGAGCTCAGCGATTTTGTTGGTCAGCCACTCACTAGTCAAGAGCAGTGTAAAACAGCTGCACAAAATCTTGGTGATAAAGGCATCGAAAACATCGTTGTATCGATGGGTAAAGATGGCGTGATGTGGTTTCACGACAACCAATGGCTGAGTGCTAAACCACCCAAAATGTCCGTTGTCAGCACAGTAGGAGCCGGAGATACATTAGTAGCCGGTTTGTGTTGGGGCCACATGCAAATGTTTGATAAGCCGCAGACACTGCGTTTTGCGACTGCGTTATCGGCACTTGCCGTAAGCCAAATTGGCGTTGGATTAACCAGCCATAAAGAGCTGGAAAACATTATGGACCAAACGAGTGTTCAATCACTTGATTCAAATAGCACTCGAGACGAGAACTAAGGAACAAAAGGTTACCCTATTATGAAGATAGCAATCATTACTGCCTGCCCTAGTGGCGTAGCAAACAGCATTCTTGCTGCCGGTCTGTTAGAACAAGCGGCTCACTCTCTTGGTTGGGACGCTAAGATTGAATGCCAATCTAATGTTATCGAGCCATCGCTTCTGACAGACGCTGATATTGACCAATCCGATGCCATCATTATCGCCGCTGATCGCACCATCGACACAACTCGCTTTGTTGGCAAACCTGTTTACAGTGCGCCGATCAGTGAAGTAACTGTCGACCCTAAAGCATTCTTAACCACTGCATGCGAAAAAGCCTCTCTTTTAAGTCAAGATGAAGCGGTAGCGTCTGAACCGATTCAACAAACCACATCTAACAGCGCTCAGAAGATCGTTGCAATTACTGCATGCCCAACAGGTGTCGCACACACCTTCATGGCGGCAGAAGCCCTAGAGCAAGAAGGTGCTCAGCGTGGCCATCAAATCAAAGTTGAAACACGTGGTTCCGTAGGTGCAAAAAACCAACTTACTGCACAAGAAATACAAGATGCGGATTTGGTCATCATCGCTGCTGATATCGAAGTGCCATTAGATCGCTTCGATGGCAAGCTGATGTACCGCACTAAAACAGGTCCTGCGCTAAAGAAAACGGCTCAAGAGATGGATAACGCCTTTGAACAGGCGACGGTCTACCAACACTCTGGCGCCTCTTCAGCGCAAACTGAAGAAAAGAAAGGCGCTTATAAACACTTAATGACCGGTGTTTCACACATGCTTCCTGTTGTTGTAGCAGGTGGATTAATCATTGCACTGTCATTTGTATTCGGTATCGAAGCGTTCAAAGAAGAAGGCACGTTAGCCGCTGCGTTAATGACCATTGGTGGCGGCTCTGCGTTTGCACTGATGATTCCTGTTTTAGCTGGTTACATCGCATTTTCCATTGCTGACCGTCCAGGTCTCGCTCCGGGTTTAGTTGGCGGTATGCTAGCTAGCTCGACAGGTGCAGGTTTCTTAGGCGGTATTGCTGCTGGTTTCATTGCAGGTTATGCGGCTAAGTTCCTGGCAGACAAAGTCTCACTGCCACAGTCAATGGAAGCACTGAAGCCGATCCTTATCATTCCATTTGTTGCCACGCTATTTACTGGTCTAGCGATGATTTATGTTGTGGGTGGTCCGGTGGCTGGCATCATGACAGCATTAACTGATTTCCTTAACAACATGGGCTCAGACAGTGCCGTTCTACTTGGCTTGTTGCTTGGTGCAATGATGTGTTTCGATTTAGGTGGCCCTGTGAACAAGGCAGCTTACGCATTCGGGGTTGGCCTACTGGCTTCTGAAACGTATGCCCCGATGGCGGCTATTATGGCTGCAGGCATGGTTCCGGCTCTTGGTATGGGCTTAGCGACATTCATTGCGAAAAACAAGTTTGAGAAAAGTGAACAAGAAGCCGGTAAAGCCTCTTTCGTGCTTGGTTTATGCTTTATCTCCGAGGGTGCGATTCCATTTGCCGCGAAAGATCCAATGCGTGTTATTCCAGCATGTATGGCAGGTGGCGCATTGACGGGGGCTCTCTCTATGCTGTTTGGCGCGAAGCTTATGGCTCCTCATGGCGGTCTATTCGTACTACTGATTCCAAACGCCATCACTCCGGTATTTATGTACCTTATTGCGATTGCTGCTGGTACAGCGGTAACAGGCATTAGCTACGCATTACTTAAAGCAAAAGCAGAATCTAAACAGGCGGAAGTTACAACAGCGTAACGGCTAACCATTATTAGCCAAACAAAGCACCTTAAATAAGGTGCTTTGTTTTATTCTACCAGTACAAACTTCGCAACTTTGCCACTTCCACCAAATTAAAGCACGACATACCCATTGTTATTAATATTCAACCTTGCTCACAGCTAATCGCACTAGCTCTTGATATACTAATCAGCCCAAACTATCGATTTTTTGAACAAAGATGCACAAGCGAAACTCAAAACTCGTCTTACAATTTACCCTCGTGCTATGTGCACTTTCGTTTGTCCCGTTTTTATACTTTTACAACCAGCTGTCAATGCTCGAAGTTAAAACCGCGCAGAATGTTGAACAACTTAACCGCAATAAGCTTGAGTATGCAAAAGCCGAATTGAATTCTTCAATGGCGAAGATTTCTTCTTCGATTCGTTATCTCGCGCATAATAACATCCTGCTGCAAGCGATTAAGAACCCTACGCCATCAAACCTTGATGCACTTGAAGACTTTTGGCTTCTGATTGCAAGAACACAAGGCTATTACTCACAATTACGAATCCTCAGTCCAGAAGGGATGGAGCTCGTTCGAGTCAACAGTGGTGAGCATTTCATAGAAGTCGTCGATCAGAGTGACCTACAATTTAAAGGTGACCGTGATTACTTTAAATATGCAAAAACACTCAAGCCTCAGCAAATGGGTACGTTCGGTATTGACTTAGAAGTTGAGAACGGTGTTGTCGTTCGTCCCCTGACTCCAGCATATCGAATCCTCTTCCCTATTTCTTACAACAGCCAAACCATTGGCTATTTTGTCGTTAACCTTGATCTACTTAGGCTTTACAAAAACTTGGCTTATAAAGGACTGGCTGACAATTTACCCAATATAGCGACCGACCAAGGCTACTATCTGATGTCTTCACAAGGTAGCAATATAATGGGCCACCTTCTAAACGATAATTCTGAACAAAATTTAGCGATTCAGTACCCGAGCTTATGGCGTATTGTCCAACTGCGGGAATCAGGTACAGCAAAAGGCGATCATGGATGGTTCTCTTTCACTAAGTCCTCCATTGGCGATAGTGCACGAGAAAACAACCTAATCATCTTCTTAACCACTGACTTCTCTGAAGCTCAGGCGTTTAGTGACCATGAACGCCACGCAATCTACCAACAAGCTGCACTCATTTCGATCATTCTATTGCTCCTTACTTTTAGCTTTGTGACATGGAACTTCAATCACCGTAAAAACAGCCTTGATAGCAAAATTGCACGCGCTGCGATGAATGGTATGTCAGCAATGGTGATCACCGACAGAAACAACCGCATAGTTCAAGTGAATGAAGAGTTTACCCGTGCCAGTGGTTATAAGTTGGAAGATGTCAAAGGCAAGCCACCTTCGCTATTTTCATCAGGCAAACACTCTCAAGACTTTTACATTAAGATGTGGCGAGCCCTTAAAGAAGACGGTCTGTGGGAAGGTGAAGTGGTCAACAAGCGCCAAGACGGATCAGAAATAACGGAAATCCTCCGCATTCAAACCGTCAAAGATAAACAAGATACGATTCAATTTTATGTCGCTTCGTTTATTGATATTACGCAAAGGAAATCGCTTGAGAACCGTCTGCGTGAGCTGAGTTTAAAAGACCCACTCACGAGTTTGTGGAATCGCCGCAAGTTTGATTCTGAGATGCAGACCCATTCTGCCCGTTACCGCCGTTATCAATCGTCAGAGGGTTCTACTCTTGCCCTTATCGATATTGATCATTTCAAACGAATTAACGATCAATACGGGCACGATCAAGGTGATGAAGTCATTAAAGAAGTGGCTGACTCATTAACGGAACAATTGCGCGAAACCGACATCATCGCCCGGATAGGTGGTGAAGAGTTTGCTCTAATCATGCCTCATACCGAGCTAAAAGAGGCTGAGGTCGTTTTGAATCGTATACGCATTGCCGTAAACCTAAACAGCCAAAAAAATGTAACCGTAAGTGTTGGCATAACCGAAATATCGGATGTACCAGAAGAAACCTATAAACGAGCAGATATTGCACTGTATGAGTCAAAATCCCTCGGACGAAATCAGGTCTCAGTACTCTCAGTCGTGGAATCACAATCCTTTGCATAACTTTGGTGCAGCTGCATTGTGCACTGCACCAATTTATATCAAACTAGTTCCCCATCAAGTTAGTAACGGCCTGTTTTCAATAACTTATTCATTGGCTTAATTCTTGTACTATCCTAAGTGATTAAAACATAATAATGACTAGGGAAAGGTTCATGAAAGATACATTGACGATTATTTTGGCTGGTGGAATGGGCTCTAGGCTTAGCCCCCTAACCGATGATAGAGCAAAACCTGCAGTCCCCTTTGGCGGAAAGTACCGAATCATCGACTTTACTCTGACTAACTGTTTGCACTCCGGCCTTAGACAAATCCTCGTCCTCACTCAATATAAATCTCACTCTCTGCAAAAGCATCTCAGAGATGGGTGGTCTATCTTCAACCCTGAATTGGGTGAGTTTGTCACGGTTGTTCCTCCTCAAATGCGTGGCGGTGGTAAGTGGTATGAAGGGACTGCTGATGCCATCTATCACAACTTATGGCTTTTAGAACGCAGCGATGCAAAGCACATCATAGTATTGTCTGGCGACCACATTTATCGAATGGATTACGCAGAAATGCTCAAAGACCATATAGAGAATAACGCCAAACTGACGATTGCCGCTATGGATGTCCCTAGAGAGGAAGCGTCTGCCTTTGGCGTACTGTCGACAGAAGCCAATGGATTGGTTGATTCTTTTATTGAAAAGCCGTCTAACCCACCGAGCATGCCAGAAGATGAAAGTCGCAGTTTAGCCTCGATGGGGATCTATATTTTTGAAGCCGAAACTTTAAAAACCGCCCTTCTTCAAGATGCCGATGATCCAAGATCCTCGCATGATTTCGGTAAAGATATTATCCCTAAGCTTATCGATGAAAGACGCGTCTATGCCTACAATTTTTGCTCTGATCGCGGGCGAGTTGCTAAAGATTGCTACTGGCGCGACGTAGGAACAATAGACTCTTTTTATCGAGCGAATATGGATTTGCTCGAACCTGTCCCGCCTATGAACCTCTATCAAGAAAATTGGGGAGTAAGAACATACGAGCGACAACTGCCACCAGCACGAACGGTTTCTTCCGCTACCGGAAACGAGGGGATTTTCATTAACTCGATTATCGCCAACGGAGTGGTGAATTCTGGAGGCTCTGTTCAGCACTCGATCATTTCATCGGATGTTCGAATTGAAGACAGTGCCACCATTGTAGACAGTATTCTTTTTGATAGTGTTACCGTTGGTAAAGGGTGCAAGCTCGTCAACTGCATCATTGATAAGCACGTTGAGCTTCCTCCTTATACAGAAATCGGCTTAAACCCAGCACTCGACGCGGAGCGTTTTCATATATCGGAAGGCGGCATCGTTGTCGTGCCAGAAAGCTACAAGTTTTAGTCGTTATCAACCTCCCTCTAGAAAAAAGGCCTTGGAATCCCAAGGCCTTTGCTATTTTAGCTCATGATTATGGACAAGTTACTTCATCCCAGAACCAGTTGCTTTGGGTTGGGCTTTCCCATGATCCCGGATTGTTCTTCGCGACAAAACACTTGCTGTTGAATTGGTAGGTTTCGCCATTTTGTGCTTTTGTCACACCCGGCTCCCACGCAGTTACAGTGCCACTACCCGTGTTACCGCCGGTGTCTCCACCACCAGTATCACCGCCGCCAGTGTCTCCACCACCCGTATTGCCGTCACCGTTACCTGCATTTAGGTCTGCAAGTGGCAGATCCGGTTGCTCAAACTTAAACGCGTAATCTACGCCATTAATGTTCACTGTGTAGTTAGCCGGACCGGAAATTGGTAGGTAATACACCATATCTAACTCGTAAGTACCACCAGCTGGTAGCTCTTTCCAAGCCGGTAAGCTAAACGCTACACGGTGCATGGTGCCATCAAGACCACCGATATTGTTTGCACGTGTATGACCAGAAGCAATGACTGCTAGGCCACCACCAGACTGATCTTTCGCGTTATCTGGCGCAGAGACAGGAATATCAAACTGGAATTCCGTGCCACCTGGGATCGCTTGGCCCGTGTTATTAGTGAACGTTACTTTCGGGTTAATTGGGTAGTTTTGGTCACCCACTTTAAAGCCACCGATAGAAACGGTAATGTCTACAGCTTCTGTAGGGATAGCACCCGTTGCGATCTTATTACCGTAAGGAGTCGCAGACTTGAACTTCTCGTACATCGCTTTGGTCATGGTGTTACCCATGTGGTACTCACCATTACCTGTTTTACACGCTTGTTCAGTTGCATCGACCGTTGTGCGCTGACCATTTGCATCAAGCACGTAACAGTTGTAGTCACCCGCTAACTCCCAGAACATGATACCGCCGATTTCTTTATCGATAACGTAGTCCGCTTTCACGTTCACGGACGCTTCATCTTCAGTAGATAGGAATACGCCTTTCTCAGCGTTCCATAACCACGGCGCAACAGCTACGCTGTCGTAGTTGCGTTCATACGTTCCGACAAAACGATCTGTTGGATCGTTCACAGGATCAAGTTTGTATGCGTCTGAGTAAGTACCCCAAATACCATTTTCTAGGTTCTTCGCATGCCACATAGGACCTGAACCCGCACCCATTTCGTTACCTTTAGGGTCGGTATCGTGCCACATGTTGTCGATACCTACTGCGCCATTACCACAGTTGTTCTTCTCACCTTCACCCGTACCTTCTGGACACTGTGATTGGTTAGGCAGTGCTGCACGGCCCCAAAGACCATTTGTACCGCCCGTTACACCTTGCCAACCACGTGTATAGTAAGGAACACCAATGTTAATACGACCAGCTGGCATTGAGCCACGGAAGTAGTGGTAAGCCCAGTCAGTATTTAGGTAACCAATGCCACCATAAGCCGCTGTGCCATAAACGTTCCACTGTGCTAGCTCTGAATCTTCGCCAGTATCAAACAAGGCCGCATTGTGACCAACGTGGTCGTTCCATGCACCGTGCAAGTCGTAAGACATGATGTTGACGTAATCGAGGTACTTAGTCACATCAAATGTTTCCATACCACGCAGTAAGTAGCCTGAAGATGGCGCCGCGATGGTTAGCATGTAGTGATTACCATCTTGCGCTGACGCTGCATCAAGCTTCTCACGTAAGACTTTCATTAGAACTTGGTAAGAGGCCCATAGGTAAGCACGACGTGGCTCCATAAATGCTTTATCGTATGGGTTACCCGCACCCGCCATTGACGTTGGGTATTCGTAATCGATATCCAGACCGTCAAATTTGTAGGTACGCATCATTTCAACAGCAGATGTTGCGAACTTCTCGATACCTGCGTGGTTGATTGAGCCGTCTGCGTTAGTCGTCATCGTGTAGAAACCACCATCTGCGACTCGGTTACCGTCTGCACCAAAGTGACCGCCAGTCTCTGCCCAGCCACCGATCGAGATTAACGTCTTAACGCCGTAACGCTCTTTGTAGGTTGCTAACGCACCGAAGTGACCTTTGAATCCAAGTGCAGGATCGATATCAACGCCAGCCCACTCTTTGCCTGTTGCTGCATTGCTTGGATCGTTCACATCACCGAGGTTAACTTTACCGTCTGGGCCGATGCCGACAAACGCATAGTTAATGTGAGTCAGTTGCTCCCAAGGGATATCTTTAACGAGGTAAGCAGCTTGAGGATCATCACCTGCACGCCAACTTGTGAAGTAACCAATCACACGGCGAGGGTGATCAGCGCCCATTAGCTCACGACCTTCTTCATCATAAGCCGTACAGTAAGGAACATTAACGCCTTCTGTTTGGTAAAGGCCATCTGGGCGACAAGTTGCAACGGTAGGCGCACCATTAACGGTAAGAGAGCTAGAAGAAGAGTTAGTTACCGCACCGAGGTTATCTGTCGCTTTGGCATAAACAGCCAAAGTGCCAGCTTGAGTTGTTGTGTAGTCAAGCGTGTATGGCGCACTTGCTACCGTACCCACTAGGCTACCAGCAACATAGAAATCGACTTTATCAACGGTACCATCAGTATCAGCGGCGTTTGCCGTTAACGTTACTACGCCACCCACATCAACGGTCGTTGCTGATAGTGCAACATCAACACTTGGCGGAATATTGTCAGGGTTAGCCGAAGCAACTACGACACTGATCGCACTTGGTGTACTTTGTGCACCCGCATCATCATACGAAACAACACTGATTGAGTAGTTGCCGACAGAAGCAGTCCAAGCAGCACTGTACGGTGCAGAAGTCGCTTGTGCGACAACAGCGCCATCCACTAAGAATTCAACCTTAGTCACCGTGCCATCAATGTCTGCTGCATTGGCAGAGAGCACCACAACATCACCTTCAGTGATCGCGTCTGTGGCACTTGGTGATGTCAGTTCAGCTGTAGGCAGTTCATTCCCGCCGGTAACATCGCAACTGCCTAACTCTTTCCAATGGCCCCAAGGTCCTGAAGTTTGTTCTGGGTCATTTCCTTGAGTCCAGTAATTGGCTTGGTAACTTTGACCTAAATGTTCGACTTGATCGCCAGTGTTGTATACCGCGGTCGAGTCCCAACCATTTAGAGTGCTACAATCAACAGCCGCATAACTGTTGAATGCCATCAAACATGATGCGCTAATCGTACTGAGAGTAAACACTCTCTTTACCGCATTCCCTTTTGATAAGTGCATATCGCTCTATCCTTAAGTTATTGTTTACACGTATGAACAAGTGGTTTGTATTTACCACCTACTTAGATTCCGATGTAAAATAACCTTAGATTAGCCCCTCTAAATAACACGTCAAAATTCGTTACATTTCAAAACATCTCGCAATTCTTGCTGTCGACCGTGCAACAAACACAAACTTATTTTGCATCAATAACTAATATCTGATTAATTTTATAAATCAAAAAAATAAGCCCCTGATCATCGAATGATCAGGGGCTTATAGAAGAAGATTGACTAGATCTCCTATAGGGATTGTCGAGAATGATTCTCTTTATGCTCTTAGTATTACTCAAGATGATTCTAAGAAACACTGTAAAATTGTAATATCACTTTTCCCCTTTTATCACTTTGTTTCTATGTCGCTTCTGCAGGAGTTCGATTGAAGTGGCGTTTAAATTCGCGAGAAAATTGTGAGGTGCTGTTGTACCCGACTCGCCTTGCCGCATCGCCTACTTTCAGCCCCTCTAATTGAATAAGCTCACGGGCTTTATTCAAACGGACTTTTTTGATGTATTGAATCGGGGTTTCTAACGTGACACTTCTGAACGCTTGGTGGAACGCGGATATACTCATATTCGCTTTGTCGGCCAACTCTTGCACCGTGACGCTGTCGCGGTAATGTTGGTGTAGATGCTCAAGGGCCTTAGCAATACGCGCATAATGACCTTCGTGCCTTGCTAAATCAAACAGCACATGCCCCTCTGAACTCATGAGTGCTCGGTATGTCAACTCTTCCATTATGCTATCAGAAAGAATCGCCGCTTCTAATGGGTGACATAGCGCTGCCATCAAACGTTTGCACACATCCAGCATACCGTCATCCATTGCGACAGCTTTAAGCCCAGCGCAGTCATTATTCACCGTACAGGGTTGATAGCATTGCATCGATTCAAGTTTGTTAACGATTCGGTGCAGTACCTGAGGATCAATATCAATGCTTAAACCAAGCAACGGCTCATCGTTTTCCGCAAACGCTTCACACTCCAATGGCATTGGCACACCAACAACAAGATAGTCATCTGGACCGTACTGAACAGGCTGATTACCCAAGTAGATGTTCTTGCGCCCTTGGCCTAACACGATCACACCAGACTGATAAACAAACGGCTGACGCTGATTCCCCGTACTGCTTCGATAAAAGTACACACCAGGAATCTCTGTCTCAATGATACCTTCAAGGCTGTGTAACGCCTTTTGATCAACGTATTGCTGCATTAGCTTTGCTAGTGTCATCTTAGAGCCCTCACCAAAATTTGTAGAAATAGGCATAACAATTAGAGAAATTGACCTTTAATTAGCTCAATGTCAATACTAATATGCATAACATACTAAGAACGTTCCACACGAACACAAGAGGCAAGCCATGCAATTCACGTACGTAAACCCAACTCAAATTAACTTTGGGCAAGGTCAAATCGAAAGCATTAAATCTGTAATCCCTCAAAATAGTAAAGTTATCGTCATCTATGGTGGCGGCTCTATCAAACGCAACGGTGTGTATGACCAAGTTCAGTCTGCGCTTGAAGGCTACCAATGGATTGAATTTTCTGGCGTTGAGCCAAACCCAACCAAAGAGACGCTAGACAAAGCCGTTGCCCTAGTAAAAGAACAAGACGTAGACTTTATTCTCGCCGTTGGTGGTGGTTCAGTTATTGATGGCTCTAAATACGTTGCCGCTGCAGCGCATTACGATGGTGATGGCTGGGATATCATGGTCGGTAAACATCAGGTGACTTCTGCAGTTCCAGTTGGTGCTATTTTAACTCTGCCTGCAACTGGCTCAGAATCCAACATGGGTGCGGTGATCACGAAAGCCGAGACTCATGACAAACTTCCGTTCATGACTCCTCATGTTCAGCCGAAATTTGCGGTAATGGACCCGGACGTTATGAAAACATTGCCAGAGCGTCAACTGATCAACGGTGTAGTTGATGCATGGGTTCACGTATGTGAGCAATACCTGACCGTCACTCACGGTGCAATGGTTCAAGATGGTTACGCTGAAGCACTATTGAAAAACCTAAAATCATTAGGTGAGCAATTTGACCAGCGTGATAGCGATGCATGGCGTGCCAACCTAATGTGGAATGCAAACCAAGCCCTAAATGGCCTAATCGGTTCAGGTGTTCAGCATGACTGGGCGACTCACATGATTGGTCATGAGTTCACAGCACTTTGGGCTGTTGATCATGCACGTTCACTTGCGATCGTTCAGCCGTCACTGCTTCGCAATCAGTTTGCAGTGAAGAAAGAGAAGCTAGAGCAAATGGGTAAAAATGTATTCGGTTTAGCGGATTCAGACACACTTGCAGAGCAAACCATCCAAGCCATAGAAGCGTTCTATCATTCACTGGGTGTGGCAACGCAATTTGATGGCTACGAAGGTACAAAAGACCAAGCTGTAGAGTCTGTTATTAATCAACTAGAACAACACGGTATGGTGGCACTGGGTGAACACCAAGCCATTACTCTAGAGCAAAGCCGCCAGATTCTGGATTTAGCGATTACAGCGTAGATCCTTTACAGGTAAGACAAAAAAGCAGCGTAAGGCTGCTTTTTTATTGTTCGTTATACTAGTCAAACAAGCTTAGAGCTCTGACGCTGTTTCTTTTACATGGTACATGTAGATAAGATCATCATAGTACTTGCCACCAATCATATAGGCATCTTTTTCACGCTCAGTCAGTGTGAAGCCCGCTTTTTCTAACACCTTACATGAGGCGATATTGCCGTCAGTCACAATCGCATTCACACGTTCTAATGGGAAGTTTTCGCTCATAAAGTCTATTAAGCCGATCAATGACTCAGTTCCATACCCTTTCCCGTGAAACTCGGGTAAAAGCAAATAGCCTACCTCGGCATGGGTTGTTTGACCCTCTGACAAACATAATCCCGTGACTCCAATTGGTGTACCACTCTTCTTCTCACGGATAACAAGACACAACCAATGAGCGCTGGGCCAAGACCACGTCGGCAAACGTGATTCAAAGCGTTCACGTATTTCTTCTGTCGACGGCTTATCAAACGCGTAACGTATCACATCCTCTTCTTGGTTCAGCCGCTCAAAAAGCGCCCAATCTGCCTCAGTGATTTGTGTCATGCTCAGTTGGTTAGTTTCTATTGTGTACATGCAATCTCTCAGTTAGGTTAATCGAGAAGAATGGCCTCTAAGGCAGCTTTAGACTCTTCGACAAGGGTTAACAATGTCTCTTTTTGAGAAAAATAACAACTTAAGGAGTTAATATCTTTTTCGATAGTTTGGCAGCAGTCAAAGAGTGCATTCAAACCTAAGCTTCCTGATGAACCTTTAAGCTTATGCGCCAATGATTTAGCTTCACTGTCTGTTTCTGCGCCCTCTAACAAGCTAAGAATCTCATCGGCCCCAACTTTGAACATCTCCATGATATCGCGCATTTTCTCTTTTCCGAGTACGGACATATCGGCTTCGACCACACGCGCGTCTATAATATTGCGTTGTTCCATCTCGACTTTCTCCTCATTACACGGCACCTGCTCTAGCAGTAATGTCTTCCCATCCAGGCTGTTTTGTATCAACTGACACAGCGCATCTTTATCTAAAGGCTTAGGCAGATAACCATCAAAACCGGCAGAAAGGTAGCTTTGGACTTCTTCGTTATAAACGTGTGCGGAAACCGCCACCATTGGTGTTGGGTTTAACTCTGCTTCGATTTCTGCACGCTTAAATTCAGCTAAAAGATCAACACCGTTGCAATCTGGTAAGTTTATGTCCATTAAGACTATATCAAAGCACTGCTCAGCAAAAACTGCCTTTGCACTCTGCCCATCTATCGCGGTGAACACTTGGTGTCCCATGCTTTCTAGGAACCCTTCCGCAACCATGCAGTTCACTGGATTGTCTTCGATAAGCAGGACTTTGGCATTAATCGGGCACTCTTCGCTGGTCTCAACATTTTCAAACTCTTGACCAACCAAGAGCGGAATCGAGAACCAGAATCGGCTGCCTTCACCGAATGCAGAGTCTACTGATAACTCGCCACCCATGGCTTCGACAATACGTTTACTGATTGCCAGCCCAAGGCCCGTGCCACCTTTAGAGCTTAGCCCGCCTGACGCTTGGGTAAATGCATCAAACAGTGTGATTTGTTCTTGCTCTGAGATCCCCACACCCGTATCTGACACTTCAAACAGCACATGACCTTCATGATCGAGATCCAGCGAGACATAAATATCAACATGCCCCTCATCGGTAAACTTAATCGCATTGCCCACTAGGTTATTTAAGACCTGGCTGATTCGCGTAACATCGCCAAGCCAGAATTTTTCGACGTCACTCTCAATGATAACGTCTAGATCTAGCGATTTCTCTGTCGCTCGCCCGGCCGCAAGGTGCTTGGTGTCATCGACCATTGAGTAAAGATTGAAATCAACCGGACGAATCTCTAAATGACCCGCCTCAATTTTTGAGTAGTCTAAGACATCGTTTAAAATAGCCAACAAGGTGCTGCCACTTCGGTTAATCACATCAACGTAGTAGCCCTGCTTGTTATCAAGTTGGGTATCTTTAAGTAATCTAGCCGTCCCTAACACCCCATTCATCGGAGTGCGAATTTCGTGACTCATCGTTGCCAAGAAGGCTGACTTAGCACGACTCGCTTGTTCGGCTAATGAACGGGCTCGGGCATGGTTCTCAACCTCTTCGTTAAGTCGCACATTAGCGTCTTGGAGCTGATGGGTACGCTCAGCCACAAGGTCTTCTAGGTGGCCTTTATGTTCTTCAAGCTCGCGCTTTGCTTTCGCTTCACTTTCAGCAACAACTTTTAAGGCGTGTGCCGTATTACGGGCAGTAATAATAGCTTGCCCCATACGTGCAAGTTCATCATTCCCTTTGACCGTCACATCCACCTGCAGTTGACCTTTAGCAATCGACGATAAAGCAGACGAGTATTCCGCAAGTCGTTTAAGTACGGACACATACACCACCTTCCAAACAATCAGAACTACTATCACCATGCCTAGTACCGTGATAATGGTCAGCGTCAATTGGGCGTAATCCAGTGTCGTTTTAAGCTCAGCGACCGCGCGGGTTGTTGCAAAGTTCGATTCATCGACGAGTTTATTCACCGTTGTGTTCAGCGTCGAAAACTGCGTTAGCGTATCTTGCATCAATTGCTGAGCTAAAAGATCGTTCTCGTGGCGTTGGATCAAGACATCGAACACCACTTCTCTTTTCGCTAACTGACTCAGCAAATCCGACATTTGAATCGAACGCGTTGGGTCTTCTACTGCTTGAACACGACGTTTCATTATCGATAGATTGCTGGTGAATTCTTGGCGTATGGTATGGATACGTTCGAGATCAGAAATGGTGCGGGTTTCTTCAATGTGATTGAGAAGCTTGAACGCCAGAAGATGAAGTTCATGTAAACGTTCCGAGAGATCCAAATCTACTTCAACCAGTGCATCTAGTGCTCGATAGGCCTTCTGAATCTCATTTTTATCGAGTAGATCATAGACGTGAGTGACGTTCGCGACCGCAATTGTTGACGTATTGGCGACTTGAGTTCGCGTTAGCTGCTCCAATTCTTGCGCCAGCTTACGTAACTCTTCCGTACGTATAGACAGGTCTTGATCGAGCGATAAACGCTGTTCAACACTGATGCCAAGTTTGGCCAGAGTATCGATAACGACTTGTAAATCCGCTTCAAGCTTACTCAGTAGAGATGAATCAAACGAGTCTGACCCCAACTGTTTAATGTGTGTTAACAGTGATTCAAGCTGCGAAAACAGCGCTTTACCCGCTTGCTGACGCTCTGCTTCAGATTTTGCGTTAGACAGGGTTTGGACCGAAGAGATAATACGCGAGCTGAGCACGGAAACTTGCCTTGCCTCTATCATCGACGGAATAGCCGAGTTTACGACATTGCGCTCAGTTTTCGCGACAGAACTGAAACCTGATACGCCTATGAAAGCAGACAGCATAACCAGCAATGCCATGGCTAAAAAGGCAAACAACAACTTTCGGCCAATACTGGCTTTGGCAAGTAACACGATGAATCTTCACTTCTTTAGTCAGCGATAATGCGGTATATTTTGCAGTGTTTATTGAGCCTTTACCAATGAAATACGACATGTCTTTGATCTCTGCGACCAAAAAGCGAGCCCTATACTTCACAGCATTACTCTTTGCTGCCTTCGCTGGCCAAGCGAATGCGAACGATCCTTTGCGTGTTTGTGCAATTTATCCTCACCTCAAAGACTCTTATTGGCTCTCTGTTAACTACGGTATGGTTGATGAAGCGCGCAAACAAAATGTCGACTTACGCGTTCTCGAAGCTGGCGGCTATCTCAACTTAGAAAAGCAGAAAGAACACCTGTCGTTATGTTCGCTGTGGGGCGCTGACGCAATTATCATTGGAACAGTTGCCCCTGATCTTTTCTACGATTCACTCAAACAATACAGTGGCAGCATTCCTATTTTTGCTACGGTCAACAAGCTACTGGTGGACCAAAAAGATCAGTCACTTCTCAAAGGTGAAGTCGGCGTCGATTGGTATTGGATGGGCTACTACACTGGCGAATATCTCAAATCCAAGCACCCTAAAGGCTCAGGCATCGCCAACGTTGCTCTCTTGCCCGGCCCGAAGTCTAGTGGTGGTACAAAGCCTGTCTTGCAAGGTCTTTACTCAGCCATCAAAGAAAGTGATATCCGTATCATCGAAACACTCTGGGCCGACAATGACAAAGAGTTACAGCGTAACCTAGTGCAAGCAGCTATCGATAACCCTGACACGGATTACATCGTTGGCAGTGCAGTTGCCATTGAAGCAGCCATCAGTGAATTACGCAGCGCGAACAAAATTGATGACATTGGTTTGGTGTCGACCTATTTAAGTCATGGCGTCTATCGTGGACTGCTGCGTCACCGAGTGGAATTTGCGCCAACAGATAAGATGGTACTTCAAGGTCGTTTATCGATCCGCCAAGCGGTGAGCTATTTAGCAGGCAAAGAGTACGACAAGATTCAAGCGCCGATTATTGAATCTCTAACACCCAATTCGCTAAACCCAAAGGTGATCGAGCAGTCTCTGTCGCCTTCGGAATATCGCCCTACTTTTTACGTTTATAACAAAGAATAACAATTCAGGAAGTCTACATGGAAAAAACGACTCGAACCCTACCAGAAAATAAACACATTGCTTTAGTTGCGCACGACAACTGTAAACCTGAGTTACTGCGTTGGGTTACGGAAAACAAAGAAAAGCTACAAGGCCATTTTCTCTACGCAACAGGTACGACAGGTAACATGCTGAGCAAAGAGACCGGCCTGGCGATAAAGAGCTTGATCAGCGGCCCAATGGGTGGCGACCAACAATTAGGTGCGCTTATTTCCGAAGGGAAGATTGATGTACTGATCTTTTTCTGGGATCCACTTAATGCCGTCCCCCATGACCCAGATGTAAAAGCACTATTGCGTATTGCAAGCGTTTGGAACATCCCTGTTGCCACCAACCGCGCAACAGCAAAGTTCATTTTTGAATCAGAGCTCATGGCTAAAAAAGTGGATATTGAGATCCCTGACTACGACGCGTATCTTTCGAAACGTACTTAATTGAATTATTCGCTTTAATTATGAAACCAGTCCGATAATCACTATCGGACTTTTTTATTTACGACAATATTCCATACCGAGCACACACTTCCAACACATTTGGTTATTTAATTTAGCAAAAGTACGTAAAACGTTTGCGTAATCGCTAACCTTCTCCGAACCCTTTTTTGGGGCTTTCATCACACATTTAGCCCTGTTATAGTTCCTATCAGTTAATCAATTAGACCATTCGAGGCACGGAGCTTCCTCAGTTATCTCAAGAAGAGAAGAATTGGTACCGACAAATGTTCGGCAAAAATTAAGAGGGTCAAATTATGGATATGGTTGAAATCTTAGGTTATGCAGCGTCTATCATGGTTGCTATCTCACTAACGATGAAAGATATTGTAAGACTACGTGTTCTTAACTTCATCGGTTGTGCGCTATTTACTGCATACGGCCTAATGATTGACGCATGGCCTGTCGTGGTAACAAACGGATTCATCGCCTGTGTTAATGTTTACTTTCTTGCAAAAATGCAAAGCGAGAAGAAACAAGAACAAGCGAAAAGCGCCGCGTAACAACTCTTTATTCAAAAAAAGACGCGATTCAAAAAAGACGTGATTCAAAAAAGCCCCTGAACAGTTCGCTGCTCTGGGGCTTTCTTTTACCTGGAGGAAGAACCCACTAGTTGTTTGAGACTATGAAGCGTACTTCTACTCGGCGGTTACACGCTTTACCCGCTTTGGTTTTGTTGCTACATGCAGGCACGTACTCACCATAGCCACGGGTAAAAATAGAATCCATCGCGACATTGTGACGAACCAATTGTTGTTTAACTGCTTTCGCTCGTCTCATTGAAAGGCTGTCGTTAAACGTTGGCGCGCCCGTACTGTCGGCATGGCCATCGATCACAATATCTATCCCCGGCTGAGTCGATAAGTAGCTTGCCATCATATCAAGCCAATACTGGGAGTCTGACGAAACCAAAGAGGACCCGGTATTGAATTTAATGGTATCAGTCAGTTTTACCATGACATGATTACCCGGTAACAGCTCATAGTCGACGCCATTGCTGAGCAGGAAATTTTGTAGATTGCTGTAGCTTTGGGTACGTTGCTGACCCATAGGGCCTTTTACATCTGAAGGTGAAATGTTGGTTGGTGCACCCCACTCTGGGTATCTAACATCAAAGTCAGTACGTGGCGCTGTATCGAGCATATCGCTGCCGATCATCGCCATTTCATCCGTCATATTGCTACAACCTGACAATGCTAAAATTAGTGGTAATACCAAGCGCTTCATTCGTTCACCCGTGAATCCGTTTCTGTACTTTCTTTATATCGGCAAGTTCCAACAAACTTTAGCCCTTTTCTACAAAATATTGTGCTTGCGAGCTCAGAGTTGCTCAAAATTTCATCCACTTTAATCATTCGCAATACTTTAATTCGCAAATAGTGCATGCAAATGTTTCGAATCGCTCAAGGACAACGTAAAATTGTGCCACCATTAACTCGTCACGCTGCACCCGACCGTCGATGCAGAAGTGAAGCTAAGAGATATAATTATGAAAAAACTCATTACGTTGGCGTTTGTTGCCCTATCAGCGTTACTTGTTGGTTGCTCTGAAAGCTCAACACCTCAAGAAGGCACTCACTACAAACAACTTCCTGCCAATCTTTCCACTTTCCGTCTGCCAGTCGTGACCGAAGTGTTTTCTTTGAACTGTGGCCACTGCCGCAAAATGGAGAGTGAGATCCCTAAGATTGAAGAGCTGACTGGCGAAAGCATTGGTAAGGTTCACGTTACGTTTAATGAGAGTGCTCAAATTGGCGCAATGATTTACTACGCTGCAGAAATGCAACTGGGTAAAAAGCCTTCACATACCATGATGCTAGACTTATTTGCTGCAACTCAGATGGGTGACGGCGCAACACTGGGCGACAAGAAAGCGGCTATCGATCGAGCGTTCCAAAACCGCTCATTAGTAAGCCCATACGATTTCAATGATGAGCAACAGAAACAGTTATTCGCAGCAATGCAACTTGCTGACGACATCACAACCAAAGGTGAGATCAATTCAGTACCTACCTTTATCGTAAAAGGTAAATACGAGGTTATTACTCCTGCTCACCAAGATGTGGAAAGCATCGCAAACACCATCAACTTTCTTCTTACACAACCATAATTTAACGGTAAATACTTATGTCTAAGTTTATTTTTCCAATCGTCATTTTTATTCTGGCCGCTTTCTTCATCTACAGAACCTGGACCAATCACAAAGCTGGCGAAGTTAACTTCGCTGAAGGCCAAGCATTCTTGCTAGAAAACGGTAAGAAAGAAGGCGTGGTCACCACTGAGAGTGGCCTACAGTACGAAGTGCTTCACAAGGGCGAAGGTGAAGAAAAGCCAACAGCATCGAGTAAAGTAAAAGTGCACTACCACGGCACATTGATCGACGGCACTGTATTCGATAGCTCTGTAGAGCGTGGCGAGCCAATCAGCTTTAAGTTGGGCCAAGTAATCAAAGGCTGGCAAGAAGGTCTTACTTACATGAGCGTAGGTGATAAGTTCCGCCTATACATCCCTAGCCCATTAGCTTACGGCAAAGGTGGTTCTGGTCCAATTCCACCGGCTTCTGCGCTTATCTTTGAAGTTGAGCTTTTAGAGATTCAATAGCCACTTCTTCTCAATAAAAAAAGCCAATCAGACGATTGGCTTTTTTTTATTCATCAAGAACACACTGACTATTTGTGTTTATCTTGAACAAACTTTCTGCTGACATCAACAACGGCAACATCTTTAAAGAAGCTACGTCCTAGCAGTAGTGGGAACGAAAGATGAGTTCGATCTGTTAGGGTAAAGTCTGTTTTCTCTTTCAAATCGCCCACTTGAATCCAGGCTTCAACAACTGCACGTTTTTGTGTGCCGTCTGAACTTGATTGACGGATCTTAGCCCAGCGTTTGACAGGAAGTGCGATCTCTTTGCTCTTCACATCATCATGTTCAATTTTGAACTTAACCCAGTCTTTGCCATCTCGCTCAAATGCCACAACATCAACTGCACTGATAGAGGAAGTCGTTGCACCTGTATCAACACGTGCTTTAAAGCTTTCTTCTAAGCCAGGTACGTACACCCACTCTTCTTCACCAAGTAATAACTTGCCGTCTGAGGTCTTCTTCGGTTTGATTTCAACGACGGGTTCTTGCGGCTTAGGATCTGGTTTAACTTCTGGAGTCACCTCTTCCTTTGGCTCTTGAGGTTCAACCGGCTCTACTACTGGTTCTTCAATGACAGGCTTAGTTTCCGGCTCTACAGGCTCAGGACCTGTTGTTGAACATGCCACTAATCCACCACTTAACATCAGAGGAATCAGCGTTTTCCATGTTTTATTCATTCGACCACCTAATCTCAACAAAACAAATGAGGCGCACAAAGCGCCTCAAAACAATTAAGAAACTTTGATAATCGCTTCGGCTACGTAAGGAATGTCTTTTTCCGTTAAGCCCGCGATATTAATGCGACCATCCCCAACACCATAAATACCATATTGTTCACGGAGTTGCGTCATTTGGTCTTGGCTAAAGCCTAGCACAGTAAACATGCCTTTGTGGCTTTCGATAAAGTCGAATTGTGAAGTGTTGTGAGTATTTCTCAACTCATTACACAAAGTTTGACGTAGGTTTAACAAGCGTTGCTGCATTTCGCTTAACTCTTGTTTCCAAACGTTGGTCAGTGTTTGATCTTGCAGGATAGTTTTCACCAGCGCAGCACCGTGATCAGGCGGCATGGTGTATGTTGAACGAGCTAGCGTTAGTAACTTACCTTTTGCGTTGCCTACATCATGTTGCGATTTACCGATAACAATCGCAGCACCTGTACGCTCACGGTATAAACCGAAGTTCTTTGAACACGACGTGGTGATCAACATCTCTTCAACGTTGTCAGCCATAAAGCGAAGACCTTTTGCATCTTCTTCTAGACCGTCACCAAAGCCTTGGTATGCGATATCAACAAACGGTGTGAAGCCATTTTTCTGTGATAATTGCGTGATTGCCTGCCATGCATCGAAGTCGATGTCTGCACCCGTTGGGTTGTGACAACAGCCATGAAGCAGCACAACGTCTGATGGGCCAGCTGTAGACAAGTCTTCTAGCATTCTTGCCGTATCAACTTGCTTAGTCTCTGGAGAGAAGTAGTGGTAAAACTTAACTTTAAGCCCCGCCGCTTCCATTACTGGTTTGTGGTTTACGTAGCTTGGATTAGAAATCCAAACCGTCGTATCTGGTTGAGCTACCTTCATTAAGTCACCCAACATACGAAGTGCACCACTTGCGCCCGGTGTTTGAATAGCAGCAACGCGGTCCATTGCAGATGTGCCTGTTAACAACAGGTCTACCATGCTTTGGTTGAATTCTTCACACCCCGCAAGGCCAACGTAAGATTTGGTTTTTTGGTTTTCGATAACAACGTCTTGAGCCAGTTTAATGGCTTCCATTACCGGGGTTTCACCCGCGCTGTTTTTGTACACGCCAATACCAAGGTCAACCTTGTCGGTGCGTTCATCGTTACGGTATGCAACGGAAAGAGATAAAATAGGATCTAATACTGGAGTTGGTAGATTAGAAAACATGAAAGTCATAACCCTTTGAAATTCAAGTAACGGCCTTCAACTTATCACTTAATCTAGCAATCTAGAAATAAAATTTCAGTGTTTACATGCAAAACAGGACAAATCACGCTTTTGATTAACAAACCATTAACTTACCATTTTGCAACAGAGGATTATTCTAACGTAAAGCGATGGATGATTTGATTCGAGCTACCACGCCACTCTAAATTAAGATCCTTCTTCTCTTGCTCGAACTTGCCATCAATCAGTACATCTATGTAATTCGTGACTTCTCGCTGAGCATCATCTAATTCAGATAAGGTATACCCTGTCCAAACCCAAATGTCTTTATCAGGACATTCTGCTTTAACACGTTTAACAAGCGCTAAAATCTCTGGCACGTTAGCAGGGTGAAGTGGATCGCCTCCAGAAAGGGATAAACCTCTGCGTTTGATTCGCTCATCTTTAAGGTCAGCGATAATTTGATCCGCCGCTTGCCCAGTAAACGGTGTGCCTGAATCTAGTCTCTGTGTTGACTGGTTGTAACAGCCACGACATTGATGCACGCAACCCGATACGAACAGTGTACAACGTGTACCTGGACCATTTACAACGTCTACTGGGTAGTATTGGTGAAAGTTCATGTTAAAGCCCGTTTCGAGTTAAATGCATTGCGTCATAGAAAAAATAACCTGACACCATTGGTCAGGTTATTCAGAGATTAGATATCAACCATTAGGTATCAACACGTTAGCTTAAAGGTGCTTCACTCGGCGCTTAACTTCTTCTTGCTTACCGAAGTTAAATGGACGCGCATCTGGGCTACCTAAATAACCACACACTCGACGAGTAACAGACACTTTAGTTGAATCGTGGTTGCCACAGCTTGGGCAGGTAAAGCCTTTGCTCGTACAATCAAATTCGCCCATATAGCCACATTCGTAACACTCATCAATTGGCGTGTTTGTTCCGTAATATGGCACTCGGCTGTAACTGTAGTCCCACACGTTTTCTAGTGCTTCGATGTTACGCTGCATGTTCGGGAACTCACCGTAGCAGATAAAGCCACCGCTTGAAATCTCAGGATACGGCATTTCAAAGTCGATCTTGTCGTAAGGGTTCACCTTTTTCTCAACGTCCAAATGGAAGCTGTTGGTGTAGTAACCTTTATCAGTGACGCCTTTAATGACGCCAAACTCTTTGTTATCAATACGGCAGAAACGGCTACATAGGTTTTCACTTGGTGTGCCATACAGGCTAAATGCGTAACCCGTATCTTCTGTCCACTGATTCACGGCTTCTTTCATGTGTGAAATCACGTTAAGTGCTTTTTCACGTAGAACTGCATCATCGTAAACGTGCGCTTCAGTACCAAACAGTGCGTTCACGGTTTCATGAATGCCGATGTAGCCTAATGAGATGGATGCGCGGCCATTTTTAAAGATGTCTGCAATTGAATCATCAGCGTTCAGGCGAACACCACATGCCCCTTCCATGTATAGAATAGGTGCAACACGCGCTTTCACGTTTTCAAGGCGAGAGATACGCGTTTCTAGTGCACGTCTTGCCAGTTTGAGTTTTTCATCCAGCAATTCGTAGAACTTCGCTTCACTGCCTTTTGCTTGAATCGCAATACGAGGTAAGTTCAGGCTCACCACACCAAGGTTGTTACGACCTTCGTGAATAAGTTCGCCGTTCTCTTCATAAGTACCTAGGAATGAGCGACAGCCCATCGGCGTTTTGAATGAGCCCGTAATTTCAACCACTTTGTCGTAGTTAAGAATGTCTGGATACATACGCTTAGACGCACACTCAAGCGCTAGCTTCTTAATGTCGTAGTTAGGATCGTCAGATTTGTGGTTCAAACCATCTTTAATACCAAACACGAGTTTCGGGAACACGGCTGTTTTACGGTTCTTACCTAAGCCTGCAATACGGTTCTTAAGAATAGATTGCTGAATCAAACGAGATGCCCAGCTAGTACCAAGACCGAAGCCAAAAGTAACAAAAGGAGTTTGACCGTTTGCGGTGTGCAATGTGTTTACTTCGTACTCAAGCGATTGGAAAGCGTCATAACACTCTTTCTCTGTGCGTGAGGTAGCGAAGGCTTCTGCATCAGGAATGTCCCACTCTTTCGCGATCGCAAAATGCTTCTCGTAGCTGGTCATTACATACGGTGCAAGCACTTCATCAATACGGTTGATCGTCGTACCGCCGTAAATATGGCTCGCAACCTGCGCAATAATCTGTGCCGTTACCGCCGTTGCGGTTGAAATTGATTTCGGTGTATCAATTTCAGCATTGCCCATTTTGAAGCCACGTGTCAGCATGCCCTGTAAGTCGATCAACATACAGTTGAACATTGGGAAGAACGGTGCGTAGTCCAGATCGTGGTAGTGAATGTCACCCTGTTCGTGTGCTTGAACAATGTCACGAGGAAGAATGTGCGTCTTCGCATAGTGTTTAGCAACAATACCCGCTAGCAAGTCACGCTGAGTTGGGATCACTTTGCCATCTTTGTTGGCATTTTCGTTGATAAGATCAAGGTTGCTCTCTTCGATCAAACCTTCGATCTCTTGAGTTAACGCACTTTGCTTCTCACGGGCAATATCACGGTCATGACGGTATTCGATGTAAGCACGAGCTAGCTCTTTGTATGGCCCTTGCATCAGCTCATCTTCAACGAGTTTTTGTACTTCAGTGATTTCAACCTCATCGCGATCTTGTAACTTGAGTTCGACTGCTAACGCTACATTGAGTGCGTATAAGGCGATCTCTTTGTTACTGTGATCCGCTGCGGCTTCCACTGCTGCTTGGATACGGTCTCGACTAAAAGGTACTCTCGACCCATCACGCTTGATTACGATTGGTTTCACTGATTCTCCTTACCCTAAGCATACTCACAGAGTTATCCACAAAGCACACTATATAGGCGATTTATTATTTTGCTGACACAAGATGTTGTGGCGTATTTAACGAGATGACACAGTTGAAAGTATTGATTTTGATCAATAAAAAGAGAGCCTCGGCTAAGATCAAATCAATCTTAGTGGCGTAGGTCTAAGTTAGAAAGTAATTTGTGAAAATTGCAAAAATAGCGCTTTTGATGCTTGATTTTTTGCAATGACTTATAGGATAAAGGCTAGACTCTTACACAACGAATAACTTCATTAATGATGCGAAAATATTGTTCACTATTGAGCGTTTTACCACTAATCACTGCATTCAACGTTCAGTCTGAAACACTCTATTCCGCTTGGAACCTAGAATGGTTAAGTAATACACCGTCTGAACAATTTTCATCCTCTCAGCGCAGCAGTGACGACTATCAATCACTACAACGCCACTTTGAGTCAATGCAAAGTGATGTTGTGGCTTTTCAAGAAGTCAACGATAAGCAAGCTTTGCGTAAAGTCATTGGCAACGACTACACCATCTATATGTCCCAACGCGCCAAATCATCCAATAGCAGGCACCAATTTGATGACATCAACCAATACACCGGATTCGCTGTTAATAAAGGTGTTCCAGTCAAAGACATGCCTGATTTGAAACTTGATGGGAATAGAAACAGTAAACTTCGTTTCGCCAGTTATGTGGTAATAGAGCCTGACGGCAAACAGCCAGTTCACGCCCTTTCCGTTCATCTTAAGGCACGCTGCTCAGGTGCGTTTAATGGAAGCAAGTCATGCAAAACCCTTAAAGAACAAGGACAGCACTTGAACAAGTGGATTCTTGAACGGGAGAAACTTGGGGATGCGTATATCATTCTTGGCGATTTCAACCACAACATGGTGTATCGCGGTGATTGGTTATGGAAAGAAATCACTCAAGGTTCAAAGGCTGAACTAGCGACTCAGAAAACGAGAGCGCTGTGCAAGGTCAAGTCACGCAATAACCCAAGCCGCACTCACCAGTTTCGCTCTCTGATTGACCACATCATTGTCAGCCACCAGCTTGATTACCAAAAACCGAAGCAAGACGTTTACCCGGTTGATGATGTCCTAAAGTACCAACTGAGTGACCACTGCCCTGTCTCTATGTCGCTAAACTAAAGTTCCCTAATTTGAGTATTGAGTTAGATATACCTAGTTAGCTTTAGCAGCGATCAACGCCTGTTTCTTGTTGAGATATAATGAGCCAAGTAAAGAACCGATTACCATTGCGGCAAGAAACAGGATGATTGACGAACCACCAGCGGCGAGACTTGAAACCGCTGGCCCAGGGCAAATACCAGCGATGCCCCAACCAATACCAAATAATGCTGAGCCCACCACCAGATTGTTATCTATTTTTGAGCTTGTTGGCTTCGCAATCACATCACCATTAAGACTGGTTGATTTCGGTTTAATCAACATTATATAGCTAGGGATAAACACCAGTAGTGCACCACCCATAACGAATGCCAAGCTTGGATCCCACGTTCCCGCAACATCTAAGAAACCAATCACTTTGGTTGGATCCATCATGCCCGATACAGCCATTCCTAAACCAAACAACAAGCCACTGAACAAAGGTGTGATTTTCACTAGTACTTTCTTCATTTAACAATCCTTAAACGTGTAGACGCAGATAAACCGTCAACGCAGCAACGGCCATAAATATGCACGTTGCAATGATTGAACGAGGTGATAGTCGACCAATACCGCAAATACCATGACCACTGGTGCAGCCATTGCCAATTTTCGTTCCTAACCCGACTAATGCGCCAGCAGCGACAATGGTAATAACGGGTGTGGTCGTTAAATCTGGTGCTTGGAAGTGTCCATACGCCACGGCAACACCACCGCCAATCACCATGCCGACGACAAACAGAACCCGCCAAGCCCAATCTTTTGTGCGAGGTATAATGATGCCATTCACAATGCCGCTGATCCCAGCCGTTTTCCCATTGACTAGCATAAGCAGAACAGCAGAAACACCAAGTAAGATCCCGCCAAATAACGATGTCCAAGGTATCAGTTCAAGCATCTATTACTCCTCTTTGGCACAAAACGCTTGATGTAGCGTATCGATCAGTTGTTCAACTCGTGGATCTGACAACGAATAAAACACTTGTTGAGAGGATTTTCTCGCCTTAATCAGATCATGCTTACGTAGCACTGTCAGATGCTGTGAAAACGCAGACTGACTGAGCGTAGAGTTTTTTTGTAGCGCTCCAACGCCCATTTCACCTGACGTTAATTGGCACAAAACCATGAGACGCTCTGGATGAGCCATGATTCTCAGTAGTTCAGAAGCTTCGATGACATTGCTCTGCACTTTTTTTACTTGTTCTGCTTCCACTTCAATTCCTCAATACAGGACATAAATTAGAGCTTACTAATTAATATAATTTAGTCAAGCCTAATTTAGCAATCATAAATTTAGCCCAATTAACATTAGACTTTTCTAAAATAAGAATTTACAGTGATGCCATTGCCGATATGAAAAGTGAGAGGAAACCTCAAATGACAAAAATTTTAATCGTAGGTGGTGTTGCTGGTGGCGCATCAGCAGCAGCAAGAGCACGACGACTAAGTGAAGACGCTGAAATAATCATGTTTGAGCGAGGTCCGTTCGTTTCCTTCGCCAACTGTGGTCTTCCTTACCATATCGGCGGTGATATTCAAGAACGGGATAAGCTTCTGCTACAAACACCTGAAAGCTTTTTAGCGCGCTTTAACGTTAATGTGCGTGTGATGAATGAAGTGACGGCCATCAATCGTGATGCTAAATCTGTCACCGTCACTAACCTTCTCGATGGCAGCCAGTATAGCGAAAGCTACGACTTCCTTTTGCTTAGCCCTGGTGCCAGCCCTATCGTCCCTCCTATTGAGGGTATCGATGACCCTTTGGTCTCACCTCTGGTTCATTCACTGCGTAACATTCCTGATATGGACCGCATTCTTAGCGTCCTTCAAACCAAGCAAGTGAAGCATGCAACCGTCGTTGGTGGCGGTTTTATCGGTCTAGAAATGATGGAAGCGTTTCATCAGCGAGGCATTAACACCACCCTATTGGAACTTTCCGATCAAGTCATGGGGCCAGTGGACCGAGAAATGGCCGGTTTTGTACACGCAGAAATCAAACAAAAAGGCATCGATTTACGACTTGGAGTTGGACTTGTTGGCATCAGCGTATCAGAAAGCAACACGCTAAACTTGATGCTCAGCGATGACAGTCAATTCGAAACAGATCTGTTAATCATGGCGATTGGCGTCAAACCCGAGAATACACTCGCTAAAGAAGCAGGATTAACGCTTGGTGCTACAGGTGGTATTTGGACTTCCCCGACACTGCAAACGAGCGATCCGGCGATTTATGCAGTGGGCGATGCTATCGAAGAGGCCGACTTTGTCACTGGTCAGCCAACATTGGTTCCGCTTGCAGGGCCAGCCAACCGTCAAGGTCGCATGGCTGCCAATAACATGCTCGCAAACAGTGATGGCGAACTAGAAACCTATCAAGGCACACAAGGGACAGCGATTTGTAAGGTCTTTGACTTGGCGATTGCTTCTACGGGTAAGAACGAAAAGCAACTGAAGCGTGACAACATAGATTTTGAGAAGGTGTATGTTCATACAGCAAGTCATGCGAGCTACTACCCTGGCGCAGAGACAGTGTCACTCAAGCTTCTTTTTTCACCGAGCGATGGCAAGATCTTAGGCGCTCAAGCGGCGGGTAAAGACGGTGTAGACAAACGCATTGATGTACTCGCCGTTGCTCAACGTGCGGGAATGACAGTTGATCAATTGCAGCACTTAGAATTGACCTATGCACCCCCGTATGGCAGTGCCAAAGACGTGGTAAACCAAGCGGCGTTTGTGGCATCAAACCTGATTAAAGGCGATCTAAAAGCCATTCATTTTGATGAAATCACGAATCTAAGCGATGACCAGATCTTGCTTGATGTACGCAACCCGAACGAATTGACGAACAACGGATTCATCAAAGGCGCAATTAACATCCCAGTCGATCAACTGCGCCAACGTATGAGTGAGTTGCCGAAAGATAAAGAGATCATCATTTACTGCCAAGTTGGCCTACGAGGTAATGTGGCCTATCGCCAGCTGGTCAATAATGGCTATTCGGCGAAAAACCTTATTGGTGGGTATCGCACTTACCTATTTGCGAACGCTTAGTATCAACCATTCACTGCCATTGGGGAGCAAGTCGCTCCCCCTTTTTTTGGCTACTTAGATCTGAACACTACCACCTTAGTCTAGTAAGTAATCTTAATTGATCTAAATCAATTAACCACATCTCAAACAGGGCTATTGTTACTAATGTGTTAAATCACTTTAACAAAGGAATGTAGTATGGAACTAAAACAAGACCCACGTTGTTATACCGATGTTTGCATTGACGGAAAGTGGTTTCACCATGATCACGGTACGACAAGTGCTTACATGCTAAAAGGCGGAGCGTCGTGTGCCGTTGAGCTAAGCAAGATGCCTGAAACGGAAAACGAACTCATCGAACTCATTCAACACAATCTTAATTAACGTCTTTTCAGAATGAATTCATTAAAGGGCTGACACAATCAGCCCTTTATTTATTGTAGCTAGGCTCAACCCTATTTAGGCGATAGATTGCCGTGCTTTGTAGGTATTAATTCCAAATAATGTCAACACAGCTAGTACAAATGGTAGTACGTAGATATTCATCATCTCCCACCCGACTGTCGATTCCAACCAACCTGATAACAGCGCCGTGATGGTGACACAACTGAAGACAAAGAACTCGTTGAAGGCTTGAGCTTTAGACTTATTACGTGATGAATATGACTGACTAAATAGCCCAGTAGCGGCAATAAACATAAAGTTCCAACCAACACCGAGTAGGATCAAAGCGAGACTAAAATGCCAGATGGATTGGCCATGTATATTGATTGCGATACACACAACAAACAATAACCCGCCAGACAAAATCATGTTTCTTGCGCCAAACCGTTCGATCAAACGTCCAGTGAAGAATGCTGGGACAAACATTCCCAGTACATGCCATTCAATCACGCCAGCCGCTTTTTCAAAATCAAACCCACAACCAATCATCGCGAGCGGGGTTGCCGTCATTAGAATATTCATTACCGCATATGCCACCATCGCGGCAAACACAGACAACATGAAGTTGGGTGCCTTAATAATGTCTTTTATTGGCTCTGCTTTAGTATCAAGTTGGTTTTCGTGAATGGGTGGAAACTGAATAGTCTGTAATAAACACAAAGCTAAAACATTCAAACCGATTAGGGCCATAAACGCGCCAACGTACAAGCCATCACCCGACCACTGCTGTGAATAGATAGCCAGATTAGGGCCTAGCATTGCCGCTAACACACCACCCGCCATCGAAATTGAAATCGCTCTATGTCTTGCGCTTTCGTCACAAACTTCTATTGCTGCGAATCGATAAAGTGTGCCAAAGCCAATGCCAATCCCTAGCAGGAACGTGCCGACACAGAATAGATAGAACATTTCTTGAGACAGTGCGTAGGTCGAAACACTCGCCCCTGAAATACCAATTAGATTACCTATGCTAAAGCCTTTTTTTCGGCCAAGCTTACCCATAATTAAAGAAGCAGGGATCGTAGCACTCATTAATCCTAAAAATTGCAACGCCACTGGTAACGTAATGAGGCTTAAACTGGGTGCAATCGCTTTACCGACAAGGGCTATCACCGATATCAGCAGTATGTTGCCCGTCATTAATAACGCTTGGCATAGAGACAAAAGCCATACATTTCGGTTCATTAACTCACGGCCTCTTTGACCGCAGTATGCGCATGGATCTCAACCGTATCAAACAGTGATATCTCTGTTTCATCTTGCGAGACCAACAGGCCTATCTCAGTACAACCCAAGATCACGCCTTGTGCGCCGTTCATTGCAAGCTCACGAATGATGGTGTGGAAATCATCTTCTGATCTTCGCGAAATCACACCCATGCAGAGCTCGTTATAAATCACATCATGAACGAGCTTACGCTGAACACCGTTAGGCACGATGACCTCAATGCCGAACTTGTCAGTAAGGCGCTGCTTGTAAAACCCTTGCTCCATAGTAAATGCCGTACCCAGCAGTCCTACTTTGGTGATGCCCTGCCTCACCAATTCAGCTCCTGTCGCATCAGCGATATGAAGTAATGGGATAGAAATGGCTTCTTCAACTTGCTCCGCCACTTTGTGCATCGTATTGGTCGCGATCAAAACGAAATCGGCTCCCGCTCGCTCAACTGACTGAGCTGCATCACACAGTAATACGGCGCTTTTGTCCCATTCTCCACTTCGTTGCAGCGCTTCTACTTCTGCAAAGTCGACACTATTGAGGATGATCTTCGCCGAATGCAGTCCACCTTTGTACTGTTTTACGCCCTCATTGAGCTGTTTGTAATATTCAGCTGTGGACTCCCAACTCATTCCGCCAATGATCCCTATCGTTTTCATTACCTATCCTTCCCTTTGTTCATTACTTACAATAAAACAGATCACCTATTTCATTACAAATCAAAGCATAACCAAGGTTAAGCTATGACAGACGATTATTACCTCTAAGACAGTTACGGTTTACCAAACACACTAAATGCCGCCCACGAAGCAGGATCTGAGATTTCTCCTCCGCGCAAAATTAACGCCCTTTGTGCATTGGCTAACGCTGAAAAGTTGTTCACCTTGTCATTATCTAGCTCTAGATAAAAAGTTTTCATCAACTCGGCAGTCGCTCTATCATCTACTTGCCAATAGCTTGCAACGATTGTTGGCACTTTGGCGTGAGCAAATGCCCTAGCTAACGAAGCGTATTCAAGTCCTTTTTTACCAATACCCGACTCACAAGCTGAAAGCACAACAATGTCGGTTTCCGCTAAGTCCATCACCGAGATATCAATAATTCCAAGGCGTTCGTTGTTGGCCATCAATAAATAGCTTGCCGCTGGATCTTCACTATCAAGGACACCGTGTGTAGCAAAGTGGATGAATCGACTGTCGTATGCAGAGCTGTCGAGTTCATCTAAGGACGCCTCTTCGCCTTCTAGTACCAAGGTTTCGTGTTGTACACTTTGTTGAATGTAAGCGACTTCAGCCCGCGCTCCTGGCAACGAACCGTCTGGGTCAGAGATAAAGAGTGCCATCTCATTCAGTGATTCTTCCTTATCCATTACTAAGTTGAAATGATACATAGAGGGCAGAACTCCGATGTTATAGCGTTCCACAGCATATTCGAGTGCCGGAGTTTGAGTTCGGATTAAAGCCGAAAACGGCAAGTAGTTTAAGCTCCCTACTGGTGTCACAAATATTTGCTCATGTTGGTTGAGGTCAGCTTCTATTGGCCGTAACAATTTGTCATACAGCCATTCTAAGCTTTTATTGAGCGCTTGCTTCGGTTGAGGGTTTGATTTCTTGATGAAGCCTCTGTTAAGAGCAAACCCTTCAAAAGATGACGCCGCTTGTTCCACATTAAGGTTCATCGCTTTTAACCTTAAACCGACTGTCGCCGTCTTGATATGCTGCTCTAACTCTTCTTCGCTCACTTCAATTTGAACCACTTGGCTCCCCTCACTAGTGACTATTTGCGTGAGGAGCTTATCGGGTGTTGGAATGTATTGAACCAAAATTTGACTCTCGGTTAGTTTGTCATGCATCGCACCAATTTCACGGGGATCAAGACGCAGCATCTGATACAACGCCTGATGATCTCTTTCTAGCTCTGCCAATAGTTTTTGACGCTTTCTTTCTCGTTTTTTTATCTCTTTTACAAAGTTGATTTCACGGCCTTTACTATCCAGTTTGGTGTTAACTACCGCACCTTTTTCTTGTTGTTCAGCGATTTCTTGCTGTTCTGACTCAAGTGTATACAGTTCTGATTCAAGCGCTTGATAGGAGGCGATGAGCTGCCCTTGTTCGCTGTCTGCGGGAATTTTATCTAGAAACATCTTTGACAGTTCAGTTTGTACTTGTATGTTCTGAAAAGTGAACGCCTCTTCACCCCTTAAATGATCAGTAAGTAATGACGCTAAACTGCCCGCTTTGTAGATCAAAAGACCTAGGTCCGTGCTCACGTAGACTCGACCAGTTGGATCTGACGCAACGGAATGAATCACACGCGCCCCATATTGTCCCAGCGCTTGATCGTCTGGTAGCAATTGGTTGATACGATCTGGGTAAAACCACCTGCCTTTGTAATAGCCAACAACACCACCCGCTGAAGGGAACAGCCAAGCGTCCTCTTTTTGGATTTGAGCACCCGGCCCCCCAAGGAAAATCATGTTTCCTTGACGCAACATCTCTAAGTAGCTGACATCTTTTCTCTGTTTGTATGATGTCCATTTTGTTCCATCATCTAAAAGAAACTCCCCCGTTGTTGAGACAATGGCATCCGAGTCTGAGATCGGCGTGTAACCCACAGTGAACCACCTAGGGCGACCTTCCTCACTTACTCGGACGAAACCATTATCTGTGAGTTTCAACAAACCACCGACCAGATAAACACCACCGTGATTTAGGTGACCTTCGTCCGATGCCACTACATATAAATCGCCTTTTAAGTCACGGAAGATAGTTGCGAGCTGGTTACTCCTAGCAGGAAATTTAATCGGGTCCACATAATAGTTGTAACGCTCTAGATTATCTGGTGTCCAATGGAACAAATCAGCCCCTGCGGTCACCCATATAGAATCATCATGATCAACATATATGTCTGCAATTTGACCATTTTCGTCTTCGCTAACCGCATCAAACAACTCTGTTATGGTCGCTTCCGCTCCTTGAATTTTTACCACTTGGTTACGTGAGTGGCTAATGATGTCGCCTTCACTGTTGTGTCTCAGGATCTTCGCATTGACGTCACTGTAGAACGTAGGAACAAGTTGCTCCTTGCCTTCATCTAACAGCGCGATGATCTCATTACCGGTTGCAGCAAAAGTTACATCAACATCGGGTAAGTAGAGCAGGTCTCGAACTTCTCCATATTGAGTGATTCTTTGACTCCGTGTAGGTGAAAATTGATATAGCCCCTCTTCTGTCACCATTGACCAGGTACTAGAGCCATCCATTGCTATTCGATAAGGCCCAATATTCAAGCCCCCACGCTGCGATTCATAAGGGAGAGAAAGGGAAGTGAAATAGCCCTCATTCCAAATAGAGAAACCTTGATCGGTGAGAGCGACAAGCCTCTCTCCGACTTCAGGTATTGAAACCATACTCATCGAATGCAGACGCTCACTCAGGTTCAACTGAGATTTGTCTGCGACGGGTCGCGGAAGCGTAAATGCCCCATCTACCAATGTAGATTGCAGTAAGCGGTCTCCATCCCACAACCACAATGTATTTTCGCTCGCATGCCAAACAAGGTGTTCAATATCTTCGATTAGAGTCGTAAGTTCACCTTGCCCATTTTGATAAGCGATTTGGCCTTGGCTTTTTATCAACCACATATCACGCGCCACTGGGTAAACCTCATCAAGATGTTCTGATGGGGTGGCCAACCAATCAAATGCCTTGGTATCCGAGTTCCAATGGCCAATTTGATTGCCTGCTATCAAGGATGTACCTATCGGGCTCGAAGTAATATGTCTAATTACAGGATCAGGTAATTCTTCATCTATTCCACTCCACCGGGTGGTTTCTCCTGAGGCGTCGATACGGAAAAGGCCACCATCTGTAGCGACCCATACAGAATCATGGCTATCGACGGTGACTGCGTTGATGCGATGTCGGGGAGCAGGTTCTGGTTTTGTACCCACACGTACAAACTTACTTGCTACACCATCATAAACATACCAGCTCCAGAAGCTATCCCTCCTTAGTAAGAGCCCTTGTTCGGTGCCAAGTAATACATCACCTTTGTTCGTTGATACGAGCGAGGAGACGCTAGATTCTGCGAGTGATTCACCGAGTAAGGTGGGTAAATTTTCCCGATACCAATAACCACTGTTATTCAAGATATTGCTTTCGAGCCAATTGGATTTGGGCAGCTCTGCCATCTTTAAACGGTGAATTTGTTCTTGTATGTTATTCATCGGTGATGATCTATCTGACCCCGAATTTAACCATGTCATCATCGCCTGACTCATGGCAAAGTCTTCTGCTCCTAGACCATTAGGCTTAATACCACTTTGTACCCAATGCCACAGCCATACCGCTTCGGCAACCTGCTCTCTCGCGCTGACTTCATTATAATACTGTTGGAAAAGATCATGAGTGATTGATATTGCTTCGTTCGCGTACTTTGGACTCGATTTAGCATTGTCTGCAAGATACTGCGCCAGTGATAACGCTGTTGTGACTTCTTCCTCACTGCCGTACTCAGTTTCATTGTAACTTTGTCTAAGCTCCGCCAATTTTGGATCGTCCGATGCAATGTCAGGCAGTTCAAATTTAGAAATAGCTCTTTCTAACGACTGAGTGAGTGACAACAGTGATTGGAAATTTCGAGTCAGTTTTAGAGCAACTTGATGACCATCTTCACTGTGAACTTCGGTTATCTCCCCCTGATCGTCATACCGAATCAGTAAAGTCCCAACCCCCTCTAGTTCTATGACGATTGGCTTGCCATTTTGATTGTATGAAAAGTGGGTAACTTCGTTCTTTGAGACCATCTTTTTAATTTGACCTAGTCGGTCATAAGTAAGATCCACATAGGCACCAGATGAATCTTCAACTCTCGTGAGGTTACTTTCTTCGTTGTAGTTCGCTTTTACAAAGGCTTGCCCACGCGAGAGGTAAATCACTTTACCTAATTGAATATCATCTCGGCGGGTTATGATCTCTCCATTCGGCAATTGTATGTCGACTTCAGCTAACCCATCAGCAAATCGATATCTTATCTGGTTACCTTCTTCGTCTAGTGCATCATGACGAGCTCGCTCAAACCAACCTATATAGCGCAACGACTGAGAGATACCACTGTCGTTACGGTATGCCAAAAACTCGGCAATATTGTCTCCAAGTCGACTTCTAGCTTGCCCTTCAAACTCTTTGTTAATCACTAAACCGTTACGTTTTGCTGCGTCAATTTTTGCTAACGCTATGACAGGCGTCCCTTTCCCCCATTTAAGGGCATAGTGCAAAAAGGTCGACAGTTTTTCGCTGCTGTAAGGATCTCTCTCGATCATGCGAAGGCCATATCGATATATTTTGCCAAATGGCAACGTACCGCTTTGCTTTTGAACTAAGTGCGCGTATATCTTTCGATTGTCACGAATCAGCTGAGCATAATCGTAAGCAACTTGGCTGGATTGCTCCTTCTTACCAAGTGCGTACAGTATGTCTCGTTGATAATAGAGATAATTACTTAGGCTGCCATAACTCGATTGATACCACTCCCATTCACTCAGTATTCGTTCAAGTAGCACCGCTTCCTGTGCATTATCACCCGACATCCCAGACAGAACCCAGACTTTCGTCAGTAAATAGTCCTGTCGACTTTCAGTTGGCAGAGATTGCCAATCAATATTCTCTAGTCGTTGTACCGCTTTTTGATCATCCTTGGCGATGAAATCCACCTCCACTAGCTTGATCATTGCAATATAACTATCTGGGTCAACCTCAAGTAAATTAAGCCAAACTTGCTGGCTTTGAGACTTGTCTACGTCCGCGATATACCCCCATAGTTTCTCATTCCATGTTTGGTTTTGAGCGACGTTCAGCAGCTTGTTATAAGCTTCTTCAGCACTGTGTTTTTTAGTCAGTGATAGATAATATTTTGCAATGACCTGCTTATTATCAGGCCACCAAAGCCGTAGACGCTCGACAAGAGATAATGCTTTTTCAGGCTGATTTTGATCAAGATAAGCCGAAGCCAGTGACAAATTTAGTGACACAACTTGCGGATAGTCTGCAACAGCCGATTTCAGCAGAGCCTTATATGCCTTATGCATAGAAGCGCTATCGTAAAGAGATAGTCCGGCGTTGTAGAGATCAATAGATGGAGTGTCATTCGACTCAAGCGCTTGCTTCAATACACTGATAGCTTTTGCGGTTTCGCCAATATTATCGAGACTTGTTATGTAGTCTGCCCAATTGTCACTATCAAAATAGTCCGATTCGAGCACGGGCTCCATCACCTTAGCCATGCTGATATATCGCTTATCCTTTTCATATAAATGGGCTTTGTGAATCGCCAAATAGGCTGATGAGTTTTCGCCAATTGTTTGATAGATCTGATACGCTTTTCCTCGATTTCCGCTGTCTACATAGGCACGAGCGAAATAGCGCAAAGAGCGAACTGAGGGTGATTCGTCATTCAAAACGTACCATTTACTCCTCACATCACTTAAGTGCTTGAGCCGAGTTTCTTGGTCGGTCGCAGCGAGCAACTCAGCAATCTTGTTCATATTGGCGTAGAACGGAAAACGAATCGAAGCCTGACTCAGTGAGTCAATCGCATCCTCTCTGTAATAACGGCCGGAATAAAAGTAAGCGATGTCAGTCAATAATCTCGAATCTTGGGTCTCTTGAGCCCACTTTATCTTGGTTGTTAGCAGTTCTGAATTGTAGACGCTTCTTCGTTTCAAGACTTGCTGAGCTATCTCTTCAAACAACGTTCCTGCTAGGCTTTGTTCTTCAAGAATCTTTGTTACCCTGTGACGGAAATCATCGCCATTAATCCATGAGCTGTCTAAATATCGCCATATCAGCTGCCAGTGATTTGGCGCAAGTCGAATGCCGTCTTCCAATGTCGACCAAGCCTTATCGAGCTGATCATTGTCAATGTAATAACCTGCTAAACTGTTGATCAACCATAGGTCAGTGGCTGTAGGTTGCATTGAGTTATACAAAGCGACAGCAGTAGACCAGTCCTCGTTTAAGATCGCCATTTGGACATGATATCCCGCACCGAGTACCTGCTTTAACTCATTACTAAGCCGTGTATCACCTTCATTCACTCGCTTAAGGTTATCTCTTACAGTCAGCCATATATAACGAGCAAACGGATGTGGGTTAGAAGAAAGTAGGTGGGACTCTAGATGTGAAAGTAACGTATCAAATTCATGCTGATAGTAGAGCCAAGACCAATACCGAATATGGTCACTGTCATAGAGTTGATGCCGATTGTCCGTTTCTGTTGGAACAACATAGTGAGGCTTAAGTAGCTCAATGATCGGTCTATCACCGTTACTAATTGCAGCTTCAAACGCGGTCATTCCTCTTGAATTAACGGTATAAGGGTCGACACCTTTATCAATCACCATCGACAACAAGTTGCGGTTGTTAAGAGTAATCGAAAAATGCAGCAATCGAGCTAACTGCGGTGAGTCTAACTTGCTAACATACGTTTCCATAAAACGTTCATCGGTCGAACGTCCCAAGCTCTCCAGCATCGTATCGTCCAATGTAAGCGTGAGACTCAGAACCCAACTTAGCGTCTCTCTGTCCCCTCTCTCCGCTACGTAATCAAGTAGCGACTTCCCCATACCATCTTGATGCAAGAGATCCGTTGATAAGGAGCCCGGCTCCTTGCTGAGCCAATCGGTAATAGTAACCGTCGGTGTGCGGTGGTAGAGTGCCGTCAACAACGTATAGCCATCTCCATTAAGGTTGCGGCTTCGAGCTCCACGCTCCCAAAGGGCTTTGGTCAGTTCTAGTTGGTTTGTCATATACGCTTGCCAAACCAGCACGTCCCAGTCTTCGCTTAGAAGTAATCGATCTGAGCCTATCAATCTTATTAGAATCTCTGGCGCTTTATTGAGCAACTTAAGTTCGAGGTCAGAGCGCGTCTTCTCTGACATAGCTTTGAAGTCAACACCAACACTTTGTGCCTGCCAGTATTCGTCCGTCACCTTACCGACGAGATGGTGTAACGGCAACGCGTCGTCTTTGTCGGCTACATCTAACTTTGCGCCTAACTCGACTAAGTGGTTAACAAGTGCTTGATAACTGGTTTGTAGATTTGGATCGACCTCACTGTGCATGAGTGTATAAAGATGCAACTGTGGATCAGTCAATGTGTGCTCTTTTAATAAGGTCAAAGCAAGATCAAAAAAGCCGTATTCGAGCAATCGAGTATAGAGTTTTCGCTTTTGCTCAACATTCATTAAAGGCAAAGCGTTGACTGCGTATTGGTTGAGCAAAGCCTGACCGTCCTGCGCTGAAATTTCACTTGAATCCACTTCGGCAAGACGAAAGATCACAGGAACAAGCAACGCCCCGGGGATCATCTCTTGCGGAATCCTTGTCACTATCTCTACTACACTCACATCATCATAAGCACGAGGTACGTAGCTCACTATTCCATTGAGTAGAGCCTGATTGCTTGTCTTTAACGCCTCTTCCACCCACGCTATTATTCGCTGCTCATTGTTTTCAAAATAATCGTTGAGTTGTTCCTGCAATTGACTAACTTGTCCTGCACTAAAACGTTCAGCATGGGTCAGAAATAACTCGCCTAATTCATAATCAAATATCAGTTCTGCGATCAACATTATCTGAGGATCAGAAGCCTGCATAAACGCAGCATCAACATAGTGATTCACGATCTCGCTTCTCGCCTCTAGAACAAAATCCAACGGCGTGTATTCATCGATGTTTCTGCTCAACGGGTCGACACCGTTTTCAAGCAAGAACAGCGCACTTTGAGCACTCTCAAAATAGGCCGCCAGATGAAGTAAGTTCCACTGTTCTTGATCAACGTGGTTTCGCCATTGAGCTTTAAACAACGCTTCAACCTGCGCTTCGTTGTCCCGGCGAATCGCAAATTTAAGTTGGGCGATCTCCAATTCTGGGTTGTTGTCGACTTCTACGCTTACAAGCTGAGTGATCAAATCGACAATTGCCTCATCATCGCTAAATAAAGCCAGTTCAGTGAGCAAGAGTACATCAGAACGAGAAGGTTGTTGTTTAGTGAGCAAAAAACTCAGTAACTCTGCGTTCTCTATTGAGATGGCCCAGTGTAAGAGGGAAAAGCCATCGTGTGTACGAAGGTTTAGGTCTAAGCCTTGCTCAACCAAGAGGTAAGCGGTGTCCGGTGATACCCTGCGCTCACTCTCCTCGCTCGCGCTATACAGGCTTTCTATGACATTCCAATCGTCTTGAGTTTGGGCATTAATGTTCTGATTAGGCTGTTCAAGTACCCACCTAATCGTCTCTTCATCTAATGAGTAAACCGCCAAATGGATTGGGGCAACCCCCGTTTTTTGCACCTCATCAATCTTTGCCCCCAGTGCCGAAAATAATTTCGCAGACAGAGCTTCACCCGACTCAAGAGAAATTGAAAGCAGTGTTCGTCCGTCTTCATCGACTTGATTTATGTCTCCCCCATAGTGAACAAGCATCTCCACGGCATTTAGACCTGAGTAATAATAGGCTGCAAAAATAGGGTACATGCCGTATTCATCATCAAATGTGTTGATGTCTGCACCACTCGCCACCATCGATTCCGCTTTAGTAAAGTCGCCATCGACAAGTTCATCTAACCAACTCGCAGATGCACAGAATGAAACTGTGATGAGTAAAAAGGAAACAAATTTGGTGATGTGATTCATGCTTCAATCCTTAAAGTATGTGAATCGTGGCTTAAAACACGGCGAAGTCTGTATCTAAATTGTAACTTCGAGTTGTTGGTTTCTGTTGGCCATTGGTAAGCCTCTGAACTTCTGCGTATGTGTACGTACGAAGCTCTGAAGTACTAATACGCCCATCTTGATTGGCATCAGCCGCCTTGTTCTTCAAAGCATCCAGTACCGCTGAAGTAAATACCCCATTAGCTATATTGCTTTTCTCTAACGCAAACTCGTATCCCCCCGAAGCGCTGATGACGACGGCACCAGTAGAGGCCCTCAAATCAACAAACGAAGTTTGAAGCTTTTGATACGACTGCTCTAAACCATCTTGGGCCGTTGGCTTACGAGATTTAACCTTAAAACCACGCCCGGTGACTCCTGCAGTAAGTTTGGTGTTGTTTAACGATGCGAATTGGTTCACTTCACCCGAATGACAGGTATCTAGCATCAAGAGCTTGTACCGAGAGGGGGAAGCGGCCAATAAATCGCTGATTGTTTTATAGCTAATACCGCGATTCTCTGGATTCTCCGGCGTAATATCGTGCGAACCAAAATAGTAATTGTCTTGGCTATCTAAAAACCCATGCCCTGCAAAGAACACGATCACACGATCATTTGGCTTAGCCTGACTTAGGAAGGCGTTCACCTTACCCATCGATTCTTGGACGACTTGCTCATCATATAAGGTGAGTTGCTCAACCCGATGAAACTCTTCACTTTGCGATAAGAGTGTACTGAGGTCTTCGGCATCTTTTTTCGCATAGTTAAGATTGAGCGATGACTTCTGATAATCAGAGACACCAATACTCACTGCGTAAAGGGTAGGCTTTTGTTGAGGAGATACCCGATAGTAACTTAGGGTTTGGCTGCGAGTTTGCTGGCCCTGCTCGTCTAACGCATAGACTCTGATAGTATTAAGGCCACTCGAAAGCTCTATCTTGATGTGACCACTACTTGCTGAGATCGCTCTGCCTTGCCCCCCATACAGAGGGGTTTCATTAACCGTGACGTGTAGCTGCCCTTTCAATAGCAGGTCGCTTTGCCAATCGAGTGTAACGGTATCCTTTTGCACAAATGGCCGACTGCCCGTTACCTTAAATTGATAGTCCGATTTGGTTTCAAATGAAAGCTTAGGTGAGAACCCTGGCACTCGGCTCTGACGTGCCCTAACAATATCTTGCCACATTGACAACTGTTTCTCGGAGGCAAAGCTAAGCCTCTCAAGCACAAGGTCTGGTCTATTCAGCCACAAGTCATAACGGCGATAATCAAACAAGGTCTCTTTGTTGATGAAACTTGCTTGGTGAATCCCTTTTGGTGTTCCCCAGTAATAGCCTTCTGGAGTACTGGCAACCATCTCATTGTCTTTATCAACCACCAGCGTCAACTCTAACTTACTCTGCCTATTGCTAATATCATGCTGTAACAATGGGACCGAAACCCGTAATTGCGGATGAAGAGGGGGTAGGCTGGGAGTGTTCAGCTGCCAAAACTTAATCTCACCCATCTGCGATGCCGTTCCGATAATACTCTCACTCACTTCGAATATTGCGATCACTCGGCCACTATGGGCGGTAAAACTTTCAGTCAACACACCAGATTCAATATTTCGGATGGTGACCATACCTGAATCGTCACCAAGCCATAACTGCCCTGCGTTGCTCACCCATTGCGCTGTTGGTGTCCCCCATGTCGCTTCTAATGTATCTTTCTGTTGCCCATCTCGATCAAAACGGCTAACCAGTGGAATACTGTTGTTGTAGAACGAGCCAAGCTCATACAAACCCGTAGAGAGAAACTCACCTTCTTTACTTGAACGAATCAACGAGCGGTGTGGTGCATTGCCATAGCCAATCTGTACGATCTTATCCGTGTCAGAGAAAGCGAGTCGGCTTTTTGCCAACATAACGACATAGGTGCTTCCTTTAGAATCTAGCGTTAGCAACTCATAAACGCGTTCCCCAAAGTCTTTGATTAATAATTCTTTTCCGGTAGAAATCGTATGCTTGAAAAGCTTACCACTGTCATCAACGTACAAAATTCCATCATCAATCCATTGAACGTCCGTCAGATTTTTTGTAATGCTAACTGGAGGAAAACGTTGGTCTAAGCTGGTGACCATCGTTATGTTATCTGCCATGAGCAACATCCGATCTTGGTTCACTGATACCCGTTTAGCAATAAATGGTAACTGCGTAACGCCCGTTTCAAACGTGGCTAAATCAACAATCCGAATGTCTGTACGATTGGCAAGGATATCGTTGGAAATCAGGAATAGCCCTGATTGGTATTGGAACACATCATCAAGGTGAGAAACTTTGGAGGTAATCCTGTCCACTACCTCTCCATTCTTGCTGTCGAGCAGCTCGATAACGGGTTCAAATCGACCTTGGTTATTACGCTTCCCACCAACAAAAACAAGCTCTTGTTCATCCGCCACATCTTGAGCTCTGCTGCTCACTAGTAACCAACTATTAGCGTATTGAGTTATCCACTTCCCGTTTAAATCGAACACACCGCTTCGCGTGATGACATATTCACCATCGTCACTAAAGTTTAATTGAGTGGCACTGAGCTGACTGGCTGTTCCAGTTTGGTAGTCTAGCACTCCGCATTTGCGCAGCTCTTGTGTACAATAGATCGCTTTAGGTTGATTTGGATGAAGTGTCAGGGAGTCAATAGTAATGGAGTCTGTTGTCTTAACGTCATCACCCCATAAGTTCTCGACCTTAATCGACTCTAAAAATTCGAATTCAACGTCCGGTTTTTCACACCAAGCTTCGGTGAAATCTGTTTTGGAACCACAAGGTTCGTGACTGATTGATAGTTGATAGAGATTTAATTCCCCATCCTTACTGATGGTCAGTACGCGTCCATCATTATTAGCTGCAACTTGTTGTGCCGACTGCAACTGCTCTTTCAATGTTATACGCGAGCGATAACCTGTATTAAGAAGTTCTAACTCTCTGCTGTCATTAAGAACTATGGTGTAACGGCCAAACGCAGCCGCTGATTGTACCGAACGTTCTGGGTCAAAGTCGGCAAATTGACCAAAGGGGATAAAGCGTCCTCCTATAGGGATATAGTTTTGAACAAGCCGATTCTTATCGACAGATGCGAGTGTTTTTCCATCCTCTGACAGCGTTAACTGCGCGCCACTTGAACGTTTGGTAAACAGAGTTTTTCGCTGAGCCAGATCCCAAAACGTTAACCAGCTCGTTTCTGAACCTGTCCCACCTTGACTGATGTACGCCAGCAACCCCGCTTCTGGCATAAACTTCATTGCAGTGACATCACCTTGAGGATGCACACTGATGATTGGTTCTGGGGAGAAAGCACTGATCGATTGACTGGAGTATGAATAACTCAGCCTTTCAATGACGTAGCCCGTGACCCAATTTGGAGCGCCACCCAAAGAAACATCACATGAAAAAATCACATCGGTGATTTTGCCACTTTTGGTAAATGCGCTAATTTTATACTCGCAAGGGCTAAGAAGTTGTTTATCACCAAACTGCTCTAACGCTATCGTAAACTCTGCTACTTGAGCACCCCATTTTTCCGTCACTCGACTTAAGGTAACTTTGGCGCTTTTACCGAGTTTCTCACTCAATGAATCCGGTAAAGAAACTGGCTGGTTTAGGTTATAGGCTTGAAAGGATAACGCTTTAGATAGGGTGCTATAAAAACTATTTTCGTTGATGGTATTAATAAAGCGGTCTCGATCTTTATCATCATAACCATCAAGAATTTCCTCACCTGGGTCTTCTTCAATGACTTTCCAGCCTGACTCTGACAAGCTCACAACAGCGCCCGACCCCATCAGCCTATTATGTTCAAACTCCATATTGAAGTTCTGACCTTTTCCCCGATAGTTCTCTAGATACTTCACTTCCCACCGTTGCTTTTCATTCTGCTCTGGTGGTTTACGTAACACAAATCGTACAAACCCTTCTTCTTGTACTTGGTGGTAACGATTATGTTTTCCTTCATGTTCACGTAGAGTCAGTTTTTTGCTGTGTAACGTTAAATAAGACTCTCCTACTTCAAACGTAGCCTGAGGGATACTGACCGTTTGGGAAGCAAACACACACACTGGAGCAAACGACATTAGCCCCCATACTCCTATACCAAAACCTCGGTTAGCCTTGTTTGCTGCTGTACCCATTTTGCTTCCTTGTCTTTGTTAGATAAATCAGCGTAACTACGCTACACAATCAGCCTACATATCACTCGTTCAAACACTTTATTTCGAGGTCGGAATCTCCGCGCATGCCGAAATTTTGATAATCACCAGCACGAACGGCACTGCTCTTCTGACAGGTCAAATCGAGCGTCTCTTCACTCAGTCGAACCGAAGTTCTAGGAATCCAAACCAAACCAATTCTGCGCAATTTTACCAATACCCGGTTTTTATCTTGATCTTGCACCTTGATCGGTGGAGACGGTATGTTATCCGTAGCTTGAATAACCCAGTCCCCCGTAAACGTTTGGTATTCAACAACAGGCTCTAACCACTCCTCGATCACTAACGCTTTCACGCTAAACGACAAACAAAGCAATGCCAGAAGTACAAAAACTATAGGTTTACTCCTCATGAGTATCTCCTTCCTCAGAGACACCGTATCGCTCATCGACTTGCTGCAAGAGCTGAGTTCCAACCCAGCCTAACGCCAGTATCGAGATCCAACTAGAAGGTGCGTAATTGAATAGACCAAACACAATGCCAAGCACTAGTACAATAAAGATAGCGCTCATCAACCATAATCGTTCATTCACAGGTATTAGCCATGGGTAGCAATGGGCATAGTTTCGGATTGCTACCAACAAGGTGATATAGAAAAGCCAAATTGTGAAATTTACATGGTCGACATTGTCATCTTCGCGTGTATATCGGTCGCCAAAAGTGATCAGGTTGTCTAACGCCATCGCATGGAAAAAAACACCAGGTAACGCGCCATGTACAGGAGATACAACATAATCATGAATGCCTTCAATTTGTCCTCCAACCAGAACAAGGGTGTTCTCTAGCATCTCACTAACACGTTCACGATCTTGTGGGTTCGGAGAACGTACTAGGGTCATCAATTCATCAGCGTAGAGTACTCTCTGCGGAGGGCATAGCTGCAACGATTCTTCCTCTTCTAACCACGGAAGAATGTTTTCAACAACCGACATGACCACGCGTTGCATCACATCAAAGACACGACCAAGCTGCCTACACTGTTGGCTTCGGTGCGGTACCATCACAGTTGCAGGGTTTGCGTTCCACCTCACACTCATGGGGGCTAAGTAGTTGTTTGGGTTGGAATCACAACGTGTTTTCTGACAGTACTCTTGGTACAACTGCATGGCGGCGGTGGGCGAACCTTGAGCGACGAATAAGGGGTAGAGATCACCTTCACCTTGCCAACCATTGACCGCAAGTTGGGCGACTTGTTTTATTTCTTTCTGCACAGTTTGATCCATAGACGAATCGACCGTACCACGCGCAAAATAGAGCGGCACAAGGGTCTTCTCTTGCATTGCTTTGAGTTTGGCGAATGCTCGAGGGTAGCTTACATCGAGCGATCGTTGCTTCATCCACATCACGTCATAAAACACAGCCATTGGTTTGTGAGTCATAATGGCCGAAAGCAGGTTCACTTGATCACTATAAGCTAACGGCCAGTCGTTAGACTCCCATAAATATGGGTAAAGGTTGTCGATTGACCGATCATTAAACAGGACAACAAGAATATTAGGTTCACTAACCGAGGAATCATACTGGCCCGACACCAAACGATAGATCGCCCTTTCCCCTGCTCGCTCACTCGCACTGCCTAAGCCATAAGGATCGCCATAAATCAACCAAGCCCCTAGAGTCGCCATAAACAACCACTGAGCGATAAACGTAAATCGTAGATAGAATCGTTTGAGCCAATGGTGAGCCCCTAACATTGTTCTCATCCGTTATCTCAACCTCACCATCATTCAGTTTTCAGCCGGATAACACTGATGCTCGCATTGCCAGACGACTTATCGCGTTTAACAAACGCACGTTGCATGGGTAAATCTCCGAGAGCTTGCGCGAAGACATCTTGGTAACTGTCACTGCTAGAGCGTGATTTGCTGGTAGTTCTCTGCTCAAAAACACTGCTGTCTAATGGCTCTTGCTGAAGATGAGCTAAAGACGTCTGAGGCGCATCTCGACTTGAAGGAATCGCAATCACAACAAACTGCTCCTCCCCTTTACTCTCTTCATTGCTCACTGTCCCTTCGAACTCTGCGAACTCTCCAGCAAAAAGTCGGCCGCTGAATCCAATCTCTGGGAAAATCTGGGTAATCCCTAATCCGCTATCAATGAACATCACCGTTAAATCAACAGGCTTTCGGCTTTTGTTAACGAAGCTCATGTAGAGATCATCTCCGTCTTTTGCCGCGATGAGTTGGTCAAGACCTAACGGATTGTCATTCAAAAATACTTCTGACATAACACTTGAGGTGCCCGTCATTTTGACGGCCAAACGTTTTAGATTATGTGCCCGAATAACCCTTTGCAATCCATTATTGAGTATAGCTAATGGCGTTTGTTGAGCAACATCCAAAGACAGGTATGTGTCATTACCGCGGGTAGGTTGACATTCCGTTTCACTAACCAGCTCACAGGGCAAATCCACATCACTCACGGTAAAGAAATACACTTTATTGTCTGTAACATAGAGGGAGATGTCCGCAGGTTGATCTGAGTCCACCCAATCGATGGTTCGTTGTAAGAACAGGTTTTCTTCTAATTGTGTTTCAAGTGCTGTTTGCCATGCCTTGGGTGGCGCTTTCTGCCATTTAAACCTAACTTTAGCGGGATAAGCCGGACTGTGTAGTTGAGCAAACGCCTTTTTAGTCGCGAACTCACCCGTTTTGAGCGACGCCTCACTGCTCGCTATTTGGCTATCAGTGACTTCAAGCACCGCTAAAGGTTCTTCTGAGGCGACATCCGCAAAAACTTCGACAACCGCTCCCTCTTCAAAACCATTCAACTGCCCGGCTTGAATGAAATAACGCCCTTTCTTCTTGCGAACTGGATACCGTGTTACGACATCACCGTCTCGGTGGAAAATCGGTTTGTCTAGGGATTCGCCTTCAAATAACGGCGTCGTTCGATACCAAGGTAAGCCGTTATAAGCAGACAAAATCCCCTGAGCCAATTGGCGATAACTCATATTGGGATTCTGACTGATCAAGGAAGTCAATGTGTAGGTAAATAGGCCCTGTGGTGAAGGTCTGTCACCATTCGGCAGTGCCATTTCTGGCGCTTCTTCATTGCTCTGAGCCGCGCCAAAACTGATCAAACTTCCTGCACCTTCGGCTAGAGCAACTGGTTTAAGTATTTCAATACTGTCATGCTGTTCGGGAATTGGACCCGCAGTAGGAGTTCCAGCCTTGAGCTGTTCAAAATTCACATTTCTTGATCGAAACTCTTGGCCGTTAACACTTCGTGTCATGGTTCCAGAGTGACAAGAATCGAAGATCGACCATACATCCGCACCTTTATTGCGTAAACGGTTCGTGAGAATATGCACTTCGTTATCAGTTAGACTATTCGGTACTTCCCCTTTAGCTTTCGACCACAACTGGACGTCTCGTGGCAAAAAGATTTCGTCTAAACCATCTGATGATTCACTTTTATCTTCGTTTCCTTGTACAGGTTGCTGACTACCATGCCCAGAAAAATGAAGATAAACAAAGTCACCTTTGGCCAGTTGATTCTCTATTTCAGTGATCGCATCAATGATGTTTTGTTTGGTCGGCAAAGGTGCGCCCTCAACACCATCAGCCAGCACTCGAATGTTCTTTTTATCGACCCCTTGCTGAAGTAGCATATTTTCGATTCTAACGGCATCATATTTGGGGCCGTTTAATGATAGAGTTTCGTCCAAATTTGGGTATTCAGACACGCCTACCACAACCGCATAATAGGTTGTGGCCCAAGCGCTTTGAGAGAACAGTATCCATAAAGCAAGCAATGCCACACGCATGAAATCTTCCTTGTGTTCATTAACGATAGGTGCAGACACTCCATCTGCACCTAGCTTTTAGTTCGTTAACAAGTCATAAGCGTTGTAAACCGAGCCATAGTTCTTAATGGTTATAATAAAATCACCATCAAAACGAGGGACCCAGTAACAATAGGTGGTATCTGTTGCGTCTGTATCTTCGCAGATCAGGTTTCCATTATGGTCATAAATATGAAGGTCAATATCCGTGTCTCCATCGCCAATTACCGCGACTTCTGCCACTTCTCTTCCATAAAAAGGAACAACATATGTATCTACTGCACCCGCTTCAACGCGGTCTGAGTGAATCGCATTACCTCCGATTCGACCTCTGGTCGATAGATTTTCAACTTGCTTGATGAGTGACGCATAAGCATCATTGTCGCCCGACCATTCTTCAGCATATTCAAGAAGTGTTTGCGCATCGTAACGAGCACGCTCTTGCTTGGTTGATTTAGTCCCACCTTCGGACTTTTTCTCTCGATCCTTTTGTTCAACACTATTCAGTTTTATCAATTTTGCTGATGTTATAAGCAGTAAAGGATCTTTATCTTCAACGCCCTTCATCGCTAAGTTATTTGCGACAATCAGGTTAGAGATTGTTGAATCTGGAGCTACCTTAGATTCTTTATCTATATTTTCTTCTTGGTCTGCAAGCGCATTGGGTGCGAGCACTACAGCCATTGCCAGCCATGCGATTTTAAACTTCATTGTTCCCCCTTATATCCTTGTTATATAGCCGATATTTATACTGCCACGTACGTAAGCCACTCTTAGTATAGTCACATAGACGACATTCACATCGTGATTTATTATAAATGCATCAATAATCTGTACGAATTGATAAATAAACTCATGCACAACCTTTTAGGTAAAATCAAGGAGAATGGAACATGTCCCATCGTCAAGTTAACTCTTCAAGACACCCCCCTTCCAATGTTTGGCGTAACATGATCCTGATACCACTTCTCTTATTCTTCTCATCAAACGTGGCAAGCCAAGAGTGCCAACCCTCAGATCAATTAGCAGAGCTATTACTGGGGAATGGAAATGTCAAAATCATTGATCAAGATGAGTCACCTTTCGCGTTAGCTAACAGCACGGAGCAACGTGACATGGTGCTATGGTTAACTAATGAGCCTATCGGGGCCGTGAAGATAGAAGCTCAAGGTAAAACACCCCTAACTGTGGTGGCTTTGCCCTGTCAAGCGGCGACTGTGGAGCTACAACAAGCTCTGATCGCAACACGATCTATAGTGGGCAACAGCATTGCTCTTTCGGACCGTAGCCACTTTATGAACGATCTGGGTTTATCGTTCGATCAAATTGTTCAAATTCAACATCATGCTTTTGAGTTGGTCGGGAAACAGCAGCCAGATGCCCTCTATGAAACCATTGGAGAGCTCGCGACATACTTAGCTTCTACGCCTAAACATCTATCCCGAAGTGTGTCTGAAAAGCCATTCCACATTCAAACGGTTTACTACGCAACGACTCGCTCTGTAGAAACGGAGCAACAGGGTGTTTTTTACAACGGTGATAGAGATATCCAGACTCCATTACACGTAGGAAAAGCTAATGTCTCAATTCCACGCAATCATCAAAAGGGTCAAATCGAACAGCCGTTACTTTCCTTAAAATGGCTAAAACAAGCCGACTCTCATGTTCTAATTCAATCCGTCAACGAATTAAGTCTCGATGATTATTGGCAATCACTACCGATAGAGAGTGGTAAGGGACAATGGCAAGATAGCGTTATCATCTACGTCCATGGTTATAATGTTGCCTTCCAATCAGCCATTAAACGTACCGCTCAAATGGCTTATGACTTCGATTTTTCGGGGGTTCCAATCCTTTTCTCTTGGCCTTCTAACGCATCATTACTTGATTATGCTTCAGATCGTGAAGACGCGATTTGGAGTGCGACATATTTCGCCCAATTCTTAACTCAACTAAAGGGGCAACACCCCAATGCGAATATTCATGTCGTCGCGCATAGTATGGGCAATCAAGTCTTGCTTAACGGATTAAACGAACTGGCACTAAGAAACCCAAATAAAACACTATTTAAGAGTATTATTCTTGCAGCGCCGGACGTTGATAGCCAGTGGTTTACCTATCAAATCGCACCGAGGATTCTCACACTCGCCTCTAACTGGGCGGTTTACACATCAGAAAATGATGGTGCTTTGATCGCGTCTGAGAAAGTGAATCAAGCCAAACGATTAGGTATGCCAGTTAGTTTGGCTGAGGGGGTAGATGTCATCGATACCAGCGGACTGAATGCTGCACCGTGGAGTATTCCGGAGTCACATTCATATTATGCAAATAAGCTCCCTGTCATCGAAGATCTCGTGTCTCATTTACGAGGTATTCCACCTGAAAAACGGGCACTTATTGAAGCGAATACCCAGCAAGGAAACTACTGGCAGTTGATTGAAGATGAGTGACGCTCCGTGTCGCATAAAGCGTTCAACTGCGCATAAGTGCAATAATCCACACCCACCATGCTAGGCAGTGCATTAGACCAGCCACAAACACTAGAACATAAGCTGTGGCTTCTTTTGTTGAATTCTGTCTCCATAAATGCAGCAACCAGTAGATGGGTAACGCAGGGATCGCGATAAGAAGAGAAGGAACCAGAACACCGCTCATACCCGGCCCTAATGTTACGAAAATAATAGTGTTTGCAATAAGCGTAATGGCAAGGAACAGTATGACTTTATTCCGAATATATTTCCGCTTTACATAAAGCCCGATAACCATCAAATACCCGATTATCGCGAGACATGGCAAGAACGTCAGCCCAAACTCAGACACTAATGCACTCGGAAGTAGGCCCCAAAGATTCATACACCACCACTCAACGATTATTATTCAACTGTACTTAAACAGATTGGTTTAAGAATACACAAATAATAAAGAAAAACAGCGGTATTGCTACACACTGTTTTTCTTGAGGGGTTACTTTAACTCATTCTCTATCGGCAGAACTTGTTTTACGTAATCTCCGGGGGCAGAGCGTAAAACAGGGAACTGTTCACTACCGACAGGGAATGGCTCGACTTTTTCCTTATCGTTGAAGGTTAACAACCATTCGTCCCAGTGTTTCCACCAAGATCCGTTGTTGTGCTGAGCATTCGTCAACCATTCATCCGCGCTGTCATCCAAGTTGTCACTTGTCCAGTAACCGTACTTCTCTTTACTTGGATGGTTAACAATACCCGCGATGTGACCAGACTCACCAAGCACAAATGTCTTATTACCACCAACATTCAATGCACCGCGATACGTGCCTTGCCACAATGCTATATGGTCTTCTTTGGTAGAGACAAAATAACTTGGAATTTTGATCTTATTGAGATCAATCCATACACCGCCAACTTTTACCCCTTTGTCTTGAACCAACTTATTGTTCAAATACAGCTCTCTGAGCATAAAGTTGTGAGTTTGTGCTGTCACATTGGTGCTGTCGCTGTTCCAATAGAGTAAGTCAAAATCAACAGGACTTGCCCCTTTTAGGTAGTTATCGACATAGTAGTTCCAGTACAGACTGTTCTCACGTAGCAGACTAAAGGTCACGCTTAATGAACGACCATCCATGTAACCTTTGGCATTGTTCTGCGCTTCAATCGCACCAATGATGGTATCGTTAATGTATGCGCCAACCTCTCCCGGCTGCGAAAAGTCCAGTAAGGTCGTGAAGAAAGAAGCACTCTTAATGCGCTTCTTCATTCGCTTGGCTGCATAGTACGCAATGGTGCTGGCCAATACCGTTCCACCAATGCAATAGCCTGCTGCATTGATCTGCTCTTGGCCGGTGATCTCTTCTATCGCGCTAACGGCTTTTGCAACGCCTTCTGTCACGTAATCACCAAATTCAACTTCTCGCTGCTCAGCGCCTGGGTTTCTCCACGAAATCATGAAGACAGCATGCCCTTGCTCTAGTAGCCAACGAACCATCGAGTTCTTTTCACGTAAATCAAGGATGTAGTATTTGTTGATAAACGGAGGAACAATCAGTAGCGGTGTAGCATTAACTTGTGGTGTTAAAGGTCGGTACTGAATCAGCTCAAACAATTCATTTTGATAGACAACATCACCGGCTGTGTTTGCCACATCTTCGCCAAGTCGAAACGCATTGTTGTTCGTCATGCGGATCTTAAGAATATCGGCGCTGGCTTCAGCATCGGCTTTGAGTTGCTCTAAACCCGTTAAGAGATTCTGACCATTTTGTTCCAGCGTCAATTTAAGTAACTCTGGGTTGGTCGCAATGTAGTTGCTTGGTGATAAGGCGTTGATCGCCTGACGTGAGAAGAAGCTAATACGCTCTTTGGCTTTTTCATCAAGGCCTTCAATACTGTCGATCGTCTCAAGGTACGTTTTGCTAAACAATAGATAGGATTGCTTGATGAAGTTAAAGAAGACGTCTTGTTGCCACTCCTCATTAGAAAAGCGCTTGTCTCCTTTTTCGGCTTTAACAACGTCTTCACTGCTGCCAATCAATGCGACATTTTGCCAAATCTCAAGTTGTTGCTGCCACCACTCTGCTTGGATTTTAAGCATCGCGGCTGGTTGATTTGCTGCACTCTCGAACAACTTGGTTGTGTCTTCAAGATTGATCTCTTGCATTGCTTTGTTTAAGGGAGTGTTTGCGGCTGCCCTGCTGAGTTCTAGATCTTCCCACCACTTTTGATTGGTTTCTTGGAGCTTAACAAGGTAGTCCGAAAAGAAGTTTTGTAACATGGTCTGACTCCTACGATCGGAAAAAAAGGCCGCCTTTCGGCGGCTAAATATGCAGTGTTATGCAGGAGTCACTGTCTTAAGGTTTTCCGATGTCATTTGTTCTACGTCGTCTTTAAACTCTTTCGCGACCGATTGCAGTTTATTGCTGTCGTCCATCATTTGTTGAGAGAGTTTGGTTAGAACACCCAACTGTTGGCTATTGAATGCCGTGAGTGAGGTAACGTCTTTAATCTCAGACGCCGCTTTCATTTGCGTTAAGCCCATTTCACTGTAAGTACGCATTGCGTTTAGCTGAAGTTCCGTTAGTACTTCTACGTTCTTAGTCACCAATTTGTTGAACTTTAGGTATGGTTCAAGGCTCTTTTCTGTTTGGTCGCTGAATGTTTTGAAGAAATCTGTGTACATGAGTAATACTCCTAAGTTAATTCCGTTTAGTAGATAGGTTATAAGTTACTTAATTGATTTAACGATCATCGCTGTGCCCATGCCGCCACCGACACAGAGTGAAGCAACGCCGTACTGCTCTCCTCGTCGATTAAGCTCATGAATCAGCGAGACCAGGATTCGGTTACCAGACGCACCCAGCGGATGGCCGAGCGCAATTGCACCGCCATTTACGTTGGCTTTGTCCATAATTGTCGCCACTGACACGTCGTGCTTCTCAGCCAATTGGTGAATCACACCGAGAGCTTGAGCAGCAAACGCTTCATTCAATTCATACAAATCTAAATCTTCGATAGATAAACCGGCCTTTTCGAGAGCAATACTGACCGCTTCAACAGGACCTAATCCCATAAGCTCAGGCTCTAAACCAGACTGACCATAACTTACGATTTCAGCAATTGGCTCTAACTGGTGCTGCTTGACGGCTGATTCGCTCGCGACAATAACGGCACTTGCGCCATCATTAAGGCCCGAAGCGTTACCCGCAGTCACTGTACCTTCACGGTCAAACGCAGGACGCAGTTTTTGCAGTCCACTCAATGTGACTTCAGGTTTAGGATATTCATCCGTATCAAATACGATGGTTTCACGTCGTTTTTTCACGTCAACTGAAACAATCTCTTGATCAAACTTACCCGCTTCAATGGCCGATACCGCTTTCAGTTGGCTGCCCAGAGCGTACTCATCTTGCTGATCTCGAGTAATCTGCACTTCTTTGGCAATGTTCTCTGCCGTCACACCCATGTGATATTGGTTATACACATCAGTTAAGCCATCATTGATGAGTAAGTCGGTAAGATTCATGCTGCCCATTTTGTGACCATCACGAATACCTGATGGAATGGTGAAAGGGATTTGCGACATCACTTCCACACCCGCAGCAACAACAATTTGTGCATCGCCCGCCTTAATATGGCTGGCTGCATCCATCACCGTTTTCATGCCGCTACCACAGACCATATTGACCGAATAAGCAGGCACATGATGAGGAATGCCAGCGTAGATAGACGCTTGACGACCAACGCCCATGCCTTGACCCGCACTAACAACGTTACCAACAATCACTTCGTCCACAAGACTTGGGGCAACACCACTTTCTGACAACGCGGCTTTGATGGCGATTGATGCGAGATTACCTGCCGATACATCTTTTAACGTGCCGCCAAATGAACCAATCGGTGTACGTTTAGCACTAACAATAAATACTCTTTCCATGTTCTTATCTCCTTTTAATGCATGTATAAGCCGCCGTTCACAGAGAGTGTTTCCCCTGTGATATAAGCGCCTGCATCACTAACAAGATAAGAAACTGACTGAGCGATTTCTTCTGGCGTCGCTAAACGACCCATCGGTATTTGAGCTTTAATCGCTTCTAGCACCTCTGGTCGCATCGCTTCAACCATTGGTGTACCTGTGTAACCAGGTGCAACTACGTTGACCGTTACACCACTGCGAGCACCTTCTGCCGCTAGCGCTTTAGAAAAGCCAATCATGCCCGCTTTCGCTGCTGAATAGTTTGTTTGACCAAATTGGCCTTTCAAGCCATTTACTGAAGAGATGTTGATGACTCGGCCGTTCCCCTTTTCGCACATTGCTGAGAATAAAGGCTGAGTGACGTTGAACACACTATTGAGGTTAGTTTCAATAACCTCTTTCCATGCATTTGGAGTCATCTTCTTGAAGGTACCATCGCGCGTAATACCCGCATTGTTGACAATAACATCAACGGTTCCTTCTTCCTCAAGCAGAGAAGCCAGTCTTTCTGCACATTGCTCTGTATCTGTCACATCAAGTTCAAATAGGCGAACCTGATCTTCATTAAATCGTTTTTCGTTAAACCAATCTAATGCACATTGATAATTACCGGTAAAATAGGTGGCAATGACCCGATATCCGTCATTTACCAATTGTTCAGAAATCGCAGATCCTATTCCGCCTTTCGAACCCGTGATCAAAGCAATTTTATTCATTAAAGGACTCCATTCTATACAGCAATATTTACAAGCAATAAGTTTTATTCACAATATGCTTATTAAGCATGAGCAAATGATATTTTTATTACGACCTTCCAGTAGCCGCCTGTTATTTAAAACTAACGGGTAAATATTACACTTCAAATATTTTCTGAGCCTAAGTGCATAAAGTTGAACAAGATCTCATACAGAATGAAATGTTATGACCTTGTTAACTTTTAGCAAGCCCTTGTTATTTAAGGAATAATCCTTATAGTCGCTTTAATCAATAAAAGCTAAACTTCTAATTTAAAACGATTTTTATTCCATTTGCGATGAATTACACAAAACTCACGAGAAGAAAGTTATCAATTAAAATCGATTATCAATTGCATCAATTTTAGTGAGCGAACTGTTATTTACCATTAAAACTTTAGTTTTATTAATAATATTTAGATTACCAATGCCAGTAATTAAATCGTCATAAGTTAATGATATTAAGTCCATTGATTCATTTTTTCTCACCCATACTTTCGTCGAAGACAAACACGCGAGGAAGTCGCTTTACTCCTGCTTAATATAAAGAATTTTGGATACAAAAAAGCCCGGAAAATTTCCGGGCTGGCATGGTTTTTATTGAATGTACTGTTAAGTTAGCTATTACATTATTGATTGATGATTTCGATGTTTTGAGTAGGCGACTTAATCGTTTCATTTAGCAGGCCTGCGTACAAGCCATTAAGAGCTAGCAACTGTTTATGGTTTCCTTGCTCGACGATCTCACCCTTTTCCAATACGAGTATCTTGTCAGAGTGCCTTACGGTACTCAGCCTGTGAGCAATTGCGATTACCGTCTTATCATTAAACAGTCGTTGCATCGCTTTTTGAATCAGAGATTCAGTGATGGAATCGACTGAACTCGTCGCTTCATCTAACATCATCACTTGGCCACCTTGTGCAACAGCGCGAGCAAATGAGATCAACTGAGTTTGCCCTACAGACAGGTTCGAACCATTCTTTTCAATTTTGAAATCATATCGCCCAGGGAGCTTATCGATAAAACGATTCGCGTATACATACTCAGACGATTGTTCTACATCCTTGCTCTCTATCTCTGGTTTGCCTAAAGCGATATTAAACTCGATACTCTCTTCAAATAAATGTACCTCTTGCATCATTAGCGAGAACAGGTGCATGGAGTCCTCTATAGCAATTTCAGACAACTCGATACCGTTTAATAGGATACTGCCTTCGTAGTTTAAATAAGTTCTAGAGATCAACCTAAGTATTGTCGACTTCCCTGAACCTGTTGACCCCACCAACGCTATTTGATGACCTTTTTCGAGTACAAAGGAGACATTATTTAATACGTATGGGGCGTCGTCCTTGTAACGGAAGCTCACATTACGAAACTCCAGTTTCTCGAACTGTGTTAGTTGACGTTTCACATCCTTAGTTGGCAATAACTGACGCCCTTCTTCCGCTGTAGGTTGAGCGAAGAGCTCTTCAATATGATCGAATGCAGCGAATGAACTCTGTATTGAGGCAATTTGAGAGGTGAAGTCACGTATCGGAACAAAGACTTTTTCCAAGGTATTGATAAATGCAATCAGAACACCAAGTGTCAAAGCGCCTTGTATCACTTGCTCTGAACCGTACCAAATCAGTAGAGCGATCGTCACCGAGGTGATACCAGAGATAAACGAAAACAGAATCGCATCATATTTATTGATCTTCTTCTGCGCATGCAAAAACTCATCAGTGTAGCTTTTGAACTTCTCTTCTACTTGTTCCTCTGCTCGATACATTTGAACGGTTTTCATGCCAAACAGGACTTCCTGCAAAAAGCCAACGCCTCTTGCTAATGCCGATCGAGTCAGTAGATACAGCTCTCGTAATCGATTTCTCACGTATATCGTTAAGTACATCACCGGCGGCATAACAATTAATACGATCAGAGTCAGTTGCCAATCAATCAAAAACATCATCACCAGCAAGGCAATGGTGTTCAACGTATCCTTCACTAAGCCCACAACCGATTGGACAAACGTCTCTCCGATGGTTTCTAAGTCACTGGTCAGCCGAGACAGCGTGACACCAATAGGCGTACTATCAAAATAGCTGCGGGGTAACTTTAATACGCGATCAAATAGAACACTGCGCATGTCAGTAACGGTATTTTGCCCCGTTTTTCGTAAGTTGTATGAGTAAGTAGTATCAACAACATAACTCATCACCAGAACCGCGACTAAATACGAGACATACTCAAGCAAGCCTCCCATGTCTCCTTGACTGAGGTGAACATCGATTATTTGTATGATCAACCAAGGAAACAATAAGCTCGTCAGCACAGTGAGCGGTAACATCGCGATGCCTAAAATCGCTGACTTTTTATACTTCTTAGCGAACTTAAAGAAGTGTTTAAGATATTTGACGTCGACACCTTTTAACATGCTGCTGCCTCCGTCTCATTTTGTTGAAGTTGCCAAGTTTCTAAATAGTAATCACACGTTTTGAGCAACGTTTGATGATCCCCTCGGGCAATAACTTCACCGTTATTCAAAACAACAATCTCATCCATATATTCAAGTGCATTAACACGGTGAGAGACAACCAAAACGGACTTATCGCCTAAATGTTTGAATAGATTCTCTAAGATTTTTCTCTCTGTTTCGTAGTCAACGGCAGAGAGTACGTTATCCATAATGATCAACTCTGCAGGCTCTAGAAGCGCACGAGCAATACTGAGCCTTTGCTTTTGCCCGCCAGACAACATAATGCCTTTTTCACCCACTAGAGTTTGGTCACCATGTTCAAAACGAGACACATCACCGGCCAGCTGACTGAGTTCTAAGACTTCATCGACTTGCGCTTTAGCCACCTTACTTTGACTACCAAAGCGGATGTTGTCTTCAACCGTTGCTGAAAACAAGTACGGGTCTTGAGTCACTGTTTTGATATAGCGACGCAAGTCCGAGCGAGAAAAAGAGGTTATGTCTCTATCGCCAATAAAGATACTTCCTGCGGGTACCTCAAGATGATGGTTTAAGCAGTTAACCAACGTCGTTTTACCTGCACCGATCCCACCAAGTACCCCGACTTTTTTTCCTTTCGGGATATCAAAGCTAACATTGGACAATACATTTTCATCATCCGCATCGTATTGAAAACTCAAGTTACGAACAGAGATGGTTTTCCCCGTGAGCTGTTCGACTTCAGGCGAAGAAAGTTTAATTTCATCCAACTCTGACATTTCAGCGTTCAAGATTGTTTGAGCGCTTTGAATGCCGACAATCCCTCGCTGGTAAATAGTCGCAATACGACCCAACTGCATTAGTGGCATAGCAAGTAACACTGAGTAAGTCAGAAATGCGGTTATCTCACCAAGAGTTAGCTCTTGCGCCATCAACATGTATCCACCTAGACCAAGAATAATGATCTTCATTAGGTCATTGGCGTAATCCAAAACTGGCATAAAGTAGACTTGTATACGCATGATTCTCATCCGGCAGCGCAGCAATTGTTGGTTTAACTTTTCTATCTCTGCTTTCACCCAAGGAGACATGCGCTGGCTCTTAATCAAGTCAATTCCTGACAAGTAATTCATCATTTTAGCCGACAGGTTTTGTAGCCGACTCATGTGCTCTAGGTGCAAAGTTTTCATGCGCGTAAAACCCACTCGAAATATGACGAAAGCAATAGAGATAGGAATGACAGAATACAAAGTCAGCTCAGGAGAAATACGCCACATATACAGAGGGGTTAGTGACAGTGCTAACAAGGCATTAAAAAACTGCAAAAATCCGACGCCGAATAACAGTCGAATTCCGTTAAGGTCATTATTGATAATTGAAATAAGGCGACCAGAGGCAAACTGCTGATGAAAGCTACTCGGTAAACGATTGAGCTTTTGAAGCAATGTATTTTTGAGTGCCGCTTCTGTAATCCTGCCAGGATTCAGTGCATAGATGCGAGATAAAATGCGTACGACCACCATCGCTATCGACATAGCGACCACAACACCAACGTAATTTTTAAGCTGCGCATGGCCTGTCACCGACGCATCGTCAATCAAATCAATCGCTAGTTGAATATAACGTGGGATTTCGACCTGAAGCCAGTTAACAAGAAAGATAAATACAATCGCAAGCAAATACGATTTACGATTCATGCGCACGTAATGCGCGAAAAACTCAGTTTTGGTCATACGACTCGTTCTTTCTAGAAAATTTTATTATGCGATTCAATTTAGCATTTCAGTACGAAAAGGTGGCGAGCACACGATAGGAAACGCGTTTAGGATAATGCTTACAGTGTTGTTTGAAGCTGACGATTTTACTCTCTTCAGCATGAAAAATCATCAGTTTGAGACGAGTTTACCCGTTCCCCACACACAAAAAACGTGATGAAAAAAGCCCGGAATAAATCCGGGCTGGCATTAAACGAATCGGTTTCAATCCTTGAATTATCCGGCAGTGGATGGTTTGATTCGATAGAAAATAGCGAATAAGACCGGTACAACAATCAGTGTGAGTACCGTAGCGAAACCTAAGCCCGCCATTATAGTTATCGCCATTGAGCCAAAGAAAGCATCGAATACCAACGGTATCATGCCCAAAATTGTTGTCAGTGCTGCCATACTCACTGGGCGTACGCGTGAAATTGCACTGTCGAATACCGCTTGGTAAGGATCTTTACCCGAGTCTAACTCACTGTTTATTTGATCCAGCAGTACGATGCCGTTTTTCAAAATCATGCCACTTAAGCTTAATAAACCTAAGAATGCAGTAAAGCTAAACGGCATATCGGTCGCGAGTAAGCCGATTGAAACGCCAATAATCGATAGCGGCACAGTCAGCCAAATCACTAATGGCTTTCTAAATGAGTTAAACAACAACATTGTGATGATAAACATCAACAAGTAACCCATTGGCAGTGAACCGAACAGAGCCTCTTGTGCATCTTTAGACGATTCATATTCACCGCCCCAAGTAATCACATAACCTTGCGGTAATGGAATCGCTTCAACGTGAGGTTTGACGCGGCTAAATAGGCTGGCAGGTGTTTCGTGCCCAAGTACATCATGGTCAGCCAACACGGTTAATGTGCGTTTACGGTCACGACGTTGGATTAAAGGCTCTTGCCAATCAAGCATTACGCCATCGATCACTTGCTCTACCGGCACGTAGCTTTGTAGTGTCGGGCTCCAAATCTTCACATTCGCTAACGATTCAAAATCAATACGCTCTTGCTCTGGAAGACGTGCGATGATCGGCAGCATATGTGTACCATCGCGAAGCAAGCCAATCGGCGTGCCGCCAAAAGACATCTGCAGCGTATTCGAAAGATCTTCTTGTGAAATGCCTAAACGGCGCGCTTTCGATTCATTAAACTGAGGCACAAGCTCTTTGGTACGTTCACGCCAATCATGACGAACGTTTCGCGCCCCAGGATCTTGAAGTAAGACATCCTCTACTTGCAGTGCTATGTCACGCAGAACTTGCGGATCTGGGCCCGTGATACGAGCTTCAATCTTAGAAGCCGGTGACGGACCAAACTCCATCAACTTAAACTGGAAGGTCGGTTGATTATATTTGACCGCTAGGGTTTCATCCAACTTAGTCAGTAGCTCGAACATGGTTTCACGGTCAGTGGTTCTCACCTGAAGTTGAGTATAGGCCTCATAGCTTCTTTCTGGCTGATACGTTAAAGCAAAACGCTGTAAGCCTTGGCCTGTGGTTGTTGATACAAACTCAACGTTATCTTGCTTACGGATAAATTGCTCGACCTTACTGGTTTCTTTCAAGGTTTCACGAATGTCCGTCCCTTCTGGCATCCACATATCTACGTAGAACATAGGCGTATTAGAAGGTGGGAAGAACTGCTGCTTGACCATACCAAAGCCCGCAACTGCAACCACCAATAGACCAAACATGCTTGCTACAGTGAACCAACGGAAGCGCAAGGCAAACTTAAGGCTTGCGCCAAAAATAGTAAATAAAACACCTTTGTAGGGATCGTCTTCTTCACCCTCTGACACTTTGTCTTCTTCTTTTAGAAACAATTCCGCTAAGAACGGAGTCAATGTCAGCGCGGTAATCCAGCTTAGGAACAATGAGTAACACAGAACCCAGAACAACGAGCCCATGAACTCACCCGTTGCGTCCTCTGAGAGACCGATAGGAGCAAATGCGGTGATCGCGATAACCGTTGCACCTAACAATGGCCACTGAGTTTGTTTTACGATATCCAGCGCCGCTTGAAGCTTGGTTTTGCCGCGTTTAAGGCCGACCAAGATACCTTCCACAACAACGATGGCGTTGTCCACCAGCATACCCAGTGCAATGATCAAGGCACCTAAGGAAATTCGGTGTAACTCGACATCGTTTTGCTTCATTAATATAAACGTGCCCATTACCGTCAGTAACAAGACAGCACCGATAATAAGACCACTACGTAAGCCCATTGCAAACAGCAGTACAATGATAACGATAGCGACAGCTTGACCTAAGCTGACGATGAAATCATCCACCGACTTTTCAACTTCAGCCGATTGGTTGTAGAAGTAGTTGAATTCAACGCCTGCTGGGCGAATAGACTCAAGTTGAGAAAGTTCTGCCTCTAGATGTTTGCCCACTTCAACCACGTTGACACCAGCACCAAAAGAGATCGCAAGGTTAATGGCTGGCTTTCCGTTAAACGTAATCACGTTCGATGGTTTTTCTTGAATTCCACGGCTGATCGTTGCAACGTCTTTAAGGCGAATAAGATTACCCGTGTCACGACCGTGAATAATCAGCTCTTCAAGCTCTTGTTCTGAGCTCATGGTTCCGTTTGGACGAATCGTTAACGTTTGACCATTCACCATCACTTCACCGGCAGATTGAACGCTGTTTTGCTGATTCAACAATCCAACTACAGTGTTCATATCTAGGTTCAATGACGCGAGTCGTTCTAAAGAGATTTCAACGAACAGTTGCTCTTGTTGATCACCTGCAATCGCGACTTTACCTACGCCATCAACCAGCTCTAGCTCTCGACTCAGATAATCGGCATAACGCTTGAGTTCGATGTAATCATAACCATCACCAGTGATCATCAGCATGATGCCGTAAACATCACCGAAGTCATCAATGATTTGAATTGAGCTTACACCACTCGGCAGATTTGGCTTTAGGTCATTGATTCTACGACGCATTTCGTCCCAGATTTGGGGTAGCTCATCTGGGCCATACTCCATCTCCATGCTGACCATGATTTGAGACATGCCGTTTGATGAAGTCGAAGTAATCTTGTCGATGTATGGCAGCTTACGGATCTCTTTTTCCAAAGGATACGTCAACTCCTCTTCCACTTCTTTTGACGTAGCGCCCGGGTAGTTGGAAATAATCATGGCATCTTTAATCGTAAATGCTGGATCTTCCAAACGACCTAAATCCATGAATGAGGTGTAGCCACCCACCGCTAGGATAACGAGAAACAGCCAACTGATGACTTTGTTTTTGATTGAGTATTCGGCAATGCTCACTGCTTCACTCCTTTAATTTCCATTCCTTCACGAAGCTTTCTCAAGTTTGAATTGATGAGAACATCGCCCTCTGTAAGACCGGCTGCGACCAAAGCGCCAGTACCCGTGATTTGATCGACAGTGATTGGGTAACGGTGCGCAGCACCATCTTCAAGCTTCCACACATGAAACGACTGTGTCTCTCTACCTGAATCAATGGCGGTCATTGGCAATTGATACGCTTGGTGGGTATTAAGCCCTGCTTTAATCAGATCGACCGTCACTTTTGCGCTTGTGCCCGGTAGAACTTTCTTATCGATTTGAGCCATTTTTAGCCAAACTTGATAAGTCTGGCTGCTTGGGTGTAATTCGCTGGTATGTTCTAAATAGCTCAACGAATAACGCCCTTCATGCCCTGAAAAGATTGCCGTTGGCTGATTTTTTTGAGCGTGACTGTTTGGGCTTAACATCGCCAGCACAGAATCAGACACCTCAATTTTTACGTAAACCTGATCATCCTGATAAATCGACACGACTTGTTCGCCTGGTGTTACGTTTTCAAACTTTTTCTTATCAACAGACGAGATAATGCCGCCAAACGGGGCTTTAAGCCGCATGTAACGCATCGACGACTTTGCGAGCCCGAGATTGGCTTCCGCTAGTTGTAAACTGGCTTGTAACTCATCGAGCTCTGCGCTTGAAATCATCTTGTTTGACTTTAGCTCTTCGCCACGTTTCGCTTGTTTCAAGGCCAATTCAAAGCGAACTTGGGCATCAATAAGCTGCTGTTTGCTCTTAGAATCATCCAAAATGGCAACCACCTGTCCTTTCTCAACCTTATCGCCTTCTTTCACCAAAATGGATGCGATTTCACCTTCCAGTCGAAAAGCGAGAGGCGTTAGCTCTGCAGGCATTACCATGGCGTTAAAGTTTCTAAATTGGCTTTCTGCGGCTTCTGCTACCGTAAATGTATCTACCATCAGTGGAGCGGATTGTCTGTGTTCAACTTCGGGCATACAGGCTGCTAACACTGACACACAAGCGAGCGTTAGAGGCATTTTAATAATATTGCGCACCTTAAATTCCCTCTTCTTTTTGCCATGCTTTCACTTGCTGACCGGCCATTAACTTCTCAACGCCCGCTTCAACGATCAAATCACCCGCTTTTAATCCATCAATCACCTTACCTTTGTCATCAAGGGCGACTTGAACAGCTGACAACGTGTGTGACTCTTGATCAAAACGATATAGAGAACCTTGTGTATCGGTTTTTGAAACCCAAGCGGTTTGGGTAATTGAAACACCACCAGCATTGCTTTCATTAAGGAGTTTTACTTGTCCAGTCATGCCCGGCAGTAAATTAATTTGGCTTGGGCGATCAAACGTAACGCTAGCGCTATAGCTGTTGGTGTCTTGATCTGCCTTGGTCGAAATTTCTTTGAATGTTGCAGGGATCTGCAAATCTGGATGGCTGTCTAAAACCACATGGACCGTTGAATTTGAAATATGCTCAAGTCCGTACTGCTCGGCATAACTGACAGGAACAGTAAACACCACATCCATAACGCTGTTGCTGATGATGTTCAGCACAGGCTGGTTGGCACCCACAACTTGATGTTCATTGCTAAACGTCAACGATACTACGCCATCAAAAGGAGCAACAATCTGTGTGTAGCTTAGGTCGGTTTCAGCTTGGGACAAGGCTGCTTGAGCCGCTTTGTACTGCGTTTCTGATTGATCGTAGGTATCGACACTGATGAGCTTCTTCTCATGTAGTTGAGCCGCGCGTGTAAACGCTGTTTTCGCCAAGTTGTATTCAGCGAGTCGAGCTTGATACGCCAAGCGATAGTCCGTTTGATCTAATCGAGCCAGCACATCGCCAGCTTTGACTTCACTGCCCATCTTGATAGTGAACTGTGCGATTTCGCCCGCAACTTGAAAAGACAAAGAGGCTCTATCCGTTGCATCAACATTGGCAATGAATGCGTCATAACGTTGGGTTGACGAGTTTGGGATTTCAATCAGTTTTACCGGCTTAACAACCGGTTCAGAAACTTCGGAGTTCGCTTGGTTACACCCTACTAGTGCAGTGGCAAGTAACCCAAGTGCTGCCATGCGAATAGTTGGTTTTATTCCATTAGTTGATGTGTTCATTCTCAATCATCTTGCTTTGCTACACACTCGTGCAGTATATGAACTTAATGAGCAAGATCAAGGTTTATTTACCAGGTGTGCAATATAATTTTTTAGTGTGCTATGCTGTTAATTCATATCCATGATGAAATGACGTGCATTTTCTGGTAGAAAGAAAGCGTTAGGAACAATCGAATAAAGTTATGACTGAAAAAAAGCAAGGGCGAAGAAGCGCACAAGACGCAGAAAAAACTAAATGCGAAATTATGCGTGTGGCGACCGATCTCTTTAGTGAGCTTGGCTACGAGCGTGTCTCGCTTAGAAACATTAGTGAAAAAGCGGGCGTCTCACACAGTTTGATCCGTCATCACTTTGGCAGCAAAGAGCAAATCTGGTACGCCATCAGTGACGGACTTCATCTGTATATGGAAAAGTACATGCGAACCATCATTGCCAATATGCCGCAAGACGTGGGATCGAATGTAAAGCTCTACCACTTTTCTGTTCGACTCCTTGCTCACATGCTGGACTGCAAGCAACCTATTCAGATCATCGCTGATGCCGTGCGCCAAGAAGACGCCCTATTTGATTATTTCATTGATAATTCGGGTGAAATTGAGCATCTGGTTAACAGCTTAGCTGAGCATTACAACGAAAACCATCCGGATACACCAGTAAGAATCTGGGAGATAAAATGGCAAATGATGATGTTTGCTCATGGCGCTGCAAGCTTAACCCCTTTCATGAAAGAAACGTGGGCCGATGAAACCAGTGATACCGACGTCTGCTTACTTAGACATTGGGAAATGTTCAACAACATGATGGCTTGTCGTTTCCAAGTGCCTAATGAACATATCTTACGCCCAGAGAAAGTGGCGGATTTAGTTTATGAGATCACGTGTGATCACGAGCTTCTGACGGAAGAGTAAGCTTTAGTCATCAAGCCGTGAGCTAAGATCTAAAAAGCGAGCTTCTAGAGCTCGCTTTTCTTTTTACTATTTGCAAAAAGTCTCGATGTACAGCGCTTCAACTTTTTCTCTCGCCCACTGTGTACGACGAAGAAATTTCAAAGACGACTTAATCGATGGATTGTTGTAGAAACAGTTGATTTGAACTTCGGCATCAAGCCCTTCCCACCCATAATGCTCTTGCAGGCGCACGAGAATTTTTTCTAACGTTAAACCATGTAATGGATTATTTGGTTGGTCTTGGCTCATTTGGGTGGTTCCTACTTAGTGTGAGCGCGGAGTCTAACAGATAAATCGCCGCAGTTCAGGTATTGACGGTTAAGAGACTCTATCCGCTGGGTGATTCACCCCATCGTTAGTGACAACGTCACCTAAATCAAACGGATTGACTCCTTCTAAACAACCAATGTTGAACCCATACTCAGTAGGATTAGAACGGCGTTGATGGTGTGTGTAGATGCCACAGTTTGAGCAGAAGTAATGCTTCGCCGTGTTGGTGTTGAATTGATAAAGCTTGAGTACATCTTCGCCCGACAGTATTTTAATACCACTAAGATCAACCGAGCCCACAATAGCGCCTTTTCTTCGACATATTGAACAGTCACATCGTCTCGGATTTTCAATCCCATTAGGTAGCGTTAACTCTAAAACAACCGAGCCACAATGGCAGGTCGCTTTATGTTTTGATTGAATCTCTGTGTTACCGACTTTCTTAATCATCATCTAACTCCCTTTGTTCTATTTGCTATAACTGCTTTTCCATAAGAAGAAGCGCCCAGATTTCTCCTTCAAACGATCGTGTTCCCATTTCTCGTGATGTCTGAACAAAGCCTAACGATTCGTAACAGTGCTTCGCCACTTGATTGTGTTCAAAGACCGCGAGCGACAACAAGCGAACCTTAAACTCTGCTTTGGCGAGTTTAATCAACTGGCTTAACATCGTTTTCGCAATGCCTTGTCCGCGGAATACGTTTGATACAAACACGCGACAAATGCGAAAGTGAGTATCTGACTCTTTGTAAAGTTCTACGTAGCCAGCGGCTTTCCCTTCGACGTCAAAAACGAAGGGGTGAACCTGTGGTTGAGAGCAGTGTTGTCTGATTTGATTAGTATCCAGTGGAAAGTCAAATTTTGGCCCACCCCACAAATAGTTGAGTTGCTCGGAATCTATCCAACCAATCAGCAAGTCATCGTCTTTTTCTTCAAAGGCCCTTAGTGTCATTTTATCCTCAGGTTAGCGCTGCTTCATAAATGCCACTGCCAGGCCAGACGATACGAACGTAAGCCCCGCACCAATATTTAACCCAGATACCAATTTAGGTTTGTTTCTAAACCATTGTGATAGCTGTGACGAGAATACTCCCATCAAACTAAAGCCGATGGCAGTCAGCATGGCAAACCAAACACCATAGCCGATCATTTGCGTGGTGACAGAGCCTAGACTTGGATTAACGAATTGAGGAACAAAGGCAAGAACAAACATGCCCGGCTTGGGATTGAGCGCTGCAGACAAAAATCCCGTAAAAAAGATCACTTTAAGCGATTGCTTTTTTGCGGGCTCTAATGAGAACAGATTTCGAGAGCGCAGCACTTTAACGCCCAGCCAAATTAGATAGGCTGCCCCCACCATTTTGACAACGTAAAAAGCGATTTCAGAGGTTTGGATAAGCAGAGTCAGGCCTAAACTAGCTGCAAGGACGTGGAACAAAATACCAGCCCCCGATGAAGCACCTGACATAATCGCAGCGAGTCGCCCTTGACTCAGGCCTCGGCCAATTGCGAGTAAATTATCAGGGCCGGGAGAAATGACCAGTAGTAGACATGCCAACGTATAGGTAACGAAAACCTCAAGTGGAAACATATAACCTCCTTGTTAGATGAGTCTCGCTGTGAACAACGAATGCATTCGTAGCCATTGACTTATAAACTACCCCAGAACGATTAAAAGTTCTCCAACAAAGTGACCTAAATGTTGAGAATTAGAACACTGAAAGCACATAAACTCCCAGACTAAACGTGTTTTCTTACCACTACTCAGGTCTGTCTTCTGGGTTGTCCCGATACCAGGCTTCAAGGAGTTCTCTTCCATAGATGACTTCCGTTTGCATGTGCATATACAACAGAAAAGCAGCTAACAAAAAGCTTATCCCGTTTAACCACATTTGGGCCCTTTTGCGCTCAGCATCATAGAAGAACATGCTGACACCGACGAGCAAGAAAGGATAAGACCCCATAAGCAGCAACAACCAGCCAAGGTAGCTTGAAATTGCCATTTCCGTCATTTCACCAGTCATTATCGCCATCCTATTGATAACTAAAACCTCTGTGGATATTAAAGGAACCAGTTAGTTATTCGGTGTTATCAGACGAGATTTCCGAGGCACTTCAAATTGGGTTTCAGAACTGCTGCATAGTGCTCTTTTTAGGAACGTTGGGAATTGCTCTTAAACGCTTTCAATACGATACTAAGTTTTAACCATTTTTAGCTTTATCATTTTAATACGATACGTATAATCCCTGCTCATTTTCTTACATCCCAAGTAAAGAGTATCAGCATGTCTAAGCTGTTTTTTAAAGGTCGAATTGAAACTCGACAAAACCACGTACTGTCAGGCTATAACGTTAATCGTGACATCAAAGCAGGGACAGAAGAAGCACCTATACATATCGTTGTGCCGACAGAAGTACGTAAACAAGAAGTCGAAGCCATCGCTCAAGAGCATTCGATTATCGCAAACATCACTGTAGATGAAAGCCAAGACGAAAACACGCTCGAGCTTGATACACTCTTGAACAAAGCAAAAACAACGGTATTTGAAAAGAAACCAAACAGAAACGATCCTTGTAGCTGTGGTAGCGGCAAGAAATACAAGAAGTGCTGCGCTTAGATTGCTCATACCGCCCTCACACGGCGGTATGACACTCTCTTAAGTAGTGAGGAACGCTGTAATATACCCGAACCTAACGCACCGCAAACACAAAACCCAGCGATAGAGCGAAGAATGCCAAGCGTTACGAGCCTGTGTTAACCGCTTTTGTTATGAGTTTACCTGAGTAAATCGCTTAGATAGCACCTCTGACTTGCAATAACCCAGTGCTAGAGGATAAGCCTGATTACTTTCTGAGACATAGAAAAGCGCTGGGAACCCACTGACTTGTAATTGAGCGGCTAGATGTAAATGCTCCTGAAACTGCTGCTCTATTTCTTTCGATTTTAATTTGAGTTCAAACTCGCTGTCACTCAAATTGAGTAACTGAGCGCAGTCAATCAGTGTTTGATTTAACGACGGATTTTTTGCTTCAGAGTAGTATGCAGATTGAATAGCCTTGACCATTTTCTCGGAGCTACTTGCTGCCATGTTCTCTGCGGAGATCACCGCCCTACACGCTTGATACGTTGAACGATAAGGTGTGTTCAATTCCCAGTAACTATGATTAAACGTTACGTGAGATACCTTCTCTATTTGATGCCAATAAGAAGAAATGGTCTGCTTGAGGTTTTCATCCATAGGCTCGTTATTATCAGGAGCCAGACCACCCATTATCCAATCGACTTCTGCTGTAGGGTGCTGTTCCAAGAAGTGTTCTAACTCGGGCTGAAAGGCAAAACACCAAGCGCACATCGGATCCATGACATAGATAAATCGCACAGTATTACTCTCCTTTTTGTGGCAAGACCTCAGACAAATGAGAATGAGCTACCCAATACCACCCCTGCATCTTACTTTAAACAAAAAGCGCTACGCCGCATACCGTTAAGCTCTTCCCTAAAAAGGTCTTATTTATGATGTTCTTTACCACGTAGGTGCTCGGCATACTTTTTGGAAATGAGTTGATGTATATGAAGCCCTGTTTTACGAACAAGATACCAATCTATAGCAGCTAAAACGACTAAGCCTATTATAGTTCCCATCTAAAACTCTCCTTGCACATCGAGTCATCACTCTATCAAACCACTGATAAATTCGATAAGACAGAAGACAATTTTTGTAGGGTAACGATGATTTTCAATGAAGTTAGAATCTATTACGGAATAAAAACCGCATTTCTGATGCAGATATTATGCGGTGATAAGCCAAAACGTGTGCTAACCAGCGATGTGCAAATCATTTAAATACACCATAAGAACGCCACCCCGTAACAACTTTGGCATTGTCAGAATGGTGGCCAGAGTCCTCAAAGCATCGGTATTCTTGGGAGAAGGTACACGACTCCATCACGTTAACGCTCCAGTCTTAATAGAGTTCTTATTCAAATCCTGTTACTTTTGAGCAACGAAATACAGGGAACGGGCTCCACATGAAACAGAAAACAAAGCACGCCTTAGTCGTCGAAGGTGGCGCAATGCGAGGGATATTTGCAGCTGGCGTTTTAGACGGCTTTATCGACCACGGCTACAACCCTTTTGATTTTTGTATTGGTGTCTCGGCTGGTTCAACCAATATCGCCTCTTGGCTTTCAAACCAACGGGGTCGAACCTATACCATCATCGCTGACTATTCTTGCCGCCCTGAATTCATTAACTTCCGCCGTTTTGCCAAAGGTGGACACTGGCTCGATCTCGATTGGTTATGGGATTACATAGCGATACATAACCCCTATGATATGCAAGCCTTTGCCAAGCAGCCTATTCCCTTTCATATCGTTACCACCGATGTCTCGACTGGTGAACCCGTGTATACCCTTGGGCATGAAAGTAATTTAGAGATGATTCTAAAAGCGTCGTGTTCACTGCCTATGGCTTATCGTACGCCAATCAATGTTGAAGGAAAAACACTGATTGACGGAGGTGTCGCAGACTCCATTCCCGTACTGGAAGCCTACAACCGAGGCGCAAAGGAAATCACCGTGATCCTTTCACAGAAGCCGGGCTATACGAAGCGACCGCCAAAAGCGCCTTGGTTATTGCGTCGACTAATGAAAAACACGCCCCACCTCGCTGATGCAATGGTCAATCGATCCGAGCAATACAACGAAACCTTAGAGTTTATTAACAATCCTCCTCAAGACTGCACTGTTCACGTTATCGCCCCAGAAGATAACTTCGCTGTAGGAAGGCTCACAACCAACAAAGCCAAACTCGATGCTGGGTATCAAATGGGCTTAAGCGCCGCAAAGCAGGCCGTCCAACAAGTACGATAACATTCAAACATGGCGATGGAGGCCGTAAAGCCGGAAACGAGCCCCACTTAAGGTAACGGAGCAAAGAGTAGATATACCGATAAATACCCCATCATTACGGCGACAAGGCCATCAAGAACGCGCCACGCATGTGGGTTACGAAACAAAGGAAGCAACACTTTTGCGCCGTAGGTAATAGCAATAAACCACACGACACTGGCTGACATCACACCCACGGCAAATTTCCACTTTTCTGCTCCGGCATACGGCATCGATAAGCTGCCAATCATAAACACCGTATCAATATACACATGCGGATTTAGCCATGTTAGCGCAAGGCAGGTAAAGATTACCGTCTTAAGCCTCGGTGGCTCATCGCTAGACGGATCCAATTGGCTATTGCCGATCCACGCTTGTTTAGCCGATGAAAATGCAACCCAAGCCAAAAACACCACACCGGCATAACGGACGATATCCATCAAATTTGGCCAATGGTTCACTAACTTTCCTAACCCTGCGATACCCGCTGAAATCAACAAGATATCGCTTAGAATACAGATAGCTGCAACCGCAAACAGATGCTGCCTTAGCAAGCCTTGTTTAAGTACAAATGCGTTTTGTGTACCAATACACGCAATCAGCCCCATACCTGTTGTGAAGCCTGTAATGGATGATGCCATGAACAACCCTTTCCTTTTGATGATTTCGTTTAAGCTGCAGTGTGTGGGTTTTATAAGATTTAGAAAAACGATATATTCTTAATCAAGTTAAGAAATTCTTAAGATGGATTTTATGAGTTTACTCTCCCCGCAAGTCGTTGCCTTTATCGCAGTCGTTGAAGAAGCCAGCTTTGAGCGAGCAGCTAAAAGGCTTTCAGTCACACCCTCCGCTATTTCACAGCGGATCAAGCAACTTGAAGACCGAGTTGGGCAGTTGCTCATCATCAGGCAATCTCCTTGTAAACCAACCCCTGCGGGCAATAAACTGTTAGCTCGCGTAAAACCGATGTCGGTTCTGGAATCTGAAGTGATGGATGATTTCCTGCCAGATGATCCAACCACAAATCGTTCGACCAAGTTTGCCATCGCCGTTAATGAAGACTCTTTCTCGACTTGGCTCCTCAATGCGTTGGCGCTGCTGCATCAACAATATGATTATCAGTTTGATGTTCGTCTCGACAATGAAGATTTCACCTTGGAGCACTTAAAGAATGGGCAAGTTATTGGCGCATTGACCTCTGAACGTAAAGCACTGCAAGGCTGCGTGGTGCATGAACTTGGGAAAATGCGTTACCGCGCAGTGGCCACACCTGCCTTGTATGAGCGCTATTTTAGTAACGGGCTCACTGTAGAAGCGTTTCAACAAGCACCAATGATTGATTATGACCAAAAAGACTTTTTGCAAAAACGCTTCATTAGGACAGTGACCGGGCAAGAGATTGATCCCCTCAATGTTCATTACCTTCCGAGTGCATCGGGTATCGTTGAGGCGGCTAGGCTCGGAATGGGTTGGTGTGTCACCCATGAAGGGCTACTCGGTGATTTAATCGAGACCAAACAATTGATTCATATTGCTCCTGATAACTCGTTGTATGAACCCTTGTATTGGCAACACGCAGGAATTCGCTCACGAGTGTTATCTCAGATCACTGAGTCTTTGGTTACAGAGTCGTCTCGGGTTTTGTATTCCTAAAATTTACCGTTCGATTCCTTTCCTCTTTAACTAAGTCACTACAAGTTTCATAATTAAATAAAAACATAAATATATTGACACTTTCTGATGGGTAAAAATCAGTTCCTGCGGATATACTGAATCCGAACTTAGACAAGGGAACACATCATGAAACTAATCACGAAAACAGTATTGGCAGTCGGTCTGCTTGCATTTGGCTCAGTTCAAGCATTCGAGCTTACAAGTAAAGACATTCAAGAAGGTTATCCGATGGCGAAAACCTTTGAATACAACGGCTGGGGTTGTAAGGGCGATAACCAATCTCCTCACCTCTCTTGGAAAGACGCACCTGCAGGCACTAAGAGTTTTGCAATCACAGCCTATGATCCTGATGCGCCGACAGGCAGTGGCTTTTGGCATTGGGTCGCGTTCAACATTCCAGCAACAGTGAACGAACTACCACGCAGCGCAGATATTCAGAAGCTGGGCGGTAATGAAGCTCGGATCGACTACGGCACGGTTGGATTTGGTGGCGCTTGTCCTCCAGAGGGAGACGGCATGCACCGCTATCAATTTACGGTGTGGGCGCTACCAAGTGAAAAGTTAGATCTAGGTGAAACCACACCACCAGCCGTTGTCGGTTTTACTTTGAATAGCATGGCGCTCGGCAAAGCCACACTTACTTCAACGTATGTGCGTTAAGAATCATTAATTAAGGGGGAATGATGAGCCATCAATACAAAGTCTCTATCTTTCGAGCAGAACAATCTCAGAAACTTAGAAATGTAAAATTGCATTCCCCTAGCCTTATTCAAATCATCACTGGCAGTAAACGCCTGCATTGGCGTGATAGCGCTTTAGATGTGTCTCACTCAGAGCTAATATTCTGTCAGGCATCAGAATCGTTAAGCTTTGAAAATCTGCCTCAAAAAGGACGTTTTCTTTCCCGTGTGTTCAGTCTGTATCTTGTACCAAGCGAGGCGATGATCGAACTGAGTAAACGGAACGATCAAAAAAGGCATTGTCCGGTATTAAAATCCAATAGCGCCTTAGAAGCTACGCTCAATGCCCTCTACTTATTTGAGCAACATAAGATGAGTAAAGAAACACAGTCTTACTGGGTCAATGGTCTGTATCAACAACTGGCGGAACAAGGCGTATTGCATGGCCTATTCAGTAACGTAAGTACCACGTTTACTCAGCAACTAAGCCGTTATTTGGCAAACGACCCAAGTAGTGAGCATCCGTTAGAAGAGGTTGCTAAGGACTTTGCGATCAGCCGCTCTACTTTGATCAGAAAGCTCAAACATGAAGGAACACAATACCGACAAGTGTTAGTCGATGTGCGGCTTAATCATGCTTTGGGTTTGATGCAAGATGGGCAAAATAACGTTGCGCTACTTGCTCAGTTATGTGGTTATCAGTCTGAAGAACGCTTTAGCCAACGTTTCAAAGGAAAGTTTGGCCTTACGCCGAGTGATTACATCAAAACGGTGACTCAATAAGCGCTTACACGTCCTCTACTTTAGTAAGTAAGTCATTTGAACTCGCTTTTTCTGATTTATAAACTATGTTGCTATCCAAAGCAAAGAGTAGTAGCCTTTGTGCAGGCCGGTTGGATGCCTACCTCGCAAAAACGATAGTACCAACGCATAGAAAATTTATAGCAAGCATGTCACTTGCATATCATCCCGTCACCGATAGCGAGTAGGTGGAGTAAAAGGAGGACGATATGTGCCATCAAAATAATTCCGATCTTCAACTTTGGCTTCGAGAAGCAAAAGTCTTACAAAAACTCGCCCAATCGACGTCACTGTCTGACGCATTGCCTGTGCTGAGGCGTTTACTCAATTCAAACGTGTTAACCAATATCTCGTTGGTTGAACTCAAAAAGAACACTTCAATTATCCAACGTAAGCATTTGTTGCAGATGTTGGCTGCGGAAAATGGTGCCAACTGTTGGGCTGACTTCAAGCGAAAAGTCGTAACTGCTCCCGAGGGCTCAATTCTACCCAATAGCATCGAACTGCGTGATGGGGGCTACCCCGTGCATTGGTTTTCCAATACCACGGAAGCCACCGCCTACTCTGACCGTCATGGTGGCAAAGTGGTTAAGTTAGGTAACCAAGCAGCCGTAGTGCCACAGCAATGGGAACAATAACGATCATTGTGACTAACGGTCGCATGCCAATCATGGATAGTTTGAAAAGGATTGAAACATGGCTAGGTTAATTCTGGTTTGTGGCCCTACTGGCGCAGGTAAAACCACCTACTCGATGGGATTGTGTAAAAAGATTAAGGCCGTTAAGTTTTCTATCGACCCCTGGATGCAGACACTGTTTGCAAAAGATATGACCTCACTGGATTTTTCTTGGATGATGGAACGAGTGAACCGTTGCCATGATCAAATCTGGGAAGTGAGCGAACAAATTCTTTCATTAGGTGGAAACGTCGTACTTGATCTGGGTTTTACTACCAAATCGCAACGAGACATCTTTGTAGATAAAGCTCTCCGTTTAGGCATAAGCGCTGAGCTTCACTATCTTGATGTGCTGACTGAGACTCGACGACAAAGAGTCGCTAAACGTAACATCGAAAAAGATCCAACCGTCTACGCTTTCGAGGTTACAGACATGATGTTCAACTTTATGGAACCGAAATTTGAGGTGCCTGAAGAAAGTGAAGTGGTGAATGGATGTAAGATAGTCGAATAACATCGAGCAATAAACAAAAAAGCGAGCCACTTGGGCTCGCTTTTCACTTTCTCACTTAAAACGCTATTACAGAAGTTCTACCGACTGCTGTGCGATTACAAACTCTTCGTTGGTTGGGATAACCATCGCTAATGCGTCTAGCATTTCTGATTTTGCGATTACGCCAGCGTTACCGAAACGTGCCGCTTCGTTGCCTGCTTCATCTTCAACAAAACCGAGAAGTTTTAGGTTGTTTAGGATTTCACGGCGAATTGGTAGCGAGTTTTCGCCGATGCCGCCCGTGAAGATCACTGCGTCTAAGCTTGAAAGTGGGATTAGGTAAGAACCGATGTATTTTGCAACACGGTACGTGAATACCTCAAAGGCTAGCTTAGCGCCCTCATGACCAGATTCCATCGCTTCCAGGATGCCTCGAGCGTCTGATGTAAGACCAGAAACACCTAAGAAACCAGACTTCTTGTTCAGCGTTTCGAAAACTTTTTCAGTCGTCCAACCTTTCTTGATTAGGAATTCAATCACGCCTGGGTCTAGGTCACCAGAACGTGTACCCATCATAAGACCTGCTAGTGGAGTAAAGCCCATAGATGTATCAACCGATTGACCGTTTTCAATCGCACACACTGATGCGCCATTACCTAGGTGAACTGAAATGAAGCTTGATTCTTCGATTGGCTTGTTGATCATCTTCGCAGCTTCACGGCTTACGAAGTAGTGGCTAGTGCCGTGGAAACCGTATCGACGGATGCCGTATTCTTTGTAAAGTTCATTTGAAATCGCACCAGTGAAGGCTTTTTGAGGCATTGTTTGGTGGAAAGCCGTATCAAACACAGCGAACTGAGGTAGGCTTGGGAAAGCTTCCATCGCTGCTTGAATGCCTTTTGCGCCTGCTGGGTTGTGGAGCGGTGCCAGATCAGACAAGTTTTCAATTTCTGCTAGAACATCTTCGTTAATACGGACCGTTGAAGTGAACTTTTCACCACCGTGAACGATACGGTGTCCCACAGCAACAAGATCTTGAGTGAAACCTAACGTTTCCATTAGTGCTACGATTCGATTAATAGCATGCTGGTGGTGGTTATCTGGTGCATCAATGGCTTCTTCTGTTTTTTCGCCTTGATACTTCCAGCTAATTACCGCTTCTGGCAAACCAAAGCACTCACCTAAGCCACTAACAATTGCGTCACCAGACACTGAATCGATAACAGCAAATTTTAGTGATGAGCTACCAGAGTTGATGACCAGCACAAACGAATTCGACATGGGTATGTTCCTGTTTCAGACTATGTAATGAAGCCAAACGCTTCTGTTGTAATACTGCGCCCATTATTCAATATTTTTTGAATGTTTCAACTTTTATTTGAAATGTTCAACAATCTAAATAATTTTTATTGATCTACAGCAAGGGATGATTTAATTCACCCGCAAAAATTCATGACAAGCTTATAAATTAGAGTTTATTGGCTAAAATTGACATTAGCGTATGTCTACGCTTGCTTCTCTAGCTGTTCCAATTACAATTAAACAATACATCATCCCGAAAGAGTAAATGAGTTGTTCTCACTAGCAGCATTACTAATCGTCACAGGCATCGTGTTTTTATGTCTCGGACTCAACAACGCCAGAAAGATTTGCGTGAAAACAAAACGTAAAGGATGGCAACTTCTTAGTGCGTTGATTGCAAGCTTTATTGCTGGTTACTCCCTTGTTTTAGGCTCTCTCTTGCTTGATGGCAGTGTCGACCCTGTACTGTTTGTGCTGTCTGTTATTCTGTTTTCGGGCAGTCTTTTCGTCTTTATCGTTACGAAATTTAGTTTAGCAACCATTGAACAGTTAGACGCTCTAGCTAAAGAAGAAAAGTACAATTCTCTACATGACTCATTAACCGGGCTCCCTAACCGTAAACATTGTATTGAAACGATAAATGTCTTGATTGAACATCATGTGCCCTTTCATCTCCTGTTACTCGATGTCGTCAATTTCAAGCAAGTTAATGATGGAATGGGACATTTTTCCGGCGACCAATTACTTATCCAAATCGGAAAACGGATGGAAAACCACCTCGCCCGTGGTGATTTTCTTGCACGCATCGGCGGTGACGAATTTGTGATCATTCTGCCCAAACGAAAAGAGCGCGCTTCAAAAGAGTTCGCTCGAGCGATTAACGCATCATTAAAACAGCCCTTTTTGATTAACGGCTTTGAGCTCACAAGCGGCGCTAAAATTGGCATTAGTCATTATCCAGACCAAGCAAACGACGCCGATCAAATCATCAATGCTGCTGATATGGCTATGTACTGGGGCAAAGCTGCTGAGCACGACGTAGCGGTTTTCTCTTCGGAAATGTATCAAAACAACCGCAAAAGGCTGTCGATTTCGAATCAGATTGATCACGCACTAGAGCACAATGACATCAATGTATATTATCAACCTATTGTTGGTGCCAAAAGTAACAAGGTGGAAGGTTATGAGGCTCTGATTCGTTGTTATGATGAACACGGTGAGATGATTAACCCCGCTGAACTGATTTCGGTTGCAGAGCAGAGCCATAAAATCACATCGATCACTCAGTGGATGCTCGACAAAGTAGCGCAAGATATCAAAACCCTCCGAAATCAGGGACTGGCCCACTGCGCGATCCACGTCAATCTATCCGCTAAAGACCTCATGAGCCAAAACATAGAAAACCAACTCGGGCAGCTGGCCTCTAACGATCCTAACTTCGCCAATATGGTTTGCTTAGAAATCACTGAAACCACGGCCATAAATCGTTTACGCAGCCCAGAGAAGTTACTCAAGAGGCTCAAAGAAATGGGTTTTCGAATTACTTTGGATGACTTTGGGACGGGTTACTCGTCTCTATCATTACTGAGAGACTTACCCGTTGATCAAATAAAGATCGATAAATCCTTCGCTTATCAACTAGACCAGAATGAAAGAAACTTTTCGATTGTTGAAAATGCCATTTCTCTGGCACACGGATTGGGTTATACCGTTGTTGTTGAAGGGATTGAGTCTCGAGAGGTAGAAAGCTTAGTGAAGAAAAGTGGCAGTGACTTCATGCAGGGTTACTACTACAGCGCAGCGCTACCGTTAGAAGACGTTATCAGTTGGACGTTAAGCCGTGACAATATTGGCTACGCATCGCCTTCAAAAACGGACATAAAAAAAGCTGCCCCTTAAGGGCAGCAAAATGCTCAAAAAACAAATGGAAAAATTAAAACTGGTAGGCTGCTGAAAGCTTAAAGTTACGCCCTGGTTCATAATCATCGGCTCTCACGTCACCCACTGCCCCCGTCTTAGAGGCATGAGAAGCGTAAGTCGCGTCAAAGATGTTATCGATGCCAAATGTGACTGATAAGTCTTCAACCTGAGATGGAATCCATTGCGCGTACAAGTTGTGTACATCGTAGCTTTCTTTTACTGGCGCTCCATCAAGTACGTTGTCCTCTTCTAGCACCACAATCGATGTCCAACCGAAGATCGTGTCAATTTCATCGGCTTGATAGTCGAGCGTTACAGCAATGCTATCACCTACGTCTAGGCTTCGTGCTGATCGACCCACCGTATCTAACACCGGGCCACCGTTGGTTTTGTCTTCATTATCCGAACGTGAATACGACACCTTAGATTGGAAGTTTTGGTAACCATAACTCGCACTCAACTCTAAACCACTGAACTCAACATCGCCTAAGTTGTAGATCTGATAACCTGCACTTGCAAAGTCATACTCTGAAACGATGTAGTCGTCGATTTCAGTTTTGAATACCGTCAAGTTTGCACTTAGGAAGTGTTCATCAATCTGCTTATCAAAGCGAATACCACCTTGCGTGTTTTGGCCGGTTTCGGCTTTAATGTCATCCGCTAGGTATGCCACCGTTTGATACTTGATGAATGACTCAAGTAACTCAGGGCCTTTGAATAGACTGCGAGTGCTCGCAAAGAGCGTCCAGTCCTGCGCTACGCTCCACTCACCAGAAAGTGACCACGTCACGTCACCAAAGTCGTTTGTGCCTGTTTCGGCTTCGCGTTTAAAGTCATCAAATCGAATACCGGCAGTTACACTTAGGTCAGATGTTAGGAACAGTTGGTTTTCAACAAACACAGCGGTACTTTTCGCAGTTTCATCTGCGTACAGCACTCCGCCATAAATGCTCTTACTGTTCTTATCCATATAATCACCGCCATAAGTCACGGTATTATCAAGATTCGCCACCTGGTAATCAGTCTGGAACTGAACGTTTAGGCCAGTATTGCGGTTCTCTGCACTATTGACTGACAATCGGTCTGTTGGCCAGCGGCTGACAACATTAGTTTCATCACGTGTAATTTCTGTCTTGCTGCTGTATAGCGCAACTTTGCCTCGGTTTGTGTCACCTTTCAGCTCATACGACAAAGTTATCGTATCTCGGTCATAGTCTGTCGAGATCAGCTCATCTTCCGAGCGAGATTGGTTGGCATCCACCGACCAATCTGGACGAGGATTATAGTCGCCGCTGTCGCGATATAAGTCATAAGCCAGTTCAAATCGGTGTAACTGAGAGGGTTCAAATCCAATTTTACCGAGCACGTTATAAGTGTCGCCTTCAACACCAATCGTTTCTACTCCACGACCATCTTCGAAGTTGTCTCTACTTAGCATATGTCCATACAGCATCGCGTCGACCTGCTCACTCAGTAGGCCATAGACGGTAAGCGATCCTTGTTGACTAGCGTTAGACGCATACCCCCCATAAACGCGAGTTCCAAACTTTTCATCGTAGCGAAGCAGATCTTTAGCATCTTTGGTCTCAAACAACACCGATCCACCTAGCCCATTTTGCGTCACTGAGTTGTTACCGACTTGAATGTCAGCACTTTTTAGAATGTCAGGGTTAAGCGTTAAGTTACCAATATGATGGAACATATTGGCGTGCTGAGACGCACCATCCAAACGAATGTCTAAGTCCGTTTCCCCCAAACCACGAATGTTGATACGTTGGTTGACACTATGCGTACCGCCTACATCGACACCTGGGATATCTCTCAACAAATCAGACATATGATCCGCTTGCTTAAGCGACATGTCACCTGCTCCAAGAGACTCTGAGTTACTCGATACTTTCGTACCCCATACCACGACATCTTCTAAATATGTGGTGTCTTGAGCCTGAGCTTGTGCCACCAGCGCTGTGCACACTGCGACTGCCATTACAGATAAACGTTTGGGGTGCTGCTTAACCCTTTCCATGCTGCATTTCCTAAATGTAAATGATAATAATTCGCAGGTATGATATGGTGCAGAACGATTGACGAAAAGGACAATAGGTTATGCAGAAATGCTGATCGCTTATGAGGAAACACCGCATGACAACCGACACGCTTTCTAGCCCTCGATTAAAGAAAGTCGCGATTACTCAAAGAATTGAGGAGTCAGAACGCCAACTCATTGTCGGTGAAACTCGGCAAGGACGCTCAGCGTTAGTCGAAGGAAAGTTCATCTCTCATCGGATTGGTAACGATATCTCAATTCATGGATGTGATGGATTAGAGCTTCAAGACTCGCACGTTGTTTCGATGGCGCCAGCCTCAATCATCATGACGATTCTCATCAAAGGAGAGCTTGAGTTCGCCTATGATGACTTAGAATTTCATATCGGCCCTAATAGCCTGAACCGTATTACCTTGGTCAATCTTGCGCAGCCCTCAAGTTTCAGACGCAAGATCAGTAAAGATAACAACGTCTTTAAGCTCAACATTATGATGAACAACCAATGGGTCATGAGTCGAATCAATGGGAATTGCACTGTCAGTCAGTTTGTCGCACAACATAAGAACTCCCTCCAACTGCCCTTAAGTGACGAATTCAACAATTTAGTCGCTCAAGCATTCAAACTTCACAAGGTCGAAACGTTTCTCGAAAAAGTGGCGTTAGAGTCTATCGCTATGCAAATCATAGAGCTTGCGTTTAGCCACTTAGAATCCAGTCAGATTGAGTCGCCTAAAGAAGCCCAACAAAAAATGAATCTCACCTCAATTGAAGAGATTATTTGCTACATTGAGGCCAACCTGAGTGAGTCACTCTCCATAGCCGAACTAGCAAATAGATTTGCGATGAGCAGATCTAATCTACAACGTAAGTTTAAACAGCAAGTCGGATTAACCATCAATGGGTACATTCGTAAAAGACGTTTAGAGGTCGCTAAACAACACCTAGAAAAAGGCTTGGTGACAATCACAGAAGCGGCTTATGAGGCCGGTTACAACCACCCTGCCAACTTCACTAATGCATTTAAAAAGGAATACGGTGTGCCACCTTTTAACATTTCTAGTGCCAATGAGTAAGCACGTCGCCTGTTAAATCAACTTAATAGAGCAATCTTTATCATTGATCTCAGAGATAGTAACACTCCATTTACAACCCCAGTAAATAACTGATTATTCGATTATTTTTTAACACGCACGCGACATATTCAGCGTGCTTATTCTAAAAAATAGCAAATCATAAAAAAGACTAATGTAACGAATCGTTTCAATCCTAAGCTACTGAATTTACGCAACTTAATTCCAATTTGAACGTTTTACCTTATTTTGTAACCTTTATGTTAAAAACCCATATAGAGTCTGCCACATCGTTAAAACACGAATGACAAAAAGCCTGTCGGCTCATATATATGGACTTTACTATGAAAAAAACGATCTTAGCTGCTGCTATCGCGACTCTTTCTACTTCTGTTTATGCGGTTGAACTGTACAACCAAGAAGGTACGACTTTCTCAATTGGCGGCCACGTGTCTGCAAACCTAAATGGTTCTGAGCAAGGCGATACAGATATCGGCACTAACTCTCCACGTATCAACTTTAATGCGACACAAGATCTTGGCAATGGTTTCACTGCTGATGCAAAAGGTGAATGGGCGCTTAACTACCTAGATGGCGGTGACAATGCATTCACTACTCGTCTTGGTTACGTTGGCCTAACACATGATCAGCTTGGTCGTGCAGTTGTTGGTACTCAGTGGGCACCATACTACGATGTTGCTGGTGTAGCGGATATGCCTATCGCTTACGCGAACGACTTCATCTACGACAACCACGGTGCTCTAGGTACAGGCCGTGCAGACAAAATGCTAAGTTACCGTAACGGTTTTGAGTTTGGCGAAGCGGGTGCACTTTCATTCGGTCTTGGTTGGCAAGGTGCGAACGATGAACGCACAACTGAAGACAACCAAACAACAGGCATCAAGTACGATGATCGTATTCAAGCAGCAGTAAGCTACTCTATTGCCGGCGCTACATTGGGTTACACATACAATACAGGTGACTTCGCAGATTTCGGCGCGTCTAAGAGCACAGCTGAATCGCACCTAGTATCGGTTAAATACGGTACTTACGGTAAAGGTCTTTACCTAGCGGGTGTTTACGCTGATAACGAGAACATGAACAACATCGGCACAACTCTTCTAGCAGAAAGTAACGCATACGAAGCTCTAGCGTCATACGCATTGGATAACAGCCTAAACCTAATCGTTAACTACGAAATGGTCGAAGGTAAAGTGTCTAAGTTCTCGCAAAAAGAAACAGCACGTGAAGAACTAGCACTGCAAGCTGAGTACAACTTCACGCCTAAGTTTGTTGGTTACACTGCGTACCAGTTTGACCTAAACGATGCAAACAACAACCAAACAGATGACAAGTGGCTAATCGGCGCTCGTTACTACCTATAAGCTATTACTGTCCCAATTGCTGAGTTATTCAGCACCGCCCACCTCTTTCGAGGTGGGCTTTTTATTTTCAATCGCCTCATGGTAGCGAAAATGCTGCAAAACTCGTTACAATAGAGGTTAGACACTCTAATCCCTATTTTGACTTGAGCTTGAGGATCGACACATGAACATCGGCGCTGTATCAAAGCTGACTGGACTATCGAGTAAGTCTATTCGACTTTATGAAGACAAAGGGCTGATTACGCCTCCTAACCGCAGTGATTCGGGTTATCGCGAATATTCGGATCAACACGTACAAGAACTCAATCTGATTTCACGAGCTAAAAATGCCGGTTTCTCTCTTATCGAGTGCAAAGAGTTTGTGCAGCTTGCTTCGAATCCAAATCGAAAAAGCAGTGAAGTAAAAGCGAAAGCGAAAGAAAAGCTGTTGGAAGTGGAAGTGAAGATAAGAGAGCTCAGAGAGATTGAGCGACAACTCAAAAGTTGGGTATCTTCTTGTCCGGGCGATTCTGGGAGCCAATGCCCGATTATTGAAGATCTCACGAAGTGATAAAAAAATGCCTTGAAGATATTCAAGGCCTTTCGTTTATTAGTAGTAGGTACACATACGTTTACCATCGACTTCAATGATGTTAAACGGTGTCTCGTAGATGCTTTCTAGAATGTCAGATTGAATCACCTCTTCCACTTTACCCTGTGCAACTACCTTGCCTCTTTTAAGAGCAATGATCTTATCGGAATAACAAGCGGCAAAGTTGATGTCATGAATCACTACCACAACCGCTTTATTCATCTCACGAGCTAAACGACCAACATTGCGCATAATTTGCAGTGAATGTTTAATATCTAGGTTGTTTAGTGGCTCATCCAAAAAGACATAATCTGTGTCTTGAGCCATCACCATCGCAATGAAAGAGAGCTGTCTTTGACCGCCACTTAGCTCATCTAAATATTTGTTCTGAATATCGACAAGATCCAAATATTCAATCGCCTGGTTGATGATCTGGTTATCTTCCTCATTCAGCTTACCTTGCGTGTAAGGAAAACGACCAAACGAGATCATCTCACGTACCGTAAATCGCATCGTGATATTATTTGCTTGGCGCAACACCGCTAGACGCTTAGCGAGATCTTTGGTGTCCCATTCGCTCAGCTCTTTGCAGTCAATGTACACCTCACCTTCATCTTTGCTGACTAGGCGACTCGCCATTGATAACAGGGTACTTTTACCCGCACCGTTTGGGCCAATAATCGAAGTTACTTTGCCTTTCTCAAACTCCGCACTTGCGCTATCGACCACTTTTGATTGACCAAACGCTTTGGTCAGGCTTTTTAATGAAATCATAGAAACCTAGACAATTTTGTTGCGCAGCAACATGGTTAAGAAATAGATGCCGCCGACAAAGTTAATCACGACACTGATGGTGGTAGAAAAGCCAAACAGGTTTTCTACGATCCATTGTCCACTCAATAGTGAAGCCACCGAAAGCAATGAAACGCCAATCAGCAAGACTCGATGTTGGAATGACTTAAACAGCTCACGAGCCAGGTTGGTCACCAGTAAACCAAAGAACATGATTGGCCCGATTAACGCCGTCGAAATGGCAATCAGCGCAGCGCTTAATATCAGCACTTGTAGGGTCACTTTCTTTACGTCGACACCCAAACTGGTTGCGTTGTCTTTGTCTAACCAGAATACATCTAGCGTACGGTGTAAGCGGAACAGCAAAAAGCTAATACCGAGGAGAAGCGGCGCACATAGGTAGACGAGCTCCACTTTTACATTATTGAAGCTAGCAAACATGTTAGCTTGAACCGCAGCAAAATCGTTCGGGTCTAACAGCATAGTGAAGAACGATGAGATGCTTGAAAACAACTGACCGAGTATGACGCCCAACAGCAGTAGCACCATCAAGTTTTGTCGCTCACCTCTGAAATAGAAAGCAAACAACAGCACAGAGAAGCCCAGCATTGCGCCCACTGACAAGCCGAAGTTAAGGTATGCATTGAGTGCAAAGCTGCTCATACCACCAAACAAAACCACAACCAACACTTGGGTGAACATATACAGCGAATCAAAGCCCATAATACTAGGCGTTAAAATTCGGTTGTTGGTGATGGTTTGAAACACCAATGCCGATTGCCCAATTGCAATGCCTGCGATGACAATTGCGAGTACTTTAGGCACTCGGCGTGACAGAAAATACTGGTAGTTGTCTGCGTTTAAACCAAGACCAATAAACAAAAAGCAGAAGACACTCGCCGTCACCGCTAACAACACGAGTTTGGTTCTATCTTGCATCTTTCTGCCCTTTCAAGATAAAGAAAATAAACACAGAACCACCTAAGATGCTGATAATGGTCGAAATTGGAATTTCATAAGGGAAGATGATCAAACGGCCTGCCAAGTCACAGCACAATACAATCAGGGCACCTAGAATCGCCGTCAGTGGAATATTGCGTCTTAAGTTATCACCGAAGAAATGGCTAACAAGGTTTGGCACAATTAAGCCAAGAAACGGGAGCATGCCGACAATCATCACAACAGAAGCAGACATCACAGAAACCAGCAATACACCAATGATCAGTACCTGTTGGTAGTTCAAGCCAAGGTTGGTCGCAAAGTCTTTGCCTAGACCCACCGCTGAAATACGTGCTGCATAAAGGTAACTGAAGATCGCAAATGGAATCGCTATGTAAAGCAACTCATAGTCACCTTGTAAAAGGTTGGCGAAGTTGGCCACTGTCCAACTTGAAAGGTTTTGCAGCGCGTCGTACTTATAGGCAATGAAGGTTGCCAGTGAATCAACGACGTTACCGAAAATAATCCCGACGAGAGGAACAAAAATGGCGTTTTTGAACTGAATGCGATTGATGAACTGAACAAACAGCAGCGTACCGGCCATTGCAACACCGAACACTAACCAAAGCTGCTCACTGCCAAACAAGACTAAGCTCAAGATGTAGCCCAGCATGGCACATTCGATCGTGCCTGACGTAGACGGGGACGCAAATCGGTTTTGGCTGATTTGCTGCATGATAAGACCCGCGATACTCAGCCCAGCACCTGCAAGTAAAACGGCAACCAAACGTGGAATACGACTGGTAAAAAGAAGATGCCAGTGCGCCACATCACCAGCTAGCAGCGCAGCGAAATTGAGCTGACCTACTCCAACAAACAACGACGCTAAACTTAATACCACCAGCGCCAATAATAACTTTTTCACTTTTGCCTCTCAGCACAAAAGCCTCAAGAGAACTTGAGGCTTATACTTAGTTGTTTTTATTTCTGCTATTAATTCAAGGCTGAAGCCGATTTGACGTCAGAAATCATCTGCTCTGTCGCTCGCATACCAGAGATAGACAAATACCATGCGTTAATATCTAAGTAAGCCATTTTCTTGTTTTGGTAAGCGTCAGTTGCTTTCACCAAATCATTTTCAAAGTCACGTTTCACCGTGCTTGGTTTTCCCTTATTGATCAGTACATCTTTATCGATGATCAGTAGCGTGTCTGGGTTCTTTTCGCGAATAAATTCATAAGAAACCAGGTCACCATGACGGCTCTCTTTAATGCCTTTTACTGTTTCAGTAAAACCAAAGTCTTTGTAAATCGCAGAGAAACGAGACTGAGTGCCAAATGCAGTGATGTTGCCACCCGCGCTCATCACTGTAAGTGCGTCAGTGTTTTCGTTCTGGTTCGCTTGGCTGATCGCCTTGAACTCGCTGTCTAGCTGTTCAATTTTGTTTTCTACGAATGTCTCTTTTTCAAACACTTTCGCCAGATTACGCCATTGCTGCTGAGTGCTCTTCCAGTAACCTTGCGTTGCATCCGATGCGTAAACGATCGTTGGTGCGATTTCAGACAGCTCTTTGTACTTAGAAGCTGCGCGCGTGCCGATGATGATAAGATCCGGTTTCTGAGTGTAAATCGTTTCAAAGTCTGGTTCGCTTAAACTGCCTGCCGAGACAAATTTGTAATCACGGTATTCAGCTAAATAGTCCGGGAACATGCTTACTGTTGAAACCGCCACAGGCTCTACGCCAAGTGCTTTAACCGTATCGAGTGGACCTAAGCCGATGACAACGACACGTTCTGGATTTGATTCAACACTGGTCGTCCCTTGCATGTGTTCAACTTCGACCATTTTTGCTTGTACAGAAAACGTCATTAGACCTGCAAGAAGCGCAACTGCTGATACCTTCATTATTTGACTCCATAATTACAAATGCAATGCATTATCATTTAGATTTGTAACCAAGTCACTCTACATTTACGTTTTTTACATTCCGCACTATTTCTCCGGTCTTTCTATCTCCTTGCGCTGTACAAAATAAAAAAAGGGAGGCAATCAATGCCTCCCTCTACGTTGTTTGTTATCGTGACTTCTGTTAGAAGAAATCGATAGAACCACGACCATTACTGTTTTTTGGCTTGTCGCTTTTCTTCGTATCTTGAGTTGGCTTAGATTTCTTACCTGGGTTAGATGTCTTAGCTGAACTAGATTTCTTAGCCGATTTGCCCGCTTTTGAGTTCTTCTGCTTGTTTTTATTGTTGCCTGCGTTTTTCTTCGACTCATTGCGTGACGCTTTTGGAGCCGTTACTTTCTTTTCGCTCGGCTTGGTTTCTTCCTGTTCTGTCACAGGCGCATCGCACACAACAACGTAGTATTCTTGGTTAAACTCAAAGAAGTCACCGTCATACATTTTACGGCGCTTACGAGTTTCTAATTCACCGTTAACGGCCACATAACCCTCAGCGATAATGTGTTTTGCCTCACCGCCACCACCGACTAAGTTTGCAATTTTAAACACTTTATAGAGTTCAATGGGTTGCGAGGAAACCTCGATCCCAATCGCTTCAATCTCTATCTCTTCGCCTTGTTCATAGTCTTGGCTCATACCACACCTTGGGTCGATTCAATCACAAAAACCAGAGTCTAATCTCAATACTCGGATAAATAAACTAAAGTTATCAATAAGAATAAAATACTTCTAGGACATAACGGCTTGAAATGGATTCTTCTAACAACTGCGTTCACATCTGGTGTTAGCTACGGCTCCACACTCACCCCTGTCACAATCTACGGGGATGACAGTTATGCGCCATACAGCTACAACTCGTTTGGTCAAGCAAAAGGCATTTACGTCGATATCTTGAAAATGGTGTTTGAGAAAATGCCTGACTATAACGTGACTATAAAGCTGGTCCCTTGGAAGCGAGGACTGAAAATGCTTGAGGTGGGCCAAGCGTTCGCACTCTTCCCCCCTTACTACTACGACGATAAACGCTTTTACATCTCGCCCTATTCAAAACCAATTTTAAAAGAAGAAGTCACGGTCTACTGCAATAAAGCCATAGCACACAACAGCAACAGTAACTGGCCCAGTGATTACCTAGGATTAACCGTAGGCATTAACGAATCTTTTTCCCTTGGAGGACGTGAATTTTGGATTGCAGCAAGACGAGGAGACATCACCGTTAAGGAGGCAAAAGGTAACCAAGCCAATATTATCAATCTATATAACAAACAAACGGCCTGTTATATGAACGATCGTTTGTCTATTCTTTGGGAGATAAAGCAGCTTACGCAAACTGGAATGATCTCACCCGATTGGGAAGTCACCTCTGGCCCAGTCATTTCCGGAGAATACGGTTATCTTGGCTTTACAAATGTAGGTATAGAGAATTTTCCCTACAAAAAAGCCTTTATTACTCAATTCAACCAGCAATTGGAGCAAGTCAAGCAGAGCGGTAAGATCGAGGCCATAATCAAACGCTATTCGATTGAAAAGTAGACGCTTATTTACGATGCTCTGACCCTTTTTCCTTTTTGGAAAATATGCCTTTCCCCCTATTCCGTCAGTTATGTCTTACATTTACCTCGTTCAACAAATTCAGATAAAAAAGAAGGTAAAAATGACATCAAGTAAAGTGCTTATCATCGACAGCCAACCTATCATGCGTGAAGCGATCAGCCGTATCATTGAAGAGTGCACAATTTCAAGCCAAGTGTTTCAATCAGAATCAGCGTCGTTTGGTCTACAACTGCTTCACAACCATCAAATTGGTCTAGTCATACTCGATGTCGATCTGGGCCAATCTGACGGTTTTGAATTTGCACGACGCGCACGAGCTCATGGCTACAAAGGTAAAATTCTGTTTATCTCGACCAGCAAGCACCCAATGTATTCTGAAACAGCGCGTAAACTTGGGGCCAACGGTTATGTGTCAAAGTTTGAAAGTACCGCAGTGATTAAAGAGGCGATTGTCAGTGTGATTCGTGGTTTCTCTGTGTATAAGCGTGAAGAGATCAAACCAGCCAATCGTACTACGGCGCTGTCTAAGCGAGAAACGACTGTCTATACCTATCTTGTAAAAGGTTACAGCAATAAGCAGATCTCTGAGCTACTGTCGCTAAGCTCAAAGACCATCAGCACGTACAAATCACGCATTTTAGAGAAATACAAAGTCGATTCGATTGTTGAACTTATGCGTCTTGAACAACACGTTACGATTGATACTCCTGAGCTTAGAAGAGACGCCGCTTAAGTATTTCGGCCAACATGGTATGCAGTGGATTACCGTGATTCACTAACTTGTAATTCACGACTACCGCAGGTGGATGGTCGAGTTGAAGGTGCTCAGGGAGGAGCGTTACATCCAATGATGTTCTTGCAGTTAGGTGCCGAGTATGTGGAAATAGCGTTGCACACTCTAACTCTTTCAGCACATCAAATAGACAGGTAATATTATCGACCGTTGCGATTTTGTTGATGTGAACGCCATTTGATTCAAGCGCTTTCTTCGCCACCGCTTTTTGTTCCTGCCATCCTTTCATCTCTAACAAGACATAAGGCATATTGAGCTTTTCTTCTACACTTCGATTGCTGTATTTCTGATCACATACGATCGCGCTGTAATATCGGCCTATATGTTGCTGATAAATCGTCTTACTTTGTTCATCATTAAAATACTGCACCCCCACATCAATATGGTCGTCTAAGAGGCTACTCACCGAGGTATCATTCCACGTCGTGATGTGGATCTGTGATTTAGGGAATGTTTCAAGCAGTTCCAGTAGCAGCTCTTTCCCCATTAGATACTGAGCAAGTGAAGGCAACGCTAAAGTGATCGGCTTGTCGTACTGCGTCGGGTCAAAATCTTCGTGCTGAACCGCTTCAGAGATCAAGTTCAACCCAGAGGTGATTTTAGGTAACAACTTCTCTGTGTATTCGGTCGGCTCAAATTCATGCGCACCACGAACAAACAACGGGTCTCCAAGTTGTTCACGTAGCTTGGCTAAATGTTTACTGACCGCACTCTCGGTTTTGCCTAGCTCTTTCGCGACAGGTTTCAGCTGCCTATGTTTATTCAACAAAGGCAGTACTTTCAATAAATTGAGATCAAGCTGAGACTTCATTCCCACTCCGGGCGACTAATTCCATCGTATTTCCATTAATTAAATCAAATAAAACAAGTTGTTGCACGACCGGATGCGTATCTTTGTTAAAGATTTAACAATCAAGACGATTTATGACTTCTCATATTGTGATTTATAAAATATCAAGACTTTTGTTTGTTTGATGAGCTGCAGTTAATATTTTTTCATCATACGCACCAGTTACACCGTAATTTGGTAGCGAATGGGCACTATTTAAGGTATTAATCTATCTAACACTAATGCCGTAACCATTTTTAGGTAGTTCAACCACAATGTCTCAACCGATCAGTACAATTCAACCTAGGCCGACGTTTACCTTGGTTCCTGAATCCAGTGTTGAACATAACGGATCAAACGAGAGTGTTGGCTTAACCGGTGCTGAATTAGATGCTCTGATGGACAACCAATTTCGTCATATGATTGATGTGATGAACGACGGCATTTTCTATATGGCAGACAGCGAATACGTCTGCTTCTATAACCCCTCTTTCTACTCAAAGTTGGGAATCGATTCTGGTATCTCTTGCCTCAATGATTGGCTCAACCTTGTCCACCCTCTTGACCGTGACTCATTGAAAGTTCAAGTCGATGATCATATTCAAGACGATGAATCACTGGTTAAAACGGAATACCGCATTCGCTCTACATCCGGTCAATATATCTGGCTAGAAGGCTCGGCATTAACGAAAACCGTCAACGGTAAACGCTTTATGATCGGGTGCCACAAAGACATCTCTGATAGAAAGTTGATGGAAACCTATGTCGAGCAGGCATCATTTAGAGATGGTCACTCTGGCTTGGCTAACGAACAAAAGCTGGCGTTAGATTTAGATGGCTTGGATGCCACTCAAAGCTATCATCTAATGTATATCCAGCCCGGCGATACTCGTTCCCATCAAACGCTGCATGGCTCTGAAATCATGCGAGATATGCTAGCCTACCTCAATAGTGCGCTCAGTGAACTGCCGGATGAATTTATCGACATGTATCGTATTCAGTCGCACGACTTTGCGATTCTTGTCTTTGGCGAATACGATGAGCAATCTCTACACGATTTGGGTGAGCGAGTTTTCCGCGCGTATCAGGCCTCCATTAAGTCTATCGATTTCCTGTACGGCACAGACATCAGTATTGGTATTTACCCGAATATTTCTCAGCTTGCAAGCAAGATAGATGTTCTCAAAGTTGCCGCTCGCACTAGTCAATTTGCGAGCAATCAAAACGATCATTCTATTCGTGTTTATTCTGGCTGTACTAAAGCGAAAGTCGATCGTCATTTCTACATCGAGAAAGAGCTTGGTAACGCCCTGATCAACAAAAAACTGTCCGTTAAATTTCAACCCATCATTTGTGCTAAGACCAAATCGGTGGCCAGTTTTGAAAGTTTAGTGCGTTGGAAAAGCGAAGTTCATGGAGAAATCTATCCTGATGAGTTTATTACCGTTGCGGAAAAAAACGGCCTGATCTCTGAGCTCGGTTATTTTGTTTTTGAAAGTGCGTGCCAGTTTCTGAAGCAATACCAAGCTGTCCATTCGAATACTGCTCGTGTGAACATCAATGTTTCTGTGTTGCAGTTACTTAGCCAGTCGTTTCCAGACAAACTGATGCAACTGAGTGATCATTACGGCATTGATCGAACCTCTATTGTTTTAGAGTTAACTGAAACCATTAGCCTTGATGATAACAAGAGCGCTAATACCCAATTGAATCGCCTTAAAGATCTCGGATTCCGTTTATCGTTGGACGACTTCGGCGCGGGTTACAGTTCCTTAAATAGCTTTTTCGATTTGCCTCTTTCTCAGATTAAAATCGACAAATCGATCGCATGGCGTTCCATTGAAAACCCTGCCACATTCGAGTATTTGACCTTTATTACGAACCTTTGTAATGACTATGCTATTGATATTGTGATTGAAGGTATTGAAGATGCGGCTATGCAACGTTTGTTTACAGATATGGGCGCGTCTTATTTGCAAGGCTACTGGTTCTCCAAGCCTTTAACCATTGCCAGTGCTAGCTACTATACCAAAGTGTAACACCTCACCTCTCCCTCAAACCCAAGTCTCACATTTGAGATATATTCACCCCAAGAATAATTAGATTTGACTCTCCGTCTCATTTTATAGAAAATCCCATCAAATTTATAAAGGTGTCATCTTTTCGTTCATATTGACCTAAGGGTATTGGTTATTTTGAGCGACAAAGCGTATCACGGAGCGATACATCATTCGGTAGTTTGCCTGATGAGACAAGGACAATAGTACAGTTACCATTGCTCCGGAGATTCAAGTGCCTGTTCCATTTCGTCATCTAATCCATACCTTAATAACCTGTTCTGTGTTCGCTTCACCTCAGCTCATGGCTGCGGAAGTAAACCCTCTTTGGTTTCCAAGTACCGACATCAAACTGCCAAAAGTAACTACTGTTAATGCGCTTGATAACGGCTTGAGATATGTAATTTTGCCCACCTCGCGCAGCTCTAAAGAAGTATCGATTCGAGTACGTGTGGCTGCGGGCGTAGCACAAGAAACAGAGCTAACTCCCTCAGCACGTATTGCGGTTCTAGATACAATTCTTGGAACAGAATGGAAAGTCTCGACCGACTACCAACAAACCGTATTTAGCCTTGATCTCAATGAAGCGAGTGCCAACGACGTCGAACAAGCTCTTCACAGCCTAATGCAGGGCCTAGAGAAACCTATAGGTAACACTGAAGAGCCTAAGTTTGCCCAAGCCGCAGAAACGTCATTGGTCGATATCGATCAAATTATGACTCAGCAGCATTTAGAAAGTGTTTCTTATGGCCGATCTATTGCTTCTTTTGATGTGGAGTCAGTGGATCAAAACGCACAAAATGATGCGCAGCAGTTTAAAACTCGTCATTTTGCTCCACACAATGTAAGCATAGTGATCGCTGGCGGTATTACTCCTCGCCAAACGGCTAAAACGGTTCAGTCGCAATTTGGCTTATGGCGTGTTTTGGACGAACAACAAGAACACTTGCCAAGCCTTGATTTTCACGTTGAGAAAACGCACGTAGAACAGACATTAGTTTCTGTTGCCACACTCACTCACCTAGGTGGAAATAGTGACAGTAAGCTATTAAGAAAAGAAATCCTTAAAGCAACATTGGCTAACAAAATGCTTGAGCGCCGTATTCAGAACACGTTTGAGCAACAGCAAATTGAAGGATTGGTCAGTGTCGAGAATCAAGTATTGTTCAATCAAAACTTACTTTCTCAAGTGCGTGTGACTGGATTTAACGAGACACAACAAGAACTGGCTAATCAGATTATCGAGAGTGAAATTAAGCGCACGGCAGCGTCAGGTTTCAAACAAGCCGAGTACGAAATGGTCGTTAGTCAGGTTCGCAACCAGCTAGAGAAACAAACTCGCCTGCACAATAAAGAGAGCTATACTCGCTCGCAAGCAGACCGCATGGTGAAAGCAATTCACGAAGGCACGGTGTACACCGACCCTTCTTACGATCTCGATTTGCTTAACTTCCATGTAGCCCACTTGAACGAGTTTGATATTAGTAAAGAATTCGAACTCGTTTGGGGAACCCAAAGTTCAGCCACGTTATAAAGAATGGAAAGCGCCAAAGATTATCTTTGGCGCTTTTTAATTAAAGCAATGACAGTTCGACAAGCTGTTTGGTATAAGCTTGCTTGGGTTGCGTAAAGAGTTTGTGGGTATCTCCCTGTTCTACAATTTCCCCTTGCTTCATCACTATCGTGTAATGGCACAAAGAACGAACAACGCTTAGATCATGGCTGATAAACAAATAGCTCAGTTTGTATTTCTCTTGTAATGACTTGAGCAGATCCAATACCTGAGCTTGTACCGTGCGATCGAGTGATGATGTTGGCTCATCAAGTAAGATAAACTCGGGCTTTAGAATCAATGCCCTCGCTATTGCAATACGTTGGCGTTGGCCGCCAGAAAACTCGTTTGGGTATCGGTGTCTTGTCTCAGGATCTAAGTCAACTTCTCGCATCACCTCGCAAATGCGTTGGTCGATCTCGTCGTCAGTCAATTCTTGATGAACTCGCAGTCCTTCTCCAATCACTTGTGCCACCGACATTCTCGGATTCAGCGCTGAAAACGGATCTTGGAACACCACCTGCATTTTGCTTCGATAAGGCAACATTTCAGTGCGATCTAAACCTTGAAGTTCCGCGCCTTGATAGCTGACTGAGCCCTCTGATTTAAGCAGTTTCAAAATCGCCATTCCGGTGGTCGACTTACCGGAACCACTTTCACCAACTAAGCCTATCGAATATCCCTGTTTGAGGGTAAAAGCCATGTCGGTAACCGCCTTGACATGCGATACCACTCGTTTAAACAATCCGCCAGTGATCGGAAACCACACTCGTAAATTGTTGACGGTTAGAAGCTCTTCAGCCTGTTCATTCACAGGTACTGGAGAACCGCTCGGATCAGAATTAATCAGCTTAGTGGTATAAGGGTGTTTCGGTGACTGAAACAGCTGTTGGCACTCTCCCTGCTCCACCAGCTTTCCGTTTTGCATAACGGCCACACTATCTGCAATACGGCGAACAATACTCAAATCGTGGGTGATAAACAGCATGGCCATGCCGAACTCTTGTTGGAGCTCTTTCAATAAGTCTAAAATCTGCGCCTGAACCGACACATCCAATGCGGTTGTTGGTTCATCGGCAATCAGCAGCTCGGGTTCATTGATCAGCGCCATCGCAATCATCACTCTCTGACGTTCACCACCCGATAATTCATGAGGATAGGCATTCACTTTTTGCTCTGGATAACGGATACCCACCTTGCGAAGCCACTCAACAGCCAAGCGCTCAGCGGCTTTTTGCCTCATCCCTCGGTGAATCGATAATGTTTCTACAAGCTGCTTACCCACCTTATGAAGCGGATTGAGTGAGACCATAGGCTCTTGGAAGATCATCCCGATTCTTCCTCCTCGCACACCTCTCAGTTGCCGTTCAGAACAGCTCAGTATGTCGATCTCATCAAAGGTAATCGACCCCGATAGATAATGAGATGAGCCTTGAGGCAGAAGTTTTAAGATGGCATTCGCTGTCACCGATTTTCCTGACCCACTTTCACCAACAAGGGCAAGCGTTTCACCTTTTTTAATCGATAAGGATACATCGTGCGTGACGGCCTCGATGCTCTCTTTACGTCCGAAGCCAACGGAAAGACCATCAATGGTTAATACTGTTTTAGTCATGGTTATCGTCCTTGATGATGTGGATCAAACGCATCCCGAACCGCTTCACCGACAAAAACTAATAGGGTCAGCATCAAGGACAAGACGAAAAAGGCTGAGAAGCCAAGCCAAGGCGCTTGTAGGTTCGCTTTACCTTGCGCTAATAGTTCACCTAAAGAAGGAGAACCCGCAGGCAAACCAAACCCTAGGAAATCGAGAGAGGTCAAGGTAGTCACCGAGCCCGACAAAATAAACGGCATCATGGTCAGAGAAGCCACCATCGCATTCGGCAGCATGTGACGCAGCATAATACGCTTATCGGAGACTCCCATCGCTTGGGCGGCTCTCACGTAATCAAAATTTCGGCAACGTAAAAACTCTGCACGGACAATACCCACTAAGCTCATCCAACTGAACGCCACCATAATTCCGAGTAGCCACCAGAAGTTTGGTTCAACGAAACTGGAAAGAATGATCAGTAAAAAGAGAGTTGGCATGCCTGACCACACTTCGATAAATCGTTGACCTAATAAGTCGAGCCAGCCTCCGTAGTAACCTTGAGTTGCCCCGACCGCCACGCCGATAACGCTCGACACAATGGTAAGAACAAAACCAAACAACACGGAAATTCGAAAACCGTAAATCACGCGCGCGAGTACATCACGCCCTTTGTCATCCGTCCCTAACCAGTTAACACTGTCTGGTGCAGAAGGAACGGAGCCATTAATATTAAAGTTAATCGTATCGTAGCTGAATCGGATCAATGGCCAAATGATGTGACCTTGTTCTTCAATGAGTTCGATAACATATGGGTCGGTATAATCAGCTTCGGTTTCAAACTCGCCACCAAATTCCGTTTCAGCGTACTGTTGGGCAATAGGAAAATACCATTCGTTTTGATACTCGACTAACAACGGCTTATCGTTGGCGATGATCTCAGCAAACAATGAAACCACAAAAAGCACCGAAAAAATCCACAGTGACCAAAATCCACGTCGATTGGCTTTAAACCGAAGCCACCTCGCTTCATTAAGTGGGTTTCGTACCTTGTTCTTTTGCATTAACGCGCCTCAAAATCGATTCTTGGGTCAACCCAGGTATAAGTCAGATCGGAAATGATGCTGAGTATCAATCCCAATAGTGTCATGATGTACAGCGAACTAAACACGACTGGGTAATCGCGCTGAATGGTCGATTCAAAGCCAAGAAGCCCTATTCCCTCTAACGAAAACATCACTTCAATCAGCATCGAGCCAGTAAAGAAAATGCTGATGAAGGCAGCAGGGAAGCCGGCAATAATAATGAGCATGGCGTTTCTAAACACGTGCTTATAAAGAATATCGCGTTCATCCAGTCCTTTCGCTCGGGCGGTAACGACATATTGCTTGTTTATTTCATCAAGGAAAGAGTTTTTGGTCAGCATGCTCAGTGTGGCAAAGCCGCCAATCACCATGGCAAATATTGGTAACGCCAAGTGCCAGAAGTAATCAATAATTTGTTCATACCACACCAGTTGTTCGAAGTTGCTTGAGACAAGACCACGTAAAGGGAACCAACTAAAGTAATTACCACTCGCAAACAGGATGATCAAAATAATCGCAAACAAGAATCCCGGAATCGCATAGCCGACAATCACGACCGCGCTAGACCAAATATCAAAACGGCTACCATGATGTATCGCTTTGACTATCCCTAGTGGAATCGAAATCAGGTAAATGATCAACGTACTCCACAAGCCCAACGATATCGAGACGGGTAAACGCTCAACAATCAAGTCAATCACGTTACCGCCTTTAAAGAGACTTTCGCCAAAATTGAACGTGGCGTAGTTCTTTAGCATGTCCCAGTAGCGCTCAAGAAGAGGCTTATCAAAACCAAACTGCTTCTTGATCGCTTCGACCACTTCTGGATCTAAGCCTCGTGACCCTTTGTAACCTGCAGAACCGGCTTCATCACCACTGCTTAAGTCTACTTCACTGCCACCACCCGCAAAACGCTCCATGATGCCTGAGGTATGCCCTTCAAGTTGGGCAATCGCCTGCTCAACAGGCCCTCCCGGAGCAATTTGGATAATGAAAAAGTTTATCGTAATGATCGCCCACAGCGTTGGGATAACCAGCATCAGGCGTCTAAATATATAAGCTGCCATAACCCCTCTTTTAGCGGCGCTTCTCAGGAAGTTCGCTGGCTTTTTCTTTCGATACCCACCAAGTGTCTAAACCAAGATCATACTTAGGTAAAATCTCTGGTCGCTCAAACTTATCCCACATAGCGACGCGATACTGACTCACATGCCACTGAGGGATGATGTAGAAATTCCATTGCAATACACGATCGAGCGCTCGCCCTAACGTCAATAATGCTTGAGAGTCTTGCTGTTTCTTGGAGATTTCCATGGTGAGGAAGTCCACAACTGGGTCAGTGACACCCGCTGTGTTATAGGTTGAATCTAGGTAATTTGAGTTCCAAACAATCATCAAGTTTGGACTTGGATAAGCGTTAGCACTGTATGCTGATGACACCATGTCGAAGTCTCTATCACGCAGACGTTTGATGTATTGCGTGGTATCAATGGTGCGTATCTTCATATCTATCCCCATACGCTTGAGGTTTTTCTGCACAGGAATCGCGATACGTTCGGTGGTCGGGCTGTAAATGAGTAGTTCAAACGTCAGAGGCTCGCCAGTGGCTTTGTTGGTCATTACCTTATTATTTAGTTCCCAACCTGCTTCTTTAAGTAACGCAAATGCTGTCCGCATCTGGCTTCGGATTCGACCTGAACCATCTGTCATTGGCGGTTGGAACTGTTCGGTGTAGAGTCTTGGCGGCAGCTGTTCCTTGAATGGATCCAGCACCTTTTGTTCTTGCTCTGACGGTGTTCCTTTGGCTTCGTAATCGGTGTTTTGGAAATAGCTACGGGTACGAGTGTACTGACCGTAGAACATATTTTTGTTCATCCATTCGAAGTCCATCGCATAAGTTAACGCTTCACGAACTTTCGGATCACTGAATTTGTCTCGCTTGGTATTGAACACAAACGCTTGCATGCTCTCTGGTTTCTCATGGGCAATCTCTTGCTTTGATATATAACCCTTATCGAAGTTGACGCCTGTGTATGAATTGGCCCAGAATTTAGCGGAGTTTTCGAGCCTGAAATCGAACTCCCCAGCCTTAAATGCTTCAAGCATGACTGTGTCATCACGGTAGTAATCGTATTGAACGGTTTTGAAATTGTAGCGACCGACATTGACAGGAAGGCTGGCTGCCCAGTAATCGTCGACTAACGAGTACGTGACGCTTTGGCCAGATTTATAATCAGTAATTTTGTACGCTGAGCTGCCAACTGGAGGCGAAGAAAGTGGTTCTGAAAGGCTTTTATCATGCCAAAAATGTTTAGGTAGAACTCGAGTACCTTGAGTAAAACTAAACAGCTTTTCACGATTAGGGTTCACCATTTCAATTCGAACGGTGAGGTCATCTTTGGCAACAACGGATTTAATATCTTGATAGTAGACGCGGTACTGAGGCACACCTTCTGCCATAAACTTATCGAAAGTGAACGCAACGTCATGGGCTGTGATGGGTTGACCGTCATGGAATCTGGCTTTGGGGTTAATATCAACTTCAAGCCACATATAGTCGTCAGAATAACGAACACGTTCTGCAATAAGTGGGTAGTACGCGTCGATCTCATCACTTGGCGAGAACATTAGGGTGTCATAGAGCTCCCCTGTTGCCGCTGCGGCAACACCGCGTGATGCAAAACGGTTGAAGTTGTCGTAGGTGCCTACTCTACCGTAGGTGACCTTACCGTATTTAGGCGCGTCAGGGTTGACGTAGTCGAAGTGGCTAAATCCGTCTGCGTACTTTGCGTCTCCGAACCCAACCAGACTCGTGGTTTCAATCACTGCTGCATAAGCACCAAAGGTTGCACTGGTGGCGACTAACCCACCTAACGCCATTCTGCGCCACTTTCCCATAAACCGTTCCCTCAGTTGTTTTCTCAGCTCTCAGACAATATATTATTAATTCAATTACTTGGAAAAGTATAGAAGTCTGTAGCAGTTTGTGCGAAGCAATTTATGTGTTCGGTTGTTTCCGCTCCCTAAGATAACTGTTTTACAGCCTATAAACAGGATGCTATCCTGATGATATTACGCCTTAAACGGATTTTGAAATGATTCAATCAAATGGCTTATTTGAATTTGGCCAAATCGAGCTCAATGAACGAATAGAAATGTTGTCTCTAAGTTCAGAGACTCACCATCAATGGAAGTCGAAACTGAGTCAAAGTGAAGAAAAGCTTTTACGCGATAACATTTACCCTGCCTTGTTGAGTCACTTTGATCAAAGCGACACGCTAAGCCTCGTTGTTGGGCACTTTGCTGTTCATCAGGCGATGGAGCAATATTTCGATATTCTATTCAATCAGAACCTCAATCAAGACTATATCGATAGCATGACAAAGCATGCACTAAAGCTTGCCAATCATGGCGTAACGCTTAGCCTTTACTCCATCATTGCGTTTGAATTTAAGCGGCTAATTGTCAATCAATTCAGCGCGATTGTTCACTGTGAAAAAGCGATCGATTTACTTAACCGACGCATGCAGTTAGATATGATGCTGGTCATCGACTGCTTGCATCATAAAGAATTAGAAGACATTAAGCGCTACGCGTCACTGATGGACGTAAAAGACAGCCTGACTGACCTTTACACCTACAATACGTTTGTAGATGAAATGGATCGCATCATCGCACATTGTCAGCGTACACAATCCTCGGCTTTGTTACTGAAAGTGAATATCAAAGATTTGTCCGATATTAATGCCACTCATGGCTACGATGCTGGCAATGAAATCTTGCGTGCGTTTGCTCACTCAACTCAAGAACTCATTCGCAAATCAGATCTACTGGCTCGTGGTGAAGATGACAACTTTTTCCTTATCATGCCAGAGACGTGCAACAACGAAGCAAAACTGATTTGTGAACGCATTATCGAAGACTTTGAGCAACATTCAGAGCTGCCCGCGACGTTACGTTTTGGGGCAAGTTCGTTTGACCCGAAAAAGCGCACCTCTGTCGAACAAATGTTGTTTCTAGCCAACGAGCATTTGGATTTCGCTAGAGATCGTTCAAAGATCACTGACAAACATGAAGTCAGTGTTCATTTTTCTAACGAAAACAACATCATTCGGCTTATCAAATAGCAAAAAGCCAGCGACATTCTCGCTGGCTTTTACTTTCGAAAGTAAAGGTTAGATCATTTCTTTGGCGATAAGGTGCAATAGATAAGTTTCACGTTCGATACTCATGCCTTTTTTGTCACTCTCTGCCATGGTTTTCTCGTTATGAGCAATCGCTTGATGAATGTTCATCCATACCGCTTTCATCCCATTTTTGATTTCGTAATCTTCATAGTTAGTTTCGCCAAGTTCGCGATCAATTTTGCAACTATAGCAGTACGAAATCATGTGCATTACGTCAGCATCATCTTTATACCAAGGACGAAATTCTTCAAAGATACCAAACGGCTTAATCCCATGAATATTCTGTGCACCGGTTTCTTCTTCAAGTTCTCTTACCATTCCGGCGATAACGTCTTCGCCTTCATCTAAACCGCCACCTGGGATCGTGTAGTCATGGTAACGCTCTGTGTAGAGTAAAAGGATATCTTCGCCGTCAACAACAATGGCTCTTGCTGCATTACGTTTAAAGATAATCTTGTCGTCTAGATGCTCAAGATCAGGGTGTACAGTAGTCTTTAGATGTCTCATACGTTCGCTAGTGTTGATCAATACGCGGCGATTCTAACACTAGCGATACGATCGATTCCAATCGGATTCACGCTACGAAAGTTAGGCGAGTTTAAACTTGCCAATCATATTCATGAGATCTTCCGACACATGACTGAGCTCTTTGCCAGAACTCGCCATTTGAGCCGATTCTGACGATACCGACCCAGCCATGTCACTCAAGCTGACTACATTGCGGTTTATGTCTCCGACCGTCACCGTTTGCTGCTCAGCGGCAGTAGCAATGTGCTGAGCCATTTCTTCTATTTTGAGCACTTCTTGGTGAATGTTCTTCAAAGTCGTCCCTGCTTGAACAGACATATTTGATGCATCATCTGCTTTTCCTGCGCCGACATTCATCGCTGAAACGACGTTTTCTGCACCCGTTTGTAGCTTTTCAACGATCGTTTGGATTTCTAGCGTTGATTCCTGCGTGCGTTGAGACAGTGTTCTCACTTCATCCGCAACCACGGCAAAGCCTCTTCCTTGCTCACCGGCCCTTGCCGCTTCAATAGCCGCATTTAACGCGAGAAGGTTGGTTTGCTCCGCGACGCCTCGAATGACCTCTAAAACCGTATCGACATTTTTGGCATCCGCGGCGAGTTGTTGGACAACTTCTCCAGCAGAGTTGATTTTTGCTGCAAGTTCATTTGCCTGTGTAACGTTCTCTTGGATAATCGACTGACTACGCTGTGTTTCTTCTGAGGCAAGACGGCTTGCATCATTTGCTTCAACCGTTCGACCTGCCACTTCTTCGACCGTAGCCAACATTTCAGTCATGGCGGTCGCGAGCATATCGACGTCGTTTTGCTGCTGATTCAAACTGTCATCAATATGATTGACCGAACTCGTCAGCTGGGTTGCTGACGCCGACACTTGCGTCCCCGCATCATGAATATTCAGCATAATAGATTGGATCGAAGCCACGAACTGATTGAAGTATCGCGAAAGGTGAATGAGCTCTTTGCTACCTTCTTCTGGTAAACGTTGAGTTAAGTCCCCTTGCCCTTTAGCAAGATCTTTCATCGCAACCAAGGTTCGCTTCAAAGGAGAAGTAATGGTTTTAATAAAGAAGCCGACAACCACCGACAAGACAACTAAAATACCCACGGCATATCCTAAAGATGTCACTTCCGAGCGGTAAGTCACGGCTTGAAGCGCCTGCATATTCATCCCTGAGCCAATCATCCAACCCCATGGCTGAAACATCACTGCATAACTGGTTTTAGGATCAAGGGTTTCCTTGTCTGGGTTCTTCCAAAAATAGTCGACAAAGCCGCCACCATTCTGAGCAACACGGTAAAGATCTTTAACGAAGAACTTTCCATTACTGTCCTGCAATTCCATGATATTTGTACCAAGCAATGACAACACCCCAGTAGCAAGCTGTACGCCTTCCTTGTCACCAACAAATACATAGTTATCACCATCAAAGCGCATTGCACCGATTGCTTCTAATGCTTTTGCTTGCGCTTCATTTTTCGAATACGCTCCGCTCTCACTCATATCATGAAAATGCCCAATGACCCCAACGGCACTTTCCACCATCGTTTCTACACCGTGCTCATAGTTTTCACGCATATGTTGTCGTTGCGAGTTTATATTCAGTAAAGTGTTCGCCAATAAACTTAGAGCGAAAAGCCCAAGAATAGACCACGCCCTTGTCGCAATTGACACTTCCTTTAGTTTATTCCACATATCCATATTCCCTAGCCATGTCTTATTTTGCTCACTTACAAATAGCTCCCTCTGTTTGTGCCCACAGAGGTAAGGTGTGCAAGTCTTGTTTATACAAGCTAGCAGCCAAATCAACACGTTGCTTACCATATATATGAAATAAGTATCATTTATTTGGTATTAATAGATATGATATTTTAAGCACTTGATATATTCGTACCAACACCAGAAAGCGGAGCATAATATTCTGGTCAAAAATGAGACAAAGTGACGCGATTTTCTTGAGCGTGCTTCTGCTCTTTGCGGCGAAATAACTTAGGTCTATTCGTTCTTATTCTAAAATAGCCTTGATAAATTCATGGTTTATTTTTATCTGGAATCGGTATTCAATAGTGAATATTACTCTCCCGGCTATCTTTGAGAGGTTTTTATGATAGATGTCGCCGTATTCAGTTCTAAGTCTTACGATGAAGTTTCTTTTTCTCATCAAAATGAACAACATGGGTTCACGCTCCATTTCCATGAGTTTCCGCTAAACATTAAGACCGCCAAAATGGCGCATGGAAGCCAAGTCGTTTGTGCTTTCGTTAATGACGACCTTTCTGCTGAGGTGTTAGAAGCACTCTCTGAGCAAGGCGTTAAGCTCATTGCAATGCGATGCGCAGGGTTTGACCGTGTCGATTTAGAGGCCGCGAAAAAGCTTGGTATGCAAGTCGTCCGTGTTCCTGCTTACTCGCCAGAATCGGTTGCAGAGCATACGGTTGGCCTAATGATGAGCCTCAACCGTCGCTTCCATAAAGCGTATCAGCGCACCCGTGACGCAAACTTCAACCTTGAAGGTCTCGTTGGTTTTAACTTCTACGGTAAAACAGTCGGCGTGATTGGTACCGGTAAAATCGGTATTGCGACGATGCGTATTCTTAAAGGTTTGGGCATGAATATTCTTTGTCACGACCCTTATGAGAACCCAGCGGCTATCGAGATGGGCGCGACTTACTGCTCTAAAGAACAGCTGTTTAAAGAAAGTGACGTTATCACGCTTCACTGCCCGATGTTCAAAGAGAACTACCACTTACTTGATGAAGCGGCATTCGATCAGATGAAAGATGGTGTGATGATCATTAACACCAGCCGTGGTGGCTTGCTAGATTCGGCTGCTGCTGTGGAAGCGTTGAAAAAAGGTCGCATTGGTGCGCTAGGTCTTGATGTTTATGAACATGAAAAAGATCTGTTCTTCCAAGACAAATCTAACGATGTAATTGTTGATGACGTATTCCGTCGCCTATCTGCTTGCCATAATGTTCTGTTTACAGGCCACCAAGCCTTCTTAACCAATGAAGCATTGGGAAACATTGCGGAAACAACGTTGGGGAACGTGGACGCTTTCGCAAAAGGCGAACAGTCAGGCAATGAGATCATCGAATACTAAGTAGCTTGTCTCGCTTAACCCTTATAAAAAAAGAGCCCCACAATTGGGGCTCTTTTTATTTCTCTATTTTCTTAGTGCGTTCAGCTTAGTCTGAGCAATCCCATATATGGTATCAATCGGGTAACTGCCCTCTTCGGTTGGCGTACCGGCTGGCTTACCGGTAAAGAGTTCAATTGCCTCTGTGACATGGTCAATCGCCCAAATATGAAACTCACCTTTTTCTACGGCTTTAACAATATCAGGACGTAGCATCAGGTTGTGCATGTTCGAACGTGGAATGATCACCCCTTGACTGTCATTACGTCCTTTAATTGCACACACATCAAAGAAGCCTTCTATCTTCTCGTTCACACCACCAATCGGCTGCGATTCACCAAATTGGTTCATCGAACCTGTAATCGCAATATCTTGTCGGTTAGGCTGTTTAGAGAACGCTGACACAACAGCACAGAACTCGGCCATACTTGCGCTGTCACCATCAACCCCACCGTAAGATTGCTCAAACGTAATGGTGGTATTCAGTGGCACTTTGGCTGTTTTACCAAATACCGATGATAGATACGCCGATAAGATCATCACCCCTTTCGAGTGAATGCTGCCGCCAAGATCGACGCTACGCTCAATATCGATCACATCGCCTTCACCATAACAAGTCGTTGCCGTAATGCGGTTTGGTGCCCCGAACATATATTCACTGGTACTCAAAACCGACAGAGCATTGACTTGCCCCACAGCCTCACCTTCGGTATGAATCAAAGTTGTGCCATTGATGAAGCCTTCCATTACACTGTCTTTTAGTCGGCTCACACGTTGCTCTTGGTTAGCAAGCGCATCTTCAACGTGGCTCAGTCGAATCATATTTGAGTTCGCTTGTTTCGCTACGTAATTTGACTCTCGTAGAAGGTTAGCAATGTTCGCCGAATGCAGTGAAATCTTATTCTGGTCTCCGGCTAAACGAGAACTGTGCTCGATGATTCGTGCGATCGCTTTACGATCGCAATGCAGCATGTTGTTATCGTTCACCACGCTTGAGATGAATTTGGCGTACTGCAACTCAGCGTCAGCATCGCGCTTCATTTCATCTTCAAAATCCGCCGTGACTCGGAACAGCTCGCTGAACTCGGCATCGTAATGTTGCAGAAGTTGGTAAGTACGATAATCACCAAAGAGAATGATTTTCACGTCCAGAGGAATAGGTTCAGGGTCTAAAGAAACCGCTCCTGTCAGAGTCACTTCTTTCTCAAGCGAAGTAAAGCTCAATTGACGTGCTCTTAATGCTCTCTTAAGCCCATCCCATACGTAAGGCTGTTCAAGCACTTTCTGCGCATCCATCAGCAACACACCACCATTCGCTTTATGTAAGCTGCCTGGGCGGATGAGCGAGAAATCGGTAAATACGGTGCCTTTGAACGTAGCCGTTTCAATGTAACCAAACAACGTGTGATAGTTCGGGTTTTCTTCCACAACAATTGGGAACTCTTGATCTTTACGGCTTACTAAGACGTTAACCTTGTAACGGCGCGGTAGCTTTTTGTCTAGAGAAGCGGTTGCTGCTTCACCCTGCTCAGCACTTTGTTCAAGGAAAATATCGGCATTCTCAACAATGTCCGCTTGAAGCTCGGTCAGGTAAGTTTTGATCGCTGGGTAGCCTGAGTAATCCTTCTTAAGCTGTTTGATAAAGTGCGTAATTACGTCAAGCGTCACTTCATCATTAAGCTTTTTAATTTTTTCGCTGTACGCCTCTTCCCACTCGGTCAACTGGCGAACCATATTACGCAGCTGAACTTCGAGTTCATCAATAGTGCTGCCGAAATACTCTTGCTCTTTTTTGCTTAACTCATCAAACGACTCTTCACTGTGTAGCTCGTCACCATTCATCGCGACAAACTGATAGTCGCCCTGAGTCGTGATCGTCAGGCTGATCCCTTTCGCTTTTGCTTCTTTGGTGATCACGGCCAGTTCGGCTTCTTGCTTAGCGGCCAACTGATTTTTCAGCTTATCTGCGCGACTGTAGTAAAGCTCATTGTCGAACGCCAATGGCATTGCATTGAGCAGCTTAGAGATCAGTTTCTCGATATCCTGCTTCAACTTGCTGCCCACACCGCAAGGAAGTTTCAGCACACTTGGGGTACGAATATCTTCAAAATTCGCCACATAACACCAATCATAAAGTGCGTCGGCATCATGTTTATGGCGATTGAGATAACGAAGGATCATCGTACGCTTGCCTAACCCATTCTGGCCAATCGCGTAAATGTTATAGCCTTTCTCTTTAATCGACATCGCAAATTCGACGGCCTTCTGAGCTCGCTCTTGCCCAACGATTTCATCGATAGGCGGCAACTCTTTAGTCGACTTGCTTTCTAACTTCTCTAACTCAGCCGGTAAGTACAGCTGGTTTGCGTCAAGTCTATTAATCGTCATCACTCTATCCTTGTGCAAATAATGTATTACCAACAGTTTAGGTCATATTTATTTATATTTTAGTGACTTACAGCTAATTCGTGTTTAAGTGATTACTTTTCAAACAAAACAAGAAATAAATGATAATTATTTGCATTAGATAATGATTTGCATTTTAATGTGGGCATTGAGCGTTTGTGGAGAATATGGATATGACGTTAGAACAGTGTTGGGCTCACTACTTAAAAGCAGAACAGTTGTCAGAGCAAGGACATTGGCCAGAGGCCCATTACCTTTATGGTCAAGTGTTGGACCACCTTCCGAGCTATCTACAAGATGCACTTCACGACAATACGACTAAGCCTTGCCAGTTTAGCTGTTTAATTACCAGCTTAAGAGATGCGGCCATCTCTCAGTCTGAAATCTTAAATAAGATGGGGCAACAGAAGCAGGCGTTTGAGCTGCTTAACCAGACTCACGCTCAATTGCAGTTTTTATCTATCGAACACGATGATCTCATCCACGCCACTCAGCATATTCTTCACAAACAGTGTGACGAATTGCTTCGACATATGGGCGCCTTCTGTACTGCTCAACGAAGTGCTCAGTGGATGTTGGAGTTTGAACACGTCCAAAAAGCTCACCACTATTTTTCAACGCTCAAGCAATACAATGCTGTGATGGAACAGCCGCATAACATTAATTAATAAGGATATATCATGTCACAGACCCCGATTCTTAAGGTCAACAACCTTTCCGTTAGTTTTACGACTAATGATGGTGTCGTTGATGCGGTGAAAAATATCAGCTTCGAACTTCGTAACGGCGAGACACTCGCGATTGTTGGCGAATCTGGAAGTGGTAAATCCGTCTCGACCAATGCACTGATGCAACTTCTGCCTAACAACGCCATTGTTCATTCGCAATCCAGTATCGAATTTGAAGATCGTCAATTACTCGACTTGCCAGAAAAACAGATGCAATCCATTCGTGGCGACCGCATAGGGATGATCTTCCAAGAGCCAATGACATCACTAAACCCGTATGTCAAAGTCGGCCCTCAAGTTGCTGAAGCAATACTTTGCCATCGAGCGGTGAGTCGATCTGAAGCAAAGGCTAAGGTATTGGAATTATTTGACCTCGTACACCTTCCAAACATCGAACAGGCCTACACGAAATACCCTCATGAGTTTTCAGGAGGTCAGTTGCAGCGCATCATGATTGCAATGGCGTTGATTAATGAACCCGATATTCTTATCGCCGATGAACCGACCACCGCATTAGACGTGACTGTTCAAGCCGAGGTACTTAACCTAATTAAGGAAATACAATCTAAGCTTGGCATGTCGATCTTGTTCATTACCCATGATTTAGGCGTTGTGAAACATTTCGCCGATCGAGTGATTGTGATGTGCAAAGGTGATGTGGTTGAGACAGCTGAGTGCCATGCCCTATTTGACTCTCCTCAACATGACTATACCAAAATGTTGATTAACTCCATTCCCAAGGGCAGTAAAAAACCGATCGATGCGGGCGCGGTACCACTACTAAAAGCGGATGATATTCGCGTTAAGTTTTTGGTTAAGCCTCATTTCATGCCGAGCAAGAATCAATATTTCGAAGCGGTAAAAGGGATTTCTCTCGAGTTAAAACAAGGTGAAACCTTAGGTATTGTTGGTGAGTCAGGTTCTGGGAAATCAACGCTTGGCCGCGCGTTGATCGGGTTACTTCCCTCCACGGGAACGATCGCTTTTAAAGGTCAGAATCTAGATCAACTTTCGCAGTCAGAAAAGTTTCAGCTAAAAAAAGACATTCAAATGGTGTTTCAAGATCCCTACGGATCACTCTCGCCTCGAATGACTGTCGGTGACATCATCACTGAAGCGCTCACTGTCCACCAGCCGAACTTAACTCGTTCAGAGCGAATGGCGAGAGCGCGAAAGGCATTAGAAGAAGTGAGACTCGACCCGAGCTCGATTAACCGCTACCCCCACGAGTTTTCAGGTGGGCAACGCCAGCGTATTGCGATCGCACGTGCGCTCATCTTAGAGCCCTCTTTTATCTTGCTGGATGAACCCACATCGGCGCTCGACCGCTCGGTACAATTAACAGTGATTGAATTATTAAAAGACATTCAAGCGAAACACAACATCGGTTTTCTGTTTATCAGTCACGATCTGAGTGTGGTCAAAGCGCTTTCTGACCGCGTGCTCGTTATGCAGAAAGGCGAAGTTATGGAGCAAGGCAGTGCTGAAGATATTTTTTACAACCCAAAAAGTGATTATACAAAAAAGCTCATTGCAGCCTCATTTGACTTAGAAAAATCGACAAAAGTTGCCTAAGCTTACTTATATCGGTTTGGCCGCCGACACGAATGCCGATGCAAGGACGCATCGGCATTTTTTTGCTCGCGACATAGCACATGCGCTTAAATGCAACATTGTTTAACTTCCTCTAATGAACCTAATGTAACCAATGGATGATTCCGTTAGAGCTTTGTCGCAACTCTCTCTGTTTTTCATCCATTTATCAAAACGAAAGGTAATAATTTATAAAACTTACCCACTAAAGGAATGGTCATGGAACTTGAGATATTTATATGTGATGCGTTTACCTCACAAAGATTTAGAGGCAATCCCGCTGCCGTCGTTCCGGTTACTGAATGGCTCAGTGATAATATGATGCAGAGCATCGCTGCCGAAAACAATTTGTCTGAAACCGCCTTTGTTAAGCAGCTTGCCATGGATCACTATGAGATTCGCTGGTTCTCTCCTCTGTGTGAAGTGGATTTTTGTGGCCATGCAACCCTCGCGACTGCTCATGTTCTTTTCCAACATTTTGATGCCGGTGAAGTCATTCAATTTGACACACGCCTAGTGGGGCCACTCACGGTGGAGAAAGATCTCTCAGGCCGAATCTTAATGTGTTTCCCACTGCGTAAACCAACACCTTGCGATGCGCCTGCCGAGCTATTGGAAGGCCTCTCGATTCAACCAGTGGAAGTGCTTAAGAACCCACAAGCCTATTTCGCTATCTACGACAATGAGCAAGACGTCATTGATCTCAACACAAAGAATGATTATCTAAAACAGCTCGCGCCTTATGATGTGGTGGCCACTGCGCCGAGTGAACAATTTGATTTCGTTTCTCGCTATTTTTGGCCGGCCAATGGCGGAGTTGAAGATCCAGTAACAGGATCTATTCACGCTGGATTAGCACCATATTGGGCAGAAAAATTAGGCAAAGATAATTTAATGGCTTATCAAGCATCTAAACGCGGTGGTACGCTTTACTGCCATGTCGAACCTGAACAAGTCATTGTTTCTGGCGATGTCGTTCCTTATTCTCACGGCAAAATCTTCATTTAAATCAATCAATGTGCGTCTTTGATAACTGGTGGTTATGATCGAGATAAGCACCAGTTAATCGACCTCTACTCTTCCTCAACATACACTGCTCCTAACACAGAAACTCTAGTAACACTTCGTAAAACATGGTTACGATTCTGTCTTGGTCTAATAACAGGGCCCTGACAATTGCACGCTATGTTATCCGCCTACGAACACCGCTTAGGAAATGTCTATGAACAACATGCTTAAAACAACCCTTATTACCGCCGCTTCTTTGAGTTTACTGACAGGGTGTGTCACTCCAGGTGAAGACGATCCTAACGCAATGACCAAACAAGGTGCGGCAGGCGGTGCGTTGCTTGGACTCACTCTAGGGGCCCTTACCGGAGACGCAGAACTTGCGATGCAAGGAGCAATAGCAGGAGGTGTCGCTGGTGGTGTCGCTGGTGCATCCGCAGACATTCAAAACAACCGCGAAGTGAATCGTTCAAATAGCCGTGATGAGGCAATCGCCCAAATCGGTAATCAATCACAAAGTGCAGAAACGCAAAAGGCCGCTAACTGGGATAAGCTGGATAACTTCATTGGCGAGTGGAATGTAAACATTCAAACGCACAACCAAAAAATGGCTGACATTAAGCCTCTATCCGCTTCTGGAGGTTTAACCAAAACAACCGAAGCCAGTGTCGCCGTTAATAATGAGCAAGGCGTTGATCTCGCGATGCAATTTTCTTACAGCACCAATGATGGGTATCAATTGTCACTCGTCAACAATGGCACTGATGTCGCGGTTAACTTTGCTGGAGAAAAACAGTCTAACTCTGAGCGTTATAACTTCTACCCAACCAACCCAAGTGATGTGATCTATAAAGAGATTAACAGTGCAGATATTCATGTTGAACTCGGCTTCGCAGGCCCAAATGTGTGGCTGCTTGAAAGCTATGCTTATGTCGATGGCAATCAACAAAAACTGCAAACTTTCCGATTCACTCGTTCATAACCTTGTGAGAGCACCCCTATAAGTTACTGCCTCATGCCATGTATAATCAGCTGACACAGTTCAGCTGATTGTATTTATGTCATATCACGGAAGGAAAGATGAAAATAATCATTCTGCATGGTCTTTATATGCATGGCATGGTCATGCAGCCGCTCAGTCGAAAGCTACGTAAATTTGGCTATCGAACCAAAATTCTCTCCTATAACAGCGTTGCTATCAATGAGCAGCGCTTGTTCGCATCTATTGACCACGCACTTTCTGATTCAGAGCCTAATGTACTGGTTGGCCACAGTCTCGGCGGCGTGCTGATTAAACGCTATTTGCACACTCGCCCGCTCGATACTCAGACAGTGTCTCATGTCGTGACTATTGGCTCTCCTCTTAAGGGCGCTTCCATCGTCACTAAAATCCAAGATCTCGGTATGAGTGCGATTTTGGGTAACTCACCAGAATTTGGCTTAAAGCAACATGATAGCGTCTGGACGGTGCCACAAAAGCTCGGCAGTATCGCCGGAACCTTACCTCTTGGCGCACGTTCATTGCTTATGATGGATTGCCCAATGATGTCAGATGGTACCGTCACCGTAGATGAAACCAAATTGGATGGTATGAGTGACCATGTCGAGATTCGCACCAGCCATACAAGCTTAATCTATTCATCTTTGGCACCTAATCAAATCGATCACTTTATAAAACATGATTGCTTTGCCCATTAAGCCGAACCAATTCAACTCTGAAACTTAAAGGCTCAATACAAATAAAGCCAAGGCACTCGCCTTGGCTTTCGATTGTTCGCGACACGGGAGAGTCAGAGGTCAACCCGAGCTATTCGCTTGTCGTCTTTGTTATTCCCCTTTCGGTGATAGCACGTATTTAGTCTTAATCGAATCTACGCCAAATAGCTGCCCAATTCTTTGGTTCATGGCTTCTTGGGTGATAGATTGAGTGGTTCCCTCAATATCTTTGAGTGCATCAACACCATAGCCGTGAACCAAGTATCGAGCGTAGAACCATGAACGTTGAATGATATCCTCATCGAGTGGCTGCAGTGCAACAGACAATTGTTTGGCTACCATCTCAACATCACTTTGACTGACGCCTTTTACTAATTCATCAATCACTTTGTCCACCGCGACTTCCACTTTTCGAATATCACTTGGTGCGACTTGCGCTTCCACGAGCCAATCACTGCTTGGCTCGCCATCTATCGAAGTCGCATAGCTATCAGGCGCGTAGTCTAGCCCTAAATCTTCACGAATATGCTCCGTCAAACGCTTTGAGATCAAACGTTGAATCATGTCATCCATAAACACCGACTGCAGATTGCTTGGCGGTAACTGAGGATTGGTAAAACGAGCAATGTAATAGGTATTAGGCTCATTGTAGATGGCCAAGTCGATACGAGGCTTAGGTTCGAGAATATATCCAGGGTTAAAGCTCGGCGACGCCGCTGGTTCAAGAGGAATAGAACCGATGTAGTGGCGAACCATTTCACGCACGGTGCCAGCGTCTAGGTCGGCAACAATGACGAGTTTGTTGTTGCGATTCTTTGCAAATAGCTCGTGATGAACCTCTTTTATTTGTTCTGCGGTCACCAATGAAATATCAGGCGAAGATACGGAGTAATGGAAACTGTCCGGTAGATAGCTGTTGTGGTTGATCGCTTTGGTCCACTTGCCTATTGGCGTTGCCATGTAATTATTGATGTTTTCTATCGTTTCTTTTGACACCACTTGCAGCTGCCTTTCAGACACGTTTACATTCGTAGCGATGTTGTAAATCGTATTTAAGGTGTCTGCGAGTTTGTCTTTCGGCGCGCCTAACTCTAAGCCATGGTCAGTAAACCCAACGAACGGATACACTTCGATGTTGTTTCTTCTTAAATACGAATCAAAGCTCGCACCGTCAAAATCACCAATACCGCTGCGATTAACGGTGTTGATCGCCACGTGAGATGCTGCAAACAAATTCGGTGCGAGAGCCGCTTTTCCTCCTAGACTGCTGTAAACCAGTCTCGTTGACTCTCCCGCCTTTTCATCACGTTCAAACCACACCTCGATGCCATTCGATAGTGTCCATACCGTGAAACCATTTTCCATACTGATTTCACTGACGATCTTCCCATTTCCACCTGGCGCGGCAAGTTCTTGGATAGTCTCAGTCATTGCCAACGGCTTGGTTCCTGATTCGGCCAAACTGGCTTTCACTTTTGGTAAAGTCGCCATCAGAGGAGAAATGCGCTCCGCGTCTGCCGCACCTAAGATAACCGTATAGTCTTGGCTCAGCATCTGTTTAAGGTGTGCATTAACACGTTCTGATGATGCGTACTCAACAAACCCTTCTAAGCTCTGTTGGTAATCTTGCTTAGATTGAATCGGCTCATTTAAAGTAATGGAATCAACACGTGATTCTGCAATATCGACCGCTGTCAGCTGTTCATACTGCTGATCGACCGTCGTAAGTTGTTGATGGTAATACGCAATCGCGGCTTCAAGTTCTGTGTTGGTGACACCATAATCGCGCAAAGACGCCAATGTATTAGTAAACAAGCGTTGCGCTTTTTCTCGCTCTGTTTCAACAAAGCCTAACGAGAGCAAAGAGTATCTGCGATAGTTAATATAGTAGGAGGATGAATACAAGCTTTGAACGGGTAATGCCGCTTTGTTTAGTTCCGCATCCAAACGTTGCCAGATCAGTTGTTGCACGACGTCATCTAACCAAAACTCATACAATTGATCTCGTGTTTTAATCGCCGCATCACTTTGGTCAATCAAAATGGTTAGACTTGGAAAGTCATACTCTCCAATCTCTTCAACAAAATCGACCGGTTTGAGTTGTGTAATATCACGCCCCTCTATTTCTACATCACTCGATGCCTCCCAACTGCCAAAATGTTGTTCAATCATGGCTTTGCCTTGCTGCGCTGTGATTGCGCCAGTGACAACAATTTCAGTCAATTGAGGTTGATACCAGGATTTGTAGAACGCTCGGATCGAATCAGAAGTCGCGCTAGACACGGATTCTGTTGTTCCTAATGGATCTAAGTCCTCTAGCGGTGTTCCTTTGATAAGGTGATCGTAATATTTTTCAGAAAGGGATTTGTTTTCCGGGCGAGAGCGTCTCATCTCTCCTTTGATGACACCTTTTTCCTTTTCAATTTCAGATGATGACAGATTCAACCCATCAGCAATATCTCTCATCCAACGGATACCATTATCGACTTGCTTGGTATCGGGTAAATCGAGCTTATAAACGGTTTCATAGTAGGAGGTGTAGGCGTTGATATCCGCTCCAAACGTTAACCCCGAATGTTCAAATAGATCCACCACATCATTAGAGCTAAAATTGCGAGAACCATTAAACGCCATGTGCTCTAAGAAATGAGCGTACCCTTTCTGCTCATCCGTCTCATTGACGGAACCAGCGTGAACATACATGCGTAACGCGACGGCTTCTTTGTTATTTGGGTATATATGGTAGCGTAGACCGTTACTTAATGTCCCAGAAGTCCAACCTGGTTGTTCTTGGATCGGCGCATCATCTGGTTTATGTGTACATCCAACCAATAGAACTAAAATTAATAAGAATATTCTTTTCATAGCCATGCTTTTTAGTTATTAAACTTCTGTCAATATACGCTAAACCTATCATTTAATTTATAAATTATCTTGAGAATAGGTTTTAGTTTGTTGCAGTTGCAGAACTGATACGATGAGCGTATCATTAATCGTAATTAGACGATTAACGATTGAGTGATTAAGAATGGCAGAATCAAAGTGTAATGCGGTCAGTGCTCAAGCATTCGAAACGTCAGAGCAGCAAAAAGCTCAAGAGATTCAACTTGCCGCACAGGCTAAAGCGTTATCACACCCTGCTCGGGTACGTATCATCAAGATATTGATTAATTTAGAAAAAATGGGCGGTTGTTTAAATAGCGATCTCGTCTCGGAGTTAGGGCTTGCTCAATCTACCGTTTCAGAGCATCTGCGCATTCTTAAACAAGCAGGCTTTATCACTGCTCAGCCGATGCCACCTAAAGTGTGTTATCGAGCAGACCTGAGTGCAATCGAACAATTCCAGCTACTTTTTAGTAAAGTCTGTAGCTAATCAAATTTGCGATGGGGAGAACCTGCTCCCTATTTTTTGAAACGTTGACATCGTTAATTGACGATAAACGATAAACGAATATCTAAGGATATTGCTATGACAAAACAAGTCGCGGCGACCCCTAGTGCTGATTCTAGCGCAGCCAACAATATGAGCTTTTTAGATCGATATCTTACCGTCTGGATTTTCGTAGCCATGGCGATTGGCATAGGCATTGGTGTCCTCTTTCCTCAAGTCGCTGAGTGGAATGAATCCATGTCCGTTGGCAGCACCAATATTCCACTGGCCATCGGACTTATTCTCATGATGTACCCACCTTTGGCTAAGGTGAATTACTCGCTTCTTGGCAATGTTCGCCATGATAAGAAAGCCATCACTTTATCACTTGTGATGAACTGGATCGTAGGCCCTATCCTGATGTTTGTGCTTGCCCTAACCTTTCTTGGCGACAAGCCTGGTTATATGGTGGGGATCATCCTGATTGGTCTCGCTCGTTGTATTGCGATGGTCCTAGTATGGAATGACATTGGTGGCGGTAACAAAGAGTATGGTGCGGCTTTGGTCGCTTTAAACAGTGCTTTCCAAATCGTTACTTACAGTTTTATGGCTTGGCTGTTTATCAGTGTTCTTCCACCAGTCCTTGGCTATCAAGGGTTCGATGTTGATATCTCAATGTTGGACATCGCAGAAAGCGTATTCATTTACCTTGGTATTCCGTTCTTAGCTGGCTTCTTAAGTCGCAAGTGGCTGACAGCATTAAAAGGTGAGCAATGGTATAACGAGGTCTTCATTCCGCGTATTTCGCCAATGACGCTCATCGCTTTACTCGCAACCATCGTTCTAATGTTCAGCCTAAAAGGTGAAATGATATTGGAGCTACCAATGGATGTGTTCCGAGTTGCCCTGCCGTTAGCGATTTACTTTGTACTGATGTTTTTTGTAAGTTTCTTCGTTGGCAAGAAACTAGGCATCGAATATGACAAAAACGCTTCAATCGCTTTCACCGCCACTGGCAATAACTTTGAACTCGCCATCGCGGTCAGTATCGCAGTATTTGGTTTGAATTCTGATCAGGCTTTTGCCGGTGTTATCGGGCCTCTTATCGAGGTCCCTGTGCTGATTGCCCTCGTTAATGTGGCCCTAAGAATGAAAGAGAAGTACTACCCTAGTCGTTAGCGCACTCTCTTGCTCCATTGATACAAGAAACCCGGCTAATGTAGCCGGGTTTCTTTGGTTAATGATGAGCTTTGTGCTCTAGCAATTGGCAAACGTCTGCAAAAGGCATCGGTTTGTAAAAGTAGTAACCTTGAATCAATCCTATCCCTTGGTCAGAAATGAACTTCAGCTCATCTTCATCCTCCACACCCTCGACAACGATGTCTGCACCGGTCAGCTTTACTAACTCACTGGTTAAACGAAACATTTCGCGCCCATAGCGATGTTTTAGGTTTACAACCAACGAACGGTCGATTTTTACCTTGTCATAGTCGTATTTGGACAAATAACCAATAGACGAATACCCAGAACCGAAGTCATCCAACGCTATCTTAATGCCCTTTTCACGCAGTTCAGTCAACACCTGCCAAGTGGTATGTTCATCTTGTATCAATAAGTCTTCGGTAATTTCCAACTCCACTTGATTAAATTGCATCGCACTTTCTTCGATCATTTCAATGACTGTCTTAGCGAAATCAGGGACGAGGAAGGTTTCTGTAGAGACATTAATCGAAACACGAAACGACGGATTACCCGCAAAGACCTTTACCTCTTTAAGCGCTTTCTTGATGACCCAAAGATCCAGTTCGGACGTTAAACCAAGTTTGGCAAAACTCGACAAAAATATAGGCGGTGTTATTGTCCCATCATTGGCTCTGTGGCGAATTAGCACCTCTAACGAGTTTATCTTGCCTTCTTTCACATCAACTTGTGGCTGATAGAAAAGAACGAATTCACCGTTCTGTTGAAGGCTACTGATCAAACGCTGCGCTTCTAAGTTGCTGGTCATTTGTGGTAACAGCCCAGCTGAGCGATTTGAACCTATTTGTTCATAATTAAAAAACTCATCAGACGATACTTTCGTAAATATCGCATTCGCGCCAATCACCCTATCCATCTGTCTAAAAAACGGCATATAAATCAGTATGCCAACCAGCAGAATCACTAGCTGTAAGATTGAGCCGCTAACGCTTTCACCAGTAGCAAAATAGCCACTAATAAACGCGGGGGTCATCCAACTCACGAATTGCGTTATCGGCTCAACCAGTCCAAACGAAGTAGCAAAATACGCCATACAGATCGCCACCAGCGGGGTGATCAAAAATGGAATGATCAAGACTGGGTTAAAAATAACCGGCAAGCCAAACAAGACTGGCTCATTGATGTTGAAGACGCTTAACACCAACGTTGCCAATGCCAACGTTCGATAACCTTTGTTACGAGTGAACAGTAGAATACACAGCACTAAACTTAGTGTGTTGCCCGCCCCGCCCATTCCAGCATAAATGTCATAAAAATTGCTGGTTAAAATAGGCATCGACTGCCCCATTTCTTGGTACAGAGTGAAGCTATTCTGTGTTAATTCGTAAAGCTCAGCTTTATAAGGTGAAAAGATAATATGTCCATTAATCCCAATGCTCCACAGCACATTTCTGAGTAGCTCATACCACAGCGCATCAAAAAGCGAATGCAATCCGATACTTGGTACTAAAGAAGATACGTTACTGCAAGACTCAAACCAACGACCAAGGAAGTGCCCTACCATGGTGTAAAACGACACCAGTAATAAGGTACATAGAATCAAGTTGATTGATTGGTCTACCACATTTGGCAGCTCACTTCGGACGAACATTCGACGACGTGTCATACAACGTACAGAAAAGCCAATCAGCAAAGGCGTTAAAATGGCCAATGGGTAGTTTGCTGGTAACACAGATCCAACATGCAATAGCCCCCATTCATTACTCAGAATAACGTATATGAGCAGTGACGGCGTGATAATGATGGTTTTCGACACTTTATGCAGTGACGCAATAAATAAGCCGTAGTAAACAAGCAACAGGATCGGAAAAAGTTTCCAAACAAGTGTGCTGATAAACGATAGATGCTCTGAAATAGCGTGTAAGTTAACTAAAGCAAACAGGTTTCCGATCAGCATGGTAAATGCGGACAACAACGAAACCGGAAGTAACATCACAAAGACATTACATAAGCCATTTAAGTAAACATTTTCCGAGAAGTATTGGAACAGTCGGTAAAGGGGTGGATTCTTCATTAAGGTTTAAATAAAGCCATATAATTCAAGTAACAAACGTGGCTAGTGCACACGACTGTTGCCGAAATCACAGCGCGTCCTTAATGAAATGCTTATATCCTTTAGCTGCGATGGAGTTGAGTGACTAAGCTCATATCGGCAATGTCGCGCAACATACTCTTTTTATAGGCAAAGTTCGAATCAGATTGATTGTCGTGGCGACAACCAATCTTTATCTATATTCGAGCAATGGGGCTTCATCACTTTATATAATTAAGCATGATGAAACTTACTTTGGTGCAGACTGTTCTTCTGGAAATGACGCTGAGTAGAGAGCCATAAAGTCAGAGCGAATTTCTTGTTCTAGGTGGGTTGCTTTGTCGGTTGGGCAAAACAGCATAAAGTGGACAACTTGCTCACCCGTTGCACCGCTTGTGATGTGGATGTGAGGCTCTGCACCTGGTAGATCAACACCTGCGTGCTTTTCAATCATGGCGTTATAACGCTTGGCAACTTCATTGAAGTAGTTGGTATGCTCGTCAATCTTCTCTAGCATTGTCGGCACCAGCGGAAACAAATTCACAAACTTAGGCACGATAATCGCAAAGTCATGGTAGACGTAACGCTTCATGAAATTGAGGTTCTTCACTGGGTAGGTAAAAAACATGCTATTAGGCAGTGTGGCTGTTTTACCGGTATAGTGGTACTGCCCGTGGTGCAAATCAATTTCTTGGATCACCGTCGCCATCATATTGTGTTCAATCACTTCGCCACAGATCTTGCCCACTTCAATCCAGTCACCGATTCGAAACGAACGAGAACTTGCACGCTGAATAGAGCCAGTGAAACAAAGGATGATTTCTTTCGAAGCCACGACGATCGCAACGGCGATGGCGGTAACAGAAAGCGCAAATTCGTTGATTTCTGATTGCCACAACACAAAGAGAAGAAGAACGGTTATCGCAAAGGTGCCGTTCTTTGTCCGTGACATCCAACTGCGCTGATCTTCTGACACAAAATCAACATCACCACGAATCAGTGACAGCACTATCCGGCGAACGATGGCAATCATAGTGATGATCAACACCGTAAAAACTAATTTGTGAGTTAGAAGAAAATCAATGACGACCTGTGCTTTCTCCACGCTCTGCTCCTGCTTAAAATGTGAAAAGGGGCTATGCGCCCCCTTATGGTGTTATTCGCTGCTACCCGTTTCTTCGGGCAGTTCTCCCTCTTTGAACACAACAAATGCTCGCCTATTCAATGCGTTTGCGTCCAAATCTTGTTCTTGTGTAATCGGGTTTAACTCTCCGAATGACTTAACTTCCCATACAAATTGGTTCGGGTCTAGTTTGGTCTGCAAATATTGCAGTACCGATTCGGCTCTTCGCTCTGCTAACGTTTCGTTGTAGCTGAGCGAACCTTGATAATCCGTGTGACCCGCTATAAGCACTCGCCCGTTCAACCCCTGTAGATTGTTAGCAAATTCATCCAAACTTTTCTCATCGATAGGCTTGAGCTCAGACTTGTCAAAATCAAAATGTGACGTCATCGCAACGTAGACTTTACGCTTAGGTTCTGGGGGCTCACAAAAGACATTCTCTTGCTGCGTTTGGGTTTGCTCAAACACAATATAAGCTCTACGGTTTTGCGCATTCGCTTGAACACTGGTGCCATCTGCAATCGGCTTAGATTCACCGTAATGTTTAATTTCCCAATCATAACGGCTTGGGTCAAGCTTAGACTGCATATAAGCTTTCACCGCTTCAGCACGCTTTAACGAGAGTTTGATGTTGTAATCATCGCTGCCTTGATAGTCCGTGTGACCAACAATCGCAATTTGACCATGCAATTTGCGGATACTGTCGATCAATCGGTCGATGCTGGCTTGATCTTCCACTTTTAGTACAGACTTATCAAAGCCAAAGTGTGACGCCACCGCTATGCGAATATCACGCTCTGGAACGATACACTCGCGAATAAGGAACTTCTCAACTTGAGGGTCACCAAATTTATCAATGTTTTCTTTGCTCACATAAGTATCAGTAGAACATGCTGACATACCTAACACTGTCGCTGTTACCGCCAATACTTTCACTGCTTTTCTCATTATGAACCTCTAGATTTTACCCACTAGGTTGATGAAGACACCTTTTGCGTCGTAATCATCGTCGTTAGCTAGATTGCCATCAAAGCCCGAGAAGTTATATCCGATACCCACCTTGAAGTTATCAGATAGGTGTTTATTCACGGACAACAATGCTCCATGTTCTAATTCATCATTGAGGGTATCTGTCTTCCAATGATATTCACCGGTGATATCCCACTCTTTAATCACATGATATGACGTGCTTAACCCATAGAGATTAATGTTACTTTCTACAATTTCATTGCTACCCGAAGCACGTTCGAAGGCTTCTTTCTTATCTTTGTGCGCGTACTTAGCCCCAACATCAACTTTGGCGTTTACCGAGTAAATACCTTCCACTTCGATGATGTGTGATTCTTCATCACTGTAGTCAACTTCTCTATCCAAGTTGTCTTTATCCGCAATGAAGGTGTAACGACTCAGTAAATTAAGGCGATCATTGTAAATTGGTCGATAGGCTAGACCACCCGTCGCTTCGACAAAGCGTTGCAACGTTTCATCGGTCTCTTTACTGATCGACTTTGAGTAATTGAATTTACCAAACAAAGTGTACTCTTCGGTCAGGTTTTGCGTGTATCGGTTGGTGGTTACAAACTGATCCACTCGACGACGATTTTCATCGACATTTTCGTTGCCTTTATCGACTCGATACTCGACCTTGTGTTTTAAGCTCACATCATCAATGTCAATGTTGGCCGTAAAGGTTGCCGCTCGACGCTCAGTGACTTCAAGCTTACTTGGATCAAGGTCGTTTTTCTTCTCGATTTCACCTTGCTGGTAACCAATGCCAAAATCGACATCGTCTGTCATGTCGTAGCCAAAACCAAACGAGTCAATGCGGCCTTTGCCATTGTTCTCATCAACAAACTGGTTCTCTTGGTAGAAGTCCACACTCGAGGTTAGATCGGCACGTTGACCAACGATGACATTGTTCTGTCCTTCGTAATTGTCATCCGTGTACGTCACGTAGGTGGTGTAACTGTCGGTAATGTCATAACTTGCGGTTGCTTCTGTCGCGTCACCACGGTCACCTGTGGTGTATTCCGCACCCAAAGTTAAATCTTCAAACACTCGGAATTCGGCACCGACAGAGACGCTATCGTTATCATCGTATTGATCGGTTTGATCGACAGTCGTTTGGCCCTTCACGTAAACGCTGTTATCAGAGTCCCAAATGTAGTCAGCTCTTAGGCCCGCTAGCGTACCCTTACCTTTTTCATTTTCACGGTTAAGCTCATCAACTTGTTTACCTGCTGCCGATACCTTAATGTGGTCCGTCACCTTAAACTGAGCTTCTAACTCTGCTTGCTGTGTATCGGTTTGCTTAGTGCCATCAAGCTCGGTCTCTTCCATCGAGGTGTAGCGTGTCGCAAAGCTCAATCGATCCGAGGCTTGTAGTCGTAACTCTGTACCATAGGAAAGCTGTTCTAAATCGTCACTTTGACTGGCGTAGCTGTATCCAGCGTCTTTTTCTTTATACCAACCTTTTAGGTCATTACCGACCGCACCAAAGATATTCGGAGCTATGTCGTATAAGTTCGCCACACCTTTAACTTGTATCGAGTCACCCTTACGCTCTTCTAAATCATTCCCGACCGGTGTGAAGGTTAAACCACCATCGAACGAGACAAAGTTGGAATCGGTTTGACGACCTTCACTTTGGGCAAATTCAGCTTTAATGTACGTGCCTTCGGTGGCTCGTAAAGTCAGGTCGGTACCCACAGACTCATAATCTTGGCCATCTCGCTCTTCGGTTGCGTAATTGGCGCCGATTCCGATGTAATCGTTCGCCCAACCTTTAATACGACCGCCGTAGGTCAACGAGTCTTTAATGTCAGAGCCTTGAGGGACATATTCATAATCAACCGCGAGGTAGTTTTCAAAACCATCGGTGGGTGTGTCATCAATAACAGAGCCAAAACTGTCTGAGATAATGTTGCTTAGCGGTCGAGTCAGGATGATTCGACCTTGGTATGGGTCAATCTCATAGTCTCGGCCTGATTGTAGTGGAACTTCTTGCTCGGAAATGCCTGAATCTTTGTTGACGACCTTAACGTAGACCTTGTCACTTCCCGGCACCACTTCACCGTGACGTAAGAAGTAAAGTGAACCACCGGTTCCTAAAAACTCATCGTGTGCAAAGGCAGAATCAGCCGAAGCAGCAAAGCCAACAACGTTTAGGCGGTCTTCACCAAATTTCGTCGTTGATCGAGTGCGATAGTCCCCTTTGAAACCATACAAGCTGCGGTTGAAATCGTTGTTGTCGGTTCCGGTTAAGCCCGTGTTGTAGTTACCCCATAGAACTCTTGATTTGTCATATTCAACATCGAGGTAGACTTTACCTTTAGTGTTAACGACTTTATGAATGTTGGCACCATCGCCATAATCACCGTAATAGAGCTCATCGTCGTCTTCTAAAATGTCGAAAACACTGGAATCATCGGCGGCAAATGGGTGTTTGAAGATGTCTTTGATTTGACCATCTTTACTATCAAAGTGTGTCGTTACTCGTAGTTTGTCGCCAAATTTACCTTGGCTGAAATACGCGATTCGGCCTTGGTTATAAACGTCGTCTTGGTACTGATCATTTACGCCCAATGCACCGGTATCGCCTGTCACTCGGTTCTTACCGATGTACATATCCGCGAGACCAGCTTGTGCATAATAGGTATCAGGAATACGAACATAGAGCTGATAGCGGCGTTCATCACCGTTATCGAAGATCACTTTTGTCGGGAACACATAAGCATCAGCCGGAAGGAATTGCTCTGCGTAGAGCTCACCGTCTTCAATATCAAATTCATCTTCGCCAATCACGACTTTATCGACACCTTTTAAGCCGGTACCCATAAATTTCGCTAAGCCAGAGTTAGTAGGGATATTGTGACGCATCAATTTTGCACGGCCAAAACTGCGTGAGAGTTCATCTTCACTGTCGTTTCGGTCGATGTCGACTTCTGAATTTGGGTTAACAAGATCCATCACACCGATCGTTGTGATGTCCATGTTGCCGTCTTTATCCCACGCTTTGAAACGGAACTGCAGTTGGTTGCCGGTGCTAAATTGATATTCGACATCCGTTGAGCCATCCCATTCAACATCAATATCATTGGCGACTTCACTGCCTTCGATGATTTTCAGCGGTTGTGATAAAGAGCGATCATTACCTCGATAAATCTCGATTTGGTAACGATCCATGTAGTAACTGTAATTGGAGCTAATGGTGAAGTTTACGCTGTCTGAAAGCTGCCCTTCTTCCACTTCCAATTCGTCACCCACACTGACATCTAAGACAGGTTCAAAACGGGTGATATCACGGCTGGCCCAAATAGCCCCTTCTTCTAAATAGATACGAGAACTGTCTTCTTGCTGGTGCAGTTCAACTTCAATGCCTGTGGTGTCGGTATCTAACTTCTCAAGCTGGCTTGTGTCTTTCGCTGCGACTAGAAGCGGTGTTGCCGCCGCTACCGCTAAAGCGATCTTGCTTAGTTTTAGAGTCTTCATTCGTTTCTTTAATCTTGGCATGAATTACTCTCCGTCAACCGCAACACTAAAGTTAAACTTAGTCAGCTTATTTGGTGAAATGCGTTGAACGCGAGGGTTTTCACTGATCACTTTCATTCCTGTTGGTAACGAGTCAGTGTCAACTTTGACCAAGAAGTTCTTCCCTTTTTTATCTAGCACCCATTGGTCTGGAACGTGATAACGTCCATATTGGTCCGTTTCAATCACGATACCTTCTACTGTGAGAAGCCTTACACCAGGTAGACCATCCTCATAGATGCCTTTGTTTTCGATGATGATTTCCCATAAGTAATGATCACCATCACGATATAAGTTACGTGTGACATCCAGGTTCTCGGCCGATAGCTCGTCCTTCTTATCTCCCACATAGTGAGTCTCGATATTGCCTTGACGATCAAAGTTCAAGCGCGTACCGGATTGAGTCACGACACTGAAGTTGAATGCTTTGTCAGTACGCGTTTCAAATTGGAAGATGACTTTATTGCTACTCGGTAGTGTCCTGTTGTGAGACAAACCAAACAGCTCATCAATTTCATACCCTTTAACTAGCACTGAGTCGACTGGCTGTACCTTTTTCAATTGATTCGAGCGTCGATCATGAGAGTAATTGTGTGTGTTGGCACTCTCTTCAACCTTCTCTTCAATGTGTTTGATGTCTTTTAGTCGTACCTCTTTGCCATCTCTAATAATCACTGTCGAGTCAGCGATGTAATCACGATTTGGCACGTTGGCGATGATCTCAATGTCAAACGCTGTCGCATCTGCTTGGAATCCATCGCCATTGTGATCTTCAAAAACCTTACCAATGATCGATGCTGTATCGAATACTTTGTCTGGCAATACCTCGACTGTCGCCGTCGCGGTATTCGACTTCTCTTGAAGCGCTCCTGCGGTTTGACCTTCTGGCGGTGACATTGCGACAGCGCTATTCACATACTTACCAAATGTCGCCCCTACCGTGACACGAAGTAAGTAACGGATACGCACTTTCTCAGTGATAGTTTGTTCGCTACCACCGTAAGCAAGCATATCGCCGACATTGAAAGTCAATGTGCTCGTGACTGCAGGGTCGTCTACTTTGATGACATCATCACCTGTATCAAACTCCCCATCTGGGCCGCTGTTCACAAGTTCTGTAGAACCTTCGACATACGCAAAGCCTGACGGGTAGCGGTCAACCAGTTTGACGTTCTTAAATTCAGATTCATTGTTGTTGTAGATAGTCACTTCGTACTCAATGACATCACCCACTTGTGCATCTGTTTTAAGCGCTTCTTTCGTTACCAGTAGATCGCCTTCGTTGTCAGCGAACTTCTTAACGTGAATCGTTACATCATCAGAAGCGGTTGTGCCTGTCGCCGGATCGGTAACAGTAAAGGTATTAGTGATATTGTCGTCTAATCCTTTGTTCAGCTGACCTGTAATGGTAATTTCGTAACCGTTCCCCATATACGGCAGCAGGTCTAAAGAGAGCCCGCCATCAGGCAGTAATAAGTCTTTGTCAGTAAACTCAGCTTTCACTTGTCCGGTAGGCCACTCTTCAATGTTCACTTTCCATGACGTGAACAATGAGTTGCCATTGGCACCGACTAGCTTGCTAATTTCATCCACCATTTCTACACCAGTAATGGTCGCAGAACCTTCGTTGCTTACCTTAAGTAGATAAGTCAGTTCTTGATCATCATTGGTGTATTCAGCGTTCTCACCTTTTGTAGTGGTTTTATCGATAGCAAAGCTCACCGCTTCTGGGGTAATCATAGCACTCACGGTTTCGATAGAGGCATTACGGCTGTCACGGCTACCTGAAGCGACATTCGCTGATTCATCGATTTTATGCGTGGTATGAATGATTTCGCCCATCGCTCTTGGATCTGTTGTACCAGTAATTGCAATTTCTACAATGTCGCCTGGCGCAATATCTCCGGCAATGTTGATATCATTATTTGCAGAAAGTGACCCGACATTGATGTTACTGCGTGGGTCTTGGCTCTTCGCTTCAATGACCCAGTCAGTAAAGGCATCGACCACTTCTCTATCGCCTGTCGAAAGGTCTGGCTTAGTCTGTACCTTCATGCGGGAAATGACACTGTTGATCACAACATCATTCGCAAAGCCTTTACTGTCATTGTGTAGCGTCACTCTAAACGTTGCAGGCTGACCCGCTTTATAGATCGGGTTATCCGCTTCTTCCGTAATAATGACGTTATCGGGTTCTGGCAGTAGGCTCGCAACCGCCGTCATACGCTGAGGGCGACCTAAGTTCACAGACATAGTCGCTTTGTTGTCGATTTGTCCAATAGCGTAACTATTCACCTTACCCGTAATGACTAGCTCTAAAACATCATTTGGTGCAAGGTTAACCACTGAATCCACTTCACGATTAGCGCCGCTAGGATCAGGAGAAATCGTTGTTAACTCGTTACCTTTGTTGACTTTAATCGTCCATGACTCAAACGCAGGCTCACGCACGCCGTTTACCGTTTCAACATCCATTGAATTCAACAGATCTTTCAACTCGATACCAGCCACAAAGCCTTCGTTCAGGTTAGAGAGAACAACGCGGAATGTCGCATCTTTGCCTGGCTCGTAAGTCATTTCAGTATCGGTTCCGCTTTCACCGACAAACTTTTCTAGCTTCAAGGAAACAGGACGATGCTTAATCACAGCTTGAACGACTTTTTGAGGCTGAGAATCAAAATCGACGGTTGCCACATTGACAATATCTGTCGTTGCATAACGGTTCACAATGCCATCAATCGTAAACGTTACCGTGCTAAGAGGTGCAATATCCGCCACCGTATCGATGTCAGGATTTTTGCCGCTAGGAGTAACACTTAAAGTCGAGCTGATATCACTCAATTCAGTTTTTATACTCCAAGCTTCAAATGCGGTCCCTTCCGTGCCATCCACCAACGTCACTTTCACATCAGACATAATGTCTTTAATCGTGACATCGTTGGCAAAACCTTCGCCTTCATTGGATACCGTTACAACAAACTGGGCAGTCTCACCGGCTTGATAAAACTCCCTATCTGCCGTTTTCGTTACCGTGACTTCGGCTGGCTTAGGCTTAATGACCGCAGATACTTCCAGGTCCTTACCATCAAACTCCACTTTTGCGGTGTTATTAATATCGCTGATTGCACGTTCATCCACTTCACCCTGAATGGTAAATACGATGGTATCGTTCGGTGCGAGATCAATGGTGTTGTTAATGTCGGTGTTCCAACTCATGGTTGATGAGTCTACGCTCGTCATCGGGTCGTTGGCTTTGTAAGAGTACGTCCAACGGCTGAATGCTGGGTTGTCAGCCCCATCAACGGTGTCGACTCGAATTGTGGAAATTAAGTCTTGCAGCTTAATATCGTTTGCAAATGCCACATCTTGGTTCTCGATAGCAATTTCGAAACCATTAATAGATCCCGGTGTGTAGAATTCTTCAATTGGTGTCTTGGTGACTTTCAAAGAAGGAACAAGTGGAACACTGACCGCATCATCGCTGATGGATTTGTCGTCATAGTCAATAGAAACGGTATTGACCACATCACCAATAATTTCAGGCTTCAATGTTCCCTTAATTGTTACGGTCACGATGTCTTCCGGAGCAATATCGATGGTATTGTCGATGTAGTCTCCTGATAGCGATGGCAGCGTCGTTGTCCCTTTGTCTGACGTTGCACTGATCGTAATAGAACCAGGCTCGAACACTGAAATCGTGCTGCCGTATATACTCTCCGCACTGATACGGTCAACAAAATCTTGTACTTTGACGTCCGTTGCCCAAACACGTTGAGTGTTCGTTAATACAATCGTGTAGGTCAGTTCATCTCTGGCTGCGTATACGTCTTTGTCTACCGTTTTGGAGACTAATACTTCTGCATCAATAGGAAGATAAGTCGCACTGTCAGTTTGATCACTCATGTTATCAGCGGTCACCACAACAGTGTTGGTGATCTCACCGATGATATTGCTGTTTACTGTGCCTTCAAGGTGAAGTTGAATTTGAGAGCCAGGCGCTAGGTTGTAAACCCCTTTGAAGCTTTCTGCGCTGTCAAAATCGGTTTGAGATACCGTAAACGAGTTACTCGAACCAGAATCAACGATTGAAATGGAACTCTTAGATGCATCCCATTTCTCAAACACTTGGCCGGGTAAGAAACTGTTAACAACATCCGCTTTAAGACTTTTAACTAAGTCTCGAATTTCTACATTCTGCACGTAACCTACGCCAGTATTCTCAACCACAATATCGAAGCCAATTGAGTCACCAGGAGCGTATAGCGCAGGTGAAATCGAAGCGTCTTTCGTCACCGTAAGCTCACCCTGCTCTGGGTAGATGAAGTGTTCCTTTAGATCGAATTGCTTTCTATCAACGTAGAGCGTGTTACCAAACTTGCCGACGGCATCGTCACGAACTTTACCCACCACATCGATTTTCAGAACGGTTGGCTCTGTCGCTGCAGCTCCCAACTTAACTAACGCATTAATATCGCCAGAGCTTTGGATTGCACTTGCATCATTGTGCGTTGCGCCAATGTTTCCAACAAATTGCGCAGTCGTAGTCCACGATTGTAACGCGGTTTGCATGCTGCCATCCGCCGTTTCCACCATAAATTTCGAAATTTCATCCAGTACCGTTACGTCAGCGTTTGAGTCTGATTTATTCGCAATATACATGGTGTAGCGAACTTCACCTCCCGGCACATATGTTGGTGTATCGGTCGTTTTCGATGCAAGAATTTCAGCATCACCCTGCCCAAGTACCACATCATTGGAGTCAACATTATCGACCTTAGCGATGTTGGTAATCGTGCCCGTTGCATCACCATCTACCGTACCAGATAGACCAAACACCACTTTATCGCCCGGCATCAAGTCAATTTTTGCGTCTAACGGTTTAGCACCTTGGTAGCTTCCCGATATGTCAAAGCGCTCCGCTGGCGGCTGTTCTAGCACTGTTGTTGATACGCTGCTAAATGCCTTCACTCCCGTTGAGGTCACAATTGAATTCAACTTATCAACAACAGGAATGTCGTTTGCAATGCCTTCACCGGTATTTTCAATGGTAATGGTGTAGTTTACTTGCCCACTTGGGTTGTACTCACAACCAGCACCCGTATTCGATGGGAAGCTACAAGTGTTACTGTCAGCGGTAGTGTTTGTAACCAGTTTCTCGAATACTAAGTTAGGCGCAACAGGAGGAATTTCAGGCGTATTAACGTTCTTACCACCAGCACTCGCTTTGTTTGCGTCAATGTCGCCAAGCGCATCATCACGAATGGTGCCTTTGATGGTAAATTGAATCTCTTCCTTAGGTGCAATATCCGTTAGTACATCAAGATCACTACTAGCATCATAAGTTTCTAGATAGGTATCTACACTTGAATTTAGCCCTTGAGAAATCGTGTCGGCAATTGAGAACACACTAAACGCCTGCTCTTCTGCTCCACCTAGGACTTCTACGTGAATGTCTGACACGATATCTCTAATGCGAGTTTGATCTGTCCAAACTTTGGCATTGTTGTTCACATCTAATTGATAGATGACCTCTTCACCAGGCTTATAAGTGTCGCCACTAGAATATGGTCGACCGCCAATAGAAATGATTCGTTTTGCTACTTTAAGATCTTGCGTTTCTGGCTTTATCGTTGATTTCTGGAACACTGAGCCATTGTAGAATGGTTTTGCGATCACATTTTCTAAAGCATCATGGCGAATCTTGGTTTCAATCACAAAATCGATCCAACCACCTGCTGCAATGGAAAGTACGGGAATATCAATATCGATATTGGATCCACCAACAAACGATCCGACACTCGTTACTAGTTCTGGCGATTGAGTGACCGTTACGTTCCACCCAAACTCTTCAAAAACAGGGCCGGTTTGATCGTTCGCTTCACTCGCTGCTTCTTGTGCAAGTCGACTCTTAATCTTAGAGAACTCTTCTTTCAACGAAGCCGCATACTCAGTACCCTTACCCTTATTTTCAAGACGTAAGTGGTAAACCACTCGCTGGCCTTCTGTCGAAGGATCGAAGTTATAAGTCGTTTTTTGTGTCGCGAACGTGTTGTCGGTAAATGCTTTATGCGTTTTCTTCAGGTCAACCGCGAGCATGTCTGAACGTTCTGAGTCGAGAGTGTGCTTACCATCAACCCTCGCGCTGTTGCGAATTGGACCCACTGCTTTTTCTGATACTTTCGCAGTGATGGTGTATTTTACGAACGTGCCACCATCAGCAAAGCTGTTACCTGCGAGATCAAAATCTGTATCAATACTACTGTTGTCAGCGAACGTGCCTCCATTTGAAAGGCCACTTGAATCTACATCTGATTTGATGGTCCATGAATCAAACGCCTGCCCTGTTGTTCCATCAAAGTAATCGGTTGTAATGCCTTTGATATCATCGACGATAGGGACATTTTTCAGGTGAACATTATTTTTGTTCTCCAACAAAATTTCGTAAACAATGTAGCCGCCAGGGGTATAGCCACTCGACAATTCGGTTGTGCCATCTTGGTCGAGGTACTTAATTACGTGCTTCGAGAACGCATATTTTTCTGTATCAGCCTTAGACTCTGCACTCACGGTATCGCCATCAACTTTCAACAAGTTAACAATGTCACCCACGGCTTTTTCGTTGACTGTCGCTGTTACCTTGTAGTCGATGGTCTCACCGGCAGGAACGGAAATGTGCGTCTTGATATCTTCGTTATCTTTGATTGTACCGTCTAGGTCGACTTCCGCGTGCGGGTTACCCCCCGTCACCGTCGGCTCAATCGTCCACCCGATCGGGAAAGCAGGACCTTTTGTTCCATCGATCAGGTCAATTTCAATAATCGATAAGCTGTCTTCAATCGGAATATCGTAAGCATTGCCTTTACCATCATTCGTCACTGTTAAGTGGTAAGTTAAAGGCTCATTCGGTTGGTAGTTTTTCTGATCAACTGTTTTCTTGAAGACTAGATGGTAATCGTATGGCTCCACGGTAATGCCACCAATAGTGATGTCACCAGTAGCATCGCCACGCACAATGCCTTCGACGGTATAAAGGACATGATCTTCGCCAGCAACATCGATCATCGTATCGATATTCTTATCATCTTCGACAACACCATCTAAGGTGCCGTCAGTTGTACCATCACCACCGTTGCTGTCTTCTTTTTCCACTGCAACGCTAAATTTGTCATTAAACGGGTTAGCTTGTGTGCCATCTAATAGAAGTACCTCTACCCCTTTAATGTCTTCAAATACGCGATGGTTGTTGAAATAGCCTCGTTGGGAAGAGACTTTGATTTGATACGTCAACTTATCGCCTGGCGCATAGAAACGATTTGGAACACCATTGACCAGCAGTGTGCGCGTAACATCACCACCACTGTCAACACGCTCCATCTCATGGTGAGATACGTGCGATTGCTCCGTAACGAGTTTGTAGTCACGGAAGATATAAGCATCATTCGCAATCACTCGCTTAAAGCCACCAGATAGGTTAGACCCAATAACGTTATCTTTGATCTTCGCTTTGATTTTGAATGTACGAGTCTGCCCCGCATCAAGAGTAAAGCTCGTGTTATCCGCGCCTTCTGGATAGATCAAATCTTTGGTTGTCTGCCCTTGCCAACCAGCGCCATCGGCATAATCGAACTCCCAGTATTCGAAAGGCGATTGCTCTTGGAAGTCAGCGTATTGGTTGTTTTTTTCGTTTGCTAGAACTGAACGAATCTCAGTAAGTGGATCAACCAGCTTTAAGTTGGTCGCATCATTTTCACTGTTGTTCTGCAGTGTGATGAAGTAGGTCACCTCTTCACCAGGAACAAAGCGAGATTTATCGGCAGTTTTTAGAATAGAAACGTTGAGTTTTGAATCACCCCCATCTCCAATCTCAGCCGTCGCAGATTGATCAAGGTTATTGATCGGATCGTGGATTTCTACCGTGTTTGAGATCTCTTCTTCAGCATAATCATTACGCACTAAACCTCGGATCGTGTAGGTCACCGAACCCATGCCATCAGAGGTTTGTGGGTCGATATCAATGCGAGTATTGATGTTGCCGTTATCCGGGTAGTTTTCTTTCTTATCAGCATAACTTCCCGTTTTATAGGTCGTATTGTTGCTGTCTGTTGAGGATTTGATCGTCCATTCAGAAAACGCATTCATGCCTGCAATATCATCCGTCACACGAACTTCATTGGCATAACCCGCGCCTCGGTTATACACGGTTACATCAAACTCTACCCACTGACCTGGAACAAATTCATTTTCCTTGGACGTTTTCACCACCACCACATTGGGCGCTTTCGGGTGCACTCGAACAGTATCAGACGCACCAGATTGGGAATCAGAGTCAGGCGTTTCTACCGACACTGTGTTATCGAAGCGCTTGTAGATAATTTCATTGCTTACTGAGCGATCAATTTGTGCTGTGATCGTATAAATGACTTCTACGTTTGGTGCGATTTGCGCCGTAAGATCGATGTCTTTGTTATCTTCATAAAGACCAACATCGGTGTAAGTGCCATTGCCGTCTAATAGAGGATTATCTGAACGAATTTCTGAGCTAATCGTCCATGAGGAGAACACCTTTTTGCTGGCGCTATCGGGTTCTAAAAGGCCAGCAGTAATAGAAGAGATCGGGTCCGTTACCTTCACATTTGTTGCATAGCCGTTAGACTTCGCGTTTTTTAGGTGAATCTGATAGGTCACCTGGTTATCGAGTTTTGAGTAGCTAGCATCTTCGTCAACAAAACCGCCAGACGTCCCTACTTTGGCCGTTTTATTAACTTGAATGGTGAAATCACGAGGATCGGAGCCTCGATCGGCATACACTGATCCATCAACGGTGACACTATTTTGTATATGACCATTAGCATGAGGTTTCGTTTTTGCCGCAATGGTATAAATCACATAAGAGTGAGGTTCAATGGTCGCTTCTACATCCAAGATCGCTGGGCTGTCCAATGAACCGGTGATACCCGTATCCGTAGCGGTTGCAGCGCTGCCATCTTGGTGAAAGGCTTCCGCTGTAATGCTCCAACTATCAAAAGCTTTAATGACATTACCGTAAATATCCGTGGTTTCGACCAGCGTCAAGTCATCGATCACCTGAACTTGGTTCGCGAAACCATCACCATCATTGTCAACACGAATTGTATACGTCAGTACATCACCAGAAGAGTAATAACGACTGTCGACGTCTTTACTAGCACGCAGGTTATCTTCCGGCATCTGCACACCAGAGCCCTCTTCTGTGACATTATCAGAACACGCTGGGTTATCATCGAGGATCAACCCAACGCTTGAATCGTTCACCTCTGCTGTTAGCTTGTAGGTCACTGATTTTCCGGGCGCAATATCAGGTGACACTGTCACAGCCGAAGTACTCCAAGAACCATAGCTGTACTGACCATGATCGGTGCCTAAACTGTCCTCGGCACTACTTGGTTCAAGTTTCCAACGTTTAAACGCTTGGCCTTGGCCTGCACCACCCGCTTGCTCTGTTTGCACACACGTTAAGTCATCAACAACTTGAAGGTTATTGGCGAAATACTTAGAGGATGTATTCGAGACTTTGATTTCATACTCGACGGTATTACCCGGGATATACTGAGATTCCTTGGTGGTTTTCTCTATTTGTATCTCAGAGTCACCGACATTCAGCGTTCGCTCTGCTTCAAAGCTCCCGCTGATTTGCGCATCTTTTATAAGTCCGCCAGCAGTATCGAATACCCCTGCGTTAGCCCCTTGAACCGTACCGATCGCAACAGGTGAAATCGTTGCCTTAATTTCATATGAAATCGTTTCGCCGGGAAAGAGAGAGATTTCATCGTCAAAAACGATATCAGACTGCGGGCCAGCATCGTTAAACTTTGACAGAGATTTCGCCCCCAAATCGGTCACTTCAATGGTCCATGAGCCAAATGGGTTACCCGTTACGTCTGTGCTGTTGTGAGCTGGTTTTAAATCGTTACCAAGGCCTAAATTAGAAAGCAATTGGGAAATGTTTTGCTTCACATGGTAGCTATGAGCAATACCTGATCCGCTATTTGAGACTTCGACATTAAATGTACGTTGAGAACTGACTAGGTATGGATTTGATGAACTGATGCTGTGTTCAATGTCTAACACAGGTTGGGCAGGAGGAGTCGTCAGCTCTACACTGTTTACATCGCCATCTTTGGTATGGGCGACCGCAGATGTAATGATGTCGCCAACGGCTTGCTCAGAGACTACCGTAGTGATGGTGTATATCAACTTGCCACCGACAGCTATCGACGCGTTCTCTACACTAAGGTCGCCTGATTTAGAAAAATCACCGACATCACTTCCGCTGCCGCGTTTTTCTGCCGAAATATCTACCGAACTAAATGGTGAGATCAACGATCCGGCAGTACTTTCTACTTCTAGCGAAGCAAAAGGCTGATCAAGTTTAAGCCCTTGAACCTTGTAGCTGCCGGTATTCACCACTTCAACGGTGTAAGTGAGTGAAGTGCCGACTGCATATTCAGATTGGTCAACACTGACAGAAACTGTGTATTCGTAAGGGACCGGATTAAGCGTGCTTTTCGAACTTGGTGCAAATTGCTCTAAGCTACCATCACCATCGATATCCGCCTTAACCAGTGTTTCACCTAATTCAAGAACGCCTGTCGCTTCATCACTGACTTGGGCTTGGACCAAATATTCAAGTTTACCGTAGGCGAACAAACGGCCATTTTTTACGTCAAGATTGCTATCGCTTGACGAAAAAGAACCTGGATTAGAGCCCCAACTGTTACTAGGTGAAATATTTAGTCCGCTAAAGGCTTTGACTTGTCCAGACTCCCCAGACGTTGTCGTATCCCATACAGGATCACTTACTTCAACATTATTGAATGTTTTTGCTGTGGTATTTTTTATCGTGATGAGATAGTCAATTGTTTGACCGTTCTCGTAATCAGCGGTTGTTGGAGAGACCGTAACCTCGATGTCTGCAGCAAGTACCTGAAATGAAACTAACATCAGGAGGAACCAGCAAAGAGTTACGGTTTTTGAAATAATCGCTTTTAGCACAGCAAAAAGTCCTATATCACAATTGTTGTTGTCGCTGAATATCATTATTTTGTATGCGGTTAACAACGGTTGAGCAAGCCGAGCATTATTAGTTTGAGGACTAATAAATTGTCATTGTGTTGTCAGAAAATGTCTATTTATTGAAAAATACCATTAATAATCAGCTTCTATTAAGAAGCTATTCATAAACATCATACTTTTCCTACAAAATTCTACTTGTAACGAGCTGATGTTATAAACTGGCCAAATGTTTCACACCAAACAATAACCGTATTGTACTCATCGACATCAAAGCCTTGTGGTAAGTTGACCGTGAAGCGGTCAAAGCTCTTTACCTCTCCTACCCGAATCATCTGCTCTTTGTAAGCATTAAAGTCCGCTTCGGTCTCGATAAATGTCGGCGAGAAGTAGAGCTTGTAATCTGGCCCTGGCGCCAATTCACCCACGAAGGCAACCTGATCATTGCTAATAGAGACAGACCCTTCACCCCAGTGCAAAAAATCACTGTCTTGACGGTCTTTTTGAAAACTCGCGGTATACAGCGCGTTATTCGTCACTGTTTGGACGTCATCCATTGATGGAGAGGTAGGCTGAATGAGCACAGGAAGTGCATAAATTCCAAGAGCAAAACCCGCAGCAAGACAACCTAGATGAGTTAGAAGAAGAACAATCCTTTTCATGCCAATCCCTTCACTTAAAGTCATTGCAATTAAATGTATACGACTTTCATTGAAATATCAGCATTTTATCTTGTCGTTATTGGTATCAATGTCTGTTTTTTTGCCCTAGCACGACTATTCCCTTGTCACTGAGCTTAATTCCTTAGCTAGCAAGGCTCTGAGTGGTTTAAAAACGTCCACTCCACCTCATCAAATAGACGGTGAAGAACCCACTTCACCGCCCACATTATTTGTCGAAGAGTCGTAACTATGACAGGTACTCTTTTAGCTTCGGACTTCGCTTAACAATGAGTAAGTCAACCAGCATACAGGCAATTACCGCAACTCCAGCCAGTGGAAACAGCAAGCACAGCATCACCACGGTAGCGAGACCAACTCTCCATATTCCGTCTTGCTCAAATCGTGGAGGAACGCCCAAATTGTTTGGTCTCCGTACCCACCACATCCAAAATCCGGTTAGCGAAATCGCTATAAAAGTAAGACAAAACAACACGTTTAACCACTTATTCAACGCACTTAGATCTCCTTGGTGGAGCGAGACACCAGCAGCCATTGCCTTAGCGATAAGACTGTAGTCACTCCATGTCACTTCCATTAAAGTGTCACCACTGTACTGATCAATGTGAACCGTTCTATCTTGCCTTGGATCGGTCACATCGCCAGCCATTGAGTTGGCCGCGATAGTGTAAACGCCCGTATCAGATCGAGGTAAGAAAATTCGGTACTGAGGCAAGTTGAGGCTATTCGCATACTCAGCAATCTTATCCAGACCCACTCCCTGTTCTGAAGCACTATATTCACTCTGATGCGATATTTCGTGGCCATGATGACTAGACTCTGGCACTGGAGCCAATTCTAAGTTCCACGGCAGTTCTTCTTCTGAGCTGTGATTTAAGTCCTTATGGAGTGACTGAGGCTTCTCACCCCATGTGTAATAGGTGGGAAAGGTGTTCCACCCTTGCACCATTTTACCTCCCCATATTCCCGCCCAAGCAAGGCCAGAGAGTAAAAACAACAGCAGCACAATAGATAACCCACCGCCAAGATTTGCGTGAAGGTCTCTCATTAACACTCTTGTCGAGTGAAAACGTATTTTAAAGAAACCCGCGCGGGAAGCATTGTCTCTTGGGAGCCAGAGGTAAACACCTGTTACAAGGAGCAAAATCGATAGGCTCGCGGACATTTCAATTAAATAATCCCCCCATTTTCCTACTAATAGAGTGCCATGAATATCATTGGCAAGCTGATACCAACTTTCACTTCTATCTATCGTACCCAAAACATCAGCGGTATAAGGATTGACCGTTACGAATTGAGAGTTGCCATCCGGGCCTATTACATTGAAGCGACTCACACTGCTCTCGTCCTGCGCCACAATAACCTGAGTGACTGCAGAATCGGGGTAAGCGATTGAAACCGCTGATAGCTGTGTCGATAGAGGGAGTTTTTCCGCTTGCGGTTCGACATAGAGAATATCTTGATACTTTAACGCTTCAATCTCGTCATCGAACAGCATTACTATTCCCGTAATACTGAGCATGAGCATGAATGGTATAACGAACAAACCTGCATAGAAGTGCCAACGCCAAACGAGAAAGTAACGTGCTTTTCGTTTTTCTGTACCTGCAGTCTGCATTTTCGATGCACGTGCATCGCCCTTAGGTCGAGTCTTTGATTGACTACCCAACATTTTATTTTCCTTTTTGAGCATACAGCTTTGCCTCAAGGCCAGTGAAGCGATTGAGGATGCTGAAAAAACTTTACTTTGGCTTTTAGCCTAATTGTTATGAGTTGTAGTGCTTAGTAAAGATGCTAGGAGGAGCACGAGGGATAGCCGTAAAGGACCGAACACTTAGAGCCAAATAAGTGTATTGTCCCCATTCCGCTAAGCCGCTTTTTCGCGTGTTGGTGGGTGTTGGAATTGAATCGTGGTGAAAACTAGAAAAATGGCTAAATGGACAAGGTTTACTATGCTGAGTTTCAGGCTTGCCTTCCTCAACCTGAACAAGTTCAAATCCATTGATGGTACAGAGTGTTGCCCATACCCCAGCGTTAGCACCATGAGCATTAATGACGGGCATCAAGGTCACAAGCACCCAACTTAGGGCACTTGCAACTAGCATTGTTCTGGTGAAACTTGATCCGTTAAACATTATTGCTCTCTATCATTTGAGCGCAAATATATAACCAAATCACAACAAGCTCAGCCACTAAGCGTCAGAAATCTAACCGAGATCATGCTGTTTTATAAAACCAAGCTTATTTAGCCGAAGAGTTTGCTCCAAATGCTCGGATTACGCTTGTCGTGGTACTCCACACGAAGGTCATCGACTTTTCTAAGTTCCTCTTTCGCCGCTTGCATGTCACCACTTTCAAGTTCGACTTCAACCGCGTCCAACGCAAGTGAGAGCTGATTGAATCCTTCTAGATAAAGATCACTCTTTTCTGGCGGGTAGACCCCTGTCTTCGATTGCTCTACAAGTTCAGACAGATTCGTTACTGCCGCTTTCATCTGTTCAATCTCTTCAGACTGAGCAGCTTGTTTAAACTCAAACTTCATCTGTTTCATTGTCGCTTTCAGATCAAAATCTGCGGCGAAAGTCGTCGCTGAAAATACGAGTGCAGCAAAAGGAATCAGTTTTTTCATTTTATTATTTTCCATTTTCAAGGGGCGAAAAGTGTACTCAATTTCCTGGCTTTGTTGGGAAATAAATTTGTTTCAAGTTATATCGCCTCGCGCCAGGTTCGAAACTATGAACATGCCGGGCGGCATACTTTGCACTATTTCAAAAATACTCAATACTTAATGAATCACTTTGACATTAGGTGGCTTGTGAGCAAACAAAGATATCCATTAAGTCTTCATATCACTAGCTTATTTATGGTTCTGACTGCCTTGGTCGGGGCCGTACTCATTGCAATTAGCTACCAACATGCTCAACAGCTCCTCACAGGCAGTGCTAAAGAGCTCAGCAACGAGAACAGCCGAAAACTAGAGTCAGTATTCCAAGTGAAAACGGGACCGATCTTAACCACGCTTGATTTCATGGCGGTGAGTGATGCGATCAAAACTCATCGCTTTAACGACGCCACGAGAAAACTCCTTAACCCTTTGCAAATAATTTTTGAACACAATCCTGGTGTTGTCGCCCTTTACTACGCCAACACACAAGGTGATCTCACTGTGATTAGGCCACTAAGAAACAACACCGATAGAGTCCAGTTTAATGCCCCAGACAAAGCGACCATTATGATCAATCAGACATCGCTTTCAGGACTCAACCGCTTTCGATACCTTGATGGAAATTTTGAACAAGTGGGAAAGAAAGAGCTCAACGACAATACCTTTGATCCCCGAGGTCGGCCCTGGTTTGTCAACACCACCAAAGATGGCACCATCAGACTGACGGAACCCTACTATTTCTATTTTTTAAAAACCTATGGCGTCACCCTCTCTAGGCGTTCACCCAATGGCGATTATGTGGTCGGCGCCGATTTCACGTTAAGCTCCTTGTCTGAGCAGGTTTCTAAGCTTGGCTACTCTAACAACACAAAGTTGATGCTCTTTGATCATCAGTTCAAGTTACTCGCTCACCATAATGTCCCAGTACAGAAAGCAGAAGAAGAGCAACCCGTCACGCCAATCAATGGTCCGTACATCTTCAGTCCATTCATCGGAAAAAGTGCCACTCAGACTCTCTATGAGACGATCGAGAGTGATGGGCAAAGTTGGTCAATTACCCTCACACCAGTCAATCTAAACAAGCAAACTCGCCTTCTTTTAGCTGAAGCTACGCCTCAGGACGACTTACTTGCCTCGCTACTTTCTATGCGAGACAAGCAAGTGAAGGTCGCGATGAGTATGTTAGCGATGAGTTTTGTTATTGTGTGGTTTGTAGCGCAGCGTTTAGCACGACCACTCAATGCTTTGATGGCACAAACTGAAAACATTTCCCGGTTCAACTTTAAGAAGACTCGTTATAACAAGAGTGTGATTCGCGAAGTCGCTAACTTAACCAAATCAATAGAACTGATGGAACATACACTCTATGACCTTCTCCGCTTGTTAAGAGACACCGCCCAAAATCAAGACTTTTGCGTTCTCGCGAAAACTCTCGCTCACCAAACTTACCTAGTCACGAAGGCGGAAACCATTCACTTTTACACTTGGGATGAGCAAAGCGAGAAGTTTGTCTGTGCAGCCAACCATGCCATTATTCCGTTCAAAATTGATATTAACGAAATCATCGCCCATACCGCGTGGGTACATACCCAGTTGGAAAAAGGCGACCTTGTCCACCTCAACTTCAATGACAACGCATTGGCGAATTATCGTGACAAACTCTACAACTCAGATCTTTATCTGTTTCCTCTCCACAATCGCGAACACCAACTGGTTGGTTTGCAGCTTATTGGCTATGAACGTGCCATCACAGAGCAGCAACAAGATAAGCACGCCTTTCTGCAAGAGCTACTGAGCTTTGGTGCAATCGCGAAAGAGAACATTGACCGCATAGAGCAACAAAAAGAGATGCTCAATGCCTTTGTCGAATTGATCGCGTCAGCCATTGACACAAAATCTCCTTATACTGGAAGTCACTGTCAGCGAGTCCCTGAGTTAACTAAGATGATGGCAAAAGTAGCCCATGATGATGACTGCTTCTTTCCTGAATTTTCGCTAAACAAAGAACAATGGGAAGCGCTTCACCTAGCGTCTTGGCTCCATGACTGCGGGAAAGTCACCACACCTGAGTATGTCATCGATAAGGCGACTAAATTGGAAACCATTTATGATCGCATTCACGAAGTTCGCATGCGCTTTGAGCTCCTGAAATCTGACGCGGTAATGAATTACTGGAAAGCCATTGCTGAAGGTGAAGATGATGCACAGCTTAAAGACGCATTAGACAATAAACTGGCTCAACTCGATGCCGATTTCGAGTTTATCGCTCAGTGCAATATTGGCGGGGAATCGATGAGTGAACAAGATAAGGAAAGACTTGTCGCTATTAGTCAATATCAATGGACTCGGACTTTGGACGATCAATTGGGCGTCTCTTGGATTGAGCAAGAGAGGGCGGGTAAAAAAAGTCCTCTACCAACAGCCGAATATCTACTCAGTGACAAAGCAGTGCATCAAATAAAGTGGCCTGACAATGATCGCCCTCAAGATATTTGGCAAGACACCTATACTCTCAAGCCGAGTAAGTTTAAATACAATCGTGGTGAGCTTTACAACCTGATGATCAGCCGCGGAACGCTAAACAACGAGGAGCGATTCATTATCAATGACCACATCATCCAAACTCAAATGATGCTCAATACGTTGCCTTATCCAAAACATCTTCAATCGATTCCGGAAATTGCCGGAGGACATCACGAAAGACTCGATGGTCAAGGTTATCCAAGAGGATTGTATGAGGAACAACTGTCCGTTCCCGCACGAATCATGGCCATCGCTGATATTTTTGAAGCGTTAACATCCAGCGATCGACCGTACAAAAAAGCCAAATCTCTCAAAGAATCCATCTCCATCATGACCGAAATGGCCACTAGCGGCCATATTGACCCCAAGCTCTATTTACTGTTTTTACAAAGCGAACTAGATCAAGAGTATGCGAAGATGTTTCTAGCAAGTGCACAGATTATTGATTTCGACCGAGAGGCACATATCCGCAAAGTCAAAACCTTCTTAAAATCAAAATTCTAAGCCACCCACCAACTGAGTAATAACTCTAGGCATTTCGAACGGTCACTGCATGCCTTCCAACTCGAACTTTCAATGACTTAGCGTTAGATGAAGTCAATATTTAATCGATTGCCCTCTCAAAGGTTGATGTATGTCAAAGAGTCATAGACAATACGCTGCCAACTGAGTATTAGAACCTGTTTTTCAGTATCGAATCACTGGGCTCAGAGATGAATACGCTTTTTTGGTTTTGCCTATTAGTTTGATAGGCAGTAGCAGTTTTATTATTTGAGGAATGGTTGTTAGGGTTAGCTTCCTCCATGAGTGAATATCCTAGACACACGCTAACTACCTCGTTTTTAAGGGAAAGATGATGGTAATACCAGAAAACAGCAGCATCGTTATTTTTGGTGCTTCGGGTGACTTGACCTACCGCAAGTTGATCCCTGCTTTGTACCACCTTTATGCAGACAAGCAGCTTCCAGAAAACTTCGCTATTTTGGGTGTAAGCCGCACTGAATACAGTGACGAGTCATACCGAGAAAAGCTGAAGCAATCGCTTCAAGAAATGGAAAAAACGGAACCAGCAACGCTTGATGCGTTTATGAATCACCTTCATTACCAAGCGATCAACACGTTTGAAGTTGATGATTATGCGAAGCTTGCGACTCGACTTGACGAGTTAAATACTCAATACCAATTTGAGTCTGGCAATATCCTTTTCTATCTCTCAACACCACCAAGCCTCTACGGTATCATCCCTGCTAACCTTGCAGCTCATGGTCTAAATGACGAGTCAAACGGCTGGCGTCGTCTGATCATCGAAAAGCCATTCGGCTACGACTTAGAGTCAGCACAGAAGTTAGATAAAGAGATCCACGATCACTTCCAAGAGCATCAGATCTACCGCATCGACCACTACCTAGGGAAAGAGACAGTACAAAACCTACTGGTTCTTCGTTTCTCAAATGCGATGTTTGAACCACTATGGAACCGTAACTTCATTGAATACGTTGAAATTACAGGTGCTGAGTTCTTGGGTGTTGAAGAGCGCGGTGGTTACTATGATGGTTCTGGTGCTGTACGTGACATGTTCCAAAACCACTTGCTGCAAGTTCTTGCGATGGTTGGCATGGAACCACCAGCACAAATCAACGCAGATTCTATCCGTGACGAAGTGGTTAAAGTCCTTCAGTGTCTTAAGCCGCTTGAGGAAGAAGACTTACGCAAAGATCTCGTGCTTGGTCAATACACAGCATCTGACGTCCGTGGCCAACACCTAGTCGGCTACCGTGAAGAGAACGGCGTTGCCGATGACTCTCGCACCGAGACTTACATTGGCCTAAAAGCTCACATCAATAACTGGCGTTGGAACGGTGTACCATTCTATGTGCGTACAGGTAAACGTCTCCCAACACGTGTGACCGAAGTTGTGATTCACTTTAAGAACACACCGCACCCAGTGTTTGGTCAAGATGCACCAGAGAACAAGCTCATTATCCGAATTCAGCCTGACGAAGGCATTCAGATGAGCTTCGGCCTGAAAGAGCCTGGTGCTGGATTCAAAGCGCGTGAAGTGAAGATGAACTTCTCTTATGCGGATCTTCAAGAAACGAATATGTTAACGGCTTATGAACGTCTACTTCTTGATGCATTGAACGGCGATGCAACGCTATTTGCCCGTACCGATGCAGTAGAAGCGTGTTGGAAGTACGTTCAACCAATTTTAGATTTCAAACAAGATCCTCAAGCACTCTTTGGTTATGCTTGTGGTACTTGGGGCCCTCAAGAAGCGGATGAACTTCTTGAACGTGACGGCCGAGCATGGCGTTTCCCTTGTAAAAACCTAACAGATACGGATTACTGCGAACTATGATCAATCACAAGATTTTTCAAACCGCTGAGCAGGTAGTTGAAAGCCTAGCGAATGATATGAAAACCTTCAGTGAACTAGGCCGTCCTGTGCACATTTCACTGTCTGGTGGCAGCACACCAAAAATGCTGTTCAAACTTCTAGCGCAAGCACCATACGCAGAAGGCATTCAGTGGAACAACCTGCACTTTTGGTGGGGTGACGAGCGTTGCGTGGCACCTGATGATGCTGAAAGCAACTACGGTGAAGCGAATGCGCTTTTGTTCAGCCAAGTAAGCCTGCCAGTAGAGAACATTCACCGTATTCGTGGTGAAGATGAGCCAGCAGTTGAAGCGAAACGCTTTGCAGAAGAAATGGCAGCCGTGATTCCATGTGAAAACGGTACGCCAGTATTTGACTGGATTCTGCTAGGTGTTGGCGCAGATGGCCACACAGCATCACTATTCCCAGGTCAAACAGACTATCAAGATGAGAACCTATCAGTATTAGCGACTCATCCTGAATCAGGCCAAATCCGCGTTTCTAAAACCGCGAAAGTGTTAGAAGCCGCAAAACGAATCAGCTACCTAGTACTGGGTGCAGGTAAAGTTGAGATCGTAAACGAAATTCATACTACTCCGGCAAGTGAACTGCCTTACCCGGCAGCGAAAATCCAGTCTAAAACTGGCGAGACAGAGTGGTACTTAGATTCAGACGCAGCAGCAAAAATCGCTTAATGCGAGCGTCCATATAGGAAAATTGGAGAGAAACAATGAAAGGTGATATCGGTGTAATTGGCCTAGCAGTAATGGGTCAGAACCTTATCCTAAACATGAACGACAACGGTTTTAAAGTTGTTGCTCACAACCGTACTGCTGCGAAAGTAGACGAGTTTCTAGAAGGCCCAGCAAAAGGCACAAACATCGTTGGTGCATACTCTCTAGAAGAGCTAGTTGAGAAGCTAGAAGCGCCACGTAAAGTTATGCTAATGGTTCGCGCTGGTGCAGTTGTTGACACGTTCATCGACAACCTCATCCCACTTCTAGATGAAGGCGACATCATCATTGATGGTGGTAACACTAACTACCCAGACACTAACCGTCGTGTAGCGCATTGTCGTGAGAAAGGCATCCACTTCATCGGCACTGGTGTATCTGGTGGTGAAGAAGGTGCTCGTTTTGGTCCTTCAATCATGCCTGGCGGCGCTCCTGAAGCTTGGGAAGCGGTTAAGCCAATCTTCCAAGGTATCTCTGCAAAAACTGACGCTGGCGAGCCTTGTTGTGACTGGGTTGGTAACGACGGTGCTGGTCACTTCGTTAAGATGGTACATAACGGCATCGAATACGGTGACATGCAGCTTATCACTGAAGCTTACCAGTTCATGAAAGACGGTCTTGGTATGTCTGCAGATGAGATGCAAGCAGTATTCGCTGACTGGAACAAGACTGAACTAGACAGCTACCTAGTAGAAATCACTGCTGACATCCTTGGCTACAAAGATGAAGACGGTGAAGCACTTGTTGAGAAGATCCTAGACACTGCAGGCCAAAAAGGTACTGGTAAGTGGACTGGTATCAACGCACTAGACCTAGGTATCCCACTGACTCTAATCTCTGAGTCTGTATTCTCTCGTTGCCTGTCTGCTCTTAAAGACCAACGTGTTGAAGCGGAAGCTTTGTTTGAGAAAACAATCACACCAGTTGAAGGCGACAAGCAAGAGTGGGTTGATGCACTTCGTCAAGCTCTACTAGCTTCTAAGATCATTTCTTACGCTCAAGGTTTCATGCTAATGCGTGAAGCATCGAACGAAAACGGCTGGGACCTAAACTACGGTAACGTAGCGCTAATGTGGCGTGGTGGTTGTATCATCCGCTCTGCATTCCTAGGTAACATCCGTGATGCGTACGAAGCAAACCCAGACATCGCGTTCCTAGGTTCTGACGACTACTTCAAAAACATCCTACAAAGCAGCCTAGTGGCATGGCGTAAAGTAGCGGCGAAATCTCTTGAGTCTGGTATCCCAATGCCATGTACGATTTCTGCGCTATCTTTCCTAGACGGTTACACAACAGCTCGTCTACCAGCTAACCTGCTTCAAGCTCAACGTGACTACTTCGGTGCTCACACTTACGAGCGTACAGACCGTCCACGTGGTGAGTTCTTCCACACAAACTGGACTGGTACAGGCGGCGATACAGCGTCTACTACTTACGACGTGTAAGAAATAACTTAAAGGTGGAGTACGGTATTTATTAATACCCGGATCTCCTACTATAATTAAGTTGCATAAGGAGGATGCTTAGTTACTAAGCATCCTCTATTTTTTGAAACCTAAACATGGAACTGCATAACCTGCAGAAACGGTGACCGAATTAACCTGGATGGTTAGAAAAATCATAATTGAGGCTCTTGAGATGACTATTAATAAGTACTTTGTATTCGTTCCACAAACTGAGGAACAACACACTCCAAAGGACAATAATGTGGTATCAGAAAAGGAAACTCAACGTCAGGCTTTAGTAAAACAGGCGCAGCAACAAGGCGCATTAATCGGCTAGGTTTTAAAATTAAAGAGGAGCTAATTTAGCTCCTCTTTTCATTACGAGTTAATCACGTAACTGAGTAGCTCGACCACTTGCTCTGGCGTTTCAGCCCAAGCCATGGCAGCGGCATCCACCTCTTTGAGCGGATGTATCAACGCTTCGTCATGCAAAGTAATAAACGGTTTACCAAGAGCTGCTAGCGTACCCGCATCAAAAGCCGCATTCCACTGACGATATTTGTCGCCAAAGCGCACCACACCTATATCGCACTGCTTAATCAGCGTCGATGTTCGAATTGCATTGACCTTTGAAGACTGATGATCGCGCCAAAAGTTGGATTCATTCGCTCTAAGCAAGTCTCCTGCTGCGTCACTAGACTCGTGATCCGTATTGGCAGAAAAGAAATGAACATTAAGATCACGCGCCTTTGCACCCTCAATAATTCTTTCACGCCAATCGGTATGGATTTCTCCGCTCAGATACACTTTCCAAAGCATGCGCTTCTCTCCCTTTGTTATTTTTTGCTATTCATCATAACGACATTTGAACGAATGACCGATTGCTCAACAACAATATTGGCCAACTTTTCTCGGCTAGATAAATAATGTGGTGTCGTTTTGTGTTCAGCTAGCGCTTTTGAAGAATGATAGATTTCATAAAGATGGAATAACTGCGGGTTATCTGTGTCTCCGAGAACATCAAATTGTATACAACCAACCTCATTACTAACTGAAGATTTCGCGTTCTCCTGCATGATTGCTAGGTACTCCTTTTCTTTACCTTCCTTCACACGATTAGAAACTACTATACAGTACATACTCATCATTCTTCCCTGAACTGATTATCACGTCATTGCCATATCATGAAATTATTGTATACAATAATAAATAAAATTCAATACAAGGAAAAGTCGTCATGGAAAGACCAACATCGTTTTCGGGGATCAGGCATATCGCCTTGGTGGTGCAAAAGTTTGAGGAATGTGAAACGTTTTATACCGATATTCTAGGCATGAAAGTTCTACGCCGTGCGAGCAAGAATCTGATTTACCTGACTAACGGCTGCGACAACCTCTCATTAGGCCGTGCCACTGCGCAAAGAATATGCTCGCCTATTAGCGTCGATCATTTTGGTTTGATTGTGGATAGCAAAGAGCAATTACACGAATGGTATGAATACATGCAGTTTAAAGGCGTGACATTACTCGACGCCCCACACGACCATAGCGATGGCGCAAGAAGCTTCCATTGCAAAGATCCCGAGGGACATGTCATTCAACCGCTCTATCATCCGGCCATATCTGGTCAAACTATTCGTTAGACGGCAAAAGCCCCAACACTTTAAGCTTGCGATAGACAGTATTGCGACTCACGCCCAATACGCGTGAAACCTTACTTATATTGCCTTTATGGCTCTGGTAAGCCGTGATTAGGGTTTGATTTAATGTCGTATTGAGATCGGCTTCCTGACACTCATCTACGGCTTTCGCTTGGCTCATCAACGGCTGAGCAAAATGCTGCGGAATATGTTCTGCTGTCAGCTCGTCTTGTTCATTGGCAATAAGTGCTGTCACCTTAAGAAGGTTATCCAGTTCCCGTAAATTTCCCTTCCAGTGGTAGCTTAGCAGCCCTTCCATTAAAGCGGGGGAGATCGACTGATAGCCTTGCTTATACTTCCCGAAGATGGCTTGGATAAGGCTTTCTTTGTCTTGCCTTTCTCTGAGTGGAGGTAAAGTCACAACCAGACCGTTTAAACGATAGTACAGATCTTCTCTAAACTTACCTTGCTCGACCAATTGCTGAAGGTTCTGGTGTGTGGCGGAGATGACTTGGATATCGACACGATGGCTTTTTGCCTCACCAACCGGCATGACCATCTTGTCTTGTAAAACGGTTAGCAGGCGGCACTGCGCATCTAACGGCATTTCTCCGATTTCATCGAGGAACAACACCCCTTTATCCGCTTGCCTAATCTTACCCAAATAGCCATTTTTGCTCGCGCCCGTAAACGCGCCGGGAGCATGGCCAAACAATTCCGATTCGATGAGATCTTTAGGCAAGGCACCGCAGTTGACTGTGATTAACGCATGCTTCGCTCGGTCGCTTTGTTTGTGCAACGCTTTGACAAATTCGCCTTTGCCAACCCCTGTTTCTCCAAGGATAAGCAAATTAATATCACGCCCTATCACTTTGTTTGCCTGCTGCCAAGCAAGTTCAATCTTGTCTTCTCCATAATGGAGCTGACTGGATGGGGTTAAGCTCTTTTTCGGTAGCGTTCGCTTGCCGAGCCCCTTTTTGTCGAAGATGAGAGGTTGCGACCCCATATTAGATCGTTCAAAGAGCGTATCAATACTCGCCCCCACTAGTGTTACATCAGGGATTAGCTGCGCCGCCACTTGGTTATGAGCTAATACTTCACCATGCTCGTTAGCAATGACGATCCCTTGCCAGCCACTTTTTAATACCGATTCATCGTGAGCGACATTGATTTGAATCGCACCATCAGGCGTATGGGTCAGTAGGTGGTTTTCAATGAGCTGCACCATATTCTGCACCAGCACTTGCGTGGTCACATCATGTCGACTCTGCTCACTGGTAATATCAAGCACACCCACTAGCTGCCCTTCAGGATTAAACAAAGGGCTCGCAGAACAGCTGATAAAGCGATGCTGTTTGATAAAGTGCTGATCACCGATGATAGACACTGCCCTTTTCTCATATAGGGCCGTGCCAATTGCATTGGTCCCTTTCAGCTTTTCTTGCCAGCAACTTCCTGGCTCAAGTGCGATGGATAACAGACGTTCACGAAATCTATCTTGGCCCCAAGCGGCAAGTACTACCCCATCAGGGTCGGTTAAGATTAAGCGGCTATCACTATGAGCAAGCACTTGATTGAACAAAGGAAGTGCCGACTCTTTTACCGCCTCAATGACCGCTTGCGACGTGTAGCATCTCTCCTTCAACATTGAGTTAGGCAGGTGGATATCGTCAGGCTTTTTGATTTGTTTCAAGCCTGCATTGGAGCTCCTCTCCCAAGAAGAAGCGAGCCAACCATCTGTTGAGAAAGATTGTAATTCCATAGCTGTCCCAATATTGAACAATCAAAGTGTTCCAATTTTGAACAACTGAACAGTTACCTTTTGCTGTTCAGTCACTCCCTCTGTTTTAAACGCCATCTCGTAGCCTTTGAATACTCTAGCCTCAGATAAAAATTACAACAAGTTTTTAACATTTGGTCTGTGATTTGCGTTACCTACTTTGATAACTCGCGAATTGTTCACCGTCCATCGGTGACAAATTAGCGACTTAAAAACTCAAAGAAGTGAACACAATAAGGAAATTTTTATGATTTACGCGCAACCGGGCAGCCAAGGTTCAGTCGTTAACTTTAAGACACACTATGACAACTTTATCGGGGGAGAATGGGTTAAGCCTGTCTCTGGTGAATACTTTGACAACACGTCACCTGTTAATGGCCAAGCCTATTGCCAAGTCGCTCGCTCTGGTGAAGCTGATATTAATTTGGCGCTTGATGCCGCTCATCAGGTTCGCGCTAGCTGGGCAGCGACCAGCGTAACTGAACGTTCAAATATACTTCTAAAGATTGCCGACAGAATTGAGCAACATATTGAAGAACTAGCGGTTGCTGAAACTTGGGAAAATGGCAAACCAGTCAGAGAAACGCTAGCGGCCGATTTACCGCTAGTGGTTGACCATTTCCGCTACTTTGCAGGTTGTATTCGCGCACAAGAAGGCAGCGCGGCCGAGCTTGACGTCAATACTGCCAGCTACCATTTTCCTGAACCGATTGGCGTTGTAGGGCAGATCATTCCATGGAACTTCCCAATGTTAATGGCTGCTTGGAAACTCGCTCCCGCATTAGCCGCAGGTTGTTGTGTGGTACTCAAACCCGCAGAGCAAACCCCAACTTCCATTCTATTATTGATGGAAAAAATCGGCGATCTTATCCCGGCAGGCGTTGTTAATATTGTGAACGGCTTTGGTAGTGAAGCAGGCCAAGCGCTTGCCACCAGCAACAGAATTGCCAAACTGGCCTTTACGGGTTCAACAGAGATCGGTAACCATATTCTTAAATGCGCGGCAGACAGCCTAATTCCTTCGACAGTAGAGCTAGGCGGTAAGTCACCGAATATCTATTTCCCTGATGTGTTTGACCACGAAGATGAATATCTTGATAAATGTATTGAAGGTACTCTGCTGGCTTTCTTCAACCAAGGGGAAGTCTGTACCTGTCCTTCACGGGTGCTGGTGCATGAGTCGGTATACGATCAGTTCATTGCTAAAGTCGCAGAGCGCGCTAAGACCATCCAACAAGGCAATCCACTCGATACGGACACTCAAGTTGGTGCACAAGCGTCACAAGAGCAGTTCGATAAAATTCTAAGCTATTTAGAGATTGGCCGTCAGGAAGGCGCGAAAGTGGTGTTTGGTGGTGAGATCTCGCAACAGACCGGTGACATCGGTTCTGGTTACTACATTCAACCGACCTTGCTTGAAGGCAACAATAAGATGCGAGTCTTCCAAGAAGAGATCTTCGGCCCTGTAATTGCAGTTACTAAGTTCAAAGATGAAGCAGAAGCACTCGCCATTGCCAATGACACGGAATATGGCCTAGGCGCAGGTGTTTGGACTCGTGATGCGAACCTAGCGTATCGCATGGGTCGAAACATTGAAGCGGGACGAGTGTGGGTCAACTGTTACCATGCCTACCCTGCTCATGCGGCATTCGGTGGCTATAAAAAGTCTGGTATCGGCCGCGAAACGCACAAAATGATGCTCGACCATTATCAGAACACGAAAAACCTACTGATCAGTTATGACGTTAATCCATTAGGTTTCTTCTAACTCTCGATGGAGCGCCGCTAGGCGCTCTTTTTTTCGCTTTTTCTCTTATCGTTTAGATACAACATGCCGCTGGCGACTAACGCGATTAACGAAACCGTAAACAACGCGGGCATGCTTAACACCCATGCAAACGTCGCGGCAAGAAAAGCAATGAAGGTAATCATTCGGCTGCTCGACATCACTCTGCCTAGTTTTCTATCCATAATTCCTCCTACATCTGACAAGGTTCACTTCCAGGTTGAAGTGCCCTCTATTGGATGTATTCAGTATGCCAAGATCGAAGCTAAATTAACCTAAATTGAACTCAAAAGAGCTCGGCATGTGACCATGCTCAATTGCTCACTATTTGTTCTAAGCATAAGTATCAATAAAGAAATAAACCGTCATCACAATGCTCGAAAAACCCACAAACCCTTTGACGTATTTCTGCTCAATCTGACGCGATACACGTGCTGCTACGTAGCCACCAGATAAAGTGCCAAGCATCACCGCGACGCCTCGTCCCCAATCGATCGAGCCATCAATCACAAAGATAATAATCGCGACAATAGACACGCACGAAGAGATCAGCAATTTTAGGCCATTCATTTGGTTGATGTCGCGATAACCCGCCAAGACTAAATAACTTAATACCACCACACCAAGACCGGCATTAAAAAATCCGCCGTAAGCCGACACGACAACCAACATGATGGAGATCGCAGCCAAACCCAATTTTGAACCATTACTTGATGATTGAGATATACGGCTTAAGGCACTGCTAAGCGTCTCACCAAACAAAAACAGTAAGGTCGCGAAAAGTAAAAGCCATGGAATAGCCGTTAAGAATTGCGTTTCTGAAACGGTCAGGAGCAAATAGGCGCCAAGAGCACCACCGATAAGGCTCAAGACAATCGTCGGTGCCAATCGTTGTCCAGTGTTGGTAATATCGTCACGAAAGCCGTAAGTACCACTGATATAACCGGCACAAGCGGCAAAGGTATTCGTTGCGTTAGCAATAACAGGAGGCACGCCAACGAACATAAGAGCAGGAAAGGTAATAAAACTCCCTCCTCCGGCGATGCTGTTTAGTATCCCACCAAGGACGCCCGCACCAAACAATAGAATCCATTCCATTTTAATGACTGTGTTAGAAAACAATCCTTTACTCTAACCCGCCTTGGTGATTGTTCAAATAGTCAGCGATCTCATTTGTACGGATGTCTATAAAACAGATTGAGCCAGATCTTTCCAATCTTGCAACTCTTCACGGTAATATTCCGTTTGCTCATCCGTCATGGCGTTAATCACTTTCACCAAGTACTGATTACCAATTTTCTTATTGAACTCTATTTTTTTCTCTAGATGAGGCGGGTACAAACTGTCAGGGTTAAACATCAGCTTGTTAAACTGGGGCTGAAAGCTCGCGACATTAAGTCTGTGATCAAGCAAGGAGTTCACTTCGATACGCATATTGGTTTGATAGTTGATCCAATCCTCTGTGGTGACATAGAGCTCATCGACCCAATCATCAACTATCTTCAACTGATCTTGGGTTAAATCATCCATCCAGGTTTCGAGGCTATCGACGATGCGTTCTTTGTATCGCGCTTTCGTTTCGACTTCGCTGAGCTTTTGGTACTTTTTCTTATATTTAGTGTGCCGCACTCGTATGCTGTCCATCAATTCATCAACTTGGCTATCCGATAGCTCTGTCGCCAACGCGTACATCTCAGGGGCAATTCGAGCGACCAAACGAAGCGAGTGCTGCTGTATCTTATCTTGCTGCACTTGTAACTGCTCGATAGTGAAGCCCTGTGGTTCAATCGCTATGAGTTCATCTAGGTGAGCAATATAATTCGGGATCTCTTCTCGGCGGTGCCATTCACTTAAGACTTCAATCTTTCGTTCTACCAGATCTTCTTGCGCGTTATCGAGCTCGACATAATCTTCTAAGTATTCGACCAACAACCAATCCATATTGTTGTAGACGAACTTGGAACTACACCCGATAAGCGCACTACATATGATGAGTAATAATCCAACTTTCCTCATTTCCTTGTCCTATGCATCCACTGCCTTCAACGTTATCGTTATCCATGTCGCGATACCATCGACACTATTTAGACTAAGCAATTCAAATACCAAGTCCGTGATACCTAAATCAATACACGAAATATCAAGCAGTTAGATTTCCCCCCAACTCGACTCACCGATATAAATATAGCTCAATTGCCGCTTTATTCTTAGAGAGCGGCAACAGCTCATCGCATCAACTTTCTACAGATGAGCCGTTTTGTTGTTAATAAAAGGCGTTATTCTGACTTTGTTTTGATGTTGAACTCTTATGAGTAGTTATACTCGGTGCATATTCTGTTTTGTAGGTTACTTTTAATACATAACCGTCAGTTAACTATTTTGCCAAGGAGTTATCATGAATAAAGTATGGTTAGTTTCTCTAACAGCTCTCGCCACACTAGCCGGCTGCAGCCAAACAACACAGCCAGAGAAAGATCCCGCGTCAATCAGCCCGATGTGCCGCACCGAAGCACTTGCAGGTGGCTGGAGTGTTTCTGAGCTAACCCCAGAAGCTCAGCGTGCCGTCAATACAGTACTTTCTCAGATGAATACCGCATCAAAGCTAAAACAAGTCAACGAAGTCAGAACACAAGTTGTTAACGGCGTCAATTATGCCATTGAGTTCACTCTTGAGAATGGCGAAGTTTGGCATACGGTTGTTTATAGAAACCTGAGAAATGATTATATGATTGAAGAAGTCGCTCAACTCGGACCGTTGTGCCCTTAGACACCAGAAACGAAGCGCAATGACTATCTTTTACGGTGACTTGCTCGCTATAATGCCCGCGATATTACTAACTAGGTATAAACATGAAAATTTGTGGTGTTGAACTTAAAGGCAATGATGCCGTAATCTGTCTTCTTTCTCATGCGGATAGCGTAGTCCACCTACCGGATTGTCGCGTTGCTAAAATTTCTATTGGCAACGCAAATGACACTGAAGAAGTTCGTAAGTTCCAATTCTCATTCGCTAAGCTGGTTGAAGACTACCAAATTGAGAAAGTAGTCATTCGTCAACGCCAAACGAAAGGCAAATTTGCAGGCGGTGCCGTTGGTTTCAAACTCGAGGCAGCGATCCAATTGATTGCTGGATTGAACGTAGAGGTTGTTTCTACAACAGAAATTAAAGAAAGTTTGAAACGTAACCCGCTTGCTATTCAGTTTAAAGAGACCGGACTGAAACAATACCAAGAACAAGCATTTTCAACCGCTTACGCTTGTGCAATGAAGCGCGGTTAATGGTTGATGAAAGTCCAAGATTCCACTTGGACTTTCTATAACAAATGTATTCCTCCACACAATCACCTCAATTTGCCATTCAATACACTCCTCCTCGCCGTAATTATTTGCTGTAATAACTGAAGCAGACTAACCTTATGTAAAACAACATGCATATAGCTATTCAGGGGGTAACTGAATGAAATTTTCTCTGCCTTCACTATTTACGACCGAAACATCATCAACAAACAAACCTAGTGATTTTAAGAACAACGTTCTCGATACTTTATCTGATGGTATCGTCATCTGTGACGGTATTGATGACAGCCACAGCATGTTCTACGTCAACCCCGCTTTCGTTAGCTTTTATCAGAGTGATCACAAGAGCCTAATTGGTCAGAAGTTTCTCGAATTTTTCCATCATCGGTTGTCAGAACAGCACTACAGCAAACTTTGTAAGACCATCAGAACCAAGTCAGCAGCTTACATCGAAATAGCGGTTGAATCAGATGGTATCGATAAGACCATTCGGCTCCATGTAGAGCCAATGTA